>CAVWPS010000002.1:2145000-2302542 GCA_963756975.1 uncultured Alphaproteobacteria bacterium | reverse complement strand
GTCCGCGCCCTGCCGCCCGTCGACGATCGCCTCGACGATGTCCGGCGCGAGCAGCGTCAGCTGCAGCACCCTGCCCAGATACCCCCGCTCGATCTTCTCCGCCGCGGCAAGCTCGCTGATCGAGGCATACCGCCCCTCGTCCAGCAGCCGCTGCCAGCGGAACGCCCGCGCCAGCGCCTTCACCAGCGCCGGATCCGCCCGCGTTCGCACCAGTGCGGGCGCCAACGTCTCGCCCGTCAGGCGAGACCATCGTCTTGCGTCCAGGCCGGCGCCGGATGGCGAGCGGCACCCGGACGGTCAGATGCCTGGCGTCTCGCCGGCACCGGCCCTGCCCCGCTCACGCCGCTGCCTCGATGCGGCCGTCGTCGTCGCTCTCAGATCGCGCATCAGGCTCGCCAGCCCCTCCACCCGCAGCCGGATGTCGGCGCCGTCCGGTCCGACCTCCACCCGCTCGACCAGCAGCCGCACGATGCGGGCCTGCTCGGCCGGGAACAGCTCGTCCCAGAGCGGCTCCAGCCGCTCAGCGCGTCGCCGCACCTCGCCCTCGGTGAGGTCCGGGCAGCTCGCCGCGCGCCGCCAGCCAGGTGCCGACGATGATCTCCGGCTGCCGCAGCAGCGCCCGGACCTGGTCCACCACGGCCGCCTCGATCTCGGCCGCCGACACCCGGCGCACGATCGTGCCGGCCTCGCGCCCTGCCCTTCAGCACCGCTGGCCACGTAGTAGCGATAGAGCCGCCCGCGCCGCCGCGTGTGGGTCGGCGACAGCGCCCGCCCGTCCACCCCGAAGATCAGCCCCTTCAGCAGCGCCGGGGTCTGGCTCCGGTTCCGGTTGGCCGCGGGCCCGCGGGCTCTCGCCCAGGATCGCATGCACCTGGTCCCACAGCGCGCGCGAGACGATGGCCTGGTGCTCGCCCGGGATAGACCTGCCCCTTGTGCACCGCCTCGCCGACGTAGGTCCGGTTGTTGCAGCAGCTTGTAGACGTCGCCCTTGTCGATCGGCTTGCCGTCTTGCTGGTCACGCCCTCGGCCCGCAGCGCTCGCGCCAGCGTCGTCGCCGAGCCGAGCTCGGCGAAGCCCTCGAACACCCGGCGCACCGTCGCGGCCTCGGCCTCGTTGACCACCAGCTTGCGGTCGCGCACGTCGTAGCCGAGCGGCACCTTGCCGCCCATCCACATGCCGCGCGCCCGCGAGGCGGCGAACTTGTCGCGGATGCGCTCGCCGATCACCTCGCGCTCGAACTGCGCGAAGCGAAACAGGATGTTGAGCGTCAGCCGGCCCATGCGGTCGTCGTGTTGAACGACTGCGTCACCGAGACGAACGTGACCCCGTGCGCGTCGAACACCTCGACCAGCTTGGCGAAGTCCATCAGCGAGCGGCTGAGCCGGTCGATCTTGTAGACCACCACGACATCGACCCGGCCCCGCTCGATATCGGCCAGCAGCCGGCGCAGCGCCGGACGCTCCAGTGTTGCCGCCGGAGAACCCGCCATCGTCGTAGCGGTCGGCAGCAGCACCCAGCCCTCGGCGCGCTGGCTGGCGATGTAGGCCTCGCAGGCATCGCGCTGGGCGTCGAGGGTGTTGAACTCCCGGTCGAGGCCCTCCTCGGTGCTCTTGCGGGTGTAGATCGCGCAGCGGAGCTTTGCGGATCGGGCGCCGGCATGCCGGCTTCGTGGCGAGCGTGCGCCGGCTCATGCGCCGCCTCGCTGCTTGCAGGCCGAAGAACATCCAGCCGTTCCATCGCGTGCCGGTGATGGCGCGGGCGATGGCGGAGAGCGACTGGTATGGCCGGCCCTCCTATTCGAACCCGTCGGCAGCACCGTCACGGCGTGCTCGACGCCCGTGCCACTCCCGGACCAGCCGCGTCCCGGCGATCGGCCGGTCGTCGGCGCGGATGCGGCGCAGCACCACGTTGCCGCCGTCGAGCCGCTCACCCAGCGCCTCCAGCCGCGCCACGGTCTCCGGCTTCAGGCCGCCATAGGCCAGCTCCTGGATCCGGTAGGCAGCCGGCTCTCCAGGTAGGGCCGGCTGAACGGCGGGCGGCTCCTTGCCGAACAGCTCGCGCCACTGCTGCTTCAGGTCGGCCGTGGGCGTGGCCTTCAGCGCGGCGAGGCGGCGGAGCACGTCGGCGGGCGGGATGGCGGGCAATGGCGGCGCAGCGGGCATGGTCGCGGCGGTCGAGGTCTTCATGCGTGTCTCCGACGAAGGTCGTCGGCATGACCGCTCTGGTGGGCGGTGAAGTGAAGGGAAGTCTCTCCGTCAGGGCCAAGCCGGGCGGCGTCGCGGGCGAAGGCCTCCGTCGTGCGGCGCCGAAGCCGCACTAAGCCGGCGGCGAGCAGCGTGCACAGTTCCCCAGATGCGGCAGGTTGATGATCGGTGAAACGGAGTTCGGGAGCTAGGAACCATTCGACGTATAGTTCCTGTGGCGATCATAAGGCGAAGTGGCGAAGTGAGCGAAATGTTTCAGCGCTCTGACAGTCCGAAACGCCGTCATTCTGACAGCCCCGAAGCTTGATCTTTTGCGGACACGTGACGGCTGAACCACTTCGCTGACTTTACTCACTTCGCTTTGCAGAGCTGCAATATTTGCGTTTGAAGGGCATTGATGAAGCGGAACGAGCGCTCGCTTTGAGCGAGGCTACCTTTGTTTTCGCTACACTACGCTGTGGTCAAATCTGTACCTGTTGTCGCGTGCGCCACCCCCGTAAGCTTCGTTTTGGGAACAGGCCTAACACCCTCGACGGAATAAAAGTCAGAGAGTGTGCGAATAATGCGCAACCACTGACCCCCGGGGGGGTCATAATTATAAATCCATTCGCACTATGGACCGTCCCCCCCTCGAATTTTTTCGGCCGCGAATTAGAATTTCGGGGTAAACAGCAATATCAACGGCTTACGAGTTCGCCCGACGAGGTCAGTTGTGCAAAATTAAAGTCGGGGAGAGTGCAGCTGACTCGTCGATATCGCGGTCACCGATGCTCCGCTTCCTTCGGATGAGGCTGTCCCAGAAGACCGAGATCATCGACCGCCTCGGCCTCGCCGACGACGCCGATCGCGGCCCGCCTGACCTGGAACGCTTCACGCATGCCTTTCACCGAGCCGACAATCGCGGCGGCGGGGTAGGATACGCGAATTGGTGCAAGGACGGAGGTATCGAGATGGGACCGCTCGATAGCGCTTGTACCGGCGTTGGCTTTAGGATATACTGGTGCGGCAATCGATGGTGGAGCGTTCGTTGCGGACGTCGGCCACGATTCTAAACTGTGCCCGGCGCTCGTGGCAGTTGGTGGGCTTGGGTTGGACGAAGCTGAACCGGGTGTCAGTCGGCCAGTGTCCGGCATTGGATTACCCGGGCCGCAGCATTCGCCCCTTAACGAGGTGGATCGCATGATTGATGAGGTGGAGACGTTGTCGTGATCAGCCGCGCGTGGATGCAACGTCCGGATGGAGCGGAATGATGGCGCCGTGGCAGATCGCCGGCCGGTCCGAAGTGGAGGCCGTGCATGGCACGCAGAAGCCGGGCGAGTGCATGCGGTGGCCGATGCTGGTCAACAGCGCCTCCGGCGACGCGATCTACGAGCCGTCCTGCGGGTCTGGATCGACATTCATCGCCGCGCAGATGTCCGGCCGCGCTTGTTGCGGCGTCGAGTTGTTGCCGGCTTACGTCGATGTCGCGGTGGGCCGCTGGCAGGCTTTTACCGGCGGCGTCGCGATACTCGAGGCGACCGGCGCGGTTTTGGCCAGGCGGCCTTGAAGCGGGGCGTCGCGCTTCCGGCGGCGGCCGCATAGTGGCGCAGCGCGGTCGCAAGCCCAAGCCAGTCGAGGCCAAGGTCGCAACGGCGAACCCCGGAAAGCGGAGCTTTGCCACCCTGGTGCCGCCGCCCTTAGCGGGCGAGATGCTCTGCCCGCAGCCGGTGGCGCGGAACGACCGCGCTCGTGGCTACTGGGCCATGTATCTGGCCAACGTCGCACCCGGCCACCTCACCCCGGCCGACGCGCCGATGTTGGCCCGGCTCTGCATGGCCCTCGCCTTTGCCGATCAAGCGGACGACATGATCAAGACGACCGGAATGGTGGTCAAAGCGCCGAAAACCGGCCTGCCCATCGTGAGCCCATACATGTATGTGCTCGAAAAACAGACGGAAATCGCACTGAAGCTCGCCAGCAAACTGGCACTCACCCCGGCCGAGCGCCACCGGGTCCGCGCCTTCGGTCTGAGCGACGAACGCCCCTCGCCGTGGGACGCCTTGGACCTCTGACGCGACCTTGCGACCCGGAACCTAACGATCCTCTGATTGCGGTGCGCCGCGCACGTTCGCTGCCTCTGCCTGCCGGCGGCGTTTGCGCAGGCGGCCGAATAGAGCCCGCACGGGGCCGCCGACGGCCGTATCGGCCTCGGTCCCCCTGGGCACCGCCCTGCGCGCCTCGACACCCGCCAGCAGCGCGCCGACCGGTTGGTGAACGGGCCAACACGAATGGAGGTTCAGGACGCGGTCACGCGGTCGACGTGCGGGTGATCAGCCTCGCCGAACGGGAACGCCACCCGCCCTGGGGTCGACCGATCCAGGGCGGCCAGGGAACGCCGAACGAGGCCTGTCGTGATCGCGTCCAGCGTAATCCCGGCCACGTCGCCGGAACCGTCGGCCATGCAGAGGTGCGCGTGCCCATCGGCGATCACGACCCACATCCGACCGTGGGCGATGGCCGACCACGCGGACGCACTGACGGACTGCATCACGCCGCCCCCGCAACCCGGTAGACCGTGTAGCTGCCCTTGGTGCCCTGATTACCCGGACCGACCTGCTTGACCCGCTCCAGCACCTCGACCGGCACGCCCGCCTTCTTCAGGCCGGCGAAGAAGCCGCGCACGGTGTGGGTGGCCCATCCGGTCGCCTCGGCCACCTGCGCGACGGTCGCGCCGCCCGGGCGACCCAGCAGGGCCAGCACCGCGGCACGCTTGGTGTCGGCGCGCGGTTGGCGGGGGATCTCGGGTTGCAGGCGTGTCGGCGCACGCTTCGGGCCAGCCAGTGCCGCCCGCAACGCCTCGACCGCTTCGGCCACGCTGGACCGCTCCTGCACCGGATCATCCCAAGCGCCGATCACGGCCTCCGCCACGGATCGCAGCCCCAGACGGGCGGAGCGCGGCGTCGGCTGAGCGGCCTGTTTCGCTTCAGCAGCCGTGGGTTCGTCGGTAGGCCCATCCTGGTTGGATGAGGCCGGCGCCGCCTCGCCTGCGTCGTCGACGCGGATCTCCGGCATGCGGGTCGGCTCGACACCGACCGCTGCGAGCCCGGCCTCCGTTGCGCGCAACGCGAAGCGCTCGCCATCCGGCAACACACGCCAAGCTGGTCCTGCCTCTTCGGCCGCGATTTCTTCGAGCAGGCCGGCTTTGATGAGCGACTGCCCGACCGCGCGCTTGGCTGCTGCGGGAAGGCGATCGGGCGGGAACGCGTGCCGATCGTCACGCTGGGCGGCGGCTTCCAGCACGGCTTGAGCTGTGGACGACAGAGGCTTTGATTTGGGCATGGACCGGCTCCGGTATGCGGCCCGACGATCCGAAGCCGCTACCAGGGCGAGCCCCAAAGCGGGGCGACAGCACCCACATCACTCCGTTCGGGGCTGAAGCCAAGCCGAATGTGCGTTGCCCGGTTTCTGCCAACTGCCTCCTCGTCACATGGCGTGCCCGTGCCATGCGCCGCCCGGAACGACCTAGCCGCAGTGTGCGGACACCAGGACGCCGCTCGGGCCATGAATAATGGCGCCGGCGAGGAGCGCACCGAATCTGAAGAGGCGAGGATGGTAGAGAACGGGCAATCGCCCGAAAGCGAAGTGGAGTGTCCAGGCGACTGCCATTGGACGTTGCGGCGCAACAGATAGAAGCCCTTTTCCATGCCGAATAAGCAAGGACTTCCTGGCTCCGCGAACCCGGCCCAGGTCCTATCCGACCTGAATTGGACGGCCGACCCTGGCGCGGCAAGCAGGCTTACTCCGACACCAAGCTGCATGTTGCCTAAGCCGTCGAGCAGGCGGCTGGCACGCGGATCCGTGCGTTCCCGATCGACTTACAGGTCCAACTTAGGAGGCGCCCAGGCCGCGATGTCCCGACGAACGTGCACGGTTGTCGCCTGCACATTCGTGGACGCGGCGTCCAAGGGTGACTGCTAGGGTCTCCCCATCGATACGGAGGCAGTCCCACCGATGAGTCGGTTCACCTACGAACACGAGCGCACGCGCGAAATCTCCTTTCCGCTCGGCGGCATCGGCACCGGCTCAATCGGACTGTCCGGGGCCGGACGTCTGATCGACTGGGAGATCTTCAATCGTCCGGATAAGGGCAGCACCAACGGGTGTTCCCATTTTGCCATTCGGGCCGAACGCGACGGGGCGGTGGTCGACGCGCGCATCCTCAACGGCCCTTATCAAGGCAGCCTCATAGGCGACCACACCGCGGCCCCGTTCCGCAATTTCGGTTTCGGGGCGCGCCGAGAATCGCTGGCCGGCCTGCCGCATTTTGCATCCTGCCAGTTCGAGGGAACCTTCCCCACGGCGCGGCTGGTCCTCCGCGATCCACACTTCCCCGGTGAAATTGAAATTCTGGCATTCAATCCGCTGGTGCCGATGGAGGAGCGCGAACTCGGGACTGCCCGTCGCCATGTTCGAGATTAAGGTGCGTAGCACCAGCGAGACGCCGACCGTCTTCACTCTCGTGCAAGTAATGCAGAATCCATATCTGCCATCTTTCGCGCCGACGTTGGAACAGGCGGACGGCCACACGCTGTTGGTGTTCGCCTCCGAGACAGCGAACACGGCGTCTACAGATTACGGCGCGCTGGCATTCGGCACCAATGCGACCGGCGCTAGCTGTCAGCACGCGTGGTTTCGTGGCAATTGGTTCGACTCCTTGGAGGTCTATTGGAGCGAACTGCGCAAGCCCGGTCCATTCGCGGACCGGCGCTACCCGGAACCGTCGGAAGCGGCCGCCGACCACGCACTGATTGCGGTCTCGCTGCCCGCATCGGCTTTTGGGGAGGTCTCGGCACGATTTGCGATCGCCTGGTATAATCCCAACTGTCGCAAGTATTGGGCAACCAACAACGGTTTGCTTGAAGCGGCGAACGACGTTGCGTGCACCTGGCGCAACTTTTACGCTACCCAGTGGCCAAGCGCGCAAGCTGTCGCGTCCCATGCGCTGGCGGAGTGGGATCGGCTATACAGCGGCACGGCGCTGTTCCGCGACGCACTCTATCGATCGACCTTGCCTCACAGCGTGCTGGATGCTGTCGCTGCGAATGTAAGCATTTTAAAAAGCTCTACTGTGCTGCGGTTGCAGGACGGAACGTTCTACGGCTGGGAGGGCTGCCATCCAAATGCCGGAAGCTGCGAGGGCAGTTGCACGCATGTCTGGAACTACCAACAGGCGCTGCCCTTCCTGTTCCCCCGGCTCGAGCGGTCGATGCGCGACGCCGATTTCCGCTACAATCAGGATCCGATCGGCGGCATGGCGTTCCGCTTGCAGTTACCGCTCGGCATCGGCACGTCCGACGAGCGGCCCTGCGCGGACGGGCAGTTCGGCGGCGTGATGAAAACGTATCGAGACTGGAAAATTAGTGGCGATACCGAGTGGCTGCGCGAGCGCTGGCCGGCGGTGAAGGCGTCAATTGAGTATGCCTGGCACCCCAACAATCTCGACCGATGGGATCCGGACCAGACCGGCGTCCTGTGGGGCCGCCAGCATCACACTCTCGACATGGAGCTGTTCGGTCCGAGTTCCTGGCTGTGCGGGTTTTACCTCGGCGCCCTAAAAGCGGGAGCCGAGATCGCCGGGCACCTGGGTGATGACGAAGCGGCCTCGCGTTTTGAGGAGATTTATGAACGGGGCCGCGATTGGGTAGATGGCAACCTGTTCAACGGCCGCTACTTTTCTCAGCGGATCGATTTGTCCGACCGGTCCGTCCTCGCGCCATTTACGCGCAGCCGTGCCTCCCGGATCGTAAAGGGATCGGTATACGATCTCTACTGGGATGACGAGCACGGCGAGCTCAAATACCAGATCGGCGGCGGTTGCATCATCGATCAGGTTCTGGCTCAGTGGCATGCCAACCTGTACCGGCTCGGCGACCTGTTCGACCCGATCAAGACGTCGACCGCGCTACGCTCCATCCTGCAGCACAATTATTTCGAGAACCTCGGTGAGATCGGCAACCCATGCCGCGTGTTCGCGATTGAGGGTGAAGCGGGAACCATCATCTGCGCTTGGCCGCCCGGTATCCGCCGGCCGGCGGTGCCCATTCCGTATGCCCAGGAGACGATGCACGGCTACGAGTATGCCTTCGGGTCCGCGCTAATGCAGTATGGCATGGTGCGCGAAGGTGTCGCGGTATTCAGGGCGGTACGCAACCGCTACGATGGCAGCCGGCGCAATCCTTGGAATGAGATCGAGTGCGGCAGCAACTATGCCCGATCGATGGCGAGCTATGCCGGGTTGCTGGTGTTGAGCGGCTTCACCTTCGACCTCGTGCAGGGTGAGATCGGCTTCGCCCCCAAGGTCCGCGACGGCGAGACATTCCGCTCATTCTGGTCGGTCGGCGAAGCCTGGGGCGAAATCCTTCTTACATGCGGGCAGGCCGACCTTGTCGTCCATCACGGCAGCCTTGAGTTGCGGAAGCTCGGTCTGCCAATGCCGTCCTCGGCACGCGTGCGAGGGTCGCTTAACGGCCGCACGGTGGACGTCTTGACGGAGGGAGCTACGGCCCGCTTCCCATCCCCGCTTGCGCTCACTGCCGGCGACCGAATGACTGTAATATCGGACGCGATCTCGCTGGAGGGGCTACCCGACGTCGACACGCTCTGACTATGCGGATGAAACACCGGTAGAGCCCGTTTAGGGCCGCCGCCCAGGAGGACGTCCATGAAGATAGCCTATTTGTTCGGTCTACTGCTCGCGGTCGCTCTGGCTCTACCGGCCGCCGCGGCACCGCCGCTCGACATTGTGGCGACGTTGAAAATATTGCGCTGGAGCAGTGATGCCGACATCACGATGACCAATCACGCGATCGACCGGTTCAAGCACCGATTCCCACATGTCGACGTTCAGGTGCAGTACGGCAATCCTGTACCGTGGGGCGGCTACATCAACCAGTTTGTCAACATGGTCGCGGCTGGCGACGCACCCGATATCGTCAATATGCCAATCGAGGGCATTTCGACCTTGGCGGGCAAGCAACTTATGATCGACTTGCAACCGCTCATTGATCAGGATCCTTCAGCGCAAGCGCTCGTGCACGGGGTGGATCCGCATCTGATCGATGGACTGCGCTGGAAGGGCAAGCTGTATTTCTTTCCGAACGACTGGAACAACATTGTCATCTACTACAACAAGGATATGTTTAAGGCGGCCGGATTACCGCCGCCTGGACCGGACTGGACCTGGAAGGATTTCCTGGCTGACGCGCAGAAACTGACACGGCGCGACGCCAGCGGCAATGTGACCCAATATGGTTATTTTGTCCCCGGCAGCAATTTTGCCATCGAGCCGTGGCTGATCACCAACGCCACCGACAAGCTGAGCTCAGACCTTACGCATTCGAATATCAGCGACCCGAAGATCGCGGAGAGCTTGCAGTTCTTGCACGATCTCATTCACACCTACAAGGTCGCGCCCGCCTTCGCGCACGACGACATCGGCTCGGCGGAATTTGCCGCGAAGCAAGTGGCAATGTTCAGTGCCGGTCACTGGGTGATCCCGGACCTGCTGAAGGCCGAGCCGGGAGCATTCGACATCCAATACCCACCGCAGAACGCAACAAGCGGAACCGTGTTCGGCGTGGGCGGCAACGGTATCACGCGCGCTTCGAAAAACCCTGACCTAGCGTGGGAGTTCGTCAAGGAGATTGCCGGCCCACAGTTCCAAGGTGAACAGGCCAAGCTGATGCGCTCGATTCCCACGCTACGCACTGCGGCGACCACGCCTCAGTATGAGGCGATCCCGTCAAGCGGCAAACTTTACTACGCCTCGGCCGCGATCGCCAAGCCGGTGCAGGCACCGCCGAACTTCGCCGAGGTCGAGAACATCTTCATGCGACACGTCGAGAGCTACATGACGGACAATGCCGACCTCGCAAGCACGATCGCTGGTCTTGATCGCGAGCTGTCGCGCTCCATGAGCCGAGTGCATTGAAGCTGAACGAGCCTTCCGCTTTGGAGATGTTCGGGCTGCCGCCACAGACGGCAGCCCGAACTGCCCCGCGACGCGTAAATTGGCGCAACCATGAAGCGCGCGCTGGATATCTTTTCGCGCTTCCCGCCTTCGCGCTCCATCTCGGCTTCGTCATCATCCCCGCCTTCGGCACGCTGATCTTCGCCCTGAGCAGCGTCGACATGGCCGCAGGTAGTTGGAGCTGGGTGGGGTTGGACAACTTCACCTATGTCTTCACCGATCCGCGGTTCTGGAAGACGCTTGGCAACACTTTTCTGTTCGTCTTCATCGCCGAGACGGGCAATGTCGGTCTCGGTCTGCTGCTGGCGGTTCTGCTCGACCGGCAGATCTCCCGGCCATTTCTGTATGCCATGCGGCTGGCGTACTTTCTTCCGGTTCTCGTCGCACCCGCCTTTGTCTCGTTTGTCTGGAAGTTCCTGTATTCGACCGATCTCGGTGTCTTCAACTATTATCTGCGGGAACTCGGGCTGCCGGGCGTAGGCTGGCTGACCGACAGCCATGTGGCGCTGCTGTCCGTGGCCCTGATGGACGTCTGGAAGTATAACGGCTTCTTCATGATAATTATGCTGGCGGCTTTGCAGGCCGTCCCGCGCGAAGTTATCGAGGCAGCCAGCCTCGATGGCGCCTCGCCAACGCAGATTTTCTGGAACGTGAAGGCACCGCTGATTTCGCCGGTGATCCTGTTCTGCATCAGCTACGCTACAATCACCGGCCTACAGGCTTTCGATTCAATGAAGATCCTGACATCCGGCGGTCCGGGGGATGCTACCCGCAGCACCGTCATGTACATGTATGAGCAGAGCTTCGATGCGCAGGACATGGGATCCGGGGCCGCGACCGCGTTCAGCCTTCTGGCTATCGTGGCGTTGGTCGGCTGGCTGCAATACCGGCTGCTGCGAGGCAGGGTCTATGCGTAGCCTGGGTCATCGCGGGGCGCGGCTATGTCCGAGACGGTAGCTTACCGCCTGCTCTCGGCGACTCGCGTCATCCACTGGCGCAACGCCCCAGTGATGGCGGTCTTGGCGTTGGGCGCCGTCGCCATGGTGCTACCCTTCCTGTGGATGGTCGCGGCGTCGTTCCGGCCACCCGGCGAAGCCTACACCCTGCCGCCCAGCATCGTTCCGGACCGTCTAGACTTCTCGTCCTACCAGCACGTGTTCGAATCCGGGGTGCCGTTCATACGCATGTATGTCAACAGCTTGGTCGTCGCCACGGTGACCACAGCCGGCGTGCTACTCAGCTGCGCGATGGCGGCGTTCGCATTTGCGCGACTGCGCTTCGCCGGGCGCGAACTGCTGTTTCCGATGATGCTGGTTGGCCTGATGGTGCCGCCATCTCTGGTGCTCATCCCGATCTACTTCGGACTGGCCACTACCCACCTGCTCGACACTATCTGGGCGCTGGTGCTGACCGGGATGGTGTCCTCGCTCGGAATCTACATGATGCGGCAGTTCATGGTGGGCCAGTCGCGCGAATTGGAGGAGGCCGCGCTGATGGACGGCGCCGGATACTGGACCATCTTCCTGCGAATATCGCTGCCTCAACTCGGACCGCCGATGGCGACACTCGGCATCATCACCTTCACCGCGAGCTGGAATAATTTCCTGACGCCGTTCGTGCTGATCAAGACGTGGACCAGCATGACCCTGCCGGTCGGCATCCTGGCGCTGCAGGGCGTCGCCGGAGAGGGCAGCCTGTCGGTTGTGATGGCCGCCACTACGATGGCCATCCTGCCGCTATTCCTGGTCTTCCTGGTGGCGCAGCGCTTTATTGTCGAGGGCATCACGATGTCCGGCCTGAAAGGATAGCGTCGGTGTGAATGAGACTTGATCGAAGCCGATGACGCGTGACGCTTGAGGAGGAATGGATGCTTGGTTCACAGCTGCTCGACGTCGGCATGCAGTTCAGCGGTCGGGACTTCGGGCTGGGCGCCATCGATTTGTTTGGCGAGGTTCGCTTTCGGCAAGCGGTGCTGACCGGGGATAGCTGGCAGCAGCACCGGGGCACCGAGGTGGTCTTCATGCTGGAAGGCCAAGCCTGCTGGGAACTTGCGGACAGTCGGCTGGCGCAGGTCAGCGGCGGCCAGGGGATCGCGTTCCCGGGTGGCCTGCCGCATCGCATCGTCAATGGAATTTATCCACCTTCGCGCTCGTTCTGGATTTTGTTCGCACCCCTCGATGCCGCCGCGCGGTGGGAGGGCGCGCTGTCCGAGCGGGAACTGGCCGAGTTCTACAGGGTGTCGCAGTTTGCCGAATGCCCGGTCGCCGTTCCCGGGGAGCTTACCCGCAGGCTCCGCGAGCTTGGCTTGGTGCTGAAGGACAAACGGTTGCTGATCGGCGACACGCTGCGCATGGCAGACGTCAAAGCTCGTCTCTACAGCGCAGTTGTCGAGTTCTGGACGCTGTGCAGTTCCGGCATGGCGTTGTCGTGCAGGAGCGAGATCGTCCGCCGCAGCGAGCGTCTTATTCAGGCCAAGCTCACGGAGACCCTGCACGTCGAAGATGTCGCCAACATGCTGGGCTACAGCCGCAGCCGGCTGCACTCGGTGTTTCGCAAGGAGGTCGGGATCTCACCCGCGAACTATCGCCAGCGGCTGCGTATCAAGCAGTGCTGCGAGCGCCTGACCGAGAGCGACGCGCCGATCACCGACATCGCGGGCCATGCCGGGTTCTGTAGCACGCAGTATTTCGCCCGGGTGTTCCGCCAGTATCTTGGCACAACGCCAACCGAATACCGGCGCATGGTCCGGCTGCGTGCCTAACGGCCGGACGCCCCAGAGCAGTCGAGGACTCAGCATGACTCAGGCATCGGTCGCGCAAGACCGCTTCGTTTACCGCGACGAGCGGCGCCGCTACGTGGCATTTCCGCTCGGCGGCATCGGAACCGGAAGCGTTTCCCTCAGCGGCAACGGGCGGCTCATTGACTGGAGCATCCGAAACCGGCCTGACATCAATCAGTTTAACGGCTACACCAATTTCGCCATCAAGGCGGAACGCCACGGCAAGTTGCTCGACGCGCGCGTGCTGCACGGCCCGTATGACGGCAATCCCGCAGGTTCGCCGGCCACCCGAAAGTTCGACGGATTCGGCTTTGGTGCCAATCGCGACACGCTGGCGGGCGTGCCGCATTTCACCGGCGCCGTTTTCACCGGACGGTTTCCGGTGGCCGAAATCGCCTTCGCGGACCAGCGCTTTCCCGCCAACGTGACGCTTCGGGCCTTCAGCCCGTTTATTCCGCACGAGGACCGCGACTCCTCAATGCCGGTCGCGATGTTCACGATCGAGGTTGAAAACACCACCGACCAGATGGTTGACTACACGATCGCCGGCACTTTAGGTAATCTCGGCTGCGACAGCGGTGTCCACCGGTTCGTGCAGCAGGACGGGGTCAGTGCACTGCATTTAACCTCGGCCGACGCTGGCCGTCCGCCCGAGCACTGCGGCGATCTCGCGATCCTGACCGATGCGAGCGATGTCGATCATGTCGACTACCATTTCCGAGGCCAATGGTTCGACAGCCTGAGCGTTTACTGGCGTGAGTTCGCCCGCCCCGGCCGGTTGCCACAGCGGCACTACGACCGCCCGCGCGACAGTCGAAACATGTTCAGCCAGCCGGAGCACGGCACTCTCGGGGTTCGCGTCAAGGTGGCCCCTGGCGAGCGACGCGCGTTGAAATTCGCCATCGCCTGGAGCTATCCGGTTGGCAGCGTGACCTGGTTCGGGCGCCCCGGTCCCGGCAGCCCGCCTCCGCTAGGTCCGGTGCCGACGTGGACGAACTATTATGCGACGCAGTGGCCCCACTCGCTATCTAGCGGCAGCGAAGCATTGCGCCGCTGGGACGATCTCGAAAAACGCACTGAAGCCTTCCGCAACTCGCTTTTTGGCTCTGATTTGCCACCCGAGATCATTGATGCCGTGCAGGGAACTCTCGCTGTGCTGCGCAGCGCCACGGTAATCCGTCTGCAAGGGGGCGAGTTGTGGGGGTGGGAGGGCCAGCATGAGCATGAGGGTTCGTGCGAGGGCAGTTGCACGCACGTCTGGAACTACCAACAGGCGCTACCATACCTGTTTCCCGCCCTGGAACGGACGCTGCGGGAGACCGAGTTTGCCTACAATCAGTTACCGAACGGTGGCCTGACGTTCCGCCAGCGCCTCCCGCTCGGCTCCGGCTTCGACGCGATCGGTCCGTGCGCGGACGGCCATTTTGGTGCGATTGTCAAAACCTTTCGCGAGTGGCGGATTGCCGGCGACGATCGCTGGCTGCGCGACCAGTGGCCAAGGGTTCGCCGGGCACTGGAATATGCTTGGTCGACCGACAATCCGGACCGTTGGGACCCCGACCGAACCGGTGTACTATGGGGTCGGCAGCACCACACTCTCGACATGGAGCTGTTCGGGCCGAACGCCTGGTTGACCAGCATGTACCTTGCAGCGCTCAAGGCCGGCGCGGCGATGGCCGACGCCATGGGCGACCGTGATTTCGGCGACGAGATGCGGGCAATGGCCCGGCGCGGTGGCACCTACGTGGACCGCGAGCTGTTTAATGGCCGCTGGTATGCGCAGCAGCTCGACCTCAGCGACCGGTCGACTGTCGAGGGGTTCGACGAAGGGCGTGCCGCAGGCGTCCTGTCGCAAGGCTTCATCGACGCCTACTGGTCGGATGAACACGGCGAAATCAAGTATCAGATCGGCGGTGGCTGCCTGACTGACCAGATCCTAGGCCAATGGCACGCCGATCTCGCGGGTCTCGGCGACCTGCTTGACCCAGCAGCGGTGCGGACGGCGTTAGCTTCAATCTTCCGCGAGAACTTCCGACCGACGCTGCGGAACCATTTCAATCCTTGCCGAGTCTACGCCTATGAGGGCGAGGGTGGGCTGCTGCTCTGCTCCTATCCCGAGGGGACGCGGGTTCCGGCAGTTCCGGCACCTTACGCAGAAGAGGTGTGGACCGGGCTAGAGTATATGATGGCCTCGCATCTTATATTGCGTGGGCTGGTGGACGAAGGGCTGACCATCGTACGCGCGGCGCGGGCTCGGTATGACGGCTCGAATCGCAATCCCTGGAACGAAATCGAATGTGGCAGCTATTACGCGCGCTCGCTATCTAGCTACGCGCTGCTCAACGCCTTCATCGGCTTGAGCTTTGACGCCCGGACCCATGAAATCGGGTTCCGACCGGCGCGGTCGGGGGATGCGACCTTTTTTTGGTCGGCCGGCCGCGGCTGGGGCGAGGTCGCGCTGGCCGGGCGAACCGTTACCATCACAGTTAAGGGCGGCGTGCTTGCGGTTGCCAGGGTCGCGCTTCCATGGCTCGGAGGCGATGTCGCGGTCGATGGTGTGCCATCCCAACGAGAAGCCGGCACGATCCTCCTCGACGCGACACGCATTCTGCATGCCGGCGAACACCTCACGCTGCGCCAGAGCGGGGCGGACCCGCTGTAGCGAGATGAGCGAACGGCCTACCTCGGCCGTCCCATCGAGTGGCTAGGATGGAGCGGCCGCGCGGGAGCACATGTCATCGTCAATTACCGCCATAGCCGCGCGGCTGCCGAAACGTTGGCCGCCTCGCTCGGCAATCGGGCCATTGCGGTGGAGGCAGACGTCACGGACAGGGCCGGCGTCGATCGCATGATGGTCGTCGCCACCGACGCGTTCGGGGCGATGGTCTCCACGGTGGCCAACAACGCGCTGAGGCGACTTCCGCTTAATGGCGACGCTCGCGAGCGGCTGCAAACCATCCCATGGTGCGATTTTGCCTTTGAACATGATCCAGGCAACCGCGGCGGGTATGACGGCGGGGTTTGGCCGAGTCATCAATCGCTCCAGGCACCCAGGTGAGCCAATATCACTCGGATGGCACGTCGGCACAGGAATGGAAGCTCGCGCGGACGACTCAGTAACTACGCATTGCGCTTACTGGAAAGTGTGTCGTCAGCGTGGAGGATTGCCGATCGGGTGGAGGGCTGCAAACGGTGACGTCTAGGTTGACCTAGCCCGTCCTTGTCGACGAGCGGAGTCCAACGTTGGGGTCGGCATGCGCCCGCGAATGGAGGCGGCGGCGGCGTCATCGATCCTCGCCGTGGAATGCGGGACGATGTCGTTACCAGGAGCGGCCAAGCTTGCTAGTAGTGTGCGGAGAGCGGAGTCGAGATGAAGCTGGAGCGCATGCTCCGCCGCCTGAACGTCGCGACGGGCGAGCGCCTCCAGTATCGTCTGATGCTCCTCCAGCGCGACGGCGTTGCGGGTAGCCTCGTCACGCTTGTCCCACTGATAGTGATAATGGAACACAAGTGCCACGACGCCGTAAAACCCTTCGGCAAAGCGATTATGCAGTCTGCCGATGAGGAACCGATGGAACTCGCGATCGAGCTCGGAGAAGAGCCGAGGCTCGTCGCGATGCTTGCGCGCGGTCTGCAGGTGCTGAACTCGAAACGCTTCGACCTGCGCCCACGCGGGATCGTTGGAAGCGAGCGTCGAAAATTGCCGGATCGCGTCCAGTTCGAGCAGTCGACGAAAGCCGGCAAGCTCGCGACCAAACGCCGCATCGAATGTGCAAAGCCGCCAGCCACCGCGGGCTTCGCGCTCAATCAAGCCGTAACGAGTGAAGCCGATCAGGAATTCCCTAACGGTGACCGTACTGACGCCGATCCGTCGCGCGAAGTCGGCCTCGGAAAGATGCGTTCCCGGTAGCAGCTCGCCGCCAAGCGTCATCTCCATGAATCGACGCTCCACGAAGTGGGCGCGGCTCTCAGTCTCGACTGTGCCATACCAGTCACTCGTTACGGGCAACCGGCGAAAGACAAACTTACGGTTGTCGCGTTCGAGCACACCGAGTTCCGTCAATCGCGCGAGCGCCGCGCGCATCGCCGACCGGCTCACGTTGTGCGCAGAAGCCAGCGCTGTCTCGGACGGCAGTATGTCACCGACGGCCCCAGCATCGCTCAGCAATGCGTTGGTGGCGCGCATCGATACGGTTTTCGGTCTCGGCACCGCCTGACCATACGCCCTCGGGTCGAACCGAAGAAGATGATTGCAATCTGCGCACCCGCGGCACTATCGTCTTCTATAAGTAATGCGCCTGAACGCATCGAAGCAATGGGAGCGTGCGCCAGAATGCGAGCGACGGCTGATGTCGTCATGAGACAGCCGCTGCTTGCCGCTAGCGCGATCGGCAAGTCCTTCGTCGGTGTTCGCGTTTTGCATGACGTCAGCCTGGATCTGTTTGCTGGTGAAGTGCACGCGCTGATGGGTGAGAATGGGGCCGGCAAGTCGACCCTGGTCCGCATTTTAAGCGGCGTGCTGGCAGACTACGACGGTGCGGTCCTTCTCGATGGTGCGGTGGTGAAGTTCGCGACCGTGCGCGACGCGCAGCGGGCTGGGATCGCGATCATTCACCAGGAGCTGAACCTGGTGCCTGAAATGACCGTTGCCGAAAACATCTTCCTCGGCCGAGAGCCGCGTTTTGCCGGCTTGATCATCGATCGGGCCGCCCTCCTGAACAACGGGCGCGGCATTCTAGCCCGGCTCGGCGTGGCGCTCGATCCAGCTGCGCGGGTTGGCGGCTTGCGGGTGGGCGAGCGTCAACTGGTTGAGATTGCCAAGGCGCTGTCGCTGGAGGCCCGCATCCTGGTGATGGATGAGCCGACCTCGGCGCTGTCGCAACCCGAGTGCGCCCGGCTGTTTCAGGTCATCTCTCAGATCGCCGCCGCTGGTGTCGCGGTCGTCTACATCTCTCACAGGATGGACGAGGTCGAGTTGCTCGCCGACCGCATCACCGTCCTGCGCGACGGACGTCTGGCTGCAACCGGCACGGCCGATCGTTTCACCCCTGCCTCGCTGATTGCAGCCATGGTTGGCCGTGAGCTCGATGCCTCGCCGCCGAGCCGACTCGCAGGCGACGGAGCTGTCGCACTCTCCGTGCGTGGGCTCGGCCTGCGAGTACCGGGCGTGCACGGAGGCTTGCGCGACGCGGTGCACGGAGTCGCCTTCGACGTTCGGCGTGGTGAGGTGCTCGGCATAGGAGGACTGCTCGGTGCTGGCCGGACAGAGATCCTGGAGACGCTGTTTGGATCTGCTCGGGGCGAGCGAACCGGTGAGGTGTTCGTGGATGGTCATCGCGTCGTCATCGGCAGCCCGCGTGAAGCGATCGCGAGTGGAATGGCGCTCGTCACAGAAGATCGCAAGGCGACCGGCCTGCTGCTGACCAACTCGATTCGCGACAACCTCACGTTGCCGTCGACCCCTCGGATGGGTCTGTTTGGCTTGCGTAGGCGGGCGCGCGAAGCCGAGATGTCGCGCGCCGGCGTAGCTCGCCTCGGCGTGCGCTGCCGCGCCGACACGCAGGACGTCGGTCAGCTCTCGGGCGGCAACCAGCAGAAGGTTGTGCTCGGCAAGTGGCTGGCCACCAACCCGCGCATCCTGCTGCTCGACGAGCCGACCCGCGGCATCGACGTGGGGGCAAAGCAAGAGATCTACGACGTGATTTTCCAGCTGGCTAAGGCCGGGCTGGCGATTGTCGTCGTCACCTCGGAGCTTCCCGAGTTGCTGCTGCTGTCGGATCGCATCGTGGTGATGTGTGAGGGGCGAATGACGGGCACGCTGTCCCGAGCGGAGGCGGACCAAGAGGCGGTGATGCGCTTAGCCTCGCCTCGAGGGAGTGCCATGACGGCCGCTGCCGCATGATGGCGTTGCGATTGCTAGGTCGGACCAAGCTTTACTGGGGGCTGGCTCTGCTGTTTGCGTTCGGCTCCGTATTCTCGCCAGTCACCGGCAAGGGCCACAACATTTTTCTCTCGACCGGAAACCTGTCCGACGTTCTGCGGCAGGTGTCGATCACCGGGCTGGTCGCAGTCGGCATGACCATGGTGATCCTAATTGGTGGGATCGACCTCTCCGTCGGATCGACTCTGGCATTTGGTTCGGTGATTGCGGCGCTGCTGTTGACAGCGCCGGGATGGAGTGCCGGGGCCGCGATCGCGGTGCCGGCGGTGGTTCTCACGGTGCTGGTGGTCGTGGCGGGCGGGGCTTCTTTCGTGCGCGCGAACGCCCGTCGCGACGGTTCGCCAGGTTCTCCAGTTCTTCCGATGGCGATCGCTACGGTAGTGGCTGCCGGGTTCGGCTTTTGGCTAGCGCCGACAGCAACCGGTAAGTTCGGTGTCCTGGGTGTGGTTATTGCCGTGCCCTGCGTCGGGCTGCTGATCGGAGCTGTAAACGGGGCCGTCATCGTGCTGGGCCGACTGCAGCCGTTTATCGTGACGCTTGCCGCCATGGTGACGCTGCTCGGGGGCGCCCGGATCGTGGCTGGGCAGGACAGCGCGGTCATCGCTGTTTATTCCGGCACCAACTCAACCCCTGATGTGGATCTGCTCCGGCAAGTGCTGTGGGGCGTGGTGCCGGTGCCCGGGCTGTTCTTTCTTGGAGCGCTCGCAGTATTCGGCCTAGTGCTGAAGTTCAGCGTGTTCGGGCGATACCTGTATGCCCTCGGCGGCAACGAAGAGGCGACACGGCTGTCCGGCATTGCGGTGGTCCCGGTCAAGATCGCGACCTACGCCATCTCGGGAATGCTTTCGGCGCTCGCGTCAGTGCTGTTCGTCGCTCAATATCGGCAAGGTAAGCCCGACGCGGGCACCGGCCTCGAGCTCGACGCGATCGCAGCCGTGGTGATTGGCGGCACCAGCCTTATGGGCGGCCGTGGCACGCTCGCCGGCACCTTTGTCGGCGTCCTGATATTCGGAATGCTCACCAATATTCTGGAACTTCACGACATAACGACGAACGTCCAGCTCGTGCTCAAGGGCGTCATTATCGTTGTCACCGTGCTGCTCCAGGAACGTGATCTCGGCCAGCTTTTGGCACCGCTGCGGCGGCGCGTGCGGGCCCGGAGGGCGGCAGCATCATCGCCGCCGGCTACCTTCCAAATCAACACGACACAGGGAGATTGACGACTATGACGACACGCAGAGGATTGTTGCGCAGCACGCTGACCGTCGGCGGCGGATTGCTGCTGTTGCCAGCTGGCTGGACGCCCAGAGCGCGAGCTGCTGACGCCAAGTGGACGGTCGGCTTCAGCCAGGCGACGACGCTCGAGCCATGGCGTGTCCAGTTCAACAAGGACCTCAAGGCCGAAGCGGCAAAGCATCCGGACATGAATGTGCTGTTCGCCGACGCGCAGGACCGGACTGAGACGCAGGTTGCGGACACCGAGAACTACATTCGGCGCGAGGTGGACGTGATCTTGATCTCACCAAAGGAGAGCGCCGGGCTCACCAACGTCGTCGAGAAGGCGATGGACGCCAAGATCCCGGTGATCCTGCTCGATCGAAATATCAATAGCGACAAATACACGCAGTGGATCGGCGGCGACAACGTGGTCATCGGCCGAGCCGCCGGCAACTTTGTCGTAAACACGCTGGGCGGCCCGGGCGCCGCGAAGGGAAACGTCGTTGAGATCTGGGGAGGCCTCGGCACTCAGGGCAGCCACGACCGATCCAATGGGCTGCACGAGATTACAGACAAGGAGCCGGGCATCAAGTTCCTGCTGAGCCAGCAATCGGCCGACTGGAAGCAGGACAAGGCCTACGAGTTGATGGCCACCACGCTGCGGAATATCGAGAACATCGACCTCGTCTACGCCCACAACGACCCGATGGCCTACGGAGCCTATCTTGCTGCCAAGGACGCAGGCCGCGAGAAATCTATAAAGTTCGTCGGGGTCGACGGACTGCCGAACGAGGGCGTTAAATACGTCCACGATGGCATCCTGATCGCGACTTTCCTGTATCCGACGCCGGGTGCGGAAGGTGTGCGTCAAGCCGAGAAGCTTCTGAACGGCGGCACGCTGGACCGGAAGATCGTGTTGCCGACGGCGACCTACACCAAGGCCAACGCCGACGACGTGCTCAAGGCCAACGGCCTGCTCTGATTTCTGCATCGGGGGCGGACCGTGGGCCGCCCCCACTCTGAGGAGTTCCCCGCTATCAAGGTGATCATCTGCAACCGCCCCGGCAGCCTGGCGCTGGTCGAGCGTTCCGACCCGGTGCCGCAAGACGGCGAAGTGCTGATCCGCATCCGCCACGTCGGCGTATGCGGCACGGACATGCACATCTACGCAGGTAAGCACCCGTTTCTCGCTTACCCGCGCGTCATGGGGCACGAACTGTCCGGCACGGTCGTCGAAACACGTGGCAGCAGGCGGCTGCGGCCGGGCGACCCGGTTTATGTCAACCCTTATCTGTCTTGCGGCACCTGCCACGCATGCCGCCGTAGCAAGCCGAACTGCTGCATGAATATTCGCGTGCTCGGCGTGCATACCGACGGCGGTATGTGCGAACTGCTGGCTCTGCCGGAGGCCAACGTCATGCGGGCGGACGAGATCACGCTGGATCAAGCGGCAATGGTCGAGTTTCTGGCAATCGGCGCCCATGCGGTCCGCCGGGCGCAAATCGGCCGAGACGACCACGTGCTGGTCGTAGGCGCGGGGCCGATCGGGCTCGGCGTCGTCGCCTCGGTGGTGCGCGGCGGTGTGGCTCCGGTGGTGCTGGATGTGCGCGCCGACCGGCGCGCCTTCTGCGCCGCCACCTTCGACGTAGCCGCGACCGTGACGGCGGATGAGGGCGTCGCGGCACGATTGGCCGAGCTGACCGGTGACGACGGCTTCGACGTCGTGATCGACGCGACTGGCAACGCGACCTCGATCGAGGCCGGGTTCACCTACGTCGCCCATGGCGGCACCTACGTGCTGGTCAGCGTGGTCAAGGACACGATCTATTTCTCCGACCCCGAGTTCCACAAGCGCGAGATGCGCGTGCTCGGCAGCCGCAACGCGCTGGCCGACGACTTCTCCGAAGCGGTCGCTGGCCTGCGTGACGGAAGCATCCCGAGTGCCGCGCTCGCAACCCATCGCGGGCCGCTGTCGGACGTACCGTCGCTGATGCCGCGCTGGGCCGATCCGGCGGGCGGTGTGGTCAAGGCGCTGATCGACGTATGACGACCGCCGCCGTCCCGTGCCCGGTGATGCAATTCGGCACCAGTCGATTTCTGCAGGCGCACGTCGACTTGTTCGTCTCCGACGACGCGGCTGCCGGGCCGATCGCGGTCGTGCAGACGACCGGCTCGGCCGAGAGTCGGCGCCGGATCGAGGGTTTCCGAACCATGCGCCCGTATCCGGTGCTGATCCGCGGCCGCTTAGACGGGAAGGTGGTTGAGCGGCGCGTTGAGGTCGGCAGCGTTGGTGCCGCGTGGCACGCCGAAGAAGACTGGGCCTTCATCCTAGAGCAGTTTGTAACCGAAACCCGGTTAGTCGTCTGCAACACCGGCGACACCGGCTGGCGATTGGACCCGCGTGACGCTGTCACTCCGCACTCCTTTCCCGCGCGCCTAAGCGCGCTGCTACGCGCTCGGTTCGAAGCCGGCGCGACCCCACTGGTCATGCTTCCGTGCGAGTTGCTCTCCGCCAATGGCACCAGGCTGCGCGAGTTGATGCTAAGCCTCGCGCCGGAGCCGGCGTTTCGAGCGTGGCTGCACGACTGCGTCTGGGCTAACTCGCTGGTCGATCGGATTGTGTCCGAGGCGCTGAAGCCGGTCGGCGCGATAGCCGAACCGTACGCGCTCTGGGCGATTGAAGCAGGACCCGGCGTATTGGCGCCCTGCGTCCACCCGGACGTGCGGATCGTGCCCGACCTGCGGCCATACGAGCGACTGAAACTGTTTATCCTCAATCTAGGTCACAGCGTGCTGGCCGAGCGCTGGCTCGCCGACGGTGCACAGCCGGAGCTGACAGTTGCCGAGGCGATCGCGAAACCTGAATGGGACGACGCGCTCCGGTCGATCTTGCAGGCTGAGGTGTTGCCCGTGTTCGCGGCGATCGGCATGGCGGCGGAGGCAGTAGCATACCAGGAGACTGTGATCGACCGCTTCGCTAACCCGTTTCTACGTCACCGCCTGTCTGATATTGCGCAAAACCACTCGGAGAAGAAGCAGCGTCGGATCGCTCCGCTTCTCGATCTCGCTCGCGAGCAGGGGCTGGTGCCTGGGCGGTATCTATCGTCAATGCTGTAAGTGGTTCTCGCACTGCATCTGATCACCGTGCATTCGTCGCGCCTGACCTCAAGAAGGGCTTTGACGTCTTGCTACACCCAGTGCGATTGCCGACTCAGCGCCTGAAGGTACGCGCACTGCGTTCGGTTTTAAAGTCGCGATTGACGACCGACCTCTTTTGCTGGGCGCGCTACAAACTTTGAAAAAGTTTGCTGTTCGATCGCTCCGACTTATTCCGGCGACGTTGATCACGACCTCTGAATGTCCGTGGCGGCGATCCTGCGCGCGGCCAGGCTGAGTAGAATCTTGAACACAGCTCGGTGAAGTTGCAGGAAGCGCCTTAAGGCGGTTCCAAATGTTACCGGCGCAAACCGAAATCACTTGACTCGCACTGTCTTTTGTCGATAAAGGACAGTCAAGCCGATCCCGAGACGATCGGGTAATGCGGAGGATGTTAACGAATGTGCGTCCGCGCCCTACGGCTGCAAGCCAAGTGATCCGATCCAGCCAACCTATTGCCCATGACTTGGCCGCGAGCGGTCAGGTCATCCGCCGCGGAACATCTCATTTCGGAACGAAGTAGGAGGGCGAGTTTGGCAAAGGATTTCGGGATCGCGCGCTTGGACAACTGGGTGTCGCGGTCAATCAGCGGGGAGAACGTTACCGGCGCACCCGGCCAGGGCGGGCGGGCGACTACCGGCACCGGGCAGCGCGCAGCGTCGGATCTCGGGGTCGGCTGGAAAGTATCGCCAAGTGTCGAGATCGCCCCCGGCGAGGAGAAGCTGCTGGCGGAGATCGAGGGCTCGGGCGCGATAGAGCACTTCTGGATCTCGGTTAAGCCGGAATGGTGGCGCTCGTTGATCCTGCGCATCTGGTGGGATGGCGCCGACAACCCGGCGGTGGAAGTGCCACTTGGCGACTTTTTCTGCCTGGGTTGGGAAACCTATGCGCCTGTTACATCACAATATGTAGTGGTGGCACCCTATTGCGGTATGAACACATTTTGGACGATGCCGTTCTGCAAGTCTACGCGCATGACCCTGCAGAACGTGAGCGATCGCAAGGCGGTCGTGGACCATTACCTCGATTATGGGCTTGGTGAGGTGCCTGACGAAGCGCCGTATTTCCATGCCTTCTGGAACCGCAGCGATCCGGTAGACGAGACGCATATCCACACGATCCTACCTCAGGTGCAGGACCACGGCTCCTTCGTTGGCGCCTATCTCGCCTTTGGCTGCAACAGCACAGGCTGGTGGGGCGAGGGCGAGCTGAAGTTTTTCATCGACGACGACATTGAATTCCCGACGATCTGCGGCACGGGGACAGAGGATTACTTCGGCGGTGCCTGGGATTATGAAGTGCCCGACAATGGCTACGTTACCTACTCGACGCCGTTCCTCGGCATGCATCAGGTGATCAAGCCGGACGGGCTCTATCAAAGCCAGACACGGTTCGGAATGTATCGGTGGCACCATGGCGACCCCGTTCGGTTCGCGCGCTCGCTGTCCGTGACGGTGCAGGATCTCGGCTGGCGACCGGACATGCGCTACAGGCCGCGGCGCGACGACATTGCCACGGTCGCGTTCTGGTACGGCCGCTCGCCGAACGGAACTCACACTTCGAACCTGCGTCCCGAGCATCTGGAGACCCGCAGTCACCCGGATCGGTGGATAGCCTCCGGTGTGACCGGCGGCTAGCGATGAGGGTCATCGTGCGGCGGCTTGCCTTCTATCTCGTCACGCTTTGGGCGGCGATCTCGATCAACTTCATCATTCCTCGGCTCATGCCTGGAACGGCGCTTGACTCCATTCTGGGACGGTTCCAGGGGCAATTGACCGGCCAGTCGATGAAAGCGCTTGAAGCCGCGTTTGGGCTTGACAAGCAGCAGAGTGTGCTTGTGCAATACTGGACTTATCTCGCAAACACCCTGACCGGCGATTTCGGGGTCTCCACCAACTACTTCCCCTCGACCGTGGCCTCGGTGATCGGGGAGTTGATGCCCTGGACTGTGATCCTGGTCGGGGTCACGACAGTGCTCGCCTTCCTGATCGGCACCGCCTTCGGCATCGTAGCCGGCTGGCGGCGTGGCACGGCATGGGAGGGCGCCATTCCGCTATTCGGCCTACTGTCGTCCATGCCGTATTTTTGGCTGGGCCAGATCGCGGTGGCGCTGTTCGCCGTGCAGTTAGACTGGCTCCCGTTTTCCGGTGGCTACTCGCCGTCACTGCAAGCTGAGTGGTCGGGCGCCTTCATCTGCAGTGCCCTTTATCACGCGATCCTGCCGGCGCTGACCATCGTCGCCTCCGCCGTGGGGGGCTGGGCATTGGGGATGCGCAACATGATGGCGACGACCCTGTCGGAAAGCTATCTCATGCTGGCGCGGGCGAAAGGTTTGAAGACGTGGCGCATCGTTCTCCACTACGCCGCACGCAACGCGATCCTGCCCAACATCGCCAGCTTCGCCCTGTCGCTCGGCTTTATCGTTTCCGGCGCAGTGCTGGTTGAAGTCGTGTTCTCATACCCGGGCATCGGCTTCGTGCTCTACAATGCGGTCACCACCAATGATTACCCGCTGATGCAGGGCATCTTCTTGGTTATCGTCATCGCCGTGTTGCTCGCCAATCTCGCGGCGGACTTGATCTATCTGCTGCTCGATCCTCGCACCCGGCGAGCGGCGTAGCATGAACGCCGTGAAGCGTGGGCTCGCCTCGCCGAAGGCGCTGGCCGGGACCATCATTCTAGCGATCTTTCTAGGCATCGGCGTGTTCGGCCCTTGGCTCGCGCCTTACGACCCCTCCGCCGCCAGCGGTCCAATCCTGGAGTTGCCAAGCGCCGCGCATTGGCTGGGCACCACCCAGATTGGGCAGGACGTGTTATCGCAGCTGCTGGTCGGCGCGGGCAGTTCGCTGCTGGTCGGCTTCGCGGCGGCGACGATCGCCACAATCCTTTCGGTGCTGATCGGCATCCCCTCTGGCTATCTCGGCGGCACGGTGGGCGAGTTGCTCTCTGCCATCATCAACGTCGCGCTGGTTATCCCGGCACTGCCACTAGTCATCGTGCTGAGCGGTTACCTGCCTCGGAAAGGCTCGCTCGAGGTCGCGGTCGTCATCAGCCTGACCGGCTGGGCTTGGGGAGCGCGCGTGCTGCGGGCGCAGACGCTATCGTTGCGCGGCCGCGATTTTGTGATCGCCGCGCGCGCTACTGGGGAGAGCGCATTAAGCATTATCTTTCGCGAGATCTTGCCCGCGCAGTTGCCCATCATCGCCGCTGGTTTCTTGCTCACCGTGACCTTCGCCATCATCACGCAAGCATCGCTCGCCTTTTTAGGACTGGTCGACATTACCGAGTGGAGCTGGGGAACCATGCTCTATTGGATGCAGAACTTTCAGGCGTTCACGTTGGGTGCCTGGTGGTGGTATGTGCCGCCCGGCCTATGCATTGCGCTGACCGGCATGGCCCTGGCGCTGCTCAACTTTTCAATCGACGAGTGGGTCGATCCACGGCTGCGCGCGCCGGCGCGGATCCCCCGCGGGTCACCCCGAAGCCGCGGCGCCGCTAGTGAACACGGTGACATCTGTCCCGACGTCGATACGACCCTTGCCGTCTGCCGCTTACATGTCGGCTACCAGAGCGGCGACCGGCTGTTGCACGCGGTCAACGGCATCGACCTCGATGTGCGCCGTGGCGAGATCGTCGGTATCGCCGGCGAGTCCGGGTCCGGCAAGTCCACGTTGGTGCTTGCCATCTGTCGGCTGCTGGAGGGGGCGGGGCGCATCGCCGGCGGTCGCATCCTGTTCCGCGACGAGCTTGGCTTGCTGGACGTGCTGTCGCTTGATCCCGAGGCGTTGCGGCTGTTTCGTTGGCAGAAGATCGCATTCGTGCCACAGGCGGCGATGAGCGCGCTCAACCCGGTGCTGACGGTAGGCGCACAGCTGCGCGACGTGGTCATCGATCACTGTGGTCGCTCCGCTTGGCGTGACGGCGCGGCGCGCTGGCCCGGGTTGTTTCAGCTGGTGGGCCTTGATCCCGCCGTGATGGGCCGCTACGCGCATGAGCTCTCGGGCGGGATGCGGCAGCGGGTGATGATTGCTCTCGCCCTCGCGCTGGAGCCGCGCGTGCTCCTGCTGGACGAGCCGACGACGGCGCTGGACGTGGTCACGCAGCGGCAGATCGTCGACGAGTTGCTGCGTCTGCGCGACCGACTCGGCCTCACCATCGTGCTGATCACGCATGACCTCCCGCTGATCATGGAGATCGCCGACCGCGTGGTTGTGATGTATGGCGGGCGTATCATGGAAGCGGCCGCAGTGAAGCTGTTGCGCCAGCAACCTTTGCATCCTTACAGCGTGGGGCTACTACGATCCTTTCCCTCGGTGGCCGATGGCCGGATCACCATGGCCGGCATTCCTGGTTCGCCGCCTAGCTTGGCGCAAGTTCCTAGCGGTTGCCCGTTCCGCGACCGTTGCGCGGAGGTGATGCCTTCCTGCGCGGAGACGGTGCCCGCGCTTCAACCGGTCATGGAGGGCAGGCTGGTCGCCTGCCGGCTGTATGAGGCAGCGCCGGTAGTGGCTGCCGCTTCCGCAACGGCAGCGCTGGCGCCGACCATGCTGCCATGAACCTCGCCGTCTCGCTCGACGCCGCACAGCCTGCTCCTCCGACGCTTGAAGCACGTGCCGTATCGAAGAGCTATGGCACGCAACGCTTGCCGCTCCCCTGGGGCGGCAAGACCGGCGGCCCGGTGATGGTAGTCGAGCGCGTATCGCTGCAATTGGAAAAGGGGCGCATCTCCGCCCTGATCGGCGAGTCGGGCTCCGGCAAATCCACCATGGCGCGGCTGCTGGCGCAGCTCGAACCGCCCACCGCCGGTGAGATTGCGCTGGAGGGTGTTCCCGTCCGTGCCACACATGGCGTGGCGTTCCGATCCTATTGCGCGCGCGTGCAGCTCATGCTGCAGGACCCGTTCGGCTCGCTTAATCCGCGGCATACCGTCGGCTATCACTTGCGCCGGCCGCTGCTCATTCACCAGGGCCGCTTCGCGGCCTCGTCTTTGTCGATGGACGAACGGGTGAGTGGATTGCTGGAGCAGGTCAGCCTTGCGCCCGGGCGCAGCTACATCGATCGCTACC
Organism: uncultured Alphaproteobacteria bacterium; assembly: GCA_963756975.1. Classification (GTDB taxonomy): domain Bacteria; phylum Pseudomonadota; class Alphaproteobacteria; order Acetobacterales; family Acetobacteraceae; genus CAVRQM01. Next base: position 2,274,170 of record CAVWPS010000002.1, on the reverse strand, counting down.
CGCACGAACTCTCCGGCGGCCAGCGACAGCGCGTGGCGATCGCACGGGCGCTGGCCTGCCAACCGGACATCTTATTGGCCGACGAACCCGTCTCGATGCTTGACGTGTCTATCCGAGCCGGTGTGCTGATGCTGTTGGACGGCCTACGGCATCGGGTCGGGCTTGGCGTGCTGTATATAACGCACGACCTCGCCTCCGCCGGCGTGTTCGCCGACGATGCGATGGTGATGTATGCCGGGGAGATAATCGAACGGGGCCCCGCGCGGCGTATCGTGCGCGAACCCGCGCATCCCTACACGCAGTTGCTGATCGCCGCCGCGCCCGATCCAGCGCGCGTGCGTGAGGTACCGATCAGCGCTTCAGGCGCACCGGCAAATCCGGCGCGTCGGCCGTCCGGCTGCCGGTTTCATCCGCGCTGCCCGCATGTGATGGCGATTTGCCGCGAGCAGGCGCCATCGGACTCGGTGATCGGGCCGGGACATACGGTTCGCTGCTGGCTGTTTGGCCAAGCTCAAGCGAGTCCGCAGGCAGCTTGACGACCGACGGCCACGGTGGCCGGAGCAACAACTACGGAGGAACATCCAATGCAGAACCAAGAATTTGTCTGGGGCAAGCGGCTGCTTCTGGCTGGTGCCGCTACGCTTTGTGCGCACTTCCTGGCCACGGCCGCCGTCGCCGCGCCCGCGCCGTCCGTGCTGACCATTGCCGGCGATAATGGCGGGCCGTTCCCGAACAACAAAAACCCGTTCTCGCCAAATAATGGCCTGGGCTCGGTGCTGACGCCCATGGTCTACGAGGGCCTGCTGCAATTCGACCTGCTGCAACCGGAGCAGGTGATCCCGTGGCTGGCGTCGAGCTACACTTGGAGTGACAGCGGTAAGACGCTCACCTTCAAGATTCGCTCGGGGGTGACGTGGTCGGACGGCGAGCCGTTCTCCAGTGACGACGTCGTGTTCACCTTCAACCTGCTGCAAAAGTTTCCGGCGCTGAACCTAAGCGGCCTCCAGTACACCAGCGTACTGGCGCAGGATGCCGATACGGTGGTGATGACTTTCAAGGAAGCGTCGTATCCGGACCTGTACGATGTCGGCACGCAGGTCATTGTGCCGAAGCATCTCTGGGGATCGGTGCAGGACCCAGTACATTCGGCCAATCCCAATCCGATTGGGACCGGGCCGTTCGTGGTGGCGTCGTACTCGCCGCAGAATATCGTAATGCACAAGAACCCGCATTACTGGCAGCCCGGCAAGCCGATGATCGATCAGTTGGTGTATCCGGACTACACTTCCAACACGACAGCGGACCTGGCGCTGGAGAAGGGTGAGGCGCAATGGGGCGGGGTGTTTATCGCCGGTCTCGATCGCTACACGCACGCCGGCCCCGGCAACCAATACTTCTTTCCACCGGTTACTGACGCGGTGCTCTACCCCAACCTCGGGCGGTTTCCCGGAAACAACCTCGCCTTCCGCAAGGCGATCTCGCTTTCGCTTGATCGCGCGGCGATCGCGCAGGCCAGCGACCTGGGCGAGGAGGCGCCGATCGAGACTCAGACCGGGCTAGTGCTGCCATACCAGAAGGCATTTATGGCTCCGCAATACGCTGACCTGACCTACAAGACCGATGTCGCGAAGGCGAAGCAGGTGCTGACTGAGGCTGGGTTCAAGTGGGACTTCGAACGGGGTCTTGCAGGGGCCTGACGGTAAGGCCATTGATATCGGTCTTGTCGTGTCGGCCCCTTATTCGGATAACGTGGCCGGCGCCGTTCTCATTGCGCAGCAACTGAAAGCCGCCATTGGGCTCAAGGTCCATGTCGACCCGGAGGCGGTGACGCAGTGGCAAAGCGACCTGAGCACCGGGCATTTCGACCTCGGCCTACGGTTTTCGGAGACCGGACCCGGTCCGTACTACATGTTCAATGCTTGGCTCAACAGCGGCATGACCGCCCAGGAAGGAACGCCGGCCAGCGGAAACTACGAGCGATTCCGCGAACTCGAAGGCCGACAAGCTCCTCTTGTCTTATCGCATGAGCGCGGCGCCGGAGGGACAGAAAGAGGCGATGGCCGGGCTCGAAGGCATTCTGATCGACCAGCTTCCAGTGATTCCGATCATGTATCAAACTGATTGGGGCGAGTTCAACACAGCTAAGTTCACCGGCTGGCCTTCGGGCTCCGACCCGTACGCCATCGCCTCGACATATGACCGCCCAATGAACGAATTGGTCGTGCTGCGGATCAAGCCGGTCACCACGGGTGGTAGCCAGTAGGAGGCGTCCCGGTGAGGGAGCACCGAAACCGTTCGACAAAGTGTGCGGGAGATAAAAGCCGCAAGAATGTCCAATGAGAGCAATCGGGTGCGTCGTCTCGGAGAGTAGCCGGCGCGTTCGGTCTATTTGTCGCTCGCTGCTGTAGGCTACGCCGGCTGCCGATGGGACGCTGAAACCGGCACCTACCACTCCAGGACCCGATCCTACGACCCGCGCCTCGGCCGCTGGATCCAGACCGATCCGATCGGCCAAGCCGCGGGACGCAACACCTACGCTTACGTCTACGACAACGTGCTCGACCGCACCAACATCCTCGGTATCGAACCCAACAACTACAAACCGACACCCATTCGTGGAACTCAGATAGCATCCTATTGCTATTCTATGTCAGCAACTACAATCTCCGCAGCACCTGCGAAAAAGGTCAGTGCGGCAGCCAAGACATCTCCTTCTTCTACGTTTGAGGCGGAACCGCTCTCGTGCCATCCTCGGTAGAGATATCACCAGACCCAGGGCAAAATGCAATCGTAGATGAAGTTAATCCAAATCATATCGGATCAGACGCACAGCAACCCGCCCCCACACAGACAGCCTATGCTTGTGTTACCTTTGCCGACTATATTACATTGGCGTCGACGGGGCAGACTGCGGCGTCGCACGTTACGTGTCTCGCGACGTTCGGTCCTTGCTGGCTTTCAAGGTGATCTCGGTAGCACTCACTTTCATTTTTGCTATCAAAGGTGCCTCCGAGGGGGAAGACTATGATTACGGCCCTCTCGGGCCGCTCGCCGGCCAGCCTACAGTTCCTAACCACATGACACCCGATCCGAGAGCTCCGACTCCACAGCTCCTGCTCCTACAGTTTCCGATCACTTCGATTGACTGCGTGACCTGATAATGCGGTGATGGTGGTTGATAGCGACCTAGCATGTACGTAAAATGCCGCTCCATTGACAGGTAGGGACAATGCGAACACTTCATATCGTTCCAGGTGCCGCAGCTGAGCATTCACTCTCGAAGGCGATCAAACTTGCCTCCAGAGATGACAAAGTTATGGCATTTCCAGACGATCTTAGTTGTGGCCCCATCAAGTCACATGATCCATCGGCGAGAGCTGCATGGTGGGATGCTGTCATGGACGACGTCGGAGTTGAACGTCGTTTGCGTGAGTTTTGGAAACAAGCAGAAAATTCGCATGATCGTTTCGTAATTTGGTTTGGTCGGCATTCTGCTCTTGAGTATTCTTTTTTCTTGGCTTGGGCCGAGCAGATCGGAACAAAGCAGTTCAGCGCTGTCGATGTGACCGATTTTGTGTTTAGACCTCTAGACGGAACTTCAGTTGGACCAGCACGATGGTTAGGAGCAATTAGCCCAAAAGTCCTCCTTTCTTTACTTGGTAGGGAACGCCCAGTTCCTACAGAAGAAGTTTTGCAAGCCGCCACTCGGTGGCGCGAGTTGAGAGCTGAAGATGCTCCTTTTCGGGTTGTGATAAATGTAACTGGCCTTTTGGTCGACATGGTATCGAGGCCTGTCATCCACTTCGATGCGAGTATTTTGGAGCAGTGTAGAACGGAGTGGATCAAGGTAATCGTCTTGATTGCTAAGGTGTTAGCGGTAAATGTTGAGCCATATGTGCAAGTGGGAAGCGCGATGATCCAGATGCGAATTGCACATCTTGTCATAGGAGGGCGTCTTTTGGCAGATGGAGATTTACCCGACTTTAATTCTTGTAGCGTCCGCTTGCCATAATAGCGCGCATTAGGTCTGTCGGCGCGATATCGAGGACGACACCGCGCTGCACGGCCTTTGGATGATCGAGCATCATGAACTGCAGCACCCGGCCGCCCCGGTCGTGGCCCACCGCCTGGAACGCGTCGAAGCCGAGCGCCTTCACGACCTGAATTTGATCGGCGGCCATTGCGGACTTTGCGTAATCCACGTGGTCGGGGCCGCCATCTGGCTTGGAGCTGTCACCACAGCCGCGTAGATCCGTCATCACGACGGTAAACCGCTCGGCAAGCTTGCCCGCCACCTTATGCCAGGCGACATGAGTTCTCGGGGAAGCCGTGAAGCAGCAGCAGTGGGGGTCCGTTACCCCCCACCAGAGTGTTGATCACCGCGCCGCTCGCCAGCTTGCCTTCGACCTCGACACCGTTCGTGGTGATGAAGCTCTGCCGGAAGCCAGGGAAAAGCAGGTTGTCCGTCTCGGTGGCCGAGAGCGGCAATGGATTATTGGCGCCATGATGCATGTCGCTGAACTGGGCCTCGGCGTTACCTGCCGAGGCAGCCGCCTCGACGATCACCAAGCTGCCGCCGAACAGCGCACGGCGCCCAAGGGTGCCGGGGGCTTGGCCACAAGCCGACCGAGTTTCGGATCCCGCGCCCATCTCCGTTGCAGGGTCGGAGGGTGTCATTGCAGATATTCCTTGTTACTGAAGGGAGTTCTTCAAGCCCCGGGCACATCATGCCGTTCGGATCCACCAGCCAGCGGGGGCAATGCTGCCGCCGACCCGTCGCGGATCAGCTGGTCTTGGCTGCCTTGGCTGCCGCGCGTCCGGCCTGGGTCTCCCCACTCCAGCCCCATGCGTCGCCAGCCACTTCGTGCACGACCACGTAGGTAACCGGGTTCAGCTCCGGCCCGATGACGCTGCGCAAAAGCTGCATGGCTTCGGCGATGAAGCGAGCCTTCTCGGCTTTCGAGTTCGTGCCTGCGGTCACCTTCACATCTAGATGGGCCGCCGCGCGTGCCAACTGGCCACCCACCGTCCAGCTCTCAGCCGCAATTTGCTCGACGAGCACGGCGGTCAAGTCGGCAATCTTGCCCATGACGCCGGCCATAAGGCCCGTTGCACCCTGCTGGAGACGTTGGACTTGCTCGGATGAAAGGGTGGGGCCTGCGACCTTGATATTGACGAACGGCATGAAGCTATTCCTTGTACGAAGTAGCGGGGGACATCGTTGGTATTGACACTCGGAAAGTTGGCTATTGAGGTCCTGGAATACCAATCGATAGTTCTGAAGCTAGATACCCCCCGCCCCTCAACTCGGAAGCCTCTGCCGGTGCCGTCAGGTGCCGCAAATGGCAGCTTCCGAGCCATCGCCGAGCTGCTCAGGGTGCGCGAACAACGTCTAGCAACGACTCGCGTAAAGCGGCCGATGACGCGGAGAGGTCGTCCGCCAGATGTCCTGATCCACGCTAAACCGAACTGTTCGTAAGTTCTTCCAAATCCACTACCATAAAGGATGGACGCAGTTGCTGAAAGCAAGACAGGCATGAAAGCTGGGGTGGAGGCGAGGCGGTTTAGAGCCGAGGCCGTAGTCAAACCGCACAATGCCGGCGTCTGGGGGTCCGCATTAGTGAATATATTTGATGGAGACGTGCAGATTGGACACTACGAACGGAATCATCCTGGCTGGGCACAGGAGACCTTTGAGCCATTTGAAGCAAATGGAATGTGGTACGCTCTGGTACTGTCGAGACTACACGTCAACACGTTTGATGAGCCTACCCGCTTGCGAAGACTTGGGAGGCGAGGAACCCGCCTCGCATGGTTTCTGCCCCGTCGAACTATATGTCCCTCGCTACCGCAAGGTCTCGAGACGGAATCGGTCAAACGGACGAGAGACAGAAAGCTGGCTCTTCGAAACTAATGCAATTGATCCGACCATCGCGGATAACGTCGACCATAGCTATGACAGCACCTTTGGTCCGTGGCAGTCTCTCACAACAGGGTTTGTCGCCGGTTGTCTTTGGGGAGATGATAGTTCTTGGAAACTGGAGGTGTTTGACCTATCGAATGCGGGGGCCGGACAGATCACCAGGTCTGCGCGGTTTGGCCACCTACAGCTTGCTGGTGGCATGTCGCTCCCTGATTCCCTGCAGTTCGATAGCCATTTGCCGGATTGGGAATTGCGGGCGACCATTGTTCGCCAGGAACGCCGGGACGTCGCGTCGGGTCAGCTCATCGACCCATACGATGAGTAGTCAACACCCGCCTATCGTGCGGCCGATTTGCGGCTGGCGACGGGACTGTTTGGGTCAACCCCCAATTACATACGGCTCGCTTCACGATGCGGCTGATTGCATCCGGTTCGAAGGCCTCTGGCGGTGAGTGTGATGAACATAGCAAATCGACGAGAAGGGACTCCCCTCAACGTATATGCGTTTCGAAGCAGCGCGTTCGCTCGAAATGGCGACTCAGTCGTGTGCATCGGGGCGCGGGAGCAGCTTGAGCATCTACTCGGCACAGGAATGTTGAGCGCCACCTTCTTCGGCTACGCGCTCTACCGAGACCCTGATGAAACTGAATACACCGGCGTCTGGGGTGCCCGGAACGCCTCGAAACTTCGCCGCCTCCTGCGGGAACGCGGAGCACGGGTTACGATCCACCGTGAGACACCACCTGGGATTCGGCTCCACCACTTCGTGACGAACCCTGGTGCTCGCGGTTAGCCCGGCACACTTCCGGGACACCACCCATCAAGCCAAATGGCCAAAACGCATAGCTTCGCGGTCACTGGGCCAACTAGCGAAAATCGTCTGCGATCAGGCGGCCCGCGCCAGCACCGCATTGACCGCAGCGGCCGTCCAAGCCCCGCCTCGTGCCGTCTCATAGCCGCCGGCGGTCAGCTTGGCCGCGATCTGCCGCAGGCTGTCACCGTTCGCCCGCATCGCCGCGACCGTCGGACCGATCCGCGCCGCGAACGCATCGGCGGTTGCAGCCATGGCCGCACGGCCAAGGCTCCCGTCCACTTTCGGACGATTGGTCCATCCCAGATCGACGCCACGAGCCTTCGCGGCGGCAATCTTCGGACCGCTTTTCCAGCCGCCCAGCTCGACGCCACGGGCCTTAGCGGCGGCGAGTGCGGCCGTGGTGCGTGCGCTGATGGCTTCCCGTTCCTGCTGGGCTACCAAGGCCATGATGCCCACTGTGAGGCTGTTCGCGGTCGGCATGTCGACTGCAGCGAACGGGATGCCGGCTTTCTGGAGGCCGAGCAGGAAGTGCGCGTCGCGCGAAAGGCGGTCCAGCTTGGCGATAACGAGCGTTGAGCCCGTGAGGCGGCACAGATCCCAATCGGCCGCAGCTCGCCGCCGCGATGGAGGGCGGCGTCGGTAAATCGACGCTGGCGCGAGCGTTGGCGCGTGAGGCGGCGGCGAGCGGCCTCAGGGTCAAAATCGCGGACCTCGACCCCGATCAAGTCACAATTGTTGATTGGCACAAGGTCAGGACACAGCGCGGGATCGACCCGCCGCTGTCTGTCGAGCTGTTCAGGGCGGTGGCCCCCGCCTTGGCGAGCGCCAGCGGTTACGATCTTCTGGTGATCGACGGCCCGGCCAAGGCCAGCACCGGTAGTACCGAAATCGCCAAGCGGGCCGACCTAATCGTGCAGCCCACGGGCGCGGGGCGGGACGACCTCACACCCGCCGCCCGCGTATCTCACGGGCTGGTAAAGGTTGGCGTTCCCCGAGGCCGGCTGATCTTCGCGCTCAATCACATCGCGACCGACAGCGAAGCCGAGGCAGCGCGCGCCTACATCGCCGAAGCCGGCTACGCCACGCTGCCCGGCTACCTCCCCGAGCGAGCCGCCTACCGACTGGCCCAGAACGAGGGGCTGGCCGTGACCGAGACGCGGTTCCATGGGCTGAAAGAGCGCGCGGACGCGTTGATCCAGAGCCTCATCGACACGGTAGCGGGAACGAAGCCGCATGGCTGATGCATCAAGACTAAGGGGCCTTCGGCGTGCTGGCCTCGGGTCCCCACCCACCGCCGACGAGGCGCGCGGCGACCTTGCGCCCATCCCGCCTCCACCTGAGACCGGCGAGACCGCAGTACGGCCGGTGCGCCTGGACGGGAGGACGATGCGGCGATCCAACCCTACTGTGCAGTTTGCGACGCGCGTCAGCCCAGAGTTTGACGAGCACATTCGCCGGATTGCTGTGCGAGACAAATTACTTCTCGTCGAGGTGCTGGAACGCGCGCTCGACGCCTACGAGCACCAGCAGTCCCGTTTGATAGCTTCTATCTTACCAAAAGCCAGCAGCTAGCTATATGATCCCACCTCGCAAACCTGCTGTTCCCCCTGAACTGTTGGCGAAGCTGGAACGGCACGGCGTCGACTCTATGCGGGGCATACTTGCCAGTTCGACGAATGGCTACGCGGGGACTGCGCGAGACACATCCATCCCGCTCGGTGACGGCGCTGCTGCTGCGCGGGGCCAAATTCAGGATTGGCTGAAGTGGAAGGCCGCAGTCGGTGATCTGAGGATCAAGGCCGGGGTGCTCGCGGCGGTCGTCGCGGCAATATTGGCTGGGCTGTCGTGGCTACTGCCGCTCAGGTGAGCCGCGCCTACTGGCCGGTGCTGGCCGAACTGCATCTGCGTGCCAGACTGCAGGAAACGATAATTTATGCACCCGACTGCTAGCTTTAATGGCTAGCAGTCGGCTCGAAGCGAGCCAGTTCCCTGAACGAAGAGGACCTAACATCCTGGCTTGTGTCCACATCAACAGACACAACCTCGACCTCGCATGCAGACGCAAACTCGAGAACCTGATCGACGCTTAAGACCATGGCCGAGGGATTATTTGCGACTGGAAGCTTCGGGTACAGACAGCCGCTGTCCGTGCTGTCCAAGTTTACAGCTCCTAAACCAATTAAAAGACGGGTGAGTTCGTCGAGCCTTGCGGGTGCGCCCATGAGATAGAAGGTGAGCCATAAATGCTCAGTCCTGAAACCAGGCAACGCGCCGATCTCCCGAGCTCGATCAATCATGTTTGACGGTGCCATGCCGCACGATAGTAGTGCGATCTCTTTCTGCCAAGCAGATATCTGTGGTGCCGGCCGGGGAGTACGCCACAGAACGGGCAGGATAGCACGGTTCGTGGCACGGACCGGGAACGTGGTCGTGATGGAAATCTACAGCACCCAACTCGCCAGCAGCCGCCTCTACCGCCGCTTCCAGGCCCTCGAAGGCCTCGCTGAAGGCGACCGCGAAGCCATCATCAAAGTCATCGACGCCATGGTCGTCAAACACCAGACAACACGGGCTATGGAAGAAGTTGGAAAGTAGTATAGGTGTTCTACTTATGATGGAACTAACGCAAACAAAGGATTAGAACCATCTACCGAGTTAAAAGCCATAACATAAGCTCTTGAAGCTTCCGTGCTTCTAATAAGAAACTCCTGAATGGTTTCTCCCGAGGATCTCTGATGGTACCAATTCTCCGTTCCTGGGTATATGCCGGAATTTTTCTGATAATAAACATCTCCACCCAGGATCGGTACGCCAATTTCAAAGAGCGCAGAAATTGCGTTCTGGGCATCTTTTTTTGAAAGAGCCCAGTTCTTCACACCAAGCTCGCCGAGATAATTGCCGCAACTCAGTATTTCGTCTACTTCTGTACTCCAGATCACTTCACGAACACCTGATTCGGTCATGGTCTCGGCCTAAAAACTCGATGATTTATGTCACCATTGAGTTCTTTCATAAAATCAAAAGTGCCGGTACGGCGTTGATATTCGCCAGGTATGCTAAGCATTTGCCGGGTCACTCCGTCGCCTCCTGTCACAGGATTAACCGTCCCCTAGCCCTCAAACGCACGGACACTGTCCGGAAAGCCATGATAATCGTTTTGAGTTGCTTGGCGAAGAACCTTGTCCGTGTAGCGCGTCCCATCAAAAAAATGAACGTTCCGGCGACAACAGTCATCGAAGAAGCCGTCTCTCTCGACAGGATCAATGCCTTGCGTTAGGAAACAATTCGGAGGTTAGCTACACTAGCCTATCACGAAGGCGGCTTGAAGGCAGGTGAACCAGCTTTCGGTAGACGGCGGTGCGATGGTGCCAACCTGTGAGCCGAGCCGCACCCAGAGAATGTTGGGGCCCGGTTGCCACCGCTGCTCCAGCCCGCCACTGGCCGCACTGCCTCCGCACTTAGATCGGGCTCAAGCAGTCCAGTGTTTCTGGGCATCTGCAGAGAGAGCTTGGGACTTCGCCGATTCCACACCAAGCTTTTTGTTGTTGCAGCCCAACGCGCTAGGTCGGTAGCGCGACCGCCCAGGCGGTTTAGGTCAGCAACCGTAATCCGATGCCGAGCAAGCCGAGGCAGCTCGAGATTGCTTGTTGGCGGGAAACTTGCTGAGTGGCCATCGTCGACACTTCGCTCGGCGCACAGGCTCACCGGGCATCGCTGACAGGGCCGGGATCGCGTCGTTGACAGGAGCCCACCTTCCGCTGCGCACGAAGCCAGACCTGTAAGCAGCGTTCGATGCCACGATCCGGCCTCGACAGCTATCGGGCGGCTTGCAGACTCAGCGACGAACTCAGGAGAGGTATCCTCCCGTTACCCACGCGGGTCCGGTATGCACCTCACCTTGGACGCTGAGACGCTAGGGGCAGGCTATCTGAGGCTGACGTAGCTCCGGTTCCTTGCCCAAGCAGGTCTGGCCGCAGTCACTAGGTCCAGTGATCAATCCTACGACATCAATGGCATTCGCAAGCAAATCGATAACGCTCTCAAACAGCCTGATGTGGTGGCGCAGGGCCACATGGACGCCCGCTTCCAGGTTACCAAACCACCGGGTGCCAAATCCTACCGCACCTCATCCAGCACCTGATTAACCAGGACTGCGCCCAAGATGATGCCGCCCCGCACGACATACTGCCAATACTCGGACACGTTCAGCAGCGTCATCCCATTTGTGATGCACCCAAGGAACAGCACCCCCAACAGCGTGCCCCAGACGCGGCCTTTGCCGCCGAACAGACTGGTGCCGCCGATAATCGTGGCGGCGATCACATCGAGCTCCATGCCGGTCGCCGTAGTCCCGGTGCCCGAGCCGATCTGCGATGAAATAAGCGTGCCGGTGATAGCCGTGAGGACGCCGGTGATGATCAGCGTCGCCGTCTTGACTCCGAACACGTCGATCCCAGACAGCCGGGCTGCCTCCGCATTGCCGCCGACCGCGTACACGGCGCGGCCAAACCGCGAATACGTCATCAATCCATGCATCAGCAGAAACACCGACGCGAACACATACACCGGGAACGGGATGCCAAGCAGGTCGCCAGCGCCGAGAAATCCGAACCAGTCAGGCAGGTCGGTCAAGGGGAAACCGCCGGTTATGAGATTGGCGAACCCGCGCAACGCGGTGAACAGCGCGAGTGTGGTGATGAAGGTCGGTACTCGGAACCACTGGCGCATCTTGCCGGTGAACGCGCCGATCGCACCGCCGGCAAGCATCGCGGCCAGAACACCGACGAGCACCGCTCCGACTGAACCAAGGCGCGGCGTGAGCTGGCCGGAGAACCAAGCCACGATGCAGCCCGCGAGCGCCACGCCGGCACCGACGGAAAGGTCAATCTCGCCGCCGATGATGACCGCCGTCATGCCGAAGGCGATTACACCCAGCATCGACACCGTTCGTAGTACGTTGAGAAGGTTGCCCAGAGTTGCAAATCCCGGCGCACTCAACACGAGCGCCGCGATCAGCATCAGAAGCACGACTTCCATCGTGTAGATCTTCAGCGTCGTCGTGCTGATGCGCCGCCGAAGCGGCGCGGCGATCAGGGCTTCGGTGACGCTCATGGCCCCTCCATGCACAGCCGATACAGTTCGGTCAGTGTCGTCTGGTCCGGCGAGACATCGGCCACGATCCGGCCCCCGCGCATCACCAGAATGCGGTCGGCGACCTCGAGCAATTCTTCGGGCTCGCTCGAGACGAATACCGATGACAGACCGCGCGCGGCCTCGCGCCACATGATGTCAAACACCTGCTGCTTGGCCTGCATATCGATGCCGCGGCTCGGCTCGTCGAAGAACATCACGCGCGGCTCGGCGTTCAACCAGTTACCGATGACAATCTTCTGCTGGTTGCCCCCAGACAAGGACGACACCGGAAACGCTTCGTCGGGCACTTTGATCGCCAGGTTTTCAATTTGCCGGCGCACGTAGGGCCGCTCAGCGGCGCGGGTCAGCAGGAAGTGCGGGGCGATGCGATCCAGACTCGCCAGGCACAGATTGTCGTGGACCGAGCGCGCCTGCACCAGCCCGACCTCCTTACGGTTTTCCGGCGTGTAGCCGAGTCCCCGCCGCTTCATGACGCGCGGATCGGGGCGGCCTATCACCTCCCCGTTCAGTTCTATTGTACCCGCGTCGAGCGGGTCGGCCCCGAAGATCGCGCGCAGCACCTCCGTTCGTCCGGCTCCAAGCAGGCCCGCCATACCGAGCACCTCGCCCCGATGCAGATCGAACGACACCTCGGCAAACACATCGCGGCGGGTAAGGCCGCGTACGCGAAGCACCGGCGCATCGCGATCGATTGCGCGACGCTTGGGACGCACAGCGCGGGCGACGTCCCCGAACATCATCTCGACGATTCCGGCAGGCGTCGCGTCGGCCATCGCGACAGTGTCGACCGCGTGACCGTCGCGCAGCACGGTGCAGGTGTCGGCGATCTCGAATAGTTCGTTCATCCGGTGAGTGATGTAGATCATCGTGACGCCGCGCGTCCGCAATCGCCGCAGCAGGCCGAACAGCAACTCGACTTCGCGCGCGGCTAGTGCCGATGTCGGCTCGTCGAGCAGCAGGATCGCCGGCTCGAAGGACATTGCCTTGGCGATCTCGATGACCTGTTGTCGCCCGACCGACAAGCGCCCAACGATGCTGCGCGGGTCGATGTCGAGCCCCATGTCGGCCATCAGCCGGCCGGCATCGGCGAACACACGGGACCAGTCCACGATATTTCGGCCCAGGACACGTCGCTGCGGCAGCCGCCCGAGGTAGATGTTCTCGCCCACCGAGAGCGACGGCACCAGCGACAGTTCCTGATGCACCGTGACGATCCCGGCCGCGAACGCGTCGGCCGGGGTCAGGAAGGCCGCTGCCGCGCCGTTTATCCGCATCGTCCCGACGCTCGGCACAACGCTGCCCGACAGCATCTTAATTAACGTCGATTTGCCCGAACCATTTTTGCCCATCAACGCGTGGATCAGGCCCGGCGCAAACACATGGCTGAATGGGGCGAGCGCGAGTGTCGGCCCATAGGTTCGGCTGACGCCCGAAAGCTCGATCAAGCCCCGCGCCACGAGGTCTTGCCGTCGTTACTGGCTTTTGGCGGCGGCTAGGAATGCCCGAACCCCTGGCTCATCCTTTCGAGACAGGGGCAGCGCGGGGACCAGCACGCTCTTGTCGACCGGCTTGCCTGCGATCGCGGCAAGCGCCGTCTTCATCGCCTCCTCGCCGACCTTGACCGGCTGCTGCGCGGTGGTCGCAATCAGCACGCCGTCCGGATCGAGCAGGAAGTTGGCCAACTGCTCGGACCCGTCGGTACCGAACACGAAGACTTTGCCGGCCTTACCCGCGCGGCGCACCGCTTGGACCGCCCCCACCGTCCCACCTTCATTGGCGGCATAGATGACGTTCACATCGGGATGCGCGGTCAGGATGTCGCTTGCTACCGCAACCGCCTTCTCGGCTAGGAAACCGTCCTGCTGGCTCACGACGTTGACCGTGCCGCCGGCGCGGGCGGCACCTAAAAAGCCGGTGGTGCGGGCATCGCTCTGCTCGGGCACCTGCGAGCGGAATGCCAGGATCGCGACGTTTGCGGTGCCGCCGAGCTTGGTTCTGATGAAGTCGGCCGCGATCTGGCCGGTGCCCTGACCGATGTCGCTGTCTGAAGTGCCGATGAAGGCGACCGGGAAGTCAGCATCCATGTGCGTGCCATACAGGACGATTTTGACGCCCTTGTCGTTGGCCCGCTGAAGCGCGCGCACCGACGCCTTGGCACTAATCGGCGCGATCACGATGGCCTTTGCGCCGCGTGCGACGAAGGTGTCCACCAGTGTCGCCTCCTTTTCGGGCTTGGAGTTCGAGTTCCCTTGCAGCAGGTTCGCCGCGCCATTCTCGGCTCCATTCTGCAGTCCGACCTGGATACCTCGAAAATACTGATCTTGCTGGAACACGATACCGCCGATGGTCGGTGCGTCGGCGTGCGCTACAGTGGTGGTCAGAACCAGCGCAGCAGCCGCGAGCAGTGCGACGGAAAGCCTTTTTGATTCCATGGTCGTTCCCTACTCGTATGTTTCTGTTTGTTCAGCGATGAACCGGGCTCCGAACTCCAGGTGGCGGCTCATCCGGTATGCGTACGCGATACGATCGCGCCGGCGTAGCGCGTCCATAATTCCGGCGTGGTCGTCGAACGTGTCGGCCAGGGTCGGCCGCCGCGTCTTGCCGAGCAGCATCAGGCGCAAGATGACCGGCTTTAACAGCCGATAAATGTCATCGAGCGTCCGATTGCGCGCCAAGGCAACCAGTTGGGCATGAAAGCGATAATCGAACTCGGCGGCGTCGGTGGCAGTTTCCGCATGGCGCATCGATGCGTTTAATGCATCGATTGGCCCTAAGTCCGACGGCGTCGCGTCCATGATGACCTGCTCGCCTATGCCGACCTCGACCAGCCGACGGAAGCCCTGCACGTCGCTGAAAGTCTCGCGGTTCACTTCCACGTTGAAGGCGAACAAGTCGAACACCGCCTCCATCGCACGGTCGATGATGACAGCTCCCACTTTTGGCCGCACCTCGATCATTCCGTACGCCCTCAACGTTCGCAGCGCCTCACGTACGGTGTTGCGGCTGGCCTGGAAGCGCTCCCCCAGTTCGCGCTCGGTCGGCAGCCGATCACCGACAACGAGTTTCTCGGAGCGCATCATCGCGCGAATGTCGCGCACCAACGCATCCACGCTAGACAGTGGCGAGGCGAGATCGTTCATTGTTTGGCTTGCATCAGCGCGTTCAGGTAGCCCATCGCGAACGCCATGCCGGCATGCCACGGGGCGGCGCAGGTCATCTGCGGCGCGTGGTCAGGGATGATCACGCCTTCGAACTCGGCGTCGCGCAGCGTGCGGATCACGCGCGAGACATCGACGTCGCCCTCGTCGATGAACGTCTCGCGGTAATGCGGCACCCGGCCACGCACGTTGCGCATGTGCACGTAAGCGATGCGGCCATCACGCGCGTGCTCGCCGATCGCCTCGTGCACGTCGCCGTTCATCATCTCCGCTACCGTGCCGACACAGAACTCCAGCTTGTGAGCGGGGCTTGGCGATAGATCGAGCAAGCGCCGGTAAAGCTCCGGCCGCCAAACCAGGCGCGGCTGCCGGCGCACGGTCTCCAGCGGAGGATCGTCGGGGTGCGCCGCTATGGTGACTCCCGCTGCTTCCGCAACAGGAAGGATCCGCTCTAAGAACCAAGCAAGATTAGACCATAGCGTTTCGACGTCGAGTGAGCGGCGCAGGCCGGTGGCCGATGCGTCAACAACCATGTTCCATGCCATACCCGCCGGCATCGCCGAGTTGGTTATTGCGTTGCGCCCGTCGAGGCCGACTGACGGGGCGCCGCCGCGCGCCCAGGGCCCGGTCACTCGCCCCGCTACTCCGGCGAGGCTGAAATTGTAGCCGATTACGGCGATACCCGCGGCACCCACATTACGCACCAGTTGCTGAAGGTCCGCCATCTGCGCGTCGCGACGCGGGCCGCCGAACAGCACGTGATCCCAAAACGCCGGGTCGAAGTTCTCGATTGCATGAAACGTCAGGCCATGCGCCGCCATCGCGTCGCGGATCGCCGACAACTCGTCGACGGTCCAGACGCGGCCTTCTGCAACACCCCAGCCGGACCCGTCACCCACCGGCTGGTCGGCGCGCGGTCCACCGTCGGCACCGCGAAAATAGTCGCACATGTGAACGACGATATGGGTCGCGTTGCATTGCCGCGCGAACGCGTAGTGCGCGTCGTCCAGCATGTGGCGATAGAGGCCGAAGCCGAGCTTCAACAGCGTTTCCCCCACACTTTGTTGGACCAAGTTGGTCTGATTGGTGACGGAGGGCGCACTGGCTGTCAACACCTGCCGATGCTATGCGTCTCTGGTCCAATGAATGGAGGCTGGTCGTCTATGGAACTCAGCGGAAAGGTGGCACTCGTAACCGGCACCTCTGGGATTGGCCGGGCGGTGGCTGTTCGATTGGCGCTGGGCGGAGCGCAGGTGTTGGCGGTGGGCAACGATCCTGCCGCCAACGCCGGCATGGAGTCGCTACATCGCTCAATTCGGGTTCTCGCCGTTGACGTGTCCGCGCCGGTTGAGGTGGCCGCCGCCGTCGCGGCCGCGGTCGAGTGGGCCGGCGGCCTCGATATTTTGGTCAACGCAGCCGCGATTCATCCATATGGCACGGTCGAGACCACGGACCCGTTAACGTTCGCTCGCTGTCTCGCGGTGAACGTCGGTGGCGTGCACCTCACGGCTCGCTCCGCCATCCCGGAAATGCGCCGCCGCGGCGGGGGGTCGATTGTCAACGTCGCATCGGTGCAGGGGTATGCGTGCCAGCAAGGTGTGGCCGCCTATGTTGCCTCCAAAGGGGCGATCCACGCGCTGACACGCGCAATGGCTCTCGACCACGCGGCCGACCAAATCCGGGTTAATTCGGTGAGCCCCGGCTCGGTCCGCACGCCGATGCTGGAGATGGCAGCGAGACGGTTCGACGGGCCGGGTGCCGACATCGACGCAGTATTCTCCCGCTTCGCCGGTGCCCACCCGCTCGGGCGCATCGGAGAACCGGAAGAGGTCGCGGAAATGGTGGCTTTCTTGGTAGGGCCGCGGGCCGGTTTCTGCACTGGCACCGACTTCCGTATCGACGGCGGGCTGACGGCCGGCCTCGGCGTTCGATAAAGGTCTCATTCAGCGGAACGGTTGCGTTCTCAAGACTACAAGCTCTGTCGCTAATTGACGTCTTGGTCCTTCGCGGCAGCCCCCAAACCCAGTGTTGAACTCGTTAGAGTTCGTTCCTCCTACCCACATTCAACGTATTCGGGTCGTGAGGGCGCGCCGGATAGAGCTTACGCGCGTTCAGCCTTCAGGAACTCCATAGTCGCGCCGGCCACCTTTACTTCCTTCGGATAGCGCATCTCCCCGGCAAAATGGACCTCGACAACACCGGTCACCGCGGTCGGCGGGAGGTTCGCTCGACCGTTCGTCCTCGTGAGGCTACGGCCCCGATCCCCTCCGGGTCGTACCAACCAGCGGCGGCAATCGGCTGGTCCATCAGTGTTTTACTGCCTGGTATCAGTCGGCGAGCGTGGTTTATGTCAAAGATTGGGGCTGCATGCCGCGAGCAGCATTCAATGCTGACCACCTGATCGAGCGGGGATCGTCGATGTGCCTGCCGGACCCGACACGCTGCCGCTGCCGCTCGAGCCGGCTCCACGCACGCTACCGGCGGCGAGGTGGTTGTCGATGTCGGCCTCCGTGCGACGAACGCCTCGGGCAATCGCCAACGCCGCGCGGTGCTTGGCGACGCGCATGTGAAGCGTACGATTACGGCAACCACCGATTTCACGGCTGAGCTCCCGGAGATGATTACGCGCCATGCGTGGGGCGTGATCTGGAGTCGCCCCGACTTGGATGCCATCACCGTCGCCTGCTGACGACCGGAATGCTTATCGCTCCGAACCGAGAAGAGGAATACCGCGCCCACACGGCCCTGATCCCGCCATTCGCAGGAGCCGACACCGCCGCACATGGAGGCGCGATCCGTAGGCGGCATTCGATGCCGCGATCCGGATTGAGTGGGCGGCGGGGAAGCGGCTCGCGGGTTTGCTTTTGTAGACCTTTTCAAAGATGCGCGAACTTGAAAAGGCGTTAGCCTTATTTAGCGTGGATAGCTCCCATAATGCGTTCAGACATGCGCTCGTAGTCGCGATCGTTCGGGATAGCGCCAGTCAACCGGTAGCCATGCATAACCAGGATGCGGTCGGACAGGTTAATCAGTTCCGGCATGTCCGAGGAGATGACCAGGACTGCCGACCCTGCGCGCGCGAGGTCACGTAACAGGCCGTGGAGATACGCCTTGGTCTTTACGTCGATGCCGACCGTCGGCTCATCGACGATCAGAATACCCGTGCCGGCAACAAGCCACTTCGCAAGGCTCACCTTCTGCTGGTTACCGCCCGACAGGTTCGCGACCGGCGTGTCGAGCCCAGCCATCCGCACCTCGAGTTGCCGTAGCACCGGCAGGACCGCCGACCGGATCCGGCCCTCGCGCAGCCAGCCCAGCCGGCGGCGGAGTCTCCGCCAGACGGTGATCCCGGCGTTAGCGAGCACGCCGTGCAACAGGATGACACCCTCCTGCTTGCGATCCTCACTGACGTAGCCGATGCCGTAGCGGTTCAGCGCCTCACCCACAGACGCGATGGTCGCGGGTTTGCCCCGCACGCGGATCTCGCCGGCGCTTATATGATCGAGTCCGATCACCGCTCGCGCCAACTCGCTGCGGCCCGCCCCGACCAAGCCGTACAGCCCGACGACTTCGCCGTCGCGCAGTGTGAGGTCGATGTCCTTGTGCCCGGCCCGCGTCGCGACCCCGCGCAGTTCCAAAGCCGGAGCACCGGGCTGCGCCGGCGGTCCGGGTTCGGCGATCTGCTCGGCGCGGCCGATCATCAGCCGCACGAGATCGCCACGGTCGACGGCCGCCATCGAAACCCCGTCACACGCGTTACGGCCATCGCGCAACACGGTCACCACGTCGCACAGCGCCTGCACCTCCTCCAGCTTATGGCTGACGAAGACGATCGCGACACCCTGGTCGCGCAGCCGCCGCAGCACGACGAACAGGGCGTCCGTCTCGTGCGGGGTCAACGACGCGGTCGGTTCATCGAGCAGCAACACCCGCGACTGCAGCGACAGCGCGCGTGCGATCTCGACCATCTGCATGGTCGCGACGTTGAGGCCCGAAATCGGGCGCCGCGGATCGATGTCGAGGTCGAGAAGTTTCAGCCACCGCGTCGCCTCCGCGTGCAACGCGCCGTAGTCGACCGGCTTGACCGATCCGATCGCGATTTTGTCCAGCAGCAGGTTCTCGCCGATCGAAAAGCGCGGGATCAGGTTGCGCTCCTGGTGGACGACACCGATGCCGGCCGCGATCGCCGCGAGCGGGTTGGCGAAATGGACCGAGCGGCCGTCCATCATCATCGTTCCCGCGTCCGGTCTCTGGACACCGGTGACGATCTTGATGAGGGTCGACTTTCCGGCACCGTTTTCGCCCAGCAGCGCATGGATGCTGCCGGTGTCGAGCCGGATCGACACGCCCCGCAGCGCGCGCACGCCGGGAAACGACTTCTCGATGCCGGCGAGTTGCAGTGCGGTGGTCACGTCATGCCATCCGCGTCGAGCGCACGCGCGCGAGCCCGACCGCGCCGAGGATCAGGATCCCGAGCAGCAGCTGCACGTAGTACGGGTCGACCCGGAACAGGACCAGCGCCTGCATGATCAATGCCACCAGCGCCACGCCGGCGATCGTGCCGGACACGCTGGCATGGCCGCCGCTCAGCAATGCGCCGCCGATCACAGGGGCGGCGAATGACGGGATCAGCCAATCGTCGCCGATCGTCGGCTGGCCGAGTTGCAGCCGTGCCACCGCCATCATGCCGGCCGCCGCGGCGAGAACGCCGGAGATGACGTGCGTCGCGACGATCGCCCGGCCGACCGAAATCCCCGACAGTTCGGCGGCCTGCGTGTTGCCGCCGACGGCGAGGATCTGACGCCCGATCGGCAGCCTCGCGAACATCCAGCCGACCGCGAGTGCGGCCAACGCCGCCGGCACCAGCAGCACCGGGACCGGGCCGAAACCGGCGTTGCCCGCCGCCTTCACCGAGTCCGGGATGCCGTAGAACGGCTGTGCCTGGGTGATGCCGAGATTGATGCCCTTGAAGGCCGCGAACGTCGCTAACGTCACGATGAATGCGGACAGACCGGCACGCGCGGTCATCACGCCGTTGAACAGGCCGCACAGCCCGCCCAGCATCAGGCCGCCCACGACCGCGACTGGCGCGGGGACGCCCCAGACCTGCATCACGCCGCCGAAACTGACCGCGACCAGCCCGCCGATCGAGCCGACCGAGAGGTTCATCTGGCCGAGTGCGATGACCACCATCTGCGACAGCGCGATCATGGTCGACAGGGCGAGCGTGTCGAGCAGCACGAAGATGTTGAACGGCGACAGGAAGTCGGGCCTCGCTAGGGCGAGCCCTATCACCACCACGACGACGAGCAGCGTCAGCCCGAACCAGTCGGTCGCGAACAGTCTTCGCATCAGCGCAGGCCCAGCATGACCTGTTGCCGCCCCTTATCGATCAGCACCGCGCCCAGCAGCAGCACGCCGAGGAAGAACTGCACCCAGAACTCGCCGACCGCGAGCAGCAGCAAGCCGCTATTGAGCACCGTCACCAGCAGCGCCCCGAGCACCACGCCGGCGACCGAGATGCGGCCACCCGACAGCAGGACGCCGCCCAGCACCGGGCCGAGGAACGCCGGCAGCAGCCAGTCCTGCCCAAGATTGCCGGCCATCGACGGAATTGCCGCCCCGTTGCGCATCGCGAGCAGCAGCCCGGCCAGCGTCGCCAGAACGCCCGCAAGGCCATGGCAGATCGTGATCGTGCGCGGCACGTCGATCCCCGACATGCGCGCCGCGCGCGGACTGGCACCGACCGCCAGCATCGCGCGCCCGGTCGCGGTGCACCGGTACAGCACGAACAGCAGGATTGCGGCACCGAAGCTGACCGCCAGCATCGGCGATATGACACGGTAGTAGCGCACGCGCGCGAAGCCGGCGAAGCCGGGCGGCAGGTCGTTGTAGGGTTGCGCGTGCGTCAGCACGATCATCGCGCCGAAGAACACGCTCATCGTCGCCAGCGTGACGACGAAGCTGTGCATGCCGGTGCGCACGATAAGCTGCCCGTTGATGAGGCCGAGCAGCGCCCCTGTGACCAATGCGGCCAGAATGCCCTCGGCCAGCGACGCGCCCTGCTCCTGCATCAGCCAGCCCGCCATCATCGCGGCCGCGACACCGATCGCACCGATCGACAGATCGAGCCCGCCGGTGACGATCACCGTCATCATCGACAGGCCGATCAGGATGTTGACCGCGCCTGTCCGCGACAACGCGAACAGGTTGAACGGCGACGTGAAACCGTGGGTGAACGCGGCAAAGCCGGCGCAGAACAAAATTAGCAGCAGCAACAGACCGAGTTCGGCGGACGATGCCGCGCGGATTCCGAGCGGCCGGGCGGTGACGACCACGTCCGGCACGGCCTCGTCCTGGTAAGCAGGCGAGGCCGCGGGGCCGTCCAGTGAAGGTTCAGCCGCAGACAAGATACTTCTTGTCGAAGCCGGTCAGCAGCGTCTTTGTCACGGAACGCATGGTGTCGAGGTAATGGTCGACCTCGTTCGGTCCGGCGAGGGCCGTGCCGCTGTCGATGAAGTGAGTGGTCTGCGCCGTCGTCGCCCACGGTGCGTTCTCGTTTACCTTACAGCCGGACGCGAGCCGGCCCATCACGTAGCTGCCGATATAGCCCTGTCCGTAGGGGTTCTGCAGCATGGTGCCGTCGACGAAGCCGTCCTTGATCGCGGCGAGCACGACCGGATCGTGGTCGATGCCGATCATGTGGATGCGCTTGTCGCCGATCTTGCGCAGCGCCGTCGCAGACACGACCGCCGGGATCCATGCGGTGGTGATGATGCCGTCGACCTGGCTGCCCTGGGTCGCCAGGAACGCGTTGATCTTGTCCTGCGCGGGCTCGGGCGCGTCGATGTCGGCGATCGTCTGGATCAGCGTCACGGCGCCGTTGGTCTCGGCCACCGCGCGCGCGACGTTGTCCATCCGAAGCTTTGTGTTCGGATCGACCAGGAAGCCGGTGAAATGCGCGATCCGGCCCTTGCCGCCCATCGCCTTGATCAGCGCCTTGGTGCCGAGATAGGCGGAGTTGCCGGTGTCGGTGCCCATGCAGAACAGCGCCTTCGACGGATCCTTCAGGCATCCGGCCAGCGCGATCGAGGGCACGTTGTTGTCGGCCAGTTCGGCGACCGTGGGCCGGGAGCCGACGGCGTCGCCGGGGAAGATCAGGAATGCGTTGTAGCCCTGCGCTGCAAGACTGCTGATCAGGTCGTTCTGCTGCGACAGCGTCCAGCTCGGCGGCACTTTGTAGTCGGCCCCGCCGAGGTGGAAGTCGCGCGCCGCATCCTTGCCGGCCTGTTCCCACGCCGCGAAATACGGATGCGGTCCGCCGGGCACCAGGGCCACCTTTGTCGAGGCTGGATCGGCGAACGCCGAGGTCGCCGTCGCGAAAGCCATACAGCCGGCCAGAAAAAGCTTCTTCACGTCACGGTTCCCCCGAATGCTTCCGCCATTGACTGGCGTGATAGCGAACCTTCGCGCAGCACCGGCGGCAATGCAACCTTCGCCTTGCGCAAGGATAGAAAATTTTCCATGCTTAATTTCATGGCCACCGTCGAAACGTCCACGCTCGCTGAACAGACCTATCGCCGCCTACGCGATCAGATCGTGCGCGGCGATATTGCGGCGGGTGAAAAGCTGATGCCGGGCGCGCTCGGCCTCGCGCTCTCGATCAGTCCGACCCCGGTCAAGGAAGCGCTGCTGATGCTCGAGCGCGACGGGCTGATCCAGTCGAGTGCCCGGCGCGGGGCCAGCGTCCGCCGTTTCACGTCACGCGACATCACCGACCTCTACGATGCGCGGTTGATGATCGAGCAGCGCGCCATCTCGGTCGGCCACGCGGCGGGGCGGCTCGACGCGGCGATGCTGGTGCGGCTCGCCGAGACCGTCGCCCTGTACGCGCGCAGCGGGGCGAAGCGCAGTGCCGCCGATCTGCGCCAGGCGCTGCGGCACGACCACGACCTGCACGCGATGATCGCGTCGCTGTCTGGCAACGCGCTGCTGATCGACTGGCACCAGCGGCTGCTGCGGCAGACGCAGCTGGTGCGCGCCTATTCGCTGCGGGCCTACGATGCCGGGCGGATCGCGCGCGCCGACCGCGACCACGTGGCAATCCTCGAAGCACTGCGCGCGGGCGACCCGGTGGCCGCCAACCGCGCGCTCGACGCGCATCTGTCGGTCAGTCTCGCGACTATTCTTGCGGGCCACGCCTGATGGCGCGCATCGATCGCGTCGACCTGTTCATGATCGACCTGCCCCCAAAAGTCCGGCGCGTCGACGCGATCCAGTCGTTCGTCTCGCAGGAGACGCCGATGATGCACATCCACGCCGACGACGGCAGCGAGGGTGTCGGCTACAGCTACACGATCGGAACCGGCGGCCGCAGCGTCATGGCCCTGCTGCAGCACCATTTGGCGCCGCTGCTGATCGGCCGCGACCCGGCGATGATCGAACAGATCTGGCGCGACATGCTGTTCGCAACCCACGCGACCGCAATCGGCGCGATCACGAGCCTCGCGCTCGCCTGCATCGACACGGCATTGTGGGATCTGCGCTGCCGCCGCAGCGGCCGGCCGTTGCATATCGAGGCCGGGGGCGCCCAGACCTCCGTCCCGCTCTACACCACCGAAGGCGGCTGGCTGCACCTCGAGACGGCGGCGCTTGTAGACGACGCGCAACGGGCGAAGGCGGACGGGTTCTCCGGCTGCAAGCTCAAGGTCGGCCGGCCGCCGCACGAGGATGTCGCCCGTCTGTTGGCGGTGCGGGACGCGGTCGGGTCGGCGTTCGACATCATGGTCGACGCCAATCAGGCGTTCGAGGTCGACGCCGCGATCCGCCGAGCCCGCCTCTACGAACCGCTCGATCTCGCGTGGTTCGAGGAGCCGCTGCCGGCCGACGATCTCGGCGGCCACATGCGCCTCGGGCGGCAGACCACCCTGCCGATCGCGATCGGCGAATCGCTCTACAGCCTCGGCCAGTTCCGCCAATACCTGCAGCGCGAGGCATGCAGCGTCGTGCAGGTGGACGTCGCGCGCATCGGCGGCATCACGCCGTGGCTGAAGGTCGCGCATCTCGCCGAAGCATTCAACATCCCGGTTTGCCCGCATTTCCTGATGGAGCTGCACGTGGCGCTCGTCTGCGCGGTACCGAACGGACGCTGGGTCGAATACATCCCGCAACTCGACGACGTGACGGAGACCGGGATGGCCATCCGCGACGGTCGCGCCGTGCCGTCCGATCAACCGGGGCTCGGCATCGCGTGGGATTTCGCCGAGATCGAACGGCGGCGAGTGAACGAGACGACCGTGATGGTGCGCTGACGATGCGACGCATGGCCCATGCCGTCCACCTCCGCCCCGAAAAGGCCGAGGAGTATCTGCGGCTGCATCGTGAGGTGTGGCCGGATGTGCTAGCCCGCCTCACCGCATCCAACATCCGCAACTATAGCATCTTCTTGCGACGGCCGGAGATGCTGCTGTTTTCGACGTGGGATTACGTGGGCGACGATTACGAGGCGGACATGGCGACGCTCCGCGCCGACGCCGCGAGCCAAGGCTGGTGGAAGCTGACCGACCCCTGCCAGATGTCGTTTTCGAGCCACGGGACCGGTGAGCTATGGGTCGGGATGGATGAGATTTTCCACCTCGACTGACTCCCGGCCGAGACTTGACGCTAATGCCGGCATCGATGGGTTTCATGAACGCCTCGCTGACGCCGTGCTCTTAGGGCTCCTGACCGGTGTGAAGCAGGGCACGGCGAAAGGCGGCGGCGAAGGTCCAGCCTCTAGCGGCAGGTTTAGGTCGAGCCGTTGTAGATTTAGCCACTGCACGGGTTAGGGTGCCCAGAGGGTGGCGAAGCGCCCCTCGACGCAGGCGAGCATGAGGTCGCTCGCCAGCTCGCCGGTAATACCCACGCAGCCGTTCGAATTGAACCGT
The DNA here is from genome assembly GCA_963756975.1 of uncultured Alphaproteobacteria bacterium. Taxonomy (GTDB): domain Bacteria; phylum Pseudomonadota; class Alphaproteobacteria; order Acetobacterales; family Acetobacteraceae; genus CAVRQM01. Next base: position 2,249,195 of record CAVWPS010000002.1, on the reverse strand, counting down.
ATCGAACCGAGTGTGACCAAGCTAGGCGAACCGCTGCAGCTCGGCGGCCGGGCGCTCGATTGCTATCAACGCTCGCCGATCACGCCGGTGAGGTCGTCAGCAAGTCTGAACTGATGGCTCGAGCTTGGCCGAGTATGGTCATTGAGGAAGCCAACCTGCGCATGCAGATCGCGTTGCTTCAGAAGGCACTCGGCCAGCAGCAGAATGGCGTGCGTTACGTAGCGAACGTCCATGGCAGGGGCTATCGGCTTACCAATGCGCTGCGCTCTGGAACACCATTTCAGGGATCAAACCAAATCCCGCTGAAGAGCGCGCCGTTGGGCTTGCCGCGAAGGTCGTCCCGGGTGTTCGGCCGTTCGGAGGCCGTTGCCAGGTTGCTTGCCCACGTCACCGCGACCCGGTTCGTGACGATCCTTGGGCCTGGCGGCGTCGGGAAGACAACGGTTGCCCTGCAGGTGGCCGAGACAGCCTGCGCGACTTACCGCCGCACAGCCATCCTCGCCTCGCCGCAGATCCGACCGACCGGTCGCGGGCCGGCCGCCAACGGAGTGCGCCGCGGCGCCTGCCGCTCACCGGATGACGTGTCGGCATCGACATCGTCGAGCGGGGGAAACGTCGCCAAGGACGCCCATCCGTTCGAGGACACGTCCTCGGCAAGCACGTTTCGGGCCACCGGCCGGCAGTGCGGCTTTTTCGGCAACGAAAGGGCTTGCGCGCGCCGCCTCCCCCGCCGCTATGCTCCCGTCACACATGACCGGACAGGAGCCGTCGATGACTGATGTCGACCAGAAAGCAGGCAGCGCCATCGACCGGCGCTCCGTGTTGGGTGCGGCCGTCGCGGTCACGGCGCTTGCGGCCGCCGGGGTCCGGCCCGCAATGGCGCAGACGGCCAACGTGCTGATCGACGCGTTCACGCAGGAGGCGGTGAACTTCAACCCGCTGCTTTACGTCAACACCGGGTGCGAGACGGCGGTCGAATACGCTGTGTTCGACACGCTGTGGCAGCTCGATCCGCAGGGCAACTTCAGGCCGAACCTCGCGACCGAAATCCCGACAGCCGCGAACGGCGGGATCAGTGCGGACGGCCGGACCTGGACGATCAAGCTGCGCACGGACGTGCTGTGGCATGACGGGCAGCCGTTCACCGCCGCCGACGTGGTGTTCACCCACAAGGTGCTGCTCGATCCGAAAGTCGTCGCGCGCAGCCGCAACGGGCTCGACCATGTCGCGACGATCGAAGCGGTCGACGACCACACGGTGAAAATCACGCTGAAGGACGATTTCGCACCCGGCGTCGTCGCCTGGCAGAAGACCAGCATCATTCCGAAGCACATCCTGGAACACGAGCCGGACATCAACGTCGCGTCGTTCAACTCCAACCCGGTCGGCACCGGCCCGTTCGTGTTCAAGCAGCGCGTGGCCGGCGACCGGATCGAGTTCACCGCCAACCCGAAATACCATGGCGGCGCGCCGAAGCTCGCCACACTGGTGCAGAAATTCGTGCCCGACCAGCAGACGTTGTTCGCGCAGCTGCAGACCGGCCAGGTCGACGTCTACGACGTGGTGCAGGGCATCCCGCCGCAGCTGTACAGCCGCGCGAAGGCGTTGCCGGGCGTAAAGGTGCCGTTGTCCGCGACACCGTTCGTGGAGTTCATCTACTTCAACTGTGGCAAGCCGCAGTTCAGCGACAAGCGCGTGCGCCAGGCCCTGATGCGGGCGGTCGACAAATCCGCCTGGGCCGACGCCGTGTATTACGGCGTCCCCGCGCCGACGCTGAGCTATCTGCCGTCCAACCATTGGGCGTACAACAGCGCGCTGAAAGATCCGGGCCACGATCCGGCGGCGGCGGCGGCATTGCTCGACGAGGCGGGATGGAAGGTCGGCGACGACGGCATCCGTGCCAAGGACGGCACGAAGCTGTCGTTCACCATGTCGACGACGGCCGGCAACAAAAGCCGCGAGCAGGCGCAGCAGCTCGTGCAGCAGGGCTGGAAGAAGATCGGCGTGGACATGCAGATCCACAACATGCCCGCCTCCGTCGTGTGGGGCGACTACACGGTGCAGAGCCATTTCGACACGCTGATGGTCGCGTGGGATCCGCTGCTGTATCCCGACCCGGACTACACCGACCGCATCCACAGCAAGCTGATCCCGGCCAAGGGCGGCAGCGGATCGAACTACGTGCAGTACGAGAACCCGGAGATCGACGCGCTGTGCGCGAAAGGTCTCGCCACGATCGGCAACGAGGCGCGGCTGCCGATCTATCACCGCATCCAGGAGATCCTCCTCGACGATCTGCCGTTCGCGCCGGTGTTCGAGTTCGTGGTGCCGGTCGGCGTGCGCGACCGGGTCGGCGGCTACGTCGTGAACCCTTACACCCCGTGCAATTCGTGGAATCTCGCCGAGTGGTCGGTGACCTGAGCCGGACCGGATGCGCCGCTTCGTCCTGACGCGTCTCGGGCAGGCGGCGCTGCTGCTGATCGGCGCGTCGGCCATCGGGTTCGCGCTGATGCACCTCGCACCGGGCGGGCCGATGGCGGTCTACACGCTCAACCCGACGGTGAGTGCCCAGGACATCGAGCGGATCAAGCACGTCTTCGGCCTCGATCAGCCGGTCTACGTGCAATACGCGAAATGGGCGTCGGGCATGGCGACGCTCGATTGGGGCAACAGCTTCTTCGGCGGGCGGCCGGTGCTGGGATTGGTGCTGGAGCGATTGCCGGCGACGCTGATCCTGATGGGTGGTGCCATGGTCCTCGCACTGGTGGCCGGCGTCACCATCGGTGTCGCGGCGGCGGTGCGGCGCAACCGCGCGTTCGACTACGTGACCGCGACTTTGGCGTTGCTCGCGTTGTCGCTGCCGACGTTCTGGCTCGGCCTGCTCGCGATCTTCGTGTTCGCGCAGGTTTTGGGGTGGGCGCCGGCCGGCGGCATGACCGAGGTCGGGCGCGGCGGCGTGCTCGACCTGCTCGGCCATCTCATCCTGCCGATGCTGGTCCTGGCCGCCGTGCTGGTCGCGCAGTGGAGCCGCTACACGCGGTCGGCGATGATCGACGTGCTCGATCAGGACTACATGCGGACCGCGCGCGCCAAAGGACTTTCCCCCGCGAGGATCTTGCTCGGCTACGGGCTGCGCAGCGCATTGGTGCCGCTGGTGACACTCGGCGGGCTGCAACTGCCGATGCTGTTCGGCGGCGCGCTGGTGACCGAGACGGTGTTCGCGTGGCCCGGCATGGGTGCGCTGTTCGTGCAGTCGCTCGATAGCCGCGACTACCCGGTGCTGATGGCGATCCTGATGCTGACGGCGGTGCTGGTGGTCGGCGGCAATCTGCTCGCCGATATCGTTTGCGCGCTGATCGACCCGCGTATCCGGGCCGCCAATGCCTGACGGAACGATGATCGTCGCGGCGCGTCCGCCCGGCGTGTTCGCCCGCTTCGCGCGGCATCGGCTCGCACTTGCCGGACTGATCGTGCTGGTGCTGCTGATCCTGCTCGCGGCCGGGGCCGACGTGCTCGCGGTCGACCCGGACGACACCGACATCGTGCACCGCTACGCGCCGCCGTTCACCGCCGCGCACTGGCTCGGCGCCGACGATCTCGGGCGCGATACCTGGGCGCGGCTGCTGCACGCGGGGCGCGGCTCGCTGGCCGTGGGTTTCGCGGCGATGGCGGTGACGCTCGTCGTGGGATCGGGCGTGGGCGCATTCGCGGCGTATCTCGGCGGCTGGGTCGATACGGCGTTGATGCGGCTGACAGACATGGTGCTGTGTTTTCCGACAGTGTTCCTGATCCTGTTCGTCTCGGCGTTCGTCGATCCGACGGTGCTGAACATCGCGCTGCTGATCGGGCTCACCTGCTGGATGGAGGTGGCACGGCTGGTGCACGCGCAGGTGCTCACGTTGCGCGAGGCCGACTTCATCGCCGCGGCCCGCATGGTCGGCACGCCGGCGTGGCGGATCGTGGTGCGGCAGCTGCTGCCCAATACGCTCGCACCGATCGTCGTCGCGGCCACGCTGAACACGGCCAACGCGATCCTCATCGAAAGCTACCTCAGCTTCCTCGGGCGCGGCATCCAGTTGCCGCAGGCGAGCTGGGGCAACATGCTGACCAACGCGCAGGGCGACTTCCTGCTGGACCCGTGGCTCGCGGTGTTCCCGGGCGTCGCGATCACGCTGGCCGTGGCGAGCTGCAACTTCATCGGTGACGGGCTGCGCGACGCGCTCGACCCGCGCCTGCGGACAGGTGCGCGATGACCATCGACCCGAGTTCCAACGCGCGTGCGTTCGCGCCACCCGGCGAGCGGTTCGACGTGATCGTGGTCGGCGCCGGTCCGGCCGGGTGCGCCGAGGCGATCGCGGCCGCCCGGAGCGGTGCGACGACGCTGCTGATCGACGAGAACCCGGTGCCGCCCGCGCATCTCGGGCTGGACGTGCCGCTGCGCTACGGCGGCCGGTTCGACGCGTCTGTGCAGGCACCGGGACGGTTGATCGAGGCCATGGTCGCGGCCGACCCGGCCATCGTCGAGGCGTTCGACGCGGGCGTGGACGTCCGGCTCGGCACGGCGGCGTGGGGCGGCTGGATCCCTGGCGAGGCGTTGCGGGCGATACCGGGCCGGGTGCTGGGCATCACGGCGGCCGGGCATGCCGAGATGGTCGGGTTCGACCGCCTGATCGTCGCCACCGGCGCGCGGGATTTGGTGCTGGGGTTCGACGGCTCGGAACTGCCCGGCGTTGTTGGCGCGCAGGCGCTTCACGCGCTGGTAAACCGCTATCGGGCGTTCACCGGGCGGCGCGTCGTGGTGGTCGGCGGCGGTAAGCTGGCGGACGCGACGATCGCGGTGCTGGCCGCCGAAAACCTCGAACTCGTCGAACATCTCGGCTCGCCCGACGACTGGGTGCCGCTGCGGGCCGAGGGCGGGGCCGCCGGTGTCGAGCGTCTTGTCATCGCACGCGGGACGGAGCGCCGGACGATCGAGTGCGACACGGTCTGCCTCGCCATCGGGTCGGTGCCGACCGTCGACCTTGCCGCGGTGCTCGGCTGCACGTTGACCCACGATGCGGCGCGCGGCGGCCATGTCCCGGTGCTCGGTCCGCGACGGCAACTCGTCCGTCGTCGGCGTGCGCGTGGTCGGCGACGCGGCCGGGACCGGACCCGACGAGCGCGCGGCCTGGATGCGCGCCCTGCTCGCGACCGGCGGGACCACTCCCCTGGCCTGCCTGTGCGAGGACGTGTCGCGCGCGGCGTTCGTGGGCGTTCATCCGCCGCAATATCTCAACCACGGCCCGGCGGGGCAGGCCGCGATGACCGCGCCGCATCCCGACCACCTGAAACGGCTCACCCGGGCCGGCATGGGACCGTGCCAGGGCCGCCGTTGCCGCGAGCAGCTGGCGCTGCTGCTCGAACTGGACGGCGCCGAGACCGTGCCGCTCGCGAGCTACCGCATCCCGATCCGGCCGGTGCCGCTCGGCGTGCTCGCGGCCATCGAGGAGCCGGAGGCGCTGGCCGAGAACTGGCACGTCTGGTTCCACATCCCGACGATGTGGACGCGCCCGGAATGAAGGGCGCGGCCGTGATCGTCGTCGGCGGCGGCGTGACCGGATTGTCGGCCGCATGGTGGCTGGCGCAGGCCGGGGTCGACGTGCTGGTGCTCGATCGCGGCATCGTCGGCTGGGAGGCGTCGGGGCGCAACGGCGGCGGCTGCACGCATATCCAGAGCCCGCTATTCGCCGAGGAACAGCGCCTGTGGCCGACCATGGATGAGCGGCTCGGCCACCCGACCGAATGGCGGCCGCACCGCATCCGCATCGCGTTCACTGCGGAGGACCGGCGGTACGAGGCGGGCCTGATCGCGGCCGGCCGGTCGATCGGGCGCGACTGCACGGTGCTGGACGGCAAGGCGCTGCGCGAGCTGGTGCCGCTGGCCGGTGACGATGCGGGTGACGATGCGGGTGACGGCGCGCCGGCCGGATTGTTCGTCGGCTTCGGCGGCCACGCGAACCCGCAGCGGACGGCGCAGGCGTACGCGTGGGCGCTGACCCGGCTCGGCGGGCGGATCGAACAGCATTGCGCCGTGACCGGGTTCGAGGTTGCGGGCGGCCGGGTCGTCGCGGTCGAGACGGATCGGGGCCGGCTCGGCTGCGACGCGATGGTGCTCGCGGCGGGACCGCAGACGGGGACACTGGCGACGATGTTGGGTGTGAACGTCCCGCTGGCCGCCGCGCGGTGCGAAATGCTGGTGACGGAGGCGGTCGAGCCGATGCGCCACGGCGGGGTCGACGGCAACGGGCTGTACGGACGCCAGACGTTGCGCGGCAATCTGGTCTACGGCGGCGGGCCGCAGGAGTGGCTCGCCGACGCCACCCGCCACGCGACACCGACCTCGCCGCTGATCCGCAGCATCGCGGGCCGCCTCGCCAAGCTGTTCCCCCGTGCGGCGCACGCGCAGGTCATCCGGTCGTGGTCGGGTGTGGTCGAGACGACGCCGGACGGCCGCCCGGTGCTCGACCGGCTCGACGATCCGGCCAACGTCACGGTCGCGACCATGAGCAGCGTCGGTTTCGGCCTGTCGCCGGCGAGCGGGCACGCGATTTCCGAATTGGTCATGCACGGCGAATGCCGGTTCGCCGATTTGAGTGCACTTAAACTCGCCCGCTTCGGCAACCTGCCGGCAGACTGGCGAGCGCGAAACGGCTGGGTCGAGCCGGAACAGGCTGCCGCTTGAGCCGATTGCTCGATGTGCGCGACCTCACCGTTTCGTTCGGGCGCGGCCGCGCGGTCGACGGCGTCTCGTTCACGCTCGACGAGGGCGAGACGCTGGGGCTGGTCGGCGAGAGCGGGTGCGGCAAATCGACCACCGCGCTCGCGATCATGGGTTTGCTGCGCGGTGCCACCGTCGGCGGATCGGCCGTGTTCGAGGGGCAGGATCTGTTCGCGCTCGATGCCGCAGAGCGCCGAAACATCCGCGGCGCGCGGATCGGGATGATCTTCCAGGATCCCGGCACGTCGCTGCATCCGCTGATCCGGGTCGGCGATCAGGTGGCCGACGTGCTGCGCCGGCATCGCGGCCTGACCCGCTCGGAGGCAAGGCGGGAGGCCGCGCGGCTGTTCGGCGATGTGGGAATTGCCGCCCCGGAGCGGCGGCTCGACGCGTGGCCGCACGAGTTGTCGGGCGGGATGTGCCAGCGGGTCATGATCGCGCAGGCGATCGCGTGCGGGCCAAGGCTGCTGCTGACGGACGAGCCGACGACCGCACTCGACGTCACCGTGCAGGCGCAGATCCTCGAACTGATCGACGGGCTGCGCCACCGGCTCGGGATGGCGGTGCTGCTGATCACGCACGATCTCGGCGTCGTCGCCGGGCAGGCCGCGCGGGTCGCGGTGATGTACGCGGGCCGCGTGGTCGAAACGGCGGCGACCGACGCGCTGTTCGCGGCGCCCGCGCACCCCTACACGCGCGGCCTGCTGGCGGCGGTGCCCGACATGGAGCGCGATTCCGGCGCACCGCTCGCGACCATTCCGGGCGGTGTCGGCGACGCGGCACCTGCCGGTGCCTGCGCCTTCCTGCCGCGTTGTTCCCGGGCGGCCGAGCCGTGCGTCGTGGCACCACCGCTTGCTGGCGTGCGGCCCGGCCATGACGCGGCCTGCTGGTTCGCCGCCGCGTGAGGCCGCTGGTCGAAGCGATCGGGCTGCACCGGCGCTACAAATTGCCGGGCGGGCGCGTTTTGCGGGCGCTCGACGGCATCGACCTCGCGATCGAGGCCGGGGACACGGTCGGCCTCGTCGGCGAGAGCGGGTCCGGAAAATCGACGCTGGGGCGTACGCTGGTCGGCTTGCAGACCGCATCCGAGGGCACGGTGCGGTTCGCGGGCACCGACGTGGACGGCGCGCGGGGCACGGCGCTGGCCATGTTGCGGCGGCAGCGGCAGTTCGTGTTTCAGGATCCGTCGGCGGCGCTGAACCCCCGCATGACGGTCGCGACCACATTGTCGGAACACATGGCGGCCCTCGGGGTCCGCAGGTCCGACCGGCGCGCGCGGACCGGATCGGCGCTGGCGCTGGCGGGTTTGGACGCGGCGTTCGCCGGCCGCTACCCGCACGAACTCTCGGGCGGTCAGCGGCAGCGCGCGGTGATCGCGCGGGCACTGTCGACCGAACCCGATTTCGTCGTGGCCGACGAGCCGGTTTCGGCGCTGGATGTGTCCACCCGCGCGCAGATCGTGAACCTGCTGGCCGAGCTGCAGCGGGCTCGGCATCTGACGATGCTGTTCATTTCGCACGATTTGTCGATCGTGGCGCATCTGTGCCGGCGGGTGGCGGTCATGTACCTCGGCCGGCTGGTCGAGGTCGGCACGCGCGACGCGCTGTTCGCCGCCCCGCTGCATCCGTACACGCACGCGCTGATGTCCGCCGTGCCGGTCCCCGATCCGCTACGCGAGCGCACTCGGCGGCGCATCGTTCTGGAGGGCGAAACGCCGGATGCGGCGGCGATCCCGTCCGGCTGCCGGTTCCATCCCCGCTGCGGCCGCGCGACGTCCGTCTGCCGCGAGGTCGATCCGGCGCTTGTCGTGGCCGCCGATCAGCACCTCGTCGCATGCCACCATCCGGGGCCGGTCGGCTAGGGACGCTTATCCCTTCACCGCCCCCGCCGTGAGGCCCTCGACGATATACCGTTGCGCCGCCACGAACACGATGATCGCCGGCAGGATGGTCAGGGTGATGAACGCGAGCACGAGTTGCCACGCGGTCGAATATTCGCCCTGGTAGTCCATCAGCCCGAGCGGCCACGGGTACAGGGTGTTGGTATCGAGCATGATCAGCGGGAGCAGGTAGCCGTTCCAGCTTCCGACGAACGCGATGATCGCGACCGTCGACAGGATCGGCCTAGATAGCGGCAGCGTGATCAGCAGGAAGAACCGCAAATAGCCGCAACCGTCGACGAGTGCGGCCTCCATCAGCTCCGGCGGCAACTGGCGAAACGCGTTGCGCATCAGCAGCACGCCCATCGCGAGCCCGAACGCCACCTGCGGCAGAATGACACCCCATCGCGTATCGACGAGGCCGAGGTCGCGCACCTTGATGAACAGCGGCAGGATCGCGACCGCAGCCGGGAACATCAGGCCGAGTGCCAGATAGGCGAACAGGAATTTCCGCCCGAAGAACTTCAGGTGCGCGAAGGCGAACGCGGCCATCGAGGCCAGGATGACCGTGAGCACGACGGTGAAGAACGCGATCGCCAGCGAATTGCCCAGCACCCGCCAGTATCGCCGGCTGACCAGGATGTCGGTGTAGTTGTGCCACAGCCAGATGTGCGGCAGGCCGAGCGGGTTGGCGCGCAGCTCGCCCAGGTCCTTGAAGCCGCCGAGCGCGGTCGCGAGCAGCGGCACCAGCACGATCGCCGCGACGATGCACAGGATCGCGAACCGCCACAGGGCGAAGCTGCCGACGCTGCGCCGGCGCATGATCGCGGCGTCAGGCATCGCGGGGCGCGAACCGCTGGTAGAACACCGCGAACGTCACGCAGATGAAGAACAGCACGACGCCGACCGCCGACCCGAAGCCGACCCGCATGCGCGTGAGGCCGAACGTGTAGAGGTAAGACACCATGGTGTGGGTCGTGTTGAACGGCCCGCCGCCGGTCAGCGGGATCACCATGTCGAACAATTGCAGCGCGCCGATAACCGAGAAGAAGACCGACAGACCGATCATCGGCATCAGCTGCGGAATGCTGATGTAGCGAAACCGCTGCAATGCGCTGGCACCGTCGATTTCCGCCGCCTCGTACAGCGCCTTGTCGATCCCCTGCAGCGCGGCGATGTACAGCATCATGTGGAAGCCGAAATACTTCCACACGATCACGATGATCAGCGCGGTGAACGCGAGGCTCGGGCTGGCCAGCATGAACAGTTGCGGGCCGCCGAGCGACTGGCTGACGGCCGAGACCGGACCGTAATCGCCGTCGAAGATAAACCGGAAGATCAGCCCGGCCGCGACGTCGGCCAGGATGTACGGCATGAAGAAGATCATCCGGAACGTGACCGAGCCGAGCGCCCGGCGCGACAGCAGCAACGCCATCGCGAGGCCGAGCGGAAGCTGGATTCCGATCGAGGCGACGATGATCAGGATGTTGTTCAGCAGCGAGTGCTGGAATGTCGCGTTGCCGAGCAGCTGGATGTAGTTTCTCAGGCCGACGAAGTTGCTCGGCTCGCCGTAGCCGTTCCAGTTGAACACGCTATAAAATGCCGCGTTGCCCAGCGGCAGCATGACGAACACCGTGAAGACCAGCACGGCCGGCGGGACCAGGATGAGCGCCGTGACCCACGCGCCCCGGTCCCGCCGCCCCGCCATGCCGATTACTGGTCGTCCCAGGCTTGTTGCACGGCGGCCGCCGCTTCCTTCGGCGACATCTTGCCGGCGGCGACGGCGACCGAGACGTCGTTCACGACACGGCCCACCGACGGCCCGAGGTCCTGGTCGAAGAACAGTTGCAGGCCGCTTGCATGATCCAGCGCGTCGACGACCGGGCGCTCCGCCGGGTTCTTGACCGCCGTCGCGGCGCCCTTGACCGTCGGAATGTAGTAGCCGTTCGCGGCCGCCTGGATCTGGTATTTCGGCTGGCTGAAGAAGGCCAGGAAGTCTTCGGCTTCCGGAGGCGCATCCTTGGTGACGAGGAAGCCGTTGACGCCGCCGAGCACGTCGCCGACGTGGCCCTTCCCGCCCGCCAGTTCCGGAAACGAGAACACGCCCATCTGATCGGGAGACAAGCCCTTGCCGTCGGCCGCGTTGCCGCGCTCCGTGTCGATCAGCCAGTTGCCCATGAGCTGCATCGCGCCCTTGCCGTCGCCGAACAGACCGGCGGCCTGCAGCGCCAGCGAACCCAGATAGCCGGGCTGGAACGGTTCGAGATCGGAGAGCTCGCGCAGGCGCGTGCCGGCCTCGATAAAGGCGGGGTTGTCGAAGCCGCCGTCCTTGCCGGCGCGCGCGTTCGCGACCACGTCCGGACCGCCGGCGCGCATCGCCAGATACGACCAGTAGAAATGCATCGGCCATTTCTCACCGGCGCCGACGACGATCGGCGTGATGCCGGCGGCCTTGATCTTCTTCACCGCCGCGAGGAAGTCGTCCCACGTCTTGATCGAAGCCGCGTCGACGCCGGCCTTGGCGAACAGCGCTTTGTTGTAGAAGAACACGACGTCGCTCGTCAGCACCGGGACACCGTAGACGTGACCGTCGTCGGTGTACGCCGCCTCCGACGTCGGTGTCATCGTGGCCCCGATGCCGGCCGCCGCCGCACCGAGCGGGCGCACGAAGCCGGCCGCGATCTGCGCGCGCATCACGCCGCCGGCCCAGCTGTAGATGATCGCCGGACGATCCTGGCTCTGCAGCATCGTCGGCAGCTTCGCCTTGTACGCCTCGTTCTCCAGATACTGGAACTGGACCGAGACGCCCTTGTGGCCGGCCTCGTAATCGTGGCCGATGCTCTGCCAGAATGCGATTTCGGCCGGATTGGTCTCGACGTGCACGATTTTCAGCACCGTGTCGGCCTGCGCCGACAGCCCGGGCCATGCGAGAGCAGCCGCGAGCGAGACAATCGCCAGCCTCTGACGGCCGATACCCCGTTTGACCATGGGCGTCCTCCCTATTCGCCGCGTTGCGGCTTTTTTTCGTTGTCCTCAGAAATGAGCAACGCTGCCAGCCGCTGTCAAGGGTTTTGCCACCGTTGACAGGCGCGTGGGTCAGCGGACTAAGTATGGGCTCCGATGAAAACCGCCGACCCCGAGCTGATGCGGGCGATCAACCGCTTCCACGTCATGGACGCGATCCGTCGCGCCGGCGCCATCGCAAGGGTGGAGATCTGCGCACGGACTCAGCTCAGTCCGGCGACCGTGTCGGCGATTACCGCGACCTTGCTGGATGACGGGCTGATCGTCCCCCGCCATGTCGGCGACCTGCACGATGCGGAGCGCGAACTCGGCCGTGGGCGCCCGCGCGTGATGCTCGAACTGAACCCGCTCGCCGCATATGTCGTGGGCGTGAAGCTGGCGCCGGAACAGATCACCGTCGCCACCACGGATTTCCGTGCCGATACGCTCGCGACCGTCACGATGCCGATCCGCATCAGCCGTCAGCCCGTCACGGTGATCGTCGACTTGGTGGAAGACGGCGTGCGCCGCTGCCTCGCCGATGCGGGCATCGCGGTACACAGCATCGCCGGCGTCTGCGTCGGGCTGCCGGGACGGATCGAGCGCATCGCCGGCATTTGCCGCTCGAGCCCGATTTTCAGCGAACCGGACGTGCCGTTCGCCGATCTGCTGAACGAGCGCCTCGGCGTCCCGGTGGCGATCGAGAGCGACGTCAACCTAGTCACGATGGCCGAGAGCTGGTTCGGTGCCGCGCGCGACCTCGACGACTTTCTGGTGATCAGCGTCGAGCACGGCCTGGGGCTCGGCGTGATGAGCCACGGCGAGTTGTATCGCGGTGCCAACGGAATCGGGCCGGATTTGGACGCCATGCTGGTGGGCGGCACCCCGGTGCGGCTCGGCACGGTCGCGTCGGAGACCGCCATCCTGGCGCAGAGCAAGGCGCTGCTCGGCACGGGGCGCGGCATGACGGCCGTCGTCGCGGGGGCGCAGGCGGGCGACCCCGGCCTGATCGCGATGTTGCGCGGCGTGGGCGAGGCGCTGGGCGGCGCGGTCGCGAACCTCATCATCCTGTTCGCGCCGTCCCGCGTGGTGCTGGCCGGCGAGGCGATGAACGCGGGCGCCGCACTGCTCGATCCGCTGCGCGCCATGGTCGCCGGCCTGCTGCCGCCGGAGGTCGCGCGGCTGACCGACATCGTCGTGCACCCGTGGAGCGACGATTTGTGGGCGCGCGGGGCGGCGGCACTCACGCTGCGGGAATTGTATGGCGCGCCGTGGGGCACGACCGGCCCGGCCGGGCTGCGCTGAACGAACAACGAGGGGAGATCACAATGCAAGACAAAGTCGGCATCGGCATCATCGGCTGCGGCAGCATCAGCCCGGCCTATCTGAAGGCCGCGAAAGGCTTCCCGATCCTGGACATTCGCGCGGTCGCCGATGCGAAGCCGGAAGCGGCGAAGGCGCGCGCCGAGGAGTTCGGGCTGCGCGCCTGTACAGTGGCCGAGTTGCTGGCCGACCCGAGCATCGAGATCGTGGTCAACCTCACCGTGCCCGGCGTCCATGTCGAGGTCGGGCTGTCGATCATCGCGGCCGGCAAGCACGCCTATTCGGAAAAGCCGCTCGGCATCGCGACCGCCGACGCACGCCGGTTGCTGGATGCGGCCGACACCGCCGGCCTGCGCATCGGCTGCGCGCCGGACACGTTCCTCGGCGGTGCGGCCCAGACATGCCGGTCGATGATCGACGACGGCGCGATCGGGCAGCCGATCGGGGGCACCGCGTTCTTCATGTGCCCGGGCCATGAGCGTTGGCATCCGGCACCGGCGTTCTACTACCTCGAAGGGGGCGGGCCGATGCTCGACATGGGGCCGTATTACGTGACCGCCCTGGTCAACCTGCTCGGCCCGGTGGCGCGCGTCGCCGGCATGGCGAGCCGCACGCGCGACACCCGCACCATCACGAGCGAGCCGTTGAACGGCACCGTGATCCCGGTCGAGGTCGCGACCCATGTCGCCGGGACGATGCAGTTCGTCAGCGGCGCCACGGTCTCGATCGCGATGAGCTTCGACGTGGCCAAGCACCGGCACCTGCCGCTCGAGATCTACGGCACGAAGGGTGCCATGATCGTGCCCGATCCCAACACGTTCGGCGGCCAGATCGAGACGGGCGAGCCCGGCGGGGACTGGACCGACATGCCGACGACAGCCGCTTATGCGGACGGCAACTTCCGCAGCATCGGCGTCGCGGACATGGCGCACGCCATCCGCGAAAACCGGCCGCATCGGGCAAGCGGCGCGCTCGCGTTTCATGCGCTGGAAGTGATGGAAGCGTTCGGCAAGTCGTCCGACAGCGGACAATTCGTCGACATCGCAAGCCGCCCTGCCCGCCCGGACGCGTTGCGTGCCGGCGAACTGGCCTGAGCGTTCAAGCAACAAAGGAGACGCGACCATGCGCGAAGCACTGATCGTCTGGGGTGGCTGGTCCGGGCACGAGCCCGAACAAGGAGCCAAGGTCATCGCGAAGATGCTCGAAGAGGCCGGGTTCAAGACGTTCATCGAGAACACGACGGAAGCGTTCGCCGACCCCGCGATCGCCGATCTGAGCCTGATCGTGCCGATCTACACGATGTCCAAGATCGAGAAGGAGGAGGTCGACAACCTTACCCGCGCCGTTATCGGGGGCGTGGGACTGGCCGGTTATCACGGCGGCATGGGCGATGCGTTCCGCGAGTCGGTCGACTACCAGTTCATGGTGGGCGGACAGTGGGTGGCCCATCCGGGCAATATCATCGACTACACCGTCGACATCACCCGCCCCGACGATCCGATCGTGGCCGGCCTGCCCGCGCATTTCCCGTACCGGTCGGAGCAATACTACATGCACGTCGATCCTTCGAACGAGGTGCTGGCGACGACCCGCTTCGGCGGCGAGCACGCGGCGTGGATCGACGGGGTGGAAATGCCGGTCGTCTGGAAGCGGCACCACGGAGCGGGCCGGGTATTCTACTCCTCGCTCGGTCACGTCGCACAGGAGTTCGAAGTGCCCGAGATGCGCGAGATCATGCGGCGCGGGTTGCTTTGGGCAGCGCGCGACTAGCGGATGACAGCGATCTACGTCGACGGTGACGCCTGCCCGGTGCGGGACGAGATCTACCGGGTCGCCGGCCGCCTCGGCGTGCCGGTCACGGTCGTGTCGAACGGCTCCCGCCCGATCCGGGCACCCGGTCTGCCGAACGTCGAGATGGTGATCGTCGCGACCGGCCCGGACGCGGCCGACGACTGGATCGCCGAACGGATCGGTGCGACCGACATCTGCACGACGGCCGACATCCCGCTCGCCTCGCGGTGCTTGCAGCGCGGCGCACGGGCATTGGCGTTCAATGGCCGCGAGTGGACGCCGGACAACATCGGCAGCGCCCTCGCGGGCCGCGCCATCGGCCAGCATCTGCGTGAGACGGGCGTGCAGACCGGCGGCCCGTCCGCGCTGACGGCACGGGACCGTTCGTCGTTCCTCGACGCGCTCGACAGGCTGATCCATGCGGCGCGGCGCGCGGCGCCGGCGATCAGTTTCAGGGCGAGGGAGTTCGACTAGCGCGAGAGTTTGGGCGTATCACGGTGGTGGTCCGTCACGCGCGACGCGCGGCGGGACATGAAGCTGCCGTGGAGCGGCGATGATCGAAAAGCTCGAATTCCTGGTTGCCATCGCGCGCGAACAGAATTTCCGCCGCGCGGCGGAGGCATGCGGTGTCGCGCAGCCGACGCTGTCCGCCGGCATCAAGAGCCTCGAAGAGTCGCTCGGCGTGCAGCTCGTCCGGCGGAGTTCGCGGTATCAGGGACTGACGCCCGAAGGCGAGCGGGTGCTGAACTGGGCACGACGGCTGGCGGGCGATTTTCGCGCGATGCGGCAGGATGTCCATTCGTTCCGGCACGGATTGTCGGGGCGACTTCGGCTCGGCGTCATTCCGAGCGCGCTTCCTTACACTCCGGTCATCACACGGCGATTCCGGGCGATGCACCCGGCCGTGCAGATCACTGTGTTGTCCCGCACGTCCGACGAAATCCTCGAGCAACTCGACGGGCTCGAGCTGGACGGCGGCGTCACGTATCTGGGAACTGAGATGATCCCGCGTCTGCGGGCGATCCCGCTCTACACCGAGCGTTACCGGCTGCTCACCCATGCCGCATCTCCCCTCGCCGGGCGCGCCAGCGTGACATGGGCGGATGTCGCGGCATTGCCGTTGTGCCTGCTCTCGCCCGACATGCAGAACCGCCGCATCCTCGACCGGCTGCTCCATCCGGCAAGTTTCGAAGCCTCACCCTGCGCCATGGAGACGGACTCCGTGATCGCGCTGCTCGCTCACGTCCGCGACGGAGAGCTCAGCACGGTCGTCTCGGAGCAGGTGGCGACCCTGCTCGAAGGGGCGGAGCCGTTTCGCGCCATCCCGATCGGAGGCGGCGAGTCCGGTTTCAGGGTCGGCCTGGTGGTGCCGGATCGGCAACCGATGTCGCCGATCCTCCACGTCCTCGTCGCGATCGCCGAGGAGTTGTCTCGGGCCGGATAGCCGTTTGATAGGATTTCGCTATCGCGGCACGGGTCTTGGCCGATTGCGTTCGCGACAGCGGGGCGCACTTCTCGCCCAACGATCGAAATCCGGGGCGGACCGTCATGTTGTTGCAAGAAGCAATCGCCTTGATCGGCTTCGCCCAGGCGCGACATCGCCGCCCCGACCCGTGTGCCACCGCGGGATTGGCGGCATGAGCGCGACGGTCCCGCTTACGGGACACCGTTCGCAGACGTCCCTCCTCGATCGATCCCGCACAGTCGCGCGGCCGGGTTTCAACCGGTGGATGGTGCCCCCGGCGGCGCTCGCGATCCATCTCTGCATCGGCATGATCTACGGCATGTCGGTCTTCTGGCTGCCGCTGACGAGTGCGGTCGGCACCGCCTGTTCCGCCGATACCGGACTGCTTGAGCGACTGACGACGACGTCCTGCGATTGGTCGGTCGCGAACCTCGTCGTCGGGTTCGAGCTCGGCATTGTCTTCCTCGGCGCATCCGCCGCGATCTGGGGCGGATGGCTGGAGCGTGTCGGGCCGCGCCGCGCCGGTGTCGTCGCCGCACTGTGCTGGAGCTTCGGGCTCGCGATCACCGCGTTCGGTGTCTACGTCCACCAGCTCTGGCTGATCTGGCTCGGGATGGGGGCCGTCGGCGGGATCGGTCTCGGCCTGGGCTACATCTCTCCGGTCTCGACGCTGGTGAAATGGTTTCCGGACCGGCGCGGCATGGCGACGGGCATGGCGATCATGGGGTTCGGCGGCGGTGCCATGATCGGCGCGCCGCTGGCGACGTTGCTGATGGCGAAGTTCAAGGACGCGTCGGGGCCGGGCGTGTGGCAGACGTTCCTGGTTCTTGCAGCGATCTATCTGGTTGCCATGCTGGCCGGCAGCTTCGCCTACCGCATTCCGCCGGCCGACTGGACGCCGCAAGGCTGGGTCGGCCCGGTTTCGTCCCGGACGGTGGCCGGCAAGGGTCACGTCCACTTCAACCGCGCGATCAGAACGCCGCAATTCTGGCTGCTGTGGATCGTGTTGCTGACGAACGTAAGCGCCGGCATCGGTGTTTTGAGCGTCGCGTCGCCGATGCTGCAGACGCTGTTCATCGCATCGCCAGCGGTCGCCGCGGCATTCGTCGGGCTGTTGTCGGTCTTCAACATCGGCGGCCGTTTCTTCTGGGCGTCGATTTCTGACCGGCTCGGGCGCAAGAACACCTACTTCATCTTCTTCATCGCCGGGATCGCGCTCTATGCGAGCGCGCCGTGGGCGGCCCACACCGGCAACAAGGCGCTGTTCGTCGTGTTCTGCTGCGCCATCCTGTCGATGTACGGCGGCGGGTTCGCGACCGTGCCCGCATATTTGGCCGACGTGTTCGGCACGCAGTTCGTCGGCGCGATCCATGGCCGCCTGCTGACCGCCTGGTCCACCGCCGGCGTCGTGGGGCCGCTTCTGGTCAGCTACATCAGCCAGCGCGCCGAGCAGGCCAAGGTCGCGAAGGAATTCGTCTACGACCAGACGCTCTATGTCATGGCCGGGCTCCTCGCGGTCGGACTGGTCGCGAACCTGCTGGTCCGCCCGCTCGCGCAACGCTGGTTCATGACGCCGGCCGAGTTGACGGCAGCGCAGGGCAGTCGCGCGGCGGTTGCGGATGGATCGTATGGCATCGGGCTCGGCGGCTGGTCGGCGGGAATGGTCGCAGCATGGGCGTGCGTGCTGCTGCCGATCGCGTGGGGCCTCTATATGACACTGTCGAAAGTGGGAGGCCTATTTTAACCGGGCGGCCGGAGCGGGCCGTGTCAGCGCACGGTGTGCTGATTGCTCATCGCCGTCGAAACGCTGTCTATTCAACCACGACATATTTGGATCCGAGCCATGGCCAAACGCTTTAGAGACCCGGCGAACGACACGCGGCCGGCCGCCCCGGAGTGGCATGGGGCGGCGCGGGCCGCCGCCGTGATCGAGGCGCATCCGGGCATGGCCGGCGCGATGCTGCCGATCCTGCACGCGTTGCAGGCGGAGTTCGGGTGTGTCCCGCACGAGACGGAGCCGATGATCGCGGCCGCGCTCAATCTCTCGCGGGCCGAGGTGTTCGGCGTGATCACGTTTTACCACGACTTTCGTCGCGAGCCTCCCGGCCGGCATGTGCTGAAAATCTGCAGGGCGGAGGCGTGTCAGGCGTTGGGTGCGGCGGCCATGGCGCGCGATCTGCTCGACCGGCTTGGGCTCGGCTGGGGCGGCAGCACCCCGGACGGACGGCTGACGATCGAGCCGACGTTCTGCCTCGGCCTGTGTGCCTGCGCGCCGGCGGCCTTGCTCGACGGTGAGCCGCTGGCCGGCATCGACGCCGCCCGGCTCGACGCCGTTGTGGCGGACGCACGGGCATGACGCGCCTGTTCGTTCCGGTCGACGCGGCGGCCATTGCGCTCGGGGCCGACCGGGTGGTCGCGGCGCTGACGGCGGAGGCGAGCCGGCGGGGTGCGCCCGTCGAGATCGTGCGGACGGGCAGCCGGGGCATGGTGTTCCTGGAGCCGCTGGTCGAGGTCGAGACGCCCGCGGGTCGCGTCGGCTACGGGCCGGTGAAGCCGGGCGACGTGGCCGGGCTGTTCGACGCGGACTTCCTGAACGGGGCCGCGCATGCGCTCGGCATCGGGCGGCCCGAGGATCATCCCTGGCAGGCGGGACAGACCCGTCTCACGTTCGCCCGGTGCGGCGTGATCGACCCGCTCTCGGTCGACGACTACGTCGCCCACGGCGGTTACGCCGGCCTCGCCCGCGCGCTCGCGATGAGCGGGACCGAGATCGTCGACGAGGTGAAGCTGTCCGGCCTGCGCGGGCGCGGCGGTGCGGGCTTCCCGACCGGCATCAAGTGGAACACCGTCCGCCTCGCCCCGGCCGAGCAGCGCTATGTCGTCTGCAACGCCGATGAGGGCGACAGCGGCACCTTCGCCGATCGCATGCTGATGGAGGGCGACCCGCTCAGCCTGATCGAGGGCATGACGATCGCGGGTCTCGCGGTCGATGCGACGAAAGGCTTCGTCTACTGCCGGTCGGAATATCCGCACGCGTTTAGGACCATGCAGCGGGCGATCCGCGCGGCGGAGATGGCGGGCTATCTCGGGGCCGACATTCGCGGCTCCGGCCGTGCGTTCACGATGGAGGTTCGCCTCGGCGCCGGGGCGTATATCTGCGGCGAGGAGACGTCGCTGCTGGAATCGCTCGAGGGCAAGCGCGGCGTCGTTCGTGCCAAGCCGCCGCTGCCCGCGATCAAGGGCCTGTTCGGCCAGCCGACGGTCGTGAACAACGTCATCTCCCTGGCCAGCGTGCCGTTCATCATGGCCAATGGTGCCAAAGCCTACGCGGATTACGGCGTCGGCCGTTCGCTCGGCACGCTCGCCGTCCAACTCGCCGGCAACGTGCGGCGGGGCGGCCTGATCGAGGTGCCGTTCGGCGTCACGGTGCGGACCATCGTCGAGCAATACGGCGGCGGCACGGCGACCGGCCGGCCGGTGCGGGCCGTGCAGGTCGGCGGGCCGCTCGGCGCCTATTTCCCGGACGCGCTGATGGACACGCCGCTCGATTACGAGGCGTTCGCCGCCGCGAAGGGGCTCATCGGACATGGCGGCGTCGTCGTGTTCGACGACACGGTCGATCTCGCGGCGCAGGCGCGGTTCGCGTTCGAGTTCTGCGCGCATGAAAGCTGCGGCAAGTGCACGCCGTGCCGGATCGGTGCGACGCGCGGCGTGGAAGTCGTCGACCGCATCGTCGCCAATGTGCGTCGCGAGCAAAATCTGGCGCTGCTGCAGGATCTGTGCACGGTCATGGCGGACGGATCGCTATGCGCCATGGGCGGGCTCACGCCGGTGCCGGTGATGAGCGCGCTGACCCACTTCCCCGAGGATTTCGGACGACCGACGGTGCTTCCCGTGGCCGCCGAATAGGAGCCGACCCATGGGCCTGATCAAGCAACTCGACTACGGCACGCCGATCCGCGTCAGCGAGCATTTCGTGACGCTGACCATCGACGGCGAGATCGTGTCGGTGCCGCGCGGCACGTCGGTCATGGCGGCCGCGATGATGCTCGGGACCAAAATCCCGAAGCTGTGCGCGACGGACAGCCTGGAGCCGTTCGGGTCGTGCCGCATGTGCCTCGTCGAGATCGCCGGCCGCCGCGGCACGCCCGCGTCGTGCACGACACCGGCCGAGGAAGGCATGGTGGTCACGACGCAGACGCCGCAGCTCGCGAAGCTGCGGCGCGGCGTCATGGAGTTGTATATCTCCGATCATCCGCTCGATTGCCTGACCTGTGCCGCCAATGGCGATTGCGAGTTGCAGGATGTCGCGGGCACGGTCGGACTGCGCGACGTGCGGTACGGGACCGAGGGCGAAAACCATCTCGCGCTCGGCAAGGACGAGAGCAATCCGTATTTCACGTTCGACTCGTCGAAGTGCATCGTCTGCAACCGCTGCGTTCGCGCGTGCGAGGAAACGCAGGGCACGTTCGCGCTGACCATTTCCGGACGCGGGTTCGACTCGCGCGTCGCCCCCGGCCCGACCGACTTCATGGGCAGCGAGTGCGTGTCGCTGCGGTGCCTGCGTGCAGGCTTGTCCGACGGCGACGCTGACGGAAAAGGCCGTGATCGAGATGGGGCAGCCCGAGCACTCGGTCATCACCACCTGCGCCTATTGCGGCGTCGGCTGCTCGTTCAAGGCGGAGATGCAGGGCACCACGGTCATTCGCATGGTGCCCAACAAGGAGGGGCACGCGAACGAGGGTCACTCGTGCGTCAAGGGCCGGTTCGCGTTCGGCTATGCCACGCACAAGGACCGGATCACGAAGCCGATGATCCGCGCGGCCATCACCGATCCCTGGCGTGAGGTGAGCTGGGACGAGGCGATCGGCCACGCGGCGTCGGAGTTCCGCCGCATCCAGGCGCAATACGGCCGCGACAGCATCGGCGGCATCACGTCGTCGCGCTGCACGAACGAGGACACGTATCTGGTCCAGAAGCTGGTCCGGGCCGCGTTCGGCAACAACAACGTCGATACCTGCGCGCGCGTGTGCCACTCGCCGACCGGGTACGGGCTGATGACGACGCTCGGCACGTCGGCCGGAACGCAGGATTTCGCGTCGGTCGCCGATAGCGACGTGATCCTGGTGATCGGCGCCAACCCGACCGACGGCCATCCGGTGTTCGCGTCGCGGATGAAGAAGCGGCTGCGCGAGGGTGCCCGCTTGATCGTCGCCGACCCGCGCCGCATCGACCTCGTGCGCTCGCCGCATGTCGAGGCCGATTACCATCTGCCGCTGCTGCCGGGCACCAACGTCGCCCTCATCAACGCGATGGCGCATGTCGTGGTGACCGAGGGCCTGGTCGCGACCGATTACGTGCACCAGCGCTGCGAGTGGCCGGCGTTCGAGCATTGGGCACGGTTCATCGCGGAGCCTCGCAACTCGCCCGAAGCCACCGCCGAAAAGACCGGCGTCGATCCGGCGCACGTGCGCGCGGCGGCACGGCTGTATGCGACCGGTGGTGCGGCCGCGATCTATTACGGCCTCGGCGTCACCGAGCACAGCCAGGGCTCGACGACCGTCATGGCGATGGCGAACCTCGCGATGGCGACGGGCAACATCGGCAAGCCGGGTGCGGGCGTGAACCCGCTGCGCGGGCAGAACAACGTCCAGGGTGCGTGCGACATGGGCTCGTTCCCGCACGAGTTCCCGGGCTACCGGCATGTCGCCGAGGACGATGTCCGCGCGATCTACGAGGATCTGTGGGGCGTGTCGCTGAACGGCGAGCCGGGGCGGCGCATTCCCAACATGCTCGACGACGCGGTCGAGGGTAGCTTCAAGGGCCTGTATATCCAGGGCGAGGACATCGCGCAGTCCGATCCCGACACGCAGCATGTGACCGCCGGTCTGCGGGCCATGGAGTGCATCGTCGTGCAGGATCTGTTCCTGTGCGAGACGGCGAAATACGCGCATGTGTTCCTGCCCGGTTCGTCGTTCCTCGAGAAGGACGGCACGTTCACCAACGCCGAGCGCCGGATCAGCCGGGTGCGCCGCGTGATGCCGCCGCTGGGCGGGATGGCGGATTGGGAGGTGACGGTGGCGCTTTCGAACGCGCTCGGCTTCCCGATGGACTACGCGCATCCGGCCGAGATCATGGCGGAGATCGCGGCCACCACGCCGACGTTCAAAGGCGTCTCGTACGACCGGCTCGACGAACTGGGCTCGCTGCAATGGCCGTGCAACGACGCGGCGCCGAACGGCACGCCGATGATGCATGTCGACCGGTTCGTGCGCGGCAAAGGCCGGTTCATGATTACCGAATACATCCCGACCGATGAGCGCACCGGGCCGCTGTTCCCGCTGATCCTGACCACGGGGCGCATCCTGTCGCAGTATAACGTCGGCGCGCAGACGAGGCGGACCGAGAACAGCCGCTGGCACGAGGAGGATCTGCTCGAGATACACCCTGCCGACGCGGAGAGCCGTGGCGTGCTCGACGGCGATCTGGTGCGGCTCGAAAGCCGGTCGGGCGATGTGACGCTCCGGGCGCGGATCAGCGAGCGGATGCAGCCGGGCGTCGTGTACACGACGTTCCATCATCCGAAGACCGGGGCGAACGTGATCACGACCGACTTCAGCGACTGGGCGACCAACTGCCCGGAGTACAAGGTCACCGCCGTTCAGGTGCGCAAGACGAACCAGATGTCGGAATGGCAGGCGCGCTTCATGGACGAGGATGTGGCGCTGACCCGCGTCGCGGCCGAGCTCGACGCGGCCGACTGACATGCAACCGGGCAAGCTGGCCGCGATGGCCAACCAGATCGCGCAATTCTTCCACTCGTATCCCGACGACGAGGCGGAGGCGGGCGTTCGCCGTCACCTCGAAGCCTTTTGGACGCCGAAGATGGTGGCGACATTCCGCCACCATCTCGCCGAGGATCCCACGGACGTCGACCCGCTGGTCGCGCGCGCCATGCGGCACGATCCCGATGCCGTCAGCCCGACCGAACGGGCGCTGGCCCCGGAGGCCGCGACCGGCGCTATGGCGACGGACGCGGGTTAACTCAGCGGTTACTGGGCGGGCGGCGGCGCGTCAGGTGCCGGACCAGCGGCTCCGGCCGGCGGCGCGTCGCCTGGGGCACGCCCGTCCGGCCCCGGCTTGTGTCCCATACCCGGACCGCCCGGCGGACGGTGGCCGGGATGCGGCGGGGGTGCCGCGACCTGGCTCAAATGTCCGGCGTCGGGGCCGATCGACCGCGCCTCGATCACGCGACCGAGCGGGCCTTCGACGCCCTCGCCCTGCACCATGATCGGCGCACCGGCCGTCAGCATCGACGCGAGCCGCTGCGCTTCCGGCGGCGGCAGGCGAACGATGGTCCCGTCCTGCAGCAGCGCACCGTTCAGGTCGCCGCGCGGCCCGTGCAGCTGCGCCTTGATCACGCCGGTCGCGTTCAGCGCCTGACGCTGCTCGTGCGGGCCGGGCGGGCCTCCGGCCTTGTTGTCGGTCACGGTGGTGCCGGTCGCGTCGTTCTTGACCGACATCGCCTGCACCATCGACAGGGCCTTCGCCTTCAGGCCGTGGATGGTGACCGCGTCGCCCGGCTTGACCGCGAAGACCAGCTGCGTGCCGAGATGCGGCGGCAGGTGCACCTCCGTTCCGTCCTCGAGGATCAGCCCGTCGACATCGCCGCGCGGCGTCAGGCTGTATTCGGCGACCTTGCCCTGGATCGCCGGCAGCTGGCTGGCGTCGTACGTCGCCACACCCTGTGCGGCTGCGATCCCGCCGGCGCCCATCAGTAGGGTGGCGGCCAGCAGCCAATGCTTGGTTCTCATCGTCGTCTCCGTCTTCATGGGCTCAGTGCCCACGCCACCCATCGCAACCGGCGTGCCACGCCTTAACACATTGATTAAGCATGGCCTCGCACTACTCCAGCGGCTCCACAACGTCCGTTTCGGGGACGGGGCCAGTCCCATTAGCGGACGGCGCGAGGCCATACCGCTCGAGTTTTTGGTACAGCAGCTGCCGGCGGATCCCGAGCTGTTCGGCCGCCTGCGCGCGGTTGCCGCCGGACGCTTTCAAGCGCACGCCGGATCAGCTCGATCTCCACCCGCTCGACCGCCTCCGGCAGCGTTCCGGCCAGCCAATCGACTCCGTTCGCGGTCACCGGGTGCGACGCCAGAAAGCCGAGATCCTCGGCGGCGATGACCGGCCGCCGCACCAGGGTCGCCACCCGCTTCATCGCGTTCAGCAGCTCGCGCACGTTGCCGGGCCAGGGGTGGGCCAGCAGGCGGGACGCCGCCTCGGCCGACAGGCGCTTCGGCGGACCGCTATCGGCCGAGAGCGCCAGGAAGTGTTCGGCGAGCGGGATGATGTCGGCCAGCCGCTCGCGCAGGGGCGGCAATGCCACGGGCACCACGCCGAGCCGGTAATACAGATCCTCGCGAAACTTCCCGTCGCGCACGCCCTGCAGCAGGTCGCGGTGGGTGGCCGCGATCACCCGCACGTCGATCGGCACCGGCCGGCCGCCGACCGGGGTCACCACCCGCTCCTGCAGCGTCCGCAGCAGTTTGGCCTGCATGGCGAGGTCCATGTCGCCGATTTCGTCCAGGAACAGCGTGCCGCCCTGCGCGTCGCGGAACGACCCGGCCCGGTCCGCGATGGCGCCGGTGAACGCGCCGCGCACATGGCCGAACAGCAGACTCTCGAGCAGTTCGGCCGGGATCGCGGCGCAGTTCACCGGCACGAACGCCGCCTTCGCGCGCCGGCCGTGGCGATGGATCGCGTGCGCCACGACCTCCTTGCCGGTGCCGGTCTCGCCCAACAGCAATACCGTCGCGTCGCTGTCCGCCAGCAGGCCGATCGATTTCTGGATGTCGCGCATGGCGGCACTCGACCCGACGAGATCGCCCTCCTTCGCGCCGGACACCGGGGCGGCCGGCGCGGTTTCGGCCGGCAGCATGCGGGCGAGCAACGCGCGCAGGCCGTCGCGGCCGATCGGCTTGGCCAGATGGTCGGCGGCCCCCAGCCGCATCGCCTCGATCGTGTTGTCGCTCGTCGGCACGGCGGTCAGCACGGCCACCGGCGGCGCGTTCGGCTTCGCGCGGATGCGGCGCAGGACGTCCATGCCGTCCATCCCCGGCATGCGCAGATCGAGCAGCACGGCGTCGGCCTCGTTGCGCGACAGCCACGCGAGCGCCGCCTCGCCGTCCGCCGCCTCCGCCGCCTCGTGGCCGAGGTCGCCGAGCGCGGTCGCGACGGCGCGGCGCAACGCGCGGTCGTCGTCGACGATCAGGATTTTGGCCAACACGCCTCCTGCGGGATTTCGAGCGCGAACACGGCACCGGCCGAGGCGCTGCGGAGCACCAGCCGGCCGCCATGCGCGTCCGCCAGCTCGCGCGCGATCGACAGGCCGAGGCCGGTGCCGTCGGGCCGGCCGGTGACGAACGGCTCGAACAGTCGCTCGGTCATGTCGGCCGGAACGCCCGGCCCGGTATCGGCGACCGTGAGGATGAGCAGATGATCCGGCCGCTCGACGGCGACGATCACCGAGCCGGCGCGCGGCGCATGACGGATGGCGTTGGTGATCAGATTGCCCAGCACGCGGCCGATCACGGCGGGGTCGAGCACGGCGGTGCCGGCCGCGTTCTCGACCGAGACCGTCAACGATTTGGCGGAAGCGGTTTCGGCGTGCAGTGCGATCTGGCCCGCGAGGAACGCGGCCAGATCGACCGGCACCGGCTTCGGCTCGACCCGCTGCGTCATTGCGAGCAACTCGCCGACCAGCCCGTCCAGCCGCTCGATCTGGTCGAGCATGTCGCCGATCGCCTCCCGCCGCCTGGTATCGTCGCCGGCCAGCGCGTTCTCGCCCTGCAGACGCGCCGCCGCGATCGGATTGCGGATTTCGTGCGCGATGCCGGCGGCGACCCGGCCGAGTGCGGCAAGGCGCTCCGCCTTCGCGGCCCGCACCGCCATCGCATCCGCCTCCGCCCGCGCCTCGCCGACGCGCTGCCCTGCCCCGTTCAGCGCGTCGATGATCTGGTCCAGCTCCCGCTCGCCGGTGCGCGCTATGGTCGGCATCCCGCCGGGGCCGGTGTCGTGCAACGCGCCCTCGATTCCGCGTACGTGACGACCCCAGACGAGCAGCATGCGTCCGAGCCACGCGGACATGGTCACCATCAGCGCGAGCAGCACGCCGAGGCCGAGCTGCAGGGGATTGAACCCCTCGAACGCCCGAACGCGGGTCATCGTCCAGGCGGTCAGGCCGCCGATCGGGCCGGACAGGGGGCACGCGTGCAGCAGGATCGTCTGCAGGCCGGATGTCGCCCGGCGATCGACCGATTGCTCGTCGCGCACCGCTTGCTGGTTGACCGCCTGGATCTGGTCGCGCTCGGCGACCGGCAGATCGGTCTTCGGCCCGGTGCCCTCGTAGGTCGGGAAGGCATAGGCCAGCGCGCCTGTATCCGATTGCCAGATGCCGCCCTCCACCCCGGTCTGATCGGTCAACGCCACGCCGACCGCGTTGGCGAGATCGGTGCGCAGATCGGTGCCGAACTGTCCCGGGATCGGGCCGGGCCAGCCGGCGGCGTAGAAGCTGTAGCGGTCGCGGATAAGGTCGCACGCGCGGGCGACGACGGCTTCGGCCCGGCCGACCCGCGCCACCGTCGATTGCTGATAGAGTTGCAGCAACAGAAACCCCACCGCCACGCAGGCGATCAGGGACAACGCCCAAAGGCCGAGTAGCCGGGTGCGGAGCGAGTTCATCGTGGACGAAAAGCTTTCTTCTCCCTCTCCCGCTAGGAGAGGGCCGGGATGAGGGTTTGCGGAATGGAGGCTAGTGTATTTCGAGTGCGTTGCCCCCCTCACCCCGGCCCTCTCCCGAGGGAGAAGGAGAGCTCCGGTGAAGATTGCGACCTTCAACGTCAACGGCGTGAACGGGCGGTTGCCGGCCTTGCTCCAGTGGCTCGCCGAGGCGCAACCGGATGTCGTCTGCCTGCAGGAACTTAAGACCACGCAGGAGAAGTTCCCCGCCGAGGCGATCCGTGAGGCGGGCTACGGCGCGATCTGGCTCGGTCAGAAAAGCTGGAACGGCGTCGCGATGCTGGCGCGCGGCGGCGACCCGGTGGAGACGCGGCGCGGCCTGCCCCGCGACCCCGATCCGAACCAGAGCCGCTATATCGAGGCTGCCGTGAACGGCGTCCTGATCGGCTGCCTGTATCTGCCGAACGGCAATCCGGCGCCCGGCCCGAAATTCGACTACAAGCTCGCCTGGTTCGAGGCGTTCACCGCCCACGCCGCCGACCTGCTCGCGAGCGGCGCGCCGGTCGTGCTCGCGGGCGACTACAACGTCATGCCGACCGATCTCGACGTCTACAAACCGGAGCGCTGGCTGACCGACGCGCTGTTTCGCCCGGAGGTCCGCGAGGCGTTCCACGGGTTGCTGGCCCAGGGCTGGACCGACGCGATCCGCACGCTTCACCCCGACGAGCGCATCTACACGTTCTGGGATTACTTCAGGAACGCATACGGCCGCGATGCCGGACTCCGCATCGACCACGTCCTGCTGAGCCCGTCGATCGCGGGCCGGCTGGTCGAGGCCGGCGTCGACCGCGACGTGCGCGGCCGGGAGCACGCGAGCGATCACGCGCCGACCTGGATCCGGCTCGGTCCCGTGAAGGCGCGCCCGCGATCACGGGACCGAAAGCTGTAGCCATTCCAGCCGGCGGGCGGCGGCGCGGCGATGACCTTCCAGCGTCTCGCTGGCACTTTGCCGCACGGCCGCCGGGGCCACCGCCGCGACGCCGCGCTCGTCGAGCCATTGATGCGTGACGATCTTCACGTACGATCCGACCCACAAACCGCCGGTGTACCGTGCGGCCCCCATCGTCGGCAGCGTGTGGTTGGTGCCGCAGCATTTGTCGGAATAGACGACGCTGCTCATCGTGCCGCCGAACAACGACCCGTAGTTGCGAAGCCGTGCCGAGAGCGCGTGCGGGTCGCGCGTGTGGACCTGCAGATGTTCGGCCGCGATCTTGTCCGAATACGCGATCATCTCGTCGTCGTCGGCGCAGACGGCGATCTCGCCGAAACTGTCCCAGGCCTGACGCGCCACGGCGGCGGTCGACAGGTCGCCCAGTTGCCGCTCCACCTCGGCCAGCGTGGCCCGCGCGAGCGCCTCGTTTGTCGTGATCAGGCCGACGCGGGTGCGGATATCGTGTTCCGCCTGCGCCAGCAGATCGGTCGCGATGGTGCGCGCGTCGCCCGTCTCGTCGGCCAGCACGTAAATCTCGCTCGGCCCGGCGAGCTGGTCGATGCCGACGCGGCCGAACACCTGACGCTTCGCCTCGTTCACGAACGCATTGCCGGGGCCGACGATCTTGTCCACGGCCGGCACCGTCTCCGTGCCGAACGCCATCGCCGCGATCGCCTGCGCGCCGCCGATGCGGAAGATGCGGTCGGCCCCGGACAGGTGGCAGCCGGCGACCATCGCCGGATGCGCGTTGGGGGGCAGGCAGGCGATCACCTCGTCGCAGCCGGCGACCCGCGCGGGGACGATCGTCATCACCGGCGCGGACAGCAGCGGGTAGCGGCCGCCGGGCACGTATGCGCCGACGCGCGCGATCGGGATGACGCGGTGGCCGAGCTTCACGCCGGGGATCGTCTCGATCTCGAGCGGCAGGATGGTCGCGAGCTGCGCCTCGGCGAAGGCGCGTACGTTGGCGATCGCGAACTCGGTGTCGGCCCGTGTCTGCGGGGCCAGGCCGTCCACCGCCGCGCGCCGCTCGTCCGCCGTGACCTCGAGGTTTTCTCGGTCGCTCTGATCGAAGCGGCGGCTGAAATCGCGCACCGCCGCGTCGCCCTCCGCCCGCACCCGGGACAAGATGTCGGCGACCAGTGTCTCGGTCTGGCGCGTGTCGGCGGCGGTTTCCGGGCTAGGCTGCTTGACGTGGAACAATGCGGTCTCCGGCGTTGATCGGGCTATTTGCCTAGGGGGACGGGGAACCGGCAAGCTGCCGCCATGACCGATCTTCTGGACCAGCCCGCCCGAGCCATCGCCGCCGCCATCCGCGCCGGTCACGCCAGCGCCTCCGACATGGTCGCGGCGAGCCTGGCGCGATGCCGGGCACTCGCCCCCTGCAACGCGTTCGTGGCGATCATGGACGACGCCGCCATGTCGGCAGCCGCCGCGCTGGACCGGATGCCGCCCGATGAACGCGACAGGTTGCCGCTGCTGGGCGTGCCGTTCGCGGCCAAGGACATGACGCCGACCGAGGGCGTGCCGACCACGCTCGGGTCCTGGAGCGGTCGGCAATACCCCGGCGACCGAAACCGCACTGGTGGTGCGGCGGTTGCAGGCGGCCGGGGCTGTGCTGGTCGGCAAGACGACGACCCCGGAGTTCGCCCATTCCGGCTTCACCAGCAGCCCGCGCTGGGGCGTCACCCGCAACCCGAGGGACCCGAGCCGGTCGCCGGGCGGGTCGTCCGGCGGATCGGGTGCCGCCGTGGCGGGCGGCTGCGTGCCGTTCGCGGAGGGGACCGACATGGGCGGCTCGGTCCGCATCCCGGCCGCGTTCTGCGGCGTCGTCGGGCTGAAACCGAGCCTCGGGCGCATTCCGATGACCATCCTGCCGAGCCTGTTCGACGACATCTCCCATTTCGGCCCCCTCGCCCGCACCGTCGACGACGCGGCGCTGTTCATGGCGGCCGCCGCCGGGCCGAGCGACGAGGACCCGTTCTCGTTGCCGCTGGTGTTCGACGAGGCGGCGACCCACGCCGGAACAGGGCTAGCGGGCCGAAAATTCGCGCTCTCGATGGACCTCGGCTTCTTCGCGGTGGCCGAGCCGGTGCGCGACGCGATCACGGCGGCAGTCGAATTGCTGCGCGACGCGGGCGCGATCGTGACGGAGGTGGATATCCCCTGGACCCGCGAGGTGGTCGATCGCTGGACCGACCTCTGGGGCGTGTTCATGGCGGCGTATTTCGGCGACCGCAGGGCCGAGTTCGCCGAGCGCCTGGACCCCAACGTGCTTGCGTTGATGCGGCTCGGCGACTCGCTCACGGCCCCGGCGGTCAAGCGGATCGAGCTGGTGCGAAGCCGGATGTGGCGCGACATGATGAACGTGCTGGGAACGCACGAGGCGCTGCTGTGCCCGACCTGCGCCATTCTGCCGCCGCCGGTGGAGCGAACCGACGACGATTACGCGGGCAACGACGCGGCGGGGCGGTTCACCGGCCTCGATATGTGCGGCCCATTCAACATGGTCCCGATGCTGCCGGCGATCTCGTTGCCGGTGCCCCGGCCGGCCGGTGCGCTGCCGGTCGGGTTGCAGATGGTGGGGCGGCGGCATGGCGACGAGGCGCTGCTGGCGCTCGCGCGGCTGGCCGAGCGGGCGTTCGCGGCCTAGCGGCGGGCGTTGCGCCCCACCGGCCCGCGTGCGACTTTTTGCGCGGGAGCAAGGGACGCAAGCGGTTGGGCGAGGCTATCCTCGAAACCTTCGGCCTGACCAAGATTTTCGGCGGTTTCGCCGCGGTGAGCGATGTCGCCCTACGGATCGAAACCGGCAGCATCCATGCGCTGATCGGGCCGAACGGTGCCGGCAAGACGACATGCTTCAACCTGCTCACGAAGTTCCTGCGGCCCGACGGCGGCGGCATCCGGTTCCAGGGCCAGGACATCACCCGCTTGAGACCGGCCGAGATCGCCCGTCGCGGCATGGTCCGCAGCTTCCAGATTTCGGCGGTGTTCGGCCACCTGACGGCGCTCGAAAACGTCCGGATCGCGCTGCAGCGGGCCCGTGGCGCGAATTTCGATTTCTGGCGTTCGGACGGCGTGCTGCGCCGCTACGACGAGCGGGCGCGCGAGCTGCTGTCCGATGTCGGGCTGTCGGCGGCGGCCGACACGCCGGCGGCCGAGCTTCCGTATGGCCGCAAGCGGGCGCTGGAAATCGCGACCACGCTGGCGCTCGATCCGGTGCTGATGCTGCTCGACGAGCCGACCGCCGGCATGACCGAGGGCGATGTCGGGCAGATCGTGGCACTCATCCGCCGGCTTCGCGCGGGACGGACCATTCTGATGGTCGAACATAATCTGTCGGTGGTGGCGGGGCTGTCGGACCGGATCACGGTGCTGATGCGCGGCCGTGTCCTGGCCGAGGGCGGCTACGAGGCCGTCTCGAAGAACCCGGACGTGATCGCGGCGTATCTCGGCACCGACCATGCTTGAGATCAGGGACCTGAACGCCTGGTACGCCGAAAGCCATGTCCTGCACGGGATGAACTTCGACCTGCATGAGGGCGAGGTCGTGACGCTGCTCGGCCGCAACGGGGCGGGCAAGACGACGGCGCTGAAGTCGATCATGGGCTTGGTGCCGCGCCGGGAAGGCAGCATCGTGTTTCGCGGCCGGGAGATGATCGGCGCGCGGCCGGACGTGGTAGGGCGTGCAGGGATCGGGTTCTGCCCCGAGGAGCGCGGCATCTTCGCGGGTCTCAACGTCACCGAGAACCTGCTGCTGCCGCCGGTCGTGGGGCCGGGCGGCATGACGGTCGCCGAGATCCACACCCTGTTCCCGCATCTGAAGGAACGCGCGAAAAGTCCGGGCACGAAACTGTCGGGCGGCGAGCAGCAGATGCTGGCGATCGCGCGCATCCTCCGCACCGGTGCGAAGCTGTTGCTGCTCGACGAGCCGACCGAGGGGCTGGCACCGGTGATCGTCCAGCAGATCGGTGCCACGATCGCAGAGATCAAACGGCGTGGCTTTACGGTGCTGCTCGTCGAACAGAATTTCAGGTTCGCGGCCAGGGTTGCCGACCGGCACTACGTGGTCGAAAACGGCCGGGTTGTGGACATGATACCGAACAGCGAGCTCGCGGCGCGCGAAGAGCAGTTGCACAGAAGGCTCGGCGTTTAAACGTCTTTGGGGAGAACACCGATGATCGACGTCACAAGGCGCACCATCCTGGGTTCCGCGATCGCAGCCGGCGCGGTCACGCTGCCGCTGCGCCGCGCGCGGGCGGCGGGCAAGCCGCTCACCATCGGCGTGTGCAGCGACTTCTCCGGCACGTACAGCGATATCGGCGGCGAGACGTCGGTCGCGTGCGTGCGCCAGGCGCTGGAGGATTGGGGCGCGTCCGCCAAGGGCTACGACGTGACCGTCATCAAGGGCGACCACCAGAACAAGCCGGACATCGGTGCCGGGCTCGCGCGCCAATGGTACGACAGCGGCGTCGACATGATCATCGACGTGCCGAACTCCGCCGTCGGGCTCGCCATCGCCGCCGTCGCCGGTGAGAAGAACAAGGCCTATATCAACTCGAATTCCGCCACGTCGGCACTGACCGGGCCGAAATGCAACGCCAGCACGATCCACTGGACGTACGAGCACGTACATGCTGTCGCACTCGACCGGCGGCGCGATGGTGGCCGCCGGCGGCAAGAGCTGGTTCTTCATCACCGCGAACTATGCGTTCGGGCAGTTGCTGCGCGACCAGACCAGCGCCGTCGTGAAGGCGGCCGGCGGCACGGTCGTCGGCGACGTCGCCTACCCGTTTCCGCAGACCACGGATTTCTCGTCGTTCCTGGTGCAGGCGCAATCGTCGGGCGCGCAGGTGCTGGGGCTCGCGAATGCCGGCAAGGACACGGTGAACGCGATCAAGCAGGCGCAGCAATTCGGTATCACCGAGAGCGGGATGAAGATCGCGGGCCTGCTGATCTACCTGAACGACATCCACGGCCTCGGTCTGGACATCGCGCAGGGGCTGGTGCTGACCGAGAGCTTCTACTGGAACATGAACGACCGCACGCGCGCGTTCACCAAGCGCGTGCTGCCGAAGACGCCCGACAACTATCCGTCGATGGCGCAGGCCGGCTGCTATTCCGGCACGATCCACTTCATGAAGGCCGTCGACGCGATCGGCATCGACGCGGCCAATAAAAGCGGCTCGGACATCGTGGCGCAGATGAAGAAGATGCCGACCAGCGACGACGCGTTCGGCGAGTGCTCGATCCGCGAGGATGGCCGGTTCATGTGCCCGTCCTACCTGTTCCGCGTGAAGAAGCCCGGCGAAAGCAGCATTCCGTGGGATTATTACGACCTGCTGCACACGACGCAAGCCGACCAGACGTTCTCGCCGATGGCGACCGAGGGCTGCCCGCTCGTGAAGATTTAAAGCTCCGCCGATGACGATGTTCCTGGGCAAGCCGCTGCCGCTGCTGTTCAGCCAGTTGCTGCTCGGCGTCAGCAACGGCTCGTTCTACGCGATGCTGTCGATGGGGCTCGCGATCATCTTCGGCCTGCTGAACATCATCAACTTCGCCCACGGTGCCATGTTCATGGTCGGCGCGTTCGTCGCCTGGGGGCTGCTGACCTATGCCGGCATCGGCTTCTGGGGCGCGCTGATCTGCGCCCCGCTGATCGTCGGCGCGCTGGGCTACGTGCTCGAACGAACGGTGATCCGGCGCATCTACAAGCTCGATATCCTGTACGGCCTGCTGCTCACGTTCGGCATCGCGCAGGTGCTGCAGGGCGTGGCGACGCGCTATTTCGGCGTCTCCGGCGTCAGCTACCAGACGCCGCACGCGCTGGCGGGAATCCTGCGACTCCCGTTCATGTATCTGCCGATCTATCGCGGCTTCGTCGTCGTGGCGTCCATCGTGATCTGCTTCGCGACCTGGTTCGCGATCGAGAAGACACGGCTCGGCGCACTGCTGCGGGCGGCCACCGAAAACCCGTCGCTGGTGCAATCGTTCGGCGTCAACGTGCCGCGCCTGATCGCGCTGACCTTCGCCGGCGGAGTGGCACTGGCCGCACTGGCCGGCGTGCTCGCCGCACCGCTGTACTCGGTCAGTCCGGGCATGGGCGACGAGCTGATCAACACCGTGTTCGCCGTCGTGGTGATCGGCGGCATGGGCTCGATCGGCGGCGCCATCCTCACCGGGTTCGGGCTTGGCGTGATCGAGGGCTTTACCGACGTGTTCTACCCGCCCGGATCGGCCGTCGTCGTGTTCGTCGTCATGGCGATCGTGCTGCTCGCGCGCCCCGCCGGCCTGTTCGGCAAGGTCGCGTGATCTCCG
This sequence comes from uncultured Alphaproteobacteria bacterium, assembly GCA_963756975.1. GTDB lineage: Bacteria > Pseudomonadota > Alphaproteobacteria > Acetobacterales > Acetobacteraceae > CAVRQM01. The sequence continues at coordinate 2,214,928 of CAVWPS010000002.1, read as the reverse complement.
GCTTTACCACCGCCGAACGGCGCGCCTTCATCCTGCTCGTCGTCGCCGTGATCGTCGCGCCGTTCGTCCTGTACCCGATCGTGGTCATGCAGGTCATGCTGTACGGCCTGTTCGCCATGGGCACGAACCTGCTGATGGGATCGGTCGGACTGCTCTCGCTCGGGCAATCGGCGTATTTCGGCCTCGGCGGCTACGTGTGCGGCTATCTGACGCAATCGATCGGCCTCACGCCCGAACTCGGCATCTTGGCGGGCGGTCTCGCGGGTGGCGCGCTGGGCGTGGTGTTCGGCTGGCTCGTGATCCGGCGGCAGACGATTTACTTCACGATGATCACGCTGGCCCTGGCGCAGATCGTCTACTTCGCGGCGGTGCAGGCGACCGACATCACCGGCGGCGAGAACGGCATTTTGGGCATCCCGCGCGGCGCGCTGTTCGGGGTCGTCCCGCTTCGGAACGACCTTGCGATGTATCTTCTGGTCGCGGTGATCTTCCTGGCCGGCGTGCTGCTCGTCCGCCGCACGATCAACTCGCCGTTCGGCCAAGTGGTGAAGGCGATCCGCGACAACGAGCCGCGCGCCATCTCGCTCGGCTACAACGCCGCCCACTACAAGTGGATCGTGTTCGTCATCGCCGCGACGCTGGCCGGCATCGCGGGCGGCACGAAGGCGCTGGTGATGGGCATCCAGACACTGTCGGATGTCGGCACGAGCACGTCCGGTCTCGTGGTGCTGATGGTCCTGCTCGGCGGCATCGGCACCGTGTTCGGGCCGATCGTCGGCGCCCTCATCGTCGTTGCGATGCAATACTACCTCGCCCCGCTCGGCGCGTGGGTCGTGGTCATCCAGGGTGCGATCTTCGTCGTCTGCGTGCTGGTGTTTCGCCGTGGTCTGGTCGGCGAACTCGCCCACCGGCTGCGCTGCCGCCTATAAATCCGCCAGGATCATCGCGGCGCCCTTTTCCGCGATCATCAGCGTCGGCGAGTTGGTGTTGCCGCTCACGATGCTCGGCATGATCGAGGCATCGACCACGCGCAAACCGTGCAGCCCGCGCACCCGCAAGGCGCGCATCGGTGACGGCCATGCGGTCGCCGTCGGTGCCCATCTTCGCCGTCCCGACCGGGTGGAAGATCGTGGTGCCGATCGCCCTCGCGCCCGCCAGCAACTCGGCATCGGTCTGCAATTCGGGACCCGGCTTGAACTCCTCCGGGTGAAACGCCTGCAACGGCGGTTGCGCCACGATCCGCCGCACCAGCCGCAGCGCGTCGCACGCGACACGCTCGTCCTCCGGTGTCGTTAGCGCGTTCAGCCGGATCGACGGCGGCGTCGCGGGGTCGGGGGAGTTGAGGCGGATGCTGCCCCGGCTGGTCGGACGCAGGTTGCAGACGCTGGCGGTAAACGCCGGGAACGTGTGCAGCGCCTCGCCGAACCGTTCGAGCGACAAGGGCTGGACGTGAAACTGCAAATTCGGCGTCGCGTATTCCGGCGAGGAGCGGGTGAACGCGCCGAGCTGCGACGGCGCCATCGTCAGCGGCCCGCTTCGCTTCAGGGCATATTGCGCGCCCATCACGGCGCGGTGCCGCCAGGACCGGTATTCCTCGTTGAGCGTGCGGACGCCCTTCACGCGGTACATTGGGCGAAGCTGAAGATGGTCCTGCAGGTTCTCGCCGACGCCGGGCAGGTCGTGGACCACCGCGATGCCGTGTTGGGCCAGCAGTTCGGGGTTGCCGACGCCGGAGAGCTGCAACAGGTGCGGCGAGCCGACCGCGCCGCACGACAGGATCACCTCTTTCGTCGCGCGGATTTCCCGCCGGACGCCGTCCTTGATGTATTCCACGCCGACCGCGCGCGTTCCGTCGAACACGATCCGCTGCGCCAGCGCGTGGGTGTGCACGGCGAGGTTCGGCCGGTTCATCGCCGGCTTCAGGAACCCGCGCGCCGCCGACCAGCGGCGGCCGTTCTTTTGCGTGACCTGGAAATACGCGACGCCCTCGTTGTCGCCGGTGTTGAAGTCGGCCGTCGCCGGAATGCCGGACATGATCGCGGCCTCGCGAAACGCGTCCAGCACGTCCCATCGCATCCGTCCCGCCTCGACCCGCAACTCGCCGCCGGACCCATGGTGCTCGGTGTCGCCGAGGAAGTGGTCGCCGTGGCGGCGGAACATCGGCAGCACGTCGTCCCAGCCCCAGCCGGGCAGCCCGAGCTGGCGCCAATGATCGTAATCGGCCTGCTGTCCGCGCATGTAGATCATGGCGTTGATGGACGAGCTGCCGCCCAGCACACGGCCGCGCGGATAGTTTATCGCGCGGTCGCCGAGCCCCGGCTCCAGCTCGGTCTTGAACATCCAGTCGGCGCGCGGATTGCCGATGGCGAAGATGTAGCCGATCGGGACGTGGAACCAGATCCAGTTGTCCCGCCCGCCCGCCTCCAGCAGGCAGACCCGCGTGCCGGGCCGCTCCGACAGCCGGTTCGCGAGCAGGCAACCGGCCGAGCCGGCACCGACGACGACGTAATCGCATTCCTCCATGCGCGGAGCCTATCGCGAGGATCGTAGTGACGCGAGGGGGCGCGATATGCCAAATGACGGTCGTGCCGGACCGACATCTTTGTGAGTGCGGCAGCGGCCTTCCGCGGGACCGTTGCTGCGCCGCTGACCTGGCAGCACTGGGGCCGCAGGGCGGCGACGCCGTCTCGCCGCCCGGCACCGAACGCGAATGCCTCGACATCCTGAACCGGCAGCCCGGCCACCGCGAAGCGCTGTGGGCGTTGTCTCGCATCCGCCTTGCCGAACACGACCTTCCGGCAGTCGAGGCGCTGGTCGGGCGGTTGGTGAAACTGGACCCGAACGACGGCCGCGCGACGCAGGACCTGGCGTTGCGCCTGATGCAACGGGGCGAGTTGGCCGGCGCACTGATCAACGCCCGCAACGCGGTCCGGATCGCGCCGCTCGATCCGCAATCGCATGTCGTCATGGCGATGGTGCTGACAGACGCCCTGAAACCGCACGCGGCCGCGTTCCACTTTGCCCGTGCGCTCGAACTTTCGGGGCGGCGGGATCCGATCGTGCTGGCCAACTACGCGCTGTGCCTGCGGATGCAGGGCCGCATGGCGGAGGGCCGGGCGCTGTACGCGGAGAGCCACGCGGCGGCGCCGGCCGAAATCGACGTGCTGCTCGAATGGGCGCGGCTGGAGGAGGCGGACCACCGGATCGGCCGCGCGACGGAGTTGCTCGACAAGGCGGCGTTCCTGCAACCGGACCACACGGCGATCCGGCCGTTGCGCGCGACCTTGCTCGGCCGCGAGGGCCGGGTCGCGGCGGCGCTCGCGCTGACGGACGGGGCGGCGGACGGGGCGGCGGACGGGGCGGCGCTGACCGGCGAACAGATGCTGGAGCGGGGACGGCTGCTCGACCGCGCCGGGCGGTTCGAGGAGGCGTTCGCCGCCTTCGACGCGGGCCGGGCGGCGATGCGGGATGCCGGCAAGCCGCAATACGCGGCGGCCACGGCGGCCGGTTTGGCATCCCGGCTCAAAGGCTTCTTCACCGCCGCCCGCCTCGCCCACCTGCCGCGCGCAAAAATCCGGAGCGATGGGCCGCAGCCGGTGTTCATCGTCGGCTTTCCCCGCTCCGGCACCACGCTGGTCGAGCAGATCCTGACCGCCACCCCGGCGATCGCGGCGGGCGGCGAGTTGCCGCTGTTGTGGGAGGTGACGGCCGCGATGCCACGCTTGCTCGACAGCCCGCTTCCGTATCCGGAGGCGCTGTCCGAGTTGTGGCTGGGCGACCGGGCGGACGGGCTCGAGACCCTGCGCGATCATTATCTTCGCCGCGCATCGCTATTCGGCATCGGACCGGACCCGGCGTTGTTCACCGACAAAATGCCGTTGAACGAGATGCATTTGGGGCTGATCCGGCTGTTGTTCCCGCACGTCCCGGTGATCCACGTCGTGCGCCATCCGCTCGACGTCGTTCTATCGGTCTACTCGAACAACCTGACCCACGGTTTTAACTGCTCCGCCTCGCTCGAGACGACGGCGCGCCACTACGCGCTGATTGCCGACCTGACCGAGCATTACCGCTCCCAAATGGTCACGAACATGCTCGAAATCCGCTATGAGCGGCTGATAGCCGATCAGGAGCTTGTCGTGCGCCGTATGCTGGATTTCATCGGTGTTCCGTTCGCGCCGGCCCATCTGCGGGCGCACGAAAACCGGCGGCACGCGGCGACGGCCAGCTACGCCCAGGTGACGGAGCCGGTGCACGACCGCTCGCTCGACCGGTGGCGGCACTATCGCGCCCAGTTGGAGCCGGTCGTTCCGGTGCTGCTTCCCGCGATCGAGCGGCTCGGTTATCGGGTCGATTGAGGTCGAAGCCCCTTGCGATCGGCGGCGCGGACCGATCTGATATAGACAAGCAGGCGACAGCGTGCCGTCGCGGAGGTATTGACAGGGTCATGCAGAAATTCTCCGGGCTGTCGTTGCTGCGTCACGGATTGTCGGGCCACACGAAGTGGACGCCGCAATGGCGGTCGGCGAGCCCGAAACCGGCCTACGACGCGGTCGTGATCGGCGGCGGCGGACATGGGCTCGGCACGGCATTCCACCTCGCCGCCGACCACGGGCTGCGCAACATCGCGGTGCTGGAGCGCGGCTGGATCGGCGGCGGCAACACCGGCCGCAACACGACGATCATCCGCTCCAACTACCTGTTTAACGAGAGCGCCAAGCTGTACGATCACGCCGTAAAGCTGTGGGAAACGCTGTCGCAGACGCTGAACTACAACGTCATGTTCAGCCCGCGCGGCGTGATGATGCTCGCCCATAACATCCACGACGTTCAGGTGTTCAAGCGCCACGTGCACGCGAACCGCGCCGCCGGCGTCGATAACGAGTGGCTGAGCCCCGAGGAGGCGAAGGCGTTCTGCCCGCCGCTGAACATCGGCCCGGGCATGCGCTACCCGATCCTGGGTGCCGCCCTGCAACGCCGCGGCGGCACCGCGCGGCATGACGCCGTGGCCTGGGGTTACGCCCGTGCCGCCAGCGCGCGGGGCGTCGATATTATCGAGAACTGCGAAGTGACCGGCATCGACAGGGATCCGGCGTCGGGTGCCGTGACCGGCGTTCGCACCACGCGCGGCGACATTCGCACCGGAAAAGTCGGCGTGGTCGCGGCCGGGCACACCTCGGTCGTCATGGCGATGGCGGGGCAGCGGCTGCCGCTCGAAAGCTATCCGCTGCAGGCGCTGGTCAGCGAGCCGATCAAGCCGGTCGTCCCGTGCGTGGTGATGAGCAACACGATCCACGCCTACATCAGCCAGTCCGACAAGGGCGAGCTGGTGATCGGTGCCGGCACAGACGCGTATGTCAGCTACAGCCAGCGTGGCGGGCTGCACATCGCGGCGCACACGCTGGACGCGATTTGCGAGGTGTTCCCGATGTTCCGCCGCATGCGGATGCTGCGGAACTGGGGCGGCATCGTCGACCTCACCCCCGACCGCTCGCCCATCATCGGCAAGACCGCCGTGCCGGGCCTTTACGTCAACTGCGGCTGGGGCACCGGCGGCTTCAAGGCGACGCCCGGCTCGGCCCACGTGTTCGCGCACACCATGGCGCACGACGAGCCGCATCCGATCAACGCGCCGTTCACGCTCGACCGGTTCCGCACCGGGGCGATGATCGACGAAGCGGCCGCGGCGGCGGTCGCGCACTGATGCTGCTGATCGACTGCCCGAACTGCGGCCGCCGGCCGGAAGTCGAGTTCTCCTACGGCGGCGAGGCGCATATCGCCCGCGCCGTCGAACCGTCGACGCTCGACGACGCGACCTGGACGGCGTTCCTGTACGCGCGGACCAACCCGAAGGGGCCGCACGCCGAACGGTGGCGGCATACGCACGGCTGCGGCCGCTTCTTCAACGCGCGCCGGGACACGATCACCGACGACTTCCTGCCGTCCGAGGCGGCATGAGCGCGTTCCGCACGCCCGACGGCGGCCGGGTCGATCGCGCCAAGCCGATCGGGTTTTCGTTCGACGGGCGGACGCTCGCCGGGCTGCAAGGCGACACGCTGGCCTCCGCCCTGCTGGCCAACGGCATCCACCTGACCGGGCGCAGTTTCAAATACCACCGCCCGCGCGGCATTCTGGCGTCCGGCACGGACGAGCCGAACGCACTGGTCACCATCTCGCGCGATGCGGCGCGGACGGTGCCGAACCTGCCCGCCCCGGCGGTCGCGCTGTACGACGGGCTGGTCGCCGAGAGCCAGAATCGCTCGCCGTCGCTGGCTTTCGACGTAAACGAGGTCAACGATCTGGCCGGGCGATTCCTGCCGGCCGGCTTCTACTACAAGACGTTCATGTGGCCGCGCTCCTGGTGGCACCGCGTCTACGAGCCCCGCATCCGCGAAATGGCGGGCCTCGGGCGGGCGCCCACCCTGCCCGACCCCGACCGTTACATTCACCGCCACGCGCATTGCGACGTGCTGGTCGTGGGCGCCGGCCCGGCCGGCCTCGCCGCCGCATTGTCGGCCGCCGATGCCGGCGCGCGCGTGATCCTGTGCGACGAGCAGGCCGAGTGTGGCGGGTCGTTGCTGGCCGAAACCGAGGCGACGATCGACGGCCAGCCGGCGGCGCAGTGGATGGCGGCCGCGCTGGCGACGCTCGGCGCGAACGAGCGCGTGACCGTGCTGCCGCGCACGACGGCGTTCGGCTGGTACCCGCACAACCTGATCGGCCTGCTGGAACGGGTGACAGACCATTTGTCCGCCCCGGACGCTCACTTGCCGCGTGAAAGAATGTGGCAGGTGCGGGCGCAGGAGGTGGTGCTCGCGACCGGTGCGATCGAGCGGCCAATGGTGTTCCCGGACAACGACCGGCCGGGGATCATGCTGGCCGACGCGGCGCGCACGTATCTGGCGCGCTACGGCGTGCGGCCGGGCACCCGCGCGGTGGTCGCGGCGGGACACGACGACGCGTATCGCGCCGCCGTCGAACTGCACCGGGCGGGCGTCGCCATCGCGCTGATCGCCGACGTCCGCACCGAGGTCGCGGGCGAGTGGCCCGGCATCGCGCGGGCGGCCGGGATCGAGGTCCGGACCGGGTGCGTGGTAACCGGGACCGCCGGGCGGCTCCGGGTCCGGGCGGCAAAGGTCGCGACGGTGCGCGACGGCGTGGTCGGGCCGTCCGAGCGGATCGCGTGCGACCTGCTGCTGATGTCGGGCGGCTGGACGCCGAGCGTGCATCTGTTCTCGCAGTCGAAGGGCCGGCTGCGCTGGGATCCCGAGCTGCTGGCGTTCCTGCCCAACCTGTCGGTCGCGCGTGAGCGGTCGGCCGGCGCGTGCCACGGCGTGTTCGGCCTTGCTGGCGTGCTGGCCGACGGCGCGGCGGCCGGTGCGGACGCGGCCCACGCGACGGGCTTGACGACCACGCCCCGGCCATACGGCGTCGAGCACGCGCCCGCATCGGCCGGCGGCTTCATCGGCGCGGCTCCGCACGGCCGGAAAGCCGTCAAAGCGTTCGTCGACTTCCAGAACGACGTGACGGCGAAAGACCTGCTGCTGGCCACGCGCGAAGGGTTCGTCTCGATCGAGCACGTGAAACGCTACACGACGACCGGGATGGCGACCGACCAGGGCAAGACGTCCAACATCAACGCCATCGCGATCGTGGCCGAGGCGACCGGCAAGACGCCGCCCGAAATCGGCACGACGACATTCCGGCCGCCCTACACGCCGGTCACGTTCGGTGCCTTCGCAGGTCTCGCGCGCGGAACGCTGTTCGACCCGGTGCGCACGACGCCGATCCATGGCTGGGCGGACGCGAACGGGGCGGCGTTCGAGGATGTCGGCACCTGGAAGCGTGCCCATTATTTCCCGGCCGCCCGCGAGACGCTGCACGACGCGGTGGCTCGCGAAACCCGTGCCGTGCGCACCGAAGTCGGTCTGTTCGACGCGTCCACGCTGGGCAAGATCGAGATCGTCGGACCGGACGCGGCCGAGTTCATGAACCGCATGTACGTGAACGCCTGGACGCGCCTCGCGGTCGGGCGTTGCCGCTACGGCGTCATGCTGCGCGAAGACGGGTTCGTCATGGACGACGGCGTGGTCGGGCGGCTCGCGCGCGACCGGTTCCACGTCACCACGACGACCGGCGGCGCGCCGCGCGTGCTGGCGTTCATGGAGGACTACCTGCAGACCGAGTTTTCGGAACTCGACGTCTGGCTCACGTCGGTCACCGAACAATGGGCGGTGATCGCGGTTCAGGGGCCGCGTGCGCGCGAGGTTCTGGCGCCGTTCGTGGAAGCCGACATCTCGGCCGACGCGTTCCCGCACATGAGCGTGGTCGAGACGCGCTTTGCGGGCATCAAGGCCCGCGTGTTCCGGGTCAGCTTCTCGGGCGAACTCGGGTTCGAGGTGAACGTCCCCGCCGATTACGGCCGCGCCGCATGGGAGGCGCTGATCGCGGGCGGCGTGACACCCTACGGCACCGAGGCGATGCACGTTTTGCGCGCCGAAAAGGGCTACATCATCGTCGGCCAGGAGACGGACGGCACCGCGACGCCGGACGATGCCGGACTGGCCGGATTGGTCGGCAAGCAGAAGCCGGATTTCGTCGGCATGCGATCCTTGCGCCGCGCCGGCATGGCGGAGGCGGACCGGAAGCAGCTGGTCGGGCTGCTGACCGAGGATCCGCACGTCGTCCTGGAGGAAGGGGCGCAACTGGTCGACCCGGACCGTCCGGGCAGCGCGCCGATCGGGCACGTCACGTCGGCGTACCACAGTGCCGTGCTCGGCCATTCGATCGCGCTCGCGATGGTGTCGGCGGGCCGGTCCCGCACCGGACACCGGCTGCTCGTGCCGATGCCGGGCGGCGGCGTGCCGGTGCAAGTCACCGCACCCGTGTTCTACGATCCGGACGGAGCGCGCATCCATGCCTGACGGCCTGTACCGCAGCCCGGCGCTCGATCATCCAGCGCTGAACGGCGATGTTTCGTTTGCCATGCTGCCCCCGGCGTCCCGCCGCATCTTTCGCGGGCGTGCCGAGGCGGTGGCGGCGGCCGATCTGGCGCTCGGGTTCGCGCTGCCGCGTCAGGCGTGTCGCGCCAACGCATCCGGCGACCGCGCGGCACTCTGGCTCGGTCCGGACGAGTGGCTGCTGCTGGGACCGGAGGACGACGAGTTCCCAGAGCTCGCGACGCTCGAGCCGCCGCACGCGCTGGTCGACGTGTCGCACCGGCAGGTGGCGTTCGGCCTGTCCGGGCCGCATGCCGCCGACGCGCTGAACGCCGGCTGCCCGCTCGATCTCGAACGCGCCGCCTTCCCCGTCGGCATGTGCACGCGCACGGTGCTGGCGAAAGCGGAGATCGTGCTGTGGCGCACGGCGACGGACGCGTTCCACATCGAGGTCGCGCGGTCGTTCGCGGCGTATGTGTGGGAGTTCCTCGCCGAGGCCTCATTGGAATTCCGTCCATGACGACCCTGCATCCCGGAGCCACCATGCTCGACAGCCTGCTTGCGGCACGCCGTCCGAACCACAGCCTCGACGCTCCGTTCTACACCGATCCCGCCATCTACGCGGCCGACCTCGAACGCATCTTCGGGCGCCACTGGATCTATGTCGGGGTCGAGCCCGATGTCGCCGAACCGGGCGACGCGGTCACGGTCGATATCGGGTCCGCGTCGGTCATCATCGTGCGCGACGACGACGAGGTGATCCGCGCGTTCCACAACGTCTGCCGTCATCGCGGCGCGCGTCTTATCCCGGGCGAGCGCGCGACGGTCGGCAACCTGGTCTGCCCTTACCACTCGTGGACATACGCGCTCGACGGACGGTTGATCCACGCCGAGCACATGGGTGCGGATTTCGATCGGTCGTGCCGTGGCCTCAAGCCTGTCCACCTCCGCAGCGTCGCGGGGCTGCTGTTCATCTGCCTGTCCGACACGCCGCCCGACGACATCGACGATCTGGCGCGCGTGATGACGCCGTACCTGGCCCCGCACGACATCGCGAACACGAAGATCGCGCGGCAGATCGACATCGTCGAGCACGGCAACTGGAAGCTCACGATGGAGAACAACCGTGAGTGCTACCATTGCGCCGCGAACCACCCCGAGCTGACGATCCCGCTATTCGCCTACGGTTTCGGGTTTTCGCCTGAATCGCTCGACGACTCAGGGCCGCGCCAACGCCGAGCGCTACGGCGAGCTGGTCACGTCGTCGCACGAGACTTGGGAAGCGCGCGGCCTGCCGTCCCGCGAGATCGAGCAGCTTGCGGGCCGCGCCACGGGATACCGAACAGAACGCCTGCCGCTCGATCGCAGCGGACAGAGCCACACGACCGACACGCGCGTCGCCTGCCGCCGCTTGCTGGGATCGCTCACCGAACCGGCCTTGGGCGCGCTTAGTTTCTGGACGCAGCCGAACTCCTGGCACCATTTCATGAGCGATCACATCGTGACGTTCTGCGTGCTGCCGCTATCGCCAGACCGGACGCTGCTGCGGACCAAATGGCTGGTGCATAAGGACGCGATCGAAGGCGTCGACTACGATGTCGCGAACCTGACCGCCGTGTGGGAGGCGACCAACCGGCAAGACGGCGATCTGGTCGGGCTGGCGCAGAGCGGGATCGTCAGCCCCGCGTACGAGCCCGGGCCGTATTCGCCGCATACCGAAATGCTGGTCGAGAAGTTCGTGCGTTGGTACGTGGAGCGGATGACGGCGTGATCGCCCCTTGGGATTCGGAGACGGACGACACGCTCGTCTGTGTCGCCGTTCGCGACGAGACGCACGACGTCCGCACCTTCGTCTTTTCGGCGACCGAGCCGCGCCGGTTCGTCTACAAGCCCGGACAGTTCATGACGTTCGCGCCGGTGATCGACGGTGCGACAGTCGAGCGCAGCTACACGCTGTCGTCGACGCCGACCCGTCCGGATCGCGTCTCCATCACCGTCAAGCGGCAAGCCGGTGCGGTGTCCGGCTGGCTGCACGCGAACCTGTCGCCGGGGTCGCGCATCCGCGCGCACGGGCCGCTCGGCGACTTCACCAACGCCGACGATCCGCGCGGGCTGAAATACCTGTTCATCAGCGGCGGCAGCGGGATCACGCCGCTGATGTCGATGGCGCGCGCGTCGCACGATCTCGCGGCGGCGGACGACATCGCGTTCGTCCACTGCGCCCGCACGCCGGCCGACGTGGTGTTCGCCGACGAGCTGCGGCTGATGGCTCGCGCCGGCACGCTGCATCCGACCCTGGTCGTGGAACGCACGACGGAGTTCTGGCCCGGCTATGTCGGCCGCCTGTCGCTGCCGATGCTGCGGCTGATCGCACCCGACCTGATGGAACGCGATGTCCTGTGTTGCGGGCCGGCCCCGTTCATGGCCGCGATCCGCGCGATGCTGGCCGAAGCCGGTCACGCGCCCGCCCGCTACCGTCAGGAGAGTTTCGACTTTTCGACATTGACCGCGCCCGAGCCGGTCATCCCCACGGGGTCTTCGACTTGGCAGGTGGCGTTCACCCGCAGCGGTGTCACGATCGAATGCGATGCGCAGACGACGGTGCTGGCCGCCGCCCGCCGGGCCGGGCATCGCGATGCAATCCGGCTGCACGCACGGGCTGTGCGGCACCTGCAAATCGAAGCTGACCGCCGGCACCGTCGACATGAACCATCAGGGCGGCATCCGTAAGCGCGAGATCGACACGGGGCTGTTCCTGCCCTGCTGCTCCACGCCGACGAGCGACATCGCCGTCGATCGTTAGCCGGCCTGCGCGTAGGGGGCGTTGGACGCCGGCAACGCGTCGCGGCCCAAAATCAGATCGGCCGATTTCTCGCCGATCATGATCGTCGGCGCGTTCAGGTTTCCCGTCGTGATCGACGGCATGATCGAGCTGTCGGACACCCGCAATCCCTCGACGCCGATCACGCGCGTGTCCGCATCCACCACCGCCATCGGGTCGCCCGCATCGCCCATCTTGCAGGTGCAGGACGGGTGATACGCACTCTCGACCTTCCGGGCCACGAACGCGTCGATCTCGGAATCCGACACGACAGCCTCGCCCGGCTGAATTTCCCGCCCGCGCCAGCGATCGAACGCCGGCTGCGAGAAGATGGTTCGCGTCAGCCGTACGCAGGCCCGCATCTCGGTCCAGTCGTCCGGGTGGCTCAGATAGTTGAACACCAGCTGCGGTGCGGCGGCCGGATCGGCGGAGCGGAGCCGCACCGTGCCGCGGCTTTTCGAGCGCATCGGCCCGACATGCGCCTGGAACCCATGGCCCTGCGCCAGCGAACTTCCGTCGTACGTCACGGCGAGCGGCAGGAAGTGATACTGGATGTCGGGATACGGGATGTCCAGGCCCGCTGCGGATAAAGCCGCAACTCTCGAAATGGTTGGTCGCCCCAAGCCCGCCGCGCGTCAGAACCCACTGCGCGCCGATCGCAGCCTTGGCCAGCGGGTGCATGACCGAGAACAGCGTCACCGGCTCGCGGCATTCCAGCTGGAAATAGAATTCCAGATGGTCCTGCAAATTCGATCCGACGCCGGGCCGGTCGGCAACGACCGGAATACCGTGCGAGCGCAAATGCTCGGCCGGCCCGATCCCGGACAACATCAGCAACTGCGGCGAGTTGATGGACCCGCCGCACAGGATCGTCTCACGCGCAGCCGTTGCGACCTGCTCGGTCCCGTCCCGCACGAACCGTACGCCGGTCGCGCGCGAGCCGTCGAACATGACGGAGGTTGCACGCGCGTGTGTCAGCACGCGCAGATTGGCGCGCTTCATCGCGGGCTTCAGATACGCGTTGGCCGCACTCCACCGCACGCCGTCGCGCACGGTCATGTCCATGCGCCCGAACCCCTCCTGACGCTCGCCGTTGTAATCCTCGGTCAGCGCGTAACCCGCCTCGGTCGCGGCGGTCAGCCACGCCGCGTGCAGCGGGTTTTTCATGGCACCGCTCCGCGTGTGCAGCGGTCCGTCGCTGCCGCGATACGCGTCGCCGCCTTCCGCCCGCGTCTCGGCCCGCCGGAAATACGGCAGCACGTGGCGATACCCCCAGCCCCGCGCACCTTCGCTCTCCCAACGGTCGAAATCGAGCGGGTTGCCGCGCACGTACACCATGCCGTTGATCGACGACGATCCGCCGAGCACCTTGCCGCGCGGCGTGTGCATCCGCCGTCCGCCGAGATGCGGCTCGGGCTCGCTCCTGTAACCCCAATCGTATTTCGGCATGTTCATCGGCATCGACAGCGCGCTCGGCATCTGGATCAGCGGCGAGCGGTCGGAGCCGCCGAACTCCAGCACCAGAACGGTCGCACCGGACGCACTCAGCCGGTCGGCCAGCACGCAGCCGGCCGAGCCCGCGCCGACGATGACGTAATCGGCGCTGTGTTCAGTACGGCGCATCGATGTCCGTCAGCGCCACGTAGACGCTCTTCAGCTGGCTGTAATGTTCCAGCGCCGCGCGGGAGTTTTCGCGGCCGATGCCGGACTGCTTGAACGCCCCGAACGGCAGCTCGATCGGCGTCACGTTGTAGGTGTTGATCCAGCACGTCCCGGCCTGCAACCGCGCGATGACCCGGTGCGCGCGGGAAATGTTCTCGGTGAACACGCCGGCGGCGAGCCCGAACTCCGTATCGTTCGCGCGGGCCACGACCTCGTCCTCGTCGTCGAACGGCAGGATCGTCATCACCGGCCCGAAGATTTCCTCGCGCACGATCGCCATCGCGTCGCCGCACGCATCGAACACGGCGGGGAATATGAAGGCCCCGCGCCCCAGGCCGCCTTCCGTCACGCGATCACCGCCGATCGCGAGACGTGCGCCCTCGCTGCGGCCGCGCGCCACGTAGCCCAGCACTTTTTCCATGTGCGCGGCCGAAATCAGCGCCCCGATCTGCGTCTCGGGATCGAGCGGATCGCCGACGCGCAACTTCGCCGTTCGCACCAGAAGCTTTTCGACGAACGCCGCGTGCACGGACCGGTGCACGAAGACCCTTGTCCCGTTCGAGCAGACTTCGCCCGCCGAGTAGAAGTTGGCCAGCATCGCGCCGGACACCGCGTTATCGAGCCGCGCGTCGTCGAACACGATCAGCGGCGACTTGCCGCCCAATTCGAGCGTCACGTATTTCAGCGTCGCACTCGCGTCCGCCATCACCCGGCGCCCGGTGCCGACCTCGCCCGTCAGCGACACTTTCCGGATCGCGGGATGGCGCGTCAGCAGCCGCCCCGTCGTCGCATCGCCCTGCAGGATGCTGAACAGGCCCGGCGGCGCCCCGGCCTCGATCAGCGCGTCGGCCAGGTGGGGGGCGGTCAGCGGCGTGAGTTCGGCCGGTTTGAACAGCATCGCATTGCCGCACGCGAGCGCGGGGGCCGCCTTCCAGCACGCGATCTGCAACGGGTAGTTCCAGGCGCCGATGCCGGCGACGATGCCGAGTGGCTCCCGACGGGTGTAGCCGAACGCCGCCGGCCCGAAATCGACGTGCTCGCCCGACATCCCGGCCGCCAGACCGCCGAAATATTCCAGGCAATCGGCCCCGGAGGCGACATCGACGATGCGGGTCTCGCTGACCGGTTTGCCGGTGTCCCGGGTCTCGATCTCGGCCAGTTCGTCGTTGCGCGAGCGCAGGATCGCCGCCGCCCTGGTCAGGACACGGCCGCGCTCGGCACCCGTCCGCGCGGCCCAGATAGCCTGCGCCGCCGTCGCCGCGTCGACCGCGCGCGCGACATCCGCCGCATCGGCGGCGCGCAACTCGGCCAGCGTCTCGCCGGTCGCGGGGTTGACCGTTACGAACGCCGCACCGGAGCCTTCGGCGCGAGCGCCACAGATATGCGATAGGGACATGACAGCCTTGTGATGGAACGCTACTGTGCCCGGATCAGGGTGCCCCGACAACCGGAGCGCCGCCGCAATCGGAGCTTGCTTTCATGCGTCTTTTGCTCGCCGCCGCGATCATCGCACCTGCCCTGATGCCGAGCGTCGCACTCGCGTCCGATCCCGCTTCGTGCCGCACCGTCCGCTTTTCCGACATCGGCTGGACCGACGTGACCGTCACGACCGCGCTCACCAGCTACGTGCTGGAGTTGATCGGCTATAAGCCGAAGATCACCGTCCTGTCCGTCCCGGTCACCTACGCGTCGATGAAAAACAAGGACATCGACGTGTTCCTCGGCAACTGGATGCCGTCGCAGGTGAGCGACCAGAAGCCGTTCGTCGACGACAAGTCGGTCGACGTCGTCGGCCCGAACCTCGAGGGTGCGAAGTATACCCTCGCCGTCCCGTCCTACACCTACGATGCCGGCGTCCACGACTTCGCCGACATCCACAAGATCGCCGACCAGCTCGGCGACAAGATCTACGGGATCGAGCCGGGCAACGACGGCAATGGCCACGTCCTCAGCCTGATCAAGGCCGGACCGTTTCGATCTCGGCAAGTTCAAGCTGATCGAGAGCAGCGAACAGGGCATGCTGGCCGAAGTCGACCGCAAGGTTCGCGCGAAGCAGCCGATCGTGTTCCTCGGCTGGGAACCGCACCCGATGAACGCCGAGTTCCCGATGAAATACCTGACCGGCGGCGACGACACGTTCGGCCCGAACTACGGCGGCGCGACCGTCTTCACCAACGTCCGCGCCGGCTACACCGCGGCCTGCCCGAATGTCGGCAAGTTGCTGACCAACATGAAGTTCACGCTGCCGGAAGAAGACGCGATGATGGGCGACGTGCTCATCAAGAAGGAAGACCCCGGCAAGGCCGTCGCGGCTTGGCTGAAGGCGCATCCGGACGTGCTGACCCCGTGGCTCGCCGGTGTGACGACGTTCGACGGGCAGCCCGCTTTGCCCGCCATCCAGGCGAAGCTGGCCGCCGGTTAAGGGGCGACGGGCATGGGTCTCGACGGGCTGGAAGACTGGATCACAGGTCACAAACTGCCCGTCGGCGACGCCATGTCCAATTTCGTCGACTGGATCAAGCTGCATAGCCAGACCGGGTTCGACGCGCTGTCGGACGCGATCCGCTACGTGGTGGACGGGTTCACCGACCTGCTCGCCAGCGTGCCCGGACCGCTTCTGGTGCTGCTGCTGGCGATCGGGGCCTACGCGCTCCGACGCTCGATCCCGGTCGCGGTGTTCGTGTTCGCCGCCCTGCTGTTCATCATGAACCAGGGCTACTGGTCCGAAACGCTGGAAACCCTCTCGCTGGTGCTGTTCGCGACGTTGGTGTCGGCCGCGATCGGCGTCCCGATCGGCATCGCCGCCGCGCATCGGCCGTGGCTCGCGGCGACGCTGCGCCCGGTGCTGGACCTGATGCAGACGCTGCCGACCTTCGTCTACCTCATCCCGACGCTCGTTTTGTTCGGCCTTGGCGTCGTGCCGGGCCTGATTTCCACCGTCGTGTTCGCGATGCCGGCCCCGATCCGGCTGACGCAGCTCGGCATCTCAGCCGTGCCCCGGCCGCTGATCGAGGCCGGACAGGCGTTCGGCGCCACACCCTGGCAGTTGCTGCTGAAGGTCGAGCTGCCGTCCGCGCGCGGCGCGATCATGGCCGGCATCACGCAATGCATCATGCTGAGCCTGTCGATGGTGGTGATCGCGGCACTCGTCGGCGCCGGCGGCCTCGGCGTGCCGGTGGTGCGCGCGCTGAACACCGTGCGGATCGACCTCGGGTTCGAAGCCGGGTTCGCGATCGTGCTGCTGGCGATCGTGCTCGACCGCGTGAGCCGTCCCGCCGAGCGGCGCCGCGGATGAGCGCCCCGGCCATCGCGTTCGAAAACGTCGACATCATCTTCGGCGGCGGGCGGAACGGCATCCGCGACACGCTCGCCCTGCTCGACGCGGGCCACGGGCGGGCCGAGATCGCGCGCCGCAACGGTGCGATCGTCGGCGTCGCGGGCGCAAATCTCAATATTCCGGCGGGCAGCATCTCCGTGCTGATGGGCCTGTCCGGGTCCGGCAAGTCGACGCTGCTGCGCGCCGCCAACGGGCTCAACCCGGTCGCGCGCGGGGCCGTGCGGGTGCGGCACGGCGAGGAAGTGATCGACGTCGCGACATGCGACCGCCGCACGCTGCGCCGCCTCCGCACGGAACGCGTGGCGATGGTGTTCCAGCAATTCGGCCTGCTGCCCTGGCGGACGGTTCGCGACAACGTGGGGCTCGGGCTCGAACTGCGCGGCACGTCCAAGCCCGAGCGGCGGCGGATGGTCGACGAGAAATTGGCACTGGTCGGGTTGACCGATTGGGGCGACCGCTACGCGAGCGAATTGTCGGGCGGCATGCAGCAGCGCGTCGGCCTCGCGCGCGCGTTCGCGACCGACCCGGACATCCTGCTGATGGACGAGCCGTTCTCGGCCCTCGACCCGCTGATCCGCACGCGGTTGCAGGACGAACTGCTCGCGCTGCAGGCGACGGTCCGCAAGACCATCGTGTTCGTCAGCCACGATCTCGACGAGGCGCTCAAGCTCGGCAACACGATCACCATCCTCGAGGACGGGTTGATCGTGCAGACCGGCACCCCGGCGGACATCGTGCTGCGGCCGGCGAACGACTACGTGGCATCGTTCGTGAGCCACATGAACCCGCTGAACGCGCTGCGCGGCGACAGCGTGATGCGCGCGGTCAACGGCGACGCCAGCCATGACGGTCCGTCGCTGCCGTCCTCCGCCCCGCTACGCGACATCGTGCGCGCGTGCCATGTCAGCGGCACATCGGTGCGGCTGATGGACGGCGAGACGCTGGTCGGCCTGTGCGGACCGGCCGAAATCATGCGGGCGCTCGGCCAGCAACGCGGCGACCTGCGCGCCGGCGGCTAGTGGCGGGCTTGCTGCAGCAGTAGCAGCGGGGCACCGCGAGGACCGGACAGGCCCGGGTGCTGCCGGTGGTAGGCGATCGCGGCCTGATGCTCGGCCGCGGCGGCGGCGTTGTAGCTGCCGACGGCGTTGGCGGGCGATGTGGCACTCAGCGTCCCGGACGGCACCGGGCCGTGCGCCCGGTCGGCCATGTGGGACAGGCTGTCGTTCAGGCAGCCATAGGAGCGTGCGCCGTTCGCGGTGACGTCGACGCAGGTTCCGTCGGCCCACGCGGCCTGTGAGAGAAGCATCGCGGCCACCAGCGACAGCACGCGAATCATTTGACGAGCAGCTTGCCGATCTCGATTTCGTTGATGCGCAACGGCGTGGCCTTCTGCAAATCGGTCAAATAGGCCTGCGCCAGATCCTGCTGCTTTTGCTGGCGCAGCACCTGTGCCAACCGGTCGCGAACCGTGTCGAGCGGCACCGGCCCGGCCGGCCGCGTCCCGTCGAGCTTGAGCACGTGCCAGCCATCGGCGGCGCGCACCGGATCGGACACGGCCCCCTCGGACAGGCCCGAGACGACGCTCCGCACGGCCGGCACCAACTGATCCTCCCGCAGCCAGCCGAGGTCGCCGCCCTTGGCGGCCGTCGCGGAATCCTCGGACGCCTTGCGCGCGATGGCGGCGAAATCGGCGCGGGCGCGAACCGCCTGCGCGCGCGCGTCGGCCGCCTTGGCGCGCGCGGCGTCATCGGCGGACTTCGCGGCGTCCACCGGGACGGCGACGAAAATCTGGCTGAGGCGGTATTGGCGCGGGATGACCAGCTTGGCCTTGTTCGCCTCATAGGCGGACTGCACGTCGGCGGCACTCGGGTACGACGGGTCGGGCTGCGTCACGCTGGCGACGAACGCGTCGGTGATGACGGCCTCCCGCGCGCGATCGGCCCGCCACGCGACATCCGGCCGCTGATCGAAGTTGCTCGCCTTCGCCCGCGCCAGCACCGAAAGCTGCAGCACCCGGTCGCGCACGAGCAGCCCGAGCGCCGCCGGATCCGTATCGAGCTTCTGGCGCAGCGCCGGGTCGGCGAAGCGGACCATGTCGCGGATGGCGCCGGCGGTCAGCGTCACGTCGCCCTGCTGCGCCACGACCGGATCGTCCTGCGCGAGGGCGGGTGCGGAGGCTGGCCCGCAGAGGAGCGCCGCGGCGGAGGCGGCCAGGATCAGTCGACGGATCAATGGGTCGGGTCCGGGTAAATGGTTTCGGCGGCGATCTTGTCGTCCCAATCCTGGACGATGTTGTCGCGCCTGACCATCCACAGCCCCAGCAGCGGCTCATAGGATTTCACCAGCAGCGCCCGGAAATCCTGTGTCTCATACAAATGCAGGATGGCGGTGCTGACCTTCACCAGCCGCGCGTTGACCGAATGCTCGGTCGTATCCCGGTCCCGCGCGGCGTGGAGTTGGATGTCGAGTTGCTTGGCCTCGGCGGTCTTGGCCGCCAGCGCCGCCTGCGACGCGCCGAGCTGCCCCTGCAACCGCCCGTTCGCCGCCTGCAGGCTGGCGATCTGGCGGCGTTGCGCGTCGATTTGGTCGGCCAGCTTCTTCATCGCGTCCTGGTCGACCGGCGGGGCCTCGGGCACCTTCGGCTGGGCCGCGAGCTTGGCCTGCGCCTCGGCCAGCTGCGCCTGCAGCGTGTCGCGCTGCTTCACGGCGGCGTCCCGGTCCGCCTGCAGCTGCGCCTGCGAATCCTGCAGCGCCCGCAGATCGACGGTGCTGTGCCGCAGTGCGTCGCGGAGCTTGTCTTCGACCGTCGCATCCTGCGCGTGCGCGGCGAGCGGCAGAAGCAGACCCAGAACGATTGCGATGCGCATGGTTCAGAACGCCGCGTTAAGATCGAGCTGGACGACGTCGTTGCGGTAGCGCGGCCCGCTGACCTCGTTGGCCGACAGCCAGCGCGCCGAGACAGTAGGTGTTCTTCCCGACGCCGTAGTTCCCGCCGACGATGAAGCCCTTCGCGTTGGTGCCGCCGAGGTGGAAATCGCTATCGGTCAGCGAATCCACGACCGAGTCGGTTTCGAGATATTTGTAGGCGACGTAGGCGTTCCATTGGTTCGCCTTCACGACGTTCAGCGTGCCGACCTCGATCTTCGCGTAATAGCCGGTGTCGCCCCCGCTGTAGACCGGCGTCGATGTGGGGCTGCTCGCGGCGGAGTTGTTGACCGGACCGAGGCTCAGGACATGCGCCCGATTGTAGGCGAGGTTCTTCACGAACTCACCTTCCACCGTCACGTCGAGCGGCGCGTATTTCGTCCATTGCACGAGCCCGTGCAGGTCGAGCACGTCGAAATTGGACGCGAGGCCGAAATACTGCGGGTTGGACGCGACCCCCGGCTGATTCGAGAAATTGTCCCGCAGCGAGAACAGCGTGTTGCCATTTTGCTTGAACTGCGTGCGGGTGTCGTCCGTGTTGCAGGCGTAGCCGGGAACATCGACGTCGCAGGGGCTCGAGAATTTGCCCTGGATGTTCTCGTAATCGAACAGCCCGACCGCGAATTTGGCGTTGTAGTCCGGGGTGATCTTCAGATCGACGCCGGCCTGACCCGCGAACAGGTATTTGTCGTGGCTCGGGTACTTGTTCACCTGCAACGTCGAGTAGTTGAAGTCGGTGTTGAACACCGGGAACGCGCCGGCCGTGAGCCAGCCCCGGACGTTGCCGTTGATGTTGGCGGCACTCTGCACCGACACGCCGTCGAAATTGAGGTCGGCGGCGTATTGCAGATCGGTCGTCCAGAACGGGTTCGGCGTGCGCCCGACCCACGCTTTCACCGCGCGGTCCGGCGCGCCGAGCAGCTCGTGCGGCGTGTCCAGGATGATGTACGCGCGGTCGAGCCAGAGCTGATACTTATCGAAGTTGCTGCCGAGCGTCTGGTTGGTCGACACCGGGCTGTTGTTCTCGCCGGTCGCGACCCGGATATCGGCGCCGATCCAGTCGTCGATCTGCGCCTTCACGCCGAGCCGTGCCCGCAGGCGGATGCGGTTGCGGCTCTCGGTGGTGTTGATCAGCGGCGGGTTCGGTCCGGTGCCGTTCACGGCGGCGGTGCTGTCGAACGGGCTGCCGTTGTTGATCGAGTTGAAGTCGGTGAACTCGTTGTAGTTGTTCCGGTCCTCGAAATCCCGTTCGAGGCGGCCGCGCAGGTCGCCGTAGACCGTGATGCGCTTGGTCCACTCGGGCAACGCGTTCGGCGACGCGTAACCCTTCGCCTCCTCCTCGCCCAAGATCTGGTCGCGCACCTGGGCCGCGAGCTGATCGCGCACGCTCTGCGGCACGTACGTGACCCGCACGGTTCCGGCCGGCAACGGCGGCGGCTCGGCAACGATCGGCGTGCCGGCCGTGCCACCCGACGCGCGAGCGGGCTTGGGCCGGCTTTCCGTCCGTGCCTGGCTCAGCAAGTCGGTCGCCTGACCCTTGGTGAGAATCCCCTTCTCGATGAGGAGCTGGATCAGCTTCACCGTCGCCGAGGAATCGTCCTGCGCGTGTGCGGGAATGGCGGCCAGGGCGAGCGCCCCCGCCAGCAGAGCCGGTCGGATCATGCCAAAACTCCTCATCAGCTCGGTCGAGCCACGCCGTGGATCACGGTCGGTTGCGGAAACCCGGGCGGAGCCGGAGGAAGCGAGACGCTGGCCAGCACGGCTTCGATGTCGGCGCGGCTGGCGTCGCCCGACAGGCTTTCGATCTCGACGCGCGTCACCTGGCCGCCCGGCGCGGTCCACACCTTCGCGCGGTAGTCGAAACGGCCGTTGCGGGTGCGGTCGTCGCGGCGGAACGCGGCCTGGAACGCCTGCGCGATGGCCGAATTGTAGAGGCCCCAGCCGCCGCCCCCGCCGCCCCCGCCGCCGCCCGAATCACCGCTGCCGTTGCCGATCCCGAGCCCGTAGGCGGACGGGCCGTTGCCGGCGGCCGCCGTCAGCGGATTGCCCGGCGGCGCCGGATTGGGATTAGCGGCCTTCGGCGGTGACGCCTGGGGCTTCGGCGGTGCCAGCGGCGTCTGCTCCTTCGGCTTCTCCTGAAGCTTCTGGTCTTCCTTCGGCGGCGTCGCCTGCGGTGGTGGCGGCGGGGGGGGAGGCGGCGGCGGAGGCGGAGGCGGCAGCGCGATCTTGATTACCGACGTCACCACCTGACGCGGTGCCGCGGCCTCGTGCCCGAGCAGCGAGTAGCCCGCGTAGCCCAGGCCGCACGCGACCAGCAGCCCGCCGACGATGTACGCGACCTTCGCCGCGTTACCCCGGTCGCCGTCCTCGGGCTGTTCTTCCTGAAATGGCACGGATCAGCTACCGGCCTTGACGTGCTGCGAGGCCAGACCGATCGAGCTGATGCCGGCCTTGCTGCACAGATCGAGCACTTCCATCACCTTCTGATACTGAACCACCTGATCGCCCTTGATGATGATCGGCAGGTCCGGCGTGACCGCCTTGGCATTGCGAAGCTTGCCCTCCAGCTCGCCCATCGAGACCGGCACCGTGTCGAGGAACACGTCGCCGGCGGCCGAGATGCTGATGACCTTGGTTTTCGGCACGGCGAGGCTGACGGTCGCACTGCCTTTCGGAAGGTCGACCTTCACGCCCGATACCGACGCGGTCGTCATGATGATGAAGATGACCAGCAGCACGTACGCGAGATCGAGCATCGGCGTGATGTTGATGTCGTCATACGCCTTGCCCTCGGCTCCGACCTGCATCGCGTTATTCCCCCGCGACCGGCGACATGAGGTCGGTCGCCACGGGTTGCAGCGCCGGATCGACCATCCGCCCGCGCGCGGCCATGTGGTTCGGGTTGCCGCCCTCGCCGATGCGCGCGATCAGCTCCTCGATGAACACCTGCATCTCGAGCCCGATGTCACGGATGCGGATGGTGAAGTAGTTGTAGCCGAACAGCGCCGGGATCGCGACCGTGAGGCCCGCGACGGTGGCCAGCAACGCGGCTGAAATGCCGGGCGCGATCGCGTTGACGTTCACGTCGCCGGCGGCGGCGATCGCGGCGAACGTGATCATCACGCCGATGACGGTGCCGAGCAGCCCGATGAACGGACCGCCGGCGATCGCGATCGTCAGCACCACCATCAGGTTGTTCAGCTTCCGGCTCTCACGGATGTAGACGGTGTCGAGTGCGGTCTTGATCGCGGTCAGCGACTGCGACGGTACCGGCTCACCGGCAACGAGGCGGCCCTTGCGAATGCGTTCCGCCATCTCGTGCGCGCCGACGCGGTAGATGCGGAACAGCGGCGAGCGGCGCAGGATCGGCCGCTTGGTGTCGCTGATCGCAATCAAGCCGCCGCTCTCGTCCGAGCCGACCACCGTGTTGAAGTCCTTTAGGAACACGCGGTTCGCCCGGCCGAGCGAGCCGATGTACAGCTGCTTGCCGATCATGACGATCCACGAGAACAGCAGCAGCACGGCCAGAATACCGATCACGACCCAGGCGTCGGGGGTGACGGATTTCAGGAT
Organism: uncultured Alphaproteobacteria bacterium; assembly: GCA_963756975.1. Taxonomy (GTDB): domain Bacteria; phylum Pseudomonadota; class Alphaproteobacteria; order Acetobacterales; family Acetobacteraceae; genus CAVRQM01. The sequence goes on along the minus strand of CAVWPS010000002.1, from coordinate 2,191,671 downwards.
GATGGCGAGGAAGCCGTTGCCGAGTGCGGACGCCTCCTCCGGCTTGTCGAACGTCAGCAGCGTCGCCGACGGGCCTTGGTCGTTATAGGCGAGCGCGAGTGCCCCGGCCGGACGCGCGACGCGGCTGATCTCGAACTCGTCGAGCAGGCCGGCGAAGTTCGGCACACTGGCTGCGGGCGCGGCCGCGTCGGTGGAAGCGGGCGGTGCGACACCGGCGACCGGTGCGGGCGCGGGCGCGGGCGCGCGACGCCGGCGTCGCGGCGGGGGCGCCGGCACCGCCAATCAACGCCTGTCCCGCAATGGCAGGCAACGCCACCGCCGCGTCGCCCGCCGGCGCGCCGTCCACAGTGACGGAGAGTTTTTCACCGTCGGCCGTGACGGCGGCCAGATGCCACGATCCGCCCGTGACCGGCTTGCCGGGTGCGGTACGGGTGACCGCGCCGGCGATGTTGGCCTCGGCATAGACGACGCCGTGGTCGACGCCGATCGTGAGCCCGTTGGCCGCGTCGCGCTGGCTGAACAGCGCGAACGTGCTGGCCGGATCGTCGTAGCGGAACCACGCCGACCACGTGCCCGATCCGCCGGCCGCGATCGCGAGCGGCCCGGACTGCGGCAACTGCACCGGCTGCGTGCCGTCGAGCTTCAAGGCGAAGCCGGTGATCCCGGCCCCGTCGCGCTTGCCGCCGGTCAGCGCGTTGATGCCGTTCGCCGTGCTGTCCTTCGGCAGGCCGTTCTCGTCGCCGAAATGGTAGACCAGCACCTGATCCGCGTCGTAGGTCGCGTGCGGATCGCCGCCGGCGGTCGCGTTCTTGTTGCCCCAGTACATATACAGTCCGGTCGCGGCACCCGGCGCGAGGTCGGGGATGTCGACCCACACCAGCGCCACCTGATCGACCAAGCTGTCGAACCGCGCGATGTGAAAATGCAGCGGCGTCTTGTCGTCGGCCGCGACGAAGCGGAGGTCGGAGCCGTCGTCCTTGATCGTGTTGAAATTGAAGTTGCCGGAATGCAGCCGCACCAGGATCTGCGTGTTGCCGACCGGCTGAGTGATGTTCGCACCCTTCGGCCCGAGATCCGCCGTGAGTTTCTGGCGATACGGCCAGTCGCCGTTCCACCACGCGCGCGCGGCACCGGCGGTCGCGAACTGCCCGAGCAGCACGATCGCGAGGGCCAGCAGCACCGCGCCTATCCGGTTGCGAAATACCATCGCTCAGAAATCTCCATAAAGTCGGAACAGCACGCGGTTGTCGCCCGCATGCGTGATCGGGCCGTCGCGCAACGGGATCGCGTCCTGCACTTCGCCGTTGATGTGGTCGTAGACCTTGAACCGCAGCCCCGCCCCGATCGAGGCGAGGTTGGCCGACAACGGCCGCTGCCCGGGCGCGCCGGACCGCAGCTCCACCGCGCCGATATCGGCGAACACATGCGCCTGCAACGAGTTCAGCGGCGCACCGACGTAGCGGGCCAGCGGCGGCGAACGCAGCTCGAATTGCGCCGAGCCGCCCTGGTCGCCGAGCGACTCGCTCTCGTAATACCCGCGCACCGTGTCGAGGCCGCCGACGCCGTACTGCTCCGAACTCAGCAGCGCGTCGGGCGAGACTTGGGCGGTCACGCGCGCGTATCCCTCGGTGTTGTAGGGCAGCGCTTGCGTCCGCGACACGTCGGCCTTGACGGCGAAGAAGTTGCGCTCGGCGAACAGGCGCTGATTGTCGAAGCTCTGCGCGTTCGAGCCGACGCCGCGAAAGCCGTAGATGACCGAGGCGACCGCATCCGTCGACGCGGACCCCGACACCCAGCCCGCCTGGTACGACAGCGTGACCGGATAATATTCGACCGGCGCGTTGGTGAACTGGCCGCCGATGCCGGTGTTCTGCGTGAGGTTCTTGTAGTCGAAGCCGAGCGACGCGGAGTTGGTGAAGGTGTCGGTGTTGCCGAGCGGGACCAGCGCACGCACGCCGACGATGTCACCCTTGCCGACGACGTTGACCGAGCCGAGCGTGGACACGTTGGAGTTGGACTTCAGATAGGTGGCCAGCAGCGACACCGAACTGTCCGGCACGCGAAACAGATAGCTCGCCGTGTAGACCGAGCTGTCGGCGGTGTTCTGCGGCGCCACCTGGAACCCGATCGTCGCCGCGTCGCCGCGCTGCCACAGATTGTCGTACGACAGCGTGCCCGACAGGCGCAGCGGCGTGGTGTTCTGGCTCTGGCGGTTGTTCAGTTCGAGCGACGCATGCAGCGGCAGATGGTCCTCGACCTTCAGGTCGACGTCGACCGTGTCGGGGGCCGCGCCTTCCTTCAGGGCCGGCGTAATGGTCCGGTCCGGGATCTGGTTCAGCGCCACGATATCGCGTTGCAGATCGGGCAGGCGCGGCACCGTTCCCGGTGCCAGCGACGGCGCATTCTCGCGGATGACGCTCGGCGCCACATATTGCGCGCCGACGACACGCAGCCGGCCGATCGGACGCTCGATCACTCGCATGGTGACGATGCCGTCGCGGCCGTCCTGGCGGGGCAAGAGCACCGAGACGCTGACGTAGCCCTTGTCGGCGAACGCCTTTTCCAGCGCCGCGCGCGCGTTCTCGACGTCGGCCACGCTGCGGCCCGGCCCGAGGAACGGGTAGACCGCGTCGTCGATCTCGCGCTCCGACAGCTTGCTGTCGCCTTGGACCTGGACCTCGTTGAAGTCGAATTTCGGCGCGCTCGGCGGCGCGGTCGCCACCGGCGGCGCCGGCACTTTGACCGGCCTCACCGTGGTCAGCGCGCCGCCGCTGGCCGCCGCCGGGCCGGGGGTCGTGCCTGGATTGCCCTGCACGGGAGCGGCGGGGTTGCCGGAGATCGCGGTCGGCGTGGCCGGAGAGTTGGCGAGCGCGGGAAAAGGGCCGGCCATGCAGAACAAAACAGAAACAAGCAACGCGCCGCGACGTGTCGGGGGAGTGTGCCCTCGCGGAACGGGGCAATGCTGCTGTCCTGCCGGCGACATGTGGGCTGCATAGCCGACGGCTGTTCACGGGTATGTGACGGATCGATGAAACCAGTCTCGATTGTCAGACGATCCGGACGCCGGCCGGCAACCGCCCGAGGTCGTCCCAGAAGGCATCGCGCTCGTAGCGGGCGAACAGATCGGGCGGCAGGATCGTCGGTCGCTTCACCGCCCGGACCGAGCCGCCGACGTGATGCAACCCAGGCGTGCCGAGCCGGACATCGAATTCGATCATGTCCCAGCACGGCTCGATATGCTCCGGGTCGTGGCTGAACAGCTCGGCCCCGATAAACTGGTAGATCGCCGCCAGCGTGCCGAGCGGATTGCCGGTGAGGGATTCGTAGCGGACCAGCAATATCCGGTCGGCATGCGGACCGAACAGCGCTTCGCGCAACGCGTTGTAGGCGAACCCGACCATTCCTGTCGCGGAGTACAACCCCTCCGCACGGCTGTACACCGTCCCGTCCGGATCGAAGCCGAAAATACCCGACACCTCGAACGCATTGCGCCGGATCAGGCTCTCGATGCTGTCGATCACCCAGGCCGGGTTGCGGACGCAACAGATCACTCGCGCGGCCGGAAACAGTTGTGTCAGCGACGCAAGCCGCGTGGTCCAGCCGCGATTGGTGTCGAAGATCGTGTGCCCGGCTGGCACTTCGGCGTAGACCGCGTCGAACACGCCGCGCAGCAGACGCTCGCGCATCGGGTCGTCGATGAAGACCGCCGTCTCGTTGCGCTGGCTCGTCTGTCGCAGCATCGCGTCGTACAGGCTGCGCACCGGGCTCGTCATGCCGGCGGTGAGACGTGGGTTTTGCCGCAGCAGCGCCGCGAGCAGGGTGGAGCCGGCGCGTGGCAGGCCAGAGATGAAATGGATGTCGAGGTCCATCGTCGTTCCGATGTCGTTGCGTGAAGCCATGCCGGGCTAACCGTTCAATCCGGCGTGGGATGGCCGCCTGTCGTCAAGTTGTCACGAAAATCGGCGCTGCATCCGGTACGTTGGTGTTCAGATGGCGACGAGAGTCGCCCCGCGCACAAGCCTAATTCGGAGAGCCAGCCATGAAGAACGCCCTGCTCGCGACGACCGCGGCGACACCCATCACCCCGGGCGGCACCACCACCGTTACAGAATCCGGTGCGTTCGTCTCCTATTCCGTCACCCAGACCGGCACGTACACGATCACCGCCGATGGCGCGCAGGGCGGAAGCTCTCGCGCGGGCGGCGGGACCGATGCTGGCGGAATGGGTGCCCAGATCGTCGGTACGTTCGCGCTGACGGCCGGCGAGACGATCAGGATCGCGGTGGGTCAGGCGGGCGGAAACGCTATGCCGACGAGCAAGGCGGCTGGCGCCAATCAATACGGCGGCGGCGGCGGCGGCGGCGGAACGTGGGTCGAACTCGTCAACGGCGGATCGACGACGTTGCTCGAGGTTGCTGGCGGCGGCGGCGGCTCGACCGATTATTACAGCGGCGGGGCGGGATCCGTCGGCACCCCGGGATCCGGTAATGGCGGCTATGCTGTCAGGGGGGCGCTGGCCACATACGTGGGCGGTGGCGGTGGCGGCGACCTGAGTAATGGCAACGTCTACGGTGACGGAAGCTACAAACAAGCCGGCAAGGCTGGCAAAGGTCTCGCTTCGGGACTCGCCGGGGGTGCGGCGGGCACCGGCAACATCGCCTATGGGCGATCGGGCGCGGGAGGTTTCGGCGGCGGCGGCGGCGCTAGCAGCTACGTTCAAGGCACGGGAGCAGGCGGCGGTGGCGGTGGCGGGTTTACCGGGGGCGATGCTGGATCGAACCAGGCGTCGACCCAGGCCGGTCAGGGCGGGACATCTTATGTCGCCGGCTCAGGCACACTCGTCTCCCAGACCGCCGGGTTCGAAACCGGCAACGGCCTGGTCACCATCACCGAGCAGGCCTGCTTCGCCTCCGGCACCCGGATCGAGACCGAAGCCGGCCCGGTCCCCGTCGAAAACCTGCGGGAAGGCGACTACGTGCGCCTCGCGCGCGAGGACGCCTTCGTCCCGGTCGTCTGGATGGGCCATCGCACCGTCGATTGCGCCCGCCATCCGCGCCCCGATGCCGTCATGCCGGTCCGGGTTCGCGCCGGCGCGTTCGGCCCCGGCCAGCCCGCCCGCGACCTGATCCTGTCCCCCGACCACGCCGTGTTCGCCGACGGCGTGCTGATCCCGGTGCGCCACCTGCTGAACGGGGCCACGATCGTGCGTGAGACCCGCGCCACGATCACCTACTGGCATGTCGAGCTCGAGCGGCACGACGTCCTGCTCGCCGAGGGCCTGCCGTGCGAGAGCTACCTCGACACCGGCAACCGCGCCGCGTTCGCCAACGCCGGCCCGGTCGTCTCCGCCTGGCCGCAGTTCGACCCGGTGCGCGCGATGGATGTGTGGGCGGCCGACGCGTGCGCGCCGCTCGTCACCGGCGGGATCGAGCGCGACGCCGTGCACGACCTGCTGCTCGCCCGCGCCGCCGACCTCGGCCACGAGACAACCGGCGATCCGGCTGTGAGCCTGCTGGTGGACGGCCGCACGGTCCGCCCGGACAATGTCGGCGGCGCGCTGCGGTTCGAATTGCCAGAGGGCGCGAAAGATGTCCGCCTGCGCTCGCGCACCTTCGTCCCGGCCGAGATGTCGGCGACCGCGCGCGACCATCGGGCGCTCGGCATCGCCGTGTCCGACATTCGGATCGACGGCGTGACGGCGGGACCGAACGCGTTCGGACACGCCGAGGGCTGGTTCGCGACGGAGGCCGGCCATCACGAGGCGTGGCGCTGGACGGACGGGGACGCCGCGCTGCATTGCCCCGGCGCGCGCACGATCGAGATCGCGACCGGACCACGCGGCCTGTATTGGCAGGTCCCGGTCACCGCGCCGGCAACCGGGCTGGCCTTCGCCTAAGCCGGTGACGCATGATCGCAACGAGTTTCGCGGTGCCCGCGCTGTCGGGGCCACCCGAACATTTTCGGAGTCCTAGGCCGTGAAGAACGCACTCCTGTCGTCGACCGGCCTGGCCCCCCATGGTGCCGCGGCTTCGGCGAGCTTCGGCGGCACCGGCGCGACGGTCGCGTACACGGTCACGCAAACCGGGACCTACACCATCGTCGCGGACGGCGCGCAGGGCGGTGGCAGCCATGACCCCGCCACCAACGGGATCGATCCCGGCGGGCTCGGCGCGGTGGTGTCGGGGAGCTTCGCGCTGGTCGCGGGTGAAACGATCGAGATCTCCGTCGGGATCGCCGGCGGCCAGGCGACCGGGAGGCCCGGGCTGCAATCCTACTATACCGGCGGCGGCGGCGGCGGCGGCGGCACGTTCGTCGAGCTGATCGACGGCGGCACGCGAACCCTGCTGGAAGTCGCGGGCGGCGGTGGCGGGTCCAGCGGCATCTTCGCCGGCCAGTCGGCGACCGCGGGCGCGGCCGGCTCCGGGTCCGGCGGAGCCTACGTGAACGTAAACGGCGACAACGGGGCCGGCGGCGGCGGTATCAGCGGGTCCGGCCGGGGTCAAAGCGGCACGAATTATGCCGTGGGCGGCCAGAGCTACGGCAACGGGCTGGCCGGCGGCGCGGGCGGCAGGTCCGTCTATGGTCCAGGCGGCACCGGAGGCTTCGGCGGCGGCGGCGGCGGCGGCGGCTACACGGGCCAGTATTTCACGCTCAATCAGGAGCTCACGGCGGGCGGTGGCGGCGGCGGCTTCACCGGCGGGGCGTCCGGCGCGGGTGTGTCAGGCGGAGCCGCGACGTCGTACGCCGGCTACGCGGGCACCTCGTACGTCAACGCGATCGCGACCGGCGGTTCGGAAGCGACCGCGACACAGACCGGCAACGGCGCGGTCACCATCACCGAGCAGGCCTGCTTCGCCGCCGGCACAAGGATCGAGACGGATCGCGGCCCGGTCGCGGTCGAATTGCTGCGGGAAGGCGACTACGTGCGTCTCGCCCGCGAGGAGGCGTTCGTGCCGGTGGCGTGGATGGGCCACCGCACCGTCGATTGCGCGTGCCACCCCCGTCCCGACGCGATCATGCCGGTCCGCGTCCGCGCCCACGCGTTCGGCCCCGGGCTCCCGGCACGCGACCTGATCCTGTCGCCCGACCATGCGGTGTTCGTGGACGACGTGCTGATCCCGGTCCGGCACTTGATGAACGGGGCGACGATCCTGCGCGAACGGCGGCCCTCGGTCACCTACTGGCATATCGAGCTGGATCGGCACGACGTGCTGCTCGCCGAGGGCCTGCCGTGCGAGAGCTATCTCGACACCGGCAACCGCGCCGCGTTCGCCAATGGCGGCCCGGTCGTCTCGGCCCACCCGCAATTCGACCCCGTCCACGCGATGGGTGTGTGGAAGGCGGATGCCTGTGCCACGCTGGTCACCGGCGGCGTCGCCCGCGACGCGGTGCACGCCTTGCTGCTCGCGACGGCGGCCGACCTCGGCTACGAACTGACCGACCAGCCGGCGATCGCGCTGTCGGTCGACGGCCGCGTCATCCGCCCGACCCCGGTCGCCGGCCTGTTGCGGTTCGAGCTTCCGGCCGGCGCGCGGGACATCCGCCTCACCTCGCGCCGGTTCGTCCCGGCCGAGTTGTTCACCGGCCGCGACGACCGCCGGGCGCTCGGGGCCGCGATCGCGGAAATCTGGGTCGACGGCTTGCTGATCGAGATGACGGAGCTCGACCCGGCGGACGGCTGGTTCGCGCCGGAGACGGACGCGATGGCGGAATGGCGCTGGACCGATGGCAACGCAAAACTTCGCTTCGCCGGCGCCCGCGTGATCGACATCGAAAACCTGCCGGCCGGCTATTACTGGACCAGCCCGGCGATCGTCGGCGCGGAGCTTTCGCGCGCCGCCTGACGCCGCCCCGGTCACTGGCGGATTGCCCCTCGTGCGATCCACCGGCGCTGCCTAAGGTCGCGCACCCGCTTACATTTGGAGTGCGCCGATGGACATCCGCTTTGCCCCCCCCGCCCTGCCGGCCGCCGGCGCGCTGGTCCTGTTCGCCACGTCGGAGCAGTCGGGAACTTGAGCCGGGGCTGGGCGGCAGCCTGTACGCCGCGGCGGATCAGGCGTGCGGCGGCGCGATCGGCCGCGCGGTCGCGGCGGCCGAGTTCAAGGCCAAGTCCGGCGGCACGCTGCTGCTGCAAGGGCCGGGCGGCGGGCTGTCCCGCATCGTCGTCGCGGGCCTCGGCGACGCCGCGAAACTGTCCGCCCGGATCGTGGAGGAGGCCGCCGGCAGCGCCATCGCCCTGCTGTCGCGCGACGAGCACGTGACGATCGCGGCCGATGGGCTCGACGCGGCGCAGGCGGCGCACGCGGCCCTTGGTGCCGCCCTCCGCGCGTGGCGGTTCGACCGTTACCGCACGACCGAGACGGCCGACGAGAAGCCGCGCCTGGCCGCCATCGACGTGCTGACCGGCGACGTCGCGGTGGCCGGGGCGGCATGGTCGCCCCTGGCCGCGATCCGCGACGGCGTGTTCCTGACGCGCGAGCTGGTCAGCGAGCCCGGCAACATCCTGAACCCCGCGACGATGGCCGACCGGTGCCGCGCCGCCCTGACGCCGCTCGGGGTCGAGGTCGAGGTGATGGGCCCGGCGGAACTGGAGAAGCTGGGCTTCGGCGCCCTGCTCGCCGTCGCGCGCGGCAGCGTCAACGAAGCGCGGATGGTGGTGATGCGCTGGCACGGGACGCCCGAGTCCAAGCCGGATGCGAAGCCCGGCAAAGGCAAGAAGAAGGAGTCCGCCGTCGGGCCGGTGGCGCTGATCGGCAAGGGTGTGACGTTCGACAGCGGCGGCATCTCGATCAAGCCGGCCTCCGGGATGGAGGACATGAAGTGGGACATGGCCGGCGCCGGTGCGGTGATCGGGGCCATGGCCGCGATCGCCGGCCGCAAATCCCGCGCCGATGTCGTGGGCATCGTCGGCCTGGTCGAGAACATGCCGAGCGGCGACGCGTATCGCCCCGGCGACGTGGTGACCTCGGCGTCCGGCAAGACGGTCGAGATCATCAACACCGACGCCGAGGGCCGGATGGTGCTCTGCGACGTGCTGCATTACGCGGCCGACCGGTTCAAGCCGCGTCTGATGGTCGACCTCGCGACGCTGACCGGTGCCATCATCGTCGCACTCGGGCACGAGCACGGCGGCATGTTCGCCTCCGACGATGCACTGGCGAGCGACCTGACCGAGGCCGGGCGCGAGACGGGCGAGCTGCTGTGGCGGATGCCGCTGGGCGAGGCCTACGACAAGCAGCTGAAATCGGACATCGCCGACATGAAGCACGTCACCGGCCGCCCCGGCAGCGCCGTCACCGCCGCCTGCTTCCTGCAACGCTTCACCCACGGCCTGCCATGGGCGCATCTGGACGTCGCCGGCATGGTCTGGAGTTCCAAGGATACGGCCTGCGTGCCGAAGGGGGCGACCGCTTACGGCGTCCGGCTGCTGGACCGGCTGGTGGCGCTGCACCACGAGGGCTGATGGAGATCGGGTTCTACCATCTGACCCGGACGGGCGTCGCCGAAGCGCTGCCGAGGCTGATCGACCGCACGCTGAAAGCCGGGCAGCGGGCGGTCGTCGCCTGCCCGTCGACTGACGTGCTGAAGGAGCTGGATGCGGCGCTTTGGGCCGCGTCCGGGCTGGCTTCCGCACGGGTCGGAGGCCGATGGCGACGCCGACCTGCAACCGGTGTGGCTGGCGCTCGACGACACGCCTGCGAACGGTGCGCGCTGGCTGTTCGCGGTCAACGGCGCGCCCTGCCCGCACCTCGCCGAGTTCGAGCGGGCGTTCGATCTGTTCGACGGGCGGGATCAGGATCAGGTTGCCGCCGCCCGCACCCGCTGGACCCAGGCCGCCGGTCAGACGCGCGTCTACTGGAAGCAGACCGACGCGGGCTGGGAGAAGGCCTAGCGCCGGAAGGCGAAAGCCACGCCGTCCCACAAGGCGAACGGCCAGTCGACGGTCCATTCGAACCCGTGCGCCGCCGCCCATCGCTCCGCATCCGCCCGATCGGCCGCGAGGTCGCCGCGATACGACAGGTTCAGCACCGCCACCGCCCCGCCCGGGCGGATCGCGTCCGCCGCCTGCCCGAAAATCCGATCCGCGATCCCGGCCTGAACCATGTACGGCATGGAATCCACCGCTAGCACGAGGTCGAACGGCCCCGCCGGCAGCGACACGCCGTCCGCGACCTCGAACTCCAATCCCGCGACGCCCGCGTGGCGGTGCCGGGCCTCGGCCACCATGCCGGCCGACACGTCGATCCCCAGCACCGACCCGCAATGCGGCCTGATCGCGGCGGCCACCCGGCCGATCCCGCAGCCGAGGTCCAGCACCGACGATTCCGCGTGGACCAGCCGTTCGGCGACCAGCCATTCGACGATTTCGGCGGTGCCGGCGGCCAGGATCGCGGGGTCGCCGAGCGAGTACAGCGCCACGCCGGCCTCGGGCGAATGGGCCACCGCACGGTCGAAGAACGCCCCGATCGCGGCCGGGTCGTCGAGGCTGAAATGCTCGCCGCCGTGCTCGCGCACCTGCCGCGCCAGATCGTCCAGCCTTTCGTCGCGCCCATTCACCACCGCGGCCAGCGCCGTCCACGCCGGGTCGGCCGATTGCGGCTCGGCGGCGGCGATTTCGGCACGGATCTCGGACGCGCCGAGGCCACCGAACAGCATCCGGCACACCGCCACCTGCGGCGAGATGTCCCCCGCCAGGCAGGCTGTGACCGCCCGGTTCATAGCCATCCCAGCCGGCGCAGCGTCTCGCGTTCGCCGTTCACGTATCGCTCGCCGATGTCGGCCCGCCACCGCAGCTCCGGGGCCACCACGTTTTGCGCCCTCCGCCGCGCCGCCGCCTGCGCCGTCGCCACGTCGGGGCCGGTGCCGGTCACGATCATGATGTGGCCGGAGCGGCGGAGGCACAGCAGCTGCCCCGCCTCGTCGCGTCGCATGTCGACCCAGTGATAGTTGCCCAGTTCGGAGGCGTCCGGTTCGGTCACATGGAACACCGGCGTATCCTCGTCCGGATCGTCGTCCCACGTCGCGGGGAATGGCGGCACGGTCAGCACGATCGCGATCGGAATAGCCCGGCCGGGTGCGGAACCCGTCCGCATCCCCGGCCACCATCCGGGCGAACAGGTCGCCCCACCCGCCGGCCTGCATGGCGGCCAGCACGGCATAACCGGGATTGCCGATGCGACAGGTGAACTCCAGCGGAAACGGCCCCCGCTCGTCGACGATGAGGTTGAGGTTCACGTAGCCGACATGCCCGGTGCCGGCGAGCAACGGCGCCACCCGCCCGAGCGTCGCCTGGAACAGCTTCTCCGACCCGTCATAGGACGCGAGCGTTCCCATCTCGCCGGTCATCTCGCCCAAATCGCCGGGAAAGAACCGCTTGTGCTCGTAGTCGATGCAGGCCGGCATCAGGAATTTCTGGCCGTCGAAATAAGCCCCGATCCCGACCTCCACCCCGCGCAGCTTCTCCATCAGCAGCACTCCGCCCGCGTCGGCGCGGCGGCGCAAGACGAACGCGACGTCGGCCCCGGCCGGATGGTCGCCGACGAACGTGGTGTAGGCGTTGTCGTCGAATTTCAGCACGTACATGCCGGGGTTGGCCGCCAGCCAGTCCAGCGCCTCGGCCGGGCTCGCGAACCCCCGGCTCCAGGCGATCGGCAACCCGAGCCCGGCCAGCACCGACTGGCCGTACGCGCGGTCCTGCTCCAGCCGGTCGCCGAGCGCGCTGCCGCCGATCACCTTGAACCCCTGGGCGCGCAACTCGTCCTGGGTCCGGCCGATGCCGACGCCTTCGAAAAACACGATGCCGTCGCGCCCGACCCAGTCGAGCTCGTCGCGCCAGCGCTCGACCAGCGGGATGATGCCGCCGAATGCCGGGACGTTGGGCGGCGGGTCGGCGAAGACGCGCACCTCGTGCCCCTCCCGCATCAGGCTCAGGTAGATGTCACCGAGGTAGACGCGCCGCGTGACAGCGAGGAATTTCATTCCGGAACCGGACCTGTTACCGGTCGAGCCTACACCGCTCCGGCCCCGCTTCCACCGCTTTGCCATCGATGCCGTGACATCGATCGGCCGGCCGGGTGTGGCGCGAACACTTGACCCGACCGGAGCCACGCCGCACATCGGGCGACAGAACCGCGGCGGTGTCGGCCGCCTGGAGAGATTTGCCCGCTATCCCGGGCGGTTCGATCACCGGGTCTACCCGACGCTAATTCCGGAGACTGGCTGACATGATGCAGGCCGACGCGATCCTGGACCGTCCGCTCACCCGTGACCGATTGGTCGACACGCGGTGGGTCTGGAGCGAGATCGGCCGGGGCACGATCACCAATTCCTTCTACTTCGGCGACGACGGCCGCATCAAAGTCTACGTCCACCCGAACGAGAAAAGCTGGACGCTCGTCGACGGCGTCCTGCGGATCTACCACGACGCCGGCACGCTCATGTGGACGTGCAGGCCGACCACGGCCCCAGACGGCTCGCTGGCCGTCATCGCCACCAACCCGAACGTCGCCGCGACGTTCTCGCTGACCGAGTTCAAGGGCGCCTCCCGCATCGCCCCGGACGACATCGAACTCGTCGTCGAGGGTGGTGAGAGCGCCTCGAACGGACCCGAGGCCGTACGGCTGGTCATCTGGGATCTCGACGACACATTCTGGACCGGTACCCTGTCGGAAGGCGGGGTCGAGCCGATCCAGGCGCATCTCGAACTGGTCCGGGCGCTCACCAAGCGCGGGATCGTCAGCTCGATCTGCTCGAAGAACGACCATGAGGATGTCGAGCGCAAGCTGCGCGAACTCGGGATCTGGGACGAGTTCGTGTTCCCCGCGATTTCCTGGTCGGCCAAGGGCGCGATGGTGAAGACCATCATTCGCAACGCCCAGTTGCGGCCGGCGTCGGTGATGTTCATCGACGACAACGTGACCAACCTGAACGAGGCCAAGTTCTACGTCCCCGATCTGCAAGTGGCCGAGCCGTCCGCGATCCTCGGCCTGCTCGACGATCCGCGCTTCGCCGGCAAGCCGGACCCGACCGGCAGCCGCCTCGCGCGCTACAAGGTGCTCGAATCGAAGGTCGTGGAGAAAGCGGCCTTCAAGGGCGACAACGAGAACTTCCTTCGCGAAAGCCAGATCAAGGTCAGTTTCCACGCCGACATCGAGGGCCAGTTCGCCCGCGTCCACGACCTCGTCAACCGCACCAATCAGCTGAACTTCACCAAGCGGCGCTGGTCGGAGAACGCCGGCGAGGCGCGGGAGGAGTTTCACCGCGAGATCGAGAGCGATTTCTACTCCCATAGCGGCTACGTCAAAGTGTCCGATCGCTACGGCCAGTACGGGATTTGCGGGTTTTACCTGGTCTCGAACCAGGTCTGCACGCACCTGCTGTTCTCATGCCGCACCATGAACATGGGCGTCGAGCAGTTCGTCTGGAACCGGCTCGGCCGGCCGTATGTGCCGGTCCAGGGCTCGGTCATTTCCGACATCGACATGCCGGTCGACTGGATCGACGTCGTCGAGGACGCCGACCGCGTCGACGAGACTCCCGTCACGTCAGGCGACCGCCGCCTGACCGTGTGCATTCGCGGCGGCTGCGACATGACGATGATGTCGAACTTCCTCAAGACCCGCGTCGATACGATCGAGGAGTTGAACTACGCCTATCAGGGGTGGGAAATCGCGACCCAGCCGCGTCTGGTGGCGCTGCACGACGAGCTGCAGAACCCGGCCAATCAGGCGATCGTGGCACGGCTGCCAGGCTTGCCGCCGCAGCGGTTCAAGACCGACCTCGTGACCGGTCAGGCCGACGTCTACGTGCTGTCGTTCTCGCAGGAATCGTTCCACGGCACATATCGCGCGCGCTCCACCGGGCTGACGTTGCCGATGGGACATTTCGGTCTCGGCCACCACCTCGCCGTCAAAATGAATTACACGGCGCTATCGTATCAGGACATCATCAACCACGGTGTCAGTGGCGTCAGCCAGGATCAGTGGGAGTTCTTCACCAACGAGTTCGAGTTTCTGGGGGGCTACGATCCGGCGACGTTCACCGCCGACGCGCGCAAGGTGCTGGGCGATCTGCGCAGCAAGGGGAAGCACGTCGTCGTCGTCGGCCTGAACTCGACGGTCGGCCGCGACAAGCCGATCCTGGAGTTCTTCGCGGGCATCAACGCGTTGGTCGAGCCGTTGGCGCGCGAACTCGGCTGCGACTACATCGACGTCAACACGATCATCCGCGGCGAGGACGATCTGGCCAATGACGGCCAGTTCGGCGGCCCGCATTTCGGCCGCCACGTCTATCTCGAAATCTCGCACCAGGTGCTGGCCCTGATCCGCAGCCGCACCGCGGAGCACGGCGGGGTCAAGGTCTGACCGTCAGGTCGGAAGACCGACGCCCCGCGCGCCACCGCGCCGCTGCTGGATCACCACCGCCACGACCAGCAGCGTGCCCTGCGCGATGTCCTGCCAGAACGAGTTCACGTCGAGAATGACAAGGCCGTTGGCCAGCACGCCGAGCAGCACCACGGCCAGCACGGTGCCGACGATCGTGCCCTTCCCGCCTTGCAGCGAACAGCCGCCGAGCGCCGCCGCGGTGATGGATTGCAACTCCAGCCCCTGGCTGCCGGATGTCGGCTGTCCCGATCCGGTGCGCGCGGTCAGCAGCACGCCCGCGACCGCCGCCGCGACGCCGCACAGGATGTAGGTGCCGACGATGTACCGGTTCAGCGCGATCCCCGCGAGCCGGGAGGCCGTGGCGTTGCCGCCGACGGCGTAAATGTTCCGCCCGACCACGGTGTAGTGCAGCACCAGTTGCGCCACGACCGCCACGGCGACGAAGATCCAGATCAGCACCGGAATGCCGAGGATCTGGCCGCGCGCCAGAAACACGAACACCTCGTTGACCCCGGTGTATCCCTGCGCCCGGCCGTTCGCGATCAGGTTCGCGAGGCCACGATACGCGGCGAACGTGGCCAGCGTCGCGATCACCGCGTTGACCCGTCCGTAGATGACGATGATGCCGTTGAGCAGCCCGGTCAGGCATCCGCACACCAGCGCCGTCGCGATCCCGGCGGCCGCACTGCCGGTCGCGGTGAATACCATCGCGGCGATCACCGATGTCAGGCCGGCCTGCGACCCGAGCGAGATATCCAGGCCGCCGAGCAGCATCACCACCGTCTGCACGACCGCCAGGATGCCGACGATCGCGACCGTTGTGCCGACGGTCGCGATATTGCTCGCGTAGAAGAAGTTGCTGTTCTGCACGCCGATGAACGCGACCAGCAATGCGAGCGCGATCAGCAGGCTGACGTTTTGCACGCCGATCGAGGCCAGCACCCGGCGCGTCCCACCGGTCATGGAAGCCGACGATTCGCTCATGCTGCGTGTTCCAGAATGGCCAGGCTCAAGACGCGCTCCTCGGTGGCCTCGGCGCGGTCCAGCGTGCCCGAAACGCGGCCACCCTGCATGACGACGATCCGATCCGCCAGCCCGAGCACTTCCGGCAACTCCGACGAGATCACCAGGACCGCGACGCCTTCCTGCGCGAGCCTGTCGATGATGGCGTAGATGTCCGCCTTCGCGCCGACGTCCACGCCCCGCGTCGGCTCGTCGAGGATGAGCAGTTTCGACTGCCGCGCCAGCCACCGCCCCAGCACCACCTTTTGCTGGTTGCCGCCGGACAGCTTGCCGACCTCCTGCTCGACCGACGGCGTGCGGACCCGCATCTCGGCGACGGTGCGCTGCGCCAAGTCTCGCTCGGCGCCGCGCCGGATGATGCCGAACCGCGCCAGCCGCCCGAGTACGGCGAGCGAGATGTTGTCGCGCACGGAGCGCCGCATCAGCAGCGCCTGCGTTTTGCGCTCCTCCGGGGCGAGGCACAGCCCGGCGCGGATCGCCTCGCGCGGCGAGGCGAGATGCACGGCGACGCCATCGACGCGGATTTCGCCCCCGGTCAGTTTCAGGTCGCCGATGATCGCGTGCGCGAGTTCGGTCCGCCCGGCACCGACCAGCCCCGCGAGCACGACCACTTCGCCCGACCGCACATCGAGGTCGATGTCGCGCACGTCGGCCGTGGTGACGCCGCGCAGGCTCAGCACGATGTCGCCCGGCTGGTGCGGCGAGTGGTGGAACATCGAGCCGAGGTCGCGCCCGACCATCATCCGCACCAGCTCCGCGTCCTTCGTTGCCGACGCGAGCCGTTCGCCGATCACGGCACCGTCGCGCAGCACCATGATGCGGGTCGCGACCTGGAAGATCTCGCGCATCCGGTGCGAGACGTAGATCACCGCGATCCCGTCCGCGGCGAGTTGGCCGATCAGGCGGAACAGCGACGCCACCTCATGATCGGACAACGAGGAGGTCGGCTCGTCGAACGCGATCACCCGCGCGTTTCCCGCAAGCGCGCGCAGGATTTCGACCACCTGCCGTTGCGCGGGCGACAGCGTGCCGCCGAGTTGCGCGGGATCGATCATCTCGCCGAACCCGTAGCGGGCGAGGTCGGCGGCGACGCGCGCCATCAAGCCGGCGCGGTCGAACCGTCCGCCGCGCGACGGCAGCGCGCCGGCGTGGACGTTTTCGGCCACCGACACGGCGTCGATGATCTCCGGCTCCTGCGCCACGACACGCACGCCCGCGCGGCGCGCCTCGGCCGGGCTCGCGAACGCGACGGTCCGGCCGTCGATCGCGATGCGGCCTTCATCGGGCGTGTACGCGCCGCCCATGATTTTCAGCAGGGTCGACTTGCCGGCCCCGTTCTCGCCCATCAGCGCCAGCACCTCGCCGGCACGTGCGGTGAGCGCCACGTCGCGCAGCGCATGCACGCCGACAAAATGCTTCTGAATGCCGGTCATCTCCAGCACCGGAGATCCGATCTCGGGCGACGCCATCAGATATCTCCTGGCCCGAGCGTCATCGGGCGTGGCACCGCAATGCCACGCCCCGGATGGTGTTGCCTAGCTGCAGGACCCCATGACGCTCTTCCAGTTGTCCGGCGTCACGATGGTGGTGTTCGCGACCGTCTTGGGCGGCAGCGGCGTCTTGTTGCGGATCGACGCGACCAGGGCGCGAACCGCGGCACCGCCGACATCATGGCCGCTGATGAACAGCGCCGCCTTGTTGCCGGTGGCCTGACCCGCCTGCCAATCCTTGCAGGTGAGGTACGCGCCGAGGCCGACGCCGATCACCGCGTCGGCCGGCATGCCGGCATTCGCGAGCGCCGTCGTGGCGCCGGTCTCGTTCTCGTCGTTGCAGCCCCAGACGATCCAATGCTTCACCGCCGGGTTCGCCGTCACGACGGCCGCCGTGCGGTTCTGCGAGTCGACGACCGAGTTGTCGGTGCCGACCTTGATGATCGTCGGCATCCCGCCGCCCGACTTCTGGAAGCCGGCTTCCTCGCCGTTCTCGCGATCCTGGCAGACCGAAAGCTGCTGCTCGTAGGCGGCGATGATGCGCGTGTCGGCGGCGTTCCAGCCGGCCTTCTTGAACAGGGTGCCGGCGGCGTCGCCGACCTTGCTGCCCATGTCGAAGCCGTCGAACCCGACGAACGCGGCCGGCGTGCCGGTGCCGCCCTTGATCGGGTCGTCGGAGGCGATGATCGGGATGCCGGCCTGCGCCGCCATGTCGATCACTTGCGGGCCGATCTGCTGGTCGGGCACCACGATCGCGATGCCATCGACCTTCTGGCCGACCTGGATGTTCATCGCGCTGATCGCCGCGTTCGCGTCCATGGCGACGTTCTCGACCGTCACCTTGACGTTGCCGAGCGCCTTGGCGGCCGCCCGCGCGCCGTCCGCCTCATCGACGAAATACTGCTGGTCGCCCTGCTTCTGGATGTAGGCGATCGTGAGCTGCTTATCCTGGGCCCGCGCGCCGTGGCCCGCGAAGGCGGCCGACGCGATGACCAGCGCCAGCCCGGCACGGTGAAGCCTTGGATTCCGGCTCATGCATATCTCCCTTTGTTCGGCCCGTCTCCGTAACGGCGCATGGCGCGCCGGACCCGGAACGATCTGTTATACGATCTTACTCTCGGTCAGTCGCGGCTCGCTGTCCAGCCTAGCGCGACGCGGCGCGGACGCTCCGCGGGCATCGCGGGGGATTATGAAGAGTCCGGGTCGATGGTGGCCCGAACCACCGAATAGCATTGCCGCGCAAGGGGGAACGTGGTTGGTGTTTTAACAGCTCGCCGATGTCATAGCCCGCGGCCGATGCGATTACACCGCGGCACGCAAAGCTGATGGCGGCATCAACCGGATTCTGAGATCGGAAAAGTCAATCATATGACCCTTAAGTCGCGATCCGCCAAAGGCCGGTCTGCGGGCGGCAGCGTCCATGGCATGACGGCCGGATTGGCGCCGGCCGGAACCGACGCGACGACCGGATCGAAGCACGATGCCGGGGCGACCGGCGATGTCGGGATCGCGTCCGACGCTGGGGCCGCAGCGAAACCGCGACCTGCCACGTTCGCGACCGGCGTGAAATACGCCGCTGGGAATTCGCCGGCCGCGGTGACCACGGCGACCCTGGACGGCCACACGGACATCATCGTCGCCGACGTGTACGGCGGTGTTTCGGTGCTGCTCGGCAACGGCGCCGGAGGCTTCGGCGCGCCCACCAGCTTCAACGCGGGGCTGGGTCCGTTCGCGCTGGCCACATCCGACGTCAATCACGATGGCAACACCGATCTGGTCGTGGCCGACTACCGGGGCGGCGTGTCGGTCCTGCTCGGCGATGGCCGCGGCGGTTTCGCCGCACCGATCACGCTCGCCGCCGGCTCGGAGCCCTACGCGGTCACCACGGCGGACCTGAACGGCAGGGGCAAGACCGACATCATCGTCGCCAACTTCAAGGGCGCGAACGTGTCCGTGCTGCTCGGCTACGGCTCGAAGTTCGCGCCCGCCGTCAATTACGCCGCGGGTGTCGGACCCGACGCCCTGGCGACGGCCGACTTCAACGGCGACGGCAAGCTCGACCTCGCGGTGGCCGACTTCAACGGCGGCGTGTCCGTCCTGCTCGGCACCGGGACTGGCCGGTTCGGGGCCGCCACCAGCTACGCCGCCGGCATGGAGCCGACCGGGGTCGCGGTGGCCGACCTGAACGGCGACGGGAAGGCGGACCTCATCGTCAGCGACAGGTTCAACGCCGTGTCGGTTCTGCTCAATAACGGCACGGGCGGCTTCAATCCCGCCACGACGTACGCCACGGGATCCGAACCCGTATCGGTCGCGCTGGCCGACTTGAATGGCGACGGCTTCGTCGACATCGTCGTCGCCGATCAGGGTGCCGGCATCTCCGTTCTGCTCAACGACGGGCACGGCGGCTTCGGACGCGCGACCAGCTTCGCCGCCGGATCGTCGCCCGCATCGGTGACGATCGCGGACGTGAACGGCGACGGCAGGCCGGACATCATCGTCGCCGACAGCGGCGGCGGCGTGACCGTGCTGCTCAACACCACGGCCGGCACGTTCAAGACGACGGAGGCGATTGCGCACACCGCCTGCTTCGTCCGCGACACAGCGATCGCGACGACCCGCGGATCCGTGGCGGTACAGGATTTGCGCGTCGGCGACCTCGCGAAAACGCCGCGCGGCGACGAGCCCATCGTCTGGATCGGTCGGCGCCGGATCGGTCTCGCGACCCATCCACGCCCCGAATACGTGCGTCCGATCCGGTTCGCGGTCGGCTCGCTCGGCGACAACCTGCCGTGCCGTCCCCTGCTGCTGTCGCCCGACCACGCCCTGTTCCTGGCCGGCGTGCTCGTCGCGGCGCGCCAACTGGTCAACGGGGTCAGCATCAGCGTCGACCATGTCGCCGACGTCGAATACTTCCATGTCGAGACGGCACGGCACACGATCCTGTTCGCGGAGGGAGTCCCCGCGGAAAGCTATCTCGACACCGGCAACCGCGCGCAATTCGAGAATGCCGGTTCGGTGATGACACTGCATGCGGAGTTCGACCGCGCCGACTCCGCCGACGCGTTCGCGCCGCTCGTCACCGACGCCGCGATCGTGCGGCCAATCTGGGAGCGCCTCGCCGCCCGCGCCGGACGATCGGCGACACACACCCCGGCCGTCACGCGTGACCCTTGCTTGCGTTTGGCGCTGCGCGACGGCCGCGTCCTGACCCCGGCCCGGGTCGAGGCGAACGGACGCCACGTCTTCAAGCTGACCGACGCGAACGGCCGAGCGTACGGGAGCGGCACCGCCCGCCTGCGGTCGCGTCGCGCCGCACCGGCCGACATCCGGCCCTGGCTCGACGATCGACGGCAGCTCGGCGTGGCCGTGGCATCGATCACGACATGGACAGCACCGGGCGGCTTGGCTCCACACGCGGTAGCGCTCGACACGCTGCCGTCCGGTGCCGGCTGGTGGACGGCCGATCACGCGGACGGCGGCTCGCGCTGGACCGATGGGAACGCGGCGATCGATCTGCCGGCCGGCTGCCGCCGCCTCGTGGTCGCAGTCGACGCGACGGCGGAGTATCGCGCGCGCGACACCGTCTCGCGTCGCCTTGCCTTGGTTTAGCCGAACCGGGCCCGAAGCTCGGCGACCTGTTCGGCGGTCAGCAGCCGCAATTTCCGGTCGCCGAGCAGCAGAAACAGGCGCGCCGTTTCCTCGAGTTCCTCGGTCGCGTACATCGCGTTCTCCAGACTGGTGCCCGCGACGACCGGCCCGTGATTGGCCAGCAGGACGGCGTGATGCGCGCCCGCAAGTTTCCCGACGGCGCGCGCCAGATCGGTGTCGCCCGGCGGGAAATACGGAACCAGCGGCAGCCGCCCGACGCGCATCACGTAGTAGGCGGTCAGCGGCGGGAGGCAGTCGCTGTGATCCACTCCGTCGAGGCACGACACCGCAACCGAGTGCGTGGAGTGCAGGTGCACGACAGCGGTCGCATCCGCGCGCTTGTCGTACATGACCGTGTGCAGAAACGCCTCCTTGGTCGGCTTGTCCCCGCCGATCAGCCGCCCGTCCGCGTCCAGCAGCGACAGGCGAGCGGGATCCAACTCGCCCATCGACGCATTGGTCGGCGTCATCAGCCAGCCGCCATCAGGGACGCGCACCGAGATGTTGCCCGTCGATCCGAACGTCAGGCCGCGCGAGAACAGCGACGCTCCGACCGCGCAAACGCGCTCACGCAATGCGGCGTGCGTCGTCATGCCGGTTGGCCCAGATCAGTGCTCACGACTGCCACTCCCGATGTTCAGCCCGGATAGAGTGTCGCTCCGCCGTCGACGCGCAAGACCTGGCCGTTGATGAACCGGCTGCGGTCCGACACGAGGAACGCCACCGCATCGGCGATCTCGGCCGGCTCGGCGTACCGGTTCAGCGATCGGCGCGACGAATCCATCATCACCGGATCGACCGTGCGGGTCGCCTGGAACCGCGCCGTCTTGGTCGGCCCCGGACTGACGGCGTTGATCCGGATGCCGTCCTCCATCACCTCGGCCGCGAGGCAGCGCGTGTAGTGCACCACCGCCGCCTTCAGCGTCGCGTAGATCGCACCGTTGGAATACCCCGCATGCGCCGCCGACGACCCGATATTGACCACGACGCCCTTTCCGGCCGCGACCATGGCGGGCACGAACGTCTGGCACATCAGCATCGTGCCGATCAGGTTGTTCGCCGTCAGCGCCTGAATGTCCTCGATCGGAATACCGAGCACGTTGTTCGGCACCGGCTTGCCCCCGGCGGCCCCGATGTCGCCGCCGGCGCAGTTCACCAGGATGTCGACCGGCCCAAGCTTCGCCTCGATGTCGCTTTTCATCTTCGCCACGGCGGCCGGATCGCCGATGTTGCCGGTCACGGACGCCGTCCGCACGCCCATCGCCTCCAGCGTCTTGGCGACCTCGCCCAGATCGGCCGATTCGCCGTATTTGGCCGGCGCGGTGAAATCGAGGTCGTGGATCGCGACATCCGCCCCCATCTCGGCAAGCCGCGTCGCCATCGCGTAGCCGAGGCCGCGCCCCGAGCCCGTCACGAACGCGATCCTGCCGCTCAGTTCCTTCGTCATCGTCATCCCTCTTGCATGATCCCGAGTGCCCGCATGTTGGCGGCACTGCGCCGGATCATATTCAGTTCGTAGTCGACCAGTTCAGCCATCGGCACCCCGCTCCCACGGCGTCCGGTAATCGGCATCGTCGGGCAAGCGGTTGCGCCGGGCGGCCGCCAGGCACGCGGCAAGTTCGGCGGCCGGCTTCTCCGCGTAGCCGTGCCACCATTCCGGCGTGAACAGCCGCACGTGCCGAGCCTCCAGGGCACCGATCTCGAGCACCGCCGGCAGCGTCTCATGATGATCGTCGAGGATCGCGACCAATTCGCGGAACGGCACCGCGCCGTCGCCGGTGGCGCACCGGACAAGCCGCAATCCCTCGTCGGTCCACTGCACCCGGTAATCTTTCAGATGCAGGTAGCGGACGTACGGCGCGATCACCCGGGTGAAGTCGAGCGGAGATTCGGCGACGGGAAACGTGTTGGCGGTGTCGAACACGATGCGAACCGACGGCCCGAACGTCTCGCAAAAGGCGACCAGTTCGCGGCTGGTAAAGTCCTGATGGTTCTCGATGACGATGGTCAGCCCGTGCTCGGCCGCTATCGGCGCGTACGCCCCGAGCTTCTCCCGCACGCTTCTTGCCAATTCATGCCACCGCTCGCCCGCCGCCGCGCGGTCGCCGCACAGGATCGGCGTCAGCGCCATCCGGATCAGCCGCGCCCCGAGTGCCCGCGCCGCACGCACGCACGCGGGGAAGTCGGCGGTTTGCAACCCGGTGCTGATGACCGGCTCCATCCCGCGCGCCTCCAGGCGGTCACGCAACGCGCGCAGTCCCGCATCGTCGAGCGCGCTCAGCCACACTTCGGCGATCTCCAGCGTCCGCGCGCCGAGTTCCTCGCCGAGTTGCAAAAACCCGTCCAACCCCCTTCCGTCCGGGTTCGCGCGCGGCGTTCCGGCAGCCTGCAAACCGAGATGATAGGTCATCCCGTACGGGTTCAGTCCGACCTTGAGCATTCGTAATTCCTCAGCGCAGTCCGGCGTCGACCGTCAGACACTGCTTGGTGATCATGCGGCTGTCGTCGGCCGCCAGGAACAGCGCGGTCCGGGCGATGTCCTCGCCGAGCAGCTTCTCGTGCAGGCATTGCCGCCGGACGATCTCGTCCACGTCGGCATCCGTCAGCCACAGCCGCATCTGGCGCGGCGTGATCACCGCACCCGGCGCGATCGCGTTGACCCGGATCGCCTCCGCGCCGAACTCCCGCGCGAGGCTGCGGGTCATGCCGACCACCGCCGCTTTCGCACTTGTGTAGGCGACCATGCGCACGCCGCCGCCCATCCAAGCGATCGAACTCAGATTGATGATCGACCCGTGCCCGACCTCGCGCATGTGCGCCCGCGCCGCCTGGGCGGCGAAGAACTGGTGGCGCAGATTGACCGCCATCGCGCGGTCCCAATACTCCGGCGTCACGTCGTCGACCTCATGCCGCTCATCGTTAGCGGCATTATTGACCAGCACCGACATCGGACCGGCTTCCTGTCTCACGCGGTCGATCGCCGCGCGAAGTGCTGCGATGTCGGTCAGGTCGCACGCGATGAACAGCGGCTGGTGATGGGCACCCGACAGCTCGCGGACCAGCGCTTCCGACGCCTCCACGTCGATGTCGGCGAACGCGACGCGGGAACCGTTCGCCGCGAACGCGGTAACGATCGCGGCCCCGATCCCGCTGCCGCCGCCGGTCACGAACACGACCCGGTCGGTCAGGCTCGGGTATGTCGCGTCGGCCACCGCTCAGATCCGCAGCTGCGTGTCGGGGTCGAACAGGCAGGCGCGACCCATGTCGACCGCGAGCGAGACGTGGTCGCCGACCTCCGGCGCGCCATCCGGCTCGAACCGCGCGATCGTCTCGCGCCCGCCGATCCGCACCGTCACCATCGTCTCCGGCCCGGTCGGCTCGACCAGCTCGGCCACGCCCCGCAGCAGCCCGACATCGCGCACCGACGCCGGATCGACCCTGCGCGCGTCGCCGACCGTCTCCGGCCGGATACCGAGCACCACTTTTCGCCCAATGCCGCGTTCGACAGCGGCGTTGGAGCGGGGCAGCGCGAGCGTCGTCCCATCATCCAGCGCGAGGGCCGGCCCGCCGTCACCCGCGACGATGGTCGCCGGCATGAAATTCATCGCCTGCGCGCCCATGAAGCCCGCCACGAACATGTTCGCCGGCTGCTCGTACACGACACGCGGCTGATCATATTGCTGCAACCGCCCCTGATGCATGACCGCGATCCGCGAGGCGAGCGTCATCGCCTCGACCTGATCGTGCGTCACATAGACCGTGGTGTTGCCGAGGTTCTGGTGTAGCTTCTTCATCTCGCCCCGCATCTCGATCCGCAGCTTCGCGTCGAGGTTGGACAGCGGCTCGTCGAACAGGAACAACTGCGGCTCGCGCACCAGCGCGCGTCCCATCGCGACCCGCTGCCGCTGCCCGCCGGACAGCTGCGCGGGCTTGCGGCCGAGCAACGGCTCGATCCGCAACAGCGCCGCGACGCGCGCCACCGCCGCATCCTGCCGCGCCTTCGGAACGTGCCGCGATTCCATGCCGAAGGTGATGTTCTGGCGCACCGTCATCGTCGGGTAGAGCGCGTACGACTGGAACACCATGGCGATGTCGCGGTCCATCGGCTCGACATCGTTCACGACCCGCCCGCCGATACTGATCTCGCCCGAGCTCACCGTCTCGAGCCCCGCGATCATCGCGAGCAACGTCGACTTGCCGCAGCCGGACGGCCCGACCAGTACGACGAACTCGCCCGCTTCCACGTCGAGGTCGATGTTCTGCAACACCTCCAGCGGCCCGAACCGCTTGCACAGATTGCGGATGCTCAGCGACGCCATCTACTTCACCGCCCCCTGCGTCAGGCCGCGCACGAAATACCGCCCGCCGAACAGATAGATCAGCAACGGCGGCAGCGCCCCGATCAGCACCGCCGCGCTCTCGATGTTGTATTCGTGCACCGACGTTCCGGCCGTGGCGAGCCCGATCAGCGCCGCCGTGATCGGCTGATGGTCGCCGGACGAGAACGTGACGCCGAACAGGAAATCGTTCCAGACGCCGGTGAACTGCCAGATCACCGTCACGATCAGGATCGGCGGCGACAGCGGCAGGATGATGCGGCGGAAGATGCGCCAGAACCCGGCGCCGTCGATCCGCGCCGCCTTGATCAGCTCGCCCGGAATGTTGACGTAGTAGTTGCGGCAGAACAGCGTCGTGAAGCTGATGCCCTGCACGCAGTGGATCAGCACCAGCCCCGCGATCGTGTTCGTAAGCCCGAGCTTTCCGAGCGTGATCGCCCACGGCAGCAGCACCATCTGCCCCGGCATGAACACGCCGAGCGTGATCAGCAGGAACACCGCGCCCGATCC
Organism: uncultured Alphaproteobacteria bacterium; assembly: GCA_963756975.1. Classification (GTDB taxonomy): domain Bacteria; phylum Pseudomonadota; class Alphaproteobacteria; order Acetobacterales; family Acetobacteraceae; genus CAVRQM01. The sequence continues at coordinate 2,166,276 of CAVWPS010000002.1, read as the reverse complement.
CCTGAACGTCCATTTCGATAGCGCGTAGCCGTTGATCGCGCCGAGCAATGTCGAGATCAGCGTCGCCGGGATCGCGATCTCGAGCGAGTTGACGAAGAACGGCGCGATCCCCGCGCATCCGCCGCTGACGCAATACGAATTCCAGACCACCGACCAGTGCGACAGCGAGAAACTCGCCGGGAAACTCAGCAACCCGTTGCGGCCGATATCCTCCAGGTCGCGGAAGGAGTTCATCACCACGACCACGAACGGCAGCAGGTAATAGAGCGCGAACGCCGTCAGGACGACGTACACGCCGATCCGCGCGCGGTTGCGGCGCAACTGGCGCGGCCTCGTCCAGGCGGCCGGCACGCTCATCGCGTCAGCCATTCGCCCGCTCCCGCCGCTGCCGCACGCCGCTCCAGACACCGTACGGCACCAGCACGATCAGCAACGCCGCCAGCATCATGATCGCCGCCGCCGCACCCTCACCCAACTGCCCACGCTGGAACATGAGGTCGTAGACGTAGATCGCCGGCATCGTGGTCGAAATGCCCGGACCGCCCGAGGTCAGCGCCAGCACGAGGTCGAACGTCTTGATGGCGAACTGCAGCAGAATGACGATCACGGCGATGAAGATCGGCCCGATCGACGGCAGGATCACCCGCCGGTAGATGCGCGGCATCCCCGCCCCGTCGATCCGCGCCGCGCGCACCAGATCGGGGTCGACGCCGCGCAACCCCGCCAGGAACAGCGCCATCGCAAAGCCGGACGCCTGCCAGATGCCGGTGATGACGACGGTGTAGATCGCCATGTTCCGCTGCACGATCCAGTCGAACGAAAAGCCCATCCAGCCCAGATCGTGCATCAGATGCTCGAGGCCGGATGTCGGGTTGAAGATCCAGCGCCAGACGGTGCCCGTCACCACGAACGAGATCGCGAGCGGGTACAGGAAGACCGAGCGCCAGATCGACTCCGCCCGCACCCGCTGGTCGATCAAGATGGCGAGCAGCAAACCGAGAGCCGTGGCACCGGCGACGTACAGCACGCCGAAGATGAACAGGTTCGTGGTGGCGATGATCCAGCGATGGTTGCTCCACAGCAGCGCGTACTGGTGCAGCCCGGCGAACCCGTATTCCGGCAGCAACGTCGAGTTCGACAGCGAAATCCACACCGTCCACAGCGCGAACACCACGACGTAGACGAGCGACGCGAGAACCGATGGGATCAGCACGGCCTGCGGTGTCAGCCGGCCCCAGCGGCGCCCCGCGCCTGTCACAGTCGTGGCGCTCACCGCCTACATCTGCGCTTCGACGGCATCACCGAGCTTGCTCGCGGCGTCCTGCGGCGTCATCGACGGCGTGTTCACGAACTCCGAGATCACCTCCATCATCGCGCCGCGATACTTCTGAAGCACCGACATGTTGTGCGCCATGCTGAGCACCACGGTGTCGGCCTTGATGCTGTCTTCGAGATCGTGCTTCGAGATCACCTGGCACGGGTTGAAGCCGTCACCCACGGCCACGTCGAGCCGCGCCGGAATCGAGCCTTTCGCCTGATTGAAGATGGTCTGGAACTGCTGCGACATGATCAGGTGCGCCAGCAGATCCTGCCCGGCGATGTAGTCGGGGTCTTTCTGCTTGAAGAACACGACCGAGTTCGCGTTCAGGATGAACCCGGGCTTGCCGTTGTTCGACGGCCCCTGCGCGCACAGATAGTCCACGTTGTATTTGAACTTCTCGGCGTTGAACGTGCCGATCGCCCAGTCGCCCATGAAGAAGAACCCGGCCTTGCCGTTCAGCATCATGTTCGCCGCCGCATCCCAGTCGCGGCCCGGCATGCCGGGGTCGGTCCAGCCGATGATCTTACGCAACTCGGTGAACGCGGCGACCATGTCGGGGCCGCGCAGCGCGTCCATGTCCAGATTGACGAGCGCCTTGCGATACAGGTCGATGTTCATGCCGTAGACGACATTCTCGAACAGCGTCGCGTCGATCCAATCCTGGCTGCCGTGCGCGACCGGGATCAGTCCGGCGGCCTTCAGCTTCTCGGCGTCCGCGTTGAACTCGTCCCAGTTCTTCGGCATCGTCGCGATCCCGGCCTTGTCGAGCGCCTTCTTGCTCGCCCAGAGCCAGTTGATGCGATGAATGTTCATCGGCGCCGCGACCCACGTGCCCTTCGGCTTCATCACCGATACGAGCTGCGGGGCGACCAGCGTGTCCCAGTGCTCGCGCTCGGCGATCGGGTTCAGGTCGGCCGTCATGCCGGTCGCCGCCCACTCGGCGATCTCCGGCCCCTTCAGTTGCACCGCCGGCGGCGGGTCGCCCGCGACCACGTCGGCGCGCAGTTTCGCGATCGTGTTGGCCGTGTGTCCCGCGATCGACGTCGCCGTCCAGACGCCACCGGCGGCGGTGAACATCTCGCCCAACTTGGCGATCGCGGCCGCGTCAGATCCGGTGTCCCACTGCGACAGAAGATTGGTTTTCGGCGGCCCCGCAAGTGCGCTCCCGGCCGCGAAACTCAGCATCAGAGCGGCCAACGCCGCTACCGGACGGTTCACCATTCGCTCGTTCCCCTCAGTGACCGCTCTCCGGCGGATCAGGAACGCTCGCATGGCCGTTGCCGGGCCGCAAGCCGCGCCTCAGCCGATGGAGGCCAGCGCCATCGAAGCGGCACCCACCAGGCCGGAGTTGTCGCCCAGCCCCGCGCGCACCACGGTCACATCGCGAAACGCCGGCATGGCGCGAGCGTGGATGACGGCGTGCATCCGGGCGTCGAGCAGGTCGAACGCCGCCGACACGCCGCCGCCCATGATCACAAGCTCGGGGCTGTAAAGATGGATGAGCCCCGTGAACCCGACGCCGAGATATTCGGCCTCCAACTCCACCAGCCGCAACGCGTCCGGATCGCCGAGGCGGGCCGCGTCGACCACGTGCCGCGCCTCGACCGGTCCGGCGATTTTGGCGAGCAGGCCGCCGCGTCCGGCCGCCGCCCGTCCCGCCCGGCCGAACGCCGGTCCGGCCGCCAGCGCCTCGAAACAGCCGATACCGCCACACGAGCAGACGGGGCCGTTCATGTCGATCGGCATGTGACCGACATGCGCCGCCATCCCGCGCCGTCCGTGCAGCAGATGACCGTCGACCACCACGCCGCCGCCGATGCCGGTGCTGACAGTGACGTAGACCATGTGCCGCAGCCCGCGTCCGGCCCCGTGCTTCCACTCCCCGTACGCGGCGGCGATGCCGTCGTTCTCGAGCACGACAGGCAATTCGAGAGCGTCGGCGAGCGCATCGCGCAGCGGGAAATTCCGCCACCCGGGCAATGTGGGAATATCGAGCACCATCCCGGTTTCGCTATCGAGCGGGCCGGGCGCGCAAACACCCGCCGCCTCGACCTTTTCGTGCCCGGCGGATATTTCGGCCACTAGCCGGCGCATCTGGTCGAGCACCCGCGTGGGCCCGCCTAGAACATCGGTCGCATCCGACGCGCGCGACACGACCGCACCGCTTGCGTCGACCAAGGCGGCGCGGACCTGCGTGCCGCCGAGATCGATCCCGATCGCGAGCGTCACCCGTCGAGCGCTTGGGCGTGCACCCAACCCATGCGCGTGCGCAGATCGGGCGCGCCGAACGCGAGCGAGCCCATGACGATCGTCTCCGCCCCCGACGCGCGCAGTTGCGGCACGGTGTTCTCGCGGATGCCGCCATCGGCCGCCAGGATCACCTTGCGCCCGCCGATCGCACGCCGCGCCTCCCGCAACCGGGCCGGTGCGGCCTCATCGAGCCCCTGCCCCTTCACGCCCATGCGCGTGCCGAGCAGCGTGAACATCGCGATCCGGTCGAGATACGGCGCGACTTTCGCAACCGGCGTGTGCAGTTGCGCCACCAATCCGGCGGCAAGCCCGCGACGCTCGATCTCCGCAAGCGCCTCCTCGATCGGTTCGTTTTCCAGATGCACGCTGATCAGGTCGGCCCCCGCATCGGCGAACTGCTCGACCTGCGTGAACAGAATGTCGTCGTCCACCATCAAGTGCACATGCAGCGGCTTTACGGTCGCCTTGCGGGTGACGGCGACGAGGTCGGGGAAGAACAGCATGGCGGGGGAGAAATGCCCGTCCGCGACATCGATATGGAAGATGTCCGTGAACGGCTCGATCCGTGCGATGTCGTCCGTGAGCCGCCCGAGATCGGCGGACCAGAGCGACATCTCGGCGAGCAATCGGTCGCGCGGCAATTTGTCGAGTTTTTGTGTCATCGGTCGCACTCCTGCAGGAATTGATCGAGCGCCGCCCGAAACCCGGCCCGGTAGCCGTCCGGGTCGTCGGCTTTCGGCGGAATGATGTCGAGCCACGCGCCGGGAATCAGCTCGGCCAAAGCTTCCGCGTGCGCCAACGGGTGAACCGCGTCGCGTCCGTGCCCGATCACCAGCGTCGGCATCGCGATGCCGCTCACCTGGTCCCGGTCGACCCCCGGACCGTCGGCCGAAATACGGCGCAGCAGCTCGGCGGTGACCGTCTGCGGCGCGCGGTCGAAGAAGCCGCGCAGCGACGCCAGATTATCCGGCGCCTCGGCCGTGAGCCGCGCCACGATGTCGGTCCGCTCGAACATGTCGCGGGCTTCGGCCGCGGGATGCTGCGCGAGCAGATCGCCCACAAGAAGGTTCGGTGCCATGTTCGGCGGTGCCGCGTCGGTGACCCACGCCGGACGCGCCAGCACCAGGGCCCGCACCAGATCGGGGCGCGTGACCGCGAGCCGCAGCGCGATCGCGGCGCCCATCGAAATGCCGCCGACGATGCAGGGGCCGATCGCTTTCGCCTCGATCAGCGCGGCAAGGTCGTCCGCGAATGTCGCGATCGAGAACGCGGCCGGATCGCCGGCCTCCGACCCGCCATGTCCCCGGCATTCCAGCGTCAGCCGGCGATCCGCGAACGCGACCGGAAAGACGTCGGCGGGCTGCCGCGCATCGCCGCAAAGCCCGTGCTGGAAGATGATCGCGCCGGGCCCGTCGAACCCATCGGCATTCAGCGCCACGCCGTCGCGCACGAATTTGGTCACGCGCCCAACTCGATCCCCGCGTCGCGGCAGGCCTTGCGCAGAAACGCGGCAACCCCGGCCGCCTCCGTCGCCGCAAGCCCGTGCGTCACCAGCGCGCCGTCGAACCCCGCGCGCTTCAACCGGTCCAGATAATGCGGATAGTCGAGTACGCCCTGACCGGCCGTGGTGAACGCACCGTCCGCCGTGCGATCCTTCGCGTGCGTCATCGCGATCCGGTCGCCCAGCAAATCCACCGCCGCAGACACGATGTCGCGCTGCTCGGCAGCCGTCGCGACCTCGAACAAATTGGCCGGATCGAGCACGATCTTCACACGGGCGCTGCCGATTTCCTCGATCAGTCGCTTGGCGCGCGCGGCGGAGTTCACCACGTTGGCCAGCTCCGGCTCGATCCCGAGATCGACATCGTGCCGCTCGGCAATCTCGACCGCCGCGTTCATCGCATCCAGCAGGTCGCGCCACGCATCCGGCTCGTCGTTGCCGGGGTGACCGCGCCACTGATCGTCCGGATCGCGCGTGCCGGTGCACAGCGTGATCAGCCGCGTCGGCAATCCGGCAGCGGCCAGCACGGTCAAGCGCGCCAATCCCCGGGCGCGCACGGCCGGATCGGGATGGATCATGTTGTACGTGCCCGAGACAGCGTCGATCCGCACGCCGGTCATCTCGGCCGCCGTCACGACAGCGCGCGAAACCGCGGGCGCGATCGCGTCCGGCATCGCCGGCAGTCCGGAACAGGCCATGTTGTATTGCGCGGACGAAAACCCCGCCGCCGCCACCGCATCGAGCACGATGCGCGGGTCGGTCCCGTCGAACGTTTTCGCGAAAATACCCGAGCCGCATCAGATGCCCCCCGACGTTTCGGCCAGCACGACCCGCTCGCCGCTTTCAGCCGAACGCGCGATCGCGACCATCGCGCGCACCGATGCGATGCCGTCGTCGACGGACGCCCCCCGCATCGGCGCGCCGTTCAGCACGACGTCGGCGAACGCCTCGACCTGCCGGCGGTAGAAATGCCCGTCGGCACCGAGCACGCGATGCGTCGCGCCGTCCGCCTCGCGAAAAATGTCGACCTCGCTGCTGCGGTAATACCAAGGGTTGAAGGTGCGGCCGAGCACGCTGCCGTTCTGGCCGTAGATCTGGAAATCCCTCGTGCCAGTCCATGCGGACCGCGACGGTCAGATCGAGATGCCCCAGCGTGCCGTTCGCGAACTCCACATCGACGAACCAGCACCACATGCCGGCCCGTTCGGACAGCCGGGCACGCACCGCCAGGATGTCGCCCGCCAGATGGCGCGCGGTGTCGATCAGATGGCAGCCGTGCGCGAGCATGTAGTAGCGCCGCAGATCGGCCTTCGGATTGCCAGCGGGCTTGCGCGCGTTGGCGCTCGCCACGATCAACGGCTGCACCGCGTCCGTCACCGCGTAACGGTGCGTGCTGTCGCAATACCAGGCTTTCAGCGCGACCAGTTCGCCCATCTCCGTCTCGATGAACGCCTTCGCCGCCTCGATCCCCGCGTCGAACCGCTTCATGTGGCCGACCTGAAACACACGGCCGCTGCGCCGCACGGCCTCGCCCAGCGCCTCGACCTCCTCGACCGTGACGCCGAGCGGTTTCTCGCACAGGACGTGCTTGCCGGCTTCCAGCGCGCGCAGCGCGGCCGGGACGTGGAACGCGTCGGACGTCGCGATGATGACCGCGTCGATCTCGGGATCGGCCAGCATCCGGTCGTAGTCGCCGTAGGTCTTGCCCGCGCCATGCGTGATCGCCATGCGCTCGCGAAGATCCTCGGCGACGTCGCAGATCGCGGCCAGATCGGCGTTGCGGGCCTTGGTGCAGCTCTCGAAATGCGCCGCCTGCGCGATCGGACCGGCCCCCAACACACCGATCCGCAGCCGCCGCTCCGACTTCGCCACCGCCGCCTCCCGCTTTGTATTGATTGAATACAAACATGGTCGTGGCGGCCGGTCAACCGCGCCGCTACAGCCGGAGCAGCCGCAACACAGGATCAGCCGATGTCGATGCCGCGCGCGGTTCGCCACATCAACGAGACCCGGGTTCTGGAGGCCCTGTTCCGGTCGGGGGCGATGAGCCGCGCCGACCTCGCACGCTCACTGCACCTGACCCGATCGACCGCGGGCAACCTCGTCGCGGGCCTTGTCGGCTTGGGTCTGTTGCTGGAGGACACGGCCGAGGCGGGCGGCCGGATCGGGCGGCCCGGCGCCCAGGTCCGCCTGAACGGCCCGCACGCCGTGTTCCTCGGCGCGGTGATCGGCATCGGCCACCTTGTCGTGGTCGCCCTCGACCTCGCGGCCAATCCCGTCGGGCGGGCAAGCCGCTCGTTCGACCCCGAGCGCGCCGACCCGGCCGCCGTCGTCGCGGCGCTCGCGGCCTTGACCCGTTCCATCATCGCCGCGCTCCCGCCCGGTCAGGCCTTGCGTGGGTTGGGCGTCGCCATCCCCGGATTGCTCGACCAGCGTGGAAACATCGTCCGCGCCCCGATCCTCGGCTGGCGCGACGTGCCGATCCTGGCGCTGCTCGAAGCGGCCCTTCCGGACCTGCCGCTCATCGCCGTGGAGAACGACGCGAACGCCTTTGCCGCCGCCGACCGCTACCATGCGGGCGCGGCGGCGGCGGCCGACGCGATCTACATGCTGCTGGACGCCGGTGTCGGCGGCGGGATCGTCAGCGACGGCGCGCTGCTGCGTGGCCACGACCGCCACGCCGGCGAGATCGGCCACATCATCGTCGGCGACCACGGATTCGCGCCAAAAACGGCACTCCCCGGCTCGCTCGAAAGCTTTGTCGGCCGCGAGGCGGTGCTGGGACGCCACCGGGTCCACGGCGGAACCGCCGACACGATCGAGGCGTTCGACCGCGACCTCGGCGACCGCCGGCCAGCCGCGCTCGCGACCCTGGCCGAGTGGTCGCACTACCTCGGCAGGGGCATCGCGACGCTGGTCTCCGTGCTCAACCCAGCCACGATCGTGATGGGCGGCCCGCTATCGGTCCTGCTCCGGCACGATCCCGCTTCACTCGACGCCTCGGTCAGGCGGCATCTGCTGGCCAACCATCCAATCCCCGGCCTCGTGGTCTCGGCGCTCGGGCCGGATGGCGCGGCGATCGGGGCGGCGTCGATGCTGCACCGGGACATGCTGGCGCTGGACGAGGAGCTCGTCTTCAACGGACGCCGCCCATCTTGAACCCAGCCTAGGACCATCCACATACCATCCATACGGATGGCGGTGCACGGTTATGGCTGAGACTAGGCTGAAGCTGAACGACAGCGAGAAGATCACCATCAATCTCGGCTACGTCGATCTCGGCCATGTCGACCTGATGGTGCGCGAGGGCTTCTACTCGAACCGGACCGATTTCATCCGGACCGCCATCCGCAACCAGCTCGAGCGCCATGCGAAGGCGATCGGCAGCTCGGTCGAGCGCAGCCGGCTGGAACTCGGGCTGCGTCACTACACACGTCACGAGCTGGAAGCGGCGCGGCGTGACGGCAATCCGCTGCACGTCAACGTGCTCGGTCTCGCCAGCATCGCCCACGACGTCACTCCGGAACTCGCGCGCGACGCGATCGCGTCCGTGACCGTGTTGGGCGCGTTGCACGCATCCGCCGAGGTCAAGGCGGCGCTCGCCGACCGGACGGTCTGAGATGGCATATTTCGAGGATTTTGGTTTGATGAACACGACCCTTTCCGAACGCATGATCGAAGCGACCCGCCTGACCAGAGCCGGCCGGCTGATGGAGGCGACCGCGATGCTGCGGTTCGGCGAGCAGGCCCGGCCCGAGCCGCGCCTCCCTATCCCAGGTGGGCCGATCATCGACGGCGTCGCCGAGCCGGTCTCCGCGCCGGGCAAGGGACGCTTCCTGTCGCTGTCCTTCACCAACGCCGCCGGCACCCGGCCCTACAAACTATACGTGCCGAGCGGGTACACCGGCAAAGCCGTGCCGCTGATCGTCATGCTGCACGGCTGCACCCAATCGCCCGACGATTTCGCGGCCGGCACGCGCATGAACCTCGCCGCCGAGCGCCAGACATTCCTCGTGGCGTATCCGGGCCAGATCCGAAGTGCCAACCCGCAGGTCTGCTGGAATTGGTTCCGCGGCGAGGACCAGCATCGCGACCGTGGCGAGCCGTCGCTGATCGCCGGCATCACGCTCGACGTGGCGCGCAGCTACGCCGTGCAGCGTGACCGCATCTACGTCGCCGGCCTGTCCGCCGGTGGCGCCGCCGCCGCGATCATGGCCGACACCTACCCCGATCTATACGCGGCGGCGGGCATCCATTCCGGTTTGCCGGCCGGATCCGCGCACGACGTCGGCTCGGCGCTGATGGCGATGAAGGGCCGGTCCGCGACGGCGCGCCATGCCGAGGTATCGCCGCGCATCGTGCCGACGATCCTGTTTCAGGGCGACCGAGACACCACCGTCGACGCCAGCAACGCCGACGCGATCGTGGCGCAACTCGCGCGCGGTCACGACCTCGCGTGTCGCGAGGACAGCGGCCAGAAGGGCGGTTACGCGTATCGCCGCAAAAAATACGCGGCGGAGGACGGGCGCACGATGATCGAGCAATGGTCGGTGCAGGGCGCCGGCCACGCCTGGTTCGGCGGCGACAAGGCGGGATCGTACACGGACCCGAACGGCCCGGACGCGACCGCCGAAATGATCCGGTTCTTCCTGAGCCACGCGCACCCGTAACTCACGGGATGTCGAGCGACCCGAACCGGCCGATCCGCTCCGCGACATCGGCCGGTATCGCCCCGTCGAAGATCAGCACGAGGAAGTCGTCGTCTCCGCTTCCCGCAGGCGCTTCCGTGAGCGGGTAGAAGATGTGATGCACCGCCTGCACGATGACGCCACCCGGGGCCGTGTCGAACGTCAGCCGGCCTTTTAGCCGCAGCAGCTGCGAACCGGCACGGTCCAGGATATCGGCCAGCCACGTCTGGAACGCGGACCACGACAGGCGACGTTGCGACCTGAGCACGATCGTCGAAATACCGTTCAAATGGTCCGCCGGCTCGTCGCACGAAAACGGCGTGCGAGACGCGCCGCGCCCGAACACCGCATCCGGCTCGACAGCATCGCTGGGCGTCACCGCCGCCAGCCCGTTGAGCGCGCCGAGCCGTGTCAGCAAAGCGGCCATCGCGCCGGCACCGACCAGATCGCCCTTCGAGAGGATCAGGTGATCCGCGACGCAGACCTGATTGCGGCACGTTGCCCGGTCCGCGATTTGCCGCAGACCGTGCTGCCCATCGACGACGGTCGTGATCGTGCGAAGCTCGAACAGATCGGCCAGTAGCGGATGGCCCGCGATGGACGCGATCAGCGGCGCCGGTTCGGCCAGCCCGGTCGTCTCGATCAGCACGCGTCCGAAATCCGGAATCGTCCCCGCGAGCCATCCGCGATACAGCTCGCGCAACGTCTGCACGACATCCTGCCGGATCGTGCAGCACAGACAGCCGTTCGGCAGCAGCACGACGTTGTCGGTCACCGCCCTGATCAGATGGTGATCGAGCCCGACCTCCCCGAACTCGTTGACCAGAACAAGCGTGTCCGCCATCGCCGCGTGCCGGAGCAGCCGGCCGATCATGGTCGTCTTGCCGCTGCCGAGCATGCCGGTAACGATCGCCACCGGCCAAGGCGGAACCGTCATTTGTCGGGCTTTCTTCGGGAGATGGGCGGATTGACCCGCGACCGGCGGCATCGGACATTCACCGTCCAAGAAGCGCCGTTCGAGCGCGAAATCCAAGGGAGAGAACGATGCGGCCGTCTCCGATTCTGATCCTGAGCGCCATGGTGCTCGGCGCTGTCCCGTTCGCACGGCCGGCTTTCGCCGCCGACGACGGCGTCGCCGCGGCCAAGGCCGCCGTGGAGGCCTATGCGGGGCCGCAGACGACCTGGAAAGGCCCGACATCGTCGCCCGCGATCGTCAAGGACAGGACCCTCGTCTACCTGTCGGGCGACGAGCAGAACGACATCTCCCGGGAATACGGGATCTCGATGCGGGACGCCGCCACCAAGCTCGGGTGGAAGCTGACGATCATCGACGGCAAGGGCAGCCCGTCCTCGTGGGTGGCCGGCTTCAACCAGGCGATCGCGCTGAACCCCAACGGCATCGCGATCTTCGCCGACGCCAAAAGCCTGCAGGGCCCGATCCGCGACGCCGCCGCGAAAGGCATCACGGTCATCGGACTGCATGCCGCGTCCCTGCCCGGTCCGGCGCCCGACCTGCACCTGTTCGTCAATATCCAGGAAGACCCGCGCGAGATCGGCAAGGCGGAAGCCGACTGGGCCATCGCCGACAGCAACGGCAAGGCGCGCGTCGTCGTCATCACCCACAACGAGTACCAGATCGCCGAGACCAAATCGGGCGCGACCCGGGATGCGATCCAGGCGTGCGCCGGCTGCAAGATGCTGGACTACGCGAACTTCCCCGCGTCCGAGGCCGCCCAGCGCATGCCGCAGCTGACCACAAGCTGGGTGCAGCGGTTCGGCCTGCCGATCTACATCACCTCGGTCGGCGACAACGACCTCGACTTCGCCATCCCGGCACTGCGCAGTGCCGGCGTCCCGCCCGACCAGGCGAAGCTGATCGGGGCCGACGGCAACCGGTCGGCCTACGAGCGCATCCGCAAGGGCAACCAGTATCAGACGGTCACGGTCTCCGAGCCGATCGAGCTGCAAGCCTATCAGGCGGTCGACGAGTTCAACCGCGCGTTCAGCAAGGCCCCGCCCAGCGGCTTCGTGCAGCCCCCCTATCTGGTCACGGCCGGCAACATCGGCACTGCGGGCGGCGCGAAGGACATGTTCGTGCCGGAAAACGACTACGCCGCGCACTACCTGAAACTGTGGAACGTCGCGCCGTGACATCGGCCGGCGATGCCCCGCTTCTGGAACTCGACGGCATCGTCAAGCAGTTTACCGGAACCCTCGCCCTCGATCACGTCGGCCTCGACGTGCGCGGGGGCGAGATCCATGCCCTGCTCGGCCAGAACGGCGCCGGCAAGTCGACGCTGATCAAGATCCTGGCCGGCATCTATCCGCCGACCGAGGGCCGCATTCGCTGGCGCGGGCAGGAGGTCTCGCCGGGCTCGGCGGCACTGCCGATCACGTTCATCCACCAGGACCTCGGCCTCGTCGACACCATGACGGTCGCCGAGAACGTCGCCATGTCGACCGGCTATCCGCGATCGCGCGGCCTGATCGACTGGCGCGCGGCCTCCGTCGCGGCCAGCACCGTGCTCGGTCTCATGCAGAGCGACATCGACCCCGAGGCGCGGGTCGGTACGCTGTCGGCCGCCGACAAGTCGATCGTGGCCATCGCCCGCGCGCTGGCCCGCCGATGCGATCTTCTGGTGCTCGACGAGCCGACGGCCGCCCTCCCCGCCGCCGACGTCGACCTTCTGCTCGGCACGCTGCAACGCCTCAAGGCGAGCGGGATCGGGCTGCTGTATGTCACCCACCGGCTCGACGAGGTGTTCAGGATCGCCGACCGCATGACCGTGTTGCGCGACGGCCGCCGCATCGCGACCCGCGCGATCGCGCAAACCTCGCAGCCCGAACTGGTCGACATGATCGTCGGCGGGGCGCTGGCGCAGACCGTCTTCGCGGCCGCCCGCACGTCGGACGAAACCCTGCTGACGCTCGACGGCGTCGTGGTGTCGCAGGACGACGGCGGCGGCCTCGTCGGGCCGGTGACGATGGCGGTGCGTCGCGGCGAGACGCTCGGCCTCGTCGGGTTGCGCGGCGCCGGCCATCACGCGCTCGGCCGCGTCCTGTTCGGCACCGCCCCGGTCCGCGCGGGCCGCATCACGTTCAAGGGCCGGACGCTCGACGCCAAACGCCCGTCGGCGGCGATCCGGCGCGGGATCGGCTTCGTGTCCAGCCGCCGTAGCGAGGAAAGCATCGCCGGCCGCCTCAGCGTGCTCGAAAACCTGTTCATCTACTCTCGCGCCCGGGGCATCTCGCCGCTCCACCTCGTCGGACGACGGCGCGAGGCCGAGACCGGCGCGCACCGCCCTGGCCCGCTTCTCCGTGCGGCCGCCCGATCCGTCGCCCGAGATCGCCACCCTCAGCGGCGGCAATCAGCAGAAAGTCGTCGTCGCCCGCTGGATGGAGTCGAACGTGGAGTTGTTGATCCTCGAGGAGCCGACGATCGGTGTCGATGTCGGCTCGAAGGCGGAAATCTATCGCGACCTCGACCTCGCGCACGAACGCGGCCGCGCGGTGCTGCTGATCTCGTCCGATTTCGAGGAGGTGGAGAAAGTCTGCCACCGCGCGCTCGTGTTCAACCGGGGACACGTCACGGCCGAACTTCTGCGCCCGGACATCAACGTCGCGACTCTCACGGCACTCGCCGCCGGATCGGCCGCGCCGTCGAAGCTGGTGGCCTGATGGCCCAGCGCCGCCGCACCCTGTCCCAGGCAGTCTCGGTCTGGGGCCTGCTGGTCCTGCTCGTCGTGCTGGTCGTGGTGTTCTCGGCGCTGCTGCCGAACACGTTCCCGACCTATTTCAACATGCGCTCGATCATCAACAACAAGGCGATCTCCGCCCTGTTGGCGCTGGCCGTGTTCCTGCCGATGACGGCGAATCATTTCGACCTCTCGGCCGGCTTTCTGCTCGGCATCTCGCAGGTGCTGGTGATCGGGCTGCAGGGACAAGGGCTCGGCTGGGTGGAGGCGTCTTCCGTCGTCCTGGTGCTCGGCGCGCTGGTCGGGCTGTTCAACGGCATGCTGGTCACGATGGTCGGCATCGACAGCTTCATCGCGACACTCGGGACCGGAACCCTGCTGTACGGGTTCAACGAATGGTACACCGGCGGGCAGCAGGTCGTGGCCCCGCTTCCCGACAGCTTTACCGGCCTTTCGGGCGTCGTCGCGGGTATCCCGCTCCCCGCCATCTACGTGCTGATCCTGAGCGTCGGGTTGTGGCTGGTGTTCGAATACCTGCCGCTCGGGCGGCATCTCTACGTGCTCGGCGCCAACCCGCGCGCGGCCGAGCTGAACGGGATTTCGGCGAAACGTTACGTCACCGGCGCGTTCGTCGCGGCCGGTGTCACCTCGGCCTTCGCGGGCATCATCCTGCAATCGCAGTTGCAGGTCGGCCAAAGCTCCGTCGGCCAGGAATACCTGCTGCCCGCATTCACCGCCGCGCTGCTGGGTGCGACCTCCATCCGCCCCGGCCGCGTCAACGTCTGGGGCACGCTGCTCGCCGTCGCCGTGCTGGCCGTCACCGTCGCGGGCCTGAACCAGCTCGGCGCGCCATTTTTCGTCGAGCCGATCTTCGACGGTGCCATGCTGATCCTCGCGGTCGGCCTCGCCGTCACGGCCGCCAAGCGCCGGGTCAAGCTCAGCGCCGGTGCGACCGATCCCGCAGCATCCGTCAGCACGTAAGGAGACGCCCGTGCCAACCGACGATCCGACGCAGAGCCCGGCCCTGGGCGAGACCTGGTATCCGTCGCGCTGGGGTGCGGACGATCAGCGCGGCAACGGCAACCTGCAAGGGCCGGAGAAGGTCAAACAGGCTTTGGCGCTGGTCCAGCGCCACGAGATCGTCCGGCTCGGCCACGAATACGACGCCAAGATTCCGCTGGCACCCGGTCGCATCTTCGGCCTGCGCATGCCGGGCGGCCCCACCGGCGGCCCGCACGGCAGCCGCAGCAAGACCGTCTGGAACGACGAGTTCCTGACCACCGAAATCGGCCAGATCGGCACCCACATGGACGCGCTCGGCCATCTCGGGCGGCAGATCGGCGACAAGACCGATCACGGCAATATCCGGTTCTACAACGGCACGCCGCTGTCCGATATCTGGTCGCCGTACGGGCTGGTGCGGCTCGGGATCGAGAACGCGCCGATCTTCTTCACGCCCGGCATCCTGCTCGACGTGCAGGGCCTGAAAGGCCGCGTGCTGGATCCCGGGCGAGGAGATCACGCCCGCCGACCTGCGGGACGCGCTCGCGCAGTCAGGGGCTGGACGACAGCGTGTTCACGCCGGGCGACGCGGTGCTGATCCGGACCGGGCATGGATCCCGCTTCCGAACCGAAGCCGCGACGTTCTACGACGGCGCGCCGGGCCTCGGCTTGGCTGCCGCCGAGTGGCTCGCGACCAAACAGCCCGCCGTGGTCGGCGCCGACAACTTCGCGGTCGACGTCGTGCCGCCGATCGACCCGGAGGTGTTCCATCCGGTCCACCAGCACCTGATCATGAAGCACGGCATCTACCTGCACGAGGGCATGAACCTCGACGCGCTGGCGGACAAGCAAGGCTGGCGCTTTGCCTACGTGTTCGCGCCGCTTCCGATCGTGGGCGCCACCGGCTCGCCGGGAACGCCGTTCGCCATGCTGTAGGCCGTCAGGCGTCGGCGTATTTCGCGATCTCCGACAACGCCCCGCCCAGCGTCTTGCGCATCGGCACGGAAATGCCGAACGGGTTGTCTTCCAGCAGATCGACGGCGGGCGACGCGGCCAAAAATGCCTCGTAGTCGCCGACCACGCTCGACACCTTCGCAAGCGCCGCCGGCGAGGCGTCTTTGTCCGCGTCCGTCAGGGCCGCCATCAGCAGCACGGTCTGTCGCTTGCCGATGCCGAACAGGCCGAAATTGACGATCACGTCCAGATCCTCGTCGTCCTCGGCCCGTAGTGCGTCCTGCAGTTTCCCGATAACGCCGTCGACCTCCTCCTTCGCGTCACGCCAGATCGGCATCAGCTTCGGAATCACCTTGTTGGCGGCGGCAGCACCCGGATCGGCACTCGCCTGCAGCCCAGCCGCAGCGGTGTCCGGCATGACAACGCCGAGCACCCGCTTGACCCACTCCGACTGCGCGTTTTCGTCAGCCATGTTCTCTCTCCTGCGACGCGGTTCTCGACCGATTGGCTGACCGGTGGTCAGGCGAAGTATTTTCTAAGCGCACCATAATACCCGATCCCGGCGCGGGGATCGCGGTTTTTGAGTGCATCCAGGAAAGAAACCAGGCGCGCATCGTCCGCGGCGATTGGCTTCCTCGAGGAGATCGCCACGAACTTTTCATGCAGCTTTTCGAGCAGCTTCTTATCGTCGAAATCGGTATTCTCGAGTTTCACGAGATCCGGTTCTGCCTTTACGGTG
This sequence comes from uncultured Alphaproteobacteria bacterium, assembly GCA_963756975.1. Taxonomy (GTDB): domain Bacteria; phylum Pseudomonadota; class Alphaproteobacteria; order Acetobacterales; family Acetobacteraceae; genus CAVRQM01. The sequence goes on along the minus strand of CAVWPS010000002.1, from coordinate 2,150,126 downwards.
TTACCGGCAGTCAGGTTCTGGAACGCATCCTTGTAGCTGCCCGGTATCACGTTGCCGTTGAATTCCTCGAACTCGAAGAACTTGTCGAGGGCGGAAGCCTGCTCGATCTTCGTGAACCGGCGCTTCTGCTCGGCCAACGCCATGTCGTTCAACTCGTCCGAAAGATCGCGATAGGCTGTCACGAGCGCCGGGGATTGGGGTTGGGCGTCGAGCTTGGCGCGGCGGACCCGCATGGGCGCCCGCTTCAGCGCTGGAATAATCGTCAGTAGAAAGTCCGTCGCTTGCTTGCGCACGTTCACCATGACGTTCGCCGCTTCGCCGTCGCCCACGGTGTCCCGAGCCGTCGCAAGCCCGTCCATGATCACGTCGACGCCGGCCTTATACGTCTTCTCCTGATCCTCCCTGACGTCCTTGCGTTGCTGCTTGATATCGTCCGGAAGGTCTTTGGGCAGCACGCCCTCCGGCGGTTGCAACTCGGGCGGGTAGACGACCGGGCCCTGTTTGGCCGGCTTGCGGATCTTGCCGCTGAGAATGGCCAGCATGGTCATCGGGTCGGCGATCAGCTTGTCGTCGGTGGCCTCGCCACGTCGCTGCGTGTACCAGCCGAGCTTCTCGACCTCCTGGCACAGCACTTCGTAGTCCGTGTCCGACGTGAGGCAGACTTCCTTGATCGCACCCTGTTGCTTGGCTACGGCCGTCAGGATCCGGTCGGCGTTCTGTCCGAACACGCCGTAATCGAGCTTCGGGTCGACGAGCTCGGCGACATGCGTCCCGAGTGCGACCTGGATCGCCGCGACCGACAATGGCGGCTTCATCTTCGCCCCGCGCTTGGTGAACTCCGCCGCGCGGGCGGCGGACAAGATCGCCTCGTCGGAAATCAGCCCGGACATGTCGCCATGCTCGCCGGCGATCGCGTCGCGGTCGTCACGGAGCGTTTCGGCGAAAGCGCCGGGGTTGAACGCGCCGACCGACTTGGCGATCTCGGGCGGCATCGGGTCATGCGCCGAAGGGATTTTCAGCAATCCGTTCGCGGTGCCGGCCAGCGTCACCTTCAGCCGTGCCGCCGCATTCGGACTCGAGACCTCGGTGAAATTCTCGCCGTGGTCGATCGGAATGAGCGAGCCGTCGGTGCCCATCAGGACGTTGCCCGAATGGCGGTCGTTGGCCAGCGTCATCGCGTCGAACACGGCAAGACTTGCGACCTTCTTGCCGTCGATCTTGGCGATGTCGGCCCGCGACTGCGTCCCGAGCGGCCCGACGCTTTTGCCGAACTGCTGGACCGAGCAGGTGACGTCACCGGTCGCACCGGTAGCGCCCCCGATCAGCTCGGGCCGGAGTTTCACGACGTGCGTCTCCGGCATGCCGATATCGACGCCCTGCGTCAGGAAAAACTGCGCGGCCCGCCCGGCCAAGGCCTCGCGGATCACCTCCCCACCGGCGGGCCCGCCGCCGGGCATGACACTGCCGGGCTTGCTGGCCGGCTTGCAGAGAAACGACTTCGTCTTCGACCCGTCGTCAGCGGCGTTCTCGACCCAGAACGTCTTGTTCACGCTCTGGTCGCCGTTCGGCACCAGCTTGCGATCGGCCGTCGGGATGCTCAACAAGTCGAGTTGCACCTTCGCGGCGGTTGCCCGCATCGCCGCCTCGGCCGTCCACGGCGGATCACCGGCGAGCTTCAGCGCGGCCTCCTGCACGGAGGCGTCGGCCTTGTCTTGCGGGCTGTGGGTCGTGGATGCGGCGATCTGCCCGGCGGTCGCCAAACCCTCATCGGCAACCCGGCGCTGGGATGACGGGATCGGCAGGTTCAGAACCTTGGACAGTCTGACGCCCCAAAGCGCCTTGTCGGGAGCGAGCTTCCGGTCCGCCCCCCGGCGCTGCAACCCGCGTAACCCGCCGCCGGTTCTGGTCGCCGTCGGGGTTGGAATCGGGGCCGCGGTCGGGGTCGGGGTCGGGGTCGGGTCGGGTTGCGGCGGCGTGACGTTGGGCAAAGGCTGGCCGCCCGTGTTGGGTGGTGGCTGAGTCGGGCGTTGCGGCGGCGGTGTTGTGGGCATGTTCGGACGGGCCGTCGGGATGACCGGCGCGGTCGGGCGGGAGCTGAACCCGTCCCTCCGCGGCCTCGCACCGACTTCGGTCGGCGCAACCGCGTCGTCGAGGCTTGCATCGGTGTCGGGTGTCGTCCTGCCGCTCATGTCGCTCGCTCAACCGTAACGACCGAAATCTCGACCCATTCGGCATTGAGCGCAATCGGGAAATCATTATTTCGCGACAGTCTCGATATTGAGAGTCATGGACGGCGGCATAGCTGTTTGGCTATCGTTGGGGTTGCGGCAGGGCGGGGTTCGAAGGCGATGCTACAGTTCAATCGCCGCCAAAACCTTTCCAATCCGCGCTTGACCGGATCGATCCGGCCTCATAGCGTTCCGGCTACATCGCTTTGTGTGGTATACCGCCTGGAACACAAGCCGATACGACTATAAATCGGACGAATGGGTCGATTACCGGCAACATCGAAAAACTTAGGTTAGAAATACCGTGACGAAGCGAGTGAAAGTCTTGCTGGTGGGCGAGAGCTGGATGAGTTCGGCCACCCATTACAAAGGCTTCGACCAGTTCGGTAGCGTGACCTTCCACCTCGGGGCGGAGCCGCTGGTCAAAGCGCTGGCGGACACCCGGTTCGAGCTGACCTACATGCCCTCGCATGAAGCCGTCCTCGGCCTGCCGTCGACGATGGCGGGCCTGGCCGAATGGGCACGCGATCATTCTATCCGACATCGGTGCCAACTCGCTGCTGCTGCATCCCGACGTGTGGCTTCACGGCAAGACGTTTCCCAACCGGCTGAAGCTGTTGCGCGACTGGACCGCGGCCGGCGGCGGTCTGGTCATGATCGGTGGCTATTTCAGCTTTCAGGGCATCGACGGCAAAGCGCGCTGGGGCCGCACCGCGGTCGAGGACGCGTTGCCGGTCACCTGTCTGCCATACGACGACCGGCTCGAGATCCCGGAGGGGTTCCAGGCGGTCGTGACCGGCGCGCCCGACCATCCCATCCTCGCCGGCCTCGGCACCGACTGGCCGGCGCTGCTCGGCGCGAACGAGGTTCGGGTGAAGTCCGGCCCAGATGTCGAGATCCTGGCGCGCCTGCCGGACGATCAGGGCGGCCATCCGCTGCTCGTGACAGGCCGGTTCGGCATGGGCCGGACGGTCGCCTGGACCTCCGATATCGGTCCGCACTGGCTGCCGCAGACCTTCGTCGATTGGGCCGGTTATGCGACTCTGTGGAAGAACATCTTGGGCTGGGTCAGCGAGAAGCCGCTTTCCACCTAACGAGCCGGCGTTGCGCGGCCCGCAACCTTCCGTATGCGTGCTAACCCCAAAACAAGAAAGACCGCCCGACGCTTTCATGTCGGGCGGTCTATTGTCGGTGGTTGCGGGGACAGGATTTGAACCTGTGACCTTCAGGTTATGAGCCTGACGAGCTACCGGGCTGCTCCACCCCGCGTGGGTGAGGTGTGTTGTGAGTGTTGCGTGGTCCGGAAGACCTGGCGGCGACCGACTCTCCCGCATCTTGAGATGCAGTACCATAGGCGCTGGGGGTTTTCACGGCCGAGTTCGGGATGGGATCGGGTGGTCTCTCCCCGCCATGGCCACCAGGTCGTCCGGACCACGCGGCCGGGCGGATGGTCGTGCCCGGCTTGGGTGTGGATGGGTTCTGGTGCGGTGTGTCGTGTTGTGTGCCGCGTCTGAGCGGGCGCGGCGGCCGCCGGGGTTTGCCCGGGGATTGCTGCTGCGCATGATGGTGGGATCGAGCCGATCGGGCGATTAGGATCGGTTAGCTGCGTGCGTTGCCGCACTTCCACATCCGACCTATCGACGTGATGGTCTATCACGGCCCTCAGGGAGACCTGGTTTCGAGGTGGGTTTCCCGCTTAGATGCTTTCAGCGGTTATCCCGTCCGCGCGTTGCTACCCGGCGGTGCCGCTGGCGCGACAACCGGTCCACAAGAGGCGCGTCCATCCCGGTCCTCTCGTACTAGGGACAGATCCTCTCAAGTCTCCTTCACCCACGGCAGATAGGGACCGAACTGTCTCACGACGTTCTAAACCCAGCTCACGTACCACTTTAATCGGCGAACAGCCGAACCCTTGGGACCTGCTCCAGCCCCAGGATGTGATGAGCCGACATCGAGGTGCCAAACCTCCCCGTCGATGTGGACTCTTGGGGGAGATCAGCCTGTTATCCCTAGAGTACCTTTTATCCGTTGAGCGATGGCCCTTCCACGCGGGACCACCGGATCACTATGGCCGACTTTCGTCTCTGCTCGACCTGTCGGTCTCGCAGTCAGGCGGGCTTATGCCATTGCACTCAGCAGCCGATGTCCGACCGGCCTGAGCCCACCATCGCGCGCCTCCGTTACACTTTGGGAGGCGACCGCCCCAGTCAAACTGCCCACCATGCAGGGTCCCGGATCGGGATGACCGACCGCGGTTAGACATCAGAAGAGATCAGGGCGGTATTTCAAGGGTGGCTCCACACGAGCTAGCGCCCATGCTTCACAGCCTCCCGCCTATCCTACACAGCTCTCCCCTGATGCCACTGCAAAGCTGCAGTAAAGGTTCATAGGGTCTTTCCGTCTGACCGCGGGTACCCCGCATCTTCACGGGGAATTCAATTTCGCTGAGCCGATGCCGGAGACAGTGGGGAAGTCGTTACGCCATTCGTGCAGGTCGGAACTTACCCGACAAGGAATTTCGCTACCTTAGGACCGTTATAGTTACGGCCGCCGTTTACCGGGGCTTCAATTCAGTGCTTGCACACCTCCTCTTAACCTTCCGGCACCGGGCAGGCGTCAGACCCTATACGTCGTCTTTCGACTTCGCAGAGCCCTGTGTTTTTACTAAACAGTCGCTACCCCCTGGTCTGTGCCACCCACCCATGGTTGCCCACGAGCGGGTCCCGCTTATCCCGAAGTTACGCGGGCAATTTGCCTAGTTCCTTCGACATCGTTCTCTCAAGCGCCTTGGTATGCTCTACCAGTCCACCTGTGTCGGTTTAGGGTACGGTCTCTTCGCTGGAGCTATTTCCCGGAACGATCCAGCGGCCCCCACAATCCGATAAGCGGGAACCACAC
>CAVWPS010000002.1:637500-2140000 GCA_963756975.1 uncultured Alphaproteobacteria bacterium | reverse complement strand
CGCCCGTCGTCCAGGACCTGCAGCAGGATGTTGAAGACGTCCTCGTGGGCCTTCTCCACCTCGTCGAACAAGATCACCTGATACGGCCGGCGCCGCACCGCCTCGGTCAGCACGCCGCCCTCGTCGTACCCGACATAGCCGGGGGGCGCCCCGATCAGGCGGCTGACCGCGTGCTTCTCCATGAACTCGCTCATGTCGACCCGCAGCATCGCCCGCTCGTCGTCGAACAGGAACGCGGCCAGTGCCTTGGTCAGCTCCGTCTTGCCGACGCCCGTGGGGCCGAGGAACAGGAAGCTCCCGATCGGCCGGTTCGGGTCCGACAGCCCGGCGCGCGACCGCCGGACGGCCCGTGCCACGGCACCCAGCGCCTCCTCCTGGCCGATGACCCTGCGGCGCAGCTCGTCCTCCATCCGGACCAGCTTGCTGCGCTCGCCCTCCAGCATCCGTTCGACCGGCACCCCGGTCCAGCGCGACACGACCGCCGCGATCTGGTGCTCGTCGACCGCCTCGTTGACCAGCTTGCCGCCGTCCGCCTGGGCCGCCGTCTTGCGCTCCAGATCCGGGATCACTCCGTACAGCAGCTCCGACGCGCGCCCGAGGTCGCCGCGCCGCTGCGCCACCTCGACCTCCGATCGCGCATGATCCAGCTGCTCCTTCAGCTTCTGGCTCTCGTTGACCCGCCCCTTCTCGCTCGCCCAGGCGGCGGTCAGCGCGTTCGACCGGTCCTCGAGCTCCGCCAGCTCGGCCGACAGTTTTACCAGCCGCTCGCGGGACGCAGAGTCCTCCTCACGCCGCAACGCCTCGCGCTCGATCTTCAGCTGCATCACGCGCCGGTCTAGCTCGTCCAGCTCCTCCGGCTTGCTGTCGACCTGCATTCGCAGCCGGCTGCCGGCCTCGTCCATCAGGTCGATCGCCTTGTCCGGCAGGAACCGGTCGGCGATGTAGCGGTTGCTCAGCGTCGCCGCCGCGACCAGGGCACCGTCGGTGATCCGCACCCCGTGGTGCAGCTCGTATTTGCTCTTGATCCCCCGCAGGATGCTGATCGTGTCGGCGACGGACGGTTCGCCGACGAAGACCGGCTGAAACCGGCGCGCGAGGGCCGCATCCTTCTCGACGTGCTTGCGATACTCGTCGAGCGTGGTCGCCCCGATGCAGTGCAGCGTGCCGCGCGCCAGTTCCGGCTTCAGCAGGTTGCTCGCATCCATCGCCCCGTCGCCGCCGCGCCCCGCGCCGACCAGCGTATGCATCTCGTCGATGAACAGGATCACCTGCCCCTCGGCCGCCGCGACCTCGGCCAGCACGGCCTTGATCCGCTCCTCGAACTCGCCGCGATACTTTGCCCCGGCCAGCAGCGAGCCGAGGTCGAGCGACAGCAGCCGCTTGCCCTTGATCGCCTCCGGCACGTCGCCGTTCACGATCCGCAGCGCCAGCCCCTCGACGATCGCGGTCTTGCCGACACCGGGCTCGCCGATCAGCACCGGGTTGTTCTTGGTTCGCCGCGCCAAGACCTGAATGGTCCGGCGGATCTCCTCGTCGCGGCCGATCACCGGATCGAGCTTTCCGTCCCGCGCCAGCTCGGTCACGTCGCGGGCATATTTCTTCAGCGCGTCGAAGTTGGCCTCCGCCGCGGCGCTCGTGACCTTGCGGCCCTTTCGCAGTTCGGCGACCGCCCGCTCGAGCGCGGCCGGGGTCGCCTTGCCGGCCGCCAGCGCGCGGCTGGCCGCACTGTCGACGGTCGCGAGCGCGATCAGCAGCCGGTCCTGCGCGACGAACTCGTCGCCGGCCCGGGTGGCGGTCTGCTGCGCCGCGTCCAGCACCCGAACGAACGCGGGCGTCGCCTGCGGCTGGGCCGCGCCCGACCCCTGCACTCGCGCCATTTTCGCCAGTTCGGCGTCATTGGCCGCGCGAACCGCCCGGTCATCGGCGCCGGCGGTGCGGATCAGCCCGGCGGCCGCCCCCTCCTCATCGTCGAGCAGCGCCTTGAGCAGGTGTTCCGGGGCCAGTTGCGGCGCGAAGTCGCGGATGGCGATCGTCTGGGCGGCCTGGAGGAAGCCGCGCGACCGTTCGGTGAATTTCTCGATGTCCATGGTGGTGTCCCTCTAGAGGCAACAACCCCGGCGACATCCCAAACACGGCGATGCGACCGGGAAGTGCCCACTATTTGGGCACGCTCCCGGCCGACTCAAGTCTCAAATGACGTGGAACAAATACAGAAGGATGATGATCGGGATCGGAATTCCGACCAGCCAAAGCAGGATGCCGCGCATTGATACCTCCGCGAAACGCGTTCAGCGATTCCTGTTCGAACGCGGTCCGATCTGAACGGTTGCAGTCAGGCCGCCCGCCGCCGGAGCCGGCCCAGCTTGGCCACCCCCGCGAGCCGCCGGTCCAGGAACGCCAGCGTGTCGGCGTCGTCGTTGGAACTGTCGCGCAGCCAGACCAGCAGCGTCGTCCCGTACACCCCGGCCAGGATCGCCCGCTTCGTGTACCAGCTGACATCGGCCGAGCGGTCGCCGGCCGCATGCCAGATCGCGTCGACGGTCCGTGCCGTGATCGCCGCCGCCGCGCCGGCCCGTCCCGGCCACGCCAGCACCGACAGCGCGCGCCGCACCGCGTCCCGGTGCGGCCGGCTCTGTTCCAGCCGCAGCGCGACGATCGCCCGCACCCGCTGCGACACCCTCAACTCGGACGACCCCGGCGTCGACCGCCGCCGCTTCCATCCGCCGGTCCGCGAGGTCGGCGAACACCGACACCATGTCGACCACGCCGCCCGGAAACAGCAACTCGGCGTCGTCCGCGTCGCCGCCGGACTCCGTCAACCCGCGCCGCAGTGCCGCACGCGTCCAGCCGAGTGTCGGCACGAACGGCAGCATCGCGTCGATCGCGGCGTCACGCTCGGGCGATCGTTCGATCGGCATCAGAGGTCACTCCCATATCGGTCCAGCTCCTCGTTGAAGCCGAACCGGGTGAAATCGGTCATTCGCGTCGTATAAAGGATCCCGTCGAGGTGGTCCGTCTCATGCTGCACCAGCCGCGCGTGCAGCCCGCCCGCGACCCGCTCGAACGGCTCGCCGTCGCGATCGCGGCCCCGGTAGCGCACCCGCGCCCATCGCGGCACCTGGGCGCGCAGGCCGGGGATCGACAGGCAGCCCTCCCAATCGCTGATCCGGTCCTCGCCGTCCGGCTCGATCTCGGGATCGACCACGACATGCAGGCCGGGCGGCGGGCCGTCCTCGCCGGCGCGGCGCGGCGGCACGTTCATCACGAACAGCCGCAGCGGCACGTGGACCTGCGGCGCCGCGAGCCCGATGCCGCCGGCATCCGCCAGCGTCTCGGCCATGTCCCCGATCAGCCGCCGCAGCTCGGGCGTGGTCGGGTCGCCCACCGCCACGGCATGCCGCAGCAGCACCGGGTGACCCATCCGCGCGATCTTCAGCACCGCCATGCCCGCACCCCCGATGATCGCCGAACATGGCGTCTGTCGCGCCGAAAGCCATAAAGCCTTTGCCCCCGGCGCGGGCCATGCTATGCGCGCCGCTTCCCGTACGGCACCCCGCCGCCCGGGTCGTTCGGCACGCCCATATGAGCGGCGGGCCACAGATGCAGGAGATGGCGGCCAAGTGCAGGTTCTGGTCCGTGACAACAATGTCGATCAAGCGCTCAAGGCGCTGAAAAAGAAGATGCAGCGCGAAGGCATCTTCCGTGAAATGAAGCTTCGCAAGCATTTCGAGAAGCCGTCCGAGCGCCGCGCCCGCGAGGCCGCCGAGGCGGTTCGCCGCGCCCGCAAGATGGAGCGCAAGCGCCTGGAGCGCGAAGGCTTCTAAAGGCTCGCCAGCCCCGGCGGGAACGCGCGTTCGAGTGTGCGCGCGCCCCGCAATGCCAGATCGTCGCGATACAGCGCCGCCGCGATTTGCACCGCGCGCGGCATTCCGTTCGAGCCGGGTCCGACAGGAACGCTGACCGCCGGCTGACGGCTCAGGTTGAACAGCGCCGTCCACGGCGCCCAAGCGGTCCATAGCGACTCGACCGGGTTCTCGACCACCGCTTCGCACAGGGGCGGGCCGCCCGGCACGGTCGGGCACAGAATCAGGTCGTATCGCTGATGCAGCCGGGCCATGGCGTGCGCCGCCCGGACCCGCAGCGCCTCCGCCTCCATCATGTCGCTCGCGGTCACGGTCGCGACCGCTTCGGCCACTTTCGGCAGGCCGGGATCGAGCATATGCCGCCTCGTCGCCGGGTAGCTCTCGACCAGGCGGGCCAGGGCCACCGCCCACAGCCGACCGAACGAGTCCCGGATGTCGGGCAAATCGATCCCGAGTGCCGCGAGATCGGGCTGCTCGACCTCGGCCCCCGCGTCGACGAACGCTCCCGCCGCCGCCTCGACCGCCGCGATGCCATCCCAGTCGACCGCCGCCTCGAAGCCCGGCCGCGCCAGCACGGCCACCCGAAGGCCGGCAACGCCGTCGTCGAGGCCAACGCGCCAGTCGCGAGAATCGTCGGGCAGACAGAACGGGTCGCGAGAGTCGTGCCGCCCGATGACGCTCAGCAGCAGCGCCGCGTCGTGGACCGTCCGCGTCATCGGCCCCGCCGCCGCGACCGGTCCGAACGCGCCGAGCGGCCATTGCGGCACCCGCCCGAATGTCGGCTTCAGGCCCACGATCCCGCACCACGCGGCCGGGATCCGCACCGACCCGCCGGCGTCCGTCCCCACATGCAGCGGCCCGAAACACGCGGCCGAAGCGGCCGCCGCCCCGGCCGACGAGCCGCCCGTCGTGCGTGACAGATCCCACGGGTTGCGGGTGATCCCGTGCAGCGGGCAGTCGCCGGGCGTCTTCCAGCCGAACTCCGTCGTCGTGGTCTTGCCGATCAGCACGGCCCCGGCCGCCCGCAGCGACACCACCATCGGCGCGTCGTCCGGCCACGGGGGCCGCGTCGGTCAGCCGCGACCCCCGCCGCGTCGGCAGCCCCTCCACGTCGATCAGGTCCTTGACCGTCACCGGCACCCCGTCGAGCACCCCGATCGGCCGCCCCGCCCGCCACCGCGCGGCGCTTTTGCCGGCCTCGGCCAGCGCGCGCGGATCGAGCACGGCGAACGCGTTCACCCGCGGGTTCAGCCGGGCGATCCGCTCGGTGACCGCCTCCAGCGCCTCGATCGGCGACAGCGCGCGGCGGGCATAGAGGCCGAGCAGCGTCTCGGCGGACATCAACGCGGGATCGGTTTGCACGGTCGAAACCATGCAATCTCTCGCGCCGGAGCGAAAGCGCGCGCCCGCTCACCGCGCGCCAGCGCGGCGCTGCCGAACACGTTTCCGGACACCGTCTGGCGTCCACCGGCCTGCCGCCGTAGCCAGCGTCGATGCACGCCATCGTCGCCACCGGCTTGGTCAAGCGGTTCGGAACCACCACCGCCGTCGACCACATCGACTTCGCCGTCCCGCCCGGCCGCACCCTCGGCCTGCTCGGCGGCAACGGGGCCGGCAAAAGCACCACCATCGCCATGCTGCTCGGCCTGCTGGTGCCGACCGAGGGCCAGATCCGCGTGCTCGGCCACGACATGGCGCGCGACCGGTTCCGCGCCCTCGCCCGGATGAACTTCTCCTCGCCCTACGTCGCCCTGCCGCACCGGCTGTCGGTCGAGGAGAACCTGCGGATTTATTGCCACCTTTACGACGTGCCCCGGCCCTCGCAGCGGATCGCCGAACTGGCCGGGGAACTCGACCTCGGCCCGATTCTGAAACGCCTCGCGGGGCAACTCTCGGCCGGCCAGAAAACCCGCGTCGCCCTGGCCAAATCGCTGGTCAACCGCCCCGAGGTGCTGCTGCTGGACGAGCCGACCGCGAGCCTCGACCCCGACACCGCCGACCTCGTGCGCGGCTGGCTCGAACGCTACCGCGCCGGCAGCGGCTGCACGATCCTGCTCGCCTCGCACAACATGGCCGAGGTGTCCCGCCTGTGCGACACGGTGGTCATGCTGAAGCGCGGCCGCATCGTCGACCAGGGCACGCCCGACGACCTGGTGGCGCGCTACGGTCGGGACGATCTCGAGCAGGTGTTCCTCGACATCGCCCGGGCACCGGCCGCATGAGCGATCGCCGTTGCGCCGGAGCGTGATCGCGATCCGCAACGAGCGGACGAAGATCACCGCGAGCGGCTTGAACACGATTTCGGTCGCCCTGATCGTCGCAGGCGTCATCGCGCCGCTGACCGGCGCGTTCTATGGCACTGGCATTGCTAATACCCACCTTTGGTGGGTGGCGACGATCTGCTATGTCTGTTGCGCCGCCGCCGTTCACGTCGCGGCCCGCGCGGTCCTTGGGAGGCTTGTCGAATGACCCTCTTCCAGTTCTACGGATTTGTCTTGCCGCTCTCGATCGGCGGCGTGGCCCTGCTGTACGCTTGGTGGGAAACCCACCACTGACCGTGACCCCCTGATGCGCGCCTCCGCCCGCCGGGTGTGGGGCATGATGTACCGCCACCTCGCCCTGTTCCGCCGCTCCTGGCCCCGTGTGGTCGAGATGGCGTACTGGCCCGTCCTGCAAATGCTGGTCTGGGGCTTTACCGCCCGCTTCCTGTTCACGACCGGCCGCTCCGGCACGGTCGCGTTCGCCGCCGGCGCCCTGCTCGGCGGCGTGCTGCTGTGGGAGATCGCGCTGCGCGGCCAGATGGGCGCCTCGATCACCTTCATGGAGGAGATCTGGTCGCGCAATCTCGGCCATGTCTTCGTAAGCCCCCTCAGGCCGGCCGAACTGATCGCCGGCCTGCTCGGCATCTCGATCCTGCGCACCGTCGTCGGCGTGCTGCCCGCCATCCTGATCGCCTGGGCACTGTATGCCTTCGACCTGTTCCGGCTCGGCCCGGTGCTGGTCCTGTTCGCGGCCAATCTGCTGATCATGGGCTGGTGGGTGTCGCTGTTCGTCATCGCGCTGATCCTGCGCCACGGTGCCGGGGCGGAAGCGCTCGCCTGGTCGCTGATGTTCGGCTTCGCGCCGCTGTCCGCCGTCTTCTACCCGGTCGCCGTCCTGCCGGCCGCGATCCGCCCGGTCGCCCTCGGCCTGCCGTCGACCCACGTGTTCGAGGGGATGCGCGCCGTGCTCTCCACCGGCACGATCGCCTGGGACCAGCTCGCATGGGCGGCGGGGCTCAACCTCGTCTGGCTCGGCCTTGCCATCGCCGTCTTCGCAGGGCAGTTCCACGCGGCGCGTGTCCGCGGCGCGCTCATTTCCATCGGCGAGTAATTTCCCATGACCGAGACCCGTTTCTGGCTGATCCGCCACGCCATCGTGGAGGAAAACGCCCGCGCCCTGATCTACGGCGCCAACGACGTGCCGATCTGCCCGAGACACCTGATCGCGCAGCGCCCGATGTACGAGGCGCTCGCCCGCCGCCTGCCGCCGCCGGGCCCGAACACGATCTGGCTCGCCTCGCCGCTGTCGCGCACCCAGCGCACCGCCGCCGCGATCATGGACGCGGGCTATCCGGAACAGCCGCCGGTCATCACGCCGGAGCTGATCGAGCTGTCGTTCGGCGACTGGCAGGGCCTGCGGCACCACGAACTCCCGGCGCAGCTGCGCGAGGTGCCGCACCCGTTCTGGCCGATCAGCGGCACCGAGCGGCCGCCCGGCGGCGAGAGCATGCAGGACGGTCTCGACCGGGTCGGACCCGCGCTCGAAATGCTGGCCGACCGCTACGCCGGCAAGGACGTGATCGCGGTCAGCCATGGCGGCACCATTCGCGCCGCCGTCGCGCACGCGCTGCGGATCGACGCGAGCCAGGCGCTGCACCTGTCGGTCGACAATCTTTCGCTCACCAAGCTCGATCGCAATTCGGGTGGCTGGCTGGTCGGCTGCGTCAACGAGCTGCCCGGGGTCTGATAAGCCGGGGCCTGATACACAGGAGTGTGGCCCGCGCGCGTTTGCCTTGCCCGGTCACGGCACCATTTGTGAGGTTGGCCGCCCCGAACGAAAGGCCCGCCATGATCCGCACCCTGCTGCTTGCCGTTCTCCTGTTCGCCGCCGCGCCTCGTCTGGCTCATGCGCAGACCGAGCAGCAGGCGGTGGTCGACCGCGCCACCCTGACCGTGCAGGGCTTCATGACCGCCCCCGAGGGCCGTGACGCCGCCAAGCTGATGAGCCGCGCGCGCGGCGTGCTGGTGTGCCCGCAGGTGTTCAAGGCCGGCTTCGTGTTCGGCGGCCAGGGCGGCACCTGCGTGCTGGCCGGCAAGCTGGCGCGCGGCTGGTCGATGCCGTCGTTCTACAGCCTCGCCTCCGGCTCGTTCGGCCTGCAGGTCGGCATCCAGGACAGCGAAATCTTCCTGATCGTGCTGACCGACAAAGGACTGCAATCGCTGATCGACGACCAGTTCAAGATCGGCGGCGACGCGGGCGTCGCCTTCGCGACCTACGGCACCGGCATCGCCGGCTCCACCACCGGTGCCTTGTCGGCCGACATCGTCGCGTTCAGCCGCTCGCGGGGCTTGTTCGCCGGCCTCTCGCTCGACGGCAGCATCATCTCCGTCCGCTCCGGCTGGAACGCCGCCTATTACGGCCGGCCGACCGCGTCGCAGCAGCTCGTCATCCAGGGCGAGGGCAACAATCCCGGCGCCGCCCCGCTCCAGGAAATGCTGGCGAGGTTTCAGCAGGCGCGATGACCGACCCGGCCGACAAACAGGGCCGCCCCTTCTGGGAGACGAAGCGGCTCGAGGAGATGACCGACCCCGAGTGGGAGTCGCTTTGCGACGGCTGCGGCCGCTGCTGCCTGCACAAGCTGCGGCATGAGGACGACGACAGCCTGTCGTTCACCAACGTCGCCTGCCGCCTGCTCGACCTGCGCGCCTGCCAGTGCAGCCGCTACGAAACGCGGGCCGAGATCGTGCCCGATTGCGTCCGCCTGACGCCGCGGGTCGTCGACGAGATCGATTGGCTGCCGCCCTCCTGCGCCTACCGCCGGATCGCCGACGGGCGCGGCCTGGCCGACTGGCACCACCTCGTGTCGGGCGACCGGAACACCGTCCACACGGCCCGCATCTCGGTGCGCGGCCGGGCCATCAGCGAGGAGACGAGCGGGCCGCTGGAGGATCACATCGTCGACTGGCCGGGCCGGATGCCGCGCGCGAAGCGGAACGGCTGAGATCGCCGGGATGCGCACCGACCGGCACAGTGCCGCGCTGCATGTCCCGGCCCCCGAGATGCTGGCGCTGGATGGCGGCCCGACCCGGCTCGAATGGCGTCGGAGCGCCCGCGCGCGGCGGGTGAGCCTGCGGATCGACCCCCGCGCCGGCGTCGTCGTGGTCACCCTGCCGCCCCGTGCCGCGCGGCAGGCCGGCATGGCGCTGCTGACGGACCATCTGGACTGGATCAACGCCCGCCTCGCGGCCCTTCCCGGTGCCATCGCGTTCACCGACGGGGCGCGCGTTCCGGTCCACGGCGTCGAACACGTCTTGCGCGCGGTCGGCGGCTTGCGCGGCACGGTGCGGATCGAGGGGCGCGACCTGCTGATCCCCGGCGACCCGAGCTTTTTCGCCCGCCGCACGATGGACTTCCTGAAGGCCGAGGCGCGGCGACACCTCACCGCCCTGGTCGCCGCGAAGGCCACGATGGCGGGCGTGCAGCCGCGCCGGATCACGGTGAAGGACACCCGGAGCCGCTGGGGAAGCTGTGCCTCCAACCGCAACCTCGCCTTCTCCTGGCGGCTCGTGATGGCGCCGCGGCACGTGCAGGATTACGTCGCGGCGCACGAGGTGGCCCACTTGCGGCACATGAACCACGGCCCGCAATTCTGGGCGCTGGTGGCCGAGTTGAGCCCGATGCCGGACGTCGCGATCGAGTGGCTACGGAGCGAGGGTCCGCGCCTGCTGCGGATCGGGGGCTGACACCCAAGCGGCGGCGACGTCGTGAAAAATCTGCGCCGGCAGCCCGCCGCCGGTCAGCCCCGGGATCGGCCGGTCGTCGTCCCGCCCGATCCAGACCGCGATCACCAGGCCGCGCCCGCCCGCCTCAGCCGGCAACACGCCGCCGACGAACCATGCATCCCGGCCGTCCTGCGTCGTTCCGGTTTTTCCGGCCACGACTCTCCCGGCAATCCCGGCCGCCCGTCCGCTGCCGCGCACCACCACCGCCGTCATCATGCGCAGCATTTGTGCGGCCCGCTCCGCCGGCAGCACCCGCACCGGCGTTGTGGCCGGAACCGGGATCGGGCCGCCCGGCGTGGTGAGCGTTCCGACCGCCGTTGGGCTCACCCTCAGCCCGCCGTCGAAGAACGCCGCGTAAGCCGATGCGATCTCGAGCACGCCGACATTCGCCGTGCCGAGCGCGATCGTCGGCGAGGTGCCGAGCGGGCTCTCGATGCCGAGTTTGCGCGCCATGGCGGCCACGGAAGCTGGCCCGCCGGCCGATTGCTCCAGCCGGACCGCGACGGTGTTCAGGCTTTCGGCCAGTCCCTCCTCCAAGGTGACCGTGCCGCGAAACCGGCCGTCGAAATCGTTCGGGGTCCAGCCGTCCCAGTCGATCGGGGCGTCCAGCACCGTGCTGTCCGGCGTCAGGCCGGCCGCGTCCATCGCCGCCAGCCACACGAACGGCTTCATCGCCGATCCCGGCTGCCGCCGCGCCTCGGTCGCGCGGTTGAACGCGCCGCCGCGATCGACCCGGCCGCCGACCATCGCCAAAACGGCACCGGTCGCGGGATCGAGTGCCACGATCGCGCCCTGCCCGACGCCGCCCGCGAACCCCGGCCTTGCCAATGCGGCCTCCAGCCGCGCCGCGGCGACCCGTTGCAGCGTCAGATCCAGCGTGGTGCGAAGCCGCGCGTCGGTCCCCTCCGGCAGCACGCGCTCCGCGTCGTTCGCCGCCCAATCCGCGTACCAGGCCAGGGCCGGATCGCCGCCCTCGACTTGCCGGGCGGGACTGGCCGCGAAAGTCAGGGATGCCACCGCCGCGTCGGCCGTCGCCGGTGTAATGGCACCCGTATCGGCCATCGCGTCGAGCACCACTTTCGCACGCGCCCGCGCGGCGGCCGGATCGGCCAGCGGGTTCAGCCGCGACGGCGCTTTCGGCAACCCGGCCAGCACCGCCGCCTCACCCAGGGTCAGCGCCCGCGCCGACTTGCCGAAATACGTGCGCGCCGCCGCGTCGAACCCCCAGGCGTGGTGGCCGAGGTAGACGCGGTTCAGATAGATTTCCAGAATCTCCCGCTTGCTGAACTGGTGTTCCAGCCACAGCGTCAGCAGCGCCTCCTGCACCTTCCGCCGAAAATTCCGGGCGTTCGACAGGAACAGCGTTTTGGCCACCTGCTGGGTCAACGTCGACCCGCCCTGCACGACGTGCCCGGCGCGCAAATTGACCACCGACGCGCGCACAATACCGAGCCAGTCGAGGCCGCCATGGTCGTAGAATCGCCGATCCTCGATCGCGACCAGCGCCGCGGGCAGGTAGGCCGGCAGATCGGTGAGGTGCAACGGCTCGCCGACCCGGTCGCCGAGGCTCGCGAACGCCGCGTCGTCGCGGTCGCTCAGCACCAGCGTCGGACGGCGCGCCGAGTGCAGTCCCGCCTCCGGGCGCGGCAGGTCGCGCGCGCACCACAGCACGATTCCGGCCAGTGCGAGCGCGCTCCAGATCGACAGCCAGATCGCCACCACCAGCACGCGCCGCCGCCAGCGCCTGTTTCGACGCGGCGATTGCGGCGGCTCGTACCAGACCGGAACCGGCGGCTCGATCGCTTCCGGAGCCTGAAACAAGACCGTTAGCGGCTCAGCGCAGGCACTGGATGAACGCCGCCGAGGGCCCGGCGATCGCACCCACGTCGCTCGCCGACAACTCGGCGCCGTCGCTGGCCGCCACCGCCGGCGTCACACCGGAATCCGCGAGGAAGTCGCGTACAGACCTCGCCCCGGATCGCGAAGTTGACGTTCTGCGGGATGTCGCCCGCCGGTCAGCCGCGCGATCGCCAGCGCGTTCAGCTTGGCCACCACCACGCCGACCACATGACCCCGCAGATCCAGCAACGGCCCGCCCGAGTTGCCGGGCTGCACCGGCGCGCTGATGGTGAGGTCGGCCGGCGAGTCCCGCAGGCCGGACAACGCGCTGATCCCGCCGGTGGTGAGCGTGGGGCCGGACGACAGCAGCCCGGTCAGCGGGTAGCCGAACGTCACGATCCCATCGCCGAGACGCAGCGGCGGTCCGTCGCGCAGCGACAGCGCCGGGCCGAACGCGTCGGGCACCCCCAGCAGTGCCAAGTCCCGGCCGGTATCGACCCGGAGCAGGCGCGCGTTCGCGGTCCGGCGCCCGGCATTACGCGCCCGCACGCCGCCGCAACCGCGCACCACATGCGCGTTGGTCAGCACGCGGCCCGGTGCGACGACGAAGCCGCTTCCGGTCGCGCGCACGCCGCCCACGCCGGCACCGGATTGGGGCGGCGGGGCCGGGCTGGTGGAACCGCCATTCGGCCCTTCGTCCGGGCCGAGCGGCGGCGGCTTGGCTGCCCCAACCAGAACGACCATCATGAGCAGGGTTGGAATGCGAATCATGGGCCTATCTTAGCGCATGACGGTGGGGGTTCGCCTCCCGCCCCGATGTCGCTATCGTGAGGATCGCATGCTTCGACGCCCGCCTGGCGGAATGGTAGACGCGACGGACTTAAAATCCGGTGCTTCGGCATGGGGGTTCGAGTCCCCCGGCGGGCATTCCAGCCTTGTTCCCGGACCGACACCTGATTTCAGGAGTGCCACGCTGAACGACGTCGCGAACCGGTCACCCGGATACAGCGTGACCGACCCGAGCGGATACGCGCCGGATGGAGGCGAGACCGCCGCCGCCCGGCTCGCGGTGCTCGACTCCTACGAGGTGCTCGACACCCCGCGCGAACCTGCGTTCGACGCGCTGGTCGCCCTCGTCGCCGATTTGTGCGCGGTGCCGATCGTGGCGATCGGCCTGCTCGACGAACGCCGGCAATGGTTCAAGGCCGAAACCGGTCTGGGCGTGCGGGAAATCCAGCGCGACCTCAGCATCTGCGCCGTGACGTCGGTCGTCGCGGGGATGACCGTCATCCCAGACCTGCACGACGATCCGCGGTTCGACGGCAACGGTTTCGTCCATGGTCCCGGTGCCCCGCGCTTCTACGCCGGCGTGACGCTTGAGACGACCGACGGCGTGACACTCGGCACGTTGCTGGCCGTCGACACCAAGCCGCGGCCCGGCGGACTGACCCCGGCCCAGACCTTCGCCATGACCTCGCTTGCGAGCCAGGTCATGGCGCAGCTGGAATTGCGCCGCGCGCTGCGTGAGCGCGAGTTCGAGGTGCGCCATCGCCGCTCGGTCGAGCAGGCGCTGCGCGACAGCCGCGAGCAGCTCGATGTCGTGGTCAATCAGGCCCGCATCGGCATCGCCCAGCTCGATCCGGCCGGACGGTTCATTCTGGTCAACGACGAGGTCTGCGCCATCAGCGGGCGGACGCGCACGGCGCTGCTCGGGATGCGGATCAACGACCTTTGCGACCCGACCGACCAGCTGCTGCGCGATCCGGCGTTCGACGCCATGCTCGCCGATGGCCCGCCCGTGCGTGGCGAGCTTCAGCTGCTGCGGCCCGGCGGCGACGAGGTGCTGGTCGAAGTGACGCTGTCCCCGGTCGGCGTCCCGAACGAGGACCGGGTGCTGATCGCCGTGATCCGCGACGTGACCGACCAGCGGGCGGCGGAAGCGGCGGTGCGGCAGAGCGAGGCGCGGTTTCGCGGCGCGGTCGAGGCGACCAGCGGCGTGCTGTGGACCAACGACGCCGAGGGGCGGATGACGGGCGACCAGCCGGGCTGGTCGGCGTTGACCGGACAGACGCGCGAGCAATACCAAGGCTACGGTTGGACGGCTGCGGTACACCCGGACGACGCCGCGCTGACCGTCGCGCGCTGGGAGCAGGCGGTCGCCAGCCGGTCGCCATTCGTGTTCGAGCACCGGTTGCGCCGCGCCGACGGCAGCTGGCGCCTGTTCTCCATCCGCGCGGTCCCGACGGCCGACCTCGACGGCCATCTGCGCGAGTGGGTCGGCGTTCACACAGACATCACGGAGGCGCGGGAGACGGCGGCCGCACTCGAGCGGCTCAACGAACGGCTCGAGGCCGAGGTCGAGGCGCGGACCCGTGAGCGGGACCGGATTTGGCGCGCGACCCAGGAGCTGATCGCGGTCTGCAGCTTCGACAGCGTCATGCTGCGCGCCAATCATGCCTGGGGCGCGGCACTCGGCTGGACCAGCGAGGCGATTCGCGGGATGCCGCTGACCGACCTCATCCATCCTGACGAGCGAGAGGTCACGGGCGCGCTGTTGGCCGAACTCGCCGTCAAGCCGGGGGTTCGCCAGATCGAGTCGCGGGTGCGTACGGCGGCCGGGGCGTATCGCCGGATCGCCTGGAACGCGACCTCCGACCAGGTCGCGATCTACGCGATCGGCCGCGACGTGACCGCCGAGCGCGATGCCGACGAGGCGCTGCGGCGGACCGAGGAGCAGTTGCGGCAATCCCAAAAGATGGAAGCGGTCGGCCAGCTCACCGGCGGCATCGCCCACGATTTCAACAATTTGCTGACCGCCATTGTCGGCAGCATCGAACTCGCGCGCGCGCGCGTCGACGGCGGCAGGCCGGGCGACGTGGTGCGGCTGCTGGATAACGCGATGACGGCGGCCACGCGTGCCGGTTCGCTCACGCACCGGCTGCTGGCGTTCGCGCGGCGGCAGGCGCTCGACCCGAGCCGGATCGACATCGCGGCCCTGATCGAGAGCGTCCGCGGCCTGATCTGCGGCACGATGGGCGAGTCGACGACGGTCGAGATGGTGCTGAAACCCGATCTCTGGCCGGTGCTGTGCGACGCCAACCAGCTGGAGAATGCGCTCCTGAACCTCGCGATCAACGCGCGCGACGCCATGCCGGAAGGCGGTGTGTTCACCATCGCCGCCGAGAACCGCACGATCGATGCCGACCGCGCCGCTGAACTGGGCGGCTTGGCGATGGGCGACTATGTGGCGGTCACGGTCAGCGACACCGGTTGCGGGATCGCACCGGACCTGCGGGAACGGGTGTTCGAGCCGTTCTTCACCACCAAGCCGATCGGCCAGGGCACCGGGCTCGGCCTGTCGCAACTCTATGGGTTCGTCAAGCAGTCGAACGGCCACGTCGAGCTGGACAGCACCGAAGGCGCGGGCACGCGGTTCACGCTCTGGCTGCCTCGCGCGATCGCGACGGACCCGCTCGCGGCGTCATCCGCCGGCGATGCCCGGGCGGGCGAGCCGATCCGCGGAACGGTGCTGGTCGTGGAGGACGAGGCGTCTGTCCGCGACCTCATCGTCGAGGTGCTGGACGGCATGGGGCTTCGGGCGCTGCAGGCCGGCGACGGACCGGCGGGGCTGACCACACTCGACGGCCCGGAGCGGATCGAATTGCTCATCACCGATGTCGGGTTGCCGGGCCTGAACGGGCGGCAGATGGCGGAGATGGCGCGGGCGAACCGGCCCGGCCTGCCGGTCCTGTTCATCACCGGCTACGCGCCCGCCTCATCGGACTCGCCCGAAGCGTTGCCGGAGCGGACGTCGGTACTCGGCAAGCCGTTTACGCTGCAGGCGCTGGAGGACCGGGTTGCGGCGATGCTCCGGTCGGCGGACTAAATCCGGGCGACGATCACCGTGAGGCGGCCCGCGACCGCTCGACCACCTTCGCGTAACCCTTTTGGCGATACTTCACCGCCCGGTACAGCCCGTACCCGGCGATCGCCGACATCCGCCCGCGCGGGTTCAGCCCGATCGCCTTGAAGATCATGCCCATCGCGCGCTCGAGATGATGGCGCTGGTAGAACCCCATCGCGCGCGCCATGTAGCCGGCGATGCAGCGGCCGTGGTCGTAGGTCATCCCCACCGGCTCGTTGGCGCAGTGGAAGGCGTAGGCGAGTTCGTCGTCCTCGCTCTCGCCGACCCGGCCGAACGCGATCCGCAGCCGGCGCGGGTAGCCGATGTGCTCGCGCCCGATGTAGCGGCGAAGATGATCGTAGAAGAGCTTGAAATGACGGTATTCGTCGGCCGCGATCAGCCGGCAGACCTGCTGCAGCGCCGGCTCGTTCGTCGCCTCCGCGAGCGAGGTGTAGTAGCTCGACGTGCCGGTCTCGACCATGCAGCGCGCGATCAGTTCGCCCGAACGGGAGCCACGCACGGAGCCCTCGTCGCCCTGGCTCGGCATCTTGTAGCCCTCGCGATACCGGATGAACGCCGCCGGGTAATCCCAGCCGGGATCGGCCAGCGTCGCCCATTGGCCGAGCGCGTCGCCGTGCTGCACTTCCTCGACGGACCAGTTGTCCGACGCCGCCTGGAAATCGGGGTCGTCGTAGAACACCCGCTTCAAGTAGTTCGCGTAGTCGACGCCGTTCCGCTCGACCAAAGCAGCCGCTTTGACCAGAGGAACGATCTCGGGGTCGACGCGCGACGGATCGAACTGATCCCACGCCACGTCCTCGATACGCCAATGCTTCATGAACCGAGCCTTCCGCCAACCGCGACACGGCATTGTAACGCCCGGATGCCCGGTTCGGCAGGGCCGCACGATGACGGTTGCGGCAGTTGTGGCCGCTACGCCACAGCCAAGTCTAGGCGGTGGCGGCCTCGATCATCGCGCGGGCCGATTGCTGGCGGGTCATCGCCGCGTCCAGCGCGGGCACATCGGCGCGGTCGATGGTCAGATACTCGGCTTCGGCCGCCGCGAGCCGCCGTTCGCCCTCGGCCCGCGACAGCTCGGCCACCGGCGTCGCCTCGTCGGCCAGCACCGTCACCCGCTCCTCGGTCACCTCGGCGAAACCGCCCGAGACGAACAGCCGGTCGGTGACCTGCCCGCCCTGATACAGCCGCACGGTGCCGCCACGCAGCAGCACGATCATCGGCGCGTGCCGGGGCAGCACGCCCATCTCGCCTTCGGCCGCGGGGATCACGACCATGTCGACCGGGCGGCTCAGCAGCAGCCGCTCCGGCGAGACGATTTCGAGGTCCAGCGGCATGTTACGCGGCGACCTTCATGCCCTCGGCCTTCGCCACCGCGTCCTCGATCGTGCCGACCATGTAGAAGGCACCTTCCGGCAGGCTGTCGTATTCGCCGGCAACGATCGCCTTGAAGCTGCGGATCGTGTCGGCCACCGGCACGAACACGCCCGGGAAGCCGGTGAACACTTCGGCGACGTGGAACGGCTGGCTCAGGAAGCGCTGGATCTTCCGGGCGCGCGAGACGAGCAGCTTATCTTCCTCGCTCAGCTCGTCCATGCCGAGAATGGCGATGATGTCCTGCAGCGACTTGTAGGTCTGCAGCACGCGCTGAACCTCGCGCGCCACGGTGTAATGCTCCTCGCCGACGATCCGCGGGTCGAGCGAGCGGCTGGTGCTGTCGAGCGGGTCGACGGCCGGGTAGATGCCGAGTTCGGCGATCGAGCGGGACAGCGTCGTCGTCGCGTCCAAATGGGCGAACGAGGTCGCGGGCGCCGGGTCGGTCAAGTCGTCGGCGGGCACGTAGATCGCCTGCACCGAGGTGATCGAGCCCTTCTTGGTGCTGGTGATCCGCTCCTGCAGCGCGCCCATGTCGGTCGCCAGCGTCGGCTGATAGCCCACGGCCGACGGGATGCGCCCGAGGAGCGCCGACACTTCGGCACCGGCCTGCGTGAAGCGGAAGATGTTGTCGACGAAGAACAGGACGTCCTGGCCTTCCTCGTCGCGGAAGTATTCGGCCAGCGTCAGGCCGGACAGCGCCACGCGGGCGCGCGCACCCGGCGGCTCGTTCATCTGGCCGTAGACCAGCGCCACCTTGCTGCCTTCGGTGGTGTTGTCGCCGAGCTTGATCACGCCGGCGTCGACCATCTCGTGGTACAGGTCGTTGCCCTCGCGCGTCCGCTCGCCGACGCCCGCGAACACCGACACGCCGCCATGCGCCTTGGCGATGTTGTTGATCAGTTCCTGAATCAGCACCGTCTTGCCGACGCCGGCGCCGCCGAACAGGCCGACCTTGCCGCCCTTCGTGTAGGGGGCCAGCAGATCGACGACCTTGATGCCGGTGACCAGGATCTCGGTCGACGTCGCCTGCTCCTCGAACGACGGGGCGGCGCGGTGGATCGGGTCGCGCTTGGTGAACGGGACCGGCCCACGCTCGTCGATCGGCTCGCCGATGACGTTGAGGATGCGGCCGAGCGTGCCCGGGCCGACCGGCATGCTGATCGGGGCACCCGTGTCGCTGACCTCGGAGCCGCGGACCATGCCGTCGGTGCTGTCCATGGCGATGCAGCGGACGGTGCGCTCGCCGAGTTCCTGGGCGACTTCGAGCACCAGCGAGCGATCGCCGATCTTCATCGTCAGCGCGTTCAGGATGAACGGCAGGTCGCCTTCGAACTGCACGTCCACGACGGCGCCGAGCACCTGGGTGACGCGGCCGACGGAGTTGGTTGCCATGATGTTCGTCCTGTCCTGATTACAGCGCTTCGGCGCCGGAGATGATCTCGATCAGCTCGCGGGTGATGTTGGCCTGGCGCGCGCGGTTGTAGTTCAGCGAAAGCTTTTTAATCATCTCGCCCGCATTTCGGGTCGCGTTATCCATCGCCGTCATCTGCGCGCCGTAGAAGCCGGCGGCGTTCTCGAGCAGAGCCGTATAAAGCTGGATCGCGAGGTTCTGCGGCAGCAATGCGGCGAGGATCGTCTCCTCGTCCGGCTCGTATTCGTAGCTCGCGTGGGTGCCCGAAAGCTCGGCCGGATCGACCGGCGGCACCGGCACCGGGATCAGCTGCGCCTCGGTCGGAACTTGCGCGATGACCGAGTGGAACCGGTTGTAGATCATCGTGCAGACGTCGAACTCGCCGGCCAGATACATCGACGTGATCCGGTCGGCGATCGCGCGCGCGTCGGTGAACGCGACGGCCTTGCGGCTGACGATCCCGATCTCGTCGATCGTGCTGCCGGCCACTTCGCGGCGCATGAAGTCGCGCCCCTTGCGGCCCACGGCGAGGATGCGGACCGTCTTGCCCTCGCTGATCAGCCGCCGCGCGACTCCGCGCGCGAGCCGGCCGACCGAGGAGTTGAACGCGCCCGCGAGGCCGCGGTCGGCGGTCACGACCACCAGCAGATGGACGCGGTCCTGCCCGGTGCCGGCCATCAGGCGCGGTGCGGTCGGCGAACCGGCGGTGCTGGCCGCGAGCGAGGCCAGCATGCGGGCCATCCGCTCGGCGTACGGCCGCGCGGCCTCGGCCTGCGTCTGCGCGCGGCGCAGCTTGGCGGCCGCGACCATCTTCATCGCCGACGTGATCTTCTGCGTCGACTTGACGCTGTTGATCCGCGTCCGGAGCGCCTTCAGGCTTGGCATATCAGGCGAACGCCTTCGCGAACGCGTCGAGGAAGGAGACGAGCTTCTCCTCGGTCGGCTTCTTGATCTCGCGGTCGGTCCGGATCGACTCCAGGATCGACGGCTCGCGCGACTTGATCTCGGACACCAGCCGCATCTCGAACGAGCCCACCTGCCCGACTTCGATCTTGTCGAGGTAGCCGCGCGTGCCGGCGAAGATCACCAGCACCTGCTCCTCGACGGGCATCGGGTGGAACTGCGGCTGCTTCAGAAGCTCGGTCAGGCGCGCGCCACGGCTCAGCAGGCGCTGGGTCGAAGCGTCGAGGTCGGAGCTGAACTGGCTGAACGCCGCCATCTCGCGATACTGCGCGAGCTCCAGCTTGATGCGGCCGGCAACCTGCTTCATCGCCTTGATCTGGGCGGCCGAGCCGACGCGCGACACCGACAGATCCGACGTTCACCGCCGGGCGGATGCCTTTGAAGAACAGCTCGGTCTCGAGGAAGATCTGGCCGTCGGTGATGCTGATGACGTTGGTCGGGATGTAGGCCGACACGTCGCCGGCCTGCGTCTCGATCACCGGCAACGCGGTCAGGCTGCCGCCGCCATGGGCGTCCGACATCTTCGCCGCGCGCTCCAGCAGGCGGCTGTGGATGTAGAACACGTCGCCCGGATACGCCTCGCGGCCCGGCGGACGGCGCAGCAGCAGCGACATCTGGCGATACGCGACGGCCTGCTTGGACAGGTCGTCATAGGCGATCAGGGCGGCCATGCCGTTGTCGCGGAAGTATTCGCCCATCGTGCAGCCGGTGTACGGCGCCAGATACTGCATCGGCGCCGGGTCGGACGCGGTCGCGGCGACCACGATCGAGTATTCCATGGCACCGTATTCTTCGAGCGTGCGAACCAGCGCCGCCACGGTCGAGCGCTTCTGGCCGATCGCCACGTAGATGCAGAACAGCTTCTTCTTGTCGTCGTCGCCGGTGTTGATCGTCTTCTGGTTGATGATCGCGTCGATGATCACCGCCGTCTTGCCGGTCTGGCGGTCGCCGATGACCAGCTCGCGCTGGCCGCGTCCGACCGGGATCAGCGCGTCGATCGCCTTCAGGCCGGTCTGCATCGGCTCGCTGACCGACTGGCGCGGGATGATGCCCGGTGCCTTGACCTCGACCAGACGGCGCTCGCCCTCGATCGGACCCTTGCCGTCGATCGGGTTGCCGAGCCCGTCGACCACGCGGCCGAGCAGGCCCATGCCGACCGGCACGTCCACGATGCGGCCGGTGCGGCTGACGGTGTCGCCCTCACGGATCTGACGGTCGTCGCCGAACAGCACGCAGCCGACGTTGTCGGTTTCGAGGTTCAGCGCCATCCCGGTCATGCCGGCGGACGGGAAGCTGACCATCTCCCCCATCATGACGTTCTGCAGGCCGAACACGCGCACGATGCCGTCGCCGACGGACAGGACCTGCCCGGTTTCGGCGACGTTGGCTTCGGTGTCGAAGTTCGCGATCTGCTGCTTGAGGATGTCCGAGATTTCGGCCGGGCGGATGTCCATCAGGCGGCTCCCTTCATGGCGTATTGCAAACGCTGCAGGCGTGATTTGATCGTGCTGTCGTAGAGCCGCGCGCCGATCCGGACGGACAGGCCGCCCAGCAGCGACGGGTCGATGCTTTTATGGATGTCGACCGAGCCGTAACCGGCCTCGATCAGGCGGGCCCGGAGCTGCTGCTCCTGGATGTCGGTCAGCGCGTGGGCGGTCGAAACCTCGGCGATCACCACGCCGCGCTTGTCGGAGACGAGGCGGGCGAAGCTGGCCACGATCGAGCGCAGCGCCGGCAGCCGGCGGTTCGCGGCCACGACGCCGACGAAATCCTGCACGGTCTTGCCGAAACCCTGTTCGGTCAGCGCCGCGCGCAACGCCTTCGTGGCCTCCGCGACATCGGTCAGCGGGCTATCGAGCAGGCGGCGCAGATCGGCGTTGCCGTCGATCAGCCGGCCGAGGCCGTTCATCTGGTCGACCGTTTCGTCGAGCGCGTTGCGCTCCTCGGCCAGCGAATACAGCGCGTTCGCATAGCGCTGCTGCACGCCGCCACGGGCGGCACTGGCGCTCAAATGGGCCGTTTCGGCCTGGGTCTCAGCTGGGGGCAAGGTGCCTATCCATGTTCGATGACCGCGATCGTGGGCGCGGCCGGTGGCCCGCGCAACCTGGTGCCGACGCGCCCGGCGGCCATAGCATCGGGGTTAGGGCCGCGCAACGGCGGCTTTAGCGGCGGACGAACTGCTCGCTGACCTCGGCCAGACGGATGCCGAACTTGGTCACGATGGTGCGGTTCATCAGCGTGCCGTCGTCGGCCAGGTACATCCACTGTTGCATGGTCACACTCGGCCCGGACGGACGATTCCAGACCCAGCTCCAGCGAAACGTCCGCCCGCTGGCGATACCGTGCGCCTCGCCGTCCATGTCGTTCGCGGTGGCGACGAAATGGGTCGGGTCGACACGGCGGATGTGCCAGTCGCGATGCGTGGTCTTGCCGTCGGTGGTGACGGTCTGGACCATGTGCAGGCCGCCGGTGCCCTCGGGCGTGCCGTTGCAGTCGGTGGTCACGATGGCGGTCGGTGCGCCGGCCCGGTTCTCGATCACACCCCAGGACGCGGCATGCCCGGTCCAGAAGGTGACAGGATCGAACGCGGGGGTCGTGTCCGCAAAGGCTTCGGGTTTCAGCGGGCCGGCACAGCCTGCGAGCAGGAGCAGCAGCGGCAGAAGCCGGATCAAGGCATCTGCTCGGCAAGGTTTTCTGCATCGACATCCTGTAACCGGCCAGCCCGCAGCAACGCCGCCTGCGCCAACGCCCAGGCGGCGAAATCCTGCTCGTAGCCTGATGCGGGTGCGCCGAGGTCCGGCGGAGGTCCGTCCATGGGAGAGGATTATAGAAAGCCGAACGGGTTCGCGTCCACGACGACGCTAGGGTGTGGTGGCGGGGGTCCACTTCGACGCGTCCCAGATGTTTCCCATCTTGAACGTGACCTGCTGGAGGTCGGTCATCATCACGCGCAACGTAAGCGGCGAGACCGCCGGGGCCGCGAGATCCCGCTGAATATACAGAAGCCGGTCGTCGCCGGATTTATTGAGCGAGAAGTAGCTGAGCGAGACGTCGTTCTCCTCCAGCAGCGCCTGCATGTTCAGCTTCGCAAGCTGAGCCGGGACGAATTTCTGCAGATACACGAAGGCGATCACGCTTCCGTCCGACGCGACGATATTGAACGTCATCGTAAGGTCGTAGTTACCGGTGACGACGACCGAGAAGCCTTTACCGTCCGAAGACGGTTTCACGACGTAGCCCATGTTGGTCAGCATCGTCGCGAGTTGCGCGATGTTGACCGTCGCGGGGGCGGGCGCGGTCGGAATGCCGGTCGGTGGCAGGACCGTGTCGGCGGCCCGCGCGGGCACGCCTGCCGTGAGGGCCAGGATAACGGCGCTCGCCACGCCGGCTGCGGACAAACGGCGGCGGATCGGGTGCATGGCGTCCCTCGAGTGTTGTCGACCCGTCCACGCTACGCAATGGGTGCGATCCCTTCAAGGTTTCGAGCCTACAAAAAGCTCACCGGGTCGACGTCGACATCGACCCGCGCGGCACCCCGCACCGGCACCGTCGCCAGCCATGCGCGCAGGATCGGCTGCACCGCCACATCCCGCCGCGCCTTCAGCAGCAACCGCCGCCGGTGCCGCCCGCGCAGCAGCGCGAACGGGGCCGGGGCCGGCCCTAAAATAGTGAAGCCGTCGCCGGACGGGGCGGCGCGGCCGATCGCGGCGGCGAGCGCGTCGGCGGCCTCGGCCGTGTCGGCGCTGACGATCACGGCCGCCAGCCTGCCGAACGGCGGCCAGTGTCCGGGGCGGCGCTCCTCGGCCTCGCGGGCCATGAACGTCGCGTAGTCGCCGCCGGCCAGCGCCGCCATCACCGGATGCTCGGGCCCGTAGGTCTGCAACAGCACCCGCCCCGGCGCCTCGGCCCGTCCGGCCCGCCCGCCGACCTGATGCAGCAACTGCACCGTCCGTTCGGCCGCGCGCAGGTCGCCGCCCGACAGGCCGAGGTCCGCGTCGACCACGCCGACCAGCGTGAGGTGGGCGAAATGCCAGCCTTTCGCGACGATCTGGGTGCCGACGATCAAATCGACCTCGCGGGCCTCGATCGCGCGCGCCGCCGCCGCCGCCGCGTGCGGGCCGGGCAGCGTGTCGCTCGCCATCACCAGCAGGCGCGCGTCCGGGAACGCCGCCCGGGCTTCCTCGGTGATCCGCTCGATCCCCGGGCCGACCGCGACCAGGCTGCCCTCGGCCCCGCAGGCCGGGCAGGATTGCGGCACCGGGTCCGCGTGGCCGCAATGGTGGCAGCGCAACTCGCGGCGCACCCGGTGCTCGACCAGCCAGGCGGTGCAATTCGGGCAGCCGAACCGGTGGCCGCAATGGCGGCACAGCGTCAGCGGCGCGTAGCCCCTCCGGTTCAGGAACAGCAGCGCCTGTTCGCCCGCCGCGAGCGTCCCGGCCACCGCCTCCAGCAGCGGCGGGGACAGGAACTTCCCGCGCTCGGGCGGGGTGTCGCGCATGTCGATCAGCGTCACGTCCGGCATCGTGGCGCCGCCGTGCCGGGCCGCCAGCGTGATCCGGCCGTAGCGTCCGGCCTCCGCGTTGGCCAGCGTCTCGAGCGAGGGGGTCGCCGACACCAGCACCGCCGGGGCGTGGCACAGCCGGGCGCGCACCACCGCCATGTCGCGGGCGTGGTACGACACGCCGTCCTCCTGCTTGAACGCCGTCTCGTGCTCCTCGTCGACCACGACCAGACCGAGGTCGGGGAACGGCAGGAACAGTGCCGAGCGGGCGCCGACGACGACCGGGGCATCCCCGGCCGCGACCGCGCGCCATGTCATCCGCCGCGTGCGGCTGGGCAGGTCGGAGTGCCAGACGGCCGGGGCGACGCCGAACCGGCGGGCGAACCGGTCGAGCCATTGCGACGACAGCGCGATTTCCGGCAGCAGCACCAGCGCCTGCCGGCCGAGCCGCACCGCCTCGGCGATCGCGTCGAGGTAGACCTCCGACTTGCCGGAGCCGGTGACCCCGTCCAGCAGCGTCACCGAGAACGCGCGGGCCGCGACGGCGGCGCGCAACCGCGTGGCGGCGTCGGCCTGATCGGCCGACAGCTCGGGGCCGGGGAAGTCGGGGTCGGGGCGGGCGAACGCGGCACCGGGTGTCAGCGTGACCGGCCGCAGCAGCCCGGCCCCGGCGGCGGCACGGACGACTCCCGCCGAGACCCCGGCGCGTCGAGCCAATTCGCCGGTGCCGAGCGGGCCGGCCGCCAGCGCATCGAGAATTTTCTGGCGCGACGGCGTTGTCGCAGCGGCACCGTCGACGCCGAGCCAGCCGGCCGCGATCGGCTCCGGCCGCAGCGCGTTGGTCCGCAGCGCCATCGCCAGCACTTCGCCGGGCGGGGCGAGCGTGTAGGCGGCAATCCAGTCGACCAGCCGGCGCAAATCGGCGCGCATCGCCGGGCCGTCGACCAGGGACGAGATCGGGCGGATGCGGTTGTCGCCGACGGCACCGTCGGGCGGCCCGTCCCACACGACCCCGATCTCCTCCCGCCGGCCGAGCGGGACGATGACGAGGTCGCCCGGCGCCACCTCCATCCCGTGCGGCACCCGGTAATCGAACGCGCCCGGTAACGGGTACGGTAGCAGGACCGGCGTATGCCTTCTATCTGACCCCTGCATCGTGGTAGCCCGTTTGGGCCACAACGCGCCGGGAGGCCAGCCGCCATGAAGTTCTTCGTCGACACCGCCGACATCGCCGAAATCAAGTCGCTCGCCGCCTCCGGCCTGGTGGACGGCGTGACCACCAACCCGTCGCTGATCGCGAAATCCGGCCGCAAGATCCTCGAAGTCATCAAGGAGATTTGCGACGTCGTCGAAGGCCCGGTCAGCGCCGAGGTCACGGAGGCCGAATACGACCCGATCATGCGTGAGGCGGCCGTGCTGCGGAAGATCGCCGGCAACGTCACGATCAAGGTGCCGCTGACGCCCGACGGCCTGCGCGCATGCAAGGCGCTGTCGAGCGACGGCGTGATGGTCAACGTGACGCTCTGCTTCTCGGCCGCCCAGGCGCTGGTCGCCGCCAAGGCCGGTGCGACGTTCATCAGCCCGTTCGTCGGCCGGCTGGACGACATCGGCTACGACGGCCTCGACCTGATCGCCGACATCGTCGAGATCTACGACAACTACGACGCGCTGAAGACGCAGGTGCTGGTGGCCTCGGTCCGCGGCCCGTTGCACGTCATCCAGGCCGCCAAGATCGGCGCCCATGTCGCGACCCTGCCGCCGGCCGTGCTGCGCTCGCTGTATCTGCACCCGCTGACCGCCAAGGGCCTCGAGACGTTCGCGGCCGACTGGAAGAAGACCGGCCAGAGCATCGTTTGAGGCGCTCTCTCGCTCGATGAGCCAGCCCGCCTGTCAGCAGACCGCCTCGCCGACCGAAGCCGAGGTGGCGAGCTTTCTGCGCGAGCGTCCGGGGTTCCTGGCCGACCACCCGGCGCTGTATCTCGCCCTGCACCCGCCCCGGCGCGTGCACGGCGAGACGCTGGCCGACCACATGACGGCGATGCTGGCGGCCGGGCGGGCGCACGCGGCCGACATGGCGGCGCGGGCCGACGGCGTGCTGGCGGCGGGGCGTGCCACGGCCGGGTTTTCGGCCCGGACGCAGGAAGCGGTGCTGGCCCTGATCGCGGCGGCCGACGTGGCCGACTGCATCGTGGCCGAGCTGCCCGGCCTGCTGGCGGTCGACGCGGTTCGGCTGCACACCGAAGGCGTGTCGCTGCACGCGGGCGACGTGCACCGGCTGCTCGGCGCGCGGGCGGGCGTGTTTCGCACCGCCCCCACCGACGCCGGGTTGCTGCACGGCGAAGCGGCGGCGCTGGCCCGCGTCGACGCGCTGGTGCGGGTGCCGCTGCCGGGCGCGCCGGCGTTGCTGGCTTTGGCGGCGCGGGACGCTTCGGCGCTCGATCCGGCGCAGGGCCTGGGCGCGCTCGCGTTCCTCGGCCGGGCCGTGGCGGCGGCGCTGACACGGTGACGGCGGCCGAGGCGGCGATCGGGTTCCTCGACGCCCTCGCGACCGAGCGCCGGGCCTCGCCGCTCACCGTCGCCGCCTACCGCACGGACATTTCCCGCTTTCTCGCGTTCCTGACCGGACATCTGGAAGCCGAGCCCGACCTCGCCGCGCTGGCCGCCGCCCGCGTCACGGATTTTCGCGCTTGGCTGGCCGTCGAGGCGATGCAGGGCTGCGGCAATGCCACGCGGGCGCGGCATCTGGCGGCGGTGCGATCGTTCTACCGCTGGCTCGCCCGCCGGCACGGCGTCTCCAACCCGCAGGTAAAACTGCTCGCCACGCCCCGCGCGAAACCGCCACTTCCCCGCGCGCTGACGCCCGAGCAGGCGCGTGACGTGGCAGCCGACATCGCCGAGGCGTCCGACACGGCGTTCGAGCAGGCGCGCGACGTGGCGCTGATGACGCTGCTATACGGCTGCGGCCTGCGGATCGCCGAGGCGCTGTCGCTGAATGTCCGCGACGCGCGCGCCGACGTCCTGCGGGTGGTCGGAAAAGGCTCCAAGGAACGCATCGTCCCGGTGCTGCCCGCCGTCCGCGCGGCGCTGTCGGCTTGGCTCGCGGTCCATCCGCGCGGCGCCGATCCGGCCGCTCCGCTGTTTGAAGGCGTGCGCGGCAAACGGCTGGCCGCCGGCGTGGTCCAGCGCCGCCTGCAGACGTTCCGCCGCCTGAACGGCCTGCCCGAGCACGCGACCCCGCACGCGCTGCGGCATTCGTTCGCGACCCACCTGCTGGCGGGCGGTGCCGACCTGCGGTCGATCCAGGAGTTGCTGGGGCACGCCAGCCTGTCGACCACGCAACGGTACACGGCGGTCGACACGCAGCGGCTGATGGAGGTTTGGCGGGCGACGCACCCTCGGGGGTGATGTGGTGGCGTAAACCATCCGGATCGACTTACCGAATGGGAGTGGCGATTTGCGCCATCAATTGCCATTGTCTCACTCATGGCGAGCACGCGACAGGCCCAGACGAGCCAGCAAACCGGTCATGTAGAATTGCGAGAGCACCAACGGTCGAGCCTTGACGCGCAGAAAGCCCTCGTCGAGCAAGCCCGTGCAGAGGCCCAAGCCGGTCAGACGATATCGCGCGAGTCGATCAAGGCGTGGATCGAGAGCTGGGATACCTCCGCCGAATTGCCGCAGCCGCTCGCCGGCACCTGATTCGTTACGGACGCTGCCGGCCGGGTCCATAGACGGCGATAATCAGTACGTTCCCTGCCGTCCGGTTGTCGCCCGTGTCCGAGGTGACGTCGTAGACGACGACATGATGCTCGACGATCATTTCGCGCGTGCCGTCGATCTCGCCCCGCCGATAGCGGCAAGGCGCATCGACGAGATTGTCGATTGCGGTCTGAATTGCCAAAGCGCGCCTACGACCGGCCGACCCGGAACCGCTCTGGCGATACCAACTCCGGATGTCCGCCAAATTGTTGGCGGCCTGAATGGAGTAGGCGAGTTGGCGGGTGACCGGATCGGTTACGTCGAAACCCGCCCGAACGGCGCGGGAGGCAGCTAGACCAAACCAACGACGACGCGACGCCTCACATCGTCGCCCCAAGCTGCCACGGCGCGAACTCCGCCGCGCCGAAATCGAACTGCTCGCTCTTGGTCCGCTCGCCGCTCGCCGTCGCCAGGATGTGCTCGAAAATCCGCGCCCCGCACGAGGCGACGCTCTCGTCGCCGTCCACGACGGTCCCGCAGTTGATGTCCATGTCCTCCTCCATCCGCCGGAACATCGGCGTGTTGGTGGCGAGCTTGATGGACGGGGCCGGCTTGCAGCCGAACACGCTGCCGCGCCCGGTGGTGAAGCAGACGAGGTTGGCGCCGCCCGCGACCTGACCGGTGGCCGCGACCGGGTCGTAGCCGGGCGTGTCCATGAACACGAACCCGCGCGACGTGACCGGCTCCGCGTAGCGCACGACGTCGACCAGGTTGGTGCTGCCGCACTTCGCCATCGCGCCGAGCGACTTTTCCAGGATCGTCGTGAGCCCGCCGGCCTTGTTGCCGGGCGACGGGTTGGCGTTCATCTCCGCCCCTTCGCGGGCGCAATACGCGTCCCACCAGCGCATCAGGTCGACCAGCTTCTCGCCGACCTCGCGGCTGACGGCGCGGCGGGTGAGCAGGTGTTCGGCGCCGTAGGTCTCGGGCGTCTCGGACAGGATCACCGCCCCGCCATTGGCCACGATCATGTCGGACGCGACACCCAGCGCCGGGTTGGCGGTGATGCCGGAATACCCGTCCGAGCCGCCGCATTGCAGGGCGACCGTCAGCTCCGACACCGGGGCCGTCTCGCGGACGATCGCGTTCGCGTCGACCAGCTGCTCGCGCACGAATTCGATCGCGGCGGCCGTGGTGCGGCGGCTTCCGCCCATCTCCTGGATGTCCATCGCGCGCAGCCGGCCGGCGAGCCGCTGTTCCTGCAGCAGGCCGCCGAGCTGGTTCACCTCGCAGCCGAGCCCCAGCACGATCACCGAATGGAAGTTCACGTGCCGCGCGTAGCCGCCGAGGGTGCGGCGCAGCAGGGTCAGCGGCTCGCCGGCGGTCATGCCGCAGCCGGTCTTGTGGGTCAGCGCGACCACGCCGTCGACGTTCGGGAAGTCGGCCAGCGGGTCGTAGCCGGTCGCCGGGTTGCGCCGGAACGCGTCGGCCACGACCGAAGCGACGTGGGCCGAGCAGTTCACGCTGGTCAGGATGCCGATGTAGTTGCGGGTCGCGAACCGGCCGTCCGGGCGGCGGATGCCCTGCCAGGTCGCGGCCGGGTTCGCCATCACGGTCGGGCGGGCGTCGACGCCCCAGGCGTAATCCTTATCGAAATCGCCCATCCCGAGATTATGGACATGCACGTGCTCGCCGGGCGCGATCGGCGCCGTCGCGAAACCGATGATCTGGCCGTAGCGGCGGACCGCCTCGCCCACCGCATGGGCGCGGGTCGCGATCTTATGGCCCGCCGGCACCCGGCCGAGCGTCACCACGTCGCCCTCCACGGGGGTTCCCGGCAGCAAGGTCGCGCGCGCGATCACCACGCCGTCGACCGGATGGAGCCGCAGTGTCACCGGCGGGATCGAAGCGGCCGGGGTCATGCGAGCGCTCCCCGGATCTGCGCCGTGGCGGCCCGCGCCGCCTGCATCATCAGCCCGCTATCGTTCATCACCGTCACCAAACGAAACCCCATGTTGATCGCCCGCGTCGCATACGACGCGGTTGCGCAATGAATACCGGCCGACAGCCCGCGCTTGTCGGCCGCGGCCACGATACGCTCGAAGATCGCCAGCATCTCGGGCTCCTCGCGGTCCAGGCGCGGCACCAGGCCGTGACTGAACCCGAGATCGGACGGCCCGACATAGACGCCGGCGACGCCCGGCACGTCCAATATGGCGTCGAGCTCGGCCACCGCCTCCCGCGTCTCGATCATCGGGATCGCGAGGCACTCCTCGTTGGCGGTCGCCTGATAGCCGCTGCTGGCGTCGCCGTACATGCCGGCGCGGATCGGCCCGTTCGAGCGGGCGCCGAGCGGCGGGTATTTGCAGTGGCCGACGAACGCGCGCGCCTCGGCGGCGGAGTTCACCATCGGGCAGATCACGGCCATCGCACCACCGTCCAGCACCTTGCCGATGATCCCCGGCTCGTTCCACGGCACCCGCACCATCGGCGTCACCGGGTGCGCGCCCATCGCCTGGAAGCAGGCGACCATGCTCATGTAATCCTGCACGCCGTGCTGCAGATCGACCGTCACCGTGTCCCAGCCGCATTGGGCCATGCACTCGGCGGAAAAGCCGGACGGGATGGCGAGCCACCCGTTGATCGCCGGCCGGCGCTCGGACCAGAGTGCCCGTAACCTGTTTGTCATGCTAATTCTCCCAGGCGACGCTACGGCTGGTCCGGAAGCCGGTCAAACGGACCGTTTGCGTGATGACACTTCCGTGAGCGGCACGGAGCGCATCCGGAGCCGTATGGGAGCGGTAACGGTGTCGGTGATACATCGTGCCGCCGGCCGGGGTCATCCCGGATGCGCCAACACGACACGACACTCAGGGAAACACGACACATGAAGACCACTCTCCGCGCCGGCCTGTTCGGTCTGGCACTCGGACTCGGCTCGCTCAGCGCCATGATCCCCGCCGCGCACGCGCAGGTCATGGTCGGCGGCGCGCCGATGCTGCCGTCGAAGAACATCATCGAGAACGCCGTCAACTCCAAGGACCACACGACCCTGGTCGCCGCCGTCAAGGCGGCCGGCCTGGTCGACACGCTGAGCGGCCCGGGGCCGTTCACCGTGTTCGCGCCGACCAACGAGGCGTTCGCGGCCCTGCCGGCCGGCACGGTCGACACGCTGCTGAAGCCCGAGAACAAGCCGACGCTGACCAAGATCCTCACCTACCATGTCGTCTCGGGCAAGATGACGGCGGCCGACCTGATGAAGGCGATCAAGGCCGGCCACGGCAAGGCCATGCTGACGACGGTCGAGGGCGACACCCTGACCGCCACCAGCAAGGGCAAGAAGATCTTCATCACCGACGCGAAGGGTGACGTCTCCACCGTCACGATCGCCAACGTGATCCAGAGCAACGGCGTGATCCACGTCGTCGACAAGGTTCTGCTGCCGAACTGAGATTAGCCTGGCCTGACGCGACGAAGGCGGCCCCGGACGCCTATCCGGGGCCGCCGGTCGTGCGAAACACTCGCATCGCGCGCCGGACAACAGTAGTCTGGCGGTAGCCCCACGCCGGGCTCCCCACTCCCGACGAGGGTTTCGACACGCATGGCGTATTTTCGCGTTAGCCTGATTTCGCTGCTGATCGCTTCGGCCGCGGCGCCGGCCCTGGCCCAGATGCCGAGTGGCCCGCCCCCGGTCGGGACCGCGATCGTGCAATCCAAGCCGATCATCGAGACGAACGAGTTCGTGGGCCGCATCCAGGCCGTCGAGCGGGTCGATCTGGTCGCCCGCGTCACCGCGTTCATCGACGCGATCCAGTTCACCGAGGGGTCCGAGGTCGCCAAGGGCGACGTCCTGTACCGGCTGGAGCGCGGGCCGTTCGAGGCCGACGTCAACGCGAAGACGGCGGCGCTGGCGCAGGTGTCGGCACTGCTCCGCAACGCCTCGATCACCTTGGGCCGGGCGAATTCGCTGCTGAACACGCCGGCCGGCCAGCGCTCGACCGTCGACGATGCGACCGCGCAGCAGGCGAGCCAGGCGGCACAGGTCGCGGCGGCGCAGGCGCAGCTCCGCGCCAGCCAGATCAATCTCGCCTACACCCAGATCGTGGCACCGGTCGCGGGCCGGATCAGCCGCACCACGCTCACGGTCGGCAACGTGGTCAGCCCGTCGAGCGGGCCGCTCGCGACCATCGTCAGCCAGGATCCGATGTACGTCCTGTTCCCGGTCAGCAGCCGGACCGCCACGGACCTCGCCAACCGCTACGCCGGCAAGGGCATGGCGGAGGCCGTGAAGGTGCGGCTGCGGCTGCCGGACGGCCAGATCTACGCGCAGGTCGGCAAGCTCGACTACATCGACCCGACGGTCGCCACCGCCACCGACACGCAGAATTTCCGCGCCGTGATCCCGAACCCGCTGCGGCCCGGCACCAAGCCCGGCGACCTCGGCGCGCGCGCCCTGGTCGACGGCGCGTTCGTGACCGCCATCGTCGAAGGCGCGGAGCCGGTTCAGGTCGTGACGTTCCCGCGCGTGGCGGTGCTGGAGGACCAGCAGGGCTCGTACGTGTTCGTCGTCGGCGCCGGCAACAAGGCGGAGCAGCGGCGCATCACGCTCGGCCAGTCGACGCCGGCCAGCGCCTCGGTCACATCCGGCCTGAAGGCGGGCGAGACGGTCATCGTCGACGGATTGCAGAGCGTGCGGCCCGGTGCCCAGGTGGCGCCCGCCCCGGCGGCCGCGGGACCGACCGCTCCGGCCGACGTGTCGGGCCAGGTCGGGGGCTGAGCCGGTGATCTCCGGGGTATTCGTCGACCGGCCGCGTCTGGCCGTCATCATCGCGATCGTCATCACGATCGCGGGCCTCATCGCGCTGACCCGGCTGCCGATTTCGCAGTTCCCGGACATCGTCCCGCCGCAGGTCTCGGTCGTGACGCGCTTCCCCGGCGCGTCCGCCGAGGTGCTGGAATCGACCGTGGCCCAGGTGGTCGAGGCGTCGGTCAACGGCGTCGACCGCATGATCTACATGAAGTCGTTCTCCGGCAACGACGGCAGCTACACGCTGCAGGTCAGCTTCGAGATCGGCACCAACCCGGACATCGACACGGTCAACGTCAATAACCGGGTGCAATCCGCCCTCGCCCGCCTGCCGGCCGAGGTGCAGCGCCAGGGCGTCACCGTCCGCAAACAAAGCTCCTCGATCCTCGAGTTCCTGCAGTTCTACTCCGAGGGCGGCAAGCAGACGCCGTTCGAGATTTCGAACTACGTCACCGTCAACGTGCTCGACACGCTGGCGCGCATCCCGGGTGTCGGTCAGGCGAACCTGTTCGGCGCACTCGACTACTCGATGCGGATCTGGTTCGACACCGACCGGCTGAACGCGCTCGGCTTGGCGCCGTCCGACATCATCGGCGCGATCCAGGCGCAGAACGTGCAAGCCGCCGTGGGCCGTGTCGGCGCCCGTCCGACCAGCGACGCGGTGCCGTTCCAGATCAACCTGCAGACCAAGGGCCGGCTGTCGACGCCGGCCGAGTTCGGCAACATCGTCATCCGCGCCAACCCCGACGGCTCGATATTGCGGGTGCGCG
This sequence comes from uncultured Alphaproteobacteria bacterium, assembly GCA_963756975.1. GTDB lineage: Bacteria > Pseudomonadota > Alphaproteobacteria > Acetobacterales > Acetobacteraceae > CAVRQM01. The sequence goes on along the minus strand of CAVWPS010000002.1, from coordinate 2,106,807 downwards.
ACGTGGCCCGGGTCGAGCTTGCGCCCGCGAACGAGGACAGCCTGAGCCGGCTGAACGGCGATCCCGCCGTCTCGATCGGCATGTACCTGTCGCCGGGGGCCAACGCCGTCGCGACCTCGGCCCTCGTGCAGCAGACGCTCGAACGCCTGAGCAGCCAGTTCCCGGCGGGGCTGAAGGCCAAGACGTTCTACGACAGCTCGACCTTCGTGTCGGACACGATCGCCGAAGTGATCAAGACGCTGGGCGAGGCGTTCGTGCTCGTCGTCCTGGTGGTGTTCCTGTTCCTCGGCAATTTGCGCGCGACGATCATCCCGATCATCGCCGTCCCGGTCAGCCTGATCGGTGCCATGGCCGTCATCCTGCTGCTCGGCTACTCGCTGAACACGGTGTCGCTGCTGGCGATGGTGCTGGCGATCGGCATCGTCGTCGACGACGCGATCGTGGTGGTCGAGAACGTCGAACGCGTGCTGGAGGAGGAGCCCGACCTCACGCCGCAGCAGGCGACCAAGAAGGCGATGGGCCAGATCACCGGCCCGATCATCGCCATCACGCTGGTGCTGCTGTCGGTGTTCGTGCCCATCGCGTTCATTCCCGGCCTGTCGGGCAGCCTGTTCCGGCAGTTTTCGGTCACGATCAGTGTCGCCATGCTGATCTCGGCGCTGAACGCGCTGACGCTGTCGCCGGCGCTGTGCGGCGTGTTCCTGCGCCACACGCGCCGCCGCGGCATCCTCGGCTATGTCGGCCGGCGGATCGACAACGTCCGCAACGGCTACGGGGCGGTCGTGCGCCGGCTGGTCCGCGTGGCCGCGCTGTCGGTCTTGCTGGTCGCGATCGTGGGCGGCGGCGTGTTCCTGCTCGCGGGCCGCACCCCCGGCGGCTTCCTGCCGCAGGAAGACCAGGGCGCATTCTTCATCGCCGTGCAGCTTCCGGACGGCGCGTCGGTGTCGCGCACGCTCGAGGTCGTCAAGCAGGCCGAGAAGGTCGTGAGCGGCATCCCCTCGGTGCAGAGCGTGCTCTCGATCGTCGGCTTCTCGCTGCTCGACTCCGGCAACCAGGCCAACTCCGCCTTCCTGGTCGCGCGCATGAAGCCGTTCGCGGAACGGACCGGACCGCACGACGACGTGCAATCCGCGATCGGCGCCACGTTCGGCGGCGTCAGCCGGATCCACGGCGCGCGTATCTTCGCCTTCAACCTGCCGCCCATCCTGGGCCTGTCGACCGGCGGCGGCTTCGAATACCAGCTGCAGGCGCTGCAGGGTCAGGACCCGACCCAGATCGGACAGGTGTTCGGGGGGCTGTTGCAGGCGGCGGGCGGCGACAAGCGGCTGACGCAGCTGTTCAGCACCTACTCGCCGACGACGCCGAGCTTCAAGCTCGACATCGACCGCGACAAGGCGCAGGCGCTCGGCCTCGCGATCAGCGACGTGTTCACGGCGCTGCAGGCCACGCTGGGCGGCGTCTACGTGAACGACTTCACGCTGTACGGCCGCAGCTGGGAGGTGATCGTCGAGGGCGAGGCGCGCGACCGCAGCGACATCTCGGCCATCGACAAGATCTTCATCCGCAACAACCGGGGCACGATGGTGCCGCTGCGCTCCATCGCCACGGTCGGCGTCGTGCTCGGCCCGCAGACGATCACGCGGTTCGACAACTATCGCGCGATCACCATCCAGGGCTCGCCCGCGCCGGGCGTCTCGTCCAGCACCGCCCTCGCGGCGATGGCGGAGGTCTCGGCCAAGACGCTGCCGCCCGGCTACAGCTTCGAATGGTCGGGCACGTCGTATCAGGAAGTCAGGGCGTCCGGTCAGACCGGTGCCATCCTCGCGGTGGCGCTGCTGTTCGCCTACCTGTTCCTGGTCGGCCTGTACGAGAGCTGGACGATCCCGATCCCGGTGCTGCTCTCGGTCACGGTCGGCGTGCTCGGCGCGTTCCTCGGCCTGCTGATCGGCGGCCTGTCGCTCGACCTGTATGCCCAGATCGGGTTGGTCGTGCTGATCGCGCTGGCGGCCAAGAACGGCATTCTGATCGTGGAGTTCGCGAAGGAACGGCGCGAAGCCGGGATGTCGATCCGCGATGCGGCCGAACTCGGTGCGCGCACCCGGTTCCGTGCCGTGATGATGACGTCGATCGCGTTCGTGCTGGGCTTGGTTCCGCTGGTGATCGCGAAGGGGGCCGCCGAACTCAGCCGTCACGCGATCGGCATTCCGGTGTTCGCCGGCATGATCGGCGCCAGCACGCTCGGCATCTTCCTGATCCCGATGCTCTACGTCACGTTCCAGGGCTTGCGGGAGCGGCTAAAGGCCCGGTTCAACCGCCGCCCGCCGCCGCCCGCCGGTCAGTCGTATGGTCACGCCGGCAATGCGGGCGACCGGATCGAGCCGCGCGCCGCCGGGGTTCCGGGGCGGCTGGTCGGCACCGACGCGGACGACTGATCCGCTACTTCGTCATCCAGCTGTCGTAGAGCTTGCCGAGCCGCGCCTCGTTGTCGTGCCAGAACGTCTCGTCGACCATCAGTCCGGCCGCGAGGTTGGCCGGCGCGGTCGGGACCGGCCACAGCTTGTCGGCCGGCAGACCGTCCAGCGCGCCCGCGCTGGTCGGCCCCCACGGCCCCGTGTCGGCGAGGCCGCGCGCGATCTTCGGGTCGGTCGTGAACGCCAGGAACCGCAGCGCGGCGTCGGGGTGGGTGGCGGCGGTCGGCACCACCCACGACCGCAACGTCTCGATCCCGCCCGCCCACTGCACCGCGATCACATGGCTCGGCACCGCGCGAGGCGGCAGCACCGCGTTGGCCGGTGCGCTGGTCAGCAGCACGTCGCCCGAGGTCAGCAGCCGCAGCGCGTCGTCCTCGGAATCCCACCAGACGACGTAGGGTTTCAGCTGGTCGAGCTTGCGGAACGCGCGCTCGACGCCCTGATCGCCGCGCAGCGTCGCGTAGATGTCCGCCGGGGCGACGCCGTCGGCCAGGAGCGCGATTTCGAGGTTGTCGCGCACGCCCCGCCGCAGCCCGCGCTTGCCGGGCAGCTTCGCCACGTCCCAGAACTCGCCCCAATGCGGCGCGCCCTGCACCTTGTCGCGGTCCCAGGCGAGCACCGTCGTCTGCACCAGCGCGCCGACGCCGCAATCGCCGGCGGCCCCGGCGATCAGCCGTTCGCGGCCGCCGATCTTGCCCCAGTCGAGCTTGCGCCACCGCCCGTCCGCGCACCCGGCCTGCGCCTGCAAATCACCCACCAGCACGAGGTCGGCGTGATCGGCGGCCGGCTGCACGATCGTCGTCAGATGGCTTTGGGCGTCGAACGGGGTCACGAACGCGGCGGCGATGGCGGCGGGCAGGTCGGCCGGCATGGCGGGCACGGCGACCGCGAGGTCCGGAGCCGGCGCTGGTGCCGGAGCTGGGGCCGGCGTCGGTGCCGGGGCTGAAGCCGGCGCGGGCGTCGGCGTCGGCGTCGGCGTCGGGGCGGCGGGGGCCGCAACCGGATCGGCGGCGCTCGCCCCAGGCGGCAACCCGCCCGCCACGACGGCGAGCCAAAGTCCCGCGATCGCTGCGTGCTTCAACGAAGTTGGCCGAGGATGCGCAAAGCTACTCCGACAAGTCTGGCCGACCCCGAACGCCGACGGGTGCCGACCTTGCGGCAGGATGGGGCCGACAACAAGATGTGAACGGCCCTTCCACGGCGGTTAAGCCGGCCAGATCCGCGCGTGATGCGCCTGCCAGGCGACCGAGACGTCCGCGCCCGCGACCAGCCGCCCAAGAGGGCTGCCGGCGGGCCGGCGCACCATGAGCGGCAGGTCGCCCGCGCGCAACCGCACGGCGAAGCTGGTCCAGGGGCCCTCGTGCGACACCGCCTCGATCCGGCCGATCAGCCCACCGTCACCGGCCAGTTCGGTCCCGATCGCGAGCGCGATCCGTTCGGGCCGCACGTCGATCCTGCACGCGCCGCCCGGCTTGGGGCTGGCGGGGGTCGCGGTCGCCTCGACCACCGTCCCGCCGTCCAGCGTGCAGCGACCGCCGTCGTCGTCCAGATCGAGCACGCGGGCCGCCAGAAAGTTGGTCGGGCCGAGCAGCCCGAGCACCGCCGGATCGGCCGGGTCGTCGTAGACGGCGCCCGGCGTGTCGGCCTGCACCACGCGTCCGCCGGCAATGGCGGCCACACACTCCACGGTCCCGACCGGACGGCCGATCAGCGCCCCTGGGCGGGCGGTATGGATCACCACCGCGCAGCCGATCCGGGCGCGAACCGCGGCCAGAGCCCGCAACGCCGCGTCGGCCTCGGCCGGGTCGAGCGGGTCGAGCGCGCCGTCGATGGCGAGCAGGCGGGGATGCGACGCGGCGGCGCGTGCGATGGCGAGCCGGACCCGTTCTCCGGCATCGAGCATCCCGATCGTCCGGTCGGCGCGATCCGACAGCCCGGCATCGGTCAGCGCCGCTTCCAGCGCCGGGCCACCGCGCGCGGTTCGCGCGGCGATCGCCGCCACCCGGCCATGCGCGGGCAGGCCGAGTTCGGGTCCGATCAGCGTCACCCGGCGGCGATGGGCGGCCAGATCGCCGACCGGGCGACCGTCGATTTGCAGCTCACCCCGGTGCGCCGCGAACCCGGCCATCGCCGCCAGCATGAACCGCGCCGTCGCGGCGTCGCCGACCAGCAGGGTTCGGGCGGTGCCGACCCGCAAATCCACGCCGCCCCCTTGCTCGCTCTCGGAACGCACGCGCCGCCACTCGGCGATGCAGGTTTCGGTGTGGGGGTCCATCGCGCGGTCTCCGGATAGCGCTCCGTTGCGATGGCGTCGCAACCTCGGCGAGGTATTAGCGTTCCACGGCCATATCGACGCAACAGGAGCCGATCTCATGGCCAACGCCTCATCCCGCCTTCGCGACAATGCCCGCGACGTGGCGGGCGACGCCAACGAGCAACTGCGCCAGCTGCGCGCCCAGGTGGACGGCCTGATGCGTGAGCGCGTCGGGCCGATCGTCAGCGACGCCGCCAGCCGCGCGTCGGATTACGGCCGCCAGGCGGGTGCCCTCGCCCGCGATTACGGTCATCAGGCGAGCGACCTCGCGCATGAGCAGAGCGAGGCGCTGTCCGGGCGCGTCCGCGAAATGCCGCTGGCCTCGATCGCGATCGCGGCGGTGGCTGGTTATCTCCTCGGCCGTTTGGCGCGCTGACGCCGATGCGCGTCGTCGAGCTTGGCCGGATCATGGCGCAGGCGGAGGCATTGCGCCTCCGCCGCCTCGCGCACCGGACGACCAACCGGGTCATCTTCGCCGTCGTCGCGGCGGTGTTCGCACTCGGTCTGCTGACGGCGCTGCATGTCTCGCTGGCGTTGCTGCTGGTCCGGTGGATGGACCCGCTCTACGCCGCGCTGATCGTGGCCGCCCTCGACCTGATCGTGGCCGGCGTGTGCGGCTATCTGGCTGCGTCGAGCAGCCCGGACCGGATCGAGCGCGAGGCGCTGCAGGTGCGCCGCGAGGCCAGGGCGCAACTCGGCGAGGCGATGGTGATGTCGGCGTTCGTATTTCCCGCCATTCGCCGCGCGGGGTTCGGGCTGGCGAGCCGTCTGCTCGGCGGCTCGCGCCGTCGCAAGGCCTGACCGAGGCGAAATGCCCGCCGCGTGACGCGGCGGGCAGATTGTTAGGCGTGGGTGCGTCGCAGCCGCATCCCGAACGCGATCATCGAGACGCCGAAGATCAGCGCGTACGCGCCGAGCCAGATCGTCAGGATCACGGCGCCGCCGAACGGGTTGACCAGCAGCAGCACGCCCCAGATCACCGACAGCACGCCGCATAGCCCAGCGAGCCAGCCGCCGCGTCCGCCGTGCAGGCGGAACGCCGTGGCGACCAGCAGGACGCCCGTGACGATCGCCCAGACCGCCAGGATGGTCACGGCCACGCCCAGGAACAGCGCCGGCACCGCCAGCGCCGCGACGCCGACGCCGATGCCGCACAACCCTTCGAGCAGCAGCAGCGCCCAGTTGCCGTGATGGCTCGCGGCCCGCAGCGAGGCGATGACCGTGAATGCGCCGTCGACCACCGCATAGATGCCGAACACCAGGATCAGCGCGCCCAGTGCCGGGGCGGGGCTGACCAGGGCGGCCACGCCGAAGACGCAGGCGGCGAGGCCGCGCAGCACCAGCAGCCACCAGTTTTTCGCCAGCGCCGCCGTCCGGCTACCGCGTACGTCCAGTCGCTCCAAAGACCCGCTCATGCCCTTACTCCGTGGCTGTTGGCCTCCCGTATAGCCGCCCGCCTCGCGATTGGCAGGCCCGCCGCATAGGCGATTCCGGCCAACGCCAGCGCGGCCCACGGGTCGGCGACCAGACACGCCGCGAACAGCCCGCTGCCGAGCAGCACCGGCAGCGCGGCCGGTCGCGAAAGCCGGAGCCCCTTGCCGCTCCAGACCGGCAAGGTCGAAACCAGCAGGCACGCGGTCGCGATCAGCACGATTGCCGGCAGCACCGGGTTGCGGAACGCGGACTCGAGCCACGACCAGTTCATCGAGCGTGCCTCCAGCCCGACGAATAGCGGGAACAGCGCGAGACCGGCGCCGGCCGGGGCCGGTACGCCGAGCGAGAAGCGCGGCCCGAGCGGGCTCGGCCGGTCGAGCGCCGCGTTGAACCGGGCCAGCCGCAGCGCCATGCAGACCGCGAACAGCAGGCAGGGCACGAAGCCGTAGCCGCCGGCCCGCTGCAGCGACCACGACCACAGCACGAACGCGGGTGCGACGCCGAACGAGAGGAAGTCCGAAAGGCTGTCGAACTCGGCCCCGAAGCGGCTGGTCGAGCGCAATAGGCGGGCGAGCCGTCCGTCGAGGCCGTCGATCGCGCCGGCGACCGCGATCGACACGGCCGCGTCGCCGAACCGGCCGTCGATGCCGAACCGGATCGCGGTCAGTCCGGCGCACAGGCCGAGCATGGTCAGGATGTTGGGCAGCAGCCGCCCGATCGGGATTTTCCGCCGCGTGCGGTCGGTGCCCGGGCCGCGCAGCCGCTGCCGCAGCTTTCGCAGGCGGGCCGCCCCGCGCTGGACCCGCAGATCGCTCATGGCGCGCTCGTCATAGCGGGGGCAGCATCGCCACGACCGTCTCGGCCCCCACCATCGTCTGCCCGACCTCGACAAGCGGCCGCACGCCCGGCGGCAGATAGAGGTCGGTGCGGCTGCCGAAGCGGATGATGCCGAACCGCTGCCCGCCCGCGACCGCCTGGCCTTCGCGCACATGGCACAGGATGCGGCGCGCGATCAGCCCGGCGATCTGCACCACGGCCACGTCCCGCCCGTCCGGCAGACGGATCGCGAGGCCGTTGCGCTCGTTCGCCTCGCTGGCCTTGTCGAGGCTCGCGTTGACGAAGGTGCCGGGCCGGTAGGCGATGCGGGTGATCGTGCCGGCGACCGGGATGCGGTTCACATGCACATCGAGCACGGACAGGAAGATCGCGACCCGCCAGCGCGGCGCGTCGCCGAGGCCGAGTTCCGGCGGCGGCACGGCCGGCCCGACCGAGACGACATGCCCGTCCGCCGGGGCGACGACCACGCCCGGACGGTGCGGCGTCACCCGCTCCGGGTCGCGGAAAAAATACAGGCACACGAGCACGAACACGAAGCCGGTCCAGGCCAGCCAATGCGCGACGATCAGGCCGGCGACGATCAGCACGAGGCCGAGGGCCAGGAACGGGCGCGCCGCCCGGTGCGGCGGGGCCGCGACGAGGCGGATGGAGGCGATCAGGGACATCCACGGGAGATAGGCGTCGGGCGGCGGCGGGTCGAGCCTCCGGGCTTCGGCGGTCCAGCCTCGCGGAAACCCGGACGCCCAGGCCGGGTTATTCGTCGACGATCGTTTCAAAGGAGACTTCGATGCGCCTGACCAGTTCTCTTGCCTTGTCCGGCCTGTTGGCGGCTAGCCTCGTGCCGGCGATGGCCCAGACCGTGGCCCCGGCGCCGAGCAACGGCGCCCCGATCGTGACCACGTCGCCGGGCGCGTCGAGCGGCACGTCGACCACCGGCATCAACACCAATGGAACCGGCACGGCCGCCGGCACGGCCAATCCGGCGACGACCAACCCGGCAACCACCAGCGCCACGATGGGCGGCGGTGCCGGCAACGGCCCGGGTACCTCGACCGGGACCAGCCCCGGCACCGGAACCAGCGCCACGGGTACCACGGGCACGGTCGTCACGCCGAGCATGTCGGGTGCCGCCCTGTCCAACGCCGGTGCGCCGACCAACCCGGGCAACGCCAACCCGGCCGTCGACACCACGGGCGCCAAGCCGATGGCGCAGCCCGCGAAGGGTGCGAATTCGTTCACCGAGGGTCAGGCGAAGTCGCGGCTGGCCGGCAACGGGTTCACCGACATCTCGACCCTGACCAAGGACGCCGACGGCGTTTGGCGCGGCCGTGCCACCAAGGGCGGCAAGACCGGCGACGTCTGGCTCGACTACCGGGGCAATTACGGCCAGCCCTGATCTTCCGACGCGCCCGCCACTCTCAATTCGGACTGGATCCAACCATGCCCCGCACGACGTTCACCCACCTGTATGACACCTATGAAGAGGCGGCCCGGGCCGTCCAGCAGCTGGAGGCCAACGGCATCCCGCATGCCGACATCTCGATCGTGTCCAACGACCCGGCGACCCGCCCCTCGGACACGACGTATGCCGGCGATCTGCCCTACGACAACTCGATCGCGGCCGGCCCGAGCGTCGTGCCCGGCGCGGTTCCGGGCGTCGTGCCCGGCATCGCCCCGGTCGTGCCGCCCGCGACCGGACGGGCCGGCGGCTACGCCAGCGACGACGATCTTCGCGACTACGCGGGCGAGGATGTCGTGGACGATCGGGAAGCCGGCACGTCGGCCGGCACCGGTGCCACCCTCGGCACCGTGATCGGCGGCGGCGCCGGTCTGCTCGCCGGCCTCGGCGCGCTGGCGATCCCGGGCGTCGGCCCGGTGGTCGCGGCCGGCTGGCTGATCGCCTCGCTGACCGGCGCCGGTGCCGGGGCCGGCGTCGGCGGCCTGCTCGGCAGCCTGATCGGCCACGGCGTCCACCACGACGACGCCCACGTCTACTCCGAAGGGGTGCGGCGCGGCGGCACCGTCGTCGCGGTGCAGGCGGAGGAGGCCGACGCGGCGAGGATTTCGCGGCTGCTCGAGACGCTCGAGCCGGTCGACGTCCAGAGCCGGCGTGCCGATTACGCGAGCACCGGCTGGAGCGGGTACGACCCGGCGGCGCCCGGATACACCTCGGCCGAGGTCGAGGCGGAGCGGGCGCGGGTTCGCGGCGGCAACATCTAAGGCCGCCGGCAACGGAAAAAGGCCCGGAACGCGCGAACGTTCCGGGCCTTTTCCTTGTCCGCTCCGCCTTTAGCCGGGCTCGACCCGGCTACCCACGACTGTCCTCAGACATTTGCGGCAGTTCGGCGCAGATGCGCTGGCTGCGGACGCGTGGGTGGCCGGGTCAAGCCCGGCCAAAGTGCCACTCCCGAAACATCAGCCGTTCGGGTGCATCACCACCTTGATGCAGCCGTCCTTCTTATCGCGGAACGTCTTGTACAACTCCGGCCCGTCCTCGAGCCCGCCGCGGTGGGTGATGATGAACGAGGGGTCGATCTCGCCGTCCACGATCCGCTTCATCAGCGGCTCCAGATAGCGCTGCACGTTGGTCTGGCCGGTCTTCATCGTCAGGCCCTTGTTGACGTAGGCGCCCATGTTCACGCCGGCCACCGGCCCCACGAACACGCCGGCCAGCGAGACGATGCCGGACGGGCGGCAGGCGATGATCGCGTCGTTCAGGCCGAACGGACGCTCCATCGAGCTGATCAGGTTCTCGGCCTTCTCCAGCAGCGTCTCCGGGCTGCCGTGGCTCTCCATGCCGACCGCTTCGATCACCGCGTCCGGCCCTTTGCCGTGGGTCAGCTCCAGCACCTGCTCCTGGATCGGGGCGGCGTTGAAGTCGATCACCTCGGCCCCGGACTTCTTGGCCAGCGCCAGCCGCTCCGGCACGGTGTCGACCGCGATCACCCGCTTCGCCCCGAGCAACTGCGCCGAGCGGATCGCCAGCAGGCCGACCGGGCCGCAGCCGAGCACCAGGATCGTGTCCTCGGGCGTGATCTCGCAGTGTTCGGCGGCCTGATAGGCGGTCGGGAAGATGTCCGACAGGAACAGCACCTGTTCGTCCGTCATGCCCTCCGGCACCTTGATCGGACCCACGTCGGCCATCGGCACGCGCAGATACTGCGCCTGTCCGCCGGGGATGCGGCCCGTCACCTCGCCGTAGCCGTAAAGGGCTGCGACCTGGTAGCCGTACAGCTTGGCTTGCATCGCGCCGTTCGGATTGGTCCGCTCGCAGCAGGAGAAGTTGCTCCATTTGCACTGCCGGCACTCGCCGCAGGAAATGGTGAACGGCACCACGACCCGGTCGCCGACCGACAGCTTGTGCTTGGCGCCGGCACCGACCTCGACCACCTCGCCCATCGTCTCGTGGCCCATCACGTCGTGCGTGTGCATGCCCGGCACGAACCCGCCCATCAGGTGCAGGTCGGAGCCGCAGATGGCGCAGCTGGTGACCTTGATGATGCAGTCGCGCGCGTCTTCGATTTTCGGATCGGGCACGGTCTCGCAGCGAATATCGCCGCGACCGTGCCAGGTGAGTGCCCGCATGTGCGTAAATCCCCTGAGTTGTGGCGACAGGGTTACGCGGATCGGTGCGCCGGGTTCGGGGTCAGCCCGCCTCGTTCCGCAGCCGGTCTATGTAGGCGTGCAGGGCCACCCGGGTCGGGCGCGGACGCCACCCGGTGTCGGCGATCATGCGCCCGATGTCGTAGGCGCCCCACATGCCGCCGGTCAGCGCCGGGTCGGCCAGGATGTCCGCCGAGGCCGGATCGTCCGTCACCTCGAACGCGAGGCCGGGGATCGCCTCGGCGGCCCAGCCGAGCAGGTCGCCGACCGTGGCCACGTCCCCCTGGGCGATGTTGTAGACGGGATAGTTCAGCGCCGGCGCGTCCAGCAGGGAAGCGATGCCGTCCGCCACATCCTCGGAATGGCAGTAATCGCCGACGGCCGCGAGCGTGTTGACCCGGATTGTCCGGCCGCCGAGTCCCAGGTGGGATATGCGGTTCGGGACGTGACGGAAATTCCGGGTCGCCGTGGTGCGGTCCATCGTCCCGTACACGGACGACAGCCGGACCGAGACGGCGGACAATCCGAACAGTTCGGCATAACGCTCCGTCACCAGTTCGGCGGCGAGTTTGCTGATGCCGTACAGCCGGCGCGGCCAGACGTAGCCGTCCTCCGGCAGCGGCATGCCGGGCGTGTCCGGGCCGTGGTGGCGATACACGGCACCCGAGCTGACATAGACGAAGCGCCCGGCGATGCGCCGCTCCCGCGCCCAGTCGAGCATGTGGACCGTGCCCATCAGGTTCGTGTCCATGATCGCCGCCGGATTGCGCGCCTCCGGCTCGACCGCAGCCTCCGACGCGGTGCCGCGCGACAGCGGCGTCACGGTCGCGCCGTGGACGACATGCCTTATGTCCAGACCGTCGAGCGCGCGCGCGATCGCGGCGGGATCGGTCACATCCGCCTGCACCAAGACCAACCGGTCCGCGAACGGCGCGAAGTAGGCGCGGGCAATCTCGTCGAGAGGCTCCCGGTCGAGCGCCACCACGCGGGCCGCCGGATCGCGCGACAGCCACCGGTGGGCCAGCACGCTCATCACGAAGCCGGTGGCCCCTGTGACCAGCAACGTCATGCGGCCAATCCCTCGACCACGCGGCCGAGCACCTCGGTCGCCTGCGCGAAATCGGCCATGTCCATCGCCTCGTCCGGGTTGTGGCTGCCGTTCGCGTTGCGCACGAAGATCATCCCGGTCGGCACGCCGTGTGCCGCGAACACCGCCGCGTCGTGACCGGCCCCGCTCGCCATCTCGAACGGCGCGCCCGCGTCGCGCAGCGCCGACCGGAGTTGCTCGTCCATCAGTGCCGGGACAGAGTCGCTGGTCTCCCCGAGGTCGAAGCGAACCCGGCGCTCGGCCCCGATCCTTGCCGCCAGCGTGCGCGCCGTGCCGGCCATGGCGTCCATCGTCGCGTCCGACAGGCTGCGGAAATCGAGCACGAACCGGGTCTCGCCCGCGACTTTCGACGGGCCGTGCATGACGGGATCGGTGAACAGCTCGCCCACGGTAAACACCAGATCCTCGGTCTTCTCGCGCGCGAGCCACTCCGTTTCCAGTGCCGACAGCAGCGCCACCGTCGCCGCGACCGCGTCCGCACGGTGGGCGCGCGGGTCGGCACCGGAATGGCCGTATGCGCCATGGCACGCGGCGGAGCGGAACCGGCGGCAGCCGCGGATGCCGGTGACGGTGGCACTCGGCAAACCGGCGGCCAGCAGCACCGGCCCCTGCTCGATGTGCAGTTCGAGCCAGCAGGCGATGCGGGCCGGATCGAGCGACGGCCAGGGGTGGAACACCTGATCGTCGAACACCTCGCCCAATGTCGGACCGTGACCCAAACGGCGCACCGACAACGCCGCCTCCGGCAGGTCGCCGAACGCGGCCCGGCTGCCGATATACGGCACGTCGAACCAGGCGCTCTCCTCGCCGCGCACCGCCATCACCGTGATGTCGCATCCGGGTGTCTCGATGCCCGCAGCGATGGCAAGCCCCGCCAGCACGCCGGCCGCGCCGTCGAAATTGCCGCCCTGCGGGACGCTGTCGAGGTGGGAGCCCATCATCACCACCGGCCGCGTGCGGTCGCGCCCCGGCCGCGTCATCAGCAGGTTGCCGGCGGGATCGACTTCGACCGCGAGCCCGAGGTCGCGCGCGGCTGCCGCGACGAGGTCGTGGGCCGCCTGCTCGCCCGCGCCGTACGTGTCGCGCTCGATCCCGCGCCCGCTGCGCGTCGCGGCGGCGAGCGCATCGAATAGGCGCGCGGCGAGGGCGATGTCGGGCATCATGCGGGGCACTTCGGAGGATGGGTCATGGAACTGGCCGGAAAGATCGCGATCGTCACCGGCGCGGCGTCGGGCATCGGGCGCGCGATCGCGCGCGCGTTCGCGGCCGAGGGCGCGTTCGTCGCGGTCGCCGACATCACGGCCGAGCCGCTGGAGGGCGGGCCGCCGACGGCCGAACTGATCGGCGAGGCCGCCCTGTTCGTCCGGACCGATGTCTCGAACGCCGATGACGTCGGCGCGCTCGTCGCGGCCGTGGTCGCGCGCTGGGGCCGGCTCGACGTGATGGTGAACAACGCCGCCATCTTCTCCGGCACCGAACTGCTGGAGACGAGCGAGCACGACTGGGCGCGGGTCATGGGCGTGAACATGACCGGCATGTTCCTCGGCTGCAAACGGGCGGTGGCGCAGATGGTCACGCAGGACCCGCGCGATCCGGACGGCGAGGTGCGCGGGCGGATCGTCAATATCGGCAGCCAGCAGGGCATCGTGTCCTCGCCCGGCGATCTGCCGTACGGCGTATCGAAGGCGGGCGCGATCTACATCACCCGCCAGATCGCGGCCGATTACGCGACGCGCGGCATCGTCTGCAATTCGGTCAGCCCGGGAAAGGTGGTGACCGGCAAGCCCGGCGCGGCGATGGACCCGGGACTGATGGACAACGCGCGCCGCCGCACGCCCTGGCCCAGGCTCGGCCGGCCGGCGGATATCGCCAACGCCGCCGTCTGGCTCGCGAGCGACCGGGCGACGTTCATAACGGGCTCGAACATCATCGTGGACGGTGGCTGGCTGGCACGATGATGGCGGCCTTGGACCATTCGGACACATTGCCGACGTCATGAGTTGTTAGGTTTTGAGCGTCAGAGATATTCGAGCGCTTTTCCGCCCCGATCGGTTTGGGGCGGACATTCACGAGGTCATCCGGACAGGCCGCTCACGCGTAGTCGCTTAAGCCTGATTCGCGCGCGAGCGCCTGGATTGGGACCCCAATGCGCTTGCTTAAATCGAGCCGTTACAGTATCCGAATGTCAGCGACGAAAAGGAAGTGCCGTCTTGTTCATGTTAGACCCGGGTAAAGGGAGCGTTAGTACGGCGTCATCCAATACAGACCTGGAGCCGTCGGCAATCAATCCGGACTGGGTGATCGAGGGTTCGCCCCAGACCCGCTGGAAATTACTGTTCAAGACCGATGACGGGATTGCCCAGACCGGCATTTGGGACTGCACCGCCGGGAAGTTCCACTGGAACTACCACCTCGACGAAACGATCCACGTCCTCGAAGGCGGCATGATCATCACGTTCCGCGGGGTCACGAAGGAAGTCCGTGCGGGCGACATGATCTTCTTCCCCGCAGGCAGCAGGGCGATCTGGGAGGTGCCGAACTACGTCCGTAAGATCGCATGGCTTCGCCAGCCCATGCCGTATCCGTCCAATCTTGTGGTCCGCGCGTTCAACCGGATCAGATACCGGAAGTACCGCGCCACGTTCTGAACCGGTGTCATCCGGCCGGGTGATTGGCGATCCAATGCCGCGCGATGTCCGCGCGGGTCGCGCGCCACACGCCCGGCCGTGAGGCGATGTGGTCGAGCAGCCGGATCAGTCCGCCGATCCGTCCGGGCCGGCCGATGAGCCGGCTGTGCAGCCCGATCGACAGCATTTTGGGCGCGGTCGCGCCCTCCTCCCACAACGCCTCGAACGCGTCGCGCGCGTAGGCGAACCAGTCGCCCGCGGTTGCGAGATCGCCGCCACGGACCGTTCGCGCGTCGTTGACGTCCAGGGAATACGGCACGACCAGAACGTCGCGCCCGCCGACAGGCTGCCAATGGGGCAGATCGTCGTCGTATGAATCGCTGTCGTATAGAAAGCCGCCATGCTCGGCGACGAGGCGGCGCGTATTGCCGCTCATCCGGCCGGTGTACCAGCCGGCCGGTGGCACGCCGATCATGCGCGTGACGGCCTCCGTGCAGGCGGCGATGTCGGCCCGTTCCACGTCTTCGGACACGCCGGCATAGTCGATCCAGCGATGGCCGTGGCAGGCGACCTCCCAGCCGGCGGCGCGCATCTCGGCCGCGGCGTCCGGCGTGCGTTCGAGCGCCATGCCGACCGCGAACACGGTCGTCGGCCAGTCCCGTTCGCGCAGCACGCGGGCCACCCGCCAGAAGCCGGCACGCGCGCCGTAGTCGAACATGCTCTCCACCAGCAGGTCGCGCGCCGATTGCCGTGGCGTCCCGCCGCCCGCGTCCGTCAGCACGTATTCGCCGTGCGCGTCGCCGTGCAGGACCGAGTATTCGCCGCCCTCCTCGTGGTTCAGCACCACGGACACGGCGATGCGGGCGCCACCCGGCCAGCGCGGGTCGGGCGGTTTGCCGGCATAGCCCGCGAGGTCGCGCGGATATTCGGGGTCGGCCATCGTGTGTTCCTCTCGAAACGGCGCGGATCACGAACGATTGACCGACCGGCACCGGCCGTGCACGGTCCGCACGACGCTGCGCGAAACCATGCAAAGAAAGGCTTCCCCGGGCATGAACCGCAAGACCCTCGACAAGCTCCGCGGCACGTTCAGCCCGGTTGAGAACGACCTCGTCGACATGCTGCTGGCCGGCCGTGTCGACCGGCGCGGCTTCCTGCGTCACGGCAGCATGCTCGGCCTGTCGCTGCCGTTGCTGGGCGGCATCGCCGGCGGCCTCGGTCTCGCCGCCGCCCCGGCCCCCGCGCGCGCCGCGACGACCGGCGGCACCGTGCGCGTGGCCCTGACGGTTCCGGCCGGTGCCATCGACCCGGTCAGCATCGCCGATAACGGCGGCCTTCAGCTGCTGATCACCGCCGGCGAGTTCCTCTGCCGGACCGACCCGGATTTCGTGCTGCAACCGTATCTGGCCACCAGCTGGTCGCCCGACGCGACCGGTGCCGTCTGGACGTTCAAGCTGCGCGAGGGCGTCAAATTCCACAGCGGCGGCACGATGGTCGCCGACGACGTCATCGCCAGCATCGACCGGCTCGCCGACCCCAAGAACAGCTCCAACGCGCTGTCCGCGTTCAAGGGCGTGCTGTCGAAGGGGAACATCAAGAAGATCGACGACCATACCGTCGCCTTCCATCTGGACGCGCCGAACAGCAACTTTCCCTATATCGTGTCGTCCGACAACTATAACTGCATCATCCTTCCCGCGAGCTTCGCCGGCGACTACGAAAAGACGTTCGACGGCACCGGCCCGTGGAAGATCGACGAGTACACCACGAAGGTCGGCTGCGCGTTCGTGCGCAACGACGCGTATTGGGGCGAGAAGGCCCTGCCCGACCGCCTCGAATACACGTTCTTCACCGACATCCAGCCGCAGATCCTGGCCATGCAGGGCGGCCAGGTCGACATCATCGAGCAAATCGTCGTCTCCGGCGGCCAAGCGCTGATGAACGATCCGAATTTCGAGATCGTCCGCTGCAAGGCGACCGCGCACGAGCAGCTGCACATGCGGTGCGACACCGGCCCGTTCGCCGACAAGCGCGTGCGGCAGGCGCTGGCCCTGTCGCTGGACCGCGAGAAGCTGGTGCGCGGCCTGTTCCGCGGCTTCGCGAGCGTGGGCAACGACAGCCCGTTCGCGCCGGCGTTCCCGTCGACCGACACCACCGTGCCGCAGCGCAAGCAGGATATCGGGCAAGCCAAGCAGCTGCTGGCCGCCGCCGGCGTGCCCAACGGGTTCAAGGTGACGCTGACCACCGAACGCTACCTCGAGATCCCCGATTACGCCGTGCTGGTGCAGAACGCCGCCAAGGCGATCGGCATCGAGATCGAGCTGAACGTCGAAAGCCAGGACGCCTATTACGGCAAGGCGACGTTCGGCCAGAGCGACTGGCTCGACAGCACGATGGGCATCACCGATTACGGCCAGCGCGGCGTGCCGAACGTGACCCTCGGCTCGCCGCTGCTGAGCGACGGCACATGGAACTCGGCGCACTTCAAGAGCAAGGAATACGACACCCTGGTCGGCGACTACGTGAAGGCGCTCGACCTCGGCGCGCAGAAGGCGGTCGCCGGCAAGATCGAGACGCTGCTGCTCGACGAGACGCCGGTCGTGTTCGCGTATTTCTACGACTACCTCGTCGCGACGCGGAAGGGTGTCACCGGCGTCCCGGCGACGGCCAACCGGCTGTATCTCGAC
This sequence comes from uncultured Alphaproteobacteria bacterium, assembly GCA_963756975.1. Lineage (GTDB taxonomy): Bacteria > Pseudomonadota > Alphaproteobacteria > Acetobacterales > Acetobacteraceae > CAVRQM01. Next base: position 2,089,726 of record CAVWPS010000002.1, on the reverse strand, counting down.
CGCGCCGTGCTGCCGGCCTGATCGCAACCGCCGTCACGAAAAGGATCTCCGCATCGCACGGACCATCACCCGTCGGCTGCTGATGTCGCTGCTGACGCTGTTCTTGCTAAGCCTGCTGGTGTTCGCCGGCGGGCACCTGCTGCCGGGCGATGTGGGGCGGGCCATCCTCGGCCCGCTCGCCGATCCCCGCGCCGTCGCGGTCAAGAACCACGAGCTCGGCGCCGACCTGCCGTTGCTCACGCAATACCTGACGTGGATCGGCGGCGCGCTGACCGGCAATTTCGGCAACTCGCTGATCTACCGCAAACCGGTCGTCGACTTCATCGGGCCGGCGCTGCTGAACTCGTTCAAGCTCGCGGCGGTCGCGTTCGTCGTCGTCGTCCCGCTCGGCATTCTGGGCGGCGTGGTGGCGGCCTTGAACGTGCGCGGCTGGATCGACCGCACGATCACCATCGTCGGCATGTCGGCCAGCATCGTGCCGGAGTTCGTGTCCGGCATCGTGCTGATCCTGGTGTTCGGCATCTGGACGCACCTGCTGCCGATTTCCGCCACATGGCCGCGCGACGCCGGACCGCTGGTGCAATTGCAGCACCTGATCCTGCCCGCGATCCCGCTGGTGCTGGTCCTGTTCGGCTACATCGCCCGCATGGCGCGCGCCGGCATGGTCGAGGCGCTGGCGTCCGACTACACGCGAACGGCGGTGCTGAAAGGTCTGCCGTGGCGGACGGTCGTGTGGCGGCACGTGCTGCGCAACGCGCTGCTGCCGACCATCACCGTGATCGCGACGCAGGCCGGCTACCTGATCGGCGGACTGGTCGTGATCGAGCAGCTGTTCCGCTACCAGGGGATCGGCGGCCTGATCCTCGGCGCCGCGAAATCGAAGGATTTCCCGATGCTCGAAGCCGGCGTGCTGATCGTGGGCCTGATCTACGTCGTGGCCACGCTGCTGGCCGACATGCTGACCTCGGCCCTCAACCCGCGCATCCGATTGGCCGCCGCATGAGTGCCACAGTCGACCCGCTGGTCGAAACCCGGCTGCTCGAAATCCTGCCGCGCCGGCCGTCCGTGGCGCGCGAACGGGCGGTCGCGCTGGCACGGTCCCCGGCCTTCGTCATCGGCTGCATCGTGGTGCTGTTCTGGATCGTGTGCGCGATTTTCGGTGCCCATTTGACGCCGCTCGACCCGTTCGACGGCGACATCGAGAACAGCCTGCTGCCGCCGTCCGCCACCAACTGGTTCGGCACCGATCAGCTCGGCCGCGACGTGTTCAGCCGGGTCATCGTGGGCTCGCGCGACATCCTGACCGTCGCCCCGCTCGCGACCATGCTCGGCACCGTGCTCGGCACCGCCGTCGGACTGGTCACCGGCTATTTCGGCGGCTGGGTCGACAATCTGGTGTCCCGGATCGTCGAAGCCGTGCTGGCGCTGCCGCTGCTGATCGTGGCGATCGTCGCCCTGGTGTCGCTCGGATCGTCGAACTGGACGGTGATCATCGCGATCGGCGTCGCGTTCACGCCGATCATCGCGCGCACCGTACGGACCGCCGTGTTGCAGGAGCGCGGCCTCGATTACGTCGCGGCCGCGCAGCTTCGCGGCGACAGCGCGCTGTGGATCATGTTTCGCGAAATCCTGCCGAACGTCACCGGGCCGATCCTGGTCGAGATGACGGTCCGCCTCGGCTACGCGATCTTCACCACGGCGACACTGAGCTTCCTCGGCGTCGGGTTGCAGCCGCCGTCGCCCGACTGGGGCCTCGCGATCTCGCAATCCTACGGCCTGATGACCGGCGGCTACTGGTGGACCGTCGTGTTCGACGCGCTCGCGATCGCGACCCTGGTCGTCGCCGTCAACCTCGTGGCCGACAGCCTGGCGGGCGCATTCGATGACTGACCAGACGACGATCGAACACCAGGTGACGGCGCGACCGGCGACCGGCCTGCCGCTGGCGCTCGACGTGCGCGACCTGCATGTGGCCTATCGCGTGCGCGGCCACGATCAGGCGGTGCTGCACGGCGTCACGTTCCAGATCGGCGCCGGCGAGACGTTCGGGCTGGTCGGCGAAAGCGGTTGCGGCAAGAGCACCGCCGCCCTCGCCGTGCTGCGCGCCCTGCCCCGCGCCGGCCGGATCACCTCGGGCTCCGTCCACGTGGACGGCCGCGACCTGCTCGCCGCCGACGCCGCCGAACTGCGCCGGCTGCGCACCCGCGCCCTGTCGATGGTCTACCAGGACCCCGGCCGCGCGCTGAACCCGACAATCCCGGTCGGCTCGCAACTGGCCGAGGTCTACGCGCTCGCCGGCTTTTCGGCGCGCGACGCGCAGGAGCGGTCGCGCGAGATGCTGGGCCGCGTGCGGATCGCCGATCCCGGCGGCGTCATGGGCCGCTATCCGCATCAGCTCTCGGGCGGGATGCAGCAGCGGGTCGTGATCGCGATGGCGCTCGCCGTCGACCGCCGCCTGCTGGTGCTGGACGAGCCGACGACCGGCCTCGACGCGACGGTGGAAGCCGAGGTGCTCGATCTGATCGAGGTGCTGCGGAGCGAGTATTCGACCGCCGTCCTGTTCATCGGCCACAACCTCGAAGTCATCGCCCGGATGTGCGCCCGCGTGGGCGTGCTGTACGCGGGCCAGATGGTCGAGACCGGGCCGACGCACGCGGTGTTCGACGAGCCCCGCCATCCATACACCGTCGGGTTGTTGCGCTGCCTGCCGCAGCCGGGGATGAGCAAGCTGACGGCACGGCTCGACACCATTCCGGGCTTCCTGCCGTCGCCGGGCGAAATGCCGGCCGGCTGCGTGTTCGCGCCCCGTTGCGGGCTGGTGCGCGAGCATTGCCGGGAGGAGCGTCCGGCCCTGATCCAGATCAGCGACGACCGCGCGTCGCGCTGCCATTACTGGCCAGAGTCGCCCGACCTGCCGCGCGTCATCCCCGCGATCCCGCCACCGCCGGTCGAGCACGACGCCGACAAGCCCGTCGTTCGGATCAGCGCGCTGAGCAAGACGTTCGGCCATGGCGCGGGCGCGGTGCACGCGCTGCGCGGCATCGACCTCGACATCCGCGCGGGCGAAACGCTCGGGCTGGTGGGCGAAAGCGGCAGCGGCAAGAGCACGCTCGCGAGGATCATGCTCGGCATCACGCCGCCCGACGCCGGCAGCCGGATCGAACTCGACGGGCTGGCGCTGCCGGTCCGCGCCCTGCTGCGCACGCCGGCGCAGGCGCGGGCGCTGCAGATGGTGTTCCAAAACCCGGACAGCGCCCTGAACCGCGCCCACTCGGTGCGCCGGATCGTCGGCCGCCCGCTGAAACGCCTCGCGGGGCTCAACGGGGCGGCACTGACGGAGCGGCTGTCCGGCTTGATGCGCTCGGTGCGGCTCGCCGACCGGTTCCTGCCGAGCAAGCCGCGCCAGTTGTCGGGCGGCCTGAAGCAACGCGTCGCCATCGCCCGCGCGTTCGCCGGATCGCCCCGCGTGGTGGTGTGCGACGAGCCGACCAGCGCCCTCGACGTCTCGGTGCAGGCGGCGATCCTGAACCTGCTGGCCGAACTGCAATCCGATCAGGGCGTCAGCTACCTGTTCGTCAGCCACGATCTGGCGGTGGTGCGCTACCTGTCGGACCGGATCGCGGTGCTCTACCTCGGCCGGCTGCTCGAAATCGGCCCGGCGGAGCGGCTGTTCTCCGGACCGCGCCATCCGTACACCGAGGCGCTGCTGTCGGCGGTCGGTGCCTCGGGCGAGCGCATCCGGCTGACCGGCGAAATCCCGAGTGCGGTCGCGATCCCGAGCGGCTGCGTGTTCCACGGCCGCTGCCCGCGCTACATCGGCCCGATCTGCGACGAAACCGAGCCGCCGCTGTCGGAGCGCGAGCCGGGGCACCTGATCCGGTGCCATCACGCGACGGCGGAATTGGCTGGGGGCGCCCACGCTGAGGCCCTCACCCCGGCCCTCTCCCAGTAGACGGGAGAGGGAGAAGCGGCTGCTCCCTCTCCCGACTTGTGGGAGAGGGCCGGGGTGAGGGTCTAGCTCGCCACCAGCGCCTCGACCGCCCGGGTAAAATCCTCGACCGGGATCGCGTAATCCGAATTCATCCCCGGCGCGCCGTCCCCGACATGCTGCCCGACGCAATAGCCGTAGCCGCCGCCGACCAAGCCCATCAGCGCCCAGTGCGCCGGATGCGGGAAGGCCGGGTTGTTCAGCTCCAGCAGCCTCGCACCCCGGCGGCAGAACATCACGTTGGCCAGCCCGCCGCTGTTCTCGCCGATGACGTGGCGGGCGTTGCGCATCAGGCGGACCTGCGTCTGCGCGCCGAAATCCTGCATGCGGACGATGTTGAAGGCGAACCGTTCGAGCACCGGCAGCAATTCCTCGAAGTTGGCCAGCCGGCGCGTATCCATGCCGCGATGGATGTAGACGCGGTTGGCGACCAATCCCTCGGCCTCGTTCAGATCGAGCGGGATCGCCGCCGACAGGTGCAGCGCCGCCGCCCGCACCAGCACGGGGGGTTGCCACACGCCGACGCCGCCGACGCACCATAGCTTGGCGGCCCGGATCGCCTGGTCGTCGTGCAGGACGTAGAGTTGATCAGGCGTGATGCCGAGCCAGCGCAGCGTCTCCATCTGCGGGCCGTTGGCCGGCAGGTTCGGAACGATGAGGCGCGCCGCCGGCTCGCGCTGGCGCAGCACCAGGAAGGCGAACGCGCGCGGCAGGCACTCGGTGATCCAGTGCGCGTAGTTCGTCCACGCGCCGACGAACCCCATCAGCAACGGCCCGGCGACCGGAACGACGGCCTCGACCGGCTGTTTCAGGATCAGGCTGCCCTGGTCGTCGGCTTGGGCGACGCGCGATTCCGGGCGCCACGGCTCGATGCTCTGCATGGAGTGGAACAGCACCTGCTCGCGCCAGATCGACACGCCGTCGCGGCCGAGCACCACGACGTCGTCGAGCGCCACCAGACGAACCGGCCCCGGCTCGCTGGTCCGGCGTGCCGGTCCGTGAATTCGTCGGCGAAGGCCGATACGCCGCCCACCATCGGTTCGGCATGGAATGGGTCGGGGCGGACCAGCGGTGTCGGCTTGTGCAACTCGATCGCCGCGAGGGCGTGGCCGCCGGTGACCAGATCGTCGAGCAACGGGCCGTGCGGCAGCCGTGGCCCGATTGCGACGGGCGGCGGTGGTGGCGGCGGCTCGGGAGCGGGCGGTGGTGCTGCGGCGACTTCCAGGACCGGAGCTTCTGGACGCGGCCGGATCGGGATCGGCGGCGGTGCCTCGACCGGCGGCGGCTCGGCGATCGCGGTCGGTGGCGGGCGCAACGGAAACAGCGGCGAGGCTGACGGCTCGGCCTCCTGGGCGACCGGCTCCTGCTCGGGCGTAACGGGCGGGCGACGCCGGAAAAATCCGAGTGGCATGGGCAGCTCCTTGGCGCGCCCGACCGTGCCTTGCCGCGCGTTTCGAGGCAACCAGGCGGGCACGAACGCTGCCGTCAATGAAATGGGAATGTCCGAACGCAACATCCTCGACAATCAAGAGCAAGCATGAAATATTGCGTGAGAGGACACGTATCACGGTCATGTCGGGGTTGTCGGCGATGCAAACTCGGGGTCGAACGGCGGCGCTCGCGGCGTGGTTGATAATCACCGCACAGGGTGCCCGAGCGGAAAATCCGAAGTGCGACGGCACTGCGTTCTATCCGGAGGACAAATCTACAGTCCAGATATACATCGACGCGACCGTTGCCGGAGATCGGATCGTGCCGGCGGCACTCGACGTCCTGCCGTTCGCCAACGCGAAAACGATCACCCCGCTCGGGCAATCGCGGGAAATGCAGCCGAAAGATCTCGCCGGTCTCGATATCGGGTATCGCTACGATGGCCACACGATGGTCGCGCGCACGATCAAGACCTCCGCGTACTACCCAGTCGGCGGCGAGACGTGCCGACCTTGGCGCTCACGATCGGAAAACTAGAACTGGTCGGCGTCTCCCGCCGCGATCCGACCGAACCGAAGTTGAACGACGCCTATGCGCAATTCGATCTTGTTGCCCTACCCGGGCTGTATCATCCGGGAGAGACTGCGCTCCTTCGCGTCATCGATGCGACGGGCGGCGAACTCGCCCGCATCACCTTCCCGATTCCGGGCAAGGACGCCTTCGACGCCGGCCTGCGCGCGGCCTTGGCCAATCTGCGGCTCCACTGCGAAGCGGTCGCCGACAACCCGGATGGGTTGCCGTTTTAACCCAGTGCCGCGCAGCGCCACCGGAAGCAGCCGCGCCAGCCGTTCGGCCCACGCGCGCTGGCCGGCGGCCTCCGCGATCAGGTCCTGGCGGATTTCCAGCTCGACATGCGGCAGACCGCGCCGCTCGCCATGGACCGGCACCGTGTAGTCGGTGAGATCGCTCACCCGGTACGGCTCGTTGTCGCCGACGACCAGATCCCCCTCCGCCTCGAACAATTCTAGCAACACCCGCGCGAGCCGGTCGTCGCGCCCGTACAGCACGCCGACGTGCCAGGGCCGGTCGACGCCGAGGTAGCGCGGCGTGAAACTGTGCATCGCTACCAGCACCGTGGGGACCGTTCGCGCGTCGAGCAGGGCGGCGATCGCGTCGTGGTAGGGGCGGAACAGCGCCTCGACCCGCTCGGCCTTGGCCGCGTCGCTCAGCCCGACATTGCCCGGCACCGCAGTCGCCTCCGAGACGGTGACGAACGCGGTCGGCACCGACGGGTCGCGATTGCAGTCGATCACCAGCCGCGAGTAGCGCGTCGCCACCATCGGCGCGTCGAGCATCTCGGACAGCGCCGCCGACACGCCCAGAATCCCGATATCCCAGCCGATATGCCGCGCCCGCTCCGCGTCCGGCACGCCGAGGTCGCCCAGCGCCCGCGGCATCGACGCGGCCCGCGTGATCGACCGTCAGCACGAAGGGCGATGTGCTGTCGGCCGCGATAACTCTCGAACGCAGCAGGCTCGTCGGCGTGCAGCAGGCTCATGCGGCCAAAACTCCCAAAACGGCGGCACCGTAGCGATCGAGCTTCGCCGCACCCACGCCTTTGACCTGACCCAACGCGGCGCGATCGCGCGGCCGGATCGCCGCGATGTCTCGCAGCACGCTGTCGTGGAAAATCACGTAGGGCGGCAGGTTCTGCGTCTTGGCCTCGGCCGTCCGCCACGCCCGCAGCGCCTCGAACATCGGGTCGTCGGGACCGGCCTCGACCGGCGCGCTGCCGCGCGACCGCTTCCGCGTCGCGGACGGCGCCGCCGGCTCGTCCAGCGTCACCACCGCCTGCTCGCCGCGCAGCACCGGCCGGGCCAGCGCCTCGTTCAGCTTCAGCGTCGCGTACTCGCCCGGTTCGATTTCGAGCGCGCCGTGGGCGATCATCTGGCGCACCAGCCCGCGCCAGAACGCCGCCGTGCGGTCGCGGCCGATGCCGAACGCGGCCAGGCGGTCGTGGCCCCATTTGGTCACCATCGCCGTCGTCTCGCCCATCAGCACCGCGACCACATGCCCGGCGCCGAACCGCTGGCCGGTGCGAAACACCGCCGACAGCAGCTTCTGCGCGTCGACACTGCCGTCGCGGGTCGCGACCGGATTGAGGCAGCGGTCGCAATGGCCGCACGGGCCGCCCAGCTCCTCGCCGAAGCAGTTCAGCAGCGCGCGGGTGCGGCAGGCGGCACTTTCGGACAGGCTGACCATCGCCTCCAGCCGCTCGCGCATCACCACTTTCTGCCGCTCGGGCGCGCTCGACAGTGCGAGGAAGTGCCGGGCGCGCGCGATGTCCTCGCCGCCGTACAGCAGCAGCGTCTCGGACGGCAGCCCGTCGCGGCCGGCGCGGCCGATCTGCTGGTAGAACCCCTCCGGGCTGTCGGGCATATCCAGATGGACGACGAAGCGCACGTCCGGCCGGTCGATGCCCATGCCGAACGCGATGGTGGCGACGACCACCATCGGCTCGCCGGCGCGGAACCGGGTCAGCGCCGTCCGCTTGACCGATGGGTCGAGCCCGGCGTGGAACGCGACGGCGGGGATCTTCTTGGCGACCAGGCTCGCCGCCATCCGCTCGGTCTTCGCTCGGCTGCCGCAATAGACGATGCCGGCCTGACCGGGATGGCGCAGGACCACGTCCATCAGCTGCGCCGTCTCGCCGATTTTCGGGCTCGCGCTCACCGTCAGGTTCGGCCGGTGGAAGCTCGACACGAACACCCGCGCGTCCTCCATCCGGAGGGCGGCCAGGATGTCGGTGCGGGTGCGCGGGTCGGCCGTCGCCGTCAGCGCGATGCGGGGCACGCCGGGAAACCGCTCGGCGAGGCACGACAGCGCGCGAAACTCGGGCCGGAATTCGTGGCCCCACTGGCTCACGCAATGCGCCTCGTCGATCGCGATCAACGACAGTTTTCGCCGCGCGAGGAGGGCTTCGGTGCCGGACGACAGCAGGCGTTCCGGCGAGACGTAGAGCAGGTCGAGCTTGCCGGCCTCGAGCGTCCTGAACACCGCGCTGTTGGCGTCGGGCTCCTGCTCGGAGTGCAGCGCGCCCGCGCTGACGCCGAGCTGGCGCATCGCCGCGACCTGATCGTCCATCAGCGCGATCAGCGGCGACACCACGACCGCCGTCCCGGGACGGCAGATCGCCGGCACCTGGTAGCAGACGCTCTTGCCGCCGCCGGTCGGCATCAGCACCAGCGCGTCGCCGCCGGCCATCACGTGGTCGATGACCGCCGCCTGATCGCCCCGGAACGCCGGGAAGCCGAACACGCGGGCCAGAACCTCGCGCGGGCCGGAGTCTACGATGCCGACATCGGGCAATGCTCAGCCGCCGACGCTGATGTCCACGCGGCGGGCCGCGACCGGATCGGTCAGGTCGGAGATTTCGCCCTTCGCCTTGGTCGTGATGCGCGACGCCGCGATCCCGTCGGCGACCAGCGCGTCCGCGACGTTTTGCGCGCGGGTGCGGGACAGGTCGAGGTTGACCCGCGGGCTGCCCTTGGGGGCCGCGAAGCCGCTGACCAGCACGGGGGCGGTCGGGTTGTTCTTGGCACTGACCGCGGCGGATGCGACCGAGCTGAGCGCCGCGTCGTCGAGGTTGGCGGAGAACGGGGTGAAGAACACCGGATAGCCGACCCCGTTCGAGGCCGGCGTGTTCGACGACGTCTTCATCGCACAGGCGCCGGTCAGACCCAGGAGAAGTAGGCTCGAAACCAAGACTGCAAACCGCATCGGACGCTCCTGTGTGTGTGTCAGCAGTGCCCTGTGGCTCGGACTCGCGTCAATCGCGAGGTGACCGGGTGAGCCAAACGAACCGTGTGAGCAGCGCGGCCGCCGCCGTCGCGAGCCCGGCGATCAGGCCGATCCACATGCCCGGCGGCCCCATGCCGAGCTGGTAGGCGCACAGCACGCCGACCGGCATGCCGACGATCCAGTAGGCGACCCCCGTCAGCAGCATCGGCCAGCGCGTGTCCTTCAACCCGCGCAGCGACGCGAGGGCGGCGACCTGGATGCCGTCGGCGAGCTGGAAGATGGCCGCGAACCGCAGCAGCATCGTCGCCCGCGCCCGCACCTCGGGGTCTTGGGTGTACAGCGACGCGATCGCGTGCGGAATCGACAGCAGCAGCGCGGACGACACGCACTGGCTGGCGACGACCATCGCGAGCGCCACCATCCCCGCCCGTCTGGCGCCGGCGGTGTCGAAGCGGCCGGCGGCGCGCCCGACCCGCACGGTCGACGCGAACGCGATGCCGAGCGGGATCATGAACCACAACGCGGCGACGCTCATCGCGACCTGATGGCCGCCCGCCGCCGCCGGGCCGAACCGTGCGATGACCAGGGCGGCCGTGGTGAACAGCCCACTTTCGAGGATCAGGCTGGCCGCGATCGGCAGCCCGGTCCCGAGCAGCGGCCGCAACGGGGCCGTTCGCGGCAGCCGCCACGCGAACCGCCAGCCGAGGTTCTGGTAGCGCCGGCCGCGCCACAGGATCAGCACGAAGCCGATCGCCTGCGCGTAGGCGACGATCACGCCGGCGATGGCGCTGCCGAGCACACCGAGCGGCGGCAGGCCGAACGGGCCGTACATCAGCAGCCAGCCGAGCGGGACCAGCAGCACCAGCCCGGCGAGCCCCATCAGCATCGACGGGCGCGGCAGCGACAACCCTTCGGACAGGCCGCGACAGGCGACGAACAGCACCATCGCCGGGGCCGCGAGCGAGATCACCCGCAGGAACAACGAGATGTCGTCGCGCAGGTCCGCGTCCACGCCCATCGCGGTGACCAGCGCCGGGCCGCCGAGTGCCACGACCGCCATCCCGATCAGGCCGATCCCGCCCGCGAGCCACAGCGATTGCACGAACACCGGGCCGATCTCCGCCCGCCGGCCTGCCCCGTCGAGCTGCGAGACGGCGGGGCTGACCGAGAGCAGCACGCCGGCCATGGCCATCTGCACCAGCCACCACAGGCTGGTGCCGACGCCGACCGCGCCCAGCACATGCGCCGAGACATGGCCCGCCAGCAGCACGTCGGCCGCGTTCTGGCCCATGATGCACAGCTGCCCCACGACCAGAGGGGCGGCCAGCGCCATCGTGCCGGCCACCTCGCGCCGCCATGGGCGGTGCACAAGGGTGGTAAATTGATCCATAGCCGGTTCTTTCGCCCGGCGCGTGCTTGAAAGCCAGCCGAATGACGCCCGTCGCGTGGCTGGGCAGCCATGTGGTCACGAACGCTACATGGGGGTGGTGATCAACCCTTCCCGCGAACCCTGCGGCCGACGCTCGAACGCCACGATGCTGTCGTAGCAGCAGATCGCGTCCGTCGTGCGGGTGAACGTAGAGATCGGCACGGCGCCGCCGGTATAGACGGCGTTGATGTCGTCGAGGCGGTCTTTCACGAATTCCATGAACGAACCGGGCTGTTTGAGGCCACCGCCATAGGGCGGCCAGTAGCAGGTATGCGTGTCTTCGACCATGTAGACGCCACGCGGATGGAGATGGTCGTACAGCATCTCGAATGACCGGATCATATGCGACATATGGTGGCTGCCATCGTCGAGAACGATATCGGGATGAGGGTACTTCCGCAGGATCTGTTCCATCACGGCTGGATCGTCCTGGCTTCCAATGAAGACCTCGATGTCCTCGGCCTCGTGCACCTTGCATCCCGCGTCTAAGTCGATCCCGACGAGCTTGGCACCCGGCCCGAAATACTCCTTCCACATGGCGAGCGAGCCACCGCCAGCCACGCCGATCTCGATCATGACCGGCGACGTTCCCCTGAAACGCTCGAAATGTCGTTCATAGATGTCGAAGTAGTGAATCCACTTGTGCAGCCGTTTCGCGGAATTGTTCAGGAAGTATTTGTGCAGGAAGCCGTCTGACGCCACGGGTCTATTCTCCGGGAAAGGCGGCAGCTTACAGCAAGCCTTGAGCGCGAAAACTGGTCCAGTTGCCGTTGCCGACGATGACGTGGTCGTGCAGCACCACGCCCAGCGTCGCCGCCGCGTCGCGAACCTCGCGCGTCATGTCGATATCCTCGCGCGACGGCGTCGGGTCGCCGCTCGGGTGGTTGTGCACCAGGATCAGCGCGGTCGCGTGCAGTTCGAGCGCCCGTTTCACCACCTCGCGCGGGTAGACCGGCGTGTGGTTGACGGTGCCGCGCGCCTGCGCCTCGTCGGCCAGCAGGCGGTTGCGCCCGTCGAGGAACAGGACGCGGAACTGCTCGACCTTTTCGCGCGCGAGCACCGCGTTCAGGTACTCCATCAGCTTGTCCCAGTTGGACAGGACCGGCCGGGAGAAGATTTCGGCCCGCGCCAGCCGGAGCGCCGCCGCCTGCACGGTTTTCAGCGCCGCCGCAGCCGCCTCGCCCATACCCTCGACGCCCAGCAAGCTCGTTCAGCGGGGCCGAAATGGCCGACGCGTACGAGCCGAACCGGTCGAGCAGCGCGCGCGCGATCGGTTTGGTGTCGCGCCGGGGCAGCGCCATGAACAGCACCATCTCGAGCAACTCGTGGTCGGCCAGCGCGTCCGGGCCGGCGGTCAGCAGCTTGTGGCGCATCCGGCCGCGATGGCCGTCGACGCCCATCGGAGCCGGGGCCGGAGCCGGAGCCGGCGGGGATTCGAGGTCGAGCAGCATCGACCTCTCGGCCATTCAGGCCGCGCCGTCGAAACTCGGCTTGTCGAGACCCGCGGGCGAATGGGTGAACACTTCGACGCCGCTATCGGTGACGCCGACCATGTGCTCGTACTGCGCCGACAGGCTGCGGTCGCGGGTCACCGCCGTCCAGCCGTCGTCGAGCACTTTGACCTCCGGCCGGCCGCCGTTGATCATCGGCTCGATGGTGAAGAACATGCCGGGCCGCAACACCGGGCCTTCGCCGGGCCTGCCGAAATGCAGCACGTTCGGCGCCTCGTGGAACCGCCGCCCGATGCCGTGGCCGCAGAAATCGCGCACCACGCTGCACCGCTGCCGCTCGGCGTAGCGCTGGATCGCGTGGCCGATGTCGCCGAACGTCGCCCCCGGCTTCACCGCCGCGATGCCGCGCGCGAGGGCTTCCAGCGTCACGTCCATCAGGTTGCGGGCGCGGATCGGGGCCGGACCCGCGCAGAACATCCGGCTGGTGTCACCATACCAGCCGTCGAGGATCACGGTCACGTCGATGTTCAGCACGTCCCCCGCCTCCAGCCGGCGCTCGCCCGGAATGCCGTGGCAGACGACGTGATTGATCGAGGTGCAGATCGATTTCGGGTAACCGCGATAGCCGAGCGGTGCCGCCGTCGCGCCGTGCGCGGCGATGAAGTCGGCGCATAACCGGTCGAGCGCGTCGGTCGTGACACCCGGCCGGACGTGCGGGGCGATCATGTCGAGCGTCTCGGCGGCCAGCCGGCCCGCCGCGCGCATGCCCTGAAAATCCTCGGGCCGGTAAATCGTGATTCGTCGCTGTTCGCTGCTGCCGTCCATCAGGCGAAGATGTGAGAGAGGACGGTCGCGCGCAAGTCGATTGCTGTCCGGAGTCTATTTGCTGGCGAGTTGACCGGCGTCGATCCGGATCGGACTGCACGGCACCCGCTTGCGGCTCAGTGCCACGCAGGCCGCCCGCGCCTCCTGCGGCCCCAGCCCGGTCAGCTGCGCGCGGTAGGTCGAGCGGCCATGGCTGACCACCGTCTCCACCCGGACGTCGCCGACGCTTGCGATGCGGCGCGCGGCCCCGGCGGCGCGGCGGGCCGCCTCCTCGCTCGGGAACGCGCCGACCTGAACCGCCCAGCGCACCGGCGCCTTCACGCCGCGCGGCAGCTCGACCGGCGGCGGCCGGACGGCGAACCCGGCCTGCGCGGCCACCATGTCGGCCGCGGCGGCGCGCAGGCTCGTGGCACTGCCGGGAACCGGCGGGAACCGTTGCCCGAGTGCCAGGTTGGTGCCGGCGCCGTGCGGCAGGACCGGGATGTTCAGCGCGGCGAACCCGTTATCGAGCAGCGCCTCCATGTGAAGATCGCGCTCGCCCGCCCGTGCCGCGCCCATCACGACGCCGATCAGCCGTGTGTCGCCGCGCACGGCGGAGGTCACCAGGTTGAAGCCGGACAGGTCGGTGAACCCCGTCTTGATCCCGTCCGCCCCGGGATAGGTTTGCAACAGGTGGTCGTGGTTGGGGATCATCCGGCCGTGGAAGACGAAACCGGGCACGCTGAAGTAGCGGTACTGCAGCGGGAAGTCGGTCACCAGATGGCGCGCCAGGATCGCGAAATCGCGCGCGGTCGAGACCTGTTCGGGGTCCGGCAGGCCGGAGGCGTTTCGGAACGTGGTCCGCGCCATCCCCAGCGCCCGCGCCCGCAGCGTCATCGCCTGGGCGAACCGGTCCTCGTCGCCGCCGGCCATCAGTTCGCCGAGCGCGCACGCGGCGTCGTTGGCCGATTTCGTGACCAGGCCGAGGATCGCCTGCTCGACGGTGATCTGGGTCGACGGGAGCAGCCCCAGCTTGGACGGCGACATCGACGCGGCGTGCGGGCTGACCGGCACCAACTGGCCGAGCACGAGGCGGCGGTCGCGCAGCGCCTCGAACGTCATGTAGAGCGTCATCATCTTGGTCAGGCTGGCCGGGTATCGCGGGTCGTCCGGATTGACGGCCGACAGCACCGATCCGTCGGTCGCCTGGATGACGATCGAGCTGTACCGGTCCGACCCGATTTGCGCCATCGCGGGCCGGGCCAGCGTCAGGAGTGCGAGCAAGATTCCGGCGCACGCAAACCAGCGCAACGACGCCGGTCGGTCGCCTCGACGCGCAATCTGAAACATTTCAACATCCGATCAGCCGGGGACGCATACCTAGCGAGCAGAACCGGAGAATGTCCAGCCGAACCAGCGACCGGCGCGGCCTCTATACCGCACTTACAAACGCTTACGGATCGGCCTGCCACCATTTGAAACGCCTGCGGATTGATGTTGCGGTGCACAATTTCGTCTTGCTTTCGCACGGGTATCCGGTTACGACGTCTTTGCTGCATCGCAGCATTCGCGTTGCGGGATGGTCCGCTCGCGCTAGCCGGAACGGAAGACAACACCATGGCCGACACGATGACCGACACGACCCAGACGATGATCGACTTCGGCCACCAGAACGTCGAGGCGCTGATGCGCGCCAGCCAGATCTGGACGGCCGGCCTGCAGACGATCGGTGGCCAGATCGCCGCCGGCGCGAGCAGCCAGTTGGAACAGGCGATGGGCACGATCCGCCAGATGTCGTCGGTCAAGTCGGTCAAGGACGCCGTCGAGTTGCAGACGAGCCTGGTTCGCTCCGCCGTCGAGGCGATGGTCGCGCAGAGCGGCAAGCTGTCCGACGCGTCGGTCAAGCTGGCCGAACAGACGATGCAGCCGATCACCGCGCGCGTCACCGCCGCGACCAGCGCGTTCCGCCCGCAGGTCTGACCCAGCCGCGATACCGTGTGGAACGGGTCGGCCCAGCGCCGGCCCGTTCGCGTTTCCGCCGAAGCCCGCGATCGTCCCGCTCACGTTTGGGGCACGCCAGACTTGCGGACCGCCCCGCAAAAACCCAATCTTTCTTTTTCTGGCGGCACTGTCGCCGGCTCAGCCACGCCAGACCGGCCGCCGTGGCGACAAAAGGGATGGACGGGCGTGGACGAATTTAAAGTAACGCAACGGATAACGGCGACACGGCCACAGTCGGCACGGCTGCAATCGGGCCGGCGCGACGATAACGACGAGACGCGGACCGGCACCGGGACAAGCGTCGTCGTCAAGTCTCGGCCGAAGACACGCAAGCCGGCGATGTACAAGGTGTTGATGCTGAACGACGACTACACGCCGATGGAGTTCGTCGTGCATGTCCTCGAACGGTTCTTCCAGAAGTCGCGCGACGAGGCGACCCGGATCATGATGCATGTCCACCGCCGCGGCGTCGGCGTCTGCGGCGTGTTCACCTATGAGGTCGCCGAGACGAAGGTGACGCAGGTGATGGATCTCGCCCGGCAAAATCAGCATCCGTTGCAGTGCACGATCGAGAAGGATTGAGTGGCCGACGGGTGTCGTTGTGATCCGATCGGCCGTTTTCATCCCCCGCCGCGCGACCGGGTCGCGGGGACGTGGCTGAACATTAAGTCCTGTGCTCCCACATTTAGCGTGCGTGACGCCGCGAATGGCGGAACACTCATCCGCAGATCGACTGCATCAGACCCTAGGAGCGTTGCCCGTGCTCTCTCGTAATCTCGAACAGACGCTCCACCGTGCCCTCTCGCTGGCGAGCGAGCGCCGCCATGAATACGCGACGCTGGAGCACCTCCTGCTCGGCCTCATCGACGACACCGACGCGGCGACCGTGCTGCGCGCCTGCGGGGTCGACGTCGACAAGATCCGCGCCGACCTCACCGATTTCCTGGACAAGGACCTCGCCGGCCTCGCGACCGAGCGTTCGGGCGAGCCGAAGCCGACCGCCGGCTTCCAGCGCGTCGTCCAGCGCGCCGCGATCCACGTCCAGAGCAGCGGCCGAGACGAGGTGACCGGGGCCAACGTCCTCGTCGCCCTGTTCAGCGAGCGCGAGAGCCACGCCGTCTATTTCCTGCAGACGCAGGACATGACGCGGCTCGACGCGGTGAACTTCATCAGCCACGGCATCGCGAAAGCGCCGGGCCGGGGCCAGCCGCGCTCCGCCCAGGGTGCCCAGAAGGGCGAGCAGCCGGAGAAGGACGGCGACGGCGAGCGCGAGGACCGGCCGAAGCGTGGCCAGGACGCGCTCGGCACCTACTGCGTCAACCTGAACAAGAAGGCGCAGGCGGGAAAGATCGACCCGCTGATCGGCCGCGAGCTCGAGATCGAGCGGACGATTCAGATCCTGTGCCGCCGGACCAAGAACAACCCGCTCTATGTCGGTGATCCGGGCGTCGGCAAGACCGCCATCGCCGAGGGCCTGGCCAAGCGCATCGTCGAGGGCGACGTGCCCGAGGTGCTGGCGAAAAGCACGATCTACGCCCTCGACATGGGGGCACTGCTGGCCGGCACGCGCTACCGCGGCGATTTCGAGGAGCGGCTGAAGGCGGTCGTGACCGAGCTCGAGGCGCAGCCGGCTTCGGTGCTGTTCATCGACGAGATCCACACCGTGATCGGGGCCGGTGCCACCAGCGGCGGTGCCATGGACGCGTCGAACCTGCTCAAGCCGGCTTTGGCGCAGGGCACGCTGCGGTGCATCGGCAGCACGACCTACAAGGAGTTCCGGACCCACTTCGAGAAGGACCGCGCCCTGGTGCGCCGGTTCCAGAAGATCGACGTGAACGAGCCGAGCCTCGAGGACGCGATCAAGATCCTCAAGGGCCTCAAGCCGAACTACGAGCGTCACCACAAGGTCCGCTACACCGACGAGGCGATCCGTGCCGCCGTCGAGCTGTCGGTGAAATACATCCACGACCGCAAGCTGCCGGACAAGGCGATCGACGTGATCGACGAGGTCGGCGCCTCGCGGATGCTCCAGCCCGAGGGCCGCCGCCGCAAGACCGTGACGCTGAAGGACGTCGAGGAGATCGTGGCCAAGATCGCCCGCATCCCGCCGAAAAGCGTGTCGAGCGACGACAAGGAGACGCTGCGCAACCTCGACCGTGATCTGCGGAGCATGGTGTTCGGCCAGGATGCGGCCATCGAGGCGCTGTCGACGGCGATCAAGCTGTCGCGGGCCGGACTGCGCGACCAGGAGAAGCCGATCGGCAACTACCTGTTCAGCGGCCCGACCGGCGTCGGCAAGACCGAGGTCGCCCGCCAGCTCGCGAGCACGCTCGGCATCAACCTGACCCGCTTCGACATGAGCGAGTATATGGAGCCGCATTCGATCAGCCGCTTGATCGGTGCCCCTCCCGGCTATGTCGGGTTCGACCAGGGCGGGTTGCTGACCGACGCGATCGACCAGCACCCGCATACGGTGCTGCTGCTCGACGAGATCGAGAAGGCCCACCCGAACCTGTTCAACATCCTGCTGCAGGTGATGGACCACGGGAAGCTGACCGACCACAACGGCAAGACCGTCGACTTCCGCAACGTCATCCTGATCATGACGACCAACGCGGGTGCGGCCGACATGGCGAAGGAGGCCATCGGCTTCGGACGCGAGGGCCGTGAGGGCGAGGACGGCGAGGCGATCAAGCGGATGTTCACGCCGGAGTTCCGCAACCGGCTCGACGCGGTGATCGCGTTCGCGGCCCTCGGCCCGGAAATCGTCGGCCGCGTCGTCGAGAAGTTCGTGATGCAGCTCGAGGCGCAGCTCGCCGACCGCAACGTCACGATCGAGCTGTCGTCGGCGGCCAAGGAGTGGCTGGCCGAGCGAGGCTACGACAAGCTGTATGGCGCACGGCCGCTGGCCCGCGTCATCCAGGAGCACATCAAGAAGCCGCTCGCCGAGGAGCTGTTGTTCGGCAAGCTGGTCAAGGGTGGCTCGGTCAAGGTCGGTCTCGGCGACAAGAAGCTGACGTTCGACATCGTCGAGGCGATCGCGCCGGCCCCGAAGCCGGAGGAGGTCGGCGGCGACGACGACGGCATGCGGGAGCCCGAAAAGGCGGAGTAAGCCTTTTTAGGTCGCGGGGTGCTGGCTCAGATGGGCCAGCACCTCGTGACCGCCGTCCCACACCAGCCTGAGTGCGACGAACAAGACGACCAGCAGTCCGACCCAGGCGATCCAGCGAAACCGCTCCAGCAGGCGCGCGATCAGGCTGGCCGCGACCCCCATCAGCACGACCGACAGCACGACGCCCGCGATCAGCACCCATAGCGTGCCGTGCGCGGCCCCTGCGACGGCGAGCACGTTGTCGAGCGACATCGACAAGTCGGCCAGCACGATCTGAAGCATCGCCGTGCGCAGCGACTTCGGGGCCGGCTTTGCCGCCGCCGGGTGTGGCGCGGCGCGTAACTCGCGATACATGCGCCAGCACACCCACAGCAGCAGCAATCCGCCGGCGAGCAGCAAGCCGACGATCGCAAGCAGTTGCAGGGTGATGGCGCCGAGCGCCACCCGCAGCACGGTCGCGGCCGCGATGCCGACCAGGATCGCCGGCCGCTTCTGCTCCGGTGCCAGCCCGGAGACGGCCAGCCCCACGACGACCGCGTTGTCGCCGGCCAGCGTCAGGTCGATCAGCACGACCTGCCCGAACGCCGCCAGGTCTTGTATCAAAGCCGTCATCGCACGCTCCAGATCGGCGACCGGAGCGTTCGAAGCACCGGGCGGTTGCTAGCTAACCGTCCTCGCTCAGCTTCAGCCGGGCCTCGTCGATCAGCGGCTTCGGCGTGGTCGGCATCGGCCAGGTCAGATCCAGCGCCTCGAGTGCGGCCACCATCGCCTCGACCGTGACCAGGTGGCTGAACCATTTATGGTCGGCCGGGACGATGTACCACGGGGCGTGCGGGGCGGCGGTGGCCGAGATCGCGGACTCGAAGGCGGCCATGTAGTCGTGCCAGCGCGCCCGCTCGACCAGATCGCCGGCCTCGAACTTCCACGTCTTGTTCGGGTCGTCGAGCCGGGTCAGCAGGCGCTTGCGCTGCTCCTCCCGGCTCACGTTCAGGAAAATCTTGAGCTGAACCGTGCCCTGCCGCGCGAGGTAGTCTTCCCACTGCGCGATGTCGGACAGGCGGTGCCGCCAGAAATGCTTCTGCTCGCGCGCGGGCGGCGGCAGGTGCTGACCGTCCAGCATGTCGGGATGAACCCGCACGACCAGCACTTCTTCGTAGTGGGAGCGGTTATGCAGGGCGATGAAGCCGCGCCGGGGCAGTGCGGCCGCATGACGCCACAGGAAGTCGTGCGCCTTCTCGGCCGGCGTGGGCGCCTTGAACGAGACGATGCTGACGCCCTGGGGGTTCACCCCGGTCATGACGTGCTTGATCGTGCCGTCCTTGCCGGCCGCGTCCATCGCTTGCAGCACGACCAGCATCGCCCAACTCGCGGCCGCGTAAAGCCGGTCCTGCAACTCCGCCAGACGCGCGACGCCCTCGGCCAGCAGCTTCTCGCCGGCGTCGCGCGAGATCCCGGCCGTATCGTCCGGATCATGGTCGGCGAGCCTGAACCCGCCGCCGTCGATCACCCGGTAGCGCGCGAGCAGCTTGCGGCGGTGATCGTCGTTCATGTGCGGCGCTTGATCGCGAGCGCCTGGCTCGCCTGACAGGTCGGCATCATCTCGACCCGGTTGATGTTCACATGCGCCGGCAAGCCGATCACCCACGCGACCGCCTCGGCGATGTCGTCCGGCATCAGCGGCGTCGTGCCCTCATAGACCTTTGCCGCGCGCTCGGCGTCGCCGAACCGGACGGCGGAAAACTCGGAGCCGCCGACCAGGCCGGGCTCGATGTCGGTCACGCGAACCCCCGTCCCGACCAGATCGGCCTTCAGGTTCAGGGTGAACTGCGCCACGAACGCCTTGGTCGCCCCGTAAACGTGGCCGCCCGGGTACGGGTAGGTGGCGGCCACGCTGCCGAGGTTCACGACGTGGCCCCGGTCGCGCGCCACCATCTGCGGCAGGAACGCCCGGGTGGCGTGGATCAGGCCGGTCACGTTGGTCGCGACCATCGTGTCCCAGTCGCCGATCTTGGCCGATTGCGCCGGGTCGAGGCCGAGGGCCAGGCCCGCGTTGTTCACCAGCACGTCGATGTCCCGCCAGCCGTCCGGCAGCGCGCCCGGCAGGCCCGCCACGGCGTCCTTATCGGTCACGTCGAGTGTCACCGGCAGCACGGCCGCCCCGAGTTCGGCCGCGAGCGCGTCCAGCCGGTCGCGACGGCGCGCGGCCGCGACGACCCGGTGGCCGTCGCGCACCGCGCGCCGCGTGATCGCCTCACCGAAGCCCGACGAGGCCCCGGTGACCAGCAGGGTGAGCGAGGGGCTCACACGACCTCGAGCTTGACGTCGATGTTGCCGCGCGTGGCCTTCGAATACGGGCAGATGTCGTTGTGGGCCTTGTGGACCAGCCGCTCCGCCGTCGCGTGATCGACACCCTCGACATGGGTCTTGAGCGTCACCGTCAGGAAGAAGCCGGTCGCGTTCTGGTCGATCGTGACGTCCGCGGTCGTGGTGACCGGGCCGGTCTTGATCTTCTCCAGCACGGCCGCGTACTCGACCGCGCCGCCGAAGCAGGCGGAATAGCCGGCGGCGAAGAACTGCTCCGGGTTCGACGCACCGGCCTTGCCGGGGCCGCCGATGTCCTTCGGCACGCTCAGATCGGCCTTCAGCAGGCCGTCCGACGTCTCGACGTGGCCGTTGCGGCCGCCGGTGGTGGTGGCGTGGGCGATGTAGGCCATGACGCTATCCTCGGTTGATGCGGGATTAGTCGGGAATAAGCAGACGGATCGAGATCGGGCAATGCGCCGGGAGATGCGCTCGCGCGGCATTGTCCGTCTCCCGATAAACCATAGCGCGCAATGTATTCGGCACAATCCAGCCGGCAGCGCGTCCGCCGAGCAGCAGATGGTCGGAAAACGCGCCCCCGCCCCAGCACGGGTTGCCGTGTCCCCCGGTGGCACGCAGCAGCGGCGTCGCGGTGCCCAGCAGCGTTTGCGTGTCGCCCGGACCGTCGAGAACGCGGGCGAAATCGCCGAGCACCGCGAACGGTTCGCCCGCTCGTGCATCGGCCCACGCGCCGATCGCCCGTCCCTGCCGGTGCAGCACGGCGCAGGCCGGATCGGCGTCCGGGGCATCGAGCGGCAGCGTCCGGCAGCCGGCCTTCAACTGAACCGACAGCATCCTGAGCCGCGCGCCGCCGATGGCGAGCGTCAGATCCGCGCCGGGACGAAGCCGGCCCTGATCGGGATCGAGCGCGTCGACATCGTCGTTCTGGGTGAACGCGATGCCGCGCCGGACCGCGAAACCGCTGCGCAGCGTGCCGTCGTCGCCGGTCAGCACGACGGTCCAATCGTCGCGCGGGAACACGCGCGCCGCCGCCGCCGGGCCGTCGACGCCCTGAACCGCCACGACATCGGCCCGCAGCGCCGCCGCGTACCGGGCCAGCCGGTCGAGATCGGCCGCATCGTACGGCACGAGGCCGGGCGGCAGCGCCGGATCGCCGGCCGGGCGCAACGTGAGCCACGCCAGGTTCCACGTCGCGAGTTTCACCTCGCGGGCATGCGCCGGGACGCTCGACAAGATGAACGCCAGCAGGGTGGCGAGGATTCGCATCGGCCTGTATCCACCCGCGATGCCGACCCTGTCGAACAGCTCCCGCCGCGCGCTCGCCGTAGCGTGCATTTTTGTCGGCCACGGCATGGGCTTCGGGGTCTGGGCCGCGTCGGTGCCGCGCCTGCGCGACCTGTGGGCGTTGCGCGACGGCCCGCTCGGCGTGGTGCTGCTGTCGGTCGGGCTCGGCGCCATGGCGGCCATGCCGCTCGGGGGCGTGCTGATGGGCCGGGTCGGGGCGTCGCGCGTCGCCCCGGTCGCCGGAATCGCGGTGTCGCTCCTGCTCGCCGCACCGGCCGCATGCCACGCGCTCGGACTGCCGCCGCTCGCCGCCTGGATCGTGCTGCTGGCCAGCGCCGCCGCGATCGGGGTCACCGCCGGCCTGACCGACATCGCGATGAACGCGGAGGCGTCGGTGGTCGAACTGCGGGCGGGCCACCCGATCATGTCGCGCCTGCACGGCAGCTGGAGTTTCGGCGTTTTTATCGGCGGCGGTCTGGCGGCGGCCCTCGCGTGGCTCGGGCTCGGCACGGCGGCCACGATGGCCGGGGCGGGCGTGGTCGAGGCGGCGCTGATGGTCGTGGGCGGCGCGGTGATGTGGCGCGGGCCGGCGGAGCGCGCGGCACCGGCCGCCGCGAAGGTGCGCCGGTCGCCGCTGCGGCCCCTGCTGGCGCTCGGCCTGATGGCGGCCCTGTGTTTCGAGCTGGAAGGTGCCTTGGCCGACTGGTCCGGCGTGTTCCTGCGCGACGTGCACGGCGTCTCGCCCGCGAGTGCCGCCGCCGCCTACTCCGGGGTCGCGTTCGCGATGATGATGGCCCGCTTCGGCGGCGACGCGGTGCGGCGCGCGATCGGGCCGATCGCGATGACCCGGGCCGGCGGCATCCTGGCCGCCTGCGCGATGGCGGTCGGGCTGATGTCAAACTCCGTCCCGCTCACCGTCGCGGCGTTCGCGGTCGTCGGCCTTGGGGTCGCCAACATCGTGCCGGTGGTCATCAGCGCCGCCGGGGCCCGCGCGGGTGCATCCGGCATCGCGGCTGTGGCCAGCGTCGGCTACGCCGGGCTTTTGATCGGCCCGCCCGTCATCGGCTTCGTGGCGCAGGCGGTCGGGCTGCCGGTGGCGCTCTGGCTGATCGTCGCCGGGGGCATCACGCTCGCGGCGCTCGCCGTCGCGGTGCGACCCCCGGCCGTGGTCCGGCCCGCGTCAGATCTTCTTCTTGCCGATGACCTCGCGCGCCGCGGCGGGGTCTAGCGCACGCGCCTCCTCGGCGAGGAAGTGCGCTTCCTCGCGCTCGCCCTCGTCCAGCGCCTCGATCGCTTCCTCCGCGAGATGACGTGCCTCCTCGGCGGCAGGAACCTCGCCCTCGGTCGCGGGTTTGTGACTCGTCGGGGTGTCTGGCATGGCCGTGTCTCACTTCGGAATGTGATGCGGGTCTGAACCGGCCAGCCGACGGGCGGTTCGCGAGCAGGGGACGAAAATTTGGGTGAGATCAGGGTGGCCGTCGTCGGCGTGGGAAATTGCGCATCGTCGCTGGTCCAGGGCGTGCGGTTCTATCGCGGGGTGACGAGCAACGAGCCGGTGCCGGGCCTGATGCACGTCGACCTCGGCGGCTACCGGGTCGACGACGTGACGTTCTGTGCCGCCTTCGACGTGAACCGCGACAAGGTCGGCCGCGACCTCGCCGACGCGATCGGGGCGGCGCCGAACAACACGCGGGTTTTCCAGGCGGTCGAGCCGACCGGCGTCGTTGTCCAGCGCGGGCCGACGATGGACGGGATCGGCAAATACCTGACCGACGTGGTGATCGAAAGCGACGAGCAGCCGGTCGACGTCGCCCGCGCGCTGCGCGATCCGGTGCCGAGATCCTCATCTCCTACCTCCCGGTCGGCTCGGAAGCGGCGACGCGGTACTATGCCGAGCAGGCGCTCGCGGCCGGCTGCGCGTTCGTGAACTGCATCCCCGTTTTCATCGCGTCCGACCCGGTTTGGGCCGCCCGCTTCGCCGCCGCCGGGCTGCCGATCGTCGGCGACGACATCAAGAGCCAAGTGGGCGCGACGATCGTCCACCGCATGCTGGTCAACCTGTTCCGCGAGCGCGGCGTCCGCGTCGACCGCACCTACCAGCTCAATTTCGGCGGCAACACCGACTTCCAGAACATGCTCGAACGCGAGCGGCTGGAGAGCAAGAAGGTCAGCAAGACGCGCGCGGTGACGAGCCAGCTCGGGATCGAGCTGCCGGCCGGCGACGTCCATGTCGGGCCGTCCGATCACGTACCGTGGCTGGAGGACCGGAAATGGGCGTACATCCGGCTCGAAGGCACGACGTTCGGCGACGTGCCGCTGAACGTGGAGCTGAAGCTGGAGGTGCACGACAGCCCGAACTCCGCCGGGGTGGTGATCGACGCGCTGCGCTGCGCGAAGATCGCGATGGATCGCGGGGTCGGGGGCGCGCTGGGCGGTCCGTCGTCCTATTTCATGAAAAGCCCGCCGGTGCAGTACACCGACGAGGAGGCGCGGGTCCGGACCGAGGCGTTTATCGCCGGCGGCGGCTAAGCCTTGGTCACCACGGCGATGATGCAGCCGTTGTGCCATTCGCTGCGCGGTCCGTTCACCAGCGGAAGCTTGTCGTCGAACGACGTTCGCACCTCGATCGAGTAGCCGACCGTCGCACCGGCGTCACGCAGGGCGTTCAGCGTGCCGCGCCGGACGTGGGACAGGTTCCAGTCGTCGACGATCAGGATGAACGCCGTGTCGAGTGCCGGGAGCGGCTTGGAGACGCCGTCGTACTGGTCCCGCTCGGCGTGCGAGCCGTCGTAGAACAGCACGTTGAACCGGCCGAGCGCCGCGTAGTCGACGGTCCTGAAATCCTGGTCGAGGATGCGGATGTCGGCGTTCGGACCGCGATGGGCGTCCAGATTGGCCGTGAACGTCTCGGGCTTGCCGCCATACTCGCTCCAATTATCGATCCCGACGGCGGTGAGCGTGTTGTGGTCGATCGCGGGGCAGAAGCTGGCACCGTGGAACAGGCCGATTTCGAGATAGCGCGGGTTCGGCAGGTCGGCGAACAAGTTATTCAGGAAAATGCGGAATTTGCGGCCGGAAAAGCCATGGATGAGGAACGCCTCCTTCCGCAGCCGGGTCCGCTCGGCCATCGCGTCCTCGAACGCCCGGCACACCACGGCCTGCAGCGTGTCCGGCGCGCCTTGGGCGACGACGGTCAGGTGCGCGGGCGGTGGCGGCGGCGGCGCTGGCGTCAGGGTCGGCCAGGCTGGTTCCATGCGGCGAGCCCCTCGGTTCGGGCGCGCTCTATCACGGCGGTCCGGACCGGACTACGGGCATGCGCACCATGAGAGTCCACCTGATCCGTCACGCGGAATACGCCGCCATCGATCGCGTGCTGACCGGGCGCCAATCCGGCCACGTGCTGAACGCGGCGGGCCGCGCCCAAGCCGAGCGATTGGCCGCACTCGACGCGCCGATCGCGGCCGTGGTGTCGAGCCCGCTCGAACGCGCGGTCGAGACGGCGACCCCGCTGGCACAATCGCGCGGGCTAGCGGTCGAGACGGAGGCCGGCTTCCTCGAAATCGATTACGGCGCTTGGACCGGCACGACCGTCGCGGAACTCGACGGCGATCCGGCTTGGCGTCTGTGGAACCTTCAACGCGGCATCGCGGGGACACCCGGCGGCGAGACGATGGCGGGCGTGCAGTCCCGTGCCGTCGCGGCGCTGAACCGGCTGCGGGAGCGGTTTGCGGACGCCGAGATCGCGATCGTGAGCCATGCGGACGTGATCCGCGCCGTGGTGTGCGCGACACTCGGCCTGTCGCTCGACCTCATGCTGCGGTTCGAGATCGCGCCCGCGTCGCGGACCACGATCCGGTTCGAGCCGTGGGGGGCGACACTCGTTCAGCTCAATCGCAGCGTGCCGAGCGGTCCCGACCAGTCGCCCGCCTCCGCCTGACGCAGCAGCCGCATGCCGGGGTAGGCGGCGGCGAACCCGCCCACCTCGCGCCACCGCCAATCGCAATCGCGGCGCAGCAGCAGCGTGGTCGGGGCACCGAGCGTGCCGGCGAGGTGCGCGACCATGGTGTCGACCGTCACCACCCGGTCGCAGCCCCTGACGAGCCGCGCGGTGCGCGCGATATCAGTGTCCGTATCGCAAGGGTTGTCGAACCCCTCGCCCGCCTCCATCGCCGCCGGTCCGCGTTGCAGGCTGACCAGAAGCTCGCCAGGCAACGCGGCGAGCAGGTCGCGCAGCGGCACCGAGCGTAGACCGTCCCAATCGCCCGCCCGCCAGCACAGCCCGATCCCGCCGCTTCCCAAGCGGCTCGACGGTCAGCGACGGCGGCGGCACGGCGGCCACGTCGAGCCGCAGCGCGTGGCCGAGTTCCATGATCTCGACATCCACCTCGTCCGGCGGCAGCGGGTTCGCCGGATCGAACGCGACGGCCGCGTCGGCGAGGCCGCCGAGCAGCGGCAGCAGCGGTGCCGGAAACTCGACCGTCACCCGCGCCGCGATCCGCCGCAGCGGGGCCAGCAGCCGGGAGAACTGCAGCGTGTCGCCGAGCCCGTGATAGCAGCGCACCAGCACGCGCCGTCCGGCGACCGGCCGCCCGTCCCACACCCAGCGGAGATGATACGGCAGCGCCGGGTCGTCGCGCGTGAGCGGATCGCGCGCGGCCAGCGCGGCGTCGCCGATCCGCAGCGCCGTGGCGATGTCGCCGCGCCGCATCGCGGCTTCCCACTCGTTATCGGGCATTGCAACAGAATAGCCCCGGGCGCAGGAGCCTGTCGCGCCCCCCGGAGTTAGCCGATGACCCACCGCCGCCGCCTGTCGGCCCTGCGCCAATTCGTCGCCGGGGAGAGTGCGGGCGGGCTGTTGCTGATCGCGAGCGCGGTCGTGGCCGTCGCGTGGGCGAACTCCGCCGCCGCACCGCTGTACGCGGCCATGCTGCACTGGCCGGTCGGCATCGTGCTCGGCCACCGCGCGATGAACGCCGATCTGGCGTTCGTGGTCGACGACGGCCTGATGGCGGTGTTCTTCCTGCTGGTGGGCCTGGAAATCCGGCGCGAGGTGACAGACGGGCGGCTCGCCACCCTGCCGCTCGCCGCCGCCCCGCTGATCGCGGCGATCGGGGGCATGGCGGTCCCGGCCCTGATCTACCTCGCGTTCGACCACCGCGACGCGCAGGCGCTGAACGGCTGGGCGATCCCGGTCGCGACCGACATCGCCTTCTCGCTCGCGGTGCTGCGGCTGCTCGGCCGGCGGGTGCCGGGCGGGTTGACGGTGTTCCTGACCGCGCTCGCCATCATCGACGACCTCGGCGCGATCCTGATTATCGCCGTGTTCTACACCGCCGGGCTGGACGCCTGGGCGCTCGGCGGCGCGCTGCTGGCGGTTTTCGCGATTTGGGGGCTCGGACGGCTGCGGGTGCGCGCGATCGCGCCTTATCTGCTGCTGTTCGTCGTTGTCTGGGCGCTCCTAGTTGCGTCCGGCGTGCACGCGACATTGGCCGGTGTGGCGACCGCGCTGGCCGTTCCGACCGGAATCGCGCGCAGGCTCGAACACGCCCTGAACCCCATCGTCGGGTTCTTCGTGCTGCCGTTGTTCGGACTGTTCAACGCGGGGCTCGACCTGTCCTCGATCGGGCTCGAGACGCTGCGCGATCCGGTCGTGCCGGGCATCTTCTTCGGCCTGTTCGTCGGCAAGCAGATCGGCGTGTTCGGGGCTTTGCGCGCAGCCGTCGCCGCCGGGCTCGCGCGGGTGCCGGCGGGGCTGAGCTGGCCGCAACTGTACGGGGCGGCCATCCTGTGCGGCATCGGCTTCACCATGAGCCTGTTCATCGGCAATCTGTCGTTCGCGGCCGGGGCCCGCACGACCGAGCTGAAACTCGCCGTGTTCGCCGCCTCGATCGTGTCCGCAATCGTGGGAGCGACGGTGCTCTGGTTCGCGTCGCGAAAGATCAGGGCCGCGTCAGCAACCGCTGTGCATTGAACGTGTCGGCCGCCCCCCACGCGTATTTGTAGGCCTCGGCGCCGCGCAAAAAGTGCGCCTCGCGGCCGCCCGCGTGCTCCAGCATCCAGCCGAGCAGCAGCGTGCCCGGGCTTTCGAACGCGCGGACCTCGTCGTGGCCGCTGAGGTAGAACAGGATTCTGTCGCGGTCGCAGAGCGCGTAGATCGCGGCGGCAACCCTGCCGTTCAGCGACACGGCGCATAGCCAAAGCAATCCGGCCGCCATCAGCCCCGGCAGCGCGGCCGCATGGAACGCGGCGACGGCCGGATCGGCCAGCACACCGCCCTCGCCGCGCTCGCGCCAACGGAGCGCGTGGAGGTTCGACAGGTCGGCGAACATTCTTTCGGCGCTCGCCGGTGTCGCGATCTGGATCGTCGCCCCGCCGGCGCGGTCGGCGCGATTGCGCGACATCCGGAGTTTTCGCATCTGGCGGGCGCTGATCCGCGCCGGGTCGAGCACCGGGCATGGATCGGACGGCGTGAGCGTCGCGGTCCGGTCGGTGGCGCAGTCGCGCAGCGGCGACCAGGGCGGCAGGTCGATCAAATGCGCGGGCAAGTCGGTATCGCGCAGCGCCGTCGCAAGCAGCGTTTCGGCCGCGTCCGAGCGCGCGTCCGGGTCCAGCAGCACATCCTGGTAGTCGGTAATCCCAGCACCCATCGGCAGCAGCTTCGCCTCGTCCGGCAGCTCGTACAGAGGCAGCACGCCGATCAGACGCCTGTCGTCGCGTAAAATCGCAACGCGCGGACGGCCGGTGCCGAACGCGCCCCACCACGGCAGCAGCCACGCCGGATGCTGGAACGGTGTCGCGTTCGTCCGCGACCACAGCGCGGCCCATTCCGGCGCCAGCGCGTGCACGGCCGCGTCGGTGGTCAGCAGCGTCATCCGGTCAGGCGCGCGTAGAGGGCGAGATAGCGCGCCGCCATGTCGCGCACGTCGAACCGTGCCCGCGCCTCCGCCCGGCACGCCTCCGGATCGATGTCTTGGGCGTGTGACATCGCTTGCGCCATGCCGTCCACGTCGTCGACGATGAACCCGGTGACGCCGTCGCGCACCGTCTCCGGCAACGCGCCCGCGCGGAACGCGATGACCGGCGTGCCGCACGCGGCGGCTTCCATCGCGACCAGCGACGACGTTTCCGCCGCGAGGCTCGGGATCAGCAGGCATCGCGCACCCGCCAGCAACCGCCGCTTCCTGGCGAAGGTCACCGCGCCGAGCAGGCGGCGCCGATGGTCGAGCAACGGCGTCACCTCGTTGGCGAGATATGCGAGGTGGTACGGATACGGATACGCGACCCCGCCGATCAGCAGCGACACGCCCGCCGCGTGCGCCGCCTGCAACGCGAGGTGTTGACCCTTCTCCGGACAGATGCGGCCGAGCATCAGCGCATAACCGCGCCGCCCGTGCCGCGAGTCCAGGGCCGCGACCGGCACGCCATTGGGGACCGGGTCGAGCAGCCGCGGCGACGGCGGGCAGGCGCGATGCTGTGCCGCGCTGACCGGATTGAGCCAAGCGCGCCCGCCCCAAATGTTCGCGGGATACCAGTCCGGCGGCAGATGGATCGTCGCCAGCACCGTTCCGGTGTCGGGCACATATTCCGCAAAATCGATTCCGTGCAGGTGGATCAGGTCGGCGTCCGTCTCCGCGATCGCGTCCCGCACGCGAGCATATTGGACGGACCGCGATTCATCGATGTCGTGCGTGATCGCCGGCACCGCCCGCAATCGCCCCGCGACGACCGAGCCCTCGGGCGCGATCACCACGGAATCATGTCCGGCCGCCACCAGCGCAAAATCGAGCGCGCTCGCCACCTGTTCGGCACCGCCGACCGCATCCGGGCCGAGCGCCGCGAACGGGTAGCCGACGGTGAGGATCTTCAAGCGGCGTCGGCGACCTTTGCCGCGCCCGGCGCGTAGCGGCGCACCATCTCCGCGCAGAACTCCGCGAACGCGGCTGGGCGTTTCGGCGGTGCGGTGTAGTGCTCCCACACGCCCTCCTCGACCGGCGTAAAACAGAATGTCGCAGTCACCTCGAACTCATCGAGGGCGGACACCATGCGGTCGAACCATGCGGCCGCGTTCGGGCGCGTCCAGTCGGCCCAGCTCAGGCCGGTGCGCAGATGGCGCACGCCCATGTCACGCATCAGGCGCACCGCATCGTCGAGCCGGTGATCCTCGAAATGGAACCACTGACACAGCCCGAGTTCCGGCGCGTAGTCATGAAACGATTTCGCCGCCTGCTTCGGCGTCCCGTGCTCGTCGAACAACCCCATGTGGAAATGCCGGTAGTAGCTCGACCCCTCGGCCTCCTTGTGTCGCGTCGTGGCGGGCCAAGCGGCGGGCAGATCGTAGAGCGAGTACCAGTGAATTCTCGGCGCACGCCCGATCAGCAATTCGGCCGACCGTTTCAGGCCGAACGCCTGAACCTCCTCGGCACCGAAGGTCGAGACGCCGACTTCGCTGACCCAGACGGGCTTGTTCGTCACCGCCTGAATGGACGCGAGCTTTTCCGGCCACGCGTCGATCGGCCAGTGGTTCCAGTCGAGCGGGAAGCCGTGCACCGCCACCGCGTCGAGTTCGGCCAGCGCGCCGTGCGTCTCCAGCAGCCGGATGAAGTCGGGGTCGATCGGGGAAATGCCGCCCAGCACGCGCGGCAGGCCGGGGCTTTCGGCGGCGATCGCCTGCCCCGCCAGCCGCGTCATCTCGCCGAACACCCGCCATTCCGGATCCTGCTCCAGATCCCAATGGCTCTTGTTGTTCGGCTCGTTCCAGATCATCGCCGCTTCGATCATGCGCGTGCTCCGCGTGCGGGGTAGACGGCGCCGTAACGCGTGTCGGCGCGTTCGGCGCGGCGGCAGATAAACATCTCGGGCTCCGGATGATGCTCGATCGTGAACCCCGCGCTGCGCAGCATCGCCGCCGCCGCCGCGCGGTTCGGCGCCCACCAGTTGGTGTTATCGTGCGAGTAGCTGTGCTCGATGAAATGCATCTTCGGGTAGCCCGGCTCGTCGAAATGCTTCGTCTGCCAGAAATCGTAGTCGGGCTGCACCTCGGTCACGTCGTCGCTGCCGCGCTGCAACGATTGGAACACCAGAATGTCGCGCGCGACGTGCTCGTGGATCAGGTCGAGCGCCAATAGCGGATGACGGAGGTGGTAGAAGACGCCGATGAAGAACACGACGTCGAACGTCTCCTGCAATGCGCCGACGTCGTAGACCGACATCTCGCGGAATTCGATGTCGACGCCCTCGACCTCCGCCGCGAACCGCGCCTGCGCGAGGTAATCCGGGTCGAAGTCGATCCCCAGCACCCGCGCCGCCCCGCGCCGCTTCATCTCCAGGCTATAGAACCCGCCGTTGCAGCCGATATCGAGCACGCTCAGCCCGGTCATGTCGGCCGGCAGCGTGTCCGCGAAGCTCGACCATTTGACGGACGGAAAATCGCCGAGGAAGTGATCGGGTGCGGTCTGCACGCCGGCGAGCCGCAGATTGTGAAACCACGGCCCGAGTTCCTTCGCCCGCGCGGCTACAAGGTCGGGCGTCCAGATCATGCCGCGACCTCGTGCGAGGTGGGCGCACCGTCGCCGCCGATGGACGCCAGCGCCTCGCGCCAGCCGTGCATCGTTCCGACATCGACATACGACACGCCGGCCCGCACGCCGACCGCGCGGCCGCCGCCGCCGATGTACGCGTTGACCAGCGTGCCGAGATATTCGTCGACGCAGCCGCGTGCCTGCCACAGGGCGTGCAGCGCGTGCAGCCCGCCCGCCGGAAACTTGATCGCACCCCAAACCCAGTTGCTGCGCGCACCGATCCGCTTCACTTCGATCTCCTCGATCGTACCGCGCGCGTCGCAGACGACCGCGTCGAACAATTCCGGCCTCGCGACCGGAAACAACAGAAAGCCGAGCCGGTCGTCCGGCAGTTCGGAGAACCCGTCGGCGGGAAACCAGATCGTGTCCGGCAATCCGACCAGCACCGGCTCGTCGCGCGGGATCATCGGCAACGCGGAGAAGATCGCGTCGCACAGGCCGCGCGCGGCATCCTGCACCGCGTAGACGATCGCGACATCGCCGTAGCGGCCGCCGTAATACTGCACGATGTCGCTTTTGCCGGGCGCGATGACGAACGCGATTTTCGCCGCACCGGCCATCGCCATCCGCTCGACCAGATATTCGCTGACCGCGCGCGGCCGCTCCTGCCCGTGCTCGTCCACACGGTGCCCGACCGGCAGCAACTCCTTGCTGAACGCGAGCGGCTGGATGCGCGATCCGTTGCCCGCCGCCGGGATGATGCCCCACATCAGGCCGACACCGTCTCAAGCGCATCGACCAGCGTTCTCGCACGATGCGCGGCGGTGTGCTCGGCCAGCACGCGCGCGCGGCCGGCGGCGGCGATGCGGGACAGTTCGGCGTCGCTGCGGTCGAGTGCCGCCAGCGCCTCGTCCGTCGTGTCGGCCAGCAGAATTTCGCGACCGGGTTCGAAGAACGTGTCGATTCCGTCCCAGCGGTCGGACAGCAGGGCGGCACCGGATGCGGCGGCCTCGAACAATCGGCCCGACGGACACCACCCGGAGGCGGCCATCGCGGCGCGGGTGACGTTCAGCGACAGCCGTCCCGCCGCATGGAACGCGGGATGGTGTTCGGGATCGACGTGGCGGACGAACCAGGTGTTCGCCGTCCACGGGAACGCCTCGGGATACTGCGCGCCGCCGATCGCGAACCTTAACTGCGGTCGCGCGGCGGCGGGGTCGAGCAGCAGCCGCTGCAGCGCGTCCTGCCGGTCGTCGGCGTAGGTGCCGAGATACGTCATCGCACTGCCCGCGATGTCGGCGCGCGCCGGGGCCGGATGAAAGCGCGCCGGATCGACCCAGCCGTACAGCGGCACCGTCCGCCGCGCGCCGAGCCGGTCGCGCAACGCCGTCAGCGCCGGGCCGCCCGTATACGAGAAGACGATGTCGAACGGCGCCATCGCATCCGCCCCCAGCCACTCGATCGGCGCACCCGCACGCTCCCGGGCCAGTGTCACCGGGGCATCCAGATCGTAGCAGGCGCGCAGCACGCGGCTGTCGAGCAGCAATTCGGTCGCCGCCACGCCATCTGGGCAGAACGACGTGACCATCCCGACATCGGCGTCCGCCAGCGCGCGGCCGGCGCGGGGGAGCACGTCGTCCCACTCGCGATACAGCACCAGCTCGCCGTCGCTCAGCGCCGGAAGGTCGCGGTTCTGCGCGTAGTATGGAACGTCGCGTTCGAAGAAGGTGACCCGGTGCCCCTGTGCCGCCAGCGCCGAGATCAGGCCGCGCCATAGCGTCGCGTGGCCATTGCCCCAGGCGGAGCTGACCGTCAGCCCGAACACGACAAGCCTCATTCCGGCGTCCGCATGACCATTCGCAACGAACGTGGCGGGATCGGCACGGTTGCAACGCGGCGGGCGGGCCACGTCGCGAGCACCAGCGAGGCGAGCGTCAGGACGAACCCCGCGCCGAGTGCGGGGACGAACTGCTCGCCCAGCCAGACGACCGCGAGCACGGCCGAGGTCAGCGGCAGGAAGACGGTGAACAGCCCGGCCAGGCTCGCGGGGACGCGCCGCATTCCGGCGTACCACAGCAGGGTGCAGATCACGCTGGCGCTGACCGCGTGGTAGACGAACAGGGCGGCGATCTCCGGCCGGGCGAGCGCGGGCCAGGCCCGGTCCAGCACCGGCCACGCGAGCGGCAGCAGGCACACGGCGCTGACGACCTGCATCCAGAAGATCAGCCGGGCCGCCGCCATCCGGTTGGCCGCGAGCTGCGACAGGATGACGAACGCCGCCTCGCACCCGACCGCGCCGAACACCAGCCCGTCGCCGCGCAGGCTGCCGTGCAAATCGGCGTTGCGCGCGAACGCGACGAAGCCGACGCCCACCGCCGCCAGTACGACCGCGAGCCAGCGGCGGCCGGACAGCCGCTCGGACAGGAACAGGGCGGCGGCGACGGCGACCACCGCCGGCAACGCCGACAGCACGATCCCGGCCTGCAACGCGCCGGTGTCGCGCAGCCCGGCGAGCAGCAGGATGTTGTAGAGCACCGTCCCGCTGACCGCCTGCACGACGACGTTGCCCAGCATCCAGCCGCGCGGCGGCGCGAGGCTTTTCCGCAGCGCCCACGGGGCCAGCAGCACGGCGGCCAGCACGCAGCGGAGAAATAGCACGTCCGGCACCGGCATCGCGGCGGCGAGCACCTTGCCGACGACGACGTTGCTGCCGGTGATCGCCATCGCGAGCGCCAGATACAATAGGGCGAGGGGCACGCGAACTCCGGCGGGTGGGGACGCCCCGGTGCTACTCTCCCTCGCCCTCGCGGCGATAGGGGCCGCCCTCGGCCATCGCCGCCATGTCGGCGATCATCGCCGGGCGCTCGCGGTCCAAGAAGTCGCCGACCGCCTCGCGCAAGCCCTCATGGGCGATCCAATGCGCGGAGTAGGTCGGCTTCGGAAGGTAGCCGCGCTGGATCTTGTGCTCGCCCTGCGCCCCCGCCTCGACCCGCTTCAGCCCGTGCTCGATCGCGAAGTCGATGGCGCGGTAATAGCAAAGCTCGAAGTGCAGGAACGGGTAGTCGCCGATGCCGCCCCAGTTGCGGCCGTACAGCGCGTCGTCGCCCATCAGGTTGAGCGCGCCCGCGACCGGCTTCTCGCCGTCGAACGCCATCATCAGCACCACCCGGTCGCCGACGTACTGGCCGAGCAGCTTGAAAAAGTCGCGGGTCAGGTAGGCGCTGCCCCATTTCCGATCGACCGTCGAACGATAGAATTTGTAGAACGCGCGCCAGTGGTCGGCCGTGATCGCGTCGCCCCGCAACGTCTCGAACCGCAGGCCGCAGGCGTTCGCGTCCCGACGCTCGCGCTTGATCGACTTGCGCTTGCGCGACGCGAGCCGGCCGAGAAAATCGTCGAAGGTCGCGTAGCCGTCGTTCTCCCAATGAAACTGCGTGCCGAGGCGCGGCATCCACCCGGCGTCGACCAGGGCCGCCTGATCGGCCTCGGTGCAGAACGTCGCGTGAATGGACGACAGGCCGAGTTCGCGGCACGCCTGGATCAGTGCCCGGCCGAGCGTCTCGGGCGGGATGTCGGTGCCGGGCCGGACCAGCAGGCGCGGACCGGGCACGGGGGAGAACGGCACGGCGACCTGCAGCTTCGGGTAGTAATCGCCGCCGGCCCGCTCCAGCGCGTGCGCCCAGCCGTGGTCGAACACGTATTCGCCGTACGAATGCGACTTCGCGTACATCGGCGCGGTCGCGACCAGGGCACCGGACCCGTCGCGCAAGGCCGCGTGCTGCGGCAGCCAGCCGGTGCGCGGGCCGGCCGAGCCGCTATCCTCGACGGCGCACAGGAAGGCGTGACTGACGAACGGGTTGGCCGACCCGGCGCACGCATCCCACTCGGCGGGCGCGATCTCCCGGATGGCGGAGTGCAGGGTCAGCGAGAGGGTGGGCGAGGTGTCCGGCATGATTTTAAGGTAGGCAAGAACCAGGCCTAGGCAATCGACCGGTCAGGGCGACAGGCGAAACATCCCCTCGACCTCGACCGCAGCGTCGCGTGGCAGGGCGGGGACGCCGATCGTGCTGCGCGCGTGCCGGCCGGCCTCGCCGAACACATCGACGGCGAGGTCGGAGGCACCGTTCATGACCGCCGCGTGGTCGTGGAACTCCGGCGTGCTGGCGATGAAGCCGCCGAGGCGGATCACCTGGGCCACCCGGTCGAGGTCGCCGCCGCACGCCGCGCGCACCTGGGCCAGCAGATTGACGAAGCACAGCCGCGCCGCCGCGACCCCGGTCGCGAGGTCGACGTCGCGGCCGAGCTTGCCGGTGTGCCGCACCTCGCCGCTATCCATCGGGATTTGCCCGGAGACGACCAGCAGGTCGCCGCTGAGCACGTACGGGACGTAGTTGGCGACCGGGGTCGCGGGGGTCGGCAGGGTAATGCCGAGTTCGGCGAGGCGTGCGGTGATCCGTCCGGCCAACGTAAAATTCCTTATCCGACCAGCCGCAGGCGCGGCCGCTGTGGCAGTTCGAGCGGCAGCAGCGGCGGCTCCTCGTCGTGTTCCGCCTCCGGCAGCGCCGTCTCGGGAGCGTAGGCGGCAACCAGGGCGCGGGCGAGATAGTCCGCCG
Organism: uncultured Alphaproteobacteria bacterium; assembly: GCA_963756975.1. Taxonomy (GTDB): domain Bacteria; phylum Pseudomonadota; class Alphaproteobacteria; order Acetobacterales; family Acetobacteraceae; genus CAVRQM01. Next base: position 2,053,972 of record CAVWPS010000002.1, on the reverse strand, counting down.
GCGAGGTGGCGCGCGTCACGTCGGGGTCGCCCTCGACCACGCCCGAGGGTCCGAAGCGGGTGTTGACCAGGGCATGGGCCAGCTCGGCCACCGGCACGCCGTATTGCAGCCCGAGCGAGGCGACGTGGCCGAACGCCTCGGCCCAGCCGCGCGCGGTCGGCGTCGCCTGCGGGACGGACACGGTCAGCTCGCCCGGCGTGCCGTCGGCGTATTCGCCGGTTCGCAGGAACACCCGCTGGCCGCCGATCGTGATGCGCCGGGCGATGCCGCCCGCGTGCGCCGGCAGTTCGCGCCGGGTCGCGGCGGCGGGCAGCCCGCTCGTCATCGCCGGCAGCTCCATCCAGGGCGCCAACGCCGCGTACATCCGGGCGTGCGCCGTATGGTCGGCCATCGGCAGCAAGTCCTCGCCCGCCAGCAACGCGGCGACGGCGGCGGCCATGGTGAGCCCCCGCGCGGCGATGCGGGCCTGTGCGGCGCGGGTGAGGCCGCCGGTCATGCCGAGCGGGGAGAACGCCGGCGCGATGCCGCCCGTCTCGGCCCCGAGCAGCGCTTCCACCGCGCCCGGAGTTTGTCCGCGCAGCGTCAGCGACGGGGCGGCCGCCGCGATCAGCCGGATGACCTCGACGGCGCGCGCGCGGGCCGCGCCCGTGCCGTAGTCCAGGCCCTCGAGAGCGAGCAGCAGGTCGAGATCGCACACGCCAAGAACGTCGGACTGGCTCGCGATCACGTGGACCGCCCGGCCCAGCGCCTGCGCGTCGAACCCGAAGCCCGGCTCGAAGAACGCGGCAAGGTCGAGCACGAAGGCGTCCGCACCCGACGGTGCCGCGCGGCGCGCGATCAGCAGCCCATGGGCCTCGCGCGCGAAATCGGCGGGCCAGGCGCGGGCCCAGTCGTCGAATACCGTGTCGATCCGCGCCGGGCGGGCCGGGGTCAGCGCGCACAGCGCGTCGGCCGACGCGTCGTCCCAGGCGAACGGGATATGGGCGATGCACGCCGGCGCATCGGGGTCCGGCCGGGCCGACACGGCCCGCAAGCGGATACCCTGCCACAGCGACGACGTCTTGCGGCCCGTAGGTTCCATGCGACGGACGCTACGATGGCATAACGGCGGGTGCAACATACATTTGGGGTATTCTTGGGCAGCTATGCACAAGATGCGGGGCGTCGGTCGGGCGATGCACCTGCGCTTGCGGGCGATCACCGTCACCTTCGGCACTCGAGGCCGCCAAGCGCCCAGTAGTGATATTCGCTGGTGCCGGCGGGAGTGGACCCGCCGCGCCGGCTTGCCTAGAACGGCGGCATGAACATCGGCACCCGTGTGTTTACCCTGTTCTACGGCCGCCGGGTCGGTCGCGACCGGTACGGCAACACGTATTACGAACTGCGCCGCGCGAAGGCGGGTGCCCGCACGCGCCGCTGGGTCGACTACGCCGGTGTTCCCGAAGCCTCGAAAGTGCCGCCCGAATGGCATTCCTGGCTGCATCACACGACGGTCGCGCCGCTCAGCGAACTCGCGAGCAGGCCGTGGTGGAAGCCGCACCAGCCGAACATGACGGGCACGCCGCTGGCCTACCGCCCGGCCGGGCACGACTACAGCGGCGGCGTGCGCGCGGCCGCGACCGGCGACTATGAGGCGTGGTCGCCGGGCGAGCCCGCGCCGGTGCCGCAGAGTGCGGCCCGTGCCGCCGCCATGCTCGCCGATAGCCGTGCCCGGCAGCACGGCGCCACGGCCCGGGACCAGAACTGAGATGGCCCAGCGTCGCGCGGCCGAGATGATCGCCGGGGCGGCCGTGCTGATCGTGGCGTTCGGTTTCCTCGGCTACGCGCTCGCCAACACCGGACGCGCGGTGCCGCAGGGGATGGTGCTGCACGCGACGTTCAACCGGATCGACGGGTTGTCGGCCGGCTCCGACGTCCGGGTCGCGGGCGTCAACGTGGGTAAGGTTTCGGACACCCGGATCGACGACAAGACATTCCAGGCCGTGGTCGATTTCGCCGTGGCGCCTGGGCTGAAACTGCCGACCGACAGCTCGGCGCAAATCATGAGCGACGGCATGCTGGGCGGGAAGTTTTTGCTGCTCGTGCCGGGCGGGTCCGACCAGACGATCGCGGCCGGCGGCACCGTCACGATCACGCAGGACTCGGTGAGCCTCGAAGATCTGCTCGGCAAGTTCATCTATAATGTCGGCGAGTTGTCGACGAACGTGAAGCAGTCCCTGAGGGAGAAGGCCGCGCCTTGACCGACGACGGATTTCATTGGCCGCAGGCGGACGGCTCGCCGGTGTCATGCCGCGAGAAGCTGAAGGTTTTGGACGAAAACCGGGCCGAGCTCGCGCAGACCATGCAGGACGTGTTCGAGGACGCTGTTCTGATGGGCGTCGACGAGCAGGCGATGCGCGCGATCCTGGGCAGTATGGTGACCGGCCTGCGCTCCCCCCGCCGCCGCGCGACCGAGTAGTGCGGCTTCTGCTCGCCGCCTTCTGTCTGCTGCCGGTCGCCGCATTCGCGCAGACGCCGCCGGATTTGCCGCCGGACGTCGCCCCGTTGCCGTCGGCCTGGGTCGATCGGGGGACCGCGCAACTGGTCGGATTGGACAAGGTCTCGGCGCAGACGACCAAGCTGACCGTGCCGGTCGGCGGCAGCGTCCAGTTCGCCGGTCTGACGATCGCGGTGAAGTCCTGCATGGTGCGGCCGCCCGATCAGGCGCCGGACTCGACGGCGTTCCTCGACATCACCACGCCCGGCAGCCCCGCGGCACCCGGCTTCCACGGCTGGATGATCGCCTCCGCCCCCGCCGTATCGGAGTTCGAGCACCCGACGCTCGATGTGCGGCTGATCGGATGCCAGTGACCCGGCCCGAACTGCCGCGCAATGCGGCGCTGCTGCTCGACTGCGACGGCACGCTGCTCGACCTCGCCGCCACGCCCTCGGCGGTGATCGTGCCGGACGGGCTGGTTGCCGCGTTGCACCGGATCCGCGACCGGCTCGACGGCGCGCTGGCCGTGGTCACCGGCCGGCCGATCGGTCAGATCGACGCCCTGCTCGGTGGTGCCCCGACCGCCGTCGCCGGAGAACACGGGGCCACGATCCGCATCTCGCCCGGGGGCGAGACGCATGAGGTCGCGCTGCCCGTCCCGCCGGCCGCCTGGCTCGCGCACGCGGCCTCGGTCGTGGCGGCGTTTCCGGGCGCATTGCTGGAACGCAAGCGGCGCGGCTTCGTGCTGCATTACCGGCTCGCCCCGGATGCCGGGCCGGAGCTGGAGCGGACGGCCCGGGAACTCGTCGCCGCCGACACGCGGTTCGCCGTCATGCCGGCGTCGATGGCGTGGGAGGTCAAGGCGCTCGGCGTCGACAAAGGCACCGCCGCGACCGCGATCATGGCGGTGCCACCGTTCGCCGGCCGGGTTCCGGTCTTCATCGGCGACGACGTGACCGACGAGGACGGCATGGCGGCGGCGCGCGCGATGGGCGGTTTTGGGTTCCGGGTGGCCGACGCGTTCGGCGACGCCGGGGGCGTGCGCGCCTGGCTCGCCGCCTTGGCGGGATGAACCGGCCCGGGGTGCCGTGAGTTGCAGCCCGGTGCTATAGCCGGGAACGGCCGGCGTCTCGGCCCAATCCGAAGGACGACAGCCATGGCCCGCCGCCGCCAGCTCTACGAGGGCAAAGCGAAGATTCTGTTCGAGGGTCCGGAGCCGGGCACCCTGGTGCAGTATTTCAAGGACGACGCGACCGCGTTCAACGCCCAGAAGAAGGGCGTCATCACCGGTAAGGGCGTGCTGAACAACCGCATCAGCGAATACCTGATGGTCAAGCTGGCCGAGATCGGCGTGCCGACCCACTTCGTCCGCCGCCTCAACATGCGCGAGCAGCTGATCCGCGAGGTCGAGATCATCCCGGTCGAGGTCGTGGTCCGCAACGTCGCCGCCGGCAGCCTGACCACCCGCCTCGGCATCACCGAGGGCACCCGCCTGCCCCGCTCGATCATCGAGTATTACTACAAGAACGATCAGCTCGGCGATCCGCTGGTGGCCGAGGAGCACATCACCGCGTTCGGCTGGGCGGCGTCGCAGGATATGGACGACATCGTCGCGATGACGCTGCGGATCAACGATTTCCTGAGCGGGCTGTTCCTCGGCGTCGGCATCACGCTGGTCGACTTCAAGATCGAGTTCGGACGGCTGTACGAGAACGACGACATGCGGATCGTGCTGGCCGACGAGATCAGCCCGGATAATTGCCGGCTGTGGGATACCAAGACGAACGAGAAGATGGACAAGGACCGGTTCCGCCGGGACCTCGGCAAGGTCGAGGAGGCGTATCAGGAGGTGGCCCGCAGGCTCGGGATCCTGCCTGAGGCCGGCGTGCGGGACATGAAGGGCCCGGAGACGATGCAGTAGGGTTCTGGCGGATGGAGGCGGCGATGATCGTGAGTGCCAACGAGGCTGAAGCTCAGCTGCCCTCCTTGCTGGATCGGGCAGCAGCCGGGGAGCACGTGGTCATCGTTCGTAGTGGGCGTCCGGCAATCCGCCTCGTCCGCTCGGAGGTCCACGCGGATCTCGGCAGGCGGGCCTGCTCAGCTATCTGCCGCCCATCCCGGATTCGTTGTTTTTCGACCCGCTTCCGCCGGAGGAGTTGGACGCCTGGGAGTGAATATCGTCTTCGACACGCACGCCCTTGTCTGGTGGTGGCAGGAGCCGGACCGCATCCCCGCCACGGCGCGCGACGCAATCAACGATGAAGCAAACGATCTGTTCGTGAGCGCCGTCAGCTTGTGGGAGATCACCAACAAGCATCGCATTGGCAAGTGGCCCGAAGCCGCGGCGGTTCTCGACCGATTCGACGATAGCCTCGTGCAGTCTGGGTTCATCGGCTTGCCGATCGGCCTGGATCATGCCCGGTTGGCTGGAAGCCTGCCCGGCGAGCATAAAGATCCATTCGACCGCATGCTGGCGGCGCAGTGCCGCGTGGAGAACATGTCTATCGTGACCGCCGATCCCCAGATGAGGCAATTCGGCTTGTCGATCCTGTGGTCAACGGAGCGGCCTTGAACATGTTATGGGCATCGGAGTGCCGGACATTGAAAGCCGTCGTCACCGTCCACCTGAAACCCGGCGTCCTCGATCCCCAGGGCCGGGCGATCGCGCACGCGCTTAGCCTCGCTCGGCTTCGACGAAGTCGGCGATGTGCGGGTCGGGAAGGTCATCACGGTCGAGCTGGCCGGCACCGACGAGGCTGCCGCCCGTGCGCGGGCCGAGGACATGGGCCGGCGATTGCTGGCCAATACCGTGGTCGAGAATTTCGCGGTGGAGATCGTGGCTTGATGGTTGCGGCCGCCCCTCGCGCCAGGACGACGACGCGCTGATGCGCGCCGGTATCGTCGTCTTCCCCGGCATCAACCGCGAGCGTGACATGGCGGCCGCACTCCGCACGGCACTCGGGGCGGAGCCGCGCATCGTCTGGCACACCGAGACGACGCTCGGAGACCTCGACCTGATCGTCATCCCCGGCGGTTTCAGCCACGGCGACTACCTTCGCGCCGGTGCCATGGCCGCCCGCGCCCCGGTCATGCGGGCCATCAAGGACCATGCCGACAAGGGCGGCCTCGTGCTCGGCGTCTGCAACGGATTTCAGATTCTGACCGAAGCGGGAATGCTGCCGGGCGCACTGCTTCGCAATGCCGGGCTACGGTTCCTGTCGATGGATTGCCGCCTCCGGATCGAGCGCGCCGACACCGTGTTCACCCGCGGCTACACGGCCGGACAGGTGATCCGGGCCCCGATGGCGCACGGCGACGGCAACTACACCGCCGACCCCGACACGCTCGACCGGCTCGAGGGCGAGGGCCTGATCGCCTTCCGCTACGATGGGCTCAACCGCAACGGCTCCGCCCGCGCCATCGCCGGCGTGCTGTCGCCCGGTCTGCGGGTGCTCGGCCTGATGCCCCACCCCGAGGACGCGATCGATCCGTTGACCGGCAACACCGACGGGCTCGCCATGTTCACCGGGCTGCTCGCGGCATGACCGTCGACGGCGCGCTCGCGAAAACGTTCGGGCTGTCGGCCGAGGAATACGGCCGCGTCCTGGCCATCATGGGCCGCACGCCGACGCTGACCGAGCTCGGCGTGTTCAGCGTGATGTGGTCGGAGCACTGCTCCTACAAATCGTCGCGCGTGTGGCTCCGGCTGCTGCCGACCACGGCACCCTGGGTGATCCACGGGCCGGGCGAGAATGCGGGCGTGGTCGCGATCGGCGACGGGCTGGCGGCGGTGTTCAAGATGGAGAGCCACAACCACCCGAGCTTCATCGAGCCCTACCAGGGTGCGGCGACCGGCGTCGGCGGCATTTTGCGCGACGTGTTCACCATGGGCGCGCGGCCGATCGCCAACCTGAACGCGCTACGGTTCGGCGACCCGAAAGATCCGCGAACCCGCAGGATCGTCGACGGCGTCGTGCGCGGCGTCGGCGGCTACGGCAACTGCGTCGGCGTGCCGACCGTCGGCGGCGAGGTGAATTTTCACTCCGCTTACAACGGCAACCCGCTCGTCAACGCGATGACCGTCGGCATCGCGCGGGAGGACCGGATTTTCCTCTCGGCCGCCGCCGGCATCGGCAATCCGGTCGTCTATGTCGGCGCGAAAACCGGCCGCGACGGCATCCACGGCGCCACGATGGCCTCGGCCGAGTTCGGCGAGGACAGCGAGAGCAAGCGCCCGACGGTCCAGGTGGGCGATCCGTTCACCGAAAAGCTGCTGATCGAGGCGTGCCTCGAGCTGATGGAAACGGACGCCATCGTCGCGATCCAGGACATGGGGGCCGCCGGGCTGACCAGCTCCTCGGTCGAGATGGCCGGGCGCGGCGACGTGGGTCTCGACCTCGACCTCGACGCGGTACCGCAGCGCGAGCCGGACATGACGGCGTACGAGATGATGCTGTCCGAAAGCCAGGAGCGGATGCTGATCGTGCTCCGGCCCGACCGCGAGGACATGGCGCGTGCCATCTTCGAAAAATGGGAGCTGGATTTCGCGATCGTCGGGCGGCTGACCGACACCGGCCGGATCGTGGTGCGCCATCGCGGCGTGGTGGAAGCGGACATCCCGCTCTCGCCGCTGGCCGATCAGGCCCCGCTGTACGAGCGGCCGACCGAGGCGACGCCGCCGGAAGCGGCACTCGGGCCGGTCGCAGACCCGGTCGGCATCCTGGCGGCGCTCAAGACGCTGATCGGCTGCCCCGATCTGTGCTCGCGCGCGTGGGTCTGGGATCAGTACGACAGCACGATCGGCGCCAACACGCTCAAGCGGCCCGGTGCCGCCGACGCGGCGATCGTGCGGGTGGACGGGACCAGCCGCGCGCTGGCGCTGACCACCGACGTGACCCCCCGCTACTGCGCCGCCGACCCGCGCATGGGAGCGACACAGGCGGTGGCCGAGGCGTGGCGGAACATCACCGCGACGGGTGCGACGCCGCTCGCCATCACCGACAACATGAATTTCGGCAACCCCGAGAAGCCGCGCGTCATGGGCCAGTTCGCCGACTGCGTGCGCGGCATCGCCGACGCCTGCACCGCACTCGACTTCCCGGTCGTGAGCGGCAACGTCAGCCTGTACAACGAGACGGACGGACGGCCGATCCTGCCGACGCCCGCGATCGGCGGCCTCGGCGTGATCGAGGACGCCTCGCTCGCGATCGGGCTGGCCGTCGCACCCGGACAGGATCTGTGGCTCGTCGGCGGAGCACCCGGCTGGCTCGGGCAATCGTTGTGGCTTCGCGAGATCGCGGGACGGGAAGCCGGGCCGCCGCCACCGGTCGACCTCGCGGCCGAACGCCGGACCGGCGACGCGGTGCGGACGGCGATCCTGGCCGGTGCGGTTTCGGCGTGCCACGACATCTCCGACGGCGGCCTGCTGATCGCGCTGGCCGAGATGGCGCTGGCGGGCGACACCGGGATCGACCTGTCGGCCGACGGCGACCACGGCTTCTGGTTCGGCGAGGATCAGGGCCGCTACGTTCTCGCCCTGCCCGCCGGCGCCACACCGCCCGGCAAACTGGACGCGTTACGGCTCGGCCACACGACGCACCCGGGCGAGGGAGCTTCCTTAAAACTGGCGGACGGTGGCATCATATCCGTCGCTGAGCTACGCACCGCGCACGAGGCGTTCTTGCCGGCGTGGCTCGACAGCTAACCAGGAGGCGGCCGCAATGGCGATGGCAGGACCCGAGATCGAGGCATTGATCCGTGCCGGCCTACCGGACGCGCACGTCACGATCGAGGATCTGGTCGGCGACGGCGACCATTACGCCGCGACCGTCGTCAGCGAGGCGTTTCGCGGCAAGTCTCGCGTCCAGCAGCATCAACTGGTCTACGCCGCATTGCGCGGCCGCATGGGGGGCGAGTTGCACGCATTGGCGCTGCAAACCTCCGTCCCCGAACTCAACACACAGGACTCCATACCATGAGCACGCCGATCCAGGAGCGTATCCAGGCCGAGATCACCGCCAACCCCGTCATGCTCTACATGAAGGGCACGGCGATGTTCCCGCAGTGCGGCTTCTCGGCGCGCGTGGTTCAGATCCTGACCCACATGGGCGTGCCGTTCGCGACCGCGAACGTGCTGGAAGAACCCGGCCTGCGCGACGGCATCAAGCAGTTCAGCAACTGGCCGACCGTGCCGCAGCTCTACGTCAAGGGCGAGTTCGTCGGCGGCTGCGACATCATCACCGAGATGTATCAGTCCGGTGAGCTCGCGACCCTGCTCGACGTCAAGCAGGTCGCCCACCAGGCCGCTTGAGCCAGATCGCTCCGCTGCCGTCCGCCGCACCGGGTTCACCGGTGCCGGACGGCGAGGATCTCGCCTCGTTGGTGACGCGATGCGCGGCACGGGACGCGGCTGCGTTGCACGATCTCTACCGGATGCAGGCCGCGCGGCTGAAGGGCCTCGCCATGCGGATCACCGGGGACGCCGGTGCGGCCGAGACCGTGCTGCACGACGTGTTTCTGGCTGTCTGGCAGGATGCCGGGCAGTTCGATCCGCGCGACGGTTCGGTCGCCGCCTGGCTGACCACGCTGACCCGGTTCCGCGCGCTCGACGCGATGCGGGAGCGGCCGGCCGATCGGCGCCAGCCTGCATCCGACGCCGATGTCGCCGCTGCACGGGTGCCTGCAAAAGCTCGATCCACGGGCGCGGGTGGCGCTGACGGCGGCGTATCTCGACGGCATGAGCCATCGCCAGATCGCCGAGCGGGAGCAGGTTCCGGTCGAGACGCTGACATCGCTGGTCCGCCGCTCGCTCGGCGATTTGCGGCAGTGTTTCGGATCATGAGCGAAACCGCGACACGGCCGACGGTCGAGCCCGACATTCTGGCGGCCGAGTTCCTGCTCGGTCTGCTCGACGACGGGGCGGCGCGCGATTTCGGCGAACGGGCCGCGCGCGACCCGACGCTGGCCCGGCGGGTCACCGAATGGAGCGAGCGGCTCGAGCCGTTGACCGCGCTGGCGGCTCCGGTGGCACCGACCCCGGCGTTGTGGCTGCGGATCGCGAGCGAACTCGGCGTCGCACCGGCCAAGCCGGCGGCGGCGGAGACGGTGGTTCCCGTCGCTGTGCCGAAACGGCAGCCGGCCGCCGCACGTGGCCGTTCGCGGCTGCTGGCCGGGATCGCTGTCGTGGCGGTGCTGGCCGCCGCCGGTGCCGCGGTCCTGATGTACGGCGGCGTGCTGGACGACAAAAAGCCGCCGATCACCGAGGTGTCGCCGACGCTGCCCCCACGGGCGATCCGCGCGGTCGCCGCGACGACCCGGCTTACCCCGGTCGCGGCCCCGGCCGCCCTCTCTCCGCCGATCGACCGGACCGCGACGCTCGATCCGGCCGGGCCCGCCGTCGCGGGCCGGCCGGAGATGCGCGTGTCGGTGCTCGGCGCGTTTCTGCTGCGGGTCGACGCGGTGCGTCCGCTGGCCGTTCCGGCGGGCAGCGAACTCGGGATCTGGGTGCAACCCCGGTCGGAGCGGACGCCGATCCTGGTCGGACGCATCGGCCGGTCCGGCGGCATCCTCGATCTGTCGGAGACGGTCGGCGACGGGGATCTGGCGATCGTGACGGCCGAGCCCGCCGGCAAGTCCAGCCGAAGCCGCCCTGGACCGGTCCTCCTGCAGGGGCGGTTCAGCGCCGGAGGCTAGTCCGGCCAGCGCACCGACGACACTCGTTCGCAGGCGTCCAGTACACGGTCCTGAACTGCCCGGTCCCGCGCCTGCGGGTTCGCGGGCTTGCGGCGCAGATGGAAGAAATACTCGCCGGTCGCCCGCGCGGCCGCATCGTCCGACACGGCGAGCCAAGCCTGCGTGCGGTGCGCCTGATCCATGTCGTCCGGCGCGCCCGCGCCACCCATGCGCGTCGGCACCCAGCCCGGTTCGAGCGCCGTCGACACGGTACCCGGCCAGCGCCGGGCGGCGGCGAAGGCGAGCAGCACATCCAGCAGCTTGCTCTCGGCATACGCGGTCGAACCGGCCCAGCGTCGGCGCGTCCAGAACAGGTCGTCGAGGTTCGCGTCGGCCCCGTGGTGCATGCCGGAGCTCAGATAGACCAACCGGTCCGGGCGCTCGATCAGCGCGGTCAGGATGTAAGGGGCCAACACGTTGACCGCGAACACCAGCGGCACGCCGTCCTCGGTCTCGTTCCGCGTCGCCTCGCGGTAGCCGACCCCGGCATTGTGGATGATCGCGTCGAACCGGCCGAGCGCGTTGACCTGTTCGGCGACGGTTTTCGCGCCGCGAACGGTTGACAGGTCGCCAGTCACGACGGCCTCCGCCCTGGGCAATTCCCGGCGCGCGTCGCCGGACCGCTGCTCATCGCGGCCGTGCAGCACGACGGCGTGGCCCTGTTCGGCCAGAAGCTGCCCGGTCATCAAGCCCAGCCCGGTCGACGAGCCGGTGATGAAAACGCGGGCCATTAGGCGCGGGCCTCGCGTTCCCCCCGGTACAACGCCCGGAACCGCGTGAGCCTCGCCGTCTCGGCACGATCCGGGCGGGGGACGAAATGCCGCTCGATCGGCGGACGCGCGCAGACGCTCGCCTCGTCACCGCCGGCGGCCAGCATCGCCAGACGGGCCGCGCCGAACGCGGCACCCGCCTCCGCCCCCGCCGGGAGCGATAGATCGAGGCCCACCACATCGGCCAGCAGCTGCGCCCAGAACGCGCTGCGCGCCCCGCCGCCGACCAGCAGGCAACTGGTCGGCGCGGCCCCGGAATCCGCCAGCACCTGCAACCCGTCGGCGAACGCGAAACCGACGCCCTCGAGCACGGCGTACACCAGCGCCTCCCGCCCGTGATCCATCCGCAGGCCGGCGAACAGGCCGCTCGCCTCCGGATCGTTGTGCGGCGTCCGCTCGCCGGACAGGTACGGCAGGAAGATCGGCGCCTCGGCCCGGTGGCGCGGATCGGCGGCCCACGCCTCGACCTCATCGAGCAGGGCCGCGATGTCGCCCGCCCCGACCAGGGACGCGACCCATGACAGGGCGGCGGCGGCGGACAGGTGGACCGACATCGCGTGCCAGCGGCCGGGCAGCGCGTGGCAGAAGGCGTGCATCGTGCGCTCGGGCGCGTGGACGTAGCGGTCGGTGACGGCGAACAGGACGCCGGACGTGCCGAGCGACAGGAAGCCTTCGCCGGCGCGGGTGGCACCGATGCCGACCGCCGACGCCGCGTTGTCCCCGCCGCCGCCCGCGACCACGACGTCGCGCGACAAACCCCAGGCTGCGGCCGTCGCGGCATCGAGCCGGGCCGACACCGCCGAGCCCTCGACCAGCGCCGGCATGTTCTCGCGCGACAGGCCGGTCGCCTCCAGCAGCGTGTCGTCCCATTCGCGCCGGGACACGTCGAGCCAGAGCGTGCCGGAGGCGTCGGACATGTCGCTCGCCATCACGCCGGTCATCCGCAAGCGCACGTAATCCTTCGGCAGCAGCACGTGGCGCGTTGCCGCGAACACATCGGGCTCGTGTTCGGCGACCCACAGCAGTTTGGGGGCGGTGAAGCCCGGCATGGCGATGTTGCCGGCGCGAACCGCGAGGTCGGGCACGCGGCGCGTCAGTTCGGCGCATTGCGCGGCGCTGCGGCCGTCGTTCCACAGGATCGCCGGGCGCAGCACCTGCCCCGCATCGCCCAGCAGAGTCGCGCCGTGCATCTGCCCGGACAGCCCGATCGCGCGCAGCCCGGCCCATGCCGGATGGTCGCGCAGCCGGGCCACCACGGCCTGCGTCGCGTCCCACCAGGATTGCGGATCCTGCTCCGACCAAAGCGCCTTCGGCCGTTGCGCATCGAGCGGCGCGCTGGCCTGCGCCAGCACCGTTTGCCTGTCGTCCAGCAGCACCGCCTTGACGCCAGACGTGCCGATATCGAGCCCGAGGAATGCCATGCGCGGTCTCTACGCGAGCAGCGCCGTCGCGCAAGCCTCATCGGTGACGAGGTGGTTGACGTAGCGGGCGGACAGGGCGGCGCGGATGATCGCGACCTTGTTCAGGCCGCCCGACGAGAGGATCGACACCGGCACCCGCGACAGCTCGTCGGGGCTGAGCGCCATCACCTGCCGGTTCAGCGCGACGTCGACCAGCCCGCCATCGGCGTCGATCAGATGGCCGAGCAGGTCGCCGACCACGCCCTTGGACAACAGCTCCTCGCGTTCGCTTTTCACCATGTCGAGCGAGGCGATCAACGAGGCGTCCGACAGGTCGCCGCAGGTGATCAGGGCCACCTGCACCTCCCGCGCGCGGCGCATCACGTCGGCGAGGCCCGCATGGGCCAGCAGATCGTGGCGGATATGCTCGCTCGGGCAATACAGCGGTGCGGTGAGGTACCAGCACTCCGCCCCGAGCGCGTCGGCGAACTGGGTCGAGACCTCGAACGTGTTGATGCCCGAGCCGCGGGTCAGCCCGCCCATCAGGCCGACGACGCCGCTCGCGGCACTCGGCCCCGCGCGGCGGGGCAACCGGGCAAGCGCCGCGCGTAACGTGCGGCCCCAGCCGATGCCGAGCGATTGGCCGTCATGGAGGACGCGGTCGACCAGCAGGCCGGTTTCCTCGCCGATGACGCGGCGGGTTTCGACCGGGTCGGGCAGCGTCGGGACGACCACCGCGTCGGCCAGTCCGAAGCGCGAGACGAGCTGGGCGGCCAGGGCGGCGCAATCCAGGAGCGGCAGCCGCACGTCGATCCGGACCGAGCCGTCGGCGCGCGCCTGGCCGATAATTCGGTTGACCCGCAGCCGTGTCAGGCCGAGCCGGTCCGCGATCTCCTGCTGGGTCAGGCTGCCGACGTAGTAATACCAGATCACCCGCGCGGTGATCTGATCGGCGTCGCTCTCGCGCGTCATCGCTTCAGTGGACCAGGCGACATCGTGGCACTCCCGAATTTTCAGAAGTGTTACACTAGGTCCACCCGGCGATCCAAATGTTGCGATCGGTGAACCGTGGCGCGCGTGTCGTCCCCGCTGTCGAGATCCTTACCTCTGGCCGGATTTGATCGCGGCACGTCCGGCCAGAGGCTCGCCGCTCGTGACTAGTCGCCGACGGCGCGCAGGCGCGGCTGGCGGGCCTCGATCAGCTCCTCGTAAACCGACACGTAATCCTCGGCCATCCGGCGCGCGGTCCAGCGGGCGTCGAACCGGCGGCGGACGTGGGCCCGGTCGATCGTGTGAAGCTGGCCGATCGCCGCGACCGCCTCCGCCTCGTTCTCGATGACGAAGCCGGTCACGCCGTCCTCCATCACCTCGGGCACCGAGCCGCGACGGCGCGCGATCACCGGGCAGCCGCACGCCATCGCCTCGATCATCACCAGGCCGAACGGCTCCGGCCAGTCGATCGGGAACAGCAGGGCGAGCGCGTTCGACAGGAAGGCCGGCTTCTGCGCGTCGTTGATCTCGCCGATGAACTCGACGTTGGCGGTCGCGAGCAGCGGCTGCACCGCACTCTCGAAATAGGCGCGGTCGGCGACGTCGACCTTGGCCGCGACCTTCAGCTTGACCCCGGCCTGCCCGGCGATCCGGATCGCGGCCTCGATCCCCTTCTCGGGCGAGATCCGGCCGAGGAACGCGAAATAGGCGTCCTCGCCCTGCGCGGGCACGAGCGTGGTCGGGCGGAGACGGTCCTCCGGCATCCCGTGCAGCACGGTGCGGACCCAGCCGAGGTCCTGCAGCGGCTTGCGCTGGTTGTTGCTGATCGAGACCAGCGGCACTTCGGGGAACATGCGGTAGGTCGGCGCGAACTCCGGCAGGTCGAGGCGGCCGTGGATCGTGGTCAGGAACGGGGTCGATTGCCGCGCCATCACCGAGTTCGGGAAATAGTCGATGTGGAAATGCATCACGTCGAACTCGTGGGAGTGCCGGCGCACCGTCTCGACCTGGTGCATCACGCAGCTCACCCAATCGCGGATACTGGGGTCGAGGCGTAGCGCCTCCGGCCGGAGCGCGTGCAGGGTCGCCGAGGTCACGCTGTCGCCGCTGGCGAATAGGGTCACGTCATGGCCCATGCCGACCAGTTCCTCGGTCAGCGCGGAGACGACACGCTCCGTCCCGCCATACAGCTTCGGCGGCACGGCTTCGAACAACGGCGCGATTTGGGCGATACGCATCGGCGCGGGATCCTTTGGGTTGGGCGTCCAGCAGAAAAAAGGCTCGGCATAAAGGCATCGGCGATGTCACAGATGTTCGGACCGCCCGACATGATCCGATTAGGAACCGAACATGGCGAAAAGGGGGCCGAGGCGCGCCGATCGCGTGACACTTGCGATGACAAGAAAGCGAGTGCGCGAAATGGCGGTTTTGTCGTCCGCGCCGCCCTATTTGGGCCTTATTGGCATTCGATCTTCCGCGCTCCCCCGACCACCGAAGGCGATGATCCATGCCACCCCTGGCCCTCCGCACGCGGCCGCTTCGTTTCGTTCTGCACTATGTCGGCCGCCACCCGCGCCAACACGCGGTCGTGGTGGTCTCGGTCGTGCTCGCGGTGCTCGCGGCAACCTGCACCCAGTACGGCATGAAACGGCTGGTCGACGTCGTCTCGCACGGGCCCGCCGCCGGGACAGCGGTCTGGGGCGCGTTCGCGGTGCTGGCCGGGTTGATCCTGGCCGATAACCTGACGTGGCGGATCGGCGGCTGGATGGCCGCGCGCGCCTTCGTCAAGGTCACCGGCGACGTGCGCGGCGACCTGTTCGGGCATCTGTGCGGCCACGCGCCGGCCTATTTCGCGGAGCGCCTGCCCGGCACGCTGGCCGGCCGGATCACGGCGACCAGCAACGCGATCTTCCAGATCGAGACCACCACCACCTGGAACGTGCTGCCGCCGAGTGTCGCCGTCTTGGTCGCGATCGGGCTGATCACGACCGTGAACCCGTGGATGGCGGTGTTCCTCGCCGGGGTGAGCCTCGTCCTGGCCTTCCTGATCTACGGTCTCGCGAAGCGCGGGGCGCCGCTGCACCGGGCCTATGCGGGGCAGGCGGCGGGCGTCGACGGCGAACTGGTCGACATCATCGGCAACATCGGCGTCGTGCGCGCCTTCGGGGCGACGTTGCGCGAGCATGCCCGCGTCGGCGAGCGCATCGCGACCGAGATGGGCGCCCGCCGCCGCAGCCTGATCTACCTGGAGCGGCTACGGCTGATCCATGCCGGCGTCACGGCGCTGCTGTGCGGCGGGTTGCTCGCGTGGGGTGTGGTGATGTGGCAGCACGGCCGCGCGTCGCCCGGCGACCTGATGCTGATCGCGGCGCTCGGCTTCACTGTCCTGCACGGGACGCGTGATCTCGCTGTCGCCTTGGTCGATCTGACGCAGCATGTGGCGCGGCTGGAGGAGGCGATCTCGGCCCTGCTCGAGCCGCATGGCCTGCCGGACGCGCCGTCCGCGATCGAATTGCGCTCCGATGCCCATGGCAGGATCGAGTTCCGCGACGTGGTGTTCGGCTACCCCGGCCGCGCGCCGGTGCTGCGCGGCGTCGATCTGGTGATCGAGCCGGGACAGCGGGTCGGGCTGGTCGGCGCGTCGGGCGCCGGCAAGTCGACGGTGCTGGCGCTGTTGCAGCGATTCTACCCGGTCGGCTCCGGCGAGGTCGCGATCGACGGGCAGGACATCGCCACGCTGACGCAGAAAAGCCTGCGCGCGATCGTCTCCGTGGTGCCGCAGGACGTGTCGATGTTCCACCGCTCGGTGATGGAAAACATCCGCTACGCCCGCCCCGACGCGAGCGAGGCCGACGTGCGGCGCGCCGCCCGGATGGCGCGCTGCGAGGACTTCATCGCCGCCCTGCCGGAGGGCTACGACACGGTCGTGGGCGATCGCGGCAGCAAGCTGTCGGGCGGCCAGCGCCAGCGGCTCGCCATCGCGCGCGCCCTGCTGAAGGACTCGCCGATCCTGCTGCTGGACGAGGCGACCAGCGCGCTCGACAGCGAGAGCGAGGCGCATATCCAGGCCGCACTCGACACGCTGATGGAGGGCCGGACTGTCGTGGCCATCGCCCACCGGCTGAGCACGCTGAGCCGGTTCGACCGGATCGTCGTGATGTCCGACGGGCGCGTGGTCGACGACGGCTCGCCGTTCGAACTGGCGCACCGCGCCGGTCCGTATCGCGACCTGCTCCGGGCCCAGCAGGCGGAGCCGGTCGAGACGCTGCGGCCGGTGATGGCGGAGGCGGCGTAGCGAACCGCGCCGGGGTTTCGGCGTAGGGGCGGATATGCCCCGCGTGACCCATATCCTCGAAACCGCGCTGTACGTCGCCGACCTGAACCGGTCGGCGGCATTCTACCGCGACCTGTTCGGCTTCCCCGAATACCTACGCGACGACCGGATGGCCGCCCTCGGCGTTCCGGGCGCGCAGGTGCTGCTGCTGTTCCGGCTCGGCGCGTCGACGCACCCGAGCCCGACGCCGTTCGGCACCATTCCGCCGCATGACGGACGCGGCCCGCAGCACATGGCGTTCGCCATCGCCGACGACACGCTCGCCGACTGGGACCGGGCGCTGGCCGCCGCCGGGATCGAGGTCGAAAGCCGGATCGAGTGGGACAGCGGCTCGACCGCGCTGTATTTTCGCGATCCGGACGGCCACTCGATCGAGCTTGCCACACCCCGGCTTTGGCCGAACTACGGGCGGGGCGAGTCCGCCTAGCCCAGCGCCTTGCTGCGCTGCCCGTCGACGCCGACCGGGATGTCGCCCTGCACGGTCGTCCGCCGCATCACCCGCTGCTGGTCGCCGTAATCGTAGACGGCGTAATGCTGGGTCGCGCGGTTGTCCCAGATCGCGACATCGCCCTCGCGCCAGCGCCAGCGGACGGTGTTCTCGATCCGCTGCACGTAGCTCTGGATCACCTCGACCAGCCGGTCGGACTCCCGCTGCGAGTGCCCGACCAGCCGTTTGACGAACCCGCCCAGCAACAGCGTGCGCTCGCCCGTCTCCGGGTGGACGCGGACCACCGGATGTTCGGCCTCCAGCACGACCGACGTGAACACTTCTTGGTGGTAACGCCGCTGATCGGGCGTCGCGTCCGGATGTTCGAGGTCGTGGTTGTAGGCGTTCGTGTGGATCGCCCGGAGCGCCGAGGCGAGCGTCCGGAGGTCGGCCGGCAGGCTCTGGTAGGCCGCCACGGTGTTCGACCAGACAGTGTCGCCGCCGTATTCCGGCACCACGACGCCGCGCAGGACCGAGTATTTCGGGTAGGCCGGAATGAAGCTGACATTGGTGCGCCAGACGTCGGCCCGGCCATGCGACACGCGGGAATCATAGTCGAGCACGGCGGCGGTGCCGAGCCGGATGCCCGCCGTCGGATGCGGGACGACCGCTCCGAACCGGGCGGAGAACGCCTCCTGCGCCGCGTCGGTCATCTGATGCTGGTTGCGGAAGAACAGGACGCGGTGGGCCAGAAGGGCGGCGGTGATCTTGGTGATCGTGGCGTCCGGCAGATCGCCCGACAGCGTCACGCCGTCGATCTCCGCCCCGATCCGTCCGGCGACCCGCCGCACGGCGATTGCGGTATCGGCGTCGGCCAGCAATGAGTTCGACATTGTGTTGGTCCCGAATCTGTCTATTCGGTCGCAGTTACGCCGGTAATCATACGGCGGCGTCAAGTGCTATTGACACTGCCGACCGGCGCAGACAACGCTGCGTCATCGTTGAATATAGAAAGAGACCCCATGCGCATCGCCCGCCGAGCCGCCATCGCCGCCGTGTTCGCCCTTCCGTTCGCCGGCTCCGCCGCGCTGGCGGCCGATAAAACGGTCACGATCGGGTATCAGACCGAGGCGCTGCCGTACATCGTCGGCATCCAGGACGGCGGGCTCGCGCGCGCGACCGGCTGGACGATCGAGTTCCGGCGCTTCAACTCGGGTGCGGAAATCTTCGCGGCGATCGCGGGCGGCGCGGTGCAGGGCGGCGATGTCGGGTCGAGCCCGTTCGCGGCCGCCGTCAGCAACGGGATCGACGTGCAGGCCGTCTACGTCCTGTCCGGCGCCGGACGCGACGAGCAGCTGATCGTCCGCAACGGCACCGGCATCTCGAAGCCGGGCGACTTGCGCGGCAAGCGTCTCGCGGCCGCTCCGGTGTCGACCGACCATTACATGCTGCTGTCGGTGCTGAAGCAGGAAGGCATCCCGGAAAACGCGGTGACGTTCCTGACCATTCCGCAGCCGCAGATCGTGGCCGGCTGGGCGCGCGGCGACATCGACGCGGCGTTCGTCTGGAACCCGGCCCTCGATGAGCTGCTGAAGAACGGCAAGTCGCTGCTGACCGCCGAACAGGTCGCGGCGCGCGGCGCGCCGACGTTCGACGCGCTGGTATTCACGACCGCCTTCATCCACGACAACCCGGACTTCGTGCGGTCGTACGTTCATGCGGTCGACGGCTACTACGCCGATTACACGAGCCATCCGGACGCGTGGAACGCGGGCTCGGACAATACGAAGAAGCTGGCCGCACTGCTGGGCGCCACGCCGGCGCAGCACGCGGACGACCTGAAATCGCACAGTTTCCCGAATGCGGCCGAGCAGCTTTCGGCGACCTGGCTCGGCGGCGGCATCGCGACGGCGCTGAAAAACACGGCGGCGTTCCTGAAGGACCAGCACAAGATCACCACCGTCGCCGACAGCTACGCGAGTTCGTCGGCACCCGAGTATCTGGCGTCCAGCGTCCACGCGGCGAACTAAGATCGTGCTGACGGTCGAGCATGTGTCGGTGCACCATCCGTCCGGCGACGGGCGGATGGTGCAGGCGCTCGACGACGTGAGCCTGTCGGTCGGCGACGGCGAGCTGGTGGTCGGGCTCGGCGCGTCCGGCTGCGGCAAGTCGACGCTGCTGAACGCGATCGCCGGGTTCGTGCGGCCCAGCGGCGGGCGGATCACGGTGGACGGCGTCGGCGTGACCGGGCCGGGTGCCGATCGCGGCGTGGTGTTCCAGCGCGACACGCTGCTGCCGTGGTCGAGCACGCTCGATAACGTGGCGTTCGGGCTGAAGCTGGCCGGGATGGGCCGGAAGGAGCGTCGGGCACAGGCGACCGAGTTGCTGCGCTCGGTCGGACTGGCGGGCTTCGAGCAGGCGCCGATCTGGCAGCTTTCGGGCGGGATGCGCCAGCGCGTCGGCCTCGCGCGCGCATTGGCGACGGACCCTAAAATGCTGCTGATGGACGAGCCGCTCGGCGCACTCGACAGCCTGACGCGCGAGGTCATGCAGGAGCTGATCGTCGACCTGTGGGCGCGAACGCGCAAGCGGATGCTGTTCATCACGCACTCGATCGAGGAGGCGCTGTTCCTCGGCACTCAGATCCTGGTGTTCTCGCCCCGGCCCGGCCGCATCATCGGCCGGTTCAGCCCCGGCTTCGTCCAGCAATTCGTGGCCGGACGGCCGGCGGCCGAGGTCAAGGCCGACCCCGCCTTCGGCCGGATGCGGCTCGATATCCGCGAGCTGATCCATTTGCCGGCCGGTGTCGCATGAGCTCGACCCTGGCACCGGAGGCGCTGGCCACCCCCGGTTCGGCGGTCGTCATGCCCAAGACCGTCAGCGCGGCCGAACTGCGGTGGCGGGCGCGCGCGATCAGCCTCGGCGTCGTCGTCGGCGTGCTGGTCCTGTGGGCGGTCGCCTCGGCGCGCGGCTGGGTGCATCCGCCGTTCCTGCCCGCCCCGGCACAGGTGGTGCGGACCGCGATCAGCCTGTGGCGGGACGGCTACGTGGGGGCGACGCTGCCCGAGCACGCGATGGCCAGCCTGCTGCGGGTCGCCGCCGGGTTCGCCATCGCGGCGGCCGCCGCGATCCCGATCGGGCTGGTGATGGGGATGAACCGGTGGGTGAAGGCCGGCTTCGACCCGGTGATCGAATTCTATTGGCCGCTGCCGCCGCTGTCGTATCTGCCGCTGATCATCATCTGGCTCGGCATCGGCGAGGTCGCGAAGGTCACGCTGCTGACGCTGGCGATGTTCGCGCCGATCTGCCTGTCGGTCCAAAGCGGCGTGCGGGGCGTTCCGCGCGAACGGGTCCACGCGGCGCGGACTCTGGGTGCCACCGGCTGGCAGGTGTTCACCGAGATCATGCTGCCGTCGGCGTTGCCGGAGTTGTTCACCGGGCTGCGGATCGCGGTCGGCGTCGGCTGGGGCACGCTGGTCGCGGCCGAGCTGGTGGCGGCCACCAGCGGCATCGGCTTCATGATCATGCAGGCGTCGGAGTTCCTGTCGACCGACATCGTGTTCATCGGCATCTTCGCCATCGCCGTGCTGGCGATCGGATCGTCGCTGCTGATCCGCGCCGCCGAACAATGGCTGGTGCCGTGGCGGGGCCGGAGCTAGGCCATTCCGCCCCTACGACATGCCAATCGCGCGGCGGTAGACGTCGAGCAGGGTCTCCTGCTCCTCGACCTCGGCCGGCTCCAGCTTGCGGACCCGGATCAGCTGACGGATGACTTTGACGTCGAACCCGGCCGATTTGGCCTCGGCGTAGATGTCCTTGATGTCCGAGCCGAGCGACTTCCGCTCCTCCTCCAGCCGCTCGATCCGCTCGATCAGGCTGCGCAGCCGGTCGCCGGCGATGTTGCCCCATTGCGCGCTGTCGCCGCCTTCTGGTGCCTCGGTCGCGTCCAATGCCATGCCTGCAAACTCCGTCGGGGAGGCGCGGAGGTAGCCGCGACACCGGGATGGGTCAACGCTGTTACGGTCCCGGCTACGGACCGGGGGCCTGTGCCGCGAACGTCGCCGCCTGTTCTGGCGTGGCGGGCTTCTGGTGCAGCGCCTGCCATTCCCGGTAGGGCATCCCGTAGACGATTTCGCGGGCCTGCGGGTCGGTCAGCGCCACGCCCCGCGCCTCCGCCGCTTCGCGGTACCAGCGGCTGAGGCAGTTTCGGCAGAAGCCGGCCAAGTTCATCAGGTCGATGTTCTGGACGTCCGACCGCTCCCGCAAATGCTCGACCAGGGCGCGGAACGCCGCCGCCTCCAGCGCTTCGGTGGTCCGCGGCTCCATGTCGGGTGCGGTCATGGCGATCTCCGTGTTTAAGGGCGATGTGGTGCCGCCGGCGTGCCGGTGCCATTGGCGGCATGTGTCACGGTATGCGATACACTTGCGCCCGACGAGCGCCGTCACAGGTGTCGTTCAAGAAACGTCCGAGGAGATTTCGCGATGTCTTCCACCCGCATGAGGCTGCGCCGCGCGCGCCGGACGAAGATCATAGCGACGCTCGGCCCGGCCAGTTCCACCATGGACGTCCTGTCGAAGCTGCTGCACGCCGGGGCCGATGTGTTCCGGCTCAATTTCAGCCACGGCAGCCATGAGGATCACGCGGCGCGGATCGGCATCATCCGCCAGCTGGAGAAGGATTGCGGCCACGCGATCGGCATCCTGGCCGACGTGCAGGGCCCGAAGCTGCGGGTCGGCAAGTTCGGCGGCGGCGGCATCTTTCTGCAGAACGGGCAGTCGTTCCGGATGGACCTCGACGGGGCGGCCGGCGACGCGCGGCGGGTCAACCTGCCGCACCCCGAAATCGTCGAAGCGGCCTCGGTCGGCACGACGCTGCTGCTCGACGACGGCAAGCTGCGGATGCGGGTCGTGCACGTCCGCAGCGACGCGCTCGAATGCGAGGTCACGGTCGGTGGCCCGCTCTCGGACCGCAAGGGCGTCAACGTACCCGACATGCTGCTGCCGATCCCGGCCCTGACCAAGAAGGACCGGATCGACATGGAGTTCGCGCTCCAACAGGGCGTCGAATACATCGGCCTGTCGTTCGTCCAGCGCCCCGAGGACGTGGCCGAGGCGCGGGAGATCGCGCAGGGCCGGGCCTGGATCATGACCAAGCTCGAGAAGCCGCAGGCGCTGGAGAACCTAGACGAGATCCTGCGGCTGTCGGACGCCGTGATGGTCGCGCGCGGCGACCTCGGCGTGGAGTTGCCGCCGGAGGAAGTGCCGCTCGCGCAGAAGCGGATCGTGCGCGAGGCGCGGGCACTCGGCCGGCCGGTGGTCGTGGCCACCCAGATGCTGGAAAGCATGATTACCGCCCCGGCACCGACGAGGGCCGAGGCATCGGACGTGGCGACCGCCGTGTTCGACGGGGCGGACGCGGTGATGCTGAGTGCCGAGACGGCGGCGGGGCAGTTCCCGCTCGAGGCGGTCAACATCATGGACCGGATCGTGGCCCGGGTTGAACGCGACGCGGGCTGGCGGCGCGGGATCGAGCTGAGCCGGTCGGAGCCGGAGCCGAACACGTCGGACGCGATGGCGGCGGCAGCCCGGCAGGTGGCCCACGTGCTCGGCGCGGCGGCGATCTGCGCGTTCACCGATAGCGGCAGCACGGCGATCCGGGCCGCGCGGGAGCGGCCGGAGGCGCCGATCATCGGGCTTACGCCGAAGGATTCCACCGCACGGCGGCTCGCGGTGGTGTGGGGGGTTCATGCGGTGGTGACGGCCGAAATCCACGGCATGACCGAGGCGGTGACGCGCGCGGTCAAGCTTGCGCGGGCCGAGGGGTTCGCGGCACCGGGGCAGGATGTGGTGGTTCTGGCCGGCGTGCCGTTCGGGCAGGCCGGGAGCACGAACGCGTTGAGGGTTGCGCGGGCGTAGACCCTCACCCCGGCCCTCTCCCAGAAGACGGGAGAGGGAGAAGGAAGCTTGCCCTCTCCCGCTTTGGGAGAGGGTTGGGTGAGGGTCTTGCTTGCTTAAGCGACGCCGTTGCCGCCCGTGGCCCCGTAGACCTCGCCGGTGACGAAGCTCGCTTCCTGCGAGGCCAGGAACACGTAAACCGGGGCCAGTTCGACCGGCTGGCCGGGACGCCCGAGCGGAACCTCCGAGCCGAACTTCTCGACTTTCGGCTGCGGCTGGCCGCCGGACGGTTGCAGCACGGTCCAGAACGGGCCGGGGGCGACGGCGTTGACGCGAATGCCCTTTTCGATCGCCTGCTTGGCCATGGCCTTGCTGAACGCGACGATGCCGGCCTTGGTGGTCGCGTAATCCACCAGCGAGGCGCTCGGGTTGTAGGCCTGAACCGAGGCGGTGTTGATGATCGAGGCGCCCGGCGGCAGATGCGGCATCGCGGCCTTGGTGATCCAGAACATCG
Organism: uncultured Alphaproteobacteria bacterium; assembly: GCA_963756975.1. GTDB lineage: Bacteria > Pseudomonadota > Alphaproteobacteria > Acetobacterales > Acetobacteraceae > CAVRQM01. Next base: position 2,030,435 of record CAVWPS010000002.1, on the reverse strand, counting down.
CGTAGAGGTTCGTCTTCAGCGTGTGGTCGAATTGCTCGGCGCTGATGTCCTCGAGGTCGGAGACGCTGGTCTGCTTGCCGGCGTTGTTGACCAGAATATCGAGACCGCCGAGTTCTTTCACGGCGCGCGCGACCAGTTGCTCGCAGAACGACTGGTCCTTGATGTCGCCCGGGATCGCGACCGCTTTGCGGCCGGCGGCGGTGATGAGCTTCACCACCTCCTCCGCGTCGGCCTTCTCGTCCGGCAGGAAGACCAGGGCGACGTCGGCCCCCTCGCGCGCGAAGGCGATCGCGGCGGCACGGCCGATGCCGGAATCCGCACCGGTCACCAGCGCCCGGCGGCCGGTGAGGCGGCCATGGCCCTCGTAGCTCGTCTCGCCATGGTCCGGCACCGGGTCCATCTTCGAGGCCAGACCGGGCGCGTTCTGTGGCTGTTGCGGGAAAGGCGGGCCGGGATACTGCTTGCGGGGATCCTGCATGCGGAGGCGGTCGGATTGTGAACCGGGCATTTTCATCTCGTCCCATGGCTGTGGCGGCCGGGTAACGCGACGACAGGCCGAACCGCCGACAACGGCACGCAATCGTGCTTTTACCGGGTGAGCAGAGCGGCGATCAGGTAGGCGCCGGCGCTCAGGGCCGAGATCCAAAAACTCGCAGGCCAGTCGGTCAGTCCGGACAGCGCCACGCCGAGCACGCCTTCACCGACAGCGAGCGCTGCCGACAGGGCAAAACCCCAGCGCAGCCGGGGCGTCAGGCGCAATGCGGTCGCCCCCGGTCCGATCAGCAGCGCGAACGTCAGCAGCACGCCGACCACCTCGGCCGTCCCGGCGGTGGCGAGGCCGACGAGCGCGAGGAACGCGACGCCGAGCAGACGCGGGTTGAGGCCCCGCGCCGCCGCGACCTCCGGCTGCAACGACGCGAACAGCAGTTTCCGGCCGATCACGGCCAGACCGAGGAGTGTGACGGCCGCGAGCCCCGCCAGCGCCCAGACCGTCTCCGGCGCGACGGACAGGACGTTGCCGAACAGCAGCGACGTTGCTTGCGTGGAGCTGCCGGTGAAGAAGCTCAGGAACAGCAGGCCGAGGCCGAGCGAGGCGGTCAGCACGACGCCGATCGCGACGTCCCGTTCGCCCGCGCGAGGTCCGAGCAGCCCCATCCCGACCCCGCCCAGCACGGTCGCGCCGACCAGTCCCGCCAGCGGCGGCACCCCGGCGAGGACGGCGCCGGCGGCCCCGGAAAAGCCGATATGCGACAGCGCGTGGCCGGCGAACGCCTCGCCCCGCAGCACGAGCACGTAGCCGACGAGGCCCGCCATCAGCCCGACGATCGCGACGGCCGCGAAGGCCTGGCGCATGAAATCCTCGGTGAGCAGGCTCAGCCCCCAACCGCTCAGCAATGCCCGATCTCCGGCGCGCCGACCCCTGGCACCACCAACACCCGCCCGGCCGCGTGCACGACCGCGACCGGTGCCCCGTACAGCCGCGACAGCGTCTCCGAGTTTACGACGTTCGCGACCGTGCCGAGCGCGGCACCGCCGCCGCCGAGGTAGAGAACGAGGTCGATCGCGCCGATCAGCGGGTTCACCTCGTGCGCGGTCATCAGGATCGTGGCCGGCAGCTCGCGGGCCAGCGTGCGGGCGAGGGCGACCGTGGACGCCTGATGCGGCGGATCGAGGCCGGCCAGCGGCTCGTCCAGCAGCAGCAACGAGGGGCGGCCGAGCAGGCTTTGCGCCAGCAGCACGCGCTGCCGCTCGCCGCCCGACAGGTCGCCCAGACCGGCGGCGGCCGAGCGCGGTCGCGTCGACCATGCCGAGCGCCCAGTCGACCTCCGCCCTGTTCGCCGCCCCGCAGGCGATCACGTCGCGGCCGGACAGGCGCATCGCGGCCGTGGTGACGCGGCTTTGCGGCATGAACCCGATCCGGGCGTCGCCGCGGGACGGTGCACGGCCGAGCACGGTGATCCGGCCCTCCGCGAGCGGGACCAAGCCGAGCAACGCGCGCAAGAACGTCGTCTTGCCGGCACCGTTCGGGCCGAGCACGCCGACGAACGCGCCGTCCGGCACTGCTAGGCTGACCGCGTCCAGGATCACGCGGCCGCCGAGCCGGATGGTCGCCGCGTCGAGCACGATCGCACTCACGGCGTGCCGAGCGCCTGTTCGACGGCGTCGAGGGTCCGTCCGACCCAGGCTTGGTACGATGTGACGCCGTCCGGCAACGTCTCCTCCAGGCCGACGACCGGAACGTGCGCCGCCGCCGCGATTGTCCGCATGTGCTCCGCGATCCGGTCCGATGCCTGCCGGTTGTAGACCAGGAACCGGACCCGCCGCTGCCGGAGATCGGCCTCCATGGCGCGGATGTCGGACGCGCGCGGCTCGGTGTCGTTCATGATCGCGACCTGGAATCGCTCGTTTCGCATGGTGAGCCCGAGAGCGCCCGACAGCGGGCCGAAGATCGGCTCGGTCGCGGTCACCGGCGTTCCAGCATACTTTTGCTTCAGGGCCGCGATCCGGGCGTCGAGCGGCTTCAGCGAGTCCAGGAACGTGCTCGAGCCGCGCGGCGTGATCGGCCGTGCCTGCCGGGTCCGCGCGGTCCAGATCGGCGGCCAGCGCGCGGGCGAAAGCGGGCATCGCCCGCGGGTCGAACCAGAGGTGCGGGTTGTCGCCCGGCTTGCGGCCCAGCAGGCCAGCGATGTCGATCACCTGCCGGCCGGGCGCTGGCGAGGTCGCCAGAAGCCGGTCCATCCACGGGTCGTAATCGGCCCCGTTCACCTCGGCGATCTGGGCGGCGGCGACGTCGTGCGCGATGGACGCGCTGGCCTCGAAGCTGTGCGGGTCCTGGTCGGGGTTGTGCAGGATCGACGTGACGGTCGCGTCCGGTGCCAGTTGGCGCGCCACGGCAGCGTAGACGTCCTCGGCGGCCACGATCCGCACCGGGGCCGCCATTGCGGGTGTCGCGACAAGTGTCAAAGCAAACCAAAGCCACCGCATCGAATGCCCTCCGAAGGTCCGCGTTTGGTATGTTATAACGTTTCATCGGTCAACATTGACGCGCCTGTTCCCGCCACCCCATGTCACCGCATGGCCGACCGGCAGCTTGAGACGACACTCGACGAGGCGGCGGCCATTTGCGCGCGGCATGGCGCGCGGCTGACCGCGGTGCGGCGCGCGGTGCTGTCGCTGATCCTCGAGGCGGATCGGCCGATCGGGGCCTACGACATCCTGGCCAAGCTACGGGACGGACGCAGCGCGGCCCCGCCGACAGTCTACCGGGCGCTCGACTTTCTGGTGTCCGAGGGGCTGGTGCACCGGCTCGAACGGCTGGCCGCGTATGTCGGCTGCGCCCACCACCATGACGGCGAGGAGGACGCGCATACGGCGCAATTCCTGATCTGCACCGGGTGCGGCCGGGTGACCGAACTCGATGAGCCGGCGATCACGATCGCCCTGTCCGAGGCGGGTGCCCGGACCGGCTTCAAGCTCCGCTCGGCGACGGTCGAGGCGGCCGGGCTATGTCTCGATTGCGCGCTAGAACCTCAAGGGGCGCGCGGCAGCACGTAGCGTTCGATCGCGTCGGCCCAGCCGGTGCCCTCGGCGTCGCCGGTCACGTATTGCGCCTGCTTCTGCACCGATTCCGGCCCGTTGCTCATCGCGACCGACATGCCGGCGACGCGAAACATCGGCACATCGTTCGGCATGTCGCCGAGGCAGCACATGGCACTATCCGGGATATCCAGCAGGCGGGCGAGCTGCTGGGCCGCATAGCCCTTGTTCGCCTGCGGGTGGGTGACGTCCAGATAGTAGTTCTGGCTGCGAAGCACGGTGGCGCGGCCGGCGAGCAAGGTCGCGACCTCGGCCTCCATGCGGGCCATCAGCGCGAAATCTTCGCACGTCGCCATCAGCTTGTGGACCCGGCCGTAATAGGGGGCGAGGTCGGGGACCAGGGTCGGGTCGAGCGAGACGGACAGTTTCTCTCGCGGAACGTAATGCGCATCGGGGTTGGTCAGGTACCATTTGCCGTCGGCGAAGATCCAGCTGTCGACGCCGTTCGCGGACAGGTGTTCGACCGCGTCCCGCACCGCGCCGGCGTCGATCAGCAACTCGGACAGCCGCGCGTCGTCCGGCCCCAGCACCTCGCCGCCGTTGAACCCGGCCCGCGGCGTGTCGACGCCGAGCGGTTTCAGCAGCACGTCGAGCCCGTGCGGCGGGCGGGAGCTGACCAGGCCGAACTTGATGCCGGCATCGCGCAGCTTGTTCACGGCCGCGATCGTGCCGGGGGCGAGCGTCTTGTCGTGCTTGACCAGTGTTCCGTCGACATCGGTGACGACGAGGCGGATTGGGCCAGCATTGGCGTCGGTCATTCGGAGTTCCCTGGTCGCTTACATGTGTCGCGCGGACACGGCGTTTGTCTTGCGGGTCAACTTACCAGCCGGTCCCGTGTTGCGCTATGCAGACGGAATATTCTCGGGGGAACCGGCCATGAGCGATCTCAACAAGACGGCGGACATCGACAAGACGGCCATCGACACCATGCGCACGCTGGCCATGGACGCGGTGCAGAAGGCCAACTCCGGCCATCCCGGCACCCCGATGTCGATGGCCCCGGTCGGCTACACGATCTGGCAGGAGATGCTGAACTACGATCCGCATCACCCGGACTGGCCGAACCGCGACCGGTTCGTCCTCTCGGTCGGCCACGCGTCGATGCTGCTGTATTCGTTGCTGTATCTCGCCGATGTGCGGCAGCCGGACGGGGCCGAGGCGGTCAGCCTCGACGACATCAAGCAGTTCCGGCAGCTGTCGAGCCGCACCCCCGGCCATCCGGAATACCGCCTGACGACGGGTGTGGAGACCACCACCGGCCCGCTCGGCCAAGGCTGCGGCAACTCGGTCGGCATGGCGATGGCCGAGCGGGCGCTCGCGTCGCGCTACAACAAGCCGGGCTTCGACATCTTCGACCACCACATCTACGTGCTGGCCGGCGACGGCGACATGATGGAGGGCATCAGCTCCGAGGCCGCTTCGACCGCCGCCCACCTGCGGCTCGGCAACCTGACCTGGGTCTACGACAGCAACCGGATCACGATCGAGGGCAGCACCGACCTTGCCTTCGACGAGGACGTGATGGCCCGCTTCGCCGCCTATGGGTGGCACGTCCAAGACGTGGCCCATTCCGAGGACCGCGCCGCTGTGCTGGCGGCGCTGCAGGCGGCCAAGGCGACCACCGACCGGCCGAGCTTCATCCGCGTCCACAGCCAGATCGGCTTCGGCGCGCCGAAGAAGGCCGGCACGCGCGAGGCGCACGGCGAGCCGCTGGGCGTGGACGAGATCAAGGGTGCCAAGAAGTCCTACGGCTGGCCCGAGGATGCGTCGTTCCTGATCCCCGACGGCGTGCGGGAGCGCTTCGCCGAGAAGATCGGCGCCCGCGGCAAGGCCGGGCGCGAGGCGTGGGACGCGCTGTTCGCCCGCTACCGCAGCGAATACCCGGATCTGGCCAAGGAAATCGACGAGATCATCGGCCACGAGCTGCCGGCCGGCTGGGATAGCGAGATCCCGGTGTTCGCCGCCGACGCGAAGGGCCTCGCCAGCCGCGACAGCAGCCAGAAGGTGCTGAACGCGATCGGCCCGCACGTGCCGTGGCTGATCGGCGGTGCCGCCGACCTGGCACCCGTCCACCAAGTCCAACATGACGTTCCAGGGTGCCGGCAGCTTCGAGGCCGGCGAATACGGCGGCCGCAACCTGCATTTCGGCATTCGCGAGCACGCCATGGGTGCGATCGTGAACGGCATGGCGACCTACGGCATCCGCAGCTACGGCAGCGGCTTCCTGATCTTCTCCGACTACATGCGGACGCCGATCCGCCTGTCCGCGATCATGGAAGTGCCGGTGATCTACATCTTCACCCATGACAGCATCGGCGTCGGCGAGGACGGGCCGACCCACCAGCCGATCGAGCAGTTGGCGAGCCTGCGGGCGATCCCCGGCATGCACACGATCCGGCCGGGCGACGCGAACGAGGTCGCGGTCGCGTGGCGCGTGGCGATGGAGAGCAAGGACGAGCCGACCTGCCTGATCCTGTCGCGCCAGGCGTTGCCGACGCTGGACCGGACCAAGTTCGCCGCCGCCGACGGCCTGCGGAAGGGCGCCTACGTTCTGCGCGACGCGCCGGGCGGCAAGCCCGACGTGATCCTGATGGCGACCGGCAGCGAGATGTCGCTGGTCGTCGGTGCGGCCGACGCGCTGGCCGAAGAAGGCATCCACGCGCGCATCGTGTCGATGCCGAGCTTCGACCTGTTCGAGAAGCAGGACGACGCCTACCGCGAGAGCGTGCTGCCGCGCGCGGTGACGGCCCGCGTGGCGGTCGAGCAGGCGGCGACGATGGGCTGGGATCGCTACACCGGCTTCGACGGCGCGATCATCGCCATGCACACGTTCGGCGCGTCGGCACCGCTCGCGAAGCTGCAGGAGAAGTTCGGCTTCACGCCGAAAGCGGTGCTGGAAGCGGCCCGCTCCCAGGCTCAGCGCGCCCAAGCTCAGCGCGCGAAAGCCTGAGGCGATGCAGGTTCTCGACGGCCACCTGTCCACCAACCCCTCGTTCATGAAGACCGCGCCGATGGCCCCGCCCTCGGTGCTGGTGATCTTCGGCGCGGGCGGCGACCTGACACGCCGGCTGCTGATGCCGGCGCTGTACAATCTGGCCGTCGCGGGCCTGCTGCCGGACGAGTTCGAAATCCGCGGTGTCGATCTGGCGCCCGGCGACGACGGCATGTTTCGCGAGCGCCAGACCGCGTCGATGGAAAGCTTCCTGAAGGATCGCGGCGGCGAGTTCCATCCGGACAGCCTGGACCAGACGCGGCTGACCTGGCTCGCGGACCGGCTCAGCTACCAGTCGGCCGACTTCGCCGACCCGCACACGTTCGACAAGTTGCGAGACTGGGTCGGCAACCGTTCGGCGGTGTTCTACCTCGCCGTCGCGGACCGGTTCTTCGGCCCGATCATCGACATGCTCGGCCATGCCGATCTGGTGGACGACAAGGACGGCGTCTTCCGCCGCGTCGTGATCGAGAAGCCGTTCGGCCACGACCTGCCGAGCGCGGTGGCGCTGAACGCGCGCATTCTGAAAGTGCTCGACGAGACGCAGATCTACCGGATCGACCATTTCCTCGGGAAGGAGACGGTGCAGAACATCCTGGCGCTGCGCTTCTCGAACGGGATGTTCGAGCCGATCTGGAATCGCGACCACATCGACTATGTCGAGATCACCGCCGCCGAGACGGTCGGTGTCGAGCAGCGGGCGAAGTTCTACGAGCCGACCGGGGCCATGCGCGACATGGTGCCGAACCACATGTTCCAGCTGCTCGCGATGGTCGCGATGGAGCCGCCGAACAGCTTCGACGCCGACGCGGTGCGCGGCGAGAAGGCGAAGGTGGTCGACGCGATCCATCCGCTGACGCCGGAGCAGGCGCGCACCAACGCCATTCGCGGCCAGTATGCGGCGGGCAAGATCGGCGACACCGACTATCCCGCGTACCGGGCCGAGCCGGGTGTGGCCGCCGACAGCAACACCGAGACGTATGTCGCGCTGAAGTTCACGATCGATAACTGGCGGTGGGCGGGGGTGCCGTTCTACATCCGCACCGGCAAGCGCATGACGACGCGCAAGACCGAGATCGTGATCCATTTCAAGCCTGCGCCGTTCACGCTGTTTCGCGACACCGACGTCGATTACATGAAGCGCAACATCCTGACGCTGCACATCCAGCCGACCGAGGGCATCAGCCTCAGCTTCAGCGCCAAGGTTCCCGGCCCGCGGCTGAAGCTCGAGCGGGTGACGATGGACATGAAATACGGCGACTACTTCAAGACCGGCAGCGCCACCGGTTACGAGACGCTGCTGTACGACGTGCTGATCGGCGACGCGACGCTGTTCCAGCGGGCCGACAACGTCGAGGCGGGCTGGCGCGCGGTCCAGCCGATCCTCGATCTGTGGGCGAGCGAGACGGTGCCGGTGCAGATGTACGCGGCTGGCTCGGCGGGACCGGCGGCGGCGGATACCTTGCTGACCGACAACCGCGACAGCTGGGCGTCGCTTGCGTGACGGCTTCGGTGCTTGTGCTGATGGGCGTGTCGGGGAGCGGCAAGACGACGATCGGCGAGGCGCTCGCCGCACGTCTCGGTTGGCCGTTCCTCGAAGGCGACGCGCTGCATCCGGCGGCGAACGTGGCCAAGATGTCGGGTGGCACGCCGCTCACCGATGAGGATCGCTGGCCGTGGCTCGATGCGATTGCTGCCTGGATCGACGCGCGGGTGAACGACGGCACGCACGGCGTGGTGGCGTGCTCGGCGTTGAAGCGCGTCTACCGCGAGCGGCTCGGCGTCGGCCGCAATGGTGTCGGCGTCGTGGTGCTGCATGCCGACCGCGCCATGTTGATGCAGCGTGTGGCTGCGCGAAAAGGCCACTTCATGCCCGCCGCATTGCTGGACAGTCAGATCGCCACGCTCGAAATGCCGGGCGATGACGAGCATCCGGTCGTGGTCGACATCGGCGGCAGCCCGGACTCGGTGGTCGACGCGATCATGCGGGATCTGGAGTCAGCCCGTCCCTAACGCGTGCCGCAAGACGGATTGGTGCGGCAGCAGGCGGTTGACGTCGCGGTAGATCGCCGGATCGAACTCCGCGCTCGGGCGGCGGCCGGTCGCCTCGCCGACCAGCAAGTAATCAACCAGGGCGTTGTTCTTGCCGCGCGCCGACAGGCCGTACGCGGCGGTGTAGAAGACGGGGTCGAATAGCGCGTTCGGCCGGCGCCCCTCGCCGCATCCGGAGATGCAGAAATGCACCAGCGGGTCGATTCCGCTGCCTGCGACGTCCGGGTTGGTCCGGCTGTAATAATCGGCGTCGAACAGGTCCGACGCGACGAGCAGAGCCTTCTCCTCCTCGAACGTCGGCTGGTCGAGCGGATCGCCGGGTGTCGACAGGCCAGGCACCCGGCGCGCCGCCGGGAAAATACGGTCGATGTCCTGCTCGACCTGTTCACGGCCCCGCAGGTAGGCGTCGCCCCACTTGTTGGAGAGATCGTCCGCCCGCAGGCCGTGCTTCAGCGTGATGTTCCGCTCGGTGACGTAGTCGGCCCCGAGCGTCTTGAAGTGCAGCAACTTTACTTGCCGATGCCGCTCCCAGACGACGCGCCCGGTCGGGTTCGACTGATGACGGCCGGGGAGGTAGTTGCTGTCGACGATGGCGCGCGGATCGAAGATGGCCATTTTGTCGAACAGCAGCGACCGTGTGCCCCGCACGACCTGTTCATACAAAGGCTGCCCGCCGGCGGGGAAGTCGCGCGCGATCATGTCGTAGCCGACAGCGTGCAGCGCGGTCACGCCCTCGCCCGCGCAATGGCGCAGATAAGCCGGCAGATCGGGATGATGAAGATGCTCGTCCATTTCCGCCGTGATGATCCAGTCGGCTTCCCGGCTCCGGTTCCAGGCGGTGTTCATCAGCCGCTGCGCGGTGAGGACGAAGCTGTCGCCCTCGGTCTTGAATGGTTCGACGACGATGCGCGGATCGCCGGAGAGCTGGCGCAGGCTCTCATCGGTCGAGCCGTTGTCGAAGATGTGGAAATGCGTCACCAGGCCGGCGTAGTGGCGCAGGAAATGCGGGATCATCCTCAACTCGTTCAGGCACATCGCGAACAGGTGCACCTGAGCCGGACGGTTGTGATGGCTCATCGACCGGCGATCAGGCCCGCAGGCCCCAGGCCATCAGATGCTTTCCGGCGTCGGCGAGCCCGGGGCATGCGGTCAACGCGCGTTCTGTGTCGATGCCGCCGGCCGTCAGCCGGTCCGCGACGGTCTGCCGGCTCATGCAAGCCGTGCTCACCAGCAAGCCCCGCACCTCGACCCGCCGCAAACCGGCGGCATGCATCGCGGCGGTGAGTGAGACCCGGTCGAACAGGCGGACCCGCGCCGATTCGCCGCCCCAGCTATAGGCGCCCCAACCGTCGCGGCCGCGCTCGATCGCCTCGTCGACGCGGCCCTGCCGGATCAGCTCCATCACGACGTTCACCAGGCCGTCCACCTGCACACAGACGAGGCCGCCCGGCCGGACCCAGCGCACGAGGGCGGCGAACGCGATTTCCGGATCGGGCGCGTATTGCAGCGATCCGTTGGCGACCACCGCGTCGGCCGAACCGGGTGCCACCGGCGCGTCCTCGAACCCGTGTTCGAGCAGTTCGACATTCGCCGCGCCGGCGAAGCGGCGGCGCAGCACGTCCTGCATTCCCGGCGCGGGTTCGACGCCGATCACCCGGTGTCCGAGGTCCAGCAGGCGCGCGATGCCGCGGCCTGTCCCGCAGCCAGCGTCGACGATCAGGCCGGGCGGCTCCGGCAGTAAATCCCGCAACAACTCCCACCCGAGTTGCTCGTAGCCGGCCCTGACAACGTCGGTGTCGAACGCCTGGTCGTACTCGGCCGAAAACGCGTCGTACAGCCGGATCGCGCCCGACGTCATACGTCGCCGCAGGCTTGCAGCAGGCCGTCGGTCACCCGGGCCACGTCGGCGACGCTCATCCGCTCGTGCAGCGGAAGCGCCAGCACGCGGTCCGCCACGTCCTGGGTCACCGGAAGCTGTCCGAAGCGGCATTCGGCGGCGAAATAGGGCTGCTCGGCCAGATGTGGACTGTAATAGGCCCCGGTCTCCACGCCCGCGTATTTCAGGCGGCCCTGGATATCCGCCGCGGTGTGGTGCCAGGCGGCGCGGCAGCAACACCGGCATGAACATGTGCGCCTGCGCCTCCCCGGTGTCGGGCTGCATCTCGAATCCGGCGAGCCTCTCACGGTACACGCTCGCGAGCCGCGTGCGCCGCGCCGCGATCTCGTCGATGCGGTCGATCTGCTCGAGCCCGAGCAGTGCGGAGACTTCCGAGAGCTTGCTGTTCAGGCCGGGCATGATGGCGGACCGGCTCCCGCTGAAGCCGAAATTCCCCATGCCGCGCAGCTCGTGGATGATGTCCGGGTCGTCCGAGTGGAGCACGCCGCCCTCGAACGTCGCGAACGCCTTGGTCGCGTGCATCGAGAACACCGACAGCGCGCCGCCGCCGGCCGAGATCTGGACGCCGTCGCGCAACGTCCCGAGCGCCGGTGCGGCATCGAGCACCGTGGCGCAGCCGTATCGCGCTTCGAACGTCCGGTAGCGCGAGAGGTCGAGGCTCTGCGCGAACGTGGCGCACGGAACCATCACCGCGACCCGCTCGCCATACTCGTCCATGATCGCCTGCTCGGACGCTTCGGATGCGAGCCAGTCCGTCGGGTCGATATCGCACAGCACCGGCGTCAGCCCCGCCCAGAGCGCCGCCTGCGCCGTGGCCGCGAAGGTGAAACTCGGCATGACCGCGTATGTCCGGCCCGGGCGGCGATGCGACGCATGCTTCATCGCCAGCATCAGACCGACGGTCGCGCTGGACACGGTCAGGCACGCCCCGGAGCCGAAGCGATCGACGAAGGCGTGCTCCAGCGACGCGTTCACCGGGCCGTAATTGGTGTAAATGTCGCTTCGCTCGATCAGCTCAAGCGCCGCGCGAAGCTCGCTCAAACGCGGCGGCGCCGAGCGAATAAGCCGTAGATCGGTTCTGATGCGAGCGCCGGCGGATAAGTCGTCGGGCAAAACCGGAAGCCTCACGAATGGAAGTTACAGGGTGCCGGCGCATCGGCACCTGCCAGTGAGCAAAACTATACGCGGTTCGATCGCCCTCCGGAATACCCTCGAAAACCATAATTTTGCGTAACGTTGACTTGACCCCCCGCAAATTTTCACGGTCCGACCGCAGCGTTATTGCCGGACTAAACGCGCTAGGCCGCGTCCGCCATGACCGGGCCGGTTGCGGGCGAACTGGTGAGCTGGGTCGCCACCAGTTCGGCGAACCGCCCTTTTTGCGCCAGCAACGTGTCGAACGTGCCGCGCTCGACAACTCGTCCCTGATCGAAGACCAGGATCTCGTCGGCGTCGCGGACCGTGCTCAGGCGGTGGGCGATGATGAACGTCGTCCGGCCCGCCATCAGCGCCCGGAGCGCCCGGCTGACCCGCGCCTCGGTGGCGGAGTCGAGCGCGCTGGTCGCCTCGTCCAAGATCAGGATCGGCGGGTCCTTCAGCAACGCGCGCGCGATCGCGAGCCGCTGCCGCTGCCCGCCGGAGAGCGTCGTGCCGCGCTCGCCGACCATCGTATCGTAGCCGTTCGGCTGGCGGACGATGAAATCGTGCGCGTCGGCCATCCGGCACGCCCGCTCCAGATCCGCCTGGCTCGCCTCGGGCGCTCCGATCCGCAGATTGTCGGCGATCGTGCGGTTCAGCAGCATGCTTTCCTGAAACACCACGCCGATCGAGCGGCGCAGGCTTTCCAGCGTCACGTCGCGAAGGTCGTGGCCGTCGATCGTGATCCGCCCCGCGCTCGGGTCCCAGAGCCGCTGCAGCAGCGCCATCGCGGTCGATTTGCCGGCCCCGGTCTGCCCGACCAGCGCCACCGTCATGCCGTGCTTGGCCAGCAGGTTCACGTCGTTGAGGATCGCGCTGCCGCCGGGGTACGCGAATCCGACATCCTCGAACGCGACCTCTCCGGGGCCGGGCGGTAGCACGATGGCGTTTGGCTTCTCGGGCACTGAGCTTTTCGTATCCAACACAGTGAAGAATTCGTCGAGGTTCGGCATCTCGAAAAACAATTTCGTTGCGAATCCCATGGCACTGTCGAGCCGCCCGATCAGCAGCTGCGCGAAGCCCATGAAGCTGACGATCTGGGCGACGGTCGCCTTGCCCTCGATGTGCAACAGCGTGCCGATGACGACGATCGACAGCACCGACACGGTCGATGCCGCCTTGGTCGTCACGTTGACCACCGCCCACCAGTTCAGCACCGGGAACTGGTGGCGGATCACCTGATCGACGATCGAGCCGAACAGCTTCTGTTCCGCTTGCAGCCGGGTGAACGACTGCACGACCATGACGTTGGCCAGCGCGTCCTGCGCGGTGCCGGCGAGCGCGACCTGAAACGCCTGCGCGCGCCGCTGGCCGGATTCCGTGCGGCGGATGACGATTGTGGTGAAGCTGACGAACAGCACGACCAGCAGGATCAGGCTGAGTGCCAACCGCCAGTTGAGGAACATCGTCAGCGGCAGCAGCACGACGGTCGCCAGCACGGTGCTGAGCTGCTCGCGGAAGAAGGTGAGCCACAGCCAGAACAGGGCGTCGGCCCCGCTCAGCATGGTCTTCATCATCCGCCCGCTATGCGCCTCGCCGTGGAACGACAGCGGCAGGCTGAGAACGTGGCCGAAGAACCGGCTCATCGCCTGCAGCCGGTTGCGGTGCGCCAGCCGCTCGGCCTGCAAGGCGGCGCCGATGTTGGTTGCTATGGTGAGCGCGCCCACACCGGCCCAGAAGCCGAGCAGCTGCACCGCCTCCGACCAAACCTGTGCGGCCGGTTCGCTGTCGGAGCGGGACAGCAGGCCGATCACGCGGCCGAACAGGACCGGGTCGAGGAATTGCAGTGCCGCCACCAGCAGGTTGGCACCCGCCAGCATGAGCGCCACCGGCTTGTCGCGCCCGAGCGAGCCGAGAGAACGGCCATAGACACGCACGAACCTCATGACCGCTCCCGCGACGAGTGTGGCGTCAGCATGCGACGGGCGTAAAATTTCGCGAAGGGGTGACGAACTCGTCCTGCGCGGCGACCAGACGAAGTTCCGGGGACCTGGCCTCGGCGGTGCGGCGCAGCAGGCCCCAGACCGAGCTGGCCGATGCCGCGAGTGAAGCTGGCGTGCCGCGCCCGGCCAGCATGTGGAACAGGAAGATCGCGGCGGTCGCGTCGCCGGCGCCGTTGGCCTGGATCGGCAGCAACGGCATCCGCACGAGCCAGTCGCCGTGCGCGTCGCTCGCCAGCATGTCGAGCGCGTCGGCCGGTGTCTCCTCGGTCCGCAGGCTGGTGACCAGCACCGTGCCCGGGCCGCGCGCACGCAGGGCGGCGGTGGCCACGCGGGCGCTGGCGAGCGTGGTCACGGTCTGGCCGGTCAGCCATTCCAGCTCGAACTGGTTCGGCGTCACGATGTCGGCCGCCGGAACCGCCTGGTCGCGCATGAACTCCGGCACGTTCGGGCGCACGAACACGCCCCGCCCCACGTCGCCGATCACCGGGTCGCAGCAATAGAGTGCCCGCCCATTCGCCACCCGCACCCGCCCGGCGGCGGCCACGATCGCGGCCCCGATCGAGGCGTCGCCCATGTAGCCCGACAGCACGGCGTCGCAGTCCGGCAGCACGCCGCGCGCCTCGATCCCCGCGATCAGGCCGGCAATCTGGGCCTCGGTGAAGACGTCTCCCGTCCAGCTGCCGTAGCCGGTGTGGTTGCTGAACTGGACGGTGTTGATCGCCCACACTTCCGCCCCGAGCCGTTGCAGGGGGAACAGGGCGGCCGCGTTGCCGACATGGCCGTACGCGACCCAGGATTGGATCGACAGAATATTCATCGTGGCGTCTTCACTCCCGACCGAAGACGGCAAGATTGCAGGGGACGCGCCGGGCCGCTATACGCCCCGCTCCGTCGCCCCGGTCGGGATCGGGGCGGCCACCAGAGAAAGACAGCCGCCATGAAGCCGGGCATTCACCCCGATTACCACGACGTCACCATCATCATGACCGACGGGACCACGTTCCAGACCCGGTCGTGCATGGGCAAGCCCGGCGAGACGCTGCGGCTCGACATCGATCCGAAGAGCCATCCGGCCTGGACCGGCGTGCAGCGCATCATGGACACCGGCGGCCAGGTCGCGAAGTTCAACAAGCGCTTCGCGGGCATCGGCGCCAAGAAGGCCTAACCACGGCGGGATTTGGCGGGCGGCGCCGGGTAAAACTGGCGCCAGAACTCGTGCGCATATGCCGGGCCGATCCGAAGCCTGACTGCTCGGCCACCGCCTCCATATCGAGTGCCGTCGCGCCGAGCAGCTCCTTCGCGGCGGCGATCCGGGTGCGGTTGACCGCGTCCGACACCGTCATTCCGGTATGCGCGTTGAACAGCCGCGACAGGTTCCTCGCACTCGCGTGGGCGACCATCGCCAGCGCCTCCAGCGACCAGTCGCGCGCCGGATCGGCGGCGATCGCGTCCTGCGCCCGGTGGATCGCCGGGTGCAGATGGTTGCGCCCTTCCAGCCACGGCGACAGTTGCGGGTCGTCGGCCCCGCGCCGCGTGTAGACGACCAGCGTCCGCGCCACCGCCAGCGCCGCCGTCGCCCCGGCCCATTCGGCCAGCAGATGCAGCATCAGATCGACACCCGCGGTCACACCGGCGCTGCTCAGCCGATCCCGGTCGATCACGAACAGCCGGTTTTCCAGCACGCGGGCATTCGGCGCGATGGCGGCCAGCCGGGCGCAGCTTGCGTGGTGGGTGGTGCAGGCGTGCCCATCGAGCAGGCCCGCGCGGCCGGCCAGCAGCGCGCCGTCGCAGATCGAGATCAGCCGGTGCCCCGGCCTGATTTTGTCGCGCAACCACGCGACGATCGCATCTTCGGCGTCCGCGTCCGCCGCCGCGTCGGGCACCGGGCCGAGCGGGCGGTCGGCCGCGCCGGCGACGAGCACGACCGCATCGTCCGCGACCGCATCCGGCAACGGTCCGGCACCCGTGAGCCGCAGTCCGATCGAGCTGTGCGTGGTGTCGGTCGGGGCCGCGAAGGCGACGTCGAACACCACCCGGTCCTGGACGGAATGCGCCACCCGCAACACCTCGACCGGCCCGGCGACATCGAGCAGCAGCGCGCGCGGCGGCAGCACGACCAGCACCGGGATGCGGCGCGGCAAGGTCACGCGGCGAGCGCCTCGGCGACCGTGGCGATACGGGCGAACCGGTCCGACAGCACCAGTTCGGTGCGCGCCATGATGTCGGCCGCACTGTATTGGCGGCCGGCCCGGTCGGTCATCGCGAAGGTCAGCGTCGCCTCGGTCACGTAATCGACCGACCAGCCGAGGTCGGAGGCATGGCGCGTCGTCGTCTCGCAGCACTGCTCGGTCCGGATGCCGGACACGATCAGCCGGCGGATGCCGTGCTCGGTCAGCCAGACATCGAGGCCCGAGCCGACCAGCGCGCTGTGCCGCCGCTTGTGGAACACCGCGTCCGGTTCGAGCCGCAACCCTTGCAGCGGCACGACGAGGCCGGAGGCGAGCGCGAACGGGCCATCCTCCTCGACATGGAACACCTGGACGACCGGGATTTCTTTCGCGCGCGCGCCGTCGATCAACGGCTGGATCCTGGCCACGAAGGCGGCTGCCTCGGTATCGTTCCAATCCGGCGTGTGGCGGAAAGACTCCTGGGCGTCGATGACGATCAGCGCGGTGTCGGACATTTCGTGCTCTCCTGAATTTGTCGAGCCGGAGGGTCTGCCACTTCCCGCCTTCTGAAAAGCCTTTGCGCGGACGAGCAGCGGACATCGGACGCCAAATTTCTCTTGAAAGCCGCCGGGCCGGAAACTAAATTCTGTCCTGTCCGGGACGCCTGATGGGTTCCGGGGCGTCGATCAGGGCAGGCCTGCGGGCTGCCTTCAACATCCGACCTTGCTTCTCAGGAGGTTTTCCCATGACCAGCTTCAATCTTTCGCCGCTGTATCGCACCGCGATCGGCTTCGACCGCCTCGCCCGCCTGATGGACGCCGCACAGGCCTCCACCGAGGCGACCTATCCGCCCTACAACATCGATAAGACCGGCGAGGACAGCTACCGCCTGACGATGGCGGTTGCGGGCTTCGGTCCCGACGATATCGAGCTGACGGTCAAGGACGGCGCGCTGCACGTCGCCGGCCGGATCAGCGGCGAGTCCGAGAAGGCCGAGGTGTTGCACCGTGGCATCGCGGCCCGCGCGTTCGAGCGGAAATTCGCCCTCGCCGACCACATCGTGGTCGACGGCGCGGACCTCGCGAACGGCCTGCTGCATGTCGCACTCAAGCGCGTCGTGCCGGACGCCCTGAAGCCGCGCCGGATTTCGATCAACGGCGCCGCCCCGCGTATCGAGGGCGCCGCGAACGACCAGCCTGCGATCTCGCAGGCGGCGTAACGACCGGCCGCCTGATGAAACGGAGGGGGACCGGGCGACCGGTCCCCCTCGCCTATTTCAGCTTCCCGAACACGCTTTCGGCCGCTTCACGATGGCTCGTCTTGCCGGCGATCGCCGCCTCGGTGCGCGCGATCTCGGCCCGCAGGTCGGCGATGTAATCTTCCAGTTCCGCCACCCCCCATTCGTAGAACGCGGGGCGCTCCAGGGGAGCCCGCTTCAGCTTCGGTAAATCGTCGTCCGTCAAGCCCATTCTCCTTGACCCTTTCGTGCCGTCCGCCCCATATCCCCACTTCCGGCGTGTCCGGCCCCGGTGATCTCCCGCGTGGCCGCGTCGGCCTCCAGGAGAGTGTGCCATGACCCTTCCGCTGATGCCTAAAGCCACGGCCGTTTGGCTGATCGACAAGACCGGCCTGAGCTTCGAGCAGATCGCCGATTTCTGCGGGATGCACCCGCTGGAGATCCAGGCGATCGCCGATGGCGAAGTCGCGCAAGGGATCGTCGGCTACGACGCGATCGCCAACGGTCAGCTGACCGACGCCGAGATCAAGCGCGTCGAGAAAGACCCCGAGCTGCGGCTGAACCTGATGGCCAGCACGATCCAGCTGCCGAAGCGCAACAAGGCCGCCCGCTATACGCCGGTCGCCAAGCGCACCGACCGGCCGGACGGGATCGCGTATCTGCTGCGCAACTTCACGCAGCTGAGCGACGCCCAGATCGGCAAGCTGATGGGCACGACCAAGGAGACGATCTCCAAGGTGCGCGACCGCTCGCATTGGAACAGCTCCAACATCAAGCCGCGCGATCCGGTGACCCTCGGGCTGTGCAGCCAGACCGACCTGAACGCGATGGTGGCGCAGGCGAACGACCGGCTGATCCGCGAGGGTCAGGCGGTGCCGGCACCGCCGATGCCGGAGACCGCCGAAGCGGCCTAGGCGAGCATCCGCCGCGGGGAGCGATCCCGCTCCCCGCGGCGGAATCGCTAGGCTTGGGCGCGCAACCGTTCGAGTTCGTCCTTGACCCGCAACTTCTCCCGTTTCAGCCGCGCGACCTCGAGCTCGTTCGGTTGCGGGCGGTGGTCCTCCTCCATGAGCCGGGCATCGAGCGCGACATGACGGGTCTCCAGACTGTCGATACGGGGTTGCAGGCGCATTCAAAGCCTCCTCGTGGTGACGCGAAACGGTAACAGGCCCGGCCTCGGGAATGCACGCACGAACCGCATCGGCCCCTGCAACGCTCCGTGATCCGTGGTAGGAACGAGGCGATGACCAGCGATCCGGACATGCTGCGGCGCAAGCTGCACGAACTTCGCAGCGAGCACCGCGACCTCGACACCGTGATCGCGCGGCTGGCCGAGGGCAGCACGCTCGAACAGCTCCAGCTGATGCGGCTGAAGAAGCGCAAGCTGCTGCTGAAGGACGAGATTACCTGGCTGGAGAGCCACCTGATCCCGGACGACATCGCTTGAGCGAGGCTGCGCTGGTCGGCGTCATCATGGGCAGCCGCAGCGACTGGGACACGCTGAAACACACCGCCGATACGCTCGCCGCGCTCGGCGTCCCGCATGAGACCAGGATCGTGTCGGCCCACCGTACGCCGGACCGGCTGCGCGATTACGCGCGCTCGGCGTCGGCGCGCGGCTTGCGGGTGATCGTCGCGGGTGCCGGCGGGGCCGCGCACCTGCCCGGCATGTGCGCCGCCTGGACGGCGCTGCCGGTGCTCGGCGTGCCGGTCGAAAGTGCCGTCCTGCGCGGTGTGGATTCCCTGCTGTCGATCGTGCAGATGCCGGCCGGCGTGCCGGTCGCGACCCTTGCGATCGGCCGGGCCGGCGCGATCAACGCGGGCCTGCTCGCGGCGGCGATCCTGGCCCTGTCCGACCCCGCGCTCGCCGAACGGCTGGAGGCATGGCGCGCGCGGCAGACCGCCGAGGTGCTGGACACCGTCGCATGACGCAGCTGCCGCCCGGCGGCACGATCGGCATCGTCGGCGGAGGGCAGCTCGGGCGGATGTCGGCCATCGCGGCCGCCCGGCTCGGCTACCGCGCCCACATCCTGACGCCCGAAACGGACGGACCGGCCGCACAGGTTTCGGCGTCGGTGACGATCGGCGACTACGAGGACGAGGCGGCGCTGCGCGCCTTCGCGGCTGCGGTGGATGTCGTGACGTTCGAGTTCGAGAATGTCGGGGCCGCCGGCCTCGACCTGCTGGCCAGCCTGCGCCCGGTGCATCCGTCGCCGTCGGTGCTGCGGATCAGCCAGGACCGGGTTCTCGAAAAGACGTTCCTGAACGGGATCGGCGTTCCGACCGCGCCGTGGCTCGCGGTCGCGGATTTCGGCGCATTGCCGGCCGCACTGACCGAGATCGGCGCGCCGGCGATCCTGAAGACGACGCGGCTCGGCTACGACGGTCGCGGCCAGGCCAGGCTTTTGACGCTCGACGCGCCGCCGCCGGGCCATCTGGCGCCTGCCCCGTTCGTGCTCGAAGGCATGGTCGATTTCGCGCGGGAGGTCAGCGTCCTGGTGGCGCGCGGCGAGGACGGCTCGGTTGTCGCATTCGACGCGGTGGAGAACGCCCACCGCGACGGCATCCTGGATGTCACGCTCGCCCCGGCCCGGATCACCGACGAGGTTGCGGCCGAGGCACGGCGGATCGCGTGTCACGTGGCGACGGAGCTGAACCTGATCGGCGTGCTGGCGGTCGAGATGTTCGTCGTCGCCGACCCGGTGCGCCACGGCACGGCGTTGCTGGTCAACGAGTTGGCCCCCCGCCCGCACAACAGTTTTCATTGGACGATCGATGCCTGCCCCGCGAGCCAGTTCGAGATGCACATCCGGGCCGTCGCCGGCCTGCCGTTGCCGCCGGCGGCCCGGCACTCGGACGCTGCGATGAAAAACCTGATCGGCGCCGAGGGCATGGCGCAATGGCCTGCGGTGCTCGCAACGCCCGGCCTGATCGGCCATCTGTACGGGAAGGCGGAGGCGCGGCCCGGGCGCAAGATGGGCCACGTCACCCGGCTGTTTCCGCGCGGCGGACTGCCCGGCGCGTTCGGCGTCGCCGCGGGATTGTCGCCGCTCGAGAGCTAGTGGTGCTTAAAATTGCGGTGGCAGGCGCCGCATTCGTTTTGCACCACCGCCCATTGCGCGGTGAGGGCGGCCGGATCCTTGCCGTGGCCGAGTTGGGCGAGCTTGGCTGTATCGGCCGCGAACTGAGCCGAGCGTGCTTCGAAATCGGCCCGGTTGCTCCAGACATAGGGGAGCGCCTCGGTCTCGTGCGCCTCCTCGGTGCCGACCGGGAACATCGCCGCGATGTCGTGGCCGAGGTCGGCCAACTTGTCGGCTTCCGGCGACAATTTGGCCGTGTCGGTGCCGTCGGCGCCTTTGAAATCCTTCCCGATGTGGCTCATCTGCTTCATCACGTTCTGCCGGTTGGCGACGATCTCGTCGGGCGTCGCGGCCCAGGCGAGACCGCCGAACAGGCACACTCCGAACAAAGCCGCCGCGATCCGCTTCACGACGTCACCGCCGCGGCCAGCTCGTCCTTGGTCATTCGCGAGCGTCCCTTGATCCCCGCGCCGGGTCGCCTCCGCATACAGATCGGCGCGCGTGGCACCGCCTCCGGCGGCCTTCGTGTGCGCCAGCCGCGCGCGGTTCTGCGCCGGCGTCTGACGGTTCGACTCGCCGGCCTCGCTCAGCGCGATGGCGATCGCCTGTTTCGGGTTGCGAACTTTCTGCCCGCCGCCGCCCTTCAGATCGCCGTGCTTGAACTCGTCCATCACCCGCGCGACGACCGCTTTCTGCTCCGGATCCGCCTTGGCCATCATCCCTCATCCCTCCGCCAGAGTTTCCCGGCTCGCCCGCACCCGCTCGACCCGGCGGCCGTCCATCGCGACGACCTCGAACAGCCAGCCGCCGAACACCATTCGGTCGCCGGCGCGCGGCACCCGGCGCAGCAGCGCCAGCAGCAGCCCGGCCAAGGTGTGATAGCTCCCCGCCGCCGGCAAGGGCGGCAGGTGCAGCCGCGCCTTCACTTCATCGACCGGCATCATGCCGTCCAGCACGAACACGCCGTCGCCGGCCGGCGATCCGGAATCGGACGGGTGCGGCTCGGTCGGCGGCACGCCGATGATCGCCGCCAGCGCGTCGGCCGCCGTGACGACGCCCTCGAAACTGCCGTACTCGTCCATCACCAAGGCGAGCCCGATCGGATCGGTCCGCAGCCGCTCCAGCGCATCCAGGGCCGTCGTCGTGTCCGGCAGGATCATCGGCGTGCGGATCGCGTCGGCGATGCTCATCTCGGCACCGTTCAGCATCCGGTCGAGCAAATCCTTCGCCCGCACCACCCCCACCGGGTTATCGATCGCGCCGTCGCACACGACGAACCGGCTGTGATCCTCCTCCCGCAGCGTCGCCACGATCTCGGCCGGCGTGTCGGTGCGGTCGATCCAGGCCAGATCCGTGCGCGGCGTCATGATCGCGCGCACCGGCTTGTCGGCCAGCCGCAACACCCGCTCGATCATGCCGAGCTCCTCCGCCTCGATCACGCCGGTCTGCTCGCCCTCGACCAGCATCGCCTTCAGCTCCTCCTCGGTCACCGTCTGCGTCGGCTGCTCCCGGTGGCCGAGCAGGCGCATGATCGCGGACGAGGATTGCGACAGCACCCACACCAGCGGCGTCGCCGCCCGCGCCAGCCACTGCAACGGGGCGGCGACGGCGACGGCGACCCGCTCCGGCTGCCGCAACGCGAGCTGTTTCGGCACCAGCTCGCCGAGCACCAGCGTCAGGTAGGTGATCGCGAGCACGACCAGCGTGAGCGAAAGATTGCTCGCGGCACGGGCGGACAGGCCGAGGTCGATCAGCCACGGCGTCACCCCGGCGGAGACCTGCGCGCCGCCGAACACGCCCGACAGGATCGAGATGAGGGTGATGCCGACCTGCACCGTCGGCAGGAATTTTTGCGGGTCGTCCGACAGGGCGCGGGCGCGGGCGGCCCCGGAGACGCCCTTGTTCTCCAGCACCGCGAGGCGTGCCCGGTTGGCCGAGACCAACGCCAGCTCGCTCAGCGCGAACAGCGCGTTCAGCCCGATCAGCAACAATACGACCGCAATCTCGACGACCAGCGCCATCCGTCCCACCCACTTCGACACGCCCACCATAGCCGGTCGCGGCCGCGCGCCGAACCGGCTACAAAACGGCCATGAGCGACAGCATCCGTGGACTGCCCACCACCACGCGCAGACTGCCCACCATGGCCGTGGCGCTCGGCCTCGCGGGGCTGATCCCGTTCCTCGCGTTCGGATGGTGGGCGTCGAGCGGCATCGACGACGACCGGGTGGCGCGCGCGACGTCCGGGCTGGTCTCGTACGGGGCGGTGATCCTGGCGTTCCTCGGCGGCGTGCAGTGGGGGTTCGTGCTGGGCGAGCCGCCGGTCGCGTTCGGCCCGCGCCGCACCCGCTACCGGCTGGTGTTCGGCATCGCGCCGTCGCTGGTCGGCTGGGCCGCGTTGCTGGTGCTGCTGGCGCTGGGCTGGCCCAGGATCGCGCTCGCCATCCTGCTCGCGGGCTTTATCGCCGAGACGGCGGTCGAAACCGAGCTCGCGATGCGCGGGCTGATGCCGCGCGGCTATCTCTGGCTGCGCTGGGGACTGAGCGCCGTCGTGATCCTCGTGCTTGGTGCGGTCTTGGTGTTGCGGCTGTTGGGCACCCGTCTCGGCTCCTGAACACTTGCCCAGACGGACGGGAACCGATTAAGTCCGTCTCGAGGCCGCCCGGCGAACGAGGCGGCACAATCACAGGAAACGCCATGACCCGTCTTATTCGCGCGGCCGCCGCCGGCTTTGCCTTGTCGCTGATGGCCGGAACCGCGCTCGCGGCCGGCCCGCAGACGGTCGCCGGTCCCGGCACCGACCCGGCTTGCTTCAAGCCCTGGACGGCGCAGACGAAATACTTCCAGTGGCCCGCCAAGCCCGGCCCCTACAAGATCGCGCTGGTGAACGGCTTCGTCGGCAACACCTGGCGCATTCAGATGATCAAGACCGCCCGCGCCTACGCCGAGCTGCCCGAGGTCAAGAAGGATCTGGCCGACTTCAAGGTGATCAGCACCGGCACCGACGCGGCCGCCCAGCTCGGCACGATCGAGGATTTCATCAACCAGGGTTACGACGCGATCATCGTGGAAGCCGTCAGCCCGAACGGGTTCGACCGCGTGATCCGGCAGGCGAACGCCAAGGGCGTCGTCCTGGTCCCGTTCGACAACGCGCTCGACACGGACGCGGTGATGCAGGTCAACGAAGACAACCACCAGATGGGCGTCAACGCCGCCAACTGGCTGCTGAAATATGCGCCCAAGGCGGAGAAGCTGCTGGAAGTGCGCGGCGTGCCGGGCAACTCGGTCGACCGCGATCGCCACGACGGCTTCCGTGAGACGCTGAAGACGGCCGGCAGCAATCCGCAGATCACCGAGGTCGTCGGCAACTGGGCGACCGGCGACAGCCAGAAGGTCACGGCCGACGCGGTCGCGGTGAACGGCCATTTCGACGGCGTGTTCACGCAGGGCGGCTCGGACGGGACGGTGCAGGCGCTGATCGACGCGAAGCATCCGTTCGTGCCGGTCGCCGGCGAAGGCGAGAACAACTTCCGCAAGCAGATTGCTCAGTACAAGGACCAGGGCCTGAAGGGGATGAGCTACGGCCAGTCGCCCGCGCTGGTCGCGATCTCGATCAAGGCGGCGATCCAGGCGCTGAAGGGCGAGAAGATGCCGCAGCTGATTTCGGTGCCGATCCCCGTCGCCACGTTCGAGGACCTGAAGGCGGGCGACAACTACTTCCCCGACCTGAACGAGCAGTTCTTCTCGGACAACGCCTTCCCGCCCTGCGGCGTGTCGTTCACGGCACCGCAGATCATGGGCCAGAGCCAGGCGAACTCGCAGTAATGACGGGCATGGGGGCCGGCGACGACCGGCCTCCGCTGCTCGGGCTGCGCGGCGTGTCGAAGCGCTACGGCGGCGTGCGGGCGCTGGAGGATGTCGACTTCACCGCCCGCGCGGGCTCGATCCATGCGGTGCTGGGCGAGAACGGGGCCGGCAAAAGCACGCTGATCAAGATCGTCGCCGGCGTGGTGCGCCCCGACACGGGCACGCTGACCGTCGACGGGCAGGATCGCCATTTCGCGAGCCCGCAGGCGGCGAACGCGGCCGGGATCGTGTGCGTGTTCCAGGAATTGTCGCTGCTGCCCGACCTGTCGGTCGCGGACAATATCGGCATCACCTCCCCGCCCCGTAAGTTCGGCCTGATCGACGGGCGGGCGCAACGCCGGAACGCGGAGCGGTTGCTGGCGCGTGTCGGGTGCGAAGACATCAACCCGATCACGCTGGTGCGCGACCTGCCGCTGTCGCGACGGCAGATGGTGGAGATCGCGAAGGCGCTCGGCCGCCACCCGCGCCTGCTGATCCTCGACGAGGCGACGTCCGCGCTGACGGCGGCCGACGTGGAGAAGGTGTACGCGATCCTGCTCGGGCTGCGCGACCAGGGTCTGGGGCTGCTGTACATCAGCCACCGGATGCATGAGATCGAGAAGCTTGCCGATACATGCTCGGTGTTTCGCAACGGGCGTCATATCGAGACGTTCGTGCAGGGCTCGCGCGGGCCGGGCGAGATCGTGCAGATGATGATCGGCCGCGACATCGCCAGCACGTATCCGCCGAAGCCGCGGTACACGCCCGGCGACATTCCGGCGCTGGACGCGAAGAACATTTCCTGGGCCGACCGGCTGCACGGCATCGACCTGCGCGTCGGCAGGGGCGAGATCGTCGGCCTCGGCGGGCTCGACGGACAGGGCCAGCGCGACCTGCTGCTCGCGTTGTTCGGCGTGCTGCGCGGCGTCGGCGGCACGATCGCGATCGACGGGGCGGAACGCCGCATCGGCAGCCCCGCGACGGCCAAGGCGGCCCGCAACGGCCTCGCGCTGATCCCGGAGGATCGCAAGACCGAGGGGCTGATGCTGCCGATGTCGGTCGCCGACAACCTGACGCTGGCGGCCCTGCCGTCGCTGACACGCGGCATCGTGGTGGACGAGGCGCGGGAGAAGTCGGGCATCGCCGACATGATCGCGAAGCTGCGGATCAAGGTCGGCGATCCGGTGCTGCCGGTCGGCACGCTGTCCGGCGGCAACCAGCAGAAAGTGGTCATCGCCAAGTGGCTGCTGACCGGTGCGCGCATCGTGCTGCTGTGCGATCCGACGCGCGGCATCGATGTCGGCACCAAGCAGGAGATCTATCAGTTGCTGCGAGACCTCGCCGATTCCGGCACCGCGATCGTGCTGTATTCGACCGATTACGACGAGCTGGTCGGCTGCTGCGACCGGGTGCTGATCCTCTACGACGGCCGGATCGCGCGCGAACTGGTCGGCGACGCCATCACCGGCCCCGCCATCGTCGCCGCATCGCTGAACATTCCCGCGTCGCTGACCGCTGCCGCGTGAGAAATCTAGCGATCAGGCTAAGCCAGAGCCTCGGACTGTGGCTCGCGGTCGGGTTGTTCCTGCTCCTGTACGGGCTCTACAGCTCGCTGCACCCGAAAGGCTTTTCGGTCGACCTGTTCGTGCAGAACAGCAACGAGAGCCTGGCCCTCGTGTTCGTCGCGATGGCGCAGACGGTGCCGGTCATCACCGGCGGCCTCGACCTCGCGGCGGGTGCGACGATGACGCTGGTCGACTGCATCGGCTCGCACGTGATGGACGGCTCGGCCGGCGGCATCGCGCTCGGCATGGTGGTGTGCCTGCTCGCGGGCACGGCGTGCGGGTTCGCGAACGGCTGCGTCGTCGTGTACGGCCGCATCCAGCCGATCATCGCGACGCTCGCGACCGGTGCGGTCTACATGGGCCTCAGCCTGTTTCTGCGCCCGTCGCCCGGCGGGCACGTCAACGACGACCTGAACTGGGTCACGACCAACGCCCTGAACGAGATGGCCAACACGTTCGGCTGGTGGGCGGGCCACCCGCCGGACTGGTTCGCGCATGGCGTCGGGCTGATCCCGGTGCCGATCCTGGTTCTGCTGGTGGTCGTCATCGTGGTGTGGATTCCGTTCCGGCGCACCGTCACCGGGCGCGGCTGCTATGCGGTCGGCTCGTCCGAGGGCGCGGCCTTCATGTCCGGCCTGAACGTCGCGCGCAGCAAGCTCGCCGCCTACACGCTGGGCGGCTTCTTCGCCGGCTGCGGCGGGCTGTACCTCGCCGTCCAGACCGGCAGCGGCAACGCCGACATTCCGCAGGCGGGGGCGTACACGCTGAACTCGATCGCCGCCGTGGTGATCGGCGGCACGTCGCTGTTCGGCGGCTCGGGCGGGGCGATCGGCTCGGTGTTCGGGGCGCTCGCGCTGCGCTCGATCAGCTTCTGTTTCCGCGTGTTCGACAGCAGCGGCCCGCTCGGCTTCCTGTCCAACCCGCTGCTGCAGCCGATCTTCGAGGGTGCGATCCTGCTGCTCGCCGTCTCGCTCGGGGCGGCGCGCGTATTCCGGGTGAAAAACAAATTGTCGCTGTTCACATGATCGGCGCTTTGCGCGGCATCGACCGCCCGACCCTGATCGCGACCGGGTTCATCGTCGTCATCCTGATCTGCGGCACCGCGTACACGGTCGCGACACAGGGCAGCGCGTCGTTCGTCTCGCCCGCGTACCTGCTGCAACAGCTCCGCATCGCGGCGTTCCTCGGCATCGCCGCGATCGGGCTGATGCTGGTGATCCTGCTCGGCCACATCGACCTCTCGGTGCCGTGGACCATCGCCGCGTCGGCCATGCTCGGCACCGCGGTCGGCGGCACCTACGCGATCCCGGTGGCACTCGGCGTCGGCCTCGGCGTCGGGCTGTTCAACGGCATCGGCGTCGCCGTGTTGCGCGTGCCGTCGATGATCTTCACCCTCGGCGTGAACGCGGTCCTGCGCGGGTTGATGGTGATGCTGACGGGTGGGTTCGCGCCGCAAAGTTCGGCGACCAAGCCGATGATCTGGCTCGCCAACGGCCAGCTGATCCCCGGCCTGCCGATCGCCAACGCGGTGCTGGTGTGGGCGCTGATCGCGCTCGCCGTCGCGTTCATGCTGAGCCGCACGCCGCTCGGCCGCTACATCTACGCGACCGGCAACCGGGAAGCGGCGACGTATCTGTCGGGCGTCAACACGCGGCTGGTGCTGATCGCCTGTTTCGTCGCGTGCTCGATGTGCGCGGCCTTGGTCGGCGTGCTGCTGGCCGGCTACACGAGCAAGGCGTTCCAGGCGATGGGCGACGTCTACCTGCTGCCCGCGATCGCGGCGGTGGTGGTCGGCGGCACGTCGATCCTCGGCGGCTCCGGCCGGGTGACGGGCACGATCGTCGGGACCGTGCTGATCGTGCTGCTGCAAAGCCTGCTCAGCGTGATGCAGATGCCGGAGGCCGGGCGGCAGGTGATCTACGGGCTGGTCATCATCGCGATGCTGCTCGCGTACGGCCGGCGCGGCGCGGTTCGGAGCTAGTGCGGACCCGGACCATGGATCACGCCGCAATGACGATCGCGCGCGGGCGGTCTGTCACGCCATCAAAATGATCGCACGCATCCGCAGCTTCGCTTTCTCCGGTATCGAGGCCGTGCCGGTGGAAGTGCAGGTGCAGATCAGCTCCGGTCTCCCCGCCTTCCTCGTCGTCGGCCTGCCGGACAAGGCGGTCGGCGAGGCGCGGGAGCGGGTGCGCGCCGCGCTGACCGCCATGGGGCTGTCGCTGCCGCCGCGCCGGGTGCTGATCAACCTCGCACCGGCCGACCTGCTGAAGGAGGGCAGCCATTTCGACCTGCCGATCGCGCTCGCCGTCCTGGCCGCGATGGACGTGCTGGCGGCCGAGGATCTGGCCGAGTTCGCGGCGCTGGGCGAGCTGTCGCTCGACGGGTCGCTGAATGCGGTGATCGGCGTGCTGCCGGCCGCGATCGCCGCGAGCCAAGCGGATCTCGGCCTGATCTGCCCCGCGTCGCAAGGTGGCGAGGCGGCGTGGGCGGGGCGGATCGCGGTCGTGGCCGCCCCCGACCTGCTGTCGATCATCAACCATTTTCGCGGCCAGCAGGTGCTCGACCCGCCCGAGCCCGGCGGTGTGGCGCGCGGTCCGGCCGCCCCCGACATGAAGGAGGTGCGCGGGATGGAGACGGCCAAGCGCGCGCTCGAAATCGCGGCGGCCGGCGGGCACAACCTGCTGCTGATCGGCCCGCCCGGCTCCGGCAAGTCGATGCTGGCGGCACGCCTGCCCGCCCTGCTGCCGGACCTGCTGCCGCGCGAGGCGCTGGAGGTCAGCATGATCCATTCGGTCGCCGGGATGCTGGAGGGCGGCCGGCTGGTGCAGCGCCCGCCGTACCGCGAGCCGCACCATAGCGCCTCGCAGGCGGCGCTGACCGGCGGGGGCCAGCGGGCGCGGCCGGGCGAGGTGTCGCTGGCACACCGGGGCGTGCTGTTCCTCGACGAGTTGCCGGAGTTTCCGCGCACGGCGCTGGAGGCGTTGCGCCAGCCGCTGGAAAGCGGGCGCACGACGGTCGCGCGCGCGATGGCGCACGTGACGTATCCGGCGCGGTTTCAGCTGATCGCGGCGATGAACCCCTGCCGCTGCGGCCACCTCGGCGACGCGTCGCGCGAATGCGGGCGGGCCCCCCGGTGCGGCGAGGATTACCAGGGCCGGATCAGCGGACCGCTGCTGGACCGGATCGACATGAGCATCGCCGTCCAGCCGGTCGCCCCGGCCGAGCTGTCACGGGTGCCGACCGGCGAATCGTCCGCAATCGTGGCCGCCCGGGTCGCCGCCGCCCGCGACCGCCAGCGCGCGCGCGCCACCG
Organism: uncultured Alphaproteobacteria bacterium; assembly: GCA_963756975.1. GTDB lineage: Bacteria > Pseudomonadota > Alphaproteobacteria > Acetobacterales > Acetobacteraceae > CAVRQM01. The sequence continues at coordinate 2,001,546 of CAVWPS010000002.1, read as the reverse complement.
ATGACGGGGCCGGGATGAACGCGGAGGCGGAGGTGGGCTCGATGGCGATCCAGCCGGACGCGCTGGTGCTGGCCGAACAGGCGGCGGGCAAGCTGCGCCTGTCGCCGCGCGGCTACGCCCGGACGTTGCGGGTCGCGCGCAGCATCGCCGACCTGGCCGCGATCGAGGCGGTGCGCCGGTCGGACGTGGCCGAGGCGCTCAGCTATCGGCACCGGGGGGTGGGGGGCCGGGCGTAGCCAGGAACATGACCGGCTCCTCATCGGTGCGGATGCCGATCGTGACCGGACCTGTGGTCCCGAGCATGGCCGGCGGTGGGGTCCGAAGCTGGATGGTGCCGTGGGTGATGCCGGCGACGTCGAACCGCGCGACCCACTCACCGCGATCGAGCGTCGGCACGCGGACCTGATGCCCGAGCGTGATCGTGCAATCGAGCATCGTGCCGGGCGACGGAACACGACCGACCGGGATTCTGATCTCGAGCATTTCGGCCGGCCGCCATTTGACGTCCCAGTTCAGCGTATCAACTCCGGCCCATCGCACGCGCCATCCCTCGTGCGTCTCGACCGGGTGCCAAAGCACGTATTCGCCGGCTCCGTATTCGATCGGGCGGTCCGGCCAAAGGTCCGGCGCACGCAGCCGCAGCAGCGCCAGCGACGGTCCGACGCGCCCGAGCAACAAATCCGCGAAGATCGAGTGCTCCATCCGGGCAAAGCCATAGACGGTGGAGCCGACATGGAGATCGAACCCGTGGGCGCGCCCGAGCCGCAACAGGCTTTCCTCACTGAACGTCGAGACGTGTCCGTTGCGCGGGGCCACGTACCACCAGCCGCCGCGAAGGGCCAGGATGTCGGGCGGCTGAACCGTCTGGCTGAACACGATGCACCCGCCCGGCGCCAAATACGTGCTCATGTCCCGCAAGATGGCGTTCGGATCCTGCTCGTGCTCGATCACCTCGAAGCACGTAACGATGTCGAACAGGCCATCCGGCTTCGACGGGCTGGAGAACGGGTCGTAGGCGACGACGTGTTCGAACCCATACTCCCGCAGCCGCTCGACGAACACGCCGGCGCCCGAGCCGTAGTCCAGGATCTTCGCGGCCTCGCAGCCCTCCAGCCGATCTCGGAAATCCCCGGCGACGTGGTCGGGGCGGATGCTGAGATACTCGTGGTCGACGAGAATATAATCGTCGTTGTAGATGAATCGGGAAAACTCCTCACGGGTCCAATCCCGGAAGAAGTCGGTGTATAGATACGAACAGACGAGGCAGCGCCGGTACGGCACCGGCATCCCGGCCCAGCCCAGCGAATGCGAGTCGTTGGGGTCGCAGTATTTATTGAAGTCCACGACGTCGAACAACGTGGCCGTGTGACCGCAGACGCGACAGCGTGCCCGCCCTTCGAGCACCGCGCGGTTGTCGAGGCGCGGCAAAGCTTCGAGCCGTGATAGCACCTCCGATCGCATGTTAGGCCGATACCCCCGCTACCCGACATTCCGACGGCCATGGCCGCCCGGCGGACCCGGCCGGCGAAATATCGGCTTCTGTTGCAACCGTCCGGTTCCGGGTAATGGGATGGCGGTAGCGTGTCAAAAGGACGGCCGGAGGGAATGGGATCAGAGCGTACGAACACCGGCACAGTCGAGCGGGATCCCGTGGCGGCCGACCCACGTGTCGACCCTGGTTCCGCCATCGGTGCCGCTGCGGCGGAGCCAGCGGTCGCGAATAGCTCGCTTCGGCTGCTGACCCGCGACCGGGCACCGGATAGCGCGGGCGCCGGCGGACCGGTCCTGCCGGAGACGACGCTCGAAGCGCTCGAAGGTCTGACCGGGGAGAGCATCGAGTCCCTGCTGATCGACGACGCCGGGGCGGCCGACCGCATGTGGCTCGAACAGGCGCTTCGGGCCTCGCTGCGCGCGGTGACGCCGGGCGGAACGGTGGTGCTCGTCTGCGCCATCGCGGGCGACGCCGGGGACAGCCCAACCGCGGTGCTGCACGCGACCCGCACCCGAATCGTATCGACGTTGCAACAGGCGATCCCTCCCGGCGCGGCCCGGATCGAGCGTTTCGACGTCTTTCCGGGAGCCGAGTCCGGTCTACTTCCGCAACGGTTGACCCTCATCGTTCGCAAGCACGGCGAGCGTCCGCAACCGGGGGTCACCCCGCTCCGGACGTCGACCGACCGGGCGGAAGCGACGTTCCCGTTTCGGCGCGACGCGGCCGTCGGCCAGCTCGCGCCCGGAATGCGGCTGCACGACGGTGTGCTGGTGCGCGATTTCCGCCGTGGCGTCGGACCGGTTCGCAGGATTCTGCTGCTACAGCTCGCCCATTTCGGCGACTTCATCATCGCGCTGCCTGCGATGCGCGAGGTTCGCCGGCGGTTTCCCGACGCGCATATCCGGCTCGTGTGCGGTCAGTGGAACATTCCGCCGGCGGCGGAGACCGGCGTTCTCGACGAGATCCGCGGCTATAGCTATTTCCCGCAGCAGTCGCGTGGATGGAACGGCGTTCCCGTCGAGGACATGAGCGCGTTCGCGGCCGCGACCGAGGGACATTTCGACATCGCGATCGATCTCCGGGTCGACGAGGATACCCGCCACCTCCTCGCGCGCGTCGACGCGACCCTGCGCTGCGGCATCGGTTCGCAGCAGTGGTTCCCGGGGCTCAACGTCGCCTTGCCGACCGAGCACAGCAAGCGCGCCAACACGACCGATCGCGAGCGGGTCATCTGGCTCGCGGCCGAACGCTTCTCGACGACGCTGCGGACGCTATCCCCGTTCAATCTGCGGAGGCGGGTGACGCGCTCGACCCAGGGTCACGTGGTGTTCGGGCCGTACGTGATGCTGCAACCGGGCGAGTACAGCGCTTGGTTCGATTTATCGGCCCATCCGTTTTTCGGTTCGATCGGAACGCTCGCGGTGCTGCTCGAGGTGGTGCGCGACGGCGAGGTGATCGCGAGCCGGACGTATCACCGTGGCCATGTGCGGGAGATCGGCTCCATCGGCACGGAAATCGGGTTCGACAGCGGCCCGATCGAAGCGAAGTTCGAATTCCGGGTTCACGTGTCCGGGCGGCACCTTGGCGTGGCGCTCGATTTCAGGGGTGTTCGCCTGCACCTCGACGAGAAGCCGACTCGGGTGAACTACAAACCGAAATTCCGGCCCGTCGAAATCCATGTCGGCGAACAATTATCGCTGTTGGTCGCGTTGGTGCACGCGCGGGCGTGCGAACTCTACGATGACGCCGAGCAGCACGATCCCGCCCCCAACTCGCCTTTGGCGCGCAGAGTCGCCGGTCTGCTCGGACCCGGTCCGGCGTTTCTCATCGTGCCGGTCAGCAACTCGACCATCCGGAACTGGCCCCTTCCGTCATACATCGGCCTGGTGCGACTGCTGCTTCGCAAACCCGGGGCGACGGTCATCATCGTCGGCGCGCAATCGCAAGCCGCCGAGGCGGCATCGATCGTCGCCTCGGCCGATGATCCGGCCCGCGTGATCAATCTGACCGGCCAGACAAACTGGACCGACCTCCCGGACGTCTTGCGTGTCGCGGATCTCGTGATCTGCAACAACTCCGGCGTCGCGCATCAGGCGGCCAGCCTTGGGCGCCCGACGCTCGGGATTTATTCGGGTAGCCATCAGCCTCCGGAGTGGGGACCCCGCGGCCCGAGGTCGCGCGCGATCATGGCGCCGGTCCGCTGCTCGCCTTGCGGCCTCGAGATTCTCGAGCAATGCGAACACGGGCATGTCTGCATGACACTGCTGACGCCCGAAATCGTCCTGCACCATGTCGACGAGATGCTGGCGGCCAATCCGCCGCGCGCGAGGTCCGGGCCAGTATGATGCGGCGTCTGAAGAACAAGCTCGTGTCGGTGCTGGTGCGCGCCTCGGCGATCGGCGCTCATCAGGCCGTCGCCGATGTTTCGCAACGGATCGACACGTTCGCCCGGCTCTCGGCCGAACAGACCGAATTCACCCGCGAGATCGCCGCCTTGTCCAGACGTGCCCAGACCGAGATTCGGGCGGGCCTCGACGACATCGCGCGGATGCTCGCGGATCGCCGGGACTACATCTTCCTCGGCGGCACCAACGCACTGACCACGGTCGATCACGGCCATCGCCTGTTCGTCGACACCCGCGACCGGCAGTTGGTGCCGCACCTGGTCACCAACGGGCATTGGGAGGCTTGGAACGCGCGCCTGTTCAGGCAGGTGCTTCGCGACGGCGACCGCGTCGTCGATGCGGGGAGCAACGTCGGGTATTTCGTCACACTCGCCGCCGAACTGGTCGGACGGACGGGTCACGTTCACGCCTTCGAAGCAAACCCCGATATCGCGCGTCTACTGACCTCCAGCGTCGAGATCAACGGCTATGCGTCGCGTGTCACCGTCTCGACGATCGCGGTGTCGGACAGGTCCGGGACCGCGCAGTTCATCGCCTACAGCGACCGCCAGGGCGACGGCGGACTGCTTCAGCATAATCCGTGTGCCGACGTCGCGAACGGCACCGTTCTGGATGTCGAGACAGGATCACTGGACGCGGCGCTGCCGGCCATTTCGAACGTCCGGCTGATGCACTTCGATATCGAGGGTGGCGAGCCGGCGGCCTTGCGGGGCGCGCGGCGGATTATCGAGACGTCACCGCGCCTCGTGCTTCTGGTCGAGTGGGGGCATGTCGAGGCGGAGACGACGGAACTGCGGTCGCTGATGGGACAAGGCTTCTCACTCTACGTGATGCGCCACACCGAACAGCCGAAACCGATACGATTGCAAGATCTTGCCGCGTTCGGCCTTTGCGACCTGCTCCTGTATCGCGGACCACTCACCGAACTCGGCTACGACGCGACCGCAACGGCCATCTGCGATTGAGCCGCTCGCCGAAAGTCGCGCGACGCTCGTTCGTGGGCCGGCGGGTCGGCGTCGTCGGGTTGTTTCGAACCCGTTGCGGCCTGCAGCGCGGTGCCGAGTTGATGCTCGCCGACTTCCGGATGCAGGGCGTCCTGGCCTCCGCGATCGACCTGTCGCGCGTCCTGCACCATCCATTGACCCTCGCGCCGCCCGGCTTGCTCGAACCGTCCGACACGCTCGACCACGGCCTGACCGACCTCATCGTCCACATGAACCCTCCGTTGTTCGAGGAGGCGCTATCGCATTTCCCGTCCGCCGTGCTCGATGCGGCGTCCGTCGTCGGCTACTGGGCATGGGAGCTCGACGTCGTGTCCGACCAGTGGCGGCGCGCCGCGGAGCGATGTGACGCGATCTGGGTGCCGTCGCCTTACGTCGCGAACGCCATGTTCACCGGGTTGCCGGCGTTCGGCGGCGATATTCGCGTCGTCCCGCACGCCGTCGATCGCGATCCGATGCCCGCGCTGGATGCCGCGGCCCGGCACAAGCTGCGGGCGCGCCACGGGTTCGGCCCCGACGATTTCGTCGTCGGGTTCGCGTTCGCCTTCGGCTCCAACTACACGCGCAAAAACCCGGTCGGCGCGATCGACGCCTTCACCCGCGCCTTCGCCGAGACCGACCGGACATGCCACCTGTTGCTGCGCTGCCACGAGGTCGCCGACAATCCCCGGCTGTTCAGCCACCTTCGGGGCTACGTCGGCGACGACGACCGGATCACTGTGATCGACGCGTCGGCCAACCCGTTTCCGATCGTCGACTTCTACAACTGCCTCGATGTCTTCCTGTCGCTCCACCGCAGCGAAGGCTACGGACTCGCCATCGCCGAGGCGGCGCAGGCCGGCATCCGCGCGATCGCGACGGGATGGGGCCTGGCGCCGGACATCATGCGGCGCCCGGAAGTCTGGACGGTCGGCTCGCGGCTGGTGCCGCCGCTCGACCCGCAGAACGTATACTCGGCGTACGAGGGCGCGATGTGGGCCGAACCCGATTTGGCGCAGGCCGCGCGGCTGCTGCGGCAGGCCCGCGCCGAACGTGCCGTACCGGCGTGACCGGCCCCATTCTGGTCACCGGAGTCGCGGGCTTCATCGGCTCCAACGTCGCGCGCCGCCTCGCGGGCGCCGGCCGGAACGTCGTCGGGTGCGACCGGCTCGGCCAAGGGTCGAAGTGGCGCAACCTGGTCGATGTCGGTCTGCATGACCTCGTGACGCCCGAGGCGCTGCCGGGCTGGCTCGCGCGCAACGGTGGCGGGCTCGGCGGCATCGTCCACATGGGCGCGATCTCGGCCACGACGGAGACCGATGTCGACCTGATCGTGCGGGAGAACGTGCGCGCCACGCTGGACCTCTGGGAGTTTTGCGCGCGCGCCGCCGTGCCGCTGATCTATGCCTCGTCCGGTGCGGTGTATGGCGATGGCCGGCACGGGTTCGACGACGATCCGGACCTGATGGCGCGGTTGCGGCCGCTCAACGCTTACGGCTGGTCGAAGCTGTTCGTCGACCGACGGATCGTGGCGGACGCGGCGCAAGGCAGCACGCCGCCGCGCTGGGCCGGTCTGCGGTTCTTTAACGTCTACGGGCCGGGTGAGGACCACAAGGGCGACATGCGCTCGGTGGTGGCGAAACTGGTGCCGCGTATTCTGGACGGCGAGCCCGCGCGGCTGTTCCGCTCGTATCGCGCGGACGTTCCGGACGGCGGCCAGCAGCGGGATTTCGTCCATGTCGGGGATGTCGTCGACGTGATCCTGTGGTTGCTCGACACGTACCGATGCGCGCGATGGCATCTACAACGTCGGCACCGGCGTCGCGCGCAGCTGGCGCGATCTCGCGACCGCGGTGTTCACCGCACTCGGCCGCGAACCGGCGATCGAATACATCGACATGCCGGAGACGCTCCGCCCGACGTATCAGTATTTCACGCGAGGCCGCACGTGGACCGGCTCCGCGCGGCCGGTTGGAACGCGCCGTTCCGCTCACTCGAAGACGGCGTGCGCGCCTATGTCGAGAGCGCCGCTACAGCGTAAGCCCGCCCTGCCGCACCACGAACGCGGCGATCTCGCCGACGCCGACGCCCGCGCGGATGTTGCTGAACACGAACGGCCGTTCGCCGCGCATCTTGCGGCTGTCGCGGTCCATCACCTCGAGGCTCGCGCCCACGTGCGGCGCGAGGTCGATCTTGTTGATCACCAGCAGGTCGCTGCGCGTGATGCCGGGGCCGCCCTTGCGGGGGATCTTGTCGCCCGCCGAGACGTCGATCACGTAGATGGTGAGGTCGGCGAGTTCCGGGCTGAACGTCGCCGCCAGATTATCGCCGCCGCTCTCGATCAGGATCACGTCGAGGTTCGGAAACCGCTCGCGCAGATCCGCGACGCCGGCGAGGTTGATGCTCGCGTCCTCGCGGATGGCGGTGTGCGGGCAGCCGCCGGTCTCGATCCCCAGAATGCGTTCTGGCGGCAACGATCCAGCGCGCGTCAGGAACTCCGCGTCTTCCTTGGTATAGATGTCGTTGGTGATGGCGGCGACGTCGTAGCCCTCGGCGCTGAACTTGCGGCACAGCGCGTCCATCAGTGCCGTCTTTCCCGTGCCGACCGGGCCGCCGACGCCGACGCGGAGTGGTCCGTGAGCGGAACTAGGGGTCATGATCGGAACAGCCTCGTGTACTGGGTTTCGTGCAGGGCGGAGAACAGGTCGGCGCGCAGGCAGCATCCGCCGATGTCGTCGAGCGTGTCGGTTGTCGTCGCACGCACGACAGCGACGATCTCGGCCTCGAGCGACGCGAGCACCGCAAGACCGTCGGTTTGGCCGAGCGGCACCAGCCGCACGGCCGCCGAGATGAGGTTCGCCATCAACGCCTGCGTGTAGCCGAGCGCCGCGTCGTCCTCGGCCACATCGTGCCGCGCGGCCAGCACGCCGATCGCGACGGCATGGGTGCAGTCGGGCGGCACCGATCCGTCCCACGCGCGCGCCGCGAGCGCGAAGGCCCGACCTTGGGCGGTCGCCTCCAGCAGCCGTTCGCGTGTCGGCTGAGACGCGCGGGCAAGCTCGATCACCTGTCCCAGCAAGGCCGCATCGTGCGCGGCCCGGTGTGCGTGGCGCAGCAGGATCGCGTCGTTGCGCCCGGACCCGTGCGCGAGCACGTCTTGCAGCCACTCGCGCAGACTGGCCTTGTCGTGCACCGCACCAGCTTCGACCGCCCACTCGATCCCGTGCGAATAGGCGAAGCCGCCGGTCGGGAACGCGGGCGACAGCCACGCCAGCAGCCGCAGCAACGACGCGTCAGTCGTCATGCGAATGGCTGTGCCCGCCGGCGTAGGCGCCGACCTCCGGGTCGAACGCCGCGTCGACGATGGCGACGTGGCCACCGAGTTTCTCGACCATGTCCTCGATCACGTGGTCGCGCCGGATCCGCAGCCGCTCGCCCAGCAACTGCACCGGCAGATGGCGGTTGCCGAGATGCCACGCGATCCGCACCATCGCGGCCGGATCGTGCGCATGGATTTCGCACAACGGTTCGGCCCGCGCGCGAACGGCGACGATCCGCCCGTCGTCGAGCACCAGGCCGTCGCCGTCGCGCAGGCGAACCGCGTGCGGCAGATCGAGCAACACCTCATGCCCCGCTTCGGTCGTCAGCAGGATGCGGCGGCGGTGGCGGCGGTCGAAGTCGATGTGCACCGTGTCGATCGCGCCATCGGCCGACGGGCGCACGTCGCGTGCCAGCCATTGCGGATGGTCATGGCCGTCGTGCGGCATCAGGCGGAACCCATCAAAACAGGAAGTACCGTTGCGTCATCGGCAATGTCGTCGCCGGCTCGCATGTCAGCAGCACGCCATCGGCACGCACCTCATACGTCTCCGGGTCGACCTCGATCACCGGCGTCGCGTCGTTCAGCACCATGTCGCGCTTGCCGATGGTGCGCGTGTTCCGCACCGCGACCAGCGGCGTGCGGAGTCCGAACCGCCGGCCGATATCGGCGTCGATCGCGGCGGCGCTGACGAAGGTGAGGCAGCTCGCGGCCATGGCACCGCCGAACTGCGCGAACATCGGCCGGTAATGCACCGGCTGCGGCGTCGGGATCGACGCGTTCGGATCGCCCATCGCGGCCAGCACGATGCTGCCACCCTTGATGACGAGGTCCGGCTTGACCGCGAAGAACGCCGGCGACCACAGGCACAGATCGGCGAGCTTGCCGGCCTCGACCGAACCGACCTCGTGCCCAAAACCCTGCGCGATCGCCGGGTTGATCGTGTACTTCGCAATGTAGCGCTTGATCCGTGCGTTATCGCCGCGCTCCGGGTCGCCGGGTAGCGCGCCCCGCTGCTGCTTCATCTTGTGCGCCGTCTGCCACGTCCGGATCGCGACCTCGCCGACACGCCCCATCGCCTGGCTGTCCGACGAAATCATGCTGAGCGCGCCGAGGTCGTGCAGAATGTCCTCGGCCGCGATCGTCTCCCGCCGGATGCGGCTTTCGGCGAACGCGATGTCTTCCGGGATCGCGGGATCGAGGTGATGGCACACCATGAGCATGTCGAGATGCTCGTCGATCGTGTTCCGCGTATACGGCCGCGTCGGGTTCGTGCTGCTCGGCAACACGTTCGGCAGGCCCGCGACGCGGATGATGTCCGGCGCGTGACCGCCGCCCGCGCCCTCGGTATGGAACGCGTGGATCGTGCGGCCCTTGAACGCCGCGATCGTGTCCTCGACGAACCCGCTCTCGTTCAGCGTGTCGGTGTGGATCATCACCTGCACGTCCATCGCGTCCGCGACCGACAGGCAGCAATCGATCGCGGCCGGCGTCGTGCCCCAATCCTCGTGCAGCTTCAGCGACGACGCGCCGGCGCGCACCATCTCCTCCAGCGCCGCCGGACGGCTCGCGTTGCCCTTGCCGGCGAAGGCGAGGTTGACCGGCAGACCGTCGGCCGCCTGCAGCATCCGTTCCAGATGCCACGGCCCGGGCGTGCAGGTGGTGGCCGACGTGCCGGTCGCGGGGCCGGTGCCGCCGCCGACCAGCGTCGTGACACCGGAGGCGAGCGCGTCGTCGATCTGCTGCGGGCAGATGAAGTGGATGTGCGCGTCGACCCCGCCGGCGGTGAGGATCTTGCCCTCGCCCGCGATGATCTCGGTGCCCGGTCCGATGACGATGTCGACGCCGGGCTGGATGTCCGGATTGCCCGCCTTGCCGATGCGCGCGATGCGGCCGCCGATCATCGAGACGTCGGCTTTGACGATCCCCCAATGGTCGATGATCAGCGCGTTGGTGATGACGGTGTCGGCGGCCCCCTCGGCGCGCGTCATCTGCGATTGGCCCATGCCGTCGCGGATCACCTTGCCGCCGCCGAATTTTACCTCCTCGCCGTAGATGGTCAGATCGCGCTCGACCACGGCCCAAAGATCGGTGTCGGCGAGGCGCACGCGGTCGCCGGTGGTGGGACCGAACATGTCGGCGTAGGCACGGCGGGTGACGCGCGCCATCTACAACGGACCCTGTACGTCGCCGCGAAAGCCCCAGACGTTTCGCGACCCGCGCAACGGGATCAGCGTGACGTCTCGCGTCTGCCCCGGCTCGAAGCGGACGGCGGAGCCCGCGACGATGTCGAGCCGCTGCCCACGCGCGGCGGCACGATCGAACGACAGCGCCGTGTTGGTTTCGGCAAAATGGTAGTGGCTGCCGACCTGGATCGGGCGGTCGCCGGTGTTGGCCACCGTCAGCGTGGTCTGCGGCAAGCCGGCGTTTAGCTCGATGTCGCCGTCGAGCGTCTCGACCTCGCCCGGGATCATCGGCCCGCCCTCATCGAATCGGCTCGTGAACGGTGACGAGTTTCGTCCCGTCCGGGAACGTCGCCTCGACCTGCACGTCCGCGATCATGTCGGCGACACCCTCCATCACCTGCTCGCGCGTCAGCACGTGGCCGCCGGCCTGCATCAGGTCGGCGACCGAGCGTCCGTCCCGCGCGCCCTCGACGACGAAATCGGAGATCAGAGCGATCGCCTCCGGGTGGTTCAGCTTCACCCCGCGCTCCAGCCGGCGGCGGGCGACCATGGCGGCGGTCGCGATGAGAAGCTTGTCTTTCTCGCGCGGCGTCAGGTTCACGTGGGCGACATCCTTACAGGCTCCAGCTTCGGGGCAGCGTGCGGCCATCGCGCAGCACTGACAAGGCCGCAACGGTTGCCGAGCGCAACGCGGCCCCGTCGCGCGCCAGCACACGTGCAACGATCATGCCGTCCCACGATGACGCGCCCGCTTCCATGCCGGCCAGCGCCGCCCGCAACGCGTCCAGCCGGCCGGGCGCATCCGGTGCGACGTGAACGATGGTCGCCATCGCCCGCGCGCCGCCACCGACGGCCGCCCGGTCGAGTGCGCCCGCCATGTCGCCGTCGAGCCGGACCGCGTCGTGGTAGATGAGCCGCCCGGCGCGCCGCACCGTGATCCGGTCACGCAACATGCCGCGCCGCACCGTCTCGCCCATCGCGGCACGGCCGAACAGCACCGCCTCGATGCCCAGGAATGCGGCATCCTCCGCCATGTCGACGTCGAGCGCCCGGTCGAGTGCGGCGGCGTCGAACAGGATGCTTTCCTGCGGCAGCCAGTCGAGCCGCGCTCCGGCCGCGAGCGTCACGGCGCCGCGCACCCGTGCGGCCACGCTGCCGTCGGTGGCGCGATAAAACCGCTCGGCCGCCTGCGCCGTCAGCACCCCGGACGAACCGGCCGCGACCTCGACCGAGACATCGAGCCGGTCGCCGCACGCGACACCGCCCGAGCTGTTGACGACGATCGCCTCCGCCCAATCGGACGTTCGCGGAAACCGCGCCTTCAGGCAGCCCGCCTGATACAGATCGGTGAGACGCGTGCGGCCGTCGCGGATGCCGAACCCGACCCGGACCGATCCCTCGGCGCGCTGGTGCCGGATCGCGGCGTGTAGAAGTCCGTCTGGCGGCATGCGCGGGCAGCATGGTTGGCACCTGTCGACGGTGCAACCCGCCCCGCCTACGCTCGCGGCCTATGCCCGACCCGCGCATCGCGATCCTGTTTCGCACCCACCAATGGGACGATTTTCGCCCGCTGGTCCAGGCGATGCGCGACCAAGGCATCGACTGCGTTCCGACCTTCGGGCCGAACCTTGTCACACGGTGGTCGTTCCGCTGGTCGCTCGAAAGGTGCCCTATTCCGACCTAAGCTGGTGCGCGCTCAGCACCGTTTTCCTGACCGCCCGCGCGGCGACCGTGGTGGCAGGTCGACCTCGGGCCCGGCACCGTGGCCGGGCGCGTCCGCCTGTACAACCGCCGCGTCGCTCCGGCCGGCACGGCGCCCAGCACCATCGGCGTGGCGGCTCACGGCAGCCGCTTCAGGCGCTCCGTCAGCAACGCGAAGAAGCCCTCGGCGTCGACCGTCTCCAGCAACCGCGCGTTCGGCTCGTGCCCGGCGACGATGACGGTGCGCCCCCGCTCCGGCCCGGGACCGAGGTCGACCGTCGCGAACACGTTTCGCGAGGTGAACAGGCCGGGGGCGACCAGCCACGCGAGCGCGCACGGGTCGTGCTGCTCGTGCCCGGCGAAGTTGGAGCGCGCCGACGGGCGGACCCGCTCCCAGATTCCGACCGTGGCGCGCGCGCACGCCCCGCCGCCGGCCGCGCGCAACGCGTCGATCCGGGCCGGGGTACACAGCGCCTGGTTGGTCACGTCGAGCGTCGCCAGGGTCACCGGCCGGCCGAAGCCGAGTAGCACGGCCAGCGCCTCCGGGTCGCAGAACGCGTTGAATTCGGCCGCCGGCGTGATGTTCCCGTCCGTGACGGCCCCGGTCATCAGCACGATTTCGCGGGCATGGGCGGCGAGTTCCGGCTCGGCCAGCAGCGCCAGCGCCAGATTGGTCGCGGGCCCGATGCCGACCAGCGTCAGCCCGTCCGGCCCCGCCGCGCGCAACGCCTCGCGGATGCGGTCGCAAGCGAGGCCCGGAGCGGCCGCCGCCCCCACCGGCAGCACGACGCCGCCCAGCCCGTCCTCGCCGTGCACCTCCGCCGCGTCCGGAAACGCGCCCAGAATGGCGCGGGGCGAGCCGGCGACGACCGGGATGTCGGCGCGTCCGGCGAGCGAGACGATGGCGCGCGCGTTGGGCAGCGTGACGTCGAGGCCGACATTGCCGCCGACCACCGTCACCATCGCGAGGTCGAGTTCGGGCGACGCCAGCGCCAGCCACAGCGCGATCGCGTCGTCGGTGCCGGGATCGCAGTCGATCAGGATTTTCGTGGTCACGCGCCGAACTCGGCCAGCCGCTTCGTCTGCCGCGCCAGCAGAAATTCGATGTCGCCCAGATCGGACGGCGACAGCGGCGCGAACGGGCGGCGCAACGTCGCGTGCGGGATGGCGCCGCGCTGCGCCAGCACGTGCTTGCGGACCGACAGCCCGATGCCCTGCTGCTGCTCGTAGCGCAGATACGGCAGATGCGCGTCGAACAGGTTTTGCGCCCGCTCGCGGTCGCCGGCCTCGTGCGCCGCCACCACGTCGCGCAGCATTTCGGGGAAGGCGTAGCCGGTCATGGCACCGTCGGCCCCGCGCGCGAGCTCCTCCGGCAGGAACAGCCCGCCATTGCCGACCAGGATCGACACCCGCCGTCCCCCGGTTTCGGCCCGCAGCGCGCCGATCTTGGTCAGGCCCGGCCAGTCCTCCGCCTTGACCATGACGATGCTCGGCGTCTCCGCGATCAACCGGCGGATCAGGGCGACGCTCATCTGCACCCCGCTCAGCAGCGGATAGTCCTGCAACACCAACGGCGTGTCGCCCAGCATGTCGACGACCTGCCTGACGTATCCGGCCAGCTGATCGTCGGTCCGAAGTGCGGCCGGCGGTGCCACCATGACGCCCGCCGCCCCCGCCTCCATCGCGTCGCGCGCGAGTTCGCCCATCGGCACGAAGCCGAGATTTGTCACGCCGACCACCACCGGCACGCGCCCGCCGACCCGCGACAGGACGTGGCGCGTGAACGAAATCGCCTCCGCGCCCGACAGCTTCATCGCCTCGCCGAGCACGCCCAGGATCGTCAGCCCGGTGGCACCTCGCTCGAGATAGAATTCGACCAGACCGTCGGTCCCGGCGAGGTCGAGCGTGCCGTCGGGCAGGAACGGCGTGACCGCGATCGGGAACACGCCGCGTGCGGTTTCGTCCAACATCAAGCGCCACCTTTCCATGCGAGCCGCGCCGCCAGCACGGTATCGAGCCCGCTCGTTGTCCTGCCTTCCGGCGCCGCGTAGCTGCCCGCGCGGGACGGCTGCGGCGCGAGCCGGACCAGCGCCTCGGCCAGCACGACCGCGCAGGACACGCCCTCCACAACCGGCACAGGCGATCGCGGTTGCAGACGCTGCGGCATGTCGGCGAGCACGGCGCCGATCAGCACGATCACGTCCGCCCCTTCCTCGACCGCCACCCGCGCCTCCTCGGCCAGCAACGCCGCCACCCGGTCGGGCTCGCGCAGCACATGGTCCGGGGTCGCCGCGACCGCGCGCACGCCGGCGCAGCGGGAGCCGAAGCCGTAGCCGTCGATCAGTTCGCGCGCGAGCACGCCGCTGCGCACCGACAGGGTCAGCGCGGCGAAGCGTCCGCCGAGCAGGCAGGCGACATGGATGGCACTCTCCGTCAAACCCAGCACCGGGATCGCGAGCAGCTCGCGCGCCGCGCGCAGGCCGCTATCGGTCGAGGCCGCCACGATCGCCGCGTCGCATCCGCCGGCGTGGCGCGCCAGCAGTTCGAGCGACGCGTGTTCTGATACGGCGAGTTCCGCGCGGGTGCCGATGATGGCGGCCCCGAAGCGGGCGCTGGCGGCGAGGATCTGCGTGCCGGGCGACGCGGCCCGGCGCGCCACCTCGGCGGCGGCGGCGGTCACGGCGTCGGTCGTGTTCGGGTTCGCGATCAGCAGGCGCATCAGCTGCCCCGGTAGGTGGTGTAGCCGTATGGCGAGAGCAGCAGCGGCACGTGATGGTGCTGGCCCGGATCGGTCACGCGAAAGCGGATCGGGATCGCGTCGTAGAAGCCGCACCCGACGTGAAACACCAGCTCGTACGTCCCTGCGGCGAAAGCATCGCCCGCCAGCAGCGGCGCGTCGCACCGTCCGTCGTCGTTGGTCGTGGCGGAGGCCAGCACGGCACCGTCGCGCAGAACGTCGATCCGGATGCCGGCGGCGGGCTTCCCCTTCGCCGTGTCCAGCACGTGCGTCGTCAGCCTGCCGCTCATTGCAAGGCCGCCCCGTGGTCGACCCAATCGCCGAGTGCGGCGCGCTCCGCCTCGGTGATGCCGGTCGCGTTGCCGAGCGGCATCGCGCGCAGCGTCACCGCCTGCGTTTTGATGCGCGGGGCGAGTGTTGCGATCCGGGTCGGGCTGTCGAGCATGATCCCCATCGGTGCCGCCGAAATTCCCTGCCAGGTCGGGCTGGCCGCATGGCACGGCTGACAGCGGTTGGCGACGATGCCCTGAACCTCGGCGAAGTTCACCGGCTGCGCCGCCGCGTTCGCCGGGGTGTTGGCGTATTGGGCGATCAGCGTCAACGCGGCACCGGCCGCGATCGGCACGGCGGCGGCCGGCCACAGCCGCCAGTCTGGCCTGGCCCCGGTGTGCCCGACATTGAACCAGTGGCGCACCAGAAAGCTCGCGATGAACACGCAGGCCAGCACCAGCCACGCCCAGCGCCCGGTGTAGGTGAAGGCGTAGTGGTTGCTGATCATCACGAACACGACCGGCAGCGTCAGGTAGTTGTTGTGGATGCTGCGCTGCTTGGCCTGCGCGCCGAGCTTCGGGTCCGGCGTGCGGCCGGCGATCAGGTCCCGCACCACGATCCGCTGGTTCGGCATGATGACGAAGAACACGTTGCCGACCATGATCGAGCCGACCAGCGCACCGATATGGATGAACGCACCCCGGCCGCTGAACACGTGCGTATAGGCGAACGAGGCCAGCACCAGCAGCAGGAACCCGGCCGTCGCCAGCCGTGCGGTGTCGCGGCCGAACCAGGAACGGCACAGCAGATCGTAGACGATCCAGCCGAGGGCGAGCGACGCGGCGCCGCCGACGACGGCGTCCGACGTGGACAGCGCGCGCACCTGCGGATCGATCAGATAGAGGTCGGGGTGGAGGTAGTAGACCAGGACCAGCAGCACGAACCCGAAAATCCAGGTCGCGTACGCCTCCCATTTGAACCAGGTCAGGTGGGCCGGCATGGTGCCGGGGGCCACCATGTATTTCTGGATCTGGTAGAAGCCGCCGCCATGAACCTGCCAGGCGTCGCCCTTGACCCCGGCCGGCAACGCGGCCCCGGGCTGCAGCGAGGCGTCGAGCGCGATGAAGTAGAACGAGGCGCCGATCCAGGCGATGCCGCAGATCACGTGCGTCCACCGCACCAGCAGCTCCAGCCAGTCGATCAGCAAACCGCCCATCCGCATCCCCTTTCGCGAGTGCGAAGGGTGGCGGCTCAGGACGGTTCGCGCAACGTCAGCTGCCGGAGAAGGGTGTCGGCGTGAGGGGCTGCGTCGCGGGTGATGACACCGATGCCGCGCTGAAGTCTGTCCAGAGCGAACTCTACGACGCGGCGCGCAATTTCTCTTCCGCGGCATCGACCAGAAAGCGCGATCGGTCGGCCGAGGCGCGATCGATCGCCTCGACGATCCCTCGTGGCACGAACAGTGTCACGCGGACGTTCGCCGGCTCAGGTGTGACAGCCGGGATGAGCATGACGACCGCATCACGGTTGTGAACATCGGCCATGACATCATCCAAAGACGACGGTGAAGGAATGGCTTCTCCGGTCTCGATCATACCATCGATGTGGAACTGCAACGCTTCGGCGGCCATGTCCCGAGCGTCGTCGAGCGAAGTGCCGGCCGAGACGCAGCCGGGAAAATCCGGGAAATCGACCCCGAAATCACTGTCCGGGTCCTTGCGGACCAATGCGATGTAATCGGTCATTCATTTAACCCTGAGCTGAACACCCGACTGCCGCTCGATGCTCCGCAAGGTGCCTATCGGTATGTCACGTCTCGGGTGCGGCACGGTCGCGAGGCCAGAGCGGTCCGGGTGATAGAACTGGTGATGACTACCCCTGATGGCACGCAGCTTCCAGCCCGCCTGCTCCAGCGCCCGAATGATGTCCCGGCTATTCACTCGATGGATGCTGTCGATCGGACGAGGCGCGGTAGAACAGCCGCGTCTCCTCCAGCACGCCGTCCGGATCGAGCGCGTAGCCCGGGATGCGGCCGCAGGGCTGCCAGCCGAGCGAGCGATACAGCGCCTCCGCCCCGTCATCGGCCGTGTCCAGCGTCAGCAGCGTCCGCCCAGCCGCGACCGCCGCATCATGGACGGCGACCATCAGCGCGCGTGCGAGCCCTCGCCTGCGAAACGCCGGGTGCACCAGCATTTTCGCCACGTCGGCCCGGTGCGGCTGGTTTTGCGGCGTATCGCGATTCAGCATCACGCAGCCGGCCAGCACCCCGTCCGACCACGCGGCCAGCAGCGTTGCCCGGTCCAGCGCCACGCTTTTGGCGACACCAGCCCAGAAAGCCCTAGCGCGGGAAAAATCCAGCGGGCGGAGGAACGACACCGACGCGCCGCCGTCGACGCAGGCGACCAGGATTTCCGCCAACCTGCGCTCGGCCGACGCGGCCCCGTTCACGTCCAAGACCCGCACCGCGCACCGGCCGAGCGGCTTGTGAAAACCGAACTCGATCGACCCGGATTTGTCGCCCAACGGACGTAGCGGCCCGGTGCGGACGAACCCGTGCTTCTCGTAGAACGCGTGCGCGCGTTCGAACCTTGTGTCCGACCACAGTTCCAGCCGGTCGGCCCCGGCCGCGACGGCAAACGCCTCCGCCGTCGCCAACAGCGTTTCCGCGGCCCCGGTCCCGCGATGGGCGGCGGCCACGTACATCTTGCCGACTTCCCACGCGCCGCCGCCCACCGGCCATGTCGCGATCAGGCCCGACACGCCGTCCGAGTCGAACACCCAGCACGCACCGCCCTTGGCCGCGAACGCCGTTGCCGGGGCGAGCAACTCCGGCGCTTCGCCCTCGATGTCGGTGACGCAGCCCGGATACTCGTCCCAGCAGGCCGACACGACCGCGATCACCGAAGCGCTGTCGGCGTCGGTGACAGGCCGGATCACCGCAGCGTCCGGCAGAATTCCGTGATCGCGGCGCAGGCGCGCACCAGCGTCGGCTCGTCGGTCGCGGTCGACAGGCGCAGATGCCCGGGTGTGCCGAACCCGCTGCCCGGCACGGTCGCGACATGCGCCTCGTCCAGCAGGGCGGTCGCGAACGCCGCGTCGGTGTCGAGCAAGGTGCCGGCCGCGCTGCTTCGCCCGAGCAGGCCCGCGATGGACGGGAACACGTAGAATGCGCCGTCCGGAACGTGGCACTCGATGCCGTCGATCTTGCGGAGCGCGGTCACCACCACGTCGCGGCGTTGCCGGTATGCCTCGACCTGGGCCACGAC
Source organism: uncultured Alphaproteobacteria bacterium (assembly GCA_963756975.1). Taxonomy (GTDB): domain Bacteria; phylum Pseudomonadota; class Alphaproteobacteria; order Acetobacterales; family Acetobacteraceae; genus CAVRQM01. The sequence continues at coordinate 1,983,190 of CAVWPS010000002.1, read as the reverse complement.
CCCGTCTTGCGGTCCGTCGAGGGCGGCGGCTGCGGCGGCCTGACCCACGGTCGACACGCCGGCGGTCGCCTGCCCCTGCATGTTCGCCATCGCACGGATCAGCGGCACCGGTCCGATGCCCCAGCCGATCCGCCAGCCGGTCATCGCATACGTCTTGGACGCACCGTCGATCGTCAGCAGCCGGTCGGTCAGATCCGGACGAATGTCGGCCAGCGTGATCGGCGGCGAACCGTCGAACCGCAGGCGGCCATACATGTCGTCCGTCATCACCCAGACATGCGGGTGGCGCGCCAGCACCTCGCCGAGCGCGAACAGTTCGGCGCGGTCGAGTGCGACGCCGGTCGGGTTGTTGGGGCTGTTCAGCATCACCCAGCGCGTGCGCCCGGTGATCGCCGCCTCCAGCGCCGCCGGGTCGAGCCGGAAACCCTGAGGCCGGCGAGCACGGGACGGCGCGGGGCACGCCGTCGACCACCTCGGTCATGAGCGCGTAGGCGGGCCAGGACGGGGTCGGGATGACGACCTCGTCGCCCGCCTCGACCGTTGCCAGCAGCGCGTCGAAAATCACCTGCTTGCCGCCGTTGCCGACGACGATCCGGTCGGGCGCGATCGTCAGCCCGTGGTCGCGCAGGTGCCGCCGCGCGATCGCCGCCTTCAGGTCCGGCGTGCCGTCCTGCGGCGGGTATTTCGTCCGCCCCGCCAGCGCCGCCGCGTGCGCCGCCTCGATCGCGTGCGGGGGCGAGTCGAAATCGGGCTCGCCGATCGTGAGCTGCATCACCTCGATGCCGCGCGCACGCAGTTCGCGCGCCCGGATGGTCATCGCGATGGTCGGCGCGGTGACGGACCGAAGCGACCGCGCCGAAAAGCCCGGCTTCAAGCCGGGGATCAGTGCAGCCCCGCGCAGAACGCCTTGATCCGGCGGCATGCCTCGATCAGGCTGTCGGTATCCGTCGCGTAGCTGACCCGGAAATGGCCGGGGTACAGGAACGCGGAGCCGGGCACCGCCGCGACGCCCTGCTCGTCGAGCAGCGCTTCGACGAACGCCGCGTCGTCGCCGATCGCGTGGCCCTTGGCCGATGTCTTGCCGATGCAGCCGTGAACCGACGGGAACACGTAGAACGCCCCCTCCGGCCGATGGCAGTGCAGCCCGGCGCAGCCGTTCAGCGCGTCGACGACCAGATCGCGCCGGGTCTTGTACACCGCGACCATCTCGCCGATGAAGTCCTGCGGCCCGTTCAACGCCTCGACCGCGGCGGCCTGGCTGATGGAACTCGTGTTGCTGGTCGACTGGCTCTGCAGCTTGTCCATCGCCTTGATCAGCGTTTTGGGCCCGCCGGCGAACCCGATGCGCCAGCCGGTCATCGCGTACGCCTTCGAGCAGCCGTTCATCGTCAGCGTGCGGTCGCGCAGCCGGGGCTCGACCTCGACCACCGTCGCCGGCTTGAACCCGTCGTAGGCGAGCTTTTCGTAGATGTCGTCGGTCAGCACCCAGACGTTCGGATGCCGCAGCAGCACGTCGGTCAGCAGCCGCACCTCGTCGGCGGAATACGCCGCACCGGTCGGGTTGCAGGGGTTGTTCAGGATCAGCCATTTGGTACGCGGCGTGATCGCCGCCTCCAGATCCTCGGCGCGCAGCTTGAACCCGTTATTCTGGCCGCACGGGACCAGCACCGGCGTGCCGTCGGCGAGTGCGACGATGTCCGGATAGCTGACCCAGGCGGGGGTCGGAATGACCACCTCGTCGCCGACGTCGAGGGTTGCCAGCATCGCGTTGAAGATGACCTGCTTGCCGCCGGTCGAGACGATGATCTCGTCGGCCGAGTAGTCGATGCCGCTGTCGCGCAGGAATTTCGCGGCCACCGCCTCGCGCAGCTTCTTCGTGCCGGCGACGTCGGTGTATTTCGTCTCGCCCGCCTCGATCGCGCGGATCGCCGCCGCCTTCACGTTCGGCGGCGTGTCGAAATCGGGCTCGCCGGCGGACAGGCTGATGACGTCGCGCCCCTCGGCCTTCAGCGCCCGCGCCTTGCTCGAAATGGCGATCGTCTGGCTCGGGCTGATGCGGTCCAGGCGCGGCGCGATCAGGGACATTTTTGGCGACTCTCAGGTTGTTTTAACGCGCGCACCGTAGGATCGGGTCACGCAGCGGGCAACATCGCGCGTTGCCTGACCTGCGCCGGGGAGCATCCCGCCTCACGCAGGGATCGCAGGCTCGCGGCCCCGTCGCGCTTGGACAGGCGAACGCCCGCCGCGTCGGTCAGCAGCTTGTGGTGCGCGTATTCGGGCTCCGGCCAGTCCATCAGCGTTTGCAATAGCCGGTGGATGTCGGTGGCCGCGCGCAGATCCTCGCCGCGCGTGACCAGGGTGACGCCTTGGCACGCATCGTCGTGGGTGACGCACAGATGGTAGCTGGTCGGGCTGTCGCGGCGGCCGATCACGACGTCGCCGAACGCGGCCGGGTCGCAGGCTCGGCGGATGCCGTCGTCGATGACGGTCAGCTTTCCCGCGATCGTCGCCGCGAGCGCCATGTCGAGCCGGATCGCGTGCGGCTTTCCCTCGGCAATCCAGGCCGCCCGGATGTCTGGCTCAAGCGCGCGGCACGTCCCGGGATAGCGGAGGCCGCCATCCGGCGTGTGCGGCGCGGAGCCGGCGCCGGCGATGTCGGCACGCGAGCAGAAGCAGGGATAGGTCAGGCCGCGCGCCTGCAGATTGTCCAGAACGCCGGCGTAGTCGGACAGGTGCTCGGACTGGAGCCGCACCGGCTGCTCCCATCTTAAGCCGAGCCACTCGAGATCCTCGACGATCGCCGCCGCGAACGCCGGGCGGCACCGGGACGCGTCGATATCCTCGAGCCGGAGCAGAAACCGCTCGCCCCGCTCCGCCGCGAACAGGGCGGACGCGGCATGGCCCAGGTGCAGAAACCCGGTGGGGCTCGGCGCGAACCGGGTTTTGTGGGCGCGGGTGGCGATCGGCATCTCGGCTGATATATCGCGTCACATCGTTCAGGAGTGAGAAGCATGCTCGACGGACCCCGCGCCGCCCCCGCCAGCGGCGGCCCCGCGCGCCAGCTCGTCGTGATCTGCCACGGCCTCGGTGCGGACGGACACGATCTGATCGACCTCGCCGCCGAGTGGGCGGTGGCCCTCCCGGACGCGGCGTTCGTCGCCCCCGACGGCCCGGCGCACCACGATCTGGCGCCGCCCGATTACCCCCACGCGCGCCAATGGTTCAGCATGATCATTCGCGAGCCCGGCCCGCTGGCCGCCGGCGTGACGGAGGCCGCGATCCCGCTCGGCGCGTTCATCGACGCGGAACTGGCGCGGCTCGGCTTGCCGGCGGACGCCTACGCGCTGGCCGGCTTCAGCCAGGGCGCGATGACGGTGCTGCACACGGGCCTGCGCCGCGCCACACCGCCGCGCGCGATCCTGGCCTATTCCGGGGCGCTGCTGACCCCGGTGCCGCAACCGCCGCCCGCGACCGAGGTGTTGCTCGTGCACGGCATGGCCGACGAGGTGGTGCCGATCCAGTCGAGCGAGGACGCCGAGCGCCGGCTGCGCGCGGCGGGCGTGGCCGTGTCGGCGGTGTGGGTGCCGAGGCTCGGGCACGGCATCGACCCGGTCGGGATGTCGCAGGGCGCGCTGACGCTGCAGCGGGTGTTCGCGGTCTGAGTTTCGAAACATGACCAGCGCGTGAAACCGTACCCGGTCGCCTTGCGGCACGACGGTGCGGGTGTCATAAAAGTATGAGACATCGGCGTCGCACATGATCTGGCGGGCTGTTTGGCACGCACCCCCGGATATTGCGTCACACACGCGATATCGGAGTTGTTTCTTGCCCGATGGCGGTCAACACGGCGGCGGTCAACACTACCCAGCCTTGGTGCTGAACGCGGATTTTCGTCCGCTCTCCTACTTTCCGTTATCCGTGTGGTCCTGGCAGGACGCGATCAAGGCGGTGTTCCTCGACCGCGTCTCGGTGCTGAACGAATACGAGACGGAAGTCCGGTCGCCCAGCATCACGATGCGGCTGCCGAGCGTGATCGCGCTCAAGGACTATATCCCGGCCGCTAGGAAGCCGGCGTTCACCCGGTTCAACGTGTTCCTGCGCGACGCCTTCGCCTGCCAGTATTGCGCCGAGCGCCAGCCCGCCCCCGACCTGACGTTCGACCACGTCATCCCGCGCTGCCGGGGTGGCCGGACGACGTGGGAGAACGTCGTGACCGCCTGCGGCGTGTGCAATCTGCGCAAGGGCAGCCGGCTGCCGCGCGAGTGCAACATGGTGCCCCGGATGGCGCCCCGGCAGCCTTCGACGCTGGGAGTTGCAGGAGAACGGGCGGGCTTTTCCGCCGAACTATCTGCACGAGAGCTGGCGGGATTATCTGTATTGGGATTCCGAGCTGGAAAGCTGATCGGCTTAGCAATCTCGTAGACGCGTCTTTTCACAGCCATTGCGTATAAATATCCAGATCCACTTCGGCCGGGCTTGATCTAGCCGTCCACGCGGTAGGAAAACACCACTTCGCGCGGGCGGCGTAGGCACCCGGGTCGAGCCCGGGCGAAGTGAATTTTGAGAGCGAGTGTCAGGCGGGCCCTCCGCCGCAAGGACGGAGGCGAGAAGTCAGACCCGTTCGCTGACCGCGATCGCGACCTTACACCCCGCCTTGATAACCCGGCTCAGCAGCTTGTATGCCGGTGCAAGCTCCGCCTCGTTCTCGAGCCCGATATCCCGGTGCTCCAGCTCCTCGGCGCGAAACGTCTCGATCGTGTCCCGCAACGGAGCCTCGTCCTCGCCGAGCGCCGCCGCCTGGGCCGCGTAGTGCTCGTCGATCGCCTCCTCGACCGCGACGGTGCAGGCCATGGCGGCCCGCTCGCCGATCGCCGCCGTGACGGCACCCAGCGCGAACCCGGCGACATGCCAGATCGGCAGCAGTGCCGTCGGGCGCACCCGGCGGTCCGCGATCAACGCCGCAAACGTGTCCAGGTGGACCTGCTCCTGCGCCTGCATGTGCTCGATCAGCTCGGCCTTGTCGCCGCGGCCGAGCACCGACAGCTGCCCCTGATAAATCCGTTTCGCGCCGTACTCGCCGGCGTGGTCGACCCGGATCAGCCGCTCCAGCATCGCCCTCGGCGTCGGGTCGCCCGGCAGCGGGCCTCGTCGGGTCGTGGAAAACTCGCTCATCTCTCGCTCCTGCGCGTGCGCCACAGGAAGGTGGCGAGCCCGGCGGCGAGCACCAGGGCGGCGACGGTGTTCGCCTCCGCCATCGACACCGGCACGCCGGGGACGAGGTAGGTCGGGTCCTCGCATGCGGTCGACGGCGTGTCCGGCATCATCGCCATCCGTTGCGCGGCCGTGAGGCCGGGCGGGATGCGCGGCCCGGCGCATTCCGGCAGCGGGGACGGCCACCAGTGGCTCTCGACGCCGACATGCACGCCGCCCGCGACCACGTTGGCGGCCAGCACCAGGACGGCGGCCCCGAGCACCAGCCGCGCCCAGCGCCGGGGCAGCAGCAGGCCGGCCGCGCCCAGCACGACCGCGATCCGCCACGGCCACCGCTCGATCAGGCACAGCGCGCACGGCACCAGCCCGCCCCACCACTCCGAGCCGAGGGCGGCCAGCAGGATCGCGCCGCTGATCACGGCCAGCAGCAGATGCGCCACGCGAAGCCGGGAGATCATTGCGCTTTCTTGCCCACGCGAACCGGCGGTGCAAGCCGAGCGTTCGCCCAGGTGATGCTCGACATCCCGCTCTCGCTGGAACCGATGGAAGCCGAGCCGGTCGACGACCTGCCCGACGGCCCCGGCTGGCAGTTCGAGCCGAAGTTCGACGGGTTCCGGTGCCTCGCCTTTCGTGACGGCGAGACGGTCGCGTTGCAGAGCCGGCGGCAGAAACCGCTGCAGCGGTTCTTCCCCGAGGTCGCGGCGGCCTGTGCGGCACTGCCGTGCGAGCGGTTCGTGCTGGACGGCGAGCTGATCATCCCGGGCCAGGCATTCGACGTGCTGCAATCCCGGCTGCATCCGGCGGCGTCGCGCATCCTGAAACTGTCGGGCGAGTTTCCGGCGCGGTTCGTCGCATTCGATCTGCTGGCGGATGCGGACGGGCATTCGCTACTCGAGAAGCCGTTCGAGGCAAGGCGAGCGGCTTTGGAGACGCTGTTCGAGACGATCGGCGGAAACGATTTCGTGCTGGCCGAAGCGACACGCTCCCCGAAAACCGCGCGAAAATGGCTGTCGCGGCTCGGGCACGGGCTGGACGGGATCGTCGCCAAGCGCCTCGATCTGCCGTACCGGCCGGGCCAGCGGGCGATGGCGAAATATAAAGTCTGGCGCACCGTCGATTGCGTCGTCGGCGGGCTGTATCTGCGCGCGAACGGGACGGTCGAATACCTGCTGCTCGGCCTGTGGGACGGCGGACGGCTTCGCTACATCGGCCGCTGCGGTCCGCCGCCCGACGCGGATGCGTTGAAGGCGCTCGCCGGCGGGGACGGCTTCGTGATCAACGCGCCCGGTGGCCGCAGCCGCTGGACGGGACGGGCGCGGGCGGTCACACCGGTGCGGCCGGAGCGGGTGGCCGAGGTCAGCGCCGACCATATCGAGGCCGGTGCCTTCCGCCACGGCTCGCGCTTCCTGCGCTGGCGCGAGGACAAGGCGGCCGATCGCTGCACGATGGACCAAATTCAGGAGGTTGCATGAGGCTCTACGCATACTGGCGCACGTCGGCGGGGTTTCGCGTCCGGGTGGCGCTGAACCTGAAGGGGATCACCGCCGAGGAGGTCAACATCGACCTCGACGCCGGGGAGCAGCTGTCGCCCGACTTCCTGGCGATCAACCCCGAGGGCGCGCTGCCGGCGCTGACGGTCGACGACCGGCCGGCGCTGACGCAATCCTCGGCCATTCTGGAATACCTCGACGAGACCCATCCGGAGCCGCCGCTGCTGCCGTCCGACGCCTACGGCCGGGCGCGCGTGCGCTCGCTGTCCGCACTGATGACCGCCGACACGCATCCGCTGATCGTGCCCCGGGTGCGGAAATACCTGATGACCCAGGGCTTCGATCCCGAGAAATGGCGGGCGTGGCAGATCCAGTGGTTTACCCGCGGCATTCAGACCTTCGAGCGGCGGATCGCCGGCGATGCGATGACCGGCACATTCTGCCACGGCGACACGCCTGGGCTGGCCGACATCTGCCTGTGCAGCGTCACCGCCGTGATGGAGGTTTTTAAGATCAAGGTCGCCGGCGTGCCGACCGTCGACCGGATCGTCGACACCTGCATGGCGATGCCGGCGTTTTCGCGCGCGCGGCCGCTGGATCAGAAGGGCGCCCCGAAGGCCTGACGATGGATGTCGACGCTGGCTTCGCGCCGTCGCTGAAAGCGATCGCGGAGGGGCGCATCCCCGGCGCGATTTTGGGGATCGTGATGCGGACTGGCGAGCGCGCGGTACGGGTTGCGGGGGCGGCACAACTCGTGCCGGTGCGGCGCGAGATGGCGCGGGAGACCTGGTTCGACCTCGCGTCGTTAACCAAAATCGTGTTCACGACGATGGAAATCCTAAAACTCGCGGATCGCGGCCGGATCGACCTCGACGCGCCGCTCGTCACCGTGATCCCCGATTTGCGGCAATACGACATGTCGGCGGCGGAACGGCGTCTGACGTTCCGACAGTGCCTCGGGCATCAGACGCATCTTCCCGCCGTCGAGCCGATCTACACCTACGGGTCCGATCCGGCGACGCTGCGCGCGTTCGTTTTGCAGCGCGAGTGGCGCGCCGGGCCGCCGGTCTATTCGGACATCAACTTCATCCTGTTGGGCATCGCGCTGGAGCGCATCCACGGGTGCCTTGTGTCCGAGCTGCCGGTCATGCCCGGCTTCAGCTTCCGTCCCGATCCCGCGCTCTGCGCCGCCACCGAATTCTGCACATGGCGCGGGAGGGTGATGGTCGGCGAGGTGCACGACGAAAACGCCTTTTCGCTCGGCGGCGCGGGACATGCCGGTCTGTTCGGCACGGTGGACGCCGTGCTCGATTTCGCGCGCGGTCTGCTCGACGGATCGGGTGCGACGGAGGCCGCGATCCGGCTGCTGCGAACCCCGGTCGCGGGCCACCGCACGCATGGCTGGGAGCGGGCCACTTCCGGCTGGTCCGGCGGCGAGCGATGTTCGCCCGCGACGATCGGGCACACCGGCTTCACCGGCACCGGGCTGTGGGTCGATTTCGACCGGGGCCTCGCATGGACCCTGCTCACCAACCGCGTGCACCCGTCGCGCCACACCGACAGCGGGATTTTCGCGCTGCGCAAGACGACCGGCGACCTGATCGCGGGCTGACGTTCAGGCTGAAGCGTGCCGGTAGAACCGCCGACGCGCCGCGAGAAGCGCCGCCAAGACGCAGCCCGCTAAAATGCCCTCGACCAGGCCGCGCGCCACCACCAGCCCGAACGTCACGACCAGCACCGACGCGGCACCGCCCGGACCCCGCAGCAATGCGCCGACTGCCGGGCGGTCGGCCATGCTCCAGCACACCGCCGTCAGCACCGCGGCCAGCGCCGCCAGCGGGATGGTGCGCGCGAGCGGGCCGGCCACCATCAGGAACAGCAGCACGAGGGCCGCGTGGATCATGCCGGAGACCGGCGTATGCGCCCCGGCCCGCACGTTCGTCGCGGTGCGGGCGATCGTGCCGGTGACGCAGATGCCGCCGAACAGCGCGGAGGCGACGTTGGCCACACCCTGCGCCGTCAGCTCGACATTGCTGCGATGGATGCCGCCCGTCATGCCGTCCGCCACCACCGCCGATAGCAGGCTCTCGATCGCGCCGAGCAGGGTGAACGACAGCGCCGCCGGCAGCATGGTCACGATCGTCGCCCACGACAGCGGCGGCAGATGCGGGGCCGGCAGCATCGACGGCAACGTGCCGAAGCGCGAGCCGAGCGTGGCCACCGGCAAACCGAGCGCCGCCACCAGGCCCGACGCCAGCACGACACCGATCAGGAACGCGGGCCAGCGCGGCCGCCACTGACGCAACGCGAAGATGACGGCCAGCGTCGAAACGCCGACCGCGACTGTGGCAAGACTCGCGGTCGGGACGGCGTGCGCCAGCGCCAGCAACTTCGGGCCGATCGCGCCGGGTTCGGGCCCCGACAGCGAAAGCCCGAAAAGGTCTTTCAGCTGGCTCGTTAGAATGATGACCGCGATGCCGGCGGTGAAGCCGACCGTGACCGCGTGCGGCATGAACCGCACCAGCGAGCCGAGCCGCAGCAGCCCGAGCACCGTCAGCATCGCCCCGCTCAGCAGCACGGCCAGCAGCAGCCCGTCGAGCCCGTGCGCCGCCACGGTCGCCGCCACCAGCACGATGAACGCCCCCGCCGGCCCGCCGATCTGATGCCGGCTGCCGCCGAGGGCGGAGACGAGGAAGCCGCCGACGATGGCCGTGTACAACCCCCGCTCCGGCCCGACGCCGGACGCGATCGCGATGGCCATCGACAGCGGCAGGGCGACGATCGCGACCGTCAGCCCGGCGACCGCGTCGGCGCGCAAATCGGTGCGGCGGTAGCCTTCCCGGATGACGGAGAACAGTTGCGGCACGGAACGGCCTTCTCGCGGGCACGGTCTTTCGAGCGCCGCCCCGGCTCAGCCTAGGTAGACCCACCCGTCATGGGTCGCCAGGGACGTCGTGAGGCGGCCCTCGTCCCCAGTCGCGACTTGCAAGATGTCGAGCAGGACAAAAGCTCGGCCGCTGCCGTCGTTCAGACGACCAGCGCCCCTTGGAGCTTGCTTCTACTGTGAAGGTGCTGAAGGCTAGGGAGTCTGCAACGGGTGCTTAGACCATGACGGACGATGAGGCTTTACAGACCATCCTGAAGCACATTGTCGCTCGTTCGCGCACAAGCGCTGCCAAGCGCTCGATTTGCCATTCGCTCCCAGACGACCACGCGCTGTCCTTATACCAACTCCAAAACGGTCGCTGTGATGTGACGGGGCTGCCGTTTTCGATGCAGCGGTTTCCTGATGCGTTTGTAAAACATCCATTCGCACCAAGCCTTGATCGTCGAGACTCGAAAGGTGGCTACACTGCGGATAATGTGCGCCTAGTTTATGCGAACGTGAATTTTGGTTTGGGCCAGTGGGGGCAGGAAGTCTATTTATATTGCGCTCGGGCAGCCGTTGATCATCAGAACGATATCATAGTCGCGCTCGAGCCTCCGCAAGAAGGTGCCCTAGCCCCCATCGGGTCCACCAAACGATCGCGCAAAGAGGCAGCATGGGTCGCAGGTATGCGAGAACGTCTAGCGGCGGCCGAGGCAATAGCGGCCACTCTCGCCGGCGAGGAGCGGAAGAAACAAGGACGTCGCATCGCGTCCTTGAAGCGAAACCTTAGTCTCGGACCGGCTGGGCTCGCCCTTGCTGGAAGACGCGCAGCCGCCGCGCGGCGCATCTAGCTAAGTCACCCCAAAAACACCCACCCGTCATGCGTCGCCTGCGCCGTCGCGAGGCGGCCGTCGTCGCTGCCTACGAACGCGGCGACCAGGGCGGCGCGCGAGGTGCCGTTCGCGAGGTCCGCGCTGTAGGTGGCGAGCCCGCCCGCATCGGCCGGCCGGTGCAGCAGGTTTTCGTAGAGGTTCGACACGAACTGCCCATTCGACGGATTGCCGAACACGCTCGCGTATTCCCCCGACGCAAGCATCGCCGATGCGATCGTCTGCACGCTGGTCCCGGCCGACAGGGCCGCCGAATACGCCTGCTGACCCGCCAGATCGGGCGCCCGGTCGACCACCGTCTCGTACAGGCGATAGATCGTGGCATCGTTCGCCTGCCCGGCGACGCCGAGCCCGTCGTGCCGAGCCTCGAAGCTTTGCGAGATGTCGAGCAGCACGGCACCCCGGCTTTCGCCGCCGTTCAGGTCCGCGACGTAGCTCGCCAGACCGCCCGCGTCCGGCAGGCGGCCGACCGTGTTCTGATACAGCGCGGTCACGAAACCGGCGTTCGACGTGTCGCCGTGCAGACCGATGAATTCGGGCGACGCGGCACCGATGTTGGCGACCTGCAGCAGCGTCGTGGATCCAGCGTCCAGCGCCGTCGTGTAGGCGATCAGGCCGCCGATGTCGGGCGCGCGGTCGAACGCCGATTGGTAGATGCGGGCCAGCGCTTCCGCGTTGCCGGTCGTGTCGAGCACGCCGGTGCCGTCGTCGAAGCTCACGATGTGCGCCAGATCGCTCGCCGCCCCGTCGCGGCCGGGCACGGTGTCGACGATGTTCAACTCGCCGACGGAGCCGGGCGCGACCTCGTACTGGTCGTGCGAACCGGTGACGAACAAGTGGGTCGGGTCGAGCACGCCGGAGGTGAACGTGCTTCCCGCCGCGTTGGCATGCAGGAAATCCGTGGTGCCCGCGCTCGTGCCGTCGGTCGTGAACAGCAGGCCGTTTCCCTTGTTCGGATCGATGCCGGCGACGAAGGCGCGGATGCCGTCGACGGTGATGGACGTCGGATCGATCGCGGCCGCGATCTCGTGCGTGCCGGCCGCCGTTCCGTCGGAAATCCAAAGGCCGGTCGTGCCTGAACCGTCGTGATCGGTGGCGGCGAACAGCAGCTGCGACCCGAACGTGGTGAGTGCGGTAATCGTCGCCGCGGCCGCGATGGTGACCGTCCCGCCCGAGCTCCCATCGGTCACGACCAGCGACTCCGACGAATTTCCCTGTCCGTCGACCGAATGCGCGAGGTAGGCCGCGCGCGATCCGAACGCGACCAGGCCGGTGACGGTGAGACCGTTCACCGGCGCGTTGTAGGACGCGATCGTCACCGGCGTGTTCGTGCCGTTGGTGACGTAGACCGATGCGCCGTCGGTGATCACCAGCGCGCCGTTGGACAAACCCGCACTTTGCGAGCGGGACGACAAGGCCGCGAAATTCCCGGCAAGCGCATGCGTGCCGCCCGTGGTGCCGTCGCTCGACACGATCGTGCCGCTGGCGGCGAACAGCGCCCGCCCGTTCGCGACGCCGAGGAATTGCGTGGCCCCGCCGGGGAACGCCGGCGACGTCGCGATCTCGTACGTTCCGGCGACGGTTCCGTCGGTGCGCCACAGACCGAGCGCGCCCTTCGTGTCCAGGCCCCCGAACAGCACGATGTTTCCGAGCCGGCCGAGCGCCTGGGGCGCGAAGTTCGGCGCCGAGCCGGGCGGGATGATGAAGACGGTGCCGTCGAAGGTGCCGTCGGTGCGCAGCAGCCCGACATCGCCCGCACTGTCGTAGGCGCCGGTCGCGATGGCGAACCCGCCGAGCGAGACGAGATCCCGGAACCCGTCCGGAAGGGTGGCCACCCCGCCCGGCAGGCCGGTCACCGGATCGGTCGCGAAGAGCACGCCATTCGCGACCAGCACCGTCGCGTAGGTGAGCGTGGCGGAGGCCGAGATGGTCGTGCCGAAGGAGTTCGGGTACAGGGTCGCGCCCTCGGTCGTGTCATACGATCCCTGGGTCGCCAGGATGATGTCCGGGATCGGGCCGGATGAGATGTCGGGCTGGCTGAAGATATACAGCGCGTCTCTGCTGATCGGCATTCGCCCGCTCCCGAAATATTCGCGGCAATATGACGGATGACGGAGCGCTTCACCAGCCGACCGGCCTAGCCGCGAGGACCCGAAACCTCCGGCCGGTACTCGAAATGCATCGTGTCGAAATGCCGCCAGCGTCCGCCCCAGATAAACCCGTGCCGCTCGAACGCGGCCACGATCTCGGCCGGGATCCGGTTGCGCCACGCCCCGCCACCCCAGCGCCAGTAATCGCTGACCGCGACGTTCAGGTCGATCGCCGCCCCATACGCGTGCATCGACGGCGCGTGCTCGCCGCGCGTGTCCCGGCACAGATAGGCGCCGGCCGAGGGCGACGCGGCATGATGGATTGCCGGGTCCATGGCCGCGATCTCGGCTTCGACCGCCATCAGCGCGGCCGCGACGCCGTTGACCGAGGTGACCCGCAGCCGCTGGCCGAACCAGTCGACGGTGACCAGGTGCGGCTCCACCTCCCCGCGCGTGCAATCGCCGTACATGTGGTCGAAGAATGCCCGGTCGCGCAGCCGCCCCGGGTCGCCGGCGGGCGGGGTCGGGGGGCCGGCGACGTACGGCTCCGACATCTGGTCCGCCAGGGTCGCGCGCTCCAGATCGCCGGTCACGACGCCCACCGGCGTCCGTGTCCCGTCGCGCCAGATCACCTCATTGTCCGTATGGCCGGCCAGGGCCTCCGGATAGGCCTCGACCAACCCATCTAGAGGGCTCTGGTTGAGGGCGCTCTGGGCCATCGCCGGACGTCCGGTCAGCATCGCGGCCATCGCCATGGCGGCCGCCGCCGCACGCGCGCTAAACTTCGTCGATCTAGCGAAAGAGAACCCCATGCCGCAGCTCCGCTCCCGCACCACAACCCACGGCCGCAACATGGCCGGCGCCCGCGGCCTGTGGCGCGCGACCGGCATGAAGGACGGCGATTTCGGCAAGCCGATCATCGCCGTCGTCAACAGTTTTACGGAATTCGTCCCCGGTCACGTTCATCTACGAAATCTGGGCTCGATCGTCGCGCGGGAAATCGAGGCGGCGGGCGGGGTCGCCAAGGAGATGAACACCATCGCGGTCGACGACGGCATCGCCATGGGCCATGACGGGATGCTGTATTCGCTGCCGTCCCGCGAGCTGATCGCCGACAGCGTCGAATACATGGTCAACGCGCACTGTGCCGACGCGATGGTCTGCATCTCCAACTGCGACAAGATCACGCCCGGCATGCTGATGGCGGCGATGCGGATCAACATCCCGGTCGTGTTCGTCTCCGGCGGCCCGATGGAGGCCGGCAAGGTCAACCTGTCCGGCATCACCCGCAGCATCGACCTGATCGACGCCATGGTCGCCGCCGCCGACGGCTCGGTCAGCGACGCGGACGTCGCCGTGATCGAGCGTTCGGCGTGCCCGACCTGCGGATCGTGCTCGGGCATGTTCACCGCGAACTCGATGAACTGCCTGACCGAGGCGCTGGGGCTCGCCCTGCCCGGCAACGGCACGACGCTCGCGACCCACGCCGACCGGCGGCATCTGTTCGAGGAGGCGGGCCGGGTCGTGGTCGATCTGTGCCAGCGCTGGTACGGGCAGGACGACGCGACCGCGTTGCCGCGCGGCATCGCGACCTTCGCCGCGTTCGAGAATGCGATGACGCTCGACATCGCCATGGGCGGCTCGACCAACACGGTGCTGCACCTGCTGGCCGCCGCTCAGGAGGCCGGGCGTCGACTTCACCATGGCCGACATCGACCGCCTCAGCCGGCACGTGCCGGTGGTGTGCAAGGTGGCCCCCGCCGTGGCCGACGTGCATGTCGAGGACGTCCACCGCGCCGGCGGGATCATGGGCATTCTGGGGTCGCTGGCGCGCGGCGGGCTGATCCATACCGAGTGCGCGACCGTGCACGCGCCGACGATGGGTGCCGCGCTCGAGCGCTGGGACGTCACGGTCAGCCACAGCGAGTCGGTCGAGAAATTCTTCCGCGCGGCGCCGGGCGGCGTGCCGACGCAGACCGCGTTCAGCCAGAGCAGCCGGTGGGACACGCTGGACGTCGACCGCGAGAAGGGCGTCATCCGCGAGGTCGAGACGGCGTTCAGCAAGGACGGCGGCTTGGCGGTCCTGTACGGCAACCTCGCCGAGGACGGCTGCATCGTCAAAACAGCCGGTGTCGACGCGTCGATCCTGGTGTTCGAGGGCCCGGCGCGGGTGTTCGAGAGCCAGGACAGCTCGGTCGACGCGATCCTGAACGGCCGCGTCGCGGCGGGCGACGTGGTGGTGATCCGCTACGAGGGGCCGCGCGGCGGGCCGGGGATGCAGGAGATGCTGTATCCGACGAGCTACCTGAAGTCGAAGAAGCTCGGGAAGGTGTGCGCGCTGCTGACGGACGGCCGGTTCTCGGGCGGCTCGTCCGGGCTGTCGGTCGGCCACGTGTCGCCCGAGGCGGCGGAGGGCGGCACGATCGGGCTGGTGCGCGAGGGCGACATGATCCGGTTCGACATCCCGAACCGCACCGTCCACCTCGACGTGCCGGACGCGGAATTGGCGGAGCGCCGGGCGGCCCAGGATCTTTCGGGCTGGCATCCGGCCGAGGTTCGGACGCGGAAGGTCAGTCAGGCGCTGCGGGCGTACGCGGCGTTTACGACGAGTGCCAGCAAGGGCGCGGTTCGGGTCGTGCCGTGACCACCGTCACGGTCCACCAGGAGGGTGAGTCCGTCGGGCTCACCTTTCCGTCCGACCTCCGTGACCGGTTCGGCTTGAAGGCCGGCCAGCGGTTCATCGTCGTCGAGCTTGCGGACGGCCTGAAACTGTTGCCCCACGACCCGGAGCTGGAGCGTCAGCTCGAGGTGGCGGAGGCCGTCCTGTCGGACCACGCGACCGTATTGCGGTCACTCGCCGGGGTTTGATCCCGCCGGTCTTCTTGCGTTTTGAAGCCGTCCTGCTGCTGCATGAGCGTGCTGTCCAAGCGTTCGGAGGCCTGCCCGGCGTCCGTGACCACAATGGTTTACTGGCAGCGTTGGCCCGGCCGGAACACAAGTTTTTCTATGCTGGTCCGGGCGATCTGGACCTTTTCGATCTCGCGGCCGCTTACGCCTTCGGCATCGCTCGCGCGCACCCGTTCAACGATGGCAACAAGCGCACCGCTTGGGCGGCTTGCGTGCTGTTTTTGGCACTGGGCGGCATCGCCGCTCCCGCCACGGGCGATGCCGTCGATGCCATGGTTCGACTTGCGGGCGGCAACTCCACGGAACACGCGTTCGCCGCCTGGCTTCGCGCCATATCCGGGGCGAGCGCCGGTTGACGAACTCCACGTCGCGCGGGACGGTCCGCCGATGACCACGCCCCCAGACCGCGCCCAAATCCTCGCCCGTGCCACCACCCTCCTAAGCCACGACGGCAACCTCCCGCACGACCCGGTCGTGCCGCCGATCTACCAGACCTCGCTGTTCACCTTCCGCACCTATGCCGAGATGGAAGACGCCTTCGCGGGCAAGATCCGCCGGCCGATCTACAGCCGGGGCGACAACCCGACGGTGATGGAGTTCGAGAGCCGGATCGCCGCCCTCGAAGGGGCCGAGGCGTCCCGCGCGTTCTCCTCCGGCATGGCCGCCATCAGCGCGGCCGTGCTGGCGTTCGTGGGTCAGGGCGAGCGGATCGTGGCCGTGAACCACCTGTACGGCGACGCATTCCGGCTGTTCGAGCGGCTGCTCCCGCACCTCGGCATCTCGGTCACCTACGTCGACGGCTCGGACGCGGACGCCGTGGAGGCGGCGCTGCCGGGGGCGAAAATGCTCTATCTCGAAAGCCCGACCTCGATGGTGTTCGAGCTGCAGGAGCTGCCCCGCCTTGCCGCCGCCGCTCGCGCGCACGGGGCGATCAGCGTGATCGACAATTCCTGGGCGACCCCGCTGTTCCAGCAGCCGATCGCGCACGGCATCGACCTCGTCCTGCACTCGGCCAGCAAATACCTCGGCGGCCATTCGGACGTGGTCGCGGGCGTGCTGTCCGGTTCGGCCGCCCACATGGCGCAGGTCAACACCCGCGCCTACCCGGTGCTCGGCGCGAAACTGTCCCCGTTCGAGGCGTGGCTGCTGCTGCGCGGCCTGCGCACTCTGCCGATCCGGCTGCTGCAGCACGAGCGCAGCGGGCTCGCCATCGCCGAGCGGCTGCGCGAGCACAAGGGCGTCGCCCGGGTCCACCACCCGGCGTTCAGCAACCACCCCGGCCGCGCCACCCTGCATGGCACGACCGGCCTGTTCAGCTTCGAGGCGGACGAGGCGATCGACATCCCCGCCTTTGCCGATGCGCTCAAACTGTTCCGGATGGGGGTGAGCTGGGGCGGGCACGAGAGCCTCATCGTTCCGGCCATGGCGTCCCTGCGGCAGACACCCGGCGTCAACTCGATGTCAAAATTCGGCGTGACCGAACGGCTGGTCCGGCTCAATGTCGGCCTGGAGACCACGGACGACCTGTGGAACGATCTGGAACAGGCGTTCAGCGCCGCAACACGATAGGGAGACTTTCCATGATGCGGACGTTCGCGGCGGCCCTTCTGGGCTGCACGTTGCTCGCGACCCCGGCGCTGGCCGACACGACGCTGAAACTGGTCGAGGTCATCACCAGCCCGCCGCGCACCGAGTTGCTGAAAAAGCAGGTCGCCGCGTTCGAGGCGGCGACGCCCGGCGTGCATGTCGAGGTGACGTCGCTGCCGTGGGGCCAGGCGTTCGAGAAGTTCCTCAACATGGTGCAGGCCGGCGACACGCCCGACGTGGTGGAAATGCCGGAGCGCTGGCTCGGCCTGTACGCCAATAACGGCCAGTTGCAGGACCTCGGCCCCTACATGGCGAAGTGGCCGAACACGAAGGATCTGGGCGAGCGCGCGATCCAGCTCGGCTCGGTCGTCGACGGCAAGCAATACATGTTGCCCTACGGGTATTACGTTCGCGCCCTGTTCTGGAACAAGGCCATGTTCAAGCAGGCCGGGATCGACGGCCCGCCGAAGACCATGGACGATTTCATGGCCGACGCGGCGAAGATCAGCGCGACCCCGGGCAAATACGGCTACTGCCTGCGCGGCGGGGCCGGCGGCTTCGGCGGCGTGCAGATTTTCATGAATACGATGGACGACAAGGCCGGCTATTTCGACGCGAACGGCAAGTCGACGTTCTCGGATCCGGGCTCGGTCAAGGGTCTGCAAACGCTCGTCGACATCTATCAAAAGGGCTACGCGCCGAAGGACAGCGTCGGCTGGGCGTTCAACGAGGTCGTCTCGGGGTTCTATTCGTCCACCTGCGCGATGCTCGATCAGGACCCGGACGCGCTGATCGGCATTTCGGACAAGATGCCCGCCGCCGATTTCGGCGTGACGCCGATGCCGACCGGGCCGGGCGGTCACGCGTTCCCGTCGCTCGGCTACAGCGGCTGGGCGATGTTCGCCAACAGCCACGATCAGGATGCGTCGTGGAAGCTGATTTCCTGGCTCGGCAGCCCGGACAACAACCTGGCGTGGTCGAAGTTCGTCGGCACGCTGCCGATCTACAAAACCGCGACGCAGGATCCGTTCTTCGGCAGCGACAAGTTCGCCGGCTGGTTCGCCGAACTGAACGACCCGAAGACGTATCAGCTGGTGACGGTCCCGTCGCAGCTCGAGAACCTCGGCAACTTCTACGACAACATCTCGGTCAAAACGTATCAGCAGGCGCTGCTCGGCCAGCGCACGGCGGCCGACGTGACGGGCGAGTGGGCGACGTATCTGAACGGCGAGCAGCAGGCGTATCTGGCGAAGGCGAAGAAGTAACCACGATCCAGCGCGCGACGTGACACACGCTCGTTTCCGTCGCGCGCTGGAGCCATGGCTGTACTTGGCACCGGCGCTGTCGCTGCTCACGGCCGTGCTGCTGGTGCCGCTGATCGTCGGCTTCGGCTTCTCGCTGCGGCATTTCTCCGCGTTCCGGTCGGAATACGTGGGCCTCGGCCAGTACGCGAAAATGCTGCACGACCCGGTGCTCGGCGACGCGCTGCGCAACACGCTGTGGTGGACGGTCGCAAGCCTCGTGCTGCAGTTCGCCCTCGGCCTCGCACTGGCGATGCTGCTCAACCGCAAGTTCCGCGGCCGCTCGATCGTGCAGGCGCTGGTGTTCCTGCCATGGGCGGTGCCGACGTTCCTCGCCGGCCTCACCTGGGCTTGGCTGCTGAACCCGGTGATCGGGCCGTTGCCGAAGGTGATGGCGACGTTCGGGATCGGCACGCCGCAGACCTCGATCCTGTCCGATCCGGCAACCGCGATGTGGGGGCCGATCACGGCGAATGTCTGGTTCGGCGTGCCGTTCTTCGCGATCACGCTGCTGGCGGCGTTGAAAACCATCCCGGACGATTTGTACGAGGCGGCGGCGATCGACGGCGCTTCGGGGTTTCAGCGCTTCGTCACGATCACCTGGCCATTCCTGACGCCGACCGTCGCGATCACGGTGATGCTGCGCACGATCTGGATCGCGACGTTCGCCGACCTGATCTTCGTCATGACCGGCGGCGGCCCGGCCGGCGCCACCAACACGGTCGCGACCTACGTCTACGTCACCGCGTTCCGCTCGCTCGATCGCGGCTACGCCAGTGCGGTGTCGATCCTGCTGCTGGCGCTGCTGATCGCGTACGCGCTGGTGCTGATCCGGCTGCGGCGGCGCTACGCATGATCGCGGGCGCGAAGGCGCGTGTTCCCGCGCGGGTCGGCTTCGTCCTGGCGATCGCAGCCTTCGTCGTGTTCGCGCTGTTTCCGCTGTTCTGGACGCTGAAGATCAGCATGACGCCGTCGTCGCTGCTCTACACCGAGGGCACGCCGCTATGGCCGAGCACGACGACGTTCGAGAATTATGTCCGCGTGCTGCGGGAGAGCGATTTTCCGCGCTATTTCGTCAATTCGATCGTCGTCTCGGTCGGCACCGCGATCTTCGCGACGATCATCGCGTCGTCCGCCGGCTACGCGCTGTCGCGCCTCGATTTCCGGGGCCGCGCGTCCGTCGCCGTGGTCCTGCTGCTGACGCAGACGTTCCCGCTGGTGATGGTGATCCCGCCGCTCTACCGGATCATGTCGACCCTGGGCCTGACCGACAGCCTGCTCGGCCTCGTCATCGTCTACACCGCGTTCAACGTCCCGTTCGCGAGCTTCCTGATGCAGTCGTTCTTCGACGGCATCCCGCGCGAGCTTGAGGAGGCGGCGGCGATCGACGGTGCCACGCGCCCGCAGGCGATCCGCAAGATCGTGCTGCCGCTGACGTTGCCGGGCATGGGTGCGACGGTCGGCTTCGTGTTCACCGCCGCGTGGTCCGAGTTGCTGTTCGCGCTGATGCTGATCAGCGACGAGAACAGCAAGACGTTCGCGGTCGGCCTGCTGACGTTCATCGGCAAGTTCGCCGTCGACTGGGGGCAGATGATGGCCGCCGCCGTCCTGGGCCTGATCCCCGCCTGCCTGTTCTTCGCCGTGTTGCAACGCTACCTCGTCGCCGGGCTGTCCGCCGGCGCGGTCAAAGGCTAGCTCTCCCGTCGCGCCGCGATCCGCTCGCCGTCCTCCTTCTCGAAGTCGGCCGGCAGCGGTGCGTTCAGCAGATCGAGCACCTGCTCGGATGGCCGGCACAACCGCACGCCCTTGGGCGTCACCACGATCGGCCGGTTGATTAGAATCGGATCGCGTTCGATCGCATCGAGAAGCGTGTCATCCGTCAGCGACGGGTCGTCCAGGCCGAGCGCTTCGAATGGCGTGTCTTTCCGGCGCAGGATGTCGCGGATGGTGAGCCCCATTCGGCTAACGAGCGAACGGAGTTCGTCACGCGTCGGGGGCGCCGTCAGATAGTCGACGATGACAGGCTCGACGCCTGTGGCGCGGATCATGGCGAGCGTGTTGCGCGACGTGCCGCACGCCGGATTGTGGTAGATCGTCACGGTCATAGCCGCGCCTCCGCCTTAAGGGGAACGATGCGCCGGCTCGGTTCGCGCAGAAGCCAGCCGGCCAGCGCCATCGCGCACACGGCCCCGGTCAGTTGTGCCGCGACGAAGCCCGGCAAATCGATCGGACGAATGCCGGAGAACGTGTCGGTCAACGACCGCGCGATCGCGACGGCGGGATTGGCGAACGACGTGGACGACGTGAACCAGTAGGCGGCCGTGATGTAGAGGCCGACCAGCCAGGGCACGGCCCGCTGCTCGAACCGGATGCCGGCGATGATCGTCAGGATCAGGCCGAACGTCGCGACGCCTTCGGACAGCCATTGCGCGCCGCCTGTGCGGACTTTCTCCGACACGTCGAGGAGCGCCAGCCCGAACATCAGGTGAGCGACGATCGTGCCCACGATCCCACCGGCGACCTGCGCGCCCGCGTACTGCACGGCGTCGCGCACCGGTAACTCCCGCCGCAACGCGAACACCAGCGACACGGCGGGATTGAAGTGCGCGCCGGAAACAGGGCCGAGCGT
Organism: uncultured Alphaproteobacteria bacterium; assembly: GCA_963756975.1. Taxonomy (GTDB): domain Bacteria; phylum Pseudomonadota; class Alphaproteobacteria; order Acetobacterales; family Acetobacteraceae; genus CAVRQM01. Next base: position 1,962,216 of record CAVWPS010000002.1, on the reverse strand, counting down.
GGTGATCAGAACGACCAGGATCGCCCCGGTCGCGATCGTGTTGCCGAGCAGCATGAGCGCCACGTCGTGGGTCAACGACTGGGCCATGATCCCCGAGCCGACGACCGTCCCGACCAGCAACGCCGTCCCGAGCGCCTCCGACGTGAGCCGGCGGGGGAGGTCGTAGGCGACACTCATGCGCTCACGCCGCCACTGTGCCCGGTGTAGCCACCGACAGCGAGGGTTCGCAGGCGGCCACACCGGCATCGCCCCGTCCGCAGCAGTTCTCCGTCAGAAACGCGAGCAGGCGGTTCATGGCCGTATGATCGACGGCATAGATGATCTGACGGCTCCGGCGGCGTTGGGTCACCAGACCGGCCTGCAGCAATTGCCGAAGATGGAAGGTTAACGATGACGGAGCGACGCCGAGCCGATCGGAGATCACTCCGGCCGCGAGGCCTTCGGGGCCTTCGGCGACCAGCAACCGAAATGCGGTCAGCCGGACATCTTGCGCGAGTGCCCCGAGCGCCACGACGGCTTGCCGCGTTTCCATGCGGCAACCATACGATCGCGAGACTTCGATACGCAACCATATTTCTAATACTGTCGAAGGGACAGTGCCTTGCCGCGACCCGGGATAGCGCGATAGGGTCCGGCCACGATGCGGAACACAGCATGAACAAAGACCTGTTCCAGCGCGCCGCCACGAGCTCGGCCGAGAACTATTCGGCCAAGGACATCGAGGTTCTGGAGGGGCTGGAGCCGGTTCGCCGCCGCCCCGGCATGTATATCGGCGGCACCGACGAAAGTGCGCTGCACCACCTCGCCGCCGAGCTGATCGACAACGCCATGGACGAGGCGGTGGCCGGCCACGCGAGCCTGATCGAGGTCACGCTCGAAAACCCGGTGACGTTGAGGGTGACCGACAATGGGCGCGGCATTCCGGTCGATCCGCACCCGAAGTTCAAGCATCTGAGCGCGCTCGAAGTGATCCTCACGACGCTGCACTCGGGCGGCAAATTCGGCGGCGACGCCTACGCGACATCGGGCGGCCTGCACGGCGTCGGCTCGTCGGTGGTCAACGCCTTGTCGAGCAGCCTCGAGGTCGAGGTCGCGCGCGACCGCATCCTGTGGCGGCAGGATTTCTCGCGCGGCAAGCCGGTGACGAAGCTGCAGAAGATCGGGCCGACGCAGAACCGTCGCGGCACCGCCATCCGCTTCACGCCGGACCCGGAGATTTTCGGGCCGCTGACCTTTTCGCCGGCGCGGCTCTACCGGTTTTGCCGCAGCAAGGCGTACCTGTTCCGCGGCGTCACGATCCGCTGGCGCTGCGCCGACACGAAGGGCGACATCCCGCAGGACGCGACGCTGCATTTTCCGGGCGGGCTGCGAGACAGCCTGGAAGAGGACATTCAGGGCACCGAGCAGGTCGGCACGGTGTGGTCCGGCGACGCGGCGTTCCCGGTGGCCGACGGCCGCGACCAAGGCCGGCTCGAATGGGCGCTGGCCTGGCTTGCCGACGGCGACGCGGCGCTGGCGAGCTACTGCAACACGGTGCCCACCCCGCAGGGCGGCACGCATGAGGCGGGGTTTCGGGCCGCGTTGCTGCGCGGTTTCCGGAACTGGGGCGAGCAGCGGGCCAACAAGCGCGCCGCCGCCGTCACGGCCGAGGACGTGATGGGCAGCCTCGCCGCCAAACTCTCGGTGTTCATCCGCGAGCCGCAGTTTCAGGGCCAGACCAAGGAAAAGCTGACCAACCCGGACGCCGCCCGTCTGGTCGAGGCCGCGTTGCGCGACCGCTTCGACCACCATCTCGCCGCCGACCCGGCGCAGGCCGACGCGCTGCTGGCCCACGTGATCGAGCGCGCCGACGAACGCCTGCGCCGCAAGGAACTGCGCGACGCGCCGCGTAAATCCGCAACTCGGCGGCTCCGGCTGCCCGGCAAGCTCGCCGACTGCACGCTGGAGGATAGCAGCCGGGTCGAGCTGTTCCTCGTCGAGGGCGACAGCGCCGGCGGCTCGGCCAAGCAGGCGCGCGACCGCGCGACCCAGGCGGTGCTGCCGCTGCGAGGCAAAATCCTGAACGTCGCGTCGGCCAGCACCGAAAAGCTGCGCCAGAACCAGGAGCTGCGCGATCTGGTGGAAGCGCTCGGCTGCGGCTCCGGGTCCGGCTTTCAGCGGTCGCGGCTGCGCTACGGACGGGTGATCATCATGACGGACGCCGACGTGGACGGGGCGCACATCGCGAGCCTGCTGATGACGTTCTTCTGGCGCGAGCTGCCCGAGCTGGTGCGCGGCGGCCATCTGTATCTCGCTCAGCCGCCGCTCTACCGGCTCACGCAGGGCGCTAAGTCGGTCTACGCGATGGACGACGCCGACCGGCTCCGCAAACAGCGGCAGTTCAAGGCGGGGGCGAAGGTCGAGGTGAGCCGGTTCAAAGGGCTGGGGGAGATGCCTCCGTCCGCGCTCAAGGACACGACGATGGACCCGGCAAAGCGGACGCTGCTGAAGGTGGTGGCGCTGGAAGCCCAGAACGACGAGACGGCCGAGGTCGTCGACAGCCTGATGGGCCGCCGTCCGGAGCTACGCTACAAGTTCATCACGGAGCGCGCGCGGACGGTCGACGAGGTTTCGGTCGATATCTGATGCAGAGGGACTGCGGTTCCAGCTAGCTTGTGATCCGAACCGGTCAGAATGTCTGTGTCAGGTGATGCGGGGGAGTACAGTCGGATGGGCGTCGGATATTCAGCCTCCCCTTTGCATTGCATAAGATACCTTGAGCCCGTCGAGGGTGCGCAGGAGCGGTCACCGCCCGCATACTTGGTTCCGCTCCTTAAGCACTTTGATGGAATCTGGGACGGCAGACCGACGGAGTTCCAGTCACCCGCGATTGCAGACATCGTTCGATGGCGGGCAAACCTGAGTAACAAGTATCGGAGCCAGCTCGGCGAGGATCTCGCTTGGGACGAGGAGAGCGATTTCGAAAAGTCCGAGGACGCAGCGACGAGTGGCGATATGCTTTTTCGCTACGTGGCGGCCATCCTCGATCAGCAGGGTTCCGTCGGACTGCGTGCTTTGGTCGGAACGACCAAACCGTCGTATCCGGTTCTCAATGCCGTGTTCGCCGAGGCGGATCGCAAAGGGTTCAGCGGTCGGTTCCCACACCTGCTATTAGGTGCCCGATATTGGTTTCCCTATAAACGCCGCCTCATCATTGAGGAGCCAAGCTGGCGTGGGACAGTTGAACGCTACGGTTCTGTTTTTGAAGTGGCTGAAGAAATCGCAAGCGTTCGCGATGCCATCGCAGCCGCCGATCCCGCTGTTACGGCTTGGACATCAGACAAACCGCCTTCTAGGGGCGACATCGTAGCGGCAGCCTGGGAGACGAGCGACACCGTTTCGCGTATCTGCGCCGCCGCCGCTGCTCGGCACCTTCCATTTTGGACAACTGGCTAATCCTAAAGGAGCTACCCCTGGGTCCAAGTCTTGGTGCTGAAATTGTGCCGAGCCTCGATGATCCGCACCGTGCCGGACAGGCTCCGCATCACCATCGAATGCGTCACCGCCCCGTTGCCGAACCGCCGCACACCGCGCAGCAGCGGGCCTGACGTGACGCCGGTGGCGGCGAACATGACGTTGCCGCGCGCCATGTCGGCCGCCGCGTAGACCCGGTTCGGGTCGCTGACGCCCATCCGACTTCGCCCGCTCCCGCTGCTCGTCGTCCTCGTACAGCAGCCGCCCCTGCATCTGCCCGCCGATGCAGCGCAATGCCGCCGCCGCCAGCACGCCCTCGGGCGCGCCGCCCGAGCCCATGTACATGTCGATCCCGCTATCCGGCGTCGCGGTCGCGATCACGGCGGCGACGTCGCCCTGGTCGATCAGCATGATCCGCGCCCCGGCTTGGCGCACGTCGGCGATCAGCTCCTCGTGCCGGTCGCGGTCGAGGATGCAGACGACCAGATCGGCGATGTCGCAGCGTTTCGCGCGCGCCAGATTGCGCAGATTGCGCTCCGGCCGGTCGTCGATGTCGATCACGCCGGCCGGCAAACCGGACCCGACCGCGATCTTGCTCATGTAGATATCGGGCGCGTGGAGGAAATTGCCGCTCTCGGCGAGGGCCACCACCGCGATCGCGTTGGCGCCGCCCTTGGCCGTGACGGTCGTGCCCTCCAGCGGGTCGACGGCGATGTCCATCCGCGGGCCGCCGCTGCCGACCTTCTCGCCGATGAACAGCATCGGCGCCTCGTCCATCTCGCCCTCGCCGATCACCACCGTCCCGTCGATCGCGACCGCGTCGAACGCCCGGCGCATCCCCTCGACCGCCGCGCCGTCCGCCTCGTTCTTCTTGCCGAGCCCCATCCAGCGGCTCGCGGCGAGGGCGGCGGATTCCGTCACCCGCACCAGTTCGAGGGCGAGGTTGCGGTCGGTCTGGTGTTCGATGTCGGTCTGAGCGGCGATGTCAGGCATCTCGGGGCGTCTCCGGGTCAGGCCGGTTCGATGCGGATCATCGCCGGCGGTTGCAGCACGGCATCTAACGCGCCGATTCCAAGCAGGGCGGCACGCATCGCCGCCTCGGTCGTCTCATGGGTGACGATCACGACCGGCACCGCGTCGGCCGACCGGCCGCGCTGGATCATGCTGGCCATCGACACGCCGGCATCGCGCAGGATCGCGGTCACGTCGGCGATCACGCCGGGCCGGTCCACGACGGACAGGCGGAGGTAGTACTCGCCGACATGCCGGTCCATCGAAACGGACGGCGCGTTGGACAGCGAGCCGGATGCCGCACCCCAGACGGGCGCGTGGCGGCCGCGCGCGATGTCGATCAGGTCGGCGACCACGGCCGACGCGGTCGGGCCCGCACCGGCGCCCCGTCCCTGCAGCATGATCCGGCCCACCACGTCGCCCTCCGCCACCACGGCGTTGTAGACGCCGTCGACGCGGGCGAGGTCGGACTCTTCCGGCAGCAGCACCGGGTGGACGCGGGCGGCGATGCCGGCGTCGGTCGAACGCGCGATGCCGAGCAGGCGGATGCGGTAGCCGAGGGCGGCGGCGAAGGTGAAATCCTCGGCCGTGATGGCGCGAATGCCCTCGACATGGATCTCGGAGAACGCGACCGGCCGGCCGAACGCGAGGGCCGCCAGGATCGCGAGCTTATGCGCGGCGTCGATCCCGTCGACGTCGGTGCTCGGGTCGGCCTCGGCGTACCCGAGCGCCTGCGCTTCGGCGAGCACCTCGGCGAACGCGCGGCCCTGCGTCCGCATGACGGTCAGGATGTGGTTGCAGGTGCCGTTCAGGATCCCGGCCACGCGGTCGATCCGGCTGCCGGCCAGCCCCTCGCGCAACGCCTTGATGACCGGAATGCCGCCCGCGACCGCCGCCTCGTAGGCGAGGGCGACGCCGGCCTGCTCGGCGCGGGCGGCGAGTTCGGCCCCGTGCAGCGCGAGCAGCGCCTTGTTCGCGGTCACGACCGGCTTTTTGGACGCCAGCGCCGCCTCGACCGTGGCCCGCGCCGCTCCCTCCGCGCCGCCGATCACTTCGACCACCACATCCACGCTCGGATCGCGCGCGAGGGTAACCGGGTCGTCGTGCCATGCGAGGCCGCCAAGGCTCCGGCTTCGGACGCGGGAAGGATCGCGGGCGCTGACGGCGGTGACCCGAAACTCCCGTCCCGCGCGGGCCGCGATCAGCCCGGCGTTGCGGTCCAGCAGGTCGAGCACGCCCATGCCGACCGTGCCCAGGCCGGCGACGCCGACCCGCAGCGCGGTCACGCCGCTTCCGCGCCGAAATCCGGGGCCGCGTTGCTGGTCGCCAGGAACCCGCGAATGCCGCGCACGGCCTGGCGCAGGCGGTGGACGTTCTCGACGAACGCGATCCGGACATGGCCGTCGCCGTGCTCGCCGAAGCCGATGCCGGGGGCCACGGCCACACCGGCGCGGGCGAGCAACAGCTTGCTGAACGCGACCGAGCCCAGATGCGCGAACCGCTCCGGGATCGGCGCCCAGGCGAACATCGAACCGGCGGGGCTCGGGATCGTCCAGCCGGCGGCGGCGAGGCCTGGGATCAGCACGTCGCGGCGTTCCTTGTAAAGCGCGCGCGCCGCGACGACGCAGTCCTGCGGCCCGTTCAGGGCGGCGGTGGCCGCGACCTGGATCGGCGTGAACGCGCCGTAGTCGAGATACGATTTCATCCGCGTCAGCGCCGTGATCAGCCGCTGGTTGCCGGCCGCGAACCCCATCCGCCAGCCGGGCATGGAATACGTCTTGGACATCGACGTGAACTCGACCGCGATCTCTCGCGCGCCCTCGACCTGCAGGATGGACGGCGGCGGATTGCCGTCGAAATACAGCTCGGCATAGGCGAGGTCGCTGAGGATCCAGATGTCGTGGCGGCGGGCGAAGGCGACGATCTCGCGGTAGAAGTCGAGCGTCGCCACGAACGCGGTCGGGTTGGACGGGAAGTTCACGATCAGCGCGGTCGGCTTCGGCACCGAATGGCGGACGGCCACATCGAGAGCCCGCAGCATCGCCTCGTCCGGGGTCGCCGGGATCGAGCGGACCGAGGCGCCGGCGATGATGAAGCCGAACTGGTGGATCGGGTACGACGGGTTCGGCACCAGGATCGTGTCGCCGGGGCTGGTGATGGCGGCGGCGAGGTTGGCCAGGCCCTCCTTGCTGCCGAGTGTGGCGATCACCTCGGTCTCGGGGTCGAGCTTCACCCCGAAGCGGCGGTCGTAATAGCCGGCCAGTGCCCGGCGCAGGCCCGTGATGCCCCGGCTGGTGCTGTAGCGATGGGTGCGCGGGTCGGCCACGGCCTCGATCAGCTTGGCCACGATATGCGGCGGCGTCGGGCTGTCCGGGTTGCCCATGCCGAGGTCGATCACGTCCTCGCCGCCGGCGCGGGCGGCGGCCTTTGCCTTGTTGACCTCCGCGAACACGTACGGCGGCAGGCGGCGGATGCGGTGGAATTCCTCGGTCATCGGATGTCTCGGCTGGAGGTGTTTAGGGGAGCAGGCGGATGGCGGCACCGTTGCCGACCGCCTCGGCGTCGAGCCGGATCGCGGTCGCCGGCACCCCGGCCGCCTCGAGCTGGGCCGCGATCGCGCGGGCACGCGCGAAGGCGAGCGGGATCGCGGAGACCTGACTGGACGGCGTGTCGCTGGACGCCTCGCCGAACCCGGTGACGGCGATGCTGCCGTTGCCCCGGCGCGCGGCGACGGCCCGCAACGTGGCCAGCGTGGTGGACGGCAGCGAGGAGGAGCCTTGCGCGAACGCGATCGGCGTCGCGCCGGCCGGGGCGCTCGGGGCCGCCGGTGCCGGTTGCGGCATTTCGGGCGGCGGGGTCGGGGCCGTCACCTGCTTCACGCCGGGCAGGTTGGGCGGCGACGGCGGCGCCGCCGGCACATCGGGCATCGGTCCCGCGGCCGCCGTGGCGCCGGTCGGCGGCGGCAGCGGGGTCGAGTTCACCGGCGTCGTCGGCGCGGTGCGCGGGGCGGGCGCCGGGCCGTTGTCGATCGGTGCTCTCGGCAGCGCCTTCGGCGGCGGCGCGCTGGCCGCCGCGAGCGAGGCGCTCGACGCGTCCGGGTCGGCCTTCAGCGGCGGCGGCGCGCCACGGCTGACCGGCGGCCCGTTCGCGGGCGGCGGCAACGGCGTGACGGATGCCTCGTACTGCGCGTGCGCGCGGTCGGCGATCAGCCCGGTCGCCACCTGCCCCCGCACGATCGCGTCCGGGTCGGCGGGCTTGTCGGGCACGTTGGCGAGGTTCGGATACGGCTGGTCGGCGTTCGGCGGCGGCGGCCGTGCGTCCGCGATCGGGCCGCCCTCCAGCCCGTGATACAGATTGAGCGGATTGATATCGCTCAGCGTCTGGCATCCGCCGAGTCCCAGCAACATCGCCACGGCCACGCCGGAGCGCGCGCCTTGTCGCCTCATGGGGTGCCGCCCTACATCCATCGTCAAGCGACTCGTCATCGGCTTTGCCCGCGTCCTTACTCGAATCGTCGTCGGCGGGTGTAGCAGTGCGAGCGCACGGACGGAAAGGAGCGGCCATGGCCCAGTCCCCGAGCGGCACCCCGAGCGGCACCCCGAGCAGAACCGGCACCAAGGAAGAAGCCCGGCCCGAGACACGCCTGCCGGACCCGGCCGAGGTCGGACGCGCGATGGCCGGGATCGCCGAACGCTCCCAGCGGCTCGTGACCGAATGGATGAGCCGGCAGAATACGGCGGGCGAACAGGCGCAACCCGCGAACCCCGACCCGTTCGGCATCGGCTCCGCGTTCCTCGACATGACCGCCCGCCTGATGGCCGATCCCACGGGCCTGCTGCAAGCGCAGATCGGGCTTTGGGGCGACTATATGACCCTGTGGCAGACCACCGCGCAGCGGATGATGGGGGCCGAGGCCGCGCCGGTGATCGCCGCCGACCCCAGGGATAAGCGGTTCCGCGACGACGCCTGGCGGGACAACGAAGTGTTCGACTTCATCCGCCAGTCGTATCTGCTGTCATCGCGTTTCGTGCAGAAGGTGGTCGGCGGAGTCGAGGGACTCGACCCGCACACGGCGCGGAAGGTTGATTTCTTTTCCCGCCAGTTCGTCGACGCGATGAGCCCCAGCAACTTCGTCCTGACCAACCCCGAGGTGCTGCGCCGCACCGCCGAGACGGGCGGCGAAAACCTGCTCAAAGGGCTCGACAACATGCTGTCGGACCTCGAGCGCGGTCGCGGCCAGCTCGCGATCCGCATGACCGACACCGAGGCGTTCGAAATCGGCCGCGATGTCGCGACCACGCCCGGCGCGGTGGTGTTCGAGAACGAACTGATGCAGCTCATTCAATACGCGCCGGCGACCGAGACGGTGCTGGCCAGGCCGCTGCTGATCGTGCCGCCGTGGATCAACAAGTTCTACATCCTCGACCTTCGCCCGGCGAACAGCTTCATTCGCTGGGCTGTCGCCGAGGGGCACACGGTCTTCGTCGTGAGCTGGGTCAATCCGGACGAGCGCCTCGCAGCGAAGGATTTCCGCGACTACATGCGCGAGGGCGTGCTGGCGGCGCTGCTGGCGGTCGAGCGCGCGACCGGCGAGCGGGAGGCCGACGTGATTGGCTACTGCCTCGGCGGCACGCTGCTCGCGACGACGCTGGCCTGGATCGCGGCCGCCGACCGGCCGGAATGGCACGGCCGGGTCGCGACGGCGACGTTCCTCACGACGCTGCTCGACTTCTCCGACGCGGGCGATCTGCGCGTGTTCATCGACGAAGACCAGATCCGCGGGATCGAGGCGCGAATGAGCGAGCGCGGCTACCTCGACGGAAGCGAGATGTCCCGCAGCTTCAACATGCTGCGGGCGAATGACCTGATCTGGTCGTTCGTCGTCAACAACTACCTGCTGGGCCAGGACCCGTTCCCGTTCGACCTGCTGTTCTGGAACGGGGACAGCACGCGGATGCCGGCCGCGATGCACAGCTTCTACCTGCGCCAGATGTATCAGGCGAACCGGCTGGTGCAGCCGGGCGGGATCGTCATCGACGGCGTGCCGATCGACCTCGGGCGGATCACGACGCCCGCGTATTTTCTCTCGACGCGGGAGGATCACATCGCGCCGTGGCGGGCGACGTTCCGGGGTGCTGCCCGGCTCGGCGGCCCGGTCCGGTTCGCGCTCGCCGCGTCGGGGCACATCGCCGGCGTGGTCAATCCGCCGGCGGGCGGAAAGTACGGTTTCTGGGCCAACGATAATCGCCCCGTCGACATCGCCACCTGGGAGGCGGAGGCGGTCGAGCGCACCGGATCATGGTGGCCCGATTGGGCGGCGTGGGTCACGCCCGCGGACGCGGACCGCGTGCCGGCGCGGATGCCGGGCACGGCCGAGATGCCGGCGATCGAGCCGGCACCCGGCCGCTACGTGCGGGTCAGCGCCTGATCAGAAGCAGCCGCCGCCGTTGCCGTTCAGGCAGCCGGAGTTTTCGAACGCGTTGGCGTTCTGCGCGGCGGCGTTCGCGCTGACGAGCGGCGGCAAGTGGGACAGAACCCGCGTCGTGCCGGCTGCCCCGAGCGTGAACACGCTGACCGGAAGCACCTTGGCGGCACCGGCGAAATCGTTCGCCTGGTAGAATGGATACGCCGCGATCAGGCCATCGACGACCTGCTGCGACGTGGCGCCGGGCGCGATCCCGAGCGCCTGCCGCTCCTCGTCGCGGCCCTGCAACATGCGGATCTTGTCCTCGGCCGGAATGCCGACGAAACGCGGGTCCGTGTAGAAATCGCCGGCCAGATAGTCGACGGCGGCCACCGCGAGCGCCGCGTTGCCCGGCCGGTTCAACGTCGACGAGGGATGCCCGAGGGAATAGGCGGCATAGCCGATCGCACCCTCGGGAGACAGGATCTGAGTTCCGCCCGCGTCCTGCGGGATCACGGAATGGTCGATGGTTGCGGTCGAGACGCCGTTCGCGCAGCCGGCCAGCGTGGCGGCGAGTGCGACGGCAAGAATGCGGTGCGACATGGTTCTTCTCCGTTCGCACCTGAAAATATGACGACGCGAGGTCCGGTCCAGCGCCGTCACGGCGATGTGCGAACCATTGCCACGACCCCGCCCTATTCCGGTCGCGCGATTCGTCGCGGCCCGCCGGTCGTCAGAAACAGTTGCCGCTGCCGCCGCAACCGAAGGACAGGGAGGCATTGGCGTTCTGGGCGGCGGCGTTGGCGCTGACCAGATACGGCAGGTGCGACAGGATCTCCGTCGTCCGGGCCGGACCGAGCGTGAACACGCTGACCGGCAGCGCCTTGACCACCGCCTCCTGATCGTTGGCGTTGTAACCGCCGGACGCGGCGATCAGGCCGTCGACCACCTGTTGCGACGTCGAACCCGGCGCGATCCCGAGCAGCCGCCGCACCTCGCCCCGGCCCTGCATCATCCGAACCTTGTCCAACGCCGGCAGCGCCTCGAAGCGCGGATCGACGTAGAAATCGCCGGCCAAGTAATCCACGGCCGCCAGCGCCAGGGCCGCATGGGCCGGCTGTCCGTCGGTCGAGGAAGGATGGCCGAGCGTGTAGGCGACCAGACCGACCGCATAGTCAGGCGAGACGATCGGCTGGCCGACGGCGTTGGTCGGCAGGACCGCATGGTCGAGCGTCGCGGTGGTGACGCCGTTGCATCCCGCTACCGCGAGCGCCAGGGCGAGCAAGGACGGTTTCATGGGCCGACAACGCTCGACAGGCCGGCTTTGAACCGTGCCGCCAAGGTCACGTAATGCGGCGCGTTCTGGGCGAAGAACGCCTGCTCCGCCTCGTCCATCACCCGCACCAGCCGCGCGGGCGATCCGGCCCATAGCTCGTGCGGGCCGATCCGCTTGCGCGGCGTCAGCAGCGCGCCCGCCGCCAGCATCCCGCCCCGCTCGATCACCGCGCCGTCGAGCACGCAGGCGGCCATGCCGACGAACGCCCAATCGTGCAGCGTGCAGGCGTGGATGATCGCGCCGTGCCCGATCGTGACGTCGTCGCCGATCGTGGTCGGGCCGCCCGCCGCCGTGATGTGGACGATGCCGCCATCCTGCACGTTGGTGCGGGCACCGATGCGGATCGGCTGGTCGTCGCCGCGCACGACGGCGGAAAACCAGATGCCGGATTGCGCGCCGATATGGACGTCGCCGATCACCATCGCGTTCGGCGCGATCCAGGCGGACGGGTCGATCGTCGGTGCGAGGCCGTCCAGCGCGTGGATCACAGGCCGAGCATCAGGGCGATGTTCTGCACGGCGGCCAGCGACGCGCCCTTGCCGAGATTGTCGAGCCGGGCCAGCAGCACCGCGTGCCGATGGTCCGTGTTGCCGGCCACGAACAGCTCCAGGTCGCCGGTGCCGTTCAACGCTTCGGGTTCGAGCTTGCCGTCGGCCGGGGTGGCGGTCACACGCACGCGCCCGCTCGTTCCAGAACGGGGCGCGCCGTAACGGGCCGCGAGCGTCGCGCGGAGATCGTCCAGCGTCGGGCGGCCCGGCAGCGTGTCGAGGTGCAGCGGGATGCTGACCAGCATGCCCTGCGCGAAATGGCCCACCGAGGGCACGAAGATCGGCCGCCGCGTGAGGCCGGAATGGGTCTGCAGCTCGGCCACGTGCTTATGCGTCAGACCGAGCGCGTACAGCTCGAACGCGGGGCCGCCGTCGCGCTCGTGCGCGGCGATCATCGCCTTGCCCCCGCCGGAATAGCCGCTGACCGCGTTGACGCTGATCGGGTGATCGGGCGGGATCAGCCCCGCGTCGACCAGCGGGCGCAGCAGCGCGATGGCGCCCGTGGGATAGCAGCCTGGGTTGGACACGCGACGCGCCGAGGCGATCGCGGCGGGCTGATCGGGAGCGAGTTCCGGAAAGCCGTAGGTCCAGCCGGTTGCGACCCGGAATGCGCTGGACGCGTCGACCACCCGTGCCGCCTCCGGCATCATCGCGACGGCTTCGCGCGCCGCGTCGTCCGGCAGGCACAGCACGATCAGATCGGCGGCGCCCATCGCGTCGCGCCGTGCGCCCGGGTCGCGGCGGCGGTCCGGGGTTAGGCTGATGAGCTCCACCCCGGCGGTCGCGCGCAATTCGGTCGCGAGGTGCAGCCCGGTCGTGCCGGCCTCGCCGTCGATGAAGATTGTCGCCATGGGGCCGTCTTTGTCCGTGACGGCCGGACCGTCAAGAACCGTCTGGCCGCGATATGTCAGCTTCGCGTCAGCCTGGCGTGCTAGGCAGGCCCCGGCCCGGCGTTCGGGCACCTCCGCGCAATCGAGAGAAGTTCCGTATTGATCGACTTCCTGGCCGCGCACGCGACGTCGATCCAGCCTGCCCTATTCGGCCTGACGATCGTCGCATGCTTCGCGCTGGAAGGCAGGCTGCTCGATCGCGACCGCGCACGCACCCTGGATCGCGCCAGAATCAACGGCTCGTTCGCGGCGCTGGTGCTGCCGGTGCAGGCCGTGATGGCGATCTGCTGCCTGCTCCTCGCGCAATGGGCGAGCGCGCACCGGCTCGGGCTGATGCACTGGCTGCCGGGCGGCGAATCGCCGTGGATCAAATACGGCCTGATGTTCGTGCTGCTCGATTTCCTGGACTGGATCTACCACTACGCCATGCACCAGGTGCCGCTGTTCTGGCGCTTCCACCTGGTCCATCACACCGATCAGGCGATCGACGTCTCGACCACGGTTCGCGAGCACCCCGGGGAGACGGTGGTCCGCAACGGCTTCCTGATGGTGTGGGTCTTGCTCTGCGGCGCCTCGATGGAGGTGCTGGTGCTCCGCCAGACGGTCGAGACCGTGGCGAATATTCTGGCCCACACCTCGTTCCGGCTCCACGCGCGGTCGGCCCGGATCCTGGGCTGGGTGCTGATCACGCCGAACCTGCACCATGTCCACCATCACGCGCGGCTGCCCTACACGAACAGCAACTACGGCGACGTGTTCAGCGTCTGGGACCGGCTGTTCCGCACGTTCCAGAACCTGTCGGAGGCCGAGACCGAGGCGGGGCTCGACACCCATCCCAGCGCCGGCCCCGACCACGGCTTCGCCCGGGCGCTCGCGATGCCGTTCGCGAGGAGCCGGCTGTCCTAGTCGGCTGTCCTAGTCGGCCGCCATCGCCCGGATGTCGTCGGTCCTGAGCCGGTGTTCGGCTTCGAACATGTAGTCGCGGGTGATCGGCACCACGCCCTTGCGATGCGTCAGCTGCATCTGGAACACCATGCTGGTCAGATACCGGAAGCCGACCTCGCACATCGCCAGGTAGCACTCCCACATCCGGCAGAACCGCTCGTCATACAGCCGGGCCGCCTCGTCCCAGCGGGCGACGAACCGCTCGCGCCAGCACCGCAGCGTCTCGGCGTAGTGCAGGTGCAGGATCTCGACATCGGTGACGACCAGGCCGCTGCGTTCGACGACGGCGAACACCTCCGACATCGACGGCTGATCGGCGCCCGGAAAAATGTATTTGCGGATGAACGGGTTGATCGCGCTCGGCTCGTCGCCGAACCCGCAACTGTGCAGCAGCGCGACGCCGTCGTCGGCAAGCAGGTCGCTGATCTTGGCGAAGAACTCCGGGTAGTTGACCTTGCCGACATGCTCGAACATGCCGACCGAGACGATGCGGTCGTAGCGGCCCGTCTCCGCCCGGTAGTCGCGCAGCGCGAACTCGACCCTGCTGGCCAGTCCCGCGCGCGCCGATCGCGCGCGGCTCTCGCGATGCTGCTCCTCGCTGAGCGTCAGCCCGGTGACACGCGCGCCGGTCTCGCTGGCCAGATACAGGCCGAGCCCACCCCAGCCCGAGCCGATGTCGAGCACGGACAGGTTTTGGCGGTCGAGCAGCAGTTTGGACGCGATGTGGCGCTTCTTGTTGGCCTGCGCCGTCTCAAGGCTGTCGGTCGGGTTCGCGAAATAGGCGCACGAGTATTGCCGGTCGGTGTCGAGGAACAGGTCATACAGCGCGGGTGACAGGTCGTAGTGGTGGGCGACGTTCTTCCTCGCGCGCTGGATCGGGTTCCTCTGCTTGATCCGGCCCGACAGCCGGCTCGCCACATTGATCCAGGACAGGCGCGGCAAATGCCTGAAATTGCGGGCGATGGCGGCGAGCACGTCGTAGATGGTGCCGCCCTCGATCGTGAGCGCCCCGGACATGTAAGCCTCACCGAACGCGAGGCCGGGCCGGAGCGCGATCGAGAGGTCGGCCGCGCGGGAGCCCAGGTGGATCGTCGCGGTCGGCGGGGCCGCCTCGTTGCCGATCAGCCGGCGGCGGCCGCGCGCGTCGACGATCACCAGGCTATCGTCACGCATGAAGGTTTGGATCGTGTCGGCGACGGTCAGCATCGATGCCCCTCCCTCTCGGCCGGATCGGAGCCGCCCGCATGGCGGCTTTGTTATGTTACGATCATGACGTTCGATCGGGCCAAGGGTTCACGGCCGTTTCGATACGGCACCAGAAAGCGAGGATGACTTGACGAATACCAGTAAGTTGAGAGGCGTCGCGCCCGGTCGGAGAACGTCGATGCGTCTTAACATGGGCGTTGGGATCGTATTGGTCCTGACTGCCGCATCCGCTTCCGCCGCCAGGGCTCAGGGATGGCTCGACCGGCCGGACACGACCGGCAGTCAGCGCGTTTCGATCGGGCCCGCCACGGTCACGATGCCACCCGGGCCGTGGCAGTTGGTGGAGCAGGACGAGATTCCGAATTCCAGTCAGAACGGGTCGGGAGTGTCGCGAAGGGGTCTGATACAGGTCGCGAATGGCCATATCGTCGCGGTCGCGATCTTGGACGGCAACGCCACGGGGGCGCAGTCCGGTAATTTCCGCGGGGAGCGATACGGGATGAGACCGCCCAGCGGCTGTTTCCGGAAGAACGACTACCTGGACGAGGCGGACGCCAAAGATATTGGGGACTTCGACTGCCTTTATGTCACGCACGACATGACGTCGAAGTTCTCGCCCACACCGCCCTGGTCTGACATCTACCGCGCCGCGGCCCCCTACGGAGGGTTGGCTCGTCCGATGATCGAGGCGCAGTTGAACGTGACCGACCGTAATCGCCGCAACGGGTTGCAGGTCGTCATTTTCGTCGACCCGACGCTGGCCGGGTTCCCCAACGAAGTGGGCACGTGGAACGATAGCCAGTGGCAGCCGGACTACCTGACTCCGCCCAGGCGAGCCTACCTCGATAAGGTCGTCGCCTGGGCACGGGCGTATCGTAAGATCGTGAAAGCGTCCTGGGATTAGGACGCCAGATGACTACCGCTTGCTGAACTGGAAGCTGCGGCGGGCCTTGGCGCGGCCGTACTTCTTGCGCTCGACCACGCGGCTGTCGCGGGTCAGGAAGCCGGCGACCTTGAGGATCGCGCGGAGCTCGGGCTCGTAATACGTCAGGGCCCGGCTGATGCCATGCCGCAGCGCGCCGGCCTGACCGGACAGGCCGCCACCGTTCACGGTGCAGTAGACGTCGAACTGGTTGTAGCGGTCGGCGACCAGGAACGGCTGGGTGATCAGCATCCGCAGCACCGGGCGGGCGAAGTAGGTGCCGACCTTCTTGCCGTTGACGTTGATCTCGCCCTTGCCCGGCTTGATCCAGACGCGGGCGATCGCGTTCTTGCGGCGACCGGTGGCGTAGCTGCGGCCCTGCGCGTCGCGCTTGGCTTCCCGGATGGGGCGCTCCGGCACGGCGGTCGCGACCGCCAAGTCCTTGAGGTCGGCGAGGGTGCGGGTCTGGACCGCCGGCTGGGCAGAGGTCTCGGTCGACTGGGTGTCGCTCATCGCATCAAACCTTGTTCTTGCGGTTCATCGCCGCGACGTCGACGGTCTTCGGCTGCTGCCCCTCATGCGGATGGGCCGCGCCCTGGTAGATGTGCAGGTGGCGCATCTGGCGGCGCTGCAGCGGGCCGCGGGTGATCATGCGCTCGACCGCCTTTTCCAGCACCCGCTCCGGGTGGGCGCTGTCGAGGCGGGCGCGGATGGTCCGGCCCTTGATGCCGCCGGGGTAGCCGGTGTGGTAGTAGAACACCGACTGGTCGGCCTTGTTGCCGGTCACGCGCACCCGCTCGGCGTTGATGACGACGACGTTGTCGCCGCAATCGACGTGGGGGGTGAACTGGGGCTTGTGCTTGCCGCGCAGGCGGGTCGCGATCAGGACGGCGAGCCGGCCGAGCACCAGCCCGTCGGCGTCGATCAAAATCCAGTCCTTGCTGACATCCGCCGGTTTAAGCGACGGGGTCGACTTCATCATGGTTTATGCGCCTGCCGGGAAAACGAGTTTTACGAGAACGAGGCGCGCATATGCGGCCAAACCCCTGCCCGGTCAACGCTTTTTCGCTGTGGTAGCGTGCTACCGTATCCGGATGGGGCGAACGACGGGGCTCGAACCCGCGACATCCAAGACCACAACCTGGCGCTCTACCAGCTGAGCTACGTCCGCCATCCGGGCGTCGCGTCTACGCCGTGGCCGCCCCTACCGTCAACGCCTGGACCCGGGCGAAATACTGGCCGAGCCGGTCGAGCGCCTCCGCGATCACCGCCGGACGCTTGCAGAACGCGAACCGGATGTAGTGCTTCGGGGCGTCGTCGCCGTCGTAGAAGGCGCTGACCGGGATCGCGGCGACCCGCGCCTCGGTCGTCAGCAGGCGGCAGAACGCGGCGTCGTCCATCGAGAAGCCGAGCGGCGAATAGTCGGCGGTCACGAAGTAGCTGCCCTGTGCGGCCAACACATTGAAGCCGAGTGCCGCGAGACCGGCGGAGAGCTGATCGCGGGTTGCGGCCAATCCGTCCGACAGGCCGGCGAAATAGGCGTCATCCTTTGCCAGCCCCACCGCAACGGCGCGTTGCAGATTGGGCGGGGTGGTAAACGTGAGGTTCTGGTGCGCCTTCGCGACGACCGCCGCGATCGGGGCGGATGCGGTGACGTAGCCGACCTTCCAGCCGGTCAGCGAGAACGTCTTGCCCGCCGAGCCGATCCGCAGGCAGCGGTCGCGCATCCCCGGCAGGCTCATCAGCGGGATGTGTCGCCAGCCGTCGAACGTCAGGTGCTCGTAGACCTCGTCGCAGATCGCGTAGGCATCGTGGCGGACCAGCAGGTCGGCGACGAAGGCCAGCTCGGCGGCGGTGAACACCTTTCCGGTCGGGTTCATCGGCGAATTCAGCAGGATGGCCTTCGTGCGCGGGCCGAACGCGGCGGCCAGCTCCGCCCGGGGCAGCTCCCATTTCGGCGGCAGCAGGCGGACCAGTTTCGGGATCGCGCCCAGCATCCGCACGACCGGCAGGTAGGTGTCGTACAGCGGCTCGATCAGCACGACCTCGTCGCCCGGATCGAGCAGCGCCATCAGGCTCGCGGTGATCGCCTCGGTGGCACCGGACGTGACGACCACCTCGGTCAGCGGGTCGACCTCGATGCCGTAGAAGCGCGCGTTCGCCTCGGCCACCGCGCGGCGAAGCTCCGGCAGGCCGGCCAGCGGCGGGTATTGGTTGCGGTTGTCGAGCAGCGCGTCGGCCGCCGCGCGCACCACGTCGGGCGGGCCGTCGGTGTCCGGAAAGCCCTGGCCGAGGTTGATCGCGCCGTGTTCCGTCGCCAGCGCCGACATCACGGTGAAGATGGTGGTGCCGGTCGCCGACAGCCGCGCGTTCAGAGCCTTCATCGATCGGGTCTCTCCTTCACCGAGTGAACCAGTATGGGAAGCGCGATCCGCCGGCACAATCATCTGCCCATAAATTGGGCAGCACGCCCCGGTGTCCGACTGTTTGTGACGTGGCACGGGCCGTGCAAACCTGCGGCTCACGGGAGGGAAACCGGCGAATGAAAAAGATCGAGGCCATCATCAAGCCGTTCAAGCTGGACGAGGTGAAGGAGGCGCTACACGAGGTCGGTTTGCAGGGTATTACCGTGCTGGAGGCGAAAGGATTCGGCCGCCAGAAAGGCCATACCGAACTGTACCGGGGGGCCGAATACGTGGTCGACTTCCTGCCCAAGGTGAAGATCGAGGTGATCTGCGAGGACAGCGTGGTGGAGCGCGCGGTCGAGGCGATCGTCGAGGCGGCGCGGACCGGACGGATCGGAGACGGAAAGATTTTCGTCAGCACGATCGAGGAAGTGGTCCGCATCCGCACCGGCGAACGAGGGTCCGACGCGATCTGACGAACTGGCCTATCGCTTGCTTAAGGTTGTCTGGGCGCGTCCGCGCGCCGGCAAAAATTCAACGATGAGGAATGAGACACATGGCTGACGAGGCGGGCTCGGTCGCGAGCGTGATGGAGATGATGAAGGAGAACGGGGTCGAGTACGTCGACCTGCGCTTCACCGATCCGCGCGGCAAATGGCAGCACACCGCCCAGCACGTGTCCACGATCGACGAGGACGCGTTCGCCGACGGAATCATGTTCGACGGCTCGTCCATCGCCGGCTGGAAGGCGATCAACGAGAGCGACATGATCCTGATGCTGGACCCGACGACGGCGGTCATGGACCCGTTCGCGGCCAAGCCGAGCATGATCATCTTCTGCGACATCGTCGAGCCGTCGACCGGCCAGCCTTACACCCGCGATCCGCGCGGCACGGCGAAGAAGGCCGAGGCGTACGTGAAGGCGAGCGGCATCGGCGACACCGTGATGGTCGGCGCCGAGGCCGAGTTCTTCATCTTCGACAGCGTCCGGTTCGGCACCGGCGGCAATTTCGGCACGTACCAGATCGACAGCGTCGAAGGTCCGGGCTCGAACATGAAGGACTACGCCGACGGCAACATGGGCCACCGCCCGGCGATCAAGGGCGGCTATTTCCCGGTCCCGCCGGTCGACAGCGAGAGCGATCTGCGCGCCGAGATGCTGAGCACGATGGGCGAGATGGGTCTGGCGATCGAAAAGCATCACCACGAGGTCGCCCAGAGCCAGCACGAGCTCGGCACCAAGTTCACGACGCTGACCAAGATGGCCGACCAGATGCAGATCTATAAATACTGCGTCCACAACGTCGCCCACAGCTACGGCAAGACCGCGACGTTCATGCCGAAGCCGATCTATGGCGACAACGGCACCGGCATGCACACCCACCAGTCGATCTGGAAGGACGGCAAGCCGCTGTTCGCCGGCAACGGCTATGCCGATCTGTCGGAGACCTGCCTGCACTTCATCGGCGGCATCATCAAGCACGCGAAGGCGATCAACGCGTTCAGCAACCCGAGCACCAACAGCTACAAGCGCCTGATCCCGGGCTTCGAGGCGCCGGTGCTGCTGGCCTACTCGGCGCGCAACCGGTCGGCGTCGTGCCGCATCCCGTACACGACCAGCCCGAAGGCGAAGCGGGTCGAGGTGCGGTTCCCCGACCCGAGCTGCAACCCGTATCTGTCGTTCTCCGCGATCCTGATGGCCGGCATCGACGGCATCAAGAACAAGATCCATCCGGGCGACCCGATGGACAAGGATCTGTACGACTTGCCGCCGGAAGAGCTGCACGGCATCCCGACCGTGTGCGGAAGCCTGCGCGAGGCGCTCGGCGCGCTCGAGGCGGACCACGCGTTCCTGCTCGAGGGCGACGTGTTCAACAAGGAGCAGATCGAGAGCTACATCGAGCTGAAGTGGACCGAGGTGTACAAGTTCGAGCACACGCCGCACCCGGTCGAGTTCGAGATGTACTACTCCTGCTAAGCCTCTAACCTCCGCAAAGCGGCGCGTCCGGCAACGGGCGCGCCGCTTTCGCATTTCCGGCTTCCGGCGCTATGATTGCGCTACCAGCCCGCGACGACGGGCGGATTTCCGGGGAGAGACCGACATGACGAACCGCACTGCACGCCGGCTGATGGCGTGCGCGACGCTGATGGCGACCGTGGCGATGGCCCGCCCGGCGCTGGCCGCCGACTACAAATGGCCCGGCAACATCCCGCCCGAAGCGACCGAGTTGCTGAAGCCGCTGCCGCTGTCGCCGCATGGCCAGCCGGTTCCGGGCTTCCCCGACGGGCCGCCGGCCGTGTCGCCGGACGTGTTCAAGTTCACCCCCGACATGGTCGCCAAGCTGAAGGCCGGCCACTTCACCGCCGGCATCGCGATGCACACGATGGATGCCGGCTGGCCGAAGCTGCAGATCGAGGGCATCACGAACACGCTGAAAGGCTTCGGGATCGACGTCGTCGCCGTGACGGACGCGAAATTCCTGCCCGGCAAGCAGATCGCCGACCTCGAGCAGATGACCGCGCGCAAGCCGGACGTGATCTTCTCGATCCCGATCGACCCGCAATCGCAGGCCGCCGCGTACAAGAAGGTCGCCGCGTCCGGCATCAAGCTTGTGTTCCTCGACAACGTCCCGGTCGGGATGGCGCCCGGCAAGGACTACATCTCGGTCACCGCGTCCGACAACGAGCAGAACGCCTACTACGCGGCCAAGGAGCTTGCCGAGGCGATGCACGGCCAGGGCGAAGTCGGCATCGTGACGCTGGTGTACGACTACTATTACTCGGTCGCGGTCCGCACGACGGGGGCGAAGCGCGCGTTCGCCGAATATCCGGGGATCAAGCTGGTCGAGATCGGGACCATCACCTCGCCCGAGAAGGCGTACGGCGTGGCCACCGCGATGATGACCGCGCATCCCGACATGAAGGGCGTGTTCGCCGCGTGGGACACGCCGGCCGAACAGGTCGTGGCGGCCGCCAAGACGCTCGGGCGCAACGTGATCGTCACGACCAACGACATCGCGGCCGACAGTGCCGTGTACGTGGCGCGCGGCGATTTCACCGCCGTCGGCTCGCAGCGTCCGTACGACCAGGGCGTGTCGGAGGCGAAGTCCGCCGCCTACGCGCTGCTCGGCATGGACGTGCCGCCGTACATCTCGATCCCGACGCTGCGGGTGAAAAAGATCGACCTGCTGAGCGCGCTGAAGGACGTGACCAAGCAAGACCCGCCGGCGTCGGTGCTGAAGGTCTGCAACGACAAGTGCTTCTGATCCGTGACTGACGCGATCACGCCCGCATCGCCCCTGGTGGCGATGCGCGGCGTGTCCAAATCGTTCGGTGCCAACCGGGTGCTGCGCGAAGTCGATTTCGACGTGCGCGCCGGCGAGGTGCACGCGCTGCTCGGCGAGAACGGGGCCGGCAAGTCGACGCTCATGAAGATCCTCATGGGCGTCTACCGGCCGGACGCGGGCACGGTGACACTCGACGGTCAGGACATCGCCGGCGGCACGGTGCTCGACCGGCTGTCGCACGGGATCGCGATGATCTTCCAGGAATTGAGCCTGCTGCCGAACCTGAGTGTGGCCGACAACATCATGCTCGGCCGCGAACCGCGCCGGCCGGGCTTTCGCATCGACGAGCGCGCGCTGCGGCGCGAGGCGCAGGCGGTGATCGACCATTACGGCTTCCCGTTGCGCGCCGGGCAGACCGTGCGCGACCTCGGCTTCGCGCAACGCCAGATGGTCGAGGTGCTGAAGGCCGTCTCGCGCGGGGCGCGCGTGCTCATCATGGACGAGCCGACCTCCTCGCTCAGCGCGCGCGAGGAGGAGACGCTGTTCGCCACCATCGCCGAGCTGAAGTCGCGCGGCATGGGGATCGTCTACATCAGCCACCGCATGGCGGAGATTTTCCGGCTCGCGAACCGGCTGAGCATCGTGAAAGACGGCCAGGTGATCGGCCCGCTCGATCCGGCCGAGACGTCGATCCGCGCGGTGTCGGAGCTGATGTCGAAAACACGCCCGGCGACGACGACGGTGCAGCCGGAACGCGTCGCGGTGGCGACATCAGGGACCGAGCCCGCATTGCTCGTGCGCGGCCTCGCGACCGCGCGAAAGCTGCGCGACATCAAGCTGGAGGTCGCGCGGGGCGAAATCGTCGGCATCGCGGGACTGGTCGGCTCCGGCCGCTCGACGCTCGCCAAGGCGCTGTTCGGGTTGATCGCGGACGCGACCGGCGACGTGACCGTTGCCGGGAAAAAGTTGCCGCTAGGCCGGCCCGACCGGTCGATCGCGGCCGGTGTCGCGTTCGTGCCGGAGGACCGGCGCATCGAGGGCCTGGTGCTCGGCCAGTCGCTGGCGAGCAACGTGGCGCTCGCGAGCCTCGACCGGCTGGTCTATCGCGGCGGGCTGTCGGTCGTCTCCGATCGCGGCGTCGCCGGATTGTTCTCCGAATTTCGCGAAAAGCTCGGCATCGTGTCGCGACGGCCGGGGCAGCTCGCGAGCGAACTCAGCGGCGGCAATCAGCAGAAGATCGTCTTCGCGAAATGGCTCGCGACCAAGCCGGGCCTGCTGATCCTCGACGAGCCGACCAACGGGGTCGACGTGAACGCCAAGGCCGACATGCGGGCGATCATGCGCGCGGCGGCGGCGGCGGGGGTCGGCGTGCTGCTGATCTCGTCCGAACTCGACGAACTGACGGTCGCGGCCGACCGGATTCTCACCCTCGTGTACGGCCGGATCACGCGAGAACTGTTCGACATCCGTGACGAGGCGGAGCTGCGGGCGATCCTGCAGGCCGACATCGCCGCAACCAGACGGGAAGAGGCGGCTTGATGAATTCTATCGACACCGCAGGCCCATGGACGACGGTTCGGCGCCTGATCGTACAGCGGCCGACGTACCTGATCTTCGCCGCCGTCACCGTGTTCTTCGTCGTCTTCGCGCCGAACTTCGCGACGCTGAGCACCGCCGAGGCGATCCTTCGCATCACCGCACTGGTGTCGATCATGGCGGTCGGCATGACCTTCGTGATCATCTGCGGCGAGATCGACCTCTCGGTCGGCTCGGTCGCCAGCTGGTCCGGCATGTTGCTCGCGATGATGCTGGAACAGAACGTCCCGACCATCCCGGCGGTGCTGCTGACGCTGGCCGGTGGCGGGTTGATCGGGCTCGTCACCGGCCTGCTGGTGACGAAACTCCGCATCCCGTCGTTCCTGGTGACGCTCGGGATGCTGAGCATCTTCTCGGGCCTCGCATTGACCGTGACCGACACGGAGCCTGTGCCGATCGTCGACGATGCGTTTTCCAACGTGTTCTGGAACGCGAACTGGCTGCGCGTGCCGGCGCCGATCTGGTGGACGATCCTGCTCGTCGTGATCGGGTTCTACCTGCTGCAGATGACGGTGTTCGGCCGCCGCACCTATGCCGTCGGCGGCAACCTGATCGCGGCGCGGTTTTCCGGCATCAAGACGGACCGCATCAAGATCACCGCGTTCATCTTCTCGGGCGTCACGGCCGCACTCGCGGGCATGCTGCTCGCCGCGCGCTCGACCGCCGGCAACCCGAGCCTCGGGTCCGGCCTGGAACTCGACGTGATCGCGGCGGTGATCATCGGCGGCACCAGCCTGTTCGGCGGCGTCGGCGACATTCCAGGCTCGGTCATCGGCGCGATCTTTATCGGAATCCTGGGGTTCGGGCTGCTGGTGATGGGGCTGTCGACCAGCGTGCAGGAGATCATCAAGGGCGCGATCATCATCGCCGCCGTCGCACTCAACCGGCGTTAAGCGGGTACTCGACCTCGGCCGTGTAGGCCGACGCCTCCTTGTTCAGGATCGAGCTGAACAAGGTGAAATGCCCGATCCGCGCCGGCCCCGCGCGCAACAAATTGCGGGCTTGGACGAACGCCGCGAGCCGTGCCGGATCGGCGTTGTCGAGCCGGGCGAGGGTCACGTGCGGCGACCAGCGGCGGCGTTCCGGCGGCAGCCCGGCACGCTGCAAGGCGGTCTCGATCTTCGACTGCAAATGATCCAGCGCTTGCGACCGCTCCACCCCCGCCCACAACGCCACGTCGCGACCGGCGCGGATCGTGGTGCCGATGCCGGCCAGCGTCAGGTCGAACGCGCGGCCGCGCAGACCGGCGAGCGTGTGGTCGATCTCCTCCGCCACATGCGCCTGCACCTCGCCGATGAAGCGCAGCGTCAGATGGTGGTTGTGCGGCGGGATCCAGCGCGCGCCGGGCACGCCGCCGGGCAAATTGGCGAGCGGGGCCCGCAACTCGGGCGGCAGGTCGATGGCGACGAACAGGCGCATGTCACGGCTTTGGCGCGGCTAGCAGTTTGACGACGGCCGGCAGGATGCGCGCGACCTCGCGCCGGACGCCCTCGGCATTCGGGTGGATGCCGTCGCCTTGATTCAGCGCCGGATCGGCAGACCACCTGATCGAGGAAGAACGGGTCGAAGATCACGCCCGGACGTTGTCCCAGCTTGTCGAACACGGCCCGGAACCGCTGGCCGTAATCGGGCCCGAGATTCGGCGGCGCGTACATTCCGGATAGCAACACCGGAATGTGTTTCTGGGCGAGCGTGTCCAAAATCGCGGTCAGGTTCGCCTCCATCTCCGCCGGATCGAGGGCACGGAGGCCATCATTGGCGCCGAGTTCGACGATCGCCGCGTCGACACCGTCGCCCAGCGCCCAGTCGAGCCGCGCACGGCCGCCGGCGCTGGTATCGCCCGACACCGCCGCATCGACCAGCGTCGCCGGGTGGCCGGCGGCGGCGAGTGCCGCCGATAGCCGGGCCTGAAACCCGTCCTCGTGCGGCAGGCCGTAGCCGGCGGTGAGCGAGTCACCGAGCACGAGAACGCGGGGCACCTCGGCCGCGTCCGCCTGAAACGTCATCGCGAGACAGCCGAGGATCGCTTGGCCGATCAGCCACTTCGTCCCATATCGCCGGGTCATGGACGTCATCGCACCTGCCTCTGCCTCGATCGTGGGGATCGACGGCGAACCGCTCGTGCGGGTTCGCGGCCTTTCATTTACCGTGCCCGCAGGTGCCGGGGGGGTCAATGCGGCCACCGACATCCTGCACGGCGTCGACCTCGATCTGGCGGCCGGATCGGCCACCGGGCTGGTCGGGCCGTCCGGCTCGGGCAAAACCAGCCTGCTGATGTTGCTGGCGGGGCTGGAGCAGCCGACCGGCGGCAGCATCCGGATCGCCGGCCGCGAGTTATCGGGCCTCAATGAGGACGCGCTGGCCCGGTTGCGGCGCGAGACGATCGGCATCGTGTTCCAGGCGTTCCACCTGATCCCGACCATGACCGCGCTCGAGAACGTGGCGATCCCGCTCGAACTCGCCGGCGTGCGGGACGCGATGGCGCGGGCGGAGGCGGGGTTGCGGTCGGTCGGCCTCGGCCACCGGCTGCGCCACTTGCCGGGCACGCTGTCGGGCGGGGAGCAGCAGCGGGTGGCGCTCGCCCGCGCCTTCGCCCCTCGGCCGCAGTTGCTGCTGGCGGACGAGCCGACCGGCAACCTCGATCGCGCGACCGGCTCGGCGGTGATGGATTTGCTGTGGAAGCTCCGCGAGGAGGCCGGGACGACGCTGCTGCTGATCACCCATGACCCGGCGCTGGCGGCGCGCTGCGACCGGGTGGTGACGATGGCGGACGGACGCCTGTCTTGAGGCTGGCGCTGAGGTTCGCGCTGCGGGAACTGCGCGGGGGCACGCGCGGGCTGCGGGTGGTGCTGGCCTGCCTGATCCTGGGTGTCGCCGCGATCGCCGCCGTCGGCGTGCTGCGGGTCGGCCTCGCGCGGACTCTCGCACAGGACGGGCGGCTGATCCTGGGCGGCGACATCGCGGTCGAGGGCGGCTCGCAGCCCCTGCCCGACACGCTTCGCGATTGGTTCGTCGCACGCGGGGACCGGGTCAGCCAGACGGTGACGCTGCGCTCGATGATGATCGCGCCGAACAGCGCGCGGCTGCTGGTCGAACTGAAAGCCGTCGATGCGGCGTGGCCGCTGGTCGGCGCGGCCACGCTCGCGGACGGCTCGCCGGTGGCACCCGCGCTCGCGAAAGGTGCGGTGATCGAGCCCCTGGTGCTCGACCGGTTGCGGGAGCCGCTCGGGACGACGCTGCGGCTCGGCTCGGCCGACATCGCCGCCGTCGCCGTGCTGGGCGTGGAGCCGGACCGGGTCGCCGATCCGTCCATCTTCGGACCGCGCGTGCTGATCGGCCTGGACCGGCTGGCCGCGACCGGGCTGATTCAGCCGGGCAGCATCGTCGAACACCATTTTCGGGCAGCCCTGCCTGCGGGCGCGAACGTCGCCGCGACCGTCGACGCATTGAAAGCGGCGTTTCCCAACACCGGCTGGCGCATCCGCGACGCCTCGCACGCGGCACCCGGCATTCAGCAATTCGTCGACCGGACGGCGCTGTTCCTGACCCTGGTCGGGCTCGCGTCGCTGCTGGTCGGCGGCGTCGGCGTCGCCAACGGCGTGCGCGCGTGGATCGAGGCGCGACGCCGCACGCTGGCGACGCTGCGCTGCCTCGGGGCCGCCCCGTCGCTGGTGATCGAGACGTGCGCGATCCAGCTTTCCATCCTCGCAGCGGGAGCGATCGTGGTGGGGCTCGCCCTGGGCGTCGCACTGCCGTGGTTCGCCGTGGCGATTTCGGGCGACCTGCTGCCGGTGCGCCCGGCGATCGCGCCCTACCCTGCCCCGCTCGCGCTTGCCGGCCTGTTCGGCGTGCTGACCGCCGCCGCATTCGCCGCCGCCCCGCTCGCCCGGGTCGGCCGCGTGCCCGGGGCGGCGCTGTTCCGGGCCGTGTTCGACGCGCGTCCCGCCTCACCCGCGGCGCGGGCCGTGACGCTCGCACTCGGGCTCGCCTTGGTCGCCCTCACCGTCTTCACGGCGCAAGACCGACGTTTCGCGGCCGGCTTCTGTGTCGCCGCCCTGGTAGCCCTCGGCCTGTTCCGGCTCGGCGCGTTCGTGGTCGTGAAGCTCGCGGCACGCCTGCCCGCGCCACGAAAAGTCTGGGCGCGGCTGGCCCTGTCCAGCCTGCACCGGCCGGGCACGGGCGCGCCGCTGATGCTGGTCTCGGTCGGCATGGGGCTGTCCGTCCTGGCCGCCGTCGCCCTGATCGAAGGCAACATGCGCCGGCAGGTCGCCGAACAGGTGCCGCGCGACGCGCCGAGCTTCTTCTTCGTCGATATCCAGCCCGACCAGCTCGACCGGTTTCAGGCGCTCGTCACTGCGGCACCCGGCACGAGCGACATCAAAATCGTGCCGAGCCTGCGGGCGCGTCTGGTGTCGGTGAACGGTGTGGCGGCCGATCAGGTGAAGGCGACGCCGGACACCCGCTGGGCATTGCAGGGCGACCGGGGCCTGACGCTCGCGGGACCGGAGCCCGCCGGCACGCGGCTGACGGCGGGCGCATGGTGGCCGGCCGACTATTCCGGACCGCCGCTGGTCTCGTTCGACCACAATCTCGCGGCTGGCTGGGGTGTGCATGTCGGCGACACGATGCGGGTCAACGTGCTCGGCCGCGACATCGACCTGACGGTCGCGAACCTGCGCGACATCGCCTGGCGCACGATCGGGCTGAATTTCACCATGGTCGTCAGCCCCGGCCTGCTGTCGGGGGCACCGCACAGCGACATCGCCACCGTCCGCCAGACCGAGGCGGGGCAGACCGCACTCCTGGCCGCCGTCACCGACGCGCTGCCGAACGTGTCCGGCATCCGCATCGCCGACGTGCTCGGTGCCATCGCCAAGCTGCTCGGCCAGCTCGGGACCGCGCTGGCCGCCGCCGGCAGCCTGACGCTGGTGTCGGGGGCACTGGTGCTCGCCGGTGCCGTCGCGGGCAGCCAGCGGCGGCGGATCGCGGAGGCGGTGGTGCTGAAAACGCTGGGTGCCAGCCGGGCCACCATCCGCGCCGGCTGGCTGATGGAGTTCGGCATCCTGGGCGCGGTCGCGGGCGTTCTGGCCGCGCTGGTCGGCACGCTGTCGAGCTGGGCGGTGATGCACTGGGTGCTCGGGGCCGATTGGGTGTTTTTGCCCGCAACGCTGGCCGCGACCGTGCTCGGCTGCACGGCGCTGATGCTGGTGGTCGGCTGGGCCGGCACCGCGTCCGCGCTGTCCGCCCGGCCCGCGCCTTTGCTGCGCAACGAGTAGGTTAACCCGAATTCGCTTGATCGCCCGGCGGGACGGGCCAAATGTCCGGCATCCGGGCATCACGCCCGCGACCGTCACACTGAGGCAAATCGACCATGGCTTACAGCCCCGACATGCGAGGCTTCGCCGCACGCCCGATTACCGACGCCACCTCGATCGACCAGGGCCTGCGCGGCTACATGCTGCGCGTCTATAACTGGATGGCATCCGGATTGGTGCTGACCGGTGTCGTCGCCCTCGCGATCGTCAACGTCCCGGCGGTGTTCAACGTCTTCTACCCGCTGCGGCAGTTCGCCGACGGCAGCGTCCATCACGTGCCCGGCGCGCTCGCCTACATCTCGATGTTCGCGCCGCTCGCGTTCGTCATGGTGATGAGCTTCGGCATCAACCGGCTCGCGACCTCGACCGTGCAGGCGCTGTACTGGGCGTTCTGCGTCGCCATGGGCGCGAGCCTGACCAGCATCCTGCTCACCTACACGGGCGAAAGCATCGCGCGCACGTTCTTCATCAGCGCCGGCACCTTCGCCGCGATGAGCATCTGGGGCTACACGACCCGGACCGACCTGACCAAGATGGGCAGCTTCCTGATGATGGGCCTGTTCGGCATCATCCTCGCGAGCGTCGTCAACATGTTCGTCGGCTCGAGCGGGCTGCAGTTCGCCATCAGCATCATCGGCGTGCTGATCTTCACCGGCCTGACCGCCTACGACACGCAGCGGATCAAGTCCGACTACGCGCAGTTCGCCTACGCCGAGGGCACCGAGCTCGCGGCCAAGCGGAGCGTGATGGATGCGCTGAAGCTGCTGCTGAACTTCATCAACCTGTTCATGCTGCTGCTGCAGCTCACCGGTAATCGCAGCAACAGCAACTGAGGCTAGGGCCCCTCACCCAACCTTCTCCCAAGGGAGAGGGCCGGGGTGAGGGCCTTCGCTTTTCTTAAGCGATCGTCTTCAAAAACGCCGTCAGCTTGTTCGACGCCGCCAGCTTGTCGATCCCGTCCAGCGCGCCGAGTTCGGCCGATAGCCGGTCCATCGCCGCCTCGTAGATCTGGCGCTCCGAAAAGCTCTGGTCCGGCTGGCCCGCGTTGCGGTGCAGGTCACGGACCACTTCGGCGATCTGCAGCGGGTCGCCGCTGTTGATCTTCGCGTCGTATTCCTGCGCCCGGCGCGACCACATCGTGCGCTTGATCCGCGCCCGGCCCCGCAACACCGCCAGCGCCTCGTCGAACAACTTCCGCGTGGCGAGTTTACGAAGGCCGGCGCTGCGGGCCTTGGCGACCGGCACCCGCAACGTCATCCGGTTTTCCTCGAACGTGATGTGGATCAGTTCGAGCTTGTGGCCGGCGATCTCCTCGGTCGCGATCTTCTCGACCCGGCCGACCCCGTGGGTCGGGTAGACGACGTGGTCGCCCTCCGCGAACGTCTCGTCCTTGTTGCTGGCCCGGCTGATCTGGATCGGCCGGTTCATGATCGGCCCCTGCTGGACCGTGCGGGCCGAGCGCGGCGGCGGCGGCGTGCCGGCGGCGCGCGGCGGCTCGGGCGTGTCGTCGTCCTCGTCGTCGAGCGACAGCGGCGGCACATCGAGCGCGTCGGCATCGTCCTCGACCGCGGCGAGATCGACCTCTGGCTCGGCATCCTCGACGACCGACAAACCGAGCGCCTCGGGGGCGAGCGCGTCCGGCGTGCCGTCCAGCTCGGCCAGTTCGGACGCGGGCTCGTCGGCGGCCGTCTCGTCGGGGTCCGGCGCGGCCTTGGCGGCGACCGGCTTCGGCTTGGCCGCGTCCGGGACGTCGTCGTTCGAGACGATCGCGGCGGGCTTCGGAGCGGGCTTGGCCGCAACGCGCTTGGCGGGTGCCGCAGCAACCTCGGCCGCCGGCTTGGCCTCGACGGCCTCGACCGGCTTCACCGCCGCGCGGCTCGGCCGCTTGGGCTTGGCCGACGCCTCGGCCGCCGCGCTGTCGTCATTCGTCTTGCCGTTCAAAACCGTCATAATCCGCTCGACCTCCTGCTCGGGCGTGCGATCGCGCCGCCCGACCCATCGTGCCGAGCCGATCGCGAGGACACGCCTCACCTATGGGACGGCGCTGATCGAGGCCCGCGAGAACACGGGCCGATCAGACCTGCCAATAACCCATCTGTAACACAATACACACACCGCGTCACGGTACGCGCGACGCCGGTGTGCGATGCGGAGCCGGCTGGTCGCGGCTCAGGCGGTGCCGGGCTCCGGCGAGAACATCGCCTCCTTGCCCGGCTTGTCCTTCCAGGAATCGGCGTCGGCGGGCGGCGTGCCCTTGCGGGTGATGTTCGGCCACTGTGCCGCGAACACGCGATTGCGTTCGGCCCAGGCGGTCGCCTTGTCGTCGCTATCCGGCACGATCGCCTCGGCCGGGCATTCGGGCTCGCACACGCCGCAATCGATGCACTCGTCGGGGTGGATGACCAGCATGTTGTCCCCGACATAGAAGCAGTCGACCGGGCACACCTCGACGCAGTCCATGTACTTGCACTTGATGCAGTTCTCGGTGACCACGTACGTCATTCAGGCCCTCTCTTGCGCGATGCTCGCGTCCGGATATGCCGGTGGATCATCGGTCCCGCAAGGCGCGGCGACCTCATCGTACAGCGCGCGTGCCTCGGGTGCCGGTCCGCGACGGGAGGCGAGCGCCCGCACCGTCAGCACCCGCACGTCGGCGCGGAGCGGCATCGTGACCGTATCGCCCACCCGGATCTTGGCGTGCGGCTTGTCGGTCGGCTGCCGGTTGATCCGGACCGACCCGTCCGCGATCAGCCGCGCGCAGTCCGCGCGATGTTTTAGCATCCGGGCGCACCAGAGCCATTTGTCGAGCCGCTGCCAGTCGCGGTCCTCGACGGTCACGCGGACCTGAGCCGCATGCCGGCGAGTGCGGCGAACGGGCCGTTCGGGGGCGGCCGATGGCTGTTCGGTGCCGCAACCTTGACCCGTTCGGTCGCCATCATCGCCGGGATCGGCGGGCCGACCGCGTCCGGTTCCAGCACCTGCGCCGGAAACAACCGCAACCCCAGCGGCCGCAAGACCGCCGGCAAGGCGTCGGCCCTGCACACCGAGCCTCGGCGCCAGATCGGTCGGCAGCGGCACCCGCCTGCCCCGGCTCAGCCACGCCAGTTCGGCCGCCATCCGCTCGGCGATGTCGAGCCGGATCAGCACCGGACCCGCCGCCACCCAGCCCATCGCTTCCGCGAAACCGTCCGGCCACTCGGCATTGGGTGCGACCGAGACCTGCGACGGGTTGGCCGGCGGCGGCACCGGCACGCCGCGCCGCAACGCCCACAGCCGCGCCCGCAGCTCCGCCGCGCGCGGTTTTAGCAACGCCGGCATGAACAGCGCCGTCCTGCCCGCCCGCACGCCGAGCGACTTCAGCCGCCCGCGCAACGCCGGCGGCAACGCGCCCACGGCACCGGCGGGGACGACGCCGAGCCCCTCCTCCAGCAGATGCGTGCGGCCGCGCAGCTCCGGCTCCCGCGCGGCACCCGCGACGGCCGCCAGCAGCGGGGCCAGCGTGTCGGCCACCACGGCGTCGACGAACCGCTGCACCCGCAGCCTGACCCGCTCGCGCTGCGGCCCGTCCAGAAACTCGCTGTCGAGCACGTCGACCTGGGGCCGCAGCGCCGTCGCACCGGGGCGCAGACGCGCGATCGGAAAACCCTCCCACGCGATCCGCTGGCTCGGCAGCCAGGCGAGCGCCGCGTCGGCCGAAGTCTCGAGCCGGCCGATCCGCAGCGGCATCTCCTCGCGCAGCGCCCGGCGCGCGGCGCGCAGCACCAGCTTGCGCTCGTCACCCACCGCGTCCGGATCGGGGATGAACCCGAAGCCCTCGATGTGGCCGACCGGATGGCCCTCGACCACGACCTCGCCCCGCCGCGTGACGGCCGAGTAGAGGTCCGCCGCCTCCGCCGCCTCCAGCTTGCGCATCAGATGCGCGGCCCGGCGATCGACGAAGCGGGTGGTCAGCCGTTCGTGCAGCGCGTCGGACAGCAGGTCTTCCACTTCCCGCGCGCGGGCCTGCCAATGCACGGCGTCGCGCACCCAGTCGGACCGGGCGGCGATATACGTCCAGACCCGCACGCCCGACAGGCGCGCCATCAGCGTGTCGATATCGCCGTCGGCGCGCGACAGGATCGCGAGCTGGCCCGCGATCCAGTCCGCCGGCACGCCGCCGTCGCGCAGGACGTGGCCGTAGACCTTGGCGCACAGCTTGGTGTGCGTGTCGTCCGACAGTTTTCTGAAATCCGGGATGCCGCACGCGTCCCATAGCAGCCGGACGCGGTGCCGGTTGGTCGCGAGCGCCCGGATATCGGGCTCGCGGGCCAGCGCCTGCAGCGTCTCCAGATCCGTGGCGTCGTTGCCGCGCGTCAGGCCCGGCAGCGTCGGCGAGGCGAGCAGGCTGCCGAGCAGCAGGTCGACATGGCCGAAATCCAGCTCCGAGTTGCGCCAGAACAGTTGCTGCAACGGCTCGAACGCGTGGCTCTCGACGGCGCGCGCCAACTCGTCGTCGATCGGCGGGCAGTCGGCGGTGGTGCCGAACGTGCCGTCGCGCATGCCGCGTCCGGCACGGCCGGCGATCTGCGCCACCTCCGACGCGTACAGGGCGCGCGGGCGATGGCCGTCGAACTTGGTCAGCCGGGCGAACGCGACATGGTCGACGTCCATGTTCAGCCCCATGCCGATCGCGTCGGTGGCAACCAGGAAGTCGACTTCCTTGTCCTGATACAGCGCCACCTGGGCATTTCGGGTACGGGGCGACAGGCGTCCCATCACCACCGCGCAACCGCCGCGCCGCCTGCGGATCAGCTCGGCGATCGCGTAGACCTCGGTGGCGCTGAACGCGACGATGGCCGAGCGCGGCGGCAGGCGGACCAGCTTCGCCGCCCCCGAATGGGTCAGCTCCGACAATCGTGGGCGCGTGATGATTTCGGCTTGCGGGATCAGCCGCTGGATCAGGGGGCGGATCGTCTCCGCCCCCAGCAGCATCGTCTCGACCATGCCGCGCGCGTGCAGCAGGCGGTCGGTGAAGACGTGGCCGCGATCGGGGTCGGCGCAGAGCTGGATTTCGTCGATCGCCACGAACTCCGCCCGGCGATCGAGCGGCATCGCTTCGACCGTGCAAGAGAAATACTTCGCGTCCGGTGGGACGATCTTCTCCTCCCCGGTGATCAGCGCGACCTGCTTCGGTCCTTTGCGCGCCACCATCCGGTCGAAGTTTTCGCGCGCCAGCAGCCGCAGCGGGAAGCCGATGATGCCGGAGGCGTGGCCGAGCATGCGCTCGATGGCCAGATGGGTCTTGCCCGTGTTGGTCGGTCCCAGCACGGCGCGCACCCGGGGGGCGAATCCCGACATGGAGGGATGATTTGGCCTCGGGGGGCGCAACGCAAGCCCGCCACGATCGCGCGCGAGCATGATCGATTGCACGCACATCTCTGCGGGTATGCGAGATTCACCATTGAACTTCGTGCCTCGCATGAGCGAGTATGACGAATGCGTATCGTACCACCCGGCGAAGGCTCACGTGACAGCGAGTATATCGCGACCCTTGCGGAGATGGACCACGCGCTGACGCGTGAGTTTCCGGGCCGTGTCGCCGTCGTCTCGTCGTTCGGCGTGGAGTCGGCGGTGCTGCTGGCGCTCGTCGCCGAGATCGACCGCTCCGTTCCGGTGCTGTTCCTGGAGACGGGGCGGCACTTCGACGAGTCGCTCGACTACCGGCGCGAGCTGGCCGAGCACCTCGGCCTGACCGACGTGCGCGACCTTCGGCCCGACGCGGCGGCGCTGGCCGCGGCCGATCCCGACCGGACGCTGGCCGCGCGCGATCCCGACGCCTGCTGCTTCGTGCGAAAGGTCGTGCCGCTCGAAACCGCATTGTCCGGCTTCGACGCGTGGATCAGCGGGCGCAAGCGGCACCAGTCCAGCACCCGCGCCGCCCTTCCGTCGCGCGAGCTGGCCGACGGCCGGATCAAGCTGAACCCGCTCGCCGGCTGGAGCGCCGCCGCCCTTGCCGCCGAGCACCGCCGGCGCGGACTTCCGGTCCATCCCCTCGTGGCGTTCGGCTACCGCTCGGTCGGCTGCATGCCGTGCACCCGGCCGGTCGCGGACGGCGAGGGCGACCGGGACGGGCGCTGGGCGGGGTCGTCCAAGATCGAGTGCGGGATCCATCGTCCCGGCATCGCCGCATTGAACCTGTAGTCCGCCCGACCCAACTCGCGCCCTACACGCGAGGAGACATTACGATGAGCGAGACGACGACGGCGGACCGGGTCGAGAAACATCAGTTCGGAGCGGAGGTGGGCCGGTTGCTCGACCTCGTCGTGCATTCGCTCTATTCCGAACGCGAAATCTTCCTGCGCGAGCTGGTCGCCAACGCCGCCGACGCGACCGACCGCCGCCGGTTCCAGTCGCTGACGGACGGGATCGCTGGCCCCGCCGGCGGACCCGAAGGTGCGGATCGTGCCGGACAAGGCCGCGCGGACGCTGACCATCGTCGACGACGGCATCGGCATGAGCCGCGACGAATTGATCGAGAACCTCGGCACCATCGCCCGCTCCGGCACGCGCGCGTTCGGGGCCAGCATCGCGGACGCGAAGCCCGAGGATCGCCCGAGCCTGATCGGGCAGTTCGGCGTCGGCTTCTACGCCGCGTTCATGGTCGCCGACCGGGTCGAGGCGACGTCGCGCAAGGCGGGCAGCGATGAGGCGTGGACCTGGGCCAGCGAGGGCGCCGGCGCGTTCACCATCGAGCCGGCAGAGCGCGAGACCGCCGGCACGACGCTCGTGCTGCACATGAAAGCCGACGCGGAGGAGTATCTGGAGCCGCACCGGCTCGAGACGATCGTGCGCAAATGGGCCGACCACATCGCCCTGCCGATCACGATCGCCCGCGACGGCAAGGACGAGCCGGCCAACGAGGGGACGGCGATCTGGCGCAGGCCGAAAGCCGAGTTGAAGGACGAGGATTACGAGGGCTTCTACCGCCACCTCGGCAACTTCTTCGGCAAGCCTTGGGCGACGCTGCACTGGCGCGCCGAGGGGCAGATCGAGTTTTCGGCACTCCTGTTCGTCCCGGACAGCAAGCCGTTCATGGCCGTCGAGGACGACCGGGTCAGCAAGGTCCGGCTGCACGTCCGGAGAATGTTCATCACCGACGAAGCCGGGCTGCTGCCGCCGTGGCTGCGGTTCGTGCAAGGCGTGGTCGATACCGAGGACCTGCCGCTGAACGTCAGCCGCGAGATGCTGCAGACGACCCCGGTGCTGGCGCGCATTCGCAAGGCGGTGACCAACCGCGTGCTGACCGAGCTGAAGGCGGCGGCGAAGGATTCCGAGCGCTACGACGGCTTCTGGGCCGAGTTCGGTGCCGTGCTGAAGGAAGGCGTCTGGGAAGACTCCGAGCACCGGCAGGAGCTGGCGCCGATGCTGCGGATGCGCTCGTCCGCCGTCGACGGCCTGACGTCGCTGACCGGCTACGTGGAGCGGATGAAGCCCGAGCAGGAGGCGATCTACGTCCTGACCGGCGACCGCGCCGAGACGCTGGCGAAGTCGGCGCAGCTCGAAGGGTTTCGCGCACGCGGGCTCGAAGTGCTGCTTCTCGACGACCCGATCGACGCGTTCTGGCCGGAGCGGCTGGCGACCTTCGAGGGCAAGCCGATCCGCAGCGTGACGCAAGGCGTCGCCGACCTCGGCAAGTTCGCGGCCGCCGATGTGGCGGAGGGCGACGCGCCGGATGTGGCCGGGCTGCTGACCGCGCTGAAGGCGGCGCTGGGCGAGGCGGTCGACGATGTTCGCGCGACCGACCGGCTGGTCGACAGCGCGGTCGTGTTGGCGGCGGGGACATCGGGCCCCGATTTGCAGATGCAGCGGCTGATGCGGCGTGCGGGCCGCGCGGCCCACGTCTCGGCCCCGGTGCTGGAGATCAACCCGCGCCACCCGCTCGTCGCCGGGCTACTGGCGCGCCACGATGCGGGCGACGACATCGCGGACAGTGCGACGCTGCTGCTCGATCTGGCGCGGGTTCAGGACGGCGAGTTGCCCCTCGACCCGTCCGGCTTCGTGCGCCGGGTGGAGCGGATGCTGGCCGGGTAGGCCGGTCTCCCTTCACCTTGCGCGGGCTTGACCCGCGTATCCACGCGGTCGCTGCACGCTCGGCTACGGCGTGGATGCGCGGGTCGAGCCCGCGCAAGGTAGTTTTTAGGTGCGGTGCCGCGCCGCCTCCTGACACGGGACTGAAACTCGGCAGAAGATAGTTTGAGCCGCTCCTGCTGTCAGAAGGAATACCGAATGTCCGACCGAACCTCCCGGCCAGTTCGCGCTCTGCGCCCAGCGAAACCGGGAGAAGCCTGGCCCGGGATGGACGGCAATGCCGGAGCGTGGCTGGCCGGCATCGGGTTCACGGCCAAGCCGGGCGAGATCGCGCTTGCGCCGGACACGACCGGCGCTCCCGCGTCAGCCGTGCTCGGCCTCGGCGACGACACCGGGCCTTGGCCGTTCGCGGCCCTTCCGGCCGGGCTGCCCGAGGGCGACTGGCGGCTCGAGGCCGGAGACTACGATCCGCATCAGGCCGCCCTGGGCCTGAGGCTCGGCTCCTACGCCTACACCGCGTTCAAATCCCGCTCCCGCCCGTTCGCGACCGTCACCCCGGCGCAGTCCGATGCGACGGCCGGCCTGCTCGCGGATGCCGTGTTCAGGGCGCGCGACCTGATCAACGCGCCGGCCAACCGGCTCG
This sequence comes from uncultured Alphaproteobacteria bacterium, assembly GCA_963756975.1. Classification (GTDB taxonomy): domain Bacteria; phylum Pseudomonadota; class Alphaproteobacteria; order Acetobacterales; family Acetobacteraceae; genus CAVRQM01. Next base: position 1,925,188 of record CAVWPS010000002.1, on the reverse strand, counting down.
GCCCGTCGGAGCTGGCCGACGCGGTCGCCGACCTCGCCGCCAAGCACGGGGCGCGCTTCGCCCGGACCGAGGGCGCGGCGCTGGATGCGCAATACCCGGCGGTCGCGGTCGTCGGGCAAGGCTCGGACCGGCCGCCCGTGGTGGCGCGGCTCGACTGGGGTGCCGACGACGCGCCGCTGATCGCGCTCTGCGGCAAGGGCGTCGTGTTCGACACCGGCGGGTACGACCTGAAGCCGTCGGCCGGGATGATCCGGATGAAGAAGGACATGGGCGGCGCCGCCCTGCTGATCGGGCTCGCCGACGCGATCATGGCGGCCGGGTTGCCGGTGCGCCTCATGCTGCTGGTCGGCTGCGTCGAGAACTCGATCTCCGGCCGGGCGATGCGGCCGTCCGACGTGATCGCGACCCGCCGCGGTCTGTCGGTCGAAATCGGCAACACCGACGCGGAGGGACGGCTGGTGCTGGCCGACCTGTTGGCCGAGGCGTCCGATTTGTCGCCCGCGCTGCTGATCGACGCGGCGACACTGACGGGTGCCGCGCGAACCGCGCTCGGGCCCGATCTGCCGGCGCTGTTTTCGAACGACGATGGCGTGGCTCGGGCGCTGCTCGATGCCGGGGTCCGCGCGCACGACCCCGTGTGGCGGCTGCCGCTGCACGGCGGCTACGACAGCTGGCTCGACAGTTCGATCGCCGATGTCAGCAGCACCGGCACCAAGCCGATGGCCGGAGCGGTCACCGCGGCGCTGTTCCTGCGGCGTTTCGTGGCGCCCGGCACGCGCTGGGCGCACCTGGATACGTATGCCTGGAACGACACGAACCGTCCCGGCCGGCCCGAGGGCGGCGACGCACCGGGATTGCGTGCGTTGTATTACATGCTGCTTGAACTCGATTCGATCACGTCGCGTTGATGACGGGTCCGGACCGAGACGACGCGGTAACGAGCCCGTTAGGACAAGCAACCTTTGCCGTCGCGAGACATAATATCGTCACGATTTTCGGGGGGTCGCTCTGATGTAGGCGACGTCGCACACAGGAGTCCGCCATGGCCGCAGCACTCAATCCAGACAATCTCGTCGCTGTCCTCCGCGACACCACCGTCGCGCTGGTCCGTCGAGACGGCGCCGATCTTTCGGCAAGGCAATTAGGTGTTCTTCTCACCTGTTACCTCAACGAGGGGGCGCACACCGTGCGCGGCCTGGCCGCCGATCTGAACGTCTCCAAGCCGGCGATCACGCGCGCGCTGGACCGCCTCGGTGAACTCGACCTCGCCCGCCGCAAGACCGATCCGATGGACCGGCGCTCGGTGCTGGTGCAGCGGACGCTGAAAGGGACCGCTTTTCTGCGCGACCTGCGCGACATCATGTCGGAAGCCGCCACCGCCCCCCGCAAAATCCCGAACGCGCAGCAACCGGCGCGGCCCCGCGCCCTTGCGGGTTAGGCGAGCAGCGCGTCCAGCGTCACGGGACGAAACGCGCGCGCGTCCACGCCCACGTCGAACTGACGCAGCATCGGTTTGAGCCGTCCGTGGCTATGGCCGTGGAGGTTGATCGCCCGGCGGCCGATGTCGCGCCACGTCCTGAACGGGTAATGGCACAGCACGATCTTTCGCCCGGCGTGCTCGAGCTCGGCGTAGGCCGAAACGCTCGCCCAACCGGGCACCGGCGTGGTGGGGTCGTTGTTGCCGGAAATCAGATGCTTCCGACCGGGCAGCATGGCGAGCAGCGCGGCCCCGTCGGTGCGGCGGCCGACCGCGAAATCGCCCAGATGCCAGACCTCGTCGTCGTCGGTGACCGTCTCGCGCCAGTTCGCGACCATCGCCGCGTCCATCTCCGGCACGCTCGCGAACGGCCGGCGGTATAGGCCGAGCGCGCCGCCGTGGCCGAAATGCGTGTCGGCGGTGAAGAAGACCGTCAGGCGCCGAACACGCGCGCGAAGATCGCGTCGACATGCGCGAGGTGCGCCCGCGCGTCGAACGCCGCGTCGAGATCGGCCGCCGGCACCCGGCCCGCGATTTCGGGATCGGCCCCAAGGCGTTCGCGGAAATTGCGGGCGTCTGGGCCGCCGAGTTCGGACCACGTCGCCATCGCGTGGCGCTGCACGAGCGCATACGCGTCCTCCCGCGAGAACCCCGCGCGGGCGAGCGTCAGCAGCACTTCGCCGGAATGGACGACACCGCCGAGCGATTCGAGGTTCGCCGCCATCCGCTCCGGGTAGACGACCAGCCGCTCCATCATCCCGGCCAGCCGGGCCAGCGCGAAATCCAGCGCGATCGTGGAATCGGGCGCGATCACCCGCTCGACCGAGCTGTGGCTGATATCGCGCTCATGCCACAGCACCACGTTTTCGAGCGCCGGGACGACCGCCATCCGCACGACCCGCGCGAGCCCGGTGAGGTTCTCGCTCAGCACCGGGTTGCGCTTATGCGGCATCGCCGAGCTGCCCTTCTGGCCGGGGTGGAAGAACTCCTCCGCCTCCCGCACCTCGGAGCGTTGCAGGTGCCGCACCTCCGTCGCCAGCCGCTCGACCCCGCTGGCGACCACGGCCAACGCCGCGAAGAACGCCGCGTGCCGGTCGCGCGCGATCACCTGGGTCGACACCGGCTCGACCGCCAAGCCGAGGCGCTCGGCGACCCTGGCCTCCACCCTCGGATCGACATGGGCGTAGGTGCCGACCGCGCCGGACAGCGCGCACACCGCAATCTCGGCCCGGGCGGCAACCAGCCGGGCGCGATTGCGGGCGAACTCCGCGTAATGGCCGGCGAGTTTCAGCCCGAAGCTGGTCGGTTCGGCATGGATGCCGTGGCTGCGGCCGATCGTCGGCGTGTCGCGGTGTTCCAGCGCCCGGCGCTTCAGCGCGTCCAAAACCGCGTCGACATCGGCGATCAGCAGGTCGGCCGCCTGCGTAAGCTGGACCGACAGCGTCGTGTCGAGCACGTCGCTGCTGGTCAGGCCCAGATGGACCCAGCGGCTGTCCTCGCCGACATGCTCGGCGAGCCAGGTCAGGAAGGCGATCACGTCGTGGCGCGTCACCGCCTCGATCGCGTCGATCGCGGCCACGTCGTCCGGCCCGAACGCGGCCATGCGCGCCCCGCCCCGCTCACGGATGGTTTTCGAGCCGCCTCGGCCGGAACGGTGCCGAGTTCGGCCATCGCCTCGGCCGCCATGGCCTCGATCTCGAACCAGACGCGGTAGCGGTTTTCGGGTGCCCAGATCGCGGACATTTCGGGGCGGCTGTAACGAGGGACCATGACCGGCGGTCTATAGCGCCCGGCCCGCTCTTCGCAACGCGAGTGGACTTTTGGGCATCGCCGCGCCAGCAAGACCCATGCGCACCCTGGTCGCCAGACACCGCGAGCTGATCGCGCAGATGCTGAAATTCGGCGTCGTCGGGGTGATCGGCTACCTGCTCGACACCGCGACCGTCTATGCGCTCAAAGGCTCGCTCGGGCTGTACGGAGCCGGGCTGGTCTCGTTCGTCGTGGCGGCGAGCGGGAACTGGATCCTGCACCGGGTCTGGACGTTTCGCGGGCTCGGCAGCGGTGCCATCCACCGGCAATGGCTCACGTTCATGGCGGCCAACGCGCTCGGCTTCGTGCTGAACCGGGGCGCCTACGCGGCGCTGATCGCGACCAGCGCGTTGTGCGCGCGGGAGCCGTTCCTCGCCACGGCGGGCGGGGCGATCGCCGGGATGGGGGTCAATTTCGTGATGTCGCGGCAGGTCGTGTTCCGGCCAGCCCGCTGATGATCGCGCTGGAGACTCGGCGCGCCTGGGCGGTGGCGGCGGCGGGGTTCGCCACGTTCCTCAACCTGTACACGCCGCAGGCCATTCTTCCCGACATCTCGCGCACGTTCACGATCCCGCTCACGCGCGGCGGCCTCGCGGTCACGCTGCCGCTGCTGGCGGTCGCCCTCATCGCCCCGATCGCGGGTGCGATCAGCGACCGGCTCGGCCGCAAGCGCGTGATCCTGACGGCCGCGACCCTGTTGCTGCCGACGACCCTGCTCGTCGCCACCGCGCAGACGTTCGCGGCGCTGCTGGAATGGCGGTTCGCGCAGGGGCTGCTGCTGCCGTTCATCTTCGCCGTGACGGTCGCGTATGTGGGCGAGGAGTGCGCCGGCCCGTCCGCGATCCGCGTCACCGGGCTGTATGCGTCCGGCACCATCGTCGGCGGCTTTTCGGGCCGGTTTTTAGCCGGGCTGGTGGCGGGATGGCTCGACTGGCGGGCGTCGTTCATCGCGCTGATGATCCTCACCGCCGTCGCGGTCGCGATGGTCGCCGCCTGGCTGCCGCGCGAAAAACGGTTCGTGCCGTTGCGGGGCGGGCTGTCGGCCACGTTCGCGGCCTATGCCGTGCACGCCAGAAACCCGCGCCTGCTGGCGACCTGCGGGATCGGGTTCGGCATGCTGTTCTCGCTGGTGGCGAGCTTTACCTACATCAACTACCGCCTCGCCTTGCCGCCCTACGCGTTCGGCCCCGCCGAGCTCGGCGCGGTGTTCGCGGTCTATCTGGCCGGTGCGATCGCGGCCCCGCTGGCGTCCAGGGTCGCGGCCCGGTTAGGGCGGCGGCGCACGATCGTGGCCGCGGCGGCGCTCGGGCTCGCGGGGCTGGCGGTGACGCTCGGTGGCGGGATCGTGCCGATCGTGGCTGGGCTGGCGCTGGTGTGCGTCGCCCTGTTCGTCTGCCAGGCGCTGGCACTGAGCTTTATCGGCGTCGCCGCACCGACAGCGCGGTCTGCGGCGGTCGGGCTGTATGTCGCCGTGTACTACATCGGCGGTGCGATCGGCGGGACCGCGCCGAACGGGCTGTGGGACGCCTACGGCTGGCCGGCGGTGGCGGGGCTGGTGGCCGTCGTCATGGTCGGTATGGCGGGCGTCGCGTGGCGGTTCTGGCCGCCGATGCAGCGCTAGGCGTCGCCCAGCCTGCGCATCGTCTTGGCGAAGCCGGCGGCGATCTCCGCCTGCCGGGCATGAACCCCGTCGCGGATCACCCAGCGCCCGGCGACCATGACGTGGCGCACCGGCGTCGTGTTGCCGGAGAAAATCCAGGCGTCCACCGCGCCCGTGGCACCGCGCCCGGCCAGCGCCGGGTGGTCGGAGTCGAGCACGACGAGGTCGGCCAGCCGCCCCGCCTCGATCGCGCCCGCGTTCCGTCCCAGCGCCTGCGCGCCTCCCGATGCCGCGCGGCGAACCAGGCCGGTGGCGACCGAGGCGCCGGGCACGGTTTCGGTCACGTTTCGCGCGCGGGCCTGGAGCCTGCCCACGTATTCGAGCCAGCGCAGTTCCTCGACCGGGCTGGTGCCGACATTGCTGTCGCTGCCGACGCCGAACGCGCCGCCCGCGTCCAGATACGGTTTTAACGGGAAGATGCCGTCGCCTAGGTTGGCCTCGGTCGTCGGGCACAGCCCCGCCACCGCGCCGGTCGCGGCGAGTCCCGTCGTTTCGGCGGCGAGCATGTGGGTCGCGTGGATCGTGCACCAGCGCCGGTCGACGGGGGCGTGGTCGAGCAGCCAGGCGACCGGGCGCGCGCCGGACCACGCCACGCAGTCGTCGATCTCTCGCGTTTGCTCGGCGACGTGGATGTGGACCGGCGTGTCCGGCCCGAGGTCGCGGGCGATTTCCACGCAGCGCGCAAGTCCCTCGGGCGTCACCGCGCGCAGGCTGTGCGGGGCCACGCCGGTTCGGGTGTGTGCGCTCATGCGGGTGCAGATGTCGGCGAGTGCGTCGGGCGTGAGGACGAAGCGGCGCTGGCCCGGCGTCGGCGGTGCGGCCCCGAACCCACCCTGCGTGTAGAGCACCGGCAGCAGCGTGAGCCCGATCCCGGCCGATTGCGCGGCCGACGCGATGCGGAGCGCCATCTCCGCCGGGTCGTCGTAGGCGGCACCGCCCGGGGCGTTGTGCAGGTAGTGGAACTCGGCCACGGCGGTAAAACCCTGGCGCAGGCATTCGACGTAAAGCTGTGTGGCGATCGCCTCGACATCGTCCGGCGTCAGCACCTGCAGGAAGCGGTACATCACCTCCCGCCACGACCAGAAATCGTCGCCCTCCGGCCCGGCCCGCTCGGCCAGCCCCGCCATGGCGCGCTGAAACGCGTGGCTGTGCAGGTTCGCGATGCCGGGGACGACGACGCCCGGAACGCGCGTGTCGGACGCGCTGGCCCGCGACATCGGCCACGACCGAGGCGATGCGGTCGCCCGCCAGCGTGAGTCGCACATTTCGCGCCATGCCGTTTGTCAGCAGGGCCGCGTCGCAGAATAGGGAGGTCTCCATCCACCCGGCTTACGACGCCCGGACGTTTCGGGGAACGCCGGTTTGCCGCCCGATGGGCCGCGTGGGATTGTTGAGGCGTGACCGATCCCAAAACATTCCTGCGCGCCCTGTTCGACGTGGCCGTCGGTGCCGCCGACCCCGCCGTCTGCGTGCCGGCGCATCTGCCATCCCCGCCGCCCGGCCGCACGGTCGTGATCGGTGCGGGCAAGGCGGCCGCCGCGATGGCGCGCGCGGTGGAAGCGCATTGGCCGGCCGACGCGCCGTTGTCGGGGCTGGTCGTGACCCGCTACGGCCACGGCGTCGAAAAGCTGCCCCGGATCGAGGTGGTGGAGGCGAGCCACCCGGTGCCCGACGAGGCGGGGCAGCAGGCGGCGGCGCGCATCCTGGCGATGGTGCACGGCCTGACCGCCGACGATCTGGTCCTGTGCCTGATCTCCGGCGGCGGCTCGGCTTTGCTCTCGCTGCCGGCGCACGGCATCACCCTGGCGGACAAGCAGGCGGTCAACCGCGCCCTGCTCCGCAGCGGGGCCGGGATCGAGGACATGAACTGTGTGCGAAAGCACCTGTCGGCGATCAAGGGCGGGCGGCTCGCGCAGGCGGCCTACCCGGCGCGGATCGTGACCCTCGCGATCTCCGACGTGCCGGGCGACGACATCTCGGTCATCGCTTCCGGCCCGACCGTGCCCGACCCGACCACGCTGGCCGACGCGATGGACGTGCTGCGGCGGTTTGCCATCGTGCCGCCGGACGCGGTGCTCGCGCGGCTGCAACATCCCACGGCCGAGACGCCGAAGCCGGGCGACGCCGCGTTCGCCCGGGCCGAGACGCGGCTGATCGCGACCCCGCACGCCTCGCTCGAAGCCGCCGCCGCGTTTGCCCACGCGAACGGGGTGACGCCGCTGATCCTCGGCGACGCGATCGAGGGCGAGGCGCGCGAGGTGGCGCGCGTGATGGCCGGCATCGCCCAAAGCTGCGTGCGCCACGGCCATCCGGTCGCCGCCCCGTGCGTCCTGATCTCTGGCGGCGAGACGACGGTGACGGTGCGCGGCGGCGGGCGCGGCGGGCGCAACGCCGAATTCCTGCTCGGCCTCGCCGTCGCCCTCGGGCCGGAATCCCGCATCCACGCCATCGCCTGCGACACCGACGGCATCGACGGGACCGAGGACAACGCCGGTGCGATCCTCGCGCCCGACACGCTGTCGCGAGCGGCCGCACTAGACCTCGACGTGCAAGCCCGGCTGCTCGACAACGACGGCTACGGCGTGTTCGCGGCGCTCGGCGACCTCGTTGTCACTGGCCCGACCCGCACCAATGTCAACGACTTCAGGGCGATCCTGATCGAATAGCGGCCGAGGGGAGTTTTTTCCAACATGCTGATGATGCCGCTGCCGGACGACGCCGTGATGGCCCGCCGTGCCGAAATCGTCGCCGCCCTGCGCCGGATCGTGCCGGGCGAGGGCGTGATCGACTCCGAGGTCGAGCGCCGCGCCTACGAGACGGACGGGCTGACCGCGTATCGCCAGTTGCCGATGGTGGTCGTCCTGCCGGAGACGACGGAGCAGGTCGTGTCCGTGCTGCGCTATTGCGGGGCGAACGGGATCAAGATCGTGCCGCGCGGTGCCGGCACGTCGCTGTCGGGCGGCGCGCTGCCGCTGGCCGACGGCGTGCTGCTCGCGATGGGCAAGTTCAAGCGCATTCTGGAGATCGACGAGGCGAACCGCTGCGCCGTGGTGCAGCCGGGCGTCACCAATCTGGGGATCAGCGCCGCCGTGTCGGATCGCGGCCTGTATTACGCGCCCGACCCGTCGAGCCAGATCGCCTGCACGATCGGCGGCAACGTCGCCGAGAACTCCGGCGGCGTGCACTGCCTGAAATACGGGCTGACCACGAACAACGTGATCGGCGTCGAGTTCGTGACCATGGACGGCGAGATCGTACGCCTCGGCGGCAAGCACGCGGACGCGGCCGGCTACGACCTGCTCGGCGTGATCGTGGGCTCCGAGGGGCTGCTCGGCGTGGTGACCGAAGTGACGGTTAGATTGCTGCCGAAACCGCCGGGCGCGCGGGCACTGCTGATCGGGTTTCCCGAGATCGTCGGCGCCGGCGAGTGCGTGGCCGCGATCATCGCCGCCGGCATCATCCCGGGCGGCATGGAGATGATGGACAAGCTGGCGACCGAGGCCGCCGAGGCGTTCGTGCACGCGGGCTATCCGCTCGATGTCGAGGCCGTGCTGATCGTCGAACTCGACGGCGTGGCCGAGGAAGTCGATCACCTGATCGCCGCGGTCGAGGCGCTGGCCGCCGATCACGGGGCGACCACCGTGCGGGCGAGCCAGTCGGAGACGGAGCGGCTGCTGTTCTGGGCCGGGCGCAAGGCGGCGTTCCCGGCGGTCGGGCGGCTGTCGCCGGATTACCTCTGCATGGACGGCACCATTCCCCGCGCGCGGCTGGGCGATGTGCTGGCGCGGATGAAGCAGATGGAGGCCGAGCACGGCCTGCGCGTCGCCAACGTGTTCCACGCGGGCGACGGCAACCTGCATCCGCTGATCCTGTACGACGCCAACAACCCGGGCGAGCTCGACCGGGCCGAGGCGTTCGGCAACGACATTTTGCGGCTGTGCGTGGAGGTCGGCGGCGTGCTGACCGGGGAACACGGCGTCGGCGTCGAGAAGCGCGACCTGATGGGCACGATGTTCGACGACATCGACCTCGATCAGCAGATGCGGCTGAAATGCGCGTTCGATCCGGACGGGCTGCTCAATCCCGGCAAGGTGTTCCCGCAACTGTGCAAATGCGCCGAGATGGGGCGCGTGCACGTCCATGCCGGGCAGACGCGGTTCCCGGAGCTGCCCCGGTTTTGAGCCTGACGCCGGAGAACGCGGCCGAGACGGCGGCGATCGTCGCCGAGGCCGCCGGCGAGGGCCGCACGCTCGAGATCGTCGCAGGCGGCAGCAAGCGCGCACTCGGGCGGCCGGTGCGCGCGTCCGGCACGCTCGACGTGTCGCGGCTGGCGGGCGTTGTGGATTACGCGCCGACCGAGCTGGTGATCACGGCACGCCCGGCGACGCGGATGGACGAGATTCTGGCCTTGCTTGAGGGGCAGCGGCAGATGCTGGCGTTCGAGCCGCCCGATTGGCGCGGATTGCTCGGCGGCGGCGGCGAGCCGACCCTGGGCGGCGTGCTGGCGTGCAACGTGGCCGGGCCGCGCCGGGTGCGGGCGGGTGCGGCGCGCGACCACTTCCTCGGCTTCTCGGCCGTCAACGGGTTCGGCGATGTGTGGAAGGCCGGTGGACGCGTCGTGAAGAACGTCACCGGCTACGACATGTGCAAATTGCAGGCGGGTGCGTACGGCACGCTGTCGGTGCTGACCGAGGTGTCGGTCAAAGTGCTGCCACGCCCCGAGACGTCCAGCACGCTGCTGCTCGCGGGACAGACCGCAGACGCGGCGATCGAGACGATGTCGCGGGCGCTGAACACGCCGTTCGAGGTGTCGGCCGCCGCCCATCTGCCCGCCCATGCCGCCCGGCTCGCAGGGTTTGCCGGACGGTGCCGTGACGGCGCTGCGGCTCGAAGGCCCGCGCCCGTCCGTCGCGGCCGCGCGCGGACTCGCTTGCGGAATATCGTCGGCGACGGCGCTCTGCTGGACGAGGCCGACAGCCTGACACTGTGGAGTGCGGTCGGCGCGGTGTCGCCGCTGTTGCCGCAGGGCCGCGTGGTTTGGCGCGTGTGCCCGACCCCGTCCTCGGCCGCCACGGTGGCGCGGGTCGTCGGGTCTCGGTTGTCCGTCGAGGCGCTGTACGACTGGGGCGGCGGGCTGCTGTGGCTCGCGATCGACGATGCCGGACCGGACGCGGGGGCCGCCATCGTGCGCGCCGCGGTCCGCGCGAACGGCGGCCACGCGACGCTGTTCGTGGCACCCGAGGCCATGCGCGAAACGGTGCCGGTGTTCGAGCCGGAACAACCCGCGCTGGCCGCCCTGTCGGCGCGCGTGAAGGCGGGGTTCGATCCGGCCGGCGTGCTCAACCCCGGTCGCATGACCGCTGGAGTCTGACCTTCGATGCAAACCAATTTCTCCCCGGCACAGCTCGAGGATTCCGATACCCGCGAATTGGCCGGCATCCTGCGCGCCTGCGTCCATTGCGGATTCTGCACCGCCACATGCCCCACGTATGTGCTGCTCGGCGACGAGCTCGATAGCCCGCGCGGGCGCATCTACCTGATCAAGGACATGCTGGAGAACGACCGGCCGGCGACCGAGCAGGTCGTGCGCCACATCGACCGCTGCCTGTCGTGCCTCGCGTGCATGACCACCTGCCCGTCCGGCGTGAACTACATGCACCTCGTCGATCACGCGCGGGCGCATATCGAAAAGACGTATCGCCGCCCGTGGCCCGACCGCGCGATGCGCCGGCTGCTGAGCCTCGTGCTGCCGCGGCCCGGCCTGTTCCGGTGGGCGTTGCGCGGATCGGCCATTGCCCGCCCGTTCGCCAAGGTCATGCCGGCGCGGCTGCGGACGATGCTCGACCTCGCCCCCGCGCGCGTGCCGGCGAAAAGCCCGGTCGACCGCCCGCAGGTGTTCAAGGCGGTCGGGACGCGCACCCGGCGCGTGGCGCTGCTGACCGGGTGCGCGCAACAGGTGCTGGCCCCGTCGATTAACGAGGCGACGATCCGGCTGCTGACCCGCCACGGTGCGGAGGTCGTGGTCGCGCGCGGGGCCGGTTGCTGCGGCGCGCTGACGCATCACCTCGGCCAGGGCGGCCACGACTATGCCCGCGCGAACATCGAGGCGTGGTCGCGCGAGATCGACGGCGAGGGTCTGGACGCGATCGTCGTCAACGCGTCCGGCTGCGGCACGACGGTCAAGGATTACGGCTTCATGTTCCGCGAGGACGAGGCGCTCGCGAAGCCTGCCGCCGCCGTCTCGGCGCTCGCCCGCGACATCTCCGAGTTGATGTCGGAGATCGGGCTGTCGGCCCCGACCGTCGCGACCGGGCAGCGCGTCGCCTATCACAGCGCATGCTCGCTCCAGCACGGCCAGCGCGTTATCCGCGAGCCCAAACTGCTGCTGGCGAAGGCCGGGTTCCAGGTGGTGGACATCCCCGAGGGGCATCTGTGTTGCGGCTCGGCCGGCACCTACAACCTGACCCAGCCGGTGATCGCCGGGCAGTTGCGCGATCGCAAGGTGGCCAACATCGCATCGGTCGTGCCGGACATCGTGGCGGCGGGGAACATCGGCTGCATGACGCAGATCGCGTCGGGGACGAAAATCCCTGTCGTGCACACGGTCGAGCTGCTCGACTGGGCGACCGGCGGACCACGTCCGACAACGCTACCGTCCTAGGCCGATGTCGGGCGCGGCAGTCTAGTCTAGCCGCCCATGTCGCCGATCAGCTTGCGAATTCCGGGCTGGCAGGAAGTTTTGCGACGTCGCCGGGATCGTGAGACGAAATCAGGGTGGCCTTCAGGTTGGTCACCAAGTTTCGTATGCGGTCGATCGAGGCAAGACTTTCCGCCCGGCTATCGTTGAACGAAGGCACCCGGCCGACGAGTTGAGCCGCGAAATGCACCGTGTCGGCGCCGAGCAGAACCGGACCTGCGTCAGGCATGCGAAGCAGCAAACCGTGGTGTCCCGGTGTGTGCCCTGGCAGAGCGATCATGACCGCAGCGCCGTCACCGAAGATGTCCAGGTCGCCATCGACCGGGTCCATCTGTCCGGCTCCAGAAATCCAGTGAGAGAGACGGTCGGGCTCGGTGAAGAAAGGGGGATGGCGAGCGCGAAGACCATCGACATCCCTGCGCCCTAGCAGCAGTCGCGCCTGAGGAAACAGCTCCGCCTGGCCCGTATGGTCGAGATGATAGTGGCTGAGGGCCAGGATGCTGACATCCGCCGGACTGAATCCAGCATCGGCCAACTGTCGCGCAATGGGCACGCCCGCCGTGGACGTGACCCCATTGGGTGGATCGAGAGGTTTGCTCATCGTCGCCGGGAAGCCCGTGTCGAACAGCATCAAACCTCTGCTGTGTTCGATAAGGTAGAAACTATTCGTCAAAACCGTAGACTCGCCGGGGTAATCGAGCGTGTCCGATAAAGCGTTCAACGCCACGTGGTATCGACCACCGTCCATTCGCCATAGTTTCACGGTCTGGGTCCGTTCGTTCGGCCGCAATCGCCCGCGCCGGGAATGAAGCGATCCCAGACGGCATTGAAAGCAGTCATGTCGAGGAATGCGGTAACGCAGGTTGCTCTGCCGCCCGCCATATCGATCAGATACACGTAGGAATTGGCATAGGGTAAGCCGTTCCGGTCAGTTGCCTTACTGTCCCAATGTCACGACCACCGTGTCCTGATCACTCCAAATTCTCCGCACCGAAAAGGAAAACGAAGAGAAACAGCCGAGGAACGGCGTCACCACTTCGGACAGAAAGGTGTCCCGGCCGTGCCAGGTTCCGCAACGCGGGCTCGTACCCGGGATGATCCAGAGAGCGTCCTGGGTGAGCAGGTCGTAAAACGAGCCACGCCCGGTTGCCCAGTCATCGAAGGCTTTTCGAACAAGTTCGGCATTTTCGTGCTGTGCCATGAGATCTCCATGAGGACGGCCGGCGCTTGCCCCCCGTTCGGAGCATTGATTTACACGCCCGCATTCAGCGGATAAGATGGTAATATCCGAACAGATTATGTGGCTGGAGCGAAGAATGCGTGGGCGCGAGTTTGCTGAGCTTCAGGCCTTCGTGACTGTTGCCGACCAGGAAAGCTTCACGAGGGCGGCGGAATTGCTGAGGATTGCGCCGTCGACGCTGAGCCAGACCATTCGTGAACTCGAGGAGCGGATCGGTGTGTCGCTGCTGAGCCGCACGACCCGCCGCGTCTCCATCACGAGCGCCGGTGCCAGACTTTTAGCCCGTTTCAGGCCTGCCCTCGACGAAATGTCCGCCGCCGTGGCGGATGCACGCGATCTCCGCGTCAAGCCGCGCGGGGTCGTTCGGCTGCATATTCCGCGCCCGGCCTATGAGGTGTTTCTGGAACCGCAGATGGGGCGGCTCCATCGCGCCTATCCTGAAATCCTGCTGGACATCACGGTCGACGATAGACTGACGAATGTCGTAGCGGCGGGCTTCGACCTCAGCGTCCAGCTTCCCGAGTTCAGCGATCCATCGATGGTTCAAACGGCCCTCGGCGGTCCGCTTCGGCACGTGGCCGTTGCCTCACCGGCCTATCTGGACGCGCATGGCACGCCGGGCGATCCCGCCGATCTGATGAACCATCGCTGCATCAATTGGCGGCAGCCTGGATCCATCGCTCCCTTCCACTGGCGCTTTCATGTGAACGGTCAGTGGGCGACCGTTCCGGTTTCCGGGCCGGTCGTCGTGTCGCATTGCGACGTCGCGATCGCAGCGGCGGTCGCCGACATGGGGATCGCGTTCGTGCTCGAATCGATGGCTCGCCAAGCCCTCGACACAGGACGGCTCAAGCCAACACTGGAACCATTTCTCCCGCCATTTCCCGGCTGGAGGCTGTGTCGTGCGAACCGCGGCCACACGACGGCCGCGACGCTTGCGGTCACCGAATTTCTCAAGGACGTCAGCCAGCCCGCTTCCGCCCAGAGGCCGCGCTCAAAGAAGCTCGGCTTGGCAGCCTGAACGCGGACGGGTCGTTTCACCCGGTCTTCCGGTTTTCGCGGTTCACGGTATGGTGCCGCCGCCGCGACATATCTGGACCAGAGAGAGCCCATGACCCTGCTGGCTGGCGACATCGGCGGCACCAAGACGCGGCTCGCGCTGTTCACGGCCGAGAGGGGGCCGCGCGATCCGGTCGCCCAGCAGGAGTTCCGCAGCCTCGACTTTCCGAGCCTGCAACCGATCGTGGCGGCCTTCCTGGCCATCACCGGCGGCAAGCCGACCGCCGCGTGCTTCGACGTGGCCGGCCCGGTGATCGAGGGTCACGCGCATCTGACCAACCTCCCGTGGGAGCTGCGGGAAGATCAGCTCCGGTCCGAGCTCGGCCTCGACCGGGTCACGCTGATGAACGATTTGGCCGCCATCTCGCACGCGGTGCCGGACTTGCTGCCGGACGAGTTCGTCTCGATCAACACCGGCCGCGCGGTCGAGCACGCGGCGATCGCGGTGCTCGCCCCCGGCACCGGACTCGGCGAAGGGTTCCTGATCTGGAGCGGCGAACGCTACATCGCCTGCTCCTCGGAGGGCGGGCACGCGGACTTCGCGCCGATCAACCATATCCAGGCCGGCCTGTGGGCGTTCCTGACCGAGCGGTTTCGCCACGCCGCGTACGAGCGGGTCTGCGCCGGCTCCGGCCTGCCGAACGTCTACGATTACGTGCGCTCGCTCGATCCGTCGTCGGAGACCGCGGCGTTCCGCGCCACGCTCGACGCGGCGCAAGGACCGCACGCCCGCGATCCTCGACGCCGCACTGCACGAGCCGGACACGAACACGCTAGCCGCACAGGCGGTGCGGATCGTGATCGACGTGTGGGGTGCCGAGGCCGGCAACCTGGCGTTGAAGGTGCTCGCGACCGGAGGCGTCTACTTGGCCGGCGGGTTGCCGCCGCGCGTGCTCCCGCTGCTGCAGGACGGGGCGTTCATGCAGGCGTTCACGTCGAAGGGGCGGTTCGCGAACCTGCTGCGCGCGGTCCCGGTGCGCGTCATCACGATCAACGCCGCGCTGCTCGGCGCCGCGATCTGGGGCCTGCAGGAGTTGAAGAACGAGTCCGGCCGGAAGCCCGCCTGAACCACGGAGGATATGTCGATGTCGTCGCTCACCGCCTCGCCGACCTGGAAGGCCCTCGCGGCCCATCACGACACCATCAAGGACATCCACCTCCGCACCCTGTTCGCCGACGATTCCGGTCGCGCGGCACGGTATTCCGTCGAGGGCGCGGGGCTGTTCCTGGACTACTCCAAGAACCGCATCACCGACGAGACGCTGAAGCTGCTGCTGACGCTGGCCGAGGATCGTGGCGTCGCCAAGCGGCGCGACGCGATGTTCGCCGGCGAGGCGATCAACATCACCGAGCGGCGGGCCGTGCTGCACGTGGCGCTGCGGGCACCGCGCGACCAGAAGATCGTGGTCGACGGCAAGGACGTCGTGCCGGACGTGCACCGCGTGCTGGACGCGATGGCGGTGTTCGCGAACGGGCTGCGCGACGGCAGCCACACCGGCCATACCGGCAAGCGCATCCGCAACGTGGTCAACATCGGCATCGGCGGGTCGTATCTCGGCCCCGAAATGGCCTACCGCGCGCTGCGCACGTTCAGCGACCGCTCGATGACATTCCGCTTCGTCGCCAACGTCGACGGGGCCGATTTCAGCGAGGCCGTGCAGGGTCTGGACGCGGCCGAGACGCTGTTCATCGTGTCGTCCAAGACGTTCACGACGCTCGAGACGATGACCAACGCGGCCGCCGCGCGCACCTGGCTGGTGTCCGCACTCGGCTCCGAGGCGGCGGTCGCGAAGCATTTCGCGGCGGTGTCGACCAACATTCCGGCGGCCCAGAAATTCGGCATCGATCCCGCGTGCGTCTTCGGGTTCTGGGACTGGGTCGGCGGCCGCTATTCGATGGACAGCGCGATCGGGCTGTCGAACATGGTCGCCATCGGGCCGGATCATTTTCGCGCCCTGCTCGCCGGCTTTCACGAGATGGACGAGCATTTCCGCACCGCGCCGGCCGCGCGCAACCTGCCGATGCTGCTGGCATTGCTGACCGTCTGGTACAACAACTTCTTCGACGCGCAGACGCTCGGCGTGATGCCGTACGCGGCCCCGCTGGCGCGCTTTCCCGCCTACCTCCAGCAGCTGCAGATGGAGAGCAACGGCAAACACGTCGATCTGGACGGGCATGTCGTCGATTACGAGACCGGGCCGATCATCTGGGGCGAGCCGGGCACCGACGGTCAGCACTCGTTCTATCAGTTGCTGCATCAGGGCACGAAGCTGGTCCCGTGCGACATGATCGGCTTCTGCAAGCCGCTCAGCCCGCTCGCCGAACAGCACGATTTGCTGATGGCCAACATGTTCGCGCAGGCCGAGGCGCTCGGCTTCGGCAAGACCGAGGCGGAGCTGAAGGCGGAAGGCTCGCCCGACCATCAGACGGCCGTTCCGCGTCATGGAAGGCAACCGGCCGACCAACACGATCCTGGCCGACCAGCTCGACCCCGCGACGCTCGGCCGGTTGGTCGCGCTGTACGAGCACAGCGTGTTCGTTCAAGGTGCCATCTGGCACATCGACAGCTTCGACCAGTGGGGCGTCGAACTCGGCAAGGCGCTCGCGAGCCGGATCATCCCGGAACTGGCGCATGGCGGGGCCGAACCGGCGCTTCATCACGACGGATCGACCAACGCGCTGATCGAGCGTTTCCGCCGGAAGCGCTGACCATGACGCTGCGCCTCCTAATCGTCCGGCACGGCGAGACGGAGTGGTCGCTGTCCGGGCAACACACCGGGCACACCGACCTGCCGCTGACGGAGCATGGCGAGGCGGAGGCGCGCGGGGCCGCAAGCCTGTCTGCGCGGGATCACGTTCAGCCACGTGTTCAGCAGTCCGCTCCAGCGCGCGAAGCGGACGGCGGAACTGGCCGGGTGCGCGAACCCGGCGATCGAGCCGGATCTGATCGAGTGGAATTACGGCGACTACGAGGGGCTGCGGTCGCGCGAGATCGCGGCCAAGGACCAGCACTGGTCGCTATTCGCCGACGGCGCCCCGAACGGCGAATCGCCGCGCCAGGTCGCCGGCCGCGCCGACCGCCTGATCGCGAAACTCGCGGCACTGGACGGCAATGTCGCCCTGTTCACCCATGGCCATTTCGCGTGCAGCCTGGCCGCGCGGTGGATCGGCCTCGCGATCCTCGACGCGCAACACCTGTCGCTGAGCACGGCGTCGCTGAGCGTGCTCGGCACCAGCGCGCACCATCCCGACATCCGTGTGATCGACGGCTGGAATCTGACGGCGGAGCACCGGACTTTCGCGCCCTGACGCTCCGCCACCGATTTGCGTCAGCCGGCGAGGCCGTCCGCCATCGGCGCGTAGACCGCCGCGTCCCAGGCGTAGGCCGAGCCGTCGCGGCGCACATGGCCGAACAACGGGAAGTCGTGGTGGATGCCGGCCACCAGCATCTTGTCCGTCGATGCGCGGTCGAACGCGACGCGGCGGCTTTTGGCGGCCTGCTCCGGATCGACGTCGAACGCGATCGAGTAGTCGGGGTACGCAAACTGCACGCCGGGCTGGTGGATGATGTCCGCCCAGATGAACAGCGCGTCCGACCCGGAGCGGAGGATGAAACCGGTATGTCCCGGCGTGTGACCCGGCAGCGCCACCGCCTCGATCCCCGGCACCGCTTCGGCCCCGTCCTTGTGATGCCGGGTGCGGTCCCGGTAGGCGGCGAGGCCCGCGCGGGCACCGTCGAACAGGCTCTGGTTGACCGCGTTGGCGGTGTCGTGACCGTCCGCCCAGAAGGCCAGCTCGGCTTCGCTGACGATCAGGTCGGCATTCGGGTAGCGCGCCGAGCCGTCCTCATGGATCAGCCCGACGACGTGGTCGGGGTGCGCGTGGCTGCACAGAATCGTCGTGATCTCGCCCGGATCGACGCCCAGCGCCTTCAGCGCCAAGGGTGCGCGGCCCGCGAGGGCACCGAACGCGTGGCCCGCGCCGCCGTCGAACAGAGTTTTGCTGCCGTTCGCATGCTCGATCAGGAAGCAGGAGATGGAGAAACGCGGCGGCACCGGACGCCCGGTCTCGCGCAGGATGGTCTCGACCTTCTCCTCGTCGCCCAAAACCATCTGGACCGCGCCCTCGAACTGGCCGTCCATCAGGGCGGTGACGGTCAGGTCGCCGATCGCTTTCGAGTAGGTGCCTGGGTTCGCGCGGGCCATGCCGGTCTCTCCATGAAAAATGCTTGCCCGCGATGTATCGCGTCTTGGGCCGATGGCAACTCCCCGCCAACGCGGTAGAACGCGACATGATCGCGTCCATGACCGGCTTCGCCCGCACCGACGGCACGGACGCCGGCGTGACCTGGATGTGGGAATTGCGCTCGGTGAACGGGCGCGCGTTCGACCTGCGGCTACGGCTTCCGGTCGGGACGGAGGCGCTGGACGCACCATTGCGTGAGGCGGCGTCGGCGGTGCTCCGGCGCGGCACGATCACGGCGAACCTGACGACACGGCGCGAGGAGCGGCCGTCGCTGGTCATGGACCCCGAAGCGCTGGAGCGGATGCTGGCGTTGCTGACGGAACTCGCGGAACGGCTGCCGGACTCGCCACCACCCCGGGTCGAAGCGGTGCTCGGCCTGCCCGGGATCCTTCGCGGCGCACCCCAAAATGCCGAGCCCGATCCGGCGGCGCTCGCGGCGATCCGGGCCGGGTTCGTCGGCGCGCTGGCCGGGCTGGTCGCGGCACGCCGGGCGGAGGGCGGCCGGCTTGCCGTGGCTCTCGGCACGTTGCTCGACAGGATCGCGGCCACATGCGCGCGGGCGGAGGCGCTTGCCGTGTCGCAACCGCACGAGTTGCGGGACAAGCTGACCGACCGGGTCAGGGCGCTGCTGGAGGGCCATCCGTCGCCGCCGCTGGAACGTTTGGCGCAGGAGGTGGCGCTGCTCGCGCAACGGGCCGACGTGCGCGAGGAATTGGACCGGCTGGCGAGCCACATCGCCGCCGCAAGGTTGCTGCTGACCGAGACGGTGCCGGTCGGCCGGCGTCTCGATTTCCTGGTGCAGGAGTTCAACCGCGAGGCCAACACGCTGTGCGCCAAGGCGGCGACGATCGCGCTCACGACCGAGGGCCTGGCGCTGAAGGCGCTGGTCGAGCAGCTGCGTGAGCAGGTGCAAAACCTCGAATGACAGTCATGGGACGGCGCGGCCTGTGCTTCGTGCTCGCCGCACCCTCGGGTGCGGGGAAAAGCACGATCGCGCGCGCCCTGCTGGCCGGCGACGACCGGCTCGCGCTGTCGGTCAGCGTCACCACGCGGGCACCCCGGCCGAACGAGGTCGAGGGCATCGACTACTTCTTCCGCAGCGACGCGACGTTCGCGAGCATGGCCGCCGCCGGCGAGCTGCTCGAATGGGCGCGGGTGTTCGGGCGCGGCTACGGCACGCCGCGCGCCCCCGTGCTGGCGGCGTTGGCGGCCGGGCGGGACGTGCTGTTCGACATCGACTGGCAGGGGTTCCGGCAGTTGCGGGCGGCGCTGCCCGGCGACGTGGTGGGGCTGTTCGTGCTGCCGCCGTCCTTGCCGGAGCTGGAGGCGCGGCTCGCCATGCGCGCGGCCGACGATGCCGACGAGATCGCGCGGCGGATGCGGGCCGCGCGCGCGGAAATCGCGCATGCCGGGGAATTCGATCACGTCATCGTCAACCGCGCTTTGCCCGACGCGATCTTCGCCGCCCGTGCGGTGCTGACCGCCGCACGGTGCGCGATCGGACGGCTGACGGGATTGGGGGCGTTCGTCGATGTCATGACGGGTTAGGCGAACCGCCCCCGCGACGGCCCGTTACACCGGCGCACAAAACGGGATTGTTCTTATGGCCGAGTCGTCGCTCAAAGGGCGGGTCGCGATCGTCACCGGCGCCACCAGCGGCCTCGGTGCCGCCACTGTCGAGGGGCTGGCCGCCGCCGGGGTGAAGGTCGGCGTCAACTACCTGAAGCCGGGCGAGGCGCTCGACGGGGTCCTGAAGATCATCGAGGACGCCGGCGGCGAGGGTTTCGGCACGATGGCCGACGTCTCCAAGCCGGACGAGGTCGCCCGGATGGTGGACGAGGTCGTCGCGCGCTATGGCCGGCTCGACATCATGGTCGCCAACGCGGGGCTGCAGAAAGACGCGGCACTGCTCGACATGACGCTCGACGAGTGGAACGCGACCATGTCGGTCGACCTCGCCGGCACGTTCCTGTGCATCCAGGCGGCGGCGCGCGTGTTCGTCCGTCAGGGCGTGACCGAGGGACACCGCTCGGCCGGCTCGATCGTGTGCATCAGTTCCGTCCATCAGATTATCCCCTGGGCCGGTCACGTGAACTACGCGGCCGCGAAGGGCGGGGTCGAACAGCTGGTCCGCACGGCGGCGCAGGAACTCGCGCGCGCGAAAATCCGGGTCAACGCGATCGCACCGGGAGCGATCAAGACGGCGATCAACCAGTCGGTCTGGGGCGACCCCGAGAAGGAAAAGCGCCTTCTGGAGCTGATCCCGTACGGCCGCATCGGCGAGCCGGCCGACATCGGCGCCGCCGTCGCGTGGCTCGCGTCCGACGCGGCCGACTACGTCACCGGGGCCACGCTGTTCGTCGACGGGGGCATGTCGCTCTATCCGTCGTTCCTCGACAATGGCTGACGGTCTGCTCGGCCGTCTCGTGGACGGGCTGACGGGGCACCACGAACACGTCCGCGCCGGCAGTGCGGACGCGCGCAAGAAGATGTCGCCGCCCGGCGACAAGCCGCGCATTTCGGATCACGGCGTGATCGGCGATCTGCGCTCGGCGGCGCTGGTCGGGCGTGACGGCACGATCTCGTTCTTCTGCGCGGAGGGGTTCGACCAGCCGACGATCTTCGCCAGTCTGCTCGACCCCGAAGGCGGTTCCTTTTCGGTCCGGCCGGCCGAGGACGGGCATCGCACCATCCAGATGTACTTGCCGGACACCAACGTGCTGCTGACGCGGTTCCTGTCCGATGAGGGCATCGCCGAACTGACCGACTTCATGCCGCTGCCGGATTATCGCGGTCCGCAACGGATTATCCGGCACGTCCGCGTCGTGCGCGGCAGTGTCGAGCTCGAGGCGATCTGCGCGCCGCGCCCGAATTATGGGTCCGAGCGGTACGACGTCACGATGCATGAAAAAAGCGCCGGCTTCGCCCCGAAATCGACATCGAATGCCGTGCCGCTATGTCTCCGCGCAACCGTGGCGCTTAACGCGGTCGACGGCGATGTGCGGACGCGTTTCCGGCTGGAAGCGGGCCAGCAAGCGGCGCTGTCGCTCGAAATCCGGCCCGACTTTCCGCCCGGCGAACTGGATGGAGACGAGGCGTTCGCCGCGTTTCAGGCGACCACGGCCTGGTGGCACGATTGGGCGAGCACATCGACTTATGACGGGCGTTGGCAGGAGATCGTCGGCCGCTCGGTCCTCACATTGAAGCTGATGACGTCGGCCGAGCGCGGCGCGATGGTCGCGGCCGTCACATTCGGTTTGCCGGAGCAGATCGGCGGCGGGCGGAACTGGGACTATCGCTATTGCTGGATCCGCGACACGTCGTTCGCGATGTTCGCGTTCGTGCGCCTCGGCTTCACCGAGGAAGCGAGCCGGTTCGTCGACTGGATCGGTGCCCGCCTCGCCTCATGCCAAGGCAAGCACCGAAACCCGGACGGGCCGCTCCGGGTGATGTACTCCCTCGCCGGCGACGACCACCTGCCCGAGCGGACGCTGACGATGGACGGGTACCTCGACAGCACTCCGGTGCGGGTCGGCAACGCGGCGGCGGAACAATTCCAGCTCGACATCTACGGCGAGCTGATGGACGCGATCTACCTCGCCGACAAATACGGCCGGCAGACCAGCTGGGATGGCTGGCAGCATGTCTGCGCCATGATCGGCTGGCTGCGCGAGAACTGGTCGCGCACCGATCGCGGGATCTGGGAAGGCCGCGGCAAGGAGAAGCATTTTCTCCACTCGCGGCTGATGTGCTGGGTCGCCATCGACCGCGCGATCAGGCTTGCGGTCGGCCGCTCGATGCCGGCCCCCATTCCGGACTGGAACCAGACCCGGCTCGAAATCCACAACTCGATCCACGCCGAGTTCTGGGACGAGGATCTGCGATCGTTCGTGCAATATCCAGGGTCGAAGACGGTCGACGGGTCGATGCTGCTGATGCCGCTCGTGCGGTTCATCGCCGGCGACGACCCGCGCTGGCTCGGCACGCTGGCGCAGATCGAGACGCAACTCGTGACCGATTGCCTCGTCCGCCGCCGCAGCATCGCCGACCGCGCGCTCGACGGTCTGGACGGCGAGGAGGGCGCGTTCCTCGCCTGCTCGTTCTGGTATGTCGAAGCACTCGCGCGCGCCGGTCAGGTGCCGAAGGCACGGTTGATGTTCGAGAAGCTGCTCGGCTACGCGAACCATCTCGGCCTGTATTCCGAGGAGTTGTCGCCCACCGGCGAGCAACTCGGCAACGTGCCGCAGGTGCTGACGCATCTGTCGCTGATCAGCGCGGCCGCCTATCTGTCGCGGGCCTTGCGGGGGCCGGTGAAGCAGCCCTGGATGTGACGCTCAATGGCCGGGGATCATCCACGGCACCAAATACTGCTGCACGACGACGAGGCAGCCGAGCACGAATGTCAGGAACACGCTGTGCTTGAACGTGCGGGCGAACACCACGCCCTCGCGTCCCTTCAGGTCGGTGACGGCGACACCGGTCGCGATGTTCTGCGGCGAGATCATCTTGCCCATGACGCCGCCCGATGAGTTGCTCGCGGCGATCAGCACCGGATTGAGCCCGAGCTGATTGGCGGCAACGACCTGAAGGTTGCCGAACAGCGCGTTGCCGGACGTGTCGCTGCCCGACAGGAACACCGCGATCCAGCCGAGGAACGGGGACAGCAGCGGGAAGATCACGCCGACCGATGCGACGCCCAGACCGAGCGTGTAGGTCATGCCCGAGTAGTTCATCAGGTACGCGAGTGCGATGATGAGGGCCACGGTCAGGATCGCGATCCGGCTCTGCCGCCACGTGACGCCGATTTGCTGGACGAACCGGCGCGGACCGACGCCGACCATCGCGGCGGTCAGGATGGTGGCGAACAGGATTGCCGTTCCCGTCGCGAGCGGCTGGAACGTCCAGACGGCACCGTACGGCTTGTCGTGATACAGCGTGATCGACACGGCCTTGTCCAAGCCGGGCCAGCCGATCTTCTGCTCGCCGATTCCGGCGACCGTCAGATGCGTCCAGACGATGACGACGACCGACACCGTCACCCACGGCAGCCAGCCCTGCCAGCCGGGCACGGTTCCGCGTCCACCCACGGCGACGCGCTGCGTCACCGCGAACTCCGGGTCGACCACCGGCTGCCAGACCTGCAGGAACAGCAGCGTCACGATCAGCGCGGCCAAGGAGGAGAGCACGTCGGTCAGCGCGTAATCGAGGTAGTTGGACGCGACGAATTGCGCGCCGGCGAAACTGGCACCCGCGACCAGCAGCACCGGCCACAACGCCCGCACCGAGCGCCAGCCGCCGTAGATCGCCATGACGTAGAACGGCAGCAGGATCGCCATGAACGGCAACTGCCGCCCGATCATGGACGCCGAGTTGCGCCGCCGGAAGCCCGGTGACCTGACCGAGCACGGTGACCGGCACGCCGAGTGCCCCGAACGCGACCGGGGCGGTGTTGAAGATCAATGTGAACGTCAGCGCCTCGATCGGCGGGAAGCCGACCATGATGAGCAGCGCGGACGTGATCGCGACCGGCGTGCCAAATCCCGAAATGCCTTCGAGCAGACAGCCGAAACAGAAGCCGATCACCACCAGCACGATCCGCCGGTCGTCCGGCATGTGGTCGAGCACCCATTCGCGGAAGGCGTCGAACCGGCCGGAGACGACCGCGACATTATAAAGCAGCAGCGCGTTGACGACGATCCACATGACCGGCCACAGCGCGAACACCGCCCCGTTCGCCGCACTGTCGAGTGCGAGGCCGGCCGGCATTTGCCAGACGCCAATCGCAATGAGGAAGGCGGCGATCAGGCCGGCGAGCGATGCCTGCCACGCCGGCCGCCGCAGCACACCGAGCATCACCAGCACGACCGCGATCGGCATGGCCGCCACGACGAACGACAACGGCAGGCTGTCGGCCACCGGCGTCAGCAATTGCTTGAAAATCTTGAAAGTCCTCCCGGCCGCGTTGGGCTTGCCCGATCATTGCGCGCCGAATCACCGCGCACAACGGGCGGCCGGGATCGTTGCGCGAGGCTACGGGGTCGAGCCGACCAATGTCGCCAGATCGACCGCCTTCGCCATCGCCTGATAGCCCTTGTCGTTCGGGTGCAGGTTGTCGCCGCAGTTGAACTCGGGCCGGATGTGGCCGGTGTTCGCGGGATCGTCGAGCACCTTGTCGAAGTCGATCAGGCCGTCGGCGTCGTGGTTGCTTCGAATCCAGTCGTTCACCGCCAGCCGGATCTTCTCCTTGGCCGGCGTGTAGTAGCCCGCACCCGGCGTGCCCTTGAACGTGTCGATGAACGGGGTCAGCGTGACGCCGACGAACCGCAGGCCGTGGACGTGCGCCCGGTCGATCACCTGCTTGTAGCCGCCGATGATATCGTCCGCCGTCGGCTCCGGGTCGGTCGGTGTGGTCGATGCCGGGCCGGGCCAGCCGATGTCGTTGATGCCCATCATCATCACCACCGTCGACACGCGCGGATGCCCGAGCACGGACATGTCGAACCGCGACAGCGCATTCGTGCCCATGCCGTTGGTCAGCACCCGGTCGCCCGAATATGCCTCGTTGACCACGGCGACGTCCGGATGACCTTCCGCCTGCAGCCGCTCCGCCACGTGGTCCGGCCAGCGGTTGTTCGTGTCGGGTGTCGAGCAGAAGCCGTCGGTGATCGAATCGCCGAACATCACGACCGCCTTCGACGCCGGCGAGGCGGTCGTCATCACCCGGCTCAGGAACAGCCGCGATTTGGTCGTCGCCACCGGGCTGAACCGCGCCTCGCCGGTCATGTCGCCCGGGCCGGAAATCAGGCCGGTCTGCACGCCGTCCCAGTGGACCGAGGTGATCGCGGTCTTTTTCGGCAGGAAAATGCTGACCGCGACGCTGCCGAGCGCTTTGACCGGCAGATCGACCGGGTCGCTCAGGATCGGGGCACCGGGCGGGATCACGACCGAATCGCGGCCGCCCCAGGTGAGCTTCTTGATGCCGGCCGCGTCGACCGCGCCGCCGTCGCCGGCGATGGCCACCGTCGCCGACCCGATCGTCATCGGCCGCGCGCCGAACTCGTTGGACAGCATGATCCGGACCTGCGACCCGCCGACGCTGACGCGCGCGATCTGGCGGATGGTCTGGTTCTCGAGCGTTTCGGGCACCGCGAACGGGGCGGGCAGCTCGTCCGCCCAGCGCGGTGCCGGGGTCGCGGCCCAGGTGGTGATCCAGGCGCTATCGGCCGCGCGGGCCGTCGTGCCGGCCGTGGCCAAAACGACACCGGCGAGCAACGCGAACCGAAGGGTTGCGATCGTCATCGGATATTCCTCCATGATGTCCGGCCCCGGTAGGCCCGGGTGCCGTGCCGCCAGCGTAACCCGCGCGTCCGCGCGGGTCCGTTCACGAACCTGTGGCGGCCGATGGCTGCTTGGTCGCGAAGGCGTCGATCTGCTCCAGCAGCTTGCCGAAATCGACCGGCTTCGGGTGGTAGTCGTCGCAACCGGCCGCGATCGCCTTTTCCCGGTCGCCCGACATCGCGTGCGCGGTCAGGGCGATGATCGGAATGGCCGCGGTGACCGCGTCGGCTTTCAGGGTGCGCGCCGCCGTCCAGCCGTCCATCACCGGCAGGTTCATGTCCATCAAGACGATCTCGGGCAGCTCGGACTTCGCCTTGTCGACGCCCTGCTGGCCGTCCGTCGCGACCGAGACCTCGTGGCCGCGGCGCCGCAGCCGCCGGGACAGGAAATCCCAAATCTCCTCGTGATCCTCGACCAGCAAAACGCGCATCTCAGTCCTCCTGTCGCTGGTCGGGGCCGGGCGACTCCGTGAGCGGAGCCAGAACCCGTAACTGGCCGGCAAGTTCACGCAAACTCGTCTCGCCCTTGCTCAGCACGCGGTCGACGCCCTCGAGTTGTTCCTTGTCCGCCGCCGACAAATCGCGCGCGGTCAGAACCACGACCGGGATCGACTCGCAACCCGGACGACGGCGGAGCTCGTGCAGGAACGAAAAGCCGTCCATCACCGGCATGGTCAGGTCGAGCAGGATGACCCTCGGCGGCCGGTGCGCCACGATGTCCAGCGCCGCGCGCCCGTTTTCCGCCTCCGCCACCGACCAGCCGTTCCGCTCCAGCGTCGTCCGCAACCGCGTGCGGTGCTCCGGGTCGTCGTCGACGATCAGGGCCTCCCCGTCATCCTCGCGGAACCGGTCCATCACCCGGCGCAGCCCGTCCCACTCGATCGGTTTCGGGACCCACTCGGCGGCCCCGAGCGATAGGCCGAGCGCCTGATCGTCGACGAAGCTCACCATCACCACCGGGATCGCCGCCAGATCCGGGTCCGCCTTGAGCTGGGTCAAGACGGCCCACCCGTCCATGCCGGGCATCATGACATCCAGCAGGATCGCGCGCGGGCGCACCGCGCGGGCCATTTGCAGGCCGGACTGGCCGTCGGCGGCGACATGCGCCTCGAACCCCTCACGCCGCAGAAAGCGCGTCAGCAGATCGCGCTGCGCCGGATCGTCGTCGATGATCAGCACCGACCGGTCGCCGTCGTGCGAGGCGACGAGCGCCATCTCCGCGTCGAGGTTGGATTGCGTCGCGTCGGCCATGACCGCAGGCACCGTGATGGTGAACGCCGACCCATGCCCGGCCTCGCTCGCCACCGTCACGTCGCCGCCGAGCAGCTTGCTGAGCGCCCGCGTGATCGCGAGCCCGAGGCCGGTGCCGCCGAACTTTCGCGTGGTCGACGCGTCGGCCTGGGTGAACCGCTGGAACAGCTTGGCCAGTTGCTCCGCCGTCATGCCGATTCCGGTGTCGGCGACGCTCAGCAGGACATTCGGACCTTCGCGGCGGACCGCCAGCGTCACCGTTCCGTTCTCGGTGAACTTGGCCGCGTTGCTCAGCAGGTTGAACAAGCACTGACGCAGCTTGGTCTGATCGGAGCGCATCTCGCCGAGGTCGGCGGGCACGTCGATCACCAGCTCATTGTTCTTGGTCCGCATCAGCGCGGCCACCGTCGCGGCGACGTCGTGCGCGAGGCCCGCGATGTCGAACGTCTCGGCGTACAGCGTCATCCGGTTCGCCTCGATCTTGGACAGATCGAGCACGTCGTTGATCAGGCTCAGCAGGTGGCGGGCGTTGCCTTTGATCTTGCCGATATCGCCGAGCAGGTGGGCCTGCCCCGAATCCTCGACCTCCTCCTCGAGCATTTCGGAGTAGCCGATCACCGCCGACAGCGGCGTCCGCAACTCATGGCTCATGTTGGCGATGAACTGGCTTTTCGCCCGGTTCGCGTCCTCGGCCGCGTCGCGGGCGGCGGCGAGTGCCGATTCCGCGTCGCGCCGGGCGGTGATGTCGGCGTGGCTGCCGACCCATTCGCCGATCTCGCCGCCATCGACCACCGGCACGCCGCGCACCGCCATCCAGCGCCACTGTCCGTCGGCGCGCAGCACGCGATGTTCCAGCTCGTAGATGCCGCGCCCGTCGATCGCGCGCTGCCAGATCTCGGCCGTCATCGCCCGGTCGTCGGGGTGGATCACGTCGAGCCAGCCGGTGCCGGCGCTCGCCTGCCGAGACTGGCCGGTGAACGCCTCCCACTCGCCGCTCTCGTCGAGGAAGACGCCGCGCGTGTCGGTGCCCCACACGATCGTCGCGGTGGCCTGGATCAGCGACCGGAAGCGCAGTTCGCTCCGGCGCATCCGGGTCTCGACCTCGTTGAGTTCGGTCACGTCCTGCAGGATCAGCCCGAACCCCTCGCCGTCCGGGCGCTCGGGCGTGTCGAGCGGGAACAGGCTGACCAGGAACCCGCGCCGGGCCGCGTCGCCGGCATGGTCGATGGTCACCTGAACGTTGGTGCGCGGCGTCCGTGTGGTCGTGACCTCATGGAGCAGCGGCGTCAGCGCGTGCGCCAAGCCGGGCATGACGGTTGTCAGGGACTGGCCGACGAGGGAATCGTTCGGGGCACCCGCGATCTCGTCCAGCTTCAGGTTGGAGTGCCAGACGCGGGCGCGGCCGTCGATGAAGCCGAGCCCGACCGGCGCGTTGGTGCCGAACCCGTTCAGCAGTGCGGTCGCCGCACGCTCGCGCCGGCGCCGGAACCAGGCGAGGGCGGCGAGCGAGAGGCACGCCAGGATACCGGCGAGTGCGACGATCACGGTCAGCGCCGGATTGCGGATCCGCTCGCGCTCCGCGAGCGTCGCGCGCCGCGCCGTTTCGTCCGCGTCCACCTGCGCGAGCCGCGCGCGAACGGCGTCCATCGTGCTCTTGTCGCCGCCTTCCCCGAGCGCCTGCATCGGTGAGGCACCCGCGCGGCGGCCGGCGATCGCCTGTGCCGCGAAGCCGAGTTTGGCGTCGATCAGGGCGGACACGGAATCGACCATGCCGGGCGATGACGTGCGCAAGCGCGCGATGTCCTGCGGCAACCGCTGGAGGCCGGTGTTGTAGGGCTCGAGGTAGGCATCGATTCCGGACAGGAGAAAACCGCGCTCTCCGGTCTCGATGTCGACCATGTCGGTCAGAACCCGCGCGGCGCTGCGTGTCACCAGATTGGACCGCATCATCGCATCGGTCGTGCCGTGGGCCGCGAAGAAGTTCCAGATTCCAGCGGATAGCGCCACCACGAGCAGCGTGACCGCGATCGCCGGATGCGCCAGCCGGACGCCGATCCCGGTCCCGTCGACCGTGGCGTATTTGGGGGTCGGCGCTCGCATATCGATCCGTTCTGGTGGGTTCGGGCTCAGACGATACCGCCGCCGCCCGCCGCGCGTGCCGGGCGGATCGCGGCGATCCGTGATCTGTAGCCGCTCGCGCGGTAAGCCGCCACCGGATCGATCGCCCCACCCTGCCGGCTGCGCGCGACGGCCAGGATCGGCAGCACGTCGGTCGCGTACGCCGCCCGCAACGTGTGGCTGGCCATCAGCGCGTCGTTCGCCTGCTGGAAGCCCGCCAGTTTTTCGCGGTCGACCAGCAGCGCCTGCGCGTAGGCGCGCTGCACCTCCATCGCACTCGACATCAGGCTTTCGATCGGATCGGTGACGTTGTGCGATTGGTCGAGCATGTAGGCCGGCGCGATCAGGTCGGCCGCGTCGACCAGTTCGTTGAACACCAGAAACAGCCGGTGCGGATCGACCGAGCCCGCGTCGAGGTCGTCGTCGCCGTAGCGGCTGTCGTTGAAGTGGAACCCGGCGAGCTTGCCGGCCGCGATCAGGCGCGCGACCACCATCTCGACGTTGACGTTGGCCGCGTGGTGACCGAGGTCGACGAGGCACGTCGCGCGATCGCCCAGCGCCTGTGCCGCCAGCAGCGAGCTGCCCCAATCCTGGATGACGGTCGCGTAGAACGCCGGCTCGTACATCTTGTGTTCGAGGAACACGCGCATCCCGTCCGGCAGCGCCGACACGACCTGCGCCATGCTCGCGATGTAGCGGTCGAACGCGCGGCGCGTGTGCTGCTGGCCGGGGAAATTGGCACCGTCGCCGATCCACACCGTCAGCGCGGTCGAGCCGAGGGCGGCACCCAATTCGGCGCAATGGACGTTGTGCGCCACCGCCTGCGCCCGCACGGCGTCGTCGGTGTGCGACAGGCTGCCGAACTTGTAGCTCAGCGCCTGACCGGGCGAGTCCTGGAACGTGTTGGAGTTGACGGCATCGAAGCCGAGACCCGCGCGCGTCCCGGCCTCGCGCACCGCCGCCATGTCGGACACCTCGTCCCACGGAAAGTGCAGCGAGACGGTGGGTGTGGCGCGCGTCAGCGCCTGCACGACGCCGCAATCGGCCAGCTTGTCGAACACGTCGCGCGGCTCGCCCGTGCCGGGGAATCGCGCGAACCGCGTGCCGCCCGTTCCCACGCCCCATGACGGAATCGCGACGCCGAACGCGGCCACCGCGGCCGTCACCGCCTCGATCGCGATGCCGCGCCGGGCCAGCCGGTTCGCCAGCGCGTCGTAGTCGGCGGCGAGATCGGCGGCGAGCGGCCGGTTTTGCTCGGCGATGAAGCCGGTATCGGCGACCAGGTCCACATGCGCGCTCATCGGGTAAACGCCGGGGCGTGGCCCGCATCCACGTTGAGGATGTTGCCGGTCGATTTGCCGCTGGTCGCCTCGTCGGCGAAGAACGCCACCGCTTCCGCGATGTCCTCCGGATAGACGCTGCGTTTCAGCATCGAGCGCTGCCGGTACACCTCGTCCAGCCCCTCGCGCGTCGTCTTGTTGCTGCCGGCGCGCTGATCGCCCCACTCGCCCTGCCAGATGCGGCTGCCGCGCAGCACCGCGTCCGGATTGACGCAGTTCGCACGGATGCTGTGCGGTGCCCCTTCGAGGGCCAGGCAGCGCGCGAGGTGCAACTCGCTCGCCTTCGCGACGCAGTAGGCCGAGGCGCCGGGCGAGGCGACCATGCCGTTCTTGCTGACGACGAACACGATCGAGCCGCCGAGCCCCTGGTCCTTCATCAGCCGGAACGCGCCACGGGAGACCAGGAAGTAGCCGGTCGAGAGGATGTCCATGTTGCGCTGCCAGAGCGCCAGCGACGTGTCCTCGAACGGTGCCGCCGACGCGATGCCGGCGTTGGACACGCAGATGTCCAGACCGCCGAACGCGACCGCCGCATCGGCGTACAGCGCGTCGACCGTCGCCTCCTGCGTCACGTCGACGAACAGGCCGCGCACGACATCCGCGCCGTAGGTCTTCCGCAATTCCGTCTCGGCTTCGGCGAGGACTTCGCGAGAGATGTCGCAGATCACCACGCAAGCGCCGTCGTTCAGCAGCCGCCGCGCGGTCGCGGTGCCGATGCCGCCCGCGCCACCGGTGATCAGCGCCACCCGCCCGGCGAGCGCGCGGGGCTTCGGCAGGCGCGCGAGCTTCGCCTCCTCGAGCAGCCAGTACTCGATGTCGAACGCCTCCTGCTCCGGCAGGCCGCGATAGTTCGACACGGCGGAGGCGCCGCGCATGACGTTGATCGCGTTGACGTAGAACTCGGCCGAGACGCGCGCCGTCGCCTTGTCGGCGGCGAAGGTAACCATGCCGACGCCCGGGATCAGGTAGACGACCGGGTTCGCGTCGCGCATCGCCGGGCTGTCCGGGTGACGGCAGCGCGCCCAGTACGCGGCGTAATCCGCCCGGTACGCGGCGATCGCGTCGGGCAGCTTTGCGGCCAGGCTCGCCGCGTCGTCCTTCGCGGGATCGAACGGCAGCACCAGCGGGCGGATTTTCGTGCGCAGGAAATGGTCGGGGCACGAGGTGCCCATGGCCGCCAGTTCTTCGAACCGCTTGGAGCCGACGAAGGTGAGCACCGCCGGCTGGTCGTCGAAATGGCCCACCTTCGGCCGCTCGGTGCCGATCAGGCCCCTGATCTTCGGCATCAGCGCCGCCGCGATCTTCCGGCGCTCCTCGGCCGGCAGGGCGGCCACGACCTCGCCGCCGAACGCGGGCTTATCCTTGGTTTGCTCGGCCAGCCAGGCGATCGCCTTGTTGATCGTCGCGATCGTCGTCTCGTAGCAGGCGTGCTGGTCGTCGGCCCAGGTGAACAGCCCGTGCGCGCCGAGGATCACGCCCTTGGCGTCCGGGTGATCGGCGCAGAACTTCTGCAGCCACAGGCCGAGCTCGAAGCCGGGGCGCTTCCACGGCAGCCAGCCGATCTCGTCCCCAAAGACCTGCTTGGTGATCGCCTCGCCGTTCTCGGACGCGGCGATCGCGATGATCGCGTCGGGGTGCATGTGGTCGACATGCGGGTGCGGCACGAAGCTGTGCAGCGGCGTGTCGATGCTGGGCGCGCGGGGATTGAGGTTGAACGTGCAGAAGTTGAACAGCGCCACCATCGCGTCTTCGCCCGCGACACCGGGGTAGCGCTTCTGCAAGGCCACCAGCCGGTCCTGATACAGTGTGGCGAACCCATCGAGCTTCATCGACCCGACATCGCCGCCGGAGCCTTTGACCCAAAGCACCTCGACCGTCTCGCCCGTCAGCGGGTCCGGCATCGGCAGCTTGGAGCTGGTGTTGCCGCCGCCGTAGTTGGTGATGCGCTTGTCCGAGCCGAGCAGGTTCGAGCGGTATAGCAAAACCTCCTCCGGCCGCATGGACGCCACGCGCGCCGCGTCCCAGCGATCGTCGAGCAGGTCGTTCAATGGTCGTCTCCCCTTGGTGCGCGAACGTTACCCGTCCGGACGACCGGCCGCCAGATTGACAGGCCGGTACGTCCCCCGCGTGAATGGGCGCAGGGGAGTGCCAAAATGAAGCCTGACCGGATCGTCGTGCTGGATGTCGGCAAGACCAACGCCAAGCTGATCCTGCTCGATCTGATCGGCGGCGCGGTGATCTGGGCGGGCGAGCGGCCGTCGCCGGCGATCAAGGCCGACCCGGTCGATCAGCTCGACGTGCACGGAATCGAGGCCTGGGTCGTCGACCGGCTGGCGGAGTTGCCGGAGCCGGAACGGATCGGGACCATCGTCCCGGTGGCCCATGGGGCGGCTGCCGTCCTGCTCGACGCGGCCGGCGAGGTCGTGTCGGCCCCCGACTACGAGGACGAGCGGCAGGCGGTGGTGGCGGACGACTACGCGGCGCTCCGCGACCCGTTCTCGGCGACGTTCTCGCCCGACATCCCGCCCGCGCTGAACGTCGGGCGGCAGTTCTTCTACCTGCAAACGCGTCACCCGGACCTCTGGGCGCGGGTCGCGACGGCGGTGCCGTACGCGCAATACTGGGCGTGGCGGCTGTCCGGCGTCGTCGCCGACAATCTCACCACGCTCGCCTGCCACAGCGACCTCTGGCGGCCGATGGAGCGGCGGTGGACCGACCTCGCGGTGCGGCAAGGCTGGGACACGCTGTTCGGCCCGCTGCGCGACTGCGGCGACAGTTTGGGCCCGATCCGCCCGGCGCTGGCCGCCCGCACCGGATTGCCACCGGCCACCCGCGTGCTGTGCGGCATCCATGACAGCAATGCGAGCTATCTCTGCCACCGCGTCGCGCGGCCCGACGACAAGACGCTCGCCGTGCTCAGCAGCGGGACGTGGTGCGTGATTCTGGCGCGCGGCGTGGACCTGACGCGGCTGATCGAAGCCAGGGACATGCTGGCCAACGTCGACGCGTTCGGCGAGCCGACGGCCACCGCCAAATTCATGGGCGGGCGCGAGTATGCCCTGATCGCCGGGCCGGACGCGCCGGCCCCGGATCCTCGCTGGACTTGCGGAGGTGCTGCGATCGGGCGCGATGGCGCTGCCACGGTTCGCGCCCGGCGGCCCGTTCCCCGCCGCGCGGGGCTCCGTCGTGGATGCCGGTCATCTGACGCCGGGCGGACGCGCAGCCCTCGCGTCGCTGTATGTGGCCTTGGTCGCCGACGTGGCACTCGATCTGCTCGGGTCGTCGGGAACGGTCGTCGTGGACGGGCCGCTCGGCGCGAGCGCGATATTCCCGGGACTGCTGCAGGCGCTACGGCCGCGTAGCCGCGTGATGATCCCGGCCGAACGGGCGGGCGCGGCATTGGCCGGAAGGTGGCTGGCGGACCCGGACGCGATAAGGCCGCAACCGTTGCGCACGGTCGCGGCCATCACGCCGGACGGTCTGGACGCCCACCGCCAACGCTGGCGGCAGGCGCTCGAACCTCAGTAAGGGCGGTAGTAGTAGCCGGGAGGGGGCGCGTAATAGACCGGCGGCGGCGCGTAGTACACCGGCGGCGGGGCGTAATACGGCGCGGCCAGACCGGCACCGAGAACCGTGCCCAGCGCGAAGCCGGCGATGCCCGCACCGACGCCGTAGCCACGGTAGCCGTAGCCGCCATAGCCGTGACCGTAATAGCCATGACCGAAACCGCCGTAGCCGCCGCCATATCCACCGCGCCACCAAGCCTGGGCCGGTGCCGGCGTCAGGAGCGGAACCGCAAGGGCTGCCGCGACCATCAAAGGTATAATGCGACGCATCGCACGAAGCTCCATCTCAATCGAAGCGGGCGCCGGGAGACCGGACCGCATCGTCTGGACTGAATTTGGGCCACCGCGCGCGACGCTTCAACACACGCGTTTGTAAGTGTGTGTTGCGCCATGAAATGACCTTAGTTCGTTAACCTTTCATCGATCAGTTCGCGACCTCAACGGCAGCTCGCGACGAAACGATCAATGCGGTCCCGACCGCTGGCGAGGTCGACGTCGAACGCGTCCGCCGGCGCGACATATTGGTGCGGAACGAGGAGCTCGACCCGGACCCGGCTCGCCTCGGTCAAATACGTCAGCAGGCGTGCCGTGCCGCGAAAGAACGCGGCGACGTGGGCGACCCCGTACGCCTGCGTGGTCCCGAGCACGTCGGCGGGCGCGAGTTCCAACGGCTCCTGGCGCGGAGCGAACAACCGAAAGCCCGTTACAGCGGCCGCGAAGGTCGCCGGCGTCTGCGCGATGCCGTCGCGTCGATCGGCCGGCACGTAGTCAACCGCTATTACTAGCCTCGGCGTCGGATCCCGCACGCATTGAAACCGGAACTGATTCAACTGTCCCGGCAGCCGGGTCGTCGACGAGCCGTTCAGCCAGAACGTGTCCGCGATCTGCTCGACGGCCCAGGTCGTCTCGACCTCTGGCGTCGTGACGCGGTAAGCCGCCATCTGCTCCGGCGTCATCAGCAGCAAACCGCCCTTGCTGCTGTCGTAGTGGTTCTTAAGCTCCGTGAGCCCGGCGGCGGCCCCCATCGACGTGATGTACGACGCCTCCTGGGCGGCGACCAACTGGCCCTGCGCGAAATCGTCGGCCGCCGGCGTGTCGTGGCTCGCGTCGTGCACGCCATATTGGGACCCGTCCGGCACACTGCGATCGACGCCGCCGAGGAACGCAAGCGAACAGGCGCTCGCGCAAAGGCCGCTTTCGGATACGCCCGGAAGTTCGCCTCCGACCACCCGCTGCGCGATCGTGGTCCACAGCCCATGGGCGCGGATCATCCGGCCCATTGCCATACCCTGGTCCGGATCCCCGCCCGGCGAATGGAACGCGACCAGCACGCCCGGCCGCACCTCGGCGGGATGGGACGCGAGAAAGCCCGCGAACGTCGCTGCCGAATTTTCCATGATCCTGCCCACCGCCCAGATCACCGGGCCGCCGAGCGGGCGATCCTCGTACCGGAACGCCATGGGTGCGTCGAAATCGTTGCCGACGCGCACGCCGGCCATCCGATCGTCGGCAAAGGCGGGCGCGACTGCAAGCAGCGCGACCGCCAGCGCAGCTCGCCGCACGACATTCAACAGGACCGTGACGAACCGCATCGGTCGCCCCTTCGTAGCGGTCCGACAACGTCCCACCGTGCCTTTCGGCCGTCAAGCGATCGTGGCCGATGCGCCCGCTTGCCCCGGCGCGCGGAGGCGGACACGATCGGCCCTCAGGGGAACCGCCCAAAGGAGGCCGAGAATGGCCGATGTGATCGCCGAAGATACCCGCACCACCCGCGTCTCCGCCGAGGAGGCGCTGGCGCTGCACAGCTCCGGCCGGCCGGGCAAACTGGAAACCCGGATCAGCAAGCCGCTGACCACCGCGCGCGACCTCAGCCTCGCCTACTCGCCCGGCGTCGCCGAGCCCTGCCTGCGTATCTTCGCGGACCCCGCGCTGGTCTACGATTACACGACCAAGGGCAACATGGTCGCCGTCATCTCCAACGGCACCGCCGTGCTCGGCCTCGGCAATCTGGGCGCCCTCGCGTCCAAGCCGGTGATGGAGGGCAAGGTCGCGCTGTTCAAGCGGTTCGCCGACGTCGACGGCATCGACCTCTGCCTCGACACCGAGGACATCGACAACTTCGTCGAGTGCGTCCGCTACCTCGGCCCGAGCTTCGGCGGCATCAACCTCGAAGACATCCGCGCCCCCGAATGCTTCGTCATCGAGGACCGTCTGCGTGAGTTGATGGACATCCCGGTGTTCCACGACGACCAGCACGGCACCGCGATCGTCGCCGCCGCCGGCATGATCAACGCGTGCCACCTGACCGGGCGCGACCTGCGCGAGACGCGGCTCGTGGTGAACGGAGCGGGTGCCGCCGCCATCGCCTGCGTCGAGCTGCTGAAGGCGATGGGCATGCGGCCCGGCAACATCACGCTCTGCGACACGAAAGGCGTCGTCTACCAGGGCCGGATCGAGGGGATGAACCAGTGGAAGTCGGCCCACGCGATCAACACCGACGCGCGCACGCTGCATGAGGCGCTGATCGGGGCCGACGCGTTCTTCGGCCTGTCGATCAAGGGCGCGCTCACGACCGAGATGGTCGCCGGCATGGCCGACGCGCCGATCATCTTCGCGATGGCCAACCCGGACCCCGAGATTACGCCGGAGGAGGCGCGGCGCGCGCGGCCGAACGCCATCATCGCGACCGGGCGCTCGGACTATCCGAACCAGGTCAACAACGTGCTCGGCTTCCCATACATCTTTCGCGGCGCACTCGACGTCCGCGCGCGCACGATCAACGAGGCGATGAAGATCGCCGCCGCCGAAGCTCTGGCGATGCTGGCGCGCGAGGACGTGCCGGACGAGGTCAGCACCGCCGGCGCCGGACACCGGCTGCAGTTCGGCCGCGACTACATCATCCCGAACGCGTTCGACCCGCGCCTGATCTCCCGCCTGTCGCCCGCCGTGGCGCGCGCCGCGATGGAGTCGGGTGTCGCGCGACGGCCGATCGCCGACCTCCGCAAATACGCGCGCGAATTATCGGGCCGGCTCGACCCCACGGCCAACGCGCTCGACGCGATCATGGAGCGGGTGCGCGCGGCACCGACCCGTGTCGTGTTCGCCGAGGGCGAGGAGGAGAAGATCGTGCGCGCCGCCGTCGCGTTCCAGCGCGCGGGCTACGGCACGCCGGTGCTGATCGGGCGCGAGGACCGCGTGCGCGCGACCATGGCGCGCCTCGGGCTGGGCGACGCGACCGAGGGGCTGGAGATCCATAACGCGAAGCTCTCGCACCGCACGGCGGCCTACACCGACCATTTGTACAAGCGCCTGCAACGGCAGGGCAGCCTGCTGCGCGACTGCCAGCGCATGGTCAACCTGAACCGCAACGTGTTCGCCGCCTGCATGGTCGCGACCGGCGACGCGGCGGCGATGGTGAGCGGCCTGACGCGCTCGCCCGCCGCCGTGATCGAGGATATTTCGCACGCGATCGACACGACGCAGGGCGCGGTGTCGTTCGGCCTCACGCTGATGGTCGGCAAGCGCGGCACGATCGCGATCGCCGACACGCTGGTGCACGGACGGCCGGACGCGGCGACGCTGGCGCGCATCGCGATCGGCGCGGCGGCGGCGGCGCGCGGGCTCGGGCTTGTGCCCGCGCGTGGCGCTGCTGAGCTTCTCGTCCTTCGGCAACCCTCTCGACGCCACCAGCCAGTCCCTGCGCGACGCGGTGACGCTGCTCGACGAGGCGCAGGCGCGGGGAGAGGTGGATTTCGAGTTCGACGGCGAGATGAGCCCCGACATCGCGCTCGATATGTCGTTGCGCTCGCTGTATCCGTTCTGCCGCCTGACCGGGCCCGCCAACATCCTCGTCATGCCCGGCCTGCACTCGGCCCACATCACGTCGCGTCTGGCACCACGGCTCGGCGACGCGGGCGTGATCGGGCCGCTGCTGATCGGGCTCACCCATCCGGCGCAGATCCTGGCGATGGACAGCACGGTCAGCCAGATCGTCGACATGGCCGCACTGGCCGCGCACCAGACGCTCGAGCACGCATGAGCGGTGTTCCGATGAGCCGGGCGCGGGCCGTCCTCGGCGGCTCGATCGGCAATCTGATCGAGTGGTACGATTTCTACTGCTACTCGTTCTTCTCGCTGTATTTCGCCAAGGCGTTCTTCCCGAACGCGAGCCCGACGGGGCAATTGCTGAACGCGGCGGCGATCTTCGCCGGCGGGTTTCTGGTGCGCCCGGTCGGCGGCTGGCTGATGGGCGTCTACGCCGACCGGGCCGGACGGCGCGCGGCGCTGGTGCTCGCGATGCTGCTGATGTCGGGCGGCAGCCTGATCGTCGCGGCCTGCCCGACCTACGCCACGGCCGGCGTCGCGGCCCCGGTCATCCTGTTCGCCGCCCGCGTGCTGCAAGGCGTCTCGCTCGGCGGCGAATACGGCGCGTCGGCCACGTATCTGTCGGAGATCGGCACCGCGCGCCATCGCGGGTTCATCGGCAGCTTTCAATACGTGACGCTGGTCGGCGGACAGCTTTCCGCCAGCCTGACGCTGCTGCTTCTCCAATCCATGCTGCCGGCCGCGACGCTGGAAGCTTGGGCGTGGCGCATCCCGTTCGCAATCGGCGCGGCGCTGGCGCTGGTCGCGTTCTGGCTGCGGCGCGGCATCCCGGAGACGGAGTCGTTCGCGCACGCTCGCCGGGTCCAGGCGCCGCTTCGCGAACTATGGGTCCACCGGCGCGAGGTGATGCTCGTGATCGGGCTCACGATGGGCGGGACGGCCGCGTTCTACGTCTACACGATCTACATGCCGAAGCTGCTGACCAACTCGGTCGGGCTGTCGCGCGAAACGGCGACGCTGATCTCGACCGCGACGCTGTTCCTGTTCGCGCTGATCCAGCCGGTCATGGGCGCGCTGTCCGACGTGATCGGCCGCCGCGCCCTGCTGATCGGGTTCGGCGTGCTCGGCACACTCGGCACCATTCCGCTGCTGGGGGCGCTGGGACGGGCGCACGGCGACCCTTGGGCCGCGTTCGGCCTGATCCTGATCGCGCTGCTGATCCTGTCCGGCTACACGTCGATCAACGCGGTCGTGAAGGCCGAGCTGTTCCCGGCCGAGATCCGCGCGATCGGCGTCGCCCTGCCCTACGCGATCGCGGCCAGCCTGTTCGGCGGCACGGCGGAATACGTCGCCCTCTGGCTCAAGGACCGGGGCCACGAGGACTGGTTCGCGATCTACATCACCGTCCTGATCGCCGGATCGCTCGCCGTCTACGTCCTCATGCGGGACACGCGCCGCACGTCTCGCATCGACTCAGAGCGTGATCTCGGCGAGGTCGACG
Source organism: uncultured Alphaproteobacteria bacterium (assembly GCA_963756975.1). Taxonomy (GTDB): domain Bacteria; phylum Pseudomonadota; class Alphaproteobacteria; order Acetobacterales; family Acetobacteraceae; genus CAVRQM01. The sequence goes on along the minus strand of CAVWPS010000002.1, from coordinate 1,886,063 downwards.
TCGCGGGTCTTCTGCGCGGGCAACACGAGCCGGGCATACATGCCGCCGAACGCGCTGGTCTCGAGGTTGAGCGTCCATTCATGAGCGTCGACGATCGCACGGGCGAACGATAGGCTCGGCGCGTCCTGTTCGACGACGCTCGACAGACGGGTCGGGAGCGGCGAGGCGACGCTCAGCGGTGCCCCACCCCGCGAGCCGATCAGCATCTCGAGGGCACCGTCGCTACGCCGCGTGGTCGATACCCGCACGGAGCCGCCGGTCGACGTGCCGCGCATGACGCTGGCCACCAAATGCTGGATGACATGCTGCATCCGGCGCCGGTCCGCCAGCACGGCGGTGCGCCGGCGCGGCAGTGTGCAATCCAAGTCGATACCGAGCTTCACGCCGGTGCTGTACGACGAGGCGAGCGCGGCACGCATCACCTCCTCGATCGGCACCCACTGGACGTCGAGCGCCAGCGCGGGCGCCGCCGATCCCGGGCGTTCGGCCGCGCCATCGACCGCCATCAGCACGTAGCGCGCGAGCTTGGCGATCTCCTCGGCGTTTTCGGCCACCGGTTCCGACACGGCGATGGCGAGACTGCCCTGCTGGGACGCCGCGAGATCGGCGATCGCATGAAGCGGTTCGCGAACCTCGGCCGCCAGAGCCGCCATGCCATCGGCCAGCGCGCGGCCAGACGCCTCGGCCGTCTGCTTGGCCTGCCGGAGCTGGGCTTCGGTCTGCTTGCGGTACAGCACGTCGATGTAGACCGACAGCGCCGCTTCGATCAGCTCCTGGTCGCCGGGCTCGAACGGGCGGCTGACATTGCTTTCCGACCGGTTGCCGATCACCAGCGCGTGGCCGCTGCCACGATCGTAGGCCCAGAGGACATACGGCACCCCGATCGCGGCCACGATCGCACTGGCGCACGCGTCGGGCCGGCTTTGCCCGGTGGTGAACAGGAACGCCGGCGGGGACGGGATACGGCTCGGCGCGTCGAGCGCCCCGTCGATCAGGCCGATCGCCTGGGCCACGAGGAAGGTCCCGCCACCGATCGGCTCCTCACGCAGCAGCATCGCGCGGTCGCACAGGGTGTTGTCGGCCAGCAGTTCGAGCATCGGGCCGCCGACATCCTGGGTCGCGATCGTCATGTCGCCGAGACGGTATGCCTCGCGCAGCAGCTTGACGACCGTCCGGCTCCGCCGCGCCTCGCGGAACGCCTGGCTCTGCTCCTCCTGAAGACGGAGCAGGCGGGCACCCAGATCGTTGCATTCACGGCGGTAATACGCGAGTTCGCGCGACCACCCATCGGCACTCTCTGACATCTATAGCGCGCGGCTCAGGGAGGTCAGCACGCCGGTCCAGTCGAGCGGCCGGCTATAGCCGTCGAAGGGCGCGATCTCCACGCCGGAGTAAAACCCGATCAGGGGAATGGCGGGATCGAGCCCGCGGACGACCAGATCGGCCTCCTCGCTTTCGGCACCGCTGCGGGCGCTCGCCCGTCCGGCGCAGTCGATATAGAGGTTTAGCATACCGGTTCGGCCGATCGGCGGCTCGCCGACGGCAACGACGCCATCACGTACGGACTGAAGCATCAGAGAGTTGTCTCGCGCCATGATCTGCACTTTGGTGCCGATTCTGAAATCGGGTTCGAAGAGCGTCACTGAACCTCGGATTCGATTCGATGTCACGATTAATCGGTTCACATATGCGTTCTCGTCGTAGGGCAGGAACGGGTCGCCCTGCTTCTCCCCCAGCGTCGCGAGCAAGGTGAGGTCGTGGCCGCCCGATCCGCCGAGCGGAAGGTCGAGCATCCGCTCGATCACCGACAGCGCGGATTGTCCGTCCAGCTCAAAGACCTCGGCGCCGTCGATCCGGGTGATCTCCATGAACGTGCTGACGGGGCGGCAACCGTGCAGCACGACCGTGGTCGCGTGCACGTTCGGCGGGAAGACGAGGGCGAGCGCCGCGTGGCGGGCCACGCCGGAACCGGTGAACACCCATCCGTCCGAAAGGTTCATGTCCGTCAGGAATCCGCCGCCGATGATGCTGACGCGGCGGGCGCCGAGCCCGCCCTGAACCCCGTCGAGTATTCTGCTCGCGGAATGAAGCCGGACCGGGTCTCCGCTCAGGACGTTATCGTATAGCAACAACACCACGGCCCCGTCCGTCGCGGCGGCCGCGATCCGCGCCCCGAGCTCGGCACCCGCCCGCTCGTCGCCCGCGAGCAGATCCACGGCCGGGATCAGCGATGGCGTCAGGTTCGGGTCCGTGAAGGCGGCAACCGTCAGTTCCAGGCCGCTGTAGCCGCACCCGGCCGCGGAGATCGTCCCCGCGCCCGAACCGCCGACGATCGCGACATCCAGGAACGCACTGGCGAGAACCTCACGGATCGCGTGCGGGTCGTGCTTGCCGCCGCAAAACACCAGCAGGAGCGTCGGCGTAAGTCCGCTGAGCTGTGCCGCGCACTCCCGCGCCGCGTGGGCCGAATTACTGTTCCGCGTGGAGGCGACGACGACATCGCGAGCGGCGTGCGCGAGCGCCGGGTCGGCCACCCCCATCATGACACTGCTGAGCGACGGCGAACGGGACGCAGCCATCACGATACCCACCCTTACGATTAAGCCCGATCAGTGACTCATAGCAGGTTAAGGCGAACGCGCCAATAATGCATTTTTAACGCGGTTTTGACTCTGACTTTTACGTTTAGCTTGCCACGTCCGTGTTGGTAGCGTCACGTCTTGCGACGGCCCCGGAACAGTTTGCGCGCGTTAGGGGCCTGACACAATCCGGTCAAACGGCGACCGAAACACCAAGTGGGAGTTCTAGCATATGGCATACGAGACCGGCAGCTTCGCCCGAACTTTTGACCAGTTGAAGAGGTCCGCATCCGAGGCCGCGTCCTATGCGCCCACGGACCCTCGAAGCGCAATCGCCGACCGCCTTCCCGAACGCCTCCAGCCGTTCCTGACCTGGCTGACGGCGCGGCCGAGAGAGGGCGAGCCGATCCGCGACAGATCGCCGCTCTATTTCGTGCGCGTGGCCGCCGTCCAAATCGCCGCCGGCGTTCTGATGGCGGCGCTCGCGCTGCGCCTGCCCGCCCTCCCGGCCGTGATCCTGATGAGCCTCGGCTGGCTGGTCGCATGTGCCGGACTCGGGCTCGTGCAAGTGGTCGTCTTCCATCACTGCTCACACGGTACTGTGTTCAAGCGCCGTGAGACCAATATCCTGGTCGGACGGATGATTTCGACTCTGCTCCTTTTCAAGCATTTCGACGCCTACAAAAGCGAACACATGCTTCATCACAATCATAACAAACTTTTAACAGACGAGGATGAGTTTGCCGGCTTCGTTTTCGGCATGTGCGGGCTGGAACCGGCGATCTCCAAGCGGCGCCTGTGGCGCCGGGTGCTGGTGTGCCTTGTTTCACCCTGGTTTCACGGCCGTTTCCTGGTGCGCCGGATCCGCGCGGCCTGGATTTCGCCGGACCGGACCGGCACCGCGGTCGGCGCGGCCGTCTGGCTCGGCCTCGTTCTGCTCGCGACCGTAACGGGTCAGCTCGCCACGCTGCTTTGGGCCTGGGTCATCCCGCTCACAATATTGTTGCAGGTCGCGACCGTGTTCCGGATCCTGTGCGAACACCGCTTCCCGGAGCCGGAAATGATCTTGGCGCGCGGCAAGGACTTCGCCGCGCACGCGACCGCCGGCGTGTTCCCCGGCTCGATGCCGCCGAGCAACTCGCCTCGGACGCTCGTGGGCCTTGGCCGCTGGGCGCTCTGGTGGGCCGACATGCTGACCGTGCAGCTGTTCGTCAGGCTGTTCGTGCTGGTCGGCGACGCCCCGTGCCACGACTACCATCACCGCCGCCCGGCCAGCCGCAAATGGACCAGCTACATCCAGGCGCGCGAGGCCGATCTGGGTAAGTCGTACTATCAGGAAAGCTGGGGGCTGTTCCGCGCCATCGACGAAAACCTGGCGAGCCTGGCACGGACGCCGCATGGCCTGGTCGGGTGACCGGAGACGGACTCGTCGGGCTGTGGCCGAGCGGCGTGGCCGTGGGGGCGTGGTCGGGAGGCCCAAGGGGGACCGCCCGATCGCGCCGCCGCGCGGGCTCAGGTCTCGGGAACGCCGGCCCGCCGCAATCCGTCCGCCACATGGCCGATATCGGCATCGCGCTGCAACGCGGTGGATGCCCGGAACGCGGCGATGCTGAACGCCGGATCCAGCGTCAGCAGCTTGGCGCAGATGCGGGCGGATTCGTTGCGGACGCCGACATGGCCGAGCGCGGACAGATACATCATGTGCGAGTCGACCGAGGCGGGGTGCAACTCGGTCGCCTCCCGCCCGCAATCGACCGCCGCCTCATGGTCGCGCTCCAGAAGTGCCACCAGGATCCGCGCCGTGTCGTGAAACACCGCTTGCGGGTCCTGCGGGCTAAGCTGCTTGTAGCGGTCGAGCCGCCGCCGTGCCTCTCCAAGGTCGCCCAGATACGCGTGGGCGGCGGCGGACAAGCCCCAAGCCATCGCGAGGTTCGGGTTCAGGCGGATGGCACGGTCGTGCAACGTCATCGCTTCGCGCATGCGGCCGAACAACGACGCGCGCACATGTCCGGCGATCGTCAGCGCGCGGGCATCCTTCGGATCGAGCACGATGGCCCGCTCCGCGAGCCGCCCGGCCTCCGCGATCGCTGCCGGCGGATCGTCGGCCCAGGACTGCGTCACGAGAAGGACGTGCCAGTACGCGGCCCAGGCCTGGGCCGCGGCGAAGTCCGGCGCCAGTTCGACGGCGCGCGCCAGCAAGTCGCCGGCTTCCCCGAACGATGACCGCTCCAGCCGCGCAATGATCGGCAAGGCCCGCATCATCAGCTCGTAGCTGGTCGGATTGGCCGACGGGCTCTCGGACGCGCGCTGGCTCTCGATCATGAGAATTTCGGGTTCGATCTGCGCCACCACTTCGGCGGCGATCTCATCTTGCACCGACAGCAAATCCGCCGCCGATCGGTCGAACCGTCGCGACCACGCCACGTGCCCGCTCCGGTCGAGATCGAGCAGCCGGATCGACAGCCTGACCTGGTCGCCCGACCGCTGAACCGATCCGTCGAGCAGGAAGTCGAGGCCGAACGCCCGGCGCAACGCGTCCTCCTCGTCGTTCTGGCCGGCGAAGCGGGCCAGCGACGCCGAGGACACCAGGCTGATCCAGCGAAACGCCGCCAACGCGTTCGTGATCTCGTCGGCCAAGCCGGTCGCGAGATGAGCTTCGTTTTCGCTGACGCCGATCAGACGCAGCGGCAGGATCCCGATATGCGCGCCGGTCCGGTGCGGCGGCCCTCCGCCGTGCGCCCCGTCGGGCCGGGCCTCGGCCCGAACATCCGGCCGCGCCTCTCCGCCGGGTATCGGGCGGGTCTCGGTCCGGGTTTCGGTCAGCAGCATCGTCTGCGTCTCGGCGAACCCGGCACGTCCCGCCATTCTCGGCTGAACCGGCTGCATGAGCGGCCGTGCGCGGGAGATCTCGGCGGCCGCCGGGACGACCGGCCGAACGACCCCGTGAACCGGCACGGTGGCGGCACGGAGCTCGTGCCCGAGCGACGCGGTTTCCGCCGACGGCTCGGCGTCAAGCTGTTCCATCAGCACGGTCCGGCATCGCTCGTACGCCTGGATCGCCATGCCGCGTTCGCCCCGCGCCGCATACGCGCGCATCAGAGTCCGCCAAGCGCCTTCATGCGCGCGGTCGATGGCCAGCAGGCGCTGCGCGGCGGCGATCGTCTCCTCGGGCTCGACCTGCTGGCGCATCAAGCTCTCCGCGAGCAGCCGGGCGCGGTCGCCGATGCGCTCACGCTCGCCGGCCAGCCAGGCGTCGAACGCGGGGTCCAGGCCGTCGAGATCTTCCAGTAACTCGCCGTCAAACAGTGCCAGCCCGGCGGCATCGGTCGAGGTGGCGCGCATCACTTCATCGACATCGGTCCACACCGTGCCGGGGCGCAGCGCCAGATGGTCGCGCGTGATCGCCAGCACCTCCGACCCGAGCGGATCGATGGCTTCGAGCAGCCGGTGGATTTCCTGCCGGAGCGACGCGCGGGCCTGCTCCTCGGGCCGGCGGCTCCAGAACATTTCCGCGAGCCGTCCGCGCAATACGGGGCGCGGTGCGGACAACGCGATCACGGCGAGAACGCCACGGGTCTTCCGGCCGGACGGCAAAACGCTGTCGCCCGAATTGGTCCAGGCTTGCATTTGCCCGACCAATCGGAGCCGCATGAAGATCCCGCCCTCCACGTAAGGGTTCGAGTTCCCGTCTGGGTTGCGAACGAATGCCGTCATACCCGGCATCAAGCGCCGTAAATGCGGCGAATTTCAAGCCCGCTAGACCTCCACTTTCACGTTTTGTTAATTTTTACCGTCACGATGGCTTTATCGTAACACCGGTATCATGGACGTGACGTTTGCATCGCCGCCTCACGGAAGATCTTTCTGACATCTCCGTTCCATTCGCCATGAAAACTTGCGAGCCAACGATCGGATTGCGTGGGTCCGCCTTCAGCGATTGCACGCAATGGATCGAGCATCCCGCTTTCATTTTCTCCCGCTGCATCCAGTCGATTTCGCGCGCGTAGACCATCTGTGGCAATCGCGACGACATCGCGCGCGAGGTCACGCAGCGTGCCGGTTGCGCGGCCATCGCGCATCCATGCGGTTGTGATTCCTTCGCGCGGGACACGCGCGCGGAGATTCGCGTATTCGGCCCACGGCCGCCGCCGCACGAGCGCATCCGCCGCCGCGAGTGCCGCCGGATCATATAATAGGCCGACCCATAGCGCCGACTGCGCCAGCATCATGTCCGGCCGCCCGGCGTCCGCACCGCGCATTTCGAGGAAGCGTTTGACACGGACATCGGTGAACGCGGTTGTCATATGGTCGGCGAAATCGCCCACGGTCGCGGCCCCCGCGCCCTCGATCCCGCCGGCCATGAAATCGCGAAAATTCCGCCCCGCCATGTCGCGCGGAAGGCCGTCGCGCATCACGAAATACATCGGCACGCCGAGCAGCCAATCGACATAGCGCTCGAACCCGAAGCCCTCATCGAAGAACATCGCCGGCGCGCCGCTGCGCTGATTGTCCGTGTCGGTCCAGATATGCGCGCGATACGATTGGAATCCGTTCGGCTTGCCCTCGGTGAACGGCGAATTCGCGAACAACGCCGTGGCCAGCGGCTGCAGCGCCAGACTGACGCGCAGCTTGCGCGCCATGTCGGCTTCGCTGTCGTAGTCGAGGTTGACCTGAACCGTGCAGGTCCGCGTCATCATGTCCAGACCGAGCGTGCCGACACGCGGCATGTAGTCGCGCATGATCGCGTAACGGCTTTTCGGCATCCAAGGCATCGCAGCCCGCGTCTGCGTCGGATGAAACCCGAGCGGCGCGAACCCGATGCCGAGCGGTGCCGCCGCCGCGCCCACCGCGACGGCATGCGCGCCGAACTCCGCGCGGGTCTCGTGCAACGTCTCGAGCGTGCCGCCCGACAATTCGAGCTGACCGGCGGGCTCCAGCGCCACCGAGGCACCGCCCGGACCCTTCAGTCCGATCGGCTGGCCGCGATCGGTGATCGGCTCCCAGTCGGCGTCGCTCATGCCCTCCAGCACGGCGCGGATCCCGTGCGGCTGATACGGCGGCGGCAAGTCGTCGGCGAACCGGAACCCGAACTTTTCGTGCTCTGTGCCGATTCGCCACTCGCTCGCCGGCTTGCATCCTTGCGCGATGTGGTCGGCCAGCTGTCGCGTCGACGTGATCGGGGTCGCGTCGGCGTCTCCGGGGTTGGACATCTCGGTTCCGTCGGGTGTGTGAGGGGGTGACTCAGGCAGGATGGGCGAGCAGCCGGGCGAGACCCGCGATGGCCGCCGTCTCGGCCCGCAGGATGCGTGGACCCAGCGAGACGGCGCGAACAAAGGCAAGTCGGCCCATCCGGTCAAGCTCCACCGGATCGAACCCGCCTTCCGGCCCGATCAACAAGGCGCAGGGGCCGTCCGCAGCCCCAAGGGCTGGCGCGTCCGCACGCTCCGAACAGAGATAGACCGGGCGATCGGCCCTCCAGCTTGCCAACAGTTCGTCGAGCGGGAGCAGAGGTTGCACCATGGGGATGTCGAGCCGCTCGCACTGCTCTGCCGCCTCGGTGGCGATGGCCCTTAATCGTGCCGCGTTGGGTGCGCCGGGGTTGGTCCGCCGCGTCGTCACCGGCAACAGGGCGGAGACGCCGAGTTCGGTCGCCTTCTGCGCCACCAATTCGGTCAGGTCGCGCCGGAGCGGGGCGAACAGCAGCCAGCAATCCGGCGAGGCGGATTGGGCCCGGGTCCGCGCGCCGATTTCGGCGGTCGCCCGGTCGCGGTCCAAAACGGTCAGCGTCGCCGAAAATTCGCCGTCGCGTCCGTTCCAGAGCGCCACCGCGTCGCCCGGCCGCCGGCGCATCACGGCACGAAGCTGATGCGCCTGCGCGGGCGCCAGCTCGGCCGTCGCCCCTGTGGCGAGCGGCTTATCGACGAACAGGCGGATTGACCCCGGCATGGGCGCGGGACAGTAGCGGGGTCGCTGCGAGGGGCAAGCGGATGGGCGGCGTCGACGAACTTACGGGCGGGCAAACGGGCGGACATACCGACATCCGGTCCACCGGCTGGATCGCGCGGCTGCCGCGATCGTGGCGGCCGTACGCGCTGCTGGCCCGGCTCGACCGGCCGATCGGGGCATGGCTGCTGTTCTGGCCCGGCGCCTGGGGCATACTTTTGGCCCGCGCGCCGATCCGTCGGACGGTCGTGCTGCTGATCCTGTTCGGCGTCGGCTCGGTGGTCATGCGGGCCGCCGGGTGCGTGGTCAACGACATGTGGGACCGCGACCTCGACCGCCGCGTCACCCGCACCGCCGGCCGGCCGCTGGCCTCGGGCGCGCTGCGGATGCGTCAGGCCGCGATGTTCCTGGCGGTGTTGCTGGCCATCGGGCTTGCCATCCTGCTCACCCTGCCGAAGCTGGCCTGGGCGCTCGGTGCCGGATCGCTGGTGCTGGTCGCACTCTATCCCTTGGCGAAGCGGGTGACGTGGTGGCCGCAGCTGATGCTGGGGTTCACCTTCGGCTGGGGTGCCCCGATGGGCTACGCCTCCGCCGCCGGGCACCTCGACTGGAATGCCGGCCTGCTTTACGCCGCCGCGATCTGCTGGATTCTGGGCTACGACACGATCTACGCCCATCAGGACCGCGACGACGACGCGCTGATCGGCGTCCGCAGCACGGCCCGCCTGTTCGCCAAGACGTCGCGCCCGTTCGTCGCCGTCTGCTATGCGGCCGCACTGGCGCTGCTGCTGACAGCCGCATTCCGCGCGGGGTTGTGGCAATGGCCCCTGATCGCGCTGGTCGCGCCGCTGGCCCTGCTCGCGCGGCAGGTGGTGACGCTCGACGTCGACGATCCGGCCTGGTGCCTCAAACTGTTTCGCGACAACCGCGATGTCGGCCTGTGGGTTGCCGTCGCGCTCTGGCTGGCACGGTGACGCCCGAGGATTTCCTCCGCGCCAACACCGCGTTGAGCCACGCTGGCCTGGTGCCGGAGGTGGCGCTGTGGCTCGCCACCGAAATCACGCCCATCTGGTCGGCGACCGAGGACTGGCTCCGTGAAACCGGCACCGAGCCGCCGTTCTGGGCCTTCGCCTGGCCCGGCAGCCAGGTGCTGGCGCGGCACGTGCTGGACGACCCGTCGCTGGTAGCGGGAAAGCGCGTGCTGGATTTCGCCGCCGGTTGCGGCTTGGCCGCGATCGCGTGCGCCAATGGCCGGTGCCGCTTCGGTCGAGGCGGCCGAGATCGACCCGCTCGCCATCGCGGCGATCCGGCTGAACGCCGGCCTGAACGGGGTTTCGGTCGATGCAACCGGCACGGATCTGATCGGCTCGGACTGCCGATGGGACGTCATCCTGTGCGGCGACGTTTGTTACGAGGCGCCGATGACGCGCCACATCCTGCCGTGGCTGCGCCGGATGGCGGCGGGTGCCGACGTGTGGGTCGCCGACCCCGGGCGCGCCTACGTCCCGCGCGAGAACATGACGGAGATCGCGCGCTACACCGTGCCGACCACGATGGAGCTGGAAGATCACACCAGCCGTGTCGTCATTCTGTGGCGGCTTGCCCCGGACTGACGCCGCACGGCGAGGATGCTAGGCCGCGATTTCGGCCGCCACCGCGCGCGGCTGGTCGGACACCTGCGGCAGCCCGATCAGCTCGCCGTAGGCCCCGCGCGCGAGCGGCCCGGCGGCGAACAGGCCGGGCGTCACCATCCCCCTCGGCGTCCAGCACACGGCCGCGCCCGTCGGTCAGAATGCCGAGGTCGGTCGGGTCCGCGGCCAGCGCACCGGTTGCCTTCAGCGACGCCAGGACCGGGGTGCCCGCGACCATTCCGGCGTGCGCGGGACCGGTGCAGTTCACCACCAGCGCCGCCTCGATCCGCTCGGTGCGCCCGCCGTGACGGCGCACGGTCAGCGCCACGCCGCCGTCCGTTCGCTCGGCGGTCAGCAGCGAGCCCGCGACGACGCGCAGCCACTGATCGCGCAGGCCCTCGCGCAGCAGGTCGTCGGTCATCGGCGCGCACGGGTAGCGATGCGCGTCCCAGAACGGCCGGACGTGGCGGATGAAACGCCGGCGCTCCACCACCGGCAACGCCTGCCAGACCGCCGGCGCCTGCTGCCGCAACGCCTCGACGACGCGCTCCCACGGCTCGCCCCGCATGGCGCTCCTGACACGCGCGACCAAGCCGGCGGCGGTCCGTGCGGGGTTTTCGGCGAACGCGCCGAACGGCGTGATGACGCTCAGCGAGCGGCGGCGCGGCATCAGGCCGCGACGGGAGATCGCGATAATCTCGCCCTCATGGCCGCCGGCGCGCAGGCTCGACACCGTGTCGGCCATGGTCAGCCCGGTGCCGATGATCGCGACCGTGGCCGCCGGATCGACGGTCCCGAAATCGGTGCCCCACGGCGAGCGGACCACGCGCGGATCGTCGATGCCGGCCAGCGCGCGCGGCGGTGCGGACGCCGGATGGCTGGTCGCGAGCACCAGAGCGTCCGCGTCCATCACCCGGCCATCGTCGAGCGTGACCCGCCACGCACCGTCGACACGGGCGGCCGAGACCGCACTCGCCCGCACATGCGCGACGTCGCGCGACAGCCCGGCCATATAGCGGCCGAACACCGCGCGGGCCGGATACAGCCGGTCATCGTCGGTCCGCATCGCCGGATCGCGGGACAACTCGCCGGTGTCGCGCAGCCAGCGGTCGAAATGGGTCGGGTCGTCGGCGAAGATCGACATCAGCCGCGCCGGCACGTTGATCCGGTGCGCCGGATCGTGGGTCGAATACGCGACGCCGACGCCGAGTTCCGCGCGCGGCTCGATCACGCTCGCCTCGATCCCGTGCTCGCGGCGGAGATGAAGCGCGCAGGCGGTGCCGGATACGCCGCCGCCGACGATCAGCACGCTCATACGACCAGCGCCGCCAGCAGCGGGTCGAGCCGCTTGCGGCCTTCCGGGGTCGCGCGCAGCCAAGGTTCGCGCACGACGTATCCCTCGGCCTCCGCCATCGCCAGCACCTCCGCGTCGATCGCATCGTCGAGTGCGATGCCGGTGCGCGCCTCGAACCGGGCGGGGTCGATCCCCTCGCTCAGCCGCAACCCCATCAGCAGCATTTCACGCGCCCGCTCATCGGCGGCGACCGGCTCCTCGTTCGCCGTCCCGTGCCCCAGCTTCTCGACCCGCTCCGCCCACGGCTCCGGCGCGCGATGCCGCCGCGTCGCCAGCAGCTCGCCACCCACCGTCACGCGCCCATGCGCACCCGGCCCGATGCCGGCGTAGTCGGAGTAGCGCCAGTAGGCGAGATTGTGCCGGCTCTCGGCCCCGGCACCGGCGTAGTTGCTGACCTCGTAAGGGGACAGCCCGAACCGCGCCGCCTCCTCCGCCGTCGCGTCGTAGAGTGCCGCCTGTTCGTCCATGCCGGGCAGCGCGATGAGGCCCTGCCGGTGCAATCCCTCGAACACCGTCCCGGGCTCGATCGTCAACTGGTAGAGCGAGAGGTGGTCGGCGACGAGGTCGAGTGCCGTCCGCAACTCCGCCCGCCATGCCGCGAGCGACTGGCCAGGACGGGCGTAGATCAGGTCGAACGACACCCGGTCGAACACGGTTTTCGCCAACTCCAGCGCGGCCACGGCGGACCGCGCATCGTGCTTGCGGCCCAGCATCCCGAGCGCGGCATCGTCCAGTGCCTGCACGCCCAGGCTGACCCGGTTGACGCCGGCGGCCCGGAACCCGGCCAGCTTCGCCGCCTCGACGCTGGTCGGGTTCGCCTCCAGCGTGATCTCGATGTCCTCGTTCGCCGGAAACAGTCTTTTGGCGTCGGCGATCAGGTCGGCAACCGTGCGCGCGTCCATGAGGCTCGGTGTGCCGCCGCCGAAGAAGATCGAGCCGAGCCGGCGCGGGCCGAGCCGTGCCGCCTCCCACGCGAGTTCGGTGCGAAGGGCGGCGGCGAACCGCGCCTGGTCGATGCGGTCGCGCACGTGGCTGTTGAAATCGCAATACGGGCATTTCGCGAGGCAAAACGGCCAGTGGATGTAGAGCGCCAGCGGGTCGGTCGGAAGCGGGTCGGTCGGAAGCGGGTCCATCGGACCCATATAGCCCTTCAGGCCAGCTGATCGACGGCGCGCAGCACGGCGGGGATGTCGACGGTCCAGCGTTTATGGTGCGGCGCCGGATCGTACGGGTCCAGGTCGCCGTAGAACACGCCGTAGCCGAGGCCGAGCGAGCCGAGCAGGCGGGTGTGCGGACGGGTGAACGCGTCGCTCAACTCGATCGTCAGCACGCGCGCTTCGGGCGCGCAGAACACCGAGTTGTACATCGCGGCCCCACCAAGGCCCACGACCAGCTTGGCGCCCGCGAACAGGCGCACCTGCTCGTAGATCGGATACTGCTCCGGCTCGATCACGCGAAAGCCGCGCTGGGCCATCGCGTCGCACAGCGCCGCCTCGTTCATCAGCACGCGGTAGCTGTGGACGGAGCGCGACACGGTCCTGCGCGAGACGAAGATCTTGCTCTCGGGCGTCTGGTCCGACAGCGACAACGTCCGTCGCGCCAGCTCCAGCATCGTCGCGCGCTCATCCGCGCTGACGGTCTGGTTGGCCGAACTGTGCCGGATCGTGCGGACGTCGCGCAGCAGGTACGTCGCACCGGGATCGTGGTCGACGATGCGGGCGTCCGGCACGCCGAGCCATTTCAGGATCGAGCGTTGCCACGGATGCCGGGTGCGACAGAAAAACGCCCGGTCGCGCGCCCATTTCCGCCAGTGCGCGACTTTGGAAACCATGGTCGAGACCCAGCGGCCGAAATTGTCCGGCTCGACCGGGGTCGCGAGAAAGACCGGCTCCTCGACGAAGCGCCAGTCGTGGTCGGTCAGGTGGCGGAAATCGGCGACCCGCAGCTCGCCGTGACGCGCGATCCGCGGTTTGGCGCCGGGGAACAAGTGCGGAAAGCCGGGCCGGACATACTCGTCCAAATATTGTTCGCCGATGTGCACGGTTTCCGTGAGCCAGCCGAGGTCCGGGCCGATCAGCGTGTTGGCGCCGAACAACGCGGCCCGCTCGTAGCCGCCGATGACCGTCCCGTGGATGTGCAAGCTCGGAGTCCGCCAGGTCGTCTCGATCGGCTGGCGCGCGTTCCAGACGTTTAACGGGTCGGGAAACGGGATCTCCCTCGGGGCCTCGATATGGCGCACCCAGCCTTCGAGCACGATCGGCTTGCGAACGGCGAGCAGATGGGTCCGGTCCCGGTAGGGCCCGAGATCCGCCCACGCCGGCCGATCGCTCGGCGGCTCCGCGATGAGGATGGGCTGAGGCGTCGAGTTCGAGCACTGAACGAACGTCCAAAAAATTGGCGCGCGGCAAGCCTGAGCCTTACCAATACCGCCCCGCCAAACAAGGGCACGTCCAAGGCGGCGTTCCGGAGGCGGGCGAAATAGGCTGCGCAACGTGTTGAAATGTCGCGAAAGGTCCGAAAAAGATTAGCGGAATTGTCACGCACCAAGACGCGCGCTGCGGCGACATTCCGGCGAGCCCGAACCCGCAGCGAAGGACGCCGCCATGGCCCGCCACCCCCGGACACCGGCGTCCGAAATTGCCGCCAACGCCCGACGCCCCCGTGAACAACACGGCGAACGTTCCGGCGGACGGTCCGGCGTTCGCGCAACCGGGGCCGAGCGCGGACCCGACGACCTTCTCGGTCCAGCATTCCGCCGACACCGAGGCGTACCGCATCCTCGACGCGCAGCAGAAATCGGGCGGGCTGAACCCGCTTTCGTTTCCGGCCAGCCGTGGCGGCACCGAGCCGGTCCTGACACTGGCCGAGACGCTCGGGCAGGGCGGCGAGGCGGTCGAGAAGGCGATCACGGCGGCTGGCATCATCGTCTTCCACAGCGTCGGCGACACCGGCAACACGCGCGGCCCGGACCCGCAGAACCAGGTCGCCGACAAGATGCTGGCCGATTTCGACGACGCCGACGCGACGCGACGCCCGCGCTTCTACTTCCACCTGGGCGACGTCATCTACAACTTCGGCGAAGCGCGCTACTACTACGATCAGTTCTACGATCCGTACCGCGATTACCCCGCGCCGATCGTGGCACTCGCCGGCAACCACGACGGCATGGTGGCACCCAACACCGACGTGCCGCCGCTCGACGCGTTCCTGCGCAATTTCTGTGCGGAGAGCTTCATGCTCACCCCGGAATCGGGCGGGCTCGACCGTACCGCCGGTGTCCAGCCCGGCGTGTATTTCACGTTCGAGGCCCCGCTCGTGCGCATCGTCGCGCTGTATTCGGGCACGCTCGAAGACCCGGGCGTGATTTCGTCGCAGGACGGCCGGTTTCCGAACCTTCCCGACATACAGCTCGATTTTCTGCGCGCGGCGCTGAAGCGGGTCGCCGACGAGAAATACGACGGCGCGCTGATCATCGCCCACCACCACCCGATCTACACCGCCGGCGCCAAGCACGGCTGGAGCCCCACGGTGCGCGAGCAGGTGGACGCGATCTGTACGGAGACGGGCGTCTGGCCGCACGCCGTCCTGTCCGCGCACGCGCACAACTACCAGCGGTTCACCCGCATGCTGGACGGCCGCGAGACGCCGTACATCATTGCCGGCAATGGCGGCCACGGTCTGGCGCATCTGGCCCGCAAAGGCGCGACCGCGGTGCGCGCGCCGATGATGCTCGACACGACGAAGGCCGAGGGCCGGGTGCAGCTCGAAAACTACGACGACCAGGATTACGGCTATCTGCGGATCGTCGTGACAGCGGCGCAACTGCGGATCGAATACCACCCCGCGAGCGACGGCGACACGGCCAAGACGCCGGACGACAGCGTCACGATCGACCTCGCGACCCGCCAGATCGCGCATTTCGCCGACGCGGTGCCGGTCGCCGCCGCCGAGCCGGCCACTCCCGCCCCGCATCACCGGTCGCGCGCGAAGACGACCCGCGCCGGCTAAGAGCCTCTCACCCGCTCACGTCAGCCCCAGCCCAGCCCTAGCCCCAGTCCCGCGACGGCGAGCGCGAACGCCCGGGCGCGGTGGTTGTCCGCGTCCTTCTCGGCCGGAGACATCTCGCCGAACGTGCGCCCGTGGCCAGTCTCGGGCGCGAAGATCGGGTCGTAGCCGAACCCGTTCCCGCCCCGCGGCGGCCACACCAGCGTGCCGGCGATCTCGCCCTCGAACACCGCGTCCGACCCGTCCGGCCACGCCGCGCACAGCACGCTCACGAACCGGGCCGAGCGGTCGGCCGCGTCGCCCAGCTCCGCCTGCACGCGGGCCATCGCGGCGGCGAAATCGCGGACGCCGTCGGCCCGCTCCGCCCAGCGCGCCGAGTAGATGCCGGGCGCGCCGCCGAGGGCGGTCACGCACACGCCGCTGTCGTCGGCCAGCGCCGGCAGCCCCGACCCGGCCACCGCCGCATGCGCCTTCAGCCGGGCGTTGCCGACGAACGTCGACTCGGTCTCCTCGGGTTCCGGCAACCCGAGCTGACCAGCACTCACCGCGTCCAGACCGAAGGGCGCCAGCAACGCCGCCATCTCGCGCAGCTTGCCCGCGTTGTGGGTGGCGATGACGATCCGGTCGCCGCGCCCGAACTTCAACATGCGCAACCTCATCCGCCGGTCGCCGCGCGCTGGTAGGCGAACAATTCCGCGATCCCGGCGCGCGCCAGTGTCAGCAGCGCGTCGAACCGGTCCTGCGCGAACGGCGTCTTTTCGGCGGTCGCCTGGATCTCCACGATCCCGCCCTCGGCCAGCACGAAGTTCGCGTCCGCCTCGGCCCCGGAATCCTCGGCGTAGTCGAGGTCCAGCAGCGCCTGCCCCTCCACCAGCCCGCAGCTGACCGCCGCCACCTGCCCGGTCAGCGGCATCGCCTTAAGGACCCGCGTGTCCACCAGCTTGGCGAAGGCGAGGTGCAACGCCACCCAGGCCCCGGTGATCGACGCGCAACGGGTGCCGCCATCGGCGTTCAGCACGTCGCAGTCGAGCGTGATCGACAGCTCGCCCATCGCCGCCCGGTCGGTGACCGCGCGCAGCGACCGCCCGATCAGCCGCTGGATTTCCTGCGTCCGCCCGGATTGCTTGCCTCGCGCCGCCTCCCGGTCGCCGCGCGTGTGGGTCGCGCGCGGCAGCATGCCGTATTCGGCGGTGACCCAGCCCATGCCGGTGCCGCGCAGGAACGACGGCACCCGCCCCTCGACGCTGGCCGCGCACAGCACCTCGGTGCCGCCCATGCGGATCAGGCAGCTGCCCTCGGCGTGGTGGGAAAATCCGGTCTCGATCGACAGGTTGCGTAGCGCGTCGGCGGCGCGGTTGTCGGCGCGGGGCATGGGCGATCCTCTAAAAGTGTCCCGCGTGCTACAACGGCCGCGACCGCCCGGCCATATCGCGGTGGATGCCCAACATCATGGACGACAGACCGCTCCCGACGCTCGACACCCGTGCCGCCACGATCCTGCGCGAGGTGGTCGAGGAATACCTTGCCACCGGCGTCCCGGTCGGCAGCCGCACGCTCGCGCGCCGGCTGCCGATGACGCTGAGCCCGGCCAGCATCCGCGCGGTCATGGCGGACCTGACCAATTCCGGCCTGCTGTTCGCGCCGCACGTCTCCGCCGGCCGGCTGCCGACCGAGCAGGGGTTGCGCCTGTTCGTCGACGGGCTGCTGCAGTTCGGTGAAATCGGCGAGGACGACCGCGACGCGATCGGGGGCGCACTCGCCGCCTCCGGCCGCAGCCTGGAGGAGACGCTCGGCGAGGCGTCGAAGATGCTCGGCGGCCTCAGCCAGGCGGCCGGGCTGGTGCTGGCGCCGAAACTCGACGGGGCGCTGCGCCACATCGAATTCGTGCCGCTCGGCTCCGGACGGGCGCTGGTCGTCCTGGTCGGGCGCCGACGGCCGGGTCGAGAACCGGGTGATCGACATCCCCGCCGGCGTCCCGCCGTCGACGCTGCAGCAAGCCGGCAACTACCTGAACGCGCGGCTGTCGGGCCGCACGCTGGGCGAGGTTTCGGTCGCGGTCGCGTCCGACATGGCGCAGGACCGGACGGCACTCGACGAGTTGGCCACACAGGTCGTCTCGGCCGGCCTCGCGACCTGGGCCGGCGACGGGGTGGCCGCGCGGGGCGGCAGCCTGATCGTGCGCGGACAGGCGCGGCTGCTGGCCGATGTCGGCGCGATCGAACAGCTGGGTGCGATCCAGCATCTGTTCGAACGGCTGGAGACGCACGAGACGATGTTGCGGCTGCTCGATCTGGCCGAGGCGTCCGACGGCGTGCGGATCTATATCGGCGCGGATAGCGGCGTCATGGGCGCGTCCGGCCTGTCGATGGTGGTCGCCCCGGCGCGCGGGGCCGACCGGCGGATCGTCGGCGCGATCGGGGTGATCGGGCCGACCCGGATCAACTACGGCCGGATCATCCCGGTGGTCGATTATACCGCCCGGGTCGTGGGCGCGTTGCTGGGCGGGAGCTAGGCGGCGGCGGGGACGCCCTTGCTGGTCGAATATTCGAAGTGCAGCGCCGTGTCGGGGTGGACGATCGGATGGATCGCGTGCGCCGCCATCGCCGCCTCCGAAAACCCCTGCAAGATGAGTTTCAGCTTTCCGGCGTAGGTGGCGACGTCGCCGATCGCGAACACGCCCGGCACCGACGTCTCGCAGGTCGCGGGCGTCACCGAGACATGGCCGCGATCGAGCCCGAACCCCCAGTTCGCGATCGGGCCCAGATCCATCGACAGTCCGAAGAAAGCCAGCAGCACGTCGGCCGGCAGCGTTCTGGTGCCGCCGTCCAGATCGGCGACCGAGATCGCCGACATCGCCCCCGCCTCGCCGTGCAACGCGGATAGCTGATAGGGCGTGACCAGTTCGACCTCGCCCCGCGCCGCCGCCGCGTCCAGTTGCGCCGTGGTCTCGGGTGCCGCCCTGAACTTCGCGCGGCGATGGACGACCTGGATCGACGCCGCGACGCCGCGCAACGCCAGCGCCCAGTCGACCGCGCTGTCCCCGCCGCCCGCGATCACCACGCGCTTGCCGCGCAAATCCTCCTTGCGCCGCACGCTGTAGCGAACCGCCCCGGACTCCTCGAACGCGGCCAGATGGTCGAGCGGCGGCCGGTTCGGCCCGAACGCCCCGGCCCCGGCGGCGACGACGACCGCGCGGGCGCGCACGACGTCGCCGTGGTCGGTGGTCAGCGTGAACCTGCCCCGTTCCCCATCGAGCCGGTCGACACGGCGGCCGAGCAGCCGGGCCGGCGCGAACGGCGCGATCTGCCGCTCCAGCTGCGCCACCAGATCGCCGGCCTCGATCGCCGGATGCGCGGGGATGTCGTAGATCGGCTTCTCGGGATACAGCGCCGCGCACTGTCCGCCGACCTCGCCGAGCGCGTCGATCAGGGTCGCGGACATGCGCAGCATCCCGCATTCGAAGGCGGCGAACAGGCCGACCGGGCCCGCGCCGATGATGGCCACGTCGGTGTCGATGGTCTGGGGCATGGGCCGGTATTAAGTGGCGGGTGCCAAGACGCCAAGGGCCGCGCGGTTCGATACGCCGCCGGGCTTGTTGCCGGAACGGACCGGAGCGTAAAATACTTCGCAAGAGTGCGGGGAGGTCCGGCCGAGCATGGCGTCCGAAGCGATGAACGAGTGGGTTGCCCGTGTTCTGGGCGTCGCGACGGACGCGGGCGGGGCCGCCGCCGCGCCGAAGGGGATGGCCGGGTGGAAGGCGGCGCGCACGACCGCGCTGGCGTCGCTGAAATCACTCGAGACGGCGATCCGTGGTTTCGACGACCCGGAGCTGGACCAGGCGATCATCCTGCTGCGCGCCGTGCAGGCGAACCTCACCGCCGAGCCCGCGACACCGGCGCAGGTCGCCGAACTGGAACGCTACCTGACCACCGACGACGTGATCACCGACGCGGAAGCGCCGAACGGCTTCGACATTACGGTCGACCTGCGCGGGCCGTTGCTGGCGGCGCTGGCCGGTGTGCGCGACGAACAGGCCACGGGGAACGCGCCATGAACCCGCTTACCGCCCTCGGCCGGCTGCTGTTCCGGAGCAAGGCGAAGAAGACCAAACTCGCTGCCAACGCCGCGATCGAGCCCAAGGTCGCCGCTCAATCCAAGCCGGACGAGCCGCCGCAAGTGCCGGACGTGGCGAAGCGGGCTGAGTTCGAACTCCGGCAGTCCGAGCTGGACAAGGCGTTCGCGGCCGCCAAGGCCGAGGTCGAGACGATCGCCACACCGCCGGCAATCGTCGCTGCGGCGTTGCAGAAAGCGGCGGACGCGCAAACCGCCGCGAATAACGCGGCGGCGGCCAAGGTGGAAGATTGGCCGAAAGCCACGATCGCGCTCGACGAATTCGAGCGGCTGACCGCCGCGATCGGTCCCGAATGCGTCAGACAGGCGCAGATCGAGAGCGAACAGTTCACGACGACGTTCAACACCGGCAAAAACAAACCGGCCGCCGGGGCGGCGCAGATCAAGGCGCGGATCGCGTATCTCGGCGAGCAGAAAAAGTTGAACGGGTTGATCACCGGCGGCCAGGGTGCGGCGGCGCTAAAGGCGGCACCTGGGGTGCAGGTCGCACTGGATGCGTTCATGGCTCTGACGGCGCCCTCGACCGCGGATAAGGCCAAGACGACCGCGGCCGCGATCAAGGCGATGAAGGAACTGTCGGAGGAGGAACTGACGGCGAAGACAACCACGCAGCTCGCAGAACTCGCGTTCGACCTGTGCGCCGCCGGTCCGCCGAAATCCGGCGATGCCCTGACGCAGCTCTGCCGCGTCTACCGCGGCACCAAGCCGGCGCCGGAGTTCCTGGCGCAACGCGAGGAGGAGCGGGGCAAGATCGTCGCCGCGGTCGCGGACCTTCCGGAGGTCAGCAAGCTGTTCGGAGCGAGCGGCAAGGTCGACGTGAAGGCGTGGGCGAAGGTCGTTGCCGACGAGGCGCAGGTAAAGGCATTGCTGAAGCTGGTGAGCGACAAGCAGGCGGAAATTCTCGGGCTGCCGCCGATCGAGGTGACGACCTATTCCAAGCCCAGCAGCAATGGCACCACGTCCATGGGCGGTTGCGTCTGGACCGACGGTCCGGCCACGATCAACATGAACGCCCACAAGGATGCTGTCGGCAATCCGAAAGAGGCTTTGATCTCGATCTTGCACGAGACCTACCACGCGCAGCAGGACGAACTGGTCAAGCGGCTGATGCGAGGCGACCTCGACCCCTCGGACCCGATTTATCCGCAGGTTTTGATGTACGCGGTCAACAAACCCGGTATCGGCTACCTGCCTCCGAGCGTGAACCAGCAGGAATATGAGGCGCAGCCGGTCGAAGTGGATGCCGAGAACCAGGGCAACGCCACCGCGACGGCGCTGTTCCTGGCGATCGCGAAGGCAAAGAAGCCCGTCGTCGTGAAGGCCAAAACAGAGGAAACCGTCTGATGCCGGACGCAGACAAGGAGTTTTCCGTCTCGCACCGCGATGTCGGGCAGGAGGCGGCGGTGCCGGCCGGTACGCTCGCGATCGGCCCGGAATGCCGGCTGCGCCTCGTGGCGGCGGAGCCGGAGTTTGCGGATCTGCTCGAACTGGCGGTCGAATCGCTCAACGACAGCGACAGCTTCATGATCCGGGCACCCCAGCCGCCCGACGCGGAGCCGCTGACGCTGCATAAGCGCACGGTCGAACGGACCGACCCGGACGCGGAGGCGGCGGTCTTGGAAAAACTGCGCAAGGAATACGGGCTGGTGCCGACGCAATCGGCTTGACGGACCGCGAGGTCCCGCTTGCCGACCTCGCCGCGACCGAGCACCTGGCCGCCCGCGTGGCGAAACGCGCGCGGCCGGGCGACGCGATCCTGCTGTCGGGGCCGCTCGGGGCCGGTAAAAGCGCGTTCGCCCGCGCCCTGATCCGGTCGCTCGCCGGGGACCCGGCGCTCGACGTGCCGAGCCCCACGTTCACCCTCGTGCAGAGCTACGCGACGCCGGAGTTCTCGGTCCATCACCTCGATCTATGGCGATTGCCGCCATGGTCGCCGGCGTCGGACCCGCTCGCCGAACTCGGCTGGTACGATTTCTCTGGCGACCTCGTGATCGTCGAATGGCCCGACCGCCTCGGTCCGCGCGCGCCGGACGATGCGTTGCGGATCGAGCTGTCCCTCGGCCCGACCGACACTTCGCGCGTCGCCCGACTCGGCGGTTGGGACGATAGAGGGCTGTGAACGCCATGCTGCTCGCCGCCGGCCTCGGCACAAGGATGCGCCCGCTGACGGACAAGACGGCCAAACCGTTGCTGCCGCTCGGCGGGCGCGCGCTGATCGACCATGCGCTCGACCGGCTGACGGCGGCGAAGGTTGCGCGGGTGGTCGTCAACACGCATTGGCGGGCCGCACTGGTTCGCGCCCACCTGTCGCGCCGCGATCCGCCGCCCGAACTCATCGTCCGCGAGGAAGCCAGCCTGCTCGGCACTGGCGGCGCGATCTCGGCCGCACTCGCCGACCTCGGCCCCGACCCGTTCTACGTCGTCAACGGCGACACGTTCTGGCTCGACGGACCGATCCCCGCACTCGACCGGCTGCGCGCCGCGTTCGACGACGCGACCGACGCCGTGCTGCTGCTGCATCGCGGGTTTCAGGTTCATGCCGATGTCGGCCGGGGCGATTTCGCGCTCGATCCGGCGGACGACCCGTGGGGACGCGTGCGCCGTCCGCGCGAGCACGAGCTGGTGCCTTACGTCTACGCCGGCGTGCAGCTGCTGCGGCCGTCGCTGTTCGGCGCGGCGCCGGCCGGGCCGTTCGGCATGAACCGAATTTGGGACGAGGCGATCGCGGCCGGGCGGGTGCGGGCCATCGTGCATGACGGATTGTGGTTCCACCTCTCGCGCCCCGGCGACCTCGCCCAGGCGGAATCGACGCTGCACGGCGAAGTCCATGGCTGGGGCGCGGGTTAGCACGGTGAATCTCGCCACCATCCCCGCCGGGTTGCCGTTCCTGGACACCGTGGCCGCGCGCTGGCGGGCGGCGCATGCGGACCCGTCGGTCGGCCTGATCCTGCTGCCGACCCGCCGCGCCGCCCGCGCCCTGGCCGACGCGTTCACCGCCGCCGCCTCGGGTGCCCCGCAACTGCTGCCCCGGATCGCCGCGATCGGCGGGCTCGACGAGGCGCCGTTGGCACTGGCCGGCGAGTTCGACCTGCCGCCGCCGGTGCCGGAGCTGGAGCGCCTGATGGCGCTGGCCGGGCTGGTCCACGCCTACCAGTCGCGGCTGCAGGGCTTCGCGACGATGGAATCCTGCGTCGCGCTGGCGCGCACGCTGGCCGGTTTGATGGACGAGGCCGAGCAATCCGGCGTCGACCTCGGCGCGAGCTTGGCCGGCCTGGCGCCGGAGGCCCATGCGGCGCACTGGGCGACGACGGTGACGTTCCTCCGCATCGTGACCGAGGCCTGGCCGGCATGGCTCGCCGAGCGCGGCCTGATGAACCCGGCCGCCCGCGCCGCCGCCCTGTTGCGGGCGCAGGCCGATGCGTGGCGCAAGACGCCGCCGGAAACGCCGGTGTGGGTGGCGGGCGTCACGTCCGCGCTTCCCGGCATCGCGACTCTGTTGCGCGTGGTGGCCGGAATGCCGTCGGGGCTGGTCGTCTTGCCGGGCCTCGACGCGACGCTGGACGACGCCGCATGGGAGGCGCTCGGGCCCGGCCATCCGCAATCCGGTCTGTCGCGGTTGCTGGCCGGCATGGGCGCGTTGCGCGGCGACGTCGAACACTGGGGCGAACCGGGTTCGCGCGAACACCTGTTCGCCACCGCGTTGCTGCCGCCGCGACGCCTAAAACTCTGGGACGACCCGGTCGGGCCGCCCGAGTCGCTGTTCAGGTTGTCGGCGGCCGATGCGGGGGCGGAGGCGACGGCGATCGCGCTGATCCTGCGCGACGCGCTGGAGACGCCGGGGGCGCGCGCCGCCCTGGTCACCCCGGATCGCACGCTGGCGGTGAGGGTGGCGGCCGAACTCGGGCGTTGGAACATCGTGGCCGACGACAGCGCGGGCGAGAAGCTCGCACACACGCCGCCGGGCGTGTTCCTGCGCCTGCTGGCCGAGGCGGTGGACGCGGACCTGTCCCCCGTCGCCCTGCTGTCGTTGCTCAAACACCCGTTGGCGGCGGCGGGATTGCCGGCCCGCGCCTGTCGCGACCTCACCCGCCGCATGGAGCTCAAGGTGTTGCGCGGCCCGGCCCCGCCGCCCGGTTTCGCGGGGCTTCGCGGACGCCTGGACACTGCCCGGGGCGGCAGGGATCCGGCGCTCGCGGCATTCCTCGAACAGGTGCTGGCCTGCCTGGAACCGGCACTGCGCCCGGCACCCCCGCCATTGCTGCCGGCGGCCGGCCTGATGGCCGGGCTGATCGAGGCGGCGGAGGCGCTGGCCGCGACCGACACCGCCTCCGGCCCGTCGCGGCTGTGGGCCGGCGAGGAGGGTGTCGCCTTGGCGGAGCTGCTCGGCGAGGCGCTGCCGGCGCTGGAGCACCTGCCGCCGATGCCCGCCAGCGAGCGGGTCGGCCTGCTGGACGCGCTGCTGGAGGGCCGTGTCGCCCACGGTCGGCGCGCGCTGCGGGGCCGCGACGTCACGGCCGAGCATCCGCGCGTGTTCATCTGGGGCCTGCTCGAAGCGCGGCTGCAATCGGTCGATGTCGTGGTGCTCGGCGGCCTGGCGGACGGGACGTGGCCGCCCGCGACCGACCCCGGCCCGTGGCTGAGCCGGCCGATGCGCGCGGCGGCCGGCCTGCCGGACGTGGACGAGGCGATCGGCCGCGCGGCGCACGATTTCGTTCAGGCCGCTTGCGCCGCACCGGTCTGCGTCCTGTCCGCCCCGGCGCGGCGCGACGGCGCCCCGGTGATCGAGGCGCGGTGGCTGGCCCGCCTGTCGGCCCTGCTCGACAAGCATTCTCTCGCGCTGCCGGCGCACCCGGCGGCCGCATGGGCCGCGATGCTCGACGCGCCGCTCGCGCACACGCCGGTGACGGCGCCCGCACCCCTGCCCGCCGGTCGCGGCCCGGCCGACGAGATTGTCGGTAAGCGACGTGCAGACGCTGATCTGCGACCCGTACGCGATCTACGCCCGCAGGATTTTGGGCCTGCGCGAGCTCGATCCGCTGGAACAGGAGACCGACGCTGCCGGATTACGGCTCGATCCTGCACGACGGGATGAACCGGCTGTTCCAGGCCCTCGACCCGGCGATGCCCCCCGAAACCGACGCGCTCGCCGTCGAGACGCTGGGAACCGCGCTGCTCGAAGCGGGCCTGCGCGCTGGGCTGCGCGCATGGTGGGCACCGAGGTTCGACCGCATCGCGCACTGGGTGGTGGACGAGGAGCGGCGGCGGCGCGAGACCGTCGTGCCGAGCCGGGTCGCGACCGAACTCCCGGGCGTGTTCAAATTGCCCGACCTGGATTTCACGCTGACCGCGCGGGTCGACCGGATCGAGCGGCGCGGCGAGACGGTTGCGATCCTCGACTACAAGACAGGCTCCGTGCCGGGACCGGGCCAGGTCGAGGACGGCACCCGGCCGCAACTGCCGCTCGAGGCGGTGATGGCCGAGCACGGCGCGTTCGGCCCGGACTTTCAGGCCGAAGTCCATGAGATCACGTATTGGAAGCTGGGCGGCGGGCACGATCCCGGCAAGCCGTCCTCCGCCGCGAAGGAACCCCGGGTCACCATCGGAGCGGCCTACGAGCATCTGCGCGCGCTGCTCGCGAGCTTCGAGGATGCGGGCCGCACCTACCCGCACTGCCCGCATCCCGGCCGGAAAATGGCGTCGGCGACCTATGCGCAGCTGGCGCGGATGGCCGAGGTCGCCGGGGCCGAGGACGGGGAGGACGCCGAATGAACGCCATCGTGCCGCCGAACGACGCGTCCTCCCGCGCGAACGACGCCCAGCGCCGCGCGTCCGATCCGCATGTGTCGAGCTTCGTCGCCGCGTCGGCCGGCAGCGGCAAGACGAAGCTGCTCACCGACCGGCTGCTGCGGCTGATGCTGGCCGAGGCGGACCCGGCGCGCATCGTCTGCCTGACCTACACCCGCGCCGGCGCGGCCGAGATGGCGTTGCGTTTGCGCGCCCGGCTCGGAACATGGGTCGCGATGGACGACGGCGCGCTGCGCGTCGAGCTCGGCGGGATCGACGTCGACGCGACCCCCGACATGCTGATCCGGGCCCGATCCCTGTTCGCGACCGTGCTCGATCTGCCGGGCGGGCTGCGGATCGGCACCATCCACGCGTTCTGCCAGTCGCTGCTGGCCCGCTTCCCGTTGGAGGCCGGGCTGTCGCCGCGCTTCGCCTTGCTGGAGGAGGCGGACGGCAGGCTCGCGCAGTCGGACGCGTTGGAGGCCGTGCTGGCGCGCGACCCGCCGGGGCTGCGCGAGGCGATCGGGCACGTGGCGGCCCACAGGAAGCTGGGCGAACTGCGGTTGCTGATGGACGACCTGCTGGCCGATCGAGAGTGCCTCGGCCGCCATATCCGGGATGCCACAGCCGGTGCTGCGGGACCGGCAGCGCGCGATCTTGGAGGCCGAGGACCGGGATACGGTGATGGCGCGCGCGGTCGCGGTCCCGCAGGCCGCGGCGGCATCGGCCCGCGCCATCCTGCAGCACGGTAAGCCGTTGGCGGCGGGTTTCGCGCGGACTCGATGTGACTGGCTCGCGTTGCCTGAAGATGCGCGAGTGGCGCGATGGGCCGACTATTCCGCCACCTATCTCAAGCAGGACGGCCAACCCCGGCAGCAACTGGTCGATAAGGATTTCGAGAAACGCTTTCCCGATCATGCCGATGCCTGCATGGCCGAGGCGGATCGTGTCTATCGGCTGAGCGATGCATTCGCCGCCGCCGACATCCTCGATCTGTCGGACGGCCTGACGCAGCTCGCCCTGCCCGCCATCGCCACGTTCAACCGCCGCAAGGAGCTGACCGCGCGGCTCGACTACGCCGACCTGATCGAGCGCACGGTCGCCCTGCTGCGCGACGCGTCGCAGGCGGCGTGGGTGCTGCATAAACTCGACGGCGGCATCGACCACCTGCTGCTCGACGAGGTGCAGGACACCGCCCCGGCGCAGTGGAAGATCGCCGAGGCGCTGACGCAGGATTTTTTCGCGGGCGTCGGCGCGCGCGAAGACCTGCCGGTGCCGCGCAGCGTGTTCGCGGTGGGCGATCGCAAGCAGTCGATCTTCTCGTTCCAGGGCGCCGACCCCGAAGGCTTCGACCGCGAGCACGACGCCTATAAAAGCCGGGTCGAGAACGGCGGGGCGCAGTGGGCGCCGGTGGCGCTCGACGTGTCGTTCCGCTCGACCGTGCCGATCCTGGCCCTGGTCGACGCGGTGTTCGCCGACGAAACGGCGCAGCGGGGCGTCGGGCCGGTCGAGCATAGGAGCAGCCGGCTCGGGCAGGCGGGCTCGGTGGAGCTGTGGGGCATCGAGCCGAAGCCGGAGGCGCAGAAGCCGAAGCCGTATCACGTGCCGCCACAGCGCCAGAGTGCGAAGAGCGCCACGCAGGCGCTTGTCGATAAGTTGGCCGACTGGATCAGGGATGAGACCGACGGCTCGGTGATGCTGCCGAGCCGCGGCCGGCCGCTGCATCCCGGCGATGTGCTGGTGCTGGTCCGCAACCGCGACGAGACGCCCCGCGCGCTGATCCGTGCCTTGAAGAAGCGCGGCGTGCCGGTCGCCGGGCTCGATCAGATGCGGCTGACCGAGCAGCCCGCCGTGGCCGACCTGCTGGCCCTGTGCGACGCGCTGCTGCTGCCGTCCGACGACCTCGCGGTCGGGTGCGTGCTCACAAGCCCGCTCGGCGACCTGCCGGACGACGACCTGATGGCGCTCGCGATGGGGCGCGAGCCGGGCGTGACGCTGTGGGAGGCGCTGCGCGCTCGCGCGGGCGAGAAACCTGGATGGCACCGGGCATGGACGATGCTGGCCGCCCTGTTCGCACGGGTCGATCACGTGACCCCGTACGCGCTGCTGACCGAGGCGCTCGGCGTCCATGGCGGGCAGGCGCGGCTGCTGCGTCGGCTGGGCGCGGAGGCGGCGGACCCGATTGCCGAATTGCTGGCGGCCAGCCTGACGCATGCCGGGTCGCATCCGCCGTCGCTGCAGGGGTTCGTGCACTGGCTTCGCCGGTCGGCGGCGACGGTCAGGCGCGAGGCGCACGGGGCGGGCGGCCTCGTCCGGGTCATGACCGTCCATGGCGCGAAGGGGCTGCAGGCGCCGCTGGTCATCCTGCCGGACACGACGTTCACCTCGAAAGCCGGGTCGCGCCTGCTGTGGGCGGCCGATGCGGACGGCGTGCAGGTGCCGCTATGGTCGCCGGCCAAGCACACCACCTGCGCCGCCTTCGAAGCGCTGCACGAAGCCGGCGGCGTTCGCGAGGCGGAGGAGAATCGGCGGCTGCTCTATGTCGCCCTGACGCGGGCGGAGGATCGGCTGCTCGTCTGCGGCAAGCAGTCCGGCAAGAAAAGCGATCCGCCCCCGGGCAGCTGGTACGCGATGATCGCGGCCGGACTGGACCGGCTCGGCGACGCGGCGAGCTGCCCGCAGACGGCCCGTCCGGACCGGGTCGCCGAGACGCACGACGCAGCGGTGCTGCAAGCATTGCCGGCGTGGGCGGGATCGGCTCCGGACTGGATCGCGGCGGCACCCCCGGCCGAGCCGCCGCTCGCCGCCCGGCTGGCCCCGAGTCGCCCGGACGGCGCGGGTCAGGGCGACATCCCCGCAAGCCTGTCGCCGCTGGCCGCGCAGCCGC
Organism: uncultured Alphaproteobacteria bacterium; assembly: GCA_963756975.1. Classification (GTDB taxonomy): domain Bacteria; phylum Pseudomonadota; class Alphaproteobacteria; order Acetobacterales; family Acetobacteraceae; genus CAVRQM01. The sequence goes on along the minus strand of CAVWPS010000002.1, from coordinate 1,857,749 downwards.
CGGATGCGCGGTTCGCGCGCGGGCGGCTGATCCACAGGCTTTTGCAGCACTTGCCCGACCTGCCGCCGCACGAGCGCGAGATCGCGGCGATGCGGATGTTGACGCGGCCCGCGATGGCGCTGGACGATTCGGCGCGCGCGGCGCTGTGGCGCGAGATCGCCGGCGTGCTCGATCACCCGGAGCTGGCCGCCGCGTTCGGCCCCGGCAGCCGCGCCGAGGTGCCGCTGTCCGGCGTCGTCGGCGGCGTGGTGGTCGGGGGGCTGGTCGACCGGCTGGCCGCCGGACCCGACTCGGTGCTGATCGTCGACTACAAAACCAACCGCGCGCCGCCGTCCGACGCCGCCGGCACGCCGGTCATGTATCTGCGCCAGATGGCGGCGTACCGGGCGTTGCTGGAAAAGATCTATCCGGGACGGCCGGTCCGGTGCGCGCTGGTCTGGACCGCCACGGCGACGGTCGCGATGCTGCCCTCCGACCTGCTGGACGCGCATGCCCCGCCCGCTTGATACGCCCGCTTGATACGCCCGCTTGATACGCCCGGGCGGGTTGCCCAACTTTGATTGCAAACAACAGGAGTGGTCTTCCGATGGGTCTCAATACCAAGGCGGTCAGCGACACCAGTTTCGAGACGGACGTCCTGAAGGCCGAAGGGTATGTCCTGGTCGACTTCTGGGCGGAGTGGTGCGGGCCATGCAAGGCGATCGGCCCGGCGCTCGAGGAACTGGCGGGCGAGTATGCCGGCAAGCTGACGGTCGCCAAGGTCGATATCGACAGCAACCCGCGCACGCCGACCACCTACAACGTTCGCGGCATTCCGACGCTGGTGATGTTCAAGGACGGCAAGCCGGTCAGCACCAAGGTCGGCGCGATGCCGAAGAGCGTGCTGCGCGAGTGGATCGCGTCCGCGATCTGATCCGCTTTCCAGACGAGCGCTGGACCGCCGGCGTGGGGCTCGCGGCCCAGCCGTGCGGTTCGGCGATCCGCCCTCCCGGGTGAAAGAGCGGTGATCGCGTTCGATCGTGTGGGGCTGGTCTACGACCGGCCTTCGGTGCGCGACCGATCGCACAATGCCGCCCTGTCCTCGGTCACGTTCGCCGTTCCGGGCGGCGGCTTTCGCTGGCTGCTCGGGCCGTCCGGGGCGGGCAAGACGAGCCTGCTGCGGCTGCTGCATCTGGCCGAACGTCCGACGGCGGGGACCGTGTCGGTGCTCGGCCACCGGATCGGCGCCGATGCCGGGACGCGCCGCGAGCTGCCCGGGCTGCGCCGCCGGATCGGCATGGTGTTCCAGGATTTCAGGCTGCTCGACCACTGCACCGTGCGCGACAACGTGGCGCTGCCGCTGCGGCTCGACCGCTGTCCGGAGGCGCAGGTCCGCGCGGATGTCGACGAAATGCTCCGCTGGGTCGGCCTGTCGGCCGCCGCCGACCGCCTGCCGCTCGAACTATCGGGCGGCGAGCAGCAACGGGTCGCGATCGCGCGCGCCGTGGTCAGCCGCCCGAGCCTGCTGCTGGCCGACGAGCCGACCGGCAACCTCGACGCGGTGCTGGCGGGCCGGGTCATGCGGCTGCTCGGCGAGATGAACCGGCTCGGCGTCACCGTGATCGTCGCCACCCACAACACCGAGCTGGTCGATGCCCACCCCGGCCCGGTCCTGCGAACTCGACGCGGGGCGTCTGGTAGAAGACGGGAATGACGGGTGAAGCGCGCGACCTGCTCGGGCTGCGGCGTGCCGGCGGGGCCGGGTTGCCGGTCGCCGTCGCCGCGATGGCGTTCGTCGCCGCGCTCGCGGTGGCGGCGGACGGGACCGCGCGAGCGATCGGGGAGGCACTCTGGGCGACCGGCGACCGGGCGCGCACGGTGCTGGTGCCGGACCCGGATCCGGCCCGCGTCGCGGCCGCGCTCGCTGTCCTGCGTGATGACCCCGGGGTGCTCGACGCGCGGCCGCTCGGCACCGCCGAGGTCGCGGGCCTGCTCCGTCCATGGGTCGGTGCCGACGAGTTCGGCGGCATTCCGATGCCGGGGGTGATCGCGGTGGTGCTGCGGCCGGGCGCCGCCGACGACGGTCTCGCGCGAACGCTGCCGGAAGCGGCCGCGGGTGCGACGATCGCGGACCAGGACGATCAGCTCGCCGTCGTCGCGCGGGCCGCGGGAGGTTTGCGGCTTTTGGCCGGCGGCGCGCTGGCCGCGATCGGGGTCGCCGGCGGTATTCTGGTGGCGGTCGCGACGCGCGGGACCTTGTTGCTCCGGCGCGAGACGATCGAGATCGCGCACGGGCTCGGGGCCGAGGATGGCTGGATCATCCGCCGGCTCGGACGGCTCGGTGCGGCGCGCGCCGGCATCGGGGCCGTTCTCGGCGTCTGCGCCGCGTTGCCGCCGCTCGCCGCCCTCGCATGGTCGGCCCCGGCGCTCTCCGGCGCGCCGGCGACGTTCGACGGGCTGATCGCGCGGGTCCCGCTGGAAACCTGGGCGGGAATGGCCGCGATCCCGGTGATCGCCGCGCTGACCGGCCGGATCGCGGCGTCGGTGGTCGCGCGCGGGTGGCTGCGGCGGCTGACATGAAGTGGGTCGGCATGGCGGCCGGGCTGCTGATGCTGGGCGTGCTCGGCGGCTTCGGCTGGTTCGTCGGCGAGGCGCGCCGGCCGTCGCCAGTGCCGCCGCCCGAGGCGGACGGGATCGTCGCGTTGACCGGCGGCGGCGAACGGGTGGAGACGGCGCTCCGGCTGCTGGCGGACGGGCGGGCACGGGTGTTGCTGGTGTCCGGCGTCGGCGGCTCGGCCGATTTGGCCGCGCTCGGCCGCAGCGCTGGCTTCGCGCCGGCCGAGCTGTCGGGCCTGCGCGGAAAGGTAACGCTCGGCCGGACCGCCGCCAGCACGCACGGCAATGCGATCGAGACCGCCGACTGGGCGCGGGCGCATGCGCTGGAGTTGCTGATCGTGGTGACCGCCGCGTACCACATGCCGCGCGCGCTGGCCGAACTGTCGCGGGCGCTGCCGGACGTGGCGCTGCGGCCGGTTCCGGTGCGGCCGGCCGATCCCGCCGTGCGGTGGCGGCTGCTGGCCGGGGAATACGCGAAGTTCCTCGCGGTCGAGGCGGGGCTATGAGGGCGGGATTGTCGGCCCTGGTGTTCGCCGCCTGGTTCGCGGTCCTGACCACGATCATGTGCCTGACCGCCTGGACCGAGCTGCTGATCCGCAGGCCGGACCCGGGGCCGGAAACATGGGCGATCATGCAGCGGGTCACGAGCCGGTGGGCGCGCCTGGTGCTCGGCGCGCTGCGCCCGCTGTGCGGGATCGATTGGCGGGTGGACGGCGCGTGGCCCGGCCCGGGGGCGGCGCTGATCGCGATGAAACACCAATCGACGTTCGAGACGCTGCTGGTGATGGCGGCGCTGCCGAACCCGGCGGTGGTGCTGAAGCGCGAGCTCGCGGCACTGCCGCTGTTCGGGCCGCTGACGGTCCGCGCCGGCATGATCGTCGTCGATCGCGCGGCCGGCGCGCCCGCGCTGCGGAAGATGCTGCGCGATGCCGAGACGGCTTGGGCGCACGGGCGGCAGGTGGTGATCTTCCCGGAAGGCACGCGCGTCGCGCCGGATGAGGCCGCGCCGCTGCATCCGGGCGTCGCCGCCCTGGCCGCGAGGGTGCCCGGCCCGATCGTGCCGGTCACCACCGATTCCGGCCGGCGCTGGGGCCGCACCCCGTTCGACAAGCGGCCGGGCACGATCCGGATCGGCATCCTGGAGCCTCTGCCGGCCGGCCTGCGGCGCGACGAACTGATCGGCCGGCTCGCCTGGCTGTATCGGGCGTAGCTGTGGACAACCATGTGGACCGGGGCTCGGCGCAGTTCATAGGACGCCGAAACCCGATCCTGTATGCCCTTGAAAAGACGAGCGGGATTGAGGACGCATTGGCAATGGCGGGCGTGGACGAACTGCTGTGGACGAGACTGCCGGCATGAGGCGCGCGGGCACGATTTTGGTGATCCTGGCCGGGCTTTTCGCGCTGCACGGAGCGGCGTGGTTTTTCCTCTCGCGCGCGGTTCGCGACCGGGTCGACGCCGCGGTCGCGGGTGCGAACGGGGCCGATCTGAAGGTCGGCTCGCGTGAGCTGGCGGGCTATCCGTTCGCGGCCGGCGTCGCATGGGGCGGCGTCGAGGCGGGACCGGCCGGCCTCCCGCTCGGCAGCCGGCTCGCGACCGGCCGTTTGGTGCTGGCCATCACCATGCTGCCGCCGTGGTCGCTGCGGATCGGGCTGCCCGACCCGGTGCGGCTCACCATGCCGGACGGTGCCGTCCGGACGTTCGCCGCCGCCGACGCCCGGATCACCGCACCGTGTTGCCATCCCGCCGAGTTCGCGCTCGCGGCAAATGACGCGGTGCTGTCGGTGGGCAGCGCGCCGGTGGCCCGCATCGCGCGGCTGACCGGGACGATGCGGCCGGGCGCCCGCACGATCGCGATGAGCGCCGCCGGGCTCGAACTGATGTCGGGCGGCGCCCCGCTGGCACCCCGCGTGGCGACCGCCTCGGCGACACTGACGCTCGAAGGACCGTCGCCGCCGGCCGTGCTGCCGGCGGGACAGGCGGGAATCGACGCGCTGATCGCGTGGCGCGACGGCGGCGGGGCGGTGCGCCTCGATCGCGCGGCGATCGGCTGGGGTCCGGTCGACGCCGAGGGGGAAGGCCGGTTCACGCTGGACCCGCTGCTGCAGCCGGCCGCTACCGGACAGGCGAGGATCGCGGGCGGCAGCGAGGCGCTCGACACGATGGCCGCCGCCGGTCTGCTGGCCCCGCGCGCCGCACAGGCGGCCCGCGCGGTGCTCGGCCTGCTGCCCACCGATGCGGCACCGGTCGGGCCGGGCCAGCGTCCGGCGATACGGGTGCCGATCACGCTGGCCGACGGGCGGGTCAGCCTCGGCGGGTTTCCGGTGCTGCGGGTGCGGCCTTGGACATTGCCCTAAGGCGGCGAATGCGTCCGGCAGATGTCGCGTGCGGGCACGAAGCGAAGCAGGCGCAACGCCGTGCCGGTCCACTCGTAGAACGAAACTCCGTCGCGCGACTGATCCTCGTCCGGCGCGCCGAGCACGATCAGCAGCCGGCTATCGGGGCGAAAGCGTAGCGCGGCGTAATCCGGCTGCTCGCCGCCCGGCTCCGTGTCCACATGAGTTCGCGTCGATCACGCCCAGTCCGAACGACGAAAAGACGTGCCCGGACCGCGCGTCCACGATCGCGGTCGACAGGCAGGAGGCCCCGCAGCCCCAAGCCGCGATCGTGTACGGCCCCGCGAAGTTCGGCCCGTCCGCCGCACCGCGACGGATCATGGTGCGGAACATCCGGTCGTCGCGCGTCGGCAATTTCGGCTCGGCGGGATGAGCGATCCGGACGGCCGGGACCGCGAAATCCTCGAACCGGAGCGGGTGAGGCACGTCCGCGAGGCTGAACCAGCAATCGGGCGAAACCTCGGCCCGCGCCGGCGCTGCGACTGTCAGGAACAGCAAGCCGAGCACGACGACCTTCAGCATGGCCGCTCTCCAAGAACGAAAAAGGGCCACTCTTTCGAGTGGCCCCGCCTCGATCAAGCTACGTTGCCGCAGCTGTGGATCAGACCCCCGCCGTGAGGTGGAGGGAGAACCCAGCGCGCGGCAGACGCCGCATGGTGAAGCTAGACACTGGATCACCTCCTTTCAGTTGTTGATGGACGAAAGATAGCGCGCCGCGACGCCGGTGCAAGCGTTTCGATCGGCCCCTCCCCATCGGGCCATCGTTGGTGCGCGAACGAATCCCTTCGTCAGAACGGAACCATCGCTGGCGCGTGCGCATTGTGCCGAAGCACACATGGCGAGGCGCACATGACTTCGAACTCCATTCTGTGGATCACCACGATCGTCATGGTCTGTGGCGGGCTGTTCATCCTGCTGACCGGCAAGCGGCGCACGCCGTCCGAGGGCTTGCACACGATCCTGCACGGCATCGTGCCGATCATCGCGGCGTGCGCTTATTTCGCGATGGCGACCGGACAGGGCCTGGTGCTGCTTCCCGTTACCGCCGCCGACGGCACCGTGACCGCCGGTGCGACGCGCATCTTCTACTTTGCCCGCTACGTCGACTGGTCGCTGACGACACCCCTGTTGCTGATCGCGCTCTCGATGACGGCGATGCATGCGAACCATAAGCGGGCCGGTCTGGTCGCGGGCGCCGTGCTGGCGGACGTGATGATGATCGTGACCGGATTCGCGTTCGGCGCGTCCGAAGTGCCGTGGATGAAGTGGACCTGGTTCCTGATCTCCTGCGTCGCGTTCGTGGGCGTGTTCTACGTCATCTGGATTTCGCAGATGGAGGCGAACGCGCTGGAGCGGGACGACGTGCGCGCGACCTATCGCCGGAACGCGACGATCCTGACGGTGCTCTGGCTAGCCTATCCGGTCGTCATCGGCTTGGCACCGGACGGACTGAACATCTTGGGCGACACCATCAGCGTTCTGCTGATCGCGATCCTCGATGTGATCGCGAAGGTGGTCTACGGCTACATGACGCTCGTGTCCGACAAGTCGGCGACCGATCGCGACCTCGCCGAGCATCCCGAGGCGGAGCTGGCCCGACCGGGTCTGGTCCGGTCGGCCGTAGCCTGAACGCTAAGCCTGCTTGATCTCGATCAGCGTGCGGCGGATCGTCCGCCCACGCTCGATCCGGTCCTCGATATACGCGGAATCGCCCCACCGCACCGCGCGCGCCATCGCCTGCGCGTCCTCGGTGAAGCGGGCCAGCATTTCGAGCAGCGCGTCGCGGTTGCTCATGAAGATGTCGCGCCACATCACCGGGTCGGACGCGGCGATGCGGGTGAAATCGCGGAAGCCCGAGGCGGCGAACTGCAGCACCTCCCGCCGGGTCTCGCCTTCCAGATCGTCGGCGGTGCCGCAGATGGTGAAGGCGAGCAGGTGCGGCAGGTGGCTGACCATCGCCATCACCCGGTCGTGGTGGGCGGCGTCCATGACGCTGATCATGCTGCCGCACCGCCGCCATAGCTCGGCGACCTGTTCGGTCGCGGCCGGATCGCCGTCCGGCAGCGGCGTGAGCAGCGTCCAGCGGCCCTGGAACAACTCGGCGAAGCCCGCGTCGGGGCCGGAAAACTCGGTGCCCGCGATCGGGTGCGCCGGGACCAGCCGCGCGTGCGGCGGCAACAGCGGGGCCACGTCGCGGATGACCGAGGCCTTGGTGGAGCCGACATCGGTCACGATCGCACCCTCGGCCAGGTGCGGCGCGATGGCGCGGGTGATCGCGGCGTAAGCCCCGACCGGCGCGCACAGCATGACGCAATCGGCCCCCTCGACCGCGCGGCCCGCATCCGGCTCGATCCGGTCGGCGAACCCCAATTCGGCCACGCGCGCCAGGGTCTCCGGCGAGCGGGCGGTCACCACGACCTCGCCCGCGATGTCGCCCCGCGCGCGTGCGATCCGCGCCACGGAGCCGCCGATCAGGCCCGCGCCGATCAGCGTGAGGCGGCGGAACAGCGGCTCAGGCATTTGCATGCTCGCGCAGGCCGTCGAGCACGGCGGCGACATCCTCGTGCAGGCCGACGGTGATCCGCAGGCAGTGCGGCAGGTCGTAGCCGCCCATCGCGCGCACGATCACGCCGCGCGCCTTGAGCGCCTCGAACGCGGCGCGGGCGGCGGCGGCGGTGCCCAGATCGGCGAGCACGAAGTTTCCCTCGCTCTCGGTGGTCGCGATGCCGAATTCGGCGAGGCCCCGCGTGAGCGCGTCCCGTGCCGCGTAGTTGTGCGTGCGGCTGCGCTCGACCCAATCGGGCTCCGACAACGCCGCGATCGCGGCGGCCTGCGCGGTGAGATTGACGTTGAACGCGCCCCTGACCCGGCCGATCGCGTCCACGACCGGGGCCGGCGCGTACATCCAGCCGACCCGCGCGCCGCCGAGCCCGAACATTTTGGAGAACGTCCGCAACATCACCGTGTCCTCGCCGGCATCGACCAGCGAGACGCCCGGATCGTAATCGGGACGCTCGATGTATTCGGCATACGCCCCGTCCAGCACCAGCAGCACGCGGCTGGGCAGCCCGGCCCGTAGCCGCTCGACCTCGCCGCGCGGCAGCATCGTGCCGGTCGGGTTGTTCGGGTTGGCGAGGAACACGATGGTGGTCGCGGGCGTCACGGCGGCGAGCAGCAGGTCGACGTCGGCGCGCAGATTCCGCTCCGGCACTTTCAGCACCCGGCTTCCCGCATAGGTGCCGGCGATCTGGTACATCGAGAAGCCGTGCATGGTCATCAGCACGTCGGTGCCGGGGCCGCCATAGACGGCGGCCAGATGCTGGATCAGCTCGTCCGAGCCGGTGCCGCACACGATGCGCGCCGGGTCGAGATCCCAGCGCGCGCCGATCGCGCGGCGCAATTCGGCGCTGCCGCCATCGGGGTAGCGGTGCAGATCGGCCGCCGCGCGGGTCGCGGCGGCGATGGCGGAGGGCGGCGGCCCGAACGGTCCCTCGTTGGACGACAGTTTGACGACCCGGTTCTGGCCCGGCTTGCCGGACTCGCCCGGGATGTAGGCGGCGATGGCCAGCACGCCGGGGCGCGGCTGCGGGCTCACGCGGCGACCGGGACGGCGTAGTGGCCGAGCAGCGTCTCGTCGTCGCCGCCGACATAGCCGGCGACGTCGAACAGCACGCCGTGGTCGCAGCGCGCGAGCACGGTTCCGGTCACGCCGGCGTCGTCGGACGCCACGAACACGGAGCGGTCGTCGGTGCTCGGGTCGGCGGGTGCTACCGCGATGACGAACGCCTCGGCGGTCGGGGCGCCCTCGGGCCGGGTCGCCCAGAACGGCAGCCGCTCGACGATGTGCACGCGGGGGCCGTCGCCGGTCAGCAGGGCCGGCCACCAATCGGCGGCGGACGGCATCGGCAGCACGCCGGCGGTCGCGCGTCCGGCCAGCACGTCGCCGATCACCCGCGCGGCCGTCGCGTGCAGCCGCAGCGGGGTCAGCGCGCCGAACTGTTCGCGCGCCACCGCCGCGTATTCCCCGCCCGGCCCGGCCGGTTCGGCGACCGCGATCGTGAACGCCGTCTCGATCCCGATATGCGCCGCGTACATCTCGCGCCACCACCGGACGATGGCGCGGCGCGCGAGCGGGCCGGTGTGGCGTGCCAGCAGGCGGGTGATGATGTCGGCCTCACGCCCGGGCCGGAACGGGATTTTGCCCACCCGGCCGAGCTCGGCCACGCGCTGCACCACGCCGGCGCGGCGCATCAGCAAATCGTGCAGCGCGTCGTCGATCGTGTCGATCTCCTGGCGCAGGCTCGCCAGCGACGGTGCGGGGACGGATCGGGTGGTTTGCATGGCCCGCGGGGCATAGCCGACCGACCGGCCGCTGCCTATGGCGCGGCGTGTTGCAAAACGACTTGTGCGGCGCGACGCGACGCGACGCGACGGGGCGCGCGCGCAATGGTAGATCACACCGCCCATGGACACCGCCGCCGCAACCGATTCCGCACGGGCCCTCGATCCCGGCCACACCGTCACCTTCGACGCGCCGTTCGCGCTCGATTGCGGCACCGTGCTGCCGCGCATGACGGTCGCCTACTGCACGGCGGGCACGCTGAACGGGGCGGCCAGCAACGCCATCCTGGTCTGCCACGCGCTGACCGGCGACCAGTTCGCCACCCAGCCGCACCCGCTGACCGGCAAGCCCGGCTGGTGGGACGCGGTGGTCGGCCCGGGCCGGCCGGTCGACACCGACCGGTATTTCGTCATCTGCGCCAACGTGCTCGGCGGCTGCATGGGCAGCACCGGACCGCGCGATGCCCGCGAGGACGGCTCGGCCTGGGGCATCGACTTCCCGCCCGTGACGATCGCCGACATGGTGCGCGCGCAGAAATGCCTGGTCGACCACCTGGGCATCGCGCGGCTGTTCGCCGTCGTCGGCGGCTCGATGGGCGGGATGCAGGCGCTGCAATGGGCCGCCCTGTTCCCCGAACAGGTGTTCGCGTGCGTGCCGGTCGCGACCGCCGCCCATCACAGCGCGCAGAACATCGCGTTCCACGAGGTCGGGCGGCAGGCGATTTTCGCGGACCCGGACTGGCAGGGCGGCCGGTATTTCGAGAGCGGCCGGATCCCGGCGCGTGGCTTGGCGGTCGCCCGGATGGCGGCGCACATCACGTATCTGTCCGAACAGGCCCTGACCCGGAAGTTCGGCCGCAGGCTGCGGGGCGGCGAGACGCTCGCGCTGTTCGGCGACATGTTCGAGGTGGAAAGCTATCTGCGCCACCAGGGCAGCACGTTCGTGACCCGCTTCGACGCGAACTCCTACCTCACCATCACCCGCGCGATGGACTATTTCGACCTCGCCGCCGACACCGGCGACGATCTGTCGGCCGCGTTCGCCGGCAGCCGCACCCGGTTCTGCATCATCAGCTTCAGCTCCGACTGGCTGTTCCCGACCGCGCAGAGCCGGGCGATCGCCAAAGCGCTGAACCGGGCGGCGGCCAACGTCAGCTTCGTCGAGATCGCGTCCGACAAGGGCCACGACGCCTTCCTGCTCGACGAGCCGGATTTCCACCGCACGCTGTCGGGCTTCCTCGATGGGTGCGCCGAACGCGCGGGGCTGCGGTCTTGAAGCTGGTCGGCAAGAACGTGCGGCTCGACCTGTCGCTGATCGCCGGCATGATCGCGCCCGGCAGCCGGGTGCTCGACATCGGCAGCGGCGACGGCGAGCTGATCGAGCACCTGTTCCGCACCAGGGGCTGCGACGCGCGGGGCATCGAGATCGACATGGCCGAAGTGACCCGCTCGGTCAGCCGCGGCCTGCCGGTGATGCACGGCGACGCGGACACCGATCTGTCGCAGTACCCGGACGGCGCGTTCGATTACGTGGTGCTGAGCCGGACGCTGCAGGCGGTCGAGCGGCCGGCCGAGGTGCTGCGCCAGATGCTGCGGATCGGCACGCGCGCGGTGGTGACATTCCCCAATTTCGGCCACTGGACGGTGCGGTGGCAGCTGCTGTGGAGCGGGCGGATGCCGATGACGAGCGTCTGGGCCCGGCCCTGGCACGAGACGCCGAACATCCACCCGTGCACGATCCGGGACTTCTTCGCGTTGTGCCGGGAGATGGGGCTGGAGGTGGAACGCTGGATGGCGGTGGACGACGCGGGACGGAAATCGCCCTGGCGCAGGTTTCCGGCGTTGGCGAACCTGTTCGGGGAGCAGGCGCTGTTCAGCTTGCGGCGGCGGGCGTGATGGTAGTGGGTTGTAGTGCGCCGTAATTGTTTGTGGGCGACTGCGTGGGTGCCCGGGTCAAGCCCGGGCAAAGGGTAGGATAATGAGAAGCACGTTGCCCGGGCTCGACCCGGGCACCCACGGTGGTCCCCACACACCAGCGAGCGAAGTGTAAACCGCCAGGCCGCCTAGCTCCCCGGCGGCGGCGGCAGATCCTGCGACTGGATCGGCGCGGCCGGCGGAACCTCCGGCGTCGTGACCTGGATCCAATCCTTCAGCGACTTCCGGACCTGGTATTCGAACTCGACGTTCATGTCGGCCGCCATCTGCCGCTCGAGCTTGTCCGCGACCGCCCGAGAATCCTCGCCCGACAGGGTGCGGCTGCGGGCGATCCGGGCGTCGGCGAAGCCGGTCTGGGTGCCGTCGCCGTTGGCCACGTCGATGCGAATGGCCAGCGAGCCCTCCAGCTGATCGTCGGCGCGCACGATCGACGCGTCCTCGATCGTGACCTTGGCGGTTCCGGCCGCACCGCCCGGCAGCACGCGCTCGCGCGCCATCAGCCGCAGCAGGTCGGCCGGCGGCACCGGGGCCAGCGCCTCGACATGCTCGCCCGGGCCACCCGGGACGTAGCTGTCGTCGATCGTGACGGTCGCGACGTTGAGCCGCAGCTTGGTCAGGTAGGCGAAGTCGAGCGGCTCCGAGCTGACCGGCCCCGAGGGCGACGGCGTGTCGTCCGCGCATCCGGCCAGCAGCAATCCGATCGCGAGTCCGGCCCAAACTTTCACTTAGCTCTCCTTACGATCGGCATCGACCGGCTTGCCACGCACCGTCTCGCGCGGGAACCGGAAATCGTGGTTGCAGAACTCGCAGGTCATCACGATCGACCCGTCGACCACCATCGCGTCCAGGTCGTCGGTCGGGAAGCCCTCCAGAATGCCGGCGAGGCGCTGGCGGGAGCAGCGGCAGCCGTAGGCCAGCGCCCGGGGCAAGTCGACGGCCACACCTTCCGTACCAAAGAGGCGATACAGCAGCGTCTCCGGATCGAGCGTGTCGTCGAGCAGCTCGGCATCGGTCAGCGTGCCGGCCAGCGTGGTCGCGGTCATCCAGGCGTCGGCCTGCTCCGCCGCGTCGAGCGTCGGGTCGATGCCGCTCGGGCCGGGCACGCATTCCAGCACCAGGGCGGCGGCGCGCCAGCCGTTGTCGGTGTGCGCGCAGGCGAGGTGGAAGGCGCACAGCAGCTGCTCGGACGTGTGGAAATAGTGCAGCGCCATGTCGGCCAGCGTCTCGCCCTCGATCGCGACGATGCCCTGGTACCGGTCCATGTCCGGTCCCTGATCGGCGGTGAACGCCAGACTTCCGTGGCCGAGCAGGTAGGCGGCCGATGGGTCCGGGTCCTCGGCCAGCAAGGGCGCCAGCAGCGCCGGCTTGGTGCTGGTGTAGAACCGGAGCGCCCCGTCGTCGGTGCAGTCGGCGAGCAGCATCGGCACCGGCCCGCTGCCCTTGACCTGCAGCGACAGCGACCCCTGAAATTTTAGCGCCGCCCCGAGGCCCGCGACCAGCGCCAGCGCCTCGCCGGCCAGCTTGCTCACGACCGGATGGTTGTCGTGGCGGGTCAGCAGCGCGTCGGCGAGCCGGCCGAGGCGGATCAGGCGGCCGCGCACCGGGCGGCCCGGCAGGTGGAACGGCACGACGGCACGGGGCACGACGAGGTCGGGCACTTCCGGCCGGCCGGGATCGATGAAAGCTGGGGTCTCGTTCATCGGTGCAAGATAGGCAGGCGAGGTGCTTGCGACCACTCCCACCGTTGCGCGTTACGACCGACGACTTCCACATGGAGTGCCGAGATATGACCCGCGTTCTGCTGATCGCGCTGACCGCCCTGACCCTGGGCGGCTGCTACTACGGCCCGCCCCGCCCGTATTACCGGCCGCGTCCGGTCTACGTGCAGCCCCGCCCGCCGCCGCCGGCCGTCATCCTGGTCCCGTAGCGGCGACCGACCCGGCGCGCGGGAGCATTCCGCGCGCCGGACCCGCCTCCACGATGACCGGCACGCTTTTGGCGGCCGGCACGAACGAACGCAGCGCGTGGTGGCTGACCGGGATCAGGCTGTTCGCCTCCGGGTAATACGTGCCGATGCAGCCGGCCGGGATGTCGTATTCGACCACCCGGAACCCCTCCATCCGGCGCAGATGGCCGTCGTCGAAATCGGTCCGCAGCGCGATCTCGTGTCCGACGGTCAGGCCGAGGCGGTCGATGTCGGCGCGGTTCATCATCGCCACCATCCGCGTGCCCTTGATGCCGCGAAACCGGTCGTCGTAACCGTAGACCGTCGTGTTGAACTGGTCGTTGGACCGGAGCGTTATCATCCGCAACGAATCCGGCGTGCTCTCCGGCATGTCCGCGTCCTCGTCGAGCCCGGTCGGCGTGATGAAGTTCGCGAGCCCGTTCTTCGTCTTCCAGATCCGCCGCCGCACCGGCAGGTCGCGCTCGAACCCGCCCGGGGTCCACATGCGGACGCTCATGTCGTGGAAATCGTGATACGTCAGCCCGATCATCTCCCGCACGCGGGAATAGTCGGCGACCCAGCCGGTCCAGTCGACCTTCGGGTTCGGGTCGAGCGTCGCCTTGGCGATCCCGGCCACGATCGCGGGCTCGCTCAGCAGATGGCGGCTCGCGGGGGTGCGGACGCCCCGGCTGCCGTGGACCTTGGCCGTGCTGTCCTCCATCGACACGACCTGCTCGCCGCTCGCTTGCCGGTCGATCTCGATCCGGCCCCGGCACGGCAGCAGGTAGGCGACGGCCCCGTTGATGAGGTGGCTGCGGTTGAGCTTGGTGCTGATCTGCACGGTGAGGCGCATTTTTTGCCACGCCGGTTCCATCCGGTCGCGATCCGGGATGGCGTGGACGAAATTGCCGCCCAGCGAGACGAACGCGCGCACCGAGCCGTCGAGAATACCCTGGCAGGCTTCGACGGTGTTGAGGCCTTTCTCCATCGGCGGCTCGAAGCCGAACAGTTCGCGCAGCTTGTCGGTCGGAACCAGCTCGGGCTTTTCGGTGACGCCGACCGTGCGCTGGCCCTGCACGTTGCTGTGGCCGCGCACCGGGCAGATGCCGGCGCCGGGCACGCCGATATTGCCGCGCAGCAGCAGCAGGTTCGCGAGCATCTGCACGTTCTCGACCCCGGCGCGATGCTGCGTCAGACCCATGCCGTAGATCGCGATCACCCGCTTGTGCCGGGCATATAGCGCCGCCACACCCTCCATCACCTCGCGCGGCAGCGCGGAACGGCTTTCGAGATCCTCCCAGTGCTGCTCGCGAACCTTGGCCGCGAAGTCCTCGAAGCCGTGGGTATGCTCGGTGATGAACGCGTGATCGAGCACTGGCTCCGTGCCCGCCGCCTGCGCGCGGTCGTCGCCCTCGATCAGCGCCTTGCAGATGCCCATCAGCGCCGCGAGATCGCCGCCCGCCTTGAGCTGGTGGTATTGCGAGCTGATGCGCGTGACCTTGCCGCCCAGCATCTCGGTCGGCGATTGCGGGTTGGTGAACGCCTCCCAGCCGCGCTCCTTCAGCGGGTTGAACGTCACGATCGGCACGCCGCGCTCGGACGCCTCCTGCAGCGGGTGGAGCATGCGGGGCGAGTTGACGCCGACGTTCTGGCCGAACGACAGGATCATGTCGCAATCGGCGAACTCTTCCAGGTGCACCGTGCCGACCGGGGCGCCGATGCTTTCGGGCAGCGCGACCGACGTGCTCTCGTGGCACATGTTGGAGCTGTCGGGCAGGTTGTTGTTGCCGTACATGCGCGCCAGCAGCGCCCACATGAAACTGGTCTCCAGCGACGCGCGGCCGGACGCGTAGAACACGACGCTCTTACGGTCGGGGAGTGCGCGCAATTCGCGCCCGATCTCGGCGAACGCGCTCTCCCAGGACACGGGCACGTATTTGTCGGTCGCGGGATCGTAGCGCATCGGGTGGGTCAGGCGGCCGGTCTGTTCCAGGTCGTAGTCGGCCCAGCCTTGCAGTTCGGTGACCGTGTGCTTGGCGAAGAATGCCGGCGTGCAGCGGGCCGAGGTGATCTCCCACGCGGTCGCTTTCGCCCCGTTCTCGCAAAACTCGAACGGCAGCGGGTTCTGCGGCTTGGCCCACGAGCAGGAGACGCACTGGAACCCGTCCGGCTTGTTCTGCCGCATCAGCGCGAGCGCGCCCGATAGCGGGACGCCTTCGCGGGCCAGAATATTGCCCAGCGATTTCGCCGAGCCCCAACCACCCGACGGGGCGTTGTACTGCGTGATCTCGACCCGACGACCCTTGCGCAAACCCGTTCTCCTGCTCGCCACGTGGTGCGGGAATGGAACCCCGGATGCGGGGGCGGGTTGCCTCAACTCATTGGGGAGGTCGGCGGCATGACGTGGATGACGACGTTCAATCAAACCGTGCTGCCGGCGGCGATCAACGCGGCTGGTGCCACCGAGGTGTTGACGCGGGACGTGATCGAAGGCGTCGACGTCAGCGCGCTCGTGCGGCGGCGGCCGGCGGAGACGATGGGGCTCGCGATGCTTGCGGGGTTGGTGCTCGGGCGACTGACGATCGCCCGATACACCCGCTAGACCCGCAGACGCTTAATGCCCAGCGCGGACTTGCGATCCCGTCCGGGCCTGGGTCGCGGTGATGACCCGTGCGGCCTGCCGAGGGTCGCCGAGACCGATCTCTATTTCGATGAAGCCGTTGGGACGCAGGCGCGAACACACCGCGAGTGTCACGCCGGTGTGGACGATTTGAAAGTGGGCGAACTCGAGACCCTGGCCCCGGCGGGCGATCTCGCGCCAAGCCGCAAGTCCGGCGTCGCGGAGTTGGACGCCGAGCGCATCGCGGGCCTCGGCGGATGGGACGATGATGACGGGAACCTTCACCTGGAACATAGCGCAATCCTCCGGCTCCGACGATCCCGGAGGTATTTCCGGGTCGAAGGGCTCTGAGTGCGCTCAGGTGAATGTGGGTGGATTTATCGCGACGTGGCGTCGGTCGTCAATGTGCAAGCGGTGCCGGGTGC
Organism: uncultured Alphaproteobacteria bacterium; assembly: GCA_963756975.1. GTDB lineage: Bacteria > Pseudomonadota > Alphaproteobacteria > Acetobacterales > Acetobacteraceae > CAVRQM01. The sequence goes on along the minus strand of CAVWPS010000002.1, from coordinate 1,841,492 downwards.
GACCGACCCGGTCAGAGCCCCGCCAACGCCCAGACCAGCACACCCTTCTGCGCGTGCAGCCGGTTCTCCGCCTCGTCGAACACGACCGAGCGCGGGCCGTCGATCACCTCGGCCGTGACCTCCTCGCCGCGATGCGCCGGCAGGCAGTGCATGAACAGCGCGTCCGGCCCCGCCTCGTCCATCAGCGCCGCGTCGACCCGGTACGGGACCAGCAGATTGTGCCGGTTGGCGGCGTCCGCGTCCGACATGCTGATCCAGGTGTCGGTCACGACCGCCACGGCACCGCGCACCGCCTCGGCCGGATCCGATGTCCACGACACGTCCGCGCCCACGCCGCGCGCCCAGGCGAGGGCCGCATCCGGGCGCAGCGATTTGGGCGTGCCCAGCCGCAGCGAGAACCCGAACCGGGCGGCGGCTTCGACGAAGGTGCGGGCGACGTTGTTGCCGTCGCCGACCCAGGCGACCGTCTGCCCGGCGATCGGCCCGCGATGCTCCTCGATCGTCATCACGTCCGCCAGAAGCTGGCACGGATGGCTCGATGACGTGAGCCCGTTCACCACCGGCACCGTCGCGTGCGCCACCATCTCGGCCAGCTTCGCCGGGTCCGACGTCCGCAGCATGATCGCATCGACGTAGCGCGACAGCACCGAGGCCGTGTCGCCGATCGTCTCGCCGCGTCCCAACTGCATGTCGTTGGCCGACAGCACGATCGCGTCGCCGCCCAACTGGCGCATCGCGACTTCGAAACTCACCCGTGTCCGCGTCGACGGTTTTTCGAATACCAGCGCGACCGTCTTGCCGACGAGCGGCCGGTCGACGCGCGCACCGGTCTTGTAGGCGCGCGCGAGGTCCAGGATGTGGCGCAGCGTGGACGAATTGTGGTCGCGCAGATCGAGGAAGTGGCGCGGCGGCGGCGGGTCGGACCGGCGGAGGGCCGCGCTCATTTCGCGGCGACCAGGGCGTGCTGCCCGGTGAGCGCGCGGCCGGTGGCGCGGATGATCGAGAGGCCGGCATCCACGTCCTCGTCCGTCAGCACCAGCGGCGGCGCGAACCGGACGACGTTGTCGCCGGCGGTGACGCTCAGCAGCCCATTGGCGAACAGGGCAGCCTGCACCTCCGTGTTCGGCACCGCGCAGCGCACGCCGAGCAGCAGCCCGGCACCGCGCGCGTCCTCGAACACATCCGGATAATCGGTCACGATATCGAGCAGCCCGAACCACAGCTTTCGCGCGCGGGCGTCGACCGTGGGCAGGAACGACGGCTCCAGCATCACGTCCAGCACCGCGTTGGCCGCCGCGCACGCGAGCGGGTTGCCGCCGAACGTCGTGCCGTGGGTGCCGGGCGACAAGATGCTTGGCCACATGCTCGCGGGCGAAAATGGCGCCCATCGGCACGCCGCCGGCGATCCCCTTGGCGCTGCTCATCACATCGGGCGCGATCCCGGCCCATTCATGCGCGAACAGCTTTCCGGTCCGGCCCATGCCGCACTGGACCTCGTCCATCGCCAGGATCAGCCCGAACTCGTCGCAGGTCGCCCGCAGCTCGCGCAGGAACCGCAACGACGCCGGGCGGACGCCGCCTTCGCCCTGCACCGGCTCGATCATGACGCCCGCCGTCTCCGGCCCGATCGCGTCGCGCACCGCGTTCATGTTGCCGAACGGGACGTGGTCGAAGCCGTCCACCGCCGGGCCGAAGCCTTTGAGGTATTTCGGATTGCCGGTGGCCGAGATCATCGCGAGCGTGCGGCCGTGGAACGCGCCGTCGAAGCAGATCATGCGGAACCGCTCGGGGTGCCCGGTCTCGTACTGGGCGCGGCGGACCATTTTCACCATGCCCTCGTTGGCCTCGGCCCCCGAGTTGCAGAAGAACACGCTGTCCGCGAACGTCGCCGCCACGAACCGCTCCGCCAGCCGCTCGGCCTGCGGCACGCGATACAGGTTGCTGGTGTGGATCACGCGGGCCGCCTGCGCCGCGATCGCCGCCACCAGACCCGGGTGATCGTGGCCGAGCGAGGAGGTCGCGATGCCGCCCCCGAAATCGAGAAAACGTCGGCCGTCGGTCGCGGTGAGCCACGCGCCCTCCCCATGGTCGAACGCGACATCGGCGCGGCTGTAGGTCGGCATCAGGGCTGGGATCATGGCGGCCATCCTCGTCAATCTAAAACGATGCCGCGTCGGCGGGAGCGGCGTCAAATCACGGTGCCGGACCGAAGTGTTCCGTACGATGCGAACTCGTGACAGGTTGCGCGCATGGCCCGCCGCGAGCGTGAAGACTACGTGCCCCCGACCCCGACCGAGGCGAACCTGCACGAGGCCGCCTTGCGCCACCTCGCCCGCTACGGGACGACGCGGGCCGGGCTGATCGGCGTGCTCGACCGGCGGGTGATGCGGTGGGCGCGTGCCACGGACGCCGACAACGACGCCCAGGTTTCCCCGCGCGAGGCAGTCCGCACGGTGGTCGACCGGCTGGTCGCGGCAGGCGTTGTGGACGACGCGACCTTCGCATCCGCGCGCACGATCGGGCTGTCGCGCACCGGCCGGTCGCGGCGTGCCATCAGCGCCCACCTCGCCGCCCGGGGCGTCGCGCGCGAGACGTCCGACGACGCTCTGGCGACCGCGCCGGACGAACTCGCGGTCGCGGCGGCGGCGGTGCGGCGCCGCCGGATCGGGCCGTATCGCGCGGCCACGGAGGTGACGCCGGAGCTGGCCCGCCGCGAACTCGGCATCCTGGCCCGCGCCGGATTCTCGCAGGACGTGGCCCGCGCGGCGCTGGCGCTGGACCGCGACGTGGCCGAAGCGCTGCTGGCGGGCCTGCGCGCGGCGTGACGGTCGTCTTCACCTGGGCGGGCTTTTGGCGCGGGGCACGGGTGGCCTCGCCGCTGATGCTGGGCCTGGTCCCGTTCGGCTTCGTCTGCGGGCTCGCGTCGCAGGGCGCCGGGCTGTCGGTCACCGAGGCGGGTGTGATGAGCGGCGTGGTGTTCGCCGGTGCCTCGCAACTGGTCGCACTCGCGCACTGGACGCATCCGGCGACCATCCTGCCGGCGGTGCTGGCGGCCCTGACCGTCAACGCGCGGCTGCTGCTGATGGGGCCGGTGCTGACCCCGTGGCTGCGTCACCTGCGCGGCTGGCGGCTCGCGGCGAGCCTGTTCGTCATGGCCGACCAGAACTGGGCGCTGTCGGTCGAGGCGATGGAACGGGGCGAGCCGGACGCGGCATTCCTGCTCGGCACCGGTGCGAGCACCTGGGCGATGTGGATCGTGACCACGGTGATCGGGCACGCGGCCGGGGGCTTGCTCCACCTCGCCCCCGGCCACCCGCTGTTCTTCGCCGCACTGGCGATTTTCGTGTGCCTGCTGGCGCAGATGTGGCGCGGACCACGGGATGCGTGGCCGTGGATCGTGGCGGCGATCGTGGGTGTCGGGATCGGCCGGATCGAGGGCGGCGGCACGTGGCACATCGTTGCCGGCGCGCTGGCGGGCGGCCTGACCGGGGCGCTTCGCGACCGATGAACGGGGCCAACCTGCTGGCGATCGGCGCGATGGCGGTGGCCACGTTCGGCTGCCGCGCCGGCGGCTACTGGATCTTTCGCCGCCTGCCGCCGTCGGCATTCACACGCTCGCTGATGGGGTATCTGCCGGGCGCGCTGTTCGTCGCGTTCGTCATCCCGGCACTGGCCGATGGCGGTCCGAAGGAGTGGCTGGCGGCGGCCGCCTGCCTCGCGATCATGGCGCTGACCGGCCGGCTGGTGGTGGCCGTCGTGGTCGGCACGGCCGTCGCGTGGGCAGGGTGGTCGGCTGGTTTGTGACACTGGTATCATGACATGCCGTGTGTTACGGTTCGTCAGCCATCCGTAACGTCCAAACAAAAAGTCTTAGGGAGAATACCGTCATGAAGCTGTTCAAGCTGCTCGGCTCGACGTCGCTGGCGCTCGGCGCCGTCCTCACCATCGCAGCCCCGGTCCACGCGCAGGGCAGCGGCAAGCTGATCGCGATCATCACCGCGTCGCTCAACAACCCGTTCTTCGTGCAGGTCGCGACCGCCGCCGACACCGAGGCCAAGAAGCTCGGCTACACGACCCTGATCCTGTCCAACGACGACGACGCGGCCAAGCAGGACCAGGAAATCGACGCCGTCATCGCGCGCAAGGCGTCCGCGATCATCCTGGACAACGCGGGCTCCGACGCGAGCATCGCGGCCGTCGCGAAGGCCAAGGCGGCCGGCATCCCGGTCATCCTGGTCGACCGCGAAATCAACAAAAGCGGCCTCGCGATCGCGCAGATCGTGTCGAACAACTACCAGGGTGCCACACTCGGCGCGCAGGAGTTCGTCAAGGACCTCGGCGAGAAGGGCCGCTACGTCGAACTCGTCGGGCGCGAGGCGGACGTGAACGCCGGTGTGCGCTCGAAGGGCTACCACGACGTGCTCGACCAATATCCGGACATCAAGATCCTCGACCGGCAGAGTGCGGACTGGGTGCAGACCGAGGCGTACACGAAGATGGAGTTGATCCTGCAGGCGCACCCCGACCTCGAAGGCGTGATCGCCGGCAACGACACGATGGCGCTCGGCGCGTCGGCGGCGTTGCAGGCGGCGGGCAAGACGAAGGTGCTGGTGGTCGGGCTCGACGGCAGCAACGATGCGCGCGACGCGGTGATTGCCGGCAAGATGGCCGCGACCGTGCTGCAGCCGATCAGCCAGATCGCGACGATGGCGGTCGATGAGGCCGACATGTTCATCCGCACCGGGTCGACCGGAAAGCCGGAGAAGCAGCTTGTCGACTGCATCCTGATCACCAAGGACAACGCGGCGAAGCTGAACAACTTCGCCATGTCCAACTGACCCGGCGATGAGCGGGGCCACCATGCGGCGCGGGCGACCGCGCTGGCTGATCGCGGCGTTCTGGTGCGTGGGCCTGGCGGTTGCCGCCGGGCTCGCGTCCTTCGGCGTCACGGTCGTGCCGGACAGCGTGGTGGCCTCGACCGACCTCAACGGCAACCCCGCCTTCGACGCGAAGCAACTGGTCGACTCGATCTGGACCTCTCGCGTGCTGCCGCTGATGCAGGGCAACGACGTGGCCGACGCGAAGACGGTGCTGGATGCGGTCGCGAAAGACCCCGAGGCGGCGGGTGCCCATTACGGCCACCGGCCGCAGGCGGGCGACGGGCCGTGGAACTTCATCGTGCGCGGCCAGGGAAAGATCGTGTCGGCCTCGACGCAGTTGCGGCACGCGACGCTGACCGTCGACCTCGGCGGGGCGACCGTGACCGTGCAGATCGGCCCCGTCGTGTTCGGCTCGGTGTTGCGCGACAGCCTGCCGTTCATCTCCTTCGCGCAGGTCGTGAACCAGATCCAGTTCGCCCAGGTCTCACGCGAGCTGAACGACCGCGCGACCGCGAGCAGCCGCGAAGGCGTCGATCTGGCGCAGCTGAAACCGGGTGCGACCGTGGCGTTCACCGGTGCCATGGCCGCCGCACAGGTGACCGCCGTGACGCTCCGCGTGGTGACGCCGTGAACGACATCGTTCTGCACTGCCGCCCAGATCAGCAAATCGTATCCGGGCACCGTCGCGTTGCACGCGGTCGATTTCGACGTGCGGCGCGGTGCCGTGAACGTGCTTCTCGGTGAGAACGGGGCCGGCAAGTCGACGCTGATGAAGATCATCGCGGGGGCCGAGCGGCCGACCAGCGGGCAACTGCTGCTGGACGGCGAGCCCGTTTCGTTCGCGTCCGTCAGCGCGGCCAACGCGCACGGCATCGGCATCATCTTTCAGGAACTGAACCTCTGCCCGAACCTGACCGTCGCCGAGAACATCAGTCTGGGTGACCCGGCGCTGCGGATGGGCGTCGACATCGATCGCGGCCGGGAGGCGGAGCGCGCCAACAAGCTGATGCGGCGGCTCGAGCACGATATCGACCCGAACACGCTGGTCGGCGACCTGCGGATCGCGCAGCAGCAGATCGTCGAAATCGCCAAGACGCTCGCGCACGACGTTCGCATCCTGATCATGGACGAGCCGACGTCGGCGTTGTCGGCCGTCGAAGTCGAAATCCTGTTCCGCGTCATCGGCGAGCTGAAGGCCACCGGCGTCGCGATCGTCTACATCTCCCACCGGCTCGAGGAGCTGGTGCGGATCGGCGACTACGTGACCGTGCTGCGCGACGGAAGGCTGCAGGCGTCCGCGGTCATGCGCGATGTCGATATTCCGTGGCTGATCGCGCAGATGGTCGGCCCGATGCTCGCGGGCTCGCTGCCCGCCGTGCCGCCGCACGCCTCGAAAGAGGTGCTGCGGATGGACCAGGTCTGTCTGCGCAACCCGCACGGCGGCTACCTGGTCGATCACCTCAGCCTGACCGTTTCGGCGGGCGAAGTGGTCGGATTGTACGGCCTGCTCGGTGCCGGACGGTCGGAGTTGTTCGAGGTGCTGATCGGCGCGCAACCGGACGCCACGGGCACGGTCACGCTCGACGGCGCGGTGCTGGACGGCATGCCGATCGCCGCACGCATCCGGCGCGGTCTGGCGCTGGTCCCCGAAGACCGGCAACGCGAGGGTCTGGTGCAGTGCCTTTCGGTGCGCCAGAACCTGACGCTCGCCAGCCTGTGGCGGTTCGTGCGCGGCATCGCCATGGACGGGGCAAGGGAGACGGGTGCGGTCGGGCGGACGATCCGCGACCTGCTGATCAAGGTGTCGTCGCCGGATGTGGAAGTGACCGCTCTCAGCGGCGGCAATCAGCAGAAGGTGGTGATCGGCAAGGCGCTGATGACCCAGCCGAAAGCCTTGCTGCTCGACGAGCCGGGGCGCGGCATCGACGTCGGCGCGAAGGCCGAGGTGTTCCGCACCATGCACGCGTTCGCGGAAGATGGCTTGGGCGTGATCTTCGCGACATCCGATCTGAAGGAAGTGATGACCGTGGCCACCCGTATCGTCGTCATGGCCGCCGGCCGCATCACCGGCGATTTTTCCCGCGCGGAGGCGACCGAGGCCGGGCTCGTCGCCGCCTCCAACGCCGGGGCGATGGTGCGATGAGCGGCGTGGGCGACATCGTCTTCGCGAAGCAGGCGCGGACACGCCGGGTATCGCCCTTGCTGGTGCTGCTCAGCCTGCGAACGCTGATCGCGCTGTTCGCCGTGTTCGCCTATTTCAGCCTGACCGCGCCGAACTTCCTCGATGTCGGCACGCTCGTGCTGCTCGCGAAGCACGTCTCGATCAACGCGCTGCTCGCGATCGGCATGACGTTCGTCGTGCTGACCGGCGGCATCGATCTGTCGGTCGGCTCCATCGTCGGCCTGACCGGCATGATCGCGGGGGCGCTGATCGACCAGGGCATCCCGATCCACATTTTCCACGTCACCCTGTTCCCCGACGTGCCGGAGGTCGTGCTGATCGCGTTGCTGGTCGGCACCCTGGTCGGCGCGGTGAACGGTATTCTGATCACGTGGCTCAACGTGGCCCCGTTCATCGCCACGTTCGGCACGCTGTACATCGCGCGCGGGGCGGCGCTGCTGACGTCGAACGGCGAGACGTTCCCGAACCTCGTCGGGCGGCCGCAATTCCACAACACCGGTTTTCCCGTGTTCGGCGCGGGCACCGTTCTCGGCGTCCCGGTCGCGGTGATCGTGCTGATCGTGGTCGCCGGGATCGCGACCTACGTCGCGGCGCGCACGCCGTTCGGCCGGCGCGTGTACGCGGTCGGCGGCAACGAGCGCGCGGCGTTGCTGTCGGGCGTCCCGGTCGCATCCGTCAAACTCGCCGTCTACATGATCTCCGGTGCGTGCGCGGCCGTTGCCGGACTGATCGTCGCGTCCGAACTGGTGGCCGCGCATCCGGCCAGCGGCGAGACGTTCGAGCTGAACGCGATCGCCGCCACCGTACTCGGCGGCACGTCGCTGTCCGGCGGGCGCGGCACGATCTGGGGCACGATCATCGGCGCGTTCGTGATCGGCATCTTGGGCGACGGGCTGGTGATGCTCGGCGTCAGCTCGTTCTGGCAGATGATCATCAAGGGGATCGTCATCATCGCGGCGGTCGTGCTCGATCAGTTGCAGCGAAAGATGCAGCGCCGGGTTGCGATCCAAGCCCAGACGGCCTGACGCATGTCGCTTCCCGCGCCGGACCCGATCATCCGCCGGAAACTGTCGGACGAAGTGTTCGACAGGCTGAAATCGATCATCGCGTCGGGCGAGGTGCCGCCGGGCGAGACGATGCCGTCAGAGCGCGAGCTGATGGAGCGGTTCGGCGTCGGCCGCCCCGTCATCCGCGAGGCGATGCAGGCGCTGAGCAATCTCGGTTTGCTGTCGATCTCGCACGGCGAGCGCGCGAAGGTTCGCCGCCTGACCGCGCGGTCCGTCGTGCAGCAGGTCGACGCGGCGGCGACCATCATGCTGTCGAGCTCACCCAACTCGCTGGGGTTCCTGAAGGAAGCACGGCTGTTCTTCGAGCGCGGGATGGTGCGGACGGCGGCGGAACAGGCGCAGCCGGCCGATCTGACACGGTTGCAGGCGATCCTGGCCGAGCAGCGCGCCGCACTCGGGGATGCGGACGCGTTCATCACGGCCGACATGCGGTTTCACACGCAGCTCGCCGCCATCTCGCGCAATCCGATTTTCGAGGCGGTCAGCGAGGCGATGCTGAACTGGCTAAAGCAATACCACACCGACCTGCTGATCTGGAGCGGCAAGGAAAACCTCACCCTGATCGAGCACGATGCGATCGTCGACAGGGTCGCCGCCCACGATCCGGACGGCGCGGAACGCGAACTCGTCCGGCACCTGACCCGCTCGGCAGCACTTTATGTGCACAACGCCGCCTGAGCCACGATCCGGATCAGCGCCGCGAACCCGTCCGGCGTCCACGCGAACCGTCCGGCGAACAGGCCGTCCACGTCGGCGAGCGCGATCAGCGCAGGGCCATTCATCGCATTGACGGACCCACCGTAGATGATGCGGGACGCCGCAGCGGCTTCCTCCCCGTACGCCTCGCTTAAAATGCCGCGAATGGCGCGGTGGCGCTCGGCCACGTAATCGGGCGACGCCGCCTCGGACGCACCGATCGCCCAGCGTGGTTCGTACGCGAAGATCACGTCCGGCACTTGCGCCGAGCTTTGTCCCGCGAGCGCCGTCGTCAGTTGTTGCCGTAAAATCTCGTCTGCTTTCTGCCGTTCGTCGGCGGTCTCGCCGATACACAGGATCGGTGTCAGTCCGTGCGCCAGCGCCGTATCCAGTTTTCGCCGCACGAGCGCGTAGGTCTCGCCGAAATGGGCCAGTCGCTCGGAATGCGCGAGCTCCACGTAGCGGCATCCGGCCTCGACCAGCATCGGCGCGGAAATCTCGCCGGTCCATGCACCCGCGGGGTCCCAATGCATGTTCTGGGCACCCACGCCGACGCCGCTCCCCGCGAACGCGGCGGTGGCGGCGGCGAGCGACGTGAACGGGGGCAGCACGAAGATTTCCGCCGCGCACGGCGCGAGCTGTTGCAACAGGCGTTCGGCGTAGCGCGCCGTTTCGGCGACGCCCATATTCATCTTCCAGCCGGTGCCGACGATCAGCCTACGCGGCACGATCGGCACCACCGAACTTCGCCAGCGATTGCGCCAGTTCCCGATGCTCGCGTGCAAAAATCTCGAGCGGGATGCCGGCGACCGCCGCCTCCCACGCCTGCCGCACCGCGCGCACGCCCGCCGCCGGGCCGCCCGGGTGGCTGACGATGCCGCCGCCGCACAAATACATCAGCTCCGTCGTGCGGCCGGTGCGCGCGTACGTCTCCGGCGCTTGTCCGCCCCACTGCCCGGAGCACACGACCGGCAGCGCGCGATCCGCGGCGGATGCGAGCGGCGTCGTCAAATCGTGGAACGAGCGCACGAACGACTCGTCCGGCTCCCAGTATTTCGCGCCGATCCCGTTGATCTGGAACTGGTCGATACCGAGCAGCCGCCAAAGTTGCTGATACACGCTGAAATCCATGCCGAGCGCCGGGTGGCGGGTGAGCAAGTCCCAGCCGGCGCGATGCGCGTGCAGCACGAGGCGCGAGCGGCGGCGCAGATACGTCAGGCCGCCGAAACCGACCGAGTTGATGGTGATCACGGCCGCGTTGCCGCCCGCATCGGCGACGATGTCGTGGTCGCGCAGCATCTGCTCCGGATCGCCGTTCGAGATGTTGAAGGCATACCATCACGCGCTGACCTGTCCGCTGCTCGTGCGCGTGCACCAGCGGCATGATGTGGCGCACCCGCTCGGCGACCGAGGAGTAGTTCGGGCTGGTCAGCTTCTCGTCGTCCTTGATGAAGTCGACGCCCGCCGCGATCAACTCGCCCACCAGCTCCGCCGTCTCGTGCGGGCGCAGCCCGAGTGCGGGCTTGACGATGGTGCCGATGATCGGGCGATCCTTGACGCCGGTCAGTCGCAGGCTGCCCGCGATGCCGAACTGCGGTCCGGGATGCGCGGCCGTGAACGCCGGCGGCAGTTCGAGCCCGACGACGCGGATGCCGGACAATCCCTTGATCGCGAACACGCCGCCGATCGCGATCGTCATCAGAGCCGCGACATCGGTGCCGATCGCATCGAGCGGGTATTCGATGTCGACCTCGGCGCGATGGAACACGCCCGGACGATCTTGCGGATAGCCGGGCGTCGCAGCGGGTTCGAGCGGCCTTATGTCGACCACCCGTGCCGCCACCCGCGCCTGCAACGCCTCGGTTTCGCCCGGCACCGCGACGAACGTGCCGGTCGACTGGTCGCTCGCGATCGTCTTCGCGAGCTTGCCGACATCGCCCGGCGTTTCGACCCGGTACGTGACCCGGATCACGTCACGCATGGGCGGCGCTCAGGTGATGCGCTGGATGCTGGCCGCGATCTCGGCCGGCTCGAACACACGGCGCCAGTCGGGCTGCATCAGCACCGGCTTGCCGAACTGGATCGCCTTGTTGCACGCGTCCGAGAACACGCCCGGCCGCTCCTCGAAGATCACCGAGGCGAGCACGTTCATGTGGCCGAGCAGGAAATCGCGCGCCGCCTCACGCGGGACGCCGCGCTCCACCACGTCGTCGAGCGCCTCGCGCATCACGTCGAGCAACGTGGCGCACACGGTTTCCGACAGGCCGGGCTCCAGCAACGCCATCTGCTCGACCGTCACGCGGTGCGACCGCAGCACCGGCGCCCAGATCACGCGGGCCACTTCCTCGCCGATCGCATAGTCGCTGTCCGGCCCCTGCATCAGCGAACTGACGATGTGCTGCTTCGCCGAGACGCCGCCGAAATAGTCGGTCTTCGCTTCCATCGCCGTCTCGTCGTTGAAGATCGGCGGATGGCACGGGTGCGTCACGAAATAGGTGAGGTCGTCGCGCTTCGGCAGATGGCCCGCGAACGGTGCCGCCGCGTCGAGCACCATGACGATCGTCCCCGCCTTCAGCGACGGCGACAGCGCGTGCGACACCTTGCCGATCAGCGTGTCGGGAACGGCGAGAATGACGATCTCCGCACCGTCCAGCGCCTGCTCCTGCGGCACGCACGACAGACCGAGTTCGTCGGCAAGGCGCTGTCGTCCGGCGTCGCTGACCTCGACATGGCGGACATCGTAGCGCGAGCGTTTCAGGTTGGCGGCCAGACGGCAGCCCATTTTTCCGCCGGCGCCGAACAATGCGATGCTTGTCATCACTCCTGGCCCTCCCCGGCCTCCGCAAAATCTAACGGCAGTGGTATGATGAGTCAACCAGATCAGGCCCGCCGGTCCGCAGAATCCGGGTTGCGCGAAGTCGAGCGGGCGCGACACTGATCGCCGAATAAACCTGCGGAGATTGGACGATGGCCAAGGAAATCCTGTGTGGCTTCGGCGTCGATGTCGACGCGGTCGCCGGCTGGCTCGGCTCGTATGGCGGCGAAGATTCGCCCGACGACATTTCGCGCGGCCTGTTCGCCGGCGAAGTCGGCAGTCCCCGTCTGCTGCGCATGTTCGACCGGCTCGGCATCAAGACGACCTGGTTCATCCCCGGCCATTCGATCGAGACGTTCCCGAAGGAAATGGCGGCGGTCGCCGCGTCCGGGCACGAGATCGGCATCCACGGCTACTCGCACGAGAATCCGATCGCGATGACGCGCTCGCAGGAAACCGACATTCTCGACAAGTGCATCGAGCTGGTCACCGAACTCTCGGGCAAGCGGCCGACCGGATACGTGGCGCCGTGGTGGGAGTTCTCGTCCGTCACCAACGAATTGCTGCTCGAGCGCGGCATCAAATACGACCACTCGCTGATGCACCACGATCACCAGCCGTACTACGTCCGTGTCGGCGACCGCTGGACCAAGATCGACTACACGAAGGCGCCGTCGGAATGGATGGTGCCGCTGATGCGCGGTCAGGAGACGGACCTGATCGAGATCCCCGCCAACTGGCACCTCGACGATCTACCGCCGATGATGTTCATCAAGAAGTCGCCGAACAGCCATGGCTTCGTCAACCCGCGCGATATCGAGCAGATGTGGCGCGATCAGTTCGACTGGGTGTACCGCGAATACGAATACGCGGTGTTCCCGATCACCATCCACCCGGACGTCTCGGGACGCCCGCACGTCATCATGATGCTGGAACGGCTGTTCGAACACATGGCCGGCCACGCGGGCGTAAAATTCGTGACGATGAACGAGATGGCGGACGATTTCGCCCGCCGGTCGCCGCGTGCCGCCGCCTAGCCATGTGCGCGTTATGCGGCGTCCTCGGCGGCTCCGACCATTGGACCGACGCGGCGCCGCGCCCCGGCGTTTACACGCGCAACACCGACCCGCTGCAGCGACGGCGTGAGCGGGATTTGCGTGTCGTCGCGGCGAACCGGGTTTTGGCACCGTACCGGATGCGTCTCTCCGACTGGCAGGGCGCGTCGTTCGTGTTGTCGACGGCGACGGGCAAGACCGAGATCGTCGGCGATCTAGGGCAGCTCTGGGCCGCCGCCGAACGCCTGCGCGGGAAAGCCTGCGACCCGCTCGACACCGCGTTGCTGACGCAGCTGGAAGCGGCCCGCTGACCCCCGTCATCCTCATCACCGGATGTCTCGGGTCCGGCAAAACCACATTGTTGCAGCGTCTGCTCGCCGATCCCGCACTGTCCGACACGGCCGTCCTGATCAACGAGTTCGGCGAGGTCGGGCTCGACCACCATCTGCTGGAGCGGATCGACGACACGGTGGTGCTGCTGCGCTCGGGCTGTCTGTGCTGCACCATTCGCGGCGAGCTGTCCGACGCGATCCGCGGACTTACACGACCGCCGCGACGCCGGCACCGTGCCGCCGTTTCGCCGGCTGGTGATCGAGACGAGCGGGCTTGCCGATCCCTATCCGATCCTGTCGACGATCCACGCCGACCCCGTGCTGCGCCACCATTTTACCCTTGGCGTCGTCGTCACGACCATCGACGCGGTGAATGCCGGCGGTCAGCTCGACCGGCAACCGGAAACGGCCAACCAGATCGCCGCCGCCGACCATGTCGTGCTGACGAAATCCGACATCGCGGACCCGGCCGCCCTGCCCGCCCTGATCGACCGCGTGCGCCGCATCAATCCGACGGCAGCGTTCTGGCCGACACCCGCCGCGATCGACGCCGACGCCCTGCTATCCGCGCGCACGAAGACGGTGTTCTGGGCCGAAGCGGTGTCTCAGCCCCTCTCAGACCACGTGAAGGCGTTCTGCCTGGTGTTCGACGAGCCGCTGGACTGGTCGGTGTTCGGCGTCTGGCTGACGATGCTGCTGCATTGCCACGGCAACTCGGTCCTGCGCGTCAAAGGGATGCTGAACGTGGCGGGGTCGGCGACGCCGGTCGCGATCCACGGCGTCCAGCATCTAATCCATCCGCCGACCCACATGGAGGCTTGGCCCGACGCGGACCGAAGCTCGCGTCTCGTGTTCATCACCCGCGACCTCGAACCCGCGCTGATCGAGCGCTCGCTGCGCGCGTTCGGGGCCGCGCCGGAACGCCGAGCAGAGGCTTAGCGCCCGGTCAGGATCCGTTCGACGAGCTGCTTTACGGTGGGGACGAAGCCGTTGCCGTAGAACGGGTCGGTGCCGAACCGCCACGCGTTCGAGCCGCCGAACATCAGGTTCCGGTCCGCCGCGATATCGTCCTCACCGGCACCATGGCCGATATCCTGCAGCGTCCGCTGAATGCAGAAGCTGCGCGGGTCGGATTTGCGACCGTTCGTGTGGTCGGGCGTGCTCTGCGACCAGTTGCTGAACCGGCACTGCGACAGGCAGCCCATGCACGCGGTCTGATCGGCCAGGATCTGCGCCGACGTCTCGGGTGTCACGAACACCAGCGTGCTGTCCGGCGTGCGCAGGGCCGTGGTGAGGCCCGAAGCCTCCCAGCCCAGCACCCGGCCATGGTCGCGATCGGTCAGGTAGACGACGCGCTTGCGCGGGCCGACGCCGTAGACGGCCGTGTGCTCGCCCAGCGGCTCGGTCGTGTACGCGACCTGATGCTCGCTGCGGGCGCGCAGATCCTGAATGAAGCCGTTGTTGATGGCCGAGCTGTAGAAGCCGGTCGGGCTGAACCGGTTGAGGAAGGTGTCGCCCTTTTTCAGCGACATCAGCCGGCGCTTCCAGGCCCCGCCGATCGGGCTCTCCTGCGTCAGCAGCGGGCGCGTGCCGAACTGGAACGCGATCGGACCGAGGTCGGGGTTGCCGATCCAGTCCTCCCACTCCTCCAGCCACCAGACGCCGCCGGCCATGATGATCGGCGTCTCGCCGAGGCCGAGCTCGCGCATCAGTTTGCGCAACGCCAGGACGCGGGGGAACGGATCCTCGGGCTGCGCCGGATCCTCGCCGTTGGACAGGCCGTTATGGCCGCCGGCGAGCCACGGATCCTCGGTACACGACGCCGCCGAGCAGGTGGGAGACCTTGGAATAGGCCCGCTTCCACAGCGCGCTGAACGCGCGGGCGGACGAGACGATCGGGTAGTAGTGGACGTTGAATTTCGCCGCGATCTCGCTCAGCCGGTACGGCATCCCGGCGCCGCAGGTGATGCCGTGGACCAGCCCCCGCGCGCCTTCCAGCACGCCGGTGATGACCCGTTCGGCCCCGCCCATTTCCCAAAGGATGTTGGCGTGGACACGGCCACGCCCGGCGGCGATGTCGAACGCGCGACGGGCCTGCTCGATACCGCCGCGGATCGCGTAGCCGATCAGTTCTTCCTGCCGCTCCCGCCGGGTGCGGCCGTGATAGACTTGCGCAATCACCGAGCCGTTTTCGTCGAAGCTGTCGGCGTTGACCGCGCTGAACGTGCCGGCACCGCCGGCCGCCGCCCAATGACCGGCGGTGATCCCGGTCGACACGGATACGCCCTTGCCGCCCTCGACGAGGGGCAGCACGTCGATCCCGCCCATCCGTATCGCCTCGATCGTCCGCATCGGCCGTCGCCCTGTCCCGTCGCCAAGCTCAATCATATCGCCATTCCCGGCCCCCTCGAAAAGGGGGCCGGTCATAACGTTACCTCAATCAGTCGGCCGCTTCGCTGCGCTCACGGCCAGGACGCGAGCCGACGCTGTCGGAAATGTCGGCCCCGGTCGCCTGATCCACGACCCGCATCGACAGTTTGACCTTACCCCGGTCGTCGAAGCCGAGCACTTTCACCTTCACGGCGTCACCGACGTTGACCACGTCGGCCGTCTTGTTGACGCGCGTCTGGGCCAGCTCGCTCACGTGGACCAGGCCATCGCGCGAGCCGAGGAAGTTCACGAACGCGCCGAAATCGGCGACCTTCACGACCTTGCCGTTGTAGATCACGCCCACTTCCGGCTCCGCCACGATGCCGCGGATGCGGTCGACGGCGGCCTGCGACTTCTCCGGGTCCGACGACGAAATCTTGATCGTGCCGTCGTCCTCGATGTCGATCTTGGCCCCGGTCAGCTCGACGATCTCGCGGATCACCTTGCCGCCCGTCCCGATCACGTCGCGGATCTTGTCCTTCGGGATGTTGATCACGGTGATGCGCGGCGCGGTGGCCGCGACATCCTCGCGGCCCGATGTGATCGCCTTGCTCATCTCGCCGAGGATATGCAGCCGGCCCTCGCGCGCCTGATCCAAAGCGACCTTCATGATCTCGGCCGTCACCGACGTGACCTTCAGGTCCATCTGCAGGCTGGTCACACCCTGCTCGGTCCCGGCGACCTTGAAGTCCATGTCGCCGAGGTGGTCCTCGTCGCCCAGGATGTCGGAGAGGACGGCGAAACCGCGATCCTCCTTGATCAGGCCCATGGCGATGCCGGCCACCGGACGGATCAGGGGCACGCCCGCGTCCATCAGGGCGAGCGACGTGCCGCACACGGTCGCCATCGAGGAGCTGCCGTTGCTCTCGGTGATCTCGCTGACCACGCGAAGGGTGTACGGGAACTTGTCCTTGCCCGGCAGCAACGGGTGGATCGCGCGCCACGCGAGCTTGCCGTGGCCGATCTCACGCCGGCCGGGGCTGCCCATGCGGCCCGCCTCGCCGACCGAGTACGGAGGGAAGTTGTAGTGCAGCATGAAATGCTGGCGGTATTCGCCCTCGAGCGCGTCGATGATCTGCTCGTCCTGCGCGGTGCCGAGTGTGGCCACGCACAGCGCCTGCGTCTCGCCGCGGGTGAACAGCGCCGAGCCGTGGGCGCGCGGCAGCACGCCGACCTCGGCCACGATCGGGCGCACGGTGCGCAGGTCGCGCCCGTCGATCCGCAAGCCGGTGTCGAGCACGGCGTTACGCACGACGTCGGCCTCGAGCTCCTTGAACAGCAGCTTCGCGGCACCGGCGTCGAGGCCCTCCTCGGTCAGCGTCGCCGACGCGGCCTTCTTGGCGGCCGACACGGCGTCCTGACGGACCTGCTTCTGCCGCTCGGAATAGGCGGCGGTCAGCGGGCCACGGGCCAGCGTGTCGATGCGCTTGGCGAGCGCCGCCTGCTCCGGGGCCGGCTCGTCCAGATGCCACGGGTCCTTCGCGGCCGCCTCGGCGAGGCTGATGATCGCCTCGATCACCTTCTGCATCTCGCTATGGCCGAAGCTGACGGCGCCGAGCATGACCTCCTCGGACAGCTCGCGGGCCTCGCTCTCGACCATCAGCACGCCCTCGGCGGTGCCGGCGACGACGAGATCGAGGGTCGCGTCCTCCATCTGCTCGGCGGTCGGGTTCAGGACGTAAGCGCCGTCGATCCAGCCGACGCGCGCGCCGGCGATCGGGCCGAAGAACGGGATGCCGGACAGGGTGAGCGCGGCCGAGCAGCCGATCATGGCGACGATGTCGGGGTCGTTCTCGAGGTCGTGGCTCAGCACGGTGGCCACGACCTGGACCTCGTTACGGAAGCCGTGCGGGAACAGCGGGCGCAGCGGGCGGTCGATCAGGCGGCTGGTCAGCACTTCCTTCTCGGTCGGCCGGCCCTCGCGCTTGAAGAAGCCGCCCGGGATCTTGCCGGCCGCGAACGTCTTTTCCTGGTAGTTGACGGTCAGCGGGAAGAAATCCTGGCCCGGCTTGATGTTGCGGACGCCGACGGCGGTGCAGAGCACGATGGTGTCGCCGTAGCGCGCCATGACGGAGCCGTCCGCCTGGCGGGCGATCTTGCCGGTTTCCAGCGACAGCGTGCGACCGCCCCACTGAATTTCGCGGCGGTGTTGATTGAACATGCGTTCGATATCCCGAAACTGCGGCGATCGGGCCTCTCGTTCCGTCGGACGGCGTCTCGGGCGGCACGGCGGCGAGCTGCGGGAGTGGGCGCAGTCGCTATGGCCATGTAGCCGGAGATGCCGTCGGCAGCGGTGACGGTCCGTCACCACCCGACCGAATTCGCGTCCCGCGTCACCGCGATAAAACCCCGCGCCACCATGGCGCGGGGGTGGTCGTCGTGCCGTTAGCGGCGAAGCCCGAGCTTGCCGATCAGAACTTCATAGCGGCGCTGGTCGCGGCGCTTGAGGTAATCCAGCAGATGGCGGCGGCGGCCGACCATGATCAGCAGCCCGCGCCGGCTATGGAAATCCTTGGCGTGGATCTTGAGGTGTTCGGTGAGGTAGCTGATCCGGTTGGACAGCAGCGCCACCTGAACTTCCGGGCTGCCCGTGTCGGACTCCCCGGTCGCGTAATCGCGCACGATTTCAGCGCGCGTCTCGGTCGTCAGCGACATCGCCTACTCCTGATATATGGGTGTGAAACGGCGCGTCACGGTCAAAGCATCCGTTCGGGCTTGAGCCAGCCATCTTCCAGCCGGCACAATCCCACGACGCGGCTCCCCGCCATTGCGCGCGCCAACCCGCGATCGGGATTGGCGGCCAACGGAATTCGGCCCATCAACTCGACCAGGCTGATCGCCTGACCGTGTGACAGGCCTGTGGCCTCCGCGTCCGTTAGGGCCAGTGCCGGGATGTCGGCCAGCGCGGTCGCAACGGGGAGCAGGAGGTTCGGGGACGCAGGCGGCATATCCGCCCCGGGAATGATTTTGTCCAGACAAATCGATTGCGCTTCGGTGAACGGCCCGACCCGCAGCCGCCGCAGCGCCGCGACATGCCCGACGCTGCCGCAGGCGCGCGCCAGATCGCGGGCCAGGCTTCGCATGTAGACGCCCTTGCCGGACTGGACCTCGAACACCGCCGTATCGGCGTCGGTGCGCTCGATCAGCTCGAACCGGTCGACGCGCGCGGGGCGCGCCTCGATCACCGGCGCGCGGCCGTCCCGGGCCATGTCGTACGCGCGCTCGCCGGCGATCTTGATCGCCGAATAGGCGGGCGGCACCTGCATGATGTCGCCGATGAACGCCACCAGGGCGGTGCGGATCGCCGCATCGTCCGGCCGCGTGTCCGATGTCTCGACGGTCTGGCCGTCGGCGTCGTCGGTGTCGCGCGCGTCGCCCAGGCGGAGCGTGAAGCGGTAGACCTTCGTCCCGTCCATCACGTACGGCACGGTTTTGGTGGCCGACCCGAACGCCACCGGCAGCAACCCGGTCGCAAGCGGATCGAGCGTCCCGCCATGGCCCGCCTTCTGCGCGTCGAACGCGCGGCGGACGCGGTTGACCACATCGGTGCTGGTGATGCCCTGAGGCTTGTCGACGACGAGCCACCCGTCGAGCGGGAGGCCACGCGGCTTGCGGATACGGCTCATTCGATCAGGGCCCATACCTCACAACCACCCCCTCCCGAGACTCCCCTCAAGCCCGATCACCATCAAGTCCCCTCGCGCACTCTCGCCACCACCAGCGCGTGCGAATCATCCAGCGCCTTCCTACTCCGCTCACGCCGTGTCCGACCGCGACTAACTCCGCTTCCGCCCGCCTGTTCCGCCCCAATGTCAGCGCACAGTTGAACACCGTCATCGGTAGTCCTCTATCCGCAACACCGCAGGTTGCGCCATTATCCTACTCTTCTGCCATACGCGATAGGTCGCGTGCCACGTCGGGACGATGCAGCAGGTCGTTCACGTGCATCGCGTAGTCCAGGCTGGTATCCGGCTGGAACGAAATCTCCGGGGCCACCCGCAACCGCAACGCCTTCGCGACCTCGCCCCGCAGGTATGCGGCCGCCCGGTTCAGCGCCGGGATCTTCTCCGCCACGTCCGCCCCGAGTGCCGCGACGAATGCGGTCGCGCGCCGCAGATCGGGCGCGATCCGCACCTCCGTCACCGTGATCGTGGTGAACAGCAGGTCCGGATCGCGCAACTCGCCGCGCGAGAAGATGCCGCTCAGCACGTGCCGGATTTCCTCCGACACGCGCAGTTGCCGCTGGGTCGGCGCGCGAGCGGCCGCCGATCGCGCCGATGTGGCGCCCCTCACGCTCACGCCGGGATCATCTCCACGTCGAAGCACTCGACCACGTCGCCTTCGCGCAGATCCTCGAAGTTCGCGAACGACAGGCCGCACTCGTAGCCACGCGCGACCTCGCGAACGTCGTCCTTGAAGCGCTTCAGCTGCGTCAGCTCGCCGTTGTGGATCACGACGCCCTCGCGCAGCAGCCGCACGCCGGAGCCGCGCTTGACCAGACCCTCGGTGACCATGCAACCGGCGACCTTGCCGGTCTTGGTGATGTCGAACACCTTGCGGATCTCGGCATACCCCAGGAACTTCTCGCGCGCCTTCGGGGCGACCTTGCCGCGGACCAGCTTCTCGATGTCGTCGGCCACGTCGTAGATGATCGAGTAGTAGCGGATGTCGACGCCGTCGCGGGTCGCCAGCGCCTTGGCCTGCGTGGTGGCGCGGACGTTGAACGCGACGATGACGGCACTGTTGGCGCGCGCCAGCTGGATGTCGCTCTCGGTGATCTGGCCGACCGCGCTGAGCAGGACGCGAACCCGCACCTCCTCGTGCGCCAGTTTCAGCACCGTGGCCTGGATCGCCTCGGAGCTGCCCTGGACGTCGGCCTTGATCAGGACCGCGACTTCCTTCTGCACGCCGGCCTGAATGCGGGCCAGCATCTCGTCGAGCGTCCCGCGCGCGGCCGTCTGCGCGCCGGCATGCCGGTCACGCGTCTTGCGCTGGCGGAACTCGCTGACTTCGCGCGCCCGTGCCTCGTTCTCGACGACGACGAACGGCTCGCCCGCGACCGGAACCCCGTCGAGGCCGAGGATCTCCACCGGCATCGAGGGCAGACCCTCCTTGAGCGGCTTGTTCTTGTCGTCGAGCATCGCGCGCACCCGGCCCCACTCGGAGCCGGCGACGACGATGTCGCCCGTCCGCAGCGTGCCGCGCTGGACCAGCATCGTGGCCACCGGGCCGCGACCGCGATCCAGCCTGCTTTCGATGACCGAACCCTCGGCCGTGCGGTCGGGGTTCGCGCGCAGGTCGAGCACTTCGGCCTGCAGCAGGATCGCCTCCTCGAGCGCATCGAGACCGGTCCGCTTGGTCGCCGAAACCTCGACATCCTGCGTGTCGCCGCCCATCGCCTCGACGACGATGTCGTATTGCAGCAGCTCGTTGCGGACGCGGTCGGGGTTGGCGTCCGCCTTGTCCATCTTGTTGATCGCCACGATGATCGGCGCGTTGGCCGCCTTCGCGTGACGGATCGCCTCGATCGTCTGCGGCATCACGCCGTCATCGGCCGCCACGACCAGCACCACGATGTCGGTCACCTGCGCGCCACGGCTGCGCATCGCCGTGAACGCCTCGTGGCCGGGCGTGTCGATGAACGTGATGCGGCTGCCGGACGGCAACGTCACCTGATAGGCGCCGATGTGCTGGGTGATGCCACCCGCCTCGCCGGCCGCGACATCGGTCGCACGCAGCGCATCGAGCAGCGACGTCTTGCCGTGGTCGACATGGCCCATGATCGTGACCACGGGCGGACGCGGCATCAGATCGGCGCCGACGTCGACGGTGCCTTCCAGCCCGCTCTCCACGTCGTCCTCGCTGACGCGCTTCACCTTGTGGCCGAACTCCTGAACCACGAGCTCGGCCGTGTCGGCGTCGAGGCTCTCGGTCAGCGTCGCCATGACGCCCATCTTCATGAGCGCCTTGATCACGTCGGGCACGCGGGCGGCCATACGGGCGGCGAGCTCCTGCACGGTGATCGCGTCGGGCAGCACGACCTCGCGCACGACCTTCACCTGGTCGGCGCGCAGACGCTCCAGCTCCTGCTGGCGGCGCTCGCGCTCGCGCTGGCGGCGGACCGAGGACAGGCTGCGGACCTTTTCGTCCTCGCCCTCGATCGCGGCCTGGACGTCGATGCGACCGGTGCGGTTGCGGCGGTCGTCGACCGGCTTCTTCGGCGCGGCGGCCGGCAGCTTGCGGGCGGCGAGGCCACCGGCGACACCGCCGGGGCGGCGCACGGGACCACGGTCGTCTTCTTCCTCGCCGGGCCGCGTCGGCTTCAGCCGCAACGTCTCGAGCGGGGCGGCCGGAGCGGCAGGCGCACCCGGCTGCCGGGCGCGGCGTCGCACGGCGCGCGTCGACGCCACGCTGGGCCGGCGGAACCGGGGCGGTCTGCGCGGCGGCGGCGGCGGCGCGGTCGGCGGCGTCCACCTTCTCGCGGCGCTCGGCCTCGGCGGCGGCGCTCGCGGCCTCCTCGGCGGCGCGACGGGCCTCCTCCTCGCGGCGGCGGGCCTCCTCGGCGGCCGAGAGGATGCTGATCTTCTCCTGCTCGCGGCGAGCTTCCTCGCGGCGCGCATTGTCCTTCTGCTGCTCGACCAGCGCGCGCTGGCGGGCGGCGAGTTCGGTCGCGGTCAGCGCGCGTCCGGCACCGGACGGCGGACGGCCCACGCTGGGCGCGGGCTTGGTCGCCGAGGACGGCGCGCCGGCGGCGGCACTCGGCAACGGTGCCGAAGGCTTGGCGGGTGCGGGCGCGCGATTTTTGCGCACCTCGACCTGGACCACTTTGGAGCGGCCATGGCTAAAACTCTGGCGGACGGATCCCGCATCGACGGTCCGCCCCAATCCCATCGGACCCGCCGGACGCAGCGAGAGCCGGCCCTTGGCCGCGTCCTGATCGTTGCCTTCACTCATGTGTTCGCAGTACCCCGTTTACCCGATCAAGCCGTCCAGGCGTTGCGCATCCGTGCGCAGACCCTCCGCCAAGCGTCCCGACGCGATCGCCACGTGAACCACGTGATCCCGCCCAAACACCAATCCCAGTCGCTCGCCCGTCAGCGGGGCGATCACCGGCACGTCCGGTGCCGCGCGGGCGAAGCGTGCCCGTTCGTCGGGGCTGCCGTCGCGCGCCTGAACGATCAGGCCGGCCCGCGTCCGCGAAGTCCCACTCAACCACTCGCGCGCCTTGTCGAAGCCGCATACGGCTTGGCCCGCGCGCCGGGCGAGGCCGATGTAATCCGCGATCCGCCCCTCGAGTGCAGCAATCAGCTCGGGAAGGAGGGAAGGTGGCACCGTCACCACGCCGCGCGCCGCCCGTGCGAATGCGCCCTTGGTGCAAGCCTTAGATAGCACATCGCGCCGCGCACTCAACCACATTCCCCGTCCGGGCAGCCGTGCGCCCAGGTCGGCCGTCACCACCCGGTCCGGTGAGAGAACGAACCGGATCATTTCGGTCCGGCTGCCCTGCTCGCGCGTGACGATGCAGCGCCGGAGCGGTCCGCGCTCCGGCTCATCCGCGATCGCCGCTTCGTCGGACGCCTCAGCCTGGCTCGTCGCCGCTCTCCTGCTCGCCTTCGTCCGGCATGTCACTCGGCTCGTCGTCCGCGGAGGTTTGCTCCTCGGCCGCCACGTCGTCCGGCGCATCGCCCTCGGGGACCGGCACCGCTTCGTCATCGAACCAATGGGCGCGGGCGGCCATGATGATCTCGTTGGCCGTCGCTTCTTCCATGCTGGTCTCGCCGACGATCTCGACCAGCTCGTCCGCCGCGAGGTCGGCCAGATCGTCGAGCGACTTGATGCCCTTCTCGCCCAAGGCCACCAGCATCTGCGGCGTCAGCAGCTCGACCGAGGCGATGTCGTCGCTGACGCCCAGCGTCCGCCGCTGCTCGTCGAGCACGCCGTCGCGCGCGATCAGATGCTGCTCGGCACGCCGGATCAGTTCGTCGGCGACGCTGTCGTCGAAGCCCTCGATCGATGCCAGCTCGTCATGATCGACGAACGCCAGCTCCTCGATCGTGTTGAACCCTTCGGCCACCAGCAACCCGGCGATGACGTCATCGACATCCAGCGCGTCGACGAACAATCCCGTCCGGCGGCGGAATTCTTCCTGCCGGCGCTCGCTCTCCTCGGCTTCCGTCAGGATGTCGATGTCCCAGCGCGTCAGCTGGCTCGCGAGGCGCACGTTCTGGCCGCGACGGCCGATCGCGAGCGACAGCTGGTCGTCGGGCACGACCACTTCGACGCGCCCGGCATCCTCGTCCATGACGACTTTCGTCACCTCGGCGGGGGCGAGCGCGTTCACGACGAACGTCGCCGCCTGCGGGCTCCACGGAATGATGTCGATCTTCTCGCCCTGCAGCTCTTGGACGACCGCCTGCACCCGGCTGCCGCGCATGCCGACGCAGGCGCCGACGGGGTCGATCGACTGGTCGCGCGAAATCACCGCCATCTTCGCCCGGCTGCCCGGGTCGCGGGCGACCGCCTTGATCTCGATGATGCCGTCGTAGATTTCCGGCACTTCCTGCGCGAACAGCTTCGCCAGGAAGCCGGGATGCGTGCGCGACAGGAACACCTGCGGCCCGCGCAACTCGTCGCGCACGTCGTAGATGTAGGCGCGAACCCGGTCGCCGTTGCGGAAGCTTTCGCGCGGGATCAGCTCGTCGCGCCGCAGCAGCGCTTCCGCGCGGCCGATCTCGACCATCAGGTTGCCGTACTCGGTGCGCTTGACGACGCCGTTCACGACCTCGCCGACGCGATCCTTGAACTCGTCGAACTGCTTCTTGCGCTCGTATTCGCGCACCCGCTGGACGATCACCTGCTTGGCCGTCTGCGCCGCGATCCGGCCGAAATCGATCGGCGGCAGCGGGTCGACCAGATGCCCGCCGATCTCGATCCCCGGCTGGAATTTCCGCGCGATGTGGACCGGGATCTGGGTCTCTTCGTTCTCGACCACCTCGACCGCCTCGGTCCAGCGGCTCAGTTTCACGTCGCCCGTCTTGCGGTCGATCGTGGCGCGGATGTCCTTGCCCTCGCCGTATTTGTTGCGGCCGGCCTTCTGGATCGCCTGCTCCATGGCCTCGATGACTTCTTCGCGCTCGATCGACTTTTCACGCGCGACGGCATCGGCGACCAGCAGGAGTTCGGGGCGGGCGACGGAGGTGTCCATGGGTGGCGGCCTCTCAGTTAAGCGGTTCGGGTTGGGCTTTTTCGGCGATCAAGGCGTCGGTGAGCACGAGCTTGGCACGACGGATATTGTCGTACGGGGCGGTCATCTCGACCCCGTCCGGCAGGCGGATCGTGGCCCCGTTCATGTCGGCCCCGACGATCGCGCCGATCAGCCGGCGGCGGCCGTCCTGCGGCATGTCCAGCTCGACCCGCGCCTGATGACCGAGATGCCGGGTCCAGTCCTTCCGGCGCGTCAGCGGCCGGTCGATGCCGGCGGAGCTGACCTCCAGCGTCCAATTCGACTTGATCGGGTCGGCGACGTCGATCACCGCGCCGAGCGCATGGCTGATCGCCTCGCAATCGGTCACCGTGAACGGCGCCTGATCGGCACGGTCGGCCATGATCTGCACCGTCGGGCGATCACGCCCGAGCACGGCGATGCGGACAAGTTCGTAACCCATGCCCTCGAGCGATGGGGTGACGATCTCGGCGATCTTCGCCTCCAGCCCCGCGTGGCGCGGCTGGTCGTCGAACTCGTCTGATGTGGTCTGGTCGTCGAGAGGATCGTGATCGGACATACGAAAAAGGCGGCCCGTTAAGGCCACCCTCCAAAGCGATGGAGTTTTAAGGTGTGCTGTCTAGGTAATCCCGCGACGGTCCTGGTGCAAGCGTCTCGTGCCGCCCGGTCGTCCGTGGGAGGCGGTCATCCGTGAGAGGCGACCAGCCGAGTTGGGCGCTCACGACAGGCTGGCAAGGGCAAACTATTCTGATCGGGGTCGTGCCGATCCTCGCGCGCCGAACGGCGTTGCCGCCTCGACGTTCACCCAACCGGAGCGGATCAATGATCGACATCGGCGTGGCCAAAGACGTCTACCTGACCGGGCTGCGAAACCAGCACGCGGTCGAGACCCAGGCCATCGGCACCGTCAAGGACGAGTTGCCGCGGATGAAAGCCTACCCCGAATTGCACGCGCGGATGGAGCAGGAGCGCCAGCGGTCGACCACGCAGGCCGCCCGGCTCGACGACCTGCTGGCCAAGCACGGGACGCACGCCTCGGTCGCCAAGGAAGCGGTGGCCGGGACGGTCGCGACCGTGGCCGGCCTCGCGCACCTCGCGGCGGACGACGAGGTGCTGAAGAACGTCCTCTCGGCGATCGGCTACAAGGCGTACGAGATCGGCTCCTACAAGGCGCTCGTCGGCATGGCCGAGGCGGCCGGCGCGCCCGAGGACAAGGCGGTGCTGGAGCAGTCGATGAAGGAGGAGCAGGAGATGGGCGACTGGCTCGGCGAACACCTTCCAGGCCTCGTGACCGCGTATCTGACCCAGCGCTCGGCGAAAGCCTGATCCAGCGCGCGTGATTTCGGCCCGCGCCGGCGACGCGGGCCGTCTTCAAACCGGATCAGAGCCAGCCCTTGACCCGGAACCAGACCACCGGCGCCAGTGCCGTCACCAGCATCAGCCCCAGCGCGTACGGGTAGCCGAAACTCCACCCGAGCTCCGGGATATCCTTGAAGTTCATGCCATACAGGCTCGCGATGAAGGTCGGCGGGATGCCGACGATGCTGACGATGGTGAGCACCTTGATGATCGCGTTCTGCTCGATGTTGATGAAGCCGAGCGTCGCGTCCAGCAGGAACTGCACCTTCTCGGTCAGCCTCGTGTCGTAGTCGGACAGCGAGGCGATGTCGGACCGCAGCGATTCCAGGCGCTCGTGCGCCTCCGACGGCAGCCATTCGGCGGCATTGACGAGCACGTACGGCACCGCGCGCGAATAGCCGAGCAACGTGTCGCGCAATCGCCCGAGCAAGTCGCCGGTATCGCCCAGACCGGCCATCACGCCGCGCAGCCGCTTTTCCGCACGGGCGGGCGGGCCGCCGGCGGCGGTGGGGCGAAAGACGGCGGCGGAAAACCCGTCGAGCGACGCGGCCTGCTCCTCCAGCAGATCGGCGATGTGGTCGACAACCGTCTCGATCAGCCCGACGAAATGACCGATCGAGCTGTCCTGGTGGTGCGCGGCCCCGGCCAGCCGTGCGTCGAACGCGGCAAGCGACGTGAAGCGGATCGTCAGCAGGCGATCCTTCGTCAGCACGTAGCCGACCGGCGCCGCCCGGCCCCGCGCGGTCTTGCCCAGTGCCGGGACCGACAACGTCAGCACGTCGCCGGCGCGCTGCAGGCGGCTCGATGTCTCGATCTCCGACAACTCGGTCACGCGCGGCACGCGCAGCCCGGTCGCGGCCGCGACATCGGCCGCCTCCGCCTCGGTCGGTTCCAGCAAATCGATCCATGTGGCGCCCTGAAGGTCGCCGCCCGCCGTGGTCAGCATTATCGTCCCATCTTTCGCGTGCCCTGGCTTTCGCGTGCCCGGTCTCGGGTGTAGGGGACTGCGCATGCCCCGGCCATCCCGGGTGGCGTTCCCCGCCCCCTCCCTGATAACGACCTCCGCCGAACTCGCAGCCCTCTGCGATCGGTTGGCCCGCGAAACTTTCGTGACGGTCGATACCGAGTTCATGCGCGAACGGACCTACTGGCCCGAGCTGTGCGTCATCCAGCTCGCCGGCGAGGACGAGGTCGCGGTGATCGACGCCGAGGCGCCGGGCCTCGACCTCGCCCCGGTCGGCCGCCTGCTGGCCGATCCTGCGGTGGTCAAAGTGTTCCATGCCGCACGGCAGGACGTGGAGATCTTCGTCCAGTTGTTCGGCGCACCCCCGGTGCCGCTGTTCGATACCCAGATCGCGGCGATGGTGGCGGGCTTCGGCGACCAGGTCGGCTACGACGCGCTGGTGGCCGGCCTGACCGGCGGGCAGATCGACAAGGCACACCGGTTCAGCGACTGGTCGGCGCGCCCGCTGTCGGCCTCGCAGATCACCTACGCCGCCGCCGACGTGACGCATTTGCGCCGGGTTTATGAGGCGCTGACCGAGAAGCTGGGCCGCGAGGGCCGGCTCGCCTGGGTCGCCGAGGAACTGGCCGGACTGGCCGACCCGGCGCTGTACAACCCGGACCCGGAGCGGATGTGGGAGCGGCTGCGGCCGCGCACGTCGAACCGGCGGATGCTGGGCGTGCTGCGCGCGATCGCCGCGTGGCGGGAGCGGGAGGCGCAGAAGGCCAACGTCCCGCGCCAGCGCATCGTCAAGGACGAGCTGGTGCTCGACCTCGCCGCCACCGCCCCCGAAACCGCCGACGACCTTTCACGCGCACGCGGCATTACCCGTGGCTTCGCCGAGGGCAAGATGGGCGCCGGCCTGCTTGCCGCCATCGCCCGCGCAAAGGCGTTGCCCGAGGATGCGTTGCCGGAGCCGGGCGGGCGCGATGGCCCGAAACCGTCGCCGGCGCTGGTGAGCTTGCTGAAAGTGCTGCTGGCCGCCGCGTGCGAGCGCCACGACGTGGCACCGAGGCTGGTCGCGAGTTCCGATGACCTCGACCGGCTCGCGACCGAGGACACGCCGGACGTTCCGGCCATGCACGGCTGGCGGGCCGAGCTGTTCGGCGACGACGCGCGGTCGCTGAAAGCCGGGCGGATCGCGTTGGGCGTCGATGGCAAGCGTATCAAGCTGCTTCGCAGCGACCCTTAGTCTACTGCTGTTGCTGGCCGCCCCCGCGTGGGCGCGCCATGTGATCCCCGCCGGAACGGACACGCCGGGCGAAGCCTGCCTGCGCGCCGCCGCCGCCGCCGGAACGCAGGCCGGTATTCCGGACGGGCTGATGGGCCGCATCGCGCGGGTGGAAAGCGGCGCGTGGCCGTGGACCATCGACGCGGACGGGACGGACCTCACCTTCGCGACGCAAGCCGAGGCCGCCGCATGGGTGCGTGGACCGGCCGCGAAACTCGCCCATTTCGTCGATGTCGGCTGCCTGCAGATCAACCTGCAATATCACCCGCACGCGTTCGCGACCGTCGAGGACGGGTTCGACCCGTGGCTGAACGCGCGCTACGCGGCCACCTTCCTGCGCCAGCTCTACGACGACGAGAGCGGGCACGACTGGTCGGTCGCGGTCGGCCTGTATCACAGCCACGTCCCCGAGCTTGCGGCGGAATACCGCGACCGGGTCGCCTCGATCGGCGAAGGCATTATCCAGGGTCTGCCGAGGGGAACCATCGCGTCCCGGCTCGCATTGCTGGGCGTGATCCGGGTGCCGCTGGCCAACGGACACTTTCTTCGTCTGATCTTGAACCGCCAGCCGACGATGCCGGGCTATCATCGCCCGAGCCGGTGCAAGATCGCGCGCACGCTGGCGCCGATGATGGCTTCACCGCCGAATATGGCGGGTTGCCGCTAAACAGGAGGGGAAACGATGTTCTTCGATCCGCATCAACGGGCCACGATCGCAGCCGCGATGGCCCGGATCATTCCGTCCGACGATACGCCGGGTGCCGCCGAGGCGGGCGCGATCGACTTTGTGGACCGCTATCTTTCCGGCATCGGGTTCATCTACGCGAAACCCGACGGCAGCGGGTTCGAGCGGCTAACCGGACGCGCGGCCGTGGCGTGGCAAACCCGCATCGACATCATGCGGGTCAAGTACGCGGACGGCGTGCGCGAACTCGATAGCCGTGCGCTGCACAGCTTCGGTGCCAAGTTCGCGCAACTACCGCCCGAGCAACAGGATTCCGTGCTGTACGCGATCGAACGCCGCGAGCACTGGCCCGACAGCGCGCTGTCGCCCGCGTACGCGCTCGGCGGCCCGGCCTCGACCGGTCCCGCGCTGCAGCAGACCAGCACCGAGACGGACCTCGATTTCCTGCCGTTGCTCGTGACCCACACGCGGCAGGGCTTCCTCGCCGACCCGATCTACGGCGGCAACCGCGATCGCATCGGCTGGGAGACGATCGGCTTCCCCGGTCCCGCGTCGCTCGCGGAGGTGCACGAGGGGCGATACTCGACGCTGCGGTATTTCAGCGAGGGACACACCGATCCGTCGCCCGAGAACCGGAGGATGCATCATGGCGCGTAAGCCGGACCGGACGGAGGTTTGCATCATCGGCGCCGGTGCCTCGGGTGCGACGGCGGCCAAAGTGCTGACCGAGGCGGGCGTGCGCGTCGTCGGGCTGGAGCGCGGGCCGTGGCGCAAGCGCGAGAGTTTCGGCGGCGACGAGCTGGCCAACATCAACCGGTACAATCTCTGGCCCGACCCGATCCTGAACCCCCGCACGTCGCGCACCACGGCCGACGAGCCTGCGGTCGAGAACATGTTCTGCCCGGTGCCGCAGATGGTCGGCGGCGGCACGGTTCATTGGCAGGGCTGGCTGCCGCGCTTCACGCCCAACGATTTCCGCCTCCGCAGCATCGCCGGGCCGCTGGCAGGGACGACGCTGGCCGACTGGCCGATCGGGTACGACGATCTGGAGCCGTATTACGACCGCGTCGAATGGGCGTTCGGCGTGTCCGGCCTGGCCGGCGCCAACACGTTCGAAGGTCCGCGCAGCCGCGACTATCCGTGCCCGCCGATGCCGATGTCGCGGTATGCCGAGAATTTTCACCGGGGCTGCGCGGCACTCGGCTGGAACTCGTTTCCGATGCCGCAGGCCGCCTTGTCGCGACCGTTCAACGGCCGTCCGGCGACGGTGATCAGCGCGTTCGCGCAGCAGCATGGCGACCCCACCGGAACACGATCGAGCGCGCTCAACGTGTTCATCCCCGACGCAGTCGCGACCGGACGCTACGATCTGCGTCCGGACTGCTACGTGCGCGAGCTGATACTCGACGCGGACGGGCGGATCGGGAGCGTGCTGTACGAGGATGCGGACGGCGATATGGTCGAACAGGACGCGGACGTGTTCCTGCTCGCATGCGGCGCGGTCGAGACGGCGCGACTTTTGCTGTTGTCGAAAAGCGCGAGGTTTCCGAACGGGCTGGCCAACGGCAACGATCTGGTCGGGCGCAACGTGACGTTTCACGAATACAGTGCGGCCGTCGGCGTGTTCGAGGATCCCGTGTACGCGTGGGCCGGCGGCGGCTACGTCAGCGCGTCGAGCTTTCAGCATTACGAGCACAATCCGTCGCGCAACTTCGTCGGCGGCGGTCACATCGCGGCGGCCGGCGTCGGCATCCCGTTGCCGATCAACTGGCGCCTGCCCGGCTCGCCGTCTTGGGGTGCGGAGGCGAAGCGGGTCGACCGCGAGGCGTTCAACCACTCGATGGCGGTCGCGATGGTGCTGCACGACATGCCGCGGCACGACAACCGCGTCGACCTCGACGACACGATGGTCGATAGCTGGGGCCTGCCGGTCGCGCGGGTGACGCTGCAACCGCACGAGAACGATCTGGCGCAGGGCCGCTACCTGATCGACCGCGGCGCCGACGTGCTGGAGGCGGCGGGGGCGAAGACGGTGACGAAGGTGTACGCCGAACGGGTGACGGGCAACTGTTCGCACCAGCACGGCACGGCGCGGATGGGCGACGATCCGGCGACATCGGTGTTGAACAGATACTGTCAGGCGCACGAGGTCGCCAATCTGTTCGCGGTCGACGGCTCGTCGTTCCCGACCGCGACCGGGGCCAACCCGACGCTGTCGATCATGGCCAATGCCTGGCGCGTGGCGGACCACATCATCGCCGAGCGTGGCCGGTTCGCCGCCTCGGCGCGCAGTGCGGCGAGGGTACCGGCGTGAGCTGGAAGCTCGCCTACCACGCGAACTGCTGGGGGCCGCTCGGCGGCAACGCGGTCGGCGTCACGTCGATCGCCCAACTCACCTACGTGACGTTCGGCGACATGGACCGCGCGGCCCGCGAAATCGCCGCCGCCGGATACGAGGGGATCGAGTTTTTCGACGGCAATGTGGTGGATGGTGCCGCCGACATCCGCGCGATCCTCGACACGCACCACCTGAAACTTGTCGCCGTCTACAGCGGTGCCAATTTCATCTTCGACGACATCCTCGACGAGGAGTTTTCGCGCATCACGCGCGCAGCCGATGCGGCACAAAACCTCGGGGCCGAGCATCTGGTCGTCGGTGGCGGTGCCAAGCGTGCGACCGGCGCGCGCGACGGCGACCTCGATGCATTGGCGCGCTCGCTCGACCGGGTCGACGCGCTATGCCGCGCGCGCGGGCTGCGGGCGCACTACCACCCGCATCTGACGACGCTGGTCGAAGGACCGGACGAGGTGCGCAAGATTTTCGCGAAAACCTCGATCGGCTTTTGCCCGGATACCGCGCACCTCGCGGCGGCCGGCGGCGTCCCGGCCGAGATGGTGCGCGAACATGCCGACCGGATCTCGTACATTCACCTGAAAGGTTTGCGACGGACGCCGTTCGCGTTCACCCCGGTGGACGAGGGCGACTGCGACAACGGTGCCGTGCTGCAGGCGCTGACCGACATCGGCTATCGCGGCTGGATCACCAACGAACTCGATCGCTGGCCCGACCCCGCCGAGGGTGCCCGGCGGAGTTTCGAGTTCGTCAGAGGGCGAATGCCGACAGCGTAGAAAACGACATCCCGTTGCCGCCGGACACGACCAGCGACTCGCCGGTGATCCAGCTCGCGTCGTCCGACGCCAGGAACGCGACCGCGGCCGCGATGTCCTCGGGACGGCCGACGCGTCCGAGCGGCGTGTTGGCGAGCGCCCAAGCCTCGAACTCGCCGCCGACCATGCCGGCCGAGTTGGTGCCCTCGGTCACGACGAACCCCGGGTTGACGCCGGTGACGCGGATCTTTCGCGCCGCGAACTCCTTGGCCAGCGTCTTGGTGATCGCGAGCCCACGATCAAGCTGTTTGGAGCGATGGACCCAGATTACCGCCCGGAACGATCCGGCGGCACCGGCCACGCCCGCATCCCGATCTCGACGATGGATCGCAGCCGCTCCCGCCCCGCGCCGTCGCGGGCCTGAACCGCCATCCCGCGCGACAACGCGCTGTAGAACGCGGCCAGCGAGTCGACATCGGTGTCTTGCGGCACGTCGCCGTCGTCGATGCCTTTGCGGATGCGCGCCGCCATCGCCACCTGCGCGGCTTGGCGAAACCCGACCATCATGTCGCGCACGGCCCGGAGCGACGGCGGGACCTGCAAGCCGGCCGTCGAGATCATGCAGCCGGACGGGACGTCGTCACGGGTGAACTCGCGCGCCGCCGCGTCCAGCAATCGCCGGAACGCGGTTTTTGTGTCGGTCGCGGCGGCGAGCTCGGCGGAAAACCATGTCGACGCGCACGCCATGTATTCGCGCGTCGCCTCCTGATACAGGCGCTCCTTGCTGGCGAACGCGTTGTAGAAGCTCGACGGGCTGATCCCCATGGCGCCGATCAGGTCGTCGAACGACGTGCCCTCGTAGCCGCGCTCCCAGAACAGCTCCATCGCCTGCCGCAGGGCGGTCGCGCGGTCGAACTTCTTCGGCCGGCCACGGACCGGTTTTACGGTTTCGGTCGCGTCAGCCGCCATGATGCCGTCCCCACCCGTTGGCCGGATATGGGAGCCGGCGCTGCGCACCGAAAGCCCGCCCTCGGAGCCCGCCGAGGTTGCGTGTCAGGGCCGCGCCCGCAACGCCGCTTCCGCGCGGTCCGCGTCGCGCGCACGGCACGCATCGACGCTCTCCAGATGCTCTCGCCCGGCCGTATCGGCGAGAGGTGGTTGCCGACGCGCCGGTAACTGCTTTCGATCAGGGTGTTCCCGGGCCGTGAAACAACGCTCCAGCGCGCCGACGACGCGAACGTGGCCGCGCTGGAGTTGATCGCGGATGACGGGCAGGTCGGGCTCGGCTTCGTCCAGGTGCTGTTCGCGCCCCTGCCGGACCAAGCCGAGATCGAGCGCATCTTCGCGGGCGAACCGCCCCGCCTCCCATGCCGGCTCGGCGACGACACTGTCCGTCGGTCAGTCCGCTACGGCTTGCGTCGGCTCGCACACCGCCGCCTCGGTGCCGTACCGCCGGCCGTATAGCGCCCGGATTTCCGCGTGCCGGGCGGAAAAATCCGCCTCGGGCCTGGTGCCAGCGACGACCTGCGCCAGCCGCTCCAGATAAATGTGCCAGCCCGGCAGGACCGAGGCCACCT
The DNA here is from genome assembly GCA_963756975.1 of uncultured Alphaproteobacteria bacterium. Taxonomy (GTDB): domain Bacteria; phylum Pseudomonadota; class Alphaproteobacteria; order Acetobacterales; family Acetobacteraceae; genus CAVRQM01. The sequence continues at coordinate 1,807,849 of CAVWPS010000002.1, read as the reverse complement.
GGTCGGCGGGCAGGCCGGTATGGGTGAACACCAGCCGTGTCGATGTGGCACCGGATGCCGTGAGGTCGAAGCGAATGACGGTCTCGGTGCCGCCGGGCCAGCTCCAGGTGCAGGCCAGCACCGAAGGTGGTTCCCAAGTCAGCACTCTGCCGTCGATCGCCACCCGGCCGCCGGGACCGACCCGCACTGAAAAACGGCCACCCGCGCGCGGCTCCAGCTCGCCCGCGCCCAGCCAGTCCGCGATCCGCTCCGGCTGCGTGATGGCCGACCATACGGTGCCGATCGGCCGTGGAAAAATTCGCTCGTAGCGCAGTGTCACCGTGCCGTCCGCCGCCTCGGCAAACGTGCCGACATCGCCATCGATCGCGTCCATGCTCATTCGCTCCGTTCCAGGTGGTTGCCCAGCGCGTCGAGCCTCGCCGTCCAGAACGACCGGTAGTCGGCAAGCCAGCGATCCAGCGCCATGAGCGGCTCCGGATCGATGCTGTACAGGCGGCGCGGTCCGTCGATCCTGGCCCGCACCAGACCCGCCTCGCGCAGCACCCGGAGCTGCTTGGAGACGTTGGGCTGGGGCAGCGACAGGGCCTCGACCAGACGCCCCGCCGTCTGCTCGCCGTGGCGGAGCAGGGCGAGGATGGCGCGCCGGTTCGGATCGGCTAGGGCTTCGAATGCGTCGGGCATATCTTCATATGCCTTCATTAGAATATTCTTGTCAACGCATATTCGTGGCGTCCAGCGAGGGTGGCGGCGGAGCGGACTTACGGGCCGTGTCGCACCGGGGTAGCCTTCGGGTCCTGCCGGCCCGGCATCCGGAGCGGGCCAGTTCGCGGAGGGTCGAATGGGGCAACTGACCGTCGCCATTATCGGCAATTCGAATAGCGTGATGCGGCACGGTTACTCCGCCTACATCGACCCGGTCCGCTTCGACCTGCGCCATATGGCGCTCGGCGCCTGCCCCAATGTCGTCTTGCCGTTCGCGCTCACCCACGAACTTTGGTCCGTTCGCTACGACTGGATCATTTTCGAGACCACGCCGACCGATCACACCGCGACCGAGCAGGGTCAATACGATGCCGACCAGCGGCGGGCCGCGCTGGCGATCTTTCTGGCGGAGGCGGAACGCCAGCAACCGCAGGCCCGGCTTTTGTGTCTCATCCTCCCGCTCATCACCGACGGCCGGCTCGAACCGCTGCCGCTCGTGCCCGACCTGCTCGACGGGCTTTCCGCCGCGGCACGGCCCGTGACCGTTCTGAATATCGCAACGCTGTATGAGCGGCTTGTGCCGGCGGACTCACCTCTGACGAAGATGTTCATGAGCGACCGGATGCATCCGTCGCCCCCGAGCCAGATCGTGATCGGCCAAGTGCTGACCACCATCATGGCCTCGGCCCCGCCCGAGCCCTGGCCGGAAATCCCGCCTGTCATCGGCGGCGGCCAGGCAGTGGTCAGCGCGCTCGTCCCCGACGGGGGAACGCCGGGTGCCGACCGAAGCAACGGGCTGTTCATTCGCCCAATCCGGTTCCTGCCACTCGGCGAGACCGCGACCTTCGGCTCGGACCGGATGCTGCGGGTTTTGGCCCTGCTCATCAACCGGCAGGAGACCAGCTGCGGCCTGACCGTCAGCGTCGTCGAGGGCGGGGCCGGCTCGCGGGCGCTCGATCTCCGGTGCCGATCGGCCCCGGGATGGGCGGTTCTGGTCAGCCTCGTCCCGGTCGCGGGCTTGCTCGAGGGGACGCGGTTCGCGATCCGCCCCACGCCGGACATCGATCCAGCGCACGATGTCGCTTGGGAGATCGATCCGGCCCGCGAGACGTCGGGCCTGGAGATCTGGAGCGTGCTGGTGGCCGATGTCGAGGCGCTGCGGCTGGCGACGGCACGAGCGCGGCGGAGCGAACCGATCATCGCGCTCGACGACCCGGTTATCGCGGCCGAGGCGGCGCGATCGATGGCGGAGTTTGCGCTCTGGCATGGAGCGTTCGCCAGGCGCTGGCTGTTCGAGGTTCCACAGTGGCTGGCGCACTGGGCTTCGCACCTCCACGCCAAGATAGCGACCGCGACGACCCGGCCGGAGGTGATGGCGGCCGCGCGCGCGGTGTTCGCCAACATGGGGGCGACGGCGGCTGCCGCGATCTTCGAGACCCCCGCGCCGTCAGCCATGCTCGCGCCGCCACCGAAGCGCACCGTCCGGATCGCGGTCCTGTTCCGAACCTATCAATGGGACGAGTTCGCACGCCGGGCCGCGACGCGGCTGGCCGCGCGCACCGCCGGAATGGACCTTTTCATCCTTATCGACGAGAGCGCCAGCGGTCCGGTCGACACCGCCCCGTTCACGAAGATCGCGCACACGGTGGCGACCTTCAAGGCGCTTGGCCTGCCTTGCGATCCGGTCGCCAAGGCGCCCGCCCTGTGGTGGAACTGCGACTACGGCCTGTATGACGCGATGCTGCAGCAGCCGGGCTACGACATCTATCTCGCGGTCGAGGACGACGTCGCGGTCAATCTGCCGCTGATGCAAGTCGTCGAACGGATGCGCGACCGCGAACTCGATGCGATCGTCTCGTTCGGCCCGAACTCGGTCGAGCGCTGGGGTCATCGCCATTCGCTGGCCGACGTCCCGTATCGATCGCTGAGCTGGAGCGCGTTGAGTACGGTATTCCTGACAGGGCGCGCGATCCGCTTCCTGTTCGATCAGCGCCGGCGGCTGGCGGAAATGCACGCGGAGGGCAAGATGGCCGCTTGGCCGTTTTGCGAGGGCTTCGTGTCGAGCGCCTTGCACAGCGAGGGATTTGCGGTGGGCGAGCTCGCGCAATTCGTCCGCCTCCCTCATTTCTCGACCGAGATGCCGCTGCTTGAGGACGACCCGCGCGCCGTCCTGCCGGACACGGTTGCGCACTCGGTTCTCAGCGTCGATCGGTTCGCCGACAAGTTTCGCGGGCGCGCCCTGAATATGTGCCTCGCGACAGGAGACCGGGCGACATTGCGTGACCTGCGTGAGCAGCTGTTGTCGCGCGGCGTGCGCGATCTCGGTCTGTGGCGGCTATTGTCGCCCGCGGGCAACATCGCGCTCGATCGCCCGGCCCGGCAGAGTTCCGTCGGCGTTTGGTCGCGACAGCCTGTCATCGCCGAGAGCGATCCGGTCGCGATCGACGCCGGAGGCGGCAACTGCGGCGTGCTGACCGGAAACGCGGGTTTTCACACGGACGTCGAAGCAAACCCGTGGTGGCAGGTCGACCTTGGTGACCGTCATCCGGTCGGCACCGTCCGTCTTTACGGAAGCGGAGGCATACCGGGACGAGCTTTGTCGATAATGATCAGTGCCGACGGCGAGTTGTTCGCCCGCGTGTTCCTGGACATCGATGACCGCGTCTCACCGGCCTACGACGACCCATTCGATTGCCAGATCACGCCGCCGGTTCTGGGCCGGTATGTCCGCGTCGAACGCAGAGGGGCCGGCAGCCTGCATCTCGGTGAGGTCGAAGTGTACTCGCACCCGTCGCCCCCAATGCATTGACGATCCGCGAAGCGTCACATGCCGTGGCCCAACAACGTCGCGGCGATCACCACGGTCGCGACCGAGGCCACGAGGAAAGCTGGCGTGCGGGCGAACGGGACGCCAAACACGAAGAATAGATAATGCGCCAGACGCGCCACGACGAAGACACCGGCCGCGACCACCGTGGCCGGCGTGCTCACGCCGGTTACCGCCCCGATCAGAATGACTGGCGCGAACACAGCAATGTTCTCGACCGCGTTGGCGTGGGCAGAGCAGCCATCCCATTGAGGTCATCGCGGCGGAAAGTATCCATCCGGCGAAGGCCGCAGTCTGCAGGGTCTCAGATCTGCACTTGGGATGGCTTCATAGTTGGGCGGTTTTCGGGAAGCCGTCAGGGAACCAAAACGGTGTGTCCGTGCCCTGCATCCAGAGTGCCTCGAACTCATCAGTGGCGATGCGGTCGAGCGCGGCGCGGCGCACGGGTTCCATGAATGGACCTTCTACGAGAGATGGGCATTTGTCCCCCTTCCGCTCTTCGAGCGCGATGCTGTCGCGCTCGATGCGGCCATCAGCGAAGACGTCAACTTTGCGTACGACAACATCCGCTACGACGTCGACTTCATAATAGATCCAGCTCGGCTCGCCTGCAGGCGCATCGGAATTTGGCCAACGTCCGCGATAGTGCTCAATGCTGTTTGTCATCTTCGTCCTGTCCATCCGGCGAGTACCGCGGTGGCGCTCAGGCGGCTTGGCGCGCCAGCGTATTTTGAGGCTGCCAATTCCACGGCAGCAAATCATCCAGCCGACTGATCGGGTGCTGAGCGATGTTGGCCAGGACATAGGCCAGCCATGCCTGCGGATCGACATCATTCATTTTGGCGCGTGACGATCAGGCTATACATGACGGCCGCCCGCTGGCCGCCGCGGTCGGAGCCGGCGAACAGCCAGGACTTGCGGCCGAGGGCGATGCCGCGCAGCGCGCGCTCCGCGGCATTGTTCGTCAGGCAAATGCGGCCATCGTCGAGGAACCGGGCAAACACGGCCCAGCGCTTCAGCATGTAGTCCATCGCCTTGGCGACATCGTTGCCGCGCAGAAAGCTTTCTGCGTTCCTCACTCATCCAGGCGTGCAGATCGGCGACCAGGGGCGCGCTGAATTCCTGGCGGACCGCCGACGTTGCTCGGCACTGTATCCGTTGATGTCGCGCTCGATATCGAACAGCTCTCGATGCGCCGAACCGCTTCCAGGCAGAGCGGCGATATCACGGCAGCCGGCTTGCCTTGCGCCTTTCTTCGTGCGGCGGCTTCGACGTCGGCCAGCACAAAGAATTTTCGGCGCGCATGGGCCCAGCAGCCGGCTTCCAAAATCAAGCCCGGACTTCGGCCGGCCTCATAAAGCTTGCCATAGCCGCCATACGCATCGGCCTGGAAAATACCCGCATATCCGGCCAGATGCGCCTGCGGATGTTCGCCGCCGCGATCGCGCGAATAGTAAAACATTGCCGCCGGCGGCTGCCGGTCCGCCGAATGGCCGGTCATCGCGCACATAGACCCACGCGCGGGCGATGTCGGTTTTTCCCCTGGCCAGCACGGGCACTGTGGTGTCGTCGCCATGCAGCCGCTCGGCCGCCATCACATGCGGCCCAGCCGCTCGAACAGCGGCATCAGCGCCGCCGTGCAGGCGCCTACCTGGTCGGCCAGGGTGGACAGGCTGAGCGGCACGCCCTCGCGCGCATAGCGCTCGGCCTGGCGGTTCAGCGGCTGATGCTGGCCGAACTTTTCGAACATGATCATCGCCAGCAGGCTAGGCCCGGCCCAGCCGCGCGGCGTGACGTGGAACGGCGCCGGCGGCTGGCTGATCGCCTCGCAGTCGCGGCAGGTGAATTTCTCCCGCACATGCTGGATCACCTTCCAGCTGCGCGGGATCACCTCCAGCGTCTCGGTGACGTCCTCGCCCAGCTTGCGCAGCCGCGCCCCGCCGCAGCACAGGCAGGCGGCGGGCGCCGGCTCGACCACGCGCTCGCGCGGCAGATGCTCGGGGAAGGGCTGGCGTGACGGGCGCTTGCGGGTGAAGGCGGCGACGTTTGTGGTGCGGGCGGCGGCCTGCTCGGCGGCGATCTCGTCCTCGGTCGCCGCGCTTCCAATTCCTCGAGGCCGCAGCTCCATCTGGCTCGATCAGCCGCGCGGCGCGTTCCGAGCGCTGGCCATAAAGCTGGTGCCGCAGCTTGGCGATCTGCAGTTGCTGATGGGCAATCAGCGCCTGGTCGGCGGACGGCCACGGGCGCGGCCTGCTCGCCACGTTCGCGCCTTCAGCGCATCGATATCGTCCGGCAGGGCTTCTCGGAATCGGCTTCCATGACGCTGATGGAATCATAAATCGCGTCGGCTGACTCGTTAAAAATCAAGCCTCGAACATTATCCTGCGCAACTCGGCCGGAATGTGTGGCGCGGATTTCGCCAGTCGATGCCATCGAGCATGTAGGCCAGCTGCGCTGCCGAAATCCCTACCACGCCGTCGGTGGGTGTTGGCCACACAAAGCGGCCCTTCTCCAACCGCTTGGCGTAGAGCGACATGCCGACGCCGTCGTGCCAGAGGATTTTCACCAGATCGCCGCGGCGCCCCGGAAGACATAAAGATCGCCCGCATGCGGATCGCGCCCGAGCGTTTGCTGAACCTGCAGCGCCAACCCGTTCATGCCGCGCCGCATATCGGTGCGCCCAACCGCCAGCCAGACGCGCACGCTGGCGGGGAAGGCGATCAACGACGTTCCAGCGCATCCAGCACCAGGCGCAGCGAGGCGGACCTCCACGCCAGCCCCGATCCGAATACGATGGCCGCTGGCAAGTTCGATCTCGATGATGTCGGCAGCGGGCGGTGGCGGTGGTATGTCCGCCCGGTCCGGCGTGACCACGACCGGCACAAGTTGGGCTGCCGGTAATGCGGTTGGCTCATCGGCGAAACGCTTCCGCCAGCCAAAAACCGTTGGTGTTGACGTCGTATTGCCGCGCAACGACCGACACCGACGCCCCGGCGCCAATGACGCCGCGACAATCTCCCGCTTGAGGGCTTCCGGCCACGACCTATGTCGCCGCCTGACCCTCAAACTTGTGTCCATTACCGCGTTCGTGGACACTTCCAATCTGACCACCCTCACAAAGAGCAGTAGCCTCCGTCAGCCCGAGAAAGGCGCTAGGCGGTTGTCACCGGAGGGATACGGCGGAAACAGGGTTCGGGGATCAGGAGCGGATGCGACGCGCCTTCATCCGCGCCTTCGGTGACTCGCCGCAAGCGTTTCGGCGCATGGCGCAGGCCAGGGCTGGTGGAACCCCGCGCGATCGCGATGACGGCATACAGGTCTAAGCCCAAACTCGGGGGCCGACACCGGCGCGCGGGCGGAGCGTGAGCACGCCTTGAGCCTGAACCGGATGGCGGAGGGTGTGGGATTCGAACCCACGGTACGCTTTCACGCACACACGCTTTCCAAGCGTGCGCCTTAAACCGCTCGGCCAACCCTCCCGCGTGCGGCCGGCCGTCCTACAACGGCCGTGCCTAGGCGTCCATCTTGAGTGCGGCCAAAAACGCGCTCTGCGGGATCTCGACCTTGCCGAACTGGCGCATCCGCTTCTTGCCCTCCTTCTGCTTGTCGAGGAGCTTGCGTTTGCGGCTGATGTCGCCGCCGTAGCATTTCGCGGTCACGTCCTTGCTCAGCGCGCCGATCGTCTCGCGCGCGATCACCCGGCCGCCGATCGCCGCCTGGATCGCGATCTTGAACAGCTGCCTCGGGATCAGATCCTTCAGCTTCGCGCAGATCGAACGCCCGCGAGTCTCGGCCGCCGACCGGTGGGCGATGAAGCTCAGCGCGTCCACCGGATCGGCGTTGACCAGGATGGAGATGCGAACGAGGTCCGCTTCCTCGTACCCGTCCATCGCGTAGTCGAAGCTCGCGTAGCCCCGGCTGACCGATTTCAGGCGGTCGTAGAAGTCGAACACCACCTCGTTCAGCGGGATGCGGTAGACCGCCATCGCCCGGTTGCCGACATAGGTCAGGTCCGCCTGCTGCCCGCGCCGCTCGTTGACCAGCGCCAGCACCGCGCCGAGGTAGTCGTCGGGCACCATGATGGTCGCGCGGATCCACGGCTCCTCGATATGGTCGATCACCGACGGGTCCGGCATGTCGGCCGGGTTGTGCAGCTCCTCCATCGTACCGTTCGTGCGGTGCACGCGGTAGACGACGGACGGCGCGGTCGCGATCAGGTCGAGGTCGAATTCCCGGCTCAGCCGCTCCTGGATGATTTCCAGGTGCAGCAGGCCGAGGAACCCGCAACGGTAGCCGAACCCCAGCGCCGCCGACGTCTCCGCTTCGTAGTGAAAACTCGCGTCGTTCAGCCGCAGCTTGCCGAGGCTCTCGCGCAGCTTCTCGAAATCGTCGGCGTCGACCGGGTACAGGCCGCACCACACGACCGGGATCGACGGCTTGAAGCCGGGCAGCGCGCGCGTGGCCGGCACGCGGTCGTCGGTGATGGTGTCGCCGACGTTGCAATCGGCGACCGTCTTGATGGCCGCCGTGATGTAGCCCATTTCGCCCGGCCCGAGCTCGTCGACCGGGATCATGCGCGGCGTGAAGAAGCCGACCTGCTCGACCGTGTGGACCGAGCCTTTGGCCATCATGCGGATCTTCTGGCCGCGCTTCAGCTTGCCGTCCTTGATGCGGACCAGGATGACGACGCCGAGGTATTGGTCGTACCAGCTATCGACCAGCAATGCGGTCAGCGGAGCGGACGCGTCGCCGGTCGGCGGCGGCAGCCGGGTCACCAGCGCCTCCAGCACGCCCTCGATGTTGAGTCCGGTTTTCGCGGAAATCATCACCGCGTCCGATGCGTCGAGGCCGATCACGTCCTCGATCTGCTGCTTCACCCGGTCGCACTCGGCCGCCGGCAGGTCGATCTTGTTCAGCACCGGCACGATCTCGTGGTTCGCGTCGATCGCCTGATAGACGTTGGCCAGCGTCTGCGCCTCGACCCCCTGCGACGCGTCCACCACCAGCAGCGAGCCCTCGCACGCGGCGAGGCTGCGGCTGACCTCGTAGGCGAAGTCGACGTGCCCCGGCGTGTCCATCAGGTTCAGCACATACGTCTTGCCGTCCTTGGCCGGATATTCGAGCCGCACCGTCTGCGCCTTGATCGTGATGCCCCGCTCGCGCTCCAGCTCCATGCTGTCGAGCACCTGGTTGGTCATCTCGCGCGCCGTCAGGCCGCCGGTGACCTGGATCAACCGGTCGGCCAGCGTGCTCTTGCCGTGGTCGATGTGGGCGATGATCGAGAAGTTTCGGATGTGGTCGATCGGGATCGTGGTCATGCGCTCGCCGGTAAGGGGGTCGGTTCTGAGATGGGGCACGATACAGGCTTTGACGAGCGCCGTCGCCCGCCCCTCTGTCATGGCCGGGGCCGATCCGGCCATCCAGCCTAACCCCGCAGCGTCGCCCCGGTCGCCTTGACCACCGCGGCGACGACGCGGGCGGACGCGGCCTCGATTTCGGCGTCGGTCAGCGTCGCCTCGCGCGGCTGGAACGTGACCTCGATCCCGAGCGAACGGTGCCCGGCAGGGACGTGCTCGCCGGCGTAGACGTCGAACAGCGTGACACCCACGACCAGCGCGCGGTCCGCCATCCGGGCCGCCCGCAGCACCGCTTCGGCGGTCACGTCCGGACCCACCACGAACGCGAAATCGCGGCGCAGGGGCTGGAACGCCGGCAGCTCGAACGCGGTCCGCTTGCGGTGCTTCGGGTCGGGGATGCGGTCGAGGAACACTTCCATCGCCACCGCGGGCCCGGTCACGTCGAGGGCCGCCAGCACGCGCGGGTGGATCGCGCCGAACGTCGCCAGCACCGTTTTCGGCCCCTGCCGGATCACGCCCGACCGGCCCGGGTGATACCAGTCCGGCGCATCCGCAGTCGTCGTCAGCCCGTCCATCGCGACCCCGAGCGCGGCCAGCACCGCCAGCGCATCGCCGCGCGCGTCGATCGCGTCGAGCGGGCGGCTCGGCTCCGACCAATGGCGCGCGGTGACGCCGGTCCGCACGGCGGCCGCAACCAGCAGCTGACCGTCGATCGTCGTGTCGATATACGCGGGCCCGACCTCGAACAGGGCGGCGTCGGGCCAGCCGCGTGCCGCGTTTCTGGCCGCGGCCGGCAGCAGGGTCGCCACGGGCGTCGGGCGCATCTGATCGAGGTCGGACGCGATCGGATTGCTCAGCCGCAGTTCGGCTGAAATGCCGCCGAACAGCGCGGCAATGCCGTTCGCCAAGAAGCTGAACGTCACGCACTCGATCAGTCCGGCCCCGGCCAGCACCCGCCGCGCCAATGCCGTCCGGCTCTGGGCCGGCGTCAGCGTGCGGGGCGGCACGGCGGCAACGGGCGGCAGCGACACCGGCGCGATCCGGTCGAGCCCGTGCAGCCGCAGCACCTCCTCGAGCAGATCCACCTCGGGCTCGATTGTCTCGCGCCCCTCGGCGGCGGCGTGCGCCACCGAGTCGCCGAGCGTGCCGGACGGGTCCAGGTGCGAGACGGCGGCGATGTCGTTGCGCCAGGGCGGCACGTCGACCACGACATGATTCTCGTCACGGGTGACGGTCGTGAACCCGAGCCGTTCGAGCGACCCGACCGCCTCGTCCGGCGCGATCTCGACGCCGCCCAATCCCGCGATCCGCGCGAACCGCAGCGACGCGGTCCTGCGCCAGGCCGGCTCGGCCCCGGCCGACACGACGGACGACGCCTCGCCGCCGCACAGCTCCAGGATCATGGCCGTGGCGGCCTCGATCGCGTCCGGCAGCAGCGCCGGATCGACACCGCGCTCGAACCGCTGGCGCGCGTCGCTGGTCAGCGCGTGACGGCGGCCGGTCAGCGCCACCCGCACCGGATCGAACAGCGCGCACTCGATGAACACGGTCGTGGTCTCGGCCGAGCAGCCGGTATCGGCACCACCCATCACGCCGGCCAGGCTCTGCACGCCGGCCGCGTCGGCGATCACGCAATCCTCGGGGTCGGCCACGTAGCTCTTGCCGTTCAGCGCGTTGAACGTTTCGCCCGCGCCGCGCCGCATCGTCAGCACGCCGCCCGACACGCGATCGACGTCGAACACATGCAGCGGGCGGCCGAGGTCGACGGTGAACCAGTTCGTCACGTCCACCAGCGCGCTGATCGGCCGCAATCCGATCGCCCGCAGCTGGTCCGCGAGCCACGCCGGGCTCGGCCCATTGCGGACCCCGCGCACCGTGCGGCCGAGCACAAAGGGGCACGCCTCCGGCCAGTCCACAGCCCAGATCACCGGGCTGTCGAACGTCCCCGCCACCTTCGCCGCGGTCCACGGCTTCAGCGTCCCGATCCCGGCGGCGGCCAAGTCCCGCGCCACACCGCGCACGCCGAGCGCGTCGCCACGGTTCGGCGTCACCGAAATGTCGATCACCGGATCGTCCAGCCCCGCCCAGACCGGATACGGCATGCCGACCGGCGCATCGTCCGGCAGTTCCAGGATGCCGTCGTGCTCGTCGCCGAGTCCCATCTCGCGCCGGCTCAGCAGCATCCCGGCCGACGCGACGCCGCGGATCTCGCCGACCTTCAGCGTGATCCCGGAGCCGGGGATGAACGCGCCCGGCATCGCGAGGACCGCCTTCATCCCGGCCCGCGCATTGGGGGCGCCGCAGACGACCGACACCGGCCCGTCACCCGCGTCGACCTCGCACGCGCGCAGCCGGTCGGCGTTCGGGTGCTGGACGGCGGAGATCACGGTCGCGACCCGGAACGGCATCAGCGCCGCCGCCCGATCCTCGACGCCCTCCAGCTCCAGCCCGATCGCGGTCAGCGCGTCGGTGATCGTGTCCAGGCCCGCGTCGGTGTCGAGGTGCCGGCGCAACCAGCTCAGCGTGAATTTCAAGCGCCCGCCCCTTCATGGAGCAAAGGCGGCACGAACGGGCTGACGCCGTAGCGCCGCAGCCAGCGGACATCGCCTTCGTAGAACGGCCGCAGATCGGGGATGCCGTGCTTGAGCATCGTCACCCGCTCGATCCCCATGCCGAACGCGAACCCCTGCCACTCGCGCGGGTCGATGCCGCAATTCGCCAGCACTTTGGGGTGCACCATCCCGCTGCCCAGAATCTCGAGCCAGTCGCCGCCGCCGCCCAATTCGCCGGTCCGGCGGTTCCAGCCGATATCGACTTCCATGGACGGCTCGGTGAACGGGAAATAGCTGCTGCGGAACCGCACCGGCAGGTTCGAAATCCCGAAGAACGCCCGCAAGAAGTCGATCAGGCAGCCTTTCAGGTGCGCCAGCGTGATCGCGCGGTCGATGACGAGGCCCTCGACCTGATGAAACATCGGGCTGTGCGTCGCATCGTGGTCGGCGCGGTAGGTGCGGCCCGGCGCGATCACCCGGATCGGCGGCTCGCGCTCCAGCATGGAGATGATCTGCACGTCGCTGGTCTGCGTCCGCAGCACGAGCGGCCGGCCGTCCCGCGTGGCCGGCAGATAGAAGGTGTCGTGGTCGGCCCGCGCCGGATGATGCTCGGGGATGTTCAGCGCGGAGAAGTTGAACCAGTCGGTCTCGATGTCGTGGCCCTCGCCGACCTCGAACCCCATCGCGCCGAAGATCGCCGACATCTCGCCGATGGTGCGGCTGATCGGGTGGATCAGCCCGGCCGGCATCGCGCGCGGCGGCAGCGTGACGTCCATCCGCTCCGACGCGAGGCGCGCATCCATCGCGGACGCGTCCAGCGCCAAGCGCCGGGCCTCGATCGCGGTCTGCAACTCGTCGCGCAGCACGTTCAGTGCCGCACCACGCTCGCGCCGCTCGTCGGGCGACATGCGCCCCAGTTCCTTGAGCAATCCCGTCAGCGTGCCGGACTTCCCCAGCACGCCGACCCGGACCGCGTCCCAGGCGCGCAGATCGCCCGCCTCGGACAGCGCGCGCGCGACCTCGGCCTTCAGCCCGTCGAGGTCGCCCGCCATAGGTTCGTCAGGCGGCTGCGGCTTCGGCGGGAGCGGGTTCCGCCGCCGCCATCACCGCCTTGACCTGCTCGACGATGGCCGAAAACGTCTCCGGATCGTCGAACGCGATCGCCGCCAGCATCTTGCGGTCCATCTCGATCCCGGTCGCCTTCAGCCCGGCGATGAACCGGCTGTAGATGATGCCGTGCTCGCGCGTGGCCGCGTTGATGCGCTGGATCCAGAGCGCGCGGAACTCGCGCTTCTTAACCCGGCGGTCGCGATAGGCGTATTGCAGCGACTTCTCGAGCCGCTCGAGCGCGATGCGGTAGTTCGTCGAGCTGCGGCCCACGAACCCCTTCGACGCGTCCAGAACCTTCTTGTGGCGTGCATGCGTTGTTACGCCGCGCTTTACCCGTGCCATGCCCTAGCTCCTCAGCCGATGCCGTAGGGGGCCCACTGCTTGACGGTCAGTCCGTCAGCATGGGTCAGCACCTGGCTACCGCGGTTCTGCCGCTTCATCTTCTGGGTGCGGTTGATCAGGCCGTGGCGCTTGTTGCCCGGCCCGGCCAGCACTTTGCCGGTCGCGGTGATCTTGAACCGCTTCTTGACCGACGACTTGGTCTTCAACTTGGGCATTTGATACTCCTCATTCCGATGCCGCGCGCCAAAAGCATGCGCGCACGTCGCGGCCGGGCATGCCCCACAGGCCCGGCTCGCAGACAAGTCGCGCGGTATACGGGCCGACCCGCTGGGACGCAAGGCGTTGGCGATCCGAGGGGCAGCGGGCCATATGCATCCCATGATCATCCCGTTCACCAAAATGCACGGCTGCGGGAACGATTTCGTCGTGATCGACGCCCGCATGTCCGACCCCGGCCTCACGCCCGCGCGCGCCGCCGCCATCGCCGACCGCCATACCGGCGTCGGCTGCGACCAGTTCATCGTGCTCGAACCGCCGCCCGAGGGCAGCCGGGCCGACGCGTTCATGCGCATCCGCAACCCCGACGGCACCGAGTCCGGCGCCTGCGGCAACGCGAGCCGCTGTGTCGCCAGCCTGCTCGGCGCGCAAACGGGGGCGCGCGACCTGCTGATCGCGACGCTGGCCGGCGACCTCATGGCCGAGATCCTGGACGACGGCACGGTCCGGGTCGACATGGGCCCGCCCGGCCTCGGCTGGGCCGACATCCCGCTCGCGAACGGGATGGACACGCTGCACCTGCCGATCGCCGAGGGTCCGGTCTCCGACCCCGCCGCCTGCTCGATGGGCAACCCGCACGCGACGTTCTTCGTCCCCGACCACGATTTCGACCTCGCGGCCGTCGGGCGCGCGGTGGAATACCATCCGCTGTTCCCGGCACGCGTGAACGTGGGGTTCGCGGTGATCGAGGCACCGGACCGCATTCGCCTGCGCGTGTGGGAGCGGTCGGCCGGGCTGACGCTCGCCTGCGGGTCCGGCGCGTGCGCGGCGGTCGTCAACGCCGCCCGGCGGGGCCTGACCAACCGGCAGGTGCGGGTGATCGTCGACGGCGGTGCGATGGACATCGACTGGCGCGAGGACGGGCAGGTCACGATGGCCGGCCCGGTCGCGACGAGCTTCACCGGCCAGCTCGACCTGTCGAAATACGCGCCCTGATGGCCGAGATGCTGACATTCGGGTGCCGGCTGAACGGCCATGAGAGTGCGGTCATCGGGCAGCTCGCGGCGGGTATGGACGCGCTGATCGTCAACACGTGCGCGGTGACGCACGAGGCGGAGCAGCAGGCCCGGCAGGCGATCCGCCGCGCCGCCCGCGACCATCCCGGGCGCGACATCGTCGTCACCGGATGCGCCGCCGAGATCGCCCCGGCCGCGTGGGCCACCTTGCCCGGAGTCACCCGCGTGGTCGCGCAATCGGCGAAGCTGGCACCCGCGACCTGGGGCGGCACGGCGATCGCGCCAGACCACGGCGGCCATGCGCGTGCGACCATCGCGGTGCAGCAGGGCTGCGATCATTCCTGCACCTTCTGCGTCATCCCGCAGGGACGCGGCCCGAACCGCTCCATGCCGGTCGGCGTGCTGGTCGAACAGGCACGCGCCGCCGTCGCGGCCGGGTTCGCCGAGATCGTGCTGACCGGCGTCGACATGGCCAGCTACGGTGCGGACCTGCCCGGCCGCCCACGCCTGGGCCAAATGATCCGCCGCCTGCTCGCTCTCGTCCCCGGGCTGCCCCGGTTGCGGCTGTCGTCGATCGACCCGGCCGCGATCGACGACGATCTGTGGCGCCTGCTGGCCGAGGAGCCGCGCCTGATGCCGCATCTGCACCTCTCCGTTCAGGCAGGCCACGACATGGTTTTGAAACGCATGCGCCGCCGTCATCTGCGCCACGACGTGCTGGGCGTGGTGTCGCGCGCCCGGACATTGCGGCCCGGCATCGCGATCGGCGCCGATCTGATCGCCGGCTTCCCGACCGAGACCGACGAACAGGCGGAGGCGACACGCGCCCTGATCGGGGAGGCCGATTTCGCCTACACCCACGTCTTCCCGTACAGCCCGCGTCCGTCGACGCCCGCCGCGCGAATGCCGCAGGTGCCGGTCGCGATACGGCGAGAGCGCGCGGCGCGGTTGCGTGAGACCGCCACGCTCCAAACGACCGCGTTTCTCGCTGGCCAGATCGGCCAGGTCGCCCGCGTGCTGATCGAGACCGGCACGCGCGGTCACGCCGAGAACTACGCGCCGGTTCGCCTTGCCGGCCCGCGCCGAGAGATCGTGCGAGCGCGCATCACCGGCGTCGATGCCGGGGCACTCTTGGCGGAGGCGGCGTAGAATGGCTCTAGGGTTCCTCTCGCGCCTGAAAGCGGGCCTGTCCCGCTCGACAGCGAAGCTTACCGACAGCATCGCATCCGTCGTCGTCCGCCGCCGTCTCGACGACGCCGCACTCGACGAATTGGAGGACGCGCTGATCGCGGCCGACCTCGGCACCGAAGTCGCGAAGACCGTGATCGCCGGGTTCCGCGGCAGCCGGTTCGGCCGCGAGGTCACCGACGCCGAGGTGCGCGAAAGCCTCGCCGAGGACATCGCGAAAATCCTGGCGCCGCACGCGCGCCCGCTGCTGATCGACCCGTCGTTGCGCCCGCATGTCGTGCTCGTCGTCGGCGTCAACGGCACCGGCAAGACCACGACCATCGGCAAGCTGGCCCAGCAATACCGCGACGACGGACTACGCCCGATGCTCGTCGCCGGCGACACGTTCAGGGCCGCCGCCGTCGAACAGCTTCAGGTCTGGGGCACGCGCACCGGTTCACCGGTCGTCTTCGGTCCGCCCGAGAGCGACCCCGCCGGCCTCGCGCACACGGCCATCGAGCGTGCACGCGCGGAAAATGCCGACGTGCTGCTGATCGACACGGCAGGGCGGCTGCACAACAAGACGGTGCTGATGGAGGAGCTGCGCAAGATCGTCCGCGTGATCCGCAAGCTCGAGCCCGAAGCGCCGCACTCCGTGCTGCTCGTGCTGGACGCGACAACCGGCCAGAACGCGCTGGCGCAAGTCGAAGTGTTCCGCGAGATGATCGACGTCACCGGCCTGATCGTGACCAAGCTCGACGGCTCGGCGCGCGGCGGCATCGTCGTCGCGTTGGCGCAGGCGTTCGGGCTTCCGCTGCACGCGGTCGGCGTCGGCGAGCAGGCGGCCGATCTGCGGCCGTTCGACCCGACGGCGTTCGCGCGCGATCTGGTGGGCGCAAGCTAACTCGACAAGCGACGTCGCGGCCGGGCGGATAAAAGCCCGCCCGGCCGCGAGTGCCGCTACTTCGCCACGGTCAGCCGGCGGAAATACTGGCTCGTGATGTTCTTAGCGGGCGACTGCCCGAACACGGCCAGGAAGTCCTGACCGACCGTCTTCAGGCCCATGTAGTCGCCGAGGAAATGCCCGGCCCCCGCGTTCGGCGCGAGATCGAAGTCGAACGATGTATCGGTCAGCCGCGACTCGCTCGACCAGTCGCCGTTGCTGAGGCAGTTGTCGGGCGACGTCAGCGGGTTGCACGTGACGGCCCAGTAATCGGCAAGGTCGGTCTTGGCTCCGGCTTTATCGTTGCGGAAATCGTAGTAGGTGACGCCGACGGTGCCGTTCGCGGCGACCGCCACGGTCGGAATCAGCGCCTGCTGGAACAGCGGTCCGGCCGGATTGCGCGGCGTCTGGTTGATGCGGACCGGGGCCGTCCACTCGAAACCGTTATCCGGTGAAAACGAAAACGCGACCTCGTTGTCCCCGGAAAACCGCTCGTCCTCCCAGACGAGATACGTGATGTTGTTCTTGGTATCGACCGCGATCGAGTACAGCACGTCGGCCGAGCGGATCCCCTCCTGCAGGTTCGGCGTCTTCGCCGCTTGGTTGACGATCTCCTGGGCGTAGTTGGCGGCACTCCAATGCAGCCCGTGATCGGACGATTCGACGTAGCCGATCCGCGCCGGCTGGCCGTTCGTGTTGTCGTTCAGCTCGGTGAAGAAGTTGGCGATCTGTCCTTGCGGCAACGTCACGATCTGGTTCGCGATCGTCTGCGCGTTGCGCCCGGGGTCGTGCGAGATGGTCGGCAC
Organism: uncultured Alphaproteobacteria bacterium; assembly: GCA_963756975.1. Taxonomy (GTDB): domain Bacteria; phylum Pseudomonadota; class Alphaproteobacteria; order Acetobacterales; family Acetobacteraceae; genus CAVRQM01. Next base: position 1,790,811 of record CAVWPS010000002.1, on the reverse strand, counting down.
CGACCAGGTGTTGCCCTGATCGGTCGTGCGCGAGAACTCGGTCGGGCCTTTGACCAGCAGCGGGAACTTTACCGGCTTGGCGGTCCCCGCCCGCACCGCGCGGGCATAGTTCATCAGTGCGTGGGCGACAGAGTTGCCGTCGTGCGGGACACCTTGCGGAAACAGCACCGCCGCCGCGCCGGCGTCGCCACTGTTGCCGCCCTCGTCGGCGACGCCCGCGTTGCTGCCGTTGAACTGCTGCAACCGGTCCCAAACGACATAGGCGAGTTTCGGCAGTGCCGCGTCGGCCCAAACCGAATTCTTGTCGTTCAGCACGTTGATGTTGTTGTCGAGGATGAGCGTCGATGGCGGAGCCCAGGTCTTGCCGCCGTCACGGGACGTGTTGACGGTCTGCCCGCTGAGCGCCGCGAGCGCGTTCGGATTGGCACTCTCGTCCACCGTCAGCGCCGAAAAATACGCGGTGGTGCCATCGGCCGAAAACGCGATCCACGGGTCGGACGAGCGTTGCCACGGCCCGTTCTGGCAGAGCGTCACGCCGGTCGTGCTGGACGGCTTCCAGGTGACGCCGCCATCGAAGCTGTAATCGCCCCGCTGCCCGCGCGAGCCGCCATCGGACCAGCGATCCTCCTGCACGCCGAACAGCAACTGCGTCGGATAGAGCGGGTTGACGGCCAGTTGCGGCTCCACCGCCGCGGCGAGATAGTTGGTCGCCTTCAGCTTCTTTTCCTGACCGGCGACGTCGTCGGCGGTGCAGCGCCCGAAGATGCTGCCCTGCGTGACCCTGACCAGCGGCCCGAGCGTCTGGGCGGATGCGGCCATGGACGGAGCCAACGCGGCGAACGCAACCGCACCGAGCAAAGCCGCGTGCCTGGTTTGTAGTGTTTTCGGCATCGTGAACACCCTCTCTTTGGGCCGTCCGGACGACGGCCCGCCGAACGTGTCACGAATGTAATGCGGCTGTCACCGACGAAGGCATTCCGGATACACAACGTTCGCCGCGCGGCTCATCTATGGCGCTGCTGGTTGTAGCGATGGCCGAGGAGCGCCAGCACGATAATCAATCCGTTGAAGAACTGAACGTAGAACCCGGACAGTCCCGCCGCGACCACGCCGGTTTGGATGAACGACACGATCAGCGCGCCGATCGCCCCGCCGGTGACGGTTCCGATCCCGCCCCAGGTGGGCGTCCCGCCGACGAACACCGACGCGAGCGACGGCAGCAGATAGCCGTCGCCCGCCGATGGCCACCAGGTGAAATTGATCATGGTCGAGAACACGCCGGCGAGCGCGGCGCCGATTCCCATGAACACGAACGTCTGCAGCCGGACGCGGCTGACGTCGATGCCCATCTGCCGCGCGCTGTCCGGATTGTCGCCGACGCAGTGGACGCGCGCGCCGAAGCGGTGGCGGTTATACAGCAAGGCCGAGACCACGACGAACAGCAGAGCCCAGACGACCTGCACCGGGATGCCGCCGAGGTTGCCGGACAGCGTGTGATAGGTCGGGCTGTCCATCAGGCTCACCAGCGCGATCGACTTGCCCTGGGTGATGATCTGGATCACGCCCCGCACCATGAAGTTCATGCCGAGCGTCGCGATCAGCGACGACAGATTGCCGTAGACGACCAGCGCGCCCACGAACAGGCCGAGCAGCGACCCAGTCGCGACGGCCGCGACGATGGCGAGCACGGGGCTGTAGCCGGCATCCACCAGAAGCGCGAACACCCAGGCGGCGAACCCCATCGTCGCCGGAAACGACAGGTCGATCTCGCCCACGGTGACGATGAACACCAAGGGCACGACAAGGAACAACGCCACGGGCAACGTGAGGAGAACGGATTCGTAGGTCTGCCACCGGCTGAACACGACGGGGTTGGCGATCAGAAAGATCGCCATCATCACCACGAACACCGCGAAGGTGCCGATCGCGGCACGGTTCTCGTGGATGAAGGTGCGCAGCGGCGACGGGCCGGACCGGACCGCGACGCCGCTCATGCCGCACTCGCGGCCGCGCGGCCCCGCACGGGGTGGGCGACATGCTCCATGAAGTCGATCAGCTCCTGCGGCCCGGCGATCTCGTCACGCCGTCGCTCGAGCGCCACGCGGCCCCGGTCGAGCACCACGAACCGGTCGGCGATGTCGTAGACGTGGTGGATGTTGTGGCCGATGAACAGGATCGAGCGGCCGCTCTCACGCACGGCGCGCACGAAGCGGAACACCTTCTCCGTCTCGGTCAGGGACAATGCGTTGGTCGGCTCGTCCAACACGATCAGGTCGGCGCGGTTGAGCAACGCGCGCGCGATCGCGACACCCTGACGTTCGCCGCCGGACAGCGTGGCGACGATCGAGTGCGGCGAGAACACTTTCGAGGTGAAGCCGATTTCCCGCATCAGCCGCTCCGATTCGCTGATCTGCCGCTTTACGTCGAGGAAGCCGAACATGTTGACCAGTTCGCGACCCATGAAGATGTTCCGCACGATGGATTGCTGCACCGACAGCGCGCGGTCCTGAAACACCGTCTCGATCCCGGCGTCGCGGGAGCGGGTTGCGTTCCAGCCTTGCACCGGCTCGCCCCGCACCAGGATCTCCCCGGCGGTCGGCGTGTGCACGCCCGCCAGGATGTTGATCAGCGTCGACTTGCCGGCGCCGTTGTCGCCGAGCAGGCCGACGACCTCGCCACGGTCGACGTGCATGCTGACATCCTCGACCGCGAAGATCCGGCCGAACGATTTTCGGACGTTGCGCAGTTCGACGATGCGATCCGGCGCCGGCCCCGTCATGTCAGCGCAGGCCCTGCTTCGCGAGGTCGCCGACCAGCTTGTAGTTGTCCGGCGTGACGAACCCGGCGCTGGTGTCCATGCTGAACGCGCCCAGGCCGTAGACCGCCTGCTGGCACAGGCTCAGGATCGGCATGTAGCCCTGCAGGAACGGCTCCTGATCGGACGTCAGCTGCACCCAGCCACTCTCGAACGCCTGCACGACCTGCGGGCTGGTGTCGAACCCGATCGCCTTGATCTCGCCGGGCTTCTTGCCGGCCGCACGCATGTAGGTCGGCACGTTGCCGAGCATCTGCCCGCCCGGATAGACCATCGCCTTCAGGTCCGGGTTGTTCAGCACGGCCGCCGTGATCACCGGCAGCGCGAGGTTCGGGTCGGCCGCCCACTCCGGCGGGGCTTCGACCTTGATGACGGTCAGGCCCGCATCCTCGAGCGCATGGACGGTGCCAAGTTCGCGGATGCTGCGCGCCTGCATGCCCCAGTCGGACAGGACGATCGCCTTGTCGCCCTTCTTCAGCCCGAACTGCTTGATCGCCGTCTCGCCAAGCGCGCGGCCCTGCGGATCGAGCTGCGCGCCGACATAGCCACCGCCGAGTTTGGCACGCAGATCGGGAAGATCGACGTTCACGTACATCATCTTGATCCCGGCATCCGCGGCCTGCTTGGCCAGCGGGAAGATCGCCGCCGAGCCGGGATGGCCCATCATCGAGATGCCGTCCGGATGCGCCGCCACCGCTTCGCGCAACTGCTGCACCATCCGCTCCGGATCCCAGCCGGAAAAGACGTAATCGACCTGCGCGCCCAGGTCGGATGCCGCCTGCTTGGCACCGTTGTAGACGATGGTGCCGAACGCATCGCCTTCGGCCCCGCCGACGAAGAAGCGTATGTGGACCTTTTCGCACCATTTCGCGGATTGCGCCCGCGCCGGGGCGGCGAACATTCCGAGGCATACGGCGGCGGCTGCCAGCAATCCGATCCGGCGGCTCAATGTGGGCATGATTTCTTCTCCCGTTGCGGCCGCGCGTCTGTGGCGCGGTCCGATGGTGTTGGTTCGCTACTCAACGCACCGAGCGATGGTCACGCCGGATTCGGCACGAAATCGCCGCCCCGGCACCGCTTCAGATACTCGAGGCCGGCGACCTGCCCGGTCATCTCCAGCTCGCCGCGATAGACCGGATCATGCCAGCCCTCGATGTCGATCGACCCGTTATAGCCGCCGGCTCGCAGGGCGCTGATCACGTCGACCCAGTTCGTGTCCCCGAAACCGGGCGTGCGATGAAACGAGAACGGCACGTGACCCTTGATGCCGTGCTGCCGAACCACGTCCCAATGCACCGACGCGTCCTTGCCGTGCACGTGGAAGATTTTCGGCACCCACGTTCGCAGTTGCGGGATCGGGTCGATCAAGTAATGCAACTGGTGGCACGGCTCCCATTCCAGTCCGACGTTGTCGAACGGGAGCGCGTTGAAGATCAGCTCCCACGCCGCCGGGTTGTGGGCGATGTTCCAGTCGCCGCTTTCCCAGCTCCCCTCCATCGGGCAGTTCTCGAACGCGATCTTCACCCCGCGATCGGCGGCACGGCGCGCGAGCGGGCCGAACACCTCTGTCAGGCGCGGCAGGCTGTCTTCCAGCTTCTTGCCGCGAACCCGGCCGGTAAAACCCGCGACGACATCGGCCCCGAACAGGTGGGCGTTGTCGATCGCGGCCTCCCACGCGGCCAGCGTCTCGCGATCCTTCTCGCCGCCTTCGAGCGGATTGCCGAACACGCCCAGCGTGGTCATGGTCACATCGCGGTCGCCGATCGCGTCCTTCATCTGGCGCGCCAGCGTCGGCAGATCGTGGCCGCCGAGCGTCTGCCAGAAGAACGGCTCGATGCTCTCGAAGCCATGCGGCAGGATGGCGCGCACATAGGCGGCCGGGTCCGCTTCGTGCGCGCGCACCATGGTGCCGATGCGCAACGCCTTGTCGGTAACGGGCATGGTCTGGTCTCCGTCGTTCAGGTCAATGTCACGCGCGCGCCGGACGCGGCACTTTCGATCGCGCCGAACACCATCGCCAGGCTTTTTATGTTTTCGCGGCCGACCGTCTCCGGCTCCGGGCCGCCGTGCAGCGCCGCCCAGAAGTCGCGCATCACGCCGTAATGGCCATCGACGCGATCGGCCGGGTCGAGCGGCGGGATGTCGACGGCGGCGACGGACGCGAACAATCCGTCGCGCGCAACGCCGTCCGCACGCACCTCGCAACGCATCGCGTCGTCACCGTCCCACGTCACGGTCCCTTTGGTGCCGATGATGCGCCACTGCGCCTCCCAGCTCGTCTGCAGGCCCTCCGCGCACCAGCTGCCGCGATAGCTGAACACCGCGCCGCCCCGCATGCGATAGATCGCGACCGCCGACGCACCTTGCGAGTACCACGATCCGGCCGGATTCCACTCGACGCAGTAGACGTCCTCCGCCGCCGTGCCGGACAGCAGGCGGCCGACATCGAGCGTGTGGATCGCCATGTCGAGCAGAAGCGGATGCGCCATCTCCTCCCGGAAACCGCCGAAGCGCGGGGCGAGGAAGAAGTCGCAGTGCAGCGCTGTGATGTCGCCGATGCCGCCGCCGGCCAGAAAGCGCCGCAGGCGTCGCACGCCGGCAAGGTAGCGGCGGTTCTGGATGACCGTGTGCAACCGGCCTGTCTGGTCGGCGAGCCGGACCAGCGCCCGCGCTTCATCGAGCGACTCGGCCATCGGTTTCTCGCTCAGCACGTGGCAGCCGTGCGTCAGCGCCGTCGTCACCACGTCGTGCCGCGCCCCGGGCACGACGACGTCGAAGACGATTTCGGCATTCGTCCGCCTGATGATGTCGGCAAGATCGGTGCCGATCGCGACATCCGTCAGACCGTGTTCCGCAGCTTGGCGTTCGGCGGCCTGGCGATCGAGATCGACCATGCCGACCACCTGCAGCCCGTCGATACGGGCCGCGGATTTGAGCCACATTCCGCTCATCCGGCCGCAACCGGCGAGAATGGCCCGCATGCGACAGTCTCCCCCAAACCGGGCTACCTTTGCGGCAGTCCCGTTGCATGACAACGTTTGCATCGGACGCCCGCGCCTTCGGGCTGTCAACAGCAATCCGCGCGCAAGGAACGACCGCTTTGTCCGCCATCCACGATCTGGCCAACGAACTCGGTGTCTCGATCAGCACCGTGTCACGCGCACTGGCCGGCAAGGCCAACGTCACCGACGAGACCCGCCGCCGGGTGATGGCGGCGGCGGAACGGATCGGCTACCGGCCCAACCGCTCCGGGCGCAGCCTTCGCAGCGGCGCGACGCATACGGTGACGTTCCTGCTGACCCCGCATCCGCAACTGCTCTACACGGAGCCGTTTTTCCTGGCGTTGCTGGCCGGCGTTCAGGAGGCGCTGCTCGAACGCGGCCTCGATCTCGTGGTGGTGCTCGGGCAGCCCGGCGACGGCCAGCTCGGCCAGTTGCGCCAGCTTGTCGAAAGCCGGTCCAGCGACGGCGTGTTGCTGGCCTGGACGCGCGTGCACGACCCCCGCATTCAATATCTGGCCGATGCCGGTTTTCCGTTCGCGGCACTCGGCCGCAGCCGCTCGGGCGGCGCGTTTCCGTCGCTCGACATCGACTTCGACGATCTGGGCTACCGCGCCGTCGGCCGGCTGCTGGCGCGCGGCCACCGCCGGATCGGTCTGGTCAACACGGCCGCCGATCTGATGTTCCACGGTTTCCTGAACGACGGGTATCGTCGCGCGCTGGCCGAGGCCGAAATCGATTTGGATCCGGCCTTGGCGCGTGACGATCCGATGACCGAGCAGGGTGGCCACGACTTGGTCGCCGAGATGCTAAAACTGCCCGACCCGCCGACGGCGCTGATCGTCTCCGGCGAAACCACCTTGGCGGGCACTTGGCGCGCGTTGGCCGGCCGGGGCGCGGTGCCGGGCCGCGACGTCGCGGTGATCGCCACCACGGACACGCCGCTCGGCCGCTACCTGTCCCCCAGTGTCACACGCTTCCACGTTCCGCTGCACCAACTCGGCCGCCGCCTCGCGTCCATCCTGCACGCGTCCATGCCGGGACCGCGGCGCGAGGTGATCCGCGAAGTTGTCCGGCTTGACCTCATCGAAGGTCAAAGCGATGCCGGGGCGGCACGGAAGGCGGAGATGCAGCTCAGTCGGTAAATCGCCGGTCCGGCATCCGGCTTTCCGCGGCCGACCGAACGTTACTCCCGCCGTCCCCGGCCGATCGGCGGCGTCTCGATCCCGGCCAGCACCTCGGCCACGTGACGCACGCGGATGGCGCTGCCCTCGCGCGTCAGCCGGCCCGCCATGTTCAGCAGGCAGCCCATATCGCCGGCCAGCAGCGTGTCGGCCCCGGTGGCGGTGATGTCGGCCGTCTTGTCGCCGACCATGCGGACCGAGATGTCGGGATACTTCACGCAGAACGTGCCGCCGAACCCGCAGCAGATTTCCGGCTCCGCCATCTCGACCATCGACAGCCCCGCGACGGTGCCGAGCAGCGCGCGGGGCTGGCCCTTCACGCCGAGTTCGCGCAAGCCGGCGCAACTGTCGTGATACGTCGCCGTCCCGTCGTACGACGCGTCGACGTGCGTCACACCCATGACGTCGGTCAGGAACGCGCACAGCTCCCACACGCGGGACGCCAAGGCACGGGCACGCGGTGCGAGTTGCGGGTCGTTGTCGAACAGGCTCGGCATGTGCTCGCGCAGCATCCCGCCGCAACTGCCGGACGGGACGACGACGTAATCGTAGCCGCCGAACGCATCGAGCAACCCCTCGCACAGGTCGCGCGCCGTCTTACGGTCGCCGGCATTGTACGCGGGCTGACCGCAGCACGTCTGCGCGCGCGGCACTTCCACCGAACATCCAGCGTTTTCCAGCAACTTGATCGCCGCGAAACCCACGCTCGGCCGATGCAGGTCGACGAGGCACGTGACGAACAGCGCGACCCTCGGCCCGCTCATGCGCGGATCATTTCGGTGACGCTGCCGTCCGCGTCGGCCACGAACGCGCGTTCGGCCATGTCGAGGAACAGGCCGGTGCCGACCACGCCCGCGATCGCGCGCAACGATCGTTCGAGCGTGAACGGGTCGCCGATCAAGCCGAAACCGCAGTCGAGGATGACGTTTCCATTATCGGTGGTAAATGGCGCGCCCCCTGCCACCCGCAACACCGGCACGCAGCCGAGTTCGGCGACCCGCCGCGTCGTCGCGGCAAGGCCGTAGCGCACCACCTCGACCGGCAGCGACACATGCTGGCCCAACCGCGTCACGATCTTGGACGCATCGGCCACGATCACGAACCGTCGCGCCAGTTGCGCCACGACCTTCTCGCGCACCAGCGCGCCGCCGAGCCCCTTGATCAGGCGCAGCGTTCCCGTCTCGACCTCGTCCGCGCCGTCGATGGCGAGGTCGATCGGCTCGTCCGGCTCGGCGAGCGGGATGCCCAGCGCCGCCGCCTGCTCGGCCGTGGCGCGGGACGTGGGCACGCCGACGATCCGCAACCCGTCGCGCACGCGCACGCCGAGTGCCGCGACCACGTGCCGCGCGGTCGAGCCGGTGCCGAGCCCGACCCGCATCCCGTCCTCGACCAGGGCCGCCGCCGCCTCCCCGGCCGCGCGCTTGGCGTCCACCCGCGTTTACCGGCGTTATTGGGGCTCGGTGTGGTGCTCGCCCGGCGGCGGCGCCTCGACATGGCCGCCGAAGCCGAACCGCATCGCCGACAACACTTTCTCGGCGAACGTGTGCTGCTGGCGCGAGCGGAACCGGGTGAACAGCGCCGCCGACAGCACTTCGGCCGGCACGGATTCCTCGATCGCCGCCTCGATCGTCCAACGGCCCTCGCCGCTATCCTCGACGAAGCCCGAATACTTCTCCAGGCCCTCGTCCTTGGCCATCGCGGACGCGGTCAGGTCGAGCAGCCAGGACGTGATCACGCTGCCCCGGCGCCAGACTTCGGCGACATCCGCCATCGGCAGGTTGTACACCTCGGCCGCCGGCAGCTTCGCCGTCGCCCGGCCACGCAGAATGTCGAAACCCTCCGCGTAAGCCTGCATCATTCCGTATTCGATGCCGTTATGGACCATCTTCACGAAATGCCCGGCCCCGGCCGCGCCGCAGTACAGATAACCCTCCTCGGCGCGGGTATCGGCGTTGTGGCGGCCCGGCGTCTCCGGGATCGCGCCCCGGCCCGGCGCCAGCGTCTTGAACACCGGATCGAGCTGTTCGAACGCGTCCTTGTCGCCGCCGATCATCATGCAATAGCCGCGCTCTAGGCCCCAGACGCCGCCCGAGGTGCCGACGTCGATGTAGCGGATGCCCTTCGGGGCGAGTGCGGCGGCACGGCGGATGTCGTCGCGATAATAGGTGTTGCCGCCGTCGATCACGGTGTCGCCGCTGCTGAGCAGGCCGCCCAGCGTCGTGATCGTGTCCTCGGTGATCTTGCCCGATGGCAGCATCGACCACACGGCGCGCGGCGCTTGCAGCTTCTTGACCATCTCCTCGATCGACGAGGCCGTGTCGGCACCGTCATGGCCTAAAGCCTCGATCGCGGGCGCGTGCGCGTCGAACACGACACAACTGTGCCCGTCCCGCATGAGCCGCCGCGCGATGTTGCCGCCCATCCGGCCCAAGCCGATGATCCCGATCTGCATCCTCGTCTGCCCTCCGAAGGTACCGCCGGTCGCGGCGTTTGCCGGATAGCACGGCGTCGGGGGCCGCGCGCCCCCCGCGCGACGAGTTCATCGCAACGTGCGGCCGGCAACCGCGTAGCAGCAGCATGCCCGCCCCCCTCGCACTCACCGTTGCCGGCCTTCTCGCCCATGCAAGCCAAGGCCGGCTGCTGATCGTCGTCGCCGGCGAAGGCCGCGCCCTCGCCCTGGCCGCCCTGCTCGCGAAGCAGTCGGATGCCGTGCTGCACCTCCCGGCATGGGACTGCCTGCCGTTCGACCGCGTCGACCCGTCGCGCGCCGTCAGCGGCCGTCGGATGGCGGTCCGAGCCGCGATGTCCCGGGACGGCAAGCCGGTCGTGGTCGCCTCGGCCGAGGCGATCGCGCAGCGCCTGCCGCCACCGGCCGCCCGGATCCCCCGCCTCGCGCAAGGGGCCCCGTTCGACCTCGGGGCGCTGCGGGCCGACCTGGACCGGCTCGGCTACGCGGTCGAGCCGGAGGCCGAGCAACCGGGCGAGGTCGCGATCGGCACCGGCGTGTTCGATCTCGTGCCGCCCGACGGCATCCCCGTTCGCATCCGGCACGCCGGCGGCGTCGTGGCGGAAATCGACGGCGTCGATCCCGCCTCCCGCCGCAGCCGCCGCGCCCTGCCCGCGATCGACATCCCGCCGGCGTCCGAGCTGGTATTCGACGCGCCGCATGATCGCCCGCCGGGGTCGGAGCATCGGCTGGCCGAGCTTTCGGGACCGCTCGTCACGGTCTTCGACACGCTGAAGCCCGCGACCATCGTGCTCGAACGCGACGCTCGCGAGGCGCTCGCCGGACATTTGCGGCTGATCGAGGACTCCCGCGCGAGCCGGATCGCGATGGCGCGCGCGAAGGGCGGGCCGTTGCCGCCCACCGGCCTGTATCTCGATCCGGCCGAGCTCGACGCCGCGTTGGCGGGCGCGATCGAGGCCGACCTGCCGAAAGCCGCCCCGGTGGCACCGGCGGTGCCGCGATGGACGACCCCGGCGCTGCGGATCGGCGACGCGGTCGTGGACCTCGACCGGGGTGTCGCCATCCTGGACGGGATCGAGACGGTCCAGGACGGGACCGCGGACGTGCTGGCGCTGCGGTTCGCGGGCGGGCGGCGAGAGCTGGTACCGGCGGAGGAGATCGGCCGGATCTGGCGGTTCGGGGCGGCCGAAGGCGCGCCGCTCGACGCGATCGACGGCAAGACATGGCCGCCCAAAGTTCTGCGCGCGGAGAAGGCGCTCGCGGCCACCGCGAAGGCGTTGATCGGGCAGGTCGCGGCGCGCGAGGCGACCGTGGCGCCGGCATTCGTGGCACCGGCGCGCGCCCTCGCGAAATTCGACGCGGGCTTCGCGTTCCCGCCCACGCCGGACCAGTCCGCCGCCTTCGCCGCCGTCGCCGAAGACCTCGCCCGCAAAACCCCCATGGACCGCTTGCTGGTCGGCGACGTGGGTTACGGCAAGACCGAGGTGGCGCTGCGCGCCGCCGCCATCGTCGCCCTCGCCGGCGGACAGGTTGCCGTGCTCGCGCCGACGACCGTGCTGGTCCGCCAGCACCTGTCCGTGTTCCGCCGCCGCTTCGCCCGCATCGGGATCGAGGTTTTGGGCCTGTCTCGCCTGACCGGCGCCGCCGAGGCCGGGCGTGTCCGCGACGGGCTGGCGGACGGATCGGTCAGGATCGTGGTCGGTACGCAGGCGCTCGGGGCGAAGGGCGTCGGCTTCCGCAACCTCGCTTTGGTCGTCATCGACGAGGAGCAACGGTTCGGCGCGCAGGCCAAGGCGGCCCTCGCGCGCCTGCGCGATGGGTGCCACGTCCTCACCCTGTCCGCGACCCCGATCCCGCGCACCCTCGGTGCCGCCATCGCGGGCCTGACCGAGTTGTCGGCCTTGCGCACGCCCCCCGTCGCGCGCCGCCCGGTCCGCACCTCGGTCGAGCCGTTCGACACCGGCGTGCTGATCGCGGCGTTGCGGCGCGAGCACGCGCGCGGCGGCCAGTCGTTCGTGGTCTGCCCGCGCATCGAGGATCTGGCCGAGACGGCGGCGCTGATCGAGCGGCTGGCGCCGGAGCTGGCCACCGTCCAACTGCACGGCCAGCTGAAGCCGGACGCGCTCGACGCCGCCATCGTGGGGTTCGCGGAAGGCCACGGCGACGTGCTGGTCTCGACCGACATCATCGAGGCCGGGCTCGACATCCCGCGCGCCAACACGATCGCCGTCTGCCGCGCCGACCTGTTCGGCCTCGCCCAGTTGCATCAGATGCGCGGCCGGGTCGGGCGCGGGGCAAGGCGCGGCATGGCGTGGCTGTTCACCGACGAACACACGCCGCCCACCGATCAGGCGGCGGCACGGCTTGCGACACTCGCCGCCCATGACGGCCTCGGCGACGGCTTTCTGGTGGCGGCCGGCGACCTCGACCAGCGCGGGCTGGGCGATCTGGGCGGGGCCGCGCAATCGGGACATTCGCAGGCGCTCGGCGTCGAACTGACCTCGCACCTGCTTCGTCGCGCGCTCGCGACCGCGCGGGGCGAAACGCCGGCGCCCGATTGGATCCCCGCCGTGACACTCGGCCTGCCCGCCGCGATCCCGCCGGACTGGCTCCCCGACGCCAACGCGCGGGTGGCGCTGCACGCGACGCTGGTGCGGGACTGCGACACGATGGCGCTCGCGGAGGAGTTGGAGGACCGGCATGGGCCGCTTCCGGACCCGGTGCGAACCCTGCTCGCGATCGCCGGCCTGCGCGCCGAATGCCTGCGTGCGGGCATCGGCAAGCTGGATGCCGGGCCGCTCGGTGCCGCCGCGACCGCCCGCGACGGGCACCGGACCGTCGTCAAGCAGCCGAGCCACACGCTGGACGAGCGGCTGGCGGTGGCCCGCGCGGTGCTGGCGGAGAGTGCCACCGGCCCAGCGCGCCGGGCCGCGTGATGTGCCACAAGACCGCGTCGGGCGTCGTCAGCTAGACGGCCCAGCGAAGTCGAACGGAGACCTGCGTGCCCCTGAATCCCCTGAGCCGTGCCGACCGCGTCGCCGGATACGCGGTCGCCGCACGGATCGCCGCGCGCGCGCTGCTGCGCGGCCCGCGCCGCCGCGTGACGATCGAGCAGCGTCTCGGGATGCTGCCGCGCGCGCTGCCGACCAAGGACCCGCTGACGATCCATTTCAGCGCCGAGGCGATCCCGTTCATCGAGGCGTCGAGCGAGGCGGACCTCGCCGTCGGCCTCGGCGTGGTCCACGCCCATCTCCGCCTCGGCCAGATGGAGCTGTTGCGCCGCATCGCCGCCGGGCGCGTGGCGGAACTGGTCGGCCCGCTCGGGTTGCGGCTCGACGCGACCATTCGCGGCATGGAGATCGCGCGCGCCGTGCCGGCCATCGTCGACAGCCTGTCGCCCGAGCTGCGCGCGTGGGCGCAGGGGTTCATCGACGGCGTCAACGCGGTGCAGGCGGTCACACCGTGGCCGGAAGAGCTCGCCATGTTCGACATGCCGCGCGAGCCTTGGACGCTGACCGACCTGTTCACCAACGCCCGGCTGGCCGGGGCCGACATCTCATGGGTCGTCTTGGCGCGGCTGCTGCGGGCCAAGCGCGGATTGTCGGAGGCGCAGTGGCGCGCGATCTGGCCGCGGCTGTTCGGCGAGGTGAACCCGGACCCGCAACCGTCGCTGACCGGCAGCAACGCCGCCGCCGTCGCGGGCAGCCGCACCGCCTCCGGCGCGGCACTGTTCGCCGCCGACCCGCATCTGTCGATCCAGCTGCCGAACGTGTGGCTGCTGTGCGCCATGCGGGCCCCCGGCATTTCGGCCGCCGGCATCATGCCGACCGGCTTCCCGCTGATCGCGATCGGCCGGAACCAGCACCTCGCCTGGGGCGGGACGAGCCTGCATGCGGCCGCGTCCGACCTGTTCGACGCGAGCGAGACGCCGATCACCGAGCGGCGGGAGACGGTGCGCGTGCGGGGCGGGAAGCCGCGCGAGCTGGTGCTCCGCTCCAGCGCGCTCGGGCCGATCGTCAGCGACGGGATGCTGTTCAAGAACCCGGCCCCGCTCGCCCTTCGCTGGGTCGGCCACACGCCGTCCGACGAGCTGGGCTCGATGCTGGCCGTCATGAAGGCCGCGACCCCGGAGGCGTTCGGCACGGCGCTGCGCGATTTCGCGATCCCCGGCCAGAACATGCTGTACGCGACCGCCGACGGCCATGTCGGGCATGTCGTCGCCAGCCGTGGACCGCGACGAAACGGACCGCCCGGGGACGTCGTGATGCCGGCCGACCAGATCGGCACCTGGGACACGCTGGTCACCACGGCGGAGTTCGGCTCGTCCCACGACCCCGCGCGGGGCTTCGTCGTGTCCGCCAACGACCGCCCGCCGCCCTCGGCCATCGCGCCGGGCCATTTCTATTCGCAGCCCGACCGCGCGGACCGGATGTCGGTGCTGTTCGGCGGCGACGGGGTGCTCGACCGCGCCGCGATGGAGGCCTCGCAGCTCGACGTGATCGGCGATTTCCGCGCGGGTCATGCGCTGGCCGCCCGGATGCCGCCGGGCCGCGTGCGCGACGTGCTGGCCGCATGGGACGGCAGCTACGACACGCACTCGGCCGGCGCGCTGGCGTTCGAGGCGATGATGACCGAGCTCGAGGATCGCCAGCCGGACCAGATCGGGCGGCCATTGATGAACGGGACGTGGCTCGGCCGCGCCCTGGTGGTGGAAGACCTTCTGGCGCTGCCGGACGCGACGCTGCGGCCGATGCTGGACGCGGCCACGCCGCGCGTCGCGCGGCTGCTGCGGATCTACCGGACATGGGGACGGGTGCACCGGATGCGGCTGCGCCACTACCTCGCCGCGCTCCCGGTGATCGGCCGCCGCTACGCCTTCGGCTCGTTCCGCTGGCTGGGCGGCGACGACACGCTGAACAAGACCGGCCACCCGCCGGTGCGCGGACCGCACTGGGTCAGCTACGGCAGCTCGGCCCGGTTCGTCGCCGACCTCGCGCACCCCGACGCGAACGGCGCGGTTCTGCTGGGCGGGCAGGACGGCTGGCTCGGCAGCGACAATTTCCTCGACCAGGTGCCGCTGTGGCGCACCGGCCGCTACCTCGATCTGCCGCTGTCGCCCGAAATCGCGCGCGCGTGGCCGCACCATGTCGCGTTCGGCGTCGTTCAGGCATGACCCCCGACCCGACGCCATTGCTGCGCGCCTGGAGCCGCCGCCGGCTTGCCGTGCTCGACGCGCAGGATGCCGTGGCGGCCCAGCGCCGGACGCTGCGGCGGCTGCTGCGGCGCGCCGCGTCGACCCGGTTCGGCCGATCGCACGGCTTTGGGCAAATCGCCGACGTCGCCGCGTTCCAGAAAGCGGTGCCGCTGCAGTCGTTCGAATCGCTCCGCTCCGAATGGTGGGGCCCCGCGATGCCGCGCGTCGGCGGCCAGACCTGGCCCGGCCCGATCCCCTATTTCGCGCTGTCGTCGGGCACGACCGGGGCCGCCTCCAAACGGATCCCGGTCAGCACCGCCATGCTGCGATCCAACCGCGCCTCGGCACTCGATGTGCTCGCGTTCCATCTTCGCGCACGGCCGCACAGCCGGCTGCTATCCGGGCGGACGATCATGCTCGGCGGCTCGACCGCGCTCGAAACGCTGGCCCCCGGCATCCAGTCCGGCGACCTGTCGGCGATCGCCGCGATCGAGGTGCCGGTCTGGGCACGGCCGATGACGACGCCGCCCCCCGCCATCGCGCTGATCGGCGACTGGCGCGAGAAGGTGACGCAAATCGCGGCCCTCGCCCGCACGCAGACCATCACCGCCATCTCCGGCACGCCGAGCTGGATGCTGCCGTTTTTCGAAGTGGCCGCCGAAAACCGTCCCGGCGCCCGCCTGCGCGACCTGTTCCCGGCGCTGGAGCTGATCATCCACGGCGGCGTCGGCATGGGTCCCTACCGCGACCATTTCGACTGGTGGCTGGAGGGCAGCGGCGCGGAAACGCGGGAGGTCTACGCCGCCAGCGAGGGCTTCATCGCCGCCGTCGACGCCGGCCCGGATGACGGGATGCGGCTCGAACTCGATCATGGGCTGTTCATGGAGTTCGTCCGCCCGGCCGACCTCGGGAGCGCCAACCCGGACCGCCGCTGGATCGCGGACGCCGAGACCGGGGTCGAATACGCGCTCGTGCTCACGACCAACGCCGGCATGTGGTCGTACGTGCTGGGCGACACGGTGATGCTGACGAGCCTCGACCCGCCGCGCGTGAAAATCACCGGCCGGCTCGGCTGGATGCTGTCGGTGGCGGGCGAGCACATCACCGGCGGCGAGCTGGATGTCGCGATGGCGGAGGCCGGCCGCGCGGTCGGCCGCCACGTCGTCGACTATGCGGCGGCGGGCGTCGCACCGGAGGCCGGGGACACGCGGCCGGGCCATCTGTTCGTGGTCGAACTCGACGGCGAGGCCGATCATGCGGTGTTCGCGCGCGTGCTGGACGCGACGCTCGCGCGCGGCAGCGACGATTATGCCGCCCATCGCGCCGGGGATTTCTCGTTGCGGCCGCCCGACATCCGCTTCGTCGCACCGGGCCATTTCGCGGCCTGGATGACGAGCCGCTCGAAATTGGGCGGCCAGAACAAGGTGCCGCGCATCATCGCCGATCCCGACCTGCTCCGCAGCCTGCTCGACGAACGCTGAGCCGTGCCGAACCCCGAAGTCGCGGTCGTCGTCCCGACGCTGAACGAGTCGCGCAATATCCCCGAACTGCTGTCCCGCCTCGACGCCGCACTCGCGGGGATCGCGTGGGAGGTCGTGTTCGTCGACGACGACAGTCCGGACGGCACGGCGAACGTCGCGCGCGATCTGGCCGCCCACGATTCTCGCGTGCGCTGTCTGCAGCGGATCGGGCGGCGGGGTCTGTCCACCGCGTGTGTCGAGGGCGCCATGGCCAGTGCCGCACCCCTGATCGCGGTGATGGACGCCGATCTGCAGCACGACGAGACGGTGCTGCCGGCGATGATCGCGGCGATGCGGGCCGATCCCACGCTCGATCTGGCGATCGCGTCCCGCTACGTCGCGGGGGCGGGCACGGGCGACTGGAATTCGCGCCGCGTGGCGATCAGCGGGTTCGCCACAAAACTCGCGCGATTGATTACCGCCGCCGATGTGGCCGACCCGATGAGCGGGTTCTTCGTCATCCGCCGCCCCGCCTTCGACGCCGCCGTTCGGAAGCTGTCGGGACAAGGGTTCAAGATCCTGCTCGATCTGCTCGCGTCGTCGCCGAGGCCGCTGAAGCTGCAAGAGTTCGGCTACGTGTTCCGCAACCGCCTGCACGGCACCAGCAAGCTCGATACGATGGTCGCGTGGGATTATCTGATGCTGATCGCCGACAAGCTGCTCGGCCGCGTGCTGCCGGCGCGCTTCCTGCTGTTCGGCCTGATCGGCGGCGTCGGCGTGGGCGTCAACCTGCTGGTCCTGCGGCTGTGCCTCCCGCTCGGGTTCGAGCGTGCCGAGTGGGTCGCGACCCTGGCCGCGATCGTCTCGAACTTCGTCCTCAACAACGCGCTCACCTATCGCGACCGGCGGCTGCGCGGGGCGCGGGCGTTGCGCGGCTTGGCGATCTTCACCGTCGGCTGCGCGGTCGGCGCCATCGCGAACGTCGGCATCGCGTCGGCCCTGATGCGAACGGAATCGTGGTGGCTCGCGGGTCTCGCCGGCGCGGTGCTGGGTGCCGTGTGGAACTACGCGATCGCGTCGACCTACGTCTGGCGCAGCCGCTGATCGCGCCGGAGCAGGATAATCATCAGCAGCATCGCCGGCAGGCTGCCGAGCATGGCGATGGTGTAGAACGCGGGCCAGCCGACCCGGGGCTGCAGGAAGCCTGAGAAGCCGCCGACGGTGCGGGCCGCCAGCGGAGCGAGCGAGGTCAGCAGCGCGAATTGCGTGGCCGCGTAGGCGGGGCGGCACAGCGTGGACATGAAGGCGAGGAACGCGGCGGTCGCCATGCCCTGGACGAACGATTCGGTCACCGATGTTGCGTAAAGCAGGTTCAGGCTCGCGCCCCCGGCGAGCACGATATACAGCGCCATCGCCGCCATCTGCAGGAAGCCGGTCGCGATCATCGCGCGTGCCAGGCCGAGGCGGGCGACCACCAGACCGCCGCAGCCGATGCCGGCCATCGTCGCGAACAGCGGGAACACGCCGAGCGCCTTGGCCACGACCGAGCGGTCGAAGCCGAGATGGGCGTAGAATTTCGTCAGCAGCGCGCCCGCCAGCGCCTCGCCGAGATTGAACAACGCGACGTAGCCGAGCGCCAACAGGGCACCCCGCCGCGACAGCAGGTCGGTCAGGCTCGCCGCGACCGCCGCCCACCGGTCTTTGCGCGCGACGATCGCGGGCAACGGCGGTTCGGGCATGACCAGCGTCAACACGACCGATGCCGCGACGACGCACGCGACCGCCAGCAGCGCGCCGTGCCAGCTCAGCACCGGCACCAGCCAGAGCACGCCGGAAAACGCGCAGAACATCGCGAGCCGGTAGCCCCAGACATAGACGGCGTTGGCGAAACCCTGCCGGTCGGGCGGAAAAATCTCGATGCGCCATGCGTCGATCGCGATGTCCTGGGTCGCCGAGAACAGGGCGATCGACAGCGCCGCCACCACCGTCACCAACGGCCGCACCGCCGGCTCCGACAGCGCGAGCGCCACGACCGCGAGGGCCAGCGGCGGCTGGGCCACCAGCAGCCAGCCCCGCCTGCGGCCGAACCGGTGCAGGCCGAACGGGGGTGCCACCTGATCGAGCAGCGGTCCCCAGAGGAATTTGATCGTGTACGGCAAGCCGAGCCACGCGATCATGCCGATGCCTGCGGTCGCGACCCCGCTTTCGGTCAGCCACTGGCTCAGCGTCAGCCCCGACAGCGACAGCGGCAGCCCGGACGCGAAGCCGAGGCCGAGCATGATCGCCATCAGGCGCGAATTGGGGGAAGCCGCATCGCGAAACCGTGCGCGACAGGGGTGAGGCGCGCAACGGCTTGCGTTTCCCGCGCGGCCGCCGAAGCTTCGGACATGACCCCCGAAGACTTCGCGCCATACGTGCAAACCCTCGGCCGCGGCCCCGGCAAATCCCGCGCCCTGACCCGGCCGGAAGCGCGCGCGGCGTTCGCGGCGGTGCTGGCCGGCGAGATCGACCCGCATCAGGTCGGCGCGTTCCTGATGCTGCTGCGCTACCGGGGCGAGGATGCCGACGAGATTTGCGGCCTGGTCGAGGCGGCGCGCGAGTCCGCCGGCCTGCCGTCGCCAGCGCTGCGGGCGGACCTGGACTGGCCCTCGTACGGGTCCGGCCAGACGCGGGGTGCCCCGTGGTTCCTGCTGGCGGCGCTGACGCTCGCGAAAAGCGGCGTGCGGGTGCTGATGCATGGGACCAACGATTTCTCCACCGGGCTTTCGGTGGCCGATGCGCTGGCGGCGCTCGGGATGGCGCCCGCGAACAGTCTGGCCGACGCGGAGCGCGCACTCGACACCGACCATTTCGCCTACCTGCCGCTGTCGGTGCTGTCCCCCGAACTCGACCGGCTGGTGGGGTTGCGGAGCCTGTTCGGGCTGCGGAGCCCGGTGAACACGGTGGTCCGCCTGCTCGACCCGGCGGGGGCCAAGGCGGGCGTCGACGGCGTGTTCCACCCGGCGTACCTCGCCGTCCATCTCGGGGTCGCCGAACGGCTCGGCCGGCCGCGCTACCTCGTGCTGAAGGGCGGCGGCGGCGAGGCGGAGCGCAATCCGGCCAAGCCCGCGACGACGTATGCACTCGACGGCGAGACGACATGGCCGGCGCTGGACGCGGCGGCCGCCGGGCCGCAGGACGCGGCGCATTTCGCGGCGGTCTGGCGCAGGGAGGTGCGCGACGCACGGGCGGAGGCAACGGTGCGCGGCACCGTGGCGCTCGCGTTGCTGGCGCTCGGGCGGGCCGACACGCCGGCCGCCGCCGATCGCGCGGCTGCGGAACTGATGGAGGCGGAATGATCGCCGCCCTCCGATTGCCCTCCGCGCCGGTCCCGACCTAGGCTCGCGCCGACGGCCCATCGAAGGCCGCGCGGGGGAATACCCCCGTCTTGGGGAGGACAGCGATGAAACGGGCAACAGCCTATCCAGGCGTTTCGCGACCGCTTTGGTTTCGTTTCAATAGCAGAGTACTTTTCGGCTTGCTGGCGGCACTGCTCGCGATGTTTGCGAACCCGGTGCGCGCCGCATCGGCCCGCCAGCCGGATTTCGGCCCCAACGTCATCGTTTTCACACCCAGCATGCCGCTCGCGCAGATCCAGGCGCAGGTCGATGCGATCGCCGCGCAGCAGCTGACGAACCAGTTCGGCACCCAGCGCACGGCATTGCTGTTCGCGCCGGGCACGTACGGCACCGCCGCCGCGCCGCTCAACTTTCAGGTCGGCTACTACACGCAGGTCGCGGGGCTCGGCGCCTCGCCCGGCGACGTGGTGATCAACGGCTCCGTCGACGTCTACAACCAGTGCGACAGCACCGGCAGTTGCGTCGCGCTGAACAATTTCTGGCGCTCGCTGTCCAACCTGACGATCAACGTCACCACGCCGAACGCGGGCTGCCGCGCCGGCGAGTTCTGGGCCGTGTCGCAGGCGGCACCGATGCGCCGGGTGCAGGTCAACGGCCAGACGACGCTGATGGATTACTGCACCGGCCCCTCGGTACGCGAGCGGCGGGTTCATCGCGGACTCGCAGTTCACCGGCGGCACCGTGACCAACGGCTCCCAGCAGCAATGGGTCATCCGCAACAGCGACATCGACGGGTGGACCAACGGCGTCTGGAACCAGGTGTTTTCGGGCGATGTCGGGGCACCCGCCAACTGCTTCCCCGCACAGGCATCCTGCGGCGGCCCGTACACCACCATCGCCGCGAGCCCCGTCACGCGGGAGGCGCCGTATCTGTTCGTCGACGCTGCCGGCAAATACGACGTCTTCGTTCCCGCTGTCCGGCGCAACAGTGTCGGCACGTCATGGGGCGGCAGCTCCGCCACGGCGGGGCGTGCCATCCCGCTCGACCGCTTCTACATCGCCAAGCCGACCGACAGCGCGCTCCAGATCAACATCGCACTCGCGTCCGGTGCCAACCTGCTGTTCACCCCCGGCGTCTACACGCTCGATTTCGGTCTGATCCTGTGGCGTCCGGACACCGTCGTGCTGGGCCTGGGCTTCCCGACGCTGGTGCCGCGAAACGGCGGTCCGGCGATGCTGGTGGCCAACCCGCGCGGCGTGCAGATCGCGGGCCTCATCTTCGACGCCGGACCGAAAACCTCGCCGGTGCTGCTGCAACTCGGGCCGGACCGTCTCGAGCGCGATCTGGGGTTCGGCGGGTGGGGCGGCGGCGGGTCCGCCGGCGATCCTGCGGGCCTCTACGACGTGTTCTTCCGCATCGGCGGTGCCACGGCCGGCAGCGCCCGGACCAGCCTTGTGGTCAACGCCAGCGACACGATCCTCGACGACGTGTGGGCCTGGCGCGCCGACCACGGCACCGGCGTCGGCTGGACGCTCAACACCGCCGATCACGGTGTCGTGGTGAACGGCGACAACGTCACCGCCTACGGCCTGTTCGTCGAGCACTTCCAGAAGACCGAGGTGATCTGGAACGGCCGCAACGGCACCGACATCTTCTTCCAAAACGAGATGCCGTACGATCCGCCGAGCCAGGCGGCCTGGATGCAGGCACCGGGCGTGGACGGGTATCCCGCCTTCGAGGTGACGAAGCGGGCGACCGGCTTCAACGGCTACGGCATGGGCAGCTACAGCTTCTTCAACCAGGGCGTCCCGGTGTTCGCCAGCCGGGCGTTCGCGGTGCCGGCCACGTTGGCGCCCGGCAGCATGCACGACCTTCTGACGATCTTCCTGAACGCCACGGCGTCGGGCGGGATTCTGAACGTGATCGATAACACCGGCGGGTCGTCGACGGCGGCCAATCCGTCCACGCCGGTGACCGTGGTGAGCTACCCTTAGCGCTCGCGCCGGCGGATCCCGGCCGACACCGGGGTCCGCCCGTTGCGCCGACCGTGCTAGACCGTCCGGCGGTGAAACGTCGGAGCCCCGCCATGTCGCGCCTCATGGTATTCGCAGCCCTGATCGCCCTGGGCACAGCGCCGCTGGCACGTGCCGCCGAACAGCGCGTGGCGCTGGTCATCGGCAACGGGGCGTACCGGCACGTCGGACAACTCGCGAACCCGGCCAACGATGCGCGCCTGATCGCGGCCACCCTGCACGATCTCGGGTTCCGGCTGATCGGCGATGCGGCGCAGATCGACCTCGACAAGTCGCACATGGAACAGGCGCTGGCCCGCCTCGGCGCGTCGGTCGGTCCGGGCGACACGGCGCTGGTCTATTACGCGGGTCACGGCGTGCAGATCGACGGGGTCAACGAACTGGTGCCGGTCGACGCCGCCCCGGCGACGGCGGCCGACATCGCGCGGCAATCGGTGGCCGCCGACCGCGCCATCGCCGCGATGGTGAAGGGCGGGGCCGACGTCAAATTGCTGATCCTGGACGCCTGCCGAGACAACCCGTTCGACGACATGGCTCCGGCCGCGCCCGGACGCGGCATCCGCCCGGTGACGGTTCCCGGCGCGGCCACCGCGCACCCTGGCCTCGCGCTGATGCGGGCACCTCGGGGCACGGTCATCTCGTTCGCCACGCAGCCGGGCAGCCTCGCGCTGGACGGGGCGGCGAAGGACAGCCCCTACACCCTCGCCCTGGCCCACGCGCTGCGCCGGCCGGATCTGGACCTCGCGAACATGTTCAACCAGGTCGGGTTGGACGTGAACAAGGCCACCGACGACAAGCAGGATCCATGGCTGGCGATCTCGGCGCTCGGCCGCGACGTGTTCCTGGGCCGAGCGCCATCCGACGCGACATCGTCGGTCGCAACATCGGTGCCGGCCACGGTCATGATGCACAAATCGTCGGTGCCGCCCGGGGCCTTGGCCTCGGCCGGGCGATCGTGCCCGGCTGCCGGGGTGACGGCGCTCCGGAACGGGTCGGTGGCGGTGCAATACGGGGGCGAGTCCGCACCGGGCATCTGCCTGCAAACGGTGGCCGGCGACGCGCAGGCGCGCGGCTTCGGCATCTGGCCCGCCAACTGGGACGGGGCGGCGCGCGCCGCCGCCGCCCTGACCGAGGTGCTGGCGGGGCCGGCGGGCACCAGCAGCAGCTTCACCGTGACGTCGGAGGTTCACCGGCTCCGATCCACCACCAGCGAAGGGTGGCGCATCACGCTGACCAACACCGGCCCCGGCCAGCTCAGCGTCGGCGGCAGGTCGCACCCGGTCCGGTTGGTGCACTGGGAGGAGCGCAACCTCGGCCAGGTTTACGCGGCCGAAGCGGACATCGCATTGGACACGGCGACCGGCGCCGTCCTCAAGCAGGCGTTTCGGGTAACGCGGGGGGATATCGGCAACTCGTTCGATTTCTGGGCGAAGTCCGGCGGCGGCGTCGGGGCCGCGGGCAGCTTCGTCGTGACCGCGCTGAACTGAGGGTCCGCTCCGCTCGGCCGTGGGGTCGGGTGTGGCAACGCGGCTTGTCGTGTCGTCGTGATTCGTCGGTCGTGACGCCGGCCAGGTCAGCCTCGGCTCCGTCGCGCGTCACACGCGCGACGGAGCCGATCGGTCAGGCGGCTTCGCTGCGGCGGTCGTTCTTCTTCCGCTCGTGCGGGTCCAGATACCGCTTGCGCAGCCGGATCGCCGACGGCGTGACCTCGACCAGCTCGTCGTCCTCGATATAGGCGATCGCCTGTTCGAGGCTCATCCGGCGGGGCGGGACCAGCAGCAGCGCCTCGTCCTTGCCGGCGGCGCGGATGTTGGTGAGCTTCTTTTCCTTGATCGGGTTCACGTCGAGGTCGTTCTCGCGCGAATGCTCGCCGAGGATCAGGCCGACATAGACCTTGTCGCCCGGATCGACGAACAGCGTGCCGCGCTCCTGCAGGCTGAACAGCGCGTACTGCACCGCCTCGCCCGGCTCGGACGAGATCAGGGAGCCGTTGCGACGGCCCTCCATGGAGCCCTTCCAGGGGAAATACCCGAGGAACAGGCGGTTCATCACGCCGGTGCCGCGCGTGTCGGTCAGGAATTCGCCGTGGTAGCCGATCAGCCCACGGCTCGGGATGTGGAAGGTGAGGCGAACCTTGCCGCCGCCGGACGGGCGCATGTCCTGCATCTCGCCTTTGCGACGGCTCATCTTCTCGACCACGACCCCGGAATACGGCTCGTCGACGTCGATCAGCACCTCCTCGAACGGCTCCTCGCGGTCGCCCGTCTCGGGGTTGGTCTGGGTCAGCACGCGCGGCCGGCCGATCGTCAGCTCGAAGCCCTCGCGGCGCATCGTCTCGATCAGCACGCCGAGCTGGAGCTCGCCACGTCCCGCGACCTCGAACGCCTCGCTCTCCTGGCTTTCGGTGATCTTGATCGCGACGTTGCCCTCGCTCTCGCGCAGCAGGCGGTCGCGGATCTGGCGGCTCGTGACCTTCTTGCCCTCGCGCCCGCCGAGCGGACCGTCGTTGACGCGGAACGTCATCGCCAGCGTCGGCGGATCGACCGGGATCGACGGCAGCGGGCCGGCGAGGTCGGTGGCGCCGATCGTGTAGGGGACCGTCGCTTCGGTCATGCCGGCGATGGCGATGATGTCGCCCGCCTCCGCCTCGTCGACCGCGACGCGCTCGAGCCCGCGGAAGCTCATCAGCTTGGTCAGGCGGCCGGTCTCGACCACGCTGCCGTCCTGCCGCAACACTTTGAGCGGCATGTTGAGCTTGGCCCGGCCCTGCTCGATCCGGCCGGTCAGCACGCGGCCGAGGAAGTTGTCGTAGTCGAGGATGGCGGCGTTCATGGCGAACGGCGCGTCCTTGTCGAGCACCGGCGGGGCGACATGGCTCAGGATCAGGTCGAACATCGGCGCCAGATCCTTGCGCTCGTCGGCAAGGTTCGTGACCGCCCAGCCCTGCCGGCCCGACGCGTACAGCATCGGGAAGTCGAGCTGCTCGTCGGTGGCACCGAGCGAGGCGAACAGGTCGAAGATTTCCTCGTGAACCTCGTCCGCGCGGGCATCCTGACGGTCGATCTTGTTCACGATGACCATCGGCTTCAGGCCGCGCTGCAATGCCTTGCCGACCACGAACTTGGTCTGCGGCAGCACGCCCTCGGCGCTGTCGACGAGCACCAGCGCGCCGTCGACCATGCCCAGGATGCGCTCGACCTCACCGCCGAAATCGGCGTGGCCCGGCGTGTCGACGATGTTGATCCGGGTGTCGTGCCAGACGACCGAGGTGCACTTGGCCAGGATCGTGATGCCGCGCTCACGCTCGAGGTCGTTGCGGTCGAGCGCGCGCTCGGCCACCACCTGGTGATCGCGGAACGATCCGGACTGCCGGAGCAGCTGGTCGGTCAGCGTGGTCTTGCCGTGGTCGACGTGGGCGATGATCGCAATGTTGCGAATATCCATGGGGCGGCCTCAATCCGGAGCGGGGCCGCGCGCCAGGCGGCTGAATGATTTGCGGCGAACAACACCACGGGCGGCCCTCGCAGGGCCGCCCGTGGTGCGACGCACACATAGGTCAGGTTAGCGGCGGATGCGAGCCTAAAGCGCCCGCATCCGTTCGCGGCGCTTACGGCGTGACGGGGTTGCCGACGTTGGACGCGCCCTGCGGCGTGTTGCCCCCGACGGCGGTGGGCGCAACGCCCAACCCGGTCGCGTTGCCGCCGGTCGCGGTCGACGGCGTCAGGCCGGAAGTGCCGCCGGGGGCGATCGGCGTGTTCAGCGGCTCCCTCGGCGCGGTCGAGGTCATCGGGGCGGCCATCGGTGTCATCGGCGCCATCGGGGCGTTGCCGCCGGCCATCGGGGCCATGTTGTCGCCCATCGCCGCGTCGATCTCACGCGCGGTGCCGGCGCGGTCCTTGCCGGCCAGCATGTGCAGCGCGTTGTGGATGTGGTCCACACGCGGGCTCGCGTCCGGCTGGTTGGCCATCGACGGGTCGGTCGAACGGTCCAGGATACGGGTCTCGGCCCGCTCCAGGGCCTCCTGCGCGGCACCGGTGCGGCCGGACATCACGTCGCGCTTCGCGGCGGCGAGGAACTGATCCGGCGTCGAGTCGCCAGCACCCGGGGCCGGCAGACGCGGCGCGATGGTGCTGCCGGTGTCGGCCTTGTTGATGTGGGTGGCCGTGGTCGACATCGGGCCAGCATCGGCGCTCTGGGCGTGGGCGGCGGCGCCGACGCACAACGCGGCGGCGGTGGCGGTGGCGAGAAGCATGGCGCGCATGATCAAAATCCTTTTGCAGCGTGACGGAACTGCGCGACTTTGAGCCGCGCTGACGGTGCAACGAAGCCGACCCCGCACGGTTTCAATATTCATGTTGCAACCCGCCGTTAATCGAGCCAGCCCCGTCATGCGGGGCCGAGTCGCGCCATGTCACCCGACAAATCGCGCACCGGCCGCGCCCCGTAATGGGAAATGACCTCGGCCGCCGCCACCGACCCGAGCCGTCCGCACCGCGCGAGCGACTTGCCGGCGGTGTAGGCGGCCAGGAATCCGGCGGCGTACGCGTCGCCCGCCCCGGTGGTGTCGAGCACGGTGGCCGGTTCGGCCGCGATCGTCTCGGTCTCGTCACCATGGACGACGATGCTGCCGCGCTCCGACCGCGTCAGCGCCGCCAGCCGGCAATCGGCACGGGCCCGCGCGGCGGCGGCGTCGAAATCCTCGGTTTCATAGAGGCTCGTGACCTCGGCCTCGTTGGCGAACAGAATGTCGACGTGCCCGGCGACAAGGTCGCGAAACGCCGCGCGATGGCGGCCGACGCAGAACGGATCGGACAGCGACAACGCCACCAGCCGTCCATTCGCGTGGGCGATCGCGGCGGCGGCGCGAAACGCCTCCTGCGCCGCCGGGGGGTCGAACAGGAACCCTTCCAGATACAAAACGGCACTGTCGGCGATCACGGCCGTGTCCACCTGCTCCGGACCGAACCGGTTGGACGCGCCCAGATAGGTGTTCATGGTGCGCTGGCCGTCCGGCGTGACCAGGATCAGGCTGCGTCCGGTCGGCAGCTCGCCGTGCAGGGGCGCGGTCGGGAAGGTGACGCCGGCGGCCGAGATGTCGGCGCGGAACCGCTGGCCGAGCGCGTCGTCCGCGACCCGGCCGAGGTAGGCGACGCGCGACCCGAGGGCGGCCGCGACCGCCGCCGTGTTGGCGCCGGACCCGCCGCTGCTCTCGGTCGCGCCGGCCATGGCCGCGTGCAGCGCCTCCGCCCGCGCCGTGTCGATCAGGGTCATCGTCCCGCGCGCGCAGCCGTGCGCGGCGATGAACGCGTCGTCGACCGGGGCGATCACGTCCATCAGCGCGTTGCCGATGCCGCAGATGTCGAAGCGATGCTCGCTCATGGTGATGTGGCCTTCAGTTCGGCATGCGCCGTGAACAGATGATACAGCGAGCTGGCCGGCACCTTGTCGGAGCGCAGCCGGCCGTCGGCGTCGAAATGGTCGTGCCACATGCCGGCCGGCGCCGGATGCAGGAACCGCGTCGTGAGTGCTGCAAGCGCCGCCTCGGCCCGGTCGGGACGGCCCATGACAAGGTGCGCGCGCACCGCCTCGGTCTGCGGCCAAAGGCGGGTGCCCCCGTCGCGGACCGCGCCGTCGCGCCCGACCACGTCGTGCAGCAGCCCGGTCGCGGGGTCGGTGCCGTGAGCGGTCGCGAAGTCGTAGAGCCGGGCCATCGGGGCGGAGTGGTCCGCACCCCTGAGCCGGGCGTGTTCGCGCAGCAGCCAGACCCACTCCATCTGATGTCCCGGCTCGACATGATCCGTGGCCGGCATCAGGTACCTCGTCGAAATGCTCGCCCAGCGTGCCCGTTTGGGCGTGCAGGAAGTGGCTGTGGAACAGGGCGGCCAGCTCGTCCGCCAGAGCCGCGTGGCTCGAATCGCCGCTCGCCTCGAACAGCGCCAGCGTCGCTTCGAGCAGGTGCATGTGCGGGTTCTGGCTGCGGTGCGGGGTCGGCTCCGGCCATTGGTCGTGGAAGCCGAGGCCGGACGGATGCCGGCCGTCGCGCCCGATCGCGCGGATCGTGTCCGAGGCGAGGCCGAGCGCCGCCGGATCGCCGCCCGCGCGGTGAAAGTGGGCGAGCGCGAGCACGACGAACGATTGGTCGTAGAGGTCGGCCACCGCATCGCGGACGCCGCCGTGACGCCCGAGCCGGCGCGCCCACAGTCCGTCGCCGAGTTGGCCGTGCGCGACCAGAAATTCGTAGCCGCGCCGGGCGGTGGCGAGCGCGTCCGGCCGGCCCAGGATCGCGGCATGGGAAAAGACGTAGATCTGGCGGGCCTGCACCCGGACGCGCTTGAAATCGACCGGGACCGGGCGGCCGTGCAGGCCGAGGTGCTCGGCGAATCCGGGAGCCTCGGCGTCCAGGCCGACATCGGCCCACACCGGCAGCGCCACCTCGTCCATCCAGCGCTGGAACGCCGCCGCCGCGCTCATCCGCGCGCGCCGATCCGGGCGATCGTGGCCGTGGTGGAATGGCCGGCGAGCAGGTCGGGCAGCACGACCCGTCCCCCGGCGGCGATGACGATGTCGGCTCCGACGGTGGTCGCGATCGTGTAGTCGCCGCCCTTCACCAGGACGTCGGGGCGGATGCGGCGGATCAGTTCGAGCGGCGTGTCCTCGGCGAACCCGACCACCGCGTCGACCGAGCGCAGGGCCGCCATCACCAGCGCCCGGCTGTCGAGGTCGTTGACCGGCCGGCTCGGGCCTTTCAGCCGGCGCACGCCGTCGTCGGTGTTCAGCGCCACGATCAGCCGGTCGCAGGCGGCGCGGGCGGCGGCGAGCAGGCCGACATGGCCGGGATGCAGGATATCGAAGCAGCCGTTGGTGAAGCCGACCAGCAGCCCGCGCGCCCGCCACGCCGCGACCCGGTCCAGCAGGCGGGGCAGCGGCAGCAGGCCGGACGCGGCCACCGGCTCGTCCACCGCTTCCAGCTCGTGCAGCACCTCGGCGATGTCGGCGGTCGCGGTGCCGGGCTTGCTCACCACGACACCGGCGGCGGCGTTGGCGATGTGCATCGCCTGCGCCAGCGTGCGCCCGCCGGCGTGGGCCAGCGCCAGCGTCGCGATCACCGTGTCGCCGGCGCCGGACACGTCGAACACCGCGCGCGCCCGCGCCGGGATGGAGTGGACCGACCCGTCGCGCTCGGCGAGCAGCATGCCGCGCTCGGACCGGGTGACCAGGATCGCGTCGGCGTCGGCGGTGGCGCGGGCGGCCTCGGCGGCGTGCGCGGCCAGGGTTTCGTCGCCGACCGGAAGCCGGGTCGCGGCCGCAAGCTCGCGCAGGTTCGGCGTGATGCAGGTCGCCCCCCGGTAGCGGGCGAAATCCTCGCTTTTGGGGTCGACGAACACCGGCTTGCCGGCCGCGCGGGCGGCGGCGATGGCGTGGGCGATGATCTCGGGCGACAGCACGCCCTTGCCGTAATCGGACAGGACCAGCGCGTCGGCATCCGGCAGGTGCGCGTCGATGGCGGCCCGCAGATCGGCGGCCTCATGGGCGTGGGTCGGGGCCAGCCCCTCCTCGTCGGCGCGCACCAGCTGCTGCTGGCCGGCGACGTAGCGGGTCTTTCGGATCGTCGGCCGGTAGCCGGTCTCGACCAGGGCGGGCACGATGCCCGGCACGGCGGCGATCGCGGACCGCAGCGACTGCGCCGCCTCGTCGCGCCCGATCAGCCCGATCAGCACGGCGCGGCCGCCGAGGCTTGCCACGTTATGGGCGACGTTGCCGGTGCCGCCGAGCATTTCGTCGGTGCGGGTCAGGCGCAGCACCGGCACCGGCGCCTCGGGGCTGATGCGTTCGACCGCACCGTGCACGAACCGGTCGAGCATGACGTCGCCCACGCACAGAATCGTCACGGCTGAGAAATCCATCGCGGCCGGATACACCACGCGGCCCGGGCGGGCTATCGGGGGGCATGAACCCGTTGCTGCCACCGTCGCGCGCGATCGCGCAGATCACCGACCCCGCGTTTCTCGGCGTGCTGCTGAGAAGCGTCTTGTGGACGCTGCTCGCCTTCGTGCTGGTCGCGATCGGGCTGTCCCACGTGCTGGATTGGGCGCTGCGGAGCATGTCGGCCGGGGCGCATACCGGCTTCGTCGCGTTCCTGCTGGGCGCGACCGGGTCGATCTTCCTCGCGCACCTGCTGTTCCTGCCGGTGGCGGGCATCGTCGCCACGCTGTACGCCGACCGGATCGCGGCCGCCGTCGAGCGGCGCTGGTATCCCGGTCTGCCGCCCGGCCGCCCCGCCCCGCTGGCCGCCCAGGCGTGGGACGGGATCGTGCTCGGCCTGCAAATCCTCGGCCTGCAAATCGCGGCCCTGTTGCTCGCGCCGTTCGTGGCCGGGCTGTCGCTGCCGATCGGCTGGGGGATCGCGGCATGGGCGATCGGGCGCGGACTCGCCGTTTCGATCGCGATGCGCCGGATGGACCGAGCAGCCGCACTGGCCCTGTATCGCCGGCACCGGCCGAACATCCTGTTCCAGGGTCTGCTGGCGACCGCCGCAAGCCTGCTGCCGGTCGCGAACCTGCTGGTTCCGGTGCTCGCCGTCGCCGCGATCACCCATGTTCTGGCGCTCGGACTGGAGCGTGCGGACCGGCCCCGCGCGACATGGGCGTGACACGCGCCGAGGTCGCGGGTAAGCAAACCGCCCTAGGGCCGCGACCGAAGCGGGCCGCTACTCACCCGACGGAGGGCATTTGTTCAACCGCCGCAGGCCCGACGAGCCGGTGCCGCAAACTCCGGCCGCTCAGCCGCCACCCCCGACCGTCGCCGCCCCAATTCAGGAGAGTCCGTCCATGAGCCGTGCCCCGTTCGCGCCCAATACGCCCGCCCAGCAGCCGGTGCCGCAGATGCCGCCGCCGCCGCGCCCGGCCGGTCTTCAGTCGAGCGGCCCCGGCATCCAGGCGGGCGGCCCGGGCATCCAGCAGCCGCAGCCAAGCACGGCCACCGCCCTTGCTGAGTCGCCGCGCGCCCGTCCCGGCCCGTCCGAGCGCCGCACGCTGGTCGTCGGCAAGGGCATCAGCGTCCAGGGCATCGTGCAAGACGCCGAGCGCCTGGTCGTCGAGGGCACGGTCGAGGCGACCATGATCCATGCGACCGAGCTGTCGATCAGCCCGGGCGGCATGTTCAAGGGCGAGGTCGAGGTCGAGGACGCGGAGGTCGCCGGCACGATCGACGGCACGCTGACCGCGCGCGGCAACCTGATCGTGCGCGCCAGCGGCCGCCTGCTCGGCACCGCGCGCTGCCGCCGCCTTCAGGTCGAGGATGGCGGGCAGATCACCGGGCGGATGGAAATGCTGACAGAGAATTCGCCGCGCTCCACGACCGAGATGGCGTCCGACATCTCGAACTAAGACGCCAGCCGCAACGCGGTCGCGACCAGGGGCGAACCCGGATCGGCCAACGGGCCGACGATGCTGAAATGGTTCGCCCCCGGCACCGCCTCCCAGGTGCCGCCCCAGGCTTGGGCGATCGAGCGGGATTGGCGGGTGTATTCTTCCCCCTCAAGCCCGCCGACGACCGCGTGGATCGGCCGTTTCGGCGACGGCAGGTGGACCGGCGACAGCACTCGCGCCTCCGCCTCGTCCAGCTTCAGCTGCTCCTGTTTGTCCGTGGCGCGTAGCGGCTCGAGGTCGAACAGGCCGCTGATCGGCAGCGCGGCCCGGATCACCACCGGCAAATCCTTCGCACCCCAATCCGTCGCGAGCAGCATCGCCGCCAGATGCCCGCCGGCGGAGTGGCCGATCGCGAGCATGTCTCGGCCATAACGCCGGAACAGGAACGCGGCCGAGTCGCGGACCTGCTCGACAAGCACGGCCAGCGTCACCTGCGGGCACAGATCGTAGGACGGCATCGCCACCGCGACCCCGTGGGCCAGCAGGCCCGAGGCGAGGTGGGCGAACAGCGTCCGGTCCATCGAGCGCCAGTAGCCCCCGTGCACGAACATCGCCAACGGGCCGTCGCGTGAGCTGTCCGGCCAGAACACGTCGAGTTTCTGGCGCTCGCTCGGCCCGTAAGGAACATCCAATTCGCGCTGCGGCCAGGTCGCGCGCATCGCGGCCGATGCCTCGGTCCAGCCCGCGACGATCGCCTGGTAGCCGGGCACCTTCGCGCCGTTATCGTATTCGGCCTGCATGTCCATCGGTCGTTCCCCCGCAACCCGGCCCGGTGCGGGCACGTTCGTCGGTCGGCATTCTGCCGAGGAGGCCACCGTGGCAACAGCACCCGTTTCATCGCCGCCCGCTTCGCAGTCTCACGCGTCACCGTCACATGTTGTCATCATCACCGGCGGCTCGTCCGGCATCGGGCTCGCGACCGCCTTGCTGTTCGCCCGGCGCGGCTGGCGGGTCGGCCTGATCTCGCGCGGCGAAGCCTCGCTGAAGGCGGCGGCCGAACGGATCCGCGCCGAGGGGGGCCGGGTGGAGACCGCATCGGCGGACGTGGCCGACAGCGCCGCCCTGTCGGCCGCCGCGACGGCGATCTGCGACAAGCTGGGTCCGGTGGAAATCTGGGTCAACGACGCCGGGGCCGCCATGGTCGGGCCGTTCACCGAGACGACCGAGGAGGAGTTCCGCCGCGTCATGGACACGACGTTCATGGGCCAGGTGAACGGCACCCGCGTCGCCCTCGCCGCCATGACCCCGCGCGGACGCGGCACGATCGTGGCGATCGGCTCCGAGGTGTCGTTCCGGGCGATGCCGTTGATGAGCGCCTATTCGGCGGCCAAGTTCGCGCTGCGCGGGTTCTACGAAGCCGTGCGGGCCGAGCTGATGAGCGAGCACAGCCGCATCCACATCGGCCTGGTGCACCCGCCGGCCATCAACAGCCCGTTCTTCGCCCATGCCGGCACGCATCTGCCGGACGGCGAAGTGCCGTCCCCGCCACCGCCCTACTATCAGCCGGAGCTGATCGCGGAAGCGGTCTGGCTGGTCGCGAGCGAGCGCCGGCGGGAGCTGAAGGTGACCGGGGCCACGGTCGGCATGGCGCTCGCCAACGCGGTCATGCCGGGCGTGCTCGATCAGGTGCTGGCGCGGATCGGGCACGGGATGCAGGTCACCGGCCGCCGTGACGCCGCCGCCGCGCGCGACCCGGCGGTGCTGCAAGCGGGTCAGCGCGCGCCGCGCGTGCACGGGGTCTTCGGCGACCGGGTGATGACCAGTTCGGCGCAGATGTGGGTGGCGCGGAACCGCTACACGATCGGGCTGTCGGCGATCGGCTTGATGTGGGCGACCCGGCGCCGGCGGCGGCGGGCGTAGCGGCCGAGCCGTTGCGGACCGCGTTCGGCCCGGGCTCGCCGTAGCCCGTCCAGCCCGCCGAGCCGGAATTCGCCTTGTCGATGACCGGGTCGGGGCTGCGACACCCCGCCCGGCAACCCGCGATCAGCGCTTGGCGGATTTCGACCCATTCTTCGGAGCCGGCTTCGGGGCAGCCGCCTTCTTCGTCGGATCCTCGCCGTCCGGCGTCTCGTCCTCCCCGTCGTCGTCCTCCTCATCGTCCTCGCCGCCGGTCTCCTCGTCCGCCTCGACGTTGACCGCGCCCTCGGCGATCTCGGTCAGCTTCCGGTCGTCCGCGCGCGCCGCGTCGCGCAGCGCCGCGAGTTCCTCGACCGCGTCATCGAGGCCCATCTGGCGCGCGAACGCCATCAGCGAGCCGTAGCGGGTCATCTCGTAACATTTCACGCCCTGCAGGCATGCGATCAGCGCCGCGTCGAGCACCGGGCCTTTCTCGCCCTCCTCGATCGCCTCCTGCGCTTCGGTCAGCAGGCCGTTCATCGCCTCGCACGCCTTGCCGCGCGGCCGCTTGCCGACCGCCTCGAACACACGGTCCAGACGCTCGATCGGCGCGTCCGCGTTGTCCTTGGCGTTGCGCAGCATCTCCCGGACCTGCTCGTTCTCGACCGAGCGCAGCAGCTTCGTGGTCGATTTCGCGGCCGCCTTTTCGGCGTAATAGATGTCTTGCAGAAAGTGCATGAACAGATCGTTCATCGTCTTCATCGGGTGCGCCCTTTCTCATGCCGGACGGGATCGGCCGGACGCTCGCCAACGCAATCGCGCCGGACCGGTTCTTCAGGGCGAGTCGGGCAAAACCCGGATCGCCGCGCGCGCCGCATGTCCCGCCGCGTCCTCCACGGCCAGCGTGTAGAAACCGGGGCCGGGCGGCGTCCAGCGCGCGGCCCGCAACGCCGGCTGCGACGTGAGCGTGGCGCCGTCGACCATGAAGGTCAGCGGCCTGACGCCGCCCCGGGCGCGCAGCGTGATCGGCGCGGTGCCGGACAGGGCGGCATCGGGCGGCGGATACAGCAGCGTGATCGCGGTGTCGGTCGCGGCCGGGCCGATCACGACCGGATGGTCCACGGTGCCGGCCGGACGCGGGGCCGCCTGCACCAGGGCGAACGCGCGCGCCAGCACCGGCAGCGCCAGATCGGCGGCGACGATGCCGGCCTGCGCCGTCCCGTCCGGCCGGCCGATCCAGACGCCGATCACATGCGCGCGGTCGAACCCGAGCGCCCACGCGTCGCGGCCGGCGGCACTGGTGCCGGTCTTCCAGGCAATCCCGTCCGGACCGCCGCCGCCGGGAAACGGTCTCGTCAGAATATCGGCGACCATGCCCGCCGCCGCCGCCGTCAGCAGCGGCCCCGGAGCGCCCGCGTCGGTCGGGCGAAAATGGACCGGGATCAGCCGCCCGTCGGTCGCGATCGCCGCGTACACGCCGACCAACCCGCGCAACGTCATCCCGCCGCCGCCCAGGATCAGCGGCAGCGCGCCCTCCGCCCCGTGCGGCAGACGCAGCCCGGCCGGGGCCAGCGCGGCCGCGAACCGGAGCGGCCCGAACCGATCGAGCAACGCGACCGCCGGCAGGTTCAGCGACCGCCGCAACGCCTCGGTCGCCGTCACCGGCCCCGCGAACCGGCGCGACATGTCTTCCGGCACATACGATCCGAACCGGCGCGGCGCGTCCATCAGCACCGTCTCGGGCGTCGCGATCCCGTCCTCGAACGCGAGCGCGTACAGAACGGGTTTCAGCGTCGAGCCCGGCGACCGCACCGCGCGCGACAGGTCGGGCGGGGTGGCGCCGCCGGCGGAGCTGGCCGCCAGCACGTCGCGGCTGCCGGCGTCCGCGATCATGATGCTGATCGCGACGTGCTCCGGCAGGCGGGACACTTCGGTGGCTGCGAAGGCGTCGAGCGCGTGTTGCAGCGGCCCGTCCAGCGTCGTGGTCAAATCGCCAGGGATGCCCGCGAGCAGGCTTTTCGCCGTGTCCGGCATGTTGGCCCGCCGCGTCGGCACCGGTTCGGCCCGCGCCTCCTCGGCTTCGGCGGCACTCAGCAAGCCGCCCCGCTCGGCCGCGTCCAGCACCCGGTCGCGCACCCGCTTCGCCCGCTCCGCAAACCGGTCGGGCCGCAATCCCTCCGGCCGGCGCGGGAGGGCCACCAGCAGCGCCGCCTCCGCCGCGTCGAGCGATTTGCGGGTTTGCCGAACCAGGCGCGCGACGCCGCCTCGACCCCGACGAGGTTGCCGCCGAACGGGGCCAGGCTCAGCCACATCCCCAAGATTTGCCGCTTCGAATACCGCGCGGTGAGCTGGAGCGCCCTGAAACTCTCCGACGCCTTCGCGGCGATCCCGCGCGGCTTAGGTTCGAGCAGGCGGGCGACCTGCATCGTCAGCGTGGACCCGCCCGACACGACGTGACCCGCGAACACCATCTGACCGGCGGCCCGA
The DNA here is from genome assembly GCA_963756975.1 of uncultured Alphaproteobacteria bacterium. GTDB lineage: Bacteria > Pseudomonadota > Alphaproteobacteria > Acetobacterales > Acetobacteraceae > CAVRQM01. Next base: position 1,755,569 of record CAVWPS010000002.1, on the reverse strand, counting down.
AATGCCGCGAGCGGATCGACGCCCGGATGCCAGCGAAACCGCGCATCCTCGGTCGCGATCAGCATGTCGATCAGCTGCGGCGGCACAGCCTCCGCGTCTGTGTCGAACCGCCACACGCCGCCCGGGGCCGGCCGCACCGCCAGCACGTCGCCGTGCCGGTCGCGGATCGTCGTCCCGTGCGACGCCAGCCGCGACAGATCGGGCGGGAAGGCGCGGTCGAGACCGGCCGCGCCGGCCGCGCAGATTGCGACCGCCGCGACCGTCCCGACCGCCAGCATCCGCCATCTCACGGCGCCGGCAGCACCGTCACGCGCACCGTCCCCTGCCGCGCGAACAGGCTCGGGCGATACATGTCCGACAGCTCCAGGCCCGGATATTCGAACTCGCCCGGGGTCGTCGCGTGCAGCAGCACCGCCGTCTTGAACGTCGTCTTCTCCCCCGCGTCGGCGGCCGGCAGGTCGAACGCGATCACCACCCGGTCGTCGCGCGCCGCCTGCGTCGCCGGCCCGGTCAGCTCACCGAGCCAGTCCATCCCGGCGACCTTGCCGCCGCCCAGGTGCCCCGCGATCTCCCACCCGGCCGGCAGCCCGGCCGTCAGCATCACCTGATGGGCCTGCGCGTCGTCGGCCCCGCCTTCGACCGTCATCACGAAATCGGTGTTCTGGGCCAGCTTGTCCGGCGTCAGCGGATCGCCGGTCAGGGTGAAGAAGTTGCGCCGCACCGACATCAGGTGACGCCCCGCCGGCAGCGGCGCGCGCGGCACGCCGGTCGCGACCACGCTGCTCCACAGCTTGCCGGTGCCGGTGTCGTGGACGGTCGCCGCATCGGTCAGCGGCACCGTGGCGATCGGCCCCTGCACCGCTTTTCCGTCGACGGTGGCCGACAGCGGCGGCCCGCTGCCCGCCAGCACCGCCCCGGCCGTCGCGGCCCAGGCCTGCTCCTGCGTGTTGAGCGTGTCGGGATCGAGGTTGGAGCCGGGGAGCGCCGCGATCAGCTCCGGCTGGCCGACGACATGCGTGCCGCTTTCAGACACCAGCACGGCCGTCGCGAGCTGGTCGCGCAGGCTGGACCCCTCGTCGAACCGGGCCGGGCTGCGGGCGGGCTGCGTGAACGAGGCGCGCAGCAACGCGGCCCCCTTCGCCGGCTCCGCGATCCGCACCAGCGCGGCACCCAGTTGCGCGCGCGCGAGCGGCGTCGGCAGCTTGTCGGCCCCCGCCGTCTCGAACCCGCGAATGGCCGTCGCCGGCGCCTGCCCGGCCATCGTCAGCACGTAGGCGGCATAGACGCGCGCCGCCCGGCCTTCGGGACTGTCCTCGTCACGGCCGACCTGATCGGCGAGGTATTTCAGCGCCCCGTCCATCGCCGGCTTCGGCACCGTGGCCCCGGCCTTCTGGGCCCGCAGCAGGAATTCGGTCGCGTAGGCCGACAGCCACGGCTCCGCGTCCCCGTCGGCCGACCACATCGCGAACCCGCCATCGTATCGCTGTTTGTCGAGCGCCTGTTCGACCGCGCGCCCGAGCCGGCCTTCGCGATCGACGCCGGCGGTCGGCCCGTTCGTCAGCATCGTGAGCGGCAGGCCGCGGCTGGTACCTTGCTCCAGACAGCTCAGCGGGTAGTCCGTCAGCGCCTGCACGAGTGCGGCGACGTTGTAGCGCACCGAACTGCCGAGCGAGAGGCTGGCCCGCCACGTGCCCGGGACGAACGCCTCCGATCCCGAAGCGACGCGGACGCTCTGGCCCGGTGCCAGCTCGGTCTGGCTGACGATCGTCGTGCGCGGCCGGGCCGGATGGACCGACAGGCTCAGGGCGTGATGCACCGCGAAGCCGCCCGGTCCGGTCACGTCGACGGTGACATCGCCGTCGCCGGCATCGCCCGCGCGAAGCCCGCCGGCGACGGTGACGCGCTGGCCGGCCGCGAGCGTCTGGTCGAACGAAGCCGGCCCGTCGAGCGTCAGCGTGCCGGACGCGCCGAGTGCCACGTGCACCGGACCCGCCGGCAATTCGACGTTCTGAAGCGAGACGCCGAACCGCGCGGTGTCGCCGGGGGCGAGGAAGCGCGGCAACAGCGCCTCGGCCACCAGCTTGTCGCGCACCAGCACGTCGGACGACGCGGCACCGACGCGGTTGCCGTTCCACGCCACCACCATCAGCCGCAACTGGCCGTTGAAGTCGGGCAGATCGAGCGGGATGCGGGCGATCCCGTCCGGCCCCGCCTGCACCGGCCCGACGAACAGCGACACGAGACGCTGCGGCGGCGGCGGCGGCGTATCCTCGTTATCCCCGCCGCCACCCTCGCGCAGCGTCGCGAGATCGCCCTCGGCCGGACGCAGCAGCCGGCCCCACTCGTCGCGAATGTCGATCGCCAGCGCCCGCTGCCCGGTGAACCAGCCGAGCGGGTCGGGCGAGACGAACTTGGTCAGCCGCAGAATGCCCTCGTCGACCGCCGCGAGCGTCAGGCTGGTCCCCGCCGGCGCGTGCACCAGGACGGTGCCGGTCGTGCCGGGACGGAACAGGTCGGGGGTCTCGACCGTGACCGGCAGGGAGCGGGTCGCGGGGTCGATCCCGATCCAGGCGACGCCGATCGCGCGCTCGCTGACGGCGTGGCCGTCCGGCTGGCCGTCGATCGGGCGGAACGCATGGACCGCGACATAGGCGCCCGGCCCCCAATCGCCGCCGACCGCCACGTCGACGGTGGTGCCGCCGGCCGGGATGTCGATCGAGCGGACCTCGTGCACGCGGTTGGACACGACGACCAGCGCCGCCGGGCCCGCATACGGCGCGTCGATCCGGACATGCGCGGTGTCGCCGGGCGCGTACGCCTTCCGGTCGGTCGCGACCCTCACGCGAGGCGGGACGTCGGCGTCCTCCGACACCTCCCACCCGGCGTTGAACACGACCGAGGCGGCGGCCAGACCCTGGCCGGACTGCACGATCTGAAGCCGGTAGCGGCCGAACCCGACCTTGTAGGACAGGTGCAGCGGCTTGGCTTCGGGCACGTCGACAAATTGGGCGTCGACCGGCTCGTCGCGCCACTGCGTCTCGTACGAGGCGACCCCGCGCCGCACCACCAGCCGCCAATCGGGCACCTGACGCACCACGGTCAGCTTCGCGTGCGGCATCGCGACCGGCTTGCCGTCGGGGCCGACCGCGACGACGTCGAAATCGGCGTCCTGTCCCGGGCCGAACACGCCGTCCGGTGCCGCGACCCTGATCCCCAGCAGCGGTGCCACCGGGCGGATCGGCAACTCGACGCTTTCGTTCACCGGCCGGCCCGCCGGGTCGTTGATGGTGACGTGGATGTTGGTCTGCAGCCCGCCGGTGACGTCGGGCAGCGACGACAGGTCGATCGGCACCGACGTCGCCCCCTGCGCGTCCGTCGGCGGCAGATCGACATGGCCGCTCTGGCCCGGAACCTTCTCGTCGGCGAGGCCGAACCGGTAATCCGCGTAATCCGCGAACGGCTTCGGATTGGCCTGGATCAGCGTATCGGCGCTGCCGGACAGTCCCGAACCGGGTGCCCCGTACAGAAAGCGGACCGCGACCGGCAGCGCGGCGGTGCGGCCCGGCGTCAGCTCATCGGCAGGCTTGCCGAGGTCGACGGCGAGCCGGGCCGGCACGAACGCGTCCACCTGGAACGCCGCCTCGCTGATCGTGGCCCCGTCGACGGTCGGACGCAGCGATACCTTCCACGTCCCGAGTGCCGCGCCGCCCGGCAGGGTGATCGGCAGCACCATCGCGCCGTCCGGACCGGGGGTGGCCACGATGTCGGCGAACACCTGCGCGTTCGGCCGTGTGACGACCGCGTGCAGCCGCTTCGTCACCGGGTTGCCCGCCGGGTCGCGCTGCAGCGCCATCGCGTGCACCGTCTCGCCGGGCCGGAAGATGTCGCGGTCGAGATAGATGAACGCGTCCGTCCCCTCGACGATCGCGCGCCCGGTGACGCCGCGGTCGGACAGGTCGAACGCCGGCCGGGTCAGGTTCAGCACCGTCGCGTCGCCGTCCGGCCCGCGCAAATGCAGCGAAGCCGGGGACGCGCCGTTGGTGCCGTGCAGCAGCGGGGCCGCGAAACGGGCGATACCGTCGGCGTCGGTCGAAGCCGTCGCCAGCACGTCGTTGTCGGCCGCGATCAGGGCCACGTCGACGCCCGGCTTCGGCTTCGCCGCCGCGTAGCCGCGCACCTGCACCAGCAATCCGTCGACACCCTGCCACGTGGTGGGCGCCAAGTCGGTCCGCAGCACCAGTTGCGCCGCCGAGACGTTGTCGAACGTGCGCGCCGAGGCGTCGACCGGCTGCGCGTACAGGACATACATGCCGGGCTCGGCGGTAGCCGCCGCCGGCAACGGCAGCCGGGTGCGCAGCAAATCGTTGCGCCGGAACGCCGGGATCGCGGCCGTGCCGGTCCAGACCGTCGTGCCGGAGTTCCGCAGGCTGTCGAGGTCGGTGTTCATCAGCTCGCTGCCGGGCGGATGCATGGTCAGGAACGGCTGCGCCGCACGCTCCCCGATCCGCACGATCTCGAGCTTGACCGCCGGCATGTTGACGCTGGCCAGCGCGATCTCGGCGGCGGCACTTTTGGCCTGCAGGAAATGGTCGCCGTCCAGCACCACGCGCGGCTGCCGGTCGGGCATGGCGACGTCGATCCCCTGCTCCTTGACCAGATGCGTGCCGTCATGGCCCGGCATCCCGGCCCGCAGCGTCACATGCGTCGTCGCCCCCACCGGCAGGCCGTGGATGCAGATCGAATCGTCGTCGAGGGTCGCCGCCGCGTCGGGGATCGCCGGCGACAGCTTCACCCAATCCTGCGGATGAAAGTCCGGCTGGCCGCCCGGAATGCCGACGAAGCTCAGGCACGCGCTGGCCGGAAAGCTCTCGGACTCGGTCCGGACGCCGCGCAGCAGCAGTCCGATCTCCTGCCGCCGCTGCGCGAGCAGCGTCCGCAGATCGGCATCGTCCGGGGAACGGTTGGACGCGAAGGTCAGCACGTCGAGTTCGGCGACCGGCCGGTCGAGCTTGACCAGCGCGTTGCGCATCACCAGCAGCGCGTCGCCGGCCACGACGTTCTGGTCCGGCGTGTTGGCGTCCTGCGCGGTATGGTAGGCGATCCAGGCCGCGTCCAGCGCGTGCGCCACGTCCGGCGCCGGACGCCGCATCAGGTCGCGCGCCAGCCCGAGCCAGACTTCGGAGCCGGGCTCGCGCTGCCCCGCCCGGTCGGCCCACGCGATCGAGGCGGCGGTGTAGTCGCCGTGGTCATCGGCCGTCTCGGCCGCCGCCTGCGACTGCGCGCGCTGGCGGTCGGTGCCCCCGGCCGGAAACTTCTTCTGCAGCAGCGCCTGGAAATGCGACGCGTCGTTGGACAGGCCCGGAATGTCCAGGTCGTCCGCCCGCGCGTGACGAGGCCCCAGCAAACCGGCCGCGAACACCAGGGCAACCGCCCAGCCAGCCCGTCGACCGATTCCGTGCATAATTCGTTCCGCCCCTGTTGGGGCGAGTATGCGGCCGGTTCGCTAAGGCTTCAATTAAGATGCGGCGTTAAAGCGGCGTCCGCGCCTGCACCTCGTCCGGGGTCATCCGCACCAGCGCCTCGTAATCGGCCAGCAGCGCCGTGGTGATCGGCCCCGGGGTGAAATGGCGCTCGCCGATCTGGCTCACCGGCGTCACCTCGGCCGCCGTCCCCGCCAGGAACACCTCGGACGCATCCGCGATCTCCGACAGTTCGATCGCCCGCTCCACCACCGTCATCTGCCGGCGGCGGGCCAGCGCCATCACGGTGCGCCGGGTGATGCCGTCGAGGAAACAATCGGGCGTCGGCGTATGCAGCTGCCCGTCGAACACGAAGAACGCGTTGGCCCCGGTCGCCTCGGCCACGCGACCACGCCAGTCGAGCATGAAGGCGTCGTTGAATCCCTGTTCCTCGGCGGCGTGCTTGGCCATGGTGCCGATCATGTAGTTGCCGGTCGCCTTGCTCGCGGTCGGCGCCGTCTCAGGGTGCGGGCGCTTCCAGTCGGCCAAACCGAGCCGCACGCCCTGCATGCGCGTGTCGCCGAACAGGTTCGGCCACGCCCAGGTCGCGATCATCAGGTGGATCGTCGTGCGCTGGGCCGAGACGGACAGCTGCTCGGTCCCGCGCCACGCGAGCGGGCGGATATAAGCCTCGGTCAGCCCGTTGGCGGCGACCACGGCGCGGCACGCCGCGTCGATCTCGTCCTCGGTGTAGGGAATGGTCATGCCGAGGATCGCGGCCGACCGGATCAGCCGCCGCGTGTGGTCGCGCAGCTTGAAGATGTTTCCCGAATAGCACCGTTCCCCCTCGAACACGCCGGAGGCATAGTGCAAGCCATGCGACAACACGTGAATCCTGGCGTCGCGCCAGGGCACCATCGCCCCGTCGAACCAGATCGTGCCGTCGCGGTCGTCGAAAGGAATAAGAGCCATTTCCGCACCCTTACGCATCATTGTTGCTTGGACGGGGGCATGTTAGGCGCGGTCCCCGGAACAGGTCAACAGGGCTGTCCCATTTAATGAACGCCGGCACCGGCGCGTTGTTCCTGCGCGAGGAGGATCTGAGACTCGCGCAGGATTTGATGTTCTTCGCCTACCGCGATTTCACCGGCGCCGCCGACGCGGTGCTGGCCGAACTCGGCCTCGGCCGGGCGCACCACCGGGCCCTGCATTTCATCGGCCGCAACCCTGGGATGACCGTCGGCGAGCTGCTCGGAATTCTTCGGATCACCAAGCAAAGCCTCGCGCGCGTATTGGCCGAGTTGATGGCGCGCGGCCTGGTGATCCAGGCGCCGGGGCCGGTCGACCGCCGGCAGCGGCTGCTCAGCCTGACCGAGGACGGTGTGGCACTGGAGCGCAAGCTGTTCGAGCGGCAGCACGAGCGTCTGGCCGCCGCGTACCGGGAGGCGGGCGGCGTCGCGGTCGACGGCTTCCGCCGGGTGATGCGCGCGGTGATGGACGACGCGGCGCGCCAAGTGGTCGAGCGTCCTCGCGGTGGCTGACGCGAGGGACGATGCGATGGTGCTGGTGGTCGACGACGACGACCGGCTGCGCGCCCTGCTGCAACGCTACCTCGGCGATAACGGGTTCCGCGTGTCGGCCGCCGCCGACGTGGCCGAGGCGCGGGCGAAGATGCGGTACGTCCAGCCCGACCTCCTGGTGCTCGACGTGATGATGCCGGGCGAGAGCGGCCTGTCGCTGACCCAGACCTTGCGCGCCGAGCGGGACGCGGGCGGGGCCGACATGCCGGTGCTGCTGCTGACGGCGCGCGGTGGGCCGGAGGACCGGATCGCCGGGTTCGAGGCCGGGGCGGACGACTATTTGCCGAAACCGTTCGACCCGCGCGAGCTGGTGCTCCGCCTCCGCGCGATGCTGCGCCGCAGCCTGCCGCCGCCGGTCGTCATCGGCCCGCCGCCCGGCCCGGTGCGGCTGGGGCTCATGAAGTTCGATCGCGCCCGGCACGAACTGCGCGGCCCCGACGGCGTCGTCCGGCTGACCGGCGGCGAGTCGGCACTGCTGGAAGCGCTGGCGGCGGCCCCGAACGAGGTGCTGTCGCGCGAGGCGCTGGCGGCGGTGCTGCGGATGGACGAGGTGAGCGAACGGGCGATCGACGTTCAGGTGACGCGGCTACGGCGCAAGATCGAGCCGGACCCGCGCGAGCCCCGGTTTCTGCATACGGTTCGGGGGCGCGGTTACGTGCTCAAGCCCGGACTTTGCACATTCGCCATTGCCGCCCGGCGACGCTCCAGTATCCACGGAAGGGCGTCCGGATCGCGCAGCCAGATGGCGTATTCGTCTCGCGTCATACCAAGATAATCGTGCAGTTCCGTTCCCTCGGGATGATCGTGCCAAGCGTCCACGAAATCGTCGATCGCGACTTCAGTTACCATTCCCGATACGGCCAGGGTCATGAATGGGAGACGTGGCCTAGACATCGATTGTTCGGCCTGGGACGGCATTCTTGATCCAATCTCCCGATACGGCATCCTGCACGCCTACATGTTTGCCCCGCGCGGTGAACACTTCAACCTCGCCGTGCAGGCTGTCCCAGGTATAAAGGCGGTGTCCGCGATGACTGGTCCAGCGTTGCTGGCCGAATACGAAGCCGACGTAGTCGTATTCGTCCAGGACACAGGGACTTGGACGTGAGACCATCGGCTGCCATCGCCGTTCGGTCGTGTTCCCGTCAACGCTGATGGTCCACATCCCCCTCCCCCGCCAATCCCGCCTCATCAAGAAAGTGCTGCCCCGGTCGCTGTTCGGGCGCACCCTGCTGATCATCCTGATCCCGCTCGCCGTCACCATCGCGGTCGCATTCCAGGTGTTCTACGGCAGCCACCTCGACATCGTCTCCCGACGCTTCTCCTCCGCCGTGGCGGGCGAAATCGCGGCCACGATCGAGCTGATGGCGCGCCATCCCGACGACGCCGACTGGGCGCTCGATCAGGCGTGGGACCAGTTCGACCTGGTGGCGCGCATCCGCTCCGGCGTCACGCTCACGCCGGCCGAAATCGCCGCGACCGAGGCGCAGGCGTGGCAGGTGGGCAGCCCGATCGACGCCGATTTCGCCCAGGCCCTGCGCGAGCGCGTCGGACGGCCGTTCGCGATCGACTGGGAGGCGAGCCCGCAATCGGTGCGGGTGCGGATTTCGCTGCCGACGATGGTGCGGGCCGGCGGCGGCGTGCTCGAAATCGACGTGCCGCGCAAACGGCTCAACACCGGGACGCTGATCCTGTTCGTGAGCTGGCTGGCCGGCACCGCCGCCATCCTGTTCGCGATCGCGGCGATGTTCATGCGGATCCAGGTGCGCGCGATCCGCCGGCTCGCGCGCGCGGCGGAGGCCTTCGGGATGGGGCGCGACCAGGGACCGATCCGCCCGGAAGGTGCCTCCGAGGTGCGGCAGGCGGCGACCGCGTTCAACCGGATGCAGGAGCGGCTGCGGCGCTTCCTCACCCAACGGACCGAGATGCTGGCCGGCGTCAGCCACGATCTGCGCACGCCGCTGACCCGGCTCCGTCTGGCGCTCGCGATGGTGCCGGCCGAGGCGGCGGCGGCGGCGGACGTGGCCGGCATGAATTCCGACGTCGACGAGATGGACCGGATGATCGGCGGGTATCTGGCGTTCGCGCGCGGCGAAGGGGTCGAGCAGGCCCAGGACGCCGATCTGGCCGCCATCCTGCGCGACATCGGCGCGCAGGCGGCACGGGGCGGGGCGGCGGTGACGGTGGTGACCCCCGACACGCTGCCGCTGCTGCTGCGGCCGGACGCGGTGCGCCGCGCCATCACCAATCTGGTCGACAACGCGACGCGGCACGCGCGACACGTCTCGCTCGCGGCGGTCGGGGCGGGCGGCAGCCGCACGGTCCAGGTGACGGTCGACGACGACGGGCCGGGCATCGCGCGCGACCGTCGCGAGGGCGTCTTCCGCGCCTTCGAGAGCGGCGCGGATGGCGGCACCGGGCTCGGCCTCACCATCGCGCGGGACATTGCGCGTGCCCATGGCGGCGACATCCTGCTGGAAGACAGCCCCCTCGGCGGCTTGCGCGCCAGGATCGTATTACCGGTTTGACATCCGCCGCGGAGGAACCACCCCACCGCAGGTTCGTTGGGGTTGCATCATCAACGATGGAGAGTTCCGTGGTAGACAACAACCGAGTTGAGGGCGCGTTCGACCAGGCCAAGGGCGCGATCAAGGAAGGCTTCGGCAAGCTGACCGGCGACACCAAGACGCAGGCCGAGGGCGCCGCGGACAAGGCCAAGGGCAAGGCCGAAAGCGCCGTCGGCGGGGCCAAGGATGCGGTTCGCGACGCGGCCGACAAGGTCTGATCGTCTAGCCACCAGCGTCGATTAAAACGGCCGCCGTGGGATGCCACGGCGGCCGTTCGCGTGTAAGTGCCCCCGCATGATCGACCGCGAACGCTACCGGGACGCGATGGCCCGGCTCGGGGCCGCCGTAAACGTGGTCGCAACCGATGGACCCGGCGGCCGTCGCGGCTTCACCGCATCCGCCGTGTGCAGCGTCACCGACGCGCCGCCTACCCTTTTGGTGTGCTGCAACCGAGCCCACGACACGCACGACGCGCTGACCCGCAACGGCGTCCTGAGCGTCAACACGCTCGCCGGTCATCAGGCGGACGTGTCCGATGTCTTCGCGGGCGTCGGCGGTCACGCGAACCGGTTCGTCGTCGGCGACTGGGACGTGGCGGAGACGGGCGCGCCGCTGTTGCGCGGCGCGGCGGTCGCGTTCGACTGCCGTATCGTCCATGTCCGCGAGGTCGGCACCCACAGCGTATTTTTCGCCGAGGTCGAATCGGCCCGGCTCGGCGACGAGATCGAGGCGCTGATGTATTTCGGCCGCCGCTACCACGCGCTCCGGCCCGCCTGACCGATCAGTCGGCGGCGGCGACCCACGATGTTTCCGAGCCGATCTCGGACGCTCTGGACGAAACGGGCGCGGCATGGGCGACCGAATAGGTCGGGTGCACGCTGACATCGTGCGGCGAAAACAGGAATTTCCGCGCGATCTCGCCGTAGCCCCGATACACGAGGCCGCCATTCTTCCGCAGCAGGCGGGTGCGCTCGGCGCGGTAGAACGCGGGTAGCCGGTACCACGGCAGGCCGGGCCGCTCGTGATGGGCGAGATGCAGGTTATTGTACAGGAACAGCGCGCCCAGCACCGGCGCGCGTTCCACGACGGCCGTGCGGCGATCGGCGTCGTCGTGCGCCCGATGCTCCGCGAACGAGCGGACCAGCAGCAGCGCCATGCCCGGCAGCACGAAGCAGCCCAGATATTCGATCACCGGCACCCGGCAGACGACGAAAGCCCACATCAGCACCGGTACCAGTGCCGTCAGATGCGCGGTCCAGGCGCGGCGCACGCCGTTGCGCCGGTCGCCGATCAGCTTGGCGTCGCGGATCAGGAACCGCACGATCGCCCAAACCGGCCCGATCAGCAGCCGTCCCGCCAGCCGCGACGTGACCCGCACGATCGCGCGCCCGAACGGCCCCAGGCCGCGCCAGCGCTCCGGCGTCCAGTAGGCGCTCTCGGGGTCTTCCAGCGGGTCCGTCAGCTGTTCGTCGCGATGGTGCGCCAGATGCAGCGCCCGGTAGCGGTCGTACGGCAGGAACAGGATCAGCGACGGCAGGCCGAGCAGACGGTTGACCGCCGACCAGCGGGTCGGATGGCCGTGGATCAGCTCGTGCTGGAGCGATGCGTGCCATGCGACCAGCCACGCGCCGCAGACGAACACGACCGGCCACGGCAGGGCATCGGTGAACCAGGTCAGCACCACCCAGCCCGCATAAATTCCGGCCGCCAGTGCGACGGTCGGCCACTCGATCCCACGACGCTGTCCGGCTGCTGGCATCATCCTCTCCTCGACGTGATGAGGATGACAGAGCAACGTTGTGTGCGGAATGTGCGCGTTGGCGCGAACGCTCTAAAGTCGTGACAACACGCACAAACGCTGCGACAACTCTCGAATGGATCGACGGGACGCCGCCAGCGGATTTCGCGATCGCCTCATGGGCGTGCTGGCCCGGCGCGGCATGAGCCAGAGCGCCTTTGCGCGCGCCACCGGAGTGGACCGTTCGACCCTCGCCCAGCTGCTCAGCGACGCGCATGCCCGCCTGCCGCGCGCCGAGACGCTGGCGGCGATCAGCGTCGCCTGCGGCGTGTCGACCGACTGGCTGCTCGGTCTCAGTTCGGAGGAGACGGCGGCGGCCGGCGAGGGCGTCGGCGAGGTGATGTCGATCGAACCGCATGAGGGCTCGCCGATCGACGACCGGATGTTCGCCTGGATGACCGAGGCGGCGGGCGCCAAGATTCGCACGGTGCCGGTGAGTTTCCCCGACCTGCTGAAGACGGAGGCGGTGCTGCTGCACGAATACCAGCACGCGGCGGGCGACGCGCCGCGATCTTGGGAAAGTGTGGAAAGCCGGCTCGCCTACCTGCAGCAGCCGGAGACGGAGATCGAGGCGTGCGCCTGCGTCCAGGCGCTCGAGGAGCTCGCGGCCGGGCGCGGCATCTGGACCGGCCTGTCCGCGGCCGATCGCGTGGAGCAACTCGACCGGCTCGGCTCCCTTTGCGACGAGCTGTATCCGTCGTTCCGGCTGTTCCTGTTCGACCGGCGGCGCAGCTACTCGGTGCCGTTCACGGTATTCGGCGCGTCGCGGGCGGCGCTGTTCGTGGGCGGCATCTACTTCGTCTACACCTGGACGGGTCACATCCGCGCCCTGATGCGCCGGTTCGACGTGCTGGTGCGCGAAGCCGTGGTGCAGCCGCCCGATATCGGCCGGTTCGCGCAGGCGCTGAAAGTGGGAGCGGGTCTGGATGGATGAGGTCGTGCTGGGCCGAAAGCTCGGCATTCTAACACTCGAGTCGATTGCCTTGCGCCGGGCGATCCCGGTGCTGGACGACGCCGCGCGCCAGCGGATTGCGGCCGGGCGGGCGCTGGTCGAGCGCGTGGTCGTGGCGAGAGTGCCGGCGTACGGGGTCAACACGGGGTCGGCAGCCAGAAGGATTTCGGGCTCGAGCCGGCCGAACTCGCCGCCTACAACACGCGGCTGATCGTGGCCCACGCGACCGACGCGACCGGGCCGGTCCCGCCGCCCGCGCAGATCCGCGCGGCGCTGACCGTGCAACTGCACCTGTACGCGTCCGGGCGGTCCGGCGTGCGCGGAACCCTGGTCGAAGCGTTGCTCGCGCGGCTGCTGGCCGACGATCTGCCGACGGCGCGGCGCGGCAGTTCGCTCGGCGCGTCGGACATCGTGGCGATGAGCCAGCTTTCGGCGCCGATCGTCGCCGGCCACGCGGGGATCGCCGGCGGGCACGGGCCGGCACCGGTCGCGGCGCTGGAAGCCAAGGAGGCGCTGGCGCTGCTCAACAACAACGCCTTCACCCTCGGCCAGGGCGCGCTGCTGGTGGCCGAGGCAGCCCGGCTGCTGACGGCATGGGACGGGGTCGCGGCCCTGACGCTGGAGGGGTTTCGCGGCAATGCGGACGCCTGGAGCGCCCCGGTCGATGCCGCACGCGGGCAGCCGGGGCAATCGCGCGTCGGCACGCGGCTGCGGGCGGCGCTGGCCGGTTCGGCGTTGCTGGAGCCGGGAGCGGCGCGGCTGCTGCAGGATCCGCTGAGCTTCCGCTGCGTGCCGCAAATCCATGGTGCCGCCGACACGGCACTCGGCTGGGCGTGGGATGCGTGGGAGCGCGAGCTGGATGCCGTCCCCGACAACCCGCTGACACTTTGGGAGGAGGACCGGTTCGTCAGCCACGGCAACATGGAAACCTCGTTGCTGGCGCTGTCGCTCGATGCCCTGAAACTCGCGATCGCGAAGGTGGCCGACGCGTCGAACGAGCGGGTGCACAAGCTGCAATGGCCCGGCTTCTCCGGGTTGCCGACCGGCCTCGCCGCGTCGCCGGGTGCGGCCGGCGGGGTGCAGTTCCTCAATCTGGGCCATATCGCCGCCGCGTCCGCCGCCGCGATCCACCTCGCGGCCAGTCCGGCGGTGCTCGCCTTCCGGGGTCAGGTTTGCGACGGGGTCGAGGACGTCGCCGGCTCCGCCCCGCTCGCGGTCGACCATCTGGAACGGCTGCTCGAACGTGCCTGGGTTTTGCTGGCCGTCGAAGCGGTGTGCGCCGCGTGGGCGATCACCTGCCGGCCCGCGAGCACGCTCGGCACCGGCACCGGCAAGCTGTTCGCGGCGATCCGGCCGTTGCTGCCGATCGGGACGGAGGGCGAGAGCGTGTTCCGGCTCGCCCCGGTCATCGAGGCGTCTGCGCGGATGATCGCCTCGCTCGGCATGTACGACGCGCCGTGGGTAGCGGACGCCAACGACGCGATCTGGGCCGCCATCGCCGCCCAACTGCCGGGCGCACCCGCCAAGCTCGACCGGTCGCGTCCGCTGCGCGACATCTGGCGCGATCCGGCGCTGCTGCTGGGCCAGACCTGCGGCTGGCCGCTGCTGACGGAGCTTTCCGATACCGTCACCCTGGTCGCGACCCCGATCTACGATTTCGCGGGCTGCGACGGGCCGCTTCATTGCAGCTGGATCGTCGTGCGTGCGGACGATGCGGCGACGAGCCTTGCCGACCTGCGGGGCAGGCGCGCCGCCATCAATGGCCGGGACAGCAACACGGGCATGAACCTGCTGCGGGCGGCGGTGGCCCCGCTCGCGGTGGGCGGACGGTTCTTCGGCTCGGTCTCGATCACCGGCGGCCATCTCGCCAGCCTGGAAGCGGTCGCGGGCGACCTTGCCGATGTCGCGGCGATCGATTGCGTCACCTATGGCATGGCCGCCCGCCACCGCCCCGACCTGCTCGCCGGCACCCGCATTCTTGCGGCGACACCGTCGACCCCGGGATTGCCGTTCGTCACGTCGAGGGCCAGCCCGGACAATCTTCGTCAGCGGCTGCGGGATGCGCTGGGCGCCGTGCTCACCGACCCCGCCACCGAGCCGGCGCGCAAAACGCTGGGCTGGATCGGACTGGCCGTCCTGACCGAGGCCGACTACGCGCCGGTGACCGGATACGCGGCCACGGCGCGGTCGTTGGGCATGGACGCGTTGGCTTAGGCGTCCTCCGCCTTGCGGTGACCCCGGCCGTGCTCGCCCTTCGCCAGCCCGGCCCGGTGGGCGGCCTCCTTCTCATCCTTGCCGACCGTCGCCGTGCTGGTCGCCTCCTCCGAGGCCCCGAGATCGTGCGCGTGCGACGCGGACGGCATCGGCTCGCCCTTGTGCGCCAGCGGCGAGTCGGCCGGCCCGCCTTCCGGCACCGCGTCGGCCAAAGCGGCGGCCTTGGCGTGCGCCGCCTGCTGCTCCTCGGCCGCGTGCTTGGTCGCCGCCGCGCGGTCGGCGTGGCTCTCGTGGTGTGATTTGGTCGTCTTGTGTGGCATCTCGTCCTCCATTCGGAGCCTGAACAGCCGAACGGCGGCTCGGGTTCCGGTCGAACCGGCAACGCATCGGCGCGTTAGGCGGCAATCCACTGGAGACAGACAATGTCCGCGACCAAGCAAGACGCCCACCATGTCCCGGCCCCGCTCGCGGTTCCGACCGACCTCGGCCACAACGCGACGACCGACATCTCGGCCGCCGTCAACGGGCTGCTGGCAGATACGTTCGCGTTGTATCTGAAGACCAAGAACTTCCACTGGCACATGAGCGGCCCGCATTTCCGCGACTACCACCTGATGCTCGACGAGCAGTCGGACCAGATTTTCGCCATGACGGACGTGCTGGCCGAGCGGGTCCGCAAGCTCGGCGGCCTCACGATGCACTCGATCGGCGAGATCAGCCGCAATCAGCGCATCACCGACAACGACGCGCCGTATGTCGTGCCGCACGAGATGCTGGCCGAACTGCGCGAGGATAACGGCTCGATGGCCAAGCGCATGCGCGAGACGCATGAGGTTTGCGACGAGCAGAAGGACGTCGCCACGGCGAGCCTGCTGGAGGTGTTCATCGACGAGACCGAGCGTCGCGCCTGGTTCCTCTACGAGGCGACGCGCAACACCTGATCCGAGCCGAACACCCGCGACAAGGTCGGGTCGTCCTGATCCCAGGGCGACCCGATTTCGACCGTGCGGCCATCGAGCTGTGCGACCGCGTCACGCGCCGCGAGCAGCGCCGGCAGCAACGCTTCCGCCTCCGGCACGAACGGCAGGATGACGCCTCCCCCCGTGGCGCGGATTCGCTCCGCGATCGCGCCGAGGTCGAAGCCGACCGCCGGATACCCGGCCGCCCAGATTTCAGACAGCACGAAGCAATACGTCTCGGGCCAAACCGCCGGGAAGAACACGAAATGCGGGTTCCACGCATCGAGCAGCGCGGGCAGGTCGGCCGGCTTATAGCGTCCGAGGATGTCCAGCGCGCCCTGGCGGCTGAATGCCGACGGCTCCGACACTTCGCCGAACAATTTTAGCCGCACGGCGGCACCGGTCTCATCGATGTGGTGGGCGAGGTCGCGCAGCACCAGCATGCCTTTGGCGAGGTTGATGCCGCCGACGACCGCGATCCGTAGCGTCTCCCCGCCCGGCGACGGCCGGATGACCGCGCGCTCGACCGATTCCGGATGCGGCAGCACGCGGATGGTGTCGAGTCCGAGCCGTTCGCCGACCCGTGCCGCCGTATCGATCGATGGCGCGACGACCGAGGCCGCGCGCTCGAGCAGCGCCTTGTTCGCCCCGACCCAGGCCGGCATGTCCGCTTCGATCAGCCGCTCGCCGGTCGTGCCGAAATCGTAGATCTCGTTGGACCTGACGCAAAGCTGGCAATAGCGCGGCGATGGCACGCCGCAGAACACGTTGGTCTGATCGACCAGCGTCACCCGCGGGCAGATCGCCTGATAGTCGTGCAGGCAGACCGCGTACGGGATCGACCAGGTGATCCCGAGGCCGCGGACCACGTCGGCCGCGCCAGACAGCGAGTGCACGATCGCGCGCAGGCCCGGCAGATGGAGCGCCTCCAACCGGTGGAGGAACGCCGCCATGGCACCGTCCGGCAGCCGCAAGGCGAGCCCGCCCTCGCGCCACGCGATGTCGTTCATGGTGACGCCGAGCCAGCGGTCGTGGGAGCTGCTGCACACGAGGTTCACGCCGCCCGCCGCCGCGTGCGCCGCCGCGTAGCGTTCGATCAGGACGCCCGTGCCGCCGCCCATCGCGTGCGTGACATGGATCAGGCACGGTTTGTCGGCACGCGCCAGCAAGTGGCAGAACACGTCCAGCCTCGCTCCCGCGACCGGGTCGTTCGCGAGGAAAACGCGGACCTGCGGGATGAACTCGGGATATTTCGCGTCCAGCGTCATCTGGTTCGCCGCCAGCAGCTTGGACCGCTCCACCATGCCGAACGACACCGAACTCGCGTGGTGGACGTAGGTGTTCAGCGCCGCGACATGCGTCCAGCCCCGGTCGCGGGCCATCAGGCACCAATCGACCTCCTCGCAGTAGCCCCGGCCCCAGATCGGATCGAGCCGCCCGACATCGTCGATCGCCTCGCGCTTCATGTACAGGCAAAAGCCGACGCCGACCGGCACCTCGGCCGTGGTGGGGCCGTCGCGCGCCTGCAACAGGGTGTCGAGTTCGGTCGCGTCCGCCGGGGAGATGGCGTTGCGATGGTCCACGCGCGGCACGCTCAGCACGGTCGCGTCGTTGGACAGCGGTGTCGCCGAGGCGATCCTGGCGTCGGCATGGGCGGCGGCCTTGAGGCGGGCCGCGAACCCGGCCGGCACGACGGTGTCGCTGTTGAGCAGGATCACGTCGTGGTCGGCGTCGGCGAGCAGGATGCCGCGATTGGCGGACGCGACGAAGCCGAGATTGTCCGTGTTGTGGACGACCTTGATGACGCATTCCCCGACCGGCGACCGTTGCGCCGCGAGCAGCGTCGCCATCGCCGGCTCGGGCGCGCGGTCGTCGATCAAGAAGATTTCCGCGATGTCGTCGTCACCGGCCTCGACCGCGCGGCGCAACGAGGCGAGGCAGGCCGCCGTCTCCTCGACGCCGGCGTAGATCGGCACGACGATCGAGATGCCGCGCCCGAGCGTCCCCGTCGCACGCCGGATTTCGGCGGCCGAGGCCGACGGCAGGCGAGACGCGCGCCGCAACTCGGCCAGCAGGTCGCGCGACCATCCGACCGGGCCGCCATGATCCCGCTCCAGCCGGAGCAACGCGCCGGCGCCCTCGCGCATCGCCTCGATCCGGGCACCCGCCGTGGCGACCTCCAGCGTCGCGAACACCATCGCGGCGTTCCGCCCGGCGCAAATTTCGATCCGCCCCGGCGCCAGATCGGGCGGCATGTCCGCCTCGTACCCGGTGTGCCAGCGCCCGAGCCGCTCGCCGGTGTCGGCGCGCGGATAGGTCGGGCCGGACAGCAGCACCGCGCCCGCCTCGTCGCGCAGCGTGATCGTCACCGGCCCGTCCGGCTGACCCATGTCGTAGAACCACAGCTTGATCGACGTGGTCGTCGTCCGTTCCAGCCTGAACCGCGGCCGCGCGCGCATCCGGACCGGGGTCATCCGGCTCTGGCCGAACGTGACCGACACCTCGTGCTCGTGCCCGTCCAGCGCGGTCGCGGGTAGCGGCACCTCGAACCCCGCGCACGACGCGATCGGCCCGACGCCGCCGAGGTCGCGCCGGCCGATATCGGCGACGAAGCGGCCGGACGGCACGCCGTCGACCCACAATTCTCCGCCCGGCAACCGCTCGCCGAGCACGTGCGCCGCCCAGCCGGTCAGGCAGTGATCGGCGACACGCTCGATCGCGCCCGCGACCGCGCCGCCGGTCGCGAACAATGCCGTGTCGGACAGCTTGAACCCGTCCGCCCAGACCTGCAGCCGCGCCTCCCGGTCACCGGCGAACGGACGCAGATCGGTCGGCACGATCAGCGCCGGGCCGTTGCCGTCATCCGGATCGATCCGGCGCGGGCCCATGCGCGGCTTGATCGGCCGGCCGCCATGCACGATGACCGGGCGCAGGCGATCGAGCGGGATGCCGCGACCGGGCCGGAGCAGAAGGTGGTTCGGCAGGATTCTCGGCGCGGCCATCGCCACGACCATAAGCGGATTTTCGCGTCAAGCCGAGAGGCCGCGCTTCGATTTCACCCGGACTCCATCGCGCATGTCACAAAGACGCGCTTGCGACTCGTTAAGGTTGATGGCCTGAAACCGTGACGCGGCACCGGTGACCGGGGTACGGCGGGCGCTTGCCAAGCGGGGTCACTTGCGCTTGTTGCACGTTGGCCGGCGGGAACGATGCGCGGCACCGCGACCGCAGACTGTCCGAAGGCTGGTGAACCGTTTGTCGAGGCATCTAGATGATCTCTGATCTCGATCCGGATTTGACCGCCGAACAGATCGAGGACATCCAGGTCATCGAGACTTCCGGGTTATTCGACACCGCCTATTACCTGCGGGCGAACCCGGACGTCGCTAAACAGAAGATGCATCCCCTGATTCACTTCGTCCGCCACGGCGCGGACGAGGGACGCAACCCTAACGAGTTCTTCGTCATAAAACGTTACCTGCGCGGCAGGGGCGACACCATCCCGCACGGGCGCAACGCGTTCGCCCACTTCATCGCGCACGGCTCCGACGACGACCTGTTCGATCGCGGCTTGCTGACCGTGTTCGAGGTCCCGACCCTCCGCCGCGGCATCCGGCGTCTGCAGCGCCTGCCGATCTACTCCGACGACAAATACCTCGCGATGAACTCCGATGTGAGCCGGCTCAACCGGCCGCTCGACGAGCATGCGTTCCTATACGGGTTCCCGGAGGGCCGCTCCGTCCTGAACAGCCTCGTCGTCGCCGAAAGCCTCGGCCGGTTCGCGGCACTGGACGAGGGCTCCCGCCCACCGCCGAGCTGGGCATCGGCGAAGGAGCCGCCGGTGCCGACCGGGCGGGCGGCCGTCTACTACAACAGCCTCGGCAACGGCTTCATCAAGGAGATCGCCGGCGATCTCGTGGCATCCCTCACGGCGGCGGGCTTCGACGCGGTGCTGCTGGATCAGACCGCCGACATCGGCGACCGCCCGCCGCTCAGCATCATCATGGCGCCGCACGAGTTCTTCCATCTCGGGCGCGGCCGCGACTGGGCGATCGACAGCGTCGTCAGCCAATCCTTCATGTTCAACACCGAGCAGTTGCAGACCATCTGGTTCGAGCGCGGTTTGCCGTTCATGCTGATGTCCCGGGGCATCTTGGACATCTGCTGCCAAGTGGCCAACATGTTCGATGAGGGCGGCGTGCGGGCACTGCACTTCAGTCCCGACATTCCGCCGCCCGACATCGCCCACCCGGCCGGCTGGCTGCTGCCGGGTGACGAGGATCACTCGATGGTCCGGGTCCTCCCGCCATCGGCGCGCGCGACGCCGCATCCCGAGACGAGGTTCGACGACCGGCCGATCGACGTGTCGTTCTTCGGCGGGTCGTCCGAACACCGCGAGGCGTTCTTCGTCCGGCACGCGCGCTACCTGTCCGACCTCGAATGCTACCTGTACTATCGGCGGTTCGATGGACCGCAGAAAAACACCCGGCGCGACGGCATCCTGTCCCGGCTCGGCGCGCACGTGACGGCGCACTCGAAAATCGCGCTGAATATCCATCGGGACGATTACGGGTTTTTCGAATGGCACCGGATCGTCAAGATGGCGATGGCGGGCGGCACCCTTGTCGTGACCGAGCCGTGCCTGCCGCACCCGTTGTTCAAGCCGGACCAGCATTTCTTCGAGGAGAGCGGGCGGCACATCCCGGACCTGCTGGAGTGGCTGTTGCGCACGGATGACGGACGGGCACGGGCGGAAGACGTGCGGCGCAACGCGCTGACCCTCGTCCACGACCGGTCGGTCACCGAGCGGGCGCACCGGAATCTGCGATCGTTTCTGCTCGAGGACGCGATGGCATGAGTGCGGCGAAACGTCCCGGCGGCCAAAAGGCGAGCGGCCGCAAGCCGGCCATCAAACACGTCGAGAAATCGGTCGTGCGGGATGGGCCGACGCAGACGCCAACCCAGATTCCGGCCAGGACGCCGGCGGCGCGAGCCGTCCCGCCGCGCGTGGCCGAGCGCCTGCCGGTGAAGCCGTGGTCCGCCAAGCCCTGGGCGCCCGGCACGAAAACCGCGTTCCACTATCAGGCGCCCGGTCCGGTTCCGGCCGGCCTCGTCTCGATTTGCGTGACGAATTACAACTATGCCAGTCACCTGCCGGACTGCCTCGACTCGCTGGCCGCACAGACGCATCCGGCGCTCGATCTGGTCATCGTCGACGATCATTCGACGCGCGACGACTCCGTCGAGGTCGCCGCCGAGTGGCTGACCGCACATGCCTCGCGATTCTACCGTGCGACATTGCTCGCGCAGAACCGCAACCAGGGCGTCTCGATCGCTCGGAACGCGGCGTTCGATCACGCGATCAGCGACTACGTGTTCGTCATCGACGCCGACAACGACGCGTTTCCGCGCGCGATCGAGCGCCTGTATCGCGCCATCCGCGACGGCAATTTCGACGCGACCTATCCGCAACTGGTCGAATACGGCGACCGGGCCGGTATCGGCCGCGCCGACATCTGGGATCCGGCCGAACTGGTCCGCAACAACTACGTCGATGTCATGAGCATCGTCCACAAATCGGCGTGGCAGCGGATCGGCGGCTACAGCCACATCGACGAGGGCTGGGAGGATTACGACTTCTGGCTGAAATTCGTCGACGCGGGCCTGATCGCCGGCTACGTGCCGGAAATTTTGTGCCGCTACCGGGTGCACGGAAAGTCGCGCACCGCGACCGAAGCGGCGGCGGCGCACGACAAGCTGAAGCGCATCATGGCGCTGCGCCATCCACCGCGGATCGAGCCGTCCGACGACGACGACTCCACGGCATAGGCCCGTTCAGCCGCCGAACGCCGACAGCCCGGTTTGCGCGCGGCCGAGAATCAGCGCGTGGACGTCCGCCGTGCCCTCGTAGGTGTTGACGGCCTCCAGGTTCAGCATGTGGCGGATCACGTGGTACTCGTCCGAAATTCCGTTGCCGCCGTGCATGTCGCGCGACACGCGGGCGATCTCGAGTGCCCGGGCGCACGAATTGCGTTTCATCAGGCTGATCATCTCGGGCGCGGCCCGGTGTTCGTCCATCAGCCGGCCCAGCCGCAGCGCGCCCTGCAAGGCCAGCGTGATGTCGGTCTGCATATCGGCGAGCTTGCGCTGGACAAGCTGGGTCGCGGCGAGCGGGCGGCCGAACATCTCGCGGTCCAGCGTGTAGGCGCGGGCCGCGTGCCAGCAGAACTCGGCCGCTCCCAGAACCCCCCACGAAATGCCGTACCGCGCGTTGTTCAGGCACGAGAACGGGCCGCGCAACCCTTTCGCGCCCGGCAGGCGGTTCGCCTCCGGCACGAACACGTCGGCCATCGCGATCGACCCCGTGACGCTGGCGCGCAGGCTGAACTTGCCCTCGATCTTCGGCGCGGTCAGGCCGGCCATCCCGCGTTCCAGGATGAAGCCGCGAATGTCGCCCGCATCGTCCTTCGCCCAGACCACGAAGACGTCGGCGATCGGGCTGTTGGTGATCCAGGTCTTGGCCCCGTTCAGCACGTAGCCGCCGTCGACCGCACGAGCCCGCGACCGCATCGAGGCGGGATCGGAGCCCGCATCCGGCTCGGTCAGCCCGAAGCAGCCGACCCACTCGCCGGTCCGCAGGCGCGGCAGAAAGCGGTCGCGCTGCTCGTCCGTTCCGAACGCGTGAATCGGATACATGACGAGGCTCGACTGGACCGAGAACGCCGAGCGGTAGCCGCTGTCGACCCGCTCGACCTCGCGCGCGATAAGGCCGTAGGCGACGTAGGACACGCCGGCGCAGCCGTGGCTGTCCAGCGTGGCCCCGAGGAAGCCGAGTTCGCCCATTTCGGTCAGGATGTCGCGGTCGAAACTCTCGTGCCGGTTCGCCATGAGCACGCGCGGTTGCAGCCGCTCCTGGCAGTAGGCGTGCGCCGCCTCGCGGATCGCCCGCTCGTCCTCGGTCAGCTGATCGTCGAGCAGCAGGGCGTCGTCCCAGACGAACCGGCCGGAGACGGCGGAGGGCGGGCGCGATGGGGCGACGTGTCCGTCCATCTCAGTCGGCCGCCTCGGACCGCTCTGCTTGGGCGATGTGATCGAGCAGGACGGCCCTGATGCGATCGCGGAAGTCGGGGCCTTGAGCGCGGAAGAAGTTCAGGATGCGCGGATCGAGGCCGACGAAGTCGTCCACGGGAAGGCTGACGATCCCCTTCCTAAAGACATTTTCGAACCCCAGTGAAGTCAGGGTCGGAAGCGGCATTCGCCTCGATTTCGTCGTCTGTCATGGCGTTAATACGGGCCCAATCGGTCAGGCTTCCCTCGCGCTCAACCAGGGCCTTCAGCTCCGACGCCGTGTACCGCACGATGTTCTCGTCGTTCATTTCGCCTCGCCCCTCGCATGGAAATCACCCTTAGAGCATTGGCTCGCGGGGTCATGACAATGGTCACGTAGGTGGTGCCGAGCCGCCCGACAATCAGGAACCGGCTTTCAGTTCCCGACGCCCGGGCGTCGAGGCGGCAAGTCGGCCCATCCATGAGACGCTCGGCATCCCGAAAATCCAGGCCGTGCTTCGCGACATTGGTCAGTCGTTTGGCCTCGTCCCACTCGAACGCCGGCTCGTCAGATATGGATCGCCCGTCCCTCGACCGCCAGGGCCGCCTCCTTCACCGCCTCGTTCAGGCTCGGGTGGGCGTGGCAGGTCCGCGCCACGTCCTCGGACGAGGCCCCGAACTCCATCGCCGTGGCAAGCTCCGCGATCAGCGTGCCCGCGTCCGGGCCGATGATGTGGGCACCCAAAATCCGGTCGGTGCGGGCGTCGGCCAGGATTTTCACGAACCCCTCGGTGCTGCCCATCGCGCGGGCGCGGCCGTTGGCGGTGAACGGGAATTTGCCGACGTGGTACTCGACCCCGGCCTCCTTCAGCTGCTCCTCGGTCCGGCCGAGGCTCGCGACCTCGGGCCACGTGTACACGACGCCCGGAATGACGTCGTAATTCACGTGCCCGGCTTGCCCCGCGATGATCTCGGCGACCGCCATGCCCTCTTCTTCCGCCTTGTGCGCCAGCATCACGCCGCGCACGACGTCGCCGAGCGCGTAAATGCCGTCGATATTGGTGCGGAAATGCTCGTCGATTTCGACCCGGCCCTTCTCGTCCAGATGCACGCCGACCGCCCCGAGGCCGAGCTGCTGCGTGTGCGGACGGCGGCCGATCGCGACCAGCACGACATCGGCGCGGATCGTCTCGGCCGCCCCGCCCGACGCGGGCTCCACGATGAGGTCGACGCCGGTCGCGTCGGCCGTGGCCCCGGTGACCTTCGTCGACAGCCGGAACGCGATGCCCTGCTTGCCGAGCACGCGCTCGAACGTCTTGCCGATCTCGCGGTCCATGCCGGGCACGAGGCGGTCGAGGTATTCGATAACCGTGACCTTCGCGCCCAGCCGGTGCCAGACGCTGCCGAGTTCGAGACCGATATAGCCGCCGCCGATCACGACGAGGTGGCCGGGCACGGTGTCCAGCTCCAGCGCGCCGGTGCTGCTGACGATCCGCGCCTCGTCGACCTCGACGCCCGGCAGCTTCACGCTCTCGCTGCCGGTCGCGATGACGATGTTCTTCGCATCGTACCGCACGCCGTCGACGTCGACCTGCTTGTCGGCGGTGATCCGGCCCGACCCCTTCAGCCACGTCACCCCGTTCTTCTTGAACAGGAACTCCACACCCTTGACGTTGGCGGTGACGACCTCGGCCTTGCGGTCCTGCATCCGGGCGAGGTCGAACGACACGCCGGTCGCGTCGATTCCGTGCGCCTTGAAGTCGTGCGTCAGCGCGTGGAAGTTCTCGCTCGACTGCAGCAGCGCCTTGGACGGAATGCAGCCGATGTTGAGGCACGTGCCGCCGAGCGTCGCGCGCTTCTCGACGCACGCGACCTTCAGGCCGAGCTGTGCGGCGCGGATGGCGCAGACATAGCCGCCCGGGCCGCCGCCGATGACGATCAGATCGAAACCGTCGGCCATCGTCAGAGCCCCAGCAGCAGGCGACGGGGATCCTCGACCGCTTCCTTGACGCGGACCAGGAACGAGACCGCCTCCTTCCCGTCGACGATCCGGTGGTCGTACGACAGCGCCAGATACATCATCGGCCGGATTTCGACCTTGCCGGCGACCGCCACCGGCCGGTCCTGGATCTTGTGCATGCCCAGGATGCCCGATTGCGGCGGGTTCAGGATCGGCGTGCTCATCAGGCTGCCGTAGACGCCGCCATTGGTGATCGAGAACGTGCCGCCCGACAGCTCGTCGATCTTCAGCGCCCCGTCGCGCGCGCGCTTGCCGAAATCGGCGATCGAGCGTTCGACGCCGGCCAGATCGAGCCTGTCGACGTTGCGGATCACCGGCACGACCAGCCCGTTCGCGCCGCCGACGGCGATGCCCATATGGACGTGGTGCTTGTAGACGATGTCGTCGCCGTCGATCTCGGCGTTGACCGCCGGGAACTCCTTCAGGGCGGCCACGCAAGCCTGCACGAAGAAGCCCATGAAGCCGAGCCGCGTGCCGTTGTGCCGCTTCTCGAACGCGTCCTTGTATTGCGCGCGCATCGCCATCGCGGCCGACATGTCGACCTCGTTGAACGTGGTCAGCATCGCCGCCGTGTTCTGCGCGTCCTTCAGCCGGATCGCGATCGTCTTGCGCAGGCGGGTCATCCGCACCCGCTCCTCGCCCTCGGCCGGCTGCCGCTCGACGGGCGCGCGCGCCGCGACAGGCGCCGGCTGCGGGCGGGCGAGGAAATCCAGCACGTCGCCCTTGGTGACCCGGCCATCCTTGCCCGTGCCGGTGCCGACCTGATCGGCGCTCACCCGGTTCTCGGTCATCATCTTGGCGGCCGACGGCAGCGGCGCGTGGGCCTGCGCGGGGCCGGTGACCGGGCCGGAGGGCGTCGGCGGCGGATTGACCCCGGCTTGCGGGTTGGCGGCGGGAGCCGTGGCGTTCGTGGCGGGCGCGGTGATCGCGACTTCCGGCTTGCCGGGGGTCGAGCCGCTTGCGGGCACCTCCGGCTTCGGTGCCGGAGGCCTGCGCCGTGCCGGCGCCCTCGGCCATCGTGCCCAGCAATGCCCCGACCTCGACCTCGGCACCCTCCTTGGCGGTGATGCTCTCCAGGTGCCCGGCCGACGGCGCGTTCACCTCGACCGTGACCTTGTCGGTCTCGAGCTCGACCAGCGGCTCGTCGGCCGCGACGGAATCGCCCGCCTTCTTCAGCCAGCGCGCGATGGTTGCCGTGGTGACGCTCTCACCGAGCGTGGGCACATGGATGTCGGTCGGCATTCGCACTGTTCCTCAGAAAATCCGTAGACCTTGAACCCGCCATAAAACCCGGATCGTCAAGGCGGGCGGGGGAGGGACGGCGCCCTCACCCCCAACAATTCAGTGCGCCAACGCCTCGCGCACCAGCGCCGCCTGCTGTTCGACATGGACGCGGGCCTGCCCGGTCGCGGGGCTCGCCGCCGCCAGCCGCCCGACGTAGCGCGGGCGCTTCGCCGTGTTGGGCAAGTCCTTCAGCACCCGTTCGATCCGCCGGTCGACGAACGTCCAGGCCCCCATGTTCTCCGGCTCCTCCTGGCACCACACGATCTCGGCGTTCGGGTAGCGCCGCAACTGCACGGGCAGCGAGATCGCCGGGAACGGATAGAGCTGTTCCAGCCGGACGATGGCGATGTCGGTCACCCCACGCTCCCGCCGCTCCGCCAGCAGGTCGTAATAGACCTTGCCGCTGCACAGCACGACGCGCCGCACCGCGGCATCGTCGAGCGTGTCGATCTCCGGCAGCACCGGCCGGAACGCGCTGCCGGGGCCGAAATCGGCCAGCGGCGACACCGCGAGCTTGTGCCGCAGCAGCGATTTCGGCGTCATGATGACCAGCGGCTTGCGGTAGTTGCGCTTCAACTGGCGCCGCAGGGCGTGGAAGTAGCTGGCCGGCGTGGTCAGGTTCGCGACCACCATGTTGCGTTCGGCGCAAAGCTGCAGCCAACGCTCCAGCCGGGCCGACGAATGCTCCGGCCCCTGCCCCTCGAACCCGTGCGGCAGCAGCAGCGTCAGGCCCGACATGCGGAGCCACTTGGTCTCACCGCTCGCCAGGAACTGGTCGATGATGACCTGCGCGCCGTTGACGAAGTCGCCGAACTGCCCTTCCCAGAGCACCAGCGTCTTCGGGTCGGCCAGCGTGTAGCCGTATTCGAACCCGAGCACGCCGGCCTCGCTCAGCAGCGAGTTGTAGATCTCGATCTTCGCCTTCTGGTCGGGCGCGATGTTGTTCAGCGGCACGTATTCGAACTGCGTCTCCTGATCGATCAGGACCGCGTGCCGCTGGCTGAACGTGCCGCGCTGGCTGTCCTCGCCGGACAGGCGAACCCGGTGCCCGTCGGTCAGCAAGCGTGCCGAACGCGAGCGCCTCGCCGGTCGCCCAGTCGATCCCCTCGCCGGTCTCGATCATCGCCCGCTTCGCCTCGAGCTGGCGGGCGATCTTCGGGTTCACCGCGAAATCGGCCGGCACCGTCGCGAGCGACGCGCCGACCGCGCGAAGCTGCTCGTCGGTCGCCGCCGTCGAGCCTTCGCAACCTTCGCCGTCGTCGTTCGGCTGCTTCAGGCCGGACCAGTGGCCTTCGAGCCAGTCGGCCTTGTTGACCCGGTAGCCCTTCGCGGCGGCGTAGGCGGCTTCGAGCACGTCGGCGAACCCGTTCCACATCGCGGTCGCGCGCGGCTCGTCGATCACGCCCTGCTCGATCAGGCGGCTCGCGTACAGCGTCCGCGTCGTCGGCCGCTCCTTGATCGCGCGATACATGATCGGCTGCGTGAAGGCCGGCTCGTCCGTCTCGTTATGGCCGTGGCGGCGATAGCAGACGATGTCGAGCACGACGTCGGCGCCGAACCGCTGCCGGTATTCCGTCACCATGCGGGCGCACCAGACGACCGCCTCGGGCTCGTCGCCGTTGACGTGGATGATCGGCGACTGGATCGATTTCGCGACATCCGTGCAGTACAGCCCGGAATAGGCGTGCGCCGGGACGGTGGTGAAGCCGATCTGGTTGTTGACGATCAGGTGGATCGTGCCGCCGGTGCGGTAGCCGATCAGCTGGCTCATCGCGAGCGTCTCGTAGACCAGGCCCTGGCCCGCGAACGCCGCGTCGCCGTGCATCAGCACGCCCATCACGCTGCGCCGGTCGCGCGTGTCGCCGGCCATGTCCTGGCGCGCGCGCACCTTGCCGACCACGACCGGATCGACCGCTTCGAGATGCGACGGGTTCGGCTGCAGCGAGATGTGGACGTCGTGGCCGTCGATCTCGAGATCGGTCGACGTGCCGAGGTGGTATTTCACGTCGCCCGAGCCCTGGACGTCGTCGGGCTTGAAGCTCTCGCCGCCGAACTCGCTGAACACGGCGGTGAACGGCTTGCGGACGATGTTGACCAGCGTGTTCAGCCGGCCGCGATGCGGCATGCCGATGCAGATTTCCCGCACGCCCGAAGCCGCACCGCTTTCGATGATCGCCTGCAGCGCGGGGATGGTGACCTCGCCGCCCTCCAGCCCGAACCGCTTCGTGCCGACATAGCGTTTCTGGCAGAACGCCTCGAAGCCCTCGGCCTCGGTCAGGCCCTGCAGGATGCGGCGCTTGGCGGTCGAATCGAACGTCGTCCGCCAGGGCGCGCCCTCGACCTCGCGCTGGAGCCAGGCCTTCTGGTCCGGATCCTGGATGTGCATGAACTCGACGCCGACCGGGCCGCAATACGTCTCGCGCAGCCGCGCCACGATCCGCCGCACGGTCGCCGTCTCACCGAGGCCGAGCACGTTGTCGATGAAGATCGGCCGGTCGAGGTCGGCGTCGGTCGCGAACCCGTAACTGGCCGGTTCCAGCTCGCTGTTGTGGCGCTCGGGCGACAGGCCGAGCGGGTCGAGACGCGCCTGCAGATGGCCGCGCACGCGGTACGCCCGGATCATCATCAGCGCGCGAATGCTGTCGAGCGTCGCCGCGCGGACGTCTGTCGGCACCGCGGCCTTGACGTCGATCTTGTTCGGCTTGACGGCGGCTGGTGCGGAGCCGTCGTCCACGTCGAACCGGCGGGGTGCCCAGGACGCCCCGGCGGCATCGGTCAGGACCGACCGCTCCTCGTCGTCGAGGGTCTCGAACAATGTGGCGAAGCTCGGCTCGACCGAGCCCGGGTCCGCGATCCAACGCGCGTGGAGGTCCGCGAGGTAGGGCGCGTTGGCACCCGAAAACGCGCCACTCAGAATGTCGACCCCGGCCATCGTCTTATCTCACCCCCGCTCGAACGCCTCGTGCAGGCCTACATAAGCCCTGCGACGTGGCGAAACATGGGCAACTTCGCTGCCCTGTGTTGCAACGAGGTTACCCGTTCGATCCCCGCAAAACCTTCAGCATCGCGCTGCCGAGCGACGCGGGGCTTTCGGCGACTTCGATCCCGGCCGACCGCATCGCGTCCATCTTGGCCGCCGCCGTGTCGCGTCCGCCGCTGATGACCGCACCGGCATGGCCCATGCGGCGGCCCGGCGGTGCCGTGACACCGGCGATGAAGCCCACCGTCGGCTTGCGGCGCGAGTTGCGGGCGAGGAATTCCGCCGCGTCGATTTCGCTCTGCCCGCCGATCTCGCCGATCATGATGATCGCCTCGGTCGCGTCGTCGGCCAGGAACATCTCCAGCACCTCGATGAAGTCGGTCCCCTTCACCGGGTCGCCGCCGATGCCCACGCAGGTGCTCTGCCCGAGGCCGGCCGCCGTCGTCTGCGCCACCGCCTCATAGGTCAGCGTGCCGGAGCGGCTGACGATGCCGACCTTTCCCGCGCGATGGATGTGGCCCGGCATGATGCCGATCTTGCACTGGTCGGGCGTGATGACGCCCGGGCAGTTCGGCCCGATCAGGCGGCTGCGGCTACCCTCCAGCGCGCGCTTGACCCGCACCATGTCGAGCACGGGGATGCCCTCGGTGATGCAGACGATCAGGCGGATGCCGGCATCGATCGCCTCCAGGATGGCGTCGGCGGCGAACGGCGGCGGCACGTAGATCGCGGACGCGTCGGCCCCGGTCCGCGCCACGGCCTCGGCCACGGTATCGAACACCGGCAGATCGAGATGCGTCGTGCCGCCCTTGCCCGGCGTCACCCCGCCCATGACCTTCGTGCCGTACGCGATCGCCTGCTCGCTGTGGAACGTGCCCTGCGCGCCGGTGAAGCCTTGGGTGATGACGCGGGTGTTCCGGTCGACGAGCACGGCCATTATGCGGCCTCCCTGGTGGCCGCGACGACCTTTTCGGCCGCGTCGGCGAGGTTGTCGGCCGGGATGATCGGCAGGCCGGAGCGCGCCATGATGTCGCGCCCGAGTTCGACGTTGGTGCCTTCGAGGCGGACGACCAGCGGCACCGTCAGGCTGACTTCGCGCGCGGCGGCGACCACGCCCTCGGCGATCACGTCGCACCGCATGATGCCGCCGAAGATGTTGACCAGGATGCCGTCCACGTTCGGGTCGGACAGGATGATCTTGAACGCCGCCGTGACCCGTTCCTTGGTCGCACCGCCGCCGACGTCGAGGAAGTTGGCGGGCGTGCCGCCGTACAGCTTGATGATGTCCATCGTCGCCATCGCGAGGCCGGCGCCGTTGACCATGCAGCCGATCGTGCCGTCGAGAGCGACGTAGTTGAGGCTGTGGCGCGCGGCCTCCAGCTCCTTCGGGTCTTCCTCCGCCTCGTCGCGCAGCTTCTCGATCTCGGGGTGCCGGAACAGCGCGTTGTCGTCGAAGCTGACTTTCGCGTCCAAGGCGACGATCTCGCCGGCGCCGGTCACGACCAGCGGGTTGATCTCGACGATCTCGCAGTCGAGCGCGATGAACGCCTTGTACATCGCGTCGAGGAAGCGGCTGAACGTGCCGATCTGCTTGCCGGTCAGGCCGAGCGCGTAGCCGAGGCGGCGGCCGTGGAACGGCGACAGGCCGGCGGCCGGGTCGATCGCGGCGCGGATGATGCGGTCGGGATGGTGCTCGGCGACCTCCTCGATCTCCATGCCGCCCTCGGTGCTGACCATGATGGTCACGCGCGCGGTCGCACGGTCGATCAGCAGCGACAGATAAAGCTCGCGGGCGATGTCGCAGCCGGCCTCGACATAGACCCGGTGGACGCGCTTGCCGGCCGGCCCGGTCTGCTTGGTGACCAGCGTATGGCCCAGCATCGCCGCCGCCGCCGCCCGCACCTCGTCCGGGCTTTTGGCGAGCCGCACGCCGCCCTTGCCGCCGGTATCGTCCGCGAACCGTCCGGCCCCGCGCCCGCCGGCATGGATCTGGCTTTTGACCACGAACACCGGCCCGGGAAGCTTCGCGGCGGCGGCCACCGCCTCGTCCGGCGTCCAGGCGACATGGCCGTCGAGCACCGCCACGCCGAAGCCGCGCAGCAGGTCTTTGGCCTGGTATTCGTGGATGTTCATCTACACGCCCAGCTTGTTGAAATCGTCGATCAGCTTCTTCACCGACGCGCACGACGCTTCGAACGCGGTCTTTTCCTCGGGCGTGAACGCGACCTCGACGATGCGCTCGACCCCCTTCGCGCCGATCACCACGGGGACACCGACATACAGGCCGCTCTGGCCGTATTCGCCCTCCAGCAGCACGGCGCACGGCAGCACGCGCTTCTTGTCGCGCAGGTAGCTTTCCGCCATCGCGACGGCACTCGCGGCCGGCGCGTAGAAGGCGCTGCCCCGCTCCAGCAATTTGACGATCTCGCCGCCGCCGTTCGCGGTGCGCGCCACGATCGCGTCGATCCGCTCCTGCGTCGTCCAGCCCATCTTGATCAGGTCGGGGACGGGAATGCCGGCGACGGTCGAGTAGCGGGTCAGCGGCACCATCGTGTCGCCATGGCCACCGAGCACGAACGCGGTCACGTCCTCGACCGAGACGCCGAACTCCTCGGCCAGGAACAGCCGGAAGCGGCTGCTGTCGAGCACGCCGGCCATGCCGACCACGCGCTCCTTCGGCAGACCGGAGCGCTGCTGCATCACGTAGACCATGACGTCGAGCGGGTTCGTGACCACGATCACGAAGGCACCCGGGCAATGCGCCTTGATGCCGGCGGCGACGTCCGCGATCACGCCGGCGTTCTTGGCCAGCAGGTCGTCGCGGCTCATGCCGGGCTGGCGGGGGAAGCCGGCCGTGACGATCACCACGTCCGAGCCCGCGATGGCGGCGTAGTCGCTGCTGCCGGTCATCATCGCGTCGAACCCGTCGACCGGGCTCGATTGCCTGATATCGAGCGCCTTGCCGGCCGCGACGCCGCCGAACACGTCGAACAGGACGACGTCGCCCAGTTCCTTGAGGCCGATCAGATGGGCGAGCGTGCCGCCGATATTGCCGGCGCCGATCAGCGCGATCTTGTTGCGTGCCATCCGGGATCCTTTGAGGTCGGTCGTAAGCGAAGGTTCCGCTAACGTATCCCCCCGGCCCCGGCAAGGTTGACCGGGCAAAGCGTTATGGAACGTGCGCCGCCCGCCACCACGCCGCACTCTGCATCTCGATCAGCCGGCTCGCCGTCCGTTCGAACGCCGCGGCACCCTCGCCCGCGACGAACAGGGTGTCCGGCCCGGCATCCGCCGACGCGACGAGCTTGACCCGGCGTTCGTACAGCGCGTCGACCAGGGTGACGAACCGGCGCGCGACGTCGAACCGGGCCGGCGACAGGCGCGGCACCGCGTCGAGCACGAGCGCGTGATAATGGGTCGCGAGCGCCAGGTAGTCGCCGGGACCGAGCGGCACGTCGCACAGCGCGCCGAAGTCGAACCGTGCCACGCCGGCCGCGGCGAGCGGCACCCGAAGGCTGCGGCCCTGCACCATCAGCCGGTCGGGCCCGGCCTCCGCCCCGCCGGTCAGCCGGGCGAACGCGGCGTCGAGGGCGGCATCGGCGCGCGCGTCGGCGGGCACGAACCAGCTCGGCATGCCGGCCTGCGTCGAGCGGCGGAAGTCGCGGTCGCCGTCGAGCACCAGGAGGTCCAGATGCGACTGCAACAGCGCGATGAACGGCAGGAACGCGTCGCGGCCGGGCTGTCCCGCGAACAGGTTTTCCGGCCGCGTGTTGGATGTGGCCACGATCACCACGCCGCGCTCGAACAGGGCGGCGAACAGGCGGCCGAGGATCATGGCGTCGGCGATGTCGGTGATCTGAAACTCGTCGAAGCACAGCAGCGCCGCTTCGGCCGCGACCGTGTCGGCGAGCCGGGGGATCGGGTCGCCGACCGACGGATCGGCGCGAAGCGCGTGCATGCGCGCGTGGCTCTGCTGCATGAAGGCGTGGAAATGGACCCGGCGTTTTCGCGCCACCTCGGCCGACGCGAAGAACAAATCCATCAGCATCGATTTGCCGCGCCCGACATCGCCGGCGAGATACAGGCCCTGCGGCGGCCCCTGATGCGCGTCGTCGACGAACTTCCGCCGCAGAAGCCGGGCGAACAGGCCGTGTTCGCCCGGACCGGCCGACGGGTCGTAGCCGCGAAGCCGACGCCACAGCACCTGCAGCCGCTCCGCCGCCGCCGCCTGCGCCGGGTCGTAGCCGAGTTGCCCGGCGGCGACGCGCGCGCGCCAAGCCGGCAACGGCCCGTCTGTCAGATCGTCCGGGGCCGCCGCCATGCCGTCCATGGCCCTGGCCTACCAAGGCGTTGCCTCGCCATCAACGCAGGGGCCGAAGTCAACGATCCGCGAGCGATACAACCAATCGCGTCTCTCGTTCGTAGCTGATTCATGTGCAAGCACACGAACCCTAGCCCCAAACTGACCTCCACCCTGTCCGCCATGGCGCTCGTCCTGTGCCTGTTCGCGGTGCCGGCGTGGGCCGGGGACGCCCCGGTCGTCGGCGGCCTGCCCGCCCAGCCGACACAGGCCTGCCACCCGGTCCAGCACGTCTCCGATACGCCGGACGATCACGGGTGCTGCGGCGTGGCGCGGCTTTGCCCCCGGCCGCTGGCGATGACGGTCATCCGGGCACCGAAGCGCATCCAGCGCACCTGACGGCCGGCTCGGCGGGGGCTATAATCCACGCCGACCTAATGCCGGAGCGGATTTCCATGGCCAGCTTGATCGACCTCGACGCCTTCGCCCAGACGCCGGTGTCGGCGACACCGTTCGCGCATGTCGTCGTCCAGAAATTCGTGCCGCCGGCGGCGTTGGCGAGCGTGGTCGCCGATTTGCCCGACATCGCGGCCGGCGGGTCGTTTCCGACCGATGCGCTGAAACTCGGGCCGGCCGGACGGGCGCTGATGGCCGAAATGGCGGGCGCGCCGTTGCGGGACGCAATCGCCCAAAAATTCGGGCTCGATCTCCACGGCGCGCCGACGATGGTGACCTTGCGCGGCCGGTCGCGTGAAAAGGACGGGCGCATCCACCGCGACAGCGACAGCAAGCGGGTGACGGTGCTGCTGTATCTCAATCCCGCATCGGCGGATTGGGCGTCGGGCGGCGGCAGCCTGCGCCTGCTGCGAAACGGCACCGATATCGAGGCGTACGATGTCGAGGTGCCGCCGACCGACGGGACGTTGCTGGTGTTCCCGAACGGCCCGGCGACCTGGCATGGCCATAAGCAGCATGTCGGGCGGCGCTACGTCGTCCAGCTCAACTACATGACCGCCGACGGACGCGCCCGCAGCGAGATGCGCCGCCACAAATGGTCCGCGTTCGTCAAGCGCGTGACCGGTGCCGCCAACCGCCGGGCCGCGTGATGGACACCGAGGCGGTCGTCCGCGACTACTACGCGGCGTTCAACGAGCCCGGTCGCCGACTCCGGATGCTGGACTGCCTGCATGACGACGTGGTGCACGAGGTCAGCCAGGGTGGCCGGGAGGTCGGCCGCGACGCGTTCGCCGCGTTCATGACGCACATGGACCACTGCTACGAGGAGCGGATCGAGGATCTGATCGTGATGGTCGACAAGACCGGCACGCGGGCCGCCGCCGAGTTCACCGTGCATGGCCGCTATCTCGCGACCGACACCGGCGTGCCCGCCGGCACGTCGCCCGCGCGGGGCCAGACCTACGTCATTCCGGCCGGCGCGTTCCTGACCATCCGCAACGGCAAGATTTCTCGCGTGGCGACGCATTACAATCTCGGCGAGTGGGTGCGGGCGGTCGCGTAAAACTCCGTTCGGCTGCCGGCGTTCCTGTGCCGAGGAGAACCGAACCATGACAGCCCATCTGCCCCCGGTGCCGCCCGCCGCCCGTCCGCATCACGGCGAAGGCCCGAAGCCGTCGCCCGAGCACGAGGCGACGCACCGCAAGCCCGACGCGAACACCCACGAGCAGGGCGACCACGCGAACGTCGAGCAGAACACGACGATCAAGAACCACGCCGGGGATCGCTGACGATGGCCGGCGAAAAGACGCCCGCAGCCGACCGCAGCCACGGCGGCCCGGGCAGCAGCCAGGAGACGGCCGAAAAGCATGGCGGCCACGGCGACCGCGCCAGCGGCGGCAAGCCGAACGCGGCCCCGGAACCCGACGCGCCGACCTCCGGCCGCGACAGCCACGTCTCGGGCGGCGGCGGCGAGCGGGACAAGCACCACAGCCACGATCCGAAGACGAAAAGCTGAGACGTCGTTCCATTGTGCTACGATGTTTCGATGGGCATCGCGCTACAACGACAGTTGACGTTAGACGAGTTTCTGGCCTGGGAGAATGATCAACTCGAGCGCTTCGAGTTTGACGGTCTCCAGCCTGTCGCAATGGCTGGCGGCACAGCCGCTCATTCGACGATCCAGGGCAATCTAATATTTGTGCTGAAAAGCCTGTTGCGAGGATCGTCCTGCCGAGCACACGGTAGTGAACTGAAGGTCGAGGTCGACGGTCGCATCAGATATCCTGACGCGTTTGTCGTCTGCTCACCCGTTGACGAGCGGTCCACGGTAGTGACCGAACCGGTGGTGATTTTTGAGATTATCAGCGAGCGGTCGATCAATGACGATCTAGTCGTGAAAAACCAGGAGTACCGGGCGACACCCTCGGTTGTCCGCTACGTGGTTCTACAGCAAACACACGCTGGTGCGGTCGTCTTCTCCCGTGGGGGAGAACACTGGCTCTCGGAGATTGTACGAAGCGACGGTGTCCTGAGGATGCCGGAGATCGGCATCGAGATCCCTTTGGACTCTCTCTATGCCGGCCTTGTTCTCGGACTGCCCGAGCGCGCCAGCGAAGCCACTAGCTAAGCGCGGCCGCCACCGCTTCGGCGGCTCGCAACCCGTCCACACCCGCCGACAAGATGCCGCCGGCATAGCCCGCACCCTCGCCGGCCGGGAACAGCCCCCGCATCGACATGCTCTGCCCGTCCGGCCCGCGCGTGATCCGCACCGGGCAGGACGTCCGGGTCTCGACCCCGGTCATCACCGCGTCGGCCGTGTCGAAGCCGGCGATGCGGCGGCCGAACACCGGCAGCGCCTCCCGGATGGTGTCCACCACGAACGCCGGCAGGCAGTCGGCCAGATCGGTCGGCGTCACCCCCGGCCGGTACGACGGCACGATGTCGCCGAGCGATGCCGACGCGCGGCCCGCCAGGAAATCACCAACCGTTTGCGCCGGTGCCGCGTACGTGCGCCCGCCGGCGACGAACGCCGCCGCTTCCAGCGTCCGTTGCAGGCCGATGCCGGCGAGCGGCCCCGGCCAGTCCGGGTCGTCCGCGAAATCGCGCGGTTCGACACCCACGACGATCCCGGCGTTCGCGTTCCGCTCGTTGCGGGAATACTGGCTCATGCCGTTGGTCACGACCCGCCCCGGCTCGGACGTCGCGGCGACCACGGTGCCGCCCGGGCACATGCAGAACGAGTAGGCGCTGCGCCCGTTTTTCGCGTGGTGCACCAGCTTGTAGTCCGCCGCCCCCAGCGTCTGGTGGCCGGCCTGCGCGCCGAACCGGGCGCGGTCGATCAGCCCCTGCGGATGCTCGATCCGCACGCCGACCGAGAACGGCTTGGCGTCCAGACGCACGCCGCGCCGGTGCAGCATCCGCAATGTCGATCGCGCCGAGTGCCCGGTCGCCAGCACCACATGCTCCGCCGCGAGTTCGGTGCCGTCCGACAGAAGCAAGCCTTGCAGTCGCGCGCCGTCCGCGGAGACGAGCAGATCCTCGACCCGGGTCTCGAACCGGTACTCGCCGCCGAGACGCTCGATGGTGGCCCGCATCGCCTCGACCACGCCGACCAGCCGGAACGTGCCGATATGCGGCTTGCTGACCCACAGGATTTCGGGCGGCGCGCCGGCCTCGACGAACGCCTCCAGCACGAACCGGCCGCGATGGCCGGGGTCGCCGATGCCGCTATACAGCTTGCCGTCGGAGAACGTGCCGGCCCCGCCCTCGCCGAACTGGACGTTGCTTTCCGGGTCGAGCACGCCGCGCCGCCATAGGCCCCAAGTGTCCTTGGTCCGCTCCCGCACCACCCGGCCGCGCTCGATCACGATCGGCCGCAGACCCATCTTCGCCAGCAGCAGCGCGGCGAACAATCCGCACGGACCGGCGCCGACGACCACCGGACGCGCGTTCGGCATGCGTGAGGGACGCGGCACCTCGTAGCCGTCGATCGGCCGTGGCCCGATCCGCGCATCGCCCGCGTGGCGCGCCAACACCGCCGCCTCGTCGTCGACGGAGACGTCGGCGGTGTAGACCAGCACGACACCGCCGCGACGGCGCGCGTCGAAACCGCGACGAAAAACGGTGCAATCGCGGACGGCCACACCGAGCCGCGCCGCCGCCGCTTCGGACAGCGCGTCGGAACCGTGATCGAGCGGGAGGCGGAGTTCGGTCAGGCGCAGCATCCCCGTCACAAGCGGGCGGCGCGCCGCTCCGTCAAGGCGTAGAGCAGCGGCGGCAGCGGCAGGACGGCGCCGAGCCACGTCACACCCGACCAGCCGTGATGGGCGTAGACCCAGCCGCCGACCGCCGATCCGGCCGCGCCGCCGCCGAAGAAGATTGCGATATACAGCCCGTTCAGCCGGCTCCTGATGTCGGCCCGCAACGCGAACACCGCGCGCTGGCCGACCACCAGATTGGCCGAGACGCCGAAATCGATGGTGATCGCGGCGGCGACCAGCAACCCGATCCCGACCGGCCGGCTGACCGGATGCAGGCCGGCGCGCGCGATCAAGAAACCCGCCGCGACCGTCAGCATCGCGATCAGGGTCGCGGGCCTGGTGTAGCCTCGGTCGGCGAGGCGTCCGGCGATCGGCGCCGAGATCGCGCCGGCGACGCCCGCCAGCGCGAACAGCGCGATGCCGACCTGCCCCATGCCGTATTCGGGCGAGGCGAGCCACAGCGGCACCGTCGTCCAGAACAGGCTGAACGCCCCGAACAGGGTCGCGTGATACAGCGCGCGCCGGACCAGCACCGGCGTCGTCACCAGAAGCCGCCCCATCGAGGCGATCAGCGCGCCGTAGCTGGGCCCGACCACCGGACGCCGCACCGGCAGTGCCCGCGAAAACACGACCGCGAGCGACGCTGTCGTGATCGCGGACAGCCAGAACACCACGTGCCACGACGACATGCCGGCGATCAGGCTCGACGCCGGCCGTGCGAGCATGATGCCGAGCTGAAGCCCGCTCATCACCGTCCCGACCGCCTGTCCGCGTGTGGCCGCCGGCGACAGATGGGCTGCCAGCGGGACCAGCAGCTGGGCCGCGACCGACAGCAGCCCGACCACCAGGGCGGCGGCCAGAAAAACCGGCGGCGTGGTCGAGAACGCCACGACCCCGAGGGCGATCGCGGTCAGGCCGAGCAGGCCCGAGATCAGCCGCCGGTTCTCCAGCATGTCGCCGAGCGGCACGATCAGCAGCAGGCCGAACAGGTAGCCGACCTGGCTCAGCGTCACGATCAGCCCGGCGCGGTCCGGCCGCAGCCCGAGCTCGGCCGCGATGGGTCCGGCCAGCGGCTGCGCGTAGTACAAATTGGCGACGATCAGCCCGCAGCCGGCGGCGAGCAGGAACGAGATCGCGCGCGACAGGCCGGGAGCCTCGTCCGCCGCCGGCCGCCAGGCCGACCTCGCTCAGGCGAGCACGTCGACGAGCACGATCTGCGTGTCCTCGGTCGCCGTGATGTCGATCGTCGTCTCGTCCGTGATCGCGACACCGTCGCGAGTCGCCGCCGCGATGCCGTTCACCGTCACCGACCCGGTCGCGGGGACAAGATAGGCGGCCCGGCCGGCACCGAGCGTGTGCCGCACCGTCTCGCCCGCCCTCAGCGTCCCCGCCAGCACGGCCGCGTCGGAATTCAATGGCAGCGCCGAACCATCCGCCGACACGCGTCCGTCCGCCATCGGGACCAGCCGGCCGTCGGCATCGGGGAACGTTCGCGTCCCCCAGCCGGGAGCGACGCCGCGTTTGCCGGGTAGAATCCAGATCTGGAAGATCCGCGTCTCGACCGGCTCGAGGTTGTACTCGGCGTGCGTCACCCCGGTGCCGGCGTGCATGACCTGAATGTCGCCCGCCTCGGTCCGGCCGGAGTTGCCGAGACTATCCTTGTGCGTGATCGCGCCCGCGCGGACGAAGGTCACGATCTCCATGTCGCGGTGCGGATGGGGGTCGAACCCCTGCCCGGCCGCGATCTGGTCGTCGTTCCAGACGCGCAGCGCGCCGACGCCCATCCGCTTCGGGTCGTGGTAGCCGCCGAAGCTGAAATGGTGGCGCGCGTGCAGCCACGCGTTCCTGAAACCGCCGAGGCTGGCGAACGGCCTGACATCGATCATCGGTTCATCAACACCGGCAGATGGGCATGCTCCAACACGTATCGGGTGACGCCGCCCAGGATCAGCTGCCGGATGCGCGAGGTGGAATACGCCCCCATCACCAGCAAATCGGCCTCGAACTCCTTGGCCGCCTGCAGCAGCCCGGCCCCGACCTCGCGGTCGACCGAGCGGAACGTCGCGATCTCGGTGTCGACGCCGTGCAGCGCGAGGTAATCGTGCAACGCATCGGCGCGCGGGCCGCGACGGTGGTATTCGTCCGAGCGCAAGATTCGCACCGCATCCGCCGATTGCAGCCACGGCATCGCCGACGTCACGGCGGCGCTGCCTTCCGCCGTGCCGTTCCAGGCGACGCAGATGCGCCGGCCCACCGTCGGTGCCGGGCGGCGCGACGCCACCATCACCGGCCGCCCGCTGTCGAACAGCACCGCGTGCAGCGCGTCCGACGACGACACGTCCTCGTCCGTCTCCGGGTGCGGCACCACGGTCAGGTCGGCCAGCCGGGCGAGCTGCGCCACCATGTCCTCCTCCCGCCCGGTGACCGCGAGGAAGCTCGCCGAGGCATGGTCGCCCTCGTGATGCGCGCGTTCGAGCGGGATCGCGTGGGCGCGCACGAACTGGTCGAAGCTCGACCGCAGCGCGTCCGCCCGCTGCGCGCTCTGGTTCTCCGACGCGGTCATCATGTCCTCGATCATCGCGCCCGACAGACCCTCGCCGGCCAGCGGCGCCACGTCGCGGCTGTCGATCCGCACGTGCAGCACCTGCAGGTGCGCCCGGAACGCCTCGGCCACCGTCCAGGCGGTCGCGAGGGCGGCCGATCCCGCCTCGGTTCCGGTCAGCGGTAGCATCAGTTTGCGCAGCGCCATGCCGTCCTCCTTCGCCGAGTTACGGGTATAGTTTGTGCGCCGACCAGCCGCGTTCGTCGCGCTGAAAGACCGTCCTATCGTGCAGGCGGAACGGCATGTCCTGCCAGAATTCCAGCAGCGCGGGCACGACGCGGTATCCCGACCAGTGATTTGGCCGCGGCACGGTGTCGCCCGGGTATTTCGCGTCGGCGGCACGAACCCGATCCTCAAGAATTTTACGATCCGGCAGCACGCGCGACTGGTCGGAGGCGACCGCGCCGAGCCGCGAGATGCGGGCGCGCGAGGCGAAATAGGCATCGGCCTCGGCCGGCGTCACCGCCTCGACCGTGCCCTCGACCCGCACCTGCCGCCGCCGCGTCTTCCAGTGGAACAGCAGCGCGGCCCTGGGATCGGCCGCAAGCTCGTCGCCTTTCCGGCTGGTCGTGTTGGTGTAAAATGTAAACCCTCGCTCATCGAGGCTTTTGAGCAACACGATCCGGGCGGACGGCGTGCCTCCCGGCGTGCTGGTCGCGAGCGTCATGGCGTTCGGATCGTTCGGCTCGGTCTCCTTCGCCTCGTCGAGCCAGACCCCGAACAGCCGGAACGGGTCGTCGTCGAGGCGGATTTCGGGCGGGGCCGCGGGGCGGCCTGCTTCGTCGAACATGCGGGCACGCTCCATGAAATGCGGGCCATATCTTGCCCGGAGTGCAAAGGGTAATCTAGGACACGGGCCGTCGACGCCCACCCCACCTCACGCGCCGCCCGACAGGATGCTCATGCCCGACGCCGAACCCGCCCCGAAAACGATCCCGCACGGGACACTCATGGCCGGCCGCCGCGGCCTCATCATGGGGGTCGCCAACGACCACTCGCTTGCCTGGGGCATCGCGACCGCCTGCGCCGCGCAGGGTGCCGAACTCGCGTTCACCTATCAGGGCGAAGGCCTCGAGAAGCGCGTCCGGCCGCTCGCCGCGAGCCTCGGGGCAACCCTGATCGAGGCGTGCGACGTCACCGACGACGCCAGCATGGACGCGACGTTCGCCAACATCCAGCGGGCCTGGGGCGGCCTCGACTTCCTCGTCCACGCCGTCTCGTTCGCCGACAAGCGGTTCCTGCGCGGCCGGTATATCGACACCCCGCGCGAGGCGTTCCTGCAGGCGATGGACATCTCGGCGTTCTCGTTCACCGCCGTCGCCGTCCGCGCGGCCGCGATGATGCGTCCCGGCGGCTCGCTGCTGACGCTGAGCTACCTGGGCGCCGAGCGGGTCGTGCCCCACTACAACGTCATGGGCATCGCCAAGGCGGCGCTCGAGGCGTCGGTGCGCTACATGGCGGCCGACCTCGGGGCATCGGGGATCCGGGTCAACGCGATCAGCGCCGGGCCGATCCGCACGCTGGCCGCCAGCGGCATCGCGGATTTCCGCTACATCCTGCGCTGGAACCAGCTGAACGCGCCGATGGAGCGCAACGTGACGCTGGAAGACGTGGGCGGTGCCGGGCTGTATCTGCTGTCCGACCTCGGCAGCGGCGTCACCGGCGAAATCCACCACGTCGATTGCGGCTACCACATCGTCGGCATGAAGAACCCGTCGGCCCCCGACATCGGGGCGGTTTCCTGAGCCACAACAGCTTCGGCCACCTGTTCCGGGTCACCACCTGGGGCGAAAGCCACGGGCCGGCGATCGGCTGCGTGATCGACGGCTGTCCGCCACGCCTGGCGCTCACGGAAGCCGACATCCAGCCGTTCCTCGACCGCCGCCGCCCCGGGCAGTCGAAGTTCACCACGCAGCGTGCCGAGCCGGACGAGGTGCGCATCCTGTCCGGCACCTATCAGGGACTGACCACCGGCACGCCGATCGCGCTCGAAATCCAGAACGTCGACCAGCGCAGCCGCGACTACGCCAACATCGCCGACACCTTTCGCCCGGGCCATGCCGACGTCGCCTACCACCTGAAATACGGGGTTCGCGACCCGCGCGGCGGCGGCCGCAGCTCCGCGCGTGAAACCGCGATGCGGGTCGCCGCCGGCGCGGTCGCGCGGCTGGTCCTCGGCCGCATCGGCATCAGGGGGGCGCTCGTGCAGATGGGGCCGCACGTCGTCGACCGGGCGCGCTGGGACGACGCGGCGATCGACGCCAATCCGTTCTTCTGCCCGGACCCGGTCGCGGCGCTCGCGTGGGAAGACTATCTGGCCGGCGTCCGAAAAGCCGGCAGCTCGTGCGGCGCGGTCGTCGAAGTGACCGCGACCGGCGTGCCGCCCGGCCTCGGTGCCCCGATCTACGCCAAGCTCGACGCCGACCTCGCGGCGGCACTGATGGGGATCAACGCCGTCAAAGGGGTCGAAATCGGCGACGGGTTCGCGGCCGCCGCCCTCAGCGGCGAGGACAACGCGGACGAGATGCGGCCGGGCGAGGATGGCGGGATCGTGTTCGGCTCCAACCATGCGGGCGGCGTGCTGGGCGGCATTTCGACCGGGCAGCCGCTGGTCGCGCGGATCGCCATCAAGCCCACCAGCTCGATCCTGACCCCGCGCGATTCCGTCGACGTCGAAGGGCGCGCCGTCGAAGTCTCGACACGGGGCCGTCACGACCCGTGCGTCGGCATCCGGGCGGTGCCGGTCGCGGAGGCCATGATGGCGTGCGTGCTGGCCGATCACGTCTTGCGGCATCGCGCTCAAAACGGCTGAAATCGGCGTGGATCACGTTGCTGTGATCCACGCCCGAGACGCTTAATGCCACATTTGGACCATCATGACCCTCGCGCTCCAAGCAGCATCCGACGCAACCGCCCTAGTCGACCTGATCGGCGGGAAACGGTGGGCGGCGCGGATGGGCGACCTCGCCCGGGAAGCCGGTTGCGGGCAGCGGATCGGCCGGGCGATGGCCCAGCGCCACGTGATCGAGGCGACGCTCGAGCGTTTTCGGCGCGCGGCCCCGGCGAACCTCACCCCGGTCGATCGCGCGGTCGCGGCCTTCGCGTCGGACGTCATGCGGGTATGGGGCGCCCTGTCCGGCACCGGCCGGCTCGGCCTGCGCGCGGCGTTCGGGCGTGGCCTGACCGGCGGGGGGACGTTCGCCGAGGTGTTTCACCTGCTCCGGACCGCGCGGCTGCAGCGGGCGCGCGGCTTCGACGTTCGCTTCGCCGGGTGGGAGGACGGAACCCCGTTCGACCTGCTGCTGTCGCGCGATGGCACCGAGGCCGAGATCGCCTGCGACACGGTCAGCGCCGAGGACGGCCGGGACCTGTCGCGAGGCGCGTGGGTCCGGCTGGTCGATCGCATCGACCCCGACTTGCAGACCTGGCTGGCGGCGCACCCCGGCCGTTATCTGCTGAAGATCACCTTGCCCCAGGGTCTGCGCGAGCAGGATCCGTGCCGCGTGGACGAGGAGGGCGCGAGCCGCCCGGACGCGCTGGCGGTCCTGCACGAGCGCATCCGCGGCATGCTGGCGCGCAGCCAGCGGGCCGACCAGGACGAGGCCGTCGTGCTGCGGCTCGACCCGTTGATGCTGGCGGCCGCCCAGGCGGACGAACTCGGTCTGTTGCCATGCCTGCGCCGGGAATTCGGCCATGAGGCGCACCTCGCCGTGACGACGGCCGGCAACGGCGTGTTCGTCATGGCGGCGCGCGCGGGCCGCCAGGACGAGGTCGCGGCCGCGGTGCGAAAGCGCCTCGGCGTGCTGGCGCCGACGCGGCTGACCGGCACGCGGCCGGGCATCCTGGCGCTGCTGATCGAGGACACCGACCGGGCCGAGTGGCGCTTCCTGCGCGACCGCCTGGTCCTGGAAGGCGAGGCGCGGCAATTCCTCACGACGCCGGAGGCGCGCGGCGTGGTGGCGGTCACCTGCGCCAGCCGGCTCGAACTGCTCGACGACGACGCGGCGGCCGATCTGGCGGACGGGGAGCTGCGGTTCCGCAACCCCGGCCATCCGGCCGCGAAAGCGCCCGCGCTGTCGCCGGCCGTCGCCTCGACGCTCTAGGTGGCCGGCGGCCGTTCCAGCGCGGACGGCCGGATCGCCCGCAGCTTCTCGGTCAGTTCGTTCAGGCTGATGCGGCCTTTATTGAGCACCTGATTGGCGCCGCGCAGCCGGCGGCGGTCGTCGGTGGTGAGGTCTAGTGCCGTCAGCACCACCAC
Organism: uncultured Alphaproteobacteria bacterium; assembly: GCA_963756975.1. GTDB lineage: Bacteria > Pseudomonadota > Alphaproteobacteria > Acetobacterales > Acetobacteraceae > CAVRQM01. Next base: position 1,711,332 of record CAVWPS010000002.1, on the reverse strand, counting down.
CGGCACCGCCCCGCACCCCGGCCGCTCGCGCAGACGCCGCAGGAACTCGAACCCGTCCATGACCGGCATCGCCAGATCGAGCAGGATCAGGCGCGGCAACGCCCGGTCCACCTCGTCGAGCGCCTCATGGCCGTTCGCGGCCTCCGCGACTCCCCAGCCGTTCTTCTCCAGACCCTGGCGCAGCCGCTGACGCGTGTCGTCGTCGTCGTCCACCACCAGCACGTCGCCTTCGGCGTGGCGGAACCGGTCCATCACCAGGGCCAGCCGATTCCAGTCGACCGGCTTCATGACGTAGTCGGCGGCCCCGAGCGAAGACGCGAGAGCCCGGTCCTCGGCGAAGGTCACCATGACGACCGGGATGTCGGACAGGCCCGGATCGGCCTTCAGCGCCGTCAGCACCGACCAGCCGTCCATGCCGGGCATCGTCACGTCCAGCAGGATCGCGTGCGGCGTCAGCTTCCGTGCCAGGGAAAGGCCGGTCGGGCCGTCGGGGGCCACGCGGGCCGTGTAGCCGGTGCGTTCCAGGAACCGCGCCATCAGCTCGAGCTGCGTCGTGTCGTCGTCGATCACCAGCACCAACTCGCGGTCCGGCGCGGCCGGCCCGGCTGCCGCCGGGATCGATACCTGGGGAAGGTCGGCCGGAACGCGCATCGTGAAAACGCTGCCCTGACCGGGCACGCTGCGCACGTCGATGTCGCCGCCCAGCAGCGTGCAAAACGCCTTGGTGAGCGAGAGCCCCAGCCCGGTGCCGCCGAATTTGCGGGTGGTCGAGGCGTCGCCCTGCTGGAATTGCTGGAACAGCTTGGCGACTTGTTCCGCCGACATGCCGAGTCCGGTGTCGGCGACGGCGAAGCGCATCCAGGCACCATCCACTCCGCCCTCGCGGGTGACGGACAGGGTGATGGTGCCCTTCTCGGTGAACTTCGCCGCGTTGCTGATCAGGTTCAGGATGACCTGACGGATGCGGGTGATGTCGGAGTACATGCTGCCGACGCCGTCGCCCAGTTGGATGTCCAGCCGGTTGTTCCGCTTCTGGACCAGCGTCTCGACCGTGCCGGCCACGTCCGCGACCATGCCAGCCACGTCGAAGACCTCCGCGTAAGCCTCCATCTTGCCGCTCTCGACCTTCGACAGATCGAGCACGTCGTTGATGAGCCCAAGCAGATGGCGGGCATTGGTCTCGACCTTGCGGATGTCGCGCACCAGCTCGTCCGGCTGCGAGCCTTCCTCGACCTCCTCCACCAGCATTTCGGAGTAGCCGATGATGGCCGACAGCGGCGTGCGCAGCTCGTGGCTCATGTTGGCCAGGAACAGGCTTTTGGCCTGGTTGGCGGCTTCGGCCTCGGCCAGCGCCTCGGTCTGGCTTTGCTCGGCCTCGCGCAACGCGGTGATGTCGGTGTTGGTGCCGAACCAGCCCAGGATGCTGCCCGGCGGCTCGTCGTCGTCGGGGCCCGCATGGATCGGCAGGGCGCGCGACAGGAACCAGCGGTAGCGGCCGTCGGCGGCGCGCAGGGGAAACGTGTCCTCCCACGTCTCCCCGGCTTCGAAACTGGCGCGCAGGTGGCGGGTCACGCGGTCGACGTGGTCGGGATGGTGCACGCCCGTCCAGCCCCAGCCCGCCATCTGATCCGCCGTGGTGCCGGTGAAGTCGTACCAGCGGTCGTTGTACCAGGTGATGGCGCCGTCCGGTCCGGTCATCCAGGCGAGCTGCGGGATGGCGTTGGCGATCAGGCGGAACCGGCTCTCGCTCTTGCGGAGATCCCGCGCCATGGATCGCCGCTGCAGGCTCAGCCCGACCATCTCGCCCAGGACGCCCAGCGCCTCCAGCATCCCGTCATCGGCCGGGATTTGCTCGCGCACATAGAACTCCATGGCCCCGAACACCGCGCCGGAGGCGGCGACCGGGAACGCGAACCCGCTGCGCAGCCCCTGACGCGCCGCCGCGACCAGGCGGTCGTCGGACGTCTCCCCCGCGAGGTCGACCACCTGAACGGGCTCGCCGGTCGCCAAGGCCCGCGCGGCGAGCCCCGGCCCGTCGCGGGACAGGTCGGACGCCGTCGCGGTATTTGGCACGACCCATTCGGCCGCGACGCGAAACCCGCCCGCGTCCTTCCGCCAGAACAGCCCGACATCCCAGCCGAAACCATGACCGACCATCCGCATGACGCGGCGCAACATCTCGGTCTGGCTCGCGGGAGCGGCCAGCGCCTCGCTGACCGCGCGCTGCACCGCCAGCCGGACCACGGCGTCCTTGCGGACGTTGTTCTCGACGAACGTGATCACGCTGCCGACGATCCGCCCGTCCTCGCGCGTCGGATACGACGAATACTCCGCGTAGAACGACGTCCCGTCGCGCCGCCACAGCAGCTCGTTCTCGAGCCGCACCGGCCGGCCGCTCGTGGCCACATGCAGCAGCGGGCACGCGGCCTGCGGATACGCCGCGCCGTCCGGCCGCGTATGATGGATCGCCTGGTGCATGTTGCGCCCGACCAGCTCCTGCGCCCGGTCGTAGCGCAGGATGCGGAGCGCGGACTCGTTGACGAACACGCAGTCCCCGGCGAGGTCGACGCCGTAGACGCCGTCGCCCATCGAATCCACGAACGCCCGCAACGTTCGCGCGGGGATACTTCCATCCACGATGGCTCTCCTGTCCTCGGCTTCCGTGGGTTACGATGTCACGCAACGGGCGACCGGTTAATGCGCGGCAACGACCGTAGCGCGCGAGCATGGTTCCGGTCGCGTGCGGCCCCGGCTAAAACGGCGGCCCGAGGGTAGCCGGTCCGTCCGCCACGGCCGCGCGCAGCAGGTCGCGCCCCCCGGCCCGCAATTCCGCGACCGAGGTCACACCCATCAGCGCCATCGTGACGCCGAGTTCGGTGCCCAGCAGATCGATCACCCGTGCGACGCCCGCCCCGCCCGCCGCCGCGAGGCCGTAGGCGTAGGCGCGGCCGAGCAGCACCCCGTTCGCGCCCAGCGCCAGCGCTTTGGCGATGTGGGTGCCGCGCCGGATCCCGCCGTCGAGCAGCACCTCGATCTCATGGCCGACCGCCGCAGCGATCCCGGGCAGTGCCGCGATCGTCGATGACGCGCCGTCGAGTTGCCGGCCGCCGTGGTTGCTGACGATGACCGCGTCCGCTCCCATGGCCACCGCGCGCCGGGCGTCGTCGGCGGCCAAAATGCCTTTCACGGCAAGCCGCCCCCGCCAGCGCGCGCGCAGCCAGCCGAGGTCGGCCCAGGTCAGGCCGGGGTCGATCTGCCGAGCGAGGTTGCGCGCCTGCGCCAGCACGCCGTGGCCGTATTCCGGCCGGCCACGGGCGACGCCGACCTGCGGCAGGCCGCCGGCCAGCATCTGCGCGCACCAGCGGGGTTTTCGCGCGAGCCGGAGCGCCAAGCCGGGAGTCAGCCGGTCCAGGCTGCGAAAGCCGTTGCGGTCGTCACGCTCCCGGATGCCGGTCACCGCCGTGTCCACCGTCAGGATCAGCGCGTCCGCCCCGTGCCGCTCCGCCTGTTCGATATGCGCCTCGACCAGCGAGCGGTCCCGCAACGCGTACAGTTGCGCGTACAGCGCGCCCTCACCGCCGGCGCGAATGTCGGCCAGCGTCGCGATGGCGAAATGCGACAGGCTGAACGCGATATTCGCATTCGCCGCCGCCGCAGCCGCCGCCATCTCGCCCGCGCGCCAGAACAGGCCGGTGAACCCGACCGGCCCGAGTGCGAACGGCAACGCATGCGTGCGCCCGAGGAAGTTCGCCGACAGATCTCGCTCGCGCACATCGACCAGCACGCGCTGGCGCAATCCGACTCGGTCGTAATCGGCCTCGTTGGCGCGCATCGTCGCCTCCGCCGAGGCACCGCCGTCGATGTAATCGAAGAAGATGCGCGGCAGGCGACGTCGTGCCCCGAGACGCGCGTCGCCGACGGTCACGAACGGCAACGCCGGTCAGCCCATGATCGCGTCGCGCGCGGCCGAGATCGCGTTCTCATGGCCGCTGAACCCCTCGTAGCGGGCGAGGATCCGCGCCTGCTCCGCCAGCTCCGGATAGGCTTTCGACGTGACGTAGCCGACCGACGAACGCTTCAGGAAGTCGGTCACCGACAGCGGTCCGACCGTGCGCGCCCAGCGGCTGGTCGGCAGCACCGCGTTGGGGCCGAGCACGAAGTTCGCGAGCGTGATCGGCGTGTGCGGGCCGAGCAGGATTTCGGCCGCCTCGGTGATCGAGCCGAGATGCGCGAACGGCTCGGTCGACAGGATTTCCAGATGCTCCGGCGCGTAGTCGTTGACGAAGCTGATAGCTGTCCTCGAGCGAGTCGGTCAGCACGATCCCGCCGCGCGGCCCGGTCAGCACCGCGCGCGAGAACGCGACCCGCTGCTCCGTCATGCCCGCCCAGTGACCCGGCAAGCGCGTCGCGCGCGGCCTCCGCCACCGCACGGCTGTGCGTGACGAGGTACGCGCTCGAATCCGGCCCATGCTCCGCCTCGATCAGCAGGTCGAGCGCGGCGAGCCGCCCGTCCACGGTGCCGTCCGCGAAGATGATCGCCTCCGACGGACCGGCGGGCAGGCCGGTATCGATCACGCGCGACAGCAACTGCTTCGCCGCGACCACCCACGGGCTGCCCGGCCCGACGATCTTCAACGCACGCATCACCGTCTCCGTCCCGTACGCGACGGCGGCGACGGCCTGCGCGCCGCCGACCTTGTAGACCGTCTCGACACCCGCGAGCCGGGCCGCGACCAGTGTCGCCGCATCGACCGAGCCGTCCGGCGCGGGCGGCGTGCAGATCGCCACGTTCGGCACGCCGGCGATCACGGCGGGAACGGAGGTCATCATCGTGACCGACGGAAACGCGCCTTTTCCGCGCGGCACGTACAATGCCACCGACTGGATCGGCGTCCACCGGTCGCCCGCGAACGCGCCCGGCCGGATTTCCTTGAGCCACATCGGCTCCGGCTTCTGCGTCTCATGGAAAGTGCGGATGTTGCCGATCGCGTACCGGATCGCTTCGATCACCTCCGGTGCGACCATGCCGAACGCGGCTTCGAACTCGGCCGGCGTCACCTTCAGACCGCCCGGTGCGACTTCGGCATGGTCGAGCGTGCGGGCGAACCGGTACAGTGCCGCGTCGCCCTCGTCGCGCACGGCCTGGATGATCGGGCGCGCACCGTCCTCGAACGCGGACAGATCGGTCTCCGACCGCCGCATCAGCGCCGCCCGCGCGGGCGCGTCGAGCGTCGAAAGGTCGTGAAAGCTGCAATGTCCGGTCATGCGCAAAATCCCATGTCAGTCGTCTAAATACTCGCCCTCGCGCACCGAACCCTCGCGGATCGCGGTGATCACGCGCCGCTGCAGGTCGATGAACTCGGGCGAGGCGATCATGTCCTGGTGCCGTGGCCGTGGCAGCCCGACGTCGAAACTCTGCCCGATCCGCCCAGGCCCGATGCTCATCGAGACGATCCGGTCCGACAGATAAACCGCCTCCTCGACGTCGTGCGTGACGAACAGGACGGTCAGCCGGTGTTCCTCCCAGATGCGGGTCAGCAGCTCCTGCATCTGATGCCGCGTGAGCGCGTCGAGTGCGCCGAACGGCTCGTCCATCAGCAGCATCTGCGGCCGGTACGACAGCGCCCGCGCGATCGCGACCCGCTGCTTCATCCCGCCCGACAATTGCGACGGATACGCGTCGGCGAACCGGGTGAGTTTCACCAATGCCAGATGGTCCATCGCGATCCGCTTGCCGTCGCGCGCCGACATGCCCGCCGCCTTCAGCGCGAACTCCACATTCTGCCGCGCCGTCAGCCACGGCAGCAGCGTGTACGACTGGAACACCACGCCGCGATCGAGCCCCGGCCCGGTGATCGGGGTGCCGTCCGACGTCAGCTCGCCCGCGTCGAAATCGAGCAAGCCTGCGACGATCGACAGCAGCGTGCTCTTGCCGCACCCGGACGTGCCGACCAGCGACACGAACTCCCGGTCCGCGAGATCGAGGTCGATGCCGCGCAACGCCTCGATGCGCCCCTTGGCCGAGCCGAACGTCTTGCTCAGTCCCGCGATCCGCAGCTTCGGCGCGATCATGTCAGTGGCGCTCGGCGTAGCGGAACAGCAGCCGCTCGGACGCTTTCATGCCCTGGTCGGTGATCAGGCCGAGCACGCCGAGGAACAGGATGTAGCCGATGATCGTCTGCGTCTGGAAAAACCGCTGCGACACGGTGATGCGGTAGCCGAGTCCGGAGGTCGCGGCGACAAGTTCGGCCAGCACGAGCCACGTCCACGCCCAGCCGATGCTGATCCGCAACGTGTCCCAGATGCCGGGCAGCGACGACGGCAGCACGATCCGCAGCAGGATGCGGCCCTCGGACAGACCCGAGCGTGCGGCCGAGGCCGACGAAATCGGGCGACACGCGCTTCACGTTGTCCATCACCATCAGCACCTGCTGAAAGAACGTGCCGATCCAGATGATGAGGAATTTCTGGCCGTCCCCCGTGCCGGCCCACAGGATCGTCAGCGGAACGAACGCCACGACCGGCATGTAGCGGACGAAATCGACCAGCGGCTCGACCGCGGCCTCGACGGGCGCGAAGCAGCCGATCAGCACGCCGACCGGGATCGCCATCGCCGAGGCGAGCGCGAAGCCGGACAGCATCCGGTAGATGCTGACCAGCGCGTCGCCCCACAACGTGCCGTTGGCGGCAAGCTCGACCATCCGCGTCCAGACCGCGTCCGGTGACGGCAGGAAGATCGGCTTGACCAGCCCGGACGCGGTCGACGCCCACCACGCGATGCCGAGCACGACGAAAATCGCCGTCGCGATCGCCGCGTACGGCGCGCGCCCGATCCGCTGCCCGATCCGCAGCCGCGCGCGCCGCCGCCTCAGCACGCTAAGAAATCAGTTCGCGGCGGCGAGGAAGTCGGGATCGAGCATTTCGGCCGCCGTCACGTCCTTGCTGACCAGCCCGGCCTTCTTCGCGGCGTTCAGCACGTCGATGAACGTGCGGGTGCGGAAGTCGCCGTTGAAGCTCGTCTGGTTTTCCTTGACGCTGTAGTAGCGCACGCCGTCGAACGCGGAGGCGAGTTCCTCGGGCGTGGCACCGACGCCGTCGGCGATGATCTTACGCCCGGCGGTCTTGTCCGCGTCGTACGCGATCAGCGCGTCGCCCCAGCTTTTCACCAGCGCCAGCACCATGCCCGGCTTGTTCTTGATCGCGTCGTCGGTGACGACCAGCACGTCGCTCACCAGGCCCGGATCCTTGCCGGCGGTGTAGACGAGGCTGACCTTCGCATCCTGCTTCTTCGCAGCCGCGATGTACGGCTCGTACGTGACCGCGACCGGCACCCGACCGGCCAGCAGCGCGGCGCCCGCGTCGGCGGCCGGCATCGGCACCGGCGTCACGTCGGCGATGGTCATGCCGTTCTGCGACAGCGCGTAGTTCAGCAGGATGTCGCTCGTCGTGCCCTGCTCGAAGGCGATCTTCTTGCCCTTCAGATCGGCGACCGATTTGACGTCGCCGTTGGCGATGATCGCGTCGGCGCTCAGGCTGAAATCCAGCAGCATGATCGCCTTGACCGGCAGGCCGGCGGCGATCATGCCCATGGCGGTGTGGGTCGCGACGTTGGCCGCGTCCAGCTGCCCGCTCGCGAGGGCCGCGTTGATGTCCTTGTCCTCGGTGAAGTTCACGATCTGCACGGCCGGCAAGCCGCGCTTCGCGAAAATCCCGTCCTTCTGGGCGATGTACCACTGGCCGTAGCCGAGCCACGGCTCGATTCCCATTTTCAGGGTGCCGGTCTCGGGCGTGGCCGGGATCGCGTCGGCCGCCGATGCCGGGCGCGCCAGTGCGGCAACTAGCGTCGCGGCGAGTGCCGCACCGCCGATGGCGCGCAGAATTTCGGTCCGGAGTGTCATCGACAAAACCCTATTTCGTGTGGCGAAAAACCGCTCGCGATAACTTGTCCTACGTCCCGCCAGCCGTCCAGCGTGTTAGATCGAGGCCAGATAGCCGCCATCGACCGCGAGGCACTGCCCGGTGACGTAGGCCGACGCGTCGGACGCGAGGAAGATCGCGGCACCGCCGAGGTCGCCCAGCGCCCCGAACCGCGCCTGCGGAATGCGGGCCAGCATCGCGGCCCGCCATCCGGGGTCGGCGTAAAAGCCCTCGGTCATCGCGGTCCGGAAATAGCCCGGCGCGATCGCGTTGACGCGGATGCCGAGCGGCGCCCACTCGGCCGCCAGCGCCCGCGTCATCCCGAGCAGCCCCGATTTCGAGGCGCCGTACGGGACCGCACCGGGCACGCCGACCTCCGACGTGAGCGAGCAGATGTTGACGATCGCACCCGGCCGCCCCGCGTCGCGCCAATGCCGCGCCGCCGCCTGCGCGCAGAAGAACGCGCCCTTCAGATTGGTCGCCTGGATGCGGTCCCACAGCGCCTCGTCCACATCGAGCGACGGGCGCACCTCCTCGATCCCGGCGTTGTTGATCAGGATGTCGAGCCGCCCGAATGCGGCCACCGTCTCGGCCACCGCCCGCCGGCAATCGTCCACGCGCGACACGTCGTGCTCGATCGCGAGCGCATGTCCCGCGATTGCGGGGAGGGTTCGCGAGGTGACGGCGATGTCGGCCCCGGCATCCGCCAGCGCGTCGGCGATCGCGCGGCCGATGCCCCGGCTGGCCCCGGTGATCAGCGCCACGCGGCCGGTAAGGTCGAACTGGGTCGTCATGACGTCTCCCGCTTGCGAGCGCCGGAGGCTTGTACATACAACGGCCGATGCCGTCCGCACGCGCCGTGAACCACGACGCCATGCCCGCCTGCGGTTACGCCTGGCCCTGGAGCGCGCGGGCCGGCGGGCACGTGGCACTGCATGCGTCGTGCGCGGATCCAGCGGCGACGGTGACGGTGCGGCGGCTCGATCTGCCCGGTCACGACCCGGACTGGCCGATCCGGCCCGGCGTCCCGCTCGGTCATCGCGCGATCGTCCACGGCTCATGGGTCGAAATCGACGGGCTCGGACCATCGGACGGTGCCACGCTCAGCCTCGAATTCCAGCTGACCCGCAACGCGACGCCCCGCACGCTGATCGCCTGGGGCGGCGTCGCGGTCTGCGTCGATCCGGACGGGCGGCTGACGCTGGCAAGCCCCCTCACCCCGGCCCTCTCCCAAGGCGCGGAGAGGGAGCAGCCGCTTCTCCCTCTCCCCCCGGGAGAGGGCCGGGGTGAGGGTTTCTCGGTGCAAGCCGGACGTTGGCTGACGCTCGCGCTGTCCTGGACAGCGGACGCGGTCGGTCTCGTCGTCCACACGGAAGCGGGGCGTGAGGTCGGATCGCTCCGCCTGAGACGGTCTCGCCGTGACGCCCGGAACGCTCATGCTCGGCCGGGATGCGACCGGCCCGGCCGCCAACTGGCGCGTGGGCCGGATCGGGTTCGACCGTGGCGGCACGGCATGGCAATGGCGGTTCCCCACACGCGGCCCAGCCGGCACGATCCCGGCCGGCGACCCGGCCGCACCCGCCACTGCGCGTGTTCAACGACCCGACCTTCGCCTGCACCTCCGCCCGCTGGAACGGCACCGCCGACGACCCCCGCCTCGCACCGGACCATTACGACGCGATCCACCTGCACGAGGACGACATCGGCGCGCTCGACTGGCCGGAAACGCACATTGTCGGGATCCCCGCAGACGCGCCAAGCGGCGTCTACGCGTTCGCCATCGCGACGACGCTCGGGACGGAGGAGGTCGCGTTCTTCGTCCGGCCCGCGAAGCCCCGCGCGGCGCTGGCGATCCTGCTGCCCACCCTGACCTACGCCGCCTACGCCGACGAGGCGCTGCCGCCGGACCGGTTTCCCTGGGTTTGCGACGACCGCTCCCACCGTTTCGCGCGGGCGAACGGACTGCTGAGCCTATACGACGAGCACGCGGACGGCAGCGGCGTGTCGATAAAAAGCCTGCGCCACCCGAAATCGACGCTGCGAAGCGACTACCGCTATCCGCTCTCCGGCTCGCCGCACCTGCTGCCGGTCGACCTCGACCTGCTGGCCTTCTGCCACGACCAGAACATCGCATTCGACCTGCTGACCGATGCCGACCTGCATGCGGAAGGTCCGGCCGCGCTCGCGCCCTACGCCGGGCTCGCGACCGGCAGCCACCCGGAATACTGGACCGGGAAGATGCAGGCCGCATTGAACGGTTGGCTCGGTCGCGGCGGCAACCTCGTCCACCTCGGCGGCAACGGGCTGATGTGGGTGACGGGCTTCGACGGCGAGCGGGTGGAGGCGCGGCGCGGCCGGACCCTCGCCGCCCGCACCTGGGACGGGGCGCCCGGCGAGATCACGATGGCGCTCGACAACATGCCCGGCGGACTATGGCGCGAACGCGGCCGGCCGGAGTTCGCGGTCGTCGGCACCGGCATGACGATGATGGGTTTCGGACCGGCCCGGCCTTACCGGCGCTGCCGCGGCAATGCCGAATGGGATTGGGTGTTCGCGGGCGCAACGGGTCCGGTCGGTGCTACGGGCCGCGTGCTCGGCGGTGCCGCAGGCTACGAGGTGGACCGCGCCGACATCAGGCTCGGCACGCCGCCGCAGACGGTCGTCCTCGCGGTGGCCGACGGGTTCGGGGCCGAATACGAAACCGACGCGAACGAGTATTTTCCGGGCGGCGCGCCCGACCGCGCCGCCGCGCGACGGGCCGATCTGACCGCGCGGCGGGACGAGGGCGGCGGGTTCGTGGTCTCGGTCGGGTCGGTCGCCTGGTGCGGGGCGCTGCCGCTGGACGGCGAGGCGAACGCCGTCGGCGCGATCACGGCGACCCTGTTGCGGGCGGCGGGCGGCCCGGGATCGCGTTAGAAGTCCTGCGCAATCTGGTCGCCGCGCCGCATTGGGGTTTCCCAATCCGGGGGCCAAGCCACGCCAATGTGGCCCGGCGCAGAACCGGCTTCCGTCAATCCGGAGGGTTCGCCATGTCCGCCACATCGCCACCGCACGTCCCGCAATCCCTGACCACCCTGATGCTGAACAAGGTGCCGCAGGTCACCCTGGTGTTCTGGGTCATCAAGATCATGGCCACCACGGTCGGCGAGACCGGGGCCGACTACCTCGCCGTGCATGTCGGTCTCGGCACCGCGACCACGGGGGCCGTCATGGCGGCGCTGCTGGTCGTGGCGCTCGTGGCGCAGCTCCGGGCGCGCCGTTACGTGCCTTGGCTGTATTGGCTGACCGTGGTCCTGGTCAGCGTGGTCGGCACGCAGATCACCGACGCGCTGACCGACGGGCTCGAGATCAGCCTTTACGTCAGCACCGCCGTCTTCGCGGTCCTGCTCGCCGCCGTGTTCGCCGCCTGGTATGCGCGCGAGCGGACGCTCTCGATCCACACCATCGTCACAGCGTCTCGCGAGCGGTTCTATTGGGCCGCGATCCTGTGCACCTTCGCGCTGGGCACCGCCGCCGGCGACCTCGCGACGGAGGCGCTCGGCCTCGGCTTTCAGGTCGGCGTGCTGGTGTTCGGCGCGCTGATCGCCGCCGCCTACGTCGCGTTCCGGCTTGGGGCGAACGCCGTGCTGACGTTCTGGCTGGCCTACATCCTGACCCGCCCGCTCGGCGCGTCGCTCGGCGACCTCCTGTCCCAGTCCCGGTCCAACGGGGGCCTCGGCCTCGGCACGATCGACACCAGCGTCATCTTCCTCGGCGTCATCGTCGCGCTGGTGGCACTCGTCAGCGTCGGCCGGCCGGCCGTGGCCGGGCGGGCATGACGATGACGCCACCCGCGAAACAAGGAGACACCATGATGAACACATCCCGCCGCGCCCTGTTCGCCGTCCCGTTGCTGGCCGCCGGATTCGGCTTGGCGTCCGCCGTGCCGGCCCGTGCGGCCGGCCCGTTCAGGATCGGCGATCTGACATCCTACCGGACGATCGTCGCCGACACGGCGGCGCTGGTGGACAAGGGCGACCTGCCGGCCGCGAAAACCCGGATCAAGGATCTCGAACTGGCGTGGGACGACGCCGAACCGTCGCTGAAGCCGCGCTCGGCCGCGGATTGGCACCGGATCGATCACGCGATCGACCGGGCATTGACGGCGTTGCGCGCCGGCACGCCCGATCCGGCGGCTTGCAAGCAGGCGCTGGCCGATCTGCTGGCCTCGATCGACCGGGGCGGGCAGGCCTGAATGCAAAGGTTGGCGAACGGTATGGCCCCGTCCCGGCCTGCCCAATCGCCGGCACCCTAGGGTCTGGCTCGGCGGACGGCATCGCGTCGCCGCCGAGTGACAACAGGAGAAGATCATGATCACGATCAAGCGCATCGTTCCGTTCACGCTGGTGACGCTGCTGGCGGGCGGGCTTGCCGCCGGTGTCGCCCACGCGGCGACCAGCGACACGGAACAGGACAAGCAGGACGTCGCGGCGCTGGCGGCGATGAAGGTGACGCTGCCGCAGGCGATCGCGACCGCGGAGAAGAGCGCGGGTGGCCGGGCGGTGGGTGCCGATGTCACGCAGGCGTCGGGCACGCCGCAGATCGCGGTCGAGGTGGCCGGGCCGCAGGGTGCCAAGACGGTCGTCGTCGACGGGCAGACCGGACAGGTGGTGGCGACCAAGGCTAGCGGCGAGGATGCCGAGAGCAACGACTGACGCCGACGCGATGGGGTGCCCCGCTTGCCGGCTCGCGGGGCACCCTGTCGCAATGCCGGCCAAACCGAAAAGGCGCGCGCGATGAGGGTGCTGGTGATCGAGGACGACGCGGAGACCGCCAGCTTCATCGTGCGTGGCCTGCATGAGCACGGCCACGTGGCCGATCACGTCGCAGACGGGCAGGACGGGCTGGTGATGGCCGTCCAGGGCGGCCATGACGTGCTGGTGGTCGACCGGCTGCTGCCCGGGCTCGACGGGCTCGGTCTGGTGCGGACGTTGCGGGGCGCCGGCTCGAAAGCGCCGGTGCTGTTCCTGACCGCGCTGCGCGGCGTCGGCGACCGCGTGGCGGGTCTGGAGGCGGGCGGCGACGACTACCTCGTCAAGCCGTTCGCGTTCGCCGAGCTGCTCGCCCGCCTCAACGCGCTCGCGCGGCGGCCGCCGCTGTCCGACGCGCCGACGGTGCTGCGGGTCGCCGATCTCGAACTCGACCTGCTGCGCCGCGTCGTCACGCGCGGCGGCGCCCGGATCGAGCTGCAACCGCGCGAATTCAGCCTGCTCGAATTCCTGATGCGGCACGCCGACCGCGTGGTGACGCGCACGATGCTGCTCGAAGGCGTGTGGGATTTCCACTTCGACCCCCGCACCAACATCGTCGAAACCCACGTCAGCCGCCTGCGCGGAAAACTCGGGCGCGGCGGCCGCGACCCCGAGCTGATCCACACGATCCGCGGTGCCGGCTACACCCTCCGTGCCACGGCGACCTAGGCTGCCACGGCTGTTGCGGACGGCGAGCTTTCGCCTCGCCGCCCTGTATGTCGCCATGTTCGCCGTATCGGCGCTGGTGCTGGCGACCGCCGTCTTCGTCGCGGCCCGCTCGGCGCTGGAACAGCAGATGACGGCCCGGATCGAGGCCGAAACCGCGTTCCTGCGCGACGATTACCGGGCCGGCGGGCTCGACCGCCTCGTGTCCGTGGTAACGGCGCGCGGCCGCGGGCTGACCGCGCTCGATTACCTGCTTCTCCGTGCCGACGGCGCACGGCTCGCGGGCGAGCTTCCCGATCCGCCGTCCCGCGCGCCGGGCTGGACGACGCTCGACGTCTCCGGCGCGCGCGAGGAGGAGGGCGGGCCGGAGAGGGTCCGGGTTCTCGTGACCGACCTCGGCGGTGGCGTGCTGCTGGGCGTGGGCGACGATTTGAGCCGGGTCGCGCAAGTCGAGGAGGCCGTCACCACCGCCTTCGTGGGCACGGTCGGTCTGGCGGCCGTCCTCGGCATCGTCGGCGGCGCGCTGCTGAGCCGCGCGTTCCTGGTCCGGATCGACGCGATCGCCCGCACGGCCGAGGCGATCATCGGCGGCGACCTCGCGCGGCGCGTGCCGATGCGGGGCACCGGCGACGACCTCGACCGGCTGGCCGGCACGCTGAACCACATGCTCGACCGGATCGGCGCGTTGATGGACAGCCTGCGTCAGGTCGGCAGCGACGTGGCCCACGATCTGCGGACACCGCTGACGCGCCTGCATCAAAGGCTGGACGATGCGAGACTGCACGCCCGCACGGTCGGCGATTACGAGGTCGCGGTCGACAGCGCGGTCGCGGAGGCGGATTCGCTGCTCGACACGTTCTCGGCCCTGCTGCGGATCGCCCAGGTCGAGGGGGCGCAGCCGCGCACGGGGTTTCGCGACGTCGATCTGGGCGCGATGGTGGAGACGGTGGTCGACGCCTACCGGCCGGACGCCGAGGAGGCCGGCCACCAAATCCTCACCGACATCGCGCCCGGGATCGTCATCCATGCCGACCGGGAGCTGCTGACGCAGGCGGTGGCGAACCTGGTCGAGAACGCGCTGCGCCATACGCCGCCGGGAACCCGCATCCATGTCGGCCTGACGACCCCTGGGGCGGCCCGCGTCCGGCTGGTGGTCGCCGATGACGGGCCGGGCGTGGCCCAAGACGATCTGACGCACTTGACCGATCGCTTCTACCGCGGCGAGCGCAGCAGGACGACGCCGGGCAACGGTCTGGGCCTCAGCCTGGTCGCGGCGGTCGCGGACCTGCACGGCGCCGCGCTCGACATCGAGAACGCGCGGCCCGGGCTGCGGGTCAGTCTGGTATTTCACTGAAACTGGCGGACTCGAAAGGATTCGAACCTTCGACCTCTGCCTTCGGAGGGCAGCGCTCTATCCAGCTGAGCTACGAGTTCGTCGGCCCGATGTAGCCGGTCAGGCCTGCGCCGACAACCAGCCGCGTGCCGCATGGTCGCGCCCGCGGAAGGCGTCGGCCGCCGCCCGGCCGGTGGCGCCCGCCCACCGGGGTCGCGGCGGCCCGTCCCTCAGAGTTGCGACCAGCCCCCATCGACCGGCAATTCGAGGCCGGTCGTGAAGGTCGCGTCGAATGCGAGGAAGAGGACGGCTTTCGCGACTTCCTCCGGCGTGCCGAAGCGCTTCATCGGAACGGCCTCGCGCATCTGCGCGGTGAGATGGTCGGCCGTCGCCTTGTCGGGAAACGCCTTGCCGATGATCGGCGTCTCGATGGGGCCGGGCGACACCGCGTTGACGCGGATCCCCCGGGGCAGCAGCTCGGCGGCGAACGTCCGGGCGAACGATCGCAGCGCGGCCTTGGCCCCGCCGTACGCGGCGATCATCGGCATCCCCTTGACGTTGGCGGTCGAGGTCGTGAGGACGACCGAGCCTCCCTGGCCGATCAGCGGCGCGAGCTTCTGGACCGCGAAGAACGGTCCCTTGGCGTTCAGGTTGAACATCTCGTCGAACGTCGCCTCGGTCGTGTGCTCGAGTGGGGCAAAGAGGCTGAACCCGGCGTTGACGAACAGCAGGTCGAAGGTGCCGAACTCGGCCTTCGTCCGGGAGGCGAGGGCGTCGATGTCGGTCAACGAGCGCGCGTCGCTCGCGACCGTGATGCCGCGCGTCCCGAAGCTCTTTCTGCGTCGAATCCAGGCCGGCCTGCGACCGCCCCGTCACGAGAACGCGGGCACCACCGGCGACGAGCATTTTCGCCGTCGCGAGCCCGATCCCGCTCGTGCCGCCGATGATGACAGCCTTTTTACCGTCGTATCGATCCATGGGTATTCTCCTTGCGACGCCTGGGCCGCTTGCTAATTTCGAACTCTTTGGTGTGGTAATCGCGCCCGTTGCCGAGGTCAAGCGAATTCTAAACTACTTGTTTCAAAATTGGCGAAACCGTGGACGATCTCTGAACGCCGCCTGCGATGTCCGATCACCGGCGTCGCGATCGAGGCCAGTGAACGTCTCCTGAGCCGAGTCGAGACGGGACCGCTTGAATTTCCGGACTGTCCGGTCACATAATTGTCGCGATCGCCGTGGTCAAGGAGTTTCGGACTGGATGATCCAGAATGCCGCCAGGCCGCGGGGCCGGCCGCGCAGCTTCGATGAGAGCCAGGCGCTGGACAAAGCGATCCAAGTGTTCTGGTCGAAGGGCTACGACGGCGTGACGATCGACGATCTCGTCGCCGGCATGGGCGTGGGACGGCCGAGCCTGTACGCCGTCTTCGGCGACAAGCGGACGTTGTTTCTGCGCGCGCTGAAAGACTACGCGGAGAAGAAGGGCGCTTTCGTCGCGAAGGCGCTGTTCTCGCCGCGCGCTCTTCGCGATTCGCTCGCCGCGTTCCTAAGACAAGCCGTGGAAACCGCGACCGAGGAGGGATCCGCCCCGGGATGTCTTCTCATATGCGTGGCACCGCTCGTGGACGATGCCGAGGTCCGGCAGTTCCTGAAGGATGCGAACGCCGGCTCCTTGGCGCTCCTGGAACGCCGTTTCCGCGATGGGATCGACGCGGGAGACATTCCGTCCGACTTCCCGGTCGCGGCACGCGCGAGCCAAATCCTCGACCTCGGCCGCGGCCTGACGATGCGCGCGCAGCTGGGCGCCTCACGAAAGTCGCTCCTCAAGGACGCCGATGAAGCGGCTGATCTCGTCCTGCTGACGCGGCGTGGAAACCCGACCCCGGTCGATGGAGACGGTCAGCCCTGCGCCGACAACCAGCCCCGCGCCGCGTAGTCCGCCCCCGACGGCAGCGGTCCGGCCGGGTCGGCCATCCAGGCCAGCGCGTCGCCGATCGGGTCCGCACGGTGGCGGTCGCGCAGCAACAGATGCCAGCCGTCCGGGTAGAACGCGCGGCGGACGCCCGGCGGCAGCTCGCGCCAGGCTTTCGCGGTCGCCTCGGGCGGCACCAGCTCGTCGTGGCCGCCGTACATCAGCAGCGCCGGCGGGGTCAGCATCGGCACGGCGGCCAGCGCCGCGTCCATCAGGTCCACCAGCCCGCGCACCGCATCCATCCGGGTGCCGCGGATCGTCAGCCGGTCGCGCGACAGGCGGCGGAGGGCGTCGATGTTGTCGCTCGCCCGCACCTGCCCGGCCCCGGACAGGGATAATCCGGGCACCGTGTGCGACACGGCGAACAGCCCGGTGCGGAGAAAGACATCCATCACCGCCCGCCCCCAGATCGCCGGGGCCGCCAGCACGACGCCCGCCAGCTTCGTGCTCCCGAGTGTTGCCGGCCGGTGCGCGTCGAGCACCATCAGCACCGCCGCCCCCATGCTTTCGCCGATGCCGAACAGCGGCGTGCCCGGCCGCCGCGCCGCGATCAGCCGCAGCATCGTGCCCGCATCGTCCACCAGCGCCGCCGTGCCCGGCCAGAAACCCCGCCCCGGCGCATCGCCGAACCCGCGCTGGTCGGGGGCCACGATCGCGACCCCGGCGGCGGCGAATGCCGGGCCGGAAATCTCCCAGGCGTCGCGGCTGTCGTCCATCCCGTGCAACGCGAGTGCCACCGCGCGAACCGCACCCGGCGGCCACCACAGCCGGTACGGCAACCTTGCCCCGTCCGGCATCAGAAAGGCCCCGTCCTCGACCGACGGCTCCGATGACGGTCTCGGCAGCCGCGCGCACCCGGCCAGCGTGCCCAGCAACGCCGCCCGACGGGAGAGCTTCATCGCGGCCCCCGCGCCGCCTATCATGGGGCGGCGCAACCCGAGGTGGCAGAATGTCCGATATCGTCCGAACGCAAACGCCGATCTATCAGCCGACCGAGACGATCCATGTCGACGAGCCGATCGTGGCGTGCGACGGCGGCGGCGGCCCGCTCGGGCACCCGAAAGTGTGGCTGCGGTTCATCGCGCGCGAAAAGCTGTGCCCGTATTGCTCGCGCCTGTTCGTGCTCGCGGACGGCGTTCCGGTCGAGGCCGGCCACTAGGATGGCTGTAGCGGAGGAGGCCCAGCCGCACCTCGTTCTGATCGACGGATCGGGGTTCATCTTCCGCGCCTTCCATGCCTTGCCGCCGATGAACCGCGCCGACGGCACGCCGGTCAACGCCGTGTTCGGCTTCACGAACATGATCGCCCGGCTGCAGCGCGAGCATGTCGGCACGCATATCGCGGTGATCTTCGACGCGGGCCGGCTCACGTTCCGCAACCGCATCAGCGCCGACTACAAGGCGCACCGCCCGGATCCGCCGGACGAGCTGATCCCGCAATTCGCCCTGGTGCGCGAGGCGACGGCCGCGTTCGCGCTGCCGGCGATCGAGCTGGCGGATTGGGAAGCCGACGACCTGATCGCGAGCTACGCCCGGGCCGCGTCCGATATCGGGATGCTCGTCACGATCGTGTCGTCCGACAAGGATCTGATGCAGCTGGTGCGCGACGGCGTGGGCATGCTCGACCCGATCAAGCAGAAGACGATCGGGGCCGCCGAAGTCATCGAGAAGTTCGGCGTCCCGCCGGAAAAGCTGGTCGAGGTGCAGGCGCTGATGGGCGACAGCGTCGACAACGTGCCCGGCGTGCCCGGCATCGGCCCGAAAGGCGCCGCACAGCTGATCCTCGAGCACGGCGACGTCGAGGCGGTGCTGGCGGCCGCCCCCGCGATGAAACCGTCCAAGCGCCGCGACCTGCTGATCGAGCACGCGGACAAGGCAAGGCTGTCGCGCCGGCTGGTGGAACTGCGTGAGGACGCGCCGCTGCCGTTGCCGCTCGACGCGCTGCATGTCCATGAGCCGGAGCGCGAGACGCTGGCCGCCTGGCTGACCGCGATGGGGTTCCGCTCCACCGCCGCCCGGCTCGGCCTGCTGCGCGACATCCCGGCCGATCTGGCGCCGGCGCAATCCAGTCTGACGCTGGACACCCCGAGGGAGGCCGCAGGCTGGGGCGGCTACGCGACCGTCACGACCGAGGACGCGCTGGCCGCACTGTGCGCCGAGGCGGTCGCGGCCGGCATGGTCGGGATCGACGTGTTCGCCGACGGCCCGATCGCGTTTCGTGCCGGTTTGCTCGGCATCGGCGTGTCGGTCGGGGCCGGACGCGCCGCCTACATCCCGCTCGGCCACGCGGCGGGCGACCTGTTCCCGGCCGAGTCCGCGTGGGCGCACCTGAGTCCGCTGATGGCGGACGGGTCGGTGCTGAAAGTGTTTCACGACGCGAAGGACGCGGCGACCGTCCTGGCCCATGCCGGCATGGACGCGACGATCGCGCCGTTGGACGACGTTCTGCTGATCGACTACGCGCAGGAGGCCGGGCGGCACGACCCGTCGCTCGAAGCATTGGCCAAACGGCTGCTCGATCACGACCTGATCAACCTCGACGGGCTGACCGGCACCGGCCGCGCCCGCCTCACCCCGCGCGATACGCCGGTCGAGGCGGCGTCGCAGCACATCGCGGCGCGGGCGGACGCGGTGTTGCGGCTATGGCACGCGTTGCGCCCGGCGCTGCGGGCGAACGGGGCGCTCGCCTGGTACGAGCAGGTGGAGCGGCGGCTGGTGCCGATCCTGCTCAAGATGGAGCGGGCGGGCATCGCCGTCGACGCGGACGATCTGCGCGCGATGAGTGTCGATTTCGGCCAGCGGCTCGACGCGATGCAGATCGAGATCGGGGCACTCGCCGGCGGTCCGTTCAACATCGGCAGCCCGAAGCAGCTGGGCGAGGTGCTGTTCGACCGCATGGGCCTGCCCGGCGGCAAGCGCACCAAGGCCGGCGCCTGGGGAACGGATGCCAGCGTGCTCACGCAACTCGCGGAGCAGGGCCACGATCTGCCGGCGCGCGTGCTGGAATGGCGGCAGGTCAACAAGCTGAAAACCACCTACGCCGACAGCCTGGTCGACGACATCGACCCGCGCACCGGGCGCGTGCACACCAGTTTCTCGATGGCCGCGACGACGACAGGGCGCATTTCGTCGAACGACCCGAACCTGCAGAACATCCCGATCCGCACCGCCGAAGGGGGCCGCATCCGGCACGCGTTCATCGCGGCACCGGGACACGTGCTGGTCAGCTGCGACTACAGCCAGATCGAGCTGCGGCTGCTGGCCCACGTCGCCGACATCCCCGTGCTGCGCGAGAGTTTTCGCGCGGGCGAGGACATCCATGCCCGCACCGCGAGCGAGGTGTTCGGCGTGCCGATGGCCGACATGGATTCCGGCACGCGGCGTCGCGCCAAGGCGATCAATTTCGGCATCATCTACGGCATCAGCGCGTTCGGCCTCGGCCGTCAGCTCGGCATCGAGCCGGGCGAGGCGAAGGTTTATATCGACGCCTACTTCCTCCGCTATCCCGGCATCCGGGCCTACATGGAGGCGTGCCGGGAGGAGGCGCGGCTTTACGGCTATGTCAAAACCCCGTTCGGCCGGCGCTGCTGGATTCCGGGCATCACCGACAAGAACCCGGCATTGCGTGGCTATGCCGACCGGCAGGCCAGCAACGCGCCGTTGCAGGGCGGTGCCGCCGACATCATCAAGCGCGCCATGGTCCGGCTTCCCGCCGCGATGGACGCTGCCGGGCTGACCGCGCGGCTATTGCTGCAGGTGCACGACGAATTGCTGTTCGAATCGCCGATCGCCGAAGCGGAGCAACTTGCCGCTCTGGCGAAACGGGTGATGGAGGGTGCGGCCACGCTCTCGGTGCCGCTGGTGGTCGAAACCGGGACCGGCCGGACCTGGGCCGAGGCGCACTAGAACCCGAAGCCGTATCCCGGCCCGAACCCGCCGCCCCACGCGTTCCAGTCCCAGTTGTTGTTGGTGTACAGCTGGGCCGTCAGCTGCTGCTCGTCCGCGAGCTGCTTCGCCTGCACGAAGCTCCGGTAGCGGTCGTAGGCAAGCTGCGTTCCGACATAGAGGCAGTGGCAGACGAGGGGATCGGCATAGACGTAGCTCACGTCGTCGCCGTGCACGCGCTGGACGAAGTGGTCGGGCGGCAATGTGCTCAGCATGTCGATCCGCGCCTGCGTGTTCGCGGGCCGCACGAGAAATCCCGCGGCGGCGAGATTGTCCTCTTTCTCGGCCACCACCTGCTGCCGCGTGGCGCAGGACGCGACCCCGATCAACGCGACGACACCGACCAGCCTCGCGACCGAGGACATCTGCGCGAATCGGCTGGGAATGCGGCGCGTCGTCATGATGACCCTGTTCCGGTTGCGGACATCGGTTGAACGGCGGCGTCCCCGACATGGTTTCCGCCGACCGGCTTACCCCGAATGATGGTGCGCGGCCGGATTGGCCGCGGCGAGCGGGTGCGCGTCGGCCGCCGCCAGCGCGGTCGCGGCACTCGCGTCGTCCGGCCAGCCCGGACGGCGGACGTCGCGCAGCCAGCCGGCGCGGTCGACCAGCACCTCGGCCGGGGCGGCCCCGAGCAGCAGCCGCCATGCCAGCAGCGATTCCGGATCGGCGGCGGTACAGCCGCCCACGACCGCGACGGACCCGGCATTTAGCCGGACCCGGCCGTCGCGCACCGGCGGGCAGGCGAACGCGGGGGCCGCGATCGGGGCCGGCCAAGCCGCCGCGCGTCCTGCATTCCGCGCCCGCAAAAAGTCGATCAGGGCCCAGACGGTGTCGTCGTCGACCCCCGCCGGCGGCATGACAGTATGCGTGCCCGACGGATCGGCGGGATCGGCGATGCCGTGCGAAATCCACCAGAACAGCTCGCCGTCCGAATGGCCCCACAAATGATCCGCGAGCAGGTTCGCGGGCGGCACCGACAGGCTCGCGGCCGCCGGCCCGTCGCCCGCCCCCGTCGCGCCGTGACACGCGGCGCAACGGTCCGGATACGTCGCGGCACCGAGCGCGATCGAGGCGGCGCTGAACCCGGTGGGCGACGTCGCGAACGTCGCGGGCGTCGCCTCCGCGAACAGCAGTGTCAGATGCGGCCCGGCGATGACGGCCACGAGGCAGCCGGCAACGAGCAGCAACCATCGCCAGCGCCGGATCAAGATGGCCGCGACAAGCAGGATCGAAGCGAAGATCAATGCGCCCGCGGCGGCCAAAATCTCGGTGCGGAACTCCGGGGCTTCGCGGATGGTGGCGAGTGTCGGCTGCCAGTCGAACGGCCACACCGGCTGCGTGTGCATCGACGGCGGCAGCGCCGACAGCAGGCCGGCCGCCCCGATCACCGCGAGCCCGACCGCCGCCTCGATCCCGATCACCCAGCGCAGCGAGGCCGAGCCGCGCGGCCCGAGCCGCCACCGGTTCAGGCAGGCGATGCCGACCAGAACCCCGAACCCCGACAGTTTTAGCATCGCAACCAACCCGTAGGCCGTGCCGAACAACCCCGGCAGGCCGCCGACCAGCACCCAGGCTTGGGTCGCGGCGGTGAGCGCGATGGCCGCGACGCAGGCGTAACCGAGCTTCGAGAACGGGATCAGCACCGGCCGCCACCGCGCCCGGTCGGCCAGCAGAATCAACAGCGGCAGCAAGCCGCCGAGCCAAGCGCCGGCCGCGAGCAGGTGGACGACGACACTCGCCACCAGCCAGTCCGATCCGGTCGTCGCGCGCATCGCCCACGCGTGCCCGTGCAGCGCCTCGGCCCCGAGTGCGAGGGCCGCCAGCCCGGCCGACAACCCCCATCGCGAAACCCGCAATCCACGCCCGAGCGCGACGACGGCCAGCACGACGAGCCCGAACTGCGCGGCCAGGACCTCGCCGAACCAGGTGCCGAACGTGACCGTGGAAAGACTGTCGCCGTCGGGAACGGCGTCTTCGAACGAGGCTGTCTGGAACCACAGCCACACCAGCAGCGACGCCGCCGCCAGCACCGCCGCGCCCCGCGCCAGCCATGCCAGCCGTCGCTCCAGGAGCGGCGGCAACGCGGGGCCGGCATACGCGAGTCGCGACAGCCCGGCCCCGAACAGCTGAATCATCGCCGCGTCCGCCATCACGCGGGCGCAAATGAGCGCGCCGCCACCCTCCGGGTCGAACGGTGGCAGCGCGCCGTTCAGCATGGTTTCGCTACTGCGCGACGGTGAAGGCGAACGACCCCTGAGTCTTGTGCCCGTCGGTCGACAGCGCGTGCCACACCACCTTGTAGCTGCCGGCCGCGAGCGTCTTCACCGGCACGGCGAGATGCAGCTGGTCGCCGCCCTCCAGGTGCGCGGGACCGGCATCGACCCGTGCCCCGTGTGCGTCGGTCACGGCGATGGTGCAGAATTTCGGCTCCACCTCCTCGTCGTAGGTGATCGCGACCTCGGTCGGTGCGGTGGTCACGGTCGAGCCCGGGGCCGGGTTCGCCGTCGTGAGGTGGGCGTGGGCGAAGGCGGCGGACGCGCCTGCGAACAGCAGGGCGGTCGAGAGCATGAGGCTGCGCATGGCAGTGCCTTTCGTAAGGGGATTTTGGATCGCGTCGTCGGCCTCAGACGACGCGAGGTGGTCCCCTCGGCCAGCACGTCCAGGTGCGCGCGATCGCGACCGCCCGCGCCGACCAGCTTTCCAGCGCAATCGTCGCGATGCGGCCCGATCGCGGCACCACCGGGATGGGCGGCACGATCACCGCCGCCTGCGCCATCGCCGCGCAGATCGGGCAGAGGAGGCAATCGTGCGACGTGTCGCCGGGTGCCGGGGCGTGACCGCCGCCGGTGTGGCAGATCGGTGCCGCGACATACTCGGCACGCGCGACCGCGATGCCGGTCATCGCCTGCAACAGCATCGCCACAGCGGTCAGCAGGGTGAGAACCGGACGCGTCATCGCGGCCCCAAGCTACAGCCGAGCCGGTGCCCGCTGCGAAGATGCGGTGCGGAGATGCAACAACGCCGGACCAAACAGCGTCGGCCTAACCGTTTGTCTTGAGTGCGTTGCGGTAAGTGGTTCAAGTGCGGACTCATGCCACTGAGCCGCCTTTTCATCCTGTTGCTGTTGTCCGGCTGCGGCGGAGGTGGCGGGTACGCGGCATCGGGCGACCCGCACTTCTCCGGCCTGTCCTGCGCGCCGTTCGCCCGCGCGGAAACCGGGGTCGACCTGCACGGCGCCGCCGCCGATTGGTGGACCAGTGCCGACGGCCGCTACGAACGCTCGCACGACCCTGTCGTCGGCAGCATCTTGGTGCTGGCCCGCGAACCTCGTCTGCCGTCGGGGCACGTCGCCGTCGTGTCCCGCCTCGCCGGTCCGCGCCGGATCGAGGTCGTGCAGGCGAACTGGGTGCCGGGCGAGCTGGCGCGCGACCAGCCCGTCATCGACGTCTCGCCGGACGGGGACTGGTCGATGGTCCGGATGTGGTATCCCCCGGTGCGCGCGATGGGCAGCCACGAATATCCGGCGCTGGGCTTTATCGTCCCGCAACGCCCGCTGAGCCGGGAGGCGCTGGACGATCGCGCCGACCGCGCGGCCGAGGCCGCCGCCGGGGGCTAACGCCGACGCAACGCCGAATGGCTTGCATGCCCAGCCCGGCGGGTCCATCTCCTCCACAGCATTCGCGGTCGCGGGGGACGTCATGGGTAGTTTCAGCATTTGGCACTGGATGATCGTGCTGCTGGTCGTGTTGCTCCTGTTCGGGAGCGGCAAGGTCAGCAACCTGATGGGCGACTTCGCCAAGGGCATCAAGTCGTTCAAGAAGAACATGGCCGAGGAAGACGTGTCGATGGAGACATCGGCCGATCGTCCGGCCGGCTCGATCGCGGCGCCCGGCATGACCACCAACGCCGCCGGCGCCCCGGTCCACACCACGCACCCGGCCCCGCAGGCCTGATTTGGCGGACATCGTGACCGTGGACCCCGATGAGGATGGGGCCACGGTGCCACGCTGGGCGTCGGACGCGATCATCGCCGCGGGCCAGCGGCTTGACGATCTGGGCTGGGTCCGCGCGACCGCCGGCAATCTGAGCGTGCGCCTCGACGACGGCACGTTCGCGGTCACCACCAGCGGCCAGCACAAAGGCTTCCTGGACGCGGACGGCATCATGGGCATGACCCTCGACGCCGTGCCGACCACCGAGGGCCGTCCGTCGGCGGAAGCCGGCTTGCACGCGCAACTCTACCGCCTGCTGCCGAACATCGGTGCCATCGTGCACGGCCACTCGGTTCCGGCGACCGTGCTGTCCATGGCCCATCGCGGCGAGACGCTGGTCCTGACCGACTACGAGGTGCTGAAGGCGTTCGGCAACCGTAGCCACGAGGTCACGGTCGAGATCCCCTTCTTCGAGAACGCGCAGGACATCCCGGCCCTCGCCGCGCGGATCGAGCCGCGGATCGACGCCAGCACCGCCGGCTACGTGCTGCGCGGTCACGGCGCGTATGCGTGGGGCGTCGACATGGCGCATGCGCTCGCCCGCCTCGAAGCCCTGGAATTCCTGCTCGCGTGCGAGCTCGAGAAGCGGAGGATATCCTCATGAGCCGGCTGACGATCTACCAGGACGACACCCCCGGCACGCCGGTTCTGCGGACCGAGACGCCGGACGAGATCGCCCGCGCCCTGTCCGAGATCGGTGTCCATTTCGAGCGGTGGGAGACGAAGGTCGCCCTCGCCGACGACGCGGAGCCGGAGGCGGTGCTGGCCGCCTACCGCCCGCACCTCGACGCGCTGATGGGCACCGCGAAGGCCGGATCGGCCGACGTGATCAAGCTGGCACCGGACAATCCCGCCGCTCCCGCGCTGCGCCAGAAATTCATCTCGGAGCACACGCATACCGAGGACGAGGTTCGCTTCTTCGTCGCCGGGTCCGGCAGCTTCATCATGCACGTCGATGGCCGCGTGTACGACGCGCATTGCACGCAGGGCGACCTGATCAGCGTGCCGGCGCACACGAAACACTGGTTCGACGCGGGCGAGCGGCCGTCGTTCACCGCGTTGCGCGTGTTCACCGACACCTCCGGGTGGACGCCGCACTACACCGGCGACGACGTCAGCAGCCGCTTCCCGGCCGTCTGACATGCGCCCCGCCGGCGTGGTGGTCGACATCGAGGGGACCACCACCCCGATCGCCTTCGTCCACAAGACGCTGTTCCCGTTCGCCCGTGAGCGCCTGCCCGCCTGGATTTCGGCGCACGCGGATGCGCCTGAACTTGCCGAAGTTCGCAAACTGCATCCGGAGGCCGAACCGCTCGACACGCTGCTCCGCTGGATGGACGCGGACGCGAAGGTAACACCCCTGAAGACCATCCAGGGGCTGATCTGGGCCGAGGGTTATGCCGCCGGCGAGTTGCAGGGCGCGCTCTATCCCGACGTCGCCCCGGCGTTGCGTGCGTGGCACGCGGCAGGGGTCGCGTTGTTCGTCTACTCGTCGGGGTCGGTCGGAGCGCAACGGCTGATCTTCGGGCACTCGACCGACGGCGACCTCGCAGGCTTGTTCCGTGGCTTTTTCGACACCGCCGTGGGCCCGAAGCGGGAAGCCGCCAGCTACGACCGGATCGCGATTGCGTCCGCCATCCCGGCGGCCGCCCTGCTGTTCCTGTCCGACGTCGGTGCCGAGCTCGACGCCGCCGCCGCCGCCGGGCTGCGAACCTGCCAGCTTGTGCGGGCCGAGGACGGGACGGTGGCCGCCGAAGGACACCCGATCGCACGCGGTTTCGACAAGGTTTCGGCCCTATTCGACCTGCCGGGCGATCGTGCCTGATTCAACATCTTGCGGTCCACAGAAGGGTTTTCCACAACTTTCTGATTCGTCCGGCCACTCAATGATTGCTTTGGTGGCGCATATCTCTACCGTATGTTGTGGGGATGATGGAAAGGCCCACGATATGGAGTGGAACCAGGACGCGATTGCCAAGCTTCGGGCGCTTTGGGCCGAGGGACATTCGACGGCCGAGATCGGTCGCCGCCTGGGTGTCTCCAAAAATGCCGTCGTCGGGAAGGCGCACCGCCTGAACCTGCCGCCCCGGCCGTCGCCGATCCGCCGCGACGCGGTCGCCCGGCCGGTGGCCCCCCGCCGCGCGACCGGGCCCACGCTGCCGCCGTTGCCGACGATGGGCGCCACGATGGAGGCTCGTCCGGCACCCCGCCGGGTCGAGGCGCCCCGGGCCGCCCCGCGCGCCGAAACGCCGATCCGGGTCGTGGCCACCAGCACGCCCCGCACGGGCCTGGCCACGGGCCGCACCACGGAATGCTGCTGGCCGCTCGGCGACCCCGGCACCCGAAGCTTCCGCTTCTGCGACGCGCCGTCGGAGCCCGGCCGCCCGTATTGCGAAGCGCACGCGGCGCAGGCCTATGTCCGTGTCCGTGACCGCCGGGAGGAGGCCGCCTGACCTCCGACTCCCGAACGCCGCACACGCCGCTCGACGCCGGCGCGGTCCGCTCCGCCTACAAGCGGTGGGCCGCGATCTACGACGTGGCGTTCGGCGGCGTGTCGGCCGTGGCCCGCCGCCACGCGGTCGAGGCGGTCAACGCGCTGCCGGGCACGCACGTGCTGGAGATGGGCGTCGGCACCGGCCTCGCCCTGCCCCGCTACGCCAGCGGCAAGCGGATCACCGGCATCGACCTCTCGCCCGAGATGCTGGACCGCGCCCGCGCCCGGGTGACGTCCGAACGCATCCAGGGCATCGACGCGCTGATCGAGGGCGATGCCGAGGCGACCGGCCTGGCGGATGCGAGCTTCGACATCGCGGTCGCGATGTTCGTCGCCTCGGTCGTGCCGAACCCGCGCCGGCTGCTGGCCGAGATGACCCGCGTCGTACGGCCGGGTGGGATGCTGTTGTTCGTCAACCACTTCGCCGCCAGCAGCGGGCCGCGCTGGTGGGCCGAACGCGCGATGGCGCCGGCATCGAAGGCGCTGGGCTGGCACCCGGACTTCGCCCGCTCCGCCCTGATGCCGCCGGCGCTGATCGCGCGCGCCACCTGGACGCCGATGCCGCCGGCCGGGCTGTTCACGCTCGTTTCGCTACAGCGAGATACGGTCGCCGACCTTGATCTAGACGTCCTGCCGGGTTAGCCCATGTTCCCGATCGCGGTGTAAGTTCCGCGCCCGAGTTCACGACCCGATTGGACGGTTCCAGATGACCCTGCCGCGACCCTTCGCGCTTGCCCGTTCCGCGCTGATCGCAACAGCGATGCTCGCGTCCACCAGTGTCGCGGCGCTCGCGCAGAAGCCGACCAACTGGGCGATCGACATGCAGAAATCGCAGGGTCCGATCGAGACCCAGATCCAGTGGCTGAACCACCTCGTGTTCATCCTGATCGTGGCGATCGTCGTGTTCGTGGCCGGCCTGCTGCTGTTCACCATCTGGCGGTTCGGCGCGAAGAAGAACCCGGTCGCGAACAAGGTCAGCCATAACACCCTGCTCGAAGTCGGCTGGACGTTGATCCCGGCGCTGATCCTGGTCGTGATCGCGATCCCGAGCTTCCGGCTGGTCTACTACGAGGATCGCACGCATGACGCGGACCTCACGATCAAGGTCACCGGCCATCGCTGGTATTGGGAATACAACTACCCCGACCAGGGCAACATCGACTTCACCAGCTACCCGATCCCGGACGCGCAGCTGAAGCCGGGCCAGCTTCGCCGCCTCGACGTCGATAACCAGCTCGTCGTGCCCGCCGGCAAGAACATCCGCGTGCTGACGACCGGGGCCGACGTGATCCATTCGTTCTTCATCCCGAGCCTCGGCGAGCAGCGCTACGCGATCCCCGGCCGCACGATCGAGACGTGGTTTCGCGTCAACAACCCCGGCACCGTCTACGGCGAGTGCAACCAGATCTGCGGCGTGAACCACAGCAACATGCCGATCTCGGTCCTCGCGGTCACACCCGATGAGTTCAAGGCCTGGGTCGTGACGGCCAAGACGAAATACGCCTCCGACGAGAACTCGACGCCTGTCCACCTCGCCTCTCAGCCCTAATCGGCCGACCAGGAAGTACGCCCCATGAGCGCCACCACCCACGACGCCCACGCTGACGATCACGGCCACGGCCACGCGCCCGGCTTCGTCCATCGCTGGCTGATGAGCACCAACCACAAGGATATCGGGTCGCTGTACCTGATGTTCGCGATCTTCGCCGGCCTGATCGGCGGCGCGCTGTCGATCATCATGCGGGCGCAGCTCGCCGCCCCGGGCAACCACCTGGTCGCGGACGGGCAGCAGTGGAACGCGATCATCACCGCGCACGGCCTGATCATGATCTTCTTCGTGGTCATGCCCGCGATGATCGGCGGCTTCGGCAACTGGTTCGTGCCGATCATGATCGGTGCGCCCGACATGGCGTTCCCGCGCCTGAACAACATCTCGTTCTGGCTGCTGGTCCCGGCCCTCTGCCTCGTCATCGCCGGGCTGCTGACCGGCACCGGCGCCGGATCGGGCTGGACGCTGTATCCGCCGCTGTCGAACTCGGAGTTCCATGAAGGTCCAGCGATGGACTTCACGCTGTTCGCGCTGCATCTGGCCGGCATCAGCTCGCTGCTGGGTGCCATCAACTTCATCACCACGATCTTCAACATGCGCGCGCCGGGCATGACGCTGCACAAGATGCCGCTGTTCGTGTGGTCGATGCTGGTGACCGCGTTCCTGCTGCTGCTCGCCGTGCCTGTGCTGGCCGGCGCGATCACCATGCTGATCACCGACCGCAACTTCGGCACGTCGTTCTTCAACCCGGCCGGCGGCGGCGACCCGGTGCTGTTCCAGCACCTGTTCTGGTTCTTCGGCCACCCGGAAGTCTACATCATGATCCTGCCGGGCTTCGGCATGATCAGCCACGTCATCTCCACGTTCAGCAAGAAGCCGGTGTTCGGCTATCTCGGCATGGCCTACGCGATGGTCGCGATCGGCGTCGTCGGGTTCGTCGTGTGGGCCCACCACATGTTCGTCTCCGGCATCTCGGTCGACACCCGCGCCTACTTCATGGCGGCGACGCTCGTGATCGCCGTCCCGACCGGGATCAAGATCTTCTCGTGGATCGCGACCATGTGGGGCGGCTCGATCGAGATGAAGACGCCGATGCTGTTCGCGGTCGGGTTCATCTTCCTGTTCACCGTCGGCGGTGTGACCGGCGTCGTGCTGGCCAACGCCGGCATCGACGAGATCCTGCACAACTCGTACTACGTCGTGGCCCACTTCCACTACGTGCTGTC
The DNA here is from genome assembly GCA_963756975.1 of uncultured Alphaproteobacteria bacterium. Taxonomy (GTDB): domain Bacteria; phylum Pseudomonadota; class Alphaproteobacteria; order Acetobacterales; family Acetobacteraceae; genus CAVRQM01. The sequence goes on along the minus strand of CAVWPS010000002.1, from coordinate 1,681,449 downwards.
GCTCGGCGCGGTGTTCTCGATCTTCGCCGGCTTCTACTACTGGATCGGCAAGATGAGCGGCCACCAGTACCCGGAGTTCTGGGGCAAGGTGCATTTCTGGGTCAGCTTCATCGGCGTGAACCTGACGTTCTTCCCGATGCACTTCCTCGGCCTGAACGGCATGCCGCGCCGCTACGTCGACTACCCGGACGCCTTCCGCGGCTGGAACGAGGTCGCCTCGTTCGGTGCCTATGTCGGCGGGTTCTCGGTCCTGATCTTCCTGTACGTCATCTACCGCACGTTCACGTCGAAGGTCCGGCTGGCCGACAACTACTGGGGCGAGGGTGCGACGACGCTCGAGTGGCAGATCGCCTCCCCGCCGCCGTTCCACACATTCGAGGAGCTGCCGCGCATCCGCTGAGGATGCTCCGGCCAATCAAATGACCCAAACCGTCGTCAAGACGCGCGAGATGGAAGGGGAGGGCCCGGTGCCCTCCCTTTCTCGTTCCGACCCGGACTTCGTCTACGAAAGCACCACGCGGGACTGGTTCGCGCTGCTGAAACCACGCGTGATGACCCTGGTGGTGTTCACCGGCCTGGTGGGCCTGCTCATCGCGCCGGGCCACCTGCACCCGTTCCTTGCGGTCGTGGCGATCTTCTGCATCGCGATCGGGGCCGGTGCCGCCGGTGCGATCAACATGTGGTACGACCGCGATATCGACGCGGTGATGCGCCGGACCGCCGGACGTCCGATCCCGACCGGCCACATCGCCCCGGCCGAGGCGCTCGGCTTCGGCGTGACGCTGGCACTCGGCTCGGTCGTGGTGATGGGCCTCGCGACCAACATCCTGGCCGGCGCGATCCTGGCCGTGTCGATCTGCTTCTACGTGTTCGTCTACACGATGTGGCTGAAACGCCGGACGCCGCAGAACATCGTCATCGGCGGGGCCGCCGGTGCGTTCCCGCCGGTGATCGGCTGGGCCGCCGTGACCGGCCATATCGGCCTGCTGCCCGCGTTGCTGTTCGCGATCGTGTTCTGCTGGACCCCGCCGCATTTCTGGGCGCTCTCGCTCTACGCGCACGGCGACTACGCCCGCGCCGGCGTGCCGATGCTCCCCGTGGTGTCGGGTGCGCGGACCACGCGGCGTCACGTGGTCGTCTATGCCGCCATCCTGCTGCCGCTCTCGCTGCTGCCGTGGGCGTTCGGCGTCGCCGGCCCGATCTACGGCATCTCGGCCGCGATCCTCGGCCTGATTTTCCTCGGCTCGGCGATCCTGGTCTGGCGCGACCGTCAGGACGCGACCGGCCTCAGCCTGACCGGCGACCGGCCGGCCCGGACCTGCTTTCGCATCTCGCTCGCTTATCTGACGCTGCTGTTCGCCGCGATCGCCGCCGACCGGCTGCTGCTCGCATGAGCGACGATCCGACGCCGCAGCCGATCGAATATCTGACGCGCAAGCAGACGCTCGCCATCACTCGCGCTCGTGGCCCGCGAAACATCCTGCTGCTGGTGCTGTTGCTCCTGCTGATCGGGCTGTTCTTCGGCATCACCATGGTCAAGCTCGCGAACCCGCCGCCGCATCCCGCCATCGAGCAATCGAGTTAGTGGCGGCCCGCCGAACGCCGCCCATATCCCGTTGATGCGCAAAAGCCTGGTTCCCGTCGCCCTGGTCGTCATCGTCGCCGGCATGACCGGCATGTCGTTCGCCGCCGTGCCGCTCTACCGCGCCTTCTGTGCCGCGACCGGGTTCGCCGGCACGCCCGACATCGGTGCCAAGGACAGCACCGGGACGGTCGCGCAGACGGTGACCGTCCGGTTCAACGCCGACGTGAATGCCCATCTGCCGTGGCAGTTCGGACCGGACCAGTCGGCGGTCACGGTCAAGCTGGGCCAGGAGACGCTCGCGACCTATCACGCGGCCAACGACAGCGCCGAGCCTCTGGTGGGCGTCGCCGTCTACAACGTGACCCCGGAGACGGTCGGGAAATACTTCCACAAGACCGCGTGCTTCTGCACGACCGAGCAGACGCTCCAGCCGGGCCAGCACGTCCACTTCCCGCTGACGTTTTGGGTCGATCCGAAGATGGCGACCGACCCGGACACGGCCGACATCCACACCGTCACCCTGTCGTACACCTTCTACCACTCGGCCGACGACGCGGCGAAGGCGGGTGCGTGGGACAAGGCCGGGCCGCATGTCGGCCCGTATACCGGGGCCGCGTTGGTCAAATACCCCGCCAGCCCTTGAACAGCCGCGCGGATTGATGATGATGCGGCGCACACCGCCGACGGATTTTGGTCATGGACACGCACGCCTCCACCATCGATGCGCCGGAGCTCGACTCCCACGGCCACCCGATTCACCATGGTTATGTCAGTTCGGGGCTGAAGCAGCCCTACCATCTCGTCAACCCGAGCGCGTGGCCGTTGGTCGGGGCACTCGGCGCGGGCCTCACGGTGCTCGGCATCATCTTCGCAGCCCATTACGGCAGCTACGTCACCCTGTATGTCGGGCTCGCCGTGGTGATCGGCACGATGTTCTTGTGGTGGCGCGACGTGCTGCGCGAGAGCCGGACCAAGGGGCTGCACAGCCCGATCGTGCGGCTCGGCCTGCGCTACGGGATGACGCTGTTCATCACGTCGGAGGTCATGTTCTTCGTCGGCTTCTTCTGGGCGTTCTTCCACTTCGCGCTGTTCCCCGACCACGTGCTCGGCACCGCGACACCGATGTGGCCGCCCGCCGGGATCCAGACGTTCGACCCGTTCCACCTGCCGTTCATGAACACGCTGATCCTGCTGCTGTCCGGCTGCACGATCACCTGGGCGCACCACGCTCTGCTGATCGGGCACCGCAAGCAGCTGATCATGGGCCTCGGCCTCACGATCCTGCTCGGCATGAGCTTCACCGGCTTCCAGATCCTCGAATACTCGGACGCGCCGTTCAAATTCGTCGGCGGCGGCGTCTATCCGGCGGTGTTCTTCCTCGCCACCGGGTTCCACGGCTTCCACGTCATCGTCGGCACCTGCTTCCTGATCGTCTGCTGGTTCCGTGCCCGCGCCGGCCAGTTCACCCCGACCCAGCATTTCGGGTTCGAGGCGGCGGCTTGGTACTGGCATTTCGTCGACGTGGTGTGGCTGTTCCTGTTCGTCTCGGTCTATCTCTGGGGTGCCAGCCCGACGGTCGCAGCCCCTTAGCGGTTTGGTCGTGAGGCGGCTGGTTTGGCCAGCCGTCAGCACGGTCCTCATGCTGGCGATCCTGGTGTCGCTCGGCACTTGGCAACTGCACCGGCGCTCGTGGAAACACGCCCGCATGGCGCAGATCGCGGCGGCGATGGCGGCCCCCGGCGTGCCGCTCGGCCCGAACCCTTCGGAGTTCCAGAAGGTGTCGGTCACCGGCGTGTTTCGCCCCGCCACGGCGCTGTATGCGATCGAGGTGCGTGACACGCTGAAGGGGCAGATCGAGGGCGCGCAGTTGCTGGACGTTCTCGACCGCCCGGCCGGACCCGTCCTGGTCGATCGCGGCTGGGTCGCCACAGACGCCGTGCCGCCGGCGCCGGCGGGCCAGGTCACGATCGAGGGCTTCGTCCGGCCGCCCGAACATCCCGGCCTGCTGTCGGTGTCGGACGATCCGGCGAAGCGGCGGTTCTTCACGCTCGATCCGGTCCGCGTCGGGGCCGCGCTCGGGGCCGAGGTGCCGCCGTTCACGGTCGTGGCGCTCGGGCCGGAGGGCAATCCGGACCCGGCCCGCGCACCGCCCGAGTTGCCGGACAACCACCTGAACTACGCGATCACCTGGTACGCCTTCGCGTTCAACCTCGTGATCGTCTTCGGCATTTACGCGAGAAGGGTGCTTCGCACATGAGCCAGGCCAACGACCCATACACAAGCCTCGCCGCCCGCTTCGCCCGCATCGCGACCGTGGGCGAGGCGGGTGCCGTGCTCGGCTGGGACGCGGCGGCGATGATGCCGGCCGGCGGCGGCCCGGCGCGCGGCGATCAGATGGCGGTGCTGGCCGGCATCGGGCACGAGATGCTGACCGCGCCCGACCTGGAAGCCGATCTGTCGCAAGCGGAAGGCGAGGCCCGAGCCGATGCGTGGGAGGCCGCGAACCTTCGCCTCATGCGCCGCGCCCACACCCAGGCGAGCGCCGTGCCGCCCGATCTGGTCGAGGCGCAGGTGCGCGCCAACACGGCGTGCGAGCAGGCGTGGCGGATCGCCCGGCCGGCGTCCGACTTCGCCGCCGTCGCACCGCTGCTGACCGAAGTCGTGCGGCTGGTCCGGATCCAGGCCGACCATCTCTCGGCCGCGACCGGCCTGTCGCCGTACGACGCGCTGATGGACCTTTATCAGCCCGGCGCCGGAGCGGACCGGGTCGCCGCGATCTTCGCGGACCACGCGCGCTGGCTCGCCGGCGCGCTCCCCCGCGCCGAGGCGGCGCAACACCCGGCGGTCCCGCTCACCGGTCCGTTCCCGGCGTCGGGACAGGAGGCGCTGTGCCGGATGCTGGCCGCCCGCGTCGGACTGGAGCCCGCGCATTTCCGGCTCGACCGCAGCGCCCACCCGTTCTGCGGCGGCACGCCGACCGACGTCCGCATCACCACCCGCTACGACGAGGCCGATGTCACGACGGCGCTGATGGGCGTGCTGCACGAATGCGGCCATGCGCTGTACGAGCGCGGCCTGCCGGTCGCCTACGCCCGCCAGCCGGTCGGGGCGGCGTCCGGCATGGCGACGCACGAGAGCCAGTCGCTGCTGATGGAGATGCAGGCGTGCCGCGGCGACGCGTTCGTCGGCTACCTGTCCGGCGCGCTGCAGGCGGCGTTCGGCGCGCAGCCGGCGCTGGAGCCGGCGAACCTCGTCCGGCTGCAACGCCGGATCGAGCGCGGCTTCATCCGGGTCGACGCGGACGAGATGACCTATCCCGCGCACGTCTTCGTCCGGTTCGAACTGGAACGAGCCCTGATCGCGGGCGAGCTCGAGGTCGCCGGACTGCCGGCCGCGTGGGCGGAGGCGATGCGGCGCCATCTGGGCGTGACCCCGCCCGACGACCGGCGAGGCTGCCTGCAGGACATCCACTGGTACGACGGCGCGTTCGGCTATTTCCCGTCCTACACGATGGGTGCCATGGCGGCGGCCCAGCTGATGGCGGCCGCCCGTGCCGCGCTGCCCGACCTCGACGCCGCGTTGGCCGACGGCGATCTGTCCGGGCTGGTCGGCTGGCTGCGCACGCACGTCCACTCGCAGGGGAGCCGCCTCGGGTTCGACGATCTGCTGACCGAGGCGACCGGCCGGCCGCTCGATGCGACCGCGTTCCAGGCGCATCTGACCGCGCGTTACCTGCCGCCCGGCTGACCATGTTCGCGCGCGCCGTCGCGGCCCACCGGTCGGGCGACCTCGCGACCGCCGAAGCCCTGTACCGGGCGTGCGACGATCGCGATGCAGGGGCGGCGCGGATGCTGGCGTTGCTGCTGGCCGACACCGGCCGGCCGGACGAGGCCCGGTCGCACGGCTTCCGGGCGCTAACGCTCGATCCGGACGATGCGGCCAATCATGCGGCGATGGGCCGGGTCCACGCGGCGACCGGCGACACCGGCGCGGCGGCGGCAAGCTACCGGGCCGCGCTCGCGCGTGAGCCGGCGCTGTTCGGCGCCCTGAGCGGACTCGGGCTGGTGCTGCTGACGGCCGGTGATTGTGTCGCCGCGAGCCAAACCCTCGCCCAAGCGGTGCGGCAGCGCCCGGACGACGGCAACATCGCGCGGGCCTACGCGGCGGCGTTGGTGCAGGCGGGCGACGCGGCGCTGGCGGCCCGGGCGGTTGCGGCTCATCCCAAAAACGGCCTTTTCGCCCATGCGCTCGGGCAAGTGCTGCTGCGATCCGGCCGGGCGGACGAGGCGGCCGACGCGCTGGCCCATGCTGCGACGCTCCTGCCGGCAGACCCGGCGGTTCGCCACGATTTGGGCACGGCCCGTCAGGCGGCGGGCGACCGCACCGGGGCCATCGCCGCGTTCAGGGATGCGCTGTCCCGCGACGGCTCGCGCGCCGACACCTGGCACGATCTCGGCGGCAGCCTGCAATCGGCGGGCGACATGGACGCCGCCATGGCCGCCTACGGCCGCAGCTACGCGCTAAACCCCGCCGGCTTCGCCCGGATCGCCCAGGAGCTCGCCGCCGGCAACCCCGGCCGGATCTGGCTGCGCGCCGCCGATTTGCGCCACGCGCTGGTCGCGGCGGCCGAGCCCGGCCCGCCAGACAACGACGGCCGCGAGCAGCAACGCCACGACGATGGCGATTACGGTTCCGGCGGCGATCGCCGGGTCTCGCAGCCCGAGCCAGCCCGCGAGCCCGGCGAGCACGGCGGCGGCTAGGCCGAGCGGCAGCCCCGGGCGGCGCAGTCGCAGCAGCGGCGGGAACGCCAGGACGAACGGCAGGAACACGCCGGCCAGCAGCAGCCAAGCGAGCCCCCGCGCGCGCGAGCGCCACCGCCAGCAACCCGGGCAATGCCGCGATCGCGTCGTTGACGATCCCCGCCACGATCTCGGCCCACGGGCGCGCCGACGGCGATTGGGGCCATGGCGGCCTCGGCCGCACCCGCACGATCACGGCCACGACGACGAGGATCGCCGCGATCACGGGGGCACCCGGCAGCGCCAAAAGTCCCAGCAGCAGCAGACCGATCACAAGGCGCGCGACACCGTTGCCCACGGCCTCGGCCGTCCAGCGCGCACCCCTGCCCCGTCCGAGCACGATCGTCGCGACGGCATACGGCACGGTTTGCAGCACGATCGTCGCCAGCAGCACGGCGAATACGGCGAGCAAGGTGCCGCCGGCCCCGAGCGGCATGCCCGGCCCCGACCCCGAAATGTCGGGCGGCCGCCAGGTCCGGGTCAGATGCTCCCAGGCGACAGAAACGTTTCCGTGCGCGCCCTCGCACGCGTCGGCCAGCGCGCTGTCGGGCGCGTCCACGTGCTCGGCCGTGTTGCGGGCCGTCAGCGCCAGAACGCACGGGTCGTGCTCGACATCGCTCAGCTCCGACACGTCGACCGCACCCGCCGGTCCGGCGAGCAGCAGGCAGAACAGTGTCGCCACAAACAGACGCCTCATGGCGGCGGTCCCGCGTCGAAGAATTTCATCAGCGAGCTCGACGGCGACAGCACGATCGTCGGGCTGCCCTGACCGAGTGCCGTCCGGTACAGCTGCAGCGTCCGGTACAGGTCGTAGAATTCGGGGTCTTGGCCGTAGGCCGCGACCGAGATGCGGTTCGCGTCCGCGTCGCCCTGCCCGCGCGATTTCTGCGCCTCGCGCTGCGCCTCCGACAGCAGGACCGTGCGCTCGCGGTCGGCCTTGGAGCGGATTTGCGCCCCCGCCTCGAACCCCTGGGCCCGCACCTCCTTCGCCTCGCGGACGCGTTCGGACGTCATCCGGTCGTAGATCGCCTGACTGGTCTCGACCGGCAGATCGACCCGGCGGAGCTGCACGTCGACGACCTCGATCCCGAGCGGACGCGCCTCATCGGCCACCTCGTCGCGCAACCGCGTCGTGATCCGCGCGCGCTCCCCGGTCAGCAGGGCCGGCAGATCGACCTTGCCCAGTTGCTTGCGCAGCGTCGTGCTGACGATCTGGCCCAGTTGCGAACGCGCCTGATCCTCGGTGCCGACCGCCTGGAAGAATTTTAGCGGGTCGGCGATGCGGAACAGCGAGAACGTCTCGACCTCGATCCGCTTCTGGTCGCCCAGGATGATCTGGTCGGCGACCGGCTGCAGGGGCAGCAACCGCTTTTCGTAGAACACCACGCTGTCCACGAACGGCATCTTCGTCTTCAGCCCCGGCGTGGTCTCGGCCCCGACCGGCTGACCGAGCCGGACCACCAGCGCCTGCTGCGATTGCTGCACGGTGTAGAACGCCATCGACGCGATCCAGCCGAGCAAGGCCAGCACCACGATCCCGACCACCGTCAGGCGCGCGGTCATGGCGCCACCTTCGGCGCGGCGCCGGTCGCGTTGCCGAGCGGCAGGTAGGGCAGCAGCACCGACGCCGTGTGCCCGGACGGGTCGACGACGACGCGGTTGGTGGCGCGCAGCACCTCCTCCATCGTCTCCAGATACATGCGTCGCGCGGTGACGGTCTTCGCGTCCTTGTAGGTCGCGTACAGCGCCAGGAAGCGGTCGGCGTCGCCCCGTGCCGCGTTGATCGTCTGGGCGCGATACGCCTCGGCCTCCTCCTTCATCCGGTCGGCGTCGCCCCGTGCGCGGGGCAGGATGTCGCGGGCGTAGGCTTCGGCCTCGTTGCGGGCGCGCTCCTGGTCGGCGCGGGCGCGCTGGACGTCGTTGAACGCGTCGATGACGGCGGTCGGCGGGTCGACCCGCTGCAACTGCACCTGCGTGACCAGGATGCCGGAATCGTAGCTGTCGAGCAGCCGTTGCAGCAGCGCCTGCGCGTCGTCGGCGATCTTCTGGCGCTGATCCGACAACCCGGCCTGGATCGGGTTAAGCCCGATCACCTGCCGCACCGCCGTCTCGCCGATCACCCGGACCGTCCCCTCCGGATCCTGCAGGTTGAACAGGAACTTCGCCGGGTCGCGGACGCGCCAGAACACCGCCGCCGTCGCCTCGACGATGTTCTCGTCGCCGGTCAGCATCTGCGTCACGTAGTCGTTGCCGACTTTCAGCTGGTTGACCTCGGTCACCTTCGGCAGCAGCACCGCCTCGATCGGGGCCGGCAGGTGGTAGTTGAGGCCCGGCAGCGTCGTCCCGACCAGCCGGCCGAACCGCAGCACGATGCCGACCTGGTCGGGCTGCACTTTGTAGAAGCCGCTCGCCGCCCAGACGACCAGGATCAGAACGGCGACGGCTCCGACACTGCGGCCCCAGACCCGGCCGCTCCGGATGGGTCTCGCTGGCCGTGCCACACGCGGCGCGATTGCACGCGGGACGGTCACTGGCGGGGCGTCTGCCACACTCGGGCGGCGACGGGTCAGCCAAGCCTCCAGACGGGCGGGCTGCAGCCACTGTCGCGGTAGTAGCCCGGCAAGATCATCGTGCGGCAAGGATGCGGCCCTCCCAGAACACGAAGATCGCGCAGGCGGCCGGCACCGCGATCGGCAGCGCGGGCGCGCTGGTGCCGATCCAGCCGGCGACCAGGGGGTCCGCGACCCCGATCTGCCCGGCGATCCAGCCGAGGAACATGCCGCCGAGCGTCACCCAGATCCGGTTGGACGTGAGATGGGTGTGGATCATCGAACTCCCCGCGATCAGCATCGGGACGCTCATCGCGAGCCCGATGCCGAGCAGGATCAGGCTGCCCTGCGCGATGGTCGCGATCGCGACGACGTTGTCGAGGCTCATCACCGCGTCGGCGGCGACGATCGCGACCACGGCGGCGGCGAAATCCTGGCGCGGCCGGACCCGTGCGGCCGCCGCTTCCGGATCGCCCGACTCGCCGGTCAGCCGCACCGCGATCACCAGCAACAGGATCGCCGCGACGATCCGCAGGAACGGCAGGCCGAGCAGGAACAGCACGACCGCCGCCATGGCGATCCGCAACGCGATGGCACCGGCGGTCCCGGCGATGGCGGCGCGGCGAACCTCGGCCGCCGGCAGCCCCCGGCACGCGAGCGCGATGACCAGCGCGTTGTCGGCGCTCAGCAGCAGGTCGACGAAGAAGATCTCGACGCAGATGCCGATCGAGGTCAGCAGCGACCCGGTATCCATCGCGAGCGGGTTCACGCGAACCCCGCCCATGCCCCGATCAGGCCGGCGAGCGACACCAGGGCGCAGACCGCGACCACCACGCCGAGCCGCATGCCGCGCAGCCGGATCGGAAGCGGCAGCACGAGTGCCGCCAGCACGATGAGCAGCCCGACCAGGACCGGGATCATCACGGCGTTCAGCACCTGCGTCGCGAGCGCCAGCCCGACCAGGTCGCGCGAGGCCACCACCACAACCGCACTGCCGACGATGCCGGCCAGCAGCGCCGGCCGGCAGAACCGTGGCCCGGCGATGTCGGCGATCCCCCACGACAGCGCGAGCGAACAGACGATGGCCGCCACCAGCGACGCCCCGACCACGCCGACACCGAACACGAGCCGCCCGGCGGTATGGCCGAGGAACGGCGTCAGCGCCCGGCTGATCTCGCCGACGCTGGACAGGCCGGTGCCGCCCGACGCCGCGCGGCCGAGCGTCGCGGCGGTCGCGATCAGCACCGCCGCCGTGACCAGCTGCGTCAGCACGGCACCGATCGCGGTGTCCCAGAGCGCCGGACGGTGATCGGCCGGCCCGAGCCCCTTGGCGATCAGGGCGGACGGTTGGTAGAAGATCATCCACGGGTTGAACGTCGCCCCGATCAGCGCGGCCCCGAGATACAGGTAGCCGGGTTCGCCGAATCGCTGCCGGCCGAGGTCGAGCGCCATGTCGGACGACGACGGGTGGGCCGCCCACGCGACGGCGAAGAACGCCAGCTCGAACAGGCCGATGACGATCGCGAGCCGCTCGATACTCCCGTAGCTGCCATAGCTGCCGCCGCGCACGACGATCAGCAGGCAAATCGCGGCCAGCGACACGGTGATCCATCGGGGGGCGCCGTAGAGCTCGCCGACGCCCGCGATCCCGTCGAACTCGGTCGCCAGCGACCCGATCGTCGCGACCGCCAGGGCCGCAAGCGCCAGCCACGCCCAGCCGCGTCCGAGGCGGCCGCGGATCAGCGCGCCGAACCCCTGCCCGCACGACAGGCCGAGGCGCACCGACAAGGCTTGGACCACGAACAGCATCGGGATCAGCAGCAGCGGCAGTGCCAGCAGGCGGTATCGCCACTGCGCCCCGGCCTGCGCCGCGCTGACGATGTTCCCCGCGTCGGTGTCCGCCAGCATCACCAGCAGGCCCGGCCCCCACACCGCCATGCGGGACAGCTTGCCGAACCGCCTCGGCACCGCACGGGTTTGGAGGGTCACACCCCATTGCTCAGCAGCGACGGGTCGATCGGGAATTCGCGGCCGCGCTCGGGGTCGTCGACGAACGGGTCGATGTTCCAGTAATCGGCCTTTTTCGCCGCTTTCAGGCAGGTGAACGCGCCGTGCGGGGTCCGGCCGTATTTCGGGTGGCCGGGCGGATAGAAATAGCCGAGCGTGTCGTCGGCCCAGACCGGGAAGTCGCCGAGGCAGTTGTCCCGCGCGATCGCGTCCGTCGCGAAGCGGGGAATGGGGCCGAGGTTCATCGGCGGCAGATCCTGAAGCGCCTGCGGCGTGTCGGCGCGCGCCGTGCCGATCGCCGCCAGCGACGCCAGCGCGAACAGCCTAGCGGTCGCGCGCACGGAACCGCTCGCGATAGACGCCGGGACCGGCCAGGATCGCCCCGCCGATGTCGCCAAACGCCGTGGCACGCTCACCGTCGATCACGCCGAATTCGAGGTTCAGCGGCTCGCGCGGGACCGGAATGCATTGCGCGACCGGCGTGCCGCGCGGCAGCCGGCACGGCGCGCCCGGATCGAGCCACCGTGCCGGGAACAGCAACGCGACCTGATGGAACGTGTCCGCGTCGACCATGCCGGTCAGGGTGCGGAACGGCAGGTCGTCGCGATTGAGCGGATGGGTCGCCAGCAGCGACCAGCCGGGCGGCAGTTGCACGGTCCAGAAGCCGACGAATTTGATCAGGTTCTCGGTGCCGAACGGGGCACCGGACACCTGGCTCGCGGCGAAGAAGTTGATCGGCGCGCGCGGCTGCCCGTCCAGGCTCGGGTCCGGCGAGCGCCAGTCCCAGGCGAACACGCCGCCCTCGTACGTCACGTCGCACGGCAGCAGGACCGTGAAGCCGGTTCGCATCGCGTCGACGAAGGGCGGACACTGCTTCACCGTCCGGATGTCTGAATTGTGCATGTCGGACCGCGCCGTCATCGGCATCGTCCGCAGCCAGTCCGGCAGCGCCTGACGCGCCGGAACCGGCCGGGGGAGCACGCCCGACAACGCCGGGTCGCAGCGCAGGCTGATATTCATCGCGCCCTCCGCAAGCTGGCCCTCCGCAAGCTGGCGCGGAGCCGAAGCTCCGCGCCGTCGGTCACGAACTTAGCTCGCGCGGCCCTGCTTCCAGGCGTCGAGCAGCTTCTCGTAGGCGACCGTCTGGCCCTGCGGCTTTTCGTTCTCGAGCTTCGGCCAGGGTGCCGTGCCCTTCGCGTACCAGTAGGACGGATCGTGCGGCTCGTTCAGCTTCGGCGGGCACTGGTTCATGCCAGCCCGCTCGAGCCGGCCGAGCACCTTGTCCATGTCGCCCGCCAAGCTGTCCATCGCCTCCTGCGGCGTCTTTTCGCCGCTGACCGCGACGGCGACGTTCTGCCAGAACAGCTGTGCCAGCTTCGGGTAGTCGGGCACGTTGGTGCCGGTCGGCGTCCACGCGACGCGGGCCGGGCTGCGGTAGAATTCGACCAATCCGCCGAGCGTCGGCGCCAGATCGGTCATCGCCTGGCTGTTGAGGTCGCTCTGCCGGATCGGGGTCAGACCCTTGATCGTCTTGCGCAGCGACGTCGATTTGCAGATGCAGAACTGCGCGTAGAGCCACGCCGCCTTCCGCCGCTCCAGCGGAACATAGTTCATCAGCGTCCAGGAGCCGACATCCTGGTAGCCGTTCTGCATGCCCGGCTTCCAGTAGGGGCCGTGCGGCGACGGGGCCATGCGCCATTTCGGCGTGCCGTCGGCGTTGACGACCGGGCCCGGCTTGGTCAGCGCCTTGGTGAACGCGGAATACCAGAAGATCTGCTGGGCGATGTGGCCCTGGCCCGGCACCGGACCGGCCTCGACGAACGTCATGCCGGCGGCCTCGGGCGGCGCGTATTTCTTGAGCCACTCGACATACTTGGTCAGCGCGAACACGGCCGCCGCGCTGTTGGTGGCGCCGCCGCGCGACACGCTGGCGCCGACGGGCTGGCAGTTCTCGACCCGGATGCCCCACTCGTCGACCGGCAGGCCGTTCGGCAGACCGACATCGGCCGCGCCGGCCATGCTCAGCCACGCATCGGTGAAGCGCCAGCCGAGCGAGGGGTCCTTCTTGCCGTAATCCATGTGGCCGTAGACGCGGACGCCGTCGATTTCCTTCACGTCGTTGGTGAAGAACTCGGCGATGTCCTCGTACGCGGACCAGTTGACCGGCACGCCCAGCTCGTAATTGTATTTCTTCGAGAACTGATCGCGCAGGTCGGGACGCGCGAACCAGTCCGCGCGGAACCAGTACAGGTTCGCGAACTGCTGATCCGGGATCTGGTACATCTTCCCGTTCGGCGCGGTGACGAAGCTCTTGCCGATGAAGTCGTCGACGTCGAGCGTCGGCAGGGTCACGTCCTTGCCGTCTTCCTTCATGAAGTCGGACAGGATCGTGGTCACGCCATAACGGAAATGCGTGCCGATATGGTCGCTGTCGTTATCGTACATGTCGTAGATGGGCTTGCCGGACTGCATCTCGCTCTGCAGCTTGTTCACGAGGTCGCCTTCCTTGATGTAGTCGGAAGTGACCTTCATCCCGGTGATCTCGTTGAACGCCTTGGTCATCACCTGCGACTTGTAGATGTGCGTGTCGAGGATTTCGGTGACGACGTGGATCTCCATGCCCTGGTAGGGCTTGGACGCCTCGATGAAGAACTGCATCTCCTTCATCTGATCGGCCTTCGACAGCGTCGAGGGCTGGAATTCGTTGTCGATCCAGCGCTGCGCCGCGTCGCTCTGGGCGCTGGCCGGAACGCTGCCGACGGTGGCTACGGTCGCCGCGACGGCCACCGCCGCCGTGCCGGCGATGGCTTGCCGGCGGGTGACTTCTGGTTTGTCCATTATGGGCGTCTCCCTCAGTTTTTTGCTCCCCGAAGTCGCTCCCGAACCGGCATGGGGAGTTTGCCGGTTCGCCGCCGATCGCGACTCAGCCGTAACGGCCGACCACCGCTATCACGACGATCGTGATGCCGAGCGCATACCATTGGCTCGCGTCGGTCAAGCCGACCCAGGCGAGATTGGCGAATGCCGATACCAGCAGCCCGATGAACAGCCGGTCGCCGCGCGTGGTGACCAGCGGAATAAAGCCCTGGCGCGGCACGCATGGCGCGCGTGCCTCCCACACCGTCATCACCGCCAGCATGAGCGCGATGACGATGAAGAACACCGCCGTCGGCACCGTCCACGCCATCCATTCCATCAGACGCGCCCCAACGCGAAGCCTTTGGCGATGTAGTTGCGGATGAACCAGATGACGATCGCGCCCGGGATGATCGTCAGCACGGCGGCGGCCGCGAGCAGGCCGAAATCCATTCCCGTCGCACTCTCCGTCCGTGTCATGATCGACACGATCGGTTTCGCCGCCGTCGCGGTCAGGTTGCTCGCCAGCAGCAACTCGACCCAGCTGAACATGAAGCAGAAGAACGCGGTGACACCGACGCCCGCCCGGATCAGCGGCAGGAACACCAGGATGAAGAAGCGCCAGAACCCGTAGCCGTCCAGCGCCGCCGTCTCGTCGAGCTCACGCGGCACGCCGGACATGAAGCCCTCGAGAATCCAGACCGCGAGCGGCACGTTGAACAGGCAGTGCGCGAGCGCCACCGCCCACGGCGTGTCGAACAGGCCGATCGTCTGGTAGAATTCCATGAACGGCAGCAGGAACACCGCCGGCGGCGCCATGCGGTTGGTGAGCAGCCAGAAGAACAGCTGCTTGTCGCCGAGGAACCGGTAGCGCGAGAACGCGTACGCGGCCGGCAGCGCGACGCCGACCGAGATCACGACGTTCAGGAACACGAACTCGAACGAGTGCCAGTAGGTGATGTACCAGGTCGGGTCGCGGAAGATGTGCAGGTAGTTTTCGAACGTGACGTGACGCGGCACGATTTCGAGGTGGCTCAGGATGTCGTCGGTCGAGCGGACCGACATGTTGAGCAGCCAGTAGATCGGCAGCAGCAACAGCGCGAAATACAGGATCGGCAACACCCGCCGCGCCCAGCCCGGGCCGGTGCGGCGACGCGCTTGACGCTCGGCCACGGGGCGTTCGCCGACGGCGACGGCTTGGCTCACGTAATGCCCTCCGCGCGGCCCTGCGCGTTCAGCGCCGTGTAGAACAGCCAGCTGCACAGCAGGATGATGAGATAATAGATGATCGAGAACGCCGCCGCCGGTCCGAGGTCGGACTGACCGAGCGCCAGTTTGGTCAGGAACTCCGACAGGAACGTCGTGCTGTCGCCGGGGCCGCCGCCGGTCAGCACGAACGGCTCGGTGTAGATGACGAAGCTGTCCATGAAGCGCAGCAGGATCGCGATCGTCAGCACGCCGCGCAGCTTCGGCAACTGCACGTAGCGAAACACCGACCACGTCGACGCGCCGTCGACCGCCGCCGCCTGGTAGAACGCGTCGGGGATCGAGCGCAGTCCGGCGTAGCACAGCAGCACGACCAGCGGCGTCCAGTGCCACACGTCGAGCAGCAGCAGCGTCAGCCACGCGTCGAGCGGATGCAGCGCGTAGTTGTAGTCGATGCCGAGAACCGAATTCATGAACCAGCCGCCGAGGCCCACATCGGCGCGGCCGAAGATCTGCCAGATCGTGCCGACCACGTTCCACGGGATCAGCAGCGGCAATCCGAGCAGCACGAGGGCGAGGGACGCCGCGAACCCGCGACGCGGCATCACCAGCGCGAGGCCCAGACCGAGCGGGATTTCGATCAGCAGGACCGAGCCAGAGAAGATCACCTGTCGCAGCAACGCCCGCTGCAGTTCCGGGTCGCCGAGCGTGTCGCTGAACCACTCGGTGCCGACGAACACGTGCCGGTCCGGGCCGAGCAGATCCTGCACCGAATAATTGACGACCGTCATCAGCGGGATCACCGCGCTGAACAGCACGACGATCAGCACCGGCGTCACCAGGAACCAAGCCGAATGCCGGATCGGTTTCATGCCACGAGCCGCCCGTCCGAATACATTTTCACGTGCCGCTCCGGCAGCCACACCGCGCGCTCGCCGACCGGGATCAGCGCTTCCGGATCGGCCTTGATGGCAATCCTGTTGGCGCCGAGCCGCGCGTGCAGCAGCTGGTAGCCGCCGAGCGGCTCGACCCGCTCGATCGCGACGCGCACGGCGGTCGCGTCACCCTGCTCGTGCAGGCCGACGAATTCCGGCCGGATGCCGAGCGTGAACGGCCCGGTGCAGCCGGCGGGAACGGCGACCGGCACGCGCTGATCGCCCAGCACCGCCGCGCCGTCGTCGAGCGTGCACGGCATCAGGTTCATCCCCGGACTGCCGATGAAATGGCCGACGAACACGTGCGCCGGATCCTCGAACAGATCCTGCGGCGTGCCCTGCTGCAGGATCGCGCCCTGATCCATCACCACGACGCGGTCGGCGAACGTCAGCGCCTCGGTCTGGTCGTGGGTGACGTAGATCAGTGTGAGACCCAGTTCGGCGTGGATCTGCTTCAGCTGCCGCCGCAAGCGCCATTTCAGCGCCGGGTCGATCACCGTCAGCGGCTCGTCGAACAGGATCGCCGCGACATCGGTGCGGACCAGGCCGCGCCCCATCGAAATGCGCTGCTTCGCGTCCGCCGTCAGCCCCGACGCGCGCCGCCCGAGCGTCTCCGTCAGTTCCAGGATCGCGGCCACCGTTTCGACCCGCTTTCGCACGTCGGCCGCCGGCACGCGGCGGTTGCGGAGCGGAAAGGCGAGGTTCTGGTAGACCGTCATCGTGTCGTAGATGACCGGGAACTGGAACACCTGCGCGATGTTGCGCGCGCGCGTGTCGAGGTCGGTGACATCACGCCCGTCGAACAGCAGCCGCCCCTGCGACGGCCGCACCAGACCGGACAGGATGTTCAGCAGCGTGCTTTTGCCCGAACCGGACGGACCCAGCAGCGCGTAGGCCCCGCCATCCTCCCACACGAGATCGAGGGGGCGGAGCGCGTAATGCTCCGGGCGCGACGGATTGAGACGGTAGCTGTGGGCGATGCCGTCGAGCTTAATGCGCGCCATCGCCACCCTCCGCGAAGGCGGGTGCCCGGGCCAGCGCGCCGTCGGTGCCGAACGCGTAAAGACGCGCGCGATCGAAGCCGAACGTCGCGTGCGCGCCGATCGTCGCCGGATGGATCCCCTCCGCCTGCAACAGCAGCGCCGTGTCGTGATGGCGCGCGTGCAGCAGCGTCTCCGAGCCGTTGATCTCGGCCAGTTCGATCACCACCGGAAGCGCGCACCCGTCCGGCACCGGGCGCAGCGACAGGTGTGCCGCGTGCAGGCCGAACGTGTAGCGGCCGTTCGCGAGGCCGTTGAAATTCGCGGGCGTCGCCAGCGTCACGTCGCCGTCGAGGCGGATGAGCCCGTCCGCGATCACGCCGCCGAAGAAGTTCATCGCCGGATCGCTGATCAGCCGCGCCGCCTCGATCGTCGCGGGTGCGCGGTACACGGTCAACGCGGGCCCCTGCTGCACGATGCGGCCCTCGCGCATGACGATCGTGCGCCCGCCGAGCATCAGCGCCTCCTGCGGCTCGGTCGTCGCGTAGACCACGATGCGCTCGCTGCCCTGGAACAGCTCGCGCATCTCGGCCCGCAGATCCTCCCGCAGCTTGTAGTCGAGGTTGACCAGCGGCTCGTCGAGCAGCAGCAGGCGGCTGTCCTTGACCATGGCGCGGGCCAACGCGACCCGCTGCTGCTGGCCGCCCGACAACTCGCCCGGCAGGCGCGTCAGATACGGCGTGAGGCCGAGCCGCTCGGCCATGTCGCGAACGCGCGCGTCGCGGTCGCGCTTGTTCATCACCCCGGCCACCACGAGCGGCGAGGCGATGTTCCGGTAAACCGTGAAGCTCGGGTAGTTGATGAACTGCTGGTAGACCATCGACACGCTGCGCTTGCGGACGTCGACACGGGTGATGTCGGTGCCGTCGTCGATGATGCGGCCCGATGTCGGCGGGTCGAGCCCGGCCATGACGCGCATCAGCGACGTCTTGCCGGCGCGGATCGGGCCCAGGAGCGTGTTGATCGAGCCGCCGTCGAGTGCGAGGTCGATCGGGTGCAGGACGCGCTCGGGCCCCGCCAACCGCTCGATCCGGTCGAGAACGAAGGTCAGATGTCCTGCCGCGCGATCACATCACGAGTCATCCGTGGCCCCCCTTTCTGTCCGAACGACTGTCGCGCCGGCTTCGGGCGAGACGCTAGGGACGAACTTACGCGCGGGCAATGACCAAACATCGCTTCCACGCAACAACTCGGCTATCCCGCGATCATGCCGACCACGCTGAGCATCGCCACACGCGACCTGTTCGCGACGCCGGTCGCGGCCGTCGCGACCCCGGACAGCGCCGCCCGCAACGCCGAACTGCGGGCGGTGATCCTCGCGCGCCGCGCCAGCGCGCCGTCGATGCGGGCGTCGAACGCCGGCGGCTGGCATTCGGAGCGCGACCTGCTCGTTTGGGGTGGCCCGCGCGCGGCCGAGGTGATGGACATGGCGCGCGCGGTCGCGAACCACCTCACCCGCGACCGCGAGGGCGGCATGGTCAGGCCGGAGTGGATCGCGACCGCCTGGGCCAACGTGAACGGGCCGGGCGACAGCAATTTCTGCCACTACCACCCCGGCGCCTTCTGGTCCGGCACGTATTACGTCGACGACGGCGGCGCGGCGGACGATCCGGCGCTGGGCGGCGGATTCGAGATGCTGGACCCGCGCGGGCCGGCCCCCGCGATGCTCGCCCCGACGCTCGCCTACGCCGGGGGGCTGTCGGCCGGCATGACCGAGACGATCGCGCCGCGCCCCGGCCTGCTGTTCGTGTTCCCGTCCTGGCTGCAGCACCAGGTGCGACCGTACCGAGGGACGGCCGAACGGATTTCGATAGCGTTCAATCTGCGGGTTTAGGCGGCCACGGGGCGGGAGTGGTGGAGCTGAGCGGGATCGAACCGCTGACCTCCTCATTGCGAACGAGGCGCTCTCCCAACTGAGCTACAGCCCCGCCCGTGGGCGCGGCGCACCATGGTCGGCGCGTCCCGATCCGTCAAGCGGCCCGCAATGTTGCCGCGTCATCCGGCCGCCACTAGGGTGCGCGCGCATCGGAGACCGACCTTGATCACCATCATCTACGACGTCCTTCAGTGGGCGCTGAACGCCTACAAGTGGATCGTCATCATCGCCATCGTGCTGACCAACCTCGTCTCGTTCGGGGTTGTCGACCGCCGCAACCGGTTCGTCTGGACGGTCGGCGACTTCCTGTACCGGATCACCGAGCCGGCGCTGCGGCCGATCCGCCGGATGATGCCGAATCTGGGCGGCATCGACCTGAGCCCGATCGTGCTGTTCGTCCTGATCTGGATCGCGCAGGCCGTGCTGGCCCGGCTGTATGAGTCGCTGCTGACAGGCAATCTCAGCCCGCTGGTCCTGTGACCGCCCGCCTGCTCGACGGCCGCGCGCTCGCCGCGACCCTGCGCGCCGAGATCGCAGCCGAGGTCGCCGGCCTACCATTCAAGCCGGGGCTGGTCGTGGTCCTGGTCGGCGACAATCCGGCGAGCCAGGTCTACGTCCGAACCAAGGACCGCGCCGCCGCCGCCGCCGGGATTTCCGCCCGCACGCTGCTGCTGCCCGCCGATACGGCCGAAGCCGACCTGCTGGCGACCATCGCCCGCCTCAACGCCGACCCCGACGTGGACGGCATCCTCGTCCAGCTTCCGCTCCCGCCGCACGTCTCGCCGCGCAAGATCATCGAGGCGATCGATCCGGCGAAGGATGTCGACGGCTTCCACCCCCTCAACGTCGGCCGGCTGCACGAGGGTCAGGATACGCTGGTGCCGTGCACGCCGCAGGGCTGCATGCGGCTGCTGCGCTGGGCCGGGATCGAGGTCGCGGGGCGGCGGGCGCTCGTGCTCGGGCGCTCGGCCATCGTCGGCAAGCCGATGGCGGCGTTGCTGACGCAGGCGGACGCGACGGTGACGCTGGCCCATAGCCGCAGCCGCGATCTCGCCGAAGAATGCCGTCGCGCCGAAATCATCGTCGCGGGCGTCGGGCGACCCGGCATCGTGAGGGCGGAGTGGATCGCGCCCGGTGCGACGGTGATCGACGTCGGCATCAACCGGCTCGATGACGGCACCCTGGCCGGCGACGTCGATCCGGCGGCGGCCGACATCGCGGGCGCGATCACGCCGGTGCCGGGCGGGGTCGGGCCGATGACCATCGCCTGCCTGCTGGCCAACACGGTGAAGGCCGCGCGGGCGCGAAGGGTCTAGGCCAGCACCGCTTCCATCGTGGTCACGGTCACGCCGGCCGCGCTCCAGCGCGCCCGCATGACATCGAGCGTCGTGCCGTCCGGTCCCGGCATGTCGATCGCCCGGCACGCATCCTCGATCACCACCGCCTGAAACCCCAGCCGCGCCGCGTCCTCGGCCGACCAGCCGACGCAGAAATCGGTCGCGAGCCCGGCGAAGAAGATCCGGGTGACGCCGCGTGCCCGCAGCATCTCGGCGAGCCCGGTGGACGATGTCCGGTCGTTGTCGTGGAATGCGGAATACCCGTCCATGTCGACGCGGGTGCCCTTCCGCAGCACGATCTCGACGTTCCGCAGATCGAGGTCCGGGTGCAGCGCCGCCTCGCCGCTGCCGGCCACCCCGTGCTCCGGCCACAACGCCTGCGCCAAGCCGGACGGCAGCGCGATGGTCGCGAACGGGGCGAGGCCATGCGTCGCCGCGAACGAGACGTGGCCCGGCGGGTGCCAATCCTGCGTCGCGAACGCGCGCGAAAACCGGGTCGCGAGCAGGCGGTTGACCGCCGGCACCACGGCCGCCCCGTCCACGACCGGCAGTGCCCCGCCCGGCATGAAGGTCGGCTGCACGTCGATCACGCCGAGGATGTCGCCCGTTTCCATCACACCGGATATGGGTCGGTCGCGATCCGCGCCAGATCGACCGGCCATTCGAGCGTCGTCTCGCCGGTCTTGCGGAACAGCACGTTCGAGGTCAGGAACCCCTCCGGGGCCCAGCCGAACGCCGTCGTCTCGCGCCGGTGGGCGGCGACGATGTGGGCCGGGTCGCCCATCGCCGCGGCAATCACCTCGAACCCGGTCGCCTCGTTCAGCAGGCCGGCCCAGGCCCGGTCGGAAAAGCGCCAGTAATCCCACGGCGCGTCGTGCACCGGCCAGCTTTGGTGGGTGCAGAACAGGCCGAGCGCCCCGGGCGCCATGACCTTGTTCAGCTCCAGCACGAACTTCCACGGCATCAGCAGATGTTCGAGCACCGAATACGCCATCACCGCGTCGAACTCGCCGGCCGGGAACGCGGCCGCCAGCGCGTGCGCGTCGCACACCACGTCCACGTTGGGCCCGGCCATGATGTCGCAGCCGGAATAGCGGGTCTGCGGCGGCAGCATGTCGCGATGCGTCGTCCCCGACCGCGCCCGCGACCCGACCTCCAGCACGCGCGGCAGCTCGGCCATCCGGATCGCGCGGATGAACGTGTCGGCCACCTCGTCCGCCGGCGAGCGCAACCCGCCGCCGAGGGTCGCCAGCAGCTCCGGCTCCGCTGTCCCGGAAACCGCCCACAACGTCCCGCGCCCCGCGGCCCCCAGTCCCGGCAACATCGCCTCGAACCGGCATCTTGCCGCGGCCTCGCCGTAGATCGCCGCCACGTCGTCGCTCGCGTACCAATCGGGCGCGAAGCGGTGCGGCCGGCCCATGTGCGGCCGGTATTCCAGTTCCGGCGGCGGTCCGTCCGCGCCGAACACCCAGCCATGGATCGCGACGGCATTGCGGAACACCGAAAAGCCATCGACCACGCTTTTCATGAGGCGGCCCGAGCCTTGCGCGGTGGTTTGGCCACCGCCGGCAGCGTCTTCGGCGCGTACTGGCACGGCTCCGCCGCGACGCACCGAAAACATTCCGGCGTTCGCGCCTTGCACACGTACCGGCCGTGCAGGATCAGCCAGTGGTGCGCCGACATCAGCAGCTCGGGCGGGATGCGCGCGACCAGCCCGTCCTCGACCTCCCGCGTCGTCTTGCCGGGCGCGATGCCGGTGCGGTTGCCGAGGCGGAAGACGTGCGTGTCGACCGCGACGGTCGCCTGCCCGAAAATGACGTTCAGCACGACGTTCGCGGTTTTTCGACCGACACCCGGCAACGCCTCCAGCGCCTCTCGGCTATCCGGGACGAGACCGTCATGCTGCTCGATCAGCGCCCGGCTCAGCGCGAAAACGTTTTTCGCCTTGGCCTGCCACAGCCCGATGGTGCGGATATGCCCGGCGATCCCGGCTTCGCCCAGCGCCACCATCGCCGCCGGGTTCGGCGCCACCTCGCCCAGCCGCTCCATCACCCGGTTGACCGAGGCGTCGGTCGCCTGCGCGGACAGCACGACCGCGACCAGCAGCCCGTACGCGTCCGAATAGGCGAGGTCGGTTTTCGGGTCCGGCATGGCGCGGGCCAGCGCCTCGACGAACTGCCGGACCTGCGGAAGGGTCATAGCCGGGGATTGTTCCGGCGGCGGCGCGACTTCGGACGATTTGACAGGACGGGGCGGCACAGGCGCAGTGTTTAGTGCCGGGCCGCGCGGTGACAAGCGCCGGCCGCGATCCATCTGACTTGGCGACCCGGAGAGCGCGATGACCGACGCCGCGACCATCGACGAGCCCGTCCAGTTCGAGGCCGTCATCATCCCGCACCGCTCGCTGTCCCGCAAAGGACTGAACCGGCTGGTCGGCGCGATCGGCTCGATGTGCGCGATCAACGCCTGCGTGTTCATCGCCATGGGTGCCTGGCCGGTCGGCGGCTTCACCGGGCTCGAACTGCTGCTCGCCGCCGTGCTGTTGCGGGTCAACGTGCTCGGCGCGCGGGCCAGCGAGGTCGTGCGGATCGCGTCCTCGGGCCTGATCGTCAGCCGCACCGACCCGAAGGGCCGCCGCAGCCAGCGCACCCTGCCCGCGACGTGGCTGAAAGTGGTGCTGGAGGAGCGGCCCGGCTCGGTCCCCCGGCTGCTGCTGGTCGCCCGTGACGTGCGCGAGGAGGTGGGCGCCAGCCTCGGCGAGGACGAAAAACGGGATCTCGCCTCGGCGCTCGACGCGGCATTGTATCGGTGGCGGTTCCCGGTGTTCGACAACCCGCAGTTGCGGGCGGACGCATGAGGCTCCCGACCCCGCAAAAACGGTCGGAGATCGCGCAGGTGCCGGACATCGAACAAAACGTCGCGGATTCGATCGGCCTGCTCGACGTCTACCGCGTGCAGGCGGCCCGGCTGTCGAACCTGAACGACAGCCTCTACCAAATTCCGCCGATCTTCTCGACCGTCATCGGCGGCCTCTGGTATTTCGGCACCCTGCAAATTCCGGCGCACCGCACGATCGCGGTCGTCGCCTTCGCCTTCGCGGTCGGCGTCGGCCTCGCGGGGGCCGTCAGCGTCCACCGGCTACGGCTCGCGACCAACAAATACTACGACAACATGGAGGTGTTCGAGCGCGAGTTCCACGTCTCGACCAGGGGCGGCTGGATTCCGTCCACCGTGCGGGCCATGACGTGGATGATGCTGCTCTCGTCGCTGCTCTCGGTGACCGGGGCCGTCTACGCGCTGTTCGGCGGCCCCTAATCCCGCTTCGCGCCGGCGAGGGCGCGCACCATGTCGATGACCGTGCGGCGCGCCGAGGGGTCCGATACTCGCTCGAACGCCGCGACCAGATCGGCTGTATCCCCCGAGAGCACCTTGGGTTCGGGACCGAACCGCTCCTGCTGCTCGGCGAACCCGTTCGCCCGCCGGCCCGCCTGCGCGGCCGGGCTGGCGTCGTGGCGGTCCGCCAGCTCCGTCGACAGGTCGTCGTAGAAGAACGAGATCGGCACGTTCAGCGCCACGGACAGATCGTGCAGACGCGACGCGACGACCCGGTTGGTGCCGCGCTCGTATTTCTGCACCTGCTGGAACGTCAGCCCGATCGCCTCGCCGAGCTTTTCCTGCGACATGCCCAGGCCGGTGCGGCGCAGCCGGATCCGGGCGCCGATATGCACGTCCATCGGCGTCGCCCGGCCGCCACGGTCCTCGGTATCCTCGCTCATGTCGAACGGCCCTTGCGCGGGTCCTCGGCTCGCTGTTCGGGGCGAACGGTTCGCCCGGCAGTCCGAAGTTGTTAATAAACATAGGACTGCAACCGTTAAGCGTCAAACGGTTTTCGCACCTTTTGAGACAAGTCTCATTAATACGAACGGCAACGATCCCGCCATCATCGCCATCAGCGCGAGTCCGAACGGGATTTCCAGTCCGAAGCGGGAGAACAACGTCGGCGGCAAAGGGGGCGGCAGCGAGACGATCAGGTCGTCGGCGATGTTCATCGGCACCCGGCCGAGTTCCCGGCCGCGCGCGTCGTAGGCGGCGGTGATGCCCGTGTTGGCGGCGCGCACGATCGGCAGCCCCTCCTCGACCGCGCGCATCCGCACCGCCGCGAGGTGCTGGCGCGGACCGGAGGAATTGCCGAACCAGGCGTCGTTGGTGACATTGACCAGCCATGCCGGCCGCGCGTGCGGGTCGACCACGTGGCCCGGGAAGATCACCTCGTAGCAGATCAGCGGCCCGACCGGCGGCAGCCCCGGCAGGTCGATCGTGCGCGGCCCGGGACCGCGCGCGAAACCGTCGCCGGGGATAAGCTGGATGCCGACCTTGCCCCAATCCGGCGTGTATTCGCCGAACGGGACCAGGTGCCATTTGTCGTAGATCGCCAGCGGCGGCGGCGGCAGGTCGCCGGTGCGCGGCCCGGCGACCGCGATCAGGCTGTTGAACGGCCGCTGGTCCGCGTTGAACCGCACGGCGCCCACCAGCAGCGTGACCCCGGACCCGCCGGCGTCGATGATCGCGTTCTCGACGCCCGGGTCGTCGTCGACCGTGTAGGGGCTCGCGGTCTCGGGCCACACGACCACGATCGGCTGGCTCGGGTGCTGTTTCCGCGCTTCGGCGACGCTTCGCTTGGTGAGCCGGAGGTAGCGGTCGAACGCGTCGCGCGCGAACGCCCGGTCGCGCTTCTGGCCCTCCGGGATGTTACCCTGCAGCAACGCGATCGCGACGCCAGGGGCCGCAGGCATCGGCTGCTCCAACCTCACCACGCCGAAACCGATCCAGCCCGCGAACACGACGGCCGACACGGTCCGCCCGCGCCAGCCGAACGTCGGCGCGGCGGCGAGCACGAGGGTCGCCAGCGTCAGGCCGGGTGCCCCCACCCAGGCGAGCGGCTGCAGCATCACGTCGCCGATCTGGCCGAGCGCGCCGGTGCCGGGGATCGCCCACGCGCTGCCGATCGGATTCCACGGGAAGCCGGTGAACATCACGCCGCGCAGCAGGTCGGCCATGACCCACGCACCCGCCAGCGCCAGGGCTCGCGGCCAGCCGCGCGGCGCGATCAGGCGCGCGGCGACGCAGGTCAGCCCGACATAGACGCCGAGTGCCGAGGCCAGGATCGGCACCGCGATCGGCACCAGCCACCAGAACCGGTCGGCGGCGAACAGGATCGGCTCGGTGATCCAGTACAGGCCGACCGCGTAATGGCCGAAGCCGAACCAGAACCCGTCGGCGAACGAGCCCCCGAGGATCGAGCCGGGCCCGCCCCGCCGCCGGTCGAGCAGCATCAGCAGTCCGGGGACCGAGATCAGCAAGACCGGCACGAGGTGGAACCACGGCAGGGCGAGTGCGGACACCGCGCCCAGCACCACGGCCAGCACCTGCCGTTGCCGCGACGAACGGGCGCCAACCCAGGCTTCCAACCGGCCCATCATCGCGTGCCGGGCACCACCAGCCGGCCGGGCGGAACGGGGGCGCCGGTCAGCACGGCGACCACGCATTCGGCCGCCATCATCCCCATCGCGACCAGCGTTCCCGGCGTGACACCCGCGACGTGCGGGGTCGCGATCACCGATGGGTGGTCGCGCAGCCGGTCGCGCAAATCGGGCGGCTCGGTCGCGAACACATCGAGGCCCGCACCCGCGAGCCGCCCCGCATCGAGGGCGGCCAGCAGCGCCGCCTCGTCCACGATGCCGCCGCGCGCGGTGTTGACGACGATGCCGTCCGCCGGCAGCCGGGCCAGCGCCGCCGCGTCGATCAGGCCGCGCGTCTCGGGCGTCAGCGGGCAATGGATGCTGAGAGCGTCCGACGCATCGAGCAGCGCCGCGAGGTTTTTCGCGCGCGCGACAGTCGGCATCCCGCCCGGATCGTGCGGGTCGTAGGCGGTGACGACCATCCCGAACGCGAGCGCCAACTGCGCCGTGGCGCGCGCGACCGCGCCGAAGCCGAGCAGGCCGAGGCGCAGTCCGGCGGCGTCGAACGTGCCCGAATCCGAAGGCCGCCAGCCGCCGGTCGCGATCCGCGCGCCGAGCGGCCGCAAATTCTTGCGAACCGCGAGCAGCAGCATGATCGCATGCTCGGCCACCGCCCGCGTGTTCGATCCCGGTGCCCGCGTGACCGCGATCCCGCGGGCGCGCGCCGCGTCGAGGTCGACCTCGTCCACGCCGACCCCGTGCCGCGCGACGATCCGCAGCGCCGGTGCCGCGTCCATCACCGCCACCCCGACCCGGCCCTGCCGGGCGATGATCGCGTCGGGCCTCGCCTCGGCGACACGGGCGAGCAGCACATCGTCGGCCGGGAACGGCGGCGTCCAGTGCAGGACGCAGCCGTGGCGTTCCAGCAGCGCGCGCGCCGGGGCCGCGATCGTCGGCGCGGTCATGAGGACGCTGAACGGTGTCAAAACCTCAGTCCAGGTCGCGCCGGTCGCGGTCGTAGTGCCGGATATACTTGTCGGTCACGAGCTCGGTCTTGACGATGATCGCGACGTCGGTGGTGTTGAACTGCTCGTCGATCACCGCCCCGTCGCCCACGAAGCCGCCCAGCCTGAGGTATCCCTTGATCAAGGGCGGCAACCCGGAGAGCACGCGCTTGGCCGCCAGTTGCTCGACCGGGATCCGCGCCATGTCGACATACCGCGCCGGCAGCGCGCGCAGCCGCAGCGCGGGCGGGGCGAGGTGGTGGTGATACAGATAGGACAGCTCGACCGAGAGCGCGTCCGGATCGGTGCCCGGCAGGCTCGCGCAGCCGAACATCAGCTCGATCCGGTGGGTGAACACGTAGGCCGCGATCCCGCGCCACAGCAGCTGCATCGCCGCCCGCCCGCGATACTCGGCCGCCACACAGCTGCGCCCCAGTTCCAGCACCTGCCCGTCGAACGCGTCGACCAGGTGCAGATCGTATTCGTCTGCCGAGTAGAACCGCCCGACCCGGTCGGCGGCGGGCTGGCGGATCAGGCGGTAGGTGCCGACGATCCCCTCCGGCCCCGGCCCGATCTCATGATCGACCACCAGCAGATGGTCGGCGACACTGTCGAACTCATCGGCGTCACGCCCGGTGCGCGCGGTCTTGGCGTCCGGCACGGCCCCCATCTCGTCGTAGAAGATGCGGTAGCGCAGCGCCTGCACGGCCTCGATCTCGGCGGCGGTCGCGGCGAGCCGCACGCCCAGACGGCCGCCGCGCAATTCCTCGAACGCATCGGCCGGCGCGTCGGGGTCGGCGTCGCCCGGACCGCCGAGCGGCGGGGGGTGCAGACCGGCATAGGGCGGGGGGTAGGACATCGGGCGACCCGGACGACGCGGTCAGACCGCGACGCGCGCCTTGGTGCCGAGGCCGATCTTTTTGGCCAGCGACGAGCGGTGGCGGGCGTAGGTCGGGGCGACCATGGGATAGTCGGCGGCCAGACCCCAGCGCTCGCGGTACTGCTCCGGCGTCATGTTGTAGGCCGTCTTGAGGTGCCGCTTCAGCATCTTGAGCTTCTTGCCATCCTCGAGACAGACGATGTGGTCCGGGAACACCGATTTCTTGATCGGCACGGCGGGCTGCGGGCGGTCGGACGCGACCGTGTCGCGCCCCACGTTGGCCAGCGTGCGATAGACGTCCTGGATCAGCGCCGGCAACGCGTCGGAGGTGACGGTGTTGTGCGAGACGTGGGCCGAGACGATCTGGGCGGTCAGTCCCAACACGTCCGTGGCAGATGAAGGGAGGGTCATCGCGGTGGCTTCCATAGACGAGGTGCCGAACTGTTATACTGAAAGCGCCATGCGGTCCGCAATACGGGGGTTCATGACTTGACCGATAGTTTCGAGCGCCCTGCAGCGGACGCCACGCTGGACATCCGGACGCAAAAATGCCCGATGACGTTCGTCCGAACCCGCCTGGCACTCGACCGGATGCTGCCCGGTCAGGTGCTCGCGGTGCGGCTGCGCGGTGCCGAACCGATCGCCAGCGTGCCGAAAACCGCCGCCGAGCTTGGGCATTCGATCGTTTCTCTGACGGAGGAGGCCGGCGGCGAGGCGCTGCTCCTGCTCCGCCGCGCCTGAGCCGATCAGACGCGGTGCCTCGTCACAGGAATACCCAGCCGTCATGCGTCGCCTGGGCGGTGACGAGCCGGGCTTCGGTGCTTCCGACCGCCCCCGCGATCACGTCGGCGCGCGACACGCCGGCGGCCAGTGCACCGGTCATCGCCGCGAAGCCGCCAGGGTCGGGCGCGCGATGCAACAGGTTCGCGTACAGGTCGGTCGCGAACTGAGCGTCGGACGGTGTGCCGAACGTCGCCGCGTATTCGGGGGAGTTCAGCATCGCGGCGGCCAGCTGCTGCACGGTAGCGCCACCCGCGAGCGCCGATGAATAGACCTGTTGGCCGGCATAGTCCGGTGCCCGGTCCACCACCGCCTCATAAAGGCGGTACACCGTCGCGTCGTTCGCCTGCCCCGCGACACCGCGCCCGTCGAACCGGGCTTCGAAACTCTGCGAAATGTCGAGCAAGACCGCCCCGCGGCTCTCCCCACCCCGCAAATCGGCGACGTAGCCCGCCAATCCGGACGGGTCGGGCGCGCGGTGGACGGTGTTCTCGTACAGAATCGAGATGAAGTCGCTGTCTGAGGTGACGCCGTGGTCGCCCGTGAACTCCGGCGACGCCGCCGCGGCATTCGCCACCTGCAGCAGCGAGACGGCACCGCTGTCGAGCTGCTCCGTAAAGTTGATCAGACCGCCGAGGTCGGCCGGGCGATCGAGCGCCGACTGATACAGACGCGCTACGGCCGCCGCGTTGCCGGTCGGGTCGAGCAGGCCGGTGCCGTCGGAAAAGGCGATGACATGCGCCCCGGCGTAATCCGCCGTCCCGTCCCGGCCCGCGACCGTGTCGGCGATGGCAAGACCACCGTCCGGCGCCACGGCGACCCCATACTGATCGTGCGTGCCGCTGACCGTGACGCGGGCGGCATCGAGCACGCCGGCGGTGAAGGCGAGGCCGGCGACGACCGGATCGATCAATCGCGTCCCCTCGGCCGTGCCGTCCGTGACGTAGAGCCCCGCCGCACCGCTGACGAACGCGCGCGAGCCGTCTGCCACGATCTTGATCGGGTCGATGCCGGCCGCGATCTCCCGCGTCCCTGAATCGGTGCCGTCGGTGACCCAGAGTCCGGTCGAGGTGGAGCCGGCACCGGGGTCGTAGGCCTGGAACAGCACGCGGCCGTCGCCGAGCGACGTCAGGGCGGCGAACTGCGGCTCGCTCGAGAACGCGTTCCCGCCGGCGTTGGTGCTGATCTCCTGCGTTCCGGCGGCGGTGCCGTCGGTCCGCCAAAGCTCCGAGAAATGCCCGCCGAGTGCCCCGAAACCGGCGATTTCGAACACGACCTGCCCGCCGGCCATCGAGAACCCGGAGACGTCGTTCACTCCGACCGGGTTCGAGGGGCTGGTCGGCCCGATACCGAAATCGCTCAGCAGGACCGGCGCGCTCCGGCCGTCGGTGACGTACAGGTGGCTGCCATCGGTCAGCAGCAGCGACCCGTTCGGCAGGGCGTAGCCCGCGTCGGTGAAGGTCTGCGCGCTGAAGCCGGCCGCGATGATGCGGGTTCCGCCCGGCGTGCCGTTTGTGGCGAGCAGGTCGGCCGTCCCGGCACTGTTTTGCGTCACGGCGACGATGAGTTCGCCGTTGACGGTCCCGATCGCCAGAGCAGACGTCAGCCCGGTGACACCGAGCGGGACTTCGACCGTTCCCGCGTTGCTGCCGTCGGTCTGCCAGAACGCAAGCGTGCCGTCGGCGGCGGTGCCGGTGAAGTAGGCGAGGTTTCCGACACGGCTGATCTGTGAGGGTCGGAAATCGAGAGCAGCCCCGGCCGGACGCAATTCGTAGGTTCCGGAATCGGTCCCGTCGGTCCGCCACAAACCGGTATCGGTGGCACTGGTTCCCGCGAACACGGCAACCGCGCCGACCGAGACAAGGCCGTCCGCCGACCCGTTGCCGATGACGCTCAAGCCCGGAACATCGAGCAGCACCGGCAGCCCGATCGCGGGATCGGTGGCATAGAGCGCCTCGGTCCCGGGCGAACCGGAGCTCGTCACGGATGATTCCGTCGCGAAAACGGATGTGTAGGTCAGCGCCGCAGAAGACAGAAACTTCTGGCCGGCCACCCCGATCGGGATTCCGGCGAAGACCGGGCCGATTGCGGTTCCGTCGATTGCGACGATCAGCGCGTCAGGATCGAACTCAGTCCCGGTTGCGGTGAGAAGAAACAGTCCATCTTGGCCCATCGTCGTTGCCCCCGGTTTGGCGGCATGTTGAACGGATCAAGCCGCAAAGATACATATTTCCCGGCGTTACGGGCGCACCGGCAGCCTGATCCGCCGCTTGTGCAGGCCGTCCGACTCCGCGACCCGGCGCATCGCCTCGTCGACCGCCGCCTCGGTGAATCGCTCGCCGATCCAGGCCAGCCCGGTCGCGGCGGCGGCTTCGTTGCGGGCGGTGTCGTCGTGCAGCGTCAGGATCGCGCGCGCCAGGCCGGCGGGGTCGGACGCGATCAGGTCGCCGAACTCGGCCGGCAGCTCCATCCCCTCGGCCGCGACCGGCGTGCAGACGCACGGGACGCCGGCGGCGAGGCTGTCGAGCACCTTGCCCTTGATGCCCGCCCCGAACGCGAGCGGCGCGACGGTGAGGCGGACGCGGTCGAAGATGGCGGCGAGGTCGTCGACCGGCCCGACCGGGATCACGCCCCTGGTGACGATGTCGTTCAGATCGTCGGGCATGTCGCGCCCGACCAGCAGGCACTCGATCTCCGGTGCCTCGCGCCAGACCAGCGGCATGATCTCGCGCACCAGCCAGCGCGCCGCGTCGGCGTTGGGCGGGTGGACGAACCCGCCGATGAACGCGAGGCCGTGGCGGCGCGCGAGCGGCACCTGCGTCGGGCGCGGCGGGACCGACCACGGCACCATTTCGACCTGCAGACCGGGCACAGCCTCCCGCAGTTGCCGCGCTTCGGCGGACGAATGCGTGATGACGCAGTGGGCGGCCCAGGCGGTCAGGTATTCCTGCAGCCGAACCGCGCCGGCGCTGCTGAGCAGTTCCATCCGGCCCTCGACCAGCCCCTGCCGGATCAGCCGGACGTGGTGCAGGTCCGCGACGCCGTACACCAGACGCGCGTTGGAACAGTGCTGGCGCATCAGCGGGCTGTAGCGCGACGCGTTGGCGAGCCGGTGCAGGTAGACGAGGTCGAACGCGCCCGCCTCGCGCCGGATCACCTCCTCGACCGAGCGGTACAGCGGCGCGCCGTAGCACTGCACGCCCATCTCGGTCAGCGCTTCGAGACCCGGCTCGCCGCTCAGCCGGAGGGTCGACGGCACGAACGCGACGACGAAGCCGAGCCGCTGGAGCGACGCGATATGCGACAGGATCGCGGCCGAGCCGGCATCGCGGCTCGCATCCGGAATACGGTCGTCGATCACCAGGGCGCGGGGCGGCGGATCGGGCAGTTCCGGGTCCGCCGCCCTGAAGCCGCTTTGGCAATACGCGCGCCAGGACCGGCGCGAGCGGCCGTCCGACAGGCGCTGCGTCAGATGCTCGACCCGGCCGACCAGAAACTCGATCCGGCCGATCAGGTCGTCCTCGGTCGCCGCCCCGTCGAGCAGGGCCGACACGCTATCCTCGACCGTCTTGTCGAACGCGTCCGCCGCCTCGATCACGACCGGCGAGCCGATCAGCTCCGACCCGTCCGCCTCGTGCGTGGCGCGGATCGTGTGCCGGGCCAGCGACGACAGGCCGCCGCGCGGCAGCCACAGCTCGAACGCGTGGCGGCCGCTGGTGCCGAGCGCCTTGGCCAGATCGGGACGCAGCCGGTTCGCGATCACCCGGCCGAGCAACTCGCCGTCGCAGGTGATCAGGACGGCGACCGGGCGCTCCGAGTGGTCCTCGTCGCGCGCCCAGCCGGAAATCCGCTGGCGGTCCACCCGGTCGAGCCAGCCTTTCAACATGGTCGGCGCCCGGCCGGCCAGCCCGGGTTACAGATGCGGCCCGATCAACGTGAGGTCGATCGGCCCCAGACGGTCGCTCGCGGTCTGCTTCTGGTGCCAGTACGGGTAGGCCAGCGGCGTCCGGCTGGCGCTCTCGAGCGAGTCCAGCTGCTCCTTCGTGAGCACGATGTCGACGCAGGCGAGGTTCGCCTTCAGTTGCGCGTCGGTCCGCGCGCCCACGACAAGCGTCGTCACGGCGGGCCGGGTCAGCAGCCAGGCGAGGGCGATTTCCGCCGCCGACCGGTTGTGCGCGGAAGCGACGGCGAGCAGCGCGTCGACGATCGTCCACAGCCGCTCCTGATCGTGGATCGGCGGCTCGGTCCAGCCCTTCGCCAGCCGGCCGTCCTCCGGCTGCTTGTCGCGGGTATAGCGCCCGCTCAGCAGCCCGCCGGCGAGCGGGCTCCAGACCATGATCCCCAACCCCTGGTCGAGCGAGATCGGGATCAGCTCCTGCTCCGCCTCGCGCGCCTGCAGCGTGTAGTGGATCTGCTGGCTGACGAACCGCGCCGAGCCGTGCTTCTCGGCCGCCATCAGCGACTTCATGATGTGCCAGCCGGAGAAGTTCGAGCAGCCGACGTAGCGGACCTTTCCGTGCGCGGTGAGCCGGTCCAGCGCCTCCATGAACTCCTCGACCGGGCGTGATCCCGTCCCATTCGTGGAGCAGATAGAGGTCGATGACGTCGGTCCCGAGCCGCTGCAGGCTCGCCTCGCACGCGGCCATCAGGTGCTTGCGGCTGAGCCCGGCGTCGTTCTGACCCGGACCCATGCGGAACCGCGCCTTGGTCGCGATCAGCACGTCGTTGCGCTTGCCCTTCAGGGCCTCGCCGACGATCTTTTCGCTCTCGCCGTTCGAGTAGATGTCGGCGGTGTCGAACAGGTTCACGCCCGCGTCGATGCAGGCGTCGAACATCCGCGTGGCCTCGGCGACGTCGGTGCTGCCGACCTTGGCGAACGGCCCTTTGCCGCCGAACGTCATCGTGCCCATCGTGAGCACGGACACCATCAGGCCGGAGCGGCCGAGTGGACGGTACTGCATAGGATCGTTCCCTTTTACGCGTGGAGCCGGGTGCGTTCGCTCTCGGTTCGGAGCTGCCCGCAGGCGGCCAGGATATCGCGGCCGCGTGGCGTACGGACAGGGCTGCTGAAGCCCGCATCCATGACGATTTTGGCAAATCGGTCGATCGCGGCCGGGCGGCTGGTCAGATACCGGCTGCCGGGCCACGGGTTGAACGGGATCAGGTTCACCTTCGCCGGAATGCCGGCCAGCAGGCGAACCAGCTCCCGCGCCTCCGCCTCGCTGTCGTTCACGCCGTCGAGCATCACGTATTCGAACGTGATCCGGCGCGCGTTCGAGGCCGAAGGGTATCGGCGGCAGGCGGCGATCAGCTCGGCGATCGGGTATTTGCGGTTCAGCGGAACCAGCTCGTCGCGCAGCTCGTCCGTGACGGCGTGCAGGCTGACGGCGAGGTTGACGCCGAGTTCGGCGCCCGCCCGGTCCATCATCGGCACCACACCGGACGTGGACAGCGTGATGCGCCGGCGCGACAGGCCGATGCCCTCGCCGTCCATCACGATCCGCATGGCGCGCGCCACCGCCTCGTAATTATACAGCGGCTCGCCCATGCCCATCAGCACGATGGTCGACAGCAGGCGCGGCGTCTCGCCCTTCGGCGACGGCCATTCGGCGTATTGGTCGCGCGCGGCCATGAACTGACCGACGATCTCGGCGGCCCCGAGATTGCGGACCAGCGCCTGCGTGCCGGTGTGGCAGAACCGGCAGGACAGCGTGCAGCCGACCTGCGAGCTGATGCAGACGGCACCACGGTCCGCGACCGGATCGGGGATGTAGACCGTCTCGGCTTCCTGGCCGTCGCGGAACCGGAACAGCCATTTGCGGGTCGAATCGGACGAGAGCTGGTTTTCCGCGACATCGGGCCGGCCGATGACGAAATGCTCGGCGAGCTTGCCCTGCATCGGCTTGGCGATCGAACTCATGCGGGAAAAATCGGTGACGCCCTGGTGGTAGATCCAGTGCCAGAGCTGTTTCGCGCGAAACGCCGGCTCGCCGATGTCGGACAGGGCGGCGATCAGCTCCGGCCGGTCCATGCCGACCAGTTCGCGACGGCCGTCGGCCAGGATTGCGGCGGGGGCGGCGAAGCGGGCGGTCTTGGCGAGGATGCGCTCGCGTTCGGCGTCCGAGAGGTCGATCACGACGCGGTCTTCGGGACCGGGCACGCCTTGATGACGGCGGCGTAGGCGGCCGAGAAGCCGCGCAGGCTGAACTGGTCGGTCACCGGCCCGCCTTTCGGCGCGGTGCTTTTGGCCAGCAAATTCTTCGCCTTCTGGAACGCGACGACGGCGGCATGGCCGTCATGGGCGAACGCGGAGCGGGTCGAGGTGTAGAATTCCATCGTCGTCGCATCCGCCACGACCTGCATCGTCGCGTTCTGCGCGAACGCGAAACCGGCGGCGATCGCCACCGCGTCCCGCCCGCCCGGCCGCTCGGTGACGGTCAGCACGACGTCGCCCCGGCCCTTGATCTGCGGTGTGGATTGGCTCGCGCGGGTAAACGCGTAGCAGGTCGGCTGCCCCGCCTCGTTGTTGGTCACCGCCGTCCAGTCGTCGAACTTGCCGATCGCGTGCGGACCGGCGACCTGGGCCGGCCTGGCCCTGGCCGACGGGCTTCTTGGCGTCGGCCGCGTGGGCGGCGGGCGCGGTCGAGCACGGCACCGGCCAGGGCAAAGATAAGAAGAGAGCGCATCGGGCAGAGATACGGTGGCGCGGAGGGAGGGACAAGCGCCGGGTCGCCTCGCGGCCGGGCACCTTGTATGCGCCGGGCCATGTCCGATCCGGCCGACTCCTCCCTCGCCGCGCTGTACGAGGCGCTGCCCTACCCGAAGCGCGACCCGGCCGACGAGGCGCGCCGGCTGATCCTGGGCAGCCCGAGCCATTTGCGCGAAGTCGATTTCTGGGCGTTCGGAGCACGACGGGCGGCGTCGGAGAAGCTGCGGATCCTGGTGGCGGGCGGCGGGACCGGCGACGCCACGGTGATGCTGGCGACCCAGCTCGAGCGGGCGGGCCGGCCGGGCCACATCACCCACCTCGACCGGTCGGCGACGGCGCTGGCGATCGCACGCGCCCGCATTGCCCGGCGCGGGCTCGATGCGCGCGTGACGTTCGTGTCCGGGAGCCTGCTCGACGGGCTGCCCTTCCGGTTCGACTACATCGATTGCTGCGGCGTGCTGCATCATCTGCCGGACCCGGCGGCCGGTCTGGCGGCATTGACCGGGATGCTGGCACCGGGCGGCGCGATGGGCCTGATGGTCTACGCGCCGTACGGCCGCACCGGCGTCTACATGGCGCAGGAGGCACTCCGTCTTCTCGCTCCGGACACGTCCCCGATGCCGGCCCGGCTCGAACTCGCGCGAAAATTCTGGCGGCATCTGCCGGAGCGGGCGTGGCTGCGGCTGAACCGCTCGGTAACCGACCATGTCGACGGCGGCGATGCGGGCCTCGCCGATCTGCTGCTCAACCCGCGCGACCGGGCGTTCACGGTCGACGCGTTCGCAAGCCTGCTCGCGGGCGCCGGCCTCGCCGCGACCTGCCTGCTGGAGCCGCTGCGCTACGACCCGGACGCCTATCTGCCGGACCCGAAACTGCGCGCCGCGACCGCTCGGCTGACCATGATGCAGCGCGCGGCCCTGGCCGAGGCGACCAGCGGGACGATGAGCACCCACGTCGCCTACTGCCGCCGCGCCGACGAACCGCTGGTCGCCCCGGACCCGCTGGACCGTGCGGCGGTTCCGGTCGTGCGCGAGGGCGACGGCGACCTTCTGGCGGCCTCGATCCGGCCCGACGACACGCTGCCCTTCGTTTGCGAGGCGCTGACCACGGCGATCGCCCTGCCCCGCCTCGCCCGCCCGATCCTGCGCGCGATCGACGGGCAGCGGACCGTCGGCGATCTGTCGGGGTTGGTGCCCGGGTTCGACCGGGCGTGGCCGGAGCTGTTCGCAAAGCTCAGTGCCGCCAACCGGCTGCTGTTCGCCGCACCCCCGTGACCGGCGCACGGGCTTGCGCTACCACCCGAGCATGAACGTCGTACTCCCGTCCGGACTCAATTCCCTCCGCAACGGCCCCGACGGACGCGGCCGGTTCGGCGCGTTCGGCGGCCGGTTCGTGGCCGAAACCCTGATGCCCCTGATCCTCGAGGTCGAGTCCGCCTACGAGGCGGCCCGCAGCGATCCGACGTTTCAGGCCGAAATCGACCGCCTGCTGCGCGATTACGTCGGCCGGCCGAGCCCGCTATGGCTCGCCGAGCGCCTGACGGCCGAGCTCGGCGGTGCCCGCATCTACCTCAAGCGCGACGAGCTGAACCACACCGGCAGCCACAAGATCAACAACTGCATCGGCCAGATCCTGCTCGCGCGCCGGATGGGCCGCACCCGGATCATCGCGGAGACCGGCGCCGGCCAGCACGGGGTCGCCACGGCCACCGTGTGCGCGCTCTTCGGCCTGCCGTGCGTCATCTACATGGGTGCCGTCGACGTCGAGCGGCAGCAGCCGAACGTCTTTCGCATGCGCCTGCTCGGGGCCGAGGTCCGCAGCGTGACGACCGGTGCCTCGACGCTGAAGGACGCGATGAACGAGGCGATGCGCGACTGGGTCGCGAACGTCACGGACACCTACTACCTGATCGGCACGGTCGCCGGGCCGCATCCGTATCCGGCGATGGTGCGCGATTTCCAGAGCGTGATCGGGATCGAGGCGCGAGCCCAGATCCTCGAGCGCGAGGGACGCCTGCCCGACGCCTGCGTGGCGGCGATCGGCGGCGGGTCGAACGCGATGGGGCTGTTCCACCCGTTCCTCGACGACGCATCGGTCCGGCTGATCGGCGTCGAGGCGGCGGGCCATGGCCTCGACAGCGGGTTCACCGCCGCCAGCCTGTCGCGCGGCCGGCCGGGCGTGCTGCACGGGATGCGGACCGCGTTGCTGCAGGACGCGGACGGCCAGATCACCGAGGCGCACTCGATCTCGGCCGGGCTCGACTACCCGGGGATCGGGCCGGAGCACGCGTGGCTGAACGAGATCGGCCGCGTCGAATACGCGTCGGCGACCGACACCGAGGCGCTGGACGCATTCAAGCTGTGCACGGCGATGGAGGGGATCATCCCCGCCCTGGAACCGGCCCACGCGCTGGCGCATGTGCGGAAACTCGCACCGGAGCTGGGGCCGGACGCGATCGTCATGATGAACATGTGCGGACGCGGGGACAAAGACATCTTCACCGTCGCCAAGGCGCTCGGGGTGGAGCTGTGACACTCGAAAAACCCGCCATCTTCTCCCTCTCCCGCTCTGGGAGAGGGCCGGGGTGAGGGTCTGCGATGAGCCGCATCGAAGCCCGCTTCGCCGCCCTGAAAGCCGAAGGCCGGGGCGCCCTGATCCCGTTCCTCGAAGCCTATGACCCGGACCCCGAAACCTCGCTCGCGATCCTGCGCGGAATGCCCGCCGCCGGGGCCGACCTGATCGAGATCGGCTGCCCGTTCACCGACCCGATGGCCGACGGACCGACGATCCAGGCCGCCGCCCGGCGCGGCCTGCTGGCCGGGGCCACCATGGTTCGCACGTTGCAGATGGTCCGCGACTTCCGGGAGGGCGATGCCACCACGCCGGTCGTGCTGATGGGCTACCTCAACCCGATCGACCAATACGGCCCGGAACGCTTCTGCGCCGACGCGGCCGAAGCGGGCGTCGACGGCCTGATCGTCGTCGACCTGCCGACCGAGGAAGCGGACCTCCTGCTGCCCCACGCCGCCGCGCACGACCTCGACGTGATCCGGCTGGTGGCACCCACCACCGACGACAAGCGGCTGCCGCACGTGCTGACCGGGTCGTCCGGGTTCGTCTATTACGTGTCGATCACCGGCATCACCGGCACCCGCTCCGCCAGCACCGCCGACCTCGCCGCCGCCATCCCGCGCGTCCGCGCCGTCACAAGCCTGCCGATCGCGATCGGCTTCGGCGTCCGCACCCCGGCCCAGGCGGCGGAAGCGTCGCGCGTGGCCGATGCCGCCGTCGTCGCCTCCGCGCTGATCGAGACGCTGGCAGCGTCCCTGATCGACGGCCGCGCCGGCCCCGACACGGTGGCGCGGGTGCTCGATCAGGTGCGCGCGCTGGCCGATGGCGTGCGGAGTGTCCACGCATGAGCTGGCTCACCGAATACGTCCGCCCGCGCATCCGGACCCTGCTCGGCCGGCGCGACGTGCCGGACAACCTCTGGGTGCAGTGCCCGTCGTGCGAGCAGATGATGTTCCACACGGAGTTGGACGCGAACCGGAAGGTCTGCATCCATTGCGGCTTCCACATGCGCGCGAACCCGACCGAGCGGCTCGCCTGGACGTTCGACGACGCGGCCTCGACCCGGATCGAGCTGCCGCGCGTGCCCGGTCGACCCGCTGCGGTTTCGCGACAGCCAGCGCTATGCCGACCGGCTGAAATCGGCGCGGGAGAAGACGCAGCAGGACGACGCGCTTGTGGTCGCGCACGGAAAAATCGGCGGCCGCCCGGCGGTGGTGGCCGTGATGGCGTTCGATTTCATGGCGGGCTCGATGGGTGCCGCCGTCGGCGAGGGCCTGGTCGCGGCGGCGAAGCTGGCCGTGCTGCAGGCGGCCCCGCTGATCGTGTTCACCGCGTCGGGCGGCGCGCGCATGCAGGAGGGTGCGGTCAGCCTGATGCAGATGCCGCGCTCGATCATCGCGACGCGGTTGGTCAAGGCTGCCGGCTTGCCGTTCATCGCCGTGCTGACCGACCCCACGACCGGCGGCGTCACCGCGAGCTTCGCCATGCTGGGCGATGTCCAGATCGCCGAACCCGGCGCCCTGATCGGCTTCGCGGGTGCGCGTGTGATCGAGCAGACGGTCCGCGAAACCCTGCCCGAGGGGTTCCAGCGCGCCGAATACCTGCATGAGCACGGGATCGTCGACATGGTGGTCGACCGCAACGAGCTGACCGCGACGCTCGCGCGGATCATCGGCCTGCTCGGTCCGGCGGCGGCCGACACGGAAACCGCTCCCGAACCGCTCGACCTCGCGGCCGAATAGCCGTGCCGGCGGCCGCACGCTCCTTCGACGCGCCGCAGGGGGCGCGGTTCGAGCCGATCGTCGCACGGCTGCACGCGCTGCATCCGCGCCTGATCGACCTCGGCCTGGATCGTGTCCACGCATTGCTCGGCAAGCTCGGCAACCCGGAACGGCATCTGCCGCCGGTGATCCATGTCGCCGGCACCAACGGCAAGGGCAGCACCGTCGCGATGGTCCGTGCGATCGCCGAGGCGGCCGGCTTGCGGGTGCACGCCTTCACCTCGCCGCATCTGGTCCGCTTCAACGAGCGCGTGCGGCTGGCCGGCTCGCTGGTCGACGACGCGACGCTGGCCGACGCGTTCGCCGAGGTCGAGACGGTCAACGCCGGTGCCGAGATCACGGTGTTCGAAATCCTGACCGCGACCGCGCTGACCCTGTTCGCCCGTGTTCCGGCCGATTTGTGCGTGCTCGAAGTCGGGCTCGGCGGCCGCCACGACGCGACCAACGTGGTGGACCGGCCGGCGGCGAGCGCCATCACGTCCATCTCCATCGACCACCGGGATTTTCTGGGCGACGACATCCTGTCGATCGCGGGCGAAAAGGCCGGGATCGTGAAAGCGGGCGCCCCCGCCGTGACCGGGCGGCAGCAACCGCCGGTGCTGGCCCGGCTGAAGCAGGAAGCCGACGCGGTCGGCACGGTGCTGCTGGCGCGCGACGAACATTGGTCGATCGAACCGCACGCGGGCGAGCTGCGGTATTCGGAT
Organism: uncultured Alphaproteobacteria bacterium; assembly: GCA_963756975.1. GTDB lineage: Bacteria > Pseudomonadota > Alphaproteobacteria > Acetobacterales > Acetobacteraceae > CAVRQM01. The sequence continues at coordinate 1,641,371 of CAVWPS010000002.1, read as the reverse complement.
CCGGACGGCACGCTGTATCTGCCCCTGCCGTCGCTGCCCGGACCGCACCAGCACGACAATGCCGGGATCGCCATCGCGGCATTGCGGGCAAGCCTGCGACCGCCCGCGTCCGCGTTCGACGCGATCGCCCGGGCCGAGTGGCCGGCCCGGCTGCAACGGCTGGGCGGCCATTTGGCCCGGTTGCTGCCCGAAGGCTGGGAGCTGTGGCTCGACGGCGGCCATAATCCCGGGGCCGGTGTCGCGTTGGCCGAGCATGCGGCCGGCTGGACCGACCGGCCGCTCCATCTGATCGTCGGCATGAAGCAGGGCAAGGACAGCGCCGCGTTCCTCGCCCCGCTCCTGCCCCACGCCGCCAGCGTGCAGGCGGTGTCGGAGCCGGGACAGCATCTGGCGGCCGACATCGCCGACATCGTGGCCGCCAGTCTGGGGCGCGCCACGCCGGGTCCGACCGTCCGCGCGGCGCTGGCCCGGTTGTCGGGACCGCCAGCGCGAGTATTGATCTGCGGCAGCCTGTTTCTGGCCGGCCTTGTGCTCGAGGATGATGCGCGATGATCGTGGAACTGCTGATTCCGGCCGACCGGGACCGATGGGCGGAGCTTTGGCGCGGCTACCTGAATTTCTACGAGACCTCGCTGCCGCCCGCGCAATACGACCTGACCTGGGCCAAGCTGCAGGACGGCCGCATCGTCGGCTTCGCGGCGCGTGACGCGGACGGGATTCTGGTCGGCATCGCGCACGCGCTCACCCACGAGCACGGCTGGGCGGCGACGCCCGCTTTGTATCTGCAGGATCTGTTCGTCGATCCGGCGGCGCGCGGCAGCGGGGCCGGACGGGCGCTGCTGGACGCGGTGATCGCGCACGGGCGGGCGACCGGCGCGAGCCGCATCTACTGGACCACCAAGCAGGACAACCTTGCCGCCAGGGCGCTGTACGACCGTGTCGCGGCCTGGGACGGGTTTCTGCGCTATTCCGTGCCCGCCAAAGAGCTCGCGTAGCGATGCGCGTCACCTGTCCGAACTGCGCCGCCGGTTACGAGGTGCCCGACCGCCTGCTCGCGGCCGGCCCGAAGGCGCTGCGCTGCGCCAAGTGCGGCACGACCTTTCCGGCCGAACTGCCGGCACCTGTCGCCCTGAAGCCGATCGGCGTGGCACCGGTCGCGGTATCGGCGCGGCAGCCGCTTGCGCCAATCGCTTCGGAACCCGTCTCCCCGGCAATCACCGGCCCGGCGCTCCCTGGCACGGCGCTCACCGGCCCGGCGCTCACCGGCACGGCACCCATCGCACCCGTGCCCGAACCGCAGGCGGTGCGGGTTGTCTTTCATCCTCCGATGCTCGATCCGCCCCGGCTCCGCCCGCGCCCGGTCGGGGCCGCGTGGGGGTTGGCCGGCTGGGTCGCGACGCTCGTCGTGCTGGCCGGTGCCGGCTACCTGTTGACCCACGACGCGGGCAAGATCGTCGCCGCGTGGCCGCCGGCCGCCCGGGCCTATGCCGCGGTCGGCCTCAATCCTGCGGCAACCCCGCGGCCGCCCGTGCCGCCAGCGGCAACTGCCGGGCCGGCAGGTTCGCAGCCCCAGAACCAGGCGCCGGCTCCGGGGCCCTAGAAATCCGGCCGCTGTCGGAGCCCGGCCCGTTGCCGCCCGGCTCGCGCGGGCCGAGCCCGGCGACGATATCGGCCGCCAGAGCCTCGGCGATGCAGCGATACCCGAGATCGTTGTGGTGCAAATTATCGGGCGAGATGAACAGGCGGTTCGGGTAGCCCTCGGCCGCCCACGCGTCCATCAGCGCCGAGCGCGAGAACAGCTCCGCCTCGGTATCGCGCGCGACGTCCGACAGGGCGGTGTCGATCGCCGGATTGTCCGGTGCCGCCAGCAGCCGGGGCGCCCGCTGGTTGTCCATCAGGATCACGTCCGCCCCGCTCGCGTGCAGCCGGGCGACGCCGGCGGTGACCAGCTTGCGGAACGCGATCGGATCGGTGCTGACCAGCGCGCCGTTGGCCCCCACCTGCCAGATGACCAGCGTTGGTTTGACCGCGAGCACGTCCACGTCCAGCCGTGCCAGCTCCTCGGCCACGTCCTGGCCGTTGATGCCGCGATTGAGCACGGCGATATGCGCGTGTGGCAGCCTGCGCTCCAGCTCCTGCTGCAGGACCGCGGGATACGAGTGCGCCGGGTCGCTCGCCAGCCACGACCGGGTCGACGACGAGCCGATCGCCACGATGATCGCCGGCTCATGCCGCGCCAGCACGGCGGACAGGTTCGGCACATCGGTGTCGCCGATCGGCGCCGGCGGACAACCGGCGTTGAGCGGTGCGGGTGTCGCGTGCGCCGCCGCGGAGGAAGCAAGCAGTGCGATCAGACCGAGGCGGGTGAGGAGCGGCGACATGAAGTGCTCAAAGCGCGATTGGAGCCGTGTTGGCAAGAGCGCTCACAACCTTGTTTTCACTGCTTTCAGCACGTACCAGGACTTAAACACGCACCCGCGTTGCAACGGGCCGGGTCGCCTGACCTCGCACCTGTCCGGGCTCGACCCGGGAGCACGCCCGTCAGGCGGTGCCGCCCACCGTCAGCCCAGACATCAGCAGCGTCGGCTGACCGACGCCGACCGGGACGCCCTGCCCTTGCTTGCCGCACGTCCCGATGCCGGGGTCGAGCGCCATGTCGGACGCGACCATCGTGATCTTCGTCAGCGCGTCCGGGCCGTTGCCGATCAGCGTCGCACCCTTCACCGGCGTGGTGATCCGGCCGTCCTCGATCAGGTATGCCTCGGACGCCGAGAACACGAACTTGCCCGAGGTGATGTCGACCTGCCCGCCGCCGAAATTGACCGCGTACAGGCCGCGCTTGACCGAGCGCATGATCTCGTCCGGCTCGTGCGTGCCGTTCAGCATGAACGTGTTGGTCATGCGCGGCATCGGCGCGTGGGCGTAGCTCTGGCGCCGCCCGTTGCCGGTGGCGGGCACGCCCATCAGCCGCGCGTTCAGCCGGTCCTGCATGTAGCCGACCAGAATCCCGTCCTCGATCAACGTGGTCCGGCCGGACGGCGTGCCCTCGTCGTCGACGGTCAGGCTGCCGCGCCGGTCCGGCAGCGTGCCGTCGTCGACCACCGTGATGCCGGGGGCGGCGATCCGCTCGCCCATCAGCTTCGAGAACGCCGACGTGCCCTTGCGGTTGAAGTCGCCTTCGAGCCCGTGGCCGATCGCCTCGTGCAGCATGATGCCGGGCCAGCCGGCGCCGAGCACCACCGGCATGTCGCCCGCCGGGGCCGCGCGGCTGTCGAGGTTGACCAGGGCCTGACGCAGCGCCTCGTCCGCCGTGGCGCGCCAGTTTTCGGGCGACAGCAACGTGGTGAAGCCGCGCCGGCCGCCGGTGCCGTGGCTGCCCGTCTCGCGCCGTCCGTCCTGCTCGACGACGACCGAGACGTTCAGCCGCACCAGCGGGCGCAGATCGGCGACGCGGTGGCCGTCGGCGCGGATGATCTGGACCGCCTGCCACTCGGCCGCGACCGAGGCCATGACCTGAACCACGCGCTTGTCGAGGCCGCGCGCATACACGTCGATCTCGGCCAGCACGCCCGTCCGGTCGGCGTAGGCCCCTTCGGCCAGCGGACTGGTCGGCGAATACAGACGGGCGTTGGTGGCGCGCGGCGCGATGCTGGCCGACCCGGAATGGCCGCCGGCGACGGCGCGGACGGTGCGGGAAGCGCGGGACAGCGCGTCCTCGGACAGCTCGCCGGAATGGGCGTAGCCGGTCGCCTCGCCCGCGACCGCGCGCAGGCCGAAACCGAGCGTCGTGTCGTAGGCGGCGGTGCGGATGCGGCCGTCGTCGAGGCTCGTCATCTCGCTCTCGCGGTATTCGAGGAACAGCTCGCCGTCGTCCGCACCGTTCAGCGCGCCCGCCGTGAGCCGCGCCGCCGCGTCGCGGTCGAGCGAGGTGCCGGGCCGGTCGTAGAACAGCCGGTCGGTGACGGCGAGCGGGGTGTCGTTCAGGTCGGACATGTTTTCAGGAACTCCGGGTCGGGAACAGGCCGAAGCGGCGATGGGCCACGGCGCGGATGACGGGTTCGGCGTAGCGGGCCGGCAATGCGGCGATCGGGCGCGAGCGGGCGAGGTGGAGGCACGTGAGGGCGGCGGCCAGGACCAGCACCGCGTTGAGCTGATGCCAGGTGGCGAGGCCGACCGGGACCATCCGCAGCAATGTGGCGACGCCGAGCGCGTATTGCAGCGCCACCGCCCCGCCGAGTGCCATCGCGGCGCAGCGGCGCAGCCGGTCGCGCCCGGCATCGTGCAATCCGACGACGACCGCGAACACGCCGAGCATCGCCGTCGCGGTCGCCAGCAGGCGGTGGTCGAACTGCACGGCGCCGAGGTTCTCGACCAGGTTCCTCGCGAACGGGTGCAGCGCCGCGTAGCCGGGCGGGATCCACTCGCCGTCCATCAGCGGGAACGTGTTGTATGTCAGCCCGGCATGCAGCCCGGCGACGAATCCGCCGGCGACGATCGTGACGGCCACCAGCGCCGACATGACCGCGAACAGCCGGGCCGCCGGCGTCCAGATCCGCAGCCGCAACGGCCGCAACAGCGTGAGGCCGCTCCACAGCATTGCCGCGAACAGGGCGAGCGCGAGCGACAAATGCAGCACCAGCCGCCAGGCGGCGACCGCGGTGCTGTCCGGAAAGAACCCGGAGCTGACCATGAACCAGCCGACCGCGCCCTGCAGGCCGAGCAGCACGAACAGCCCGACCAGCCCGGCGCGCATCCGGCGCGGAATGTCGCCCCGCCACAGAAACACGCCGAGCGGCACGATGAACGCGAGTCCGATCAGGCGACCCCACAGCCGGTGCGCCCATTCGAGCCAGAAGATGTGCTTGAACCCGGCGAGGCCGAAGCCCGAATGCATCAGGTGATATTGCGGGATGCGCTGATACAGCCCGAACAGCCGGTGCCATTCCGCGTCGCTCACCGGCGGCAACGCGCCCATGATCGGTGCCCACTCCATGATCGACAGGCCGGAGCCGGTCAGGCGGGTGGCGCCCCCGAGCGTCACCATCACCAGGACCATGCCGCACAGCGTGAACAGCCATGTCGCCACCTGCCGGTGACGGCGGCGCGTCGCGGGGTTTTCTGGCGGCGACGGCGGGACGGGGTCGAACGGCATGGGGTTAAGGTAAGGCGACGCGGCGGACCCGAACAGGGCTGAATGGCGCGGATTCGGCACCGCCCGTGTTGCGCGGCCGCGCGGCGCGATTGTAGACGGGCGCGATGGACGGGTTCGCCGAACGCTTTTCCGACATGGCCATGGCCGAGCCGACGGTGCCGGCGGTCTCCGTCGTGGTTCCGGTCCGCAACGAGGCGGACAACGTCGCCCCCCTCGCGGCCGAGATCAAGCTCGCGATGGACGGCACCGCGTTCGAGCTGATCTTCGTCGACGACGGCAGCACCGACGCGACGGCCGCGATGCTGCGCGGCCTTTGCGAGGCCGATGCCCGGGTGCGCGCCATCCACCATCGCCGATCCTGCGGGCAGAGTGCCGCGATCGTGTCCGGCGTCCGCGCGGCGCGCGGAACATGGCTCGCGACGCTCGACGGCGACGGCCAGAACGACCCCGCCGACCTGCCGGCGTTGCTGCAGCGCGCGGCCGAGGGTGGGCCGGGCTGCCTCGCCGCCGGTCACCGGACGCGCCGCCGGGATAGCTGGATCAAGCGGCGGACATCCAGGATCGCCAACGGCGTGCGGGCGCGGCTGCTGCGCGACGCGACCCCGGATACCGGGTGCGGGCTGAAGGTGCTGCGGCGGGAGCTGTTCCTGGCGCTGCCGCATTTCGACCACATGCACCGCTTCCTGCCGGCGCTGGTCCTTCGCGCGGGCGGCAGCGTGGTTTCGGTGCCGGTCAACCACCGGCCCAGGCTGCGCGGACAATCCAACTACGGCACGCTCGACCGGCTGGCGGTCGGCGTCGTCGATCTGGCCGGCGTCTGGTGGCTGCAGCGGCGGTGGCGGATTCCGGACATCGCGCCGTGATCTCGACGTTTCGCGGGGCCGCGAAACCCGCGTTGCTCCTTGTTCTCCTGGTCGCGTGCGGCTTTGCGGCGAGGCTCCTGCCGGGCGACCCGCTGAGGGCGGCCGGTGCCGATCCGGTTTCCGTCATGCTGATCGGTGCCGCCCTGTGCGCGGTCGGGCTGCCGCGTCAGCTCGTCTGCTACGCGGCCGGGGCGCGGTTCGGGCTGGCCGCCGGGCTCGGTGTCGCGATGGCGGCGCAGATGCTCGGCTGCGCGGCCGACATGATCCTCGCCCGCACCCTGGCGCGCGACTGGGTGGCCGCCCGACTTGGCGGACGGATGGCGCGGATCGACCGGCTGCTGAGCCGCCGGCCGTTCGTGGCGACGCTCACGCTGCGGCTGCTCCCGGTCGGCAACAACCTGCTGCTGAACCTGATCGCCGGCGTCTCCGGTATCGCCGCCCTCCCGTTCCTCGCCGCCTCGGCGATCGGGTACCTGCCGCAGACCGCCGTGTTCGTGCTGGCCGGCACCGGCGCCGGCACCGCGCGATGGCTGCCTGTGGCGCTGGCGGTGGTTCTGTTCGCGCTGTCGGCGTCACTCGGGGCCGCGCTGTTGCGCGCCGAGCGGATTGGCAATCGTGATCGGAGACTGCCAACGACGTCTTGACTTCGTTTCGGCCGGAGCCTAGGTCGCTGGCAGTCCCGGACGGGGAGTGCCAACTCCTTCGCCCAGCCGATCCCCCCACGGGGTCGGCGGACAGTAAAACGAAGCTCAAGGAGCGAACGCAATGAAGTTCCGTCCCCTGCACGACCGCGTGGTCGTGCGCCGCCTCACCGCCGAAGAAAAGACGTCGGGCGGGATCATCATCCCCGACACCGCCAAGGAAAAGCCGATGGAAGGCGAGATCATCGCCGCCGGCCCCGGCGCGCGTAACGAGCAGGGCGCGATCGTCGCCCTCGACGTCAAGGCCGGCGACCGCGTGCTGTTCGGCAAGTGGTCCGGCACCGAGGTCAAGCTCGACGGCGAGGAGCTCCTCATCATGAAGGAGAGCGACATCATGGGCATCGTCCAGACGGCCGCCTGATCGGCTTCAGCCTGATCGACTTCGCCTCTTCGCTGAATATCCAGGAGATTTAGAACATGGCTGCCAAGGAAATTCGCTTCGGCACCGATGCCCGCGCCCGCATGCTGCGCGGCGTCGACATCCTCGCCGACGCCGTCAAGGTTACGCTCGGCCCCAAGGGCCGCAACGTCGTGATCGACAAGAGCTTCGGGGCACCCCGCATCACCAAGGACGGCGTCACCGTCGCCAAGGAGATCGAGCTTTCCGACAAGTTCGAGAACATGGGCGCCCAGATGGTCCGTGAAGTCGCGAGCAAGACCAACGACCAGGCCGGCGACGGCACCACGACCGCGACGGTGCTGGCCCAGGCCATCGTCCGTGAGGGCGCCAAGGCGGTTGCCGCCGGCATGAACCCGATGGATCTGCGCCGCGGCATCGACAAGGCGGTCGCCGCCCTCGTCGAGGAGCTGAAGGCCAAGAGCCGCAAGATCAGCAACCAGAGCGAGACGGCCCAGGTCGGCACGATCTCCGCGAACGGCGAGGCCGACATCGGCCAGATGATCTCGGAAGCGATGCAGAAGGTCGGCAACGAGGGTGTCATCACCGTCGAGGAAGCCAAGGGCATCCAGACCGAGCTCGACGTCGTCGAGGGGATGCAGTTCGATCGCGGCTACGTCAGCCCGTACTTCATCACCAACGCCGAGAAGATGAACGCGGAGCTGGATAACCCCTACATCCTGATCCACGAGAAGAAGCTGTCCGGCCTGCAGCCGATGCTGCCGCTGCTCGAGACGGTCGTGCAGTCGGGCCGTCCGCTGCTGATCATCGCCGAGGACGTCGAGGGCGAGGCTCTGGCCACGCTGGTCGTCAACAAGCTGCGTGGCGGCCTGAAGATCGCCGCCGTCAAGGCGCCGGGCTTCGGCGATCGCCGCAAGGCGATGCTGGAAGACATCGCGGTGCTGACCGGCGGTCAGGTCATCAGCGAGGACCTCGGCATCAAGCTCGAGACCGTGACGCTCGCGATGCTCGGCCAGGCCAAGAAGATCCTGATCGAGAAAGAGAACACGACGATCGTCGAGGGCGCGGGCAAGCAGGAGGACATCAAGGGTCGCTGCGCCCAGATCCGCGCCCAGATCGAAGAGACGACGTCCGACTACGACCGTGAGAAGCTGCAGGAGCGTCTGGCCAAGCTGGCCGGCGGTGTTGCCGTCATCCGCGTCGGCGGCTCGTCCGAGGTCGAGGTCAAGGAGCGCAAGGACCGCGTCGACGACGCGCTGCATGCGACCCGCGCGGCCGTCGAGGAGGGCATCGTCCCGGGCGGCGGCGTGGCCCTGGCCCGTGCGTCCCTGGTTCTGGCCGATCTCAAGGCCGACAACTCCGACCAGCATGTCGGCATCGAGATCGTCCGGCGGGCGGCGCTGACCCCGTTGCGGCAGATCGCCGAGAACGCCGGTGAAGACGGCGCCGTGATCTCGGGCAAGGTGCTCGAGAACAAGGACTACAATTTCGGCTTCGACGCGCAGACGGGCGAGTACAAGGACCTGGTCGCGGCCGGCATCATCGACCCGACCAAGGTCGTGCGGACCGCGTTGCAGGACGCGGCATCGGTGGCCGGCCTGCTGGTCACGACCGAGGCGATGATCGCCGACAAGCCGGAGAAGAAGCAGCCGATGGGCGGCCCGGGCGGCGGTGGCGGCGGCATGGGCGACATGGATTTCTGATCCAGCCCGGTCCGGTCCAGCTGGGCCGTTTCGATAGCGAAAAAGGGGAGCGGTCCGCAGGGGCCGCTCCCTTTTTCGTGCGCATTTTCTTGCACCGGTTTCACTTGCCCGGCGCGGGCTGGGCGGCGTTTTATTCCTGCCCCTCACGACGCTTGACTTCCCACCGGGCTTGGGGCCCTATCCAGCCGCAATCGTGTTTCGACTTGGCTTGCTGTGCTTCCGTATCGTCTTCTCGTCGGGTGCCTCAAGACGTCTAAAGCCCGGTTGTCCAATGTCTGGCCGACGTGGCCGGGCAAACGACGGAGAACGAGGCATCATGGCCACCGGTACGGTCAAGTGGTTTAACACCACCAAGGGTTACGGCTTCATCATGCCGCAGGACGGCGGTCAGGACGTGTTCGTCCACATCACCGCAGTCCAGACGGCGGGGCTTCGCGGCCTCAACGACGGTCAGAAAGTCACCTACGACGTGGTGATGGAGCGCGGCAAGGCTGCCGCGACCAACCTGAAGGTCGCCTAAATCTCCGATTTGTCGCGCTCGGTCGCGGCAATGACGATGAAGACCACAGCGGGGCGGGTGTCGCGCCTCCCCCCCGAGACGGGCCGGCCCATACGGCCCGTCGCCGGCGCGATCCACCTCATCCCCCAATCTAATCGAACGGGCCCGCACACGCGGGCCCGCATCTAGGAGTTCGCGATCATGGCTATCGGTACCGTCAAGTGGTTCAACGCCACCAAGGGTTTCGGCTTCATCATGCCGGGTGACGGCGGCAAGGACGTGTTCGTCCACATCACCGCCGTGCAGTCGGCCGGCCTGAAGGGCCTGAACGACGGCCAGAAGGTCAGCTACGATGTGGCGATGGAGCGCGGCAAGGCTGCCGCGACCAACCTGAAGCTCGCGTAAGCCACCTCTAACGCCTGACGATCGGGGCCGCCGCCGGGCAACCGGCGGCGGCCCTTTTCATGTTCGCTGTCCATGCAACCAGGGGTCCGCCGCACGCCAGAACGCCGCCACGTCCAGCACGCAGTCGTACCGGCCGTCGGGCGGCATCGGTGCCGGCTCCGCGACATAGCTCGCGTACGGCAGACCGACGGCTGCGGCGATCAGCCCGAACGCCGGCGTCCCGTAGCCCGGCGCGAAAATCTCCAGCACCGGCGTGCCCGGCGCGCAGAACGCGATGTTGGTCAATGCCGCACCGTGCAGCCCCACCACGGCACGCGCCCGGGCGAACAGCGCGATCTGTTCGGCGACCGGCATGCGGCCGGGCAGGATCGAGACGAACCCGTGCGGTTCGAGCTCGCGGAGCAGCGCCGCCTCGTTCAGCAGACACCGCCTCGTCGCATCCGACCGCCCGACATACAGCTTCGGCGCCGCCGGCGTGGTCCGCTTGGCGAGCGCGGGCAGGCCGATCCGCCCACGCAGCCAGTCCAGCACCTGCGGCGATCCGTGCCGCGCCGGATGCCGCGTGTTGCGCGCCACGTCCGGAACCAGCAAGGCACCGGCCCGCAACGCTTCGTAGGGGCGAAGCGCGATCACGCGCCGGTCCGGGAAGCCGAGCAGATCCAGCAGCTCGCGCCGCCACGGCACGGGAATGTCCGCGATGACGATCGTCGCATCGGTCCGGTCGCGAATCAGGGCCAGGCGCGGCAGTTCGTCGAGTAGCCAATGGCTGTAATTGCCGTCGCCGATGTCGCCCATCAGCACGAACGCCGGCCCGGGAACGTGGCGCGCCTCCGCAAGTCGCCACGCCGCGTCGAACTCATAGACGTGCAGCAGCGGCGCGTAGTCCGAGCTGATGTCGGCCACGACACTGACCCCGTCGGCCGCGACGACAACGGGGACGCCGGCCAGCGACAGGATGGTCCCGCCCGGCACTTCGAGCATGTCGAGCGGCGGCGCGTGCTCGAGCCCGCCGACATATTCCATGCCGCCACCGGTCCGCCGCTCGCCGAGCCGGGTCGCGGCGGGGAACCGGCGCGCCTCCGTGGGAGGGCCACGATGCCAGACCGCGCCCGGAATGCCGTCCCACGGCCGGAACACGAATTCCGTGTTGCGCGGCATTCCGGCCGCGCGCGCGGCCGCGAACAACGCCGTGTAATCGCCGCCCCAGGGATTGACCCCCTCGATCCCCAGCGCGGCGGCGAGGCGCTTGATCGCCTCGTCCTTCCCGAGCCGGAGGTCGAATGTCGGCGTCACCGGCCAGCGGCCCGAAACCACGGCTCGGCCGCGCGCCAGAACGCCGGCACGTCGAGCACGCAATCGAGCGAGCCGTCGGGCGGCCACCGTCCCGGCTCGGCGACATAGGTCGCGTGCCGTAACCCGTTGGAGGCGGCCAGCAGCCCGAAGCACGCGTTGCCGAAAATCGGCGTGAAGATTTCGAGCACCGAACTGCCCGCGCCGCAAAACACGGTGTTGGCGAGGCCGGCACCGTGCAATCCGATGACCGCCTCCGCGCGGGCGAACAGGGCCACCTGCTCCGCCACGGACCGGCCGCTCAGCGTCACCGGCACGAACCCGGCCGGCTCCAGCACCCGGAGCAAGGCGGCCTCGTTGCGAAGCTTGCGCCAATCGGCGTCCGCCCGGCCGATATAAAGCCGGGTCGCGGCCCCGGATTCCGGCGCGGAAGGACGGGCCATGGCGGCCAAGCCGACCCCGCCACGGATCCAGTCCACGACCCAGGCCGCGCCCTTGCGCCCGGGATGCCGCATGTCGTTCGTCGCGTCGGGCACCAGCAGCGTCGTCGCCGTCAGCGCCTCGTCGCGGCCGATCGCGACGATCTTCGATGCGGGGATGCCGAGAAGGTCGAGCGTCTCGCGCTCCCACGGCGCGTGATCGTCGGACACCACGATGGTCACGTCGGTCCGGCCCCGGAGCAGCGCCAGTCGCGGCATCTCGTCGATCAGCCAGTGGTAGTAGTTGGCACCGGGGTCGCTGACGAGCACGAACGCCTCGCCGTCGATCCGGCGTGCCCCGGCGACCCGCGCGCCCGCGTCGAAATCGTAGAATTTCACCAGCGGCGCGAACTCGGAACTCACATCGGCGGCGATGGTCATCCCGTCGGCGGCCACGATCACCGGCGTTCCCGCCATCCGCATCACCGTGCCGCCGGGAATGGCCGCCATGTGGAGCGCCGGGCAGTGTTCCGCCCCGCCGCCGAACTCGCTGCCGGAACCGATCCGGCGGCTGCCGAGCCAATCCGATCCCGGAAGACGCCGTGGCGCGGAGACCGGGCCGGTGTGCCAGACCACGCCCGGGATGTCGGCCGAGCGCCGGAGCACGAAAGCGGGGTTGGCCGGGCCGAGCGGCCCCGCCCCGGCCAGCATCTCGCCGCGGCCGGCGGCGTGAACGACGCCGTCGCGGGCATGCAGCGCATCACGCAGCGTGGCCGCGACCCGCTCCCTCGGGACCGTCAGGGCGATGGGCGGGATCATGGGCGCGCCGCGCGCAGCCACGGCCCGGCCACGCTCCAGAAGGCGGGAATATCGAGCACGCAGTCCGTCGGCCGGTCGGGCGAGGCGTCCGGCTCCGCGACATAGCTCGCGCAACGCAGGCCCCGCGCGCTGCCGACCAGGCCGAACGCGGCCGTGCCGTAGGCGGGAGGGAAAATCTCGAGCACGCTCGTGCCCGGTCCGCAGAAGATCGTGTTGGCGAGGGCCGCCCCGTGCAGGCCGATGACCGCCTCGGCGCGCGCGAACAGGCCGACCTGCTCGGCGACCGTGCGGCCGGACAGCGTGATGGGGACGAAACCGGCCGGTTCGAGCACGCGCAGCAACGCGGCCTCGTTGGTCAGCCGGCGCTCCCGGGCGTCGCCGCGGCCGATGTAGAGGCGTGTCGGCGGCACGGCGCTCGGCGGCACGGCGCCTGACGCCGACGCCAGCAGGCGGGACATGGCGGGAACGCCGATTCGGGCGCGGATCCAATCGGATACCCACGGCTCGCCTTTCCGGGCCGGATGAAACAGTTCCCGCGTGTCCGCGACCAGCATCGTGTCCGCGCGGACCGCCTCGTCGCGGCCCAGCGTCACGATGCGCGATTCGGGAAACCCGGCGAGGTCCAGCGATTCGCGCCGCCACGGTGCCTTCGCGTCGGAGATGATGAGTTTGACGTCGGGCCGGTCGCGTAGCAGCGCCAGACGCGGCAAATCGTCGAGCAGCCAGTGGCTGTAATTATCCTCCCCGGCATCGCCCAGCAGCGGGAACGCGGTCCCCGGAATGTGCCGGGCGCGAGACAGCCGTTCGCCGAAATCGAAATCATAGAAGTGCAGCAGCGGCGCGTAGGCGGAGCTCGCATCCTCGACCACGCTCACCCCATCGGCCGCGACGAGGACGTTGGAATGCGCGATTTGCGTGAGCGTCGCGCCGGGTAGCTCGAGCATGTCGAGCGGGGCCGCGTACTCCCATGTGCCGGGGTACTCGCAGCCGATCCGCCGATCCCCGAGGCGCGCGATCCCCGGCACGAGGCGCGCGCCGACCGCTTGGCCCGGATGCCAGACCGCGCCGCCGATCCGCTCGGAACGGCGGAACACGAACCCCGTGTTGGACGGCGCGCCCGCGTCCCGCGCGAGGTCGAACAGTCCGTCGAACGGCCCGTGCCAGGCCCTGATCCCGGTCTCACCCAGTGCCCGAGACAGCGCTTCGATCGCGTGCTCCCTGGAAAGGTGAGCGGGAATGGGTGCCATCGGCATCAGCGCCGCCCGAACAGCCACGGCTCGGCCTCGCGCCAGAACCCCGGAACGTCCAGGACGCAATCGTGCGTCCCGTTGGGCGGCCAGCCTCCCGGCTCGGCGCAATACGTCGCGTGGCGCAAATCGTTCGCGGCGCTGACCAGGCCGAAGCAGGGGTTGCCGAATCCCGGCGTGAAGATCTCGATCACGCTCGCGCCGGGATCGCAGAACACCAGGTTGGTCAGTCCCGCCCCGTGCAGAGCCACGATCGCCTCGGCCCCGGCGAACAGGGCGACCTGCTCGGCGACCGGCATGCCGGCCAGCGTCACCGACGCGAAACCCGCCGGTTCGAGCACGCGCAGCAGAGCCGCCTGGTTGAGCAGCCGGCGGCCGGGCGCGTCGCCGCGCCCGATATACAGCCGCTTCGGCCGTGCCGCCGGGACCGATCGTGCGAGCGCCGGCAACGCGACCTCGCCGCGCAGCCAGTCGAACACCCAGGCGGCCCCCTTCCGCGCCGGATGCTGCATGTCGCGGCCCGAACCGGGGATCAGCAGGGTGTCCGCCCGCAATGCGTCGTGCGGGCCGAGGGTCACGATCCGCTCCGGGGCGATTCCGACGATGTCGAGCAGGTCGCGCCGCCACGGCGCGTCGATCTCGGCGATGACGATCGTCACGTCCGTCCGCCCCCGCAGCAGCGCCAGCCGGGGCAGCTCGTCGATCAGCCAGTGGCAGTAATTCCCGTCGCCGACGTCGCTCATCAGCACGAACACCGTCCCCGGCACGTGGCGCGCCTCGGCCAGCCGCCCGGCCGCGTCGACATCGTAGACGTGCAGCAGGCGCGCGTATTCGGAGCTGACCTCGCCCGCGACGCTCACGCCGTCGGCGGCCACGATGATCGCGGCGCCCGCGAGCCGCATGACGGTGCCGCCCGGCAGCTCCAGCATGTCGAGCGACGGCGCGACACCGTCGCCGCCCGCGAACTCGTGGCCGGGTCCGGCGCGGCGTTGGCCGAGACGGTCGGCGGCGCGGAACGTTCGTGGCTCGGCGGGGATGCCGGCGTGCCAGACCGCGCCGCCGATCTCGGCGGCCGTGCGAAAGCCCATCTGGCCATTGCGCGGCAGACCGAGAGTCCCGGCCACCGCGAACAAAGCCGTGTAGTCGCCGCTGGTGATGTTCACGCCGGTGACGCCAGCCGCCTCGGCCACGGCGGCGATCGCCCACTCCTTCTGCGTCGTCGGCGGCAGCGGTGGGATGGGCAGGGAAGCCTCCGGGGAACGCGACCCCGAAGGCGTAGATCAGCTCAGCCGGTCCAGCCAGTGCTGTCGACGCCGTCCTGCTCGGCCGCGCCGAGTTCGGCCGTGGTCCGGGCCACGTCGCCGACCCGGCTCGCGCCGCAGTCGCGCATGATCCGCATCGCGATGTCGCGCTTGTCGGCGGTGATGGTTCGCACCGCCAGCACCAATTCGCCGGCCGCCGCGCGGTCGTCGAGGCGCTGCTGCTCGTTGGCCGCGATGCCGTCACCGGCCGTATGGACCACCGCCGCGGCACCGCCGCCGACCGCGGCCGCCCCGGCGATCGCCAATGCCGCCGCACCGCCGGTCGCGATGATCGCCCCGGCGGCCGCGAACGCGCCGATCGTGCCGGCCATGCTGGTCGCCATCGTCCGCGTCTGCTGCACGTCGATCGGCGTCGTCGGCACCTCGGCCGAGGTCTCGGGCGTGGCATGCGCGGGATCGAGCTGGGCGACCGGCAGGCTCAGCTCGGCGCGGTCGAAGCCGGCCCGGGTCAATTGCCCGATCGCCTCCTGCATGGCGGCATCGTTCGAGAACAGGCCTTGCACCTCGAACGCGGTGCCGGCCCGCGCGGGGCCGTCCTTCGACGTGGCGGCAGGATCGTCGGACATGGTCGTTGCTCCGTTGACTATGCGGAGGGAACGCGCGGATCAGGCCGCCGGTTTGGCGACCTGCTGGAACCGCGCGCGGGCCCCGCGCTCGATCGCCGAAGCGACCAGCTGGTCGAGACCGAGTTCGGCGCGCAGGAACGCCAGCATCCGCAGGCTGTCCTGGGCGGCGAACCGGTCGGCCGCGATCACCTCGCAGCCGAGCGCGTACGCCGTCTCGCGCAGCCGGGGTTCCAGCGCGTCGCGGATCAGGCGGCCGGCATGGGTCAGGCCGTCATCCTCGTCGAGCAGGGCGATCGTCGCCTCGGTCGCGTGGTCGAGCCGCTCGGTCGAGAAATCGTGGAACACGGGCAGGGTCTGGACCAGACCGGCCATGACGCCGATCTCCCGGTCGGTCATCTCGCCCTCGGCCGCCGCGATCAGCACCATCGTGCAGACCAGCGCCTCCTGCGGATCGAGTTTTTCGCGCGTCGCCAACATTGCTTCTGACATGTCCGGACCATCCTCCGGACCCGTGCCCGGTTCAAGGGTCGCGGCGATCACGCCTTCGCCCGCAGTTGCAGCAGCACCGCCGAACGGCCCGCCATTTCGTAGGCCCGGCCGGCGCGGAACGTATCCGGCGACAGGCCGGGATCGACGGTGTCGAACACCCTGGTCCATGCCCGGCCGCCGGCCACGCGCGGCAGCATGAAGCGAACCACGCCATGATAGGCGTTCTGCAGCCACAGCAGCGTCACGTCCTCGCCCGCGCGCCGGACGTTGCTGGCCCGCGCCCGGCCGTCGAGCAGCATGCCGAAGCAGCGCGTGTTGCCGTCGCGCCAATCGTCGGGCGTCATCTCGCGGCCCGTCGCGTTGATCCAGGAGACGTCGCGGATGCCGCTCAGCTCATCGGCGGCACCGGTCAGGAAGCGCGCCCGCCGCAGCACCGGGAAGTCGCGCCGCAGCGCGAGCAGCCGCCGGGTCCAGGCGTGCAGCGCCGTGCCCTCCTCGGTCGGCGTCCAGTCGATCCAGGAGATCGGGTTGTCCTGGCAATACGCGTTGTTGTTGCCGCCCTGACTGCGCGAGAACTCGTCGCCGGCGGTCAGCAGCGGCGTGCCCTGGCTCAGCAGCAATGTGGCCAGCAGGTTGCGCTGCTGGCGGGACCGCAACGCGGTGATATCCGGGTCGTCCGTCGGGCCCTCGACGCCGCAATTCCAGCTGTGGTTGTCCGAATGGCCGTCGCGGTTGCCCTCGAGGTTGGCCTCGTTGTGCTTGTCGTTGAAGCTGACGAGGTCGCGCAGCGTGAAGCCGTCATGGGCGGTGATGAAGTTGACGCTGCTCCACGGCTTGCGTCCGCGCCGGTTGAACTTGTCGCCGGACGCGGACAGGCGCGCGGCCATCTCCGCCGCCTGCCCCGGGTCGCCCTTCCAGAAGCCGCGCACGTTGTCGCGGAAGCGGTCGTTCCACTCGGCCCAGCCGGGCGGGAAGCCGCCGACCTGATAGCCGCCCGGACCCAGATCCCACGGCTCGGCGATCAGTTTGACCCGCGACAGGACCGGATCCTGGCGGCAGCTGTCGAGGAAGCCGCCGCCCTCGTCGAAACCGGACGGCTCGCGCGCCAGAATCGTGCCGAGGTCGAAGCGGAACCCATCGACGTGCATCTCCGTCACCCAGTAGCGCAGGCTGTCGGTGACCATCTGCAGCACGCGCGGGTGGCTCAGGTTGAGCGTGTTCCCGGTGCCGGTGTCGTTGATGTAGAAGCGCGGCCGGCCGGGGATCAGCCGGTAATAGCTCGCGTTGTCGATCCCCTTGAACGACAGCGTGGGGCCGAGTTCGTTGCCCTCGGCGGTGTGGTTGTAGACGACGTCGAGGATGACCTCGATCCCGGCATCGTGCAGGCGGGCCACCATCTCCTTGAATTCGTTGATGGCGGCGCGGGTGGAGTAGCGCAGTTCGGGGGCGAAGAAGCCGACCGTGCTGTAACCCCAGTAGTTCGTGAGCCCGCGCTCGACCAACGGCGGATCGTCGGCGAACGCGTGGACCGGCAGCAACTCGACCGAGGTGACGCCGAGGTCGCGGAGGTAGGCGACGACCGGCTTGCTCGCGAGGCCGCCGAACGTGCCGCGCAACCGGTCGGGGACCGCCGGATGGCGCTGGGTGAAGCCGCGCACGTGCAGCTCGTAGAACACGGTCCGGTCCCACGGCACGCGGGGCGCACGGTCGACGCCCCAGGTGAACGCCGGGTCGATTACCCGGCATTTCGGGACGAACGGGGCGCTGTCGCGGGTGTCGAGGCCGAGGTCGGCGGCCGGATCGCCGATCGTGTAGCCGTGGATCGCCGGATCGACTTTCAACGCCCCGACAACGCCGCGCGCGTAGGGATCGAGCAGCAGCTTGTGCGGGTTGAACCGGTGGCCGGCCTCCGGCGAGAACGGGCCGTGCACGCGGTAGCCGTAGACGGTGCTGGGCCGCGCGTCGGGCAGATAGCCGTGCCAGACCTCGTCGGTGAACTCCGGCAAATCGACCCGGCCGATCTCGACCGCGCCGGTGTCGTCGAACAGACAGAGTTCGACGCGCGTCGCGTGGGCGGAGAACAGGGCGAAGTTGACGCCGAGCCCGTCCCACGTCGCGCCCAGCGGGTTGGGTGAGCCCTCGAGGAGCTCGACCCCGCCCGCGCCATCGCCCGACATTACGCCGGCACGCGCCGCGCGGGCCCGGGCAGCAACAGGTCGGGCGACAATCCGGCGAGGTCCGGCGCGTCACGCCCGGCGACGTGCATCAGCCAATGGCCGGGCCGGTCCGGCGCGAACGGGACGGCGGCCAGCCCGATCGCCTCGTAGGCGGGGCGCATATCGTCGCGCGCGTTCCAGACCGTCAGCTCCAGCCGCTCCTCGAGCGCCAAGTCACGCAGGCGCCAGACGGCGGAGGCGCGGTCCGACTGAGCACCCGCCGGGTCGCCGAGGCCGACCATGAGCGATCCCATGCGGCGGAACGCGAGCGCCGCCCGGCCGCCCTCGCCCCAGACCATGCCGTCCGCGCGGGTGGGCGGAACGCCGCCGAGCGCCGCGAACTGGCGGTAGGTTTCGGCACTCCACGGCGTCCAGCCGACGCGGCCGGGGCGCAGCAGCCGCCAGAGTGCGGCAAGGCCCAGCAGACACGACGACGGCGACGGATGCGCGCAACGAGTTCGGCAGGCTGGGCGAGGCGATCACGTTCCAGAAGCTGTCGTCGCCGATCCAGCGGACATGCCGCTCGAACAGCGGCAGCGCCAGCACGCAGCAGACGAACACGGCGAGCGGCACGGCGACATCGGCCGTGAGCGGCCCGGCCAGCACGCGCGACGCGCGGTAGAAGGTCGAGCGATACGGGGCGACCAGGACGATGGTCAGCCCGAGCAGTATGGCGAGCCAGATCGGCTCCTGTTCGGCCAGCAGCAGCAATGCGCCGAGCGGCAGCAGGACCAGCGACGCGCCCCAGGCGAGGTTGACGCGGCGCGACAGGCCGGACGCGGTCACCAGCAGCGCGGCACCGATCAGGGATGGCAGGAACTGGCCGGCCTGCGACGCGACCTCGCCGAAATCGGGGTCGATCCAGGAGAAGTCGGGCTTGTGCTCCAGCACGCCCAAACACAGCAGCATGAAGCCGCAGATCGCGACGGCACCGGTCGCGGCGGCGACGGCGAAGTCGGGCTCGCTCCAGCGGGCGCGCGGGCTGATCGGCGCACGGCCGATCATGCTGCGGCCCCGCAGCACGAGCTCGTTGCCGGCGAACATGCTGCCGGCCAGGAACAGGGGGATGATGTAGTAATAGAAGCGGAACAGCAGGATCGCGGCCACGATCGTTTGCGCCGGCAGATAGGGTGCCAGGCCGAACAGCATCGCGCTGTCGAACACGCCGAGGCCGCCCGGGATGGTCGCGATCAGCCCGGCCGAGTAGCACGACAGATAGACCGCGAGCAGCCGGACGTAGGTCAGCCCGTGCACGTGCGGCACCAGCGAGTAGAAGATCGCGGCGGTCACGGCGACGTCGACCGTGGCCAGCGCCACCTGCATCAGCGCCATGCGCCAATGCGGCAACTCGATCTCGCGGCCGCGGATGTGGATGACCGGCATGCAGGCGCTGACCGCGACGTAGCCGGACGGCAGCCCCAGCAGCACGACGCCGAGCGCGTAGATCGCCCAGCGCGGCAGATGGTCGCCGAAATACGGCAGCGCCCCGGGCTCGAGAAACACGATCACGCCGCCGAGGCTCATCGCACCGAGGCCGAACGTCAGCGAGCAGAACGCGACGACCTTCGCGATCTGGACCGGTTCGAGGCCCCAGTTTGAATAGAGCCGGTACCGGACGGCGGCTCCCGACACTGCCGCGAAACCGAGATTGTGCGACAGCGCGTAAGCGCAGAACGAGGCGAAGGCGGCGCGGGCGTAGCTGACCCGGTTGCCGGCGTAGATCGTGCCGAGCCGGTCGTAGAACGTCAGCACGCCGTACGCGGCGATGGTGCAGAACCCGGCGATGACGATGGAGCGGGCCGGGATATGCGACAGCGCGTGCCGAACCTCGTCGATCTTGAGGCCCCGGAACTCCTTCTGCACGACATAGATGGCGCCGATCAGCAGGCAGACGCCGAGCACGGCCGGGATGTGGCGCAGGTTGCGCCGGATCCAGGCCATTTACGCGGCCGCCGCGTGCGGTGCCCGCGCGAGTGCGGCGTCGATCAGGCCGACCGTCTCCGGCAGGCCGAAGATCGCGGCGAACTGGCCGAAGCGCGGACCGTCCTCCTGGCCGAGCAGCACCTGATACAGGCACTGGAACCAGACGCGCAGCCTGGCATTGGTCATGTGCTGGTTGCCCACGGCATAGATCACGTCCTGTATCGCCTCGGCCGGGGTGGCGGGCGGCAGCACGCGCAGCCGGTCCGCGAGGTCGCCGAGGGCACCGCGCTCGGTCGGGTCGGGATCCCTATAGACCTTTCGCGGCAACACGAAATCGCGGCAGTAGGCGACGGCGTAGTCCACCAGACGCGCCAGGAACGGCTCCCGCTCCGGGCTCGCCTCCGGGGCGTAGCGGCGCAGATAGCCCCACAGCACGGACGAATCTTCGGCCCCGATCACGCTGGCGAGGTTCAGCAGCATCGCGAAGCCGACCGGCGTGTGCGCGGTGGCGGGCACCGCGCCGCCGTGGATATGCCACGCGGGGTTGGCCATCAGATCGGCGCCGGTCTGGACGGCCGCCTTTTCCGCATTCGCGACGTACTCTTCGGCGGCGCGCGGGATGACGCCCCAGAACAGCCGTTTCGCACGTTGCGGTTGATTGTACATGAATTGGGACAGGCTTTCGGGCGGCGCGTACCGGAGCCATTCATCGATCGTCAGGCCGTTACCGCGCGACTTGCTGATCTTTTCCGCCTGCTCGTCCAGAAACAGCTCGTAGGTGAGCGAGGCCGGCGGTGCCGTCCCCAGGATACGGCACACCTTCGACGACAGTTTCACGCTGTCGATCAGATCCTTGCCCGACATCTCGTAATCGACGCCGAGCGCATGCCAGCGCATCGCCCAGTCGGCCTTCCATTGCAGCTTCGCGTGGCCGCCGGTGACCGGCGTCTCGAACGCCTCGCCCGTCTCCGGATCGCGCCAGAACACCGTCCCGGCCGCCGCGTCCACCCGGTCGATCGCGACCTGCATCACGACACCGGTGCGGGGATGGATCGGCAGCACCGGCGAGTAGGTCGCGGCCCGCACGGCACGGAGCGTCGGCAGGATCGCGGCCACGATCTCGTCGTGGTGGCGCAACACATCGAGCAACGCCGCGTCGAACACGCCGGCCGCGTAGTAATCGGTGCTGGACGCGAACTCGTAGTCGAAGCCGAACCCGTCGAGGAAGGCCCGCAACCGCGCGTTGTTGTGCGCGCCGAAACTGGCATGGGTGCCGAACGGGTCGGGGACGCGGGTCAGCGGCTGGCCCAGGAATTCGCGCAGCATCTCGGGGTTCGGCACGTTGTCCGGAACCTTCCGCAGCCCGTCCATGTCGTCGCTGAACGCCAGCAGGCGCGACGGCAGGCCGGTCATCACGCCGAACGCGTGGCGGACCCAGCTGGTGCGCGCGACCTCGCCGAAGGTGCCGATATGCGGCAGGCCGGACGGGCCGTAGCCGGTCTCGAACAGGGCGCTCGCCTTGCCGCTGGCGGCGAGCCGGTCGGCGACTTTGCGGGCCTCCTCGAACGGCCACGCTTTGGGAAACAGGGTTTCGGACATGGCCGCAAGCTATGAACGAGGGGTGGGTTGGTCAATCACGGCCGACGCTTATACTGCATCCATGAGTTCAGCGCCGGCCCTGGTCACCGGCGTGGGCCGAGCGAGTATTTTGACCGAGGACGGCGAACTGCTCGACCTTCCGGCCGAGGAGGCGCTGGCGTTTTTCCGGCGCGCGCCCCCGCCACTGGTCGTGCATGCGCCGGCCAACGCGCGAAGGCTCGGGACGGCGCGGATCGACGCGTTCGACCTGTTGGAACTGTTCGCGTTCGTCCACCCCGCGCGAGCCGCCGCGCCGACGCCGCGCGGCCTGGCGATGGCGCTCGATCTGCCGGCACCCACGACCCGCGCCGACGCGGCCGTCTCCCTGCCGGGCATCGCCGACGCGCTGCTCGGCCGGCTGCGGCAGCTCGCTCCGTTGCCGGGCTCGAAGGAGCTTGCCGGGCTTGCCGCCCGGATGGGCCAGGCCGGCTGGCCATGGGCGCGGGCCGTGATGACGGCACTTGGCCATCCGACCGCGATGGCCGCGACCGGGCCGCTTAAAGTCTGGCAGAATTTGCCGGAATGGGAGGAGCGGCCGCCGCCCCCGCCGCCGGCCGCGACCGGCGTCACCGGGGCCGAGGCTCGGCTGCGGCTGGCCCAACTGCTCGGGCCGCACGCGGAGCAACGGCCGGGCCAGGCCGATTTCGCAGCCGCGGTCGTGCCCGCGTTCGCGCCGCGGGAGGCGCGCGGCGAGCCGACGCTGGTGCTGGCCGAGGCCGGAACCGGCACCGGCAAGACGCTCGGCTACGTCGCACCCGCGTCGCTGTGGGCGGAGCGCAACCGGGGCAGCGTCTGGATTTCGACCTACACGCGGCACCTGCAGCGCCAGATCGACGCCGAGCTGGTGCGCCTCGTGCCGAACGCGGCCGAGCGGCGGCGGCGCGTCGTGGTCCGCAAGGGGCGCGAAAACTACTTCTGCCTGCTGAACTACGAGGACGCGGTCAACGCCGCCGCGTCCGGCGCGGCGGCGACGATGGTGCCGCTCGGCCTGATCGCGCGCTGGGCCTCGGCCACGTCGGACGGGGACATCGCGGGCGGCGACCTGCCGGGCTGGTTTTCGGAGCTGTTCGGCTCCGGCTTCACCACGGGGCTCGCCGACCGGCGCGGCGAATGCATCCACTCCGCCTGCCCGCACTGGAAGACCTGCTTCGTCGAGCACACGGTCCGCCGCGCAAGGGATGCCGAGCTGGTGGTCGCCAACCACGCGCTGGTGATGAGCCAGGCCGGCCACGCGTTCGGCGACGGCGACGGGATCGACGGCATGGCGGCCCCGACCCGTTACGTGTTCGACGAGGGCCACCATCTGTTCGACGCCGCCGACGGCGCGTTCGCGGCCGAGCTGTCGGGCGTCGAGACGGCCGAGCTGCGGCGCTGGCTGCTAGGGTGCCGAAGGGGCACGGTCCCGCGCGCGAGGAATCCGGCGGCGGGTCGAGGATCTGGTGGCCGGACGGCCCGAACTGGAAGCGCCGCTCGACGCGATCCTGCAGGCCGCGCGCGCGTTGCCCGCCCCGGGCTGGTCGCTGCGGCTGACCGAGGACGCGCCCGATGTGGGGGGCCTCGAACCGGGGCGGGAAAACCCGACCGAGGCGGTGTTGCGCGCCTTGCGCCGGCAGGTGCTGGCGCGGCTGCCAGGCGATGCCGAACCACGGCCCGGCTCGCACGAGGCCGATCTGCGTCCGCTGGGACCCGGTCTGGCCGAGGCGGCGGCCGCCCTGGCCCGCGCGTATTCCCGGCTCGAACAGCCGCTCCGCACGTTGTCGGAGCGGCTGGTGGCGCGGCTCGACGAGGAGGCGGAGGAGATGCCGGCCGATCTGCGGGACCGGATTTCCGCCGTGGCGCGGACGCTGCGGCGGCGGGCGCTGGACCGGGTGTCGGCATGGCGCGCGATGCTCGAGGAGCTGGCCGAGCCGGCGCCCGAGCCCGGTGTCCGGCCGGCCCATGTCGGCTTCCTGCGGCTCGACCGCCGGGACGCCGGCGACCGCGACGTCGCTTTGCTGCGGCACTGGCTCGACCCCACGATCCCGTTCGTCGCCACCCTCGCGCGCGCGGCGCACGGCCTGCTGGTCACGTCGGCGACGCTGCGCGACCCCGGCGAGCCCGTGGAAATCGCGTGGGCCGGGGCGGAGGCGCGGGTCGGGGCACCCCATCTGGCGATGCCCGCGATCCGGGTCGCCGTCGGCAGCCCGTTCGACTACCCGGCGCAAACCCGCGTGTACGTCGCGACCGATGTTTCGGGCGGCGATATTCCCGCGCTGGCGGCAGCGTACCGGGCGCTGTTCGTGGCGGCGGGCGGCGGGGCGCTCGGCCTGTTCACCGCCATCTCGCGGCTGCGCGCCGTGCACGCCAAAATCGCCGGACCGCTGGAGGCGGCGGGGATCGCGCTGCTCGCCCAGCATGTCGACGCGATGGACAATGCGACGCTGGTCGACGTCTTTCGGACCGAGCCGGACAGCTGCCTGCTCGGCACCGACGCGATGCGCGACGGCGTGGACGTGCCCGGCCGCTCGCTGCGGCTTGTCGTGTTCGAGCGGGTGCCGTGGGCGCGTCCGGACATCTTGCACCGCGAGCGGCGGGTGCATCTGTCGGGCGGCGATCCGAAATCGTACGACGACCGGATCGCGCGGCATCGGTTGCGCCAGGCGTTCGGACGACTGATCCGGGCGGCCGGCGATCGCGGCGCGTTCGTGCTGCTGGACCGCCAGACGCCGAGCCGGCTGCTGACCGCGTTCCCACCGGGGGTCGAGGTGATCCGGACCGGGCTCGCCGAGATCGTGGCCGGCGTCGCCGAGTTCGTCGGCTAAAAGGCCGCGATCAGTGCGAGGCCGCCGATCATCAGCAGGCCGCCCGCGACCCGCCACAGGTTGATCGCGTGCTCCTTGAACCCGACCAGCCCGAAATGGTCCAGCGCGAGGGAGGCCACGACAGCGGCGGTCACCGACACGCCGGTGAACACGCCCGCGCCGAGCTTTTGCGCGAACATCAGCATGCCCATCACGAACACCGCGCCGAGCAATCCGCCGATCCACGCCCACCACGGCGCCTCGCCCATCTTCGCCAGCGTCGGCCAGTCGAAGGTCACGAACGGGAGGGCGCAACCGATGCCGATCAGGCCGACGACGTAGACGACGATGGCGGCCGGCCAGGGAGAGCCGAGGACTTTGGCGAGCTGGCCGTTGAGCGCCGCCTTGCGCGGTGTTGAGGGCACCGGCGATGGCGACGAAGAGGATGGCGAACCACTGCATTTTCGAAGCTCCCCCACATCGGCGAGTTCGAGAAACGCAGCGATCAGCCTTAGTCGGCAATCACGAGGGCGGGACCATACTCACCCCAAAGCCCGCGCCACCTGCTCCGCCGTCCACCGGCTAACCCCCGGAGCCGCCCCGACCCGCTCCAGCGCCGCCCGCATCATGGCCGCCCGCTCCGGCTGCTGCCGCCGCCACGACGCCAGCGCGCCGACGGTGCGGGCCGCGACCTGACCGTTGGTCGGATCGAGCTCGATCACGGAATCGGCCACCAGCGCGTAGCCCGCACCGTCGGCCGCGTGGAACGCCGCCGCGTTGCCCGAGAAGGCGCCGATCAGGGCGCGAAACCGGTTCGGGTTGCGGAGCGAGAAGTCCGGGTGGCCCATCAGCGTCCGAACCGTCCCGATCGCGTCGGCGCGGGCGAACGCCTGGATCGCGAACCATTTGTCGACCACTAGCGGATCCTCGCGCCACCGCGCGTGGAACGTGGCGAGCGCCCGCTCGGCCGCCGGTCCGCCGATCGCGGCGAGCGAGGCCAGGGCGGCCAGGCTGTCGGTCATGTTCGTCGCCGCCGCGAACTGCGCCTCCGCCAGCGCCGGGTCGCCGAGGGTCGACAGATACGCGAGCGCCGCGTTGCGCGCGGACCGGCGGCCGGCGGACGGGCCGTCGAACACGTACGGTCCGGTGTCGGTCAGGCGCGTATACAAATCCAGCAGCGCCGCCCGGTGTTTCAGCGCCAGCGCGCGCCGAAATGCCTCCCGGGCATCGTGAATGGCGGCGGGGTTTTCGATCGCCATCGCGGCCGCGAGCATGCCCTCGGACGGCAGCGCCATCGCCTGCGCGCAAAAGGCAAAATCCTCGTCGGCGCGGGACAACGCGTGCGCGAACGCGTCCGACAATCCGGCGTCCAGCGTATGATCGCCGCTCTCGACCGCGCGCAGCAGCACGCCGAGCGCGTATTGTTGCCCGGCGTCCCAGCGGGCGAACGGGTCGGTGTCGTAGGTGGCCAGATGCCGCAGCGCCGCTTCGTCCAGGCCGGTCAGTTTCACCGGGGCCGAAAAGCCGCGCAGCAGCGACGGGACCGGCTTGGCCGGCAGACCTTCGAACTGAACGCCTGCTCGACCCGGTCGAGCCGCACGGTCGTCGCCAGGAACTCCTCGCCGTCCGGGCCGATCAGGCCGAGGCGGACCGGGATCGGCAGCGGCCGCTTGTCCGGCTGGCCCGGCGTCGGCGGCGTCTCCTGCGAGAGTGTCAGCGTGTAGGTGCCGCCGTTGCCGACCGGTTTCCACGAATTGCTGACGGTGACGCTCGGCGTGCCGGCCTGCCCGTACCACGCCTCGAACGCCGACAGATCTTCCCCGGAGCCGGCCGAGAGCGAGGACACGAAATCCTCGATCGTGACCGCCTGGTTGTCGTGGCGGCGGACGTATTCGTCCATGCCGCGCCGAAACCCGGCTTCGCCCAACGTGTCGTGCAGCATCCGCACCACCTCCGCACCCTTCCGGTAGACGGTGGCGGTGTAGAAATTGTCGATCGCGGCGTAGCTGTCCGGGCGGACGGGATGGGCCATCGGGCCGGCATCCTCGGTGAACTGCCCGGCGCGCAGGCCGCGCACGTCGCCGATGCGCCGTACCGCGGCGGAGCCCTGATCGGCGCTGAACTGCTGGTCGCGGAAGACCGTCAGGCCCTCCTTCAGGGAAAGCTGGAACCAGTCGCGGCAGGTGATCCGGTTGCCGGTCCAGTTGTGGAAATACTCGTGCGCGACGACGGTCTCGATGCCGTCGTAATCCCCGTCGGTCGCCGTCTCCGGCCGCGCCAGGATGTATTTCGTGTTGAAGACGTTGAGGCCCTTGTTCTCCATCGCACCCATGTTGAAGTCGGACACGGCGGCGATGTTGAACACGTCCAGATCGTATTCGAAGCCGTAGACGCGCTCGTCCCAGGCCATCGACGCCTTCAGGCTCTCCATCGCCCAGCCGCAGCGATCCTCGTCGCCCTTACGGACCCAGATCGCGAGTTTGACGTCGCGGCCCGATGCGGTGGTGAAACTGTCGTGGACGGCGATCAGGGGGCCGGCGACCAGCGCGAACAGGTAGCAGGGTTTTGGGTGCGGATCGTGCCAGTGCGCCCACGGCCGGCCCTGTTCGTCGGTGCCTTGGCCGACCGGGTTGCCGTTCGACAGCAGGACCGGTGTCGCCGCGTCGCCGATCACGGTCACGTCGTAGCGGCTCATCACGTCCGGCCGGTCGGGGAAGAAGGTGATGCGGCGAAAGCCCTCCGCCTCGCACTGGGTGAAGTAGCCGTCGCCGGAGCGATACAGGCCGGACAGTTCGGTGTTGGCGGTGGGGTCGATCCGGACCTCGATCTCGATCGTGCCGTGATCGGGCGGGGCCAGCAGGGTCAGCCCCCGCGCGTCGACTTCGTAGGCGCTGGCCGGTTGTTCGACGCCGTCGACCGACAGCCGCAACAGCGCCGGGCCGTCGCCATCGAGGTGCAGGCGGGCGGCCGGATCGCCGGCGGGATTGCGGCGGATCGTGAGCTTGGAGGCGACGAGGGTCGCGTGCGGATCGAGCGTGATCCGCAACGCGACCTCATCGATGAGGAACGGCGGTGGCGTGTAGTCCCGCCGGTGAATGGTTCCGGCGGGATGGTTTTCGGCGATCCGGGCGTCTTGCATGGCCAAAATCTAGCGCGAACCCGGACGGACGCGAAGCAGGCTCAGCCGGTGACCAAGGCTTAATCGGTCACGGGGGCCTGCCGGTTGAACGCGTTGGAGCCGCCGCCGGTGACACCGCTGTGGGCGGCGTCCACGGCGTTGGGGGCACTGCTGTTCGCGCCGGAGGCTGGCGGGCCGGTCTGCATCCCGCACGCCGCCAAGGCCAGGACCATCGCGAAAACGACGTATTTCATCACCGGCCCCCTAGTGGGTCGGGGCACCGGCACTGCCCGGACCGCTGCCGCCGGCCCCCGTGCCCGGGCCGCTCTGGGCCGGGGAGTCACTTCCCGCGCCGGTGAGGTTCGAGCCGGCGCTGGCCGCGTTCGGGGCGCTGCTGTTGATGCCGGTGGCCGGCGGCCCGGTTTGCGCGCCGCACGCGGCCAGCATCAATGTCGCGCCGAACAAAATGTATTTGGTCATGGACATGTTCCTTTGTGGCCGGGGATTTCGTCCTGTGCGGAACGTGCGGCCCCGGACGCGGTTGCGGTCAGCGCGCGGCCGCGATGGGAAGCCAGACCGCGAACAGGCTGCCCCGCCCCTCCTCGCTCTCGATGACGAGCTGGCCGCGATGGCGGTTCACGATATGGCGAACGATCGCGAGACCGAGCCCGGTGCCGCCCGCCGCCCGGCCGCGCCCCTTGTCGACACGGTAGAACCGCTCGGTCAGGCGCGGCACGTGCGCCTTCGGAATGCCCGGACCGTCATCGCGCACGCCGATCACGATGCCGGGACGGGCCGGCCAGCGGCTGCCGCTCGCGACCTCGACCGACAGCCCGACATGGGCACCCTCGGGGCTATACTTGATCGCGTTCTCGACGAGGTTTTGCAGCACCTGCTCGATCTGATCGGCGTCCGCGACCGCCGATGGCAGATCGGGGTCGATGGTCAGTTCGAGGCGGACGTTTCGCGCCAGCACCTGCGGCTCGAACGCGGCGGCGATGCGCTCGGCGACCGCCCCGATGTCGACCTGCTCGGATGGCGGCTGATGCTCCGTCAGCTCGATCCGGCTCAGGCTCAGCAGGTCGTCGATCAGCCGGTTCATCCGCTCCGCCTGCTCGGCCATGATGCGCAGGAAGCGTTGCTGCGCGGGCGGGTCGTCGGCGGCCGGCCCGAGCAGCGTGTGGATGAACCCGACCAGGCTCGCGAGCGGCGTCCGCAGCTCATGGCTCGCGTTGGCGATGAAGTCGGCCCGCATCCGCTCGACCGCGCGCTCCCGCGTGCGATCGGACAGGACGGCGATCGCGTGCCCGCCATCGGCCAGCGGCGGGTCGATCAGCAGGATGGTCGCCTGCACCTCGCGCCGGACCGGCACCGGCAGCAGCAGTTCGGCCTCCGCCATGCCGTTCGCGAATGCCTGGTCGATCGCGGCGCGCAGGCCGGGATGGCGCACCACCGCCGGCATGTCGGCCCCGAAGGCGGCGCGGGCGGCGGCGTTGGCGCGGCGGACGGAGCGGTCGGCGCCCAGGACCAGCAGCAGGTCGGGCAGGCGCTCGACGATCGCCTCGTTGGTCCGCAGCAACTGCCCGACCAGCGCGGCGCGGTCGGCCAGCGTGCGGGCCAGCCGCTCGATCCCGGCGGCCATGCGGGCCAGCGGCGGCAGCATCGGGCGGGTCGCGTCGGACAGTTCGGCGGTGTCGGCCAGTGCCGCGCGCCGGATCGTGGCGGCGAGCTTGTCGAGGTCCGAGATCCAGATCGCGGCCAGGATCAGGCTCGACAGGAACGTCGCCAGCAGCGCGAATAGGATCGGCCCGCCCGCGACCGCGCCGGTGGCCCACACGAGCAGCAGGGCGGCCATCGGCACACCCCCGATCGCCGCCACGGCCGACAGCAACCGGGCAACGCCCACCGGGGGCTTTAGCTCGCCGGGTCGGTGGCGGAAGTCGGCGCCGGTTCGACGATCTTGGTCCCGTCGGGCCCGATCTCGAACACGGCCAAACCGCGCCGCACCGACCCGTCCGGCCGCAGCGCGATCACGCCGTCGGCCCCGGTGAACCCGTCCGGGCGCGTGAGGCTGGCGGGCGAGTAGCCGTCGGCCGCCGCCGCCTTTGCGATCGACGCCGCGTCGTAGGCGAGATCGGCCAGACCGGGCGCGGGCGCGCCGTTCTTGGCGTTGTACGCCGCGTCGAAGTTGCCCCGTGCGGAAGGGTCCGGGGCCGCGTACCAGGCCCCGTCGACCTGCGCGCCGGCATGGGTCGCCGGTTCCGCCCACAGCGCCGGGCCGAGCAGCCGCGCGTTCGAGGAGCCGATGTCGTAGTATTCGAGGAACGTCGACAGATACGCGAGGCGCTCGCCGGTGTCGGCCAGCAGCAGCGCGTCGAACGGGGCGGCACCGACGCCCTGCGCCCGCAATGCCGCGACCGCCGCCTTGTCGTGACGGGCCCGCGCCGCCGCGATCTCGTCGTCGAGCGGGCCGCGCCGGCTGTTGAAGCCGGAGACATCCTTCATCGCGGCGGCGATCGAGGCGTTGCTGTCGGTGTGGAAGTGGATGTCGGGCGAGGCCACGCCGGCCGACGATGTCGCGTTGGTCAGCGCCTGCGCCATCGTGTGGCCGAACACGGTGTCGGGCAGCACCGCGGCGAAGCGGGATTTGCCCTGCGCCACGCTGGCCGCGACAAGCCGGCGGACCTGTTGCCCCGGCGTCACGCCCAGCGCCCAGACGTCGTCGCCGCCGACGGAGCTGTCGTTGGTGAACGCCAGCACCGGAACGTGCGCGGCCCGGGCCACCGGCGCCACCGCCTGCGTCTCCGCCCCGGTCAGCGGCCCGATCAGCACTCCGGCCCCGGCCGCGATCGCCGCCTGCGCCGCCGCCGCCGCACCCTGCGGCGTGCCGCCGGTATCGCGCACATCGAGTGGTGCCCCGCCCAGGGCGAGCTGCGCCGCGTTCACCAATGTGGCGCCGCGCTCCGCGTTCGGGCCGGTGACCGGGGCCAGGATCGCGACCCCGCGCCCGCCCGGCACCGGCGTCGCCGCACCCGCGAGCGGGGTCGGACCGGACGCGCCGCCCGCATTTGCGCCATATTGCGGTCGGGCGGAGGTCTCGCCGTTGACGCAGCCGGTCAACGCGCCTGCGAGGAGCCCCGCCAGCAGGAGCCCGGATGACGCGTGAACCCGACTCTGACGAGACATTCGATTCTCCTTCGTTGCCGAGCCTAGACGGGCGCGGACGCGAAACGTTCCGGGGCCTTGTGCTGGTTCCGACCCCGATCGGCAATCTCGGCGATATGACAGGGCGCGCGGTGGCGGCCTTGAAGGCGGCGGATGTGGTGCTGTGCGAGGATACGCGGTCGACCGCGCGCCTGCTGGCCGCCTACGGGATCGAGGCGCGGACGACCCCGCTGCACGAGCACAACGAGGATGCGCGGACGCCCGGCATCCTGGCGCTGCTGGCGGAGGGGAAATGCGTCGCCCTGGTCAGCGACGCCGGGATGCCGCTGCTGTCCGACCCCGGCTACCGGCTGGTGCGCGCCGCGATCGAGGCCGGGCATCATGTGGGCGGCCTGCCCGGTGCGAACGCGGCGACGCTGGCGCTGATCCTGTCCGGCCTGCCGCCGCACCCGTACCTGTTCGCGGGCTTCCCCCCGCCCCGCTCGGCCGCGCGCAAAACGGTGTTCGAGGGTTTTCGCGCGGCCGAGCGGGCCGGTCTTTCGGCGACGATGATCTTTCACGAGGCCCCGCACCGGCTGGCCGAGGCACTTTCGGACATGGCGGCGGTGTTCGGGGGTGCCCGCCCGGCGGCGGTCGCGCGCGAGCTGACCAAGCGGTTCGAGGAGGTGCGGCGCGGCGACCTTTCGACCCTCGCGTCCCACTACGCGATCGAGGCGGCGCGGGGCGAGATCGTCGTCCTGGTCGGCCCCGCGCCCGCCGAGGAACTGGCACCGGACGCGCTGGATGCCGCGTTGCGCGCCGGCCTCGACGCGGGCCTCGGCGTGCGCGGCGCGGCCGACGCGGCGGCGGCGATCACCGGTGTCGGCCGCCGGGACGCCTACGCGCGGGCGCTGGCACTGAAGTCGGACGAGTAGGCGGCCAGCACCGCGTCCACCGGTCCGCGCCAATCCCCGATCGTGTCCTGCCTGAAGATCCGCAGCGTCGGATACCAGCCGGCCGGGCCGAAGCCGGGCTGCCAGCGCCAGCAGCCATCGGCGCGGTCGAGCAGCCAGACCGGCTTGCCCATCGCGCCGGCCAGGTGGGCGACCGCCGTGTCGACCGAGACGATCAGGTCGAGTGCGGCGATCAGCGCCGCCGTCTCGGCGAAATCGGTCAGCTCGGCGGACGGGTCGAACAGCCGCGTCCGCGGTTTCGGGGCCGGGCCGACCTGGAGCGAGACGAACGAGGCGGGCAGGCGGACCAGCCGTTCCACCTGTGCGGCCGGCAGCACCTTGTCGGCCGCCTCGGCGAATGCCGTGCCGCCGGCCCAGGCGAGGCCGATGCGCGGACCCGGCAGTTTGGCGAGCCGCGCCGACCAGCGTGCCGGATCGGCCGATAGGTAGGGCACCGGCGCGCCGGACACGCCGATCAGATGCGGCAGGCTCATCAGGCGGCACGCGCGGGCATGCGGCGGTGGCGGCTCGGTGTTCGGGACGACCGGAATGCCGCCGGGCAGCGTCGCGAGCAGCCGAACCAGGGCCGGGGGCACGCGGGCGATGACCGGGGCGCGCCGCGCGGCTTCCGGCAGCAGGCGGGAAAACTGGATCGTGTCGCCAAAA
The DNA here is from genome assembly GCA_963756975.1 of uncultured Alphaproteobacteria bacterium. Classification (GTDB taxonomy): domain Bacteria; phylum Pseudomonadota; class Alphaproteobacteria; order Acetobacterales; family Acetobacteraceae; genus CAVRQM01. The sequence goes on along the minus strand of CAVWPS010000002.1, from coordinate 1,609,100 downwards.
CCCTGTTCGGCCTCGATCAGCACCGTCTCCGCCGTGGGCGCGCCGTCCCAGGCGGGTGCGTCGGAGAACGTGACGCCCGCGCCCGGGAGCCGCGCCTCGTGCAGCGCCCAGCCTTCGTCGTGCCGGCCGGTCGCGAGCAGCAGCATCGCCAGCGCCAGCGTGGTCGCGGCGTCGGCCGGGTCGAGCCGCCGCGCCGTCCGCAGCATCTTCTCCGCCCCTTCCGTGTCGCCCAGCGTGCGGCGCGCGTTGCCGAGGCCCAGATAGGCGGGCGCGAAATCCGGCATGTTCGCGATCGCCCACGCATGCGCGGTCGCGGACTCCGCGTGCCGCCGCAGATCGCGCAGGATCAGGCCGAGCGTGTGGTGCAGCGGTGCCGCGTCGGGACCGTGCCGCAATCCGGCCCGGGCCGCCGCCTCCGCCCGCTCGAACCGGTGTTGCGCCCGCAATGCCAGCGCCAGGTTGTTGTGCGCCGGCAGCAGCGACGGATCGCGGCGCAACGCGGCCCGGTAGGCGTCGGCGGCCGCTTCGTGGTCGCCCGCCATGGTCGCGGCAAGGCCCGCATTCAGGTGCGCCGCCGCGCCCGCCCGGTCCACCCCGCCCAAAGCTTCTATTGGCCGTCGCATGGCGCGCGCCATATCATCGCCGGCGGCCGCGCCGAAACGCGCGCCTATCCCTGGCGGAGAGCCTCATGCGTAATATCCTCGCGACCCTGATTCCCGCGGCCGTTTTGCTGGTGTCGTCCACCGCATCGTCGGTAACTTGGGCGGCCGATCTCGGCGCGATCCCGCTCGCCGCCCACCGCGCCACGTATGCGCTGAAACTCGCGACCGCCAAGGACGGCGGCGTGCAGGCGGCGACGGGGTCGATGACGTACGCCTTCATCGACGCGTGCGAGGGCTGGTCGACCCAGCAGCGGCTCGACATGACGGTCACCAACGGCGACGGCCAGGACATCCACATGCTGTCCGACTACTCGACGTTCGAGAGCAAGGACGGGCTGCACATGCGCTACCGCATGAAGCAGATGACCGACGCGGCCGTGACCAGCGACGTCGAAGGCGAGAGCACGCTGGACGGTCCGGGCCTGAAAGGGCACGCGACCTACGTCCTGCCGAAAGCCGAGACGTTGCCGCTCGCACCCGGCACGCTGTTCCCGACCGCGCACACGGAGGCGCTGCTGGCCGCCGCCGCCGACGGCAAGCATTTCATCGCGTTGCCGTTGTTCGACGGCACCAGCGAGAAGGGGCCGGAGGACAGCTCCATCGTCATGGGCGGCTGGACGCCCACCAGCACGGCCGACACGAAGCGGCCGAGCCTCGCGCGGCTGCCGAGCGGCAAGTTCCACATCGCGTTCTTCGACCACGGCCCGAGCGCGATCTTGCCGACCTACGAGGTGTCGATGCGCTATTTCGGGAACGGCGTCGCCGACGACCTGCTGATGAACTTCGGCGACTTCTCGATGCAGGGCAATCTGACGGAGTTCAAACTCGCCCCGCCCACCTGCGGCTAGACGCCCGAGGCTAGACGCTTGGCCACGGCCGCGTGATCGTGCCTACTCCGGTTCGACACGTAACCGGAGGCTCTGGATGAAGCGCACGATCGCCATCGCCATGCTGCTGGCCACCACCGCGCTCAGCGGCGCGCTGGCCGCGACGCCGAAGGACACGGTGGTGATGGCCAAGCAGATCGACGACCTGATCTCGCTCGACCCTGCGGAATCGTATGAGTTCAGCGGCAACGAGATCATCACCAACGTCTACGACCGCCTGATCCGGTACGAGCCGGAGGATCTGACGAAGATGGTCGGCGGCGTCGCCGAGAGCTGGGATGTCAGCCCGGACGGCCACACGATCACGCTGAAGCTGCGTCCCGGGCAGACGTTCCAGTCCGGCGCGCCTGTCACCGCCGCCGACGCCGCGTTCTCGTTGCAGCGGGTGGTGATCCTCGACAAATCGCCCGGCTTCCTGCTCAGCCAGTTCGGCTGGACCAAGGACAACGTCGCGAAGAACGTCGTCGCGACCGATCCCGCCACGCTGACCCTGACGATTCCCGAAACGTTCGCGCCGACGCTGGTGCTGAACGTGTTCACGTCCGTCGTGGGCTCGGTCGTCGAGAAAAGCGTCGCGATGGCACACGACGCGAACGGCGACCTCGGCAATGCGTGGCTTAAAAACCACTCGGCCGCGTCTGGCGCGTTCAAGCTGCTGTCGTGGAAGCCGAACGAGAGCGTCACGATGGAGGCCAACCCGGCCTACCGGCTCGGCGCGCCGGGGATCAAGCGCGTCGTGATCCGCAACGTCGCCGAGCCGTCGAGCCAGCGGCTGCTGCTGGAGAAGGGCGACGTCGACATCGCGCGCGACCTGACGCCCGACCAGATCACGGCCCTCGGCAGCAACAAGGACGTCGCGATCCAGACGCTGCCGTGGACCAACATCTGGTATCTGGCGATGAACCAGTCGGACACGCCGCTCGCCAATCCGAAGGTACGTGAGGCGATCAAGGACGCCGTCGACACGCAGGCGATGTCGGACAGCTTCCTGAAGGGCCGGATGGTGCCGCACCAGACGTTCCTGCCGGCCGGACTGTTCGCCAGCACCGACTATCATCCGTTCAAGTTCGACATCGCGAAGGCCAAGTCGCTGCTGTCCGACGCGGGCTATCCGAACGGGTTCGACGTCGACCTGACCACCTACAGCACCTCGCCCGGCACCGACATCGCGCAGTCGATCCAGCAGACGCTCGGGCAGGTGGGGATCCGCGTGAACCTCGTGCCCGTCGAGGAGAAGCAGCTCTACACGACGTATCGCGGCCGCAAGCACCAGCTGGCGCTGCTCGACTGGGGCCCCGACTACCTCGATCCGCACAGCAACGCCGACGGGTTCGGCTACAACACCGACGACAGCGACACGGCCAAACACCGGGTGCTGGCGTGGCGCAACCACTGGCTGATCCCGCAGATCAGCGCGCAGGTGACGGCGGCGGCACAGGAGAAGGACACGGCGAAGCGGACGGCGATGTACGCCGATCTGCAGAAGACCATCACCGACACGGGACCGTTCGCGTTCCTGTTCCAGACGCTGACCCCGGTCGGCACGCGCGCGGACGTGCACGGGTTCGTCGTCGGGATCGCGTCCGATCTCGTCTACTACCGCAAGATCACGAAGTAAGACGCCCACGCCCATGCTTCGGATTGCGACGCGGGTGCCACGGATCCTCGGGTCCGTGGCGCTCACGTTTCTCGGGCTGACCCTGGTCACGTTCGTGATCGGCCGGCTGATCCCGATCGACCCCGTGCTGGCCGTGGTCGGCGACCATGCGCCGAACGAGCTGTATCAGCGGGTCCGGCTGGAGATGGGGATCGACCTGCCGATCCCGGTGCAATACTGGCGCTACCTGACGCATGTGCTGCACGGCGATTTCGGCACGTCCGTCATCACATCGCGCCCGGTGCTGGAAGATCTTTTGCGCGTATTTCCGGCCACCATCGAACTGTCGGCGGTCGGGCTTCTGATCGGTATCGTCCTCGGCATCCCGGCCGGCGTGATCGCGGCGACGAGGCGCGGCAAATGGCAGGACCAGATCGTGCGGTTCGGCTCGCTTGATCGGCTACTCGACGCCGATCTTCTGGCTCGGGCTGGTCGGCCTGCTGGTGTTCTACGCGCGGCTCGACTGGGTGAGCGGCCCCGGCAGACTCGATGTCGGCTACGAGGACATCGTCGAACCGGTCACCGGCATGATCACCGTCGACAGCGCGCTCGCGGGCGAGTGGGACGTGTTCCGCAACGCGCTCAGCCACTTGGTGCTGCCGGCCGCGATCCTCGGCCTGTACTCGCTCGCGTACATCGCGCGCATGACGCGCGCCTTCATGCTCGGCCAGTTGTCGCAGGAATACATCCTTGCCGCCCGCGCAAAGGGTCTCTCGCGCACACGTGTCGTGTGGGTCCATGCGCTCGGCAACATCTGGATGCCGCTCATCACGGTGATCGCGCTCGCCTTCGGCACGTTGCTCGAAGGTGCCGTGCTGACCGAGACGGTGTTCGCGTGGCCCGGCCTCGGCCTCTACCTCAAGAACTCGCTGTTCAACGCGGACATGAACGCGGTGCTCGGCGGCACCGTCGTGATCGGCGTCGTGTATATCGGCCTGAACCTGATCTCCGACCTGCTGTACCCGCTGGTCGACCCGCGCGTGCGGCGCGCCCGATGAGTGCCACGGCAACCTGGCTGCGCGCCGAAAACCCGGGCAGCCGCCTGCAGGCCCGGCTCGGCCGCTGGTACCGCGGCGCGCTGATGCTCCGGCGGAACACGCTGGCGATGGTCGGTCTTACGATCGTGCTGGGCCTCGTCCTCGTCGCGATCGTGGCACCGGTCCTGGCCAGCCCAGCATCCGCGATCAACCAAGTTCTGTCCGACCGCTTGCAGGCGCCGACTTGGCACCACCTGCTCGGCACCGACGAGCACGGCCGCGACATCTTCGCGCGAATCGTGTTCGGCTCGCGCATCACGCTGACCATCGTCGGCCTCGTCTGCGCGATCGTCGCACCCGTCGGCCTGCTGATCGGGCTCTGCGCCGGGTATTTCGGCGGCTGGGTCGATGCGGTGCTGATGCGGATCACCGACATCTTCCTCGCCTTCCCGCGCCTGATCCTGGCCCTCGCGTTCGCCTCCGCCCTCGGCCCGGGAATCGAGAACGCCATCGTCGCGATCGCGCTGACCACATGGCCGCCGTACGCGAGGCTCGCGCGCGCGGAGGCGATGGGGCTGCGCGACCGGGAGTTCGTGATGGCCGCCGTCCTGCAAGGCGCGTCGGGCGCCCGGATCCTGTGGTCGCAGATCCTGCCGCTGTGCCTGTCGTCGGTCATCATCCGCCTCACGCTCGACATGGCCGGCATCATCCTGACCGCCGCCGGGCTCGGCTTCCTCGGCCTCGGCGCACGGCCGCCGGCACCGGAATGGGGTGCGATGGTCTCCTCGGGGCGCGACGTGCTGCTCGATCAATGGTGGGTGCCGACGATCCCGGGCATCGCGATCCTGATCGTGAGCCTCGGGTTCAACCTGCTGGGCGACGGGTTCCGCGACCTGACCGACTCCCGTTCCGCATGACCGACACGCTGCTGACCGTGCGCGACCTGCGCGTCACCTACCCCGGCGACCACGGTTCGGTGTTCGCCGTGCGGGGTGCGAGTTTCGATCTGGGGCGCGAGCGGCTCGGGATCGTCGGCGAGTCGGGTTCGGGCAAATCCACACTCGGACGCGCGATCATGGGGCTGGTGCCGCCGCCCGGACGCGTGGAGGCGGCGACGCTGCGCCTCGGCGACACCGACCTGTCGGCGCTGGACGAGCGCGGCTGGCGCGGCGTGCGTGGCCGCAGGATCGCGATGGTGCTGCAGGACCCGAAATTCTCGCTGAACCCGACGATGACCATCGGCCGGCAGATCGCCGAAACCCGCCGTGCCCATCTGCGCGGCGGTGCTGCCGAGGCGCGGCGGGCGACGCTCGACATGCTGGCCGCCGTGCGCATCGACGATCCCGAGCGGGTCGCCAAATTATATCCCGGCGAGGTGTCGGGCGGCATGGGGCAGCGCGCGATGATCGCGATGATGCTGGCCGCCGATCCTGACGTGCTGATCGCCGACGAGCCGACCTCCGCGCTCGATGTCACCGTTCAGGTGCAGGTGCTGGCGATCCTCGACGATCTGGTGCGGCGGCGCGGGATGGGGCTGATCCTGATCAGCCACAACCTGCCGCTGGTGCGCGCCTTCTGCGACCGCGTGCTGGTGATGTACGCGGGCCGGATCGTGGAATCCTGTGTCGCGTCCGAACTCGATCACGCGCGGCACCCGTATACGCGCGGCCTGCTCGACGCGACGCCCGAACTGCAACATCGCCGGGCGGAGTTGCCGCAGTTGCGGCGCGATCCGGCATGGCTTTTGGACGCGGCCGGTTGATCGAGGTCGAACGGCTCGGCGTCAGCTACGGGGGCACGCCGGCGGTGCGCGACGTGACGTTGACCGTCGGAAAGGGCGAGGCGTTCGGGCTGGTCGGCGAATCCGGATCGGGCAAGTCGACCGTGCTGCGCGCCGTCGCCGGCCTGATCGGACATACCGGCACCATCCGGCTCGACCGGCAGACCGTCGGCCGCCGGCGAACGCGGGGCTCGCGAAAGCTGTTGCAGATGGTGTTCCAGGACCCGTACGGCTCGCTGCACCCGCAGCAGACGGTCGACCGGATATTGTCCGAACCGGTCGCGATCCATCGCCTGCCGGACGGCGAGCGCCGCGTGACCGACGCGCTGGCCGAGGTCGGTCTGGGGCCGCAGCACCGGTTCCGGTTCGCGCACCAGCTCTCGGGCGGCCAGCGCCAGCGGGTCGCGATCGCGCGCGCGCTGATCCTGCGGCCGCCGATCCTGCTGCTCGACGAGCCGACATCGGCGCTGGATGTGTCGGTGCAGGCCGAAATCCTGAACCTGCTGGCGCGGTTGCGGCGCGAGCAGGGCCTGACGCTGCTGATGGTCAGCCACGACCTCGCGGTGATCGCCCATCTGTGCGAGCGGATCGCGGTCATGACGCGCGGCGCGATCGTGGAGACCACCACCGCCGACCGGCTCGCGTCGGGCGATGTGGAGCACCCCTACACGCGCGAACTGCTGGCCTCGAACCGGCGCGTCGCGGGGGAGATGGCGTAGCGGTCTACTTTTCGCTTCATCGTCGCCTTCTTCGCCGCCGCGGCGGCCTTTCTCGCGTCGGCGACGGCTTTGGCGGCGGCTTTCTCCTGAGCCTCGGCCTGCTTGATCGCCAGCAGGGCCTTCTTCGCCGCCAACTCCCGTTTTTTCTTCTCGACACCATCGCCGCGCTCGGCCGCGTGGGCGTTCCGGTCCGCCGTTCCGCCGTGCGGCGCGTGGGTGAACGCGGACGGGCCCCTCGCGGCTCTCGATTTGGTTCCTGACACGATCTTTTCCCTTTCGACCCTTTGTAGCCGATCCGTTACCCTGTTCGGCTCCGTGATGATCGCAGGTTCGGCGAGGCTTGCAACGGCGTCAGCCGAACGCGCCCGCCGATCGCAGCGCGCCGATCGCCGTTTCGTCGAGTGCCAGCACCTCGCGCAGCACTTCGTCTGTGTGCTCGCCGAGCCTGGGCCAGACCGGGGCGGTGCCCGGATCGCTGCAACGGGCTCGCGACCGAGCGGATGCCGTCGCTCTCGACCACCATGCCGCGCGCCACCGCCTGCTTTTCGGCGAACGCCTCGGCCACCGTGTTGACCGGCCCGCACGGGACGCCGACCGCTTCGAGGGCCGCGACCCATGCGGCGGTGGGTCGCGTCGCCATGATCGCGACGAGGCGCGGCACGAGAGCGTCGCGGTTGCGGACCCGGTCTGCGTTGCGCGCAAATCGTGCGTCTGCGGCCAGCGCCGGGTCGCCGCACACGGTGGCGTAGCGGGCGAACTGCGCATCGTTGCCGACGGCCACGATGACGAACCCGTCCTCGGTCGCGAACGACTGGTACGGCACGATGTTCGGATGCGCGTTGCCGAGCCGTGTCGGCGTGGCACCTCCGACCAGGTAGTTCATCGCCTGATTGGCGAGTGTGGCGAGCTGCACGTCGAACAGGGCGAGGTCGATGCTGGCACCGAGCCCGGTCCGAACCCGCTCGATCAGCGCCGCCTGGATCGCGTTCGCGGCATACAGCCCGGTCAGGATGTCGACCATCGCGACACCCACCTTCTGGGGCTCGCCGGCCGGATCGCCGGTCAGGCTCATCAGCCCGCCCATGCCCTGGATCATGAAATCGTAACCCGCGCGGGCGCGGTCCGGCCCGGTCTGGCCGAAGCCGGTGATCGAGCAATAGACGAGGCGCGGATTGACCGCCCGCAGCGATGCGTCGTCCAGGCCGTATGCGCGCAGCCCGCCGACCCTGAAATTCTCGACCACGACGTCCGACACAGCGGCCAGAAGCCGCACGACATCCTGGCCGGCTTCGGTCGCCATATCGACGGCGACCGACCGCTTGCCCCGGTTGGCCGACATGAAATAGGCGCTCATGCCGTCGGCGGTGAACGGCGGCCCCCAATGGCGCGTGTCGTCGCCCTCGCCCGGCCGCTCGACCTTCACGATGTCGGCCCCGAGATCGCCCAGCAGCTGCGTCGCCCACGGCCCGGCCAGCACGCGGCTGAGGTCGAGCACGCGGATGCCGGCGAGCGGGAGGCTCAGAGCGGGTAGGCCGAAAGCGGGTTGGAGATCGTGATCGTGACCTCTCGCGCCCGGCGCGGCAGCAGCAGGCTCGCCGCCCCGTTGGTCCAGCGCCAGCTCGCCTCCGCATCGTGCCAGCCGTCCCGCAGCGCCCAGTGATCGAGCGGGATCGGCCGCGACTCCGCGCGCACCGACCCGACCGCGATGCCGAGCTGGCGCAGATCGCCGACGCCGAGGAACCGGGCGGGAATGCCGGAGCGGGTCGCGATCACGACGTGGGACTGCTCCGGCGGCAGCACGAAACGGCACGTCTTGCCCTCGATCTCCGGCCACAGCTTCACGCCGTCGTCGAGCAGCAGGTGCAGCGCCGGATCGACGATCGTGACGATCCCGGCGATTCGCGCCCGCTCCGCCAGCCGGGTTCTCAACTCGACCCACCGGCTGCCCGACGGCAGGTCGCGCCAGGTGCGGCCGCCGGTCGCGGTGCGGGCGATCCGGATCGCCGCCTGCTCGCGCCACGCCGAGGCGCCGCGTCCGCCCTCGACCACCGGAAAGCCCACCGCCTGAAGCCCGTTGACGATCAGCGCCTGATCGGTCGCGAGCGCCATGCAGACCCACTCGGCCGACCCGTGATCGACGCGGCTGACGCTCGCCCCGTCGATCACGTCGATCAGCCGCAGCGATTCGACCCCGTCACCCGCCTCGTTCGGCACGTGGAGCACCTGGTCGGCCACGAACACGGTGTCCCGCTGCGGTTCGCCGTCGTTGAACGCGTTCGCGCGCACCCGCAGCGGCTGGTCGGGACGACCCTCCTCGTCGCGCCGGTAGGTGCCGTGCATCCGCTCGATCCCGGTGACCTTCGCGAACTTGCCGGACACGGTGAGCAGTCCCATGCCGAGCGTCACGTCGCCGGCCGCGATACCCGAAACGGCGGTGGCGACACGGGCGTCGGCCGGCAGGCACCAAAACCGCAACGCGGCCGGGGCGGAAACGACCTTGGCCGCACTCGCCGCGCGAGGCGCGCGGGTCATGCGCCGCCCCGCGACCGGACGAAGCCGGCTTGGTCGAGGCCGAGCCAGCTCAGCAGGCCCAGATAGGCCTCGCGCGCCGTGGCGGGTGAGTAGAGCGCGGCCACCCGGTCCAGCGCCCGTGCGGACAGCGCGGCCCAGGCGCGCGGATCGTCGTGCACCTGCGCCACCACCGCCGCGAACGAGGCCGGGTCGGGGCGGATCACGACGCCGTCGCCGTCCGCGAGGCCCATCCCCTCGGCGGCGCTGGGCGTGATTACCGCCGGCACGCCGTGCGCGAGGCTGGTCGCGACCTTGCCCTTGAACCCCGCCCCGTAGCGCAACGGCGCGATCGTCAGGCGCATCTGCCCCATCAGCGCGTCGAGGTCGGCGACGTAGCCGCGAACCACGATGTCCTCGGCCGCGAGCGCCGCGACCGACGCCGGGGGGTCGCCGCCGACGATGTGCAGCACCAGCCCCGGCCGTTGCGCCCGCAGCAGCGGCATCACCTCGGCGCAGAACCACAGCATCGCGTCGACATTCGGCGGGTGGGCGAAGTTGGCGACGAACGCCATGCCGGCACGGCCCTCGAACGGCGGCGGGGCGGCGACCGGGCTGACGATCCAGCGCAGCAAATGCAGCCGGCGCGGATCGATCGAGGTGTCGCGCTGCAACAGCACCAGCTCGTAATCGCTGTGCAGCAGCGTCGCATCGGCCGCGCGGACGCAGGACAATTCCTCGAGGCAGGTCGCGTCGGCCTCCGCCCGGCCGCGGCCGGTGAGCTGCGACTCCCGGATTTCCCGCACGAAATGCAGGTCGGCCGGGGCGAACACCAGCCGCGCACCCGGCGCGAACTCCCGCACCCGGTCGGTCAGCATGCGGGCGTTGGCGTGGCGGAAGATCTGCACCAGCGCCAACCCGGCCCCGTGCTCGCGCAGATAATGCGTCAGCGAGGCCATGTGCGGCGGGGTCACGACCTCGATCCCCTCCCGCTCCAGCCGTCGACGCGCCGCCGGTTCCACCACACCGCCGAGCGCCGGGGCGAAGGTGACCCGCCAGCCGAGGCCGTGCAGCAGGCGCAACTGCTCCAGCGTGATGATGGAGCCCGCGTCGCGATCGGGGCGCGGCATGTCGTTGTCGATCACCAGCGCGTGGTGTGCCAGCACCGGCGCGTTCACCCCGGCCGACAGCAGCGCCAGCCGGATGCGCCGCGCCTCCTCGTCCGGGCGCGCCAGGTCGGGCAGCGTGCGGAACGGGTCGGTGTCGGCGGTGTCGGCCCACAGCGCCTGGGCCGAGGACTGGATCATCACCGGCGTCGCGAACCCCTCGTCGGCGGGGCGGCGCAGGCGGGCGCACAGATCGACCACCGCCCCGGTCAGGGTCGCGAAGCTGCGCGCGAACCCGTCGGCTGCGGCATACGCAGGCCGGTCGATCGCCACGGCGAGGCCCGCGACCGCGTCGACGGCGCGCAGATGGCTGTACGCCGGCCGGTCGACCTCGCTGAACTGCCCCGGGTCGCCGAGCAATCCGCCCGGCTCGAAGTCGAAACCCGAATGCTGCAGCAACCCGTCCGCGCGGATGACGACCGCGCCGACGACGGACGCTGTCGGCTCGCGCGCGAACGTCTCGACCAGTTCGGACAACCAGCCCCGCTGCGGCAGGCAGTCGGGCGATAGAAATGCCACGACATCGCCACGGCCGGTGCGCGCGGCCTCGTCGCAGCCGCCGACCAGCGTCTGACCGGGCGACAGGTGGACGAAATTGAGGTTGCGGACCACCGACGGCAACAGCGCGATCCTGGGGTCGGCCCCTTGCGGCTCGATCACCATGATGTCGGCCTGTCCGTCGATCCCGGCCTCGTGGATCGCCAGCAGACAGCGGTGGATCGCCTCGACCGAGGCCGTCGCCGGGATGCAGACGGTCGCGGTCGGCCGCTCGGCGAGGCGCAGCGTGATCGGGGCGAGGCGGGTCGCGATATCCTCGATCGCACCCCGCAACCCGCCACCGAGCATCGGTGCGGTGCCGAACGTGCGCCCGCCCGCCGGCGCGCCGTCGGACAGTTCCTGAAAGAAGCCCGCCACCGCGCCGAACAAGGCCTGCGCCGCGCGCTGGTCCGCCTGCGGCCGCTCGACCGCGTCGCGGGTCAGCGCGTCGAGTTGTCCGCGCAGCAGCCGGACCTGCCGCTCCAGATCCTGGACCCGCTGCTCGGCGGCGGCCACCCGGCCGATCCGCAGCATCACAGGCTCGCCCAGCACGCGCCCGGTCCGCCCGTCGGCACGCCGTTCGCGCACCAGGATGGTCATCGTGCCGCGCGTCGCCATGATTTCGTAGGGCAGCGCGAACGAGAAACCGTGCCCGCCATCGCCGATCCCGGCCGCCTGCAGATCGGCCCGGAAGCCGGCGGCGACCGTGGTGCCGACCACCTCGTCCTCGACCAGCACCTCGAGCTCGACCCGTTCGTCCGGCAGCTCCGGATCGCGGGTCCAGCCCGACACCCAGCCGTCGCGGGTCACCCGGTCCAGCGTGCCGTCGAGCGGGGCGAGAGGCGCCTCCGCCGCGCCGCGCCGGAACCGCGCCTCCGCATTCCACACCACCTCGCGCACGCCGCCGACCGATTGCCCCGTTCCGGAATCGTACGCCGCGATGACCGCCCGCTCGCCCGTGACCATCGCCGTCTCGTCGAGGCTCACCAGGAAGCCGTGGTCGCCATCGCCGATCCCGGCCTGGCGAAGGTCGTCGCGCACCACGTCGGCCGCGATCCGCACGACCTCGCGTCCGCCGATCGAGATGACGACCTGGCGATGGTCGCTCGGCCGGTCGGGGGACCAGCACCAGCCGGAGATGGTGCCGTCCGGATCGGCCTGATCGAGGCTGCCGAGCACGGCTTCGGCCGTGCGCTTGCCCCGGCGGCGGGGCGGCGATGGCGCGGTTTCCGGGGCTCGGCTCACGGGTGCGGTCGCGCGGGCGGATTTGCTCCGTGCCGATCCAGGGTCGCGCTCAGGTCGGATCGGGTCGTCCATCGCGATTGGGTTCAACACTCGGTGCTACGTGACCTCCGGCTAAGCGACCCGAACCCGACAGATTGTCAAGCAGCCGGGTCACGAAGCCATGCAGATTGCCCGTCGTGAACAGATGGCCGGTCATGCCCGCCGCCGTCGCCGCCGCGATGTCGCTCGGCTGGTCGCCCACCATGACGCAGCTTGCGGGATCGAGCGACCACGCGAGCGCCAGATCGCGCAGCATTCCGGGGGCCGGCTTGCGCCAGTCCGACGCGCGGCGGTAGCGGCCGATCGCGGCCTGTTCATGGAACGGACAGAACCGCCAATCGTCGACCGTGCCGCCGGCCGCGCGCACCCGGTCGTCCATCCAGCCATGGAGGCTGCGCACCGCCGCCTCGTCGTAATGGCCGCGCCCGACGCCGGATTGGTTGGTCGCCACGAACACGTGCCAGCCCCGGTCCCCGGCCGCGCGGATGGCGTCGCGCGCCCCGGTCACCCACTCGAACCGGTCGCGGGTGCCGACATAGCCATGGTCGAGATTGATCGTGCCGTCCCGGTCGAGGATCAGCGCCGGCCGCAGCAGCCGCTCCGCCATGTCGGCCCGCGCGCGACGGAGATCGTCCGGCACGCCGATGTCGCAGAACCAGCCGCCGGCGACCGTGGCCCGCAACCGTCCGGCGGTCGCGAGGGGTGCCAGAATGTCGGCTTCCAGGCCGCCCGTCATCGGCGCGCGGTCGAGCGCCGCGGTTCGCAGCACGGCGATGCCGGTGTTGATCGTGACCGGACCGGCCGTATCGGCATCGATCGCCACGACATGATCGCCGTCGAGCCGCACCGAGCCGTAGCGGCCCCGACCATCCATCCGGCGCAGGAGCATCCTGCCCGCGACCTCCGGTCCGTCGGCGGCGGCGTCGGCCAGGAGGTGCGCGAGGTTGGTGTCGAACAGAGTGTCGCCGTTGCACACCAGGATGCGCTCGTCGAAGCGGTGGCGCGCCCGGACCAGCGCGCCGCCCGTCCCGGCCGGGGCGTCGGCGGGCTCGCTCACGACGCTGACGGAGAGTTTGCGCGGCAGGCCGGCGACGATGCCGGGCACGGCGGCCTCGATCCGGTGGGCGAGGTGGCCCGCCAGCAGCAGAACCTCCTCGACGCCGTACCGGCAGAGCTCGCGCAACAGCCAGCCCAGGAACGGACGGCCGCCCACGTCCAGCAGCGGTTTCGGCGTGTCGGCCGTCAGTGCGCCGAGCCGGGTGCCACGGCCACCGACCAGCACGACCGCCTGCCGGACCGTGACCGGCGCCGGCTCGTCGGTCCGGGCGGCGCGATCGAGGATGTCACTGTGGTCGTGTCGCACGATCATGGAACCTACATGCTAATCCTGACCGACATCTTGCCGGGCAATTATGGCAACGGGCGGGCCGGCGGGTAACGTTTTAAGCGATCGAGGCCACGCGCGTGCGCCGCCCGGATCAGCCGGGCGGCCAGCGGTGCCGCGTCCGGCCCGAGCGTGGTCAGATGGCGCGTGCCGCCACCGGCACGCGCCACGATCGCCTGCGGGCGCGTCATCGCGAGCAGCCCCTCCGCACCGCGCGTGGTGCCGAACCCGCTCTCGCCGGTGCCGCCGAACGGCAGCCTCGGGTCGGCGGTCGGGACGATGACGTCGTTGACCAGCACGCAACCGGCCCGCAGCGAGCGCGCCACCCGCCATGCCGCGCCGGCGGGCCCGAACACGGCGGCCCCGAGCGCGAACGGCCCGGCATCGGCCAGCGCGACGGCATCCGGCGTGTCGCCGACGACGTGGAACGACGCGAGCGGCGCGAACAGGTCGCGTCTCGTCCAGTCCGCATCGTCCGACGCGTCCAGCAGCAAAGGCGGCATGGCGTCCTCGGTCATCGCGGCGGCGTGGCCGATCGGGGTGCCGCCGGCCGCGATCGCGCGGATTTCGGCCATCAGCGACGGCGCGACCGGCATCGGCCCGTCGCCGAGCGCGGCCGGCAGGAGTGCCCGCAGCCGTGCCGCCTGCCCCTCGCCGACCACGATCACCCGGCGGGGCGCGATGCAGGTTTGCCCGGCGTTGAAGCGCAACCCGAACGCGATCGCGCGCGCGACGTGCGGCAGGTTTGCGTCCGGCAGCACGATCAGCGCGTCGCGGCCGGACAGCTCCATCGTCGCACCGGCCAGCGTCGGCGCGAGCATAGTCAGCACCGCCCGCCCGGTCGTCGCCGAACCGGTCAGCACGACGTGATCGACGCCCTCGGCGATCATTTCGCGCGCGGCCTCGGCGGTGTCGGCAAGAACGGCGAACCCCTCGTCGTCGAGCATCGTCGCGAGCCATGCCATCGGCGGGGCGCATCCCGGTGCCGGCTTGATCGCGACCGTCGTTCCCGGCGACCCACGCCTGCAACGCCTGCACGCCCGGCAGCAGCAGCGGGTAGTTGGCGGGGCCGATCACCAGGACGCGGCCGAGCGGGATGCGCCGGACCCGCAACTTCGTGCCGAACAGCCAGAGCGGCCGCGATCCCTCGGGCCGGCGCTCGGCCAGAAGCGTCTCGGCCCGGCGCTCCAGAAACCGGCACGCCTCCAGCAGCGGCAACACTTCGGAGACGAGGATGTCGGCCTCGCTGGCACCCGGCCGGGCGGCGGTGCGGGCCAGGGCGCGCGGATCGCGCGCGATCGCGTGGCGCAGGTCGCGGATTTTCGCGAGGCGCGCGGCCAGACGTCATGGGGCGGTCTGGACGCGGCCTCGCCAGACCGCGGCCCGGCCGGACGGCCGCAACAGGGCGCGCCACTGCAGTGCGACCGTGACCGCGACGCCCACGGGCCACAGCACCACGGCCAGCGCCGGCTGCCGGAACCGGACCGCGACCGCGATCCTGGCGGCGATCAGCACGGCGACGGCCGCGAGCAGCAGGCCCGCACGGGGAATATTCGCGCCGCAGAGTATGGCAATCGCCAACGCGGGCGCGAGCACGTGGCCGCCCAGCAGCAGCACCGTCCACACCGGCAGCGCGCCGGGTTTCGCCAGCCCCTCGGTCGCGTTCTTGGAGAACCCGCGCCACGACGCGCCGAAGCCTTCGTACATCCGGCAGGTCGCCACGCTGGTCGCGTCGAACAGCGTGGTCACCTCGCCGGCGGCCCTGAACGCGCGCGGAAGCGTCACGCCGTCGTGCCAGGTCCGCCGCACCGCGCCGTGCCCGCCGATGCGGAAATAGGCACCGCGATCGGCGACCATCAACTGCCCGCAACCGGCCCCGAGTGCCGCCTCGCCCCGCCGCCGCGAGAGCCAGAGCGGCAGGTAGCCGAGCAGCAGGACGTGGATCAGCGGCACCAGCAGAATTTCGCCGAGCGTCTCCGCCCGTTCGCGCGGGAAACCGGACGTAAGACCCGCACGGTCGCGCCGCAGCCCGGCCGCGAGCCGGGCGAGGCTGCCGGGGGCGAGCCGCACGTCGGCGTCGATGAACACCAGGATGTCGTGGCGCGTCGCCTCCGCCCCACGCAGGCAGGCGTGGACCTTGCCGGACCAGCCATCGGGCAGGCCGGGCGGCACGATCCGGCGGACCCGCGCGTCGGCGGCGGCGACCTGCGCGATCAGCGCCGAGGTGCCGTCGGTCGAACCGTCGTCCACGACGACGATTTCGTCGCCCGGTCCGGCGGCCAGGAGCGCCGCGTGGAGGCAGGCGACGATGTTCGCGGCCTCGTCGCGCGCCGGGACGATCAGGCTGACCGGACCGGTCGCGGCGCTTGTCGCCGGCGGCGGGCGGAACAAAGCGAGGTTCCACAACGTGAGCAGGCCGGGCACCAGCGCCAAGACGGCGATCGCGGCGCAGAGTGGTGAGGCGTCCATGGCCGCGTCCTACCGTGGGCCGACGCCGTGCGACAGCCGCGCCCGCCGGCCGCGCGACCACGCCCGCGCCCGCCGCCAGACATCGTAAATCCCGCCGACCCCGCCGGTGCCCGACACCAGCACGCGAAACTTCGCCGGGTCGCGGGTCAGCGCGTCCGAGGCCAGAAGCTCCATTTCGCGTTCGAGCGCGGCGGACAAAACCTCGGTCCACCCGGCCACGTCGCGGTCGCATCCGGACTCGATCGGCAGGCCGAACCGGACCAGCGCCTCCGGCTTGCGCTCGTTCCAGAACGGATACTCGATCGCCATCGGCACCATCAGAACGCCGGGCATTTTCCGCGCGAGATGGGCGAGGCCGGGGCGCAGCGTGACCGGGCGGGTGCGCGGGTCGGTGAAATGGCCCTCGGCGGTGATCCAGAGTGCGGCCGACGGGTCGCGCAGCACTGATCGCCCGACCTGCAGGAACCGCGCGGCCCCACGCGCCGACCCCGCCTCGATCCCGAAGATGCCGAGCTTGCCCATGAACCCGTATTGGCCGAGTGCGGCCTGGTCCATCGGCCCGAACCCGGCCCGCGCCCGCAGCACGGTGACGCTGAGCAGGATGAACAGCGCCGGATCCCACCATGACGGATGATTGGTGAAGATCATCACCGGCCGGCCCGCCGGCAGCGACGGCAACCCCGTCAGGGCGACCCGGACCGCGCTGAAATTGCGGCCGAAGAACCAGCGCAAATACCAGCCGAACAGCCGGAACAGCGCGGGCGAGCGCGCCAGGACGGGGTCCACGCGCGTCAGGCGGCGGCCGGCTCGGCCACCTGATTTTTACGCGCGTCGGAATCCAGCGAATCGGCCGCGATCCAGCCCGACATCAGCACCATCGGCATGCCCGGCCCCGGATGCGCCGCACCGCCGGCCAGATACAGTCCGGGCAGATCGCGCGACCGGTTGCCCGGCTTGAACGCGCCGAAGAACCGGCCGTGGCTGGCGAGGCCGTAGATCGCCCCGTTCAGCACGTTGTAGCGGGTGTGGATGTCCTGCGGCGTCAGGTGATGCTCGAACACGATCCGCTCCTCGATGTCGCCCATCCCGGCGCACCGCTTGAGCTTGTCGAGGATCACCTGCCGGTACGCCGGAAACATCTTGGTCCAGTCGTGATGCGGCCGGAGGTAGGGCGTGTGGACCAGCACGTACAGCGCCTCGCCACCCGGCGGTGCGACGCCCGGCTCGGTCCTGGCCGGTGCCGCGATGTAGGCGGACGGATCGGGGGCCGGCTCGCCCTTGTCGTAGATCCAGTGGAATTCCTCCTCCGGATCGCGGCTGAACACGAAATCATGGTGCAGCAGGTGGTCGTACGCCCGGTCCAGGCCGAGGTAGAGCACCACGCCCGAACACGCCGGATCGCGCTTCCACCGCTTGCCGAACTTTCGCGCGGGTTCGCCGCCGACCAGTTCGGCGTAGGTCCGCACCGCGTCCATGTTCGACACGACGTGGTCGAACCGCATCGTCTCGCCCGCATCGGTCACGACGCCTGTCGCCCGGCCGCCGTCCTGGACGATCCGCGCCACCCCGCAGCCGGGCCGCCAGTCGACGCCGAGTTCGGAGCCGAGCGAGACCAGCGCGTTCGGCACCGCGCGCGTGCCGCCCATCGGATACCAGACGCCCTCGCTGGTTTGCATGTGCGCGATCGAGCACAGCACGGCCGGCGAGCCGTACGGGCTGCTGCCGACATACTGCACGAAATGGTCGAGCATCTGCGACACGCGCGCGTCCGGCACATGCCGCCGGATCTGGCCCGCGACGGTGCTGCCCATCTTCAGCGCCAGCACGTCGCGCAGCGTGCCGATCTCGATGTTCTTCTTCAAATCCATCGTGTCGAGCACGTCCTCGACCGACCGCCAGAAGAAGAACTTCTCGCTGACCCCGTGCAGCTTTTCGCTGAACGCCTGAAAATCGCGATACCCCTGCGCCGATTTCGGGTCGAGCTCGCCGATCCGCGCCGACATCGCCGGGATGTCCTCCTGCAGATCGAGCAGCGTGCCGTCCTCGAAGAAGCAGCGCCATTGCGGATCGAGCCGGCGGAGGTCGAGATGGTCCTCCATCGCCCGCCCGGCTTCGGCGAAGATGCGGCGCAGGACGCTGGGAACGGTGAGGATGGTCGGCCCCATGTCGAACCGAAAACCCTGTTCGCGGAGTTCGGCCGCCTTGCCGCCGAGCCAGTCGTTCTTCTCGAACAGCGTGACCTTGTGCCCGCGCGCCGCCAGCGTGCAGGCGGCGGCGAGGCCGGCGAGGCCGCCGCCGACAACCCCGACATTGCTCATTGTGCCGCCACCAGCTCGGCGTCCGACTTTTCCATCGACATCTCGTTGGTCCAGGTTGGCCGCAGCCCGAGATCGTCGGCGAGCAGGCGGCTGGTGATGCGGGCGCTCTCGAAAATGACCGGAAGGCCGCTGCCCGGATGGGTGCCGCCGCCGACCAGATAGACGCCGTCCAGATCCTCGAACCGGTTGCGCGGCCGCAGATGCAGCATCTGGCCGAGCGAATGGGCGAGGTTGAACGTGGCCCCGCGATGGATCGCCATGTCGGTCTCCCATCCCGCCGGGGTCATGATCTTCTCGAATTTGATCCGCGATCGGATGTCGGGGATGCCGATCCGCGCGAGCCGGTCGAGCGCGAGTTCGCGGAAGCGTGGCGCTTCCACGTCCCAGTCGATGCCGCCGTCGACGTTGTGGCCGACGGGTATCAGCACGTACAGCGTCGAGTGACCGGCGGGTGCGAGGCTGTCGTCGGTCACCGACGCGTTCTGCACGTAGAACGACGGTTCGGCCGGGACCACCTTGCCCGCCTCGATCTCGGCGACGTTCCGCTTGTAGTCCTCGGCCAGATAGATCGTGTGGTGCGCGAGGTCGGGGATCGTGCCCTCGATGCCGAGATAGAGCATGAACGTCGAGCAGGAGAGCTTCTTGCCGTCGAGCTTGCGGTCGGTCCACCGCCTGCGGAGCACGTCGGGCACCAGGGCGCGCATGGCGTGGCCGAAATCGGCGTTGACCACGACCGCGTCGTAGTCGTGCTCCCGGTCGCCGGCACGCAGGCCGGTGACGCGGCGGCCGGCGAACCGCATCGCCTGCACCGGCTGGGCGCGGTGGATGGTGACGCCCATGCGTTCCGCGACCCGGGCCATCGCCGCGATCACCGCGCCGGTGCCGCCGCGCGGATGCCAGACGCCGAACTCGTACTCCATGAACGACAGGATGGTGAACAGGCTCGGGCAGCGGAACGGCGACATGCCGAGGTATTTGCTCTGGAAGGCGAAGGCGAGCCGCACCCGCTCGTCGCTGAAATAGCCGGACAGGTCGGCGTCGACCGATTTGGTGGGCCGCAGCCAGGGCAGCGCCTTGATGAGCTGCGGGTTCAGCAGGTCGCGGACCGAGTTGAACGGGCTTTCGAGCACCGGGCGGAAGGCCCGCAGCTTCTCGCGGTTGTCGGCCATGAACCGCTGGAAATTCTTCGCGTCGGCGGGGCTGAACCGCGCGATCTCCGCTTCCATGCGAACCGGGTCGGGCGTCGCGTCGATCCGGCCGCCTGCCTCGAAGACGAGGCTGTATTGCGGATCGAGGCGCATCAGCTCGACCTCGTCCGCCATCCGCGCGCCGCACGCGGTGAACACCTCCTCGAGGATGCGCGGATAGAGGAAGAAGGTCGGGCCGATGTCGAACTTCCAGCGCCCCTCGCCGGTCTCGGCGACCAGGGTGCCGCTGCGGCCGCCGAGGGTCGGCAGGCGCTCGTGCACGGTCACCTCCGCCCCGGTGCTGGCGAGGAGCATGGCGGCGGCGAGCCCACCCGGCCCCGCGCCGACGATGCCGATCCGGCGCGTGCTCATGCTTGAGAGATGGGAGTGGGTCGGGGCAGCCGGGGGTCGATCGTCACGGCGCGAACTTAGGCGCACTGGCCGATGTCACAAGCGCGGTGCCACGGCAGACGACGACGGCGGCACAGGCCGAGACCGCCATCACGATCCCCATGGCGACCGGGCCGAGCGCCGGAAACAGCCCCGCGACCAGGGCCGACGCCAGCGCGCCCACCCCCATTTGCAGGACGCCGAGCACGGCCGACACGACGCCCGCGATCTCCGGCATCGGGTCCATCGCGGCGTGCGTGGCGAGCGGGACGAACAGGCCGCGGCAGATCGTGTTGGCCACCAGCAACGGCAGGAGCACAACCATGTGAAGCGTGCCGGACAGCGCGGCCACCAGCGCGAGCGCCGTCGCGGCCTGACCCGCGATGGCCCAGTTCAGCGCCGCGTCCGGGGACGTGCCGGCGCGTGCCAGCCGGCTCGCGATCGCACCGCCCGCCAGCAGACCGCCGGCCGTGGTCGCGAACAGGGCCGCGAACACCGGGTCGGAGACACCCATCCGGCCGATGAAAATGAGGGGCGAGCCGGTGACGTAGCCGAACATGCAGCCGAAACTGAGCGCGTTGGCGAGGGCCAAGCCCCCGGCGCGACGATGCCCGAGCACCCGGACGTAGGAGCGCATCACGCGAACGGGTGTCCCCGGCGGCCGGCTTTCGTCCAGGCCGAGCGCAACCCCGAGCGTCAGGATCACGCCGGCCACGGTCAGCGCACCGTAGATCGAGCGCCATCCGAGCGTGTCGAGCACCACGACCCCGATCGTGGGCGCGATGATCGGTGCCACCGAAATCAGCATCGCGACGACCGACATCTTTCGCCGCGCCGCGGGACCGTCGAACAGATCGCGCACGATCGCGAATGCGGTGACGCTGCCCGCCGCCGCCCCGCCGCCCTGGATCAGCCGCAGCGCGATCAGCATCGGCAGGCCGGTCGCGACCGTGCAGCCGAGACCGCCGGCGCTGAACGCGATCAGCCCGCCGAGCAGGACCGGGCGGCGGCCGATCCGGTCCGACAGCGGCCCGAGGACCAGCTGCATCGCGCCGAACCCGGCCAGGAACACGCCGAGCGTCAGCCCCGCCAGCGACGCCGACCCGTGCAGCGCGCGGCCGATGTCGCGCAACGCGGGCAGGCTCATGTCGATCGCGAGCGGCGGCAAGGCCGCGACCGCGCCGAGCAGGATCGTGAGGCGGACGGAATGCGGGCCGAGCCTCGTCGTCATGATCGTCCGTGCCGTTCCGCGCCCGACCAAACGCTTTTTGTCCGGGCCGCGCAATCGAGCGGCGCTGACGTTCGCGCTTCGGGCGTGTAGCGTCCGGCCAGCCCCGGCACAGACCGGGGCAGAGCGAGATCTGGGGGAAGACCGACACGTGAAGACGATCAAGGGACCGGCACTGTTTCTGGCGCAGTTCGCGGGCGACACCGCGCCGTTCGACAGTCTGGCCGGCATTGCGAACTGGGCGCGCGACGCGGGCTTCGTGGGCGTGCAGATCCCGTCCTGGGACGCCCGCCTGTTCGACCTGAAGCGGGCCGCCGAGAGCGACGCCTATTGCGACGAGGTGCGCGGCACGCTGGCCGATGCCGGTGTCGAGCTGACCGAGCTGTCGACCCATCTGCAGGGCCAGCTGGTCGCCGTGCACCCCGCCTACGACACCGCGTTCGACGGGTTCGCGGCGCCCGAGGTTCGCGGCAATCCGGCGGCGCGACAGGCCTGGGCGGTCGAGCAGCTGCAGTTCGCCGCGCGCGCGTCGCGACGGCTGGGGCTCAACGCCCACGCGACGTTCTCCGGCGCGCTGGCCTGGCCCTACGTCTACCCGTGGCCGCAGCGTCCGTCCGGGCTGATCGAGACGGCGTTCGCCGAACTCGCGAAGCGCTGGCTGCCGATCCTGAATACGTTCGACGAGGCGGGCGTCGACGTTTGCTACGAAATCCATCCGGGCGAGGATCTGTTCGACGGGACGACGTTCGAACGTTTCCTGGCCGCCGTGGGCGACCATCCGCGCTGCAACATCCTGTACGACCCGAGCCATTTCGTCCTGCAACAGCTCGACTACCTCGGCTTCCTCGATCTCTACATGCCGCGCATCAAGATGTTCCACGTGAAGGATGCGGAGTTCAATCCGAGTGCCCGCCAAGGCGTCTATTCGGGTTACGCGCCCTGGATCGACCGGGCCGGCCGGTTCCGCAGCGTCGGCGACGGGCAGGTGGATTTCGGCGCGATCTTCTCCAAGCTGGCGGCTGCCGATTTCGACGGCTGGGCCGTGCTGGAGTGGGAGTGCGCGCTGAAAGACTCCGAGGTCGGCGCGCGCGAGGGGGCGGACTACATCCGCGCGTTTACGATCGAGGTCGCCAAGCGGGCGTTCGACGATTTCGCGGCCAGCGGAGCGGACGAGGCGGCGAACCGGAAGATGCTGGGGTTGGGGGCATGAGCCCGCCGCGCCGGCTCCGGCTGGGCATGATCGGCGGCGGACAGGGTGCCTTCATCGGCGCGGTCCACCGGCTCGCCTCCAGGCTCGACGATCAATACGAGCTGGTGGCGGGCGCGTTCTCGTCCGATCCGGCGCGCGGACGAGCCTCGGCGGAGGCGCTGCGGGTGGCACCCGATCGCGCGTACGATACCGTCGCGGCGCTGATCGCGGGCGAAAAAGGGCGGCCGGACGCGGTGGATGTCGTGGCCATCGTGACGCCGAACCACCTGCATTTCGCGGCGGCGCAGGCGCTGCTCGAAGCCGGCATCCCGGTCATCTGCGACAAGCCGCTGGTGACGTCGCTGGCGGACGCGAAGGCGCTGCATGCGCTGGCGGCGCGGACCAAAGTGCCGTTCGTGGTGACGCACACGTACACGGGCTATCCGATGGTGCGTGAGGCCCGGGCGCTGGTCGCGAGCGGTGCGATCGGGGCGGTGCGCGTCGTGCAGGTCGAATACGCGCAGGATTGGCTGAGCGGGCCGCTGGAGGCGACCGGGCAGAAGCAGGCCGACTGGCGCACCGACCCGGCGCGGTCCGGCCCGGTCGGCGCGGTCGGCGACATCGGCACGCACGCGCATAATCTGGCCGAGTTCGTCACCGGCCTGACGGTCGAGGCGGTGGCGGCCGAGCTGCACAGCTTCGTGCCCGGCCGCAGGCTCGACGACGACGCCAACATGCTGCTGCATCTCTCGAACGGCGCGCGCGGATCGCTGTGGTGCAGCCAGGTCGCGGCCGGCGTCGAGAACGGCCTGACGCTCCGGGTTTTCGGCGAGACCGCCGGGCTGTCGTGGCGGCAGGAGCATCCGAACCAGCTGTCGATCGCGGCGGCGGGTAAGCCGGCTCAAACGCTATTCCGTGGCGGTCCGGGCCTGTCGGCCGA
The DNA here is from genome assembly GCA_963756975.1 of uncultured Alphaproteobacteria bacterium. Lineage (GTDB taxonomy): Bacteria > Pseudomonadota > Alphaproteobacteria > Acetobacterales > Acetobacteraceae > CAVRQM01. Next base: position 1,585,818 of record CAVWPS010000002.1, on the reverse strand, counting down.
CGCGACCCGCGCGACCCGCGTGCCGTCGGGCCACCCGGAAGGTTATCTGGAGGCGTTCGGCCAGCTGTATACCGACGCGGCCGAGCTGGTGCGGGCGTGGAAGGACGGGCGTGACCCCGATCCGGCCGTAAGCATCCTGCCGGGTTTGGACGCGGGCGTGCGCGGGCTGGCGTTCATCGAGGCGGTGCTGAAATCGAGCAAGGCCGACGCGGCCTGGACCAAGCTCGAAATCTGACGCGGTTCAGCCGATCTCGAGCGGCGATGCGAGGTCGGCGTACTCGGTGTCCTCCGGCGTGTCGTTCAGGTGCGTCAGCACCGCGAACCGGATCGCCGGGCCGATGCTGGTGAGCGGGTGGTGCCAGACGTTCGGCGCGTAGGTCAGCGCTTGCCCGCCGGTGGCGACGAACGCGAGCGCACCCGTGGGGTCGGGTGCGCCGTCGGCTGCGCGCGGCATCACCAAGATCAGCCAGCGCGCTTCCGGGTCGCCGGGGATGAAGCACTGCGAGCTGAACAGATGCCGCTCCATCATGGTCGCGCGATACGGCAGGCTCGCGACGTTCGACACGCTCCACATCAGGCGCGGCGAGACGTCGGGCCGGCCGTTGACCAGCGGGCCGAGCCGCACCTGCTCGCCCGCGTCGGCGACGGTGCCGAACGGGGCAAAAGCTTCGGCGGTGAGCGGCATGGCACGGATCATCGTTTCATCTCCATCAGCGACCGCACACCATCTCGAACAGAGCGGTGCGGAGCGGGGGGCCGTAGTCGGATTGGCGGAAGTACGCGGCCTGCGGCAGCGGGTCCACCTCGGGCGCGATCTCTTCGTTGCGCGGCAGCGGGTGCAGGATTCGCGCACCCGGCTTCATGCGCCGCGCGACGGAAAGATCGATGACGTAGCGGTCCTTCACGCGGTCGAACGCCACGTCGTCGCCGAACCACTCTTTCTGCGGCCGCGTCATGTAGACGATGTCCACCCGCCCGATCAGCGCATCGAGCGACTCCGTCTGCGTATACGGAACGTGGTGCCCGTCGAGGTCGGCCAGGATGTCGGGGCGCACGCGGAGTTCGGGCGCCGACACGAAATGGACCGTGATCCCCGGATATTGCGCGAGCAGGAAGGCGAGCGAGCGGACGGTGCGGCTGTAGCGGCAGTCGCCGACGAACGCGATTTCGAGATCCTGGGTGCGGCCGAGTTCGCGGCGGATGCTGTAGAGGTCGAGTGCGGCCTGCGTCGGATGCTGCTCGGCCCCGCAACCGGCGTTGATGACCGGAACCGCCATGCCGAGCCGCGCCATCGCCGCCGCCGCGACATGCGCCGCGTCGTCGCGCGGATGGCGCAGGACCAGCGCGCGCGGCCGGTAGCCGGCAACGACACGCGCGGTGTCTTCCAGCACCTCGCCCTTCGCGGCCGACGAGAAACTTCCGGCGTCCTCGGTGTAGATCACGCCGGCGCCGAGGCGCATCGCCGCGAGCTGGAACGACATCCGCGTGCGCGTGCTCGGCTGGTAGAACAGCATCACGACCGTCTCGTCGCGCAGGATGTGCGCGGGCTTTGCGTCGAGCAGTTGGTCGGTGCGGCGTGCGAGTTCGTCGAACACGTCGGGCGTGAACACCTGGGCTTCGAGGATGGAGCGGCCTTGCAGCGACATCAGCGCACCGCCAGCCGGGGCCAGTCGCGTTTGGGCGACCAGACGACGTTGCCCGCCGCGATGTCGGCGGCCACCGCCGGATCGTCCTGCCGGAATTGTCCGAACGGCTTTCGGACGACGGCGACGACCGGAATGCTCAAGCCGGGGCGGACGTCGAAATGGTCGCCGACGGTGAGCGAGCGGTTCAGAAAACACAGCACGCCGGCGACGGTCGCACCGAACCGTTCGAGCTCGGCCACGAGCTTCGCGGTGGTGCTGAAGTTGTTGCACACGTCTTCGACGATGAACCACGCCTGCCCGGGCTCGGGCTGGTGGCGGACGAGGGCGAGCGCGGTCACTTCGCGCGATCCGGCGGTCGCGGCTTCGGTGACGACCTTCTCCGGGTAGATGTATTCGCGGCCGGCATCGAGGGCGAGTTGGTAGGCGAACGCGCGGCCACCTTCCGGCGCGCCGCAAAACCCGGTGACGCCGTCCCACACCGGCTTCAGTCCACGGGCCTCGACGGTCTCATGCAAAGCGGCGGAGAAGCGGGCGAGCAACGCCGGATGCCGCTCGGCCTGGGCGAAGTTGACGTAGACGTCGCCGACGAATTGCCGCCCGGCTTCGTCGCGCCCGGCGTAGCCGACCAGCGGCCCCAGACGGCGTCCGTCCGCGTCGCGCGGGCACTCGTAATAGGCGCGATGCTCCCGCATCAGGTCGAGCGGATCGGTCATCGGGTGATCTCCGCGTGCAGGCGCTCGGTCTCGCGGCGCGCGGCAGCGGCGAAATCCTCGCCCGAGGACGCGTAAATGATGCTGCGCGAGGCGTTGATCAGCATGCACGGCCCAGTCGAGCCCCGGCCCGCGTCGAGCGTCGCGGCGAGGTCGCCGCCCTGCGCGCCGATGCCCGGAACCAGGAACGGCAGATCGCCCACGATGCGTCGCACCTGGGCCAGGGCGGCGGTGTCGGTGGCACCCATGACGAGGCCGCAGTTTTCGCGCCCGTTCCACCGCTCCGCGACGTGACGCGCGACGACCTCGAACAACTTCTCACCACTCGCGAGCGCCACATCCTGGAACTCGCCGGCACCCGGGTTCGACGTGCGGCACAGCACGAAAATGCCTTTTTCCGTGCGCTCCAGAAACGGCTCCATCGCCTTCTGCCCGAGATACGGGCTGACGGTGATCGCGTCGGCACCGAGCAGGTCGAAGGCGTGGCGCACCGTGCCCGCGTTGGTGCTGCCGATGTCGCCGCGCTTGGCGTCGTAGACGACCGCGACGTCGGGGGCGACGGTGTTGATCTCGGCGACGATCATGCCGAGCGCGTCGATCCCCGGTCCGCCCAGCGCCTCGAAGAACGCCGCGTTCGGCTTGTAGGCGCAGACCAGATCGGCGGTCGCACCGATGATCGCCCGGCAGAACGCGATGGTGGCGCGGAGCGGGGTGTCGCCGCCGCGGATGGCGCGCGGCAGCGACTCCCAATCCGGATCGAGCCCGACGCACACATGCTTGCCTTGCGCCCAAGACGCCCGCAGCAGCGTCCCGAAATCGCGCGTCACGCGAGCACCCGCCATTCGAGCGTTTCGCCGGCGCACATCGGCACCAGCGTGTCGTCGATCGCGGGGACCGGAACATCCCGAGGCACGACCCACGGCTCACGCGCGAGCGTCACGGTGCCGGTAGCCTCCGGGTAGCCGTAAAATGCCGCGCCGAACCCGGCCACGAACGGTTCGAGCCGGTCGAGCGCGCCGTGCCGCTCGAACAGCGCGACCAGCACCGGCAGCGCGGCCATCGTGTTCCAGACGCCGCAGGCCGAGGCCGCCGATTCCTTGGCGCGCCTCGGGTGGGCCGCGTCGTCGCCGCCGTAGAAGAAATGCGGGTCGCCGCTCAGCGCCGCCTCGATCAGGGCGTCGCGGTCGTCGCGCCGTTTCGGCTGCGGCTTGCACCCGCAATGGACGCGCATGAGGCCCCGGCTCGCGCGGCTGTAGCCGAGCACGTCGTCGATCGTGGTCGACAGATGGTGGACGGTGATGCTGGCGCCGATGGTCGGCCCGTGGCCTCGCACCCAGTCGACCGCCGCCCGCGTGGTGATGTGTTCGAGCGTCATCTTCAGACGCGGAAACCGCGAGCGGATTCCGTCGGCGACGGCGAGGAACGCCGCTTCCTTGTCGAGGCCCTCGACCGCGTCGTCCGGGTGCTCGCCGTGGAACTGCACGATCATGCCGGCGGCCTCGGCCTCGGCCAGCGCCGGATCGAGGCGGTCGTAGTGCTGCACCCCGTTGCCCGAATGGGTGGTGACCATGAACGGGTAGACTTTGCCGACCCGCACGCCGAGTTCGACCGCCGCACGGACCGTCTCGGCGGTGGTGGTCTCGGTGATCTGGATGATCGGCACGATGGTCGAGCGTGGTCGCGGGGTCGATGTCGCGCGCCCGGCGCTCGATCCGGGTCCGGTATTCGGCCGCCATGGCGCCGGTCAGCAGCGGCGGCGTGGTGTTCGGCTCGGCGGCGATGCGGCCGCGCCAGCCGCCGTCGAGGAACACCGGGACGAGTGCGTCGAGCAGCGCGCCGTCGCGGAAATGGGCGTGGAAATTGTCCGGCGTGCGGAGCGTCAGCCGCGTCCCGTCCTCGCTCAGGATCATGCGGCGGCCCGGGCGGCGAGGTCGCGGCGGGCGATGGCGGTCGGCTTCCACGGCGTCCGGAAATGGATCGAGCCGTAGCTCACCGCCGACGCCCCGAGGGCGCGGACGGTCGCGACGTCCGCTTCGGTCATGATGCCGGGCGCGATCACCGGCAGCGTGTTCTCGGCGGCGATTTCGGCCACCGCGCGCCAGTTCAGCTTTTGCGCCGGTCCGCCCGACACGCCGCCGCCGCCGCCGCCGACCCTGTTTTCGAGCCGGCGCAACGGCGTGCGCCGGTCGGGGAAGGCGATCTCCCACGGCACGCTGTTGAGCGACACCGCCTGCGCCAGACCGGCCGTGCCGCGCGCGATCGACGTATAGTCCTGGGCGACCGAGGTTTTGACGATCAGCGGGTGGCGCGTGACCGCGTGCACCGCCGCGACCGCGCGCACCGTCGCGTCCGTCTCGAGTTGCGGGTGGCCGGCGTTCGGGCAGGAGGCGTTCAGTTCGAGGGCGAGCAGATCGAGCGGGTCGACCATCGACGCCATCTCCACCAGCTCGTCCGCCGAGCCCCAGAGCGAGACGATCGGCGCGAAATTCAAGCGGGGCGCGACATCGCGCAGCCACCAGTCGATGCCCGGATTGGTCAGGCCCACCTTGTTGACCGCCCCGCCCTCGGGCAGCAGCCGCATGCAGGTCCACGGGTTGGTCCAGCGCAGATGGCCCGCGCGCGGCTGCCGCGTCAGCGTCTTCAGCGTGACCGCGAACAGGTCGGGGCGGATCAGGCCGGCCGCCACCATCGGGCGCTCCCACGGCCAGCCCTTCCCGTCGAACGCGAGCGAGCCGCTGGCGACGACGTGGTCGAGCGTGTGCCCGTTGGACAATCTGATCACAGGGGCGTTGTAGCCGCGCCCGGCCAAGATCGTAACCCTTTCGCGCATGTCGCGGGCAGGGCAATCTGTGCCGATGGCCCGTCACGCAAGCGCCTGCCCGCACGATTGCCCGTCGACCTGTGCGCTCGACATCTCGGTCGAGGACGGGCGCGTCGTCGGCGTGCGCGGGGCGGCCGACCACTCGTACACGGCCGGCGTGATCTGCGCGAAGGTCTCGCGCTATGCCGAGCGGATCGCCCACCCCGACCGGCTTTTGCATCCCATGCTGCGGACCGGGCCGAAAGGCTCGGGGCAGTTCGCCCGCATCGGCTGGGACGAGGCGCTCGATCGCGTGGCAGACGCGTTCGCGACGGCTGCGAAAACACATGGCGCGGAATCGGTCTGGCCCTACCAGTACGCCGGCACGATGGGTGTCGTGCAGCTGAACGGCATCAACAGGTTGCGCCACGCGATGCGCTACTCGCGCCAGCGCGGCACGATCTGCTCGACCATCGCCGAGATGGGATGGCGCGCCGGGCGTCGGGCGCATCACCGGGCCCGACCCCCGGGAAATGGCGGTCAGCGACCTGATCGTGGTCTGGGGCGGCAACCCGGTGAACACGCAGGTCAACGTGATGACCCACGTGGCACGGGCCCGCAAGGCGCGTGGGGCCAAGCTGGTCGTGGTCGACCCGTATCGCACCGGCACCGCACAAGCGGCCGACCTGCATCTGATGCTGCGCCCCGGCACCGACGCGGCGCTCGCGTGCGCGGTGATGCACGTGGCGTTCCGGGACGGGCACGCCGACCGCGCGTTCATGGCGCGCTACGCCGACGATCCGGCGGGGCTGGAGGCGCATGTCGCCACCCGCTCGCCGGTCTGGGCATCCGAAATCACCGGCCTGACCGTCGCGGAGATCGAGGAGTTCGCCGCGTTGTACGGGCGGACGGAGCGCGCCTACATGCGCGTCGGCTACGGGTTCACCCGGTCCCGCCACGGTGCATCCAGCATGCACGCGGTGACCTGCCTGCCGACGGTGACCGGGAAATGGGCGCACGAGGGCGGCGGTGCCTTCTGGGATAACGGCGACATCTACCACCTCGACCGCTCGCTGGTTCAGGGGCTCGACGTGCGCGATCTCTCGGTGCGCGAGATGGACATGAGCCGGATCGGCGTCGCGCTGACCGGCCACCTGACCGGCGACCGCTCGGAGCTGGGCGACGGCCCGCCGGTCATGGCGATGCTGATCCAGAACACCAACCCGGCCGTGGTGGCACCCAACAGCCGCCTCGTGAACCAGGGTTTTAGGCGCGAAGACCTGTTCGTCGCGGTGCACGAGCAGTTCATGACCGATACGGCGCGGCTGGCCGACGTGGTCCTGCCGGCGACGATGTTCGTCGAGCACGACGATGTCTACAAAGCGGGCGGCCATATCTCGATCCTCCTCGGACCGAAGCTGGTGGAGCCGCCGGGCGAGTGCCGGTCGAACCACGAGGTGATCCGCGCGCTGGCCGCCCGGCTCGGGGCCGAGCACCGGGGCTTCGGGATGACCGCGCTGGAACTGGTGGACGCGACGCTGAAGGACTCCGGCTGGCCGGGCGCGGAGGCGCTGCGCGAGGCTCGGTGGATCGACGCGCAGGGCGATTTCGCCGCGAGCCATTTCGTGAACGGGTTCGGACACCCGGACGGCAAATTCCATTTCCGCGCCGACTGGGCGGCACTCGGCCCGCACCACCACGGGATGCCGTCGCTCCCCGACTGGCTGCCGGCGGACGAGGCGCGGGACGACGCCCCGTTCCGGCTGGTGACGGCACCGGCGCGGCAATACCTGAACACCAGCTTTACCGAGAACGCCGAAGGCCAGCGCCGCGAAGGCCGGCCGACCGCGATGCTCCATCCGGCGGACGCGGCGGCGCTCGGGGTTTCGGAGGGCGATCTGGTCCGGCTCGGCAACGCTCAGGGCGAGGTCGTGCTGTGGGCGCTGCCGAGCGAGCGGGCGAAGCAGGGGACGGTGATCGTCGAGAGCCTGTGGCCGAACTCCGCCTTTGTCGGCGGGATCGGCATCAATGCGCTGACGAGCGACCAGCCGGCCGGTCCGGCGGGCGGCGCGGTGTTCCACGATACGGCGATCTGGGTCCGCGCCGAGGCCGCGGAGATGGCGCTCGCCGCCGATTAGGCGTCGTCGCCCTCGGCGAGCCACGCCTGCAGCACCGTGTAGCTGACGGCCAGCACGGCCGGGCCCACGAAAATCCCGATCAGGCCGAACGCGGTCAGGCCGCCGATCACCCCGGCCAGCACCAGCAGCGTCGGCAAATCGGCCTCCTTTCGGATCAGCAGCGGCCGCAGCACGTTGTCGATCGTGATCGCGACGACGGTGAAGACCAGCAGGATCGTCGCCGGTCCCGCGCCGCGAAAGGCGTACATCCAGATCACGGCCGGGATCAGCACCAGGCCCGGACCCGCCTGCGTCACGCAGACGACGAACATGACCGCCGTCAGCACCCCGGCGAGCGGGACGCCGACCACGGCCAGGCCGATGCCGCCGATGACGGACTCCACCAGCGACGTCACCATCACCCCGATCGCGACCGCGCGGACGCTGTGGCCCGCGAGCGAGACCATCCGCTCGCCGCGCTCGCCCGCCAGCCGGTGGCCGAACCGGGTCACCAGTCCCGCCGCCGCCTCGCCGTTGGCGTGCAGGATGGCCGCGATGACGACCGTGAGCAGGAACTGCACGACCAGCAGCCCGAAGCCGCCCATCGCGGCCACGAACCAGCGCGCCAGGCCGCCGGCGTAGGGCGCGACCCTCGGCAGCAGCTCGCGAAGTCCGGAGTCGGCGAGGCGGTCCCAGGCGGTGGCGGCACTCTCGCCGATCAGCGGCAGGTCGTGGACCCATTGCGGGGCGGCCGGCATCTGGAACGTCGCCGCCGCATGCGCGAGGCCGGTCAGCTGGTCGATGTGGCCCAGGATGGTCGAGGTCGCGAGCCAGAACGGGACCACGAACACGGTCAGCGTCAGCACCGTGGCGACGATCACGGCCAGCGCCCGGCTGTTCCACAGCGCGCGTTGCAGCCGCAGCAGCAGCGGCCAGGTCGCGACGACGATGGTGGCCGCCCAGACCAGCGCCGGAAGGAACGGCCGCAAGATTAAGACCGTGCCGAGGATCAGCACGCCCACGACGGTGATGGTGAGCGCCGCCCGCACCAGTCCGCGGGCCGGGGTCACGCCGTCAAGCCCGGATATCGGCGACGAAATCCCGGTACGGCGCGCGCGGAAAACTCAGCATCGCCGACAGCGCCTGCGCGAACTCCTTGGACGGGCTGTGCGTCCCGCCGTTCAGCCAGGGGTACATCAGGAACAGCGGCCGGCTCTCGTCCGGCGGCGGGCTCGCGAGATAGCGCTCGGCGTTGGAGGTTATCAGCACGTCCGGACGGTAGGCTTCGGCGATCTCCGGGTGGAAGAACGCGGTGCGGCAGAACAGGATCTCGGAGAAGAACCACGGCAAATACGTGCAGACCTGGCGGGCGAAGCTGTCGCCGAAGATGAGCACGCGCTGGCCGAACGCGGCGCGGCGGGAGACCCGGATGTCGACCATCCCGTTGTTGCCGCCGGCGATCTGGTTGCTGATGAAGCGGCCAGGCGGCAACGTCCCGCTCACGTACAGCGTGTCGGTCCAGGGCGGGTCGAGCTTGGAGCCGAGATCGCCGGACGTCTCCTGCGGTTCGGTCAGGTCGGCCAGGATCTCGCGCAGCCGCCCGCCCTGCTCGTGACCGGTGATCCGCCGCGTCAGCTCGGCGGCGACCATCGCACTGCCCGCCATCGTCAGATGCGTGTCGACCCTGGAGGTGACCAGCGCGCGGTTCGCCCGCAGCAACGGTGCCAAATAGATCACCCGGGCGCGCTCGGCCGGTTCGCACGCCGACAGGTACATGTCGCCGAGGCGTCGCGGCGTGCCGAACGGCCACAGCTCGGGCGCGTAGGATTGCTTGTCCGGAAAGATCACGTGCACGTAGGCCGCGTTGTTGCGCGCGGCCCAATCGGCGCGGTCGGCGATGTTCTGGCGGAACACCCTGAAGGAATCCGGGCTCGGCACGCGCTCGCCGCTCGCGAAGGCCAGCGGCTCATGGCTTCCGGCGGCCAGGAACAGCGTGCGTTCATGGCCGATCGCGACCCCGTTCTCGATAGTCCCGACCTCGCTCAACGTCGCTTGCCTCGTCCGATGCGGGCGCAACGGAGCACCGGGCGCGGGCCGGGGCAAGGCGGGCCGGCGCGTTGCCACGTTACGGAACGTTGCGCAGGGCGGCCCCGGCGGCCAGCGGGCACAGCGGCAGGGCGGCGGCCAGGATCGCCGCTTCGAGCAACAAGGCGCCCGCGAACGGGGCACCGGTCGCGGCCTGCCCCGCCGCCGCCGCGCCGAACACCAGCACCGGGACGCATAGCGGCAGCACCAGCAGCGGCAGCAGCACCCCGCCGCGCCGGGCACCCACCACGATTGCCGCGCCGAGCGTGCCGATCAGCGACAATGCCGGCGTGCCGATCAGCAGGCTCGCGAGCAGCACCGGCAACGCCGCCGGCGGCATGCCGTACATGAGCGCCACCGGCACCGCCGCCACGACCAGCGGCAGACCGGTGGAGCACCAATGGGCGGCCGCCTTGACCAAGGCGAGCACGGAGGCGGGCAGGCCGGACAGCAGCAGTAGATCCAGCGAGCCGTCGTCGTGGTCGGCCCCGAAAAGCCGGTCGAGCGGCAGCAGCATCGCGAGCAGTGCCGTCACCCAGACGATCCCGGGCGCCAATGCGGCCAGCACGCGCGGGTTCGGGCCGAGTGCGAGCGGCAGCAGGCTCGCGGCGAGCACGAAGAACAGGACGGACGCCAGCGTGTCGGCCCCATGGCGCAGCGACAGCCGCAGCTCCTGCGCGACCAGTTTCAGCGCAAAGCTCACGTCCCGAGCGCCAGGTCGGTCGCGTCCGGCAGCGGCAGCGGCAGATGCGTCGCGGCGATCACGATCCCCCCGGCTTGCCGATGGTGGGCCAGCAGATGGCCGAACCTCTCGACCGCGTCGGTGTCGAGGCCGACCGTCGGCTCGTCGAGCAGCCAGACCGGCGCGTCGCGGACGGCGAGCCGGGCGATGGCGAGGCGGCGGCGCTGCCCCGCCGACAGGTGTCGCACCGGCAGTTCCGCCAGCTGCCAAAGCCCGGCCCGCGTCAGCTCGGTTTCCGCGCGCGCGGAATCGCACCAGAGGCGCAACGTCTCGAACGGCGTCAGCGCGGGTTTCAGCGCGTCGAGGTGGCCGAGGTAGGCGACCCGCCTTCCGTGCGCCGCCCGGTCGGACCGGATGTCGTGCCCGTGCCAACGGACAGCCCCGGCATCGGTGGAAATCAGCCCGGCCAGCACCCGCAGCAGCGTGCTTTTGCCGGCCCCGTTCGCCCCCGTGACGACGATCGCGGCACCGGGCGGAGCCGTGAAACTGGTCGCCGAGAGGGCGATACGCTCGCCGCGCATGGCCAGCACGCGATCGGCCGCAAGCCCTTCATCCGCATCCGCCATCGGCCTATGTTGCGTCGCATCCGTCCCGCGCGCCACCGCGCGGCTCCCGAGCGAAAGATCCCGTATCCATGAAGATCGTTGGCCAAGACACCCTGCGAACCCGTCGCACGCTCGATGTCGACGGCCAGCACTACGAATACTTTTCGCTGCCGGCGGCCGCCGAGGCGCTCGGGCGCGATCTGTCGCGCCTTCCGGTCAGCCTCAAAGTGCTGCTCGAAGGCGTGCTGCGGTTCGAGAACGGCGGCAGCTACACGGTCGAGGACGCGCGCGCGATCGCCGGCTGGCTCGACACCGCGCACTCGGAGCGCGAGGTGCCGTTCCGCCCCGCCCGCATCCTGATGCAGGATTTCACCGGCGTCCCGGCCGTCGTGGACCTCGCCGCCATGCGCGACGGCATCGTGCCGCTCGGCGGGCGCGCGTCGCAGGTCAACCCGCTGATCCCGGTCGACCTCGTGATCGACCACTCGGTCATGGTCGACGTCTCCGGGCGCACCGACAGCCTCGAGCGCAACGTCGACATCGAGTTCGAGCGTAACGGCGAGCGGTACGCGTTCCTGCGCTGGGGCCAGACCGCGTTCGACGATTTCCGCGTGGTCCCGCCCGGCACCGGCATCTGCCACCAGGTCAATCTCGAATACCTCGCCCAGGCGGTGTGGACGGCGAAGCTGGATGGTGCCCGTTACGCGTACCCGGACAGCGTCTACGGCACCGACAGCCACACGACGATGGTCAACGGCATGGGCGTGCTCGGCTGGGGCGTCGGCGGGATCGAGGCGGAGGCGGCGATGCTCGGCCAGCCGATCGCGATGCTGATCCCGGACGTGGTGGGCTTCCGCCTGACCGGCTCGATGCCGGAGGGGGTGACCGCGACCGACCTCGTGCTGACCGTCACGCAGACGCTGCGCAAGGCCGGCGTGGTCGGCAAGTTCGTCGAATTCTTCGGGTCGGGCCTGGACGGCATGTCGCTCGCCGACCGTGCGACGATCGCCAACATGGCCCCGGAATACGGCGCGACCTGCGGGTTCTTCCCGGTCGACGACGTGACGCTGGCCTATATGCGGCTGACCGGGCGCGACGAGAGCCGGATCGCGCTGGTCGAGGCGTATTGCAAGGCGCAGGGCATGTGGCGCGACCCGGCGGTCGAGCCGGTGTTCAGCATGACGCTGGAACTCGACATCGGCTCGGTGCTGCCGTCGATCGCCGGGCCGAAGCGGCCGCAGGATCGCGTGCTGCTCCGCGACGCCGCCACCGCGTTCACCCGCGAACTGTCGACCGGCTTCGGTGTGGCCGACGACGCGCGTAACACCCGGTTCCCGGTGCGCGGCCACGATTACGATTTCGGGCACGGCGACGTGGCGATCGCCGCCATCACGTCGTGCACGAACACGTCCAACCCCTACGTCATGGTCGCCGCCGGGCTGTTGGCCAGAAAGGCTCGCGCGGCCGGGCTGACGCGGAAACCGTGGGTGAAAACGTCGCTGGCGCCGGGGTCGCAGGTGGTGACCGAGTATCTCGACCGCTCCGGTCTGACCGCCGACCTCGACGCGCTCGGCTATCAGACCGTCGGCTACGGCTGCACGACCTGCATCGGCAACTCCGGCCCGCTCGACGAGGCGATCGCCGAGGTGATCGAGGCCGAGAAGCTGGTCGCCGTCAGCGTGCTATCCGGCAACCGCAATTTCGAGGGCCGGGTCCATCCGAACGTGCGCGCCAATTACTCTGGCGAGCCCGCCGCTGGTGGTCGCCTACGCGCTGCTCGGCACCATGACCGCCGACATCACGACCGCCCCGCTCGGCATCGGGCACGATGGCCAGCCTGTCTATCTGCGCAACATCTGGCCGAGCAACGCCGAGGTCCGCGCGGTGGTCGAGGATAACGTGCTGCGGGCGCAGTTCCTGACGCGCTACGGCGAGGTGTTCCAGGGCCCGGCGCAGTGGCAGGCGATCCAGGTCGAGAAGGGGGCCGACCGCTACGGCTGGCGCGCCGGCTCGACCTACGTGAAGCACCCGCCGTATTTCGACGGCATGCCCGCCGAACCGGCGTCGCGGGGCGACATCGCGGGTGCCCGCGTGCTGGCCGTGTTCGGCGACAGCATCACGACCGACCACATCAGCCCGGCCGGCAACATCCGCAAAGCCTCGCCCGCCGGCGAGTTCCTGACCGAGTTCCAGGTGCGTCCGGCCGACTTCAACAGCTACGGCGCGCGGCGCGGCAACGACGACGTCATGGTGCGGGGCACGTTCGCCAATATCCGCATCAAGAACGAGATGGTCCCCGGTATCGAGGGCGGGGTCACGCGCCACATGCCGGACGGCGAGCGGATGCCGATCTACGACGCGGCGATGCGCTACAAGGCCGATGGCGTGCCGCTGATGATCGTCGGCGGCCGCGAATACGGCACCGGCAGCTCTCGCGATTGGGCGGCGAAGGGCACGATGCTGCTGGGCGTGCAGGCGGTGCTGGTCGAAAGCTTCGAGCGCATCCACCGCAGCAACCTGGTCGGCATGGGCGTGCTGCCGCTGACGTTCAAGCCGGGCATGGATCGGCACACGCTGCGGCTCGACGGGACGGAAGTGCTGGACGTGCGCGGCCTTGCCGAGCTGTCGCCGCGGATGGACCTGACGCTCGCGATCCATCGTCTCGACGGGACGACCGACGAGGTCCCGGTGCTGTGCCGGGTCGATACAGCCGACGAGGTCGAATACTGGCGCCACGGCGGGATTTTGCAGTTCGTGCTGCGCGGGATGGCGAAGGCCGCCTGACGAAACGGGTGCCCGGCGACAAGCTGGGCACCCACGCATGCTACTGAACGGGCATCATCTGGCCGCGGATCTCGCCGCCCGGATGCTCGGCGGTATGCACGTTCGCGTACCACTTGCCGGCCTTCAGATCGGCGATCTGCGCGTCGGTCAGCGTTGCCGTCGCGTTCAGCGGGCTCATGACCGGCGACGGCCACGGCACGACCACGCCCGCATTCGCGCCGGGAGCGGCCGGGCCGTGGAAATGCGCGGCCGTCGCCGGGCCGCTCAGCGCCTGCCAGCTGGCGCTGTAGTCGAGCTTCTTGGTGTCGGTGTTGAGCGTGGCGTCGGCGGCGCCGCTGGCGGGCGTCGAGACCGGCGGCACCTGAGACGCGCCGCTGAGGGCGGCGTGGAATTTCAGGATGTCCGCGTGCGCGGCGGCTCCCGTGAGCATCACGGCGGCGGCGGCGAGCAATCCGAGACGGGTCATGGCTTAGCTCCGGTCAGGTTGGAGCCTGATAAACCGGGAGCCGGCCGATCAATGTCAAGCCGCGAGCAGCGACTCCAGGTCGAGCCGGCGCGTGAACATTGTGAGGCCGCCCTGGGCGTCGCGCGGCCACTCCGCTTCCGGCCGGTCCCAATACAATTCGACGCCGTTCTGATCGGGATCGCGCAGATACAACGCCTCGCTCACGCCGTGGTCCGAGGCGCCGTCGAGCGGGATGCCGGCCGCACGCAGCCGCCGTAGCGCGTCGGCGAGGTCGGCGCGCTCCGGATAGAGCAAGGCGAGGTGGAACAGGCCGGTCGTGCCGGGCGCGGGCGGATGGCCGCCGGCGCTCTCCCATGTGTTGAGCCCGATATGATGGTGGTAGCCGCCGGCCGAGACGAACGCCGCCTGCGTGCCGTACCGGAGCATCAGCTCGAGGCCCAGCACGCCGACGTAGAACCCGAGCGCCCGCTCGATGTCGGACACTTTGAGATGGACGTGGCCGATGCGGGCACCGGACGCGATCGGGCGATGGGCCATCAGCTCTTCCACCGCAGCGTTTGCGGCCTCAAGGGGTTCACGAACGCGCGGCCCTCCTCGGCGGCGGCCTGAAACTCCTTCTTCAGCCGCAAATACCAGCGGATCTGGGTATCGGCGTCGCCGACGAACAGCTGCGACGGCAGCTTCGGGTTGCCCATCATTCTTGCGGCCACGTCCCGATCCTGCCCGAGAAAGTCGCGGGCCATCATGGCCGCCAGCGGCTTTAGCGGCGTCAGCCACGGCAGCGTCCAGTAGACGCAGTAATGCACGTCGGTCTCGGTGGCCGTGACCGGCGTCGCGGCGGCCAGCACGTAGGCGGCGTGTTTCCGCCCTTCGATCACCTCGGTCCGGATGCCCGGCAGGCTGATGCGGATTTCGGCGTGCACGTCGCCGCCGAGCAGCTTGTAGGGCAGGCCGCCGCCCCGCACCGGATGACGGGCCATGGCGAACCCCATGCCGTCGGGCGTGAACGATTTCTCCTTCGTCCGCAGGCTGCCGACCGGCTTGCTGCGCCACCAGCGCGATGTGTGGACGAACGCCGGGTGGCCAGGGTCGAAGAACCCGCTCGCGGCGAGGTCGACATTGCACGGGAACCGCATCGTCGTTGCCACTTTCGGCACCTGCGTGCCGAACGCGAAAATCTCCGGGATGGTGTCGGGCAGCGGGTCGGGGAGCGCGCCGGCGGCGGCCATGAACACCCAGATATTTCCCTGCACTTCCCGCGCCGGATAGGATTTCAGCCGGAAACGGCCCGGCTCCGCGCCGTCCACGACGGACGGGATGTCGGTGCACCGGCCGTCGGCGCTGTCGAACGCCCAGCCGTGGAAGCAGCACCGCAGCGTCGTGCCGTCGAACGTGCCTTCGCGCATCGGCATGCCGCGATGCGGGCAGCTGTCGCCGTACGCGAACACCGAGCCGTCGGCGCGGCGGCCGAGCAGCACCTGCTCGCCGAGCAGGGTGACGGGCGCGGTACGGCCGCGTTTGACCGAAGCGCCGAGGCGGGCGAGGTACCAGAAGCCACGCAGCATATCGTCCATCGCCCGCTCATAGCGCGGAACGACCCCGGTTACAGCCGGGCGGACCGTGCCAGCGCGATCAGCGCGGCCCTCACGCCGAGCGGATCGGCGACCGGGGCAGGCCAGGCGATCCGGCGCGAGACGGTCCCGTCCGACAGGTCGCAACCGTCGACGTCGACCGCCTCCATCGTCCAAGCGCCGCCGCCCGCGAGCAGCGCCAGCGTGTCGGCGTGGTCGGCGTTGCAGTGGGCCATGATGGAGGCCGCCCCGCCCGCGACGGCTTCGACGGAAGCGGCGTCTGGCGCGAGTTCGTCCGCGTCGAGTTTGAAGGCCCGGGCGAAGCCGCCGACATAGGCCGCGTCGGAATGCTCGATCCGCCACACGTTGAAGTCGGTGAAATCGGCGTAGAACGCGGCATACGGGTGGGCCGCGAGCCAGCGGGCACGGCTCGACGGGTCGGTCGTGATCGCGGCCCGGCCCCGCACCGTGAGCCGGGGTGCCGTTTGCGGGTTCGCCTCGGCCGGCTCACCGGCGACCATCACCGCGCACCGTCCGTCGGACCGAAGCTGGCGCGTGTGCTCGGACAGATCGGAGAGCAGCAGCAGCACGGCCCCGTCCGGGTCGGTCGCCGGCGTGACCAGACCCGCGAACGGTTGCCCGTCCTGCTGTGTCGCGAGGGTCGCCGAACGCGCCGCCCGCAACAGCATTCGGGCTTCTATTGCCGGAACGATATCCAAAGCGTCCTCCGTTCAGCCACAATGGCAGCGCAGTACACATTCTTGGACGCGAACGAACATCCGATGAAGCAGACGATCGCCCTGGTCGACGACGACCGGAACATCCTGACCAGTGTCTCGATGACGCTGGAGGCCGAGGGCTATCTGGTCCGCACCTTCACCGACGGCGAGAGCGCGCTGCAGGGGATCACCGCGCGGCCGGTCGATCTCGCTGTCCTAGACATCAAGATGCCCCGCATGGACGGGATCGAGTTGCTGCAGCGGCTGCGCGCCCGGCTGCAGGTTCCGGTGATCTTCCTCACGTCGAAGGACGAGGAGGTGGACGAGCTGATGGGCCTCCGGCTCGGGGCCGACGACTACATCACCAAGCCGTTCAGCCAGCGCCTGCTGCTGGAGCGTATTCGCGCGCTTGCTGCGCCGCCACGACGCGAACCGGGGCGAGCCGACGCCGGGCGGCCAGGGCGTGCTGGTCCGGGGCGAGCTGATCCTCGACGAGACGCGCCACCAGTGCACGTGGCGCGGGCGGCCGATCCAGTTGACGGTGACCGAGTTCCTGCTGATCAAAACGCTGGCGTCGCGGCCCGGAATGGTGCGCTCGCGCGACCAGCTGATCGACGCCGCGTACGGCGAGAACATCTACGTCGACGACCGCACGATCGACAGCCACATCAAGCGGGTGCGGAAGAAGTTCCGCTCCGCCGACGACGATTTCAACCACATCGAGACGCTCTACGGGATCGGATACCGCTACCGCGATGCCTGACGCGCTGACCCCGCTTCTGGTCACCGAGAAGGCCGGCCGCCCGCGCGGCGTCCGGCTGTCGTCGCCGCTGCTGCGCCGGATCCTGCTGGTCAACCTGCTGCCGCTGGCCCTGCTGCTGGCGGCCCTCCTGTATCTCGACCAATACCAGGACGGACTTTTGCGCGCCGAGGTGGGCACGTTGCGCGAGCAGGCCCGCATCTACGCGGGTGCCCTGGGCGAGGCGGCGGTCCGGCTCGATCCCGACGACACCCCCCATCTGGCGCCCGAGATGGCGCGGGCACTGCTGCGGCGGCTGACCGACCCGAGCCCCGGCGCGCAGGCGAAATTGTATGGGCCGGACGGCACGCTGGTCGCCAACAGCCGGCTGCGCGACGACGGCGAGGGCGCGGCACGGGAAATCCCGCTGCCGCCGGCCGAGACGCGCGGGGCGATGGTGGGCGCGATCGGGCGTGCCTACGACAGCGTGCTCGGCCTGTTCCCGCATCAGGGCACGGCCCTCGACAGCAGCCCCGGTGCGGCCGGGGCCGACTGGCAGCCCGACGTGAAGGCCGAGGTGAAGCTGTCGGGCGAGGACCAAGGGCGCGAAATGCCGCCCTATATCAGACGCACCGGCGACGACCGGCTGCTGGTCACGGTGGCCGAGCCGGTGGCGCGCGAAAAACACACCGTCGGCATCATCCTGCTGACCCGCGAAGCGCGCGAGGTGGACGACAGCCTGCTCGCGGTGCGGCTGTCCATCCTCGCCCTGTTCGCACTGGCGCTCGGGCTGACGGTGCTGCTGTCCTGGTATCTGTCGCTGACGATCGCGCGGCCGATCCTGCGGCTGGCCGACGCGGCGGAGCGGATGCACGAGGGCCGTGGCCGTGCCGACGGCGTGCCCGCGAGCCTGCTGGCGCGCACGGACGAGGTGGGCGAGCTGGCGCACGCGTTCGACGGCTCGGCGCGGGCGTTGTGGGACCGGATGGACGCGATCGAGCGGTTCGCGGCCGACGTGGCGCACGAGATCAAGAACCCGCTCAGCTCCATCCGCTCGGCGATCGAGACGCTGCGCCGGATCGACGACCCGACCAAGCAGCGCCGGCTGTCGGCGATCATCGCCGACGACGTGGGGCGGCTCGACCGGCTGATCAGCGACATCAGCGACGCCTCGCGCATCGACGCGGAGCTGTCTCGGCTGACCACCGAGCCGGTCGATGTCGGCGCCATTCTGACCACGCTGGCCGACATCGACGAGGCGACCCGCACCGAGGCGAGTCCGCGCGTGCATGTGACGCTGGTCGGGGCACCGCTGCTCGTGCAGGCGGTCGAGCGGCGGCTGGTGCAGTTGCTCCGCAACCTGCTGGCCAACGCGCAGAGCTTCTCGCCTCCAGGCGCACGCGTCTCGCTACGCGCGATCGACGCCGGCGCGATGGTCGAGATCAGCGTCGAGGATGACGGGCCGGGCATCCCGGAGGGCCGGCTGGAGCACGTGTTCGAGCGGTTCTACTCCGAGCGGCCGACCGGCGAGCAATACGGCCAGCATTCCGGGCTCGGCCTGTCGATCAGCCGGCAGATCGCCGAGGCGTTGCGCGGCAGCCTGGTCGCGGAGAACCGGCGCGACGACACCGGCGGCGTCGTCGGGGCGCGCCTGGTGTTGCGGCTGCCGAAAGCCCCGGCGGGCTAGAACATTTGTGCCACGCGGACGAAATCTTGTTCGCGCGACACGCACGATCCGCTTCCATCCGCCGCGCGACTGGATCATGGTCCGCCGATGCGACTGCACGCGAGCTGTGCTGCCCTCGACGGAGCCGGTGTGCTGCTCACCGGTGCCCCCGGATGCGGCAAAAGCGATCTGCTGCTCCGTCTCATTGATGCCGGCTTCGATCTCGTGGCGGACGATCAGGTGGTCGTCGCGGATGGCGTCGCGAGCGCCGCGTCCGGTCTTCGCGGCATGATCGAATTGCGTGGGCTCGGGTTACAACGCCTTCCCTCGGTCGCGACCGCGCGGATCGCGCTCGCCGTCGAACTGGACGGGCCGCAATCCGATCGCCTGCCCTCCCCGCGCCGCCATCCCGTCCTGGACGTGCCGCTGGTCCGGCTCGATCCGGCGCAAGCCTCCGCGGTGGCCCGGGTACGGGTGGCGCTCGGGTGCGCGCAGGGACGGCTGACCCAATTAGCGGGCGCGTTCGCCGAATGAGCGAGACGCCGGCAGCCTACCGGGTGGTGCTCGTCACCGGCCTGTCTGGCGCGGGCAAGGCGAGCACGCTGCGGGTGCTGGAGGATCTGGGCTACGACGCGGTCGACAACCCGCCGCTGTCGATGATCGGCGCCCTCGCCGAACGGGCCGCGCGGACAGGGTCGGCCCCCGTCGCGATCGGGTTCGACGCGCGCAGCGACGGGTTCGACGCGGCGGCGGTGATGGCCGCACTGGACACGATCCGTCGCGACCAGGGACTGAGAACCTGCCTGGTGTTTCTATGGGCGAGCGAGCCCGCGTTGCTGCGCCGGTTCACCGCGACACGCCGGCGCCATCCTCTGGCGGGGTCCGGCGCGGGTGCCACGGTGCGGGACGGGATTGCGGCGGAGCGCCGGCTGGTCTCACCGCTCTGGGACGCCGCCGACCTGTCGATCGACACGTCGAGCCTGGCGTTGCCCGATTTGAGACACCGGATCGAGACGGCGTTCGGCACCCCGGACGCCGGTGAACGCGGAGCCCGCCTCGTCCCCACCCTGGTGTCGTTTGCGTTTCCCGCCGGGCTGCCGCGTGAGGCGGACATGGTGTTCGATGCACGCTTCCTTAGCAACCCGCACTATATCGATGCTCTGCGGCCGCTGACGGGGCTAGACCCCGAGGTTGCGGCCTACATCGAGTCGGACGTGTATTTTGCTGGTTTCTATGCGCATCTGACCGGGCTGCTTGAGCTGCTCTTGCCGAGGTTCGTCGTCGAAGGCAAAAAATACGTGACGATCGCGGTCGGTTGCACCGGCGGTCGCCACCGATCGGTGCTGATCGTGGAGCGGCTGGCAGGCTTTCTGACGGAGCGGGGCTGGGGTGCGACGGTGTCGCATCGCGAACTGGGCCGCGAAGGCGCGGGACGTGGCGTGTCGTTGCCGCAACCGAAGAATTCGGTGGCGGTTGCAGGGGATGCCGGACCGGTCCGGCGCGAAGAGGCGTTGCAGTCATGATCGGCTTGGTGATCGTCACACACGGCAGGCTCGCCGTGGAGCTTCGCTCGGCGATGGAGCATGTCGTCGGCCGGCAGGCCAACGTCGTCACGGTCTCGATCGGGGCCGACGACGACAGCGACCGACGACGGAGCGAGATCCACGCCGCGGTCGAGCAGGTCGACGATGGCGACGGCGTCGTGATGATGACCGACATGTTCGGCGGCACCCCGTCCAACCTGTGCCTGTCGCAGATGGCCCGGCCCGGCGTCGAGGTTCTGGCGGGCGTGAACCTGCCGATGCTCGTGAAACTCGCGAAGGTCCGCTATCTCATGCCGCTGAAGGAAGCGGTCGAGTGCGTTCAGGCGGCCGGCCGAAAATACATCACGTCGGCCTCCGAGGTTCTGGCGCACGGCAAGGTGCGGGCGGATGCCTGCGAGGCGGTGTCGAAGGCACCCGCCTCCGTCTCCCCAATCGCGGGTCCAAGACTGGCGACGCTGCGCACGGGGACCGGCGATTGAGCGCCGACGTCGATGAGGCCGGAGCCGCCATCGAGCGCACGGTCACCATCAGGAACAAGCGTGGATTGCACGCAAGGGCGGCCGCCAAGCTGGTCACCGTCGCCGAACGCTACACGGCCGAAGTCGAGTTGCGGGGCGAGGCGACCGCCGGCGAGCCGGGCGTCTCGGCCCGCTCGATCATGGGGCTGATGATGCTCGGGGCCGGGATCGGCACCGTGCTGATCGTATCCGGGCGAGGCACCGATGCGGCGGCCGCTGTCGGGGCGATCGCCGAACTGGTCGACTCCGGGTTCGCCGAGGAAGACTAGCCTTGGCTGAACCCGGCGGCTTCGTCGAAGCGCCGGGCCTAGCCGTCAGGTTTTCGGCGCCGCCGGTTTCGGCAGATGAACCTTGACGTCGATCGCCTCGTTCGTCGGCGTCGGCACCTCGACATGGGCCTGTGCCGTCACCTTCCCGAGCTGGAAGAGGAGCAACGACCGCCCGGTCACCACATACTGAGCACCGGTCGCGAACTGGCCGCCCTCGACCTCCGGCACGTTGGTGTCGGCCAGAAGCATCCAGCCGTCACCGCCCTCGCACTCCGGCAGGGTGAAGTCGACCACGTCATGGTACGAGTTGAACACCAGCAGCAACGTCGCGTCCTCGGCCTTTCGGACGATGCCGGACGCCTGCGCCCGGCCGTCGATCAGCATGCCGAAGCACATGGTGGTGGCGTTCTGCCAATCCTCCGGCGTCATGTCGTGGCCGCCGGCGTTGATCCAGCGCACGTCGTGAATGCCGAGCGCCTCGTTCAGCGCGCCGGTCAGGAAGCGGCTCCGGCGCAGGATCGGCAGCCGGTGACGAAGTGCGATGAGCTTGCGGGTGAACGCCAGCAGGCCGATCCCCTTCTCCTCGAGGTTCCAGTTGACCCAGGAGATTTCGTTGTCTTGGCAATACGCGTTGTTGTTGCCGCCCTGGGTACGGCCGAATTCATCGCCCGCGACCAGCATCGGCGTGCCCTGGCTTAGAACAAGCGTCGCCATGACGTTGCGGATCTGGCGGTCCCGAAGCGTATTGATCGCAGGATCGTCCGTCGGGCCTTCCGCACCGCAATTCCAGCTATGGTTATTGCTGTTCCCGTCGCGATTATCCTCGCCGTTCGCCTCGTTGTGCTTGTCGTTGTAGCTAAAATTGTCGTTCAGGGTGAACCCGTCATGGGCGGTGACGAAGTTGACGCTGGCCCAGGGGCGACGGCCGCGATGGTTGAATTTGTCGCCCGATGCGGCCAGCCGGGTCGCGAGTTCCGGAGCGGTCTTCTCCTCGCCTTTCCAAAAAGCGCGGACGGTATCGCGGTAACGGTCGTTCCATTCGGCCCAGCCGGGCGGGAAACCGCCGACCTGATAGCCGCCGGGGCCGCAATCCCATGGCTCGGCGATCAGCTTGACCTTGCTCAGCACCGGATCCTGGATGCAGGCGTCGAGGAAGCCGCTGGTCGCGTCGAACCCCGACGGCTCGCGGGCCAAAATCGTGCCGAGGTCGAAGCGGAAGCCATCGACGTGCATCTCGGTCACCCAGTAGCGCAGGCTGTCGGTGACCATCTGCAGCACGCGCGGATGGCTCAGGTTGAACGTGTTCCCGGTGCCGGTATCGTTGATGTAGTAGCGCGGCTGATCGGGCAGCAGGCGGTAGTAGCTCGCGTTGTCGATCCCCTTGAACGAGATCGTCGGCCCGCGCTCGTTGCCCTCGGCGGTGTGGTTGTAGACGACGTCCAGGATGACTTCGAGCTTCGCCGCATGCAGGCGCGCGACCATCTCCTTGAACTCGGAGAACGCGAAATCCTGACTGTGGGCGTAGCGGCGCTCCGGTGCGAAGAAGCTGATCGTGTTGTAGCCCCAGTAGTTGACCAGACCCTTCTCGAGCAGCTGGCTGTCGTCGACGAACGCGTGGATCGGCAGCAGTTCGACCGAGGTCACGCCGAGGTTGCGGATGTGGGCGATCACCTCGGGCGTCCCGAGCCCCGCATAGGTGCCCCGCCGATCGTCCGACACCGCCGGATGACGCTTGGTGAAACCTTTGACGTGCAGTTCGTAGAAGACCGTCTGATCCCACGGGATCGATGGCGACACGTCGTGGCCCCAGGTGAACGCAGGGTCGATCACCCGCGCCTTCGGCATGAACGGCGCGCTGTCGCGCTCGTCGAACGTGGTGTCGTCCTCGCTTTCCATGACGTAGCCGAACAGCGCCGGGTTCCACTCGATCTTGCCGACGACCGCCTTGGCGTACGGGTCGAGCAGCAGCTTGTGGCAGTTGAACCGGTGGCCTTCGGCGGGCGCGTAGGGGCCGTGGACACGGTAGCCGTAGACCGTGCCGGGGCGGGCGTCCGGCAGGAAGCCGTGCCAGATCTCGTCGGTGAACTCGGGCAGGTCGACGCGGCCGATCTCGGTGGTGCCGCTGTCGTCGAACAGGCACAGCTCGACCCGGGTCGCATTGGCCGAGAAGATCGCGAAATTGACGCCGAGGCCGGTCCAGGTGGCACCGAGAGGGAACGGCGCGCCCTCGCTGACGCGGGGCCGCGCCAGCGGGGCCGGCGTTTCGCCCACCGTGTCCGGATTGGACGGTTGAGCGGTATCGGAAGGGGGCGGCAACGTGGTCGTGGACACGGACGAATACCCTCAAACTGCCGGAGCGGGATGTCCGGCGACCGGCAGGTTAGCGTCGCCCGGCGGGATTGGTTGCGAACGAATCGTGGCCCCGCCCACGGTATGGGGCGGTGGCAGCGACCGTTCGCCGTGCGCGTAGGCGAGTGCGAGTTCGATCACGTCGTGCAATGAGCGCGCGACATGGTCGGCACCCGGGAACGTCGCCACGGCGTTGGGGTCGCTCGCCGGCGCCAGCCCGTCCGTCTCGTTCCCCCAGAGGCCGACCACGATCGGGATGCCGGGCAGACGCTGGCGCAAGCGTCGCACCAGAAACCGGAGCGCGGAGGTGGTGCCGCTCGGGTCGAGGTAGCTGACGCACACCAGCGCCACCCCGTCGAGGTCCAGGGTGCGGATGCTTTCGCGCGAGACCGCCTCGAAGCCCGCGATCCGGGCGCCGACCCGGTGCTTGCGCAGCAACTGCGCCAGCATCGCCGCCACCCCCTCGTCGAGCGGGCCGCGGCCGCCGACGCAAAGGACCGGGTCGCGTCCGGCCCAGGCCGCTGGCAGATCGCCGGTCTCCGGCGCGGAACGGCCCGGAGCCGTCCCATGGCTCAGCATGCGTTCGGCGCGGGTGGCGATGCCGGGGTCGATCGGTTCGGCGGACCCGACCTGACGCGCGGTACCGGCGGGATCGGCATCCTCGTGACTGTCCAGATCATGGACGAGATTGGCGAACGCGCCGCGCACGCTGTCGAGCTGACGCTCGGTCAGAACGCCCCGGACGGCGTCGTTGGCGGCCAGCCGCAGGCCCGGAAGCGCGACCTCGTCATAGTACCGACGACAACGAGCGCTCGCGGAGCAATTGCTCCGCCTGCTCCGCGACCTCGTCCACGTCGCCCGACAGCATGCGCTGGTAGAAACTCTCGACCGGCGTGAGGGCGGGACGGTCGCCGAGCAGAACGTCCAGGAACTCGAACCGGTCGACGTGACGCCCGAGCACGACCAGGCAGAGCGTCAGCGGGGTCGACAGGATCAGGCCGATCGGGCCCCACAACCAGGTCCAGAACGTGGCCGCCACCACGACGGCGAACGGCGACAGGCCGGTGCTGTGGCCGTACAGCATCGGCTCGACCGCTTGGCCCAGCGTGCCCTCGACCACGACATACAGCGCGATCGTCCACACCATCATCGACCACCCGGGGTCGACGGCGGCGGCGAGCGCGATCGGCAGGACGGCCGAGAGCGGCACCCCGACATAGGGAACGAAGCGGAGCAGCGCGCCCAGCACCGCCCAGAGCAGCGGCGACGGCACGCCGATCGCGAACAGGCCGCCGCCGATGACGATGCCGAAGCAGGCGTTGACGCCGAGCTGGGTGACGAAATAGCGCGAGAGCCGGTGGGCCGCGTCGTTCATGGCGACGGTCGTGCGGTGCAGGTCGCCGGAGCCGACCAGGCGGATCATGCGATCGCGCAAATCCTCGCGTTGCAGCAGGACGAAGATGCTGAAAATCAGCACGATGGCACCGGTCGCGAGCGGACCCACGACCGGGGAGACGATCCGCATCGCGACGACCATCGGGGACGGGTCGGGCTGATGGACCTCGACCGGCATCGGATGGGCTTCGGTCCCGACCGGCGTGGTCTGAGCGGGGCTGGCCGGCGCGTTCTGATGCAGGTCGGGGGTCACCGCGCTGGGCGACACCACGGTCGCGGCGGCGTTCGTGCCGGGGCGGGCACGGGGGTTCAGCTGGCGCAGGACACTTTCGAGATTGTTGGTGGCGAAATTCCGGATCGTGCCGACCTTTTTCTCGATCGTGCTCTGATATTGCGGTGCCTGCTGAGCGAGGTCGGCGAGCTGGGAGCCGATCAGACCGAACAGGGCGACCCCGATGCTCATCGCGAGTAGGACCGACAGCAGCACGGAGCCGACCCGCCCGAGGTAGAGACGGCGCAGCAGGCTCGCCAGCGGGGCGAGCAGGAACGAGAGCAGGACGGCGAGCGCGATCGGCACCAGGACTTCACGGCCGAGATACAGGCCGGCGATCGCGACGACTCCGACCGCCAGGGTCAGCAGGCCGGACAGGCCCGGCGTTTCGGCCGCCTCGATCCGGGCGGGCGGCCGTATCCTGGGTTCCGCGTGGCCGGAGTAGGCTGAGTTGGGAGCGGCGGTTTTGCCCGCTTCGGACTTTCCAGCGTCGGGTTTGGCGGTATCGGGCCTTTGTGCGTTCGTCTCGGTGGTCGCGCTCATGGGAACCGGGGTCCTCGTCGGGGCTATCGGGTGACAACGCTTGACGGACGGTTTTGGTGCCGTTCCAATTTTGCGGGAGCGGCACTCTCGTCAGGACCGACGCGATGAACTGATGTTCGAGTCGTTGTCACCGCCCCATGTTCACTCTATGTTCTCATTTATGACCCGGCCGTGTTCAGCCCAGGCTATCACCGAACTTCGTGGACGGGTTGCCCGTCTCGAGCGCAGGGTCGTTGCCGATCGGGCCGGTGCGGGCGTCTGCCGGCAAGACGCCGAGGCGTCCCGTGTCGCGTTCGATATAGAAGCTATCGATACGGTGCTGCCGGCCGGCGGCTTGGCGTTCGGTGCCGTGCACGAAGCGTCCGGCACCGGTCCGGACACCGAGTATGCCGGGGGGGCTACGCTGTTCATCGCCGGTATTGCGGCCCGGGCGATGGCCGGTGGGCAGCGCTGGGGCATCTGGATTGCCGCCGACCCGCCCTTCATGCCCGCCCTTGCCGATTGTGGGATCGACCCGAACCGGTTGCTGTTCGCACGGGCCAAGTCGAAGGCGGCCATTTTGCAGGCGATGGAGGACTCCCTCCGGTGCAAGGCCATGGCTGTGGTCATCGGGGAACCCGGAGCCGAGCTGACCCATACCGCATCGAGGCGGTTGCAGCTGGCCGCCGAGATGTCCGGGGCGATGGGGCTTGTTCTGCGCCGGTCACGAACGTTCGATGACCCGCGGCTCGCGAACCCATCGTCCGCGACGACGCGATGGCGGGTCGGCGCGGTGCCTTCGGGCGCGCCGTATTCGAAACGCCCGGATTTGCGCGGTCTGGGGCCGACACGATGGCGACTCGATCTGGTGAAGAACCGTGGTGGGGAGATCGGGTCATGGATGGTCGAGGCTTGTGATGCGCAGGGTCGTCTCAGTCTGGCTCCCGACGCTTCCGACCGACCGGCTCCGCCGATCTGGTTCGATCGCGCCGTCGGACGGACTTTCTTACAATCGGAGCGGCGGGCGGCCTGACCGGCCGGACATCGAGGCATCCGGCCCGATGGTGACGGTCGACCGGATCGGCCAACGCCGCGTCGTCGTCAGCTGCGACGCCGCGGCCAGGGCGGCCGGGATTAGCGCGGGCGACGTTTTGGCGCGGGCTCAGGCGCGGGTTCCGTCTCTTGTCGCTTTCCAGGCGCAACCCGTGCGGGACGCCGAAGCGCTGGGCCGGCTCGCGCGGTGGATGCACCGTTATACGCCTTTGGTCACGGTCGATTTGCCCGATGGCATTTGGCTCGATACGACCGGATGCGACCACCTGCGCGGTGGCGAACAGGCGCTGCTGGCCGATATCCTGGGCCGGCTTACGGAAGCTGGCTTCGCGGCGCGAGCGGCCATTGCCGATACGCCGGGCTGCGCCCATGCCGTTGCCCGTCACGGGCCGGACGCGGCGACGGTCGTGCAGGCCGGTTCTGCCGCAACCTTACGGGCGTTGGACGGCTTGCCGGTCGGGGCTTTGCGCTTGGAGTCCGGGCACCGCGATGCCGCTCACCGGATCGGATTCGACCGGATCGGCGATGTCGTGTCGCAGACCGGGTCGGATCGGGTCGGGCGAGGTCCGGTTGCGCACAGGGCCGGTGCCGGTCTGTTGACCCGGCTCGATCAGGCGTTGGGACGTTCGTTCGAACCGCTGGCACCCCAGGTGTTCGGCGACTGCATCAGCCACCGCATGGCGTTCGCCGAGCCGCTATCCGGTCGCGACGGGCTCGAGGCGGCCGTGGGCGTCCTCGTCGGACGGGCGTGCGGCGATCTGGAGCGTGCGGGCGAGGGGGCGCTCGCTGTCGATCTCCTGTTCGAGGCGATGGACCAATCGTCGCAGGCCATTCGGGTCGGCACATCGTATCCCACCCGGACGAAAGGGCATTTGGCCCGGATGTTGGCCGACGGACTGGAACGGATCGAAGCCGAACGCGGGATCGAGGCGATGCGGATCACCGTGTCGGCCACGGCGGTGCTGGCCAATACACAGTTCAGCATCGGCTCGGACGAACCGTCGCGCGTGATGATCGCCGAGTTGGCCGACCGTCTCGCTGCCCGAGCCATCTCGGTATGGCGGGCGAGTATCGACCCTAATCGTCCACCCGAGACGTCCCTGGTGGAAAACCCGCCGATGACCGAGGCCGACGCGACGCCGGTCAAGGCAGCGCGCGGGCCCGCTTTGAAAGGCCCTCGGCCATCCCGCCTGCTCGTCCCACCTCAGCCGATCAACGTCATCGGATTGCTGCCGGACTATCCCCCCGCGCAGTTCGTCTGGCGGCGGCAACGCCACAGGGTTCGGCGTGCCGATGGCCCCGAGCGGCTTTATCGGCGGTGCCCAAAGCCGGTATCCGCCGATCCCGCAGGGTCCGGCGCGGCATTCTGGACGGTCCGGGATTATTTCACGGTGGAAAACGAGGCTGGGCAGCGGTTCTGGCTTGTGCGTGAGGGCGACGGGGTCAATGCCGAGACGGGTAATCTATCCTGGTACCTTCAGGGGCTGTTCTGACCGGTCTACCGGCCCAATCTCGCCAGCACGTGGTCGAGTTGGTCCAGGTTGACGTAATGCAGCGTCAGGCTGCCGCTTTCCCCACGCGATTGCAGCACGACCCTTAGCCCGAGCCGCTCGGACAGGTCGGTCTCGACAGCCACCAGATCCGCATCGCGCGCCGGTTTTTCCGCCGCCGGCGTCGCGGGCTTGTCGTTGACGTGGGAGCGCTCGGCCAGGGCCTCCGCCTGCCGGACGTTCAGCCCACGAGCGATAATTTGCTCGGCCGCCAACGTGGGATCCGGGTGACCGAGGATCGCCCGGGCATGCCCAGCCGTCAGCGCCCCGTTCCGGAGGTGGAGCTGAACCGCCTCGGGAAGGCCGAGCAGCCGTAGGACGTTCGCGATATGCGGCCGGGATTTGCCCACGCCGTCCGCGAGATGCTGTTGAGTAAGCCCGAATTCGTCCATCAAACGGCGGTAGCCCGCCGCCTCCTCGAGGGCGTTCAGGTCGCTCCGTTGCAGGTTTTCGATCAGGCCGATCTCGCTGGCTTGACGATCATTCACGTCGCGCACGTGGCATGGCACGGTCGTTCGATCCGCAAGCATGGCGGCGCGCCAGCGACGTTCCCCGGCGATGATCTGGTACCGCTCGGCCCCGGCCGGATCCCGACGCACCAAGATCGGCTGCAAGACGCCCTGCGTCCGGATCGACGCCGCGAGCTCCTGCAGGCTGGACGGATCGATCGGGCCGCGCGGCTGGTACGGTCCAGGCTCGAGGTCGTCGACCGCGATGTCTTGCAACGACGACTCCGCCGAGGCGCTCTCGCCCATGAGGGCGGCCATTCCTCGGCCGAGCTTGGCGGTGGGACGGGTGTTCATGTGGCTGCTCCGGGATGAAGTCGTTCGACGATTTCCTTGGTGAGCCGGCCATACGCCAGGGCACCGGGTGAGCGGGCGTCGTAGACCTGGATCGATTGCCCGTGGCTCGGCGCCTCGGACAGCCGAACGTTCCGGGGGATCGTCGTCTCCAGGACAGCCGACCCGAAAAACCCTTTGGCGTCGGCGGCCACCAAATCCGACATGTTGTTCCGCCGATCGTACATCGTCAGCAGAAGTCCGAGCAGTTTCAGCTCGGGGTTGGCGTCTTTTCGCACCCGCTCGACCGTCTTCATCAGGTGCGCGGTCCCTTCGAGCGCAAAGAACTCGCACTGGAGCGGGATCAGAACATGCGAGGCGGCCACAAGCGCGTTCAAGGTCAGCATCCCGAAGGAAGGGGGGCAATCGAGCACGACATAGCCGAACCGCCCTTCGAGGGGGGATAGAGCGCGCCGGAGCTCCATCATGGGGGTATCACGTTGAACGAGCTCGACCTCGGCGGCGGCAAGTTCGACCGAGGCCGGGACGATCGTCAGTCCAGGCGACGCCGATCGCTCCGGCAACGCGACGCGATCGACGAGCCACTGATAGCTTCCCGGAGACCTGTGCTTGCCCAAAATGCCGAGATGGGTCGAGGCGTTTCCTTGCGGGTCGAGGTCGATCAGAAGCGTCGGGGCGATCAGGGCAAGCCCGGCGGAGAGATTGACCGCGGTCGTCGTCTTGCCGACTCCGCCTTTCTGGTTCGCGACGGCGATGATGAACGGCGAGTGCCTCATCGCGCGGGAACCTCGAAGACCGTTCCGTCCGTGAATCGCCAGATCATGCCATGCCGGTCCAGGACGCGGGCATCGTCGACAACGCGCTCGCCGGCGAGAAACAAACCCCGTCCCGAAGGCGCGAGCCGGTCGGCGACGATCGGCCAAAGCCGGTCGAGCGGCGCGAACGCCCGCGACGTCACGATATCGACGGTGATCTCGATGGTTTCGACCCGTTCCGCATGGACGGTGACCCCGGCGCTCAGAAGCCTCGCCGCTTCGCGCAGGAACGCCGCCTTTCTTTGATCGGACTCTACCAAGTGAACGTGGACTCCAGTGGCGATTGCGACAACCAGACCCGGGAAGCCGCCACCGCTACCGATGTCCATCACGGATTTCGGCCGAAGCTGCTCCAGCAGGGGTAACAGACAAAGCGAGTTCGCAATATGCCTTTGGTCGAGGATCGCGAGATCACTCGTACTGACGAGCTTGACGGTCCCGTTCCAGCGCCGGACCAGTTCGCGAAGGCCGGCTAGGCTCTCGAACGTTTCACGTGAAACATTGGTGCTGCCGAACCGAAAAGCCTCACTCATCGCGTGCGTCGTATGGGGAGTCCGGCTGATCCGGACCGGCTCGATGCGGTGCGTCGACACGGCCGCCCTCAGGCACGCCGGTCACGACGGGCCCTGGATCTCCTTGCGCCACCATATGCGCCAGCCGTGCGAATTCGGAGACTTGTAACGTCTCCGCCCGGCGGTCCGGGTCGATCTCCGCCCGCATGAGAAGGTCCGCGCCGCCCAGGAGGCGCAACGACGAGCGGAGCATCTTGCGCCGTTGACCGAACGCGGCCGCCGTCACAGCTTCCATCGTCGCCAAGGCGCCTGCGGTCGGTTGCACCGCGTGCGGCGTCAGGCGAACGACGGCGGACCAAACCTTGGGGGGCGGGCTGAACGCGCCCGGGGGCAACCGGACACCGATGCTCACCTCGCACAGCCATTGCGACACGACGGACAGACGGCCGTAGGCGGAGCTGCCCGGTGCTGCGCAGATCCTGTCCGCGACCTCCTGTTGCAGCATGACCGTCAAACGCTCCCAAGCCCCGGCCCGACGAAGAAGCCCGATCAGGATCGGCGTGCCCACATTGTAGGGCAGGTTGGCCACCACCTGCCTTGGCGATCGCACCAGCACGTCGCAGCGAAGCCGGGTCGCGTCAGCGCGGAGCAACTCCAGCCGGCTATCCTGCACGGCCAGCCGTCGAACCAAACCAATGGCGCGAGGGTCCACCTCCACAGCCACGAGTCGCTGGAGGCCGCTCGAAAGCAGCGCCCGTGTGAGCCCACCCGGGCCTGGCCCGATCTCGACGACTTCGCGCCCGTTCAGGTCGCCGGCGTCGGCGGCGATACGGCGGCATATCGCGGGATCGAGGAGAAAATGCTGACCGAGGGACTTGCGCGGAGGCAGCCCATGACGCGGAACACCGTCGGAGCCGCCGGGGATCAGCTTCGTTGCTCGATCAACGCCCGCCGTTGCAGATCGCGCATCAACTGCCGCGACGCAAGCTCGATGCGGTCGCTCAGAATGCGCGCGCTAAGCTCCGCCCGGGACGGGAGCGCACCGGTCTTGTCGGTTCGCGAGCACACCATCACCAGCGCGATGCCGTCTTGGGCGACGAGCGGCTGGCTGGATTGCAAGGGAGGCAACTTCTCGACCACCGCGCGCAGGGCAGGAGCGAGCGCATCGAGTTGAACCGGGCCGGGATCCGCTTTCCGCACCGCTCCATATTTCGTGTTTGCCGCTTCGATCGCGCCGCAATCGTGCGCCGTCGCCGAGATCGCCTTGGCCGCCTCGAGCATCTGCTTCTGCTGCTCGGTCGGGGCGCGTGGATCGAGTGGGGAGGTGAACGGCAAGAAAGCCTGGCGCACCGACAATTCCGACACGACGTTGCGTCCGATCTCGCGCTTCCCCCGCAAGGTCACGATCGAGTATCCGCCGGGGACCTTGATGGGGTTGCTGACCGCCCCGATCGGCATCGCCTGCAGCACGCGCACGACTTCGGGGTCGAGCGACGACGATTGAACCCACCCCAGATCGCCACCTTGCAAGGCGGTCTGGCTTTGGCTGAATTGCGCCGCCGCGACGGCGAACGGCGCCCCGGCCCGCAACTCCTGGATGATCGTGTCGACGAACTTCCGGCTGTCGTCCTTCCCCGCCGGACCCTCGACAGGAACGAAGATTTCCCCGACCTGGAACTCCGTCTGCCCGATTTGCGCCTTCAAGGCGGCGATCTGCTCGGCGATGTCGCTATCCGTGACGTCGAACGAAGACCCGATCTGCTGCCGCAACACGCGGCCCCAGCCAAGCTGAACCCTGAGCTGGTCGATCAACGTCTGCGGTCCAACTCCGGCCGCGGCCAGCCGGCCTTGCAAGGTGCCGGGAGTCATGCCGTTGCGCTGCTCGACATCCTTGATGGCGTCGGCGATCTCGGCGTCGCCGACGACGATGTGGCGGCGCTGCATCTCCTGCAAGCGCAACCGCTCGTCGATCAGCTGCGAGATGATCCGCGGCGTCAGACGGTTCAGCACGTCCAGGCTGGCCGGCAGTCCGCTCGACAGCGCGAACAACTTCCTGCGGTTGTCCACGTCAGCTTGGCTGATCACATCCCCATTGACGACCGCGACGATCCCGGCACCCGTTCCGGGCGGCACGGCGGTCTGGGGAGCTGCCGCCGAAGGACCGGTCGTGCCCGCAGCCGCCGGCTGTGGTGGACGGGACGTTTGCGCCGCGGCTGGACCGGCCGTGCCGCACAGCGTCGCAAACGCGACAGCCGCGGCCCAGAAAACGCTCGGGTTTCGATTCGGTTCAGCCATGTGTGCAATCCGCGATTGAAGTCAGAATGGATGAAAACCGAAGGTTCCCACGGTCTTCAGGGTGAGCTGCACCAGGAACGTCGTCGAGCCGTGGTCTCCGCCGATCGAAGTATATCGCCGGAAATATTCGCCGCTAAGCTCGAGACACTCGTTCTCGTAAGCCCCAAGCGCGCCGATGCTCACCAGCTTTCCGGTTTGGATGTCCTGCCGGGCATTCCCTGTCAATCGATAGTTCCCGTAATGGGTGGACGCGCCGATCGTGATCTCGTTGCGCGGGATCATGGGGAACGCGCCGGTCGGTGCGACATCGTAATAGCTGTATGGGGAGACGTTCGAGAACAGGTAGCCTCCACTCACGCGCAGCCATGACGGGCCGGCCGACGCGACCGCGTCGGCGAACCGCACGTCGAGGTTTTGGTGGGCCAACCGATACTGGCTGGTCAGATCGAGGAACGGATTGGGCGAGAACGACACGTGACCGACGATGTCCGACACGGTCCCGTCCAGGCCGGACCCGACGGGAAACGCGGAATCCTTGTGCGCCCGATAGGATTGGCCGATCTGGGCATCCAGTTGCGATCCGTTGGCATACCACGCGGCATGCAGTGCCACGTTCGCCCGCAATCCGCCCTCGAGCCGGTCGATCCCGGGAAACCGGTTCAGTTCGAACAATGTCGCGTCGGTGAACTCGAAGCCCAGGCTGTCCTCGTTCGGAACCGTCGAGTTCACGAACGACGAGCCGTCGGCACGGCGGCCGAGCCCGTAATTGGGTCCGTTCGGCGCCGCGATCAGCTGTACGATGGGCTCGATGACCTGAATCCCCCATCGCCCCGCATCGCGCTGCAGCGGCCAGCGCGCCATCAGTGCTGCCGTCGGCATCGCCTGACTGGTCGCGGTCGAATCCGCGGCGCCATAGCTCGGTTGCAGCTGAAGGTGGCTGGCGGTGTACGCGGCCGCGTCCACGTGGAGCGTCGCCTTGTACACTTCGCCGAACGCGCCGACCGCCGGCCGCTCCCAGTTCGCCCGGAGCCCGAGCCGCTGGGTCGACGTACCCTGGTCCCGCACCACGTTGAAGGCGCTCGCGTCGATGGACGTCCGGCCGCCCAGCGCGTCGGGCTGCCCTTCGAAACTGTACTCGTAGCGTGGCAAGACATAAGGCAGCTTGGCGGTGATGATGCTCGCCGCGACGCCCTGATAGATGCGCGAATCGAGCCGCGCGTAGGACCCCTGCCCGAAGCCCTCCACATAGACCTGGCTCGCGAGGACATCGACCGACTGTGTGACCTTGAAATCACGCAGGTAGGCCGTCGAGCTGGCGCGGTTGATGTCGAAGCCCGCGCGCCACTGCTCGTTCAGGGCGAACTGCCCATGCGTGAACACCGACCCCTGCACGCTGCCGGCGTCGTTGGCCACCGTGCCGTCGAAGTAGATTTCACCGTTGTTGAACCGCTGCCGATACACCGCCTCGAGCTGCGGCCCGGCCTTGGTCGCGATCAGCGGCGTGAGCGTCAGATCGGAATCGTTGTCGATCACCCAGTAGTAGGGAAGGGCGAACAGGGCGCCGAGATGGCTGCTGCTACCGATCTCGGGGATCAGGAACCCGCTCGCCCGCTTCACCGACGGGTCGGCATGGCTCAGATACGGCAGGTAGACGACCGGCACCCCGTAGATGTCGACGACGGCGTCCTGATACTCGATGTTCTTGTTGACCGTATCCTGCACCGCGGTCCGCGCGCGAATATCCCATAGCGGCGGCGTTCCCGGATCGGTCTTGCACAGGTTGCACGTCGTATAGATCGCCCGGCTCAGTTCGTTCACGGTGCCGCCCGTTCGCCGCGCCCCGTTCGCGGCCAGCCTGCCGTTCTCGGCCAGCAGCACCGACATGTTGCGAAGCACGCCGTCCTTCATGCCGCCGGATAGTTCGGCGTAGTCGCTGAACAGGACCTGACCGTCCGGTTCGAGCAGCACGACGTGATCGTGCGCCGCGGCCACCCCGGTGCCCCGATCGTACGTCACCCGGTCGGCCCGCAGCACGCGGTCGCCCTGCCAGATTTCCACGTGGCCGCTGAGGGTGACGAGATTGGCGTCCCGGTCGTAGGACGCCTGGTCGGCTTGGTAGAACACCGGCGCGTCGCGCTGCACCGGTGCCGCCGCGTGCTCGCTGCCCACGATCGCCCCGATCTGCGCGTGCGCGGCCCAAGACCCGGCGCCGAGCACGCCCGCCGCCAGCACCGCGCCCACGACACCCCCGGCGGCGAGCCGGTTCCGGCTCACCCGTCCTCCAGGTGCAGCAGCAGCGCGATCGCCAGCAGCAGCCCGGCACCCGCCGGGGCCCAGGCGGCCAGCGGTGCCGGGAGTGCGCCGGACACGCCGAACTCGGCCGCGACCTTGGTAATCATGAACAGGGCGAACCCGGTCGCCACGCCGCTGCCGAGCATCCGGGCCACGCCGCCGCGACGGGCAGGGCGCATCGAGAACGCGGCCGCGACCAGGCACATCGTCCCGGCCAGCAGCGGCAAGGCGAGCAGCGACTGAAAATGCAGCCGGTGGCGGATCGACGAGAACCCGGACCGGTCGAGCAGGGCGATGAACCCCGGGAGCGTCCAGACCGAGAACGTGTCGGGCGGCGCGAAGCTCTCCTGCACGCGGGCCGCGGTCAGGTCGGTCGGCAAGCGCATTTCGGACGGCGGTCCCGGAAGGTGGCCCGGTGCGACGCTCCTGGCACCGGTCAGCAGCCATGCCCGGTCGAGCAGCCGGCCCGACACCGCGTCGATCCGTTCGAGCAGCTGATCGGCGTCGTTCAGCCGGAACACGGTCACCGCGCCGACGCTCAGCGCGCCGCCCGCATCGTGCACGCCGTCCGCGCGCAGGATCGCCACCCCGTGCGGCTCAAGTCCGGCATCCGCCTGCCGTAGCCACAGATGGTCGCCCGACAACGACATCGTGCCGCTCGCCGCCCGCAGATATTCGATGTCGAGCGCCTCCGCCCGCGCCCGGAACACCGCCGAGATCGGGCTCAGCACCGCGGTGGCCCCGATGCCGAGCGCCACGGCGCACAGCACGGGGGCGGCCAGGAACTGCCAGGCCGAGATGCCGGCCGCGCGCGCCACCACCAGTTCGGACGACCGGGTCAGCCGGGAGAACGCCAGAATGCCGCCCAGCAGGACGCCGAACGGCAGGATCTCCATCATGATCCACGGCACCCGCAATCCCGCGATCTCGGCCACGATGGCGAAGGTGGCGTTCTCCTTGACGGCGGCGCGACGGAGCAGCTCGATGAAATCGAACAGTGCCACCAGACCCGTCAGGGCCGCGATCATCGACAGCGCCGATCCGAGGAAGGTTCGCGCCACGTAGACCGCGAGGGTGAGCGCCATCGTCATCCGGCGCCTCCGGCCAGCGCGCCAGTCGTCCGGACCGGCCGGGCCGGGCGCTCCGACAGCAGCCAGATGGCGATCGCGGCGGGGACCAGCGGCTGCAGCCAGATCAGCGGCGTCAGCGCGGGGACCCGGCCGGCGAGGTTGTTGATCGCCAGCCCGAGCGCCAGCAGCCCGACCACGGTCGCCACCGCCGCCAATGGCCGGAGCACGTTGCCATGGCGCTGAAACGCGCCGCGCAGTCCCGCGACGAGCGCCACGAAGGTGAACGTCAACACCTCCAGCGGCCCGCTCAGTCGCTTGTTCGCCTCGACCAGCAGACGCGGACGATCCCGGTCGGCCACCAGCCCCGGCGGCGGATCGACCAGCTCGCCGAACGACATCTCGGTCGCGTCCCGGAACCGCTGCGAGTTGTCGTGCGCCGAGCCGGCCAGGACGATCGAGTTCGTCTCGAACGTCAGCATATCGAGCCGTCCGGTCTGCCGGTCGATCTCCTGCCGGCTGCCGTCGTACAGCACGACCTGCGGCGCGCCGTCGCCGGGGATCAGGCGGCCTGACGCGGCCAGGATCGTGGCGTGCGCGTCCTTCTGCCGGTTGTCGTCGACCATGATCCCGTGCAGCGTCCCGTCGGTGTCGCGGGATCGGACGTACACCATCAGATCGTCGGACACCGGGGTAAACACGCCGTCCTGCAGCAGGAAGGCCGCGACCCGGTTGCGGATTTCGAACTGAAACTGCCGGAACGCGGCGTTGCTGTTCGGCACGATGACCAGGCTTAGGACGAAGGCGACCACGGTGGCCCCGCCCGCGACCGCCAGGGCCGGCCGTGCCAACGCCCAGGTCGACAGGCCGGCCGCGCGCATCACCGTCAACTCGCGATCGCCGGCGAGCCGCTGATAGACGAACTGAACGACGACGAACGTGGTGATCGGCAGGATCACCAGCACGAAATTGGGGATCAGCAGCCCGGTCAGTTGGAGGAACACCCGCAGCGACAGGCCCCGGTTGACAACGAGCTCGACGAATCGCAACGATTGCGTAAGCCAGATCAGCGCGACCAGACCACCGGTGACGGCGATCAGCGCGATCAGCAATTGCTGGCCGATGTAGCGATCGATACGGCTCGGCGAGGTGCGGGACGGCCGCATCGTGAACGGAACTCCGGACGGGTTTGCCATCCTAGCCGGGCGTGGAACGCGGGCCAACTTCCGGAGCGGTTGATGCGGGGACGAAACCGCCCGGACGTGCCCGCGCGACCCTGTCGAGCCGGATGAACACCGCTCCGTCGTAGGCATCGCGCGCATAGCGGCCGGCCAGGATGGCGGGCAGACATGGGATGAACGATTCCGGCCGGTAGCGATCCCACACCACCCAGCCATCGTACCAGATCACCGGGGGCGGGGCCGCCGCCAGCGTCGCGCACAGGTCGCGCGCGCGGCCGAAGATGGGATGGCGGGCGTAGTCGGCCTCCCACGGCAGGTATTCATGAAATTGCCGGACGGGAAGTAAGCCCGCGCTGAGGAACACCGTCGGGCTGTAGACGAGCGCCATCATACGCTCGCCCGGATCCAGCGCGTCGCGCATCTGGGCCACTTCGGGCACGTGTGGCGTGACGTTCAGATCCGTCGCGGCGGACGCGAGGATCTCGGCGCGGGTGCGTCCCCACGGCGTGTCGACCGCGCTGACGCGTCACGGCCTCGACCGCGATCAGCCCGCATCCGACGACAATCACGCCGAATACCGGCGCGGACCGGCCGAGCAAGGGTCCGAGCGCCAGCGCCACAAGGGCGAAGGCGGCCACGACGAACGTGCCGTCCTGAAATCCGACCAGGCCGCGCGCGTCGAGCAGCAGCACGCCGCCGACCGCCAACACCAGGGCGACCATCCTCGGCCAGCGCCGGTCCGGCATGATCGCGGCGATCGCGACGGCACCGGAAACGGTGGCGAGGATCGCCAGCGAGTGAACCAGCGCCCCGGCCCGCAACGACGGGACCATGCTCGCGAAAAATCCTGAAACCGTAGCCGGCGCATAGCGGGCGTAGTTGGCCTGCATCGAGAGGAAGTGGAACACGACGTAGCCGACCAGATCGCCGTGGATCAGCATCCAGATCAGCACCGCCGCCCCGGCGCACGCGAACCCGGCCGCCCACGCGAGACCGAGCCGCCGCCGTTCCGGCCCGAGCGGCAGCAGCCCCGCGATCAGGAGCACGACGACACTCGGCACCAGCGGGTAGGCGGTGGCACAGCATAGCAGCGAGCAGGCTCCCGCCGCAGCGGCGTCCTTGCCCGAGGGTATCGTCCCGATCACCGCCGGCAGCGTGAACGACGCCAGGATCACGGCCGCGAAGCAGCCCGCCATCGTGTGATAGCTGACGAGCGACAGCCCCTGCACCGTCCAGACCGACGCGAGAGCGCCCACGAACACGGCCGCCGCCCACGCAGCCGCCGGCTTTCCCCTCGACACCGGCGACGCCGCGACGGCCAGCGCCGCCAATGCCGCGAGCACCACCATCGTCCAGCGCACGCCGTTCGCGTGGTCCCAGCCGAACAGCAGCACGTAAAGCCACGGCACGATGAACGCGACCGGACCGTGCGCGTCGATGAAATCGCGATACAGGCGGTCCCCGGCGGCGATCGCGTGCGCCCCGATCAGGTGTCCGCTCTCGTCGCCGAACGCCATCTGACCGATCCCGGCATTCGCGCGGGCGAGGAACAGCGCGGTCACCACGGCCAAAAGCGCCGCCGGAGCAATCCACTCCAGCGATCGCCTCACTCGAACAGCGTTCCGGGGTTCATCAGGCCGCGCGGGTCGAGTGCCGTCTTGATCGCGCGCATCGTGTCCAGCTCGACCCCGCCCCGCCACTCCCGCAACATGCCGGCCTTGAGCCGCCCGATCCCGTGCTCGGCCGAGAACGAGCCGTCGAGATCGAGCACGATCGCGGTCACCGCATCCATCAGCGCGTGGCCTTGCGCGAGGAAGCCGGCCGCATCGGCCCCGGCGGGCTGGACGAGGTTCAGATGGATGTTGCCGTCGCCGATATGCCCGAACGGGGCAATTATCACGCCCGGGACCACCGTTTCGCACGCGGCGGCGGCACGCGTCAGCAATTCGGGAATGCGCGAGATCGGCACCGACACGTCGTTCTTGACGCTCGCCCCGGCGCGCTTTTGCGCCTCGGAGTGCTCCTCCCGCAGCCGCCAGAGGGCCAGCCGCTGCGCCTCGCTCTCGGCCAGCACGGCGTCGAGCACGTCGCCCGACTCCAGTGCCGCCTCCAGCACGGTCTCCAGCATCGCGCGCAGCCCGGCATTGTCGCGGGCGGCGGAGAATTCCAGCAGCGCGTAATGCGGGGCCGGCTCGGCGAGCGGCAGCGTCGCACCGTCGATCAGCGACGTGACCAGCCCCATCGACGCGCCCGACATGTATTCGAACGCCTGCAGCGCCCCGGAATCGGCGGCCCGCGCGAGGGTAAACAGGTTCAGCGCCGCGTCGACGCTCGGCAGCGCGCAGAGTGCGACGGCCACCTCGCGCGGGGCTGGAACCAGCCGCAGCACGGCAGCGGAGATAATCCCGAGCGTGCCCTCGCTGCCGACGAACAGATGGCGCAGCGCGTAGCCGGTGTTGTCCTTGCGCAGCCGCCGCAGCCCGTTCCACACGCGCCCGTCCGGCATCACGACTTCCAGGCCCAGCACCAGGTCGCGCGCGTTGCCGTGCCGCACGGTGTTGTTGCCGCCCGCATTGGTCGCGAGCACGCCGCCGATCTGCGAGCTGCCCTCGGACGAGATCGAC
Source organism: uncultured Alphaproteobacteria bacterium (assembly GCA_963756975.1). GTDB lineage: Bacteria > Pseudomonadota > Alphaproteobacteria > Acetobacterales > Acetobacteraceae > CAVRQM01. The sequence goes on along the minus strand of CAVWPS010000002.1, from coordinate 1,546,171 downwards.
AGCGGCAACATGCAGCCGGCCGCGCGCGCCGCATCCTGAGCCGCCTTCAGCGTGACCCCGGCCTCGATCGTCATCGTCATGCCGAGCGGGTCGATGTCGCGGATGCGCGTCATTCGGGAGGTCGAGATGACCACCTGCACGCCATCGTCACTCGGCGTGGCCCCCCCGACCATCGACGTGTTGCCGCCCTGGGGAACCATAGCGATGCCGGCTTCGGCACACGCCGCCACGACCGATGCAAGTTCGGCCGTGTCGGCGGGCCGGATCACTCCGGCGGCACGACCATGATACAGGCCGCGCCAGTCCGTGACATATCCCGCCATGTCGGCGGCGGACGTCAGCAGGCCGCGCTCGCCGACGATGGGGCGCAGCAGCGCCGCCACATCCATCGCGGGACTAGGTGTTCATCGCGTCGAAGAAATCCTGGTTCGATTTGCTGTATTTCAGCTTGTCGATCAGGAAGTCGATCGAATCCATCGTCCCCATCGGGTTCAGGATCCGGCGCAGCACCCACATCTTCGAGAGCGTCCCACGATCCACCAGCAGCTCCTCCTTGCGGGTGCCGCTTTTCGTAATGTCGATCGCCGGGAAGGTCCGCTTGTCGGACAGCTTGCGGTCGAGGATGAGCTCGCTGTTACCCGTGCCCTTGAACTCCTCGAAGATCACCTCGTCCATGCGGCTGCCGGTATCGATCAGCGCGGTCGCGATGATCGTCAGCGAGCCGCCTTCCTCGATGTTTCGGGCCGCACCGAAGAACCGCTTCGGCCGCTGCAGCGCGTTCGCGTCGACACCGCCGGTCAGGACCTTGCCCGACGACGGCACGACCGTGTTGTAGGCGCGCGCGAGCCTCGTGATGCTGTCGAGCAGGATCACCACGTCGCGCTTGTGCTCGACCAGCCGTTTCGCCTTCTCGAGCACCATCTCGGTGACCTGGACGTGGCGCGTCGCCGGCTCGTCGAAGGTCGACGCGACGACCTCGCCCTTCACCGTGCGGGCCATGTCGGTCACTTCCTCCGGCCGCTCGTCGATGAGCAGCACCAGCAGGAACGCTTCCGGGTGGTTGGTGCTGATCGATTTCGCGATCGACTGCAGCATCATCGTCTTGCCGGTGCGCGGCGGGGCGACGATCAGGGCGCGCTGACCCTTGCCGATCGGGGCCACCAGATCGACGATCCGCGGCGTCATGTCGCGCGGCGGCTGACCCTTCGCCGGCGGCTCCGAATACTCGATCTCGAGCTTTAGGCGCTGGTCGGGATAGAGCGGCGTCAGGTTGTCGAAGTTGGTCCGGTGCTTGACCGCGTCCGGCGCCTCGAAGTTGATCGTGTTCACCTTCAGCATGGCGAAGTAGCGCTCGCCGTCCTTCGGTGCGCGGATCTGGCCCTCGACGCTGTCGCCGGTCCTAAGCGCGAAGCGGCGCACCTGGCTCGGGCTGATATAAATGTCGTCAGGGCCGGGCAGGTAGTTCGACTGCGCCGAGCGCAGATAGCCGAACCCGTCGGGGAGGATTTCGAGCGTGCCCTCGCCGTGGATCGCCTGTTCGTTTTCGGCGAGGTTTTTGAGGATCGCGAACATCATCTCCTGCTTTCGCAGGCTCGACGCGTTTTCGATCGATAGGGATTCCGCGAAGCTGAGCAGGTCCGCGGGAGTTTTTGCCTTGAGTTCGGCGAGGTGCATGGAAGCCCCGAATGTGGTCGCGATGGTCAGGAGGAGAAGCGTCGATGGGGACCGGCGGGAGCGCCGAACGCGATCGAAGACCGATCACGATGAGCCGGGCGGCTCGACCCCGGTATGCACAGGAGCCCCTGCACACGCCGACAGGACGTCACGTAACCAGCACAAGTCGTAACGTCAAGAAAAACCGTCAGAACGGCTGGGCGATGGCCATGATGACGATGATGACCATGAACACGGCCGGGATTTCATTCGCGAACCGGTAATAGCGATCGGATTTCACGTTCCGGTCTTCGCGGAACTTGCGCCGCCAGCCGCCCGCGATGCCCGTGAACGCAGCCATCAGCAATACGAACAGCAGTTTGGTGTGCCACCAGCCGGCATGCCAATCGACCGCGCCGGGCGTCAGAATGAGCAAGATCCCGAACAGGAAGGCGAACAGCATCGCCGGAATTACGATGCCGGAATAGAGCTTGCCCTCCATCACCTTGAACCGCTCGCTCTCGGCCGAGCCGCGCACCGTTTGGCAATGGTAGACGAACAGGCGCGGCAGATAGAGCAGCCCGGCCATCCACGCGATCACCGCGATGACGTGAAACGACTTCTCCCACAGCAGGTATGGCCCGAGCGCGTCGATCGTCATGCCGCCACCTTCTGCGCCAGCGCGATCAATCCGCCCAGCTCCCTCATGTCGTGAAACACCGCCGCCCCGCAGGCCGCGAGCGCCGCCCCGTCGCCGTGCCGGTCGAGCCCGAGGCACGCCATCCCGGCGGCCCGGGCGGCGGTCGCACCGGCCACGGAGTCTTCGATCACCAGGCAATCGGCGGGTGCGACACCCTCCTGCGCGGCGGCGTGCAGGAACAGATCGGGCGCCGGCTTGCCGGTTCGCACGTCGGTGTGGCTGTGCACCCGGCCCGCGACCATGTCGAGCCAGTCCATCCGCGCGAATTTGGCATGCAGCTCGGGGTGCGACGAATTGGACGCGACGCGCCACGGGACGCCCAGGCGGTTCAGCGCGCGCAATGCCTCGATGGCGCCGGGCACGGGCTCGACCTCGGCCGCCATCACGGCGACGATCCTGGTCATCAGCCGGGCCCGCCAATCCGCGGGCAACGGCCCGACCCGGGCGCGCACCTTCGTCTCGATCGCCTCGATCGTGGTGCCCATGAAGGCGTCGGTCGCCTCGTCGGTGGTCATCGGCCAGCCGAGTGCCGAGACCTCCTCGGCGACGATGCGGTTGGACAATGTCTCGCTGTCGATCAGCACCCCGTCGCAATCGAAGATCACCATGCCGAACGGTGTCCGGCGTGACGCCATGAGCTCGGCCGGCGTCACTGGTGCACCATCATGCGTCGACCGTTTCACGTGCGGGTTGAGTGGCGGCGATGTCGGCCACCGGCGGTGCGGCGCCGGCGCGGGCGTGCGGGCAATCCTTGTGGGCGGCCGGGCAGGTCCGGCGTCCCCTGAACGAGTGCAGCCCCGGCCCGCGCGCCCGCGTGCCGCGCACCAGATCGGCCAGGGCGGCGATGAAGTCGCCCCGGGTGCCCTGCGTGGGCACACGGAAATAATGGTGGACGCCGTGCTTCTCGGCGAACTCGCGATACTCGACGTCGAGTTCCACCAGCGTCTCGGAATGCTCCGAGACGAAGGCGATCGGCACCACCAGAACCGCCACACCGTCCCGGCCCGCCTGTTCGATCGCATCCTCGGTCGACGGCCCGATCCATTTCTGCGGCGTCGCGCGCGACTGGAAGCAGACCATGCTGTCGAGGTTTTCGATCGCCATGTGGTCGATCACGCCGGCCACCGTCCGCTCGATCTGGAACTGGTACGGGTCACCGGCGCGAACGATGCTCTCGGGCAGGCCGTGCGCCGAGAACAGGATCCGCAATTCAGTCCCCGCCGGCAGCCCGGCCTTCGCGTCACGGTAAGCGGTGCCGACCGCCGCCGCCGTGGCGGCCACGAAGGCGGGGTCCGAGTGATAGCAGCACAAAGCCGTGGTTTTCGTGACCAGGCCGAGCTTCGCCGCCGCTTCCCGCCACGCGGTCAGGCTGCTGCCGGTCGTCGTGGTCGAATACTGGGGATAGAGCGGCAACAGCACCACCTCGTCCGGCTTCCACGCCTTGACCGCCTTCACCGCCGCGTCGCTGAACGGGTGCCAGTAGCGCATCGCTATAAAGCACTTGGCGTCCAGCTCGGGCAGCTCCGCCTCGACCGCACGGGCCTGCGCCTCCGTCAGTTCCAGCAGCGGCGAGCGGCCGCCGAGGATCGCGTAGTTCGCCGTCGCCGGCTTCAGACGCACCGTCGCGATCAGCCGGGCGAGCAACGGGCGCACGAAGAACGGCACGCGCAGGATCGCGGGATCGCTGAACAGGTTGACGAGGAACGGCTTGATCGCCGCCGGCCGGTCCGGGCCGCCGAGATTGAACAGCACGATGGCGACGCGGGGTTTGCTCATCGAACAAAGATGGCCGGGTCGCCGTGGCGGTCAAGCATGACGCACTCGTTCGACGAGGCGGGTGACATGCTCCGGCGGCGTGGCTGGCAATATCCCGTGCCCGAGGTTGAACACCCAGGGTTTGCCCCGGGCCGCCGCCAGAATCGTATCGGTGGCATCGCGTTGCGCGGCATGTCCGGCGAGCAAGGCCAGCGGGTCGAGATTGCCCTGCACGACAGGACACCCCTCCACGCGGGACGGATCGACCTGAGTATCGAGCCCGACCGCGTCGACGCCGGTTTTCGCCGCGTATTCCGCGAGCAGCATCCCGGCCAGTCGCGGGAAGCCGATGATCTTCACGTCCGGATGCAGCGCCCGCAGCCGCCGCACGATCTCGATGGTCGGCGCGATCACGTGCGCCCGGAAACCGGCCGCCGGCAGCACGCCGGCCCAGCTGTCGAACAGCATCACCACCTCGGCACCGGCGTCGATCTGAGCCGCCAGAAACGCCACGGTCGCGTCGATCAGCCGGTCCATCAGGGCCGCGAACAGGGCCGGGTCGCGGTAGGCCATGGTGCGCGGGGCCGCGAACTCCTTCGAGCCACAACCCTCGACCACGTAGCAGGCGACGGTCCAGGGCGCGCCCGCGAAACCGATCAGGGTCGCATCCCCCACATCGGCCCGCACAAGCCGTATCGTCTCCAGCACCGGGTCGAGCCGCGCCAGCATGGTTTCGGGCCGCAAGCTGTCGAGACCGGCACGGTCGCGGATCGGGTCGAGCAACGGACCCTCGCCCTCGGCGAACCGCAACGGCTGCCCGAGCGCCCACGGGATCAGCAAAATGTCGCTGAACAGGATCGCCGCATCCATGCCGAACCGCCGCACCGGCTGCAGCGTGACGTCGGCGGCAAGCTCGGGCGTGGTGCACAACGTGATGAAGTCGCCGGCCCGCGCGCGAACGGCCCGGTATTCCGGCAGATAGCGCCCGGCCTGGCGCATCAGCCATATCGGCGGCGGCCACACGGCTTCGCCTCCCAACACGCGAAGCAGGGTTTTCGGCATGAGCGCCTTCTTAAAGAAAGATTCTGAAAAGGTCTTTGGGAGAGGGTAGTAGGACCCTGTGGACGACGGGGTACCCCCGTATGCGGACGGCCGGCGATCATCTATCCCCAGGATCGTCGTCCTCTAAGTGTCTGAAGCCAAACCCGATCCGATGGTTTTCCCGGTCACGGCGGCGTGATAGCCCGGTCCATCCTCACGTCTTCGCGATCGCGGACATGTCCACCCGACTCCCATCCGGCTGCCGGACATGCGGATGTATCCCCGTCACCCCCGTTATCCACAGCACAGGTTAAGCGATGACCACGACGCCGCGTCTGCTGCTCGCCAGCGCCTCCACCGCGCGGCTCGCGCTGTTGCAGGCCGCCGGCCTGACGATCGAGGCGCGTCCGGCCGCGATCGACGAGGGCGAGATCAAGCGGTCGTCGCGGGCCGAGGGCGTGTCGGCCGAGGACACGGCGGTGCTGCTGGCCGAACTGAAGGCGCTCCGCGTCGCCGGAGCCGCGCCGGATGCGCTGGTGATCGGGGCGGATCAGCTGCTGGTCTGCGGCGAGCGCTGGTTCGACAAGCCGAACTCCATCCCGGAAGCGCGAACCCATCTGCAGGCGCTGCGTGGCCAGACGCACGTCCTGGTCACGGCCGTCGTCGTGTACCGGGGCGAGACGCGGGTCTGGCACCATATTGCCAAACCGCGTCTGACCATGCGGATGTTCGGCGACGCCTTCCTCGACGATTATCTGGCGCGCGAGGGCGGGCATGTGCTGACCACGGTCGGCGGTTTCCGGATCGAGGGTCCGGGGGTGCAGTTGTTCGACACTGTCGTCGGCGAGCACTCGGCCATCCTCGGCCTGCCGCTGCTGCCGCTGCTGAATTTCCTGCGCCAGACCGGAGTGCTGCTCACGTGACCAACCCGCTTCTCGACGGCTACCGCAAATTCCGGGCCGAGACCTGGCCCGCCGAGCGCGATCGGTACGAGGCTCTGTCGCGAAAGGGACAGCGGCCCGAGACGCTGGTCGTCGCGTGCTCCGACAGCCGTGTCGATCCGGCGACCGTGTTCGGCGCCGTTCCCGGGCGAGCTGTTCGCGGTCCGCAACGTCGCGGGCCTGGTGCCGCCGTATCAGCCGGACGCGGGCTATCACGGCACCAGTGCGGCACTGGAGTTCGGCGTGCGCGTGCTGCGCGTCAAACGGATCGTCGTCCTCGGTCACGCGCAATGCGGCGGCGTGCGCGCCATGGTCGAGGGGGCGCCGGCCGAGGCGCGCGATTTCGTCGAGCCGTGGATGCGGATGGCGGCCTCGGTGATGGGACACGATCACGACCACGACGATCCCGCCACGCGGCTGACCCATTACGAGACGGAGGTGGTGCGCCTGTCGCTCGCCAACCTGCGGACGTTCCCGTGGATCGCGGAGGCGGAGGCCGAGGGCAAGCTCGAGCTGATCGGCTACCGGTTCGACATCCACACCGGCATGCTCACGGTGCTGACGGAACAGGGTTTCGTGCCGATCCAGTTTTAAGGCTCGCGATCGCCGCGCCGCCGACGATCAGCAGGCAGGCGGCCGGCAACGTCCAGCTCGGCGCACTGATCCCGGTCGCGACCAGCAACGCGGTCGACAGCAGCGGGGCGAGGTACGACAGCGCGCCCAGAAGCGGCAGGTCGCCGTGCTTGGTCGCGTGGTCCCAGGCGACGAAGGCGAGCCCGGTCGGCCCGAGGCCGAGTGCCACCACGGCCGCGAACTGGCGCGCGTTGGGCAGGATCGTCGGCTCGAACGCGAAGTGGCAGCCGATCCCGAGTGCGGCCACGGTGGCACAGGTGCCGAGGATCGCCTCGCTCGGCACGCCAGAAAACCGGCGGTTCATCACCGAGTAGCTCGACCAGGTCAGCGCGGTCGCGAGTGCCAGCCCGTCGCCGAGCCAGCGTGCCGGCCCGATGGTCCCGCCGGCCCCGATCAGCAGCATCGTGCCGAGCAGGCCCATCGCGGCACCGCCGAGCTGGCGCGCCCGAACGCGGCCGGCGAACAGCACGATCAGCAGCGGCCAGAGATACGCGATCAGGCTCGCCTCCGCCGGAGCGGTCAGCTTGATTGCCGAGAAGTAGAGCGCGTGCTCGCCGAACAGGCCGAATACGCCGAGCGCCAGGGCGGCCGGCGGCTGACGCACGCGCGCCCATCCGCGCCGCCATGTCACCAGCACGGCGATGACGGCGGTCGCGACGCAAAACGCCATTCCCACCATCTGCAGCGGCGGCAGGCCGTGGGCCGCCACGATCAGCGCGGCGAGCGCGCCCCAGGAGCAGATCGCGACCAGCCCCAAACCGTTGGCCAGCGCGGCGCGGTGTTATGGAGCGACCTCGACCACGATCCGGCCGCGCACCTTGCCGTCCAGGATGTCGGGCGCGAGGCCGATGACCTCGTCGAGCCCGACCAGCCGCGTCATCCGTGCCAGGGCCTCGGGATCGAGGTCGGTGGCGAGCCGCGACCATGCCTCGATCCGGCGCGGGCGCGGGCACATCACGCTGTCGATGCCGAACAGGGCGACGCCGCGCAAGATGAACGGGGCGACGCTGCCCGGCAGGTCCATCCCGCCCGCGAGTCCGCACGCGGCGACGGCACCACCCGCGCGCGTGCCGGCCAGAACGCTCGCCAGCGTCGTCGACCCGACGCTGTCGACCGCCACCGCCCACCGTTCCCGCGCGAGCGGTTTTGCGGGTGCCGACAACTCCGCCCGGTCGATAATTTCGGCCGCGCCCAAGCTTTTCAGGTAATCCGCCTCGGCCACGCGCCCGGTGCTGGCGATCACGCGCCAGCCCAGCCGTGACAGTAACGCGACCGCGACCGATCCGACGCCACCGGCCGCACCCGTCACCAAGGCGGCACCGTCGGCCGGGGTGAGGCCGTGCCGCTCCAGCGCCAGCACGCTCAGCATCGCCGTGTAGCCGGCTGTCCCGATGGCCATCGCGCGCGCGGAGCTCATGCCGGACGGAATCCGGATCGGCCACGCGGCTGGAACGCGGATGCGCTCGGCGTAGGCGCCCAGGTGGCTCTCGCCCATGCCCCAGCCGTTGACGATTACCGCGTCGCCCGCCGCCCATTGCGGATCGTCGCTGTGCTCGACCACGCCGGCCGCGTCGATGCCGGGGATCATCGGCCAGCGTCGCACCACCGGGGCACCCCGGGCGATCGCGAGACCGTCCTTGTAGTTCAGCGTCGAGTGGCCGACCCGGATCGTGACCTCGCCCGGCATCAGCCCGGCTTCGTCGAACTCGGTCAGCTCGGCCGACGGCGCGCCGTCCGTCTTGGTCAGCACGATGGCCCGCATCAGACGAATATCCTCCGGGTGAAGCACGCGAGAAATCGCGTCGAGCACGCTGGCGTCGTCGATCGTGGGCGGCACGACGGGGTTGGTGCGGTCGGCGAGGCCACGGATCGTCGCGCGCAGGATCTTTCCGGACCGCGTTTTCGGCAGCCGCTCGACCGCGCGCGCGTCGCGGAAGGCGGCGACCGGGCCGATCCGCTCGCGCACCAATGCGACCAGCTCGGCCGCGATCTCGGCCGGATCGCGCACCACCCCGGCCTTCAGCACGAACAGGCCGAGCGGCACCTGACCCTTGATGTCGTCGTGCGCGCCGACGACCGCGCACTCGGCGACGTCGGGGTGCGCGGCCAGCACCTCCTCGATCGCACCGGTCGACAGGCGGTGGCCGGCGACGTTGATCACGTCGTCCGTCCGTCCCATCACCCAGACGTCGCCGTCCGCGTCGATCCGGCCCGCGTCGCCGGTGCGATACCAGCCGGGAAAGTCGGCGAGGTAGCTCGACACGAACCGCGCATCGTCGCCCCACAGCGTCGGGGCACAACCGGGCGGCAGCGGCAGACGAAGGGCGAGGTTGCCGACCGTCTCGCCGTCCGTGATCTCCGCGCCGTGGTCGTCGAGCACGGCCAGATCGTAGCCCGGCGACGGCCGTCCGCCGCTGCCGGGTTTCGGCGCGAACAGGCCGAGGCCGCGAAAGCCGGCGGTGATCGCCCAGCCCGTCTCGGTCTGCCACCAATGATCGACCACCGGCTTGTCGAGCAGCGAGGCGATCCAGACCGAGGTCGGCGGATCGCACCGCTCGCCCGCCAGGAACAGGGTGCGCAACGCTGACAGATCGTGCCCGCGCAGCATCGCGCCATCCGGATCGGCCTGCTTTATTGCGCGCAACGCGGTCGGTGCCGTGAATAGGCCAGCGACCCCGTGCCGCGCGCAGACCCGCCAGAACGCGCCGGCATCGGGCGTGCCGACCGGTTTGCCCTCGAAGACGACCGTGGTCAGCCCGGCGAGCAGCGGCGCGTAGACGATGTAGCTGTGGCCGACGACCCAGCCGACATCGGACGCGGTCCACATCACCTCACCGGCGGACAGGCCATAGATCAGGTCGATGGAATGGCGCAGTGCCACCGCATGGCCGCCATTGTCGCGCACGACCCCCTTCGGCCGCCCGGTCGTGCCGGACGTGTAGAGGATATAGAGCGGGTCGGTGGCCGCGACCGGCACCGGCGGGTGCGGGGTGGCGGCCGCCTCCAGCGACGCCCAGTCGTGGTCGCGACCCTCGGTCATATCGGCGGCGGCCTGCTCGCGTTGAAAGATCAGGCAGGCGGCGGGCTTGTGGGCCGCCATCCCGATCGCCGCGTCCAGCAGCGGTTTGTAGAGCACCGTTTTGCCAGGCTCGAGCCCGCAGGACGCGGCGAGGACCGCGACCGGCCGCGCGTCGTCGATCCGCTTGGCGAGTTCCGGCGCCGCGAAGCCGCCGAACACGACCGAATGCACGGCCCCCAGCCGGGCGCAGGCCAGCATGCCGATCAGCGCCTCGGCGATCATCGGCATGTAGACGATCACCCGGTCGCCCTTGGTCACCCCGAGCGACGCGAGCGCGCCGGCGACGCGGGCCACCCGGTCCGGTCATCACGGCGTATGTGATTTTCGATGACCTGGCCCGTCATGGCGCTGTCCGCGATCACCGCGATCCGGTCGCCGAAACCGGCGGCGACGTGACGGTCGAGGCAGTTTTCGGCGGTGTTCATCACCCCGTCCGGGAACCAGCGTCCGTAGGGGCCCGACGACGGGTCGAACACGGTCGCGGGCGGCACGCGCCAGTCGATCTTCCGGGCCGCCTCGCCCCAATACGCCACCGGATCGCGCAGGCTTCTTGCCAGCTCGGCCGCGTGTCGCGCGCCTGCGTCCATCCGTTAAAATCCCCCTCGGATCGACTTTGGGTCGCACCCGACGGATAAGGGACCACCGCCGCCCAGCCGAAACAAGAGGCCCCGATGATCGAGCATGCGCTGACCGTCCACCCCGAGGCGGAGCGTCTGCCGCGCGAGAAACAGCTGGCGTGGCTGATCGCCGAGACCGCCACCGACCCTGTGCCGGTGGCCGACGACGTGGCCGAGATGATCGGCAACCGGATCATCGACAACGCGGCGGTCGCCATCGCCTCTGTCAGGCGCGGACCGCCGACGACGGCGCGCGATCAGGCGCTGGCCCATCCCCGTGCAGGCGGTGCCACCGTGTTCGGCTGCGATCCGGGCGTGCGCGTGGACGCCGAGTGGGCCGCTTGGGCGAACGGCACGGCGGTCCGGGAACTCGATTACCACGACACGTTCCTGGCGGCCGAGTACAGCCATCCGGGCGACAACATCCCGCCGATCCTGGCCGTCGCACAGCAGTGCGGGCGCGACGGCGCGGCGCTGATCCGGGCGATCGCGACGGGGTACGAGGTGCAGTGCAACCTCGTGCGCGGGATCAGCCTGCATAAGCACAAGATCGACCACGTCGCCCATCTCGGCCCATCCGCCGCCGCCGGGATCGGCACGCTGCTCGGGCTGCCGACGGACGTGGTGTATCAGGCGGTGCAGCAGGCGCTGCATGTCACGACGGCGACACGGCAGAGCCGCAAGGGCGAGATCAGCAGCTGGAAGGCGTTCGCCCCCGCGCACGCCGGCAAGCTCGCGATCGAGGCGGTGGATCGCGCGATGCGCGGCGAGGGCGCGCCGAGCCCGATCTACGAGGGCGAGGATTCCGTCGTGGCACGGATGCTGGACGGTCGCGACGCCCGCTACACCGTGCCGATGCCGTCCAAGGGCGAGCCGAAGCGCGCGATCATGGACACGTATACGAAGGAGCACTCGGCCGAGTACCAAAGCCAGGCGCTGATCGATCTGGCGTTCGAACTCGGCCGCCAGGTCTCGGATTGGGACCGCGTCGTCGCGGTGAAAATCTCGACCAGCCACCACACGCACTACGTCATCGGCACCGGATCCAACGACCCGCAAAAATTCGATCCGGGCGCGAGCCGGGAGACGCTCGACCACTCGATCATGTACATCGTCGCCGTCGCGTTGCAGGACGGCGCGTGGCACCACGAGCGCAGTTATGCGCCGGCGCGTGCGAACCGCGCCGATACGGTGGCGCTATGGCGCAAGATCGCGACCGAGGAAGTGCCGGAGTGGACGGCGCGCTATCACACCGACGATCCGGCGCAAAAGGCGTTCGGCGGGCGGATCGCCATCACCATGGACGACGGCCGCGAGATCGCCGGCGAAAAGGCGGTCGCGAACGCGCACCCGCTCGGCGCGACCCCGTGGACGCGGCCCGATTACGTGCGCAAGTTTCGCACGCTCGCCGACGGGTCTGCTGCACGCGGACGAGGCGGACCGTTTTCTCGCCACCGTCGACCGGCTCGGCTCGCTCACGCACGCGGACCTTGCCGGGCTGAACGTCGTCGTCGGCAATCTGCCGGTCGGACGCGGAGGGATTTTCTGATGTCCGACACGGCGTTCAAACCGAAGAAATCCGTCGCCCTGTCCGGTGTGACCGCAGGCAACACCGCGCTGTGCTCGGTCGGGCGCAGCGGCAACGATCTGCACTATCGCGGCTACGACATTCTCGACATCGCCGAGACCTCCGAGTTCGAGGAGGTGGCGCACCTGCTCGTGCACGGCCATCTGCCGAACACCACGGAACTGGCTGCCTACAAGGCGAAGCTCAAATCGATGCGCGGCCTGCCCGCGTTGCTGAAGACGGTGCTGGAGACGCTGCCGGCCGCGACGCATCCGATGGACGTGCTGCGAACCGGCTGCTCGGCGCTCGGCTGCCTCACGCCCGAAAGCGACAAGCAGCCGGCCGAGGGCGCGCGCGCGATCGCCGACCGGCTGATGGCGTGTTTCGGCTCGATGCTCGTCTACTGGCACCACTGGACGCAGCACGGAAAGCGGATCGAGACGGAGACCGACGACGACAGCATCGGCGGGCATTTCCTGCACATGCTGCACGGCGTTCCGCCGCAAGCGGACTGGGTGCGCGCGATGCACACGTCGCTGATTTTGTATGCCGAACATGAGTTCAACGCGTCGACGTTCGCGGTGCGTGTCGTGACCGGAACCGGTTCCGACCTGTACAGCGCGATCACCGCCGGCATCGGCGCGTTGCGCGGGCCGAAGCACGGCGGTGCGAACGAAGCGGCACTCGAAATCCAGCGGCGTTACGACGGTGCCGACGCGGCCGAGACCGACATTCGCGCGCGGGTCGCGGCGAAGGAGGTCGTGATCGGCTTCGGACATCCGGTGTATACGATCAGCGATCCGCGCAACGTCGTCATCAAGCGCGTCGCGAACCACTTGGCCGAGCAGCAGCACGACACCGCGTTGTTCACGATCGCCGAGCGGATCGAGAGCGTCATGGCCGACGCGAAACGCATGTTCCCGAACCTCGATTGGTTCAGCGCCGTCGCGTACGACCTGATGCGCATCCCGGTGGCGATGTTCACGCCGCTGTTCGTCATCGCGCGCACATCCGGCTGGTCCGCGCACGCGATCGAGCAGCGCCAGGACGGCAAGATCATCCGGCCGAGTGCGAACTACACCGGCCCCGAGGATCTGGCGTTCGTCCCGATCGAGGCGCGCCCGTGACCTGGCTCACCGAACCCGACGCGGCCCCCGCCGGCGACCGGCTGCGGGCACTGGTGTCGCGGCCGGGCTGCCTCGCGATGCCCGGTGCCCATAACGGCATGGCCGCGATGCAGGCGCGCGACGCGGGATTTCAGGCGCTGTATCTGTCGGGTGCCGCGATGACGGCCGCCATGGGATTGCCCGATCTCGGCATCATCACCGTCGACGAAGTCTGCTTCTACATCAGGCAGGTCGCGCGCGCCGGACTTCCTGTTCTGGTCGACGCCGACACGGGATACGGCGAGGCGCTGAACGTGATGGCGACCGTGCGCGCGTTCGAGAATGCCGGGGCGGCGGCGCTGCATATCGAAGATCAGCTGCTGCCGAAGAAGTGCGGCCATCTGAACGACAAGAAGCTGGCCGATCCCCGCGACATGGCGGCGAAGATCACCGCGGCGTCCCGCGCGCGCCGCCACGCGATGATCTTCGCCCGCACCGACGCGGCGGCGAGCGAGGGGTTCGACGCGGCGGTCGCGCGCGCTCGGCTGTACCTCGACGCCGGTGCCGACGCGATCTTCCCCGAGGCGTTGGTCACGGCCGAGATGTTCCGCGCCTTCGCCGCCGCGATGCCGGGTGTCCCGTTGCTCGCCAACATGACGGAGTTCGGGCGCACGCCGTTCTTCACCCAGGCCGAGTTCGCCGACATGGGCTACTCGCTCGTGATCTGGCCGGTCTCGTCGCTGCGCGTGGCGAACAAGGCGCAGGCCGAACTGTATGCGGCGATCGCGCGCGACGGCGGCACGCACGGCCAGATCGAGCGCATGCAGACGCGGGCCGAATTGTACGCGGCCATCGACTACGCGGGATACGAGGCGCTCGACGCGTCGATCGTCGCCAGTGTCGTGCCCGACTCCATGCCGCAACGGAGTTAGTTTTATGGCCGAATTTGTACCGGACTGCATTGGACGACCTTGCCGAGGTCTTCGACCGCATCGATGACGCGGCGGTCGACCGTGCCGTGGCCGAAATCGCGGGCGCCAAACGCATCGCGATGTATGGGGCCGGACGCGAGGGCCTGCAGATCCGCGGTTTCGCGATGCGCCTGTTCCATCTCGGCCGCTCGGTCGCGATGGTCGGCGACATGACGACACCGGCGGTGGGACCGGGCGATCTGCTGATCGTGTCGGCCGGCCCCGGCGACCTGTCGATCGTCGCCGCGTTGATGGGCGTCGCGAAAGATGCCGGTGCGCGCACGATGGTCGTGACCGCCGTGCCGGACGGTGGTGCGGCCAGGCGCGCCGACGTGGTGCTGACGATCCCGGCGCAGACGATGGCGAACGATCGGGGAGCGAAAGTCTCCGTGCTGCCGATGGGCTCGATGTTCGAGGGCGCGCAGTTCGTCCTGTTCGAGGTCATGGTCCTGAAGCTGCGCGACCGGCTCGGCGTGACGCCCGAGGCGATGCGCGCCAACCACACCAACCTCGAATGATGGACCGATGAACGCCCTTGGCGATCCGCGCTTTCACGAACGCAGCGAACCCCGGAGCGTCGCTTCCATAGCGGCCGCCGCGCGCGGGACGGCACCCGAATCGGATCGAATGTTCACCGGCGTCGCGCCGCTGCAGGTGGCACGGGCCGACGAGGTGAGCTTCCTCACCGACCGCCGCCATCTCGCAGCGCTCGCGGCGACCGAAGCCGGTGCGGTGCTGATCCATCCGGATCTCGCCGCGCACGTGCCGGCGAGTGCGGTGCCGATCCTGGTCGCGGCCACATACGAGGGCTGGGCGCGGGTAGCGCGCCTGTTTCATCCGCTGCCGCCGACCAATCCCGGGATCCACCCGACCGCGTTCGTGGCACCGGGTGCGCGGGTCGATCCGTCGGCCGAGATCGGACCGTTCGCGACGGTCGAGGATGCGGCGGTGATCGGCCCCGCGAGCCGGATCGCGGCCTACGCCCATATCGGCGCGGGCGTCGTGATCGGCGCGCATTGCCGGATCGGCAGCCACACGACGGTCAGCCACGCGCTGATCGGCGACCGGGTGACGCTTTCGCCCGGCGTCCGCGTCGGCCAGGAAGGCTACAGCTTCGCCCACACTTCGGCCGGGTTTCTGACCATCCCGCAGCTCGGCCGGGTGCTGATCGAGGACGATGTCGAGGTCGGGGCCAACACGACGATCGATCGCGGCTCGGTCTCCGACACGGTGATCGGTGCCGGGTCGCGGCTCGATAACCTGGTCCAGATCGGCCACAACGTGCGGCTCGGCAAATGCTGCGTGATGGTGGCGCAGGCGGGCATCGCGGGCTCGACGGTGCTGGAGGATTTCGTCCAGGTCGGCGGGCAGGCGGCGTTCGCGAACCACCTCACCATCGGCCGGGGTGCGAAGGTCGGCGCGCAGGCGGGCGTCATCTCGGACGTGGCACCGGGCGCGGTGGTGATGGGGTTCCCCGCACAGCCGCGCAACGATTTCTTCCGGCAGGTCGCGACCCTGAAACGGCTGGCCCGCCGGACCGCGAAGGACGGCTAAAGTGCGCGGGCGCAAAAATGCCCGGCCGCGACCGAGGCGAGGCAGAGCACGACCGATAGCGCCACGTTCGCGAGCGCCCGGCCCCAGGCACCGAGCCGCAACAGCTCCAGCGTCTGCAGGCTGAACGACGAGAAGGTCGTGAAGCCGCCGCAGATTCCGACCATGACGAACAGCCGCGCCCAGTCCGGGGCCGGAAGACGTCCTCCGGTCAGGGTCAGGGTGGCGAACAGGCCGATGACGAACGAGCCGGCGACGTTGATGCCGATCGTGCCCCAGGGCAGGCGCTGGCTGAGCGGCTGCGCCCACACCGACAGCCAGTAGCGGGCAAGACTGCCGAGCGCCCCGCCGGCCCCGACCGCGAGGGAGGCGACCAGCCCGCCCGATCCCACTATCGGCCGCGCCGGGCCCGGCGGACGGCGCTCGCGATCAGGATCGTCGCGAGGCCCGCGAACAGGATCAGCGGCGGCCATGGCGGGCCGGCGACACGGGACGCAAGCCATGCGACGGCGACCCACGCGAGCACCGCGACCGCGACACCGCCGTCATCGACGAACAGGCCGAGCAGCTCGGCCGCGATGGACCGCACCAAGGTCATGGCGATACCCGTGCCGTGACGGGCCGACACAACCGGACCGTCAGCGCGGTCGCGCCGAGGTAGCCCGCGAGCAGGCCCGCGAGCGACAGGTCGCCGCCGGGCCAGGCCATTCCCATGCCTTCGCCCAGCCAGAACGTGCCGAACGCCGTCAGCAGCAGGCCCACGATGAGCTTCAACGTATTCTCCGGTATCGAGGCGACCGGGCGGTGCAGCAGCGCGCCCAGCACGCACACGACCAGCAGGGCGGCCACCGCGCCGAGACCGGCCGGCAGCAGCAGACCGCCGCCGCCCGCGCCGAGGGCGATCACGATGAACACCACTTCGATCCCCTCGATCATCGTGATTTTGTAGGCCGTCGCCACCGCGATCCGGTCCCAGCCCGCGTGCGCCGCCGGCAGGCCGCGCAGCGTCGTCGTCTCCGCCGCATAGGCCGCGTCCTCGTCGCGCAACGCGATCACGCCGGCCCGCCGCAGCGCCGCCTTGCGGAGCCACCGCATCCCGAACAGCAGCAGCAGCGCGCCGACCACGATCTGGACGATGTCGAGCGGTATTCTGGCCAGCGCCGGGCCGAAGACGAGCACGAGACCCAGCAGGGTCAGCAGCGCGAGGCCGGTGCCGCCGAGCGCGCCGCGCCAGCCGCGCACCGCGCCCACGGCCAGAACGACGGTCATCGCCTCGACGCACTCGACGAGCGAGGCGAGGAACGCGGCCAGCAATGTCGGCCCCGCATGGGTCCACGTCATCATGCTTCGGTCCTGCTTCCCGGTCCGCCCGGCGATATCGGACCGTCCGCCCGCATACAACAGCGGCTTTCGCGGGAGCGCCCCGCGCGGTAGCGTCGGGCATGCCCAATGCCGACCAAGCGCGCGACGTCGCGTTCGCCCTCACCCGCCGCCCCAGCGTCACCGCGACCCCCGACGAGGCGGCGTTCGCGCCCTGGCTCGCGGCGTTGCTCGCGGGCGACGGGATCGAGATCCTGACGGTGCCGGTGGCGGGCGACCGGATCGGCAGGGCCAGCGTGTTCGCCCTGGCGCGTGGTCCCGGCGACGCGGTCGTGGTGCTGAGCGGGCATTACGACACGGTTCCGATCGACGATTACGGCGATCTCATGGACCATGCGATCGACCCTGGCCCGCTGACCGGAGCCATCGTCGCGCGCCTGACCGAGAGCGGCGCGCACCCGGCCGCGCGGGCCGAGCTGGCGGACGGCAGCTTCATCCCCGGCCGGGGTCTGCTCGACATGAAATCCGGTGTCGCGGCCGGCATTCAGACCCTGCGCGCCCACGCGGCCGATCCCGCGCGGCGCGGCAGCATGCTGCTGATCGTGACCCCGGACGAGGAGGATCGCTCGGTCGGCATGCGGTCGGCCGCCGACGCGTTGCCGGGGCTGCTGGCTGGATGGGGGCTGTCCGCGCGGCTCGGCATCAACCTCGACGCGGTGATCGACGGCGGCGACGGGTCGGCCGGCCGGCTGGTCGCGTTCGGCTGCGTCGGCAAGCACCTGCTCTCGGCGCTCGTGGTCGGGCGGGAGGCGCACGCCTGCTACCCGTGGCGCGGGATCAACGCGAGCCATCTCGCGGCCGAGCTGGTGTGCGCGATCGAGCAGAACCCGGAATTGGCCGAAGGCTCCGGGTTCCGCCGCGCGGCACCGCCGACGGTGCTCGGCAGCCGGGATACGAAGTCGGTCTACAACGTGACCACGCCGGGACGCGCCTGGACGACATGGAACGTGCTGACGCAGCGCCGCACCGCCCAGGACGTGCTCACGGTGGCGCGCCGCCTCGCCCATGACGCGATCGCGGCCGCGCGTGCCCGCGTGACGTCGCGGGCGGCGTCGCTGGACGAGCCGCCGATGCCGTCGAAGGGCTGGGAGACCGTCGCCGTGCTCGACTTCTCGGAGCTGCGGGCGAAGGCGGTCGCGGCCGATCCCGGCTTCGAGGCGCGGTTTTCCGCGCGTGCCAAAATCCTGGCCGAAGACGGCGTGCTGGACCTGCCGACGCGGGCAAAACACCTGACCGAGCTGGCGTGGGACGCGTCGGGTCTCGAAGGGCCGGCGATCGTGCTCGGGTTCGCCTCGATGCCGTATCCCGCGACCACCGTCACCGACACGGCGTTGCGGGCGCGGCTGACCGAGACGGCGCACGCGACGGCGGCGCGTCACGGTACGACGATTACCGCCATCGACTACATTCCGGTGATCGTGGACATGTCGTTCCTCGGCCACATCGACGCTGGCGACCTGCGCCACGCCGCCGGACAGTCGCCGTTGTGGGGCAGCTCGATCGAGTGGAACCTGGACCGGCCGACGCCCGACATCCCGATGCTGAACGTCGGGCCGTGGGGGCGGGACTATCACCACTGGCTGGAGCGGGTGCACGCCGGCTACGCGTTCGGCGTGCTGCCCGACCTGGTCGCCGATCTGGCGCGGGAGGCGCTGCGCTGATGGGCCATTTCTCGGGATGGCGCATCCTGAAGGAAGGGCTGCGCGGCAACGCCGGCTGGGGGCCGATGTGGCGCGAACCGGAGCCGAAGCCGCATTACGACGTGGTCGTGGTCGGCGGCGGCGGCCACGGGCTCGCGACCGCGCACCATCTCGCGAAGCGGCACGGGATCAGGAACGTCGCTGTCGTGGAGAAGGGTTTCATCGGCGGCGGCAACGTCGGCCGCAACACGACGATCATTCGCTCCAACTACCTGCTGCCCGGCAATCTCCCGTTTTTCGAGGCGTCGCTGAAGCTGTGGGAGGGGCTGGAGCAGGAGATCAACTTCAACGCCATGGTGAGCCAGCGCGGCGTGCTGAACCTGTTCCATAGCGACGGCGAGCGCGACGCGGCGGTCCGGCGCGGCAACGCGATGCGGCTGCACGGGGTCGACGCCGAACTGCTCGACCGGGACGCGGTGCGCCGCCTGTTGCCGGGGGCCGACATGGACAACGCGCGGTTCCCGGTCATGGGCGGGCTGATGCAGTGGCGCGGCGGCACGGTGCGCCACGACGCGGTCGCCTGGGGCTACGCGCGCAGTGCCGACGCGGCCGGCGTCGACATCCTGCAGGACACCGAGGTCGTCGGCATCCGGGTCGAGCACGGGCGCTGCGTCGGCGTCGACACGACGCGCGGCTTCATCGGCGCGGGACGTGTGGGGCTCGCCTGCGCCGGCAACACCAGCCGGGTCGCCGCGATGGCGGGGTTGAGCCTGCCGATCGAAAGCCATGTGCTGCAGGCGTTCGTGTCGCGAGGGGCTGAAGCCGGTGCTCGATCACGTCGTCATCTTCGGCGCCGGGCATTTCTACATCAGCCAGTCGGACAAGGGCGGACTCGTGTTCGGCGGCGCGATCGACATGTACAATTCCTACGCGCAACGCGGGAACCTGCCGGTGATCGAGGAGGTCGCGCAGGAAGGTGTGGCGCTGTTCCCGTTCATGGGCCGGGTGCGGATGCTGCGGCACTGGGGCGGCATCATGGACATGACGATGGACGGCAGCCCGATCATCGACCGCACCGACATCGACGGCCTCTATCTGAATGGCGGCTGGTGCTACGGCGGCTTCAAGGCGACGCCCGCGTCCGGCCTGTGTTTTGCCCATTTGCTCGCAACCGGAGAGACGCATCCGCTCGCGTCGGCGTTGACGCTGGACCGGTTCGCACGCGGGAACCGTGGTCGACGAACAGGGCACCGGCAACGTGCCGAATCTGCACTGATGCGCATCCCCTGCCCCTTCTGCGGCGAGCGCGGGTCCGAGGAGTTCTTGGTCCAGGGCGACGCGACGGTGCGCCGTCCGACCGATGGCGGCACCGCGCCGACGCCGGCTTGGGAATCCTACGTCTATCTGCGTCCGAACCCCGCCGGCCCGCATGAGGAGCTGTGGTTCCACGCCGCCGGCTGCGCGCAATGGCTGGTGGTCGCGCGCGACACGCGCACGCACGTGGTCGGCCGCGTGCGGCCCGCTGCCGAGATGGCGTGATGGACGCGGGGCCGATCCGGATGGAGACGCAGTCGTCGCGGTTGCCGCATGGCGGGCTGATCGACCGTTCGCGCGTACTGAAATTCAAGTTCGACGGGCAGGCGCTGACCGGCCATCCCGGCGATACGCTGGCCTCCGCCCTGCTCGCGAACGGCGTGCGGCTGGTCGGGCGCAGTTTCAAATATCACCGCCCGCGCGGCATTTTGGCGACCGGGGTCGAGGAGCCGAACGCGCTGATGCAGGTCGGCTACGGCGCCCGCCGCCGGCCGAACACGCGCGCCACGATCGCCGAGCTGTACGACGGCCTGACCGCAATCAGCCAGAACCGGTATCCGTCGCTGAGCTGGGATTTGCTGAGCGCCAATCAGTGGTTCTCGCGATTCCTCGCCGCCGGCTTCTACTACAAGACGTTCATGTGGCCCCGCTCGTTCTGGGAGCCGGTCTACGAGCGCGTGATCCGCCGCGCCGCCGGTCTGGGGCGCGCAAGCCTCGCACCCGACCCGGACCGTTACGAGTCGGCGCACGCGCATTGCGACGTGCTGGTTATCGGTGCCGGTCCGGCCGGACTGGTCGCGGCCCGAACCGCCGCACGCGCGGGTGCGCGCGTGATTCTCGCCGAGGAAGATTTCGCGACCGGGGGACGCTTGCTGTTCGACCGTCGCACGATCGACGGACAACCCGGTGCCGACTGGGCGGCCGAGGTCACGGCCGAACTCGCCGCGATGCCCGACGTGCGCATGCTGACACGCACGTCGGTGTTCGGCGTGTACGACGGCGGCACGTATGGGCTGCTCGAACGGGTGGCCGACCACATGCCGTCGCCGCCCGCGCACCTGCCCCGGTTGCGAAGCTGGCGGATCGTCGCGCGCCGTTGCGTGCTGACGGCCGGTGCCATCGAGCGGCCGCTGGTGTTCGGCGGCAACGACCGGCCGGGCGTGATGCTGGCCGGGGCCGCCCGCGCCTACGCCAACCGGTTCGCGGTCGATCTGGGCCGGCGTGCCGTGCTGTTCGCGACCCACGACGACGCGGCGGCGACGGCGCACGATCTTGCCGCTGGCGGCACGTCGGTCACGGCAATCGTCGATCCGCGCCCGGAATCGTCCGACGCCATGCGCGCGGCGGCGGAGGCGACCGGCGCGCATCTATACGCGGGCTCGGTGATCGAGAACGTCGTCGGCAGCCGGGCCGTGCGGGGCGTGTCGGTCCGTGGTCCGCACGGCGTCGAACGGCTCGACTGCGAGCTGGTCGCCATGTCCGGCGGCTGGAACCCCTCCGTCCAGCTCACCACGCATCTGGGCGGCCGGCCCGTGTGGGACGACCGGCTCGCCGCGTTCGTGCCCGGCACGCTGCCGCCCGGCCTGACCGTCGCCGGAGCGGCGGGCGGGCGGCTCACATTGGCCGACGCGCTGGCGGACGGCGTGCGCGAGGGTGCGTTCGCGGCCGAGGCCGTTGGAATGACGCCGCGCCGCGACAACGGCCCGTCGGCCGACCCGGAACCGTCCGACGGCACGCCGCTGTGGCGGGTGCGCGGCGGGCGCGGCAAGGCGTTCGTCGACTTCCAGAACGACGTGTCGGACCACGACATCGATCAGGCGCACCAGGAAGGTTTCAGGCGTGTCGAACACCTGAAGCGCTACACGACGCTCGGCATGGCGACCGACGAGGGCAAGACGTCCAACGTCAACGGCCTCGCGATGATGGCGGAGCTGACCCAGACGTCCATCCCGCGCGCCGGCACCACCACGTCGCGCCCGCCCTTCGCGCCGATCGAGCTGGGGGCGCTGGCCGGGCACTCGGTCGGGCGCCATCTGAAGCCGACCCGCCTCACCCCGACGCACGGCTGGGCGCACGAACGCGGCGCGGTGTTCGTGGAAGCCGGGTTGTGGCTGCGCGCCGCGTATTTCCCCCATCACGGGGAGGATTGGCTCGCGTCGGCGACCCGTGAGGCGCGCGCGGTGCGCGAGCACGCCGGGGTTTGCGACGTGAGCACGCTCGGCAAGATCGACGTGCAGGGTGCGGACGCGGCGGCGTTCCTGGACCGCGTCTATACCGGCGCGATCTCGACATTGCCGGTCGGGCGCGTGCGTTACGGCGTGATGTTGCGCGAGGACGGCTTCGTGTTCGACGACGGCACCGTCGCGCGCATCGGGCCCACGCAATACGTGCTGACCACGACGACGGCGCAGGCGGTGCGCGTGATGGCGCACCTCGAACTGTGCCGGCAGTGGCTGTTTCCCGGCCTGGACGTCGCGCTGACCTCGGTCACCGAACAATGGGCGCAGCTCGCGGTCGCCGGTCCGAAATCGCGCGACATCCTCAACCAGATCGTCGACGGCACGGACATCTCCGATGCGGCGCTGCCCTACATGGGCTGCATGCGCCTGACCGTGATGGGCGGGATCAAGGCGCGGCTGTTCCGCATCTCGTTCTCCGGCGAGCGCGCGTACGAATTGGCCGTCCCGTCGCGCCACGGCGAGGCGCTGGCGGCGCGCATCGCGGCGGCGGGTGCCGTGCCGTACGGGCTGGAGGCGCTGAACATCCTGCGCGTCGAAAAGGGCCATCCGGCCGGGGCCGAGCTGAACGGGCAGACGACCGCGCACGATCTCGGGCTATCGAAACTCCTGTCCACGAAAAAGGATTTCGTCGGCCGCGCGATGGCTGCCCGCCCCGCGCTGACCGATGCGTCGCGCGAAACGTTGGTCGGCTTGCGTCCGGTGGATCGCGCGGCGCGGGTCGACGGCGGCGCGCATATTCTCGCACAGGGCGCGCCGGCCGACGGGGCGCACGACCAGGGGCACGTCACCTCGGCCGCGTTCTCCCCCGTGCTCGGGCAGTGGGTCGGATTGGCGCTGGTTCGAAACGGCCCCGCGCGGATCGGCGAAGTGGTCCGCATCGCCGACCCGCTGCGCGGCCGCGAGACGCTGGCCGAGATAGCCCTGCCTTGCTTCGTCGATGCGGCGCACGAGCGGCTTCGTGGCTGAGCACCACTGGCTCCCCGGCCGCCACGGCCGCGCCGACGGACCGCCCGGCCTATACGCGCGGGTCATGGAGCCGCTCGGTGTCGCGAGTCTTGTCGCCAACAGGCACGCGCAGGCTGCAGCGGCCGATGCCGCGCGAGCCGCATTCGGGCTCGATCTGCCCGCAACCCCGAGCTGGGGTCGCGCGCCCGGCCTGCGCGCGATCTGGGCCGGACCCGGAAAATGGCTGATCGTCGCGGAGGGCGACGTCGAGGCGGCGCTGACCGAGCGGCTCGGTGCCCACGCGAGCGTCACCGACCAGACGGACGCGCGCACGATCATGCACATCTCCGGCGTCCATGCGGCCGACGCGCTGGCGCGGGGCATCGCGGTCGACCTGCATCCGCGCGCGTTCCCGACCGGCCGCGTCGCGCTGACGATGGCGGCCCATGTCGCGGTGCTGCTGTGGCGGGAGGACGACGCGCCGACCTACGGCCTCGCGGTGCCGCGCAGCATGGCGGGCGGCATCGCCGGATGGCTGATCGAATCGTCGCTCGAATACGGCCTCATGATCGAGCCGGCCGGAGTCCTGCTACCCTGACATTGCAAACTTGTTGCGCTCCCGTCTGAAATCGGCCGACACTCAGGCCGAATCTGGGGAAATCATCGCATGAGCGTCACGTCCGACCGTCCCGCCGCCGTCCCGCTCGCACCGGCCGGTGTCACCGACGACGACACGCGGGTGCTGCACTCGATGGGCTACGCGCAGCAGCTGGCGCGAACGATGCGCGGGTTTTCCAACTTCGCCATTTCGTTCTCGATCATCTGCATCCTGGCCGGCGGGATCACGTCGTTCCAATCGGGGTACAGCGTGCTCGGCGGCTTCGGCGTCGCGGCGGGCTGGATCGTCGGCGCGATCTTCGCCCTGATCGTCTCATGCTCGATGGCGCAGATCGCGTCGGCGTATCCGACGGCTGGCGGCCTGTACCACTGGTCGTCGATCCTCGGCGGACGTGGCTGGGGCTGGGCGACGGCGTGGCTGAACTTGCTCGGCCTCGTCTTCGTCACCGCGTCGGTCAATGTCGGGCTGTATCTGCTGTTCAACCAGCTGATCCTGACGAACATGTTCGGCGTCGACACGTCGCTGTGGGGACCGCGGCATCAGGCGCTCGCCGTCGTCGGCGTCACGATCACGCAGGCGGCGCTCAACCATCTCGGCATCCGGCTCACGTCGCGGCTGACGGATCTGTCGGGCACGCTTATTCTCATCGTCGCCGCCGTGCTGACGCTCGCGATGCTGTACGCGATGCCGAGTTTCGATCTCAGCCGGTTCACCACGATCGTGAACTACACCGGCGATCCGGGCGGCGGCACGGTGCCGCACACGGACAGCCTGATCTACGCGTTCATGCTGACGCTGATCCTGCCGCTATACACGATCACCGGGTTCGACGCGTCGGCGCACACCGCCGAGGAGACGGTCGATGCGCGCCGTGCCGTGCCGCGCGGGATGATCATGGCCGTCGTCGCCTCGGCGGTGTTCGGCTTCGTCATGGTCTGCTCGTTCGTGCTCGCGTTCCACGATCCGGCGGCGGCGGCGAAGGACGGCGGCAACGCGTTCTACAACCTGCTCGGCGCGCTGCCGATCCCGGCTTGGCTGCGCGATGCGCTGTCGATCGGCATCGTGATCGCGAACTATCTCTGCGCGCTCGCCTGCGTCACCTCGACATCGCGCATGATCTTCGCGTTCTCGCGCGACGGCGGCCTGCCCGGCTCACGCGTGCTGCGCCATGTCAGCCCGACGTTCCGCACGCCGGTCTATGCGATCTGGCTGACCGCGTTCCTGAGCATCGTCGTCACGTTCTACTCGTCGGCGTTCCTGGCACTCGCGGCGGGATCGGCGGTGTTCCTGTACATCTCGTACGCGATGCCGGTCGCGGCCGGCCTGTTCGCAGAGGGCCGCACCTGGACGCAGTTCGGCCCGTTCCGCCTCGGTGCGTTGTCGAAGCCCCTGGCGGTTCTGACCACGCTCGGCACGGTCGTCCTGTTGTGGATCGGCACGCGGCCGCCCAACGACATCTTGGACAACTATGCGATCGGCGTCGTCGTGCTGCTGGTCGTCGGCTGGTTCGCGATCGCGCGGACGCAGTTCAAGGGCCCGCCGGTCGGCCGCGAGATCGAGGCGCGACAGGCCGAGATCGTGGCCGAGGAACTGGCCGTGCAAGCAGGCGACTGATCGGTGGCATACCGGCACAGCATCGGCGGTACGACGCACGCGTTCGCCGATCTGCGCCGGCTGATGGCGTGCGCGAGCCCCGCGCGCTCGGGCGACGAACTGGCCGGGATCGCGGCGCAGTCCGGTGAGCAGCGCGCGGCGGCGCGGCACGCGCTGGCCGACCTGCCGGTCACGGTGTTCGCGACCGACGCGCTGGTGCCGTACGAAGACGACGACGTGACCCGCCTGCTGATCGACGGCCACGATGCGGCGGCGATCGCGCCGGTGTCGCATCTGACGGTGGGCGGGTTTCGCGATTGGTTGCTGTCGGACGCGGCGACGCCCGAGACGCTGGCGGCGATCGCGCCGGGTGTGCTGCCGGAACTCGCGGCCGCCGTCAGCAAGATCATGCGCAACCAGGACCTCGTGCTGGTGGCGCGAAAGTGCCGGGTCGTGACGGCGTTCCGCGACACGATCGGGCTGCCGGGCACGATGGCGGTGCGGTTGCAGCCGAACCATCCGACCGACGACGCGGCGGGGATCGCGGCGGCGATCTTGGACGGTCTGATGTACGGCGCGGGCGACGCGGTGATCGGCATCAATCCGGCGTCCGACTCGCCGGGCACGATCGCGCGGCTGCTGCACATGCTGGCGGAGCTGATCGCGCGGTTCGACATCCCGACGCAATCCTGCGTGCTGACGCATGTGACGACCGCACTCGACCTGATCGGTGCCGGCGTTCCGACCGACCTCGTGTTCCAGTCCATCGGCGGCACGCAGGGCACCAATGCGAGTTTCGGCGTGACGCTGCCGATGCTGCGGGAAGCCGACGATGCGGCGCGATCGCTCGGGCGCGGCACGGTCGGCGACAACGTGATGTATTTCGAAACCGGGCAGGGATCGTCGCTGTCGGCCGGCGCGCATCACGGCGTCGATCAGCAGACGCTCGAAGCCCGCGCGTACGGTGTTGCGCGAAAATTCAGGCCGCTGCTGGTCAACTCGGTCGTCGGGTTCATCGGCCCCGAGTATCTGGCCGACGGCAAGCAGATCATCCGGGCCGCGCTCGAAGACCATTTCTGCGGCAAGCTGCTCGGCCTGCCGCTCGGGGTCGACGTGTGCCACACCAACCATACCGAGGCGGATCAGGACGACATGGACGTCTGCCTGACCATGCTGGCGGCCGCCGGTGTGACCTACGTCATGGGCATTCCCGGCGCCGACGACGTGATGCTCGGCTATCAGTCCACCTCGTTCCACGACGCGCTGTATGCCCGCGAGGTGTTCTCGCTCGGGCGCGCACCGGAATTTCAGGCTTGGCTGGAGCGGATGGACATCTCGCGCGGCAAACGGCTGCTGCCGCCCGATCCGGGGCATGCGCTGCAACGACATCTGGCCGCGTGACGGGCGACATTCTTCCCGATCCGTGGGCCGGTCTGCGTCACCTCACCCCGGCGCGGATCGCGCTCGGCCGCAGCGGCACCAGCCTGCCGACCGACGAAGTGCTGCGGTTCGGGCTGGCGCACGCGCGGGCGAGGGACGCGGTGCACCGGCCGCTCGACGTCGCTGCCTTGCAGACCGCCCTGCCCGACGCCCGCGTGGTCGCAAGCCAGGCACCGGACCGCGCCACCTACCTGCGCCGCCCCGACCTGGGCCGGCGGCTCGGAGCTTTCGACTTGTCGGGCATAAAGGGCGATGTCGCGATCGTCCTCGCCGACGGGCTTTCGCCGGCGGCCGTCGAACAACAGGCCCCGGCGGTGCTGCGGTTCCTGTTGCCGGTCATCGAGAAGGCCGGACTGACCGTCGCGCCCCCGGTCATCGCGACACAGGCGCGGGTGGCGCTCGGCGACGCGGTGGCCGCCGCCATCGGAGCGCGCGCCGTGCTGGTCCTGATCGGCGAGCGGCCCGGATTGTCGGTGCCGGCCAGCCTCGGCGCGTACCTCACCTGGGCCCCGGTGCCGGGCGTGACGACCGACGCGGACCGCAACTGCGTCTCCAACATCCAGCCGGACGGGCTGTCGGCGGAGATCGCGGCGGCGCGGATCGCGTGGCTGCTGATCGCGGCGCGGGACCGGGGCGGCTCCGGCGTGGCGCTCAAGGACGACAGCGGCGCCCCTAAACGCCTCGCGTGACTTTCGCATAACCGTCACGGTTGCTAGACACCCCCGACCGCCCGGGACCGAACTCAGCATGAAAATCGTCGCCTGCAACAGCAACCGCCCGCTGGCCGAGGCGGTCGCCGCCTCGCTCGGGCTGCCGCTCACCCGCGCCTCGGTCCGCCGCTTCGCCGACATGGAGGTGTTCGTGGAAATCCACGAGAACATCCGGGGCGAGGACGTGTTCGTCATCCAGTCGACCAGCTTTCCGGCCAACGACAACCTGATGGAGCTGCTCGTCACGATGGACGCGCTGAGGCGCGCGTCGGCGAGACGGATCACCGCCGTGATCCCGTATTTCGGCTACGCCCGGCAGGACCGGAAATCGGGGCCGCGCACGCCGATCAGCGCGAAACTGGTCAGCAATTTGATCACCGAGGCGGGGGCCAACCGCATCCTCACGATCGACCTGCACGCCGGCCAGATCCAGGGCTTCTTCGACATCCCGGTGGACAACCTGATCGCCTCGCCGCTGTTCGCGCGCGACATCCGGGAGCGGTTCGTCGGCCGCGAGCTGGTCATCGTCAGCCCCGACGTGGGCGGCGTCGTGCGCGCGCGCACGGTCGCGACCCGGCTGTCGTGCGACCTCGCCATCATCGACAAGCGGCGGGAGCGGGCTGGCGTGTCCGAGGTGATGAACGTGATCGGCGACGTGGCGGGGCGCGACTGCATCCTGATCGACGACATCGTCGATTCCGGCGGCACGCTGTG
Source organism: uncultured Alphaproteobacteria bacterium (assembly GCA_963756975.1). GTDB lineage: Bacteria > Pseudomonadota > Alphaproteobacteria > Acetobacterales > Acetobacteraceae > CAVRQM01. The sequence goes on along the minus strand of CAVWPS010000002.1, from coordinate 1,517,962 downwards.
CAACGCGGCCGAGGCGCTGATGCGCGGCGGTGCCGCGTCGGCCAGCGTCTACTGCACCCACGGCGTGCTGAGCGGGGGTGCCGTCGCGCGCATCGCGGGTTCGGGGATCCAGAGCATGACCATCACCGACAGCATCCAGGCGACCGAGGCGGTGCGCCTGTCGCCCAACATGCGCCAGACCAGCGTCGCCCCGCTGCTCGCCGAGGCGATGCGGCGGATCAGCGACGAAAGCTCCGTCTCGTCGTTGTTCGACTGATGTTGCCCCACATCCCATTCTGGTATTTGCGCCACGGCCAGACCGACTGGAACGCGCAGGACCTCAGCCAGGGCCGGGTCGAGGTGCCGCTGAACGAGACCGGCATTTTACAGGCGAAGGCGGCGGCGGCCAAATTGGTCGGGCGCGGGATCGTCAGCATCGTCGCGTCACCGCTCGGACGCGCGCAGGTCACGGCCGAGATCGTGGCCGGTGCGCTCGGGTTGCCGGTGAACACCCTGCCGGACCTGCTCGAAACCTCGTTCGGGGTGCAGGAAGGCAAGCCGATGGGCGACTGGTTCCCGCGCTGGGTCGCGGGCGAGATGACGCCGGAGGGTGGCGAGTTGTTCGCCGATCTGAGGACGCGGGCGGCGGCCGCGGTGACCGGGGCGCTGGCGTATGCGGGGCCGGTGCTGGTCGTGGCCCACGGCGCGCTGTTCCGGGCGTTGCGGGCCGAGATGGGCCTGCCGTTCCACGAGCGGCCGGCCAACGCGGTGCCGACGCTGTGCAACCCGCCGCCGCCGGGCGAGACGGCCTGGGTGCTGGAGGGTGTTTAGGATCCGGCTACGATGCGCCGCCGCGATCCTGGCGGTCGTCCCGGCCGGGGCGTGGGCGCAGGTCAGCGTGAAGGCCGAAGGTGCGGCACTCGACGGGCGTGACGCGGACCGTGCGGCGCTGCAGGCGATCTACGACAAGGCCCCGAACAACGCGATCCTGACGGTCCCGGCCGGACGCTGGCCGACGACGCCGCCATTCGGCTGGGGGTGGAACCCGGCCCCTGCCCCGGGCAAGCATGTGCTGTGGGATCTGCTCGGCAACGTCGATGCGGGGGCGGACTCGAAACCCGGAGCCGCGCCCATGACGGCGATCGGCGACGGCGACCTGACCGAGCGGTTCATCGACGGCCATCTGAACCTCTCGAAGCGCATTCTGGACGGCGCGCCGTTCTCGCCCAACCTCGTCATCGACCTCGAGAACCACAGCCACGACTACAAGCCGTTCGGCTACGGCTCGGGGCCGGACATGCCGGCGCTGCAGATCGACGCGACCAGCTTTCCGGGCAGCACGGGGCAGCTGAACGGCCTGTTCGTCAACCTCCGCGCGGGCGGCAACAACCCGTGGTCGAGCGAGGAACAGGGCATCAATGTCGGCGTGACACGGAGCGGGCGCAATTCCACCTGGGCCTACAACTCGTTCTCGATCGACACGACCGGCCGCGCCCCGGACGCGTTCGCCACCGTCGGCAGCGAAATCGACATCGGCGCGAACGGGCCCGACGAGCCCGAATGCGGCCTACGATCCGGCCCACGGCAACCGCATCTTCATGTTCCTCGCCGGCAAGACGTATCCCGCCCCGGCCTGGTCCGCCGGCCGGCAGGTCGATGCGGGTGCCATCGTTCAGGCTACGGACGCGAAGGGTGTCCGCGCGATCTACGTCGCGGCGAACGCGGGCAAGACGGGCGGCCGCGCGCCGGCCTGGCCCGCCGCCGGCCGGGTTGCCGACGGCACCGTTGTCTGGGATTTCGGCGAGCCGTTCGCCTCGGCCTACGGGCGGGTGATCTGGGTCGACGGCGGGCGCACATCCGTCCATGGCGGCCCGACCGACATCAAATACGGCAGCGCGTTCGCGACCGACGGCGTGTTTCAGAACGCGGCGATCGACCTGTCGCTGGCCGGGATGGACAATTCCGCGTCGGCCGCCATCCGGCTCGGTCACGACATGCCGCTCGATCTGTCGGGCGACGGCACGGCGGCGGGGCGAAACCGGCACGTGCTGGAATACGCCTCGGCACTCGGGCTCACATACCGGATCGGGACGGCACCGGCGGTGATCGTGGGCGACGATTTCGCGTTCCATGCGGAGGGCGTCGCACAGCTCGCGTCCGACCCGTCGCGCGCCTCGCTTGCGGGGCGGACGACGGGCTACGGCGAGAGCGGCATCACCATCGGCGCGAACCTTTCGCACAAGGGTGAGACCGACTTGGTCGTGCCGCCGGGCGGCCTCGACATCGTCGCGACCGACGGCCACGGCGCGGTCGGGGCGCCGGCGCTGGCCATCGCGGCGGGGCGGCTCACGCTGGGCGGCCCCGTGCTGGCGGCCCCGCTCGCGACCCCCGCGTCGTCGCACGCGCCGTGTCAGGCCGGCGACCGGGAGGCGGACAAGGAGTTCATCTACGTCTGTGTCGCGAAGAACACCTGGCGACGCGCCCGCCTCGCGGATTTCTAGCCGAGGCAACCGCGAGCCGCCCGAAACGTCAGATCGGCGGCAGGGGTGGAGTTCGTCATGGGCATGGACTGGTTCAGGCCGGTAGGCCGGTCGATCAGCGGGTTGCGGGCCGGCACGGCGCAGCTTGCGTCGGAGGCATCGTGGCTGCGTCCGGTGCAGCAATGCATCGAGGTAAGCAGCCCCGTATTCGGGCACGGCGAGGACATCCCGGCCCGGTTCACCGCCGACGGCGAGGGCGTGTCCCCGCCGCTATCGTGGAAAGGGCTGCCGGCGCTCACCCGCTCGGTCGTGGTCCTGATCGAGGACGCGGACATCCCGCTGCCGGTGCCACTCGTCCACGGCCTGTTCTACGCCATCCCGATCGGCGTCTCCGAGCTGGCCGAGGGCGCGCTGCCGCAATCGCTCGGGCGTGGTGAAAGCCCGGACGGCTTCCACGCCGGGCGCAACGGCTACGGCCGCACCGGCTGGATCCCGCCCTCGCCGCCGCCCGGCCACGGTCCGCACCATTACGCGTTCCAGGTGTTCGCGCTCGATACCGTGCCGGTGTTCCAGTGGCCGCCCTCGCGCGGCTTCGTCATGCGCCGCATCCGCGACCATGTGATCGGCCGCGGCACCCTGTTCGGCATCTACGAGCGGGCTTAGCCGACCAAAGCCTCGACCGCGGCGTCGAGCATGCCCGCGTCGCCGATGCAGCCGTAGTCGAGGCCGCAAACCGCCGCGAGGCCGCGCGCCGTCGGATGGCCGGCTTCGAGCACGCGCGCGCCGGGGCGCGCCAGCACGAGGCACGCGGCGTGACCCGGCTCGAGCACGACCAGCCGCGCCGTGCGCATGACCCGCACCTGCTCGTCGACGGACAGGCCGGTCCACGCGACGGAGACGAACCCGTGCGCCGACAGGGCATTCTCCAGCATCGTGTCCGGCTGGGCGGCGCAGATCAGGATGCGCGACGGGATCAGGCCCATGCCCTCCGCATCGGTCGCCGGCACCGCGTCGCGGAGTGCCGCGCCGGCGCGGCGGAACAGCTCGGGCGGCAGGGTATCGGGCGAGAGGTCCAGCCCGCCGACGACCCAGAGCCGGTCGGCGGTGACCGCCGCGTCCGGCGACAGCACGACCGAGCCGTCGATCATGCCGAGCAGTTCCGAGATCCGCCGCACCGGCCCGCTCAGCGGCAGCACGATCCGCGCGTCCGGGTTCTTCTCGCGCAGCAGCCGGGCCGCGATCAGCCTGGGCAGCGCGCCGAGCAGCGGGTCGGTGCCGGCCGGCGCCAGCGTCGCGATCACGTCGCCCGGCAGCGCCGTGTCGCCGGCCGCCGCCGGCCGCACGACCCCGTGCCCGTCGAGCGAGACGCCGGTCCGTGCCACGACCGCGACCGTGGGTGCCGTGCGCTCCTGCTCGGGCAACGCCGGTGCGGCGAAGAACGGGCGGGGGATCGCCGACGGTAGTGCCGGGTCGGCGTTCTGGGGTGCGGCCGCCACCGGTGGCGCGATGGGCGGAGGTGCCGGTCGCGGCGCGGGTTGAGTTTGAGGCGGTGCCGCGAGCGCGGTCCGGGGCAGCGCGCCGATGGCGGCGTCGAGGCGTTCCGGCGAGATCGTGTAGGCGCTGGCGAGGCCCGGTTGCTCGAAGCCCGGATCGGGCACGTGGCTCCCGACGAGGTAGCCGAAGCCGAGGCCCGCGAGGGCGGCGAGCGTGTACGTCGCCGGCTGCACGAACACCGGATTGAACAGTTCCAGCACCTGCGCGCCCGGCCGGCAGAACATCACGTGCGCCGACCCGGCGGCGGCCTCGGTCACGATGATCTCGGCCCCGCGCATCAGCCGGATCCGCGTATCCAGATCGTATTCGGCCAGCGTCACCGCCTCGAACCCGTGTTTTGCCAGAACCGGCGCCAGCGCCTCGAACCCGCGCAGCGGGGGACGGGCGTCGCGGGGCGCGCGCAGGTAGAGGCGGCGCGGGGTCGGAACCTGCGCCGGGGGGACGCGATCGGCGAGCGCGCGGGCGGCCTCGATTACGAATGGGGTCGGCTGCCACGGGTCGATTCCGCTCGGCAGCCATACCGTGCCACCGGTCACGACCTGGTCCGGGCCGATCGTCTCGACCCCCGGCACGCCGAGCAGGTCCAGCGCCCGTTGCTGGATTGAACCGGGCGGCGATGCGGGCAGAACCGCCGCGGCGACCGTCCCCGGCCCGGTCAGGCGGGTGTAGGCGACCAGCCTGGGCAGGCATTCGACCAGGAATGCCGCATCGTCGAGCCACCGTCCGGTAAACGCCTGGTAGAGCGCCTGCCCCGGGTGGCTCCGCTTGTCGAACGCGACCGGAGCGGGGCGGCCGTTCGGGCCGGCCGCGAGCTGAATCCCCGCCGCGCGGTCCCAGTCGGCGCGGTCGGCTGTGTCGCTCGGGATTTTGCCGCGCCACAGCACGAGTCCGCTGTCGCCGAGCAGGCTTGCGCCGCCGAGCCGCGCGCACAGCACCGGCTGGGCGGTGTAGTGGCGCGGTGCGTTGGGCTGGAACAGCCGGGCGAACGGCGCGACCGCCGGATCGACCGGTTCGTGGACGACGAACGCGGGAAGGGCGACCTCCGCCATCGGCGCCAGCACCGGCTTCTCCCCGCCGTCGTCTAGTCCGGTGACATAGCCTTCGATCACCATCGTCTCACGCGTGACCGGTATCGGCGCGGGCTGGCCGGCCGCCGTGCGCGGCCGCTCCATCGTATCGATCAGCCGCAGCACCGCGTCGGGGTCGATCGCCGCCCGCCGCCATGTGGACCGGTCGCCGTTGACCCGCTTGATCCAGCCGCCCTCCGGCTCGACGAAGCTCAACGGCTGGCCCCGCAGAGCCGCGATCCGCTCCTGCAAGCCGTTGATGCGGTTGATGACGACGTGCGTGCTGCCGGCCGGGGCGAACAGCGCGTTGTGGGTCGCCGAGCCGTATTCGGACACGATCACCCGGGCGCCGGCGTACGCGCGCAGCTGCTCGTCGAACGGCATCGTCTCGGGCCGCAGGATTTCGAACCCGGCGGCGGCGAGCCGATTCTCGAACGCGTCGGCATTGGCCAGCATCGACAATTCGCCGAGGCCGCCGCGCGACAGGACGAGGCGGCGGACTGGATCGGGCCGCTTGCCGAGGCCGAGCACGCGGTCGAGCAGGTCCTCGACCAGCAAGTTGAACGCGGGATGCAGATAGTAATCGAGCTGCATCATCGACGGCACGACCACGGCCGGCGTTCGCAGCACCTGCCGACGCGCGTCGTAGCGGATGATCCTCTCGGGCGGCACGAACACGCCGATCATTCCGGACAGCCACGCCGGCGCGTCGGCATCGAGGGCCACGTGCAGCTTCCGGCCCATGCGCGCGAGTTGCCCGATCAGCCAAGCTTTCGGGAGCATTTCGAGCAGGGCGTGGCCGTAGATCGAGTTCCGATGCGCAACGATCGCGATCGGGTGGTCGTAGTCGACGATTTCGGCCGACGGGTCGCCGAGCGATCCGGCCCACTCGTGCGGCGGATGGTCGACCGGTTCCGCCTCGGCATCTTGGGCCTGGGCGAACGCGTCCCTGAAATAGTTCGGGATGCAGTCTTCCCGCCAGAACACGCTGCGGCTTGCCCCGTGTCCGCGCGCGGCCCCGCCGCCACCGATGACGTGGCCGGGCAGCGAATACAGGCTGACCGGCGGCAGGGCCGAGCGATATTGCATTTCGCCTTCGCGCAGCACGCCATCGGTGCCGAGCAGCCGCACCGGAGCTTCCGGCATCGACAGGCCGCCGGCGAACAGGTCGAACCGGCGTGGGGTATCGCCGGTGGCGAACTCCGACAGGTCCAGCAGGCGCTCGAAGGTCAGATCGTGAACGGGCATGGCATCCGGACTGGCTTGAGGTAGAGCGGTGATCGGTGCCTGAAGCCGCCCGGAGTGGCGAGAGGGCTGGCTTTCAGTGAGTTGTCATACATGATTCCGGCGCTCGCGGCACGGTTCTAGCCATGAGCCTCGACCCGCTCGATCGCGGCGGCGAGATCGTCCGGATCGACCGCGAACGAGAACACCTGCCGGGGATCGGTGGCAGTTCCGGCCGCGTCCGGAATCATCGGGCTGTCGACCCGCGCCAGGTAGATGTTCCACTCATGGCCGAAGTGGAAGCACATCCCCCGCGTCCAGTTCTCCACGAACCGCTCGGGCTGGATTTCGAGCACCCGCGTGCCCGGTGGACAGAAGCCGAGATTGGCCATCGCCGCGCCGGATTCCGCGACGACGATCTCGGCCGTGGACATCAACGCGATCTGGTCGGTGAACGACAGAAGTTCCGGCCGAACGACCCGGAAGCCGAGGCTGTGCATGCGCTGTTCGACCGCCGCGCGGTTTCGCAGCACGCGGCGGCCGACATCGCCGGCGCGGCTGAGGAACAGCTTGCGGCTACCCTCCGACGCGGGAACGCCGTGCCGAAATCTTAGGCCATCGTAGAGCGGCCGAATGAAAGCCGTCGGATAGGCGACATGCATCGACAGCATCGTGCTGGCGATCATGTGGCGGAAGCGGACCGGCTGCAGCACCTCGATGTAATCATCGAGCAGGTCGAGCTCCGCCAAGATCGCGCGCTGCCAGACACCGAGGCGCTGGCCGACGAGGCGGATGCGCAGGCGCGGCATGATCTGGCGATACAGGACGGCGAGCGGCAGGCCGTCGAACAGGAAGTGCCCGTAATTCGGAAATCCGACGCCGCAGACCGGCATGGCGACGCAATCGAGGTCGAGCGGATGGTCGAACTCGGGACCGAGATGCAATCCGCCGGTCGCGTCGCGGCGGTAGTGACCGTCGAAATCGGGCAATCCGTTCGGGCCGCCGATGTTGTCGAGACCGTCGTGGAAGATGCGGCCGGTCCGGTCGACGATCGACATCGAGCTGGCGACGAACCGTGCGTCGTGCAGCAGCACGCTCGCGATCTCGCGGGTGATGGACCGGCCGCGCGGGTCGTCGGTCATGACCGGCGAGTGACCCGGTCCGAACACGCCGGACCCGACATGCACGCCGCGCGGGGTCAGCGCCACCTGACGGCGCGGCGCGTGCAGGAACGCGGTGTCGTCCCGACGCTCCCCACCGAACTTTGCGATCGCACCGGACAGCGACATCTCGCGCGGCAGATCGCTCCACCGGAACGCGCCCAGCGCGGGCGGCGATCCGGCGGCACTCCGCTCGGCGACGGCCTCACCCATGGCGGACGACGGCAGCGTCCGAGCCTACAGCCAGAACCGGGCGGCGAAGTCGGCCTCGATCCGGTAATCCGCGGTCCGCTCCAGCCGCAATTCGTCGATGAAGCGCCGGATCCCGTACGCTTCGAGGTCCATGGCCCGGATCTCGCGCAAGCTCGCGGCGTAGGTCGATTGCAGCACCGTGCTCGCCGGATCGAGGTTGGTGATCAGCACGAGCCCGGTGGCGCTCGCGTCGTAGACGTGGATCGACAGGTCGGGTCGCAGCCGCCGGAGCAGCGGGATCAGCTTCCAGACGTCGCCCGTCCACCAATCCGGGTGCGTGCCGAGGCGCGAGCGCCGGTCGGACGAACCGTCGCGATCCGCGATGTAGACGTCGACCGGAACGCAATCGTGCAGGGCGATGATCGAGTTCGGCTTGCAGTGCCGTTCGGTGTTGATGAAGTCTCGAAGCAGCGCCTCGGCGAAGTGCAGCCCGTCCAGGAACGCGAGGTCGACCGGTCGGCCGAAGATCGCGGTCGGCGAGTGCGCGGCGAAAAAATCGTCGCTTCGCATCTGATAGAACCCGCAGAACGGCTTGGACCCGATGCGGCCGCTCAACGGGCGGAAGCCGGGATCGACCGAGATCGAGGCGCAGTTCGCGAGCACGAGGGACTCGCCGTCGTAGGTGCCGACTTCGAAATACGTCTTCGGCTTCAACGCGCCGTGCAGCCGCTCCAAAAACATCAGATAGGGTTCGCCCTCCAGATCGGGCACGGACGTCGCGGAGTTCGCCACCGGAGACGGGACCGAGACCGGTGCCGACACCGGCGTGACGACCGGGGCCGTGTCCGGCACCCGCGCGGCGGTGGTCTGGATGGCCCACGACATGACGGCAACTCCCTCCGGATCAACGCCGGCCGTTCATCGTCCAACGCCCCGCCCGGGGCAAGCCGCGAAACGCGCTAGCGGGTCGGGCGCGGCGGCGTGTGGGTGTGGTCGTAGAACCCGCGCCCGGTCTTGCGGCCGAGCCATCCGGCCTCGACATATTTCACCAGCAGCGGGCACGGACGGTATTTGCCGTCGCCCAGCCCCTCGTGCAGCACTTGCATGATCGACAGGCACGTATCGAGGCCGATGAAGTCCGCCAGCTCCAGCGGGCCCATCGGGTGGTTGGCACCGAGCCGCATCGCGCCGTCGATCGCCGAGATCGAGCCGACGCCCTCGTGAAGCGCGTAGACCGCCTCGTTGATCATCGGGACCAGCACGCGGTTGACGATGAAGGCCGGGAAATCCTCGCTCACCGCGACCGTCTTGCCGAGCCGCTCCGACAGGGCGACGGTCGCCTGGAACGCGGGCTCCCCGGTCGCGATGCCGCGAATGATCTCGATCAGCTTCATCTTCGGCGCGGGATACATGAAGTGCATCCCGATGAAGCGGTCCGGGCGGTCGGACGCGGCACCGAGGCGGGTGATCGAAATCGACGACGTGTTGGACGCGAGCAGGCAGGCGGCCGACAGATGCGGGGTCAGCGCGGCATAGACGGCGCGCTTGGCCGCCTCGCGCTCGGTCACCGCTTCGACCACCAGTTCGCGGTCGCCCATCTCGGCAATGTCGGCGGCGACGGCGATCCGGCCCATGGCCTCGTCGCGCGCCGATTGCTGCATGGCACCCTTGGCGATCTGGCCGTCCATCCTGCGCCCGATCGCGTCCCGCGCGGTGCCGGCCGCGTCGGCGCGGGCGTCGAACAGCAGGACGTCCAGGCCAGACATGGCGCAGACCTGGGCGATCCCGGCCCCCATCTGTCCCGCGCCGACGACACCGACGCGCATGATGGGGGCCGCGTCGGTCATGCGCGTTCCAGCTCCGCCGACAATTCGGGAAGTGCGGTGAACAGGTCGGCGACGAGGCCGTAATCGGCGACCTGGAAGATCGGCGCGTCCTCGTCCTTGTTGATCGCGACGATCACCTTGCTGTCCTTCATCCCGGCCAGATGCTGGATCGCGCCCGAAATGCCGATTGCCAGATAAAGGTCGGGGGCGACGATCTTGCCGGTCTGGCCGACCTGATGGTCGTTGGACACGTAGCCCGCATCGACCGCCGCGCGGGATGCCCCGACGGCGGCGCCCAGTTTGTCCGCGATCGGGTCGAGCAGCTTGAAATTCTCGCCGTTCGCCATGCCGCGCCCGCCGGAGACGACGATCTTGGCGGCGGTCAGTTCGGGACGGGCCGATTTCGACAGGTCGGCGGACACGAAGCGGGAGATGCCGGGGTCCGCGACTTCGGGCGCGTCCTCGATCGGGGCCTGGCCCGCCGGTCGTGGCCACGGGATCGAAGCTCGCCGCGCGCACGGTGATGATCTTCACCGCGTCGCTGCTGCGGACGGTCGCGAGCGCGTTGCCGGCGAAGATCGGGCGGACGAACGTGTCGGCGTCCACGACCGCGCAGATGTCGCTGATCGGCTGGCTGTCGATCAGGGCGGCCACGCGCGGCATGACGTTCTTGCCGACAGCGGTCGAGGCGGCGAGCACGTGGGTGTAGCCGGGTGCGAGTGCGACCAGCAGGGCGGCCATCGGCTCGGCCAGCGCGTGATCGTAAGCGCCGCCCTGCGCCTTCAGCACGCGCGCGACCCCCGGAAGGGCGGCGGCGGCGGCGGCGGCGGCATCGACGCCGGTGCCGGCGACGAGCACGTCGACCCCGGCACCGAGGCGGGAGGCGGCGGCGAGGGCGGAGCGGGACGGCTGCTTGATGCCGGCGGCGTCGTGGTCGAGGAGGACGAGGACCGTCACGGAATGACTTTCGCTTCGAGGCGCAGCTTGGAGACCAGCTCGGCGACCGTCGCGACCCGCGCACCGGCGGAACGGCGCGGCGGCTCGGCGACGCCGACCAGGGTCAGACGCGGGGCCGGATCGACGCCGAGATCGGCCGGCTTGATCGTCTCGATCGGCTTTTTGCGCGCCTTCATGATGTTCGGCAGGCTCGCGTAGCGCGGCTCGTTCAGGCGCAGATCGGTGGTCACGATCGCCGGGCAGCGTCAGCGCGATCGTCTCGAGCCCGCCGTCGACCTCGCGCGTGACGGTCGCCGTCTCGCCCTCGATCGTGAGCTTCGAGGCGAACGTGCCCTGCGACCAGCCGAGCAGGGCGGCCAGCATCTGCCCGGTCGCGTTCATGTCGTCGTCGATCGCCTGCTTGCCCATGATGACCAGACCGGGGCTTTCGCGGGCCACGAGGGCGCGCAACATCTTGGCGACCGCGAGCGGCTGCAATTCGACGTCGGTCTCGACCAGGATGCCGCGATCGGCCCCCATGGCCAGCGCGGTGCGGATCGTCTCGGCGCAGGCGGCGATGCCCATGGAGACCGCGATGATCTCGGTCGCCTGCCCGCGTTCCTTGAGCCGGACCGCCTCCTCGACGGCGATCTCGTCGAACGGGTTCATCGACATCTTGACGCCCTGGGTTTCGACCCCGGAGCCGTCCGCCTTCACGCGAACCTTCACGTTGTAGTCGACGACCCGCTTGACCGGGACGAGCACCTTCATGGCCGGAATTCCGTGGCGAGGGGCAGGATCATGGCCGCAAGCTATGGGGCCGCCGCATGGGCGTCAAACGACGGAGCGCCAAGCCTTTAGGATGGCTGGCGCAGCAGATAGACCAGCCACGCGAACATCAGCAGCGTGGCCCCCTGCAGCGTCACCCGCCACCGCATCAGGTTGTTGGACCGCATCCCGTCCGACCCGGCGGCGAGGCCGAGCATGCCCATGAACAGGGTCGCGAGGGTCAGGAACAGGCCGATCGCGGTGAGACCGCCGACGATATAGATGAGCATGCGCCTCAGATGGGCGGCCCGGGCGCGGGCGTAAGGGGCGTTCGGTTGACACCGTCGGGAGGCTGCGCGCCCCTGCCGCGCATGCGCCCGTTCCTGCTTGTACCGATGCTGCTCCTCGCCGCCGCGGCTCCTGCCCCTGCGTTGGTCTCCGCTCCCGTAGCCCCGGCTCCATCGACCGAGCCCGCACCGGCGGCCGCTGCGGTGTCGCCGGATGCGGCCCGCGCCGCGCTGGAGGCGCTGCGCGATCCGGCACGCCGGGCGGCGCTGGAGACGGTGCTGCAAACGCTGGCGGCGACCCAGGGTGCCGCGCCTTCGACCGCCCCAGCGGCGGCCCCGGCCCCGATCGCCGTGCCGCTGAAACCGGGCAGCGTCGGGGCGGACCTCGTCGTCGGCGTGTCGGGGCAGTTGCGCGACCTCGGCCGATCGCTGATGCGGACCGTGCGGGCGATCACCGACTTCCCGTTGCTCGGCCGGTGGATCAAGCATCTCGCGACCGACCCCGACAGCAAGGAGGAGGTGGCCGACGCCGCCTGGCACCTGCTCCTTATCCTGGGGCTCGCGGTCGGCTCGGCGAGTGCCGCGTCGCGGCTGCTGCGCCGGCCGATCGCCGCGCTCGCCCGCATCGCCCCGGCGGCCCGCGCGGGCACGCTCGACCGGGCCTACGAGGGCGTGCCCCGGAAGCGGCGGGCGCGGACGACGGCGGTGCTGCTGCTGCGGCGGCTGCCGCTTGCGATGGCGCGGTTCGGCCTGAGCGTGTTGCCGGTGCTGCTGATCGCCGCCATCGGTTACGGCCTGCTCGAAACCCGGCTCGGCAACCGCGACAGCACGAACCAGGTCGTGACGGCGGCGCTGGAGGCGACCCTGATCTGGCGCACGGTGGTCGTTGCGGTCGCGGCCCTGCTGTCGCCCACATTGCCGAGATTGCGGCTGGTCGGATTGCCGGATCGCGCGGCGGCGTGGGTCGCGGGCTGGTTCGGGCAGATTGCGGCGGTCGCGATCTTCGGCCGCGCCGCGATCGAGGTCGCCGTGGTGTTCGGGCTGTATCAAGTGGCGCGCGACGCGATGGTGCGGATCGTGGCGCTGGCCGTGGTCGTGCTGCTCGGCCGCATGGTGTTCCAGGCACGGTACGCCGTGGCGCGCGTCGTCCGTCCGCCGGACGAGGCGGGCGGCATGGTGGCGCTGGCCCGCGCGCGGGCGGCGGAGATCTGGCATTTCGCCGCGTTGTTCGTGCTGGCCGCACTGTGGTTCGTCTGGGCGCTCGATACGCCGGACGGGTTTGCCCGGGTCCTGCGCGGCCTGGTGTCCACCATCGTGATCGTCGGCATCGCGCGCTTCCTGTCCGCACTGCTGCATTCGGCGATGGACCCGGCCGGCGACAGCGCTTCGATCGGGCTGCGCGGCGCGTGGCGACGCTACCGGCCGCTGCTGCGCGGGTTGCTGACCGGATTGCTGGTGGTGCTGGCCGCGCTGATCCTGCTGCAGGCCTGGGGGCTCGACGCGATGTCGAACCTGCTGACCGACGGCCTCGGTGGGCGGGTCGCGTCCACCCTGGTCACCTGCGCGATCACCCTCGCCGCCGCCGCGTTCGTCTGGGAGGCGGCGAATGCGGGCGTCGCCGGCCACCTCGCAAGGCTAGACGCGGCGCAACAGATGGCCCGCGCCGGCCGGCTACGCACGCTGCTGCCGATGCTGAGAACGGCCTTGCTGTGCGCGATAATTCTGTTCGCCGGATTGTCGGTGCTGCGGGAAATCGGTGTCGACGTGGCGCCGCTGCTGGCCGGCGCCGGCGTGGTCGGCATCGCGATCGGCTTCGGCAGCCAGAAGCTGGTGCAGGACATCATCACCGGGCTGTTCCTGCTGCTCGAGAACACGATGCAGGTCGGCGATGTGGTCACGCTCGGCGGCCTGTCCGGCTCGGTCGAGGCGCTGTCGATCCGCACCATCCGGCTACGGGCGCTGGACGGCGCGGTGCATGTCGTCCCGTTCAGCGCGGTGACGACGGTGACCAACATGACGCGCGATTTCGCCTACGCGGTGATCGACCTCACCGTCGGGCTGAACGAGGAGCCGGACCGGGTGTCGTCGCTGGTCTGTCAGGTCGCCGGGGCGATGCGGGCCGAACCGCGCTGGAGCGGCGTGCTGGAAGGCGACCTCGACGTCATGGGCGTCGAGCGGTTCGTCGACACCGCCTACGTGCTGCGGCTGCGGATCAAGACGCGGCCGAGCCAGCGTTGGGCGGTGGCACGGGAACTGAACCAGCGGTTCAAGGCGCTATTCGACGAGCACAAGGTGGAGAGCCCGATCACCGCCTACCGCGCACTCGGGACGGAGCCGCCGACGGTGCTTGTCCGCGCGGTGGAAGCGGCTCCGATCAGCTAGGCACCTCCGCCGCATCGACCGGGATCTCGGCCACCGCCCGCCCGGCCAGCACGGACCTTGCCCGAGCCAGGTCGAGCTGGCCTTCCCAGCGCGCGACCACGATCGTCGCGACCGCGTTGCCGAACAGGTTGAAGATCGCCCGGCCCTCGCTCATGAACCGGTCGACCGCGAACACCAGCACGATCCCGGTGACCGGCACCTTCCCATCCAGCGCGGTCAGCGTCGCGGCCAGGGTGATGAAGCCGCCGCCGGTGACCGCCGCCGCCCCCTTGCTGGTCAGCAGCAGCACGCCGCAGATCACCGCGTAGTCGCCCCAGCTGAGCGGGATGCCGAGCGCCTGCACGATGTAGGCGATCGCCATCGTGAAATAGATCGAGGTGCCGTCGAGGTTGAAGGCGTAGCCGAGCGGGACGACCAGGCCCACCAGCGGCCGCGCGCAGCCCAGCCGCTCGAGCTTGGCCATCAGCGTCGGCAGCGCCGTCTCGCTGCTGCTGGTGCCGAGCACGAGCAGGAACTCGTCCCACAGATAGCCGAACAGCTTGAAGATGCTCAGGCCGCAAAGGGCGAGGACGAGGCCGAGCAGGCCGAACACGAACACGGTCCCGGTCACGTAGAAGCAGCCGATCAGGTAGGCGAGGTTCGCGAGCTGCTTGATGCCGAACAGGCCGACCGAATACGCCATGCCGCCGAACGCGCCGAGCGGGGCCACGTACATGATGATCCGCAGCATCCCGAACAGCACGCCGCCGACCGCGTCGATGCCGCCCACGATGCCGCGCCCACGGTCGCCGAGGCGGGCGAGCGCGAAGCCGAACAGCAGCGCGATCAGCAGCACCGGCAGGATGTCGCCCTTGGTGAACGGGCCGACCAGCGTGTCGGGCACGATGCCGAGCAGGAACCCCGTGACGCTCTGGTGCGCGCTGGTGGCGATAAAACCCTGGACGGAGCTGGCATCGAGGGTCGCGACGTTGGCGCCGACCCCGCCGCCCGGATGGAACACATGCCCGACCGCGAGGCCGATCAGCAGGGCGAGCGTGGTCATGACCTCGAAATAGACCAGCGCCTTGAAGCCGACCCGGCCGACCTCGCCGAGGTTGGACAGCCGGCCGATGCCGCCGACGATGGTGCAGAAGATGATCGGCGCGATCAGCATCTTGACGAGGTTGATGAACCCGTCGGCCAGCGGCTTCATCTCGACCGCCGTTCCGGGCGCGAGCCATCCGAGCAGTGCTCCGGCGGCGACCGCGATCAGGACCGCGAGATAGAGCAGGTGCGATGAGCGGCGGGCGGCCGGGTTCATCCCGGCGATTGGTTGGGCCATGGCGTCCTCCGGGCGTTCGGCTATTGAACAGGCGAACCCGCGCCGGAGAAAGAGTGTGTCCGAGTCATCATTCGTGTTTCCGCCACCCAAGCAGCCGTTCGTGCCGGTTAGCGGCGGCGGCCGGTTCCCGGTGCGGCGGATCTTCTGCGTCGGGCGCAACTACGCGGCCCATGTCGCCGAGATGGGCGGCGACGCGCGCGAGCCGCCGTTCTTCTTCACCAAGCCGGCCGACGCGCTGGTGATTTCAGGCGCCGACACGCCGTATCCCCCGGCCACCGCCGACCTGCACCACGAGGTCGAACTGGTCGCGGCGATCGGCACCGGCGGCACGAACATCCAGGCGGCCGACGCGCTGAGCCATGTCTGGGGCTACGCGGTCGGCATCGACTTCACCCGGCGCGACCTGCAGGCGGCGGCCAAGAAGGCCGGCAAGCCGTGGGACATGGCCAAGGGGTTCGACGCGTCGGCCCCGATCGGCGACCTGGTTCCGGCGTCGTCGCTCCCCGATCCGACCCACGGCCGCATCGCGCTATCGGTCAACGGCGCTGACCGGCAATCGGCCGACCTCGGCGACATGATCTGGACCGTGGCCGAGACCATTTCGGCGTTGTCGAAGCTGGTCACGCTGGCGCCGGGCGACCTGATTTTCACCGGAACACCGGAAGGCGTGGCGGCCGCCGTGCGCGGCGATCTGCTGGTCGGCTCGATCGACGGGCTGAGCGAACTGCGGACGACGCTCGCCTAGGGGAAGAACGTGTAGGTCGCGGAGTACGGGACCCGGACGGAGGCTCCGGCATGGGCGGCGTCGCAGCCACCCGCCGGCGCGGCACCACCCTCTGTCCGGCTGCGGACGATGTATTTGACGGTCGCGAACGCCCCCGCCCCGGTGTGGGATTTGGCGTGCAGCACCAGCCAGGGCACCGCGCCCTTCGCCCCGGCGCTTGCCGCCAGGACTTCGCCGACGACGAGGCTGCCGTCGCTCGCCTGCCAGCTCGGGCCGGCGAAATGGTGGCCGGCCACCATTCCCTGCGCGTCGGTGAGCGTCGCGTCGGGGCCGGTCAGCTTCCAGGCGAAGCTGCCGTCCGTCGCCGTGCAGCCATAAATCTGGACGCCGCGCCCGAGCAGCTCGATCGCGTCGGCGGCGTGGGCGGATTGGCCGATCGTCAGGCACAGCAGCAGGATGATGGCGCGCATGGCGGCAGGGGACATGGCGGGCCGGCCGCCGTCAACGCCGGTCAGAGGTTTAGCCGCATGACCCAGGCGTCGACCGACCCGTAATAGGCTTTTCGCAGCCCGGCGCGGCGGTAGCCCAGGCCCAGATACAGCTCGCGGGCCGCGATGTTATCGGCCGCCACCTCGAGGAAGATGTTAGCGGCCCCGTCCGCCCTGAGCCGTTCGTGCATCGCCGCCAGCAGTCTTTTCGCGCGCCCTTCCCGGCGGACGGCCGGCGACGTGGCAAGTGACAAAATCTCCGCCTCGTCGGCCGCCTGTCGCGCCAGCACGAACGCGCCGTCCGGGTCGAGCAGTCCGGCCACGCCGGGTTGCGCCAGCAATGTGGCGAATGCCGTGTCCGGCCAGTTGGCACCGGGCGGAAACGCCTCGGCATGGATCGCCGCCAACGCCTTCGCGTGGAAGACGCCGGCTTCGATCACCCGCGGGGCGCTGGGCGCAGATGCGTGGCGGGCCGGGCCTCGGGCGGGTCGACGTAGATCGGCAGGGCGTCGCGCGGCGGCAGGCGGCCCTCGATCCGGGCCATGGCCGCGCGAAAAATGTCCTGCGGGCGGGGGTGGCGGGCGTCGGTCAGCATGACGTCCACCCCGGCCGTCGCCCACCGCGCCGCGACCGCCACGGAAGCGTCACCGGCAATGGCGACCGGTCCGGCCGGGCGGGGCAGCGCGTCGAGGTCATGCGCGACCGGTCCCGATCCGTCATCGAGGAATACCCGCCCCCGGCGGCTGTCCAGTGCCACGAACAGCGTGCGGTGGCCGAGATGGGGAAGTGCGGCGGGCAGCGCCTCGGCGACGGAGACGGCCACGACCGGGATGCCGGCGGCGAGCGCGATGCCGTGCGCGAGCGACAGCGCGGTTCTAAGGCCGGTGAAGCTGCCCGGGCCGGTGGTCACGGCGACGGCGGTCAGCGCGTCGAACGCCACGTCCGGCGGCCGACAGCGTTTCGGCGATCAGCGGGGCCAATCGCCCGGCCTGTCCCTGTCCGCCCGGATCGCGGCGCACGATGGCGACGCCCTCGCCCCAGACGCCGACCGATGCCAGAACGCCGGCCGCGTCGAGCGTCAGCAGCGTCATCAGGCGAGCAGGCACGCCTCGTCGAACGCGAGCCGGGGCAGCCGGGGATGGAGGCCGTTCTCATCGCCGTGGCCGAGGTTGATCAGCAGGTTCGCGCGCCAACCGGAATGGGCGAAGAACGCCTCGTTGACCCGCGTCTGGTCGAACCCGGACATCGGCCCGCAATCGATCCCGTGCGCCCGCGCAGCCAGGATGAAATAGGCCGCCTGCAGGGAGGAGTTGCGGAACGCCGTCTCCTCGGCCAGCGCGGCACTGCCCGCGAACCAGGAGCGCGCGTCGACATGCGGCATCAGGCGCGGCAGCTGGTCGTAGAACAGCGGGTCCCAGGCGACGATCGCGACGACGGGGGCGGACATCGTCTTGGCGACGTTTCCGGCCGACAGCGCCGGCCGCAGCTTCTCGCGGCCTTCCTGCGTTCGGATGAACACGAACCGGGCCGGCGACGCGTTGGCCGAGGTCGGGCCCCACTTCATGCTCTCGTACACCGCACGCAAGCTCGTCGTCGGTGACCGGCGTGTCGCGCCAGTCCCAATGCGTGCGGGCGTCCTCGAGGATCGGGCGGGTGTCGAGGGTCAAGCCGCGACCTGCTCGACCGACTGCACTTCCGGGACGTAGTGGCGGAGCATGTTCTCGATGCCGTGCTTCAGCGTCGCCGACGATGACGGGCAGCCGGAGCAGGCGCCCTGCATGTGCAGCCGCACGACGCCGTCGCGGTAGCCGCGGAACACGATGTCGCCGCCATCCGACGCGACCGCCGGGCGGACCCGCGTGTCGAGCAGCTCCTTGATCTGGGCCACCACCTCGGCGTCCTCGGGTGCCGTGTCCTCGTCCGCCTCGGCCGCGTCGTGCAGCAGCACCGGCCGGCCGGAGACGAAATGCTCCATGATCGTGCCGAGGACACGCGGCTTCAGCGACTGCCACTCGATCGCGTCGTCCTTGCTGATCGTGACGAAGTCCGCGCCGAGGAACACGCGAACCACACCGGGCAGCGCGAACAGGCCGGTCGCCAGCGGCGAGCGCAGCGCCGCGTCCGGGTCGGCGAAGTCGGCGGTGCCCTGATCCATCACCGCCCGGCCGGGCAGGAATTTCAGGGTCGCGGGATTGGGGGTCGCTTCGGTCTCGATAAACATTCTGGCTCCGATCGTTGGATCGCACATTGCTTGGCGGGGGGCCGCGTGCAAGCCCCATACCCGGCATGACGGATGCCTCTATATGGGGTGCATGCCGATGATCCGCCGCCGTGCCGTGCTCGCGACCGCCGCCGCCGGATTGTTGCCGATCCGGCTGCGCGCCGGGACCGTCGCCCACCGGCTCACGATCCTGCACGTCAACGACATTCATTCCCGCCACGATCCGGTCGACGACCGGGCGCTGACCTGCGACGCGGGCAAGCCGGGACCGGCCTGTTTCGGCGGCACCGCCAGGCTCGCGGGCGTGCTGGCGGGCTGGCAGGCGGAGTCCGAGGCGGCGAACCGGACGGTGCTGCGGCTCGACGCGGGAGACCAGTTCCAGGGCAGCCTGTTCTACACCGCCTGGAAGGGCGACGTGGAGGTGCGGGTCGCGAACGCGATGGGCACCGAGGCGATGGCGGTCGGCAACCACGAATTCGACGATGGCCCGGCCAATCTGGCGCGCTTCATCCGTGCCGCACGGTTTCCGGTGCTGTCGGCGAACCTCGACACGAGCCGTGAGCCGGCGCTGGACGGGCTCGTGAAACCGTTCGTGGTGATCGACAAGGCGGGCCTCAAGATCGCGGTCGTCGGGCTGACCACGCCCGAGACGCTGATCGGCTCCTCGCCCGGACCGAATATCTCGTTTGGCGATCCGATGCCGACGCTGATCGGCGCGGCGAAACAGGCGCGGGCGGCCGGCGCCGCGTTCGTCGTGGCGTTGTCCCATCTCGGCGTCGCGGCCGACCGCGACATGGCGGCGGCGCTGCCGGCCGGCTTGGTCGACGTGATCGTCGGCGGCCACTCGCACACCCTATTGAGCGATGCCGAGCCGGGCGCGCTCGGTCCCGCGCACGCGGCGATCAACGGGACGGTCGTCGTGCAGGCGGCCTGTTACGCCCGGTACGCGGGGCGGATCGACCTCGACATCGGCGACGATTCTCGCGTGCTGTCGGTGGCGGGCGATGTGCGCCACGTCGCCCTCGACGCGCCGGAGCATCCGGAGGTCGCGAAGATCGTCGCGGAATACGCGCAGAAACTCGACGGGGTGCGGCGGCAGGTCGTCGGCCATACGCCGGCCCCGGTCGGCAACGACGGGTGCCGCACCGGCGAGTGCGCGCTGGGCGACGTGGTGGCCGACGCGCTGCTGGCGTCGGTGAAAGGGGCTGACGTCGCGATCATGAACGCCGGCGGCATCCGCATCGGCCTGCCGGGCGGGCCGGTCACGCGGGGCGACGTCATGGGCGCGTTCCCGTTCGGCAACATGGTCGCGAGCCTGTCGCTAAAAGGGTCCGATCTGCGGGCGGCGCTGACCTACGGTTTGTCGCGCGCGGGGCGGGGTGCCTTCCCGCAGATCGCGGGGGCGCGCATTCGCTGGTCGCCGCTGAACCCCGGTGCCGCCGACATTTCGATCGCGGGCGTGCCGCTGGACGACACGAAGACGTACCGGATCGTGACCAACGACTTCCTACGCCGGGGCGGCGACGGTTACGCGATGCTGAAATCGGCCGCGATCGACCCGTACGACAACGGCCCGCCGCTGGACGCCGTGATCGCGTCCGCCCTGTCCGGCCGCGACCCGTTGCTGGGCCGCACCGACGGGCGGATCGCGCCGACGCTGTAGCGTCATGGAATTGGTGGACGCCGTCGTGGTCGGTGCGGGCGTCGTCGGGCTCGCGGTCGCGCGGGCACTGGCGCTGGCCGGCCGCGAGGTGATCGTGGTCGACGCGGCCGAGGGGATCGGCACCGAGACGTCCAGCCGCAACAGCGAGGTCATCCACGCCGGCATCTACTATCCGCAGGGCAGCCTGATGGCCCGGCTGTGCGTCGAGGGGCGTCGGCTTCTGTACGCGTTCTGCGACGAGCACGGCGTTCCGTACGAGAAGTGCGGCAAGCTGATCGTGGCCACCACCGACGCCGAGGCCGAGCGGCTCGACGGGATTTTGGCTCGCGCCGAACGAAACGGCGTGGAGGGGATGCGGCTTCTGTCCGGCGAGGACGCCCGCGCGATGGAGCCGGCGCTGGCCTGCGTGGCGGCGTTGCACTCGCCCGAGACCGGGATTCTGGACAGCCACGCCTACATGCTCGCGCTGCAGGGCGACGCGGAGGCGGCCGGTGCGATGTTCGCGTTCCATGCGCCGGTGCTCGGTGGCCGGGCCGAGGCGGGCGCGGTCGTGCTCGATATCGGCGGGGCGGAGCCGATGACGCTGTCCGCCCGCACGGTCGTCAACGCGGCCGGACTGCACGCGACGGCGCTGGCCACCGCGATCGCCGGGATGCCGCGCCAGATGGTGCCGCGGACGTATTACGCTCGCGGCAACTATTTCACCCTGGCCGGCCGCGCGCCGTTCGCGCGGCTGATCTATCCGGTGCCGGAGCCGGGCGGTCTGGGCGTCCATCTGACGCTCGATCTCGGCGGGCAGGCGCGGTTCGGGCCGGACGTCGAGTGGATCGACGCGATCGACTACGCCGTCGACCCGCGCCGGGCGGACGTCTTCTACGCCGCCGTCCGCCGCTATTGGCCGGGCCTGCGCGACGGCGCGCTGTTGCCCGGATACGCCGGCATAAGGCCGAAAATCGCCGGACCGGGCGAGCCCGCGCAGGATTTCGTCGTGCAGCCGCCGAGCGCGCACGGGGTCGCCGGTCTGATCAACCTGTTCGGCATCGAAAGCCCTGGCCTGACGGCGGCGATCGCGCTGGCGGACCTCGTGGCCGAGGCCGCCTAGGCGGCGATCTCCAGGGCGAGCCTGAAGGCGTTGGGGTCGATCGTGAACCCCATCGCGCCGCCGTCCATTTCGGTGTGGCCGAAGACATATCCGTGCGTCTGCCCGAGCACCTCGCACAGTCCCGATTGCAGAAAGCCCGGATGCCCCGTCGTGGGACGAAGCGCCGTGACGGTCGTGCGCGCGCCCGCGAAGATCGAGCCGTGCAACGCCGAGCCGTATTCCCCGACGATATGCCGGCTGCCAGCGAACATCCGCAGCAGCTCGACGATGCCGAGATCCTGCGGGTGGACGATCTCGTAGCCGAACCCGGTCGCGATCGCCTGGATCGCCTCGGCGTTGCGGAGCTGGCGCAGCTTGTTCCCCCAGCCCAGCCGGGAGAGGTAGATGTCGCGCACGGGCGCGACCGGGTCATCCAATCCAAGGATCATGTCGCGAAACCGCTTCGCGGCGACCGCCATCAGCGGGCTGGCCCGTCCGTTGCCGCGCAGGTTCGTGGGAACGAGCGCGCGCCGGACCACGCAGGTTTCGGCTGCGGGATCGAAAAAGATCAGCCGGTCGCGCGCGATGCCGAGCCGCGCCATCCACTCCAGCGCGAAGTCCGGGAAATCCCGCGGCAACAGGTAGCGGCAGGATGCGATATCGTAACCGCACGCGGTCAGAATGTGGAGGCGGGGCATGTAGTCGACGATCCAGTGCCCGAACACGCCGTAAGCCGAGCCGGCCAGCACGACGACCTCCTCGTCGATCGCGGTCATGACCGCCGGGTCTGCCGCGCGATGGCGGATCACCGGCTCGATCACGGCCGGGTGCAGGCCGTTTTCCGGCAGGCATAGCGCCGCGCCGTCGCGGACCAGCAGCAGGTTGCCGCTGAGTTCGACATTGTCGACCGTGACCAAGCCGACGCCGGGCGTGCCGCGATCATTGAAGAACCACTCGCCGAATTCCGGCGGCACGGGGCCGAAAAAGAAATCCGGCGGCGGCCGCCGCTGGCCGAACAGCGGCTCGACCTCGCGGTACGCGATGCCGGCGGCACCGCCCGCCGCGGCGTCGCGAAGATAGATGTATTCCATGCGAACCGGTTAGCGGGCGGCCGGCTGCCCGGCGAGGAGCAATGTGCGCACCCGCTCCCAGACCGAACTGCCGAACTCCATGACGTAGGTGCCGCGAAACTCGAAGGGTTCCGCCGTCAGGTCGAGGCAGCGGAACGACCCGTTCGGGATGTCGACGTTGGCGGGCGTGTCGAGCTTCCGGTACGAGTTGGTCAGCAGGCACCACCGGAACTTCGGAAAGACGGTTCTGAAGAACGCGAAGACGAGATCGTTCGACAGATGCTGGAGCACGTCCTTCATGATCAGCAGGTCGCCGCCCGGCACATGCGTCATGTCGGCCGGCATCACACGGAACTCGATGCCGTGGCCGGCATACCGGGCGGCATTGCGCTCGATCACGCTCTCGACGAGGTCGAGGCCGAGATACCGTGCGTCGGCGAAATCGATGAAGCGTGAAAACTGCCAGTCGCCGCAACCGATGTCGACGACGGAGCGGACCCCGTTGAGCCGGATGAATTTGCTGAGGAACCCCCGGTAATCGGTCGTGTAGAATGCGTCCGAGCCTGGGCCCGAGGTGTTGCCCCACGCGGAATCCGGATCTTCGTAGTGCTTCCGAAACGCCTCCCGGTCGGGCTCGATGGTCGAGTTCGGCACGACATCAGACTCCTTGCAGGGTCGGCCGGGCGGCACCGGTCATCGCAAACGCCAGTTGCCGGCGGCGGTCGCCTTATAGTCCATCTCGGGACTTTGAAAGAGCGATCGATACGACGGTTCGTCGATGAAGCACGCGCGGGCCAGCGGCATGCCGGACCGGGCCGCAAGCGGATCGAGCGCCAGGTCCATGACCGAAAGCGTCCATAGACCGGGTCCGGTGAGAACCCAGACATTGGTCTGCGCGCCGTTCCGCACGACGTTGCGGAGATTGCCGAGAATGTTCTCCACGACCGAGGACAGCAGCTTCAGTCCGGGCGCGGTGGCGACGAACCAGTTATTGATGCAGCTCGGCACACCGCGCGAGTAGGAGAGGACGAGGTCGGGGGTCGTGCAGTAGGCGGACAGCGACTGCTCGCAGCCTTCGTCCGCGTCGACGTAGATCCCGCCGTGCAGCAGCAGGTAGACCGCGCGAAAGAAGTCCGCCTTCGCCGCGACATGCGGGCAGGCGTCGTACAGCGTGGCGCCTTCAGCCCCGAATGCGGCGCGCAGGAATTCGCGGGCCGCCTCGTCCGAGAATACCTGGTGGTGGAATTCGGGGTTCGCGGCCTTGGTGCGCTCCATCAGGCGCAGCACC
The DNA here is from genome assembly GCA_963756975.1 of uncultured Alphaproteobacteria bacterium. GTDB lineage: Bacteria > Pseudomonadota > Alphaproteobacteria > Acetobacterales > Acetobacteraceae > CAVRQM01. The sequence continues at coordinate 1,494,251 of CAVWPS010000002.1, read as the reverse complement.
TCGTCGGGGATGTCGACCTTATCCCAGAACTGGACGATCGTGCGGGGAATCGCGGGTCCATCGCTGGCGCTTCGCGGCGTATCCCGGTTGTAGGCGGCGAGCGCGTCCAGCCCGTACATCGGCAACAACCCGCCCGCGACCGCGATGTCGAGCATCGCGATCCAGCCGTTCTCGTAAGGATAGCCCTCGGCCGTCCGGAGCCTGCGGGCCATATATTGGCCCGCCGCCGCCGCGATCACCTGCGGTGACATGACGGCCGCCTCGCGCAATTTGTCCAAACCCTCATCGGCGCGGCCGAGTTCGACGAGGATCATGCCGAAATAGTACGTCAGGAACGGGTCGCGCGGATCGAGCGCGTAGGCGGCGCGGGCGTGCGGTTCGCCTTCCGTGAAGGCCCGGTGCTTGAAGCAGTTGATCGCGTTGATTTTGAGTCGGTGGAATTCGGTCGGCCCGATTTCGGACATTCTCGCCAGCTCCAACCAGGTTCAGCCGGACGACGGCGGACGGCCGCCGGACACGATCGAAATTCCGTCCATTGCGATTACCGGATGACGGCGGCGATGGCCATCCGGCCCGGCCTTCAGGTTGGCCTATCCACCGGCTCCTCCTCGGCAATGGCCGCGCGGGTCTCGGCCGGGCGGAGTTGCCACGGGACGCTCACCACGGCGACGTCCGGACCGCCGTCGCGCAGCAGCACGCGGCGCAGGCGGCGGTCGGCGTGCAGGTTCAACCAGGTCTCCCACCAGCGCGCCTCGACCAGCATCGGCAGCACGACCGCGATGGCGCGGCCGGGCTGTTCCTCACGCCAGGCCAGCACCTGGCGCAGCAGCGGGCCGAGGACGGAGCGATAGGGCGACGGCTCGATCCGCAGCGCCGGGGGATGCAGGCCAGCCGCCCGTGCGGGTTCCGCGACCCAGCGCCGCCAATGGTCCTGCAGCGCCTCCGCGTCGCGGGCGAGCGCCTCGGCGTCGCTGTCCGGACCCTCGGTCTCGGTCACGTGCAAGGCGACCACATCCGGGCTGAGCCGGGTGGCGATGGCGACCGCGTGGGAGCCGACCATGTCCCAGCGCTCGATCGGCAGCAGCACCAGCGGCGGGCGCGTATCGGCGCCGAAATCGATCCGCCGGTCGTCGCCGCGCAGCACCTGCCGGTCGAGCGCGTCGTAGTAGCGCCGGATCGCGCGCAACGAGATGAAGGCGAGCGGGATGACGATCAGCGTCAGCCACGCGCCCTCGGTGAACTTGGCGACCAGGATGACCGCCAGCGCGAGCGTGGTGGCGATGGCGCCGGTGGCGTTGATGACCAGCTGGCCGACATGCCGCGCGCGGCCGCCCTCGCGCAGCCAGTGGCGGGCCATGCCGGCCTGGCTGAGAGAAAAGCTCGCGAAGGCGCCGACCGCGAATAGCGGGATCAGCCGGTCGGTGATGCCGCCGAACGCGGCCAGCAACGCGCCCGACCCGGCGGCCAGGAACAGGACGCCGGCCGAATAGACCAGCCGCCGTCCCGGTATGGCGAAGGCGTGCGGCAGGTAGCCGTCGGACGCCACCATCCGGCACAGCCGCGGGAAGCCCACGAAGCTGGTATTGGCCGACAGGCAGAGCACCGCGACCGTCGAGGCGATCGCGACCCAGAACAGCGCGCCCTGCCCGACCGACGCGGACACGACTTGCGCCAGCACGCTGCGGTAGCCGTCCTTGGTCTGGTCCATCGCCGCGACGCCGTCGTGCCGCGCGAGCCACGCGATGCCGGCCAGCAGCACGGCCAGCGTGCCGACGATCGCGGTCAGCGTCCTGTGGGCGGTGGCGACGCGCGGCTCGCGAAACGCCGCGACACCGTTGCTGACCGCCTCGACCCCGGTCATGGCGGTGCACCCGGCGGCGAAGCTTCGCATGAGCAGCCAAAGCCCGACGCTGCCGTTCGCCGTCGCCGAACCGGGTGGCGCCACCACCGGCGCAGCGCCCGCGCTCGCGCGAAGGACGCCCCATGCCAGGGCCACGGCCAGACTGCCGACGAACAGGTAAGTCGGCAGCGCGAAGGCCAGGCCGCTCTCCTTGGTCCCGCGCAGGTTGACCAGGGTCAGCGACGCCAGGATCAGGAGGCAGAGCGGAAGCGTCCACGACGAGAGCGCCGGGATGGCCGAGGTCAGCGCGCCGACGCCCGCCGAAATGCCCACCGCGACGTTCAGCATGTAGTCGACCATCAGCGAGGCGGCGGCCAGCACGCCGGCCCCGGCACCGAGGTTTTCGCGCGCCACGGTGTACGAACCACCGTTGGTCGGGTACGCCGCGATCGTCTGCCGGTAGCTGAAATAGAGGATCGCCAGCAGGACCAGCACCACCACCGTGATCGGCACCAGCGCCGCCGTTCCGGCCGCGCCCGCCACGACCAGCACCGCCAGTGCCGCTTCCGGGCCGTAGGCGGCGCTGCCGAGCCCATCGAGGCCCATCGCCGGCACGCCCGCGAGCACGCCGAGGCGCTCGCCCTCGGCCTCGCGGTTCGCGAGTTTACGGCCCAGAATCCAGTCCGAGATGGAGGCGCTCATGCGGTCCGACTGTCACCGTTGCGGCTCTTGAACGAACCGGCCCCACGGGCGTTTGCTCGCCCGACCCGAATAAGGACAACAAATGTCGCTCCTCGTGACCATCGGCTCGCCCCAGCTCGTCATCCATCAGGGCGAGGCGGTGTGGATCGCCGAACCGGACGGTCAGGTCGACGACGTGAGCGTGAAGGGGCTGATGTTCCGCGACACCAGGCTCATCAGCAACTGGATGCTGTTCGCGAACGGCATCCGCTGGACGCTGATCAACGGCGGCGCGATCACCCACTACGCCGAGCGGGTTTTCCTGACCAACCCGGCGATCCCGACCGAAAGCGGGACGATCGCCGAGCACACGCTGGGCTTCATCATGACCCGCGAGCTCGACGGCGGCGTGCATGAGGATTTCGACATCGCCAACCACAGCATGCAGCCGGTGCACTTCAACCTGGAGCTGCTGATCCGGTCCGATTTCGGCGACGTGTTCGAGGTCAAGTCGGGCCAGATGATCCGGCGCGGCCGCATCCGGACCGACTGGAACGAGCGAAACCAGGAGTTGCGGCTCGATTACCGCAACCAGGATTTCCATCGCGGCATCGTGGTGCGGATCGAATCGCCGGTGCCGACGCTGTACGCCAACGGCCGCATCTCGTTCGACGTCTCGATCGAGCCCGGGCAGCATTGGCACGCCTGCGTCATGACCGACCTGCTCGACGGCGAGACGGTGCTGGCGGCCCCCGCGCACCACGACACGCCCGGCGAGGGCGACGCGCTGAAGACGGGGGCCGGCTTGTCGCTGGTCGGCGCGAGGGAAGCCTCGCCGAAGCTGCGCACCAGCAACGAGGAATTCTACCGGTTCTACCACCAGGCGCTCGACGACATGGTGGCGCTGCGGCTGCCGATCGCGCTCGACCACGATCTGCATCTGGTCCCGGCCGCCGGCCTGCCGTGGTTCGTCGCCCTGTTCGGCCGCGACAGCCTGATCGCGTCGCTGCAAACGCTGCCGCTGACGCCGGTCTTCGCCAGGGGTGCGATCGCCGTGCTGGGGTCAAGGCAATCGCTGGAGCGCGACGATTTTCGCGACGCCGAGCCGGGCAAGATTTTGCACGAGCTGCGGCTGGGCGAACTGGCCCATTTCAAGCTGATCCCGCACACGCCGTATTTCGGCACCGCCGACGCGACGCCGCTCTGGCTGATGGTGCTGCACGGTGCCTGGAAGTGGACCGGGGATCGCGGGCTGCTGGAGCGGCAGTTGCCGACCGCCGAACGCTGCCTCGACTGGATCGAGCATTGGGGCGACCGGGACGGCGACGGCTTCCAGGAATATCAGACCCGTAGCCCGCGCGGCTATGAGAACATGGGCTGGAAGGACAGCGGCGACGGCGTGCTGAACGCCGACGGCTCGATGGTCAAAGGCCCGAAGGCCCTGTGCGAGCTGCAGGGCTATGTCTATGCCGCCTGGGTCGGCATGGCCGAGATCTACGACGTGCTCGGGCGGCCGGACGCGGCCTCCAAGCTGCGCGACAAGGCTGCGGCGTTCCAGATCAAGTTCGACGAGGCGTTCTGGAACGACGAGTTCGGCGGCATCGCCTACGCGCTGGACGGCGACAAGAAGCAGGTGCTGAGCCGCGTCTCCAACGTCGGCCACTGCCTCTACACCGGTCTGATCCTGCCGAAGCGGGCCAAGGCCGTGGTGGACCGGCTGATGGCGCCGGACATGTTCAGCGGGTGGGGCGTGCGGACGCTGTCGGCCGAACACCCGGCCTACAACCCGAACAGCTACCACAACGGCACGGTCTGGCCGCACGACAACGGCATTATCGCGCAGGGCATGGCCCGGTACGGGTTCCACGAGGCGGCGGCGGCGGTCGCGCGGGCGGTCAGCGGGGCGAACAGCTATTTCGAGATGCACCAGATGCCGGAGCTGTATGCCGGCACCCCGCGCGACGGCGGCAACTTTCCGGTGCAGTTCCTCGGCTCCAACGTGCCGCAGGCGTGGGCGGCCGGCTCGGTGTTCTCGTTCCTGCAGGCGCTGCTCGGGCTCGACGCGGATGCCGCGTCCGGCATGCTGTACGTCGATCCGCGCCTGCCCGACTGGCTGCCGGACATCACCCTGCACGGCGTGCATGTGGGCGACGCGGTGTTCGACCTGACATTCGAACGCCATTCGGGCGGCGCCGCCTTCGATGTGTTGAGCGGTCCGGCCGACCGCGTGGCGTTGCGCCCGCGCGCCTGACGGGTCACATCTCCCGCCATGGACCTCGGCCTCTCCGACGACGACATCGAGCGGTATTCCCGCCACATCCTGCTGCCGGAAATCGGCGGCACCGGGCAGGCGCGGCTGGCGGCGGCGAGCGTGCTGGTGGTCGGTGCCGGCGGCCTCGGCTGCCCGGCGCTGCTGTATCTGGCCGCCGCCGGTGTCGGGCGGATCACGGTGGTGGACGACGACCGGGTCGAGCTGTCGAACCTGCAGCGGCAGATCGCCTTCGGCGTCGCCGATATCGGCCGGGAGAAGGCGGTCGCGGCCGCCGAGCGGGCGCGGGCGATCAATCCGGGCATCGCGATCGAGGCGGTGGTGGCGCGGGTGACGCCAGCGAACGTCGGCGATCTGGTCGCCGCGCACGACATCGTCGCCGACGGCACCGACAATTTCGACACCCGCTTTCTGGTCGCCGACACCTGCGTCGCGGCGCGTAAAACACTGGTCTCGGCGGCGGTGCTGCGGTTCGAGGGTCAGTTGTCGACCTTCAAGCCGCATGCCGGGCCGGACTGCCCCTGCTACCGCTGCCTGTATCCGGAGCCCCCGCCCGCCGGCTCGGTGGCCGCGTGCTCGGAGGCGGGCGTGCTCGGGGCCGTGACCGGGGTGCTGGGGACGCTGCAGGCGACCGAGATCGTCAAGGAGATCACCGGCATCGGCGAGGGGATGGCCGGGCGGCTGCTGTTGTGGGATGCGCTGACCGCGCGGACGCGGACGATTCGCCTGCCGCGCGATCCCGCTTGCCGCGCATGCGGCGGACACGCCAGTTTGCGCGACGCCACCGCCCACGAAGCTCAACAGGAGTTTGCCCATGCCTGACGAGCGCACCCTCGGTATTCTGCTGATTTCCGGCACCCACGAGCGGGCGCACTACGCGTTCGTCATGGCCGCCGCGGCCGCCGCGATGGGCCGTCGCGTGATCGTGTTCGCGACCAACGACGGCTGCCGCGCCCTGGTCGAGGATTGGTCGCGGCTGGACGGGGCGGGCCGCGACGCGGCGGTGCGCCAGCTGGGCGTCGCCGGATTGGCCGAGCTGCGCGACGCGGCGGCCGAACTGGGCGTGCGGCGGCTCGCGTGCGACGCCGGCATCCGGCTCGCGGGGATCGAGGCGGACGAGCTGGCCGAAGGTGTCGAGGTCGCGGGCGTGCCCACGTTCCTGGACGCGGTCGGCACCGGCCAGATCGTGACGCTCTGACCATGCGCGCCTTGGCTGCCTTTCTGTTGTTCCTGCCCGCGTCCGCGATGGCGCAGGCGGTGACGTCGACCCCGCTGCCCCCGCCGCCCGGCATCAGCGCCGCCCCGGCCGCGCCGGCACCCGCCCGCAAGCCGGTCGCGCGCGTCGCGACACCGAGCGCGCTCGGCGTACCCGTCGTGCAGTCCCCCGGCCCGGCCGCGAAGAAGCCGCACAAGACGAAGGCCAAGCCGGCGACGACGACGGCGGCCCCGCCGGCCAAGCCGCCCGCCCATGCCGTGGTTCGCCCGGCGCGGCCGGCACCGCCGGTGGCCGTCCCCGTGGCACCGCCGGTCGCGACCACGCCGCCGCCGCCGAAGCAGGATCCGACCAAGGGCACGACGACCGGACTGCCGCTGCCGCGCTGGGCCGCGCTGCGGTCCGATCAGGTCAATCTGCGCGTCGGGCCGGGGATGGACCGGCCGGTCGACTGGCAATACCACCGCCGCGACCTGCCGGTGCGGATCGAGCGGGAATACGAGATCTGGCGGCTGGTCGAGGATCAGGACGGGACCAAGGGCTGGGTCAACTCCGCCGTGCTGACCGGGCGGCGCGGGTTCGTCGTCACCGGCGAGGAGCGGGTGCTGCGCGCGTCGGCCGCCGATACGGCGGACGCGGTGGCGAAGCTCGAGGTCGGCGTGGTCGGGCTGATTCGCGGCTGTGCCGCCGGGAGCGCCTGGTGCGAGGTGAAGACCGGCGACTATCGCGGGTGGCTGAAGCGGACCGATTTTTACGGGGTCGATCCGGACGAGGTGGTGGCGCCCTGAGAAACTGGTTGAGATGATGCGCAAGGCCATCCTGCTGTCCGCTCTCGTCGGTGCCGTCGCGCCCGCTCGAGCCGCGACCCTGCCCGCGACGGAGACATCGGACGGCCTGGTGGTCAGCGCCCAGCACCTCGCCTCCGACGTCGGTGCCGACATCCTGCGGCGCGGCGGCAACGCGGTCGATGCGGCGGTGGCGGTCGGGTACGCCGAGGCGGTGGTCAATCCGTGCTGCGGCAATATCGGCGGCGGCGGGTTCATGACGCTGCGCATGGAAGACGGCCGGTCCGCGGTGCTCGATTTTCGCGAGACCGCGCCGGCTTCGGCCAGCGAGACGATGTTCGTGGGGAAGGACGGCAAGCCGGCCGGGGATGCGAGCCTGATCGGGCCGAAGGCGGTGGGCACGCCGGGGACGGTATCGGGGCTCGAACTGGCGCGCGCCACGTACGGGACGATGTCGCGCGAGGCGCTGATCGCGCCGGCGATCGAGCTGGCCGAGCACGGGTTCGTCCTCGAACGCGCCGACACGGATATTTTGGACGCGCGCACCCAAAAGTTCGCTTCCGACCCGGAGATGGCGCGCATCTTTCTGCGCCCGGACGGGACGGCGCTGCGGCCGGGCGACCGGCTGGTGCAGCCGGCGCTGGCCGGGACGCTGCGCAAAATTTCGGCCGAGGGGCCGGCGGGGTTCTACGCGGGGCCGGTCGCCGCCGCGATCGAGGCGACCGGCGGGCCGACCCGCGCCGACCTTTCCGGCTACCACGCCGTGTCGCGCGCCCCGATCGCCTGCGACTGGCATGGCCTGACGATCCTAGCACCGCCGCCACCGTCCTCGGGCGGCGTCACCTTGTGCGAAATCCTCGGCATCCTGGACCACGACGATTTAAGGGCGCTCGGCTGGCATGGATCGGCCAGTGCCCACCTGATGATCGAGGCGGAGCGGCATGCGTTCCTCGACCGGAACACGCAGCTCGGCGATCCGGCCTTCGTCCGCAACCCGCTCGGCCGCCTGCTGTCGACGGAGTACGACGGCGCGATCCGGGCGGCGATCGGGCCGGGGGCGATCGCGTCGGCGGCCCTGAACGACGCGACGCCGCCGCACGAGAAGGCCGAGACGACCGCGTATGTCGTCATGGACACGGCCGGCAACGCGGTCAGCACGACCTACACGCTGAACGGGCTGTTCGGCGCGATGGTCATGGCCCCGGGGACGGGCGTGCTGCTGAACGACGAGATGGACGATTTCGCGATCGCGCCCGACACGCCGAACCTGTTCGGGCTGGTGCAGGGGCGGGCCAACCGGATCGAGCCCGGCAAGCGGCCGCTGTCGTCGATGACCCCGGTGATCGGCGTGCGCGGCGGCAAGGCGGTGCTGGTGGCCGGCTCGCCGGGCGGGAGCCGGATCATCACGACGGTGCTGGAGACGATCCTGAACCTGACCGTCTACGGCATGACCCCGTCCGAGGCGGTTGCGGCACCGCGCCTGCACCACCAGTGGCTGCCCGATCTGGTCTTCGCCGAACGGTTCGCGCTCTCGCCCGACACGCGCGCCGCGATGATTGCGATGGGCTACCACGTCCAGGAGCAGGAAGACTGGGGCGACGCGGTGCTGATCGCGGTCGGTCCCGAAAGGGTGCCCGAGGCGGCCGCGTCGTCCGGCAGCGATTCCGCCCGGACCACGGGCGCGATGCGGCCCGGCCTCCGCTACGGCGCGTCCGACCCGAGGCGTCCGGCGGGGTCGGTCGCGGTCCCCTAAGCCTGATTGCGTTGGGCCGGCAGCATCCGGCCGAGCAGGCCGTCGCGCCGGACCGCGACGTGCCAAACGGTCGCAAGCACGTGCAGGGCGACCAGCGCATAGAGCGCCCATTGGCCGAGATTGTGGGCTGTGCTGGCGGCGTCGTCGATTGCCGCGCTCCTCGGGAAGCCCGGAATACCGAGCAGGCCGAAATAGGACACCGGGTGCCCGTTCCCCGACTGCAGGTAGCCGCTGACCGGCATCAGCAGCAGCACCGCGTACATCAGCCAGTGGGTCGCGCGCCCGATCCACTCGACCACCCTCGATGAGCCGCGCGGCAACGGCGGCGGCGGATGACCGGCCCGCCACGCGAGGCGGACCACGATCAGGACCAGGACCGTCAGCCCGAAGGAGCGGTGCAGGACGAACAGCCCCGCGCGGCCGGGGTCGTCGCGCGGCATCGACACGACGACCCACGCGAGCGGCAGAATGGCGAGGATCAGGGCCAGCGTCAGCCAGTGCAGGATTTGCGCGGTCCCGGTGTAGCGGCTGGCGGCGGCCGGAGCGTGGTTCGGGGACCGTGAATCCATGCCGAGGCATCGCGCCAACCCGCCTCCGGTTCATCTTCCGTTCGTCTCCGCACGGCATATTTTGCCGGTCCCGAACACCGGGACACCGGCCATAGCAAAGGAGTTCATCCCATGAGCGTCTCCGCGATCGCCTCCGCCTCCGCCCCAGCCGTCGCCACGACGGCCGCGCCGAAAGCGGCTGCCCCGAAATCCGCGGCTCCGGCGGCCCATTCGGCGCCCCCCGCGCACGCGCCGCACCGGGGCCACAAGCTTCATAAATCGGCCTGATCGCCGGCCGTCCGCGCCGGATCGCGGTGGCGCGGGCGGCCGTCAGATCCCGCCGAGATACGCCGACAGCACCGCCGGATCGCGCGCGACCTGGGCCGCCGGCCCGTGCAGGACGATCCGCCCGCCTTCCAGCACATAGGCGATGTCGGCGATGTCGAGCGCCGCCGACGCGTTCTGCTCGATCAGCAGCATGGTCACGCCGTCCGCCCGCAAGCTCGCCAGCAGGGCAAAAATCGCGTCTTCCACCAGCGGCGCCAGACCCATGCTCGGCTCGTCGAGCAGCAGCACGCGGGGGCTCGCCATCAGCGCGCGGCCGATCGCGACCATCTGCTGCTCGCCGCCGGACAGCGACCCGGCCCGTTGCGCGAGCCGCTCGGCCAGACGGGGCAGCCGGGCCAGCACGTCCGCCCGCCGGTCGCGCGCGCGCTTCGGCGGCTGGCCCCAGCCGCCGAGCGTCAGGTGCTCGTCCACGGTGAGGCTCGGCCAGATACCCCGCCCTTCCGGCACGTGCGCGACACCGGCGCGGGAAATCCGGAACGCGGCGTGGCCGCCGATTTCGGCGCCGTCCAGCGTGACGCGGCCGCCCGCGATCGGGATCAGGCCGGTGATCGCGCGCAGCAATGTCGTTTTACCGGCCCCGTTGGCCCCGATCAGCGTGGTGATCCGGCCGGACTGCGCGACCAGGTCGATGCCGCGCACCGCCTCCGTCTTGCCGTGGCGGACCACGAGGCCCGCCACCGCCAGCGTGCTCACCGCCGGCAGACGAGTTGTGACGCGAGCTTGTGGCCGAGATACGCCTCGACAACGGCCGGGTCGGTGCGGCCGGCCTCGGGTGCCCCGTGGAAGATGAGGCGGCCGAAGCTCAGCACCGTCAGCGTGTCGGCGATGCCCATGACGAAGCCCATGTCGTGCTCGACCAGCAAGACGGTCGTGCCGCCGTCGACGATGTCGCGGACCAGCGTCGCGAGCCGCGAGGTCTCGTTCGGGTTCATGCCGGCCGCCGGCTCGTCGAGCAGAAGCATTTTCGGCTTGGCCGCCATCGCGCGCGCGATCTCCACCCGGCGCTGGTCGCCGTACGACAGGCTGGTCGCGATCATGTCGAACTTCTTGCGCGGGACGCCGGCTTGGTCGAGCGCCAGTTCGGCCCGGTTGCGGACGTCGTTCGCCTCGGCGCAGCAATTGCCGAACATCGCGCGCCACGGCCCGGTGCAGGTTCGGATGCCGGCCATCGCCGTCTCGCGCACGGTCAGCTCCGGAAACAGCCGGATGGCCTGGAAGGTGCGGCCGATGCCGGCGCGCGCGCGCTGCTCGGGCGGCATGGCCGAGATGTCCTTGCGATCGAGCGTGATCCGCCCGGAGCTCGGCAGGACGAGGCCGCTGATCATGTTGAACAACGTCGTCTTGCCGGCGCCGTTCGGGCCGACCAGCGCGTGGACGCGGGCACCGTCGATCGAGAGGTCCACGGCGTTGACCGCGATGATGCCGGCGTAGCGCCGAGTTAGCCCTTCGAGACGGAGCATCAGCCGCGCCGCATTCGCATCGTCAGCAAACCGGTCGGGCGAAACAGCACCACGGCGACGATCACCAGCCCATCCACAACCAGACGCAAATCAAGTGTTGGAGAGGATAGCGGCCGCAACGCCTCCGGCAACAGGGTCAGGACGACCGCGCCCAGCACCGGCCCGAGCGGTGTGGCGATGCCGCCGAGCAGGGCGTAGGCCAGGATGGTCACCGCCGGTTCGAACCCGTAGTCGCGCGGATCGACCGAGCCGCTGCTCCACGCCCCGAGCGCCCCCGCGACACCGGCGACGGCGGCCGAGGCGCACAGGGCGGCAAGCCCGAACCGGTCGACCGAGATGCCGACCGCGCGCGCGGCCATCGGATCGCCGCGCATCGCCGCCATCGAACGGCCGATGCCGCTGCCGGCGAGCCGGTAGAGGCAGAACGTCAGCAGGGCGAGCACGAGGTAGATCGCGATGGAGCCGATGATCTGCGGGTCGGGCTGTTCGATGCCGGACAACCCCATCGCGCCGCCGAGCAGGTCGACGTTGTCGTAGGTGGCGCGTAGCACCTCGCCCAGCCCGATGGTCGCGATCGCGAGGTGGACGCCGGACAGCCGCAGCGTCGGCACCCCGATCGCGAGCGCCACCCCGACCGGGACGGCGGCCGCGACCGGCAGGAACAGCCAGATCGGCCACCCGGTACGGATCGCGAGCATTCCGGCCGCGTACGCGCCGAGGCCCATGAACGCGGCCTGCCCGACCGAGAGCTGCCCGACCGCGAGCACGATGTACATCGCGAGGCCGAGCAGCGCGTGGATGCCGACCGCGTCGACCGTGCCGCCATAGGCGAACAGGAAATCCGACACCGCCTGACTCATCAGGTGCGGCCCACTAGGCACGGCCCAGGGAGGGCCGCCCGAACAATCCGGCGGGGCGGGTCCATAGCACGACGACCAGAATGGTGAACGCGGCGGCTTCCTTCAGACCGGACGCCGCGTAGGCCGCCGTCAGCGCCTCGATCAGACCGAGCCCGAGACCGGCGGCGAGCGCGCCCGGGATGCTGCCCAGGCCGCCGACGATGACGACGACGAAGCCGCGCAGCATCAGCGCCTCGCCCATGTACGGCTGCACCGCGTTGGTCGACAGCGCGATCAATGCCCCGGCGAGTCCGGCCAGTCCGCCGCCGACCGCGGTGACGTAGCGCGACAGCGTCGCGGTATCGATGCCGACGAGCGCGGCGGCTTCCGGCCGCTCGGCCAGGGCGCGCACCGCGATGCCCCAGCGGGTTTCCTGCAGCGCGAAGGTCAGCGCGAACACCGCGATCAGTGCCGCCCCCATCACCAGGATCTGCGCGAAGGTCAGCCGCAACGAGCCGATCAGGACGGCGCGTTGCGGGAGCAGATTGGGCGACAGCCGGTGCATGTCGGACCCGGCGACGGCCGACAGGATGGCGTACAGCGCCAGCGCGGCGCCGAGGGTCACCATCAGCGACGCGAGTTCCGGGGCCGCGCGCCGGCGCAGCCGCTGCAGCAGCACCGTTTCGAGTGCGACCGCCGACACGGCGCAGGCGACGCAGACGAGCGGGATCGCGGCGATCAGCGGCAGGCCGGAATCGGTCAGCCACCAGGCGAGCAGGCCCGCGACCGAGACCAGCACGCCGTAGGTCAGGTCGATCACGCGCAGCACGCCGAACACCAGCGTGAACCCGGTCGCGAACAGGGCGTAGGTCGCGCCCAGCACCACGCCGTTCAGCAGCTGCTGGGCGAGCATCGTTCAGACGCTCAAGGCGGCAGGATCTGGAACTTGCCGCCACGCATCTCCAGAATGACCACGCCGGACGTGTCGGCGGGATCGCGGTTCGCGTCGAACGTGAACGGGCCGGTCACCCCGGTCCAGCTGACCTTCTGGAGCGCATCCTTGATGTGCTCCGGCGTGGCGTCGCCGGATGCGTCGATCGCGGCGGCCAGGATGTGCGCGGTGTCGTACGCCTGTGCCGCGAACTGGTCCGGCGGGTGGCCGTTCAGCTTTGTGAACTTGTCGACGAACGCCGTGTTCAGCGGGTCCGTCTTTCCGAGCGACCACGGCGAGCCGACCATGATGCCGTCCGCCGCACTGCCCGCGATCTCCCCGAGCTTCGGGCTGTTGGCACCGTTGCCGCCGATCAGCATGGTTTTGGCCGGAAGCCCGAGCGTCTTGGCGGCGAGCAGGATTCCGCTGGTCGGCTCGACCGTGGCCGAGACGGCCAGAGCGTCCGGCTTCAGCGCGATGATCTTCGTCAGCTGCGCCGAGAAATCGGTGTCGCGAAGGCCGAAGCTCTCATCCGCGACGATGGTCATGCCGTTGGCTTTCGCGGCGGCGACCATCGCGTCGTGACTGGATTTCGAGAACGCGTCGTCGTTGGCCGCCATGATCGCGACCGTTTTCACGCCGCGCGCCTTGGCGCGGGCGAAGGTGATCGGGATCACCACCGCTTCCGGCAACGACGTGCGGAACACGTCGGGGCCGATCGCGGTGATGCCGGCCGCCGTCGTGCTGGTGCCGATGATCGGGATGCCGCGCTGATCGGCGAGCGGCCCGACGGCGAACATTTCGGTCGAGAGCGTCGGGCCGATCAGCGCGACGACGTGGTCGCGGCCGATCAACTGGCGGACGGCCGAAATGGCGCCCTCTTTCTTGCCGCCGGAATTGTCGATCGTGAGCGCGATCTTGCGGCCGCCCAGCACACCTTTCGCGTTGACCTCGTCGAAGCCCATTTTCAGGCCGGCGGCGATCGACTGTCCGTAAGCGGCAACCGGTCCGCTGAGGATTTCGATTGCGCCGACCGGGATGTCGCCGGCGGCGCGGGCACTGAGCGGTGGTGCGATCGCGCCGCCGATCGCGCCGATAAACGAAACAGTCCGCAGCCAATTTGACCGTGCCATGGACCGATCCTGTGCCGCGCAATGGCGCGCTGGCAAGGGCTTGTCAGCATCGTGCTTTGACGGTCGTGTCGCCCGATGTCCCGCGTCCCCACACGGCTTCGCATCTGCACCTGGAACATCAACTCGCTGCGGCTGCGCTGGCCACTTCTGTTGCGGGTCATGGTGGCGCTCGACCCGGACGTGATCTGCCTGCAGGAGACGAAAGTACCGGACCCGTTATTCCCGGCCGCCGCGCGCTCGATCGGCTACGATCACGTGCTCCATCGCGGGATGAAGGGCTATAACGGTGTCGCAATTCTGTCCCGCGTGCCGATGACCGAGCTGGACGATCAGCCGGATTGGTGCGGGCGCGGCGATTGCCGCCATCTCGGCGTGCGCTTGCAGGTGCCGAGCGGCCCGGTGGAGCTGCACGATTTCTACGTGCCAGCGGGCGGAGACATCCCGGATCGTGTCGTGAACGACAAGTTCGCGCACAAGCTGGATTTCGTCGCCGAGGCGCATGCCTGGTTCAAGGGTGCGCCGAGGCGGCGGGCGGTGCTGGTCGGCGACCTGAACATCGCGCCGCTGGAGCATGATGTCTGGAGCCACCGGCAGCTGCGCGACGTGGTCAGCCACACGCCGGTCGAAACGGCGGCGCTGCTCGCGTGGCTCGGCGACGGATGGATCGACGCGCCGCGCCAATTCGTGCCGCCGGACCGCAAGCTCTACACGTGGTGGAGTTATAGGAACGACGATTGGCGGGCGAGCAACCGGGGGCGGCGGCTGGACCATATCTGGGTCACGCCCGACCTCGCCCCGGCGTTGACGTCGATGCGGGTGCTGGAGGCGGCGCGCGATTGGCCCCGGCCGTCGGACCACGTGCCGGTGATGGTGGAGTTGGCCGTTTAGCCTTCCTGGCCGGAGTGCCAGTACGCGGACTTTAATGCGGACGATCAACGGAGATCGCCCGTGCGGGCCAGCGGTGTAAGCTCCCCTCAGCGTTAGGGAGGCTGCGGCATGGGCGCGTTCGAGGCGGCGTTCGACTTTTCGGGCAAGACGGTGCTGGTCACCGGGGCGGCGGTCGGGATCGGGGCGGCGATGGCCACCGCGTTCGCTGACCGCGGTGCCACCATCGTGCTGGTCGACCGCGACCCGGCGGTGCGCGGGACCGCCGAGGCGCTCGGCAAGGCGCATCTGGCGGTCGAGGCGGATGTCACCGACGCGGCGTCGGTCGAACGGTTCGTGGCCGGGGCGGTCACCCGGTTCGGCGGCATCGACGTGCTGATCAACAACGCCGGCATCGCGCGGCTCGACGCGGCGGTCGATGCGACCGACGCCGACTGGGATGCGACGATGGCGGTCAACCTGCGGGCGCCGTTCCTGGTCGCCCGCGCCGTCGGCCGCGCCATGATTTCACGCGGACAAGGTGGGCGGGTCGTCAACATGGCGTCGCAGGCGGCGGTGGTCGGCCTCGACCGCCACGTCGCCTACTGCACGAGCAAGGCCGGCGTGCTGGGGATGACGCGCGTGCTGGCACTCGAATGGGGCAAGTACGGGATCACCGTGAACGCCATTTCGCCGACGGTGGTGGAGACCGAACTCGGCCGGCGCGCGTGGGCCGGCGAGGTCGGGGTCGCGATGAAGAAGCTGATCCCGATCGGGCGGTTCGCGCAGCCGGACGAGATCGCGATGGCGGCACTGTATCTGGCGAGCGGAGCGGCCGGAATGGTGACGGGCGAGAATCTGGTCGTGGATGGTGGTTACACCGCCGTTTAGACAGTCATCCTATCGATCTAACCTTAGACCGTGCGGTGCGGTGGCCGGCGGACGTCGGCGGTATCGTCTTCCACGGATTCGTGACATTCGCCCGAAGTACCTTCGTGGGCACCTCGACGTTTTGCGCCGGGCTAAATGCAGATCACGAAGGGAACCCCCGATGTTCTACCATGACAAGCGTTTACAATATCCCGTCAAGGTCGGCACGCCCGACCCGGTTTTCGCTCGCATGTTGCAACAGGCGATCGGCGGCGTGGAGGGCGAGATCCGCGTCTGCATGCAGTATCTCTTTCAGTCCTGGGGATCACGCGGGCCGAATCCGAAATACCGCGACATGCTGATGCACACCGCGACGGAGGAGATCGGCCACATCGAGATGCTGGCGACCGCGGTGGCGCTCAATTTGGACACGGCGCCGACCGAGTTGCAGGAGGAGGGGGCCGGCGACGGCATCGTCGGTGCCGTGATGGGCGGCGGTAACGCCCGGCACGCGGTGGAAGGCATGCTGCACCGGCATTTGCTGTCAACCGGAATGGCAGCGTACCCGGCGAACTCGGACGGGGTCCCGTTCGACATGTCGCACATCTATGCCAGCGGCAACCTTGCCGCGGATATGTACTGCAACGTGGCCGCCGAGAGCACCGGCCGTGTCCTGGCCGTCCGCCTGTTCAATGCCACCCAGGATCCCGGCATGAAGGACATGCTGCATTTCCTGATCGCCCGCGACACGATGCATCAGCAACAATGGCTGGCGGTCATCGAGGAGCTGGGTGGTTTGGAAGGCGCGCTGCCGATCCCGAACAGCTTCCCGCAGAGCAAGGAAGACCAGAAGCACAACTATGACTTCTTCGACACCGGCCTAAAAGGGTCCGAAGCGCCGGAAGGCCGCTGGACGCACGGTCCGTCGCTGGATGGCAAGGGCACCTACACCGTGTTCAAGAACGTTCCCATGGGTCAAGTGCCGAACCTCGGCCCGGCTCGGCCGGATAGCGCAGCCGAATCCCAGCAGATTGGCTGAGCGACGGGCCGATCCTGCCAATACTGGCAGGGTCGGCCGTCCCTCACGGCAGGAACAGGCCCCGGTCTATGAATCGTATAAACCGGAGGTTCTCGGGGTGTCTGGCTTTACACCTTCATCATTCGCCGCCCGACGACGGTGCCATCGATCAGCCGGCCGCTTTGACCCCGTCGGATAGCGCCCGGAAAAATACGGCGGTCGACTCCGCCCCGGGATCGACATGGCCGCGCGAGCGCTCGCCCAGGCGGCTGGCCCGGCCGAGCTTGGCCAGCATGCCGGTCGTCTCGACCGCCCCCTTCGCGGCCCCCTCCGCCGCCGCCGCGAGACCCGCCGGCAGCGTGCCGCCGGACGCGCCGTGCAGGGCCGCGACGGCCGGCAGCCATGCGTCGAGCATCGTCTTGTCGCCCGCCTCCGCCTTGCCCCGGTCGCGGATGCCTTGGCAGGCGGCGTCCAGGAACGCCGTGATCGCTGGCAGATCGAGAGAAGCCGCGTCCTTCACCGCCGCCCCGCCGCGCATCAGGATCGTCGCGTAGAGCGGCCCGGCCGACCCGCCGACCGAGTTCACGAACGCCTTCGCCCCCGCGTTGCACAGCGCCTGGAACCCGCTATCCGGCGGGGCCGCGTCCATCGCCGCCACCGCCGCCTTCCAGCCGCCGGCCATGGTGAACCCGTGGTCGCCGTCGCCGGTCGCGCGATCGAGTTCGCTCAGATGGCCCTGCGCCGCGTCGATCCGCTCCGCCACCAAATGCATCAGTTTCCGGAAATCGGCCGGCGTGATCTGGTCCATGGGCTTGGTCCTCTGACTAGTTGGCGCGGAACATCACGCAGTCGGCCGGATGATCGAGCAGGCCGGTCAGCTCGTCGTCGAGCACGATGACGGTGATCGAGCAGCCGGCCATCTCCATCGCGGTCACGTAGTTGCCGACCCAGGTTCGGTGGATGGCAAGCTCGAGCGCGCCGAGCCGTTCCAGCACGCGGCGCGCGACGACGTACAATTCCATCAGCGGCGTGCCGCCCATGCCGTTGACCAGCACCGCGACCTTGGTGCCGGGCGGCGTCTCCAGTTCGGCCAGCACGGCGTCGAGCAGCCGGTCGGCGATCGCGTCGGCCGGCATCATCGGGCCCTTCTCGACCCCTGCCTCGCCATGGATGCCGATGCCGAGCTCGATCTCGTTCGGGCCGAGGCTGAAATTCTCGATCAGCGTGTTGGGGAGCGAGCACGGGTTGATCGCGACCCCCATGGTCCGCACCGCCGCGTTCGCCTTCTTCGCGGCGGCCACGACGCCGTCGAGGTCGCGGCCTTGATCGGCCGCCGCCCCGGCCATCTTGAAGACGAAGAAGCCGCCCGCGACGCCCCGGCGGCGATGCGCCTGGTCCGGCGGGGCCGAGGCCACGTCGTCGGTGACCAGCACCGTCCGCGCCTCGATGTCGTCCAGCGCGCAGAGTTCGGCCGCCATGTCGAAGTTCATCACGTCGCCGGCGTAGTTGCCGTACAGGTAGATGACGCCCTTGCCGCCATCGACCGCCTTGGTCGCGTCGACCACCGGGGATGGGCCGGGCGAGGCGAACGGGTTGCCGACCGCCGCCGCGTCCGCGAGGCCGCGCCCGACATAGCCGAGGAACGCCGGCTCGTGCCCGGAGCCGCCGCCGACCACCACGCCGACCTTGCCGGGGCGCGGACCGTTCACGGCGACGATGCTGCGGCCGTTTTCGGGGAGCAGTCGGACGTGATTTGGATGGGCGGCGACGATGCCGGCCAGCATCTGCTCGATCATCTCGTCGGCACCGTTCATCAGCTTCTTGGTCACGTTCCGCCCCCCAGCAACCTTTGTGCGATCATTGGCCGCCCCGGCGGCCGCTGGCAATTGCGGGATCGCTTGACCGGACCGGTGGGCAGCCCCTTTACTCATTCCACAAGCGCAAAATGCGCGGACCAAAAGGGGAATCGAGATGACCGAGATCATCGGGACCGGAATAGACCGGCGCAAGCTGCTGACCGGCGCCGCAGCACTGACGGCGGCCGCCGCGATCACCGCGCCGCGCCACGTGTTCGCGCAGACCGAGAAGAACCACCCGCTCAACGGCAAGTCGATCAACATGTCCGTGCTCGGCATCGCCGGGTGGCTGCCGAGCAAGCTCGGTGTCGACATGTCGCCCGAGTTCGCGAAATACGCCAAGGCCCGATACGGCTACGACGTATCGTTCTCGTTCGCGGACGCGCCGTTCAGCCAGCTGTTCCAGAAGGCGGCGACGTCGCTCGCGACCCGAAGCGCCGAATACAACATCATCATTTCGGACAGCCAGTGGCTCGGCGCGCTCGCGACGCCGAAGTGGATCGTCCCGCTGAACCCGATCATCGAGGCCAACAAGGACCTCGATATCGAATGGTACGCGCCGGTGATCCGCGCTGCCTATCAGACGTTCCCCGACGGCACCGAGAACCGGTACGGCTTCCCGCAGGAGGGCGACACGATCGCCCTGTTCATCCGCAAGGATCTGCTGGAAGCGCCGGGCGAGGCGGAGGCGTTCAAGGCCCGGTACAACATCGACATGCCGATGACGTGGGAGGATTTCGAGAAGCTCTCGATCGAGGACTACACGAAGCTCGCGGAGTTCTTCACCCGGCCCGACAAGGGCTATCACGGCGCGGCGATGCAGTATTCGCGCGAATACGATTTCATCTCGTGTCCGCTGATGAGTTTCATGCGCAGCCAGGGCGGCGATATCTGGGATCCGAAGACGGGTCAGGTCCAGGGCATCATGGACAGCGACATCAACGCGAAAGCGATGGTGCAGTATAAGGCGCATGCTGAAATACCAGCCGCCGGGCGCGATCAACTACGGCATCGCCGAGATCGTGGACGTGTTCACCCAGGGCAAGGCGTTCTCCGCCTGGCAGTGGGCCGCGGTCGGCGGTGCCATGATCACGCCCGCGCTGAAGGACAAGGTCATCGTCGTGCCGCCGCCCGGCTTCAAGCAGGCGGACGGGACGCTGAAGCGGAACTACATCATCGGCGGCCAGCCCTGGGTGATCAACGCGTTCAACGACGACGCGCATGCCCGCGTGGCGCTCGATTTCATGAAGTGGTGGTATCTGCCGGAGACGCAGATGGAGTTCGCCAAGCGCGGCGGCAATCCGTCCGACAAGGCGACGCTCACGACGGCCGGCTTCGACGATATCCACCCGTGGTACCGCACGTATAAATACATGCTCAACCGCAGCACGGATTTCTGGCACGACCCGAAATACAGCGAGATGCTGGCCGTGCAGCAGGAGGCGTTTACCGCGTACGCCACCGGACAGATCGACGATCCGGCGCACGCGCTGTCGTATACCGCGTGCAAGCAGCAGGCGATCTTGTTCGATAGCGGCACCGCGTCGACCGAGCCGACCGGCGTCTGCTCCGGCATCCGGCTCTAACGGCCGGCCTGGTCCCGGTGGACGGCAATCTGGCGACACCGGGACTGCCCGTGGCGGCCGGCCACCGAGGCGGCGGGTTCACCCGCTTCCTCGGCCGGCGCACGGTGCTGCCGGGATTGCTGCTGATCCCGGTTCTGGTGTTCTTCATCGTCTGGAACACGATCCCGACGCTGTGGCTGCTCGGGCTGTCGTTCTACCGGTTCTCGCTGACCTCCGGCCGCGCGCCGATCTATGCCGGCTGGCTGAACTTCAAGAACATCCTGAACGACGCCGGCATCTGGCTCGATCTCAGCCGGTCGCTGATCTTCGTCGTCGGCGCGGTCGGGATCGAGACGCTGCTCGGCCTGGCACTCGGGTTGCTGTTCTGGAACAGCCAACGCCTGCCTGGGCGGCGCATCGCGCTCACCATGCTGTTCGCGCCGATGGTGATCACCCCGGTCGCGAGCGGGACGTTCTGGCGGCTGATCTACGATCCGACCTTCGGCGTGCTGAACTCGATCATTCGCGGACTCGGGTTCTCGGGCGTGAACTTCCTGGGCGATTCGAGCACGGCATTCGGCGCGGTGATGGTGGTCGACATCTGGATGTGGACGCCGTTCATGGTGCTGATGACGCTCGCCGCACTGGCGTCGGTGCCGAAGGCGGAGCTGGAAGCGGCGGAGATCGATCAGCTCGGCTTCTGGCAGCGGTTGCGGCTCGTTGTCCTGCACCACGGCAAGTACATCCTGATGCTCGGCATCCTGCTGCGCACCATCGACGCGTTCAAGACGATGGACCTGATCTACAACATGACGTCCGGTGGCCCCGGCAATTCGACGCAGCTGGTGCCGATCACGCTGTACCGCCGCGCGTTCGAGGCGTTCAACATGGGATGGTCGTCCGCGCTCGCGGTGATCCTGCTGCTGATCTCGATCGCGTTCACCGCGACGTTCATCTTCGTGCTGCATGTGCGCGACGCGAAGGCGGGGTCGTGATGCGCGGCTGGCGCGAGCATCTCTATCACGCGGTTCTGTGGCTGGTGGCGCTGATCTTCTTCGCGCCGATCGCCTGGATCCTGCTGAGCTCGTTCAAGACCGGCGACCAGATTCTCGCGACCCCGCCGGTCGTGATCTTCCGCCCGACGCTGGCCAACTACGCGAACCTGTTCGCGCGGCAGGATTTCGTCCACCAGCTGCTGAACTCGCTATCGATGTCGATCGCCGCCGTGCTGATCGCGGTCGCGGTGTCGTTCCTGGCCGCGTTCAGCTTCTCCCGGTTCAAGCCGGCCGGCACCGGGTTCCTGATGTTCCTGCTGCTGTCGATCAGGATGCTGCCCGGCTCGGCGGCGATCCTGCCGGTCTATCTCATGTACGTGGGCTTCGGCTGGAAGGACACGTATGGCGGGATGATCCTGTTCTACGCGATGTTCTCGATCCCGTTCTCCGTCTGGATCCTGAAGGGTTTCATCGACGGCGTGTCGGAGCGGTTCGATGAGACGGGGCGGGTCAATGGCGCGTCGTGGCTGCGCATCATCGTGCGCACCATCCTGCCGCAGGTCATGCCGGGCGTGATCGCCGCGCTGATCTTCAACTTCATTTTCGTCTGGAACGAGTTCCTGTTCAACTACATCATCGGCGGCATCCGCACCTCGACCGTGCCGGTGGCGCTGTCGACCGGACTGTATTCCAGCGGCGGCGTGGATTGGACGTTCATCTCGGCACTGACGTCGATCTATCTGATCCCGCCGGTCCTGGTGGTCTATTTCTTCCAGAAGTATCTGCTGGTCGGCATGACCTTCGGCACCGTGCGCGGAGAAGTCTGATGTCGCGCGTGATCGCCCGCGCCGAACTGATCCTGATCTGCATCATCGGCATCGGCTTTCTGCTGATCGCGCAGCAGGCCGCGTTCGGGCTGTATCAGGTCGGCCTGCTCACCGTCATGGGGGCGACGGTGCTGCACATCGCGGTCGGCAACCTGCCGCGCGATGTGGGTCCGGCGCGCACGCTGCTGATGACGGTCATCATTCTGTGCGTCGTCGCCGCCGTGTTCTACGCGGGCATCCTGCTGGTGCCGGTCCTGGCGCAGCTCGGCCGATGAGCGGTATCCGGTTCGAGGGAGTGTCGAAGGCGTATCGCGGCGTCCCGGCACTGGATCGCGTCGACCTCGATGTCGCGCCGGGCAGCTTTACCGTGCTGTGCGGTCCGCCCCGCGCGGGCAAATCCGTCTTGCTGCGTACCCTGGTCGGGCTGGAACAGCCGGATGCCGGGCGCATCCTGTTCAACGGGCGCGACATCACCGACACGCCGGCCGCCGACCGGACGCTCGGCTACGTGCCCCAATCCTTCGCGCTGTTCCCGCATGTCAGCGTGTTCGACAACATCGCCTACCCGCTGGTACTGCAAGGTGTCGCCAAAGCGGAGATCGCGCGTCGCGTCGACGAGGCGGCCCAGCTGCTGCGGATCGGCGCGTTGCTGGGCAAGCGTCCCGCGCAGCTCAGCGGCGGCGAGAAGCAGCGTGCGGCGATCGCGCGCGGCATTCTGAAGAACGCCGACATCTTCATCCTCGACGACCCGCTCGTCGGTTTGGACTTCAAGTTGCGCGAGCGGTTGATGGACGATCTGAAGGACATGCGCCGGGCACTCGGCGCCACGTTCATCTACGCGACGTCCGACAGCTTGGAGGCCCTGACGATGGCCGAGACCATGGCGGTGCTCGATGCCGGGCGGCTGATTCAGGTCGGGCCGGTCGCGGACGTCTACGAGCATCCCGCGCATGTCCGTGCGGCCGAGCTGATCGGCTTCCCGCGGTGCAACGTGCTTTCGGGCACGGCGTCGAACGGAATCTGTGTTGCTGGGCCGTTCTCGTTTCCGGTCGCGTCCGGTGTCGCGGGTCCGGTCCAGGTCGCGATCCGTCCCGAACATCTGGCCGTATCCGATGGCGGCGCGGTCGGCGAGGTGACGCTGGTCGAGGATCTGGGGGCGGAGGCGGTCGTTTATCTCACCATCGGCGGCGTCGGTTTGGTGACGTTGCTGCCGGCCATCCGGGCGCGCGACCTCGGCCGCACGATCGCGCTCGACCTTCGTGCAGGAGCGGCGATGGTGTTCGATCCCGTAACCGGCCGGCGCCATGTGGCGGAGCTGGTCGATGCCTGACATTCGTCTCGATCACCTGACCCGAAAATTCGGACAGGCCACCGCGGTCGACAACGTCGACATGGTGTTCCCCGAGGGCACGGTGACCTGCCTGCTCGGCCCATCCGGCTGCGGCAAGACGACTCTCATGCGGATGATCGCCGGGTTGGAGACGCCGAGCGCCGGTCATATCCGCTTCGGCGACCGCGACGTGACCCGGATGTCGGCGCGCGCACGCGGCGTCGCGATGGTGTTCCAGTATCCGGTCATGTACCGCACGCTGACCGTCGGGCAGAACGTGGCGTTGCCGCTGTCGCGCGACCACAGCCCTGTCGCCGGCCGAGCGCGCACGGCGCGTCGATGAGGTGCTCGACGTGCTCGACCTCACGACGCAGCGCGATGCCCGCATCGGCGCGCTCGACATGGGCGCCCGCCAGAAAGTTGCCGTCGGGCGCGCGATCGCACGTCGCTGCGACGTGATCCTGTTCGACGAGCCGACCACGAACGTCGAGGTGCACGCGAAGCTCGCGCTGATCCGGGCGTTCAAGGCGTTCCAGCAACGGCTGCGCCAGACCATCGTCTACGTCACGCACGACCAGACGGAGGCGATGACGCTGGCCGACCAGATCGCGCTGATGCAGGCTGGCCGCGTGTCGCAATGTGCCGCTCCCCGGACGCTGTACGACGAGCCGGACAGCGAGTTCGGCGGCTGGTTCCTCGGCTCGCCGGGGATGAATTTCTGCGATCCCGTGTCGGACGATGGCGAGCGCATGATGTTCGCAGCCTTGGGACAGCCGATCATGGGACAGCGCGCCCGCATCGGCATCCGCCCGGAATACGTGCTGGTGACGCGCGGCCCGGGACCCGGCCGTGTCGCGGCGCGGGTGCGTGGCGACTGCGTCACGATCGGCGGACAGCATCTGTTGACGCTCGATGTCGCCGGGACGGAGCTGAAGGCGAAGGTCGCGCCCGATGCGGGCCTCGCTCCCGGCACCGACGCGTGGGTCGAATGTCCGCTCGAACATGTCGTCCTGTTCCGCGACGGACATCGTCTGCCGGAGCGCGCCGTAATTGGCTGAGTTCGACGTCTCTGTCATCGGGCTTTACATCCTCGACGTGCTCGGCCGGCCGATCGACGCGATCCCGCCGCGTGGCGAGGTCGCGTTCATCGACGAAATCCGGTTGACCGTCGCGGGCACGGCGGGCGGCACGGCGGTCGATTGCGCGAAGCTCGGCCTGCGCACACGGGCGGTCGGCGCGGTCGGCGCCGACGAGAAGGCCGACTTCGTGCTGGCGACCCTCGCGCGTTACGGCGTCGATACGGCGGCGATGCAGCGCCTCGCGGGCGTGCCGACGTCCGCCACGATCCTGAACGTGCGGCCCAACGGGGACCGGCCGGCGCTGCACGCGCGCGGTGCCTCGGACCATTTTACCCTGACCCCGGCCGACGACGCGGCGGCGCTGGATGCGCGGTTCGTCCATCTGGGCGGCACGGGCCTGCTGGCGGCGCTGGACGGCGCGCCCACGGTCCGGCTGCTGACGGCCGCGCGGGCGCAGCGGTGCGTCACGACCTACGACCTGATCGCCGCGAATGCCGGCACGCTCGATCTGGTCCGGCCGGCGCTTCCCTATGTGGATTACTTCATCCCGAGCATCGAGGAAGCGCGCGCCATGTGCCCGCTATCCGACGCGGCCGACATCGCGCGTTTCTTTCGCGACCTCGGGGTAGGAACCTGCGTGCTGACGATGGGTGGCGAGGGCTGTCTGGTTCTGTCCGACGCGGGCCTGTTTCGGCTGCCGGCGTTCGACGTGCGGGTGGTCGACACGACCGGGTGCGGCGACGCGTTCAGCGCCGGACTGATCGCGGCGTTGTCGCGCGATTGGGATCTGGAGCGCGCCGCCCGGTTCGCGAGTGCGGCGGGGGCGCTGGTCGCGACGGGGCTCGGGTCCGACGCGGGGATCGTGGATTTCGCCGGAACGGAGCGCGCGATGGAAACGCTGCGGGCGCGGCCGGGCTAGGGACCGCCCGACCGGATCGCCCGATCGAAAGCCTCCTGCTGATGTCGAACGCGCCCGATGTGCGCCTGGACGAGCTGGCGGCCGGGCTGACGCAGGAGCCGATGGTGTGGCGCGAGGCACCCGGTCTCGAAGCGCCGGCCAGTTTGGAGGCGTCCGAGCGGGCGGCGATCGCACAGGCCGTGCGCCTCCATCACGGCAACCTCACCGCCGCCGCCAAGTCGCTGCGGGTGTCGCGCAGCACCCTGTATCGCAAGCTGGAGCGCTACCGGCTCGAGTTCTGAGCGGCGCCAAACTCTCGACCGGCGATGTCGCGGGATCGGACAGCTCTGTCCGAGAAAGCGACTCGCACCTCGCCGCACAGTGTGGGCCGACCGAGCGATTTCAATCGCTTGGCGCTGGCACACGGCTTGCCATCCAGCTTTTGGGCGTGACGCCCCGACGACGACGGCAATCATAAAAAGCAAACAGGACGACGGCACAGCCGGCGAGGGACATGAGAATGCATTGGATCGACCCCGAATACCTGCCGCAGACCTCCGGCGTGGTGGGCTGCTTTCTGCTGAACGGCGACGGCGACGCCGACGGTCTGGTCCTGACGGACGGGACCGAAATCCACTTCCCGCCGCATATGGCCGGCGCCGTGTTGGCGGCCGTTAAACCCGGCAGCATCGTCCACGTCCGTGGCGTGCGGCCGCGCGGTGTGGCGATGGTGAGCGCCGTCTCGATCGCGCCCGAGGATGGCGAACGCATCGTCGATCGCGGTCCGCCGGAGCACGACGAGGCGCGAAAGGCCGCGCACAAGAAGGCCCAGACCAAGCGCATGCCGATGGAGGCGCAGGGCGTCGTGCGGCGCATCCTGCATGGTCCGAAGGGCGAGGTGCGCGGCCTGATGCTGGAAGACGGCCGCGCGGGCCGTTTTCCGCCGCATGCCGCCGAGAGTGTCGCCGGCATCGCGGTGCCGAACGCGTCGGTGCTGTTGCGTGGCGACGGCCTGGTGACCCCGCACGGGACGGTCATCGCGGTTCGGGAGATCGGCACATCAGCCGGCGATTTGCGCCGGTTGGAGGACGAGAAGCCCAAACACGAAAGACACAAGCCGCGCTGAATTTTTAACGACACGGAACCGGGCGTGCGCAGGCGCGTCCGGCACCCCACTCATTGGAGCCGTCTATGACGATTAAGTATGATGTTCTGAGCTGGCTACATGTCGGCGACCTGCATATCACCGATGAAACAGAGCAGAATTACCGAGACCTCCTTCGTATCGTGGCACTCGCCGACGGGCTTGCGGACGGCAGCGTGGATTTCGCGGTCTTGCCCGGCGACAATGCCGATGATGGCACGCCGGAGCAGTACCGGCTGGTTCGCAAGGCGATGTCGCATATGAAGATGCCTGTGCACATCCTGCCGGGCGACCACGATTTCAAACCGCGCGCGCTCGATGACTTTCACGACGTGCTCGGCGCGGAGCGTCTGCCCAAGGTCGTCGTGGCGCATGGGCATCGCTGCCTGTTTCTGGATGTCGTGTCGGCCGGAAGCGGCGGGCCCGACTTCCGGCTGGACGAGGCGCAGATCGCGTGGGCCGAACGCGAAGTGCGCGAGGCGTCCATGGCCGGTCAGGCTGTCGCGGTTTTCATGCACACGTATCCGGCCGATCTGCGCGAGGGAGCGGCGCGGCTCGGCGCATTGCTGGCACAGCCGCAAATCGTATGCGTCGACATGGGTCATACGCACTACAACGAGCTCTCGAACGACGGCGGTACGATTTTCATGGCCACCCGCTCGACAGGACAGATCGAGGAGGGGCCAGCGGGCTTCTCGATCGCCGCAATCGACGGCGGCGGCGTGAGCTGGCGGTTCAAGACGCTGGATCGGGCCTGGCCATTCGTGCTCGTCACGAGTCCTGTCGACCACCGTCTCGTCACCGATGCCGGTCAGGTCGGAAGCTTGGGAGTACGCGCAAAGGTTTTCAGCGACGCGTCCGTCGAGAGCGTGATGGTTCGGGCGGACGACGGCGCGTGGCTGAAAATGTCGCCCGTGCCGGGTGCGACCGCACTCTGGGAGGCGACGCTGCCATCGGCGGCCGCGACGGTCCGTGTGCGCGCGTGGGACGCGAAGGGACGGGACGACGAGGATCGCGTGGAGCCGGCGGGCCGGGATTGGGCGGCTCCGCCACGGACGCGCGACGGCAGCGACGCGGACCGGATCGAGGCGTGGCCGGACAAGGGGATCGTCGGCGGCCAGCTCGGTCCGAACCGCAATGGCCGGAAGTGGTGATGGGCGCACTGCTCGCCTCGCCATGGCTGACATGGGGCATCGCCGGTGCCGCCACGGCAGGGGTCATCATCCGGCCGTTCTCGTGGCCCGAGTACATCTGGGCCGTCGGCGGTGCCGTGTTGCTCGTGGTGCTCGGTCTGCTGAGCCCCGCGGACGCAGTGTCCGGCGTCGAACGGGGGACGGACGTCTACCTGTTCCTGACCGGGATGATGCTGCTGTCGGAACTCGCCCGGCAGGAAGGTCTGTTCGACTGGCTGGCGGCAAAGGCCGCGGCGAGGGCGAAAGGCTCGGCCACGCGCCTGTTCACGCTGGTGTTCATCGTCGGCACGGTGGTCACGACGTTCCTGTCGAACGACGCGACGGCGGTCGTGCTGACCCCGGCCGTCGCCGCCGTGGTGAAGGCCGCGAAGGCCGACAAACCGCTGCCGTATCTGTTCATCTGCGCGTTCATCGCCAACGCGG
Source organism: uncultured Alphaproteobacteria bacterium (assembly GCA_963756975.1). Lineage (GTDB taxonomy): Bacteria > Pseudomonadota > Alphaproteobacteria > Acetobacterales > Acetobacteraceae > CAVRQM01. Next base: position 1,466,389 of record CAVWPS010000002.1, on the reverse strand, counting down.
CGAGCTTCGTGCTGCCGATCTCCAATCCCGCAAATTTGGTGATCTACGGCAGCCATCTGCCGCCGCTGTTGCAGTGGTTGCCGCGCTATGCGCTGCCGTCCGCGTTGTCGATTCTGGCCACCTACGCCGTGCTGCGCTGGAGCCAGCGGAGCGATTTGCGGCAGGAGATTTCGGTCGACATCGAAGTCCCGAAACTGTCCGGGGCCGGCAAGATGGCGGCGCTGGGAATCGCCGCGACCGCGATCGTGTTGCTGGTGTCGTCGGGCTTCGACATCCAGCTCGGGTTGCCGACGTTCCTGGCCGGGTTCGCGACCGCACTTCTGGTGCTGACGCGCTCCAAATGCGGTGTCGTCGACGTCGCCCGGAATATCTCGTGGGGCGTGCTGCCGCTCGTCGCCGGACTGTTCGTGTTGGTGGAGTCGCTCGAGAAAACCGGTGTCACGCGCGAGCTGTCCATGCTGCTTCAGCATCTGGTGCAGTACTCGGCATCGCTTGCCGCGTGGGCATCCGGCGTGGTGCTCGCTGTCGGCAGCAACCTCGTCAACAACCTGCCCGCCGGCCTGGTCGCGGGCCGGGTGGTCGAGATGGCGCAGGTGCCGGATCACGTGCGGAGTGCCGTCCTGATCGGTGTCGATCTGGGGCCGAACCTGTCGGTGACGGGATCGCTGGCGACGATCCTATGGCTGACCGCGTTGCGGCGCGAAGGCCAGAGTGTCGGCGCGTGGACCTTCCTCAAGCTCGGCGCGCTGGTCATGCCGCCCGCCCTCATTCTCGCGATCGCCGGTGCGTTCGCGTTCGGCTGACCCTTCTCGGAGACGATAAGCGTGCAAAATATCAGTTCGGCTTGGCTTTACCCGATCATCCTGATCGCGGGCGCATTGCAGGCTTGGGGGCCGCCGATGAACGGCGCGCTTCGCAGGTCGCTGGATAATCCCTGGCTCGCCAGCACCGTCTCGTTCCTGCCGATCGTGGCGCTGCTGGTCGTGCTGTTCCTCTGCATGCCGAACCCGCTGCCGTCGGCGAAGGGGTTGTCGTCGATGCCGTGGTGGGCGCCGCTCGGCGGGCTGCTCGGGGCGTTCGCGGTGATCACCGGCCTGCTGTTCGTGGACAAGATCGGTGCGGGTCCGTTCGCCGGCCTGACGATCACCGCCAACATCCTGATGTCGCTCGCGGTGGACCATTTCGGCCTGTTCGGCATCGAGCAGCACAGCCTGAACATCTGGCGTATTCTGGGCGGCGCGCTGATGACCGGCGGCATCGTTCTGATCGCGCTGTTCTGACGTGGACACCACCGATGACGGCGTGATCGAGCAGGCGCAAAAGGCGGGGTTCCGGCCGCGCTCGCTCGATGCGGTGAATTTCCTGCTCGCCGACGTTCGCGGTGCGCTCGGGCCGTATCTCAATGTGTTCCTGATCACGCAGCAGCACTGGAACCAGACGGATGTCGGCTGGGTCACGACGATCAGCGGGCTGCTCGGGATCGCGGCCCAGACGCCCGCCGGGGCCGCGATCGACGCGACGCGGCGCAAGCGCGGGGTGGTCGTCCTCGCGCTGATCGTGCTCGCGATCGGCGCGCTGGTCATTTTCGCGATCCCGACATTCTGGCCCGTCATGCTGGCAAACACGGCTATCTCCGTGGTGGGGGACGTGTTCGGCCCCGCTGTCGCCGCGGTGACGCTCGGCATCTACGCACGGCAAAAGCTGGCGCGCCGGATGGGCCGGAACTCCGCCTTCGATCACGCCGGCAACGTGGCGATCGCGGCGGCCGCGGGCGGCATCGGCTATCTGTTCTCGCAGCGTGCGGTGTTCCTGCTCGTGCCGGTGTTCGCCCTGCTCGCGGCCGCCGCCATGCTGTCGATTCCGGCTGCCGCCATCGACGAGGAACGCGCGCGCGGGCTGGAGCCGGGTGACGACCGTGCGAGACAAAACGGTGCGGGGCCGTCCGGCTATTCCGTGCTGCTCCGGTCGCGCCCGCTCATCGTGTTCGCGCTGTGCGCGATGCTGTTCCACTTCGCCAACGCGCCGCTGCTTCCGCTTGTCGGCCAGAAGCTCGCGCAGGCTTATCCGAATTGGGCGACCGCGATGATGTCGGCCTGCATCATCGCGGCCCAGCTCATCATGCTTCCGGTCGCGCTCGCGGTCGGGCGCACGGCGGACCGCATCGGCCGCAAGCCGATCCTGCTGATCGGCTTCGCCGTGTTGCCGGTCCGCGCGATCCTGTACACGGTCTCGAACAGCGCGCCGTGGCTGATCGGGGTGCAACTGCTCGACGGTATCGGTGCCGGCATTTTCGGGGCGATCACGCCGCTGGTCATCGCCGACCTGATGCGCGGAACGGGCCGGTTCAACCTGGCACAGGGCGCGGTCGCGACGGTGCAGGGCATCGGCGCTTCGGTCAGCGGGTTGGCGGCCGGCGTGATCGTCGACCGGTTCGGATACTCGCCCGCGTTCCTGACGTTTGGCGCGGCGGCCTGCGTGGCGCTGGGTGCCCTGGTCTTCGCGATGCCGGAAACCCGCACTCGTTAGGGCGTGCTCGTCAGGACGACCGGCAGTCCGAGTTTGCGTGAAAACGCGACGTCGATCGCATGTTTCAGCGTTTGGCGGCCCCGCTCCAGCGAGTGCCGTCCGGCGACCAGGGCGAGCCCGTTGGCCGACAACCGCTCCCACAACGCTTGGTCTTCGTGCAGCCGCGCGCAGGCGGATGCGAAGTCCTCCGCGTCGTCGGCGATCAGTACGTCGACGCCGTCGGTCAGCCCCATTCCCTCCGCGCCGATCGTCGTGCTGACGACCGGCAAGCCGTACGCCATCGCGGTCGAGACTTTCCCCTTCACGCCGGCACCGACCCGCACGCCGCACGCGAACACACGCACGCGGTCGAACACGTCGCGCAGATCGTCGACGGCGCCGATCACCTCGACACCGTCGCCGGCCAACGCGCGCACCGCCTCGCCAGCATTGGCGCCGACCAGCAGCATCTTCCCGTCCGGCAGCTTGCGGCGCAGCGCCGGTGTCACCTCGCGTGCGAGCCACTCGGCGGCGTCGACGTTCGGCGGATGCCGGTAGCCGCCGAGGAAGCACGCGTTCCGGCGCGCGGCCCAGCCGGCTTTTGTGCCGTGCAGTTCGGTCATGTAGGGCCACACGACAACGGGCGCGTCGGGCACGGTCTCGGCCAGCAGATCGCGCTCGAACGTGGAGTGGGTGATCGTGCAGTCCACCTCGCCGATCAGCGTCAGTTCGCGCGCGCGCATGGCGGAGGCCGCCGCCGCGTCCGCCGGATCGCCGCTCAACGCGGCCGCCCGCTCCATGCGTAGAAAGTGAAGATCCATGTTGTGGAACAGCACGCACGCGTTCGGCGCGTGCTGGCGGACGGCGGACAGTACCTGATCGAGCACGCCGACGCGGTAGATCAGCACGACGTCGAACAGCGATCCCGAATGCGCGATGAAGGCGTCGAACGACGAGTCGTAGGGACTATACGCGCACTCGATCCCGCGCCGCAGTAACGCGTCGGTATGCTCCGGCTGATAGAGCATGTTGTCCTGCGGGACGTAGTGAACCTTGTAGCCCAGCTCTTGCAGCAACTGGAGCGTCTGCGTGGTGGTGACGGAGCCCGCGTCCTGTTTCGGCGTGGGCGCGGTCGCGTCGATGACGAGCGCGCGCCGTGTCTGGCCGCGCTCCCGCTCGAAATATGCCGCATTGCCGTTCGGCCGGTGGCTCGCGAGCGTGTCGCGCCAGCGCACGAACAGCCGGCGCATGTTCAGCACCTGGTGCGCCTTGGCCCCGGCGCTGGTGTCGGTGCCGGAGGTGCGGCCCTCGTAGTGGATGATCCGCGAACTCGGCTGCAGCCAGACCTCGCGGCCGAGTGCTCGGATCCGCAGCGCGAGGTCGGCGTCCTCGGAGTACGCCGGCGCGTAGTGCGGATCGAACCCGTCGAGCGCGCGCCACAAATCGGTCCGGCACCGCGATCGACGCGCCCGAGACGTAATCCACCTGCCGGGCATGGGTGTATTGCGGGCGATTGGAGTCGTCGTTGCGCCCGTAATTCCAAGCCGAGCCGTCGCGCCAGATGATGCCGCCCGCTTCCTGCAGCGTGCCGTCGGGATACAGCAGCTTGCTGCCGACCAGGCCCGCGCGCGGAAACAGCGTGAAGGCGTCGACCAGCTCGTCGAGCCAGCCGGGTACCGGACGGGTGTCGTTGTTGAGGAGGACGATAATCTTTCCGCGCGCCCGGCCGGCGGCGAGGTTGCAAGCGGCGATGAACCCGACATTACTCGTCAGGCTCCGCAGCTTCAGCACGCCGCGCGCGAGCGGTTTCAGGGTCGCGGCCGTCGCGTCCGGGCTGGCATCGTCGAGCACGATCACCTCGACCGTCGCGCGGCTGTCGTGCGCGAGCAACCCGTGCAGTCCGTTCAGCGTCCAGGCGAGCTGGCCGTGCACGGGGACGACGATGCTGACATCGGGGGCCTCACCCCGGCGCGGTGCGCGCAATGCCGGTGTGGCTGCCGAGATTTCGGCGACGGCAGCGGCGAAGTCGGGTCGCTCGCCGAGCAGGTCGTGACGTGCCAGGAACGCCGAACCCTCGGCGGCGGTCGCCAGCACGGCATCGTCGACCCGGTGCTCCTGAAAATCGAGCGTCGGCTGCGTCTGTGCACCGCGATCGCGCAGCGGCCAAGGGTGGTCGGCCGTCGGCGGCTCGAACCCAGCACTCGTCGTGCCGCGCCGCAAGACACCGACCTCCGCGCGCAAGGCCAGCATCTCGGCGTCGACGTCCATCAGACGATGCACGAGCGACACGGCGCGGCGGCGCATGTCGTCGCTCACGCGGCGCACTCGTGCTCGAAGACGGCGCGAACGGTGTCCCGTAACGTCAGACGCTGGGTCCAGCCGGTCGCCGCGCGAAGCTTCGTCGTGTCGCCCAGGATCAGCGGCTCGTCGGACGGGCGCATCAGCGCGGGATCCGGCTCGGGCGACAATTCGATGCCCGACAGTTCGGAGAGCAGCGGGATCAGCTCGCCGATCGGCACCGCGTCGGCCGCGCAGATGTTGAACGCGTCCGGCGCGCCATGCGCCGCGAGCAGGGTCAGCGCGGAGACGAGATCGCGCACGTCCAGGATCGCGCGCCGCGTGGTCAGGTTGCCGACCCGCAACGTGCCGCGCCGCGCCCCCGCCCGCTTCAACGCCGCCACGCGCGTGCAGAAATCCGACACCACGTCGGCGCGCTTGCGCGGGCCGGTGCAGTTGAAGATGCGGGCGCGGACGGCGCGGATGCCGTCGTTGCGGCTGTATTGGAAGGCGAGCAGATCCTGCGCGACCTTGCTGACGCCGTAGGGATGCAGCGGCAGAAACGCCGTGTCCTCGCCGACCGGCCCGGTCGCGGTCAGCAGGCTCGCTCCGTATTGCGCGGAGGAGCAGGCGACGACGACCACCGGGTCGTAGCCGGGATCGGATCGCCGGATCGCCCGCACGGCTTCGAATACGTTGATCGTGCCGGTGACGTTCGCGTCCATCGTCGCCCACGGATCGGACCAGCTCAGCGTCGGCAGGCTTTGCGCGGCCAGATGATGGATCGTGTCGGGCCGGGTTCGCTCGATCAGGGCCGACACCGCCGCCCGGTCACGCACATCGAGCGGGATCAGGCCCACCGGCATTTCGGACGCCCGGATCGTCGGCGCGTGAAACGTCGCGACCACGGTCGTGCCGGCGGTATCCGCCAGCGCGTCGGTCAGGTGGGAGCCGACCATGCCGGCCGCGCCCGTGATCAGGATCGTCCGCACCCGTGCTCCCTTGCGCCGTACCGCCGGCTCGCGTCATAGCCGGGGGAGATGGTTGCCGCGAGGGTGTTTCAATCGGTGGTGAGCCTGATCGAAGGCGACATGCAGGTGCGATGGACCGCCGGTTGGCGGAGCATGGCGTCCGGCACGCTGGAAGGCTGGTGCTGGAACCCGGCCGAGCCGGACGCGCGGCTGGCGGTCGAGATTCTGGTGGACGGGGCGGTCACCGGCGCGTCGGTCGCCGACCAGCCGCGCCGGGACCTGGAACGGCGCGGGATCGGCGACGGGGCGCACGGGTTCTCGATCCGGATCGACCCGGCGCTGGCGGCGGGGCCGGAGCGGCTGGTGGCCGTCCGGGTGGTGGGCGACGGCCGCATCGTCGGCCAGCAGCTGGTCGGCCGGGCGGAGCCGCCGGCGGCCGACCCGGCGATCGACGCGCTGGACGGGCAGTTGCGCGACCTGTCGGCGGATATCGAGGCATTGGTCGCGTGCCGCGCCGTGCGGCCGCCATCGTTCGCGGCGGAGCTGGCAACCCTGGCCGCCGTGCTGCGTGAGCCCGGCACCCGCGCCGCCGCGCCCGCCTCGCGCGCGGTCGCGGCGGCGCGTGCCGTGCTGGCCCGCGAACTCGGGCCGCCCCGTCCGGTGTCGGCCATGCCGGCGATCAGTTTCGCGCTGGCCCGCCCGGATTTGGGCGCGGCGCTGGCACTGCTGCGAATGATGGAGCCGCATCATGAGCTGCTGCTGCCGGACGATCCTGCCGAGCCCCGGTGGGCGCTGCTGGCCGCGCTGACCCCGGCGGCGCGGATCGCGCCCGAGGGGGTGGGCGCGGCGCGGGGGACGGTGGCGGCCGTGCTGGACCGGGCACCGCGCTCCATCAGCGCACTCGACGGCGTGCTCGCCCGGCTGGCGGCCGAGCCGGACGGCATTCTGTTCGGGGGGGACATGGGGGGCGGAATGGCCGATATCGTCACCTGGCCGGTCGTGGCCGCCACCGGACTGCGCCTCGCGGCGAGCCCCGCCACCCTGTCGGCCCTCGGCCCGATCGACGGCGATCTGCCCGCGCGCGCCGTTCGACAGGGGCGGCAATGCTTCGTCCTGCTCGAGCCCTGGTCGCCGCCCGCGTGGCGCCCGTGAGCCCGGCCACGGCGGCTCGTCTGCCCGCGCTCGCCTATCTATCGCTGGCCGACTATCAGGCGCGCGCCGCCCCGCTTGCGGGTGTGATGGCGGCGCGGGAACAGGCCGACGCGGCAACCCTCGAACATGCCGGGGCCGGCCGGCCCGGCACCTGCGCGCCGTGCCTGCGCGCGACCACGCTCCGTGGGCCACAAGCGGTGTGCGACTGCGCCGACGCGCTGTCCGGCCCGGCCCGCGCATTGCTGCACGCGGCGGCGGCCGAGCCCGCGATGCGGCCGTGGTCGACGGTCGTCCTGCTCGGGGCCGACACGCCACTGCGACATCGCCTCGCGGAGCTGGGCCGGACCGCGCACGCATTCTCATCGCCGCTCGACGACGGCACCCTGGCTGTCGCGTCCGGTGCCGCGCACATGGTCATCGCCATCGATGCGCTGCACCGCGCCGCCGAGCCGGCCGCCGCGCTGACCGAGCTGCGGCGGGTGGCGGCACCGGGAGGCGGATTGCTCGCGTCGTTCCCGTTCGATGCCGGGCGGTCGCATACCGAGGTTCGGCGGCGAGTGCCCGGCATCGCACTCAATCTGGCCGCGACCCCGGTGAGCGACCTCGGGTGGGACGTGCTCGCCATGGCGCGCCGGGCCGGCTGGGCGCGGGCCGAGATGCTGCACGTCTGGTCCGGCGAGCTCGGTTATGGCGGGCCGAACCTGTTCCTGCTCCGGGCGAGCGCCTGATGCGCGTCGTCAGGGCACGCGCCCCGTTGCGGCTGGGACTGGCGGGCGGCGGCACCGACCTCAGCCCGTATTGCGACGAGCATGGCGGCGCCGTGCTGAACGCGACCATCGACCGCTACGCCTACGCGTTCCTCGAACCTTCGCCGGACGGCGACCTGCATCTCTCGGCCCGCGACCTCGGCATCGAGGAGCGGGTTTCCCCGGACGCGCTCGATTCAGCGCGGCTGAAAATTCATGCCGGGGTTTGGCGGCGGATGGGGGCGATGGCCGACGCCCCGCTGCCGCCGTTGCGGATCACCACCCATGTCGACGCGCCCGCCGGCTCCGGCCTCGGCTCGTCCTCGGCCCTGGTCGTGGCGCTGGTCGAGGCATTTCGCGCGTGGCTCGGGCTGCCGCTCGGCCTCTACGACGTGGCGCACCTGGCGTTCGAGATCGAGCGGATCGACCTCGGGCTCGCGGGGGGCAAGCAGGACCAGTACGCGGCCGCGTTCGGCGGGGCCAACTTCATCGAGTTCCTGGCCAACGACCGGGTGATCGTGAACCCGCTCCGGGTCGCGCGCGCCCACACCAACGAGCTGGAGGCATCGCTCGTGCTGTGCTTCTCCGGAATTTCGCGCCGCTCCGACGCGATCATCGTCGACCAGCAGCGGCGGATGCGCGATCACGGCCCGGGGTTCGATCCGGTGGCGATCGAGAGCCTGCACCAGCTCAAGGGCGACGCGGTCGAGATGAAGCAGGCGCTGTTGCGCGGCCGGGTCGGGCAGATGGCGGACATCCTGAACCGGTCGTGGCTCGCCAAGAAACGCACAGCCGACGGGGTCAGCTCGCCCGCGATCGACGCGCTGCACGCGACCGCGATGGCGCACGGGGCGCTCGCCGGCAAGGTGTCCGGCGCGGGCGGCGGCGGCTTCGTCATGTTCATCGCACCCCCGGCCGACCGTGTCGGGCTGATCCGGGCCTTGAACGAGACCGGCGCGCAGGCCAGCGCCGTCCACCTCACGCGCGATGGGGCGGAGAGCTGGGAACTCGACGGCCCCGGGGTGGGTTGACGATGGATACGGAGTTTGGCGGCATGGTCAGGACTGGCATGGCCGGATCGGAAACCGGCGTTGAGTAGCCAGCTTCCCCTTGGTCGTGACACGAGCGATCTCGACCCGTTCGCGGCGGCGTTCTGGAGTAACCGGATGCCGATGTCGGTGACCGATGCGCGACAGCCGGACAATCCGCTCGCGTTCGTCAACGATGCGTTCCTGCGCCTGACAGGCTACGATCGATCGGAGGTGATCGGGCGAAATCACCGTTTTCTGCAGGGCGAGGACACCGACCCGATGGCGGTCGCGGCCCTGAGAACCGCGATCGACGCCGGTGAGCCGATCGAAATCGACGTGCTGAACTATCGCAAGGACGGGTCGTCGTTCTGGAACCGGTTGCTGATCTCGCCATTACTCGGGGCTGACGGCGAGCCGGCGTATTTCACCGCAAGCCAGTACGACGTCACGTTCGAGCGCGAGCTGGTCGCCCTGCGCGCCCGCAACGAGGTCCTGGCGGCCGAGAACGCCCAGCGGTCGGACGCTCTGGTCGAGAGCGAGGCTCAACTGCGTCTGGCGCTCGGGGTGGGGCGGCTCGGCGTGTTCGAGCTGGACCTGAAAACCGAGCGGCTGACCGCCTCGGACCGCACGCGCGCGCATTTCGGCCGCCCGCCGGACGGGCCGTTCACGATGGAAGACGTGCGGTCCGCGATCCACGCCGACGACCGTCCCGGACTGCGCGCCGCCTTCGACGAGGCGGCTGCCGCCGGGACGGAGCTCGACCACGAGTATCGCGTGCCGCGCGGGGACGGGTTGCCGGGCTGGCTGCATGTTCGCGCCCTGGTGTTGCCCGGTCCCGATGGGCAACCGGGACGGCTTCTCGGCACGAGTGCCGACGTGACCGAGCGCAGGCACCGGACCGAGGCGCTGCGCGAGAACGAGGAGCGGCTGCGGGTGGCGCTGGAAGCGGGCGAGTTCGGCACCTGGGAGCTCGACCCCGACACCGACATCGCGATCTGTTCGCCCCGCCACCACGCGATCCTCGGCTACCCCACGCTGTCCGGAACCTGGAGTTTCGCCGATTTCCGCCGGCATGTCGTACCCGATGATGTGCCGAAGGTGGTCGGGGCGTTCGACCGCGCGGCGCGATTCGGCGAGCCCCTCGGCCTGCGCGTTCGCATCCGGCGTGCCGATAATGGCGAGATCCGCTGGATCGACATGCGCGGCCTCGCCATGCAGCGCGCCGACGTGGGCCGTCCGAGAATGACCGGCGTGGTCGCCGACGTGACCGACGAGGTCGCGGCCGAGGCGGCGCGCCGGCAACTGACCGAGTTGCTGGAAGTCAGGGTCGCGGCGCGAACCCGCGAGCGCGACAGCTTGTGGCAGGCGTCGCGCGACTTGCTGGTCGTGCTCGGGACCGACGGCGTCATCGTGGCGGCCAATCCGGCATGGACCCGGCTGCTCGGGTGGACCGAGGACGATCTGATCGGCCACGATTTCACCGAGTACCTGTTCGACCCGGAGACATCGTCGCCGGCCGGCATCGGCTCGCGCCGGCATCTGGAGACCAGATACCGGCATCGCGACGGCTCGATGCGCTGGATCGAATGGACCGCCTCGCCCGCCGATGACCACATCATCGCGGTCGGTCGCGATGTCACCGAACAGCATGAGGCGGCGGCGCAGCTGCAGGCCGCCGAGGAGACGCTGCGGCAAGCGCAGAAGATGGAGGCGGTCGGCCAGTTGACGGGCGGGATCGCGCACGATTTCAACAACCTGCTGACCGGCATCATGGGCGCCCTGGAGCTGATCGGCACCCGCGTCGGGCAGGGCCGCACCGGCGATCTGGACCGCTATATCGGGGCGGCCCGGCAGGGGGCGGAGCGGGCGGCGGCGCTGACCCACCGGCTGCTCGCCTTCTCACGCCAGCAGACGCTCGACCCGAAGCCCGTGCTCGCCGGCCGCCTGATCGGTGGCATGGAGGAGCTGATCCGCCGCACCATCGGACCCGCGATCACGCTGACCGTGGCGATCGAGGAGGGGTTGTGGACGACGCTGTGCGACCCGAACCAGCTCGAGAACGCGCTGTTGAACCTGTGCATCAACGCCCGCGACGCGATGGCCGACGGGGGACGCCTGACGATCGAAGCCCGCAATGTCCCTGTCGGCGCGAAGACCGGCCCGGCGCACGACGGTCCTCCCGGCGACCACGTCTGTGTCGCGGTCACGGACACGGGCACCGGCATGACGCCCGAAATCGTGGCGCGCGCCTTCGATCCGTTCTTCACCACCAAGCCGATCGGGCGCGGCACCGGGCTTGGCCTGTCGATGACCTACGGGTTCGCCCGGCAATCGGGCGGCGAGGTCCGGATCCATAGCCATGTCGGGCTCGGGACCTCGGTCCGCGTCTACCTGCCGCGTCGCGACGCCGGCGCGCCGGCGGACGTGATGGCCGGCAACGGGGGCACGGAGCGCGACCGGCCGATCCGCGGCACGGTGCTGGTGGTCGACGACGAGGCGGCCATCCGGGAGTTGATCGTCGAAGTGCTCGAGGAACGCGGGTTCGCGACGCTGTCGGCCTCGGACGGCGTGGAAGCGCTGCGGTTGCTGCATTCGCAAGCCCGGATCGATCTGCTGGTGACCGATGTCGGACTTCCCGCCGCGCTGAACGGGCGGCAGCTCGCCGACGCGGCACGGGTCCGCCGTCCGGAGCTGCGCGTATTGTTCATCACCGGCTACGCCGAGGCGGCGGCGTTCGGGCATGGCGTGCTGGAGCCGGGCCTCGCGGTGCTGGGCAAGCCGTTCTCGATGGAGGCTTTGGCCGGCCGGGTGACGGAGATGCTCAACCTGGCCGGCTGATCAGTGACCGCCCTCGAGATACGCGGCGCGGATTTCCGGCCGCGCCAGAAGCTCGGCCCCGGTTCCGGCCATGGTGATCGCGCCGTTGACCAGCACGTAGCCCCGGTGCGCCAGCCGCAGCGCCTGGTAGGCGTTCTGCTCCACCAGCAGGACGGTCAGACCGGTGGCACGGTTCAACTCCCGGATGGCGCTGAAGATGCCGCGCACGATCAGGGGCGCGAGCCCGAGCGATGGCTCGTCGAGCAGCAGCAGGCGCGGCTCGCTCATCAGCGCGCGCGCGATCGAGAGCATTTGCTGCTCGCCGCCCGACAGCGTGCCGCCGCGCTGGCCGGCGCGTTCCGACAGGCGCGGAAACAGCTCGAACATGCGTCCGATCCGCCGGTCGGTTTCGGTGCCGGAATGGCCTTGGGCCCCCATCAGCAGGTTTTCCCGCACGGTCATGCGCGGGAAGATGCGCCGCCCCTCGGGCGACTGGGCGATGTCGCGCCGCATGATCAGGTGCGTCGGCATGTCGGTGATGTCGGTGCCGTCGTGGACGATGCGGCCGGTGCGGGCGCGGGGGCTGCCGCAGATGGTCATCATCAGCGTCGATTTCCCGGCCCCGTTGGCGCCGATCAGGGTCACGATCTCGCCCGGCTCGACCACCAGATCGACACCGCGCAACGCCTGGATCGACCCGTAATAGGTCGAGACGCCGTCGAGGCTCAGCAGCGGCGTCATACGCCCGCGTCCGCCGCGTAGGGGCTGTTCGCCGGTCCGCCCTGTTCGCCGGATTGATCGGCAGGCTCGTCCTCGTCGCCCTCGCCGAGGTAGGCCGCGATGACGCGCGGGTCCTCGCGAACCTCTCGCGCGGTGCCGTCGCTGATCCGCTGGCCGTGATCGAGGACGACGACATGGTCGCTGATCCGCATCACGACACCCATGTCGTGCTCGATCAGCAGGATGCTGGTGCCGTCGCGCTTGATGCCGATCATCAGGTCGGCAAGCTCGTCGCTCTCCCGCGGGTTCAGCCCGGCCGCCGGCTCGTCGAGGCATAGCAGCACCGGGCGCGTGCACATCGCGCGCGCGATTTCGAGCCGCCGCTGGTCGCCGTACGGCAGCGCCCCGGCCGGATCGTCGGCGCGGCGGGTCAGGCCGGTGCGGTCGAGCCAGAGCCGCGCCCGGTCCACCGCCTCGCGCTCGCGCCGCCGCATGCCGCCGAGCGCGAACACGCCGAGCAGGCCCCAGCCGACATTCGGCATGATGGTGTTGTGCTGCGCCACCATGAGGTTTTCGAGCACCGTCATGCCGGCGAACAGGCGGATGTTCTGGAACGTGCGTGCCACGCGGGCGCGGCGGGTAATCAGGTGGCCGGGCAGCCGTTCGAGCGAAATCGGTCCGCCGTGATCGCGCGCGAGGCGGATGCGCCCCGACGTCGGGCGGTAGAAGCCGGTGATGCAGTTGAACACGGTGGTCTTGCCGGCGCCGTTCGGGCCGATGACCGCCGTGATTTCGCCGGCCCGCGCGGCGAACGTCAGGCTGTCGACGGCGAGCAGGCCGCCGAACCGCATCGTCAGGCCTTCTACGGACAGCAATGGGTCGCCCGAAACGTCAGCCACGTCCTTGTGCCACCAGTTCGGCCGAGATTTCGTGCGGTTGCCCGAGCGAGACCGACGGCGTGCGGCCCGAGATCAGACCGCGTGGGCGCAAAATCATCATGACGACGAGGGCGAGGCCGAACACCAGAACGCGGTAATCGTTGAACGACCGGAACAGCTCCGTGCCGCCGATCAGGGCGACGGCGGCGAGCGCCACGCCGAGCTGGCTGCCGAGGCCGCCGAGCACGACGATGGCCAGGATCAGGGCACTCTCCTGGTAGGTGAAGCTTTCCGGGTTCACGAAGCCCTGGCGGTTGGCGAAGAACACGCCGGCGAAGCCCGCGAACGTGGCCCCCATGGCGAACGCCGTCAGCTTCGTCACGGTGACGTTGATGCCGAGCGCGCGACAGGCGATCTCGTCCTCGCGCAGCGCCTCCCAGGCGCGGCCGAGCGGCTGGCGGCGCAGGCGCAGGCTGACCCAGTTGGTCAGGAATGCCAGTGCTAGGATGATGTAGTACCACCACACGGCCCGCCACTCGGGGCTCGCCGGCAGGCCGAAGAACGCGGCGAACGAGCCGGGTCCGGCCCCGCTGGTGAACTTCAGGCCGAACAACGTCGGGTGCGCGTTGACGCTGATGCCGTTGGTGCCGCTGGTGAACGTCGTCCAGTTCTGCAGCACGTCGCGGATGATCTCGCCGAACGCCAGCGTGACGATGGCCAGATAGTCGCCGCGCAGCCGCAGCACGGGGAAGCCGAGCAGGATGCCGGCGAACGCCGCGAACAGGCCGCCGAGCGGCAGGCATTCCCAGAAGCCGAGCCCGTAGGTCGTCGAGCCGATGGCGAACGTGTAGGCACCGATCGCGTAGAACGCGACGTAGCCGAGGTCGAGCAGGCCCGCGAGGCCGACGACGATGTTCAGCCCCCAGCCCAGCATGACGTAGTGCAGGATCAGGTTGCCGGTATCGAGCGTCCCGCGCCCGGAATAGAACGGCAGCGTCACCGCGGCGAGGATCAGCAGGGGGGCGAGGTAGCGGCCGAAGCGCGTGACCGTCTCGGCCAGCTTTCGCGCCGGCCGCGCGGGACCGCGCCGGGCCGCGAACCGGTCGGCCCACAGATGCATCGCGAACCGGCCGGCGAACACGACGGCGACGGCGGAGCCGAGCAGCACCGGGCGCGGCACGATCAGCAGCTGCGCGTAGTCGGTCTGAAGCCGGGTGCCGAGCAGCAGCCCGAACAGGCCGAACGCGATCAGCGCCGAGATACCCGCGTCGCGCAGAGCCGGCCCTAACGTGGCACCAAGCGTGGGCTTCATACTTTTTCCACGTCGTTGCGGCCGAGCAGGCCGGTCGGCATGAAGATCAGCACCAGGATCAGCACCGAGAAGGCGGCCACGTCCTTATACTCGATCGACGCGTAGCCCTCCCAAAAGCTCTCGATCAAGCCGATGAGCAGACCGCCGAGCACGGCACCGGGCAGGCTGCCGATGCCGCCCAAAACGGCGGCGCTGAACGCCTTGATGCCGGTCTTGAAGCCGATGAAGAAGTCGATCGAGCCGTATTGCAGCAGGAACAGCATACCCGCGACGGTCGCGAGCGCCGCCCCGATGACGAATGTCATGCTGATCGTGCGGTCGACGTCGATCCCGAGCAGGCGCGCCATCCGCTGATCCTGCTCGCACGCCCGCATCTCCCGCCCGAGCGGCGTGCGGGTGACGAGCCAAGTGAAGATGCAGAGCATGGTGACGGTCGTGACGGTGATGAGGATCTGCATCCAGGTGATCTGGACGGCGAACCCGTTCTGCTCGAACACCTGGAAGCCGCCGGGGATGAACGGCGGGTGGTTCTTCGGGGTCGCGCCCTGCGCCAGCTGGACGAAGTTTTGCAGCACGAAGGACATGCCGATGGCGGAGATCAGCGGCGCCAGCCGGAACGAGCCGCGCAACGGACGGTAGGCGACCCGCTCGATCGTCCAGCCATACAAGCCGGCGATGGCGGCCGAGACGATGAGGGCAAGCACCAGGGCGAGCGGCAACCAGGAGATCCCGACCGCGCCCAAGATGGTGAGGACGATCAGCGACAGGAACGCGCCGACCATGAACACGTCGCCATGGGCGAAGTTGATCATGCCGATGATGCCGTAGACCATGGTGTAGCCGACCGCGATCAGCCCGTAGATCATGCCGAGCGTGACGCCGTTGATGAGCTGTTGAAGCGCGTATGCCATCCAAGCCCTTTCCACCAAGGCTCGATCTCATCACGGCCCCGCGACCGATGAAACACGCAAGCTTCATGCCCGGCAAGCGTCGTGACCGCTTCGTGACGCCGTGTTCCCGGCGGAAGGGGTTCACAGGCGGCCGCGCGATTGGTATGGGGCGGGCGGCGGGCGCATAGCTCAGTTGGTAGAGCAGCTGACTCTTAATCAGCGGGTCGTAGGTTCGAGCCCTACTGCGCCCACCACTCCCGCGCTCAGGACAGCCGCTCCCAGGCTTTCACGAAGAAGTCCGGCGCGCCGAAATTGCCCGATTTCAGCGCGAGCGCCATCGCGGGTCCGTCCAGCGTGCGGGTCCAGGGAACGCCGGGGTCGATCTCGGGGCCGATCGCCAGCGCCTGCGCGCCGAGGGCCTGAACGACGGCACCCGATGTCTCGCCGCCGGCGATCAGCAGGCGGGAAAAGCCGCGCCGTTGCAGCCCCTGCGCGATCGCCGCGAGCACGTGTTCGATCATGCCGCCGGCCGCCTCGCGCCCGAGCCGGCTCTGGAGGTCGCGCACGACATCCGGCTCGGCGCTCGAGTAGATCAGGATCGGAGCCTCGCCGGTCCGGCCGTCGACCCAGCCCAGCACGGCGTCCACGGTCTGGCTGCCGTCGGCCAGCTTTGCGGCGTCGAGTTGCAGCGCCGGCAGCCCCGCGCCGATCGCGTGCGCCACCTGTTGTCGCGTCGCCGCCGAGCAGGAGCCGGCGAGAATCGCGCGGCGCCCGGGCGGGGCCGGCATGGTCCGGGCCGGCGGCGTCAGTTCCGCGATCAGGCCCGAGGCGAGATAAGCGGCGGGCAGGCCCATCGCGATGCCGGAGCCGCCGGTGATCAGCGGCAGATGCGCCGCCGCCGCGCCGATGTTGCGCAAGTGGCGGTCGGTCAGCGCGTCGACGATGGCGACCGGGCGGCCAGCCCCCGCCTCGCGCGCCAGCGCCGCTCGGATCGCGTCCGGTCCGCCGTCCACGTCGTCGAACGCGATCAGCCCGACCGGCAGCCGCGTCTGGCGTCCGAGCACCCGGCGCAGGTCGGAATCGTGCATCGGGTTCAGCGGGTGGTCCTTCATCGGGCTTTCCGCGAGCGGCACGCCATTGACGAAGAGCTGGCCGGCGTAAATCGTCCGGCCGGCGCGCGGAAAAGCGGGGCAGGCGATCGTCTGCCCGCCGACGAGGCCGAGCAGCGCCTCCGTCACCGGGCCGATATTCCCGTCGTCGGTCGAATCGAACGTCGAGCAATACTTGAACAACAGCCGCTGGGCACCGAGCGCCAGCAACGCGCGCGCCGCGCCGAGCGATTGCGACACCGCGTCGGGTGCCGGGATCGAACGCGATTTCAGCGCGATCACCAGCGCGTCGACCCCGGTCAGGTCGAGTGCGGGGGACGGGATGCCGGTGCTCTGCACGCAGCGCAGCCCCTCCTTGCTCAGGGTCAGCGACAGGTCGGTCGCACCCGTGAGATCGTCGGCGACGCACCCGAGCAGCATCAGCTTGCCCGGTCGGCGGTGAGGTCCGCGCCAAGCGCGCCGACCCACGACAGGCCGGCATCCGTGTCGCCCGCCGGTTTGTATTCGCACCCGGTCCATCCCGCGTAGGGCGACCGCTCGAGGGCCGCGAATACCGCACGATAATCGAGGTCGCCGCGATCCGGTTCGGCGCGGCTCGGAACGGCCGCGATCTGGACGTGGCCGATGACCGGCAGCAGGCGTTCGAGCGATGCGATCACGTCGCCCCCGACCCGGCCGACATGGTAGCAGTCGAACATCAGTTTCAAATTGTCGCGTCCGGTCTCGGCGATGATCGCCTCCCCCTCCTCGACCGTCGAGTAGAAGTAGCCCGGCGCATCGTGCGGGTTCAGCGGTTCGAGGAGCAGCGTGATCCCGTCGCGGGCCGCCTTGGCGGACGCCTCGCGAAGGTTGGCGACGAACACCGCGCGCGCCGCCTCGCGCCGGTCGGGCGGCACCACGCCCGCCATGCAGTGAACGGCGGTGCCGCCGGCATCCCGGCAGAACGCGAGCGACTGGTCCACGGCGGCCTGAAACTCCGCCTCCCGTCCGGCCAGCGCGCCGAGCCCGTTCTCACCGTTCGCGACGTCGCCGCGAACGGTGTTGATCCCGAGCAGACCGATCCCGTGCGAGGCGCACCGGTCGCGCACGCGCGCGGCCGGCACGTCGTAAGGCCAGTGCAGTTCCACCGCGCGGAACCCGGCTTTGGCGGCCGCGTCGATCCGGTCGAGCAGCGGACGATCCGGCCACATGAAGCCGAGGTTCGCGGAGAAACGCAGCATGCCATTCGCCTTCGCGGTGAGTGTTGGACGTCTACTTGCCGAGGTGTTTGCCGAAGAAGTCGGCGATGTCGGTGAACGCCTCCTTGGTCTCCGGCACGGTGTCGTCGAACTGATACTGCGCGTGCGACTCGCCCTCGTAGACGTTCAGGTCGGCTTCAACACCGGCGCGGCGCAGCTTGCGGTGCACGCGCACGGTGTTGCTGAGCAGCTGGTCGCGCGTGCCGGTGGTCAGGATCGTCGGCGGGAAACCGGTCATGTCGGCATAGACCGGCGACAGCAGCGGGTCCTTCATGTCGTGGCCATGCGCGTAGAACGCGGCCGCATCGTCGCAGAAGCCGCTGGGCGAGACCAATACGTTGTCGACGAACTCGTTCGTGTAGAACGAGTCACCGGTTTTCGTGACGTCGGCCATCGGCGTGCCCGGCGCGATCGCCCCCGGCATCGGCAGCCCGTCCTGCTTGGCCTTCACGACCATTTCGAGCGTCAGCGCCCCACCGGCGGAGGTGCCGATGATGCCGACGTTCTTCGGCGCGGTTGTCTTGAGCACGGATTTGTAGACGGTCATCGCGTCGTCGATCGCCGCCGGGAAATAGGCGTCGGGCGGCATGCGGTAGTCGACCGCGATGACCTTGTAGTGCCCGAAGCCGGCCATCATGATCGCCTCCGTGGTGCCCGAGGGTCCGGGGAAGTAGACGTAGCAGCCGCCGTGGACGTGGACGATCACCTTGTCCTTGTTCTGCTCCGGCATGTCGTCCGGGGTCACGATGGCGACCTTGACGCCGTCGATGGTCGACTGCTCCACCTTGACGTGCATCCGCTGCTCCATCGCCGGCAGGCCGGGCGTGACCGTATCGGCGATCTTGTTGGCCATCGCGCGCCATTCTTCACCGGTCTTCGGGTGAAAATTCCAGCCGGGGTTGAGCGGGCGCGCGATGATCGCCTGCATTTCCGGGCTGATGTCGGCGGTCGGCGCCTGCAGGGTTTTCGCGGGCACCGAGAGCGGCGTCATCGCCGGCTGATCGGCGGCCCGCGCGACCGGGCTGGTCGCGGCCAATGCCGCGACGGCGGTCAGGATTGTCGTCGTCTTCATGGTGTTTCCTCTCTCTTGTTATGACGTCTTATGCGGTCAGCGACGTTCCGTTCATTTCGGCCACGATATCGGACAGCATCGGCACGTAATCCTCGCCATGGCCGGTGCCGACGGCCACGGCGAAACTGTTGCGGACGGCGGCGCCGACCGGGTTCGCGACACCCATCGCCTGCGCGAAGCCGGCCAGGTACGTCACGTCCTTGAACGCGTTCACGATGGTGAAGCGGTGGGCGTTACGGTCCCGCTCGATGACGTATTTGAAGAACGTCTGGTAGAACGGGCAATCCATGCGGCCGCCGCGAATGACGCTGTCGAACACGGCGGGTTTCAGGCCCGCCTTGGCGCCGAGCATCAGCGCCTCCGAGTACAGCGCCGCGTAGCCCATCGACAGGAAGTTGTTCAGCAGCTTCATCGTGTGGCCGGTGCCGGCCGGCCCCGTCGGGATCACGCGGCCCGCGAACGCCTCCAGGATCGGCCGTGCCCGTGCCACGATCTCGGGCGCGCCGCCGACCATCACGTCGAGCGTGCCCTCCCACGCATCCTTCGGCGTCCGGCCGAGCGGCGCGTCGATTAGCGTGATCCCCGCCGGGACCAGCGCCGCCGCGAGCCGCATGGTGGACGCGGGTTCGGACGTCGAGCAGTCGATAATCAGAAGCTCGCGCCCGGCCGACGCCAGCCCGTCCGGACCGTCGATTATCGCCTCCACCTGCGTCGAACCGGTGACGCAGAGCACGACCACGTCGCATGTCTCGGCCAGTGCGCGCGGGGTTGCCACTTCGGTGGCGCCCCGCTTGACGAGGTCGTCCACCGCGTCCCGCTTGCGATGCGCGAGGACCGCGAGCGGCCAGCCTTTTTCGACGATGTTCTTCGCGATCCCGTGGCCCATCAGGCCGAGCCCGATGAACCCGACCCGTTCCTTGGTCATCGGGCGGCCTTGTCGGCGGCCAGCGCGCTGCGCCAATTATGCTGCTCGCGGAAGCCCAATACCTCGCGCGCCTTCTTGTTCGACAGCAATCCCTCGAATTCGCCGAGCTGCCCGTGAACCGGCACGTTCGGGTAGAAGCGCTTCAGCAGTTCCGCCGTCGGCAGATCGGACGAGCAATCGTCCTGCGCCGCGTTGAACACCTGATAGCCGAGCCCGTCCGTCTCGATCCCCAGCCGGATGATCTGCCCCAGGTCGCGGGCGTCGATGTAGCTCCAGGTCAGGCGCTTGCGGAATCCCGGGTCGGCGAAAAAGCCCGGGAAGTTCTTGTATTCGTGCGGCTCGATGACGTTGCCGATCCGGATCGCGTACACGTCCGCGCCCGACCGTTGCTGGAAGGCGTGCGCGGTGCGCTCGTTGCAGATCTTCGACAGCGCGTAGCTGTCCATCGGATTGACCGGGTATTCCTCGTCGAGCGGAAGGTAGACCGGGTCGCGCGGCTGGTTCGAAAACACGAGGCCGTAGGTCGTCTCGGACGAAGCGATGATCGTCTTGCGGATGCCGAGTTTCTCGGCCGCCTCGATGATGTTGTAGGTGCCCATCGTGTTGATGCGGAACACCTCGTTGTCCGGCACGATCATGATCCGCGGAATGGCGGCGAAGTGCACGACCGCGTCGATCTTGGGCGCGCGCAGATCGGGCGCGAACTCGTGCAGTTCGAGCGTGGTGGTCATCGCGTTGAAGACCTGGCCGCTATCGGTGATGTCGGTGATCAGGGTCCGGACCTTCGGGTTGTCCAGCGGCTTCATGTCGAGGTTCAGCACGTTGTAGCCGTGCTCGACGAGATGCTGGACGACGTGCCGGCCGGCCTTGCCGCTGCCGCCGGTGAAGATGACGTTCTTGCTCATGGCGAAGTCTCCTAGATGATGGACAGCGATCAGGCCGTCGCCGCTTCCATGATGGTTTCTTGCGATGCGTCGGCACGCTCGAACGTGCGGCTGATCCGCCCGTCCTTGACGACGATCACGCGGTCGGCGACGGCGAGTACTTCCGGCAGGTCGGACGAGATCACGATGATCCCCATGCCGTCGCGCGCGAGCCGGGCCAGCAGGGCGTGCACCTCCGCCTTCGCGCCGATGTCGATGCCGCGAGTGGGTTCGTCCACGATCAGCACTTTCGGCGACCGAGCGACCCACTTGGCGATGACGATCTTCTGCTGATTGCCGCCGCTGAGATTGATGACGCGCTGTTCGGTCGACGGCGTCTTGATGCCGAGCGACGCGATGAAGTCGCGGGTGCGCGACATCTCCTTGCGCCGGTCGATGAACTGATGCGGCGAATAAGCCTCGAGATGGGTGAGGCTGAAATTCTCGCGGACGGACATGCCGAGCACCAGACCCTGCTCCTTGCGATCTTCGGTGACGAAGCCGATGCCGTGCGCGATCGCGTCGGCCGGTTCATGGATGTCGACCGCTTTGCCTTCGACGGCGATGCTGCCGGTCGATGGGCGCATGCCGAACACCATCTCCATGATCTCGGTCCGGCCCGCGCCGATCAGCCCGAAGAAGCCGAGCACCTCGCCCCGGTGCAGCGTGAAATCGATGTCGCGCACCTTGGCCTGGTGCGGGCGAGGGTGGCTCAGCGTCAGTCCACGGACGTCGAGCAACACCTCGTCGGTCGCATGGCATGTGTGCTTGCCGTACAGCTGGCTCAGCTCCCGGTCGACCATCTTGCGCACCAGGATGTCGCGCGTGACCTCGGCGATTGGAAGCGAGTCGACGGTGCTGCCGTCGCGCAGGATGGTGACGCGGTCGGCGATCTCGAAGATCTCGTCGAGCCGGTGGGTGATGTAGACGATGCCGATGCCCTGGTCGCGCAACTTGCGGATCAGGCCGATCAGCGTCACGGCCTCATGATGGCTGAGCGACGCGGTCGGCTCGTCCATGATGATGATGCGCGACCGGTAGGAAATCGCCTTGGCGATCTCGATCATCTGCTTTTGGCCGATGCTGAGCTGTGCGACCTGTGTCGTCGGCTCGACGTTCATGTGCAGGGTCGCCAGCACGTCGCCGGCCTCGCGGTTCATGCGCGCCTTGTCGAGCAGGCCGCCGGCGCGCAGCGGCTCGCGCGCCAGGAAGATGTTCTCGGCGACGGTCAGGTTCTCGACCATCGAGAGTTCCTGATAAATGATGCTGATGCCGAGAGCGCGCGCGTGCACAGCGTCGCCGATCTCGACCGGCGTGCCCTCGATCGCGATGCTGCCGCCGGGATCGGCTTTGTAGACGCCGGTCATGATCTTCATCAGCGTGCTTTTGCCGGCACCGTTCTCGCCGGCGAGCGCGTGCACCTCCCCGAGGCGCACGTCCAGATCGACCTTGTTCAGGGCGCGAACCCCGGGAAAGGTCTTGGAGACGTCACGCATTTGCAGGAACGGTGTCATCGTCGTCGAGCCTCGCTACAGGCGTTGAAGAACGCCGGGAGACGCTGCGTGCGCTCCCGGCCGGCCTTGCGATCTACTTCGTGTAGCCGTTGAGGTTGTTCGCATCGACGACCGTAACACCGGTGTCGATGTTCGCGCTGGTCGTCTCCTTGCCTTCGACCTGTGCGACGAGGTGCTGGACCGACAGCTTGCCCATCGTCACCGGGCGCTGGACGATGATGCCCTGGATGAAGCCCGCCTTGACGCCCTTCAGCGTGTCGGGGAGGTCGTCGAACGCGAACACTTTCACGGTCTGCTTCTTGTCGCCGAACTCCTTGGTCGCCATCACCTTGGCGACCGACGGACCGCCGACCTGGCTGACGCCGAAGATGCCCTTCAGGTTCGGGTGACCGCGAAAGATCGCCTCGTCGACGGAGACGGCGCGGGCGAGGTCGTCCTCGGTGCCCTCGGTGGCGACGATCTTGATGCCGGGGTATTTGGCCAGCGCCGTCTTGATGCCGCTGATCCGCTCGTTGAGGTTGGCCGCGCCGAGCTGTCCGGTCACGATCGCAACCTCGCCCGTACCGCCGATCGCCTTTGCCATCGACTCGCCCATGGTCTGACCGGCGGCGGTGTTGCTGGTGCCGATATACATGCTGCGGCCGCTGTTCGCGGAATCGGAGTCGAACGTCAGCACCTTGATGCCGCTTGCCATGGCCTTCTTGATGATGGCCTGGACCGATTTCGGCTCGTTGACCGAGATCGCGATGCCGTCGACCTTCTTGCTGATGAGGTCTTCGAGAATCTTCACCTGGGTCGAGCCTTGGGTGTTCTGCGGGACGACCCACTGATACTGGACGCCTTCCGCCTTCGCCTCACCGGCGGCGCCGGTGTTGCAATCGTCGAAGAACGGGACGGCGACCTTCGGGATCACCGCGATGACGATGTCCTTCGCGTCCTTGGCCTCGACCGGCGTCGCCGCGCAGAGCGGGATGGCCGCGATCAGCGCCGCGGCCGCAATCCGTTGAGTGTTGTTCATAAGCCGTTTTCCTCGGAGTTCTTTGTTTATGGGAGGCACGTAAGGTCCCGGCACGCCGGGTCGTCGATGTCGGCTGTTCCGGTTCAGCGCCCCCCTCGTCGCGTACGCCAGACGTCCAGGCTCACCGCGATCAGGATGACCGCGCCGGTGATGGCCTGCTGCGCGTACGTGTTGATGTTCATGAGCACGACGCCGTTGGCGATGATGCCGGCCAGCGCCGCCCCAATGATTGCGCCCTCGACGCTGCCGACGCCGCCCGACAGGCTGGCACCTCCGATCGCGGCCGCCGCGATCACGTCGAGTTCCGCGCCGAACCCGGAGGCCGGCTCGGCGGACAGATAGCGCGAGAAGCTGACGATGCCCGCGATGCCCGCGATGAGGCCGGACAGCATGTACACGATCAGCTTCACGCGGGCGGTTTTGACGCCGCTCAGCCGCGCCGCCAGTTCGTTGCCGCCGGTCGCGTACACGTGGCGTCCGAACCGGGTCTGCCGCATGACGACCGAGAAGACGACCGTCATCACCAGCATGATCACCACCGGCACCGGCACCGGTCCGACGTAGCCCTGGCCGATGATGGAGAAGCTGTCGGGGGTATCGGGCGTCAGCGGGACGCCGTGGGTGATGATGTACATCAGCCCGCGCCCGATGCTGAGCGAGCCGAGCGTCGCGATGAATGGCGGCAACCGGACGACCGTGATCAGCAGGCCGTTGAACAGGCCGAACAGCAACCCGGTCACGAGCCCGCCGAGGATGCAGACGATGCTCGGCAAGCCGGACTGGAACCCCAGTGCGGTCACCAGCGACGACAGGCCCATCACCGAGCCGACCGACAGGTCGATGCCGCCGGTGATGATCACCATCACCATGCCGATCGACATGATCGCGATCATCGAGAACGAGCGGAAGACGCCCATGAGGTTGTCGGTCGTCAGGAAGTACGGGGTGGAAAAGCTAATGAGCGCGGCGACCACGAGAAGCGCGGTGAGCACGTTCAGCTCGCGAACCTGGAGCAGCGCCGTCCAGCGCCGGCGCATCGCCGTCGGCTGGACCGGTGCGATCACTGTCGCCGGGTGCTCGCGCGCAATCATTCCTATACTCCCTCTATCGCGATCGTCGATCGACCGGCCTTATTCGTCGTGGGCTTGGCTCGTCATTCCGGGTAGTTCGAGGCCGGTCATTCGCGCGATCAGGCGGGCGACGGACGCATCGTCGTCGCGTCCCATTCCGGCCGCCGATGTCATCAGGAACAGTTGCAACGCACTGGCGGCCAGGGGCGTCGGGAATTTCTCCGCAAGGCCCATGTTGGCCACGATACCGAGATCTTTGGCGAAGATGTCGACCGCGCTGGCGGGGCGATAGTCGCCGGCCAGGACGTGCGGAATGCGGTTCTCGAACATCCACGAATTGCCGGCCGACGCGGTGATGACCTCGAACACCGTGTCGATGTCGAGGCCGAGCCGTTTGGCGAACGTGATCGCCTCGCACGCCGCGGCGATGTGCACGCCGGCCAGCAGCTGGTTGACCATCTTGAACGACGCGCCGATCCCCGCCTCGTCGCCGAGCCGGTAGACTTTCGTGGCGATCGCATCCAGCACCGGTTTGGCGCGGTCGAACGCGTCGGGGTGGCCCGACGCCATAACGGTCAGCTCGCCGCGCGCGGACTTGGCGGAGCCGCCGCTGATCGGCGCGTCGAGATACAGAATGCCGGCGGCGTTGCAACGTTCCGCCAGACGGCGCGCATCGGCCGGCGCCATCGTGGCCGACGACAGCACGACGCCGCCTGGGCGCATCGTCGGGACGACACCATCCGCGCCGAACAGCACGGCCTCGGTCTGCAGGGCGTTCACGACGACGATCGCGACCGCACCGGCATCCTGTGCCGCCTTGGCCGGACTGCCCGCGACTTGCCCGCCCGCTTCTGTGAACCGGGTCAGCGCGGTGTCGGACGGATCATAGCCGATGACGGGCAAACCGGCGCGCACGATCGTCGTGGCGATCCCCAGGCCCATCGAGCCCAACCCGATGACGGCGACCCCGTCCGAGGCTTCGTGTGCCATTCGCTTCCCCCCAACCGCGCCGGTTCTTCCGGTCGATTTCGCTAATAGCGCACGCGATGGCAGCGCTGTCATCACGAAAAATGGCAGCGCTGTCATTTTTCTGCGGAGCACGGGCCAAGCGTGCCCAGCAGATCGTTACAGGGGGCGCGCGGTCATAGGCGGCGCGGGCCGCGGGCGGTATAGGCGGGGGATGACGGCGAATACGCGCAAGAAACGGAGCGTTTTAGGGTCGGCGCAGGCCGTCACCTTGGCGGACGTCGCGCGGCTGGCGGATGTGAGCGAGATCACCGTCTCGCGGATTTTGCGCGATGTCGGCCCGGTCGCCGCCGAGACGCGCGTGCGCGTGCTCGCCGCCGTCCACGAGATCGGCTACGTGCGAAACCGGGTCGCCGGGACGCTCGCCTCGGCCACGTCGAACCTGATCGGCGTCGTGATCCCCTCGTTGTCCAACATCGTCTTCGCCGACGTGCTGCGCGGCATCGACAGCGCGCTCGAGCCGTCCGGCTATCGTCCGGTCGTGGGGATCACCGGCTACGACACGCAGGTCGAGGAAAAGCTCGTCGGCTCGCTGCTCGCGTGGAAGCCGGCGGCGATGATCATCGTCGGGTTCGAGCACACGGCGATCACGCGCCGCCGCCTCGATCAAAGCCGTATCCGCATCGCCGAGCTGATGGATATCGATTCGACACCGATCGACCTATCGGTCGGCCTGTCGCATCGCGCCGCCGGCCTGGCCACCGGCCGGCACCTGATCGGACGCGGCTATCGCCGGTTCGGCTATGTCGGGCACGACTGGGTCACCGACCGGCGCGCCAGATTGCGGTTCGACGGTCTCATTCAGGCGCTGGACGAGGCTGGGCTGACCCTGGCCGATCAGCGCCTGCATGACGGGCCGAGCTCCACGCAGGCCGGACGCGAGGGCCTGGCGGCGCTGCTGGCCGGTCCCGCGCGGCCGGACGTCGTCGTGTTCTCGAACGACGACATGGCTGTCGGCGGGGTGTTCCATTGCCTCGCCAGCGGCATCGCGGTGAAGCGCGACCTCGCCTTGTTCGGCTTCAACGGGCTCGACATCGGGCAGGCGCTGCCGGCGCCGCTGTCGACCGTCCGGTCCAACCGGTTTCGGATCGGCCGCATCGCCGTCGAACAGATCCTCTCGCAGCCGGAGCGCACCGCGACGCCGCAGACGATCGACACCGGTTTCGAAATCGTCGAGGGCGCGACGGCCTGACGAGGTCCAAACGTCACCACGACAGGTTCTCGGACGTCACCATCTCGAACGGCAGAAACAGCCGCGCCGGCTCGCCGCCCGCCTCGGCCAGCGTCTTGGCCATGAGCTCGATCGCGCGGACGGCGACCTGTGTCACGGGTGTGACGATCGAGAGCGTGACCACGCCGTCGATCAAACCGGCGCGGGTGCCCGGCGCCAACTCGTTGCACACGAGCCGCACCCGCCGGCCCGCCCCGTTGTCGCGCAGGGCCTGGATCACCCCCTCCATCCCGCCGCCGGCGACATAAAGCCCGGTCAGGTCGCCGTGGCGGCTGAGCAGCTCGACGGTGGATTCGTGCGCCAGCCGCGCGTCCTCCAGGTTGACCTGCGTTTCCAGGATGCGGAACTCGGCCGCGTGCTCGCGGAAGTAGGACCGGAAGCCGATCTCGCAGAGTTCGTGCCCGAGGTAGCGGTGGCTGCCGACGACGATGCCGACCGGGCCGACGGGGCCGGTGCGCGCGATCACCCAGGCCGCCGTCCGCCCCGCCTTCCGCCCGTCGAGCCCGACATAGCCGGCGCGGCTCGGTGCGGTGAGATCGGACAGGAGGGACCAGACCGCGACACCCTGCTTGCGCAACGCGTCGATCGCCTCGGAGACGGTCGGGTGATCGCCGCAGACGACCGCGATCGCCGTCGCGCGCCGGCCCATGGCGGCCAGGGCGGCGACCGTGGTGGCCGGGGACAGATCCTCCATGAACTCGACGATGGCCCGGCCGCGCACGCCGCGCGCGTCCCGCACGGCCGAGACCAGGGCGCCGGCGAGCGCCTGATAGAACGGGTCGGCGCGCTTCTGCAGCAGGAAGCCGAACACGACCTGCGGCAGGTCGCTGGTCAGCCGCTGCTGCAGCAGCGACGTCGCGTGATAACCGAGCTCGGCCGCGGCACTCGCGACCCGTGCGGCGGTGTCCTCGCGCACCGGATGGCGGCGGTTCAGCACCCGGTCGACCGTGGCCACACTGACACCGGCGGCGCGGGCGACATCGGTTACGGTCGGGCGGCGCGGCATCGGGCTCTTGCCATGATGGTCTCTTGCACGGACAGCGGGATGCTCTGAAATGCGATGATAGATTGCATCGCAGCCGTGTTGAGGGAAAGGCCCGGCCCGGCGATATAATGGCGCACAGCGGCGACAACCTCGAACAAAGCGCCGCGTCAAACGATGCTCGGGAGAGGCAGGCCATGTCCGCAGTGCGGCGCGATTACAGTCTGACCGGGGCGGATGGCCGTCTTGCGGTCGAGCGGGGCCTCGCCTCCGCCACCTGGTTCGCGGCCCCGGTGCCGCGCAAGCAGATGAAGGAGCTGATGAAGCGCTCCGACGCGCCGGCCATTCGCGACACCTTGATCTGGTTCGCGTCGCTGATCGCGCTCGGCGGAGCGGGCTGCCTCACCTGGGGCACCTGGTGGGCGGTGCCGATCTTCGCCGCTTACGGCGTCATGTATTGCTCGGCCTCGGATTCGCGCTGGCACGAATGCGGCCACGGCACGGCGTTCAAGACGCGCTGGATGAACGACGTCGTCTACCAGATGGCGTCGTTCATGGTGCTGCGGGAGCCGACCGTCTGGCGCTGGAGCCACGCGCGCCACCACACCGATACGATCGTCGTCGGGCGCGACCCGGAAATCGGGGTGCCCCGGCCGACCGATTGGCTGGTGCTGGTGATGAACGTCTTCGCGCTTCGCAGCGGGTTCGCCGAATTCCGCCACGTCGTGCGCCACGCGTTCGGCCGCCTCGGCGCGGCGGAGGCGAGCTTCATCCCGGAGATGGAATATCCGAAGGTGTTCCGCACCGCCCGGATCTGGGTCGGGATCTATGCCGTGGTGATCGCCCTCGCGATCGGGCTGCACAGCCTGCTGCCGCTGATGCTGATCGGGCTGCCGTCGTTCTACGGCGCGTGGATGTACCTGATGTTCGGGCTCACGCAGCACGCGGGTCTGGCGGAGGACGTGCTGGATCACCGGCTCAACTCACGCACGGTGATGATGAACCCGCTGTTCCGGTTCATCTACTGGAACATGAACTATCACGTGGAACACCACATGTTTCCGATGGTGCCGTATCACGCGCTGCCGAAGCTGCACGCGGCGATCCGGACCGACATGCCGGCGCCGTATCCGGGGATCCTGTCCGCCTACCGGGAGATCATCCCCGCCCTGATGCGTCAGCGCCGCGATCCGGCGTTCTTCGTGCGGCGCGAACTGCCCGGCGGCGCACGCCCGCTCGCGGCGATGGGAACGCAGCCGCTTGCGGTGGCCGCGGAATGAGCTGGGTCCGGGCCTGCGCCAAGGATGACGTTGAGGCCGAGGACGTCATCCGGTTCGATCACGATGGCCGCACATTCGCGATCTACCGCGACGAGGACGACACCTTCTTCGCGACCGACGGGCTGTGCACGCATCAGTCGATCCACTTGGCCGACGGGCTGGTGATGGGCACGGTGATCGAGTGCCCGAAGCATAACGGCCGGTTCGACTACAAGACCGGCCGGGCGCTCGGGGCACCGGTGTGCGTCGATCTGAAGACCTACCCCGTCCGCGTCGAGGGCGATGCCGTCCTGATCCAGGTCGGCTGATCGTGGCGACGTCCGCCGGCATGGTCATCGTCGGGGCCGGCGAGGCCGGGGCGCGGGCGGCGGTCGCACTGCGCGAGCAGGGCTGGACCGGCAAGGTCACGCTGATCGGCGAGGAGCCGCACGCCCCGTACGAACGCCCGCCCTTGTCCAAGGCGGCGATGGTGTCGGAGACGGAGCCGGAAGCCGCGACCATCGTCGGCCATGACCGGCTGGCGGAGCACGACATAACGTTCCTGCACACGAGCCGGGCGGAGGCGGTCGACCGGGATGCGCGGGTCGTCCACGCCGGCGGACAGCTTGTCGAGTACGACCGGCTGCTGCTCGCCACCGGGGCGCAACCGCGCCGGCTGACCGTCCCCGGGGCGGAGCGGGCGCTATATCTCCGCAACTTCGCGGACGCGCTGGCGATGCGGGCGAGGCTGCGGCCGGGCACCAAGCTGGTCGTCATTGGCGGCGGCTTCATCGGCCTCGAAATCGCGGCGAGTGCGACCGTGCGCGGCTGCGCGGTGACCCTGATCGAGGCGGCGCCCCGGCTGCTGATGCGTGGCGTGCCGGCCGAAATCGCCGCCATCGTCGGACAGCGCCATGCGGAGGCGGGTGTCGCGATCCGGCTCGGTGTCGGGATCGCCGCGATCCTCGCCGACCGCGTGGTGCTGGCGGACGGCAGCGAGCACGAATGCGACGCCGTGGTGGCCGGGATCGGCGCGGTGCCGGAAACCGCACTCGCCACCGGGTGCGGCCTGACGGTGGAAGACGGCATCCGGGTCGACGACCATCTTCGCACCGACGATGCCGCGATCTACGCCGCCGGCGATTGCTGCTCGTTCCCCGCGACCCTTTACGACGGGCGCCGGTTGCGGCTGGAGGCTTGGCGCAACGCGCAGGCGCAGGGTGCCCACGCGGCGGCCAACATGCTCGGGCACGACGAGCCGTTCGACGACGTGCCCTGGTTCTGGTCCGATCAATACGATCAGACGTTGCAGGTCGCGGGACTTCCGTCGGCCGGCGTGTCCACCGTGCGGCGGGAGGGTGACGGCACCCTGATCGTCTTTCATCTCGACGAGACGGGCCGGCTGGTGGCGGTGAGCGCCGTCGGGAAGCCGTCGCTGGCGAAGGACGTGAAGGTGGCGGAAATGATGATCGCGCGCCGTGTCACGCCCGATCCGGCGTCGCTCGCGTCGTCTGGGGTGCGGCTGCGATCGTTGCTGCCCGCGTAGAATGAAGTCTCCTATCACTGGTGCGTTTCGACCCATGAGGGGATGCTAGATTTAATCGCAAACCACTTGCGGGTTTTCCATGCCCACCGTTACAGATTGGGAACGCCGGACCAAACGCGGCGAAGTTAAATCAAACGAGGACGTCTCCAATGAAAAAGACTCTGCTGTCCACCGCCACCATTCTGGCCATGCTCGCTGTCCCGGTATTCGCCGCCACGGCCGACGCGAAGACGAAGATCGCCGTCAGCATGGCGCATTTCGACGACAACTTCCTGACCATCCTGCGCACAGCGATGAGCGCCGAGGCCGCCAGCAAGGGCGACGTCGACATCCAGTTCGAGGACGCGCAGGGCGACATCGGCAAGCAGCTCAGCCAGATCCAGAATTTCATCGCCGAAAAAGCCGACGCGATCATCGTGAACCCGGTCGACACGTCGGCGACGCCGAAGATGACCAAGCTCGCGACCGACGCGTCACATGCCGCTGGTTTACGTCAACCGTAAGCCGATCGAAGCGACGCTGCCGGCCGGCGTGTCGTTCGTCGGCTCCGACGAGACGCAGTCCGGCACGCTCGAGGCCGAGGAGCTGGCGCGGCTGATGGACCACAAGGGCAACGTCGCCATCATGCAGGGCGAACTCGCCACCAACGCCGCCGACCTGCGGACCAAGGACGTCGAGACCGTGGTCGCGAAATACCCCGGCATGAAGGTGATCCTGAAGCAGACGGCGAACTTCCAGCGTAACGAAGCGATCGACCTGATGAACAACTGGATCGTGTCGGGCGAGAAGATCGACGCCGTCGCGGCCAACAACGACGAGATGGCGCTCGGCGCGCTGATCGCGATGAAGCAGGCCGGCATCTCGCCGCAGAAGGTGCTCGTCGGCGGCGTCGACGCAACGCCGGACGCGCTGCAGGCGATGTCGAAGGGCGATCTCGCCGTCACCGTGTTCCAGGACGCGCGCGGGCAGGGCAAGGGCTCGGTCGATGCGGCGATCAGCCTCGCCAAGGGCGAGAAGGTCGACAGCTATCTGTGGGTGCCGTTCCAGCTCGTCTCGCGCGACAACTACAAGACGTTCATGAACAAATGAGGCGTTCGCGCCGGTCCTTTACGGGACCGGCGCGCTTTCTTTGCGACCCGTCGAAGAACGGGCGATTTTCGGGAGGACGCGCCGATGCAGACCGAAACGCTTACACGCCGCCCACCTGACGCCGAGACGGCGGAGTATCTGCTCGAACTCGAGGACGTGCGGAAAGAGTTCCCCGGCGTCGTTGCCCTCGATGGCGTGCGGCTGAAAGTGCGGCCCGGCACGGTGCACGCGCTGATGGGCGAAAACGGTGCCGGCAAATCGACGCTGATGAAGATCGTTGCCGGCATCATCGCGCCCAGCAGCGGCACGATCCGCGTGCGCGGCAAGCTGGTCACGATGCGCTCGCCGCTGGAGGCGCTCGATCTCGGCATCGCCATGATCCATCAGGAGCTGAACCTGATGCCGTTCATGACGGTCGCCGAAAACATCTGGATCCGTCGTGAACCGCTGAGCCGGCTCGGCCTCGTCGATCACGGGGCGATGCGGCGGCAGACGCAAGACCTGTTCGACCGGTTGAACATCGACCTCGACCCCGAGCAGCAGGTCAGCGAGCTGACCATCGCCAACCGGCAGATGGTCGAGATCGCGAAGGCTGTATCCTACGAGTCCGACATCCTGATCATGGACGAGCCGACCTCCGCGCTGACCGACCGCGAGGTGGACCATCTGTTCGCGATCGTCCGCGACCTGCGCGCGCGCGGCAAGGGCATCATCTACATTACCCACAAGATGAACGAGGTGTTCGCGATCGCCGACGAGGTCTCGGTGTTTCGCGACGGGCGGCATGTCGCGACCGACCTTGCCGCGAACCTCGACCGCGACCGCGTCATCACGCTCATGGTCGGGCGCGAGCTGACCGCGATGTATCCGAAATCGAACGTCGCGAAAGGCGAGGTCGTGCTGTCGGTGCGCGGCCTGTCGCTGGCCGGCGTGTTCCACGACATCGACTTCGACCTGCGGCGGGGTGAAATCCTCGGCCTCGCCGGGCTGGTCGGCAGCGGCCGCACCAACGTCGCCGAAACGCTGTTCGGCATCACGCCCGCGACGTCGGGAACGATCGAGCTGTTCGGACAGCCGACGCGGGTGGCGTCGCCGAAGATCGCGATGCAGCACGGGATGGCGTTGCTGACCGAGGACCGCAAGGAGACGGGCCTGTTCCTGTTGCTGTCGGTCGGCGACAACATGGAGGTCGCGGTGCTGCGCGACCGGTTCACCACCGGCGGCTTCGTCCGGCAGAGCGCATTGTCCAAGCTGTGCGCGACGATGAGCGCCAGTCTGCGCGTCAAGACGCCCGGCCTGTACGAGACGGTGCAGAACCTCAGCGGCGGCAATCAGCAAAAGGCGCTGATCGCACGCTGGCTGATGACCAAGCCGAAAATCCTGATCCTGGACGAGCCGACGCGCGGCATCGACGTCGGCGCGAAGGCGGAAATCCACAAGCTGATCTCGGACCTCGCCAGCGAAGGTCTCGCGGTCATCATGATCTCGTCCGAAATGCCCGAGATCCTGGGCATGAGCGACCGGGTGATGGTGATGCACCAGGGACGGCTGACCGGCACGCTCGACCGCGCCGAGGCCGATCAGGTTTCCATCATGCAGCTCGCCTCCGGCTGACCCCAATCAAGGACGTTTGACATGGACACATCCGTCAACGCGGCCCCGATCGTGGTCGCACCGCGCCGCCGCCCGTTCCGCATGCCGACCGAGGCCAGCATCCTGCTCGTGCTGGTCGGCATCGCGCTGATCTTCGAGGCGCTCGGCTGGATCGAGCGCGGGCAGAGCTTCCTGTTCAACCCGCAGCGGTTGCAGATCATCGTGCTGCAGGTGTCGATCGTCGGCCTGCTCGCGATCGGTGTGACACAGGTGATCATCACCGCCGGCATCGACCTCTCGTCGGGCTCGGTGCTGGCGCTGTCGGCGATGGTGGCGGCGAGCCTCGCGCAGAACTCGGACAATTTGCGGGCGATCTTCCCGGGGCTCACCGATCTGCCGGCGCTGGTGCCGATCTGTGCCGGCGTTCTCGTCGGCGGATTGGCGGGGCTGGTGAACGGATCGCTGATCGCGTGGACCGGTATTCCGCCGTTCATCGCGACGCTCGGCATGATGGTGACCGCACGCGGACTGGCGCGCTTCTACACGCACGGCCAGCCGATCAGCCAGTTGTCGGACAGCTTCGGTTGGGTCGGCTCGGGCACGATCCCGGTCGTGATCTTCCTCGGCACCGCCGTGATCTTCCACATCGCGCTTACGCTACACGCGCTACGGAAAATTCACCTACGCGATCGGCGCCAACGTGCAGGCGGCGCGGGTGTCCGGCATCTCGGTCAGCAGACACCTGATCGTCGTCTACTCCATTGCAGGGCTGCTGTCCGGCCTCGGCGGTGTCGTCACCGCGGCGCGCGCCGGCGCGGGTCAGGCCGGGATGGGCATGTCGTACGAACTCGACGCGATCGCGGGCACCGTCATCGGCGGCACCAGCCTGTCGGGCGGCGTCGGGCGAATTTCCGGCACCGTGATCGGCACCGTCATTCTCGGCGTCATGACCAGCGGCTTCACGTTCCTCGGGATCGACTCGTACATCCAGGATATCGTGAAGGGCATCATCATCGTCGCCGCCGTGGTGGCCGACCAGTACCGCCAGCGCCGCCGCCGCAAAGCCTGAATTTTTCCTCGGAGACCACCATGTCGCTTCATTTCGCCCTGAACCACATCGCCGCCCCCGCGCTCGACGTCGCCGGACTGTTCGCGCTCGCACGCGAGATCGGCATCCGGGATGTCGAAATCCGCAACGACCTTCCCGGCGTCGCCTTGCAGGACGGGACACCCGCGTCGGCCGTCGCGGAGGCGGCGCACGCGGCCGGTGTCACGCTGCTGTCGATCAACGCGTTGCAGAAGTTCGAGTCGTGGTCGGACGAGCGTGCCGTCGAGGCCGAGGCGCTGTGCGCGTATGCCGCCGAGTGCGGCGCGAAGGCGATCGTTTTGTGCCCGACCAACTCGACCGACGACACCCGCGATAAAAGCCGTCGCGAGTCCGATCTGCTCGATGCGCTTGTCGCGCTGATGCCGATCCTGAGCGCGCACGGGCTGATCGGCCTGATCGAGCCGCTCGGCTTCGCGGAGTGCGCGCTGCGGCTCAAGCGCACCGCGGTGGACGCGATCGACGTCGTGGATGGTGGCGCCGTGTTCCAGGTGCTGCACGACACGTTCCACCACGCGGTCTCGGGCGAGACCGAGTTGTTCCCGGCCCGCACCGGCCTCGTCCACATCTCCGGCGTCGAGGACACGGCGGCGTCGCTCGACAGCTACCGCGACCCGCTCCGTGTGCTGGTCGGGCCGGACGACCTGATCGACAACATCGGCCAGATCGAGGCGCTGCAACGCGGCGGCTACGCGGGACCGTTCTCGTTCGAGCCGTTCTCCCCGGCCGTGCACGCGAGCGCCGACATCGCGGCCGATCTGCGCGAGAGCATGATCGAGATCGGCCGGCACGCGGCCGCGTCGACGATGGCCGTCTAAACCTTTCCTGAAAGAGACAACGACATGGTCGCCTTCGCCGTCCTGGGCTGTGGCCGCATCGGCCGCATGCACGCCCGCAATCTCGCCCGCCATCCGCGTGCCGAGCTCGTCGGTGTCTACGACATCGTCAAATCCTCGGCGGACGAGGTCGCGCGCGACCTCGGCGTCCGCGCCGCCGCGAGCGTCGACGAACTGCTGGCCGACAAGGCGGTCGAGGCGGTGCTGATCGCGTCGTCCACCGACACGCACGTCCCGCTCATCACCGCCGCCGTCCGCGCCGGCAAGGCGGTGCTGTGCGAGAAGCCGATCGACCTCGACATCGCGCGCGCCACCGCGTGCTGGGCGGAGATCGGCAAGCTGAACCCGACCGTCATGATCGGCTTCAACCGCCGCTTCGACCCGTCGTTCCGGGCACTCCGCGACCGCCTCGGCGAGATCGGCACGCTGGAACAGGTCGTCATCACGAGCCGCGATCCCGGCCCGCCGCCGATCGCCTACATCAACGTTTCGGGCGGCCTGTTCCGCGACATGACGATCCACGATTTCGACATGGCGCGGTATCTCGCGGGCGACATCGTCGAGGTGCAGGCGTTCGGCGCGAACCTCGTCGACCCGGCCATCAAGGATGCGGGCGACATCGACGCGGCGATGGTGACGCTGCGGGCGGCATCCGGCGCGCTGATCCACATCAACAACAGCCGCCGCGCCACCTACGGCTACGACCAGCGGATCGAGGCGTTCGGCTCGCTCGGCATGCTGACCGCCGGCAACCGCCGCGCGACGACGGTGGAGCTGTCGACCGGCGCGTCGACCGACGCGAAGGATCCGGTGCTGAACTTCTTCATCGAGCGCTATCAGGAGGCGTACGCGGCCGAGATCGACCATTTCGTGACGGCGCTCGCGGAGAAAACCACGCCGCTCGCGAGCTTCGATGACGGGCTGCAGGCGTTGCGGCTCGCCGACGCGGCGCTCGAGAGCATGAAGTCCGGCAAGGTCGTGCGGCTGTCGTGACCCAAACCATCGGCGTCGGCCTGATCGGCACGGGCTTCATGGGGCGCAGCCACGCGCTCGGGCTCCGTGCGGTGCAGGGCGTGTTCGGCGCCGAAGTGGTGCCGTCGCTCGAAATCCTGGCCGACGCCGATCCGGCCAGGGCGGTCGCGGCGGCGCGCGATCTGGGGTTTGCGCGCTCCACCGCCGACTGGCGCGATGTCGTGGCGGACCCGGCGGTGCGCCTGGTGCACATCACGACGCCGAACGCCCTGCACAAGCCGATCGCGCTGGCCGCGATCGCCGCCGGCAAGGCCGTCTATTGCGAGAAGCCGCTGGCGCCCGACCGCCGCCGACGCGGCCGAGATGGCGGACGCCGCCGAGGCCGCCGGCGTGGTGACGGCGGTCGGCTTCAACTACCTCAAAAACCCGCTGCTGATGGCGGCGCGCGGGATGA
Source organism: uncultured Alphaproteobacteria bacterium (assembly GCA_963756975.1). GTDB lineage: Bacteria > Pseudomonadota > Alphaproteobacteria > Acetobacterales > Acetobacteraceae > CAVRQM01. Next base: position 1,430,128 of record CAVWPS010000002.1, on the reverse strand, counting down.
TCGCGGGCGGCGAGATCGGCGAGGTGGTCGGCTTTCGCGGCCTGCACGCCGAGGATTACATGGCCGACGCGGAAGCGCCGTGGACCTGGCGGCTCGACCCCGCCGGCGGGCACGGGGTCGTCGCCGACCTCGGCAGCCACATCCTGTCCATCGCGCGCTTCCTCTGCGGCGACATTTCCGAATTGTGCGGACAGGTGGTGACCGTGCACGGCGACCGGCCGCTGCCCGGCGGCGGTCGCCGCGCGGTCGAGGTCGACGATGTCGCGCGCGCCCTGCTGCGGTTCGCGAGCGGGGCCACCGGCTCGATCGAGGCCAGTTGGCTCGCGTCGGGCCGCAAGATGAGCCTCGCGTTCGAAGTCACCGGCACGCGCGGCAGCATCGCATTCGATCAGGAACGGATGAACGAGTTGCAGCTGTTCGTCGCCGGCGGCACGCCCGGGCGGGAAGGTTTCCGGACCGTCCTATCCGGCCCCGCGCACCCGCCATACGACCGGTTCTGCCCGGCCCCCGGCCATCATCTCGGGTTCAACGACCTCAAAACGATCGAGGTGCACGCGGTGCTCTCGGCCGTCGCGGGCGGTCCGGCGTTCATGCCCGATTTCCGCGAGGCGGCGCGCATCCAGGCGACGGTCGACGCGATCGTGCGATCGTCCGAGACCGGCGAATGGGTCGCGCCATGACCCAGCGCATGCTCGTCTTTCAGTCGCTATGGGCGATGGAGCGGCGGCACACCGACGGGTTCGAGCCGACGCTGGAGGCCAATATCGAGCGGATCGCCGACGCCGGCTACGACGGCGTGTGCGGGCAATGCGTGGACGCCGCGCAGGTGCGAAAACTGATCCCGCTGCTGCGAGCCAGAAATCTCGCGTTCACCGGGCAGGCGTTTCCGCAAACCGTCGACGACATGAAGCCGGTGCTGGAGCTGGCGGTCGAGGCGGGCGTGCACCACCTCGACGTGCAGCCCGACATCCGGCCGCGCCGCGTGGCGGATTGCGTGCCGCTGCTGGAAAGCTGGATGCGGCTCGCCGAGCAGGTCGACTTCCCCGTGCTGATCGAGACGCATCGCGACCGCATGACGACCGACCTGCACTTCACGCTCGACCTGATGGACGCCGTACCGGAGATGCAGATGTGCGCCGACCTGTCGCACATCCTGGTCGGGCGCGAGTTCGCGTGGCCGGTCGCCGAGGAACATCAGGTGCTGGTCCGGCAAATTCTCGACCGGGCAGGCTCGATCCACGGCCGGGTCGCGAGCCGCGAGCAGGTCCAGGTCGAGGTGTCGTTCGAACACCACCGGCCGTTGTTCGACCTGTTCCTCGACTGGTGGGAATACGGCATGGCGAGCTGGCGGCGGCGCGCGCGTCCGAACGACACGTTCGCGTTCGTCTGCGAGCTGGGGCCGAAGCCGTATGCGATCACCGGTGCGGACGGCAACGACCTCACGGACCGCTGGGACGACGCGCTGCTGATCCGCGCCGCCGCCGAGGCCCGGTGGGCACGGACAAGTCAGCCGGCGGCGTAGTCCCGCGCGGCATCGGCCTGCTCAGGCGAAGGACGCTGGCCGGTATAGAGGACGAACTGTTCCAGAGCCTGCAACGCGGCGACGGCTTGGCCGGTAATGACCCGTTTGCCGAGACGCCTCGCCGCGCGCAGGAGCGGGGTTTCGGGCGGGACCGCGACGACATCGAACACGGTGTCGGCGGCGGCGATCGTCGCCTCCGGAAACGCCAGCGTGTCCGCGTTGTCGCCGCGCATCCCGAGCGGCGTCACGTTGACCAGCAGAGGTGCCGTGAGCCCCCCGAGTTCGGCGGCCCAGCCGAAGCCGTATTGTTCGCAGATCGCCCGCCCGGTCGCCTCGTTGCGCGACACGACAATGCCGTCGCGCAACCCGGCATCGCGCAATGCCGCGGCGGTCGCCTTCGCCATGCCGCCGCTGCCGCGCAGGATGAAGCGCGTGCCGGCCAGCCCCGCCTCCTCGACCAGCGTGCGGACCGCCGAATAATCGGTGTTGAACCCGGTCAGCTTTCCGTCGTCGTTGACGATCGTGTTGACGCTGTCGATCACGGCCGCCGACGGTTCGAGCGCGTCGAGCATCGGGATGACGGCTTCCTTGAACGGCATCGACACGCCGCAGCCCCTGATCCCGAGCGCCCGCATCGCCCGCACCGCGCCTTCGAGGTCGGTCGGGCGGAACGCCTTGTAGACGTAGTCGAGCCCGAGCGCCTCATAGAGGTGGTTGTGGAAGCGTGAGCCGAACGTGCCGGGACGTGCGGCGATCGACATGCAAAGGCGGGTCGCGGGGCCGATGGGCGGTTTCATGGGGCGTCCTTACACCGTCAGGGACACGACGAGCATGGTTCCGGAGCCTGCAACCGTAAACTCGGGCGCACAGACGGCGTCGAGCGCGCCTAACGCATGGCCATCATAGGTCAGACCGGCATCGAGGCAGAGCGCCACGATCGCCGCGTCGATCGAGGTGGCACCGGAAATCGTCTCGCGCCGCATCCGGGCCGACGCGCCGGGTGCGGTGAACACGTTCAGCACCATGACCGGGCCATGGAGCAGGCGGCAGAAGGGCGGCGGGTCGCCGGGATAGGCGAGCTCCGGATCGAGCGGCGTCATCGTCGCATCGCCGAGGCTGATCCCCGCGCCACGGATCAAGAACGTCCGCCGGAACCATCCGGGAAACGCGGTGAACGGGCCGTCGCGCTCGATCGTCGCCACGCTGACCCGCCAATCCGCCGCGGACGCCAGTTCGTAGCTGAAGCCGCCTGCCCAGGGCCGGGGCTGCCATTCGCTCCGGCGCAGCACGCTCACGATACCGCGCCGGCCCCATACGATCCGACCAGTTGCTCGCCCTCCGCGAACCGGGTCAGCCGGTACGGCGCGATCGGCAAGTCCGGCTCGATCCCGAGCATCGACTGCGCCAGCATCCGCCCGACCATCGGCGACAGCTTGAAGCCATGGCCGGAAAAGCCGAACGCGACCTGCAGCCCCTCGATACCCGGCACCGGGCCGAGGATCGGGTTCCAGTCCGGGGTCGTGTCGTACAGCCCGGACCAGGACCGCACCAACCGGCCCTCCGCGAACGCCGGCATTCGCGCCGCCGCCTGAATCGCCTCGTCGAGCATCGCGTCCATGTCGGCTTCGACCTCGGGCGCGTCGGGGTCGGTCGTCTCGTGGCCCTCGTGGCCGCCGCCGACCAGCAGATGTCCGCCGCTCGGCCGGGTGTAGATTTTGCCGGCCGAGGCGAGGTCCTTGAACACCGGCAGGTCCGGCCCGTAGGTCGCGTCGGCGGCCAGCGTGAAGACGTGGTGCGCGGTGATGCCGAACGGGATGTCGACCCCGGCCCAGCTCGCGGCGAGGCGGCTCCAGACGTTCACCGCCGATAGCACGATCCCAGCGCATGGATCGGTCCGTTCGGTGTCTCCACGCCGATGACCCGGTCGCCGTCGCGCAGCAGGCCGGTCACGGCGGTGCCGGTGCGGACCGTCGCCCCCTTTCGTTTGGCCGCGCGGACGAAACCGGTCGCGGTGAGATACGGGTCGGCGAACCCGGCCTCCGCCTCGAACCCGATCGCGTCGATGTCGTCCAGTTCGATCCAGGGATGCAGTGCCAGCGCCTGCGTCCGGTCCAGCAATCGCGCGCCGACGCCGAGGCCCGATTGCATGGCGATGCTGGCGCGCACGGCATCCGATTGCGGGCCGGGCGGGGCGACGATCATGTAGCCGGATTGCACCAGCCCGGCATCCGCTTCGTCGTCGTCCAGCAGTTCGGCGAAACGCTGGAACATCCCGAGGCTCGCCCGCGCCACGCGCACGTTGATCGGCACGCTGTAATGCGTCCGCACGATGCCGGACGAGCGCGACGTGGTGCCCCCCGCGACCTCGCCCCGCTCCAGCAGCAACGGCCTGCGACAGCCGAGCTGCGTCAGCTGGAACAATGCGGATGCGCCGATGACGCCGCCGCCGATGACGATCGCGTCGAAGTTCTCAGCCATGCTCAGCAATCCAGCGTGGCATCGCGTTCCCACTGCGTCAGGTGGTGCGTGTAGGAGTCCCACTCGCGGCGTTTCAGCGTCGCGAAGGCGGTCGCGAACGGCTCGCCGAGTGCCTCGCGCAACATGGAAGATCCCTCGAAAGCCCTGATCGCGTCGAGCAGGTTGGCGGGCAGCTTTCGCGCGTCCGCCGGAGCCGCGACGGTCATGTCGACATCGACCGGAGCGTCCGGATTGCGAGCGTGCGCGATGCCGTCCAGCCCCGCCGCGAGCAGCGCCGCCTGCAGCAGGTACGGATTGGCCGCACCGTCGGCGAGCCGGTATTCGATCCGGCCGGGCCCGGGGATGCGCACCATGTGCGTGCGGTTGTTGCCGCCCCAGCTGATCGCACTCGGCGACCACGTCGCACCCGATACCGTCACCGGTGCGGCGATGCGTTTGAAACTGTTCACCGTCGGGTTGGTGAGCGCGCACAGCGCCTCGGCGTGCGCCATCAGGCCGCCGAGGAAGTGCGTCGCCAGATCGGACAGGCCGTTGTCGCCGGCGAACACGTTCTTGTCGCCGCGCCAGACGGAGATGTGGGCGTGGCAGCCGGAGCCGGTCAGCTCCGGAAACGGTTTGGGCATGAACGTCGCCCGCATGCCGTGCCGCTCGGCGATGCTGCGGACCATGTATTTGAAGAACGCGTGGCGGTCGGCCGTGATCAAAGCGGGCGCATACGCCCAGTTCATCTCGTACTGGCCGTTCCCGTCCTCGTGGTCGTTCTGATACGGCTCCCACCCCAGCGTCTCCATCGCGTCCGCGATTTCGGCGATCACGTCGTAGCTGCGCATCAACGTCAGCTGGTCGTAGCAGGGCTTCGGTTGCCGGTCGGCGGCGTCCGCGATCCCGCTGCCGTCGGGGCGGATGAGGAAAAACTCCGGCTCCACGCCGGTCCGCATCTCCAGCCCCTGTGCCTCGGCCGCCGCGACGACCCGGCGCAGCACGTTGCGCGGTGCCTGTTCGACCTCCGCCCCGCCCATCGTCGGCGTGGCCGCGAGCCATGCGACCTCCGGCTTCCACGGCAACTGGATCAGGCTCGACGGATCGGGGACCGCCAGCACGTCCGGATCGGCCGGTGTCATGTGCAGCCAGGTCGCGAACCCCGCGAAGCCGGCCCCGTCCTCGGCCATGCCGTCGATCGCGCGCGCGGGCACCAGCTTCGCGCGCATCACGCCGAACAAATCGGTGTACGCGATCAGAAAGTAGCGGATGCCGCGCGCGCGGGCGGTCTCGGACAGCGTCATTGGCCGGGGATCCAGCTGGTACCCGCCAACGGCACCCGCGCCATCGCAGCCGCCTCCACCGTGAGCGCGACCAGATCCTCCGGTTCGAGGTTGTGGACGTGGCTCTTGCCGCACGCGCGCGCGATCGTCTGCGCCTCGAGCGTGAGCACGGCGAGGTAGTTGGCGAGCCTGCGTCCGCCCAGCACCGGATCGAGCCGCGCGGCCAGCACCGGATCCTGCGTCGTGATACCGGCCGGATCGCGACCTTCGTGCCACGCATCGTACGCGCCGGCATGCGTGCCGAGCGCCTCGTACTCCGCCTCCCACGCCGGATCGTTGTCGCCGAGTGCCGCCAGCGCCGCCGTGCCGATGCTGACCGCGTCGGCCCCCAGCGCCAGCGCCTTCGCGACATCGGCCCCGTTGCGGATGCCGCCCGAGACAATCAGCTGCACGGTCCGGTGCAGCCCGATATCCTGCAGCGCCTGCACCGCCGGCCGGATCGCGGCCAGGATCGGCAACCCGACATGCTCGATGAACACCGTCTGCGTCGCCGCCGTGCCGCCCTGCATGCCGTCCAGCACCACGACATCCGCCCCGGCCTTCGCGGCCAGCGCGGTGTCGTAATACGGCCGCGACGCGCCGACCTTCACGTAGATCGGCACGCGCCAATCGGTGATCTCGCGCAGTTCGAGGATTTTGATCTCGAGGTCGTCCGGCCCGGTCCAGTCCGGATGACGCGACGCGCTGCGCTGGTCGATGCCGGGCGGCAGCGTCCGCATCTCCGCCACACGCGCGTTGACCTTCTGGCCCAGCAGCATGCCGCCGCCGCCCGGCTTCGCACCCTGTCCGATGACGATCTCGATCGCGTCGGCGGCGCGCAGATCGTCGGGGTTCATGCCGTACCGGCTCGGCAGGTATTGGTAGACGAGCGTGTGCGAATGCGTCCGCTCCTCGCGCGTCATGCCGCCGTCGCCGGTCGTGGTGCTGGTGCCGGCGATGGTGGCGCCGCGCCCGAGCGCCTCCTTGGCCTGCGCCGACAGGCTGCCGAAACTCATGCCCGCGATGGTGATCGGGATTTTAAGTTCCACCGGCCGTTTCGCATGGCGCGCGCCGAGCACGACGTCGGTGCCGCATCGCTCGCGATACCCTTCGAGCGGATAGCGGCTGATGCTGGCACCCAGAAACAGCAGATCGTCGAAATGCGGCAGCTTTCGTTTCGCGCCGTAGCCGCGGATATCGTAGATCCCCGTCGCGGCCGCGCGGCGAATTTCGGCGAGCGTCGCGTGGTCGAACGTGGCGCTCTCGCGCGGTGCCGGCCGTGGTGGCTGATGCATCAGTATTCGCCCGCGTTGTCGACGTGAAAATGATACAGCCGCCGCGCCGAGCCGTAGCGGCGGAACGTGCCCGCCAGCGCCGGGTCGAAGCCGCATGCCGACAGCCGCGCCGCCAGCGTCTCGCGGTGCGCGTCGGTCATCGGCTTCTCGATGCAATCGGCCCCGAGGCTCGCGACCGAGCCGCGCACGAACAGCTGCGCCTCGTAAATGCTGTCGCCGAGGCTTTCCCCGGCGTCGCCTAAAACGGTCAACGATCCGGCCTGCGCCATGAAGGCACTCATGTGGCCGACGCTGCCGCCGACGACGATGTCGACACCCTTCATGCTGATGCCGCAGCGCGCGGCGGCATTGCCCTCGATCACCAGCAGCCCGCCATGCGCCGTCGCCCCGGCCGCGGCACTCGCGTCGCCGCGCACGCGGACCTCGCCGCCCATCATGTTTTCCGCGACACCGTTGCCCGCGTTCCCCGCGATCACCACCGTCGCACCCTGGTTCATCCCGGCGCAGTAATAGCCGACATGCCCCGCGATCTCGATCGTCACCGGGGCCGACACGCCGACCGCCAGCGCGTGCTGCCCGCGAGGGTTCGAAATGCGCCAAAGCGTCTGATTGGTGTCCGGCGTCAGCGCGTGCAGCGCCTCGTTCAGCGAGCGGACGCTTTGGTGCGCGAGGTCGACATCGCTTCCGCTCACGCGGCGCGTTCCCAGGCGTAGACGCGCGACGGCTCGGGCTCCCACACACGCGCCTGCTCGATCCCCGGCAGGTCGACCAGGGCGCGGTATTCGCTGCCGAACGCGACCCAGTCGTCGGTCTCCGCCATCACCGCCGGCTTGCAGCACACCGGATCGCGCAGCACCGCAAATCCCGTCCGGGTGCCGACGACGAAGGTGTAGAAACCGTCCAGATCGTGCAGCGCCGCCCGCAACGCGTCGGCAAGGCTCGCACCCTCGCGCATCCGCCACGACAGATACGCGGCCGCAACCTCGGTGTCGTTCTCGGTTTGAAACGTGAGGCCGGCGCGCTTCAGCGTGCGCCGCCATTCGTTGTGATTGGACAGGCTGCCGTTATGCACCAGGCACTGATCGGCGCCGGTCGTGTACGGGTGCGCCCCGTCGGTCGTGACCGCACTCTCGGTCGCCATCCGCGTGTGGCCGATCCCGTGCGTGCCGGACATTTGCGCCAAGCCGAAGCGCTGCGCCACATCTTCGGGCGCGCCGACCTCCTTGTACAACTCCATCCGCCGGCCTTCACCGACCAACGTCACGGCAGGCGCCAACGCCAGCAAACGAGCCCGCACCGTGTCGACCCGGTCGAGCGGCACGTGCAGCACCGCATGGGTGTCGCGCGCATCGGCCCGCACATCGAGCGATGCGGCCAGCGCGGCGAAATCGGTCCCCCGCGTTGCCCGCACGGTCAGCCGAACGTCGCCGGCATCGGCACCGTATACCGCGAAGCCGGCGCTATCCGGGCCGCGATCGCGCATTGTCGCGAGCATGGTGGCCAGATGGGCGCCGAGATCGGCCTCCATCTCCGGCCGCTTGATAAAAAGGCCGACGATGCCGCACATGATCTCACTCTCCGCTGAGCCGTGGCGAACCTGCCGGTCGGCCGGTGTCGTGTCAATCATGACGAAAGCAGGTTTCTCTTGACGAAAGTCGCAGTCGTCGAATCCGTGCCGGTCGCCGCGACGCTCGAACAGCGGATCGGGCGCGAAATCCGCCTGCTGCGAACCCGGCTCGGGCTGACCGGCGCCGAACTATCCCGGGCCGCGAACATCTCGCCCGGAATGCTGTCGAAGATCGAAACGGGTCAGATCTCGGCGTCCCTCGGCACCCTCGACGCGCTCGCCGGCGTGCTGAACGTCTCGCTCGCGTCGATCCTCACCGGTAGCGAGCCCCGCCGCGACTGCTCGTTCGTGAAGGCGGGACAGGGCGTGCGGATCGACCGCGCCGGCACCAAGGCCGGCCATCGCTACGATCTGCTCGGCCACAGCATCGGCGGCGTGCTGGCGGTCGAGCCATACCTGATCACGCTGGCCCGCGACGCCGTCCCCCACACATCGTTCCAGCACGGCGGGGTCGAGCTGATCTACATGCTGACCGGCCGCGTCCGGTATCGCCACGGCGAATCGCTCTACGACATGGACCCCGGCGACACCCTGTTCTTCGACGCCAGCGCCCGCCACGGGCCGGAGGCGCTGATCGAACTGCCGTCCACCTACCTGTCCTTCATCGTCCACGACCGCGCCTGACGTCGCTGGCATTGTTCTTGCGAGGAAACTCGCTTGACTGGTGCACAAGGGGCTCGCGCATGGAACTTCGCAAGGACAGTCTCTCATTCGTGGAGACGCTGGGACAATCGGTCGCCAACGTCTCGCCCACGCTGACGCCGGCGCTGGCCGTCGCCGTGGTCGCGGGCATGGCGGGGACCGCATCGTGGCTGGTCTACATCGTGGCGACGCTCGCGCTGCTGGTCGTCGGCATCAACATCGGCAAGCTCGCGCAGCGCATCCCGAGTGCGGGTTCGTTCTTCATCTACGTCTCCCGCTCGCTCGGTCCGGTGTACGGGATGCTCGCGGGCTGGGCGATGCTTGCCGCTTATCTGTTCACCGCGATGGCGCTGACGGTGGCGACGTCGATCTTCGTGAAAACCATGTTCGTGGCGCTCGGCATCGGCATGGTGCCGAACACCATCGCCCTCTACGCGATCGTCTCCCTGCTGGCGGTGCTGCTCGCGATCCGCGACATCCGGCTGTCGTCGCAAATCAGCCTGACGCTGGAAGCGGTGTCGGTCGCGATCATTCTTGTCGTGACGGTGCTGGCCCTGTCGAAGACCGGCTTCACGATCGACACGAAGCAGCTGAGCCTCGACGGTGTGGCACCCGGCAAGGCGGTGCAGGCGATCGTGTTCGCCATCTTCTCCTATGTCGGGTTCGAGAGTGCCGCGACGCTCGGGCGGGAGGCGCGCAACCCGCGATCCGCCATCCCGAAGGCGATCAGGCTCACCGCGATCGTGGCGGGGCGTGTTCTTCGTCTTTACCACCTACGTCATCACGCAGGGGTTCGCCGACGACGCGACGAAGCTCGGTGCCAGCGGCGCGCCGCTCGCCGACATTCTGAGCGGCCAGAGCCACTGGCTGACGGCACTCGTCTACTTCGGAGCCGCGATCAGCAGCTTCGCCTGCGCGCTGGCCTCGCTGAACGCGTTCAGCCGGATGATGTTCTCGCTCGGCCGCTACGATGTGCTGCACGGCTCGATGGGCCGCGTGCACGCCACGCACCGCACGCCGCACGTGGCGCTCGCGTTCGGGGCGTTGGTCAACTTCGTGCTGGTCTGCGCCTTTAGCGGCAAAGCGGAGCTCGACACGTTCGGCTGGTACGGCACGATCGCCTCGTTCGGCTTTATCGTCGTCTACCTGCTGTGCTCGATCGCGGCCCCGGTCTACCTGAAGAAGACGGGTGAGTTGCGGACCGGCGATGTCGTCATGGGCGGGATCGGTGCGGTGCTGATGGTGCTCGCCCTCGTCGGCAGCCTGTTCCCGGTGCCCGACTACCCGTACGACCTGCTGCCGTACGGCTTCCTGATCTACATGATCGTCGGTGCCGCCTGGTTCCTGTTGCTGAAAGCCCGCAGGCCGGCGGTGCTGACCGCGATGAGCGCCGAGCTGGAAGTCGCCGCCACCGAGACCGCGGAGGAGGAGGGTGCGACGATGCCCGGCCTCTCCGCCACCGCAATGACCTGACGCGCGGCCGAACTCGGGGCTACAGCTCGACCTGCGTCCCGAGTTCGACGACCCGCTTCGGCGGGATCTGGAAATAGTCGGATGCGCTGACCGCGTTGCGTCCCATGAACGCGTACAGCTTCTCGCGCCACACCGGCAGTTCGGGGCGGATGGTCGGGATCGGCGTCTCGCGGCCGAGGAAGAACGACGTCTCGTCCACATCGATCGGAAACTCGGCCCGGTGCGCTTCGAGGGCGGCGGGCACGGCCGGTGCCTCCGCGAACCCGAAATGCAGGCTCATCTCGGTAAAGCCCTTCTCGAGCGGCTCGACCTTCATGCGCTCGGAGTCCGCGACAAAGGGCACCCGTTCGGTGATCACCGTCAGCAGCACGATCCGCTCGTGCAGCACCTTGTTGTGCCGGAGGTTGTCGAGCAGCGCGTAGGGTGCCGCCTCCCGGTGCGCGGCGAGGTAGACCGCCGTGCCGTGCACGCGCGGCATCTTCTCCGCGTCGAGGTCGGCGATGAACTGTTTCAGCGGCGGGTTCTCGCCCTGCGTCCGCTCCAGCACGACCTGCCGGCCCCGCCGCCACGTCGACATCAGCGTGAACACGATCGCGCCGACCAGCAGCGGGAACCAGCCGCCCTTCGGGATTTTGACCGCGTTGGCGGCGAAGAAGGCGAGGTCGACGATCAGAAAGAAGCCGATCGCCAGCGACGTGACCCCGATGCCCCAATGCCAGACCCGGCGCGCGACCACGGCCAGCAGGCCGGTCGTGATCACCATCGTGCCCGCGACCGCGATGCCGTAAGCGGCGGCGAGGTTGTCGGACGATCCGAACGCCAGCACCAATCCGATCACGCACACCATCAGCAGCCAGTTGATCTGCGGCACGTAAACCTGTCCGATCGCCTTGTCGGACGTCTGATGGATGTCGAGGCGCGGCAGCAGACCGAGTTGCATCGCCTGCTGCGACAGCGAGAACGCGCCCGAGATGACGGCCTGCGAGGCGATCACCGTCGCCGCCGTCGCCAGCAGCACGACCGGCCACAGGCCCCAGGCCGGGAACAGCTTGAAGAACGGGCTGTCCGCCGCGTCCCCATGCGCCAGCACCAGCGCGCCCTGCCCGAAATAGTTCAGCACGAGGGCGGGCAGCACCAGCGCGAACCAGTCGAGCCGGATCGGCTTGCGGCCGAAATGGCCCATGTCGGCGTAAAGGGCCTCGGCACCGGTCAGCGCCAGGAACACCGAGCCGAGTGCTAGGAAGCCGGTCCAGCCGTGGCCGGTCAGAAAGCCCAGCGCATGGAGCGGGTTCAGCGCCGCGAGGACGCCCGGGTTGCTGGACCACCTGCACCAGCCCGGCGATCGCCAGCATGGCGAACCAAACGCCCATGATCGGGCCGAAATACGCGCCGATCCGCTCGCTGCCCCGGCTCTGGACGGCGAACAGCCCGACCAGGACCACCAGGGTGATCGGGATGACGTAGGTTTTGAGGCCCGGTGCCGCGACCTCCAGGCCCTCGACGGCGCTGAGCACCGAGATCGCCGGGGTGATCATTCCGTCGCCGTAAAAGAGTGCGGCCCCGGCGAGGCCGACCATGAGCAGGATCGTGCGCCGCCCGACGTCGGTCTCGGAGTGCGCGGCGAGGCCGAGCAGCGACATGATGCCGCCCTCGCCGTCGTTGTCGGCGCGCATCACGACCAGGACGTATTTGGCCGTGACGACGATCATCAGGGCCCAGAAGATCAGCGACAGCAGACCCAGCACGGTGCCGGTCGGATCGCCGCCCCCGGCCGCCTTCAGGCACTGGCGCAGGGTGTAGATCGGGCTGGTGCCGATATCGCCGTAGACGACGCCGAGTGCCCCCACCACGAGGGCGCGCCGCATCGGGGTCGCGTTCGCCGGGTCGCGCACGGGCATTCTGGTCAGCCTTACCGTTGCATGATGGACACTGGCCTGCCGCGAGGATGGGATACACTCGTCCCCCGGGTCGAGTCGGACACCTCATCTCGTCCCCGTAGGCGACCGACGACCAGCACCGACGACCAGGAGCCCCGCCCATGGACATTGCCGTCCACACGACGCCCGCGATCGAGACCGGCCTTTCCATCGGCGATTCCGGTGCGATCGACCGCGTCAGCCCCATCTCGCGCCAGATCTGGGGGGCCAAGTATCAGCTGAAGGCGGCCGACGGCACGCCGATCGACCGCACGATCGAGGACACCTGGCGGCGGATCGCCCGGGCCCTCGCGACCGTCGAGGCGGCGCCTTCCCATTGGGAAGGCGTGTTCTACGAGGCGCTGAGCGACTTCAAGTTCCTGCCCGCCGGCCGGATCATGTCCGGGGCCGACAGCGGGCGGCAGGTCACCCTGTTCAACTGCTTCGTCATGGGCGACATCGCCGACGACCTCGGCAGCATCTTCGACAACCTCCGCGAAGCGGCGCTGACGATGCAGCAGGGCGGCGGCATCGGCTACGACTTCTCCTCGCTGCGGCCGAAGGGTGCTCCCGTTCGTGGTGTCGGTGCCGACGCGTCCGGCCCGCTCTCGTTCATGGACGTGTGGGACGCGATGTGCCGCACGATCATGTCGGCCGGCGCCCGGCGCGGTGCCATGATGGCGACGCTGCGGTGCGACCACCCCGATATCGAGGCGTTCATCGCGGCCAAGCGCGAGCCCGGCCGGCTGCGCAACTTCAACCTGTCCGTCCTGGTCACCGACGATTTCATGGCGCGCGTCGACGCGGACGAGGCATGGGACCTCAAATTCGGCGGCACCGTGTTCAAGACGATGCGGGCCCGCGACCTCTGGGACAGCATCACGCGCGCCACGTACGATTACGCGGAGCCGGGCGTGCTGTTCATCGACCGGATCAACGCGCGCAATAACCTCCAGTATTGCGAGACCATCCACTCGACCAACCCGTGCGCGGAGCAGCCGCTGCCGCCGTACGGGGCCTGCCTGCTCGGCTCGATCAACGTCGCCCGTCTGGTCGACCGGCCGTTCAGCCCGGGTGCCCGCATCGACGACGCGCGCCTGTCGAAGCTGGTCGCCGTCGCGGTCCGCATGATGGACAACACGATCGACGTCTCCGGCTTCCCGCTCGAGGCGCAGCGGCGGGAGGCGATGGCCAAGCGCCGCATCGGCCTCGGCATCACCGGCCTCGCCGACGCGCTGATGATGTGCGGCGTGCGGTACGGGTCGGACGAGGCGGTCCGCCTTGCGGGCAACTGGGCGAAGTCGATCAACCGCGCGGCCTACCTCGCCTCGGCCGGCCTCGCCGCCGAAAAGGGCGCGTTCCCGCTGTTCGACCGCGACAAGTTCCTGGCCGGCGAGACGGTCGCGGGGCTGGAGGAGGAGGTCCGGTCCGCGATCGCGCGCAACGGCATCCGCAACGCCCTGCTGACCTCGATCGCGCCGACCGGCACGATTTCCCTGGTCGCGGACAATATTTCGAGCGGCATCGAGCCGGTGTTCGCCCACAGCTACACGCGGCGCGTGCGCGAGCCCGACGGCTCGACCCGCGAGGAAGAAGTGTCGGATCACGCGGTCCGGCTGTATCGCGAGATGTTCGGTGCCGATGCGGCCGCTGCCGGACCATTTCGTGACCGCGCAGGATCTGTCGCCCGCCGAGCACATCCGCATGCAGGCCGCCCTGCAGGAGCACGTCGACAGCGCGATTTCGAAGACCGTCAACGTGCCGGAGGATATCGGTTTCGAGGCGTTCCAGGACGTGTACCGCAACGCCTACGACAGCGGTTGCAAGGGCTGCACCACGTACCGTCCGAACGCGATCACCGGCTCCGTGCTGGAGGTCAAACCGGCCGAACCGAAACCCGCTCGCCGCCGCGATCCTGTCGTCCGAGCTGATGCGGCGAAGCGACAAACTTATCGGTGCCACCTACAAGCTTCGCTGGCACGACAGCGAGCACGCGCTGTACGTGACGGTCAACGACATCGAGCAGGACGGTGTGCGCCGCCCGTTCGAGGTGTTCGTCAATTCGAAGAACCTCGAGCATTACGCCTGGGTCGTGGCGCTGACCCGCATGATCAGTGCCGTGTTCCGCCGCGGCGGCGCGGTCGCCTTCGTGGCCGAGGAACTCAAGCAGGTGTTCGACCCGCGCGGCGGCCATTGGAGCGAGGGCCGCTACATCCCGTCGCTGGTGGCGGCGATCGGCGACGTGCTGGAACGCCACATGATCGAGACGGGCTTCCTGGTCCGCCCCGACGGCATCGTGACCGGTCCGATGCCGGATCCGGAGGAGGCGTTGGCCATTCTCCCGCCGGCGGTCTCCGGCGGAACGCACGCGCTCGGGCCGCTGTGCCCGCGTTGCAGCCAGCCGGGGCTGTTGCGGGAGGCCGGTTGCCTCACCTGCGTCCACTGCGGCTGGTCGAAATGCGGCTGATTGCTGCTATGTTAGGTGAGCCGATTACGAAAGCTCCTTGATCGGCCACGCTTTTGACGCACATTAGCGGTCTGATCCGACGATTGCAGGAGAGGACTGCCAATGCCGATGAACGCGACCCACCCCGAAGGACCGTGGACCGAAATCACGGTCACCCGCCTGCGGGCGCTCTGGAACGAGGGCCTGAAGACCGTGGCGATCGGTGCCGAACTCGGCCTGTCGAAGAACGCGGTCGTCGGCAAGGCGCATCGTCTCGGCCTCGCGGCAAGGCCGTCGCCGATCAAGAGCGGCGAAGGCTTCAAGCCGTCCCGCGTGCCACGGCCGAGGCCGCCGAAGCTGGCCGAGATCCTGCCGCTGACGACGGTTGCCGCCATGCCCGCGTCATCCGTCCGGACGCGGCCGGCGCTGGCACCCGCGCCGCCCGTCGCCAACGACGCTCGTCCGGCGCGCGATGCCGGCACGGAACGGCCGTTCCCGACCGCCGGAGCCGACGCCTGTTGCTGGCCGATCGGCCACCCGGGCACGTCGGCGTTTCGGTTCTGCGAGCATGCCCGCCTGCCGGCCAAGCCCTACTGCGAGGAGCACGCGGCCCGCGCCTACGTTCCCCCCGCGCCGGCGCGAAGCAGCAACGGCAACCGCACGATCTGAGACGCGACCGCGCGCGCGCCGGGCGTCAGGCCCGGTTGAGTTCGGCTGTCAGCATCGCGACCAGATCGGCCGACTTGAACGGCTTCAGGCAGACACGCCAATCGGGCCGGTCGGCCGGGACGGCGCTCGCGCCATAGCCGGACAGCAACACAAACGGGATACGCCGGAGCCATCAGCGCTTCGGCCACGGGATACACCTTCACCCCGGCGACATTGACGTCGAGTACCGCGATATCGAACGTTTCCTGCCGGGCCGCGGCCAGCGCCGAGGGGACCCGGTCAAACGGACCGATCACGACGCAGTGCTGATCGGCCAGCACCTCCTCGATGAGCATGGACACCAGCATCTCGTCTTCGACCAGAAGCACGCGTGCGCCTTCAAGATGGAGTTCCGTCCGGACTTTCCCGGAACCGGTCATCGCGCCCTCCGCCAGAGACATTCAACAGGAAGCGATCAAGGCCGAGCGGTCAAAGCCGGACGTTCATGGGACGGCGGCCGACCCGTCGGCGTCAGGGGCCGGAGCCGGGGCCGACAATGGCGCCCGCAGGCAGGCCCGCACGCCCGTCTCCGCGAACTCGACATCGACTTGCGCGCCCATGTCTTGTTTGAGGCCCCGCTCGATCAGTGTCATCCCGAACCCTCTGTGCGTCGGCGTCACCACGGGCGGACCGCCCCGTTCGGCCCATTCGAGAACGAGTTGGTCGCCGGCGGCCGCATGTTCGACGCGCCAGACCACGTTGAGTTGCCCGTCCGGAACCGACAACGCGCCGTATTTCACCGCGTTGGTCGTCAACTCATGGATCGCCATCCCCAAGGCTAGCGCCGCCTGGGGGTTCAGCGTCACCGCGGGGCCGTCCACCGTCGCATCGGTGTGGTCGCCGGCGAGAAACGGCCGAAGCTCCTCCATGACGACGTCGCGCAGCGAAACCGCCCGCCAGTTCTCCTTGCTCAGCAACGCGTAGGCGGCGGTGAGGGCCTGCAGGCGTCCGAGATAATTCTCCGAAAATTCAACCAGGCTGGTCGAACGGCGCATCGTCTGGGACGCGAGCGATGTCACCACGGTCAGCATGTTGCGGACCCGATGATTGAGCTCGTCGACCAGAAGGCGCTGGTGCTGCTCGGCCTGCACGATCCTGGTCACGTCGACGAAGGTGATGAGCGTGCCGTCGACCGTGCTGTCCGGTGCCCGGTACGGCAGGATCCGCATCAGATAGTGCGTCGCATCGTCGTCGCGCATCACGCGCCGCTCCAGCGGCTCCAGGTTGGCCAGAACGTGGCGGATGTCGTCGCGCAATCCGCTGTAGCGAAGCCGGCTCACGATATCCGTCAGCGGCCGGCCCACATCACTCGGGATCAGGTTGTAGATGCTGGCCACCGCCGGCGTGAAACTGCGGACCACGAGGTAGGTGTCGAGGAAGATCGTCGCGACCTGCGTGCTCTCGAACAGGTTTTTCAGGTCGATGTTCTTGTCGTCCAGCTCGGTGACTTTACCGGCGAGCTGGGCGTTGACGGTCTGTAGTTCCTCGTTGACGGACTGGATTTCCTCCTTGGAGGTCTCCAGTTCCTCGTTGGTCGATTGCAGCTCCTCGTTGACCGAGTGCAGCTCCTCGTTGGAGCTCCTCAGTTCCTCGACCGCCGTCTCGTGCTCCTCGGTCAGCGATTGCAGTCGCTCGCGAGTGTCCTTGAGCTCGGCGTCGATCTGCCGGTCCGCGTCCGAGTTGCCGGTCTCGGCTAGGATGGGCGGGCTGCCGGCCGGCGGCGCGGCTTCGATGAACACGATCAAGTACAGCGCGTCCGAACCCGGCTCGATGATCGGCTCGACCGCCAGCGTGATCCTGCGCCGGGTCTCGCCGGCACCGGTGACGGCCACGCCCGGCTTCTCGACCGCGCGCCCGGTCAGGACGACTTGTTTGAGCGCCGCGCTCAAATGGGCGCGCAGACCGCGGCGGCACATCGTGAGGACGTTCTGACTGGGCGAGCCCGGCGCGGGCTCGAGAAACCGCCCGATACGGCTGGAATATTCCACCACGCCGCCATCCGCGTTGACCACCACGAACGCCGGCGCGAACCGCTCGAGGATGCGGGTGCTCGCCCGCCCGCTCATCTTGAACGGACGCTCGAGCGGGCCTCCGGTCGCGGGCACCGCGCGCTGCCCGAACGACACGGCGTCGATGGCCGGCATGCGGCCGCGGAGCTGCAACGGCGGGCTCGGAACGTTGCGCCGCTGGAAGATACGGTTGGGCCGATCGATCGTCGCGAACAGATCTTCATGGCGTGAGACGGTCTCCGAACTGCCCAGCAACAGGATCCCGTTGGGCACCAGCGCGTAATGAAATGCTGGCAGCACGGCCGCCTGCAAGTCGACGTCAAGATAGATCAGCAGATTGCGGCAGGACACCATGTCGAGCCGCGAAAATGGCGGATCGCGTGTCAGGCTGTGAGCCGAGAAGGTGCAGAGCTCGCGCACCTCCTTGGTCACCGTGAAGCTGCCGTCGGCGCCCTCGACGAAAAACCGGGATAGCCGTTCCGGGGATACCGCCCTCAGCAATGTGGCCGGATAACGCCCGGTGCGGGCGATCGAGATCGCCGTCTCATCGATGTCGGTGGCGAACACCTGCATGATCGGCGCCGTCCCGCCCAGCCCGGCCGCGTGCTCGCGCAACAGGATCGCGAGCGAGTAGGCTTCTTCGCCGCTGGCGCACCCAGCCACCCACAGCCGGACGGTGTCGCCGGCCACCTTGCCCTCGAACAGGCGCGGGATGACCATGTCCTTCAGCGCCTCGAAGGTGCTCGCGTCGCGGAAGAAGCCGGTCACGCCGATCAGCAGGTCCCGGAACAGCAGCGGTGCTTCGGTCCGATCGTTTTCCAGGCTGGCGACGTAGGCGTCGATCGTGGCGACGCCCAGGACCTGCATCCGCCGCTGCACCCGGCGCATGAACGTCTTGTCCTTGTAGCCGCTGAAATCATGCCCGATCTGGCGGCGCAACGCGGCGCAGATCGCGAGCCTCGCGGCGTCGGACTGCGCGGCCGACAGCCCGGCGAGGGCGCCCGGCGCGATGCGCGCCTCTTGAACCCCGATGATGTGGGCCGGCATCGTCTCGACCGGGGCGACGATATCGACCGCGCCGGTCGCGATGGCGCTCGCCGGCATGCCGCCATGCAGGGGTGCCGTCCCGTCGACGCCTTGCGCCAGCGTCAGGCCGCCATGCGCCCTGATCGCCTTCAACCCGAGCGCGCCGTCGCTGCCGGTGCCGGACAGCACGATGCCGATCGCATCTTCCTGCTGGGCGGCCGCGAGCGAGTCGAAGAACCGGTCGATCGGCGTGAACTCTCGCGGCTCGTCGGCGGTGGGCCGGTGCGGATGCAGGCGGCCGCCGTGCAGCGTGATCCCGACCCCGGCCGGTGGGACATAGACGTGGTTCGCTTCGACGGCGCAGCCCTCGGTCGCCTCCACGACCGGCATCGCCGTCCAGCGGCCGAGGATTTCCGGCAGCAGGCTTTTCCGGGCGGCCGGAAGGTGCAGGATGACGACGAACGCCATTCCGGTATCGGGCGGCATCGCCTCGAAGAACTCCCGGAACGCCTCGATCCCGCCGGCGGACGCGCCGATCCCGACGATCGTCAGCGGGTTCGTCCCGGCCGGGACGCCGCCGCTCGTTTCGGTCCGCTGTTCCATGGGCTCACCGGCTTGAAGGTCTGACAGGCTTTCAGGCGTAAGCGGCAACGGCCGCGAAAAGGCGAGTTGGAGGAGGGTCGAGGCAAGCGGTCCGGGCCAGAACACCGGCCGGCGGCCCGATTCGCCGATCGGCCACCGCGAAGGCCGACCGCGCCGGCGTCGTGGCAGAAACCGTCGCAGGAAAGGCAGGCTTGGGCAACACGCGCGCCGCCGGCGTTTTCAGACGGGCTTCGGCCATGCAACCTTTGCGCGGCCCCGGCGGTATCTCCCGCGCGGTGCAAGGCGCGCCAGCGATATCGTCCGGCAAAGGAATCCCATGTCTCAGTCAGCACCCCCGGTCTGGTTCATCACCGGCTGTTCGACCGGCTTCGGCCGGGAACTCGCGCGCCTCGTGCTCGATCGCGGCTGGCGCGCCGTGGTCACCGCCCGCAATCCCGATCAGGTGGCGGACCTCGTCACCGGGCACGAGGACCGCGCACTCGCGCTGAAGCTGGACGTCACCGACGACGCCCAGATCAAGGTCGCGGCAAAGGCGGCGGAGGACAAATTCGGCCGGATCGACGTGCTGGTGAACAACGCCGGCTACGGCTACCTCGCCGCGATCGAGGAGGGCGAGGCGCATGAGGTGCGCGCCATGTTCGACACCAACGTGTTCGGGCTGGTCGCGATGACCCAAGCGGTGCTGCCCGGGATGCGCGCGCGACGCAGCGGCTGCATCGTCAACCTGTCGTCGATCGGCGGCCTCGCGAGCTTCCCGGCCACGGGGTTCTACCACGCGACCAAATACGCCGTCGAAGGGCTGTCGGACTCCATGGCGCAGGAGGTCGGCCCGCTCGGCATCAAGGTCGTGCTGGTCGAACCGGGGCCGTTCCGCACCAATTTCGCCGGCGGCTCGCTGAAGCAGTCGGCGATCCGCATCGCCGACTACGACCAGACGGCCGGCGTGCGCCGGTCGCAGACCGAGGCCCGCAACGGCAAGCAAGTGGGCGACCCGGTGCGCGCGGCCGAGGCGATCATCGCCGCCGTGCAATCGCCGGAGCCGCCGTTGCACCTGCTGCTCGGCAAACCGGCGCTGGACATCGCGCGCGCCAAGCTGGTCGCGCTGCAGAAGGATTTCGACACCTGGGAGGCGACCACGCTGGGCAGCGACTACCCGGACGGTGGCGCGTCGCTGTAACTTGCCGGGCGACGACTTGTTTCGAACCAGGGTGGAACCGCAATGACGAACGAAAAAATGCTGGAACAGGTCGGGGGCAAGCCCGGTTTCATCGCGGCGCTGGACCAGAGCGGCGGATCGACCCCGGGCGCGCTGCGGGCCTACGGCGTTCCGGACAGCGACTACGGCAACGACGCCGACATGTTCCGCCTGATGCACGAGATGCGGGTGCGGATCATGACCGCGCCCGCGTTCAGCGGCGACAAGATCATCGCCGCCATCCTGTTCGAGCAGACGATGGACGGGCGCGTCGGCGACGATCCGGTGCCCACGTTCCTGTGGGAGAAACGCGGCGTGGTGCCGTTCCTGAAGGTCGACCAGGGGCTGGAGGCCGAGGCCGACGGCGTCCGCCTGATGAAGCCGGTGAAGGGCCTGGACGCCCTGCTGGAGAGGGCGGTCGGATTGAACGTGTTCGGAACCAAGGCGCGGTCGGTCGTCAACCTCCCGTCCGAGACCGGGATCGCCGCGATCGCCAAGCAGCAGTTCGAGCTGGCGGAGCAGATCGCGCGCCACGGCCTGCTGCCCATCATCGAGCCCGAGGTTCTGATCACCAGCCCCGACAAGGCCGCGGCCGAGACGCTGTTGCGCGCGGCGCTGCGGCGGGAGCTGGACGCGCTGCCGGAGGGCCGGCACGTGATGCTGAAACTGACGATCCCGGAGCAGCCCGATCTGTATGCCGAGCTGATCGCCCATCCCCGGGTCGACCGCGTGGTGGCGCTGTCCGGCGGCTACACGCTCGACGACGCGTGCCGGCGCCTGTCGGCCAACCACGACATGATCGCGAGCTTTTCGCGCGCCCTGATCGGCGACCTGAAGCGCCAGATGGACGACGCGACGTTCGACGCGACGCTGAAGAAGGCGGTCGACGAGATTTTCGCCGCGTCGACCGTCAAGCACTGACCCCGGACGGGAGCGAGGGTCCGCCCTCGCTCCCGTCGTCGCATCACGGCGCCAGGTTGATCGCCCGGCTCCACAGCGTCGTCCGGCCCGGGCCGGTGGCCGTCGTGAACGCCGGGTAGACGGTCGTGCCCTGCGTCGCCAAACCGAAATAGTCGCCGAGGAACAGCCCGGCGGTCGTCAGCGGCGCATTGTCGATGTTGAACGAGCGCGGGGTCAGCCGCAGTTCGTGCCGCCAGCCGGCGGGGTCCGCACAGGTCTGCTTCGGCGCCGGCTTGCAGCTCACCGCCCAGACGTCGGTCGGATCCTGCCCGGCGACCGTCCCGGTATCGTTGCGGAAATCGTAGTAGGTCGCGACCAGCGTGCCGTCGGCCGCGGCGACGATGGTCGGGTTGAACGCCTGACGCAGCAGGCGGTCCTTGTTGAACGGCGTCTGGTCGATCCGTGCCGGGTCGGAGAAGGTTTTTCCGTTATCGGTCGATTCCGTGAAGAAGACGCTGTTGACGACGTTCTTCGGGTCGAGCCGCGTGTCCTGGAACGTGATCGCGATCCGGCCGGTGACCGGCGCCACCGAGACGCTGAACAGGATGTTGGCGTCGCGCAGCGGCGTGTGCGTCTGCGGTGCGACCGCGCCCACCCCGTTCATGGTCGCGACCACGTGCTGGTGCGTCTCGAACGAGAAGCCGTGGTCGGTCGAGCGGACGTAGCCGATGTCGAGCACGCCCTGGTTGCTGATGTTCTCGAAGAAATCGAGCACGTCGCCGTTCGGCAGCACCTGGATGATGTTGCCGATCGTCTGGGCGCCCCGGCCCGGATCGTAGATCGGCGCGGCGAGCTGCCAGTTCTTCCCGCCGTCGGTGGTGCGGGAGTAGTAGGTCGGGCCGAACGTGTCCGGCACGGCGGATGCCGGCACCTGGCCGGCGGCGATCGCGCGGTTCAGCGCGAGATGGGCGCGGGCGCGGGCCATGCCGTCATGCGCTACGGCGGCTGCGGCGGCTGTGGTGCTGGCCGCGTTCTCGTCGCTGCCGCCCGGCGCGATGAACGCCGACGGCGGCCCGGCGAGACGGTCCCAGACGGCGTAGACGTAGCCGTTCTTGTACGGGTCGGCCGTGATGCTGTTCTTGTCGTCGAAATAGAGCGGGTTGGTCTCGGTGATCAGCGCTTTCGGCCGGCCCCAGGTCAGGCCGCCGTCCGACGAGCGGCTGACCAGCATCGCGTCGGGGCCGTTGGCGTTCGGATCGGTCAGTTCGACGAACGCCAGCGAGAAGAAGTACGCCGTCCCGTCCGGCTGATAGGTCACCCAGGCATCGGTCGAGCGGGGATACTTCCCCCCGGTGCACGACGACACGCCGGTTGGCACGCTGACCAGCCATTGCGCGCCGCCGTTGCCGCTCAGCGCGCCGCGCAGGCCCCGCGCGCCGCCGTCGTTCCAGCGATCCTGCTGCACGCCGATCAGCAGTTCGCCCTTGACGGCCGGGTTGGCCGCGATGTTCGGCTCGATCTCGGAGTTGGCGAAATTCGTGCCCGGCTGCGACGCCAGATTGTCGGCCGTGCAGTCGGCGAAGATCGTGTGGCTCGCGACCGGCACCAGCGGACCGAGCGTCTGCGCCGATACGGCATTGCCCAGGCACAGCGACAGCGCCGTCGCGCTCAGCAGCGTCACATGCAATCGGTTCATGTCGGTATCCTCCTTTTGACGGGAGCACCTCACCAAACATCGTCGCCAAAGCCAATCCGGCAGGTCCGGGGAAAAGCGCGATTGCTAATATCAAGACATCCTTATATGTGATGCCAGACCCGCCAAAGGAATTTCCCATGCCCGATACCAACGTCGCCGGCGCGCAGGCCGCGATCCCGCACGACTACAAGGTCGCCGACATTTCGCTGGCCGATTGGGGCCGCAAAGAGATCGCGATGGCCGAGGACGAGATGCCCGGCCTGATGGCGCTGCGGGCCGAGTACGGTGCCGCCAAGCCGCTGGCCGGCGCCCGGATCGCCGGCTGCCTGCACATGACGATCCAGACCGCCGTGCTGATCCAGACGCTGGAGCACCTCGGCGCCACCGTCCGCTGGTCGTCCTGCAACATCTTCTCGACCCAGGATCACGCGGCGGCTGCGATCGCCGCCGCCGGCACGCCCGTCTTCGCCTGGAAGGGCATGGACGAGGAGAGCTTCAACTGGTGCATCGAGCAGACGGTGCGCGGCCCGGCCGGTCCGGACGGCACGCAGTGGACGCCGAACCTGATCCTCGACGACGGCGGCGACCTCACGCTGCTGATGCATCAAAGCTACCCGGAGATGCTGGCCGACGTGCGCGGCCTGTCCGAGGAGACGACGACGGGCGTCCACCGCCTGCGCGACATGGTCCGCGACGGCCTGCTGAAGGTCCCCGCGATCAACGTCAACGACAGCGTCACCAAGAGCAAGTTCGACAACCTGTATGGCTGCCGCGAGAGCCTGGTCGACGCGATCCGTCGCGGCACCGACGTGATGATGGCCGGCAAGGTCGCGATCGTCTGCGGCTTCGGCGACGTGGGCAAAGGCTCCGCCGCCTCGCTGCGGCAGGCCGGCTGCCGCGTGCTGGTGACCGAAATCGACCCGATCTGCGCGCTGCAGGCGGCGATGGAGGGCTATGAGGTCGTGACGCTCGAAGACGCGGCGCAGCGCGGCGACATCTTCGTGACCGCGACCGGCAACGTCGACGTCATCACGATCGACGACATGCGCCGCATGAAGAACCGCGCCATCGTCTGCAACATCGGCCATTTCGACAGCGAGATTCAGATCGAGGCCCTGCGCAACATGCGCTGGGAGAACGTGAAGCCGCAGGTCGACGAGGTGATCTTCCCCGACGGCAAGCGCCTGATCGTGCTGAGCGAGGGGCGCCTCGTGAACCTCGGCAACGCGACCGGCCACCCGAGCTTCGTGATGTCGGCGAGCTTCACGAACCAGGTGCTGGCGCAGCTCGAACTGTGGACCGCGCCGAAGGGCCGCTACGGCCTGGATGTCTACACGCTGCCCAAGCACCTCGACGAAAAGGTTGCCGCCCTGCACCTCGCGAAGGTCGGCGCCAAGCTGACCAAGCTGAGCCCGAAGCAGAGCGACTACATCGGCACCCCGGTGAACGGCCCCTTCAAGCACGAGCTTTATCGCTACTGAGGCCCGGCGACCCGCCCGACGCCCGAACGGCCGTCCCGGTTGGGACGGCCGTTTCCGTTTCGGCATGCTGCACCGCACCACCACTTGGCATGGACTTTGCGTCGCGACCGATCTGGCCGGGGCGCGTCCCGGCCATGAGCGAGAAGGCGGGCGGGCATGGCGAGTATCCGGCAGATCCTGAGATCCGGCCATCCGCCGACCTTGTTCGCGGCGTTCCTCTACTTCGACTTCTGCTTCTCGGTGTGGGTGCTCAACGGTGCCATGGGGCCGTTCCTCACCCAGAGCTTCAACCTCACGCCGGCACGCACCGCGTTGATGGTGTCGGTCCCGACGCTGGCCGGGGCGCTGATGCGGTTCCCGCTCGGCCTGCTGTCCCAGTACATCGGCCGCAAGAACGCGGCGATCCTCGAGATGGCGCTGATCATCCTGGCCATGCTGTACGGCTGGCTGTTCGTCTCGACCTTCGACGACGTGCTCGCGATGGGCGTGCTGCTCGGCATCGCCGGGGCGTCGTTCGGGGTCGCGCTGTCGCTCGGTGCCGGCTGGTTCCCGCGCGAGCATAAGGGGTTCGCCATGGGGATCGCCGGGGCCGGCAACGTCGGCACCGTCGTGGCGCTGCTGATCGCGCCGCCGGTGGCACAGGCGTACGGCTGGCACGCCGTCTACGGCTGGACGGCGGTCGCGATGCTGATCCCGCTCGCGGTCATGATCGTCATGGCCAAGGAGCCGCCCGACGTTCAGCACCAGAGCCTGCGCGAGCATCTGGCCCCGCTGCGGGAGCCGGATGGCTGGGCGTTCAGCCTCGTCTACGTCGTCACGTTCGGCGGCTTCATCGGGCTGTCCACCTTCCTGCCATCGTTTTTCTACAGCGAATTCGGGGTCACCAAGGTCGAGGCGTCGTGGCTCACGATGCTCGCCGCGATCATGGGGTCCGGCATCCGCGCGGTCGGCGGCTACTGGGCGGACCGGGTCGGCGGCATCGCGGCGCTCTCGGTGGTGCTGCTCGCGCTGGTCGGCACGTTCACCCTGCTGACGGCGCAACCGTCGCTGGTTCTGACGACCATCCTGTTCATGGCCTGCTTCGCCGCCCTCGGTGCCGGCAACGGCGCGCTGTTCCAGCTCGTCCCGTTGCGCTGGCCGAACAGCACCGCCGTCGCCGGCTCCATGATCGGCGAGATCGGGGCGCTCGGCGGGGCGATCTTGCCGAACGCCATGGGCCTCTCGAAGACCTGGACCGGCACGTTCGCCTGGGGGTTCCTGTTCTACGCCGCGTTCTCCGCGATCGTGCTCGGGAGCCTGCTGGTGTTCCAGCGCAAATGGACCCGCACCTGGGTCGGGCGCTGGGGCCGGGCCCACGCCAGAGCCGACCGCGCGCTTTTGCCGGGCGAGGGGCTCGCGGCAGATTGAGCCGCTGCATCGAAGCGAAGCGGCCGGCCGTGCGCCGACGACCGATGCCCGGATTCTGGGCGGCGTGGCACCGTGGTTGACACGACTGCACACGTTCTGGCCTCGACGGACACGCATTGCCCGTATTGTGCCCTGCAATGCGGCATGACGCTGACCCGTGACGGCGCGGGATGGACGGTGGGCGCGCGCGACTTCCCGACCAACAAGGGTGGCCTCTGCAAGAAAGGGTGGACCGCCGCCTCGCTGCTCACATCGCCGGACCGGCTGACGACGGCGTTGATCCGCGACACCAAGGACGGTGAGCTTCGCCCCGCCGGATTCGAGGAGGCGCTGGACCGGGTCGCGACGGGGTTCCGCCGCATCCAGGCCGCGCACGGCCGCGACGCGGTCGGCGTGTTCGGCGGCGGCGGGCTGACGAACGAGAAGGCGTACCTGCTCGGCAAGTTCGCCCGGGTGGCGCTCGGCACCGCCAACATCGACTACAACGGGCGCTTCTGCATGGGCTCCGGTGCCAACGGAAACCTGCGCGCGTTCGGCCTGGACCGGGGGCTGCCGTTCCCGCTGTCCGACATTCCGGGTGCGGAGGCGATCCTGCTGGCCGGCGGCAACCCGGCCGAGACCATGCCGCCGATCATGCAGTATTTCGACGCGCAGCGCCGCCGTGGCGGCACGCTGATCGTGGCCGATCCGCGCCGATCCGACACCGCGAAGCTCGCCCATCTGCACCTGCAGCTCACGCCCGGGACCGACGCGGCGCTGGCCAACGGGCTGCTGCATGTCGCGGTGCGCGACCGGCTGGTCGACGAGGCGTTCATCAAGACGCGCACCAACGGCTTTCAGGCGGTGCGCCGGATCTGCGCCTCGTTCTGGCCCGACCGGGTGGAGCGCATCACCGGCGTGCCGGCGTCGCAGATCGAGCGGGCCGCTCACATCATGGGCGAGGCGGCGACCGCGATGGTGCTGTCCGCGCGCGGCACGGAGCAGCAGAGCAACGGCACCGACAACGTGCAGGCGTTCATCAACCTGCTGCTCGCACTCGGCAAAGCCGGCAAGGTGTCGTGCGGCTACGGCTGCCTCACCGGGCAGGGTAACGGACAGGGCGGTCGCGAGCACGGCCAGAAGGCGGACCAGCTGCCCGGTTACCGCAAACTGGCCGACCCCGCGCATCGCGCGGCCGTGGCCGAGGTGTGGGGCGTCGACCCGGACAGCCTGCCGAAGCCGGGGCTGAGCGCGGTCGAACTGCTCGACGCGATGGGCGACGGCGTGCGCGGCATGTTCGTCATGGCGTCCAATATCGTCGTGTCCGCGCCCGACTCGCGGCGGGTCGCGCGCGGTCTCGGGAAACTCGATCTTCTGGTGGTGGCCGACATGTTCCTGTCGGAGACCGCGCGCCGCGCCGACGTCGTGCTGCCGGTCACGCAGTGGGCGGAGGAGGAGGGCACGATGACCAACCTCGAAGGCCGCGTGCTGCTGCGCCGCCGCGCGGTCGAGCCGCCGCCGGGGGTCAGGACCGACACCGAAATCCTGCACGGGCTGGCCGCGCGTCTCGGCAGCACGGCCGCGTTCGACGTCGAACCGCGCGACGTGTTCGCGGAGTTGCGGCGGGCCAGCGCCGGCGGTGCGGCCGACTATGCCGGGATCAGCTACGACCGGATCGAGGCCGAGGACGGCGTGTTCTGGCCCTGCCCGGCCGGCGAGCACCCCGGCACGCCGCGGCTGTTCCTGGATCGCTTCGCCACCGCCGATGGCCGCGCCGTCTTCCATCCCGTGCGCTACAACGGCCCCGCCGAGCAGCCCGACGGCGAATTCCCGTACGTGCTGACCACCGGACGCGTGCTCGCGCACTACCAGACCGGTGCCCAGACCCGCCGCGTGCCCGCTTTGTGCGCGGCCGAGCCCGATCCGTTCGTCGAAATCCACCCCGACACCGCGCGCGGATTGCGGATCGCCGACGGCGACACCGTTCGCCTCACCACCCGCCGCGGCGTCGCGTTCGTGCGCGCCCGGCTCAGCCGCGACATCCGCATGGATGTGCTGTTCGCGCCGTTCCACTGGGGCGGCCGTGCCACGATCAACCTGCTGACCAATCCCGCGCTCGACCCGATCTCGAAGATTCCCGAGTTCAAGGCGTGCGCGGTCCGGGCCGAACGGGTCGAGCCCGCACCCGCTGCATCCGCCGTCACATCGAATACAGAACGAGCCGAGGTTTCATGATCGACTCCACCCCACGCTTCCTGAACGGGGCTTATGCTTTCACCGGGGCGGGCTTCGACCGTCCGGCGCTGCTCGACCCGACGCTCGTCTACGTCGTCCCGGCCGACAAACGCGCGCAGCTGATCTATTTGCGCGCCGGCAACTCCGGCGGCGAGCTGGTCGCGATCACGCTGATGCAGGACGGCAAGACGGCGCGCATCTTCCCGGTCGGTGCCAAGGCCAGCGTTCACGTGCCGCTCGCCGTGGTCGAAGACCTTCAGCCCGACACGAGGATCGAGGTGTTCTGCGCGGGCATCGCGGGGGCCGCCGGCACGGTCGTGCTCGATCTCGGCATCATCGAAATCTGAACGTGAAGCAGGATCAAGCCATGACGAAGCGGCGGTTGGTGGTGATCGGGAACGGCATGGCCGGCGCCCGCGCGGTCGAGGACGTCCTGGCGCTCGGGGGTGGCGACCTGTTCGACATCACGATGTTCGGCGACGAACCGTACGGCAATTACAACCGCATCATGCTGTCGAACATCCTGAGCGGCATTCAGGATGCGAGCGAAATCTTCATCAATCCGCTCGCGTGGTATCGGGAGAACGGCGTCACCCTGCACGCCGGCTCGCGCGTGGTCGCGATCGACCGCGCGTCGCGGCGGGTGCTGGCCGAAAACGGCATCAAGGTCGAATACGACAAGCTGCTCATCGCGACCGGCAGCCGCGCGCTGATCCCGCCGATGCGGGGCACCTACGACGCGGCCGGCACGATGCGCGACGGCGTGTTCGGCTTCCGCACGATCGACGACTGCAACGGCATCATGGCGACCGCCAAGCGCAGCAAGCGCGCGGCGGTCATCGGCGGCGGCCTGCTCGGGCTCGAGGCGGCGCGCGGGCTGCTGAACCATGGGTGCGAGGTGCATGTCATCCACCTCGGCAAGCACCTGATGAACGCGCAGCTCGACGAGACGGGCGGACGCATCCTGCGCGCCACGCTCGAGCGGATGGGCGTCGTCATCCACCTCGAAAAAGCCACCGCCGAAATCATGGGCGACGACGCGGTGACCGGCCTCAAATTCAAGGACGGCAGCGTGCTCGATTGCGACATGGTGGTGATTTCCGCCGGCATCAAACCGAACGCCGAGATCGGCCACAGCGCCGGCCTCACGGTCGAGCGGGCGATCGTGGTCGACAACCACATGCGCTCGGTCGACGACACCGACATCTACGTCGTCGGCGAGTGCGCGCAGCATCGCGGCAAGGTTTACGGCCTCGTCGCACCGCTGTGGGACCAAGCGAAGGTGTTCGCCGAGCACGTGACGGAGCACAACCTCGCGGCGGCCTATCACGGCTCCAAACTCGCGACGAAGCTGAAGGTGATGGGCGTCGAACTCGCGTCGATGGGCATCACGGAGCCCGCCGAGGAGCGCGACGAGGTCATCCAGTTCACCGAACCCAAACGCGGGATCTACAAGAAGCTGATCGTGCGCGACGGCCGGCTGGTCGGCGGCATCCTGATGGGCGAGATCAGCAAGGCCGCGTACCTGATGCAGGCGTTCGATCGCGACAGCCCGCTGCCGGACGAGCGGCTCGGCCTGCTGTTCGACCTCGGCGCGCCGGCGCAGAAAGTGACGCTCGACGAAATGCCGGCCACGACGCAGGTCTGCAACTGCAACGGCGTCACCAAGGGCGCGATCGGCGCTTGCGTCGAAAGCGGCAAGCGCAGCGCGAAGGCGGTGATGGCCGCGACCCGCGCCGGCATGGGCTGCGGATCGTGCAAGACGCTGGTCGCCGAGGTCGTCGAATGGTTCTGCGGCGGCGAGGTCGAGGACGACCCGTCGGTCCACTACTACGTCCCGTGCATCCCGATGGCCAAACCGGAGCTGGTTCGCGCGATCCGCGAGATGAACCTCAGATCCGTCTCCAGCGTGTTCGCCGCCCTCGCGTTCGACGCCAAGCCCGACGCGGTGAGCAAGCCGGCGCTCGCGTCGTTGCTGATCACGCTGTGGGACGACCGTTACGAGGACGAGCGCGACGCCCGCTTCATCAACGACCGCGTGCACGCGAACATCCAGAAGGACGGCACGTTCTCGGTCGTGCCCGAGATGGTCGGCGGCATCACCACGCCGCAGGATCTGATGCGGATCGCCCAGGTGGCGCTGAAATACAACGTGCCGCTGGTCAAGCTCACCGGCGGCCAGCGCATCGACCTGGTCGGCATCACCAAGGAGGATTTGCCCAAGGTCTGGGCCGACCTCGACATGCCGGCGGGCTGGGCGTGGGGCAAAAGCTACCGCACCTGCAAAAGCTGCATCGGCACGGATTTCTGCCGGTTCGGGCTCGGCGACAGCATGGGGCTGGCCAAGAAGATCGAGGGCAAGTTTCGGGGGATCGATTCGCCGGGCAAGCTGAAGCTCGCCACCGCCGGTTGCCCGCGCAACTGCTCGGAGGCCATGGTCAAGGACATCGGCGCGGTCGCGATCGGCGGCGACAAGTGGGAAATCTACGTCGGCGGCGCCGCCGGCTCCTCGGTCCGCAAGGGCGACGTGCTCTGCACCGTCGACGGCGAGGACGCGGTGATGCTGATGACCGGCCGATTCACCCAGTACTACCGCGAGAACGCCAAGTACAAGGAGCGGACCCACACGTTCATCGAGCGGGTCGGGATCGAGCGCGTGCGCGCGGTCGTGGTGGACGATAGCGACGGGATCGCCGCCGCCCTCGACGCCGCGATGGACGCGTCGTGCGCCAGCGTGAGCGACCCATGGACGGAACGGTCGGCGCCGAAGACCGCCAACCAGTTCGCCTCCCTCGTGCCGGTGGAGGGCTGACCATGGAGCGCGCGGTCGGCCACTTGTCGCAGGTTCCGGCGGGCGAGGGACGCAACTTCGCCATCGACGGTCTTCGGATCGCGGTGTTCCACGGCCGCGACGGCTCGGTGTTCGCGACCCAGGCCGAGTGCCCGCACCGGGGCGGGCCGCTGGCCGACGGGCTGACCGACGGCGGCTCGGTCGTCTGCCCGCTGCACGACCGGATCTACAGCCTCAGGACCGGCGGGGGCAGCGTCGCCGGCTGCGACATCCGGGTCTACAAGGCGCGTTGCGAGGACGACGGCACGATCCTCGTCTCGACAGCGCTGTGAGGCCGCCCGCAGGGCTGTGATCGCCGCTTGAACGGGTAAACGGCTGTGTGCCGCCTCGCACATAAGTGCAGTTTTACGAACAACATCACGGAGTTGTAAACAGAATCTTCAAGCGTTCGGCGTATCTGCGGAGCCAGCGAAGGCCTAACTACCTGCGCCGACCAGGAGCGACCATGACGACCGATTTCGAGCCGCGGACCGTAGCTGTCAGCCGGGCGATCCAGACCAGCATGTCGGGCGCCCGCGACGACCTCCTGTTTCTGGAGCAGTGGGAGGCGTTGCCGTCGCCGGGCTCGGCCGCGGCCCTGCGCGTCGGCCAGATCCGGCGGGCGAACCCGCTGCTCGCGGCCGAGATCCGTGCCGAAATGAAGCGTGGCCGCCCCCTGACGGACGCGGAGCGGGGCGCGCTGAGGCCAGCGTGAAACGGACCGCCTGAACGGCTTGGCTCGGTCCGGCAACCATCGTCGTTTTTTCGCGTAGAGCGCCCATGCTCTGGCGAATATGGAACGTTCTGAAGGCGGCGGCGCTGCGCTACAACGCCGATAACTGCCTCAGCCACGGGGCGGCGATCGCGTACTACACGATCTTCTCGCTGGCGCCGGTGCTGCTGATCGTGATCGCGACGGCGGGGCTGATCTTCGGCGAGGACGCGGCCCGCGGTGCCGTGGTCGATCAGATCAGCGGCCTGATGGGCAAGCAGGGCGCCGATACCATCCAGGCCATGCTGCAGAGCGCCTCCAACAAAAAGACCGGCATCCTCGCGACGATCATCGGCCTGGTGACGCTGCTCATCACCGCCAGCGGCGTGTTCGGCGAAATGCAGGCGACGCTGAACACGATCTGGGAAGCTAAACCGGGCACGGGCACGGTGAGCCAGCTGGTTCGCGCCCGGCTTCAGAGCCTAGGGCTGGTGATCTCGCTCGGCTTTCTGCTGATGGTGTCTCTGGTCATCAGCGCCTCGCTCGCCGCGTTCAGCTCGTGGATCTCGTCGCATCTGCCCGACACCCAGTATTTCCTGTTCGCGCTGAGCTTCGTGATCTCGCTCGCGCTCACCAGTTCGCTGTTCGGCGTGATCTACAAGGTGCTGCCGGACGCGCAGATCGCGTGGCGCGACGTCATCACCGGCTCGGTCGTGACGGCGTTGCTGTTCGCGGTCGGGCGCAACCTCATCAGCCTGTACGTCGCCCACAGCAGCATCGGCACGTCCTACGGGGCGGCCGGCGCGTTCGCGGTCGTGCTGGTTTGGATCTACTACAGCAGCCAGATCTTCCTGTTCGGGGCCGAGTTCACCCGCGCCTGGTCCGACCGCCACGGCTCGCACGCCGCCGCCGCCCTGGCCGCCAAGCTCGCGGCACAGGGGCATAATGCCGAGATCGAGAAG
The DNA here is from genome assembly GCA_963756975.1 of uncultured Alphaproteobacteria bacterium. Taxonomy (GTDB): domain Bacteria; phylum Pseudomonadota; class Alphaproteobacteria; order Acetobacterales; family Acetobacteraceae; genus CAVRQM01. The sequence continues at coordinate 1,397,685 of CAVWPS010000002.1, read as the reverse complement.
CTGAAGGCCGACCTCTCCTCGGCGAGCGTGAGCCGGACCGCCCGGACGACTCCGCCGGCGACCTGATCGCGCGTTGCGCGGCTCCGGCGGCGCTGGCATCGTCCGGCCATCATGGCGATCCAAAAACAATTCCCGGATGCGGTCGCGGCCCTCGCCGGGCTGTTGCGCGACGACATGACGGTCATGTCCGGCGGCTTCGGTCTTTGCGGCATCCCGGAGACGCTGATCGAAGCGGTCCGGGAGAGCGGGGTGCGCGGCCTGACGGTGATCTCGAACAACGCCGGCATCGACGATGTCGGCCTCGGCGTGCTGCTCGCGACCCGGCAGATTCGCAAGATGATCAGCTCGTACGTCGGCGAGAATGCCACCTTCGCGCGCCAATTCCTGGCCGGCGAGCTGGAGATCGAGTTCAATCCGCAGGGCACGCTGGCCGAGCGCATTCGGGCCGGCGGCGCGGGTATCCCGGCGTTCTTCACCGCGACCGGCGTCGGCACCGACATCGCCCGCGGCAAGCCGACCGCGACGTTCGACGGGCGCGACTACATCCAGGAACGCGGCCTGTTCGCCGACCTCGCCATCGTGCACGCCCATACCGGCGACACCGAAGGCAACCTCGTCTACCGGCGCACCGCCCGCAATTTCAATCCGATCATGGCAACCGCGGCGCGCGTGACCGTGGCGGAGGTCGAGCGGCTGGTGCCGGCGGGCGACATCGACCCGGACCACATCGTGACGCCCGGCATTTTCGTGCAGCGGATGATCGTCGTCGCCGGCGCGCCGAAGCGGATCGAGAACCGAACCGTCCGCAAGCGCGAGGCCGTCTGATGGCCTGGACCCGCGACCAGATGGCCGCCCGCGCCGCGCGCGAGCTGCGGGACGGGTTCTACGTCAACCTCGGCATCGGCATCCCGACCCTGGTCGCGAACCACATCCCCGCCGGCATGACGATCCAGTTGCAGAGCGAGAACGGCATGCTCGGCATGGGCCCGTTCCCGTTCGAGGGCGAGGAGGACCCGGACCTCATCAACGCCGGCAAGCAGACGGTCACGGTCCTGCCGACCACCAGCTTCTTCGACAGCGCGAGCAGCTTCGCGATGATCCGGGGCGGCCACATCGCCCTGTCGATCCTGGGCGCGTTGCAGGTGAGCGAGCGCGGCGACCTCGCGAACTGGATGATCCCGGGCAAGATGGTCAAGGGCATGGGCGGGGCGATGGATCTGGTCGCCGGCGTGCCCCGCGTGGTGGTGCTGATGGAACACACCGCCGGCGGGAAACCGAAGCTGCTGCGGGAGTGCACCCTGCCGCTGACCGGCACCCGCGTCGTCGATCTCGTCATCACCGACCTCGGCGTGTTCGACGTGCGCGGCAAGCATGGCGGCTCCGGCCTGACCCTGGTCGACGTGGCACCGGACGTCACGATCGAGCAGATCAGGACTGGCGACCGAGGCCGATTTCGAGGTTCACCCGCATCTGGCGGCGCACGCCTGAGGATTTTCTCGCGAATGGCGGCCCCCCGCACCGGGTCGCCGTCCGCAAGGTAGCGATCGAGCCACGTGCCGAACGCCTCGGGCGACAGCGTTTCGGGATGGGCGTCCGGCTGCAAACCGGTCGCGCGGAGCCACTCGAGATACAGCGAAACATCGTCCGTAGCCTCGCGTTCGTCGGCCGGCCGCCACGGTCTTGTCATGCGCCCACTTGTCACGCCGAAACCGTAGGCGGTATACCGCGCCCGCACGGCTGAGCGTTGGCTCGTCGGGGCTGTAGCTCAGTTGGGAGAGCGCCTGAATGGCATTCAGGAGGTCAGCGGTTCGATCCCGCTCAGCTCCACCATCGCGCCGTATCGTCGTCCTGCTTCTGCTGACCGGGGTGGTCGTGCTGCTCGCCATCGCCGGCGGCGTCGCATTGACCACGCGCGGTGACGCGGGCGGGCTCGGCGGTCCGTTCACGCTGGTGGCTACGCCCGATGGGCACACGGTGACGGATCGCGATTTCCGCGGCCGCTTCATGCTGGTCTATTTCGGCTACACGCTGTGCCCCGACGTGTGTCCGACCACGCTGGCGCAGGTGGGTGCCGCCTTCGAGAAGCTCGGTTCCGATGCGGACCGGATCCGCCCCGTCTTCATCACCGTCGATCCGGCCCGCGACACGCCGCCCGTCCTTCGCGATTACGTCGCGGCGTTTTCGCCCAAGCTGGTCGGTCTGACCGGCACGCAGGCGCAGATCGACGCGGTCGAAGCCGGATACCGGGTCTACGCGGCCCGTCACGTGACGGGCCCCGGTCCCGGCGACTACACGATGGACCACAGCTCGACGCTCTACCTGATGGACCCGCGCGGCCGGTTCCTCGAAGTTTTACCGGCCGACGCGACCGCCGCCGACCTGGCCGCCCGGTTGCGCGCCGTCATCGACCCGAAAGCCGCCACATGATCCGCACCCTCCTCATCGCCGCCCTTTTGCTCGTCGCGCCCGGCGCGATGGCGCAGCCGGCCGCCCCGGCCAGCGTGGACGCCGCCTGGGCGCGTGCGACGACCGGGGGCGACACCGGGGCCGCCTACGTGACGCTGTCGGGCCACGGCACGCCCGCGAGCCTGGTCGCCGTCACCACGCCCGACGCCGGCATGGCGATGCTGCACGAGAGCGCGGCCGACGACGGCGTCTCCAGGATGCGCGACGTGGCCGCGTTCGACGTGCCGGCGCACGGCACGGCGGCGATGCGGCCGGGCGGGGTCCACATCATGCTGATGATGCTGCGCCACCCGCTCCACCCGGGCGACCACCTGCCGCTGACCCTGACCTTCGCCGACGGCCGGACCGTCGCGGCGACCGCGATCGTGGGCGGTCCCGGCGCGCTGGTGCCGCCCTCGCCGTAGTCAACCGCCGCCCGCGATCACGCTTGGGAAACGAAATCGCGAGTTCCGCGTTCGTCTGCCACAACGGCAATCGGGCCGTGCAGGAGGTTTGAATGAACACAGGCAGTGGTCTGTCGTGGCTCGGCTGGATCGTACTCGGGCTGATCGCTGGTTTTATCGGCAGCAAGATCGTCAACCGGCAGGGTGAGGGCTTCTTCGTCGACATCCTGCTCGGCATCGTCGGCGCGGTCGTCGGTGGCTGGCTGTTCAACGCGTTCGGCGCGGCTGGCGTCAGCGGCGGATTGAACCTCTACAGCCTGTTCGTCGCCGTGGTCGGCGCGATCATCGTGCTGGTCGTCTACCACGCCCTGTTCGGCGGCGGTCGGCGCACGATATAGCGCGGCCACAAGGCGAAGCGACGCCGGTCAGGCCGGGGGCGATTCCCCGGCCTGACCGGCCAAGTCCGCCTCTCTCTCCACGCCGACCACCCGATAGGTCAGCGTCTCGCCATCGGGCCGGGTCAACGTCACGTACTCGCCCGGCCTGATGGTTCGCGACTCCACCCGCCACAGCGGCTCGTCCTCGTGTCGCGTGCTCCGCAGCAGCCAGACATCCTCCGCCCGCACCAGATCGAGCGGCCGGACGGTGCCGTCGGGCAGCGTCCGCTGGGCGGCCCATGAGCCGGCCCCCTCGTGCACGCCGGCGTCGAGCGTCTCCTGCTGGGTCAAGGCGGCCCGCAGCACGATCCGGTCGGAGATGTCACCTTCCGGCCGTCCGGCGGCGGCGGCGAGCACGAGCGTTACGGTGAACATCACGCGCCTTTAAAGGGCGACCCGCACACCGAGTTCCACCACCCGGTCGCTCGGGATACGGAAGAATTCGGGCGTGCTGATCGCGTTTCGCGCCATCAGCAGGAACAGCCAAAGCCGCCAGACCGGCAGGCGCGGCACCACGGCCGGCACGATCGTCTCGCGGCTGAGGAAGTAGCTCGCCTGCATCGGGTCGAACGCGATCCCCATCGGGCCCAGGCCGACCAGGTCGCGCGGCAGGTTCGGGCTTTCCATGAAGCCGTAGGCGACGATCACGCGCCAGATGTTCGCGGCCAGCTCCGTCACCTGAATGCGCTCGGCCTCGGTCACCTCCGGCACGTCGCGGTTGCTGATCGTCACGAACAGCACCCGGTCGTGCAGGACCTTGTTGTGCTTGAGGTTATGCAGCAGGGCCGCCGGCACGTAATCCGGGTTGCCGGTCGGGAAAATGCCCATTCCCGGCACCCGCACGGTGCGCGATTGCGGCAAGCGCGCGATGAAGCTGGTCAACGACAGGCTGTCCTGCCGCCAGCGGTCGAACAGCAATTCGCGGCCGCGCTTCCACGATGTCATGGCGGCCAGCAATGCGAGACCCAGCGCGAGCGGCACGTACCCGCCGCTCGGGATCTTCAGCGCGTTGGCGGCGAAGAACACGAGGTCCATGGCGAAGAAGCCGCCCCAGACGCCGGCCGCCGCCCAGCGCGGCCAGTGGAACTGCCGCCGGAACACCACCATCGCAAGGACGCAGGTGCAGAGGAACGTGCCGGTGACCGCGATGCCGTAAGCGGAGGCGAGGTTGTTCGATGTCCGGAACGTGAACACCAGGACCAGCACGCCGATCATCAGCGCCCAGTTGATCTTGGGAACATAAATCTGGCCCTCCTCGGTGGCGGACGTGTGCACGACCGCCATCCGGGGCAGGAAGCCGAGCTGCATGCACTGCCGCGCGATGGAGTAGGCGCCCGAGATCAGCGCCTGGCTCGCGATCACCGTGGCGGCCGTGGCCAGCAGCACCATCGGCAGCTGAATCCAGTGCGGCCCGAGATGGTAGAACGGGTCGGCGGCGACCCCCGGGTCCGGGTCGGCCAGGACCAGCGCGCCCTGGCCGAAATAGTTCAGCACCAGCGCCGGCAGCACGAAGCCGAGCCACGCGACCCGGATCGGCCCGGCGCCGAAATGGCCCATGTCGGCGTACAGGGCTTCGGCCCCGGTGACGGCCAGCACGACCGAGCCGAGGGCGACGAAGGCGAGCCAGCCGTGGCGGATGCAAAGCTCCACCGCCGGAACCGGCGAGAGTGCCCGCAACACGTCGGGATTGCGCGCGATCTCGAGCGCGCCCAGCAGGCCGATCACCAGGAACCAGACGACCATGACCGGACCGAACACCAGCCCGACCCGTGCGGTGCCGCGCGACTGACAGGCGAACAGCAGCACGATGATGACGGCCGCCACCGGCAACACGAACCGGCCGAGTGCCGGGGAGCTGACCTGCAAACCCTCGACCGCCGACAGCACCGAAATCGCGGGCGTGATCACGCCGTCGCCGAAGAACAGGCAGGCGCCGGCGATGCCGACGATCATCAGGACGGCGCGGAACCGCCGCGCGGTCGCCGATCGCTGCGCCAGCGCCATCAAGGCGAGGATGCCGCCCTCGCCCCGGTTATCCGCCCGCATCACCAGCATGACGTATTTGACCGTCACGATCAGGATCAGCGACCAGAAGATCAGCGACAGGATGCCCAAAACCTCGAACCGGCCCCAGGCCCCGCGCTCGGTGAAGTGCGCGAGGCTCGCCTGGAAGGCGTAGAGCGGGCTGGTGCCGATATCGCCGTAGACGACGCCGAGCACGCCGAGCAGCGCCGCCGCTTTCAGCTTGCCGCGCGCATGGGCGCCCGACAGGCCAGACCCGTGATCGGGCAGGCGGTCCGGCTCCGCCACGGGATCGAGCTGGCGAAGCGCCGCCACCGTGGTTGCCGGGCTGCCGACACCGGGGCCGCTAAGATCGTTCATTGCCGTCGATCCTTGACCGAAGCCGCCACACGCGGAGCCGGCGGAGCGATAGACCCGCGAGACGGCCGCCCGCAACCTTGCCGCGCTGTCATGTCGCGGAACGCGCGCCGAAGATCGCCGAACCGATCCTGACATGGGTCGCCCCGTGCGCGATCGCGGCCTCGAAATCGCCCGACATGCCCATCGACAGATCGGCCAACCCGTGCCGCTCGCGCAGCAGCGCGAGCCTGGCGAAGAACGGTGCCGGATCGACGCCGGCCGGCGCGATCCCCATCACGCCGCCCAGCGCCGGCCCGAACCGGCGGCGAGATCGGTCAAAAAATCATCCGCCTCAGCCCAGGCGACCCCCGCCTTCTGCGGCTCGTCGCCGATGTTGACCTGCGCGAGCAGGCGCGGCGCGCGGCCCTCGCGGGCACAGGCGTCTTCGATCGCGTCGGCCAGTCTTGGGCGGTCGACGCTCTCGATCACATCGAACAGGCGGACCGCGTCGCGCGCCTTGTTGGTCTGCAACTGTCCGATCAGGTGCAGCGTCAGCGCCGCGCCGTCGCGCAGCGCCGGATATTTCCCCGCCGCCTCCTGCACCCGGTTTTCACCGAACGCGGTCTGGCCCGCCACGAGAGCCGTCCGGACATCCTCGGCCGGATATGTCTTGGCGACCGCGACCAGCGTGACGCATGCCGGGTCGCGTCCGGCCGCGCGTGCCGCGTCGGCGATGCGGGTGCGGACGGTGGCGAGGCGATCTGCGATGGTCTCGCGCACCGAGGGGGAGTTGCATGGACCGGAAGCTTGTCGCGTGGGCGCATGCGGTCAAGGCGCGACACGGGCGCACAAGCCCGCCGCCGCTCTGGCTGTTCACCGACGCGAGGGCGCACCCGGACCTGCCGGCCGTCGTCGCGCGCCTGCCGCGCGGCCTGTGCGGCGTGGTGTTCCGCCATGACGGCCACCCCGAACGCGGGCGAACTCGGTCGCGTGATCGCCCGCATATGCCGCGACCGCCGCCTGATGCTGTCGGTCGCCGGCGACTGGCGGCTCGCGGCGCATCTGCGGGCGGGGCTGCACCTGCGCGGTGGCCGCGGCCCTCGCGGTTCACCCCGGCTGCGGGCCGCGACCGCCTCCGCGCATGACGAACGCGACCTTTGCCGCGCGCGACACGCGGCCGTCGCCTTTCTGTCGCCAGTGTTCCCGACCGCCAGCCATCCGTCGGCACCAGGGCTCGGTGTGGTCCGGTGGGCGCGGCTGACGCGCCGGTTCGGCAACGGGGCCGCGCTCGGTGGGATCGACGGCGTAACGGTCCGGCGGTTCGGCGGCGGCCTGCCGCGCTCGATCGGCGCGATCGGCGCGCTGTCCTGACCGGCCCGGGGAAGGGGGCGTGGCAGACGGGCAACAGTGTTCCGCGATTGCCATGAGAGGGCGTGTGTTACGGTTGCGGGAACCGGAACGTCTTGACCATAGTCCGTTGCAGGTCCGGCTGCCCGCTCCCGTCCGTCCCCGAAACTTAAGGGCGCAGATGGCGAGGGCGGGACCTGATGAACTGCCGGGCTGACCGGCGTAGAGGAGGACATCCATGCGTAAGCTACTGCTGGCCACAACGGCCGCCCTGGGTGCTTCGGTCGCGATCGCCGGCGGTGCATACGCCGGGACGCTTGCCCCGAACGCGCCGAACCCCGCCCCGGGTTCGATTTCGGTTACGTTCAACACGGTCGTCGAAGCGTTCGTGTTCGACGGCAGCGACACCGGCAAGGTTCGCGCCGAGCAGACCAACCGCGGCAGCGGGCCGGCCGGCGGCATCAAGTCGCAGGGCTATGGCATCGGCAACTACATCCGGCTGTTCCCGTCCTTCACCGGGATGCTCGCCAACGGGCTGCAGTACGGCGCCTCGTCCGAATTCCGGCATACCTCGGGCTTCCAGAACGCGACGAACCCGACCGGCCCGTCGGTCTACGTCCAGCGCGCCTTCCTCTACATCGGCGCGGACAAGTTCGGCAAAATCTACCTCGGCTCGCAGGTTCAGCCGACCGAGTTGTTCCAGACCGGCAACCCGGCGAACTTCAACACCGGCGGCTGGGACGGCGACCTTCCCGGCATCTTCGCCACCGGCCTGCCGTACTTCATCGACGACTCGCAGGATCGCGCGAACAAGATCGTCTACGTCTCGCCGCAGTTCGCCGGCTTCGACTTCGGCGTCTCGTTCGAGCCCGACACCTACGGCAACGATTTCGGCGGGCCGCTGACGACCCGCGTGTCGTCGGCGCCGAGCCTGTCTGGTGACGCCGTCACCATCAACAACCCGGACGGCACGACCAGCACCGTCTCGGCGTTCACCGCCTCCAGCCAGTACGGCCAGCGCCGGAACACGTTCGACGGCTCGGTCCGCTACCAGGGCGCGTTCGGTCCGCTCGGGGTTAAGGCCAACGTCGGCGGCAGCGTCGGCGGCACGGTTCGTTCGTCCGACGGCGGCCCCAACCACCAGACGTTCGACTTCCTCGCCGGCGGCCTCGGCGTGACGTATGGCGGCCTCGAGATCGACGGCCACATCGACAGCGGCCACTTCAGCAGCTCGTACGAGCCGGAGCAGCACGGTGCCCACATCACGACGGCTTACGTGGTCGGTGCCAGCTACACGATCGGCCCGGTGATCTTCGGCGGCAGCTACTACGGCTTCGACTCCGGCCAGGTACAAGAACGGCGTCGATGCGGTCGGCACGCTGCACGGCTACGGCGTCGCGGCCGGCGGCACCTACACGCTGGCTCCGGGCGCCTCGGTGTTCCTCGAATACCTGTATGGCCACCAGCGCGCGAACGGCTACGACCTGATCAACGGCGCGGTCAACACGGCGGGCGGTCCCAAGGTGAACAACGTCGTCCAGGAGCAGGGCGTCGGCATCGGCACCGCGTTCAAGTTCTGATCGGCGGCCCGCTTCGGCGAAGCGGGCTCCTGGTTGCTGCGACTAGGCTGAACGGGCGGGCGGTGGGCAACCACCGCCCGCTTTCGTGTTTGCCACGCTTGGCGGCGTGACCCGGCTCGGCTACATCGATCCGACATAAATACCCCCGGGCCCGATCGCATGAACCGCCGAACCCTCGCCCTGCTCGCCTTGCCATTGCTCGCCGCCGGGTGCGCCGGTTCCCGGTTGCCGGCCGCGACCGAATACAACGACCCGCGCTATCGCAGCCCCGGCACCGGAAGCCTCCTGTCGGACGGCGGCCAGATTTTCAGCACGGCGAAGTCCAACACGCCCAATGCCGACCAGGGCGGCGGCGCGCTCGGCGTCAACGCCTATCTCTGGCGCGGGGCGCTGGACACTCTGTCCTTCATGCCGCTGGTGTCGGCCGATCCGTTCGGGGGCGTCATCATCACCGACTGGTTCCAGCCCACCAACAACGGCGAGCGGTTCAAGGCGACGGCCTATATCCTCGGCCGCCAGCTCCGCACCGACGGCGTCCGCGTGACGATCTTCCGGCAGGTCCAGCAGGGCGGCCAGTGGGTCGACGCGCCGGTCGCCCCGTCCACCACCGGCGAGATCGAGGATAAAGTGCTGGCTCGCGCGCGGGAGCTACGGGCGCAGTCCGTCCAGTCCTGACCATGGAGGCTCAACCGCCGCCAAACGAGCCGGACCGTTACGACCCCGCGACCGCCGAGCCGCGCTGGCAGAGCCGGTGGGACGCGGCGCGCTGCTTCGCCGCCGAGGACGTTCCGGCCGGGGATCGCCCGAAATACTACGTGCTGGAGATGTTCCCGTATCCCAGCGGCAAGATCCACATGGGGCACGTTCGCAACTACACGCTCGGCGACGTGGTGGCGCGATACAAGCGCCTGCGCGGCCACGACGTGCTGCATCCGATGGGCTGGGACGCGTTCGGCCTGCCGGCTGAAAACGCCGCGCGCGAGCGTGGCGTCCATCCCGCCGCCTGGACCCGCGCCAACATCGCCGCGATGCGGACCGAGTTGAAGCGGATGGGCCTGTCGATCGACTGGAGTCGTGAGTTCGCGACCTGCGACCCGGCGTATTACGGCCAGCAGCAGCGCATTTTTCTCGCCTTCATGCGTGCCGGTTTGGTCGAGCGGCGGGAGAGTGCGGTCAACTGGGATCCGGTCGACGGCACGGTGCTCGCGAACGAGCAGGTGATCGACGGCCGGGGCTGGCGGTCCGGCGCGCTGATCGAGCAGCGGCGGCTGGCGCAATGGTTCATGCGCATCACCGACGACGCGCCCGAGTTGCTGGCCGCCTTGTCGGACCTTGAGCGCTGGCCGGAACGGGTTCGCACGATGCAGGCCAACTGGATCGGCCGCAGCGAAGGCGCGCAGATTTCATTCGACCGCACGGATGGCGGGGCCGCGATCGAGGTCTACACCACGCGCCCGGACACGCTGTTCGGCATGTCGTTCCTCGCCGTGTCGCCCGATCACCCGGTCGCCGCCGAGATCGCCGCTAAAAATGCGGCCGCCGCCGAGTTCGTCGCCGAATGCCGCCGGATGGGCACCGGGGAGGCCGCGATCGAGACCGCCGAGAAGCGCGGCTTCGACACCGGCCTGCGGGTCGGGCACCCGTTCATGCCCGGCGCCACCTTCCCGATCTGGATCGCGAACTTCGTGCTGATGGATTACGGCACCGGGGCCATCTTCGGCTGCCCCGCGCACGATCAGCGCGACCTCGAATTCGCCCGCGCGTACGGGCTACCGGTGCTGCCGGTCGTGCGACCCGCCGACGGTGCCGCACCGGTCGTGGGCGACACCGCGCTCGACGGGGCCGGCGTGATCGTCAACTCCGGTTTCCTCGACGGGCTCGACACCGTGGCCGCCAAGCGCCGCGCGATCGAGGCGCTGACCGAGGCTGGCGTCGGACGGGGCGTCGTCAACTGGCGGCTTCGCGACTGGGGCGTGAGCCGCCAGCGCTACTGGGGTTGCCCGATCCCGATCCTGCACTGCGCGTCATGCGGCATCGTGCCCGTGCCGGAAGCCGAACTGCCGGTCCTGTTGCCGGACGACGTCACGTTCGACATCCCCGGCAACCCGCTCGATCACCATCCGACCTGGAAGCACGTGACGTGCCCATCCTGTGGCGGCCCGGCCACGCGCGAGACCGACACCTGCGACACGTTCGTCGACAGCTCCTGGTATTTCGCGCGTTTCTGTTCGCCGCACGCCGGCATCCCGGTCGAACTGCCGGCGTCGCGGGCGTGGTTGCCGGTCGACCAGTATATCGGCGGCATCGAGCACGCGATCCTGCACCTGCTGTATTCGCGGTTCTTCGCCCGCGCGATGCGCCGCACCGGCCTCGGCACGGTCGATGAGCCGTTCGCCGGACTGTTCACCCAAGGCATGGTGACGCACGAAACCTACCGCGCCGCCGATGGCCGATGGCTGTATCCGGAGGAGGTCGAGCGGGAGCGCGCGGCCGGCACCGCCGTCACGGTCGGCCGCGTCGAGGCGATGAGCAAATCCAAGCGCAACACGATCGATCCGGGTGCCATCGTCGCGCGCCACGGGGCCGACACCGCACGCTGGTTCATCCTGTCCGACAACCCGCCCGAGCGCGACATGGCCTGGAGCGAGGACGGCGTGCTCGGCGCGTCCCGCTTCATCCAGCGGCTCTTTCGCGTGGTCACCGCCATTTCTCGCGCGCCCGACGGCTCGGGCGACGGGCTCGCGGTCCGCCGCGCCAGGCACCGCGCGGTCGCCGCGGTCACCGACGCGCTCGACAGTTTCGCGTTCAACGTCGCCGTCGCGCGAATCCACGAGTTCGCGAACGCGCTGCAGGAGGCCGAACGCGACGGTGCCGAACCGGCGGCGCTGCGCGAGGCGGCCGGAGTGTTGACCGTGCTGATCGCGCCGATGATGCCGCATCTGGCCGAGGCGCTGAACGTCGTGCTGCACGGCGAGGGCGCGCCGATGGTGGTGTCGGCGACATGGCCGAGCTTCGAGCCCGCGATGCTGGTCGAGGACCGGATGCGGATCGCGGTCCAGGTGATGGGCAAACTCCGCGCGTCGCTGGACGTGTCGGCCGGCGCGGACGAGGCCTCGGTCCTCGCCGCCGCCGAGGCGGACGTCAACGTGGTCCGGGCGCTCGAGGGCCGCGCCATCCGGCGGCGGATTTACGTGCCGGGCAAGATCGTGAACCTGGTGCCGGTATGAAGCGGCGCGGCGTCTTGTCCGGTTTGCTGCTGCTCGGCGGATGCGGCTTCCATCCGACCTATGGGGGCGGCGAGACCGGCACGGCCGCGGCGGCGCTCGCCGGGATCGAAGTCGATCTGCTGCCGGAGCGGACCGGCCAGCTCCTGCGCCTCGCGTTGCAGCGCCGGTTCTACGGTCCGGGGCTGGACGTGCCAAAGACGTCGGAACTGCGCTGCCAGTTCTCCATTTCCAGCGAGGCGATCGGCATCCAGCCGGACAGCTCGTCGACCCGCACCCGCTTTTTCGCCAATGCCGACTACACGCTGACATCGCTGGCACCGGACCGTCACACGATCACCTCCGGCTACGCCCGCGCGGTCGATGGGCTCGACGTGGTGGACGAGCAATATTTCGCGGCCGATCTCGAGAGCGAGCAAGTGCAGCGCCGGCTCGCCGAGATGATCGCGGACCGCATCACCACCGAATTATCGTCGTATTTCGCCCGCCGGGCTTGAGGCGCGGCCGTTGAAGATCGCGGCGGCCCGGATCGGGACGACGCTGGCCGAGGCGGCGCGGTGGCGGGTCATCCTGCTGCACGGCGACGATGCGGGCGCGGTCCACGCCCACGCCAACGCGGCGACCCGGACGCTCGCGGGCTCGCTCGACGATCCGTTTCGCGTCACCGACCTGCTCGGCCCCGAGCACGCGCGGGCGATCGGCGAGGTGAGCGAGTTGCCGTTCGGCGGCGGCGTGCGCGTGGTGCGCCTGCGCGACGCGACCGATGCGGCGGCCGCGAGCGTGGCCGCCGTGCTGGCCGGCCCCGGCCCGGGCCACCTGATCGTCGAGGCGTCGGCGTTGCAGGCACGATCCAAACTGCGCGCGGTGGCGGAAGCCGCCCCGGGTGCCGCGTCGATCGCGTGCTATCCGGTGACCGGAGCGGCGGCGGGCGCGTTGGTCGGCGAGTTGCTGGCCGCCGCCGGTGTCACCGCCGACGCGGACGCCCGCGCCCGGCTCGACCGCGCGGCGGAGCAGGGACGCGATACGGCGGCGGGCGAGATCGCAAAGGCCGCGTTGCTCGCCTCGCCCGGCACGCATTTGAGCGCCGCCCACATCGACGCCGTCTCGCTCGACAGCGCCGAGGCGGCGCGCGACGAGGTGGCGCTGGCCGCGTGTTCCGGCAACGCCGTCTTGCTCGACCGGCTGCTGGCCGACGCGGAGGGGGACGCCGAGAGCGCGACGTCCCTGCTGCGCGCGGTGTCCGGGCTGCTCGGCCGCATCGGCGCGTTGCGGGCGGCGGTGGACGGCGGCGTTTCGGCACGCGACGCGGTCAGGTCGTCGCGTCCGCCGATCCATTTCGGTGCCCAGGATCTGTGGTCCGGCATGATTTCGGGCTGGGACCGGGCGGCGCTGCAATCGGCGGTCGACACGGTCTGGCGGGCCGAGACCCGCACGCGGCGGACCGGCGTGCCGGAAGCGCCGGTAACGCGGGCCGCGCTGCTCGCGATCTGCCGGCTGGCGCGGCGGCGCTGACCGCTACAGCATCTCCAGGTCGGTGGCCCGCGCCGGTGGCTTGAACGCCGCGTCGAGTTCGATGAGATCCGCCTCGTTCAGCACGATATCCGCCGCCGCCGCGTTCTCTCGCACATGCGCGGGGTTGGACGCTTTCGGGATCGAGATCACGCCCGGGTGCCGCAGCGTCCACGCGATCGCCACCTGAGCCGCCGTGATCCCGTGCCGCCCGGCGACCGCGCGCAAGGCGGGGTGCCGCAGCAGCGCGCCGGCCTGGCCGACCGGCGAATACGCCATGACCGGGATGCCGCGCTCGGCGCACCACGGCAGCAGGTCGAACTCGATGCCGCGCGACGCCAGATTGTAGAGCACCTGATCGGTCGCGCAGTGTCCGCCGTTCGGGGCCGCCGCCATCTTTTCCATCGCGGCGGTGTCGAGGTTCGACACGCCCCAGCGCCGGATTTTGCCGGCCGCGCGCAGCCGCTCGAACCCGTCGATCGTCTCGGCGATCGGCGTGCGGCCCGGCCAATGCAGAAGATAGAGGTCGATCGCGTCGATCCGCAGGTGGGCCAGCGATCGGTCGCATGCCGCGATCACGCCGGTCCGGCTGGCATTGCCCGGCACGACCTTGCTGACCACGAACGCCGCCTCGCGCCGGCCGGTCAGCGCGTCGGCCACGACCTCCTCGGCACCGCCATCGCCGTACATCTCGGCGGTGTCGATCAGCGTCATGCCGAGATCCATGCCCAGGCGCAGCGCGTCCGCCTCGTGCGCGCGGGTCTGCCGGCCTTCGCCCATCCGCCACGTGCCCTGCCCGACACGGGCGACCGCCGTGCCGCCGGGCAGCGTCACCGTCCCGATCACGCGGCGCCAGCCTCCCAGACCCGGAGCGCGCGGAGAAAATTGCCGCCCCAGATCAGCCCGATCGCGTGCCGGTCGTAGCCGCGCGACATCAGACCGGCCGTGACCGCCGCCGTCTCGCCCGCGTGCCGCCACCCCTCGACGCTGCCGCCGCCGTCGAAATCCGAGCCGAGTTCGACATGCTCGACGCCGATCCGGCGCGCGATGTGGTCGACGTGGTCGAGGATGTCGGGGATGGCGACCGCTTCCGCCTTCGCCCCGGCGCGGAGGAAGGCCGAGACGGTGGTGACCTGCACCACGCCGCCCACGTCGCGGATGATGTCGAGCTGCGCGTCATCGAGGTTGCGCGGGTGATCGCACAACGCCCGCGCGCAGCTATGGGTGGAGAGGATCGGCGCGCGGCTCAGCTCCGCCGCCTGGACCATCGCGGTGCGGGCCAGATGGGCGACGTCGATCATCATGCCGAGCCGGTTCATCTCGACCACCGCCGCGCGGCCGAGGTCCGATAGGCCGCCATGCAGGCTCGGGCCGTCGCCGAGGTCCGTCCGGGGCACGGCGCTGTCGGCCAGCGCGTTGTGGCCGTTATGCGTGAGCGTGAGATAGATCGACCCCTGCGCCTTCAGCGCGGCGAGGTTGCCGATCGAGCCCCCGATCCCGTGGCCGTTTTCCACGCACGGCACGACCGCCGGAACTCCGTCGCGCCACGCCTGCTCGATCACATCGGCGGAGGTGGCCAGCCGGCACGACGCGCCCATCGCCCCGGATCGCCGCCAGCATCGCGGTCGCGCGTGCGAACGCGTCCGCGTGGCTCGCCTCGTCGAGACGGCCCTGCGGGATGAACGCGGCGAAACAGCCGGCCGCCACGCCGCCGCGTTTCAATTTCAGCAGGTCGACGCAGCGGCGCGTGTCGCCCTCGAACGCGGCGGCGGCGGTCGGCGGCCACGGGATGTCGATATGGCTGTCGAGCACCAGCGTCTCGGCATGGAGCGCGGCCGCCGCATCGCTCACGTCGAAGGCGACGAAAGGAACGTCGTTCATCGCGGAATGCTACTTGCCGAAGGCCACCGCCGGGATGCGCGACGTGGGCGCGAGCCGGTCGAGGCACGCGGCCGATCCGCCCGCCGCCGCGGGGGCGGCGGCACCGCCCGGCGCGGCCGACTGGCAGGCCAGCACGTCGTTGACGAGCACGCGGCCGATGCCCTCGCAAGCCTGCCCGGTCAGGTCGAACAGCCGCACGCCGGTCTTTTTCGCGGGTAGCGGGCCGAGGTCGAGCGCCACGCGGCGGGCGATCACGCCGTCGGTGCCGAACAGGATCAGGTCGAGCCGCAGCTGCGACAGGGTCTCGGGCTCGTTGTTGTTGATGACGAAATAGACGCGGCAGCCGGCGGGCGCGTTGGCGGCGGCCGGCAACGGCTCGAGCTTGTTGAGCTCGATCGGGATCGGGCCCGTGGCGGGTGCCGGGTCGGCCGCCCGCGCGACCGGGGACACGGCCATCAGAGCGGCGGCGGCGGCCAGAATTGTGAACGCGGGGGCGGCTCGGGTCATCGGATATCCTCGTTGCAGAAGCTCAGTAGGTGGCGCGGCCACCGGAACAGTCGAACACGGCCCCGGTGCAGAACGACGCCTCGCGGCTCGCGAGCCAGCAGATCATGGATGCGATCTCGTCGGTGGTGCCGAAGCGGCCGAGCGGGATCTTGCTCAGCATGAAGTCGATGTGGCTCTGCGCCATCTGGTCGAAGATCGGCGTGCGAACCGCCGCCGGGGTCACGCAGTTGACCCGGATCTCGGTCGAGGCGAGTTCCTTGCCGAGCGATTTGGTCAGCCCGATCACGGCCGCCTTGCTCGCCGAATACGCGGGGGCGTTCGGGTTGCCCTCCTTGCCGGCGATGGAGGCCACGTTGACGATCCGTCCGTAGCCGGCGGCGCGCATCGTCGGCACCACGGCGCGGCAGGTGAAGAACGTCGCGTCCACGTTGACCGCCATCACCCGCCGCCATGCGTCGAGCGGGTAGTCCCACGTCGTCGCGTTCGGCCCGGTAATGCCGGCGCAGTTGACCAGCACGTCGATGCCGCCGAGTGCGGCCGCGGTCGACGCCGCCGCCCGCTCCACAGCCTCGGCGTCGGTCAGGTCGAGCGCCTCGGAATGCGCGCCGTTCGCAGCCTTCAGCGCCGCCGCGTCGACGTCCCACAGCGCGACCCACGCGCCCTCGGCCGTCAGGCGCGCCGCGACGGCAGCACCGATGCCGGAGACGCCGCCGGTCACGATCGCGACCTGGCCCTCGAACCGTCCCGGATTGGTCAAGGCGAGACCCTCACGCCGCGCCAGAAGGCGACCCGCCCCTCGATCTCCTTGGCGGCCTCCTTCGGGGCCGGGTAGGACCAGACCGCGTCCGGGTTCGTCTTGCCGTCGACTTCCAGCGAGTAGTAGCTCGCGGTGCCCTTCCAGGGGCAGACCGAGGTCAGGGCCGACGGGCGGACGTAATCCTGCCGCAACGAACTCGCTGGGAAATACGGGTTGCCCTCAACCGTCACGATGTCCTCGCTTTCCGCGATCACCGCCCCGTTCCACGTCGCCTTCATCGTCGTTCTTCTCCCTAACGTCCGCGCGCCGCAGCCGCGAACTCCGCTACCACGCCACCGACTCCGCCGATCATGATCTGCACGCCGATGGACAACAACAGGAATGCCGACAGACGCGAAATGATGCGCTGTCCGGCGGGCGAGATATAGCGCCCCAACCGTTCCGCCGACCAATAGGTGAGCCACACCAGCGCCGCCATCGCGACCGCCGCCGCACTGATGCCCACGCCGAACAGCAGCCGGCCCGAAACCCCTTCCGGCCGCGTGGCACCGAGCGTCACCGCGATCGCGATCGTGCCGGGGCCGGTGGTGAGCGGCATGGTGAGCGGGAAGAACGCGCGCTCGCTGCCGCCGCCCATGCCGTCGCGGGCACTGGCACTCGCCTGATCCGTCTTGCGCGCCTCGCGCCGGTCCGGCTGCAACAGCAGTTCGAGCGACGAGAGGATCACGACCAGCCCGCCCGCGACCCGCAACGCCTCGATCGAGACGCCGAGGAAGGCGAAGATGTAGGAACCGAGCCACAGCGCGCCGAGCATCATGCCGAGCGAATACAGCGCGACCAGCCGGACGGTTCGCGTCCGCTCCGCATGCGGCAGGTCGCCGATCAGGTCGCCGACGATGAACGCCATGCCGAGCGGGTTGACGATCGCGAACAGGGCCGGGAAGGCCAGCAGGAAGGCGGCGGTCGCGGTCACCGGAACGCGCTACGGCCGGGGCGGCGCGTTGACGAAGTCCATCTTACCGAGCTCGACCCCGTTATGGCGCAGGATCAGGTAGGCCGCGCTGGTGTGGAACGTGAGGTTCGGGATCAGGAAGTGCGTCAGGTAGCCGAGCCCCGAAAAACTCATCGTGCGATCACCGGCCTTGATCTCGATCGTGCGGTCTTCGCAACCGTCGTACGCCGCGACGGGGATGGACCGGGCGACCTCGAGCGTGCGGGCGATGCGCGCCTGCAATCCATCGAAGGTCGCATCGCTGTCCGGCCAGCTTTCGACCTCGCCGCCGGTCAGACGTGCCACTCCCCTGCGAGCGAAGTCGGTGGCGAGCTGCACCTGCCCGAACAGCGGGAGCTGGTCCGGCGCGAGGCGCGATTGCAGCAGCACCGGAAAATCGAATTTGCGAGCCGTGGCGAATGCGAGCCCTTTACTCAGGCTGCGCGCCATGCCGCCGAGCATCTGCTCGATCAGCGGCACGATCAGGCCGGGAACGGTGATGGCGGTCATAGTGCGCCACCCCGGCGGCCGGCCATGGCACCCAGCCGGAGCCGCAGCGCGTTCAGCTTGATGAACCCCTGCGCGTCGATCTGGTCGTAGGCGCCCTGGTCGTCCTCGAACGTGACGTGCTTCATCGAATACAGGCTGTTCGGGCTGTCGCGGCCGATGACGGCGACGTTGCCCTTGTACAGTTTTAGCCTCACCCGGCCGTCGACCGACGCCTGGCTCGTGTCGATCAGCGCCTGCAGCATCCGCCGTTCCGGGCTGAACCACAGCCCGTTGTAGATCAGCTCGGCGTAGCGCGGCATCACGCTGTCCTTCAGGTGCGCCGCTTCCCGGTCGAGCGTGATGCTTTCGATCCCGCGATGCGCCACCAGCAGGATCGTGCCGCCCGGCGTCTCGTACACGCCGCGCGACTTCATGCCGACGAAGCGGTTCTCCACCAGATCGAGCCGGCCGATGCCGTTCGCCCGCCCGAGTTCGTTCAGCCGCGTGAGCACGGTCGCGGGCGACATCGCGACGCCGTCGATGGCGACCGGATCGCCGTGCTTGAAGTCGATGGACATCGTGGTCGCGACATCGGGCGCGTCCTCGGGGCGGATGGTGCGCTGGTAGACGCTCTCATCCGCCTCGACCGCCGGATCCTCGAGCATCTTGCCCTCGGAGCTGCTGTGCAGAAGGTTCGCGTCGACGCTGAACGGGGCCTCGCCGCGCTTGTCGCGCGCGATCGGGATCTGGTTGGCCTCGGCGAACTCGAGCAGCTTGGTCCGGCTCGTCAGATCCCATTCCCGCCACGGCGCGATCACCCGGATGTCGGGCTTCAGCGCGTAGTACGACAGCTCGAACCGGACCTGGTCGTTGCCCTTGCCGGTCGCCCCATGCGCCACCGCGTCGGCGCCCACCTCCTCCGCGATCTCGATCTGGCGCTGTGCGATCAGCGGCCGCGCGATCGAGGTGCCGAGCAGGTACTGCCCCTCGTAGACGGTGTTGGCGCGGAACATCGGGAAGACGAAGTCGCGCACGAACGTCTCGCGCAGATCGTCGACGAAGATCTGCTTCACGCCGAACATCTCGGCCTTCTTGCGCGCGGGCTCGAGCTCTTCGCCTTGCCCGAGATCGGCGGTGAACGTCACCACCTCGCAACGATAGGTCTGCTGCAGCCAGCGCAGGATCACGCTGGTGTCGAGCCCGCCGGAATAAGCGAGCACGACTTTCTTCACGTCACGGAGCGCCATGGTCGGTCCTCGATCCTTCGTCTCGGAATGCGAGAGGTTTAGAGCACGGGCGCGTGAGCCCGGCTAATGCGGCCCCTGGCTAATGCGGACCTAGCAGGCGGCCGATGTAATCGCGCTCCTCGGGCGGGCGCGACAGATCGGCGTCACGGCGGCGCAGCTCCTGCTGGACGGCCCGCGCGCGTCCGCCCGGGTCGGCACCCGGGATCTTCGTGTCGCTGCCCTCGCCGTATTGCGCGCCGGCGCCGGCCTGGCCCAGCGCGCGCCCGAACGGGTCGCGGCCCTGGCCTTCCTGATCGGTCATGTCGCCCGGCCCGTAGCTGGAGCCGTCGCCCGGCCCCTGGTCGTCCTCGCCCTGCGCGAACTGGTCGGACCCCTGACCCTGCTGCGATTGCGACGGACCCTGGCCGTCGCCCGAATCCCCCTCGTCGCCCTGCCCATCCTGCCCGCGACCCTGCTGGGGGGCGCCGAACTTCTGGCGCACCTGGTCGCGCATCGACTGCCCGCCCTTCTGCAACGCCAGGATCGCGCGCTCCATGTCGCCCGCGGCCGCGTCGTCCTGGCCGGCACCGAGTGCCGTGCCCGCGTCGCGCATCGCCAGATCGGCGACCCCGAGTTCCGGCGGCACCTTGCCCGTCAGCTCGCCGTGCAGGCTCATCAGCTCGCCCAGCACGCGCCGCAACGCGCCCTGCATCGCGCGGTCGGCGGCCTGGCCCGCCGCGTCCCCGTTATGGGTGGGCACGGCCGGGTCGCGGTACGCGTCGCTCAGCCCGCCGGGCGGGAAGTTCAGGGAACCGAACGGCTGGTTGCCCTCCGCCTCGCGCGCCTGCGCCCGGTCGACCAGCTTGCCCTCGCGCCGCAGCAGGTCCGACATCGCGGTCAGGTTTTTGGCCCCGTTCTGGCGTGCCTTCTCGGCCCGCTGCCGGGAACGGGATGCCTCGTCGCGGTTTTCCTCACGCAGGGCCTGCAATGCTCGGTCGAGTTCGGCCATGTCGGCCTGCGCCGCGTCGTCCTGTCCGTTGCGCTCGGCCTGCCGCAGCTTGTCCAGCGCCTCGCGGGCGGCGCGCGTGTCGGGCCGGTTCAGCGAGGGGTCGCGGCGGCGCGCCTCGTTCAGCGCCTGCGCGTGGCGCGCGAGCGCGTCGGCCAGCGCCTGCGCCTTCTTGTCGATCGCCGCGCGGTCTTTGGTCGGAAGGCTGTCGCGCAACGCCTTCTGCGCCTGTGCCAGGGCGGCCGCCGTACGCGCCGGCCCGCTTTCCTCGAGGTGCAGCGCCAGCGCCCACAGCCCGTCGAACGCAGGCTGGATGGCAGGCGTCGGCGCGCGCAGACCGGCCGCGATGCCGCGCAACTGCGCGAGGCCCGCCGCCTCCTGCGTCCAGGCCGGCGCGTCGTCGGCCAGCGTGTCGAGCGTGTCCGCGACCGGCCCAGGTGCGCCGAGCACGAGGGTTTTGCGCGCCGCCACGAGGGCGCGGGCCATCGGATGGGTGAACGCGCGTTCCGGCAGGGTGATCTCGGCCGTGCCGCCACGCCCGGTTTTGCCGGCCCCGTCCCGCCCGACCAGCGTGGCCCGCACCGCGAGGCCGGCCCAGGGATTGGCGGTCAGATCCTCGGTCCGGACACCGTGGGCACTGCGCGGCGAGGGGCCGGGCAGCGGCATCGTGACCTCGAGCGGCTTGGCATCGGGCCGGTCGCGCAGCCGCAATTCCGCGACCAGCGCCTCGATCCCGTAGGCATGGGTCGCCGACCACTGAAACCGCACGGCGGGCGTGCGCGCGCCGGTGACCGTGGGCGGCTTCACCCAGGCCACCGCCGGCGGCACATCCGGCACGATCGCGATCGTCCAGCGCCCGAGCGCCGTGCTTCCGACATCGACCGACAGCGTCCCGTTGCCGGCCGGCTGGGCGCCAGCGCGAAAATTGCCTGCGTCGAGCGGCTCGACCACGGGGGTGACGGGTTGCGGTGCCGTCACGACCGGGGCCTGCGTGGTGCCCGAGACGGACACCTCGAGACGGCTGCCCTCCGGTATCGCGACCGGCATGTCGCGGGTGCCGTCGGCGGGCGGCAAGGCGAACGGCGGCAGGCCGGTGTAGCCGGGCGGCGTGGCCCACGCGCTGACGGAGGGCGGTGCCACGGGGATTGCGTGCGGAAGCTGCGGGACGAGGGCGGCGAGCAGGCGCGCGGGCGCGTCCGGTCCGGCGACGGCGAGGCACGCGACCAGGGCGACCAGCAGCAAGCCGCTCAATCCGAACGGGTCGCGCGCGCCGAGCGACAGCCGGGGCGGCGGCCAGCGCAGGCCCGCGACGGCCCGGTCGGCGCGCGCACGATGGGCTCGCCACAATGCGGTGTCGCCGAAACCCACCGGGCGGTCGGCCAGCACGGCGAGCGGCCGGTGCGCGAAGCCGGACGCGGCCTCCAGCCGGCGGTCGATTTCGGCCGCCGTCGGACGGATGACGCGGGAAATACCGCGCCATGCGAGCCACGCGAGGCCAACCACGAAGCCGGCCAGCAACGTCGCATGGACGATGGCGGGCAGCCGTCCGGGCAGGCCGAGCAACGCGACGCACAGGCCGGCGACGAGCAGCCCGGCCGCGGGCGCCAGTTCCGGCCAGGCCCGTTCGGCCAGCACGCTGGCGCGCGCGAGCCTGCGTTGCCGGGTGAGGCGTGCGGCTAGACCCACCCGGGCACCCGTTCGGCCGCCCATAGGTCTTCGACGGGTTGGCGGGCGCGGATCGTCGCCCAGCGGTCGCCGTCGACCAGCGCGATCGGGGGCAACGGGCGCGAATTGTAGACGCCGCTCATCACCGCACCGTATGCGCCGGCGTCGAGCAGTGCCACCGTCTCACCCGGCCGAAGCGGCGGCAACAGGCGGTCGCGCGCGAATGTGTCCCCGGTCTCGCAGACGGGGCCGACGATATCGACGGGTTGCGGCGGGCGCAGGGCGGTCGTGGCCGAGAGCGGCACGATCCCGTGCCACGAATCGTACAGGGCCGGCCGCAGCAGATCGTTCATCGCCGCGTCGAGCACGACGAACGAGCGCGTTCCGGAGGTTTTCGTCACCGCGACCGACGCCAGCAACACGCCGCATGGCCCGACCAGCCAGCGCCCCGGCTCGATCATCAACTTGACGTCCAGATCGCCGAACGCCGCGCGGATCGCCCCCGCCCACGCGACCGGATCGCCCGATCCCTCGTCGCGATAGCCGATGCCGAGCCCGCCGCCGCAATCCATGACATCGACGGTGCAACCCTCGGCGCGCAGCCGCACGATCAGGTCGCGCGCGACGGCGAACGCGGCGCGGTAGGCGGTCGTCCCGAAGATCTGGCTGCCGATATGCAGCGCGATCCCGCGCATCGAAATGCCGGGCATCGAGGCTGCCTGCTTGTAGAGACCGACCAGAATTTCGGCCGCTACGCCGAACTTGTTGTCCAGCCGCCCGGTGGTGATCTTCGCATGCGTGCCCGCATCCACGTCGGGGTTCAGCCGCAGTACGACATTGGCCACAAGCCCGAGACCGCGTGCGACCGTGTCGACGGTCGCCAGTTCCTCGGCGCTCTCGACGTTGATCTGTCCGACGCCCTCGGCGAGCGCGCGAGAAATTTCTCCCGCCGATTTGCCGACGCCGGAGAACACGATGTCCGCCGCCGGGATGCCCGCCGCGCGTGCGCGCAAAAACTCGCCGAGGCTGACCACGTCGGCACCCGCACCCTCGCGATGCAGCAGACGGAGGATAGCGAGGTGGTCGTTGGCCTTCACGGCGTAGTGGATGTGCGCCCCGACTTGTGCCATCGCGTCCGCCAATCGCCGGTATCGGGCACGCAGCGTGGCCGCGCCGTAAACCCAGCACGGTGTCCCGAGCGCGTCGGCGATCGCATTGAGCGGCACGCCTTCGAGCAGCAATCCGTCCATCGCGTGCATCGACAGGTGCGGGCGGGCCGCGATCAGCTCGGCGGTGGTCGGCTCGGCTTCGGCCAGCTTGGCATGTGGGGGTCGCGCGGCGGCCGACATCAGTAGGCCGGATACTGGCGCGGGTAGGTGATGTCGCTCGCAGGCCCCGGCGCCGAGGGCGAGCCTTTCTTGCCGCACCCGGCCAGCAGCGCCAGCGCCAGCAGGGCGGCCACGATCCTCATGCCAGCCGCTCCAGCCACGCGGCGGCTTGTGCCGCCACGTTCGCCGGGGCCGTGCCGCCGAAACTGGTCCGCGACGCGACTGACGCGGACACCGTCAGCACGCCAAAGATGTCGTCGGTGATGCCCGCATGCTCGGCCCGCATCTCGTCCAGCGTCAGCGCCGAAAGCTCGATCCCCTGCGCCTCGGCCGTAGCGACCAGCCGGCCGGTGACGTGGTGCGCGGTCCGGAACGGCAGGCCGAGCACGCGCACCAGCCAGTCCGCCAGATCGGTCGCGGTCGAGAACCCGCCGCCCGCCGCCGCCAGCATTCTCGCGGCATCGGGGGTGAGGTCGCGCACCATGCCCGCGGTCGCGGCCAGCGCCAGCGACCAAGCGGCGGTCGCGTCGAACACGCCTTCCTTGTCCTCCTGCATGTCCTTCGCATACGCCATCGGCAACCCCTTCATCACCGTCAGCAATCCGACGAGTGCCCCGGTGATCCGCCCGGTTTTCGCCCTGGTCAGCTCGGCCGCGTCCGGGTTGCGCTTTTGCGGCATGATCGAGCTGCCGGTGGTGAACGCGTCGGTCAGGCGCACGAAGCCGAACGGGCTCGAACACCAGATCACCATCTCCTCGGCGAACCGCGACAGGTGCATGGCCGAGATCGCGGCGGCGGCCAGAAATTCCAGCGCGAAATCACGGTCCGACACGGCGTCGAGCGAGTTCGCGGTCGGCCGGTCGAAGCCGAGTGCGGACGCCGTCATCGCGCGGTCGATCGGGAACGACGTGCCGGCCAGCGCCGCCGACCCGAGCGGGCATTCGTTCAGCCGCCGCCGCGCGTCCGCCAAGCGGCCACGATCGCGAGACAGCATCTCGACATAGGCGAGCAGATGGTGCCCGAACGTCACCGGCTGCGCGGTCTGCAAATGGGTGAAACCCGGCATCGGCGTCGCAGCGAATTCGGCCGCCCGTGTGGCGAACGCGCGCATCGTGTCGGTGAGTTGTTCCGAGATGCCGTCGAGCGCGTCGCGCACCCAGAGGCGGAAATCGGTCGCGACCTGATCGTTGCGGCTGCGCGCGGTGTGCAGCCGCCGCCCGGCATCGCCGACCCGCGCGATCAGCCGCGCCTCGATATTGGTGTGAACGTCCTCGAGCGCCGCATCCCAGGTGAAGCCGCCGGCCTCGATCTCGGCCGCGATCGCCTCTAGCCCCGCGTCGATCGCCGCCCCATCTTCCGCGCCGATGATCCCCGTCGCCGCCAACATTGCCGCATGCGCCCGGCTGCCCGAGATGTCCTGCCGCCAGAGGGCGTTGTCGAACGACACCGAGGCGTTGATCCGCGCCATGATGTCGGCCGGGCCGCCGGCGAAGCGGCCGCCCCATTGCAAGTTGCTGGTCGGAACATCGGGCAATGCGCGGTCATCCGTGGTGCGGTGTTGATCGGTCGGCGGTGGGTTCTGACCGGCGCAATCGGGGCCGGCACGGTGGCCGTCGCCACGGTAGCGGCGGCGACGTTGGGCGGCAAACAGGCCCCGCCGCCGGTGGTCACGCTCGATCCGACGCCGGTCTCGCTGAGCGGCATGACCAAGATGGTGCGGGTGTCGCCGGTGAAGGCCGCACCGGCGATCGGCTTCGTCGACGCCGGTGGGCACGCGAAAACGCTGGCGGATTATCGCGGCCGGGGCGTCGTGCTGAACCTGTGGGCGACCTGGTGCGGGCCGTGCGTGGCCGAGATGCCGTCGCTGGTCGCCCTCGCGCGGCACGCGGCGGCGAGCGGGTTCGTCGTCCTGCCGGTGTCGATCGATCATAACGGGGCCGCGACCGTCGTGCCGTGGCTTGCAAAGCATGGGGCGTCAGACCTGCCCGTGTTACTCGATCCGGACTCCACGGCGGCGACCGCACTCGGCATCCGCGGCGTGCCGACCACGTTCGTCATCGACCGAGAGGGCAACATCCGTGGCCTGCTGGAAGGCGGGGCCGACTGGTCGACCGACGCGGCGCTCGCGACCGTGCGCGAGTTGCTGGCCTAGACGCTATTTGCCGCCGGCGAATGCGTGCAGCCCGCTCAGCAGCGAGCGGTGGAACACGATGGCGATCAGCACGGTCGGCAGGCTCAGCAGCATCCCGGCCGCCGCCATGTGCCCGTATTCCGGGTTCATCCCGTTGGCGAGGAAGCCCGCCACCTGCACGGGAAACGTGATGTTGCTCGACGTGATCACGAACGCGATGAAGAACTCGTTCCATGTCAGGATCGTCACCAGCAGCCCGGCGGCGGCGATCGACGCGCGGGTCATCGGCAGCACGACGTGCATGAACGCGCCCCAGCGCGAACAGCCGTCGAGCCGCGCCGCCTCCTCGAAATCCTCCGGCAGCCCGCGCAGATAGGCGAGCATGATCCAGCTCGTCAGCGGCAGGTTGACCGCGATGTAGAGCAGCACGAGACCCAATTCGGTGTTGAGCAGGTGCGTGCGCAGGAACAGGAAGTAGAACGGCATGATCAGCGCGGCGGGCGGCATCATGCGGGTCGAGATGATCCAGCTTTCCAGCCGCGTGTTGAACCGGCCCCGGAACCGCGACAGGGCGTAGGCCATCAGCGGCCCGAAGATCACCGAGAACGCGACCGAAATCGCGACCACGCGCAGGCTGCGGAACAGCGCCGCGTGATCGAGGTTGGCCAGCACCCAGTCGACGTTGTCCATCGTCGGCGGGCTCGGCACCCACACCGGCGTCTCGGATTGCACCTGCGCCTTGAACTTGAAGGCGGTGTTGACGAGCCAGTACAGCGGCACCAGCCACACGGCGAGGAACAGGGCCAGTGCCACGCGCCCGGCGAACGCCGACAATCCCTTGCGCCGCCGCCGGGACCGCGCGCGCGAAACGCTGCCGGACAGGGTGGCGCTCATCGGTAGACCTGTGTGTCCCACTTCGCGACGCGCAGCCACACCGTCGTCGCCAGCAGGCCCAGCATCAGCGTGATGACGCCGGCCGCCGCAGCGACGCTCACCTGCGAGCTTTCCGAAATGCCGATCTTGTAGATGTAGAGCGACAGATCGACGGTCGCGTTGCCCGGTCCGCCGTTGGTCAGAAGCTCGGTCGCGGCGAACACCTGGCTGCACAGGATGAACTCGAAGATCGCCGCGACCGCGATCAGCGGGCGCAGCAGCGGCAGGTGGATGTGCCAGACCGTGTCCCAGAAGCTGGCGCCGTCGATCCGCGCCGCCTCGGTCGGCTCGATCGGCAAGCTTTTCAGCCCGCCCAGCAGCAGGATCACCGCGAGCGGCGACCACTGCCAGGTCTGCACGAAGATGATCGTGATGAGCGCGCCGGTCGCGGTGCCGGTCGGCGCGATGAGCGTGCCGGTCAGAAGCTCGATCACCTGCGGCACCGGGCCGTACAGCGGATCGAGCATCAGGCTGAACACCAGCGCCATCGCGACCGGTGAGACGGCGAGCGGGATCAGCACCAGCACCGTGACGAAACCCGACCATTTGCCGGCGAACAGGTGGATCAGATACGCGATCAGCAGCCCGACCGAGATCGCCAGGAAGGTCGAGCCGAACGAGACCAGCAGCGTGATGAGCAGCGCCTGAAAGCCGACCTGGCTGCCGAGCACATGGATGTAGTTCGCGAGGCCGACGAACCGGGTCGGCTCGTTCGGCATCGCGATGTCGACGTTCACGAACGACAGATAGACCGCGTACAGGAACGGCGGCAGCGACAGCAGGGCGAGCAGCACGAAGCCCGGGAGCGGCACCATCCACGGGCTGCGCCACCAACCGGAGCGCGACGCACGCATCGGCCGTGCGAGCGTCAACGCTCCGGTTGCACTCATCGGGTTAAAACAGCTCTTTGAACGGGCGAGCCTGGTTGGCGACGCCCTCGGTCTTGAAGCGGTCCGCCGTCTCCGCCGCAGCCGCGTCGAGGGCTTCCTTCGCCGTGGTTCCGCCGGTGAACACGCTTTCGATATGGGCGCCGATGATGTCGCCCATCTCACGCCATTGCGGGATCATCGGGCGGTAATCCTTCTTGGTGATCGCCTGCCCGTCGGACACCGCCTTGATGTAGCCGGGATCGAGCTTCGACTTCAGGAGGTCGGACTGGTTGACCGATTTGCGGTCCTCGTTGCCGATGTTCTGCGCCGTGCGGGCGAACTCCATCTCCTGCGACGTGGCCCATTGCAGGAACGAGCTGGCGGCGTCGAACGTCTTGCTGCCCGGGTCGATCGACGACGCGACGGCGAGCCCGATCGCGTAGTTCGCCGGGAACGCGCCCTTCGGTCCGGCCGGCACGACGGAGTAGCCGACCTTGCCGACGATGTTGGACTGCTTCGGGTCGATGAACGTCGGGTAGAACGCGGTGCTCTCGATCGTCATCGCCACGCGCCCGGCGGCGAACGACGACGACACCTGCGGCCAGCCCCAGGTGCCGCTGCCCGGCGGCCCGGAATCCTGGATCAGCTTGGCGTAATGGTCGGTCGCCTCGATCGCTTCGGGGCTGTCGAACATCGGCTGCATCTGCGGGCCGAGGAAGTCGCCGCCGTAGCTGCGGAGCCATTCGGTCCAGGTGTAGACGTTCATGCCCTCGCCGCGCAGGCCGCGCAGCGCGATGCCGAACACGCGGGGCGGGTTCTTCAGCTTGGCCGCCGCCGCTTCCAGTTCGGCGATCGTGGTCGGGACCGCGATGTGCGCGGCGTCGAGCAGATCCTTGCGGTAGTAAAGGATCGTCACCTCGGAGTAGATCGACAGGCCGTACAGCTTGCCGTCCCAGGAATACGACTGCTTCAGGCTGTCGAACACGTCGTCCAGCTTGTAGGCGGGCTTGATCGACGCATCGAGCGGCAGGACCCATTTCGACGAGGCGAAAAGCGGGATGTAGTTGTTGTCCAGGCAGTAAAGCTGGAACCCGCCCGCCTTGTTGGCCGCGTCGGCGACGATATGGGACCGAAGGTCGTTCTCGGGGTAGTCGGTGAAGTTGATCGTCGCGCCGGTGGCCTGCTCGAACTGCGCCTTGTGCGCCTCGATGAAGTCCATCGCCGGAAGGTGGCGGCAGGCGACGTTCAGCGTCACGCCGGCGAACGCGTGCGGGGCGGCGTAGTCGGCGATCGCCTTGGTGACCGCGCCCTCGTAATCCTGCGCCATCGCGGGTTGCGCGAAAGCGAACGCCGCGGCGGCTGCCGAGGCTGCGGCGAGATGTCTCGTCGTGGTTCTCATGGCGTGTCTTCCCTGATGGCGGCTGTTTTTTGGCCCGGCGAACCGGGCGCCGCATTTGGGCTTTTGCACCCGCGCGGTGTCAACCACCGCAACGCAAGGCCTTAGCCGGCGACGCGCGCCGCGACCGCGTCCGCCAGTTGCCCCAGCAGCGTGCTCTCGGCCGCCGCCAGATCGCGCGTCGTCGTCCCCGCCGGCACCGTCAGCCGCACCGTTTCCGCGCGCGCCGTGCCCGATGCTTTGTCCCGGCCGGGACGGACCGCGATCTGCGCCAGCAACACCGCCTCGCCCGCCACCGGGTCGAGCCGTTGCACGTCGACCTCCACCACCAGGTCGGGATCGGTCGAGATCGCGCCGCTCTCGCTGTAGACCGACGTGCCGGGCAGCCGCTCCACCAGATCCTCGGTGAACACGCGCTCGATCAGCGTCCCGAGCGGCTCGGCCCAGCGGTCGGTGTCGTGGAAGTTGACCTGATAGTTGCCGTTGTCGCGCACGATTTCCGGCCGGTCGAGGTAACCGGCGAGCCCGATCCGGCGCAGTTCCACCGCGCGCGCGACCGCCGGGTGGGTCTGCCCGGGGATCGACGCGAGGGTGTAAAAATTGGGCTGCGGCGACGCGCATCCCGCAAGCAGCACCAGCAACAGCAACGCGCGCATCAGCGGCCCCGATCCGTCCGGCCCCGGATCAGCGCTTCCGGATGCTCGTTGAGGTAATCGGTCAGCAGGCGAACCGAGCGTGCGGTGTCGCTGACCTGGGCCAATAGCCTGTCCACGTCGCGGCGGAACTGGCTGCCCTCGCCGTAGCCGGTGTCGACCGACTCGACGAGCTTGCCGCCCCGGTCGGCGGCGGTCGAGATCGCCCGCCCGATCGCCGGCAGCGACTTGCTTGCGGTCGAAACGGAGGCCAGCGTGTCGCGGATCTCGCGGCCGTTCACCAGATTGTCGATCCCCTGCAACGTGCTGGCGATCTCGCGGCCGATCTGGTCGACCGGCAACTGCTCCAGCTTGCCGGCGACCCGGGTGATGCTGCCGGTCAGGCTGTCGAGGCCGCCGGGGACACTCGGCAGCACGATCGCGCCGTCGATCTCGGTCGGCTCCGGTGCCGACGAGTTCGGCACGAAGTCGAACGCGACCAGCATCTGCCCGGTGATGAAGCTCGCCGTCTGGAGCTGCGCCCGCATGCCGCGTTTGACCAGCGCCCGCGCGGCCGTCAGCACGTCGCCCACATGGGTGCGGCTCATATCCTCGAACCGCTCCGGCTGAACCTCCATCCGCACGATCACCCGTGAGCTTTCGCCGTTGTCGGACAGGTCGAGCTGGATGCCGGTCACCGTGCCGACCTGGATGCCGTACAGCTCGACCGGCGCGCCGACGGCAAGGCCGCGCACCGAGCCTTCGATATAGGTGACGAGCTTGATGCGCTGGCGATAGCCGGCCTCATCGGCGGTCGCCTGATCGGGGTACAGGGTGAAGCTGTGCTCGGACGGGCTGGGCGCGGGCTTGGTCTTGCCGAGCTGGGTATCGAACGCGATGCCGCCCGACAGGATCGCCTGGATGCTCTCGAGCTGCAGCCGCACGCCCTGCGCCCCGAGATTGACCGCCACGCCGGACGCGTTCCAGAAATGCGTGGCGTCCGTCACGTAATCGTCGAACGGCTTGCGGACGAAGATGTGCACGGTGACGCTGCTGCCGTCCGGCCCGAGGTCGTAGCTCAGCACCTGGCCGACCGAGATGTCGTGGAAAAACACCGGACTGCCGCCGGAGATGGAGCCGATCCGGTCCGCCGTCAGGTTGAACGTCCGTCCCTGCGTGTCGGAGCGCACCGCCGGCGGCTCGTCGAGCCCCTGGAAGTCGGTCATCCGCGCGCCGCCGGCGTTGCCCGGGTCCATCTCGATATAGGACCCGCTCACCAGGGTATCGAGGCCGGACACGTTGCCGAGCGTCAGGCGGGGACGGACCACCCAGAAGCGGGCCTGATCGGTCAGCGTCCGGTCGGCGCGCCGCGTCATTTCCGCGACGATCTCGACATGGCTCAGATCGTCCGACAGCGCGACGCCCCGGACGGTGCCGAGGTCGACCGCCTTGTGCCGGATCTTCGTCTGCCCGGCGACGATCCCGTCACCGCTCGAGAAGCTGATATGGATCGTGCTGCCCCGCGTCAGCAGCGCCTGGATGCCGAGATAGCCGGCGATCAGCACCGCCACCACGGGAATGATCCAGACGAGCTGGAACGGGCGTTTGCCACGGGTGCGCACCGTCGCGGTCGGGCCCTCGTCCCGGCCCCGGCCCTGGGTTCCGCTCACGCCGACGCCAACGCCGGCTCACGCGCCTCCGTCTTGGTGCTGGAGGGCTCGGTGGCCTGCGCCCCGGCTGCGTCCCACATCAGCCGGGGGTCGAACGAGAACGCGGCCAGCATGGTCAGGATCACCACCGAACAGAACGAGACGACGCCGATACCCGGATAAACGGACGCAAGCGATCCCATCCGGACGAGGGCGGTCAAAATCGAGATCATGAACACGTCGATCATCGACCAGCGGCCGATCACGTCGATGATCCGGAAGATGCAGAGCCGCGTGTGAAGATGGCCGCGCGACCTGCGCCCGATCGAGATCAGCAGCGTCGTCAGCCCGACGATCTTGAACACCGGCACGCAGATGCTGGCGGTGAACACGAGCGCCACCAGCGGCCACATTCCCGCGTCGGCGAGCTGCTTCACACCGCCCAAAATGGTCGACGGCTCGCCCCGTCCGAGCCGGATCAGCGTCAGCACCGGAAACGCGTTCGCTGGGATGTAGAGAACGGCGGCGGTCAGCACGAACGCCCATGACCGGCTGACGCTGTCCGGTTTGCGCGCATGCAGCGTGGCGCCGCAGCGCGGGCAGCCGGGTTCGCCCGCGTCGCACACGAGCCCGCAGCCACGGCACGCGATGGCGTCGTTGGAGACCGGTCGCGCCTCGCGCTTCGGCACTAGCCGCCGCCATACCGTCTCGTCATCGGTCGTGGCATCGGCGGCCGCCATGACCAGCACCAGGGCTCCGAGGGCGTAGACGGCGACGCCGACCTCGACCCGCGCCAGGTCGATGAGCTTCGTGTAGGCGACGAACAAGCCAAGCAGGAACACCTCCACCATCGCCCAGGGCCGCAGCCACGCCACGAGACGGAACACCGGGGTCATCGCGGCCGAAACCCGGCCGGTCTGGACCCCATGCATGATCCAGGCGGTCGCGAGCAGCTTGCCGATCGGGACCAGCATGGTGGTCGCCAGCACCACGATCGCCAGCTCCGGCATGCCGAAATCCGAGAGTTCGACCGGGCCGCTGACGAACTGCGCCGTGTGGGCGTAGCCGTAGATCGACAGCCGCAGGAGCGGCTCGCTGATGGCGATCGCCAGCAGCAGCAGCCCGGTCAGCGACAACGCGAGCGGCCGCCGGATCGGGTCGACGCGGCTGCGCCGGAGCACCTTGCCGCAACGGATGCACTCGGCGACGGCACCGCGCTCCAGGGCCGGGACGTGCTGGATCAGCCCGCAATCGGGGCAGCCGCGACGGCTGGGTTCGGTGAGCGGAGGGAGTTCGGGCATCAGGACCCCTAACGTAGCCGAACAGCGCGGCGTTGCAGACTTACGGTTTGGACAGTCCGGATGCCGCTCGCCCCGGCACGGGTTGACACGTCCTGAAGGCCGCAGCCACACACGAACCATTCCACGGTCCAAGCCCGCCGCGTTCGCCGGTTGCTCTCAGGCCATCATGAACCGCCTCCTCGACGACAACCGACGCGCCATCGCGTGCGCCCTGCTCGCCGCGCTCGTCGTCTACGGCTTCCCGATCACCAACTACGCCGTGCACATCGACGCGGAGCTCGCGATCGCGGTCGGGTCCGCGCAGTTCGACATCGCTCTGGGGCGATGGAGGACCGGCCTCACGCGGCTGTTCGTCTCGCTGGAGCCGACGGTCCCGTTCTTCCAGCCACTCCTGAGCGTCTCGTTGCTCGCGGTCGCGGGTCTCGTCGTGGCCGTCGCGATCGGGGCGTCGCGGGTTCAGCGTTGCGTTTGCGCGATGCTGTTCGTCGCATTTCCCCAGTTCGCCTACCATCTGGAGTTCCCCAAGCAGTCCGATTGCGTGGCGTTCGGCATGCTGTGCGGCGGCCTCGCCTTCCTCGCCTACTTGCGGGCCGTGCGGGCCGCATCCGGACGGCGGCTCGCCTGGCTCGCGGCGGCCTTCTGCCTCAACGTCGTGGCGTTCTCGTTCTACCAGACGATCGTCTTCGTCCCGTTCGCGGTCGCGGTGTCCTGGGGCCTCGCTCGCCTGCTTGCGGGCCAGGTCCGGATCGCACGGATGGTGGCCGGGATCGCGCTGTTCGGCGTGGTTATCGCCGGTGCGTATGTCTGCAGCGTGCTGATCGGGCGGGCAGTCCAGCATGCGATGGGGATCGCCAGAGATGTCGCCTACCTCAACCAGCCGATCGGGTGGGGAACGCTGCCGCCGGGCACCATCGCGGCGAAATCTCTCGAGGCGCTCGGTAACGTGCTCTCCGGCCGGACCTTCTACGGCAGCGCGATCTATTCGACGGTCTGGCTGGCGTTCGCCGTCGTCGTCGTCCGCTCGTGGCGCTCGGGGGTGCGGTTCGCGGAACGCATCGCGGTCGCCGTGTTCGGGCTCGCGGTCGTGGTCGCGCCCGCTTCGATCGTGCTGGTGCTCGGGCATGAGCAGGTGGCCCGCGCCTTCGTCGCCCTGAACGTCTCGTTCGCCGTCCTGTGGACACTGGCGCTGGGGCAGTCGCGGGGCGTCGGGCGGCACATGACGACGATCGTCGTCGGCGCCGCCCTGGTGTTCGGCTCCTACCATGTGGGCGCGCTGTTTTACGCCGATACGGCGGCACTCGCGGCGGACGAGGTCACTGGCGGTCGGATCATGACCGACATCTACGTGGCCGATCCGGCATTCGACCGGCACACGCCGATCTTCTTCGTCGGCGCGTATCAGCCGCCGAATGTGTGGCGCCGCCGAACAGCGAGGTGTTTGGTGCCTCCTTCTTCTCCTGGGGAGACGGCGACCCGGTCCGGATCGTGTCGTTTTTCAAGGTGAGCGGCATCGCCGACCTCCGCCTGGCCAAGTGGCCGATGTGGGCGACCTACCGGAACGAGGCAGCGAGCCTGCCGGTCTGGCCCAATCCGAATGCGGCCAAACTCATCGACGGCGTGATGATCGTCAGGCTCGGTCCGTGACACATATGCGGTGGAGTTCCCGCGCCCGGGCGCGATTGTGACACCCGGCCATTAGAACGGAGGGGCTTCGTTGGCGACCATCAGATTCGAGCGTCGGGCGCATGTGATCGTGCTCGGCAATGAGAAGGGCGGCTCGGGCAAATCGACCGCCGCCATGCACGTCGTCGTCGGCCTGCTGAGGGACGGGTTCCGTGTCGGCGCGATCGACCTGGACGCGCGGCAGGGCACGTTCGCCGCTTATTTCGCCAGCCGCGCCGCGTTCAGCGCCCGTACCGGGATATCGCTGCCGCAGCCGGAAGCGCGCGCCGTTCACCGCAGCGACATCGACAGCCGGGCCGAGGCGGACGCCGACGAGCGGACCCGGTTCATGGCCACACTGTCCGAGCTGAGCGGCCTGTGCGACGTGGTCGTGATCGACTGTCCCGGCAGCGACACGCATCTGAGCCGGCTGGGGCACGCCCAGGCCGACACGCTGGTCACGCCCATCAACGACAGCTTCGTCGATTTCTCGATGCTCGCCCGCGTCGACCCGGACGACCATGCGGTGGTCAATCCGTCGGTCTATTCCGAGATGGTGTGGGAGGCGCGCAAGCGGCGGTTTTCGCGCGACCGGGGGCGGATCGACTGGATCGTGATGCGCAACCGGCTCGGCAGCACCGAGGCGCGCAACAAGCGCGACGTGGGGGCCACGCTGGAGGCGCTGGCGAAGCGGGTCGGCTTCCGGACGGTCAAAGGCTTCGGCGAGCGGGTGATCTTTCGCGAATTGTACCTGCAGGGCCTGACGCTGATGGACGTCAAGGAGGCCAATATCGGCATCTCGCTCGGCATGAGCCACGTGGCGGCCCGGGCCGAGGTGCGGGCATTGCTGGCCGCGATCGGCCTGCCGCCGCCGGTCTTTTCGCGCGAGGGCGAGCTGGCGCTGACGGGTTAGGGCCGGTCAGGTTGCGGGCGTGGGCCGTGGTCGGTATATCGGCCTCGGTTCGCCGGGTTAGCACAGCGGTAGTGCAACCGATTCGTAATCGGTAGGTCGCGAGTTCGATTCCCGCACCCGGCACCACTTCCTTTTTATATCAACGTCTTAGCTTAATGATGAACGCAATCGTCTCGCATTGCGTCTTGTCTGATCGCAACGCCCCCCCCACCACCGTTCGATCCTGCTGCCGCTGAGACGTGGCACGGCGACTACCTGCAGCAGGGCTGCGGCGGGTTTGCGGCCATGTCGAGTCGATCTGCAGGATCCGTCCCGCACCAGCGGCTATCAGGCGCCCTAGCGCCGCTCGCGAGTGGCGAGATGGTGGTCGCGGCGACGACCAGGGGCACGAGACGGCCACCAACGGCGAGACGCTATGGGGGTTCGACCCGCAGCTGCGGCTGGAGTTCGGATATCTGTCGGAACACAAGCTGGCCAGACGGCGCAAAAGCCTGATCTTCGCTTCTATGGCCGTCACCCCGCCTATCCTATTTTAGCGGCGTGTCCGATGGCGGGCACGGCGCTCGTGCTGCGCAGCGCTTCCCCCGGTTCGACGGGATCCTCGCCGGGCGCCCGGCAATAACTGGGCATCGCTCGCGGGCATGTTCGAGCCCTGGCGGCCAGCGCGAACCTGAGCCCGGACGGCAAACAGTTGACCTCGGAAAGCTTCCGGCGCTGCACGCTGCGGTGATGGCGGCCTGCGCCGATCCGCACGGCGCGATCGAGGACCCTCGCGCGTGCACGTTCGACCCCGTCGCCCTTCGTTGCGTGGCGGCGCCGACACGCCGAGCTGCCTGACCGATGAACAGGTGAGAGTGGTCGTACGAATATCGCGGGCCGCACGATGCGCAAGGCCGCAGCCTGTTCGACGGCGGCGAGCCTTATGGCTCCGAACTGGCATGGGCGAACTGGCTGGTGATGCCGAAAGCCGATACCGACGCACCCGGCGACACCTACTCGGCGGCGCTCGGGATCAACTACCTGAATAACATCGCATTCTGGTCCAACCCAGGAACGAGCTACAGCCTCGGCACGGTGCCGTTCACGGCCGAAATGCACCGGAAACTGCAGGAAATCGGCAGTATCTTAACGCCGATAGCCCAACTGCAGCGTTTCGCGCCCGAGCAGCGACCGATCGGCCATTGGGGCCGCCGATCGCATTCGCGTCGTCCCGCGACGATGCGCGCGTAGCCGGCCACCGAAGCTTGCGTCCGCGGTCGGCACCTGATGGAACGGCACCATGGACGCACCGATCATCGCCCATCCGTTCGGGGCCGAACGCGAGGCGGCCGAAGCGTGGGATCGCGACGACCCGCTCGCCGCCGCTTACGACGCGTTCGTCCGGCCGCCCGGCATCTACCTCGACGGCAACTCGCTCGGGCCGCTGCCACGCGGCACCGCCGAGCGGGTGCGCCGTGCGATGGAAGCCGAGTGGGGCGAGGGGCTGATCGGCAGCTGGAATGTCGCCGGCTGGTTCGCGAAACCCACCACAGTCGGGGACCGCGTCGGCCGGCTGATCGGGGCGGCACCGGGGCAGGTGGCGGTTTGCGACACGATCTCCGTCAACCTGTTCAAGCTCGTCTGCGCGGCGCTGAACCTGCGCCCGGACCGGCGGCGGATCGTGACCGAGGCGGGCAATTTCCCGTCCGACCTCTACGTTATTCAGGGCGCGCGGCAGGTGTTTCCGGACCTTGCGATCACGCTGGCCGAGCCGGGCGGGGTCGCGGCGGCGCTCGGGCCGGATGTCGCCGCGACCGTGCTGACGGAGGTCGATTTCCGCACCGGGCTGCGCCACGACATGGCGGCCACCACGCGGGCCGTGCACGAAGCGGGCGCGCTCACGATTTGGGATCTGGCCCACAGCGCCGGCGCGTTCCCGGTGGCGCTCGATGCGAGCGACGCCGATTTCGCGGTCGGCTGCACCTACAAATACCTCAACGCCGGTCCCGGCGCGCCCGCGTTCCTGTATGCCGCACGCCGCTGGCACGACACGGCCGTCCATCCGCTGACCGGCTGGATCGGTCACGCCGACCCGTTCGCCTTCAGCCCCGACTACGCGCCGGCCCCGGACATCCGCCGCTTCCTGTCCGGCACGCCGCCGATCCTGGCCATCGCCGCGCTCGAAGCCTCGCTCGA
Organism: uncultured Alphaproteobacteria bacterium; assembly: GCA_963756975.1. Taxonomy (GTDB): domain Bacteria; phylum Pseudomonadota; class Alphaproteobacteria; order Acetobacterales; family Acetobacteraceae; genus CAVRQM01. The sequence continues at coordinate 1,360,867 of CAVWPS010000002.1, read as the reverse complement.
CGTGTTCGAAACCGTCGACCTTGCCGACGTGCGGGAAAAAAGCGTGCGGCTGTGCGAGTTGTTCATCCAACTCGTCGACCGGCTGCCGGCCGAGTACGGCTTGACTGTCGCCTCGCCACGCGACGCCGCGACACGGGGCAGCCAGGTCTCGCTGCGGCATTCCGGCGGCCTGCCGATCATGCGCGCCCTGATCGCGGCCGGTGTCACCGGCGATTTCCGGGCGCCCGACATCCTGCGCTTCGGCTTCACCCCGCTGACCTTGCGCTACGTCGACGTGGTCGATGCCGTGCGCGTGCTGGACGACGTGATGGCGAGCGGCCGGTGGCGCGGCTTCATCGGTCTCGAAGCGGGCGCGGTCACCTAGATCCGCTCCCCGCTTCGTGCTTGGCCAAATCGCACCGGCTCGCGCCACATCGCGTCCGGACGAGGAGCATCCAGAACGTGCAGACCAAACTGATCTTCGTCGTCGCGGCCCTCGGCGGGTTGCTGTTCGGCTACGACACCGGCGTCATCTCCGGGGCACTGCTGTTCATCAAGGACATCTACAAGCTCACGCCGACGATGCAGGGCGTCGTCGCCGGCATCGCGCTCGCCGGTGCCGTCGCGGGCGCCATGGCGGCCGGCACGCTGTCCGACCGGTTCGGCCGCCGGTGGGTTCTGTTCTGGACCGCGATCCTGTTCGTCGTCGGCGCGATCGGCTCGGCCCTCGTGCCGGCGACCTCGATCACGTGGCTGCTGGTCGCCCGGCTGCTGGTCGGCGTCGCGATCGGCCTCGCCTCGATGCTGACGCCGCTGTATCTCGCCGAACTCGCGACCGCCGAGCGGCGGGGCGGCGTCGTGTCGCTGAACCAGCTCTGCATCACCGCCGGGATCCTGGTCAGCTATCTGGCCGATAGCGCGCTGGCCGGCACGCCGGGCGGCTGGCGCTGGATGCTCGGCCTCGGCGCGGTGCCGGGTGCCGTGCTCGCGATCGGCATGCTGGTGCTGCCGGAAAGCCCGCGCTGGCTCGCCGGACACGACCGCGGCGACGAGGCGGAGGCGGTGCTGCGCCGCGTGCGCGGACCGGGTGCCGACGTGGCGGCGGAGCTCGCGTCCTTGCGGTCCGATCTGGTGGTCGAGGGCAAGCGCGCGCCGTGGTCCGCCCTGTTGCTGCCGGCTCTGCGGCGGCCGCTGATCGTCGGCATCGGGCTCGCGATCTTCCAGCAGATCACCGGGATCAACACCGTGATCTATTTCGCGCCGCAGATCTTCGAGGCGTCGGGGCTGACCGGGGCGACCGCCTCGATCCTCGCGACCGCCGGGGTCGGCGTCGTCAACGTGCTGCTGACGATCGCCAGCATCTGGCTGATCGACCGTGCCGGGCGGCGGCCGTTGCTGCTGTGGAGCCTCGGCGGCATGGCGGTCTCGCTGGCCGTGCTGGCGTTCGGCTTCTGGCTCGGCGCGTCCGGCCCGCTCGGCCTGCTCACCGCCCTGTCGCTCGCGGCCTATGTCGCGTTCTTCGCCATCGGCCTCGGCCCGGTGTTCTGGCTGCTGATCTCCGAGATCTTCCCGCTCGGCGTGCGCGGCCGCGCGATGAGCGTCGCCACCATCGCGAACTGGGGCTTCAACCTGCTGGTGACCGTGACGTTCCTGCGCCTGATCGACGCGTTCGGCCGCCCCGGCACGTTCCTGCTGTATGCCGTGCTGACGCTCGCGGGCCTCGCGTTCACCTACGCGCTGGTGCCGGAAACCAAGGGCCGCAGCCTGGAGGATATCGAGGCCGAGCTGTCGGTCCCGCGCGAGGCCGCCGCCCTTTAGCGCGTCCGCCAGAACCAGAGGCGCGCCGCCCCGTGCGTGCGCGTGTCGAGCATGTCGGCTTCGGACGGCGGGGCCTCGTCGCGGCCGGTCTCGGCGATCAGCAGCGTCTCGGCCGTGACCCACCCGGCGGCGGCGAGTGCCGTCACGGCGCGCACGGCCAGCGCCTGACCGTACGGCGGGTCGAGGAACACCAGATCGGCCGGCCGGTCCGCCGCCGGTGGCCTTGTCGCGTCGGCCGCGATGACCCTGGCCTCCGCCCCGCACGCCAAAACGTTGGCGCGGATCGCCGCCACCGCCGCCCGGTCGTTCTCGAGAAACACCGCCGATTTCGCGCCGCGCGACAGCGCCTCGAGCCCCAATGCGCCGGTCCCGGCGAACGCGTCCAGCACTGTCCGATCGATCAGACCGGGCGACCACGGCGCATGGGTCAAGATGTCGAACAGCGCCTGCCGCGCCCGGTCCGACGTCGGCCGCGTCTTCGTGCCGGGCGGTGCCGCCAGCGCCCGGCCGCGCCAGCGCCCGGCGACGATCCGCATCGCTACGCCGGCGGCGGATCGGCGGGCAGTTGCTCGCGCAGCACTTTCGCAGGCACCTCCTCGACCGTCCCGCGCGGCAGCAGGCCGAGCTGGAACGGACCGTAGGCGACGCGGATCAGCCGGCTCACCTGCAGCCCGAGATGCGCCATCACGCGCCGCACCTCGCGGTTCCGTCCCTCGCGCAGGCTGACCGCAAGCCAGGTGTTGTCGCCCTTCTTGCTGTCGAGCCCGGCTTCGATCGGACCGTATTTCACGCCGTCGATCGTCACCCCGTTCGCGAGCTTTGCCAGTTCCTCGTGCGAGGGCTGGCCGAACACGCGCACCCGGTAGCGCCGCAGCCAGCCGTTCGACGGCAGTTCGAGCCGGCGCGCGAGGCCGCCGTCGTTGGTCAGCAGCAGCAACCCCTCGGAGTTGAGATCGAGCCGGCCGATGCTGACCACTCTCGGCAACCCTTTCGGCAGCGACTGGAACACGGTCGGCCGCCCCTCCGGGTCGCGGTGGGTCGTCACCAAGCCGTCGGGCTTATGGTAGCGCCACAGCCGAGGCTTCTCCGGCGGCTCGACCAGCGTGCCCGACGACGGTGACGAGGTCGCCCGGTGTGACGAACGTCGCCGGATGGATGACGGGCGCGTTGTTCAGCTTCACCGCCCCGTCCGCGATCAGTTTTTCGGCGTCGCGACGGCTGACGACACCGGCGCGCGCGAGCCATTTCGCGATCCGCTCGCCGCGCTGTTCCGGGGGTGCCGACGTCACTCATGGCAGGCCGCCACGAAGGCGCGGAGCAGCGCGTGGTCGGCCGGCGTGACGCCGTATTCCGGGTGCCACTGCACGCCGATGCAAAACGTCCTCGACGCGTCCTCGATCCCCTCGATCACGCCGTCCGGTGCGACGGCGTTGACCGTGACCGGGCCGGCATCGGCCACCGCCTGATGATGGGCGGAGTTCACCGCAACCGTGTCCGACCCGAGGATCGCCGCGAGGCGGGTGCCCGGCGTGATCGCGACCGTGTGCCCCGGCTCGTCGCGCGGATTCGGCTGCTCGTGCGCGAGGGCGTCCGGCACGGTGTCCGGGATGTGCTGATGCAGCGTGCCGCCGAGGGCCACGGCCATCAGCTGCTGCCCGCCGCAGATGCCGAGCACCGGGATGTCCTTCGCCAGCGCCGCCCGCAGCAGCGCCAGCTCCGTCGCGGTTCGCCGGTCCTTCAGCGTCACCGTCGGATGCCGGGTCGCGTCGCCATACAAAGCCGGGTCGACGTCGAACGCGCCGCCGGTCACGACGAGGCCGTCCAGCCGTGCGACCACGTCCTCCGCGAGGTCGGGCTCATGGCCGAGCCCGACCGGCAGACCGCCAGCCCCGACGATGGCGTCGAAATAGTTCTGGCGGATGGCGTGCCACGGTTTCGCCGACCAGCCGCCGGCTGGCTCGCTGTCGAGCGTAAGGCCGATCAGGGGTTTCATCGGATCACCTAGTCGGGTGCGTCGGCGGCGGGCAAGCTTTCCGCATGGATTTCATGGAACTCGCGTTGCGACAGGCGCGGCTAGCGGGATCGCGCGAGGAGGTTCCGGTCGGGGCGGTGCTGGTCGACGCGAGCGGCGTGCCGTTGGCGGCAGACGGCAACCGGACCGAGGCGGCGTTCGACGCGTCCGCCCATGCCGAGCTTTTGGTCTTGCGTCAGGCTGGGCAAAAGCTCGGATCGCCGCGCCTGACCGGCACGACCCTGTACGTCACGCTGGAACCATGCCCGATGTGCGCCGCCGCGATCGCCCTGTTCCGGGTGTCCCGCGTGGTGTTCGGTGCCTACGATTCTAAAGGCGGCGGGATCGTCCACGGACCGCGCATTTTCGAGGCGCCCGGCAGCCTGTTTCGGCCCGAGGTGGCCGGCGGCGTGCGGGAGCTGGAGTGCGCGGCGTTGTTGCGGGACTTTTTTGCGGCGCGCCGATGAGGGCTTTTGCTCTACCCGGCCCCGATCAAAACCCCGGTCCCGAACACCAGCGCGCCGCCGAACCCGACCTGCAGCGCGGCCGATAGCGGCGGCGTGTCCATGTATTTCCAGCGGATCCAGGAAATCACCGCCAGCTCCACGATCACCACGCAGATCGCCACGATCATCGCCGTGGTGAAATTCGCGATCAGGAACGGCAGCGTGTGCCCGATCCCGCCGATCGTCGTCATCGCGCCGCAGATGACACCCCGGATCAGCGGGGCGCCGCGCCCGGTCAGCGACCCGTTATCGCTCAACGCCTCGGCGAACCCCATCGAAATGCCGGCCCCGAGCGATGCCGCGAGCCCGACCAGGAACGCGTTCCATGAGCTGTGCGTCGCGAACGCGGCGGCGAACACCGGCGCCAGCGTGCTGACCGAGCCGTCCATCAGCCCGGCCAACCCCGGCTGGATCACCCGCAGCACGAACGATTTGCGTTGCGCCTCGCGCTCGGCCTCGACCGTCTCCTGCGGCAGGTTGTCGCGGATCAGCCGCTCGGCCGCGCCGTCGTGCTCCAGCTCGGCTTCGGCCAGATCGCCCAGCGTGCGGCGGATTTTCGCGTCGCTGCTGCGATCGGCGGCACGGCGGTAGAACGACGCGACCTCACGCTCCATCGCCTGTGCCTGCGCCCGCATCGCGTCGAGCCCGCGGGCGTGGACCCGCCACATCGACGGCCGCTGCATGAAGCCCTTTACGTCGCCGCGCCGGATCAGCGGGATGTGATCGCCGAATTTCTCGACGAAAAGGTCGATCAGCAGCCGGCGGTGCCCGCTCTCGTCGGCCGCCATCTCGCGGAACACTTTCGCCGATGCCGGATAGTCCGCGTCGAGCGTATGGGCGAAGTCGGCGTAGATGCGGCCGTCTTCCTCCTCGGACGAGATGGCCAGCGCCAAGATGTCACGCTCGGTGAGCTGGTCGAAATCGCGCATGCCGATCCTCCGTGTGCCGGCGTCCAAGTGGGCCGGCACCAATGAGGCGTCAATACTTGCGTTCGTGTTGCGAATGCGTCGCAATACTGTCCGTCAGTGGCGGAAGTGGCGCATTCCTGTCGTGACCATCGCCAATCCGGCCGCGTCCGCCGCCGCGATCACTTCGGCGTCGCGCATGCTGCCGCCGGGCTGGACGACGGCGGTGATGCCGGCCGCGATCAGCGCGTCCAGCCCGTCGGCGAACGGGAAGAACGCGTCCGACGCCGCGACCGCGCCCCGCGCCCGCTCGCCCGCCTTGCGCGCGGCGATCAGGGCGGCGTCGACCCGGCTCATCTGGCCGGCGCCGACGCCGACGGTCGCACCGTCATGGGCGAACAGGATCGCGTTCGATTTGACGTGCTTGCAGCAGCGCCACGCGAACAGCAGGTCGGTGAACTCCGCCCCGGTCGGCGCGCGCTTGGTGACGACGGTCAGGTCGTCCCGTCCGACCCGGCCATGGTCGGCATCCTGCACCAGGAACCCGCCGGATACCGCGTGCAGCATCGGACCCGCGGCGACCGTCATCGTGCCGGTGAGCAGCACGCGAAGGTTTCGCTTGGCGGCGAGCACGGCGAGCGCCTCGGGCTCGGCGTCGGGTGCCACGATGACCTCGGTGAAAATGGACGAAATCCGTTCGGCGACCGGCTTCGTCAGCGTGCGGTTCAACGCGACGATGCCGCCGAAGGCGCTGGTCGGGTCGGACGCCAGCGCCGCGATCCACGCCGCCTCGGTGTCGGCCCCGATCGCGACGCCGCACGGGTTCGCGTGCTTCACGATCACCACGGCCGGCTCGGTGAACTCGCCGATGCAGGCGAGCGCCGCGTCGGTGTCGCTAAAATTGTTGTAGGACAGCTCCTTGCCCTGCACCTGCCGCGCGGCGACCAGTCCGGTGCGCGTGGCGCCGGTCGCGTACAGGGCCGCGCGCTGATGCGGGTTCTCGCCGTAGCGCAGCGTCTGCACGCGCGTCCCGGACAGCGTCAGCCGCTCCGGCAGCGCATCGGCCGCGAACCACGCGGCGATCGCCGCGTCGTAGGCGGCGGTCGCGGCATACGCCTCGGCGGCCCAGGTTCTGCGCTGCGCGAGCGTGGTGCCGCCCTCGGCCAGTGCCGCGACCAGCGCCGCGTATTGCGCGGGGGCGGTCAGCACGGCGACGTCCCCGTGGTTCTTCGCCGCCCCCCGGATCAGCGACGGCCCGCCGATGTCGATGTTCTCGACGCACTCGTCGAACGGCTTGCCGGCCGCGACCGTCGCCTCGAACGGATAAAGGTTGACCACGACGAGGTCGATCGGCGCGATCCCGTGCGCCGCCATCTGCTCCACATGCGCGGGCAGGTCGCGGCGTCCCAGAATGCCGCCGTGGATTTGCGGCACCAGCGTTTTGACCCGGCCATCGAGGATCTCCGGGAAGCCGGTGTGCTCGGACACGTCGGTCACGGCCAGCCCCGCGTCGCGCAACGCCGACGCCGTGCCGCCGGTCGACAGCAGCGCCGTGCCGTGGGCGGCGAGTGCGCGCGCGAGGTCGATCAGGCCGGTCTTGTCGGAGACGGAGAGAAGGGCGCGGGAGATTGTCGTGCGATCGGTCATGCGCCGCGTCTAGCAGACGGGAGGGCTCAGCCGAAACGGTCGCGCAGAATGCGGCCATACGGGGTTTTGCGCGCGTTGCGCCAGAACTCGTCATCGTAATCGGTGCGCCGGTCCGCGGCCACCCACGGCTTGCTGCGATAGGTGAAGTGCACGATCCAGGGGTCGAACGCCCACGCGGAAAGGACATCGCGCCAAAGTCCGGTCGGCGCGCGCATGTTTGCCTCGCCGCCACCGAATATCACCGGCCGTTGCGCGCCCGGTTCGGGGATGTATTCGCGATACAGGTAAGTCATGGCGTTCCAGCGGGTGTCGATCGGCTCGAAATCCCCCTTCAATCCCCGGTTCATCACGTCCTGATCGGCCATGGCGAACACTCCACCGGTCCGGCAGGTTTCCATCAACCGCGCGGCCAGCCCGGCCCGGCGCCACGCGCCCAGATCCATCACCATGATACCGCTGTTGAAGTAGTCCCGCCGCGTCAAATCCAGATCGAGCACGTCCAGCGCGTAATCGTCGACGGAATAGCTCATCCCCCGGTTATGGATATTAAAATCGTGGTTACGCATGTGGTGAGTGAGAGCGTAATCCGGGGCCGCCGCGATCGGATGGCCGTGGAGGTCGACATCGAACAGGTCCACGAGCGAGCGGCGGACGAGGGTGTCGCAATCGAGGTACACGACCCGGTCGGCCTGGATCATGTCCGGGATCAGGAAGCGGTAATAGGTCGCTTCCGGATACTGGCTGGTCGCGTGCATGGCGGAGAAGTCGTGGCCGATCTCGTGGCCGGCGATGGTGAAGGTCGGGCTGTCCAGCGCCGCCGCCAGATCCGCGATGCGGATGTCCAGGTTCGGCGCGTGCAGCATATGGAACGTGACCGGCGCGTCGGTCGTGGCCGACGCGACCGATGCCGCCACGACGCCGGCCTGCATCGCCAGCCCGTTATCGAAGCAGCAGGCGACATGAATGCGGGAGGGACCCGACGTGCTTCTCGGTCGCGCCGGAGCCGTGTTTCGCAGCGGCGGTTCCGCCTCGGGCTCGGTGAGGCACGCCGCGAGCGACCGCACCGACGCGCACCAGTCACCGGGCCGGGTGTCGCCCGGCCTGATGTCGCCCGGCCTGATGTCGCCCGGCCTGATGTCGATGGGGCGCCGTTCGCCGGCCAGCGAGTCCAGCATCCTGGCGGCGAGGTCTCCGGCATCGCCGACGCGATATGTCGTGACCGACGTGCCGCCGATCTCGCCGAAGACCTCCAGGTCGCTCGCGATCACGGGCGCGCCGTGCCGCAGCGCTTCGGCGACCGGCAGCCCGAACCCCTCCGCGACCGAGGACTGGATCAGGGCGCGGCACCGCGCGTATGCCCAGCCCAGTTCGGCGTCCGTCGCGTCCTCGATCCAGTATAGCGCGCGCCCGAAGCCGGGGTGCCGCCTGATGCGGTCCTGCAACCCCATCGAGCGCCACCCCGGCGCACCGATAATGACGAGGGCGAACGTCTCGCCGCGCGCCCACGCGATGTCGCAGGCGTCGAGCGTGACCGAATAGCCCTTCCGGGGCTCGACGGTTCCGACCGCGAGAAACACGCGGCCTGAGGCGAACAGGTCCGACACCAGTTCGCGCACCGGCCCGTCGGTCTCGTGCATCGTGGCGCCGAGGGAGAAATGGTCATGTCGCAGCCGTTCAACCCACGGCTCGCCGATCCCGCGCAGGTGCTCGCGGACCTCCCGCATCCCGTGGCGCGACAGACTGAGACAGTGGCCGCTCCGGGCCAGCAGCCATCGCAGACCGGCCTCGAACAGCGGCGGAACCTCGCGCGGGAACAGCGAGGGATATTCGGACGGGTAGATGTCGTGCACGACCAGCGCGACCCGTGTGCCGCGCGCGCGAACCCGCCGGACCATGTCGCGGTAGGCGTCGTTCGAATGCCAAAAGACATCGACGATGACGAAGGTCGTCGTCTCGTCGAATGCCAGCGGGCCCTGCAGCAGCGGGTGCTCGAAATACGAGTACAGCGCGCCGTCCCGCATCCGGACCGGCAGGGCCACGCCGGTGAGAACCGCCGCCCGGGCCAGTTCTCGCGCCACGCGGGCGATGCCGTACGCGGCGCCCGGGTTGCGCGCCGTCGGGGTGATGTCGATCAGGATGCGCGGCCGGCGGTCCAGGATGGCGGGATCGAAATCGACCTCGGACAGCTTCGGCCCCGGCGCTTCGAGGGCCTCAATGGGCGCTTCGGGAATGGGCGCTTCGGGAATGGGCGTGTCGAGAAGCGGCGGCTGGGCCACGTCCCGCGACGTCTCGGGACGGAGCGAAGCCGCGCGCACCCGTCGCCAGTGGCGGACCGGGAACCATAGCGCCTGCAACGTGACCTGAAGCGCGCCGAGGATCACGCCACCGGCCCGGCTTTCGATCAGCCGGACGACGTGCGGCCGGTCGCGCAGGTTGCGGATCGCGATGTCGGCCGCGAGTGGCGGCGGGCTCGGCGGCGGCAACTGGGGCGGGGGTGGCGGCGGGACGTCCCGCAGGGCCCGGGCCAAAAAGTCGTTTTCCGTCTCGAGCGTGCTCAGCAGATAGCGGCCGATGCGCGCGCGCCGGCCGGCGCGGTCCGCCAGTGACGCGGCCGCCGCTTGGGTGCCGGGCGGACCATGATCGACCGGTCCCGGGTCCGTGGTTCGCATCGCGTGCCCGTTCATCGTCCGGCCGTCCGTTTCAGGTCACGGCATGTAGCAGACCCGGACCGGCCGCCAACATAGAGCCCCATGGAACCCCGCCGCGTCGCCGACTTCCCCCGTCCGCCCGCCATCGAGCGGGAGCCGCGAACGATCCGCATCGTGCTCGGCGGCGAGACGATCGCCGAGACGGACCGGGCGTGGCGCATCCTCGAGACCACGCATCCGCCGACCTACTACCTGCCGCCGGACGCGTTCCGGCCGGGTGCCCTGACCGGGTCGCCGCGCGGAAGCTTTTGCGAGTGGAAGGGGGCCGCACGCTATTTCGACGTGTCCGGCGGCGGCCGGACGGAGCGCGACGCGGGGTGGGGTTATCCGGACCCGTCGGCGGCGTATGCGGCGATTCGCGACCATGTGGCTGTGTACGCGGGGCGGATGGACGAGTGCTGGGTCGGCGAGGAGCGGGTGACGCCGCAGCCGGGCGGGTTTTACGGCGGCTGGGTGACGTCCGACGTGGTCGGGCCGTTCAAGGGCGGGCCGGGGACGGAGTTTTGGTAGCCTCCAGCAACGCCACCGTCCGCGCGATCACGTCCGCCTCCACATAGGTTTCCAACGCCCGGGACAGGCTTGCCGCCCCCATCCGCGCCCGCAGCGCCGGGTCGGCGACCAGCCGGTTGAGCGCGTCAGCCAATGGCGCGACCTGCATCGGGGGAACGACGAAGCCGGTCACGCCGTCGACGACTTGCTCACGCGGACCGGAAATGTCGGTCGCGACCACCGGCAGGCCGCTCAGCATGGCCTCCACGATCGACATCGGCAGGCCCTCGAAATGGCTCGGCAGGGTGAACACGTCGGATGCCGCCAGCAGCTCCGCCACGTTGTCGCGCGCGCCCAGCATCCTGAGCCGTCCGCCCAGCCGCACCCGCGCCGCCTCGAAATCGGCGGTCAGATCGGGGCCGTGATCCGATGCCAGGCGCGTGCCGACGACCCAGAGCTCGGCCCCGGGCACAAGATCCATGGCGGCCAGCAGTTCGCGAAACCCCTTGTGGGCCACCAGCCGAGCGACCGCGACGATCACCACCGCATCGGCCGAGACGCCGAGTTCGGCGCGAACCCGGGCGCGTTTAGAAGCGTCGGGCCGGAAGCGGGCCGGGTCGCGGCCGTTGCCGATGCCCACCGCGCCGCGATGAATGCCGAGCCGCCGCGCCTGCGCCGCCTCCTCGGTCGAGACGGTGAGGTAGGTGTGCGTGATCCGGCCCGCGAGCCATTCCAGCGTCAGCGCCAGCTTTCGCCGCGAAAACGAGCCCGGCTGGTTGAACAGGAAGCCGTGGCCCGTGTAGGCGATCCGCTTCACGCCGCAGAGCCGGGCGGCGACACGGCCGAGCAGGCCGCTGATCGGCATGTGCGCGTGCACCAGGTCCGGCCGCTCGCGCCGGATCAGCCTCACCAATTCGAACAACGCCTTCGCCTGCGCGACCGGCGAATACGAGCGGGCGAAGTTCGGCGTCTCGACCCTGAATCCGTCGGCCCGCACCACCGCGAGCGCCGGGCCGTCGCCGCAGACGCCGACCACCTCGTGCCCCCGCGCCCGCAACGCCTGCATCAGGGGCCAGATGAACTGCCGCAAGGCGAAATCGGTGTTGGTGATCTCCAGAATCTTCAACCGTCAGCCGACCTTGGTGATCGCCCATTTGACGTGCTGCGGCCCGTCCTGGAACCCGGTCAGCACCACCTGCTCGGCCTTTCGCGGCGTGTCCGTGCCGAGCCACAGGCTCTCCTCGATGTCGATCCGCGCCCCCTCCGCCCGCAGCCGCCAGCCGGAGCCGGAGGGCAGGCGCAGCAGCACCGCCTCGTGGTCGTGCTGGACGCTGGCGTCCACATCCGGGTGCAGGTGGAACCTGATGGTGAACGGCTGCGGCTCGGCGGCCTCGATCACGTCCTCGCCGCGAATATCCTCGCCGCTCTCGGCGATGTAGAGGCGGCGGCGGTGGACCGCGCCGAACGGCTTGCGCCAGCCGTCATGGCTGACTTCCAGCCAGTGCGCCCCGTTGGCCTCCTGCCGGCTGACCTCGACATGGGTCGGGCGGCGGCCGAGCCCGCCGGGCTTCAGCTCGCTGCTCGACGTGTCGGCCAGCACCAGCGTGCTGTGCGCGGCGGTCGCGCGCACCGCGTCGCGCCACTCGGTGGCACCGGCCCAGGTGTCGCCGACGTTGCCGATCAGGCGCTCGCGGCCGATCGAGATTTCGAACGACAGCGTGCCCGCGTGCGCGACCCGGTCGTGCTTCGGGGCGGCCGGCACGCCGGTGTCGACGATGACCAGGGTGCGGCCGGCCAGCAGCCGTTCGTAGCCGCCGTCGGCGAGTGTCGTCGCCGGCCGGCCCGCTCGACCGGCCTGCGCCAGCACCAGTTCGACCAGTGCCGCTTCCGGCCCGCGCGTGCCGTTGAACAGGGCGAGGCCACCATCGGCGTGACGCAGCGACCGCAATGCCGGTCCCATCCGCTCGATCGCGGCCGACAACGCCGGCGGCGCGGTGACGCTCGCCGCCTGCAGCAATGCCCGGATTTCCGTCAAATCCTGCAACGCCGCCAGCAGCATCGCCGGGCTGCGCTCGATATGGCTGCCGTCGGCCAGCACCTGCCGCGCGATCTCGCCCGGCAGCACCCGCATCGCCCGGGTCAGGAAGCCTGTCTGCTCCGGCAGCGCCACGGCGGCGGCGACCAGGCCCTTGATCGCGGTCAGGGCCCGGCCGTCCAGCTCCTCGGTCGGCAACGCGGCGGCGAGTGCCCTCGCATCGGCCACCAGCCGGGTCATCAGCCGCTGGCGGAACGCGTCGTCGGCGGAGGCGGCGAAGAAATCGTAATGGCCGAGCCATGCCGCGATCCTGGCCCCGGTCACGTCCGGCCGCGTCGCGAGCGGCTCGCCGGCCGCCGCCGGAGCCCATTCGGCCACCAGGGCGCGGGCGCGCGATCGTGCGCCGTCGGTCCCGAGCGCACGCAGGTCGCGCAGCCAGGTGAACCCGTGCAGGTACGCCCGCAGCGGCGACGCCCCGTGCGCCTCGGCGAACCCGCCCGGCCGCAGCGCGATCGTGCCGCCGCCGGCCGCCAGTTCGCCGCGCAGCAGCGCCGCCCCGCGCGCCGGGTCGCCCGGCCACGGATCGCGGATCGGCAGCGCGGGCGCGTCCGGCACCCGGCCCATCGACAGTTGCGGCATCCGGGCGAGGTGGCGGCGGGCGCTGCGGACCAGCTGCGGCAGAAGCCGGTTCATCGTGTCCGACATCAGAGGCCGCGTAGGGCGGTGACCGCGGCGGCGTAGTCGGGTGCGTGAAACACCGACGTGCCGGCGACCAGCGTGTCCGCCCCGGCCGCGATGACCTGTTTCGCGGTGTCGGTCGTGATCCCGCCGTCGACCTGCAGCCGGATCGGCCGGTCGCCGATCATTTTTCGCACGGCAGAAATCTTCGGCAGCATCGACGGCAGGAACGCCTGCCCGCCGAAGCCGGGATTGACCGTCATGACCAGGATCAGGTCGATCAGATCGAGCGCCCAGAACGCGTGCTCGACCGGGGTCGCGGGATCGAGCGCCAGGCCGGTCTTGGCCCCCAGGGCGCGGATCGACTGCAGGGTGCGGTGCGGGTGCGCCCCGGCTTCCGGGTGGATCGTGATGTGGTCGGCGCCCGCGTCGCGGAACGCGGCGAGATACGGGTCGGCGGGTGCGATCATCAGATGCAGGTCGAACGGCATTTTGGTCGCCGACCGGACCGCTTTGACCAGACCCGGCCCGAAACTGATGTTCGGGACGAAATGGCCGTCCATGATGTCGAGGTGCAGCCAGTCCGCCCCGGCTTTGTCGAGGGCGGCGACTTCCTCGCCCAGGCGCGCGAAATCGCCGGCAAGCAGGCTGGGGGCGATCACGGTTGCGGCCATGGATCGTTCTAGGCGGCGGGTGCCTCGCGCGGCAAGCTACCGGCGGCGCATCCGGGCCACGAAGAAGCCGTCGAGCCCGCCGCGCTCGGGCCACAGCGCGGGCGTCGTCCGCACCCAGCCCTGCGGCGTCAGCGCCATTTCGAGCCCCGGCAGTTCGTCCGCCGACACCGGATCGGGCAGCAACGGCAGCCGCGCCAGCGCCGCCTGCGCCCGCTGCGCCCCTTCCTCCGGCTGCAGCGAACAGACGGCGTAGACCAGCCGCCCGCCCGGCTTGAGCATGTCGCAGGCCGCCGTCAGCAGCCGGTCCTGCCCTGCGGCGAGGCCAGCGATGTCCGAGGTCTTGCGCGTCCGCATCACGTCGGGGTGGCGGCGGATCGTCCCGGTGGCCGAGCACGGCGCGTCGAGCAGCACGGCGTCGACCTTTTCGCGCGGCCGCCAGATCGCCGCGTCGGCTTCGACGATTTCCACGACAAGCCGCAGACGGTCGAGGTTCTCGCGCAGGCGGGAAATCCGGTGCGAATCCTGTTCGACCGCGATCGTGCGCGCCCCCGTGAGCGCGAGCTGCGCCGTCTTGCCGCCGGGTGCCGCGCAAAGGTCGGCCACCGTCTCGCCCGCCGTCGCCGCCAGCAGCCGGGCCGGCAGGGTGGCCGCGCTGTCCTGCACCCAGAACGCGCCCTCGTCGAAGCCGGGCAGGCCGGCCGGACGGGTGCCTGCGGGGTAGCGCCAGCTCAGGCCGCCGGGAAGCGCTTCGCCGCCTTCCGGGGGCATGGCGCCGGGGCGCAGCGACAGGTCGAGCCCGGCTTCGGCCTCGTGCGCCGTCGCGATCGCCCGGGCGTCCGGTCCCCACGCGGTCCAGAGCCAGGCCGGCGTGTCGAGGCGCGGACCATCGAGCCCGTCGAGCAGCGCGGCCCCGCCGCCGGTGACTTTTCGCAGCACCGCGTTGACCAAGCCGGCGAACGGCGACAGCCCGTGCGCCCGGGCGAGGTCCACGGCCGTCGCCACCGCCGCGTGCCCGGGCGTGTCGAGCAGCAGTGCCGCCGCCGCGCCGATTCGCAGGATGTGGCGCACCGGCTCGGGCGGGGCCTTGGTCAGGAACGGTTCCAGCACCGCGTCCAGCGTGCCGAGGCGTCGCAGCACGGCGGCGGCGAGCCGGTGGCCGGCGGCGCGGTCGCGCGGCTCGATCTCGGACGGCAACGCGTCGAGGCCGCCGTCGAGCGGCCGGTGCCGGTCGAGCACGCGTGTCAGCAGGGCGTACGCGACTTCGCGGGTCGGGTCGGTGCGCGGCGGGGGCGGCACGGATCTGCGGTTCGGGCTTGGCATGCGCGGCATGTGCGCCGTGTCCGGCGTGCCGGCTACCCCCGCGCCCTATCGCCACACGCTCGGGCGAGGCAAAACGCCGCCCGTGACCGAATTCGCGCTACGCCGCCCAAGGCTGATCCTGATCCTCTATTGCCTGATCTGCTGGCTGCCCGGCTGGTTCAGCCTGCCCGCGACCGATCGCGACGAGGCACGGTTCGCGCAGGCGACGAAGCAGATGACCGAGACGGGCGATGTCGTCTCGATCTTCAACGGCACCGTGCCGCGCAACCGCAAACCGATCGGCATCTATTGGCTGCAACTGCCGGGCGTGGTCGCGGCCGAGGCAATCGGGTGGGCGCGGGACAATCCGATCTGGCCTTACCGGCTGCCGTCGCTGGCCGGCGCGCTGCTCGGCGTGCTCGCCACGTTCGCGATCGGGCGCAGGCCGTTCGGCGACCGCGTGGCCTTGCTCGGGGCCGCGATGCTGGCCGGCGGAATGCTGCTAGGCGGCGAGGCGCGGATCGCGAAGACCGACGCGGCCCTGCTCGGTGCCACGGCGCTCGCGATGGCGGTGCTGGCGCGGGCGTACCTGTCCCGCGATGTTGCGCCTCGGGCCGGCGCTGCTGTTCTGGGCGGCGCTCGGGGTCGCGATCCTGCTGAAAGGGCCGGTGACGCCGATGATCGTCGGCCTCGCCGTGCTGGCGCTGGTGATCGTGGACCGGCGCGGGGGCTGGCTTGCCGCGTTGCGGCCGGGGCCGGGCATCGTGCTGATGCTGCTGATCGTGCTGCCCTGGTTCGTGGCGATCGGCCTGTCGACGCACGGTGCCTTTTTCCGCGACGCGGTCGGCGGCGACCTCGC
Source organism: uncultured Alphaproteobacteria bacterium (assembly GCA_963756975.1). Classification (GTDB taxonomy): domain Bacteria; phylum Pseudomonadota; class Alphaproteobacteria; order Acetobacterales; family Acetobacteraceae; genus CAVRQM01. Next base: position 1,345,259 of record CAVWPS010000002.1, on the reverse strand, counting down.
CGGAAAAGTTTCGGGCGGCGACGATTCCCACGGCGCGCCGCCCGGCTACCACCTGCTGCTCCTGTCGGCGACCATGCTGCCGGTGGGCTGGGCGGTGCTCGGCGCGTTGCCGGGCGCGTGGGCGGCGCGGCGCGACCCGGCGGTCAAGTTCCTGCTCGCCTGGATCGTCCCGGCGTGGCTGGTGTTCGAGGCGGTGCCGACCAAGCTGCCCCACTACATCCTGCCGCTGCTGCCGCCGCTCTGCCTGCTCGCCGCGCGCTGGGTGTTCGCCCAAACCGGCCGTCGCTGGTGGCTTGGCCTGACCCGCGCCGGTTCGGTGCTGGCGGCCGTCCTGCTCTGCGCGTTCGCCGCAGCCTTGCCGCGGGTGATCGGCGGCGCGTGGTGGCTCGGTCCGGCCGGCGCGATCGGCTGCGTCCCGCTGATCGTGGTGCTCGCTCGGCCGCGCGTCGCGGCAAGCCGCCGGGCTGTCGTGGCACTGATCGCCGCTCCGGTCGCGTATGCCGCGATCCTCGGGATCGAGCTGCCGAACCTCGCCCCGCTCTGGCTCGGCCCGAGATTGGCGGCGGCCATCCGATCGGTCGGCGGCGCTCCGGGCGGCATCGCGGTGGTCGGCATCCAGGAGCCGTCGGTGATGTTCGCGCTCGGCACCGGAACACAGTGGCTATCGGCCCGCGACGCCGCGGGTTTTCTGCGATGCCGGGCGCGGGCCGTATCGTCGTCGTCGAGCACCGCCAAGCGGCACCGTTCGCCGCCGCCGCGCCTCGGCGCCCGGCCGTTCGCGGATGTCGACGGGTTCGACTACAGCAACGGCCACCGTGAGATGCTGAAGCTGTATGCACGAGAACGCTAGAATTAGGGCTCGATGGGCTCGAACGCCAGCAAGCGAGAGATGTCGACATTCATCTCGGCGGGTTCCGCGTGGATGAAACACGTCATCAGATCAAAGAGCTTTCCACGCCGACGAAGCGCGCCCGCCACGTTGTGATCGGGATCTGGAACTTTATACAAGAAAACGCGCGAACTCTCGGCGATCATTTCGGCGTAGGCGACATCCAGCTTGTTATGTTCCGACACCACAACATGGAACTCACATGGACTGCCGTCGCGTGACGGCCGAGCCGAGTCGATCAGCGGCTTGATCAAATACGGTGCTTCTGGGCCGACCAACTCGTGTATCTTAGCGATTCGGTCGGCCCACCGGCTTTCTGCATTCGCGGATCGCCAAGCTAGTCCGAGCGTCGCTTGCGGGCTGAGAGCGAGCACTCGGTTCAACCCAAGCCTGGCACCCAATGTGATAGCCATGTAGCCGCCGGCTGACGTTCCGATAGAACATACAGTCCGAAATCCCAGGAGATCGATCACCGCGCCGACAAGTTCTACCGTCTCATCGAATGAGCGTGTCAGCCCCTCAATCCCGTCATAATACCAAAGACTTCGAGCGTCGCATATAAACAGCTTATTAGTATCGATCTGCTTTGAAGTATTTTCCATCGCGTAAATTATCTTATAGGGCACGATGCCGGAGCACGACACGACAAGCGTATCGGTATCCGATCTCAGGTCGAGGAGCATTCCCTGAGCATCGACAAAACCTTCGGCTCAGGCCGTGCCTACAAGGCGCTCCGCTAAAGCTTTCACAATGTGCTCACAGCGTTCATAGTGCCACCATTCTAAAATCTGCCCGACCGAGACCGGCCGCACTCACGATAACCGACTCTCTGCCGAAAAAACGCTGAACCTAAGTATTAACCGGCTTCTCCGCCCGCCCCGAAGCAGCAGCGGCGTAGGCGGCGCGGACCAGCGCATACGTCCGCAAATTGTCCCGCCCCGACGTCGCCGGCTCACGCCCTTGTGCGAGGCAGTCGACAAAGTGCGCCGACGTGTTTCGCACGCTCTCCTGCGCGATGTGCCAGGGCTCGGCGGTCCACGGCAGCAGCGGCGAGCCCGCGTATTCGGACACGACCCGCCCGTCCGCGATCACGTCGAGCGCGAAGTCGCGGCCCATCCGGATCGCCCCCTTCGGCCCCTCGATATGCAGCAGCGTCTGCGGGAACGGGTCCGGCAGGTCGCGGCTCATATACGTGCAGTCGACCACCGACACGGCGCCGCTCGTGTGGCGCAGCAGCATCGTCGCCGTATCCTCGGCCCGCACGTGCGGATGCTGCTGTTGCAGTTCGCACGACAGGTGCTCGACCTCGCCCATGAACACGCGCGCGAGGTCGAGCAGATGGATGCCGAGGTCCATCACGATCAGCTCGCGCTCCTCCAGCAGATACGGCTGGTTCGCGAACACGTCGTAGCCGGTGCGGAAGCTGATCCGCGCCCAGGCCGGCGTGCCGATCGTGCCCGCGGCCAAAATCTCGGCCACGCGCAGCATCGGCGTCTGGAACCGGAAATTCTCGTGGACCATCAGCGGCACGCCGGCGCGCTCGGCCGCCTCGACGATCGCCACGCAATCGTCCCAGCTCGGCGCCAGCGGTTTTTGCACGATGATCGGCACGCGATGCGAGGCGGCCAGCTCCACCAGCGGCCGGTGCGACGGCATCGTCGTCGCGATGTCGACGAAGTCCAGGCGCTCCGTCTCGAACATCCTGGCCGCGTCGTCGTACCAGCGCGGGATCGAGAACGCGGCGGCGGCCCGGCGCGCCTTCTCCGGGTCGGTGTCGCAGACCGCGACCAGACCCGCGCGGGGTGCCAGATCCTGCCATGCGTGCAAATGGTTCTGCGCGAAGAAGCCGCAGCCGATCAGCGCGCCATTCAGCATGGTCAGTCCCGCCCGAGACGGACGGCGCAGAGCACGTCCAGGATCGTGACGCCCACCACGGCCGCGACCGCGATTTCGACGTTGCGCGGGTGCCGGTTCGGCGGCCGGGCGGCGATGGCCAGCGTGCCGAGGTCGAGCGCGTCGCCCGCGACCCGGGCCCACAGCCAAGCCGGCTCCTCGGGGTCGTTCAGGATCGCGACGCCGACACCCGCCTCCCGCACGCCGTAGGCGCGCAGCAGCGTGCCGTCGCGCGGGATGCCGAGGGCGCGCGCGAGCGAGTGGCCGGCGAAGATCTCGATCGCGCCGAGCCCGATGCTGAACCAGCCCAGGGCGCGGGCGAGCGTCGTGTCGCGGCGATGCATCATGGCGGACCTCCGGTGTGCGTGGACCCATCGAACGTCCGCGACCGGGACCGGTTCGCGCTCAGGACGCATCCGGGGCCCGCAGCCATGTCTGCGAGCGGCCGAACATCGGCACCATTATGTAACCGCGCAGGATCAGCGTTTTGCCGTCCGGGCCGAGGTGCATCGAGCAGCGATAGACGTCGCCCGTCTCGGGGTCGACGATCCGCCCGCCGGTCCACTGCGCGCCGTCACGGGTCAGGCCACGCAAAATCACCATGCCGAGCACCGGCTTGTTTCGCCGGTCGTCGGTGCATTTGCGGCAGATCTGCACCGCTTCCCTCGGGTCGGTGATGTGGACCACCTGCCCGTACATCTTGTCGCCCGACTGGAAGATGCGGACGTCGCTGCGTTGCGCGCCGGTCCGGTCGTCGACCGTGTGCCAGACGCCGACCGGGCTCGAGAGGTCGGCGGCGGCGGCCGGCAGGGGGGCGAGCAAGAGCAGCAAGGCGAGCAGTCGATGCAAGTGCGGTCTCCGTAAAGCCGGCCAGTCTTGTCGAGGGCGGACCTTCCCACGGCCGCCCGGCTGCGGCAAACCGGGCCATGCGCTACATTTCGACCCGCGGACGCTCGGCGCCGCGCGATTTCACCGGGGTGCTGCTCGCCGGGCTGGCCGAGGATGGCGGCCTGTTCGTGCCCGAGACGTGGCCGGTGCTGGACGACGCGGACTGGCGGGCGATGCGCGGACTGCCGTACCCGGAACTCGCCGCCCGCGTGATCGGCCTGTTCACGGGCGACGCGGTGGACGAGGCGACGCTGGGCCGCATCTGCGCCGAGGCTTACGCCGGGTTCAACCATCCCGCGATCGCGCCGCTGGTCCAGCTCGGGCCGGACCTTTGGTCGTGCGAGCTGTTCCATGGCCCGACGCTCGCCTTCAAGGACATGGCGATGCAGGTGCTCGGCCGCCTGTTCGAGCACGCGCTGACCCGCGAAGGCCGCCGCGTCACGATCGTGGGGGCCACCAGCGGCGACACCGGCTCGGCCGCGATCGAGGCCTGCGCCGGGCGGGCCGCCATCGACATCGTGATCCTGCACCCGGAGGGCCGCACCAGCGAGGTGCAGCGCCGGCAGATGACCACCGTCACCGCCGCGAACGTCGCCAACATCGCCGTCGATGGCACGTTCGACGACTGCCAGGATCTGGTCAAAGCGATGTTCGCCGACGCGCCGTTCCGCGACGCGATGCGGCTGTCGGCGGTGAATTCCATCAACTGGGCCCGGATCGCCGCCCAGGTGCCGTATTACGTGGCGAGCGCGCTGGCTTTGGGCGCACCCGACCGCCCGGTCGCGTTCAGCGTGCCGACCGGCAATTTCGGCAACGTGTTCGCGGCCTGGGCGGCGAGGCGCATGGGCCTGCCGATCGAGGGCCTGATCGTCGGCTCCAACCGCAACGACATCCTGGCGCGCTTCCTGGCCGGCAACGACATGAGCGTGCGCGGCGTCGAGCCGAGCCTGTCGCCGTCGATGGACATCCAGGTCAGCTCCAACTTCGAGCGGCTGCTGTTCGAGCTGCTCGGCCGCGACGGGGAGGCGACCGGGGCCGCCATCGCCGGCTTCCGCGCCACCGGCCGGATGGATGTTTCGCACGGCGTCTGGGCCTCGGCGCGGTCGGTGATGACTCCGTTCCGGCTGGACGATGCCGGGACGCTGGCCGAAATCCGCCGGCTGGACGCGGCCGGTTACGCCGCCGACCCGCACACCGCGATCGGGATCGCGGCCGCCATTGCGTGGGACAACCCGGAGCGCGTCCCGGTGATCGCGATGGCGACCGCGCACCCCGCGAAATTCCCGGACGCCGATGTTCGAGGCGACCGGACGCCGACCCCCTCTGCCAGCGCACCTGGCCGACCTATATGACCGTCCCGAGCACTTTTCCCGCGCACCGTCCGACCTCCGCGTGATCGAGGATCGGGTCCGCGCCTTCGTCCTGAGGAACGCCGCATGACCGATCATACCAAGGGTGGCGAGCCGATCCGCGTCACCCGTCTGCCGTCCGGCCTCACGGTCGTCACCGAGCGGATGGACCGGGTCGAGACGGTCAGCCTCGGCGCGTACGTCGCGACCGGCACCCGCAACGAGGACGCGGCCGAGAACGGCGTCTCGCACTTCCTCGAGCACATGGCGTTCAAGGGCACCGAGCGCCGCTCCGCCGCCGCGATCGCCGAGGCGGTCGAGGATGTCGGCGGCCACATCAACGCGTACACGGCGCGCGAGCAGACCGCGTATTATGTGAAGGTGCTGAAGGAGGATGTCGCCCTCGGGGCCGACATCATCGGCGACATCCTGACCCACTCGACCTTCGACCCGGACGAGCTGGAGCGCGAGCGCGGCGTCATCATCCAGGAGATCGGGCAGGCGAACGACACGCCGGACGACGTGGTGTTCGACCATTTCCAGGAAGTCGCCTACCCGGATCAGCCGATGGGCCGCCCGACGCTCGGCACCGCCGAGGGGATCGCGGCGATGCGGCGCGAGACGCTGATGGGCTACATGCGCCGCCACTACACGACGGCCAACACGACCATCGCCGCCGCCGGCAACCTCGACCACGACGCGATGCTCGATCTGGTCGCGCGCCACTTCGCCGATCTGCCGGTCGCCGAGGCCGGGCGTGCCGTGCCGGGAGTCTATCGCGGCGGCGAGCATCGGGAGGCGCGGGATCTGGATCAGGTCCACATCGTGCTCGGCTTCCCGGCGGTCGCGTATGCCGACCCCGATTTCTACCCGGTGATGCTGCTGTCGACCCTGCTCGGCGGCGGCATGAGCTCGCGGTTGTTTCAGGAAATCCGGGAGAAGCGCGGCCTCGTCTATTCCGTCTACTCGTTCACCGCACCCGCGATGGATGGCGGCCTGTTCGGCATCTACGCCGGCACCGGCGAGAGCGAGGCGGCGGAGTTGCTGCCGGTGACGCTGGACGAGCTGCAGAAGGTGCAGACCGGGGTGACGCAGGTCGAACTCGCCCGTGCGAGGGCGCAGGTGAAAGCCGGCCTGCTGATGTCGCTCGAAAGCACCGGCAGCCGCTGCGAGCAGCTGGCGCGGCAGATGCAGGTCTTCGGCCGGCTGATCCCGACCGCCGAGACGGTGGCCAAGCTGGAGGCGGTCACGATCGATCACGTCCATGCCGCCGCCGCGCGCCTGTTCCGCGCCGCGCCCACGCTGGCCGCCCTCGGCCCGGCCGGGCATGTCCCCGGGTTGCCGCACATCACGGCGACACTCCAAGACGGCCGGCTCGCGGCATGAGCGATCCGCGCGCCTTGCTGGGCGACCTGATCGCCCGCGCCCTCGCCGCCGGCGCCGATTCCGCCGACGCGCTGTACCTCGAAGGCACCTCGCTGTCGGTCAGCCGCCGGCTCGGCAAGGTGGAGCAGCTCGAGCGGTCGGAGGGTCGTGACCTCGGCCTGCGGGTGTTCGTCGGGCGCAAGGTGGCCGGCGTTTCGTCGTCGGCGCTCGATCCCGCCGGCTTCGACGAACTCGCCGCCCGCGCGGTCGCGATGGCCCGCGTGGTGCCTGACGATGAGTTCGCCGAACTGACGCAGGCCACCGGCCACGAGTCGGACGCGGCGGCGCTGGATCTCGACGACGGCTCGGAGATCGAAGCCGAGGCGCTGATCGAGCGTGCGGCGGCGGCCGAGGATGCGGCGATGGCGGTGCGCGGCGTCACCAACTCGGAAGGGGCGGACGCGTCGTTCTCGCGTGGAAAGATGCTGCTGGTCACCTCGGCGGGCTTCCAGGGCGGCTTCTCCCGCACCTCGCACTCGATCTCGGCCGTCGCCCTGGCCGGCGAGGGCGTCGGGATGCAGCGCGACTACGATTTCTCGTCGGCGCGCCATCTGTCCGACCTCGAGGATGCGGCCGAAATCGGCCACCGCGCCGGCGAGCGCGCCATCGCGCGGCTGAACCCGGACCGGCCGGAAACGGCGATCCTGCCCGTGCTGTTCGACCCCCGCGTCGCCGGCTCGCTGATCGGCCATCTCGCCGGGTCGATCAACGGTGCCTCGGTCGCGCGCGGGACGACGTTCCTGAAGGGCGACCTCGGCAACCGCATTTTCGCGCCCGGCATCGAGATCGTCGACGACCCGCGCCGGCCGCGCGGCCTCAGCAGCCGTCCGTTCGACGGCGAGGGTGTCGCGACGCGTGCCCGCAATCTGGTCGAGGACGGCGTGCTGACCGGCTGGCTGCTCGACGGCCGTAGCGCGCGCCAGCTCGGGATGACCACGATGGGCAATGCCAGCCGGGGCACCGCCGGGCAGCCGTCGCCGACCACGACGAACTTGTTCCTGCGGCCCGGCAACATGACGCCCGCCGAACTGATGGCCGACATCAAGCTCGGCCTGTACATCATCGAGCTGATCGGCATGGGCGTGAACGGCCTGACCGGCGATTACAGCCGGGGTGCCGCCGGGTTCATGATCCGCGACGGGGCGCTCGCCGAGCCGGTGGCCGAGATCACCATCGCCGGCCATCTGCGCGAGATCTTCGGGCACATGGTTCCGGCCAACGATCTGCGGTTCAAGCGCGGCACGGACTCGCCAACTGTCCGGGTCGAAGGTCTGACGATGGCAGGACGTTAGTACCCATCCCATATCGGTGGCGTTCAACCGCTTCCGGCCCCGCACATGACCCGCAATCGCCTTCTCGCAGTCCTCCTCGCCCTGGCACTGGCATTCGCCCCCGGCTTCGCGTTCGCCCGCGCCGGTGGCGGATTCAGCTTCGGCAGCCGGGGCGGGCGGACGTTCTCGATGCCGCCGATGACCAACACGGCACCGTATTCGGTGGCCCCGATGCAGCGCAGCCTGACGCCTCAGCCGAGCTACGGCGCGCCGAGCTATTCGGCCCCGTACGGCCAGCGCTCGGGTTTCGGTTCGGGTTTTGGGGGGCGGCCGTTCGTCTCCGGCCTGATGGGCGGCCTGATCGGCGCCGGTATCGGCGGAATGCTGTTCGGACACGGCATGTTCGGCGGCATCGACGGTTTCGGCTCGGTGTTCGGGCTGCTGATCCAGCTCGCGTTGCTGTTCTTCGTCGGCCGCTGGATCCTTCGCGCCCTGTTTTCAGGCCGGCAACCGGCGATGGCCGGCGGCAACGTGTTCGCCCGCGCCGGCGGCTCCGGCTTCGGCGGCAACACGGCCCCGCGCGCGACGCCGATCGCCATCACGCCGGCCGACTACCACGCGTTCGGCGACCTGCTGGTCGGCGTCCAGACCGCCTGGAGCAACCACGACATCGGCCGCCTGCGCGCGATCGCGACGCCCGAGATGGTCAGCTACTTCGCCGAGCAGATGGCCGAGCAGGCCAGCCGGGGCGTCCGCAACGTGGTGAGCGACGTCCACCTCGACCGCGGCGACCTGTCCGAGGCTTGGCGCGAGGGCTCGCGCGAATACGCGACCGTGGCGATGCACTTCTCGATGCTGGACGTGACCCGCGACGGGGCCGGCCGGATCGTCGACGGCAGCGTGGCCGAGCGGGTGGCCGCGACCGAGGTTTGGACGTTCTTGCGGGCACCGGGCGGGGCTTGGGTGCTGTCGGCGATCCAGCAGGCGCGCTGACCGGCTCAAAACGTGCTCGCGCCCGCATCACCGCAGGAGTACGGTTGACCCATGCCGACCGAAGCGGAACATCTGACGACCGCCGACCGAAACGTGCCGGACGAGACACGCAGGCAGTGGGAAGCCGACCGCATCGAGGAGGGGATGGCTGACATCCGCGCCGGTCGCACCGTCTCCTGGGAGGCGGTTCGTGCGTGGATGATGTCCTGGGACACACCCACACCGTTACCGAAATCGGGCCGCGAAGACTAAACGTCCGCCTCGTCCTGACCGGGACCGAAGACCCGGACGACGAGCACCGTGCCGTTCGCCACGTCCACCGTGTAGATCACAATGTGACGCGCGACGATCAGTCTGCGGGTGCGCGAGACTTGATCCTCCGGACGAAGAAATGGCGTATCCGCGAGCCCGTCGACGGCTCGGATCAATGATGCAACGGTGCGGCGGGCAGTCGCTCCCGCGCCGGGCTGACGATACCAAGCTTCGACCGACCGTATGTCGTCTTCGGCCCTTCTCGACAGTTTGATTCGAAATCGGCTCAACGCGCCCGCTCTGCTGACAAGGTCCGGTTAAAGCGCGAAGCCGGTTCGTGAGGATAGGTCGCCTACCCCACCACCATCTCGATCGGTGCCGGCGCATCCCGCACAGTGACCGGCGCGCGCCCGGCCGCGTCGCCGTCGGCCTGGGCCGGGGCGTGCTCGGTGCGGATCGCGACCTGATCCGCCCGCACCAGCCGCAGCCCCGGCATGTGGCGCAGCAACCCCGCCGGCAGGGCCGCCCCATACATCAGCGCCCAGTGCGGCCCGCTTCGATCGAACAGGGCGACGGTGAAGCCCGGCTCCGACGGCGTGGCACCGGGGGCGAGCACGTGGCAGCCGCCGTAGAACCGTCCCTTCGTCACGATCACGCTGCCGACTTCGCACGCCGTCCCGCCGTCGAGTGCGACCGTGATCGGGGCGAACCGGTAGCGCGCGACCTCCCGCACGCCCTGCACGACGTAGGCGGCCTTGCCCAGCATCCGCTTCATCGGCGGCCACATCGCGTGCACCACCTGCGCGTCGAACCCGACGCCGACCATCTGCACGAACAGCCTCGGTGCCCCCGCCCCCTGGATCAGGCCGGGCCAGACCAGCTTCGTGCGTCCGAACGCGAGCGAGGCCGCGACGTCACGCGGGGCGAACGGCAGGCCGAGTTCGTGCGCGAGCACGTTCGCGGAGCCGAGCGGGATCACGCCGAGCCGCGTCGACGTCCCGCGCAATCCGTTCGCCACGTCGCCGATGGTGCCGTCGCCACCGGCCGCGACCACCATGCGGGTTCCACCCGCCGCCGCCTCGCGTGCTATCGTCCCCGCGTGTCCAGGGTAGCGCGTCTCCGCCACATCGAACCGCACGCCGCTCGCCACCATCAGGTCGAGCACGCGCCACAGCCGGGCCGCATGGCGACGGCCGGCGGCGGGATTGTAGACGATCAGCACCGGATACGGGCGAGTGGGGTGTTGCGAATCGACATGCGAACCCAGGAAAATGCGCCGCCGCCGTGTCACTTCGATGAAGGATCGGAGACGCGAACGTGACGTTGCATGGGCGCGTCGTCCATTCCACTTCGACGATGCTCGCGGTGACTTGCGGAAGTGTCGCTTCGACCAGAAAAACGCACGGCATCATGCAATCGTCACGCGCCGGCGCGGTCTCGCGGCGTATGTCCCGCGACAGGACGTTGCGCCCCCGCGCCGCGCCCTCTATCTGGCCCGAACAGGCTCGGCATCGGCAGGTCGCATGAACGCGCTATCCCCGCTCGCTGTAACCGCGGAATATCGTTTCAGGACGGTGTTCATCTCGGATCTCCACCTCGGCACCCGCGGCTGCCGGAGCGACTTCCTGGCCGACTTCCTCCGCCGGGTGAGCTGCGAGAAGCTGTATCTCGTCGGCGACGTGATCGATGGCTGGCGGCTGCGAAAATCCTGGTATTGGGACGCCCACCACGACGACGTGCTGCGCCTGATCCTGCGCCACGCCCGCAACGGGACGGAGATCGTCTACATCCCGGGCAATCACGACGAGATGATCCGCGCCTGGCTGCCGATGGGCCTCGAGATCGCCGGGATCGTGCTGAAACAGGACGACGTGCACACGCTGGCCGACGGGCGCCGGTTGCTCGTCATGCACGGCGACGAGTTCGACAGCGTCGTCCGGCACGCCAAATTTCTCGCCCTGCTCGGCGACTGGGCGTACACGACGTCGCTCGCGTTCAACCGCTGGTTCAACGCGATCCGCCGCCGCATGGGCTACCCGTATTGGTCGCTGTCGCAGTGGCTCAAGCGTCAGGTCAAGGAAGCGGTCAAGGCGATCGACCGGTTCGAAACCGCGCTCGCGCGTGAGGCGCGGGAGCGGGGGCTCGACGGCGTCGTGTGCGGCCACATCCATCATGCCGAGATGCGCGACATCGGCGGCGTGCTGTATCTGAACGACGGCGACTGGGTCGAAAGCTGCACCGCACTGGTGGAGCACGCCGACGGCCGGCTCGAACTGCTCGACTGGGCGGCGATCCGGCGGCTCGACTTCCACTCGCCCCGCAGCCGCGATCCCGAACTGATGAGCGAGACCGCCTAATCTCGCTCGACGCCGAGACCGCCGCCGCCCGGCTCGAGGATCGCGCCCGGCTGCTGTCGGTCGGACCGCTCCCGGCACGTATCCTGATCGTCACCGACGCATGGTGGCCGCAGATCAACGGGGTGGTGCGCACGCTGTCGACGGTCGCCGCCGAATTGTCGGCGATGGGCCACACGGTCGAGGTGATCGGCCCCGACCGGTTCCGCACCACCGCACTGCCGACCTACCCGGACATTCGCCTCGCCTTGCTGCCGGGGCGGAAACTGTCCCGGTTGATCGAGGCGTTCGCGCCCGACGCGCTGCACATCGCGACCGAAGGCCCGCTCGGGTTCGCGGCTCGCCGCTGGGCACGGCGGCGCGGCTGCGCGTTCACCACCGCGTTTCACACCCGCTTCCCGGAATACCTGCAGGCCCGCACCGGATTGCCGACCGGACCGGCCTACCGGCTGCTGCGCTGGTTCCACGGTGCCGGGCAGGGGATCATGGTCGCGACCGAGAGTCTTCGCCGGGAACTCGCGGCGCGCGGGTTCCGCGACATCCGCGCCTGGACCCGTGGCGTCGACCTCGACCTGTTCACGCCGGGGACCGACGATCCGTTCGCCGGTCTGCCGAGGCCCATCCTGCTCTATGTCGGCCGGGTCGCGGTCGAAAAGAACATCACGGCGTTCCTCGATCTCGATATGAAGGGCACCAAGGTCGTCGTCGGCGGCGGCCCGCAGCTCGCCTCTCTGCGCAAGAATTACCCGGCGGCGACGTTCACCGGCCCGCGCACCGGGGCCGCGCTGACGGCCTGTTACGCCGGGGCGGATTGCTTCGTGTTCCCGAGCCTGACCGACACGTTCGGCCTCGTCCTGCTCGAGGCGCTCGCGTGCGGCACGCCGGTGGCGGCGTTTCCCGCGACCGGTCCGCTCGACGTGCTGGCGGACGCGCAAGGGTTGGTCGGAGCCACCGACCCGGACCTGCGCGTCGCGATCGAACGGGCGCTCACGGCCGATCGCGTGGCCTGCCGCGTGCACGCCGAGCGGTTCTCCTGGCGCGCCTGTTCGGAAATGTTCCTGGCGACGCTGGTCCCGCTCGGCGGCCACTAACCGATTACAGCGCGTGGAGCTGGATCAGGTCCGTCAGCAGGATGATGTGCTGGCGGATGTTCGAGCGAGCGAGCAGGGCGATGTGGGTCAGGTTGTCCTCGGGCGTGGCACCGGACGCGAGGAACATCTCCTGGATGCGCAGCAGCGTGTAATGCCCGGTGAGCGACACGCTCAGGTAGTTGTAATCGAAATTGCCGGTGTCGGCGTTCAGCTTGGCGATCGTGGCGGCCTGCGTCTTGGTCGGCGTGAACGCCGGGGGCACGGTGCTGTTGGTCAGCGCCTCTCCGACGGCCGTCTGCTCGATCACCTCGAAATCGGCGAACGTCTTGACGGCGGGTGATTTCGACTTGGACAGCGCGATCTGGCTGATGGCCAGCGCGAAGCCGCCGTTCTGCAGCGTCTGGTTGATGTAGCCATTATCGGTGGACACGCTGGCGGCCCGGACGGTGCCGGCCAGCAGCGGCGTGGCGGCGGCGGAGGTGAGCCCGAGGAGGGCGAGGCGACGGTTCATGATCGTTCTCCGGTGGCCGGCACCATGCCGGCGTGCGCCAACGCCGGGCGGCCGCCGCGTTCTCGACCTTGCGCAAAGTTGAGCGGGGCGGTACCGCCCGGCGGATGCTGAAACGGCTGATGCGAGGGCGCTGGGCGCAGGCGGCGCTGGCGACCCTGCTCCGCCGCTATCTGGGCTGGATGCTGGCGACCACGCGCTGGACGATCGTCGGCGAGCCGCATCTGGCACCGACGCTCGCGGGCACACCGACCATCGTCGCGTTCTGGCACGAGCGGCTGGCGCTGATGGCGGGGTTGTTCCTGCACGCGACGCGGGCGACCGATGGCCGGCTGAAAATCCACGTCCTGGTCAGCCGCCACGCCGACGGCCGGTTCATCGGCGACATCGTGGCCCCGCTCGGCGTGCGGCTGGTGCACGGGTCGAGCCGCAAGGGCAACGAGGATCGGGGCGGGTCGGAGGCGCTGCGGACCATGGCCGCCATCGTCGCTGGCGGCGGACACGTCGCGATCACGCCGGACGGCCCGCGCGGACCACGCCGGAGCGCCGCGCCGGGTGTGGCACGGCTGGCCGCCGAAACCGGGGCGGAGGTGTTGCCGGTCGCGGCCCAGACGCGGCGGCGAAAGGTGCTCGGCACGTGGGATTCCATGGTGCTCGGCCTGCCGTACAGTCGTGGGGTGATCGTGTGCGGTCCCCGGATCGCGGTCCGCGACGTGTCCGAGGGATTGGTGGCGATCGCGGCGGCGCTGACGGCGGCAACGGACGAGGCGGACCGGCTGTGCCCCTGATCGACGCCGCGTACGCGACCGCCGCGAGCCTCGCGGCACCGGTGCTCCGCCGGATGCTGCGACGCCGTGTCGCGCGCGGCAAGGAGATCGCCGACCGGCTGCCGGAGCGCTGGGGCGAAGATGGTTCGCCGCGCCCATCGGGCCGGCTGATCTGGCTGCACGGGGCCAGCGTGGGCGAGGCAGTGTCGCTGTTGCCGGTGCTGCCGCTGCTCACCCCGGCCGCGCATGTGCTGCTGACCACCGGAACCGTCACCTCGGCGCAGGTTCTGGCGCGCAGGCTTCCGGCGTTGGGGTTGCAGGACCGGGTCACGCACCGGTTCGTGCCGCTGGATGTCCCGGCCTGGGTGGCGCGCTTCCTAGACCACTGGCGGCCGGACGCGGCGGCCTTCGTCGAGAGCGAGATCTGGCCCAACATGCTGTCCGCCCTGCCGGCGCGTGGTGTCCCGACGCTGCTGCTGAACGCGCGGCTATCGGCCGGCAGCGCCGCCGGATGGGCGCGCGCGTCAGGGTTCGCACGGCGCAATTTCGGCGTGTTCGAGCGTGTGCTCGCGCAATCGCGAGACGATGCCGCGCGCCTCACCGCGCTCGGCGCGCGGAACGTGGTGGTGGCCGGCAACCTGAAATTCGCGGCCGGACCGCTGCCGGTCGCGGACGGCGCGGCCGACGCGCTCAGGCGTGCGATCGGCTTCCGCCCGGTCTGGCTCGCCGCGAGCACCCATGCGGGGGAGGAGGCGATCGTCGCTTCCGTGCATGCAAGGCTCGCGGCCGAGTTCCCCGGTCTGCTGACGATCGTCGTCCCGCGTCATCCGGATCGCGGTGCGTCGGTCGCCGCCGAGATCGGGGCCGCGCGCGGCCAAGCGCCGTCGGACGGCGGGCTCTGGGTCGTCGACACGATCGGCGAACTCGGCATGTTCTACACCGTGGTGAAAATCGCGTTCGTCGGCGGCAGCCTGGTGGCGCACGGGGGCCAGAACCCGCTCGAAGCCGCCCGGCTCGGCTGCGCGGTCGCGATGGGTCCGCATTGCGAGAATTTCGCCGAGCCGGTGCGCGTGCTGGAGCAGGCCGGCGCGCTGGCGCGTGTCGCCGACGCGGAGACCCTGACCGAATGGGTCGCGATGCTGCTACGCGACCCGTCGCTCTGTGACACGATGGGCACAAAAGGCGTCGCCGCCGCCTCGGCCGACGCGGGCTTACCCCAGATCGTCGCCGACGCGCTGCTGGCGCTGCTCGCGTGACGCCGCCCCGGTTCTGGCGTGAGGACGGCGTCGCGGCCCGGCTGCTGGCGCCCGCGTCGGCCATCGTCGCGGCGGCGACCGCGCGCCGTGTCGCCCGGCCCGGCTGGACCGCGCCGGTGCCGGTGCTGTGCTGCGGCAACGCGAGCGTCGGCGGCACCGGCAAGACGCCGGTGGCGCTCGACCTCGGCGCCCGCCTGCTGGCGCGGGGCCGGCGGGTGGCCTTCCTCTCGCGGGGGTTCGGCGGACGCGGGAAGGGTGTGCGCCGCGCGAGCGGCTTCGACGATGCGGGCGATGAGCCGATGCTGCTCGACGCGGTGGCCCCTTGCTGGCTCGGGTCCGACCGGGCCGCATCCGCGCGCGCCGCGATCGCTCATGGGGCCGATGTCCTGGTCATGGACGACGGATTGCAGAACCCTGGTCTGCGCAAAACCATGTCGCTGCTGGTGGTGGATGCCGGGGCGGGTTTCGGCAACGGCCGGGTCATCCCCGCCGGCCCGTTGCGAGAGCCCGCCGCCGCCGCGGCCGCGCGGTGCCGGGCGATCGTGCTGATCGGGGACGGACCGGTGCCGGCACTCGGCCTGCCGGTGCTTCGTGCCGATCTTCAAGCGCGCCCGAACGGGTTCGCGGGCCGGACAATGCTGGCGTTCGCGGGCATCGGCCGGCCCGCCAAGTTCTTTGCCACACTCGCGTCGGCCGGGGCCGTCGTCGTGGCCGAACGCGCGTTTCCCGACCACCACCGCTTCGACGCGGCCGACCTCGACCGCCTCGCGCGCGACGCGGCGATGCTCGGCGCGGTCCTCGTGACCACCGCCAAGGACGCCGTCCGCCTGCCGCCCGAGTGGCGCGGCCGGATTGCGGTACTCGAGATCGACCTCGTCTGGCATGATCCCGCGCGGGTCGAGGCCCTCCTCGACGAGGTGCTCGCATGAAACACTTGCTTTGGCGGTTCGAGGCGGCGGCGATCGAGGCGCTGATCTGGTTTTTCGGCGCGATCGGCGTCCGGGCAGCCTCGGCCGCCGGCGGCGCGCTCGCGCGCGCGGTCGGGCCGCTGCTGCCGGTGAGCCGGGTCGCCGACGACAATCTTCGCTGGGCGATGCCCGAACTCGACGCCGCCGCCCGCAAGCGGATCGTGCGCGGTGTCTGGGACAATCTGGGCCGCACTGTCGCCGAGCTGCCGCATGTCGGCCAGCTCCGGGCCACCGCGTCCGGTCCGGGCTACGAGGCGGTGGGGCTGGACCACATCGACGCCGTGATCGCGGCCGGCGGTCCGGCGCTGCTGATTTCGGGCCATCTCGGTAATTGGGAGGCGCTGCCGGCCGCGACCGCCATGCGCGGGCTGCCGTTCGCCTCATTCTACCGGGCGCCGCCGAATCCCTATGTCGACGCGCTGATCAAACGGGTCCGCGCGCGGGCCGTAAGCGTCCCGGTGGCGACGTTCAACAAGGGGGCGACGGGTGCCCGGCAGGCGCTGGCGCATCTGCGGGCCGGCGGGTCGCTCGGTATCCTGATCGACCAGAAGATGAACGACGGGATCGAGGCGACCTTGTTCGGCCGCCCCGCGATGACCGCTCCGGCGGCGGCGATCTTCGGGCTTCGCCACCGCATCCCCGTCGTGTTCGGGTGGACCGAGCGGCTTGGCCCCGCCCGGTTCCGCGTTCACATCCTGCCGCCCGAGACCCTACCCGATACCGGCGACCGGATGCTCGACGTGGCCACGCTGACTCAGACCTTGAACGACCGGCTTGAAACGGCGATCCGCCTTCAGCCGGCGCAATGGCTGTGGCTGCACCGGCGCTGGCCCAAGGGTCATCGACCCGCCGATCCTTAGCCGCGCGCGCCGCGCGTGATCGTCGCGCCGCACCGGCTCCTGCTGCCCGAGACTGTCGCGGCAGGCCGGCATCATCGCGAGTTCCGCGTGATCGCTCGCGCGCCGCACCCGCAACGCCGCCCGCGCCTTCGGCCCGAGATTGACCGGGCAGACGACCTGGAACCCGCACGGGCCCTTGCCCGCATCGGTCAGGTCGCCGCGCTCGTCGCACGCCAGCGTCCGCCCGAGCACCATGTCGCCGGCCACGACCTCGATCATCATCGGCAAGCGGGGGTATTTCAGGTCCCGCGCCCAGCCGGTGATCGTGTCCGACCCGTCGAACCGGTCGACGTAGCCCTCGATCGCGCCGAGCGGCAAACCACGCCCGACCCGCGCCACCATCGGCCGCAGCGCCGCATCGAGCCCGGGACCCGATAGCGGGCGTGGCGCGCAGAGCGAGAGTTCGGCCGGGGATGGCCAATCCGGATACAGGGCGTCGAACTGGGCGATGTTGTGGAACTGCTTGCGCATGCCGGCGATGTCGGCGAACGACTCCGACCACGCGCCCTCGGCGCGCACGCAATCGTGGCGGTCGAATACAAGCTGGAAGTAGTGGATCCGGCGCGGTGCCCAAGTCTGCGTGATCGTGATCCCGTTGATGAGCGACTTGGCCAGCACCAGCGTGCCGCCGAGCAGGATCGAGTGGCCCGGCGTGACGTAGAGGTCGCGCGCCGGCAGACCGTCGCCGAGTGCGCCGGCCGTGATCCGGACCGGCGTGAGGGACGGTCTTTCCCGCAGCATGCCGTGTTCATAGCTCTGACGCCCGATCCAGCGCAGCGTCTGGACGCCGCCGAAACGGGTGACGACCCGGTCCCCGATCGACAGCCGCTCGATCGGCAGCTCGCCCGTGGGGGTCAGGATGCGGGTGCCCTTCAGGTAGCAGAGCAGCTGAAAGGTCACGAAGCCGTTGCCGTCGTTGGCGCCGGCTTCCGACAGGACCGGGGTGCCGTAATCGACCGAGCCGCCGCCCGTGCCGCCTGTGTTCAGGCCGCCGCCATCGCCGCCGGAAAAACCGCCGCCGCCGCCGCCGCCGTAACCGCCGCCCCCGCCGCCGCCGAACCCGCCCGTGCCGAGGCCGCCGGTGCCGGTGCCTCCGGTGGTCGACGAGAGTCCGACCAGCGTTCCACCGGCGGCCCCGAAAATCGCGCCTGATCCGGCGCTGGCGGCACCGCCGCCGCCGCCGCCGCCAAGCGGCCCGCCCCCGTAGCCGCCGCCGGCTTCGGCCTGCCACCCGGCATGATACGTGTCCACGGCCGGACCGTCGGGCGTGCCTCCGCCGCCCGCGCTGGCGTAGCCGCCGCCCCCGCCGCCGCCGCCGGCGATCATCAAACTGTTGCCGAACAGGTCGCCGACATAGGTGCCGCCGCCGCCACCGCCGCCGAAGCTGCCGTCGGACCCGGAGCCGCCGACGACGATCTCGATCAACTGGCCTTCCACCAGATTGAACGTCCCGCTGAGTTCCGCGCCGCCGCCGCCGGCCGACCCGAGCGACGAGGTCCCGCCCGCGGCCCCGGCCGCGGTGATGTCGTAGACTCCGGTCGTGGGGACGATGAAGTCCTCGACATAACCAGTAAAACTTACGGTTTCCGACATTGGGCATCTCCATTGCGCGCGATTGAGTCGGCTGCACGACGAGACCTTGCCAAATCGATCGGCGCGCCCCGGAAATAGGCGCTTAAAAGCCCATCAGGTCAATAACCGGAAGAATACAGCGTTATAATGAGGCCGTGACGTTGCTAGGTGAGTGCGTTAAATGACGCCAAACCATTTTGACCCAGGAACGTTCCGTGGAGGCGGAGGCAGCTCACGCCGCCCTTCGACCTTTCAAGGGGTTGCTCCACATCATTCGGGTTTACCGCTAAAGTGACAGCGGAATGACCGGGTCCGGGGCGGCCGCGCCAATTCGCGGCGATGGCGTTTGATTGGGATTACAGCGCGATCAACGGCCGACGGCCGACGACCTTCCGATCGTAACGGCTTCAATCCGTGGCCCATGGCGCATACATGTCACTCCGGTCGAAGCCGGAGGCATCATGGTGCAAATAGAAACTTATTGCTGAACGCAGTCATACGACCGTCAACGGGGCATAGCGGCGTCAGAGCAACGAGCCCTGACCGCCGGAGCGCTGACGCGGCTTGCCGGGCGCCCCGGACCCGCCGTCCGACGTGACCGCAACCCGGCCGTCACGGAACTCGATGTCGAGTGCCCGGGCGGCGCGGGCAGCCTCCGCCCCGGTCAGGACGGCCCCGCCCCGGTCGCGAACCACCGCGTAGCCGCGCGCCAGAACGCCGTGATAGCTCACGCTTTCCAGCCGGGCCGACCACGCCTTGAGCAGATCCCGCGCGCGGTCGGCCCGCAGCCGCGCCTGCGCGCCGGACAGCAGCGGCAGCAGGCGCGCGAGCGACGCGCTCCGCCGCTCGATCAGGCCGGCGGCCGACGGCACGCGCGCGATGACGTGCAGCAGATCGGCCCGCCGCCGCTCGATCAGATGCGGCAAGGCCGTCTCCAGCAGCGCGGCCGCCGAAAGCCGGGAGCGCGCCTCGCGCAGCCGGGCCGGCAAATCGGGCAGACGCCGCTCGGCCCGCTCGAACGCGTTGCGGCGCGCCGCGATCAGGCCGGGCAATGCGCGCGTCAGGCGCTCGCCACGATCGTCGACGCGCTGCCGCGCCTCGGCCAGCAGCCTCGGCAGATCCGGCAACGCGCTGGCCGCGCGTTCGAGCGCGTGACGTTCGGTTCGCAACGCGCTGCGGATGGCGCCCGAGAGGCGCAGCCCGTCGCGCGCCAGCAGATCGAGCAACTCGGTGCGGGAACACACCGCCATCTCGGCCGCGGCGGTCGGGGTCGGGGCGCGGCGGTCCGCGACGAGGTCGAGCAGCGTGGTGTCGGTCTCGTGCCCGATCGCCGAGATCAGCGGGATCGAGCAGGCCGCCGCCGCGCGCACGACAAGCTCGTCGTTGAACGCCATCAGGTCTTCGAGGCTGCCGCCGCCCCGTGCCACGATCAGCACGTCCGGTCGCCGGTCGCCGGTCAGCGCGTCGAACCCCGCGATGGCCGCCGCGACCTTCGCGGCGGAGCCTTCCCCCTGCACCGGCACGGGCCAGATCAGCAGCCGGCCCGGCATCCGCCGTTCGATCGTGGTCAGGATGTCGTGCAGGACCGCCCCCTGCGGGCTGGTGACGACGCCGATGAGACCCGGGTGACGCGGCAGCGGCCGTTTGCGCGACGCCTCGAACAGCCCCTCGGCGATGAACAGCTGCCGCAATGCCTCGATCCGGGCCAGCATCGCGCCGGCGCCCGCGTATTCGAGCCGGTCGATGGTCAGCTGATATTTCGACTGGTCGCCGTAGGTCGTGATCCGGCCTGTGGCCACGACCTCGATCCCGTCCTCCGGCTGCAGGCCGAGCCTGGGGACGGTGGTCTTCCAGATCACGCAGCCGAGCTTGCCGCCCTCGTCCTTCAACGAGAGGTAGATGTGCCCGCTGCGGTTGGGCCGGCATTCGGTGATCTCGCCGCGCACCCGCACCCGGCCGAACGCGCCTTCGAGCGCGCGTTTCACCGCGCCGCTGATCTCGCCGACGCTGTATTCGGGGATGTTGGTCGCGGCGGTTTCCGGCATGACCGCAGCTTATGCTACCGCCCACGCCGGTTGGGGAGATTGCGCGATGCGGGTGTTGGTGGTCGGAGGCGGCGCGCGGGAACACGCGCTTTGCTGGGCGTTGTCGCGCAGCCCGATGCTGGGCAAGCTGTGGTGCGCGCCGGGCAACCCGGGCATCGCGGCGGTCGCCGAATGTGTCGCCATCGGCGCGGTCGACATCCCAGAGATCGTGCGATTCTGCACCGAGCACGCGGTCGATCTGGTCGTGCCCGGCCCCGAGGCCCCGCTGGTGGCCGGCATCTCCGACGCGCTCGGCCTCGCGGGGGTCGCCTGCTGCGGACCGTCGGCGGCGGCGGCGCGGCTCGAGGGAAGCAAAAGCTTCTGCAAGGAGGTTTGCGACGCGGCCGGCATCCCGACCGCCCTGTGGGAGCGGTTCGACGATTCGCGGGCGGCGCGGGATTTCGTCCGCCGCCGGGGTGCCCCGATCGTGGTCAAGGCCGACGGGCTCGCGGCCGGCAAGGGGGTCGTCGTCGCGACCACCGTGGCGGAAGCGGAACGCGCGATCGCCGACTTCATGGACCGCCGCACGCTGGGTGCCTCCGGCGGCAGCGTCGTGATCGAGAGCGTGCTGGCGGGGCGCGAAGTCAGCCTGATGGCGCTGTGCGACGGGACCGAGGCGATCGTGCTCGGGTCCGCGCGCGACCACAAAAGGGTGGGCGAGGGCGAAACCGGGCCGAACACCGGCGGCATGGGTGCGGTCTCCCCGCCGCCCGGTTTCTCGGCCGCGAACGAACACGCGGCGATGGAGCGCATCGTTCGCCCGGCGCTGGCCGAGATGGCGCGGCGCGGCACGCCCTATCGCGGCGTCCTGTTCGCCGGGCTGATGGTGGGCGAGGACGGGCCGAGCCTGATCGAGTTCAACGTCCGCTTCGGCGACCCCGAAACGCAGGCGGTCCTTCCGCGCGTAACATCCGATCTGCTGCCGGCGTTGCAGGCGGCGTGCGACGGGGCGCTGGACGGGGTCGAGTGGCGGCTCGCGAACGAGGTCAGCGTCGCCGTGGTGCTGGCCTCGCGCGGGTACCCGGGCCCGAGCGACGCGTCCGTGCTGCCCGACCTGGCACCGGGAGGCGCGCTGGTGTTCCAGGGCGGGACCGAGACGCGTGACGGTGCCGCGTGGGCGGTCGGCGGCCGGGTGCTGACGGTCGGCGGCGTGGGTGCGACGGTGGCGGAGGCTCGTGCGGCCGCCTATCGCGGCGTCGACGCGATCGGCTGGGCCGGCGGGTTCTGCCGGCGCGACATCGGGCTTTGACCGTCCTGCTGGCCGCCGATTTCGAGCCCGACGAAGCGGTTGCGTGGCGAACGGCGCTGGATGCGGCGTTGCCGGCCGAGACGATCGTCGATCGGCCGGGACCGGATGTGGACGTGGCCCTGGTCGCCAACCCCCCGCCCGGCCGGCTGCGCGGGCTGCCCAACCTCGCGCTGATCCAAAGCCTGTGGGCCGGCATCGACGGCGTGCTGGCCGACCCCGATCTGCCTGATGCCCCGCTGTGCCGGATGGTCGATCCCGCGATGGCCGTGACGATGGCCGAAGCCGCCCTCGCGCACGTGCTGTGGCTGCATCGCGGGCACGACGATTACGCGCGGGCGCAGCGGCACGGGATTTGGCGGCAGCACGCGTATGTCCCGCCGAAGTCGAGGCGGGTCGGTGTCCTCGGCCTCGGCGTGATGGGACAGACGGTGGCGCTGCGGCTGCGCGAGGCGGGCTTTCATGTCGCCGCCTGGGTCGCGCGGCCGCGTGAGGGCGCGGTCGCGGGACCGGACGCGCTGCCCGGCTTCCTCGCCGGCTGCGACATCGTCATCAACCTTCTGGCGCTGACGCCTGCGACCATCGGCCTGCTCGACGCGCGCGCGTTCGCGGCACTCCCGGCGGGCGCGGCGCTGATCAACCTCGCGCGCGGCCGGCATGTGGTGGAGGACGACCTTCGCGCGGCCCTCGACGGCGGCCGGCTGCGTCACGCCGTGCTGGACGTGACGCGCGCGGAGCCGCCGCCGCCGGATCACTGGGTCTGGTCGCACCCGCGCGTCACGCTGACCCCGCACGTCGCGGCGCCCAGCGATCCGGCAAGCTGTGCGGCGGTCGTCGCGGACAATATCATGCGTCTTCGCCGGGGCCTGCCGTTGCTGCACATGGTCGAGCGCGGGCGCGGCTACTAAAAAGACTAAAAGGAGGACCGCCCAGTGCACGAAGCCCCCATCCTGCGCGCCAAACAATACGACGCGCCGTCCGTGTTCCTGCCCGAGAACATGCTGCGTGAGGCGCGCCGGCAAAAAGGGCTGACGTCGTCGTCCGTGCCGGACGTCTGCGTGCTCGACCCGGACGGCGATCTGGTCGCGGCGATGCGCGCGGACGGCCGTGCGCGGCGGGGCGAGGGTTGGGCCTGCTATCACACGACGCTCGACGAGGTGGCGCATGACGACGAGATGTTCGGCATCGTGGGCTCGGCCGTCGGCGCGTCGTTCGCCGTCTTGGTCGCCGAGCAGCTGTTCGCGTCCGGCTGCAAATTGCTGCTGAGCGTCACGTCGGCGGGGCAGCTCGAGGACCTCGGCCCGACCCCGTATTTCGTGCTGATCGACCGTGCCATCCGTGAGGAGGGGACGAGCTACCATTACCTGCCGCCGTCCCGCTTCGCCGACGCGGACGCGGCACTCGTCGCGCCGATCATGGAGGCGCTGCGGTCCGGACTGACGACGATCCATCGTGGCGCCACGTGGACGACGGACGCGCCGTTCCGTGAAACCGAACGCGCGATCGCGGCGGCGCGCGATCAAGGCGCGGTGGCGGTCGAGATGGAGGCGGCGGCGCTCTACGCGTTCGCCAAGGCACGCGGCCGCGCGGTGCTGTGCTTCGCGCACGTCACCAACCGGATGGCGCAGTCCGAGGGGGAGTTCGAAAAGGGTGACGCGGACGGCGCCACCGCGATGCTGGAGCTGCTCGCCGCGACCGTGCGCGCCTGGCGCAACGTCAGCGAGTGACGGCGAGCAGGCTCGACACCGAGGCCGGCTCGACCGGGGGCGTCAGCGCCACCAGCAGCGCGTCGCGCAGGCTCGCGAGCTTGCGGTCGTTCTCGACCTTCAGCCCGAACACGTCCTTGACGTAGAACACGTCGACCGCGCGGACGCCGTACGTCGTGACGTGGGCCGACGCGATCTGCAACGCCTGCTCGCTGATCGCGGCCGTGACGTCGTGCAGCAGGCCGGGCCGGTCGCGGCCGTTCACTTCCAGAACCGTGTGCGTGTTGCTGGCATGGTTGTCGATCACCACGCGCGGCGGCACGTGGATCGCACGCATCCGGCGGCCGAGCAGCGCGTTCGACGCGCGACGGATCTCGGCGGCGAGACGGAGGCTTCCCGAGACCGCCTGTTCGACCAGCCCCGGCAAGCGCGCGAGCTTCGCCGGCGCGTCGAACGTGCCGCCGGCCGCGTCCTGCACCCAGAACGTGTCGAGCGCCATGCCGTTGGTCAGCGTGTGAATGCGCGCGTCCACGATCGACGCGCCGGCGACGGCGAGCGCCCCGGCGATCTTGCTGAACAGGCCGGCATGGTCGGCGGCGTAGACCGTGACCTCGGTCACCGCGCGCGCCGGCAGCGGCTGCGCCTGCACCGTCAGCGGCGCGCGCGTCGCCTCCGCCTCGCGGATCATGCGGGCGTGCCGCGCATGCGTCTCCGGGTCGAAGCCGAGCCAGTAGCCGCCGTACCCGAGCTGCTCGAAATGCGCGAGATCGGCGGGGCTGAAATCGTCCAGCAGCGCCGCCGCTTGCGTGCGCGCTTCGCGCACCCGCACGTCGCGCTCGGTCGTGGCGAGACCTCCGGCCAGGACTTCGGCAACGCGCGCGTACAACTCCCGCAGCAGCGTCGCCTTCCACCCGTTCCAGACTTTGGAGGATACCGCGCGCATGTCGGCCACCGTCAGCACCAGCAGCAGCCGCAGCCGCTCGGGCGACTGGATCGTTTCGGCCAAGTCCAAGATCGTTTTCGGGTCGTCGATGTCGCGGCGGAACGCGGTCTGGCTCAGCAACAGATGGTGCAGCACGAGCCAGCTGACCGTCTCGGTCTCCTCGGCGGACAGGCCGATCATCGGACAGATTTCCAGCGCCACCTCGGCCCCGATCTCCGAGTGGTCGCCGCCACGCCCCTTCGCGATGTCGTGCAGCAATGTCGCCGCGTACAGCTGCAACCTGGATTGCGACTTGTCGACGATGCTCGACGCGATCGGGGCGACGTCCGACAGCTCGCCATGTTCGAGCGAGTTCAGCACGCGCACCGCCTCGATCGTGTGCTCGTCGACGGTGAAGACGTGGTACGTGTCGAACTGCATCTGCCCGACGATGCGCGCCCAGTCGGGGATGTAGCGGCCGAGCACGCCGGTTTCGTTCAGCACCGAAAGCCAGTGCGCGCCGTCGCCGCGATTGTGCTCGGCGTCGCGCCCGCACAGCAGATCGAGGAAGATCGCGGCGGCGTCGGGGTCGCCGCGCAGCGCCGTCGCACGCCGCTCGTTGCGGATCATCGCGCGGATGGCGAGCGGGTGCAGCTTGATCTGCCGGTCGCGCGAGAGCTGCAGGATGCGGAACATCTGGATCGGCCGGTCCTCGAAATCGCGGCTCGACAGCGGCAGCAACTGTCCGTCGGCCAGCACGAACCCGGCCTCCGCGATCGCCGCGTCGGTCTGCGCGGCCAGCGCCGGCGGGCCGAGGGCGGCGCGGATCAGGGCGGGTTCCAGCACGTCGGTCAGCCGGATGACGTCGCGCGCGGTCAGGAAGTAGTGGCGCATGAACCGCTCCACCCCATCCTGCCGGCCGTGGCGCGTGTAGCCCATGCGGGCGCCGACCACCGGTTGCAGGTCGAACGTCAGCCGCTCCTCGGCGCGGCCGGAGACGTAGTGCAGGTGGAACCGCACCGTCCACAGGAACGCGAAGGAGCGCATCACGAGCCGCCCCTCGGCCTGGCTGATCATGCCGCCCGAAGCGCCGTCAGCGTCCGCCAGCGACGACAGCGCGGTGATGCCGAACACGTGCCGCGCCATCCAGTACAGCGTCTGCAGGTCGCGCAGCGCGCCGCGCCCCTCCTTGATGTTCGGCTCGACCACGAACGGGCTGTCGCCGTAGCGGTGATGGCGCGTCTCGCGCTCGGCCTGCTTGGCCGCGATGTAGCCGCCCGGTCCCGCCGCCTCGCAATCCTGCGCGAACCGCGCCGTGAAGGCGTCGAACAGCGCCCGGTCGCCGGTGATCGGGCGCGCGTCGAGCAGGCTGGTGCGGATCGTGGAGTCGGCGGCCGCGTCTGTCAGGCACTCGTCGATCGTGCGGGTCGCGTGGCCGACCTTGAGGCCCAGATCCCACAGGAAATACAGCATGAACTCGACCAGCTTCAGCACCGCCGGGTCGGGCGCGTCGGCGGTCAGGAACAGCAGGTCGATATCGCTGAACGGGGCCAGGACGGACCGGCCGTAGCCGCCGGTGGCCGCGATGCAGAAGCTGGCTTGCAGGCCGTCCGGCGAGCCGAGCCGCTGCAGCCGGCTCGCATGCGCGCAGAGGGCCACGATCAGGACATCGGCATGCGCCGACAGCAGCCGCGCCGCCTCCAGCCCGCCGATCCGCGATTGCTCGAACCGCGTCCGCACGTCGGACTGCACACGGATCAGGTGGCGGCGGAACGTGGCGACCACCGCCTCACGGGGTGCGAAACCCGGTTCCCCGGTTTCCGCGAGCGCGGCCGCGAGGGCGGCCGCCGCTTCGGGCTCGTCACGGATCGGGTTTGCGGTGGGCATTCATTTGATATTAGCGGCGCATCATCTGTCTAAACAACAGCGCGAAGTCGATAAATAAGGTCCAGCGCGTCGCGGGGCGACAATGTGTCAGGGTCGACTTGCCTGAGCGCGTCCCGCAACGGGTCCTCGGGCGGCGGCAGCTCGGCTTCCGTCGCTTCTGGAGCCAGCGCGAACAGCGGCAGGGCGGCCGCGTCGGTCAGCCGGCCGGCGCGGGTTTCGAGCGCGGCCAGGATGGCCCCCGCGCGACGCACCACCGGGGCCGGAATGCCGGCGAGCTTGGCGACGTGCACGCCCCAGGACCGGCCCGCGCTGCCGGCCGCGACCTCGTGCAGGAACACCACGTCGCCCCTGAAATCCTTTACCCGCATCGTGTGCGCGCACAGGTGGGCCAGTTCGCCGCCGAGTTGCGAGAGTTCGTGGAAATGCGTGGCGAAGATCGTTCGGGCCCGCAGCGCGTGCAACGCCTCCAGCACCGCCCACGCGATCGCCAGACCGTCGAGCGTGCTGGTGCCGCGGCCGATCTCGTCGACCACGATCAGGCTGCGCGGCCCGGCGCGGTGCAGGATCGCCGCCGCCTCGACCATCTCGGCCATGAACGTGCTCTGCCCGCGCGCAAGATCGTCGCCGGCGCCGATGCGGCAGAACAGGCGATCGACCAGCCCGATCTGGGCACTTGCCGCCGGCACCGGCAGCCCGGCCTGCGCCAGCACGACGATGAGCGCGTTCTGGCGTAAAAACGTGGATTTGCCGGCCATGTTCGGCCCGGTCAGCAGCATCGCCTGCTTGCCCGGCGACAAGTCCGTGTCGTTGGGCACGAACCGAGTCTTGCCGCCGCCCGCGAGCAACGCCGCCTCGACCACCGGATGCCGCCCGCGCTCGACCCGGAACGTCGCGTCGGCCGCCAGCTCCGGCCGGCACCACGCGCCGGAACCGGCGAGCGTCGCGGCCGATTGCGCGACGTCGAGTTCGGCCAGCGCGGCGGCACTGCGGCCAGCGCCGGCGCGGCTGCGACCGCTTCTGCGCACAGCGCGGCGAACAGCACCTTCTCCCGCGCGGACGCCCGGTCGGCGGCTTCGGCGATGCGGCGATCGAGCTCGGCGAGTTCCGTGCAGCCGAACCGCGCGCCGCTCGCCATGCCCTGCCGCAGCACCAGCTCGGGGAAGGCGCGCAGCGTGTCGACGGCGGCCGCCGGCACCTCGATCAAGTAGCCGAGCTGCGCGTGCATTTTTATCTTCAGCGACGCGACCCCGTAGCGGCGGGCGAACTCGGCCTGCAACGCGGCGATGGCGGCGCGGCTGTCGGCGGCCAGCAGCCGGTCCGTATCGAGCGTCGCGTCGTGGCCGGCGGCGATGCACCCCTCCTCGGGCCGCAGCGGCGCCGGATCGGCCAGGGCGGCCAGCAGCCTTTCACCGAGACCGGGTGCGGCGCGCAGATGGGCGGCCACAGGAAGCAGCGCCGGCGGCAATGGGTCCGGCAATGCCGCGTGCGCCAGAAGGCCGGCGGCAAGGCCGTGCGCGACCGCGAGCAGGTCGCGCGGCCCGCCGCGCCCGAGCGACAGGCGGGCCAGTGCCCGCGGCATGTCGCCGACCCCGCGAAGCACGTCGCGCAGCTGTCGCAACGCGTCGGGATCGGCGACCAGTGCCAGCCACGCGGATTGCCGGTCGCGCAGCAGGCCGAGGTCGGTGGACGGCGACGCGAGCCGCTCGGCCAGCAAGCGCGCGCCGGACGCGGTCAGGGTGCGGCGCACGGCGGCGAGTAGCGTGTGGTCGGTGCCGCCGTCCCGGGCGCGGGAAATCTCCAGGCTGGCACGGGTCGCCGCATCCATCTCGAGCCGCCCCGACACGCCGGCCGGCACCGGCGGCTGCAGCACCGGCAGCTTCCCCGCACCGGCGGCGCGCGCGTAATCCAGCGCCAGGCAGGCGGCCATCGCCTCGGCGTCCGAAAACGGCCCGAGCGCTTCGAGCGACGCGACCCCGAACGCCTCGGCCACGCGCGCGCGCGCCGCGATCGGAGGTGCGGCCGCCATGTCGGGTGCCCGCCGGGTGGTCCACGGGCCGAGGTCGATCCCGCGCGGCGACAGGATCTCGGCCGGATCGACGCGCCCGAGCCAGCCGTGCAGGCCGCCGGCCTCGATCGCCTCGGTCTCGAACAGGCCGGTCGACAGATCGAGGCTCGCGGCCCCGAGACCGTCGCCGAGCTGCACGATCGCGACCAGCCGGTTGGCGCTGCCGGCCTCCAGCAGCGCGTCCTCGGTCAGGGTGCCGGGGGTGACCAGCCGGACGATCGCGCGCGGGATCGGCGCCTTGCCCACCCGGTCGCGGGACAGCTCGGTCTGCTCGGCGACCGCGACCCTGAAGCCGCGCCGGATCAGCCGAACAAGTAGCCATCGGCGGCATGGGCGGGCACGCCGCATAGCGGGATCGGCGCGCCCTCATGGGTGCCGCGCTTGGTCAGGGCTAGGCCGAGCGCCGGGGCCGCCGCCTGAGCGTCCTCGAAAAACAGTTCGTAGAAATCGCCCATCCGGAAAAACAGCAGCGCGTCCGGTTGCTCGGCCTTGCAGGCGAACCATTGCGCCATGGCGGGGCTGGCCCCGTCTGCATTTCGCGGGCTGGATATGGGAGGAGTGGTCAAGCGGGGCGGCTCACGGCGACTGTCGCTGCGTCATCGCACCGGTGTAGGGTGGGACAAGCCGCCGGGGAACCGCCATGCGACCGATCATGCTTCTAGCCGGCGCGGGCCTGTTTCTCGCACCCGTGGCGGACGCCCAAACGCCCGCGCCGCCGGATGTGGCGGCGTCCGCGTTGCGCGCACTCGGCCTCGATCAGCTCAACCCGCTCGGTGCGATGCTCGGTCAGCGGCCCCCGTTCGCGGTGACCGAGGGCGACCATATCGTCGTCCACAGGCCTATCGATTTCGGCAAGTCGATACCGCTGTTCGTCGCGGACGATGTGACGGTGCGTGGCCGGCCCATCGGCGACGGCCGCTGGTGGTTCGACGGGGCGACCATCCCATCGACGTTCGCGTTCGGCGACGCTTCGACCGAGGTGTCGGTGAAGGCGACGCTGCGGACCGGCGGGCTCGCCTATCACGCGACGCTGGACCCGAGCCACGCGACCGAGACCGTCGAGGTCGCGACGCTGCCGTCCGCGCACGCGCATGTCGCGATCCTGGACACCGCGCCGCCGAAGCCGGCCGTGAGCGGGGCGAAGCCCGTGCCCGCCATGCCGATCGAGTTCGACATCGAGACCGGCGTCGTGACGGCGACCGATCGGGTCACGTCCGAGGTGGCCGGGTTCGTCCGCGAGACCGGCGGCAACAGCGTCGAGCACCTCGTCGTGACGATGCCGGTGCTCGCGCCGTCCGCGCGCGTGACGGTCGGCTTCATCGACGATCACGACACGACCGATCTCTCGCCCGAGGGGATCAGGGCGATAACGGCGGCTTACTACGATTTCGTTCTCGCCCTGAAGCAGGCCCCGGGCACCGATTCGGACACGGCCACCACAAAAACCCTGGGCAAGACGGGGGACGCGCCACCCGCCACCCTGCCGCCCGCCACCCTGCCGCCCGCCGCTCTGCCACCGATCAGGGCAATGCTGGCGACACTTCGCACAGCGATACATTCGGTCGACAGCCGGACCGAGGCGGACGACATCGACGTCGATCTCGGCGACGGCACGACGCCGTATCATCTCGACCGCCTGGTGCTGACCGGTGCCGGCGCGTCTGTCGACGGCCGGCTCGACATCCTGACCGGGTTCGAGCTCGACGGGCCGCGCGTGCCGGGGTTGCCGGCCGCCTACGCCCGGCTGATGCCGCACAAGATCCTGATCCGGCCGCGTCTCGGCGGGATTAATGTCGACGACCTGCTGACGACGCTCGGGACCGTGCTCGACACGATCCCGGGCGGCGAGGCGGCGGGCGAGGAAGCGGGCCGCGCGCTGGTGCACAAGCTGGCGGCGGACGGAACGCTGTCGCTCGGTCTGGACAAGGTCGTGGTCGAGTTCGCCGATGCGTCGCTGGCCGGCTCCGGCACGCTCCGGTTCGCCAGCGACGATCCGGCCGCCGTATCCGCCACGGCCGATCTGAGCGTCACCGGCATCGATGCGATCACGGCGGAACTGGCGGCGCACGCGGAGACGAAGGACACGATCGCCCCCCTTGCCCTGCTGAAGGGCCTCGGCCGGCAGGACGGCACCGTAATGACCTGGCATATGGATTTTTCGGGCGGCAAGCTGACGGTCAACGGACAGGACGTGACCGCGATGTTTACGTCGGCCCGCTGAGCTTTATGCCGCCATTTCGGTCACGCGGACTTCATAGTCTAACGGCAAGACACTGTGCTCCGCCTCGGTTAACTCTTACGCCACCAGTCCAAAGGGAACGCCAAATGTATCGTCCGGGTCACCTCTCCGCCCTCCTGCTGCTCGCCACCACTACCCTCGTGCCTGTTTTCGGGTCGGTCGCGCACGCGCAGGACGCGCAGGCGATCACGCCCGAGCAGACGCAGAGCCTCGCCCACGCGCTCGGCATCTATGAGGCGGACCAGATGGCGTCCGTGTTCGGCCCCGGCACCGACCGGATCACGCCGGAGGGGGATCATTACCTCGTCAAGATGCCGCTCTCGCAGGGCCGCGACGGCGGGATGCTCACCGGCGACGACGTCACGATGCATGCCAAGCCGCTCGACGAGAACCGTTGGACGTTCGACACGATCACGTTGCCGGGCCACCTCGTCATCGGCGACAAGGGCGCGGCGAGTCCGGTCGACGTGACGCTGGCGACCACCGGCCTGACCTATTCGGCGACGGTGGACAACACGAACGCGACGCCGGGGACCAGCGACCTGACGCTCGAGTCGATGAACGCGCACGTGACGCAGAAGGCCAAGACGGCGTCCGACACGGATACCGACCTGACCATCGCCGGCGGCGCCGGCGAGGCGCACGGGACCACCACGGCGGCGGTCGACGGCCGTGTCGACGAGGCGTCGAAGGTCGCGTTCTCGAACCTCACGATCACCACGGCCGGCGCGTCGCCGGTTCATTTCACGATGGGCAAGGTGCTCGGCGATCTCATGATCGGCGGCGTATCGCCCGAACAGACCCGGGCCTTCACGGCCGCGACCAACAAGTTCTCGCAGGAGAGCAAGGCCACGACCGCGGCTCCTGTGCCGGCACCGGCCGACGGCACGACGCCGCCGAAGCCCGCGCTGACGGATGAGCAGAAGGCGACGATCAAGGACATCATCGCGTCGGCGCGCGACATGCTGCACACGGTCAACTTCACCGAGGAGGCCGACGACATCTCGGTCTCCGGCACCGACAACACGACCGTCAAGATGGACAAGGTCCGGCTCGCCACGATCGGCGCGGCGCCGGACGGCAAGCTCGACGCGCGTGAGGAGATCACGGTCGACGGCCTGAGCGTGGACGCGCCGGGCATGGGGGCGGCGGGTTCGCTGATCCCGCATCATGTCGTGTTCACGCCGCATGTCGCCGGCCTGCCGCTCGACGACGTGACCGCGGTGATCGAGCAGTATGTCGACAACCCGAACGCGGATTCGTCGGTGATGGAGACGGCGTTCGGGCAGATGGTGGCCAAGGGCCCGATCCACATCTCGATCGACCAGCTCGCCTTCGACATGGGTCCGGCCACGATCGAATCGACCGCCGTGCTGGATGTGACCAGCCCGTCGCCGGCCGCGAACGCGATCACCGCCGACATCAAGGCGACCGGCCTCGATGACTTGATGAAGGTGCTGTCGGCAGACCCGCAGCTGAAGCAGGGCGTGGCCGTCGTCGTGTTCATCAAGGGCATCGGCAAGCAGGACGGCAACACGGTGACGTGGCACGTCGTGTTCAAGGATGGTAAACTGTTGGTCAACGGCACCGATATGAGCCAGATGATCCCGCACTAGACCGGGACGTCTTTCAGGGGAGGGCGTGGCGATGTTCGGTTCTTCGCGACCCGTGGCGCTCGGCGCCCTCCTGCTGGCCTCCACGGCGAATTGCGCGAGAGCGCAGGACGCCGCTCCGCTGACCCCGGCGCAGACCGAGAGCCTGCAACAGGCGCTCGGCCTGCCCGACCCCGCTCTGCTCGCCCCGGACGGCGGCCGTGTCACGGTGCTCGGCGACGGCTACGTGCTGCGGCTGCCGCTGGATGGCGGCCGTGCGGCGGCACAGATCTGGGGTGCCGATTACGCGCTGCGGGCCAAGCCGCTCGACGGCGGGCGCTGGGCGTTCGACCAACTGACGTTGCCGCCAAGATTCCGCGTCGGCCCGGATGGGAGCGACCGGGACCCGGGCATACGGCTGCGCCTGACGGACGCGACGTTCGCGGCGACCGCCGACCCGAGCTATTCGACCGCGGGCTCGAGCCGGCTCGGGTTCGCCGGGATGAGCGCGGTCGTGTTCGACATGCACGCGTACGCCGCCGCACAGGCGCTGACGATCGAGAGCGGGGCGGGCAAGGTCGACGGGGATGTCGCCCCATCCGTCGCCGGTCGCAGTGACGAGCGTGGCCACGCGGAGCTGGCGAACATCCGGATCACGGCGCCGACCCGTGAGCCGGTTCATGTTCTGGCGGGCGGCTTTCGCGTCGACTGGCAACTCGGCGGTGTGGACCATGCCGCCGTTCTTGCGCTTCGGGCCGGCACCGACGCGCTGGCGCGCGCCATGAACGAGCCGGTGCCGATGCCGGTACCCGTGCCCGTGCCGACGCCCGTGCCGGTCGCCCCCGACGCACCGGCGGCGGCGGCACCCGATGCCGCGCCCGCGCCGCCAGCACCGGTCGAGGCCGAGTCCGCGCCCGGCGCGCCGCCGGCGGCAGTCCGGGCCGTGATGAGGCAACTCATGCCGCTCGCGCGCGCGACGTTCACCTCCTCGAACATGTCCGCCGAGGCCGACCAGCTCAACGTCATCGCGGGCGACGATCCGTCCGTGCATGTCGACCGGGTTCGCCTGTCGCTCGTCGGCGCGGCCCCCGCCGGCAAGCTCGACATCGCGCTCGGCGTCACGGTGGAGGGGCTGTCCATCCCCGACGAGCGCGAACTCGCCGGCCTGATCCCGCGCCGCATCGTGCTGTCGCCCCATGTCAGCGGCGTCTCCGTCGACGATGTGTCGGCGATCGTGGACCGGCTGATCGACAACCCGAGTTTCGGCGCCGACAACCTGTCCGACGCCGTGGTCGCCCTGCTGTCGCACGGCCCGGTCCGGCTTTCGCTGGACGGCTCCGATGTCGACCTCGGCCCGACCCACCTGCACGCCACCGGCGCGATCGCGACCAGCAGCCTGCGCCTTCACGATGCGACCGGCACGGCGGACGTGACGGCGACCCGGCTCGACGCGCTGATCCAGCGGCTTTCGCTTACCCCCGCGCGGCGCGAGGCGTTTCAGGCGCTGGTGTTCCTGAAAGGACTCGGCAAAGCGGAGGGCGACCGGACGACTTGGCGCGTCGATTTCCGGGGCGGCAAGCTGCTCGTGAACGGGCAGGATTTCAGCGCGATCATCCCCGTCGCACCCTGACGGTTTTCGCTGGTACCGGCGCGGAACGCCGGCCCATGCTGACCGCATGAACGAGATGTCCCGCGTGGTCCTGCCCGCCGCCCCCTCATGGCAGGACCGGATCGACAACTACGTGCGGGACACCCGGTTTCCGCGCAGCCTGTTCGTGGCCGAGGACGGGCGGGTGGTCGGAACCTGGATCATGGGGAACGATTACAGGGTGCGGACAAGCTATTACGGCGGCTATCCGGCCGGCTACCTGCGCCGGATCAAGTCGCTGTTCCCGGAAAAGCGGCGCGTGTTGCACCTGTTCAGCGGAAAGGTCGATCTATCGGCGTTCCCGGGCGACACGGTGGACATCAACGACACCCTGCAGCCGACATTCGTGGACGACGCGCAAAGTCTGCTGAACGTGCCGCTGGAGAACTACGACCTTATTCTCGCCGACCCTCCGTATAGCGTGGAGGACGCGGAGCGTTACCGGACGACGATGGTGAAACGGAACGCCGTGATGCGCGCCTTAAGCCGCGTCGGACGCGGCACGCATGTCGTGTGGCTCGATCAGGTTTTGCCGATGTACCGGAAGGACACGTTCACGATCGAGGCGGTGATCGGGATGGTCAAAAGCACCAATCACCGGTTCCGGGTCGTCACGATTTTCGGCCGGTCTTAGTTCGAACACCTCGGCCGGGCTCGGCGAGCCCGGTCGAGGTGAAACTCGTGACGTGGTTTACGTGCGCGGCAGCAGCACCCAGGCGCGGCCGGGCGCGCGCATCAACCCCGCCCGCGTCGCCGCATTCGCGTCCCAGCCCCAGAACACATCGGCGCGCACCGGCCCCCGGATCGCCCCGCCAAGATCCTCCGCCACCATCAGCCGGTGGAGCGCCGAGCCGTCCAGCGGGTCGGTGGTCGCCAGGAACACCGGGGCACCAAGCGGCAGGAACCGCTTGTCGACCGCGATCGAGCGGCCCGGCACCAGCGGCGCCCCGAGTGCGCCCGGCGGTCCCTGGTCGGACGGCACGCCGTCGAGTTCGCGGAAGAACACGTAGGATGGATCGCGCTCCATCACCGCCCCGGCCTGATCCGGGTGCGCGGCCAGCCACGTCCGGATCGCCGGCATGGTGACCTGATCGAGCGGCATCGCGCCCTGCTGGGCCAGCACCCGCCCGATCGGCACGTAGGGCCTGCCGTTCTGCCCATCATAGGACACGCGGACCACATGGCCGTCCGGCAGCTTGACCCGCCCGGAGCCCTGGATTTGCAGGATGAACGCGTCCACCGGGTCGCTGACCCACAGCAGCTCCAGCCGCCGCGCCGCCAGCGCCCCGGAATCGATCGCGGCCCGGTCGGGATACGGGACCAGCGTGCCGCCCTGAATGCGTCCCGTGATGTGCCGGCCGTGCAAATCCTCGTCGAACGGGGTCAGATCGACGGTGACGAGGTCGGTCGGGCGGCGCAGCAGCGGCGTCGGGAAGCCGGGGCCAGGGGTCCGGCTCCCCTGCAGCTCCGGCTCGTAGTAGCCGGTGAACAATCCTGGCGTGGCGGAGGCCGTGTCGGCGACGGCATATGGCGTGAACGCGCGCTCGAAGAACGCCCTGGCCGCGACCGGGTCGCCGGCCGGCACGTTTGCCGCCCCGCCGCACGCCGACCGCCATGAAGCCGGCGTCACAGCGGCCTGCCCGGTCCCCCCGAGGCTGACGCCCGGGTTGTCCGCCATCGCCGCGCACCCGCCGACGAAGGTCGCGAGCGCCGCGTCGGCCCGGTCGGCGGACCAGCCGGGCAAGTCCGAGTAGGTGACGGGTGTCAGGCCGAGCGCGTGAGAGTCCTTGCTCGCGATCGTCTTCGGTTCAGGCGTGCAGCCGGCCAGCAGGGCCAGCGCCGCCGCCGCCCAAACCCTCACGCGGAGCGGGCCGCCGTCAGCCGCCACGCCGGATCGGTGCCGGCGAGGTCGCGGCGGAACGTCCAAAGGTCGACGATCTCGGTCAGCGCATCCGTCCCCGACACCGGATTGCCGGCGGCGTCGAGCGTCATCGCGATCTGGTCGGAGACGAAGCGGACGGTGATGTCGGCAATGGTGCCGGCCAAAGCCGCCTGTTCGATGGTCGCCTGGTTGATCGCCCGGACCTCCGAACGCTGGGTCTGGCCGGCGGCGTCGCGCGCCTCGATCGCGGCCTCGAACCCGTTGAACACGTCGGGGGCCAGCAGCGGGCGCAGCGTGGTACGGTCGCCGGTGGCGAAGGCGGTCACGATGATGCGGAACGCGGCCTCCGCACCCTCGATGAAGCGGGGTGCGGAGAATGCGCGATCGACCCGCTGCATCCGCGCCATCGCCTGCCCGGCGGGGCTCGCCGGATCGGGGAGCGTTCGCGCGGGCGCCGGTTCGGCGACCGCGTCGATCACCCGGCCGGGCCGTAGGTTCGGGACCGGGCGCGCGACCGGCACCGCCTGCCGCTCGAACCCGGTACGCTTGCCCAGGATGCTCCGCAGCCGGAGCACGAGGAAGACGGCGATCATGCCGAACAGGATCAGGTCGATGGGCAGGCTATTCGGGTTCAAGCGCGGTCTCCTCGCGAGGCCACACAGATAAGGACCGGTGCGCCCCGGCACAACACAGCGTGTCTTGCGGCGACATGGACCGGTTCGGACAGCCGGCTGTATGTCGCGCCGATGATCCTGCTGCGACACGGCCAGAGCGCGTTCAACCTCGCCTTTTCGGCCACACGGCGCGATCCGGGCATTCCGGACCCGCATCTGACCCCGCTCGGCGAAAAGCAGGCGAACGCGGCGGCGGACGCGATGGCCGCCGAGGGCATCACGCGGATCGTGGCGTCGCCGTACACGCGGGCGCTGCAGACGGCGGCCCCGGTCGCGCGCCGGCTCAATCTGCCGATCACGGTCAACCCGATCGTCCGCGAGCGCTACGCGTTCTCGTGCGACATCGGCTCGCCGCGCGACACCCTGGCCGCGACCTGGCCCGACATCGACTTCTCGCACATGGAGGAGGAGCCGTGGTGGCCGGCCGTGGCCGAACCGGAGGCGCAGGTGCAGGACCGCGCCGGCCGGTTCCGCGCCGAGATGGCCGCGTTGCCGGCGTGGCGGAACACGCTGGTGGTGAGCCATTGGGGGTTCATCCTGTGCGTGACCGGCCGCAGTGTCGGCAACGGCGAGTGGCTCCGCTGCGACCCGACGACGCCGGCTCCGGCCGAAATCGTCTGGAAGCCGTAAATTTTATTTCGTCCATCGATCGTGCTAACGCCCGGCCACAGTCACTGGAGACCGCCCGCATGTCCGAGACCGCCGCCGCCCCGCAGGATGCTTCACAGCTCGCACCGCAGGGACAGCCGCCGCTGACGGTCAACATCCAGTATGTGAAGGATCTGTCGTTCGAGGTTCCGAACGCGCCGGCGATCTACACGACGCTCCGGGCGGCCCCGCGCGTGGACATCAACCTCGACGTGCAGGCGCGCCGCATCCAGGACGGCCAGAACGTGTTCGAGGTGACGCTCGAAATCCGTGCCGAGGCGACCGAGCCGACCGACCCGCAGGCCGCGACCGCCGAGGGCGCGCCCGCGACCGGCCAGCGCGTGTTCCTGGCCGAGATGTCCTACAGCGGCATCTTCACGCTCGGCCCGGTGCCGGAGAACGCGATCGAGCCGCTGATCCTGGTCGAGTGCCCGCGCCTGCTGTTCCCGTTCGCCCGCAACCTGCTGGCCGACACGACGCGCGAGGGCGGCTTCCCGCCGGTGCTGTTGCAGCCGATCGACTTCGTCCAGTTGTGGCAGACCCGCCGCGCCCGCGCCGCCGCCCAGCAGGGCAACGGGGCCGCCACCGTCTGATCCGCTTAGCCGACGGTCGCCCAGACGGGCGTCGCCAACTTCGACACGAACGCCGCGTGGGCCGCGAGCTCGGCCTCGGTCGGCGTCACCGGCCGCGGCGTGCGCGCGGCGGCCGGGCCGGTCGGGCGCATCGACCGCCACGAACCCGCCATGGGACGTGGCGCGCGAGCCCGCCGATTCCGAGCCGAACAGGACGCGCTGACGGCCGCCGGTCAGCTCGATATAGACCTCGGCCAGCAATCGGCAGTCGAGCAGCGCGTTGTGGGTGACGCGCTCCGACAGGTCGACGCCGAACCGCCGGCATAGCGCGTCGAGGCTGTTGGGCAGGCCGGGAAACCGCGTCTTGGCCAACGCCAGCGTGTCGATCATGCGGCTGCGGTCGAGCGCCTTGTGGCCGGTGCGGGCGAACTCCGCGTCCAGGAAGCCGAAATCGAACGCCGCGTTGTGCGCGATCAGCTTGCCGTCGCCGAGGAAGGCGACCAGGTCGTCGGCCACCGCGTGAAAGCGCGGCCGGTCGCGCAGCATGTCGAGCGTGATGCCGTGCACCCGCACCGCGTCGTCCGGGATGTCGCGGTCGGGGTGGATCAGCGCGTGGAACACCCGGCCGGTCGGCAGCTCGCGCAGCAATTCGAGGCACGCGACCTCGATCACGCGATCGCCGGTGAGCGGGTCGAGGCCGGTGGTCTCGGTGTCGAACAGGACGGCGCGGGTCATGGCAGCCCCTTAGCAGCCCCGAGCCCGAATTCGGCGGCGGAGCTGGCGCAGCGTGTGGTTGCGCGACAGGCCGGTGCGGATGACGACATCGGCGGCGCGGCGGCGGCGCGCATCCGGCCATTGCCGGGCCAGCACCGCATCGAGCTGCGCCGGGCTCAGGATGCCGCGTTTCAGCACCCGGGCGCGCTGGACGGATGCGGGAGCCGAGACGGTCACGACAGTGTCGATGCCGTCGCGGCCGCGCGTCTCGAACAGCAACGGCAGATCGAGCACCACCATGTTCGCGCGGCGGCGGCGGGCGGCGGCGAGGAACGCGGCTTCTCGGGCGCGAACCAGCGGCAGCACCAGCGCTTCGAGCCGGGACAGGGCGGCGGGGTCGCCGAATACCGTTCCGCGCAAGGCCGCCCGGTCGAGCGCAAGCTGTCCGGCCGCGTTCCGGATTACGGTGCCGGGGAAGGCCGCCGCGATGGCCGGCAATGCGGCACCGTCCGGACCCTGCAACCGGCGCACCGTCGCGTCGGCGTCGAACACCGGGACGTGGGCACGCCGGAACGCGCGAAGGGCGGTCGACTTGCCCATGCCGATGCCGCCGGTGAGGCCGATCACGCGAATGCCGAAACTCCGTTCGCGCCGCGTATGAGGGCCGGGTGTTGCGGCGGAGCACCCGATAGCCAACAAGCACGCCGAACCGATGCGTGGAAAGCCGACATGGACGCGACCCCGATGACCCCCGGACTGAGCCGGGCGCTGGAGATTCGTCTCGCGACCGCCAAGCGGCTTGCGACCGAGGCGGGGGCGATGGCGATCCGCCTCCGGCCGGCATCGGGCGCGCCGTCGGGGACGTTGAAGGGCGCGCAGGATTGGCTGACCGAAGCGGACGGCGCGATCGAGGCGATGCTGTCGCGCGCCCTGGCCGAGGCGCACCCGGAAGACGCGTTCCAGGGCGAGGAGACCGGTTTTCATCCCGGGCGCGGGGGAAAAGCCGATGCGTGGCGGTGGGTGGTCGATCCGATCGACGGCACGTCGAACTACGCGCGCGGCTCGGCGCGGTGGTGCGTGTCGATCGGGCTGATCGGCGGGCGCGTGCCATTGCTCGGCGTCGTGAACGCGGCGGCCTCGGGCGAGCTGTTCGCGGGCTATCTCGGCGGCGGCGCCACCCGCAACGACGAGCCGATCCGCGTCGCCGACACGACGGACGCCGCACGCGCGATGGTCGAGATCGGCTGGTCGCCCCGTGTCCCGGCCGAGAACTACGTGGCGACGGTCGGGAACGTCATGGCGCTCGGGGCCGCGACGCGCTCGACCGGGTCCGGCGCGATGGGCTTGGCCGACGTCGCCTGCGGGCGGTTCGACGCCTACATCGAGCGGCACATCAATCTGTGGGACATCGCCGGAATGCTGCCGATCCTGACCGAGGCCGGGGCGCGGCTCAGCCCGTTCATGGACGGGACCGGCGTGGAGCGGGGCGGGCCGTTGCTGGCCGCGACGCCCGGCCTGTTCGACGCGCTGCGAAAGGTCCTCGACCTTTAAGCCGTCATATTTCCTTCATTACGGCCGGCGACCGGTCTGGGTTAAGGCAACCCCGACCTGACCGGAGGCTTACACGATGTCCGATACCGCCCTTCACCCCGGCCACATGCCGCTTGGCGATGCGCCGCCACACGGCGGTCCCCATCTCGGCCACAAGCCGAGCATGGCGACGATCGTCATCTTCCTCGGCCTGCTGATCGGCGGCATCACCTACGCGCTCTATAGCGTGTTCCACGACGTGAACGCCGTCGGCGGCCAGCCGCTGGCGATCGGCGCCTTCATCCTGCTCGCGGCGGCGCTGCTGATCGCGCTCGGGTTCGAGTTCGTGAACGGCTTCCACGACACCGCCAACGCGGTCGCGACCGTGATCTACACCCACGCGCTGCCGGCCAATGCGGCCGTGCTGTGGTCGGGCACCTGGAACTTCATCGGCGTTCTGACCTCCTCCGGGGCGGTCGCCTATTCCATCGTGAGCCTGCTGCCGGTCGACCTGATCCTGCAGGTCGGCAGCGGCGCCGGCTTCGCGATGATCTTCTCGCTGCTGATCGCGGCGATCATCTGGAACCTCGGCACCTGGTCGCTCGGTCTGCCGGCCTCGTCGTCGCACACGCTCGTCGGCTCCATCATCGGCGTCGGCCTCGCCAACCAGTTCCTGTCCGGCACCGGCGCGTCGGGCGTCGACTGGAACTCCGCCTGGGGCGTGTTCCGCGCGCTGCTGATCAGCCCGCTGGTCGGCTTCTTCGCCTCCGCCGGGCTGCTTCTGGTGATGAAGATGTTCGTCAAGAACAAGACGCTGTGGACCGCGCCGGAAGGCAACAAGCCGCCGCCGCCGCTGATCCGCGGCCTGCTCGTGCTGACCTGCACCGGCGTGTCGTTCGCGCACGGCAGCAACGACGGGCAGAAGGGCATGGGGCTGATCATGCTGATCCTGATCGGCACGCTGCCCACCGCCTACGCGCTGAACCAGGCGATGCCGGACAAGGCGACGCCCGCGTTCGTGACCAGCATGAATGCCGCGCACGACACGTTCGCGGCGCACGCGAACGGCCCGCTGCCGGCCCCCGAGGCCGCGCGTGACACCCTGTTCGAGAGCCTGAAGGACAAGAGCAAGATCGACCGGCCGGAGATCTACGCGGCGCTGGCGACCATGGCGTCCGACCTGGCGACCGAAGTCAGCCACGCGGGTGCCGTGAACAAGGTGCCGGCGGCGGCGGTGAAGAACGTCCGCAACGAGATGTACTTGTCGAGCGAGATCGCGAAATACGCGCTCAAGGGCACCACGCTGACCGCGGCAGACAAGACGGTCACCGGCGACTTCCGCAAGAACCTCGACGCCGGCACCAAGTTCATCCCGCTTTGGGTGAAGGTCGCGGTCGCCATCGCGCTCGGCCTCGGCACGATGGTCGGCTGGAAGCGGATCGTGGTCACCGTCGGCGAGAAGATCGGCAAGACGCATCTGACCTACGGCCAGGGTGCTGCGGCCGAGCTGGTCGCGATGGCGACCATCCTCGCGGCCGACAATTACGGCCTGCCGGTCTCGACCACCCACGTCCTGTCGTCCGGCGTCGCGGGGACGATGATGGCCAACGGGTCGGGCCTGCAGTGGGACACGCTGCGCAACATCGGCCTCGCCTGGGTGCTGACGCTGCCGATGGCGGCGATCATCTCCGGCGTGCTGTTCGTCCTGTTCCGCCAGATTTTCTAACGCCAGATCGTCTAACGGAACACAGCTCGGGGAAGATACAGCGACACCACCCAGTTCGGCATGTCCACGATCTCGCTGATGCGCAGATCGGCGCACACGCTGCACAGCATGTAGGCATCGATGGCCGGCATGCCGAACCGGGCCCCGAGCAGGTCGATCATGCCGGACACGGCGTCGCGGGCCCCGGTCATCAGATCGGGGCCGATCCCCGTCGTGACCTCGTAGCCGTCCATGTCGATATGGCTGGTCGGCGCGCGGGGGATCATCACCCGCGGGAAGGCGAGGCGGGTGGCGGGCAGCACGTCGAACCGGAGAGCCACCGACATCGGGCTCTCGATCGCGGTGCCGCACACTTCGCCGTCGCCCTGGGCGGCATGGGTGTCGCCGACCGAGAACAACCCGCCCGCGACCTCGACCGGCAGATACAGCTCCGACCCGGCGGCGACGTCGCGGATGTCGAGGTTGCCGCCGACCCGGCGCGGCGGGACCACGCTATGCTGCCCCGGCTCGCCCGGTGCCAGCCCGATCGTGCCGCAGAACGGTTTTAGCGGGATGCG
This sequence comes from uncultured Alphaproteobacteria bacterium, assembly GCA_963756975.1. GTDB lineage: Bacteria > Pseudomonadota > Alphaproteobacteria > Acetobacterales > Acetobacteraceae > CAVRQM01. The sequence goes on along the minus strand of CAVWPS010000002.1, from coordinate 1,303,192 downwards.
GGCGAACTTGCCGAACGCGGCGGGCGCGAGCGTGGCAGCGTCGTAGCGCCACAAATGCAGGGCCGGATCGGGGAACTGATCGGCGAGCAGGCCGAACCCCGGGATGTTGGCGGTCCAGCCCCACGCGTCGCCATGCGCCGTGCTGGGGGCGAAGTGCTCGACCGTGACGCGCAGCACGTCGCCCGGCATGACGCCGTCGATGTGCACCGGCCCGGTCACCGGATTGATGCGGCCGAAATCGAGCGTGCCGAGATCGGCGAGCGTCGAGACCGGGCTCAGCTGCCCGCCGGAGCTGTCGATCGTCTCGAACAGCACCGTTTCGCCCGGTGCGACGCGCAGCACCGCCGGCCGGTCGCGGTTCCAGCCGTGGTGATGCTGGTGGGCGTGGATCGTATGCTGATGCGTGTGCCCGCTCATGTGGTCGGCTCCCGTGGCGATATCGGCAGCGTGGCACATGGCTTGCGTGCGATCCAAGCCGATGCCAGCATTATGCGAATGAGTGAAGCAATCGAGCGGATTGAGGGTCGCGTGGCGTTCCGGGAGGGACACACGTGGTATCGCGTGACCGGCGATCCGCGCGCGGGGGTGCCGCTGGTCTGCCTGCATGGCGGGCCGGGCTGCACGCACGATTACATCGACCCGTTCGACGATCTCGCGGGGCCGCGCCGTGCGGTGGTCCAATACGATCAGATCGGTAACGGTTTATCGACGCATTACCGGGATGCCCCGGCGTCGTTCTGGACGGTCGGCCTGTTCCTCGCGGAACTCGACGGTTTGCTCGGCCATCTCGGCATTTCGGGTGAATACGACCTGCTCGGCCAGTCCTGGGGCGGCATGCTGGGCGCGGAACATGCGGTGCTGAAGCCGCCGGGACTGCGCCGCCTCGTGCTCGCCGACAGCCCGGCGTCGCTGGTGACGTGGGTCGCGGAAGCGAACCGGCTACGAAACGAACTGCCCCCGCAAGTACAGGCGACGTTGCTGGAACACGAGACGGCCGGCACGACCGGCAGCACCGAATACGCGGTCGCCACGCGTGCCTTCTACGACCGCCACGTCTGCCGCGTGCCGTGGCCCGTCTACGTGCAGCGCACGTTCGACGCGATCGCGGACGATCCGACCGTCTACACGACGATGAACGGGCCGTCGGAGTTTCACGTCGTCGGCACGCTGAAGAACTGGACGATCGAGGATCGGCTCGACCGGATCGCCGTGCCGACGCTGCTGATCACCGGCGCGCACGACGAGGCGACGCCGCTCACGCAGCGCCCGTTCCTCGACCGCATTCCCGATGTAAGGCAGGTCGTCTTTCCCGATAGCAGCCACATGCCGCACGTCGAGGAGCGCGACGCCACCATGCGGGTGGTTCGCGACTTCCTCGATGCCGCTTAGACCCCACGAAAGGACTTCTGTGATGACGCTGAAAACCCTGCTCGCCGCCGGCGCCTGCGCCGCGGCACTGACGATCGGAACCGCGCACGCCGCCGAGGATCGCGCGGCCCTGCTGAAGGCGCACAGCGGCGGCACCCTGAAGCTGACGGCGTCGGCCGGCGGCGGCACGATGGACCCGCAGGTCAACTACGAAGTCAAAGGCTGGGAATTGTTCGCCAGCGTCTACGACGGCCTGGTCACGTTCCAGAAGGTCGGCGGCAGCGGCTCCAACGTCGTCGTGCCCGACATCGCCGAGGCGATCCCGACGCCGCAGGACGGCGGCAAGACCTACGTGTTCAAGATCCGCCAGGGCATCCACTTCAGCAACGGCCAGGAGCTGGGGCCGAAGGACGTCGTCGCGTCGTTCCAGCGCCTGTTCAAGGTGAACAACCCGAACGCCGGCAGCTGGTACAACTCGATCGTCGGCGGCGACGCTTGCCTGAAGGACGCGGCGGCCTCGGCCGCCTGCACGCTGGCCGGCGGCGTTATCGCCGATGAGGCGGCGCACACGGTCACGATCCATCTGACGGCCCCGTCGTCGGAGTTCCTGTACCAGCTCGCCGTGCCGTTCGGATCGATCCTGCCGGCCGACACGGCGGGCAAGGACCTCGGCACGACGCCGCCGCCCGGCACCGGCAGCTACATGATCGCGTCGTACGATCCGAACACGGCGATGAAGCTGGTGCGCAACCCGCACTTCAAGGAGTGGAGTGCGGCCGCGCAGCCGCAGGGCTACGCCGACGAGATCGACTACGCGTTCGGCCTGAAGGACGAGGACGAAGTGACCGCCGTCCTGAACGGCCAGCAGGATTGGATGTTCGACGAGAAGCCGCTCGACCGGCTCGGCGAACTCGGCTCCAAGCACAAGGACGTCGTGCATATCGCGAGCCTGCTCGCGTACTACTACATGCCGATGAACACGCGCATGCCGCCGTTCGACAACATCAAGGCGCGTCAGGCGCTGGCGTACGCGGTCGATCGCGGCGCGCTGGTGAAACTGTACGGCGGACCGAACCTCGCGAGCCCGCTGTGCCAGCAGCTGCCGGTCGGCATGGGTGGCTATGAGCCGTACTGCCCGTTCACCAAGGGCGGCACCGACAAGACGACCAAGTGGACGGCACCCGATCTGGAGAAAGCCAAGCAGCTCATTAAAGAGAGCGGCACGGCCGGCCAGAAAGTGACGCTGATCAGCTCCGACAAGGTCGTCGAAAAGAGCATGGCCGAATACCTCGTCGGCATGCTGCGCAACCTCGGCTACGACGCGCAGCTGAAGGCGATCAGCAGCAACGACCAGTTCAACTACATCCAGAACAGCAAGAACAAGGTCCAGATCAGCCTGACCGACTGGTTCCAGGATTATCCGGCGCCGTCCGACTTCCTGAACGTCCTGTTCAGCTCGGACAGCTTCCACGAGGGCTCGGATAACTCGATCAATATCGCGGAGTACAGCAACCCGAAGATCGACGCCGAGATGAAGGCGGCGCTGGCGCTCGCCGTCACCGACCCGAAGGCCGCGAACGTGCAGTGGGCCAAGATCGACAAGGAGATCACCGACGAGGTTCCGGCGGTGTCGCTGCTGCAGCCGAAGAACGTCGACATCGTCAGCAAGCGGGTCGGCAACTTCAGCTATTCCGACCAGTACCACATGCTGTTCAGCCCGATGTGGGTGAAGTAGCCCGCACTTGAGCGATGCGACGATGATTTTGGCGGCCGGTCCTTCGGGACCGGCCGTTGCCGCGCCGGCACGCGGGCCGTGGGCGGTGGCGTGGCGCAAGCTGCGGCGGGACCGGGCGGCGATGGTGTCGCTGATCGTGTTCGTGCTGATCACGATCGCCTGCGTCGCGGCCCCGCTGTACGCCTCGCATGTCTCGGGCACCGACCCGTTCGACAGCAACCTCGACGGCACCATCACCATCGGCGGCACCGAGTTGCAGGTGATGCAACCGGACGAAGGCGGGCTCGGCCTGACACCGGTGGGGCCGACCTGGCACGGACAATACTTCCTCGGTGCCGACGGGCAGGGCCGCGACGTCGCGGCACGCCTGCTGTACGGCGGCCGCAGTTCGCTGATCATCGGCGCCGGTGCGACCGTGCTGACGCTGGCACTCGGCGGCCTGCTCGGCATCGTCGCCGGTTTCTTCGGCGGCGTCGTGGACGCGGTTCTGTCGCGCTTCCTCGACGTGCTGTGGGCGTTCCCCGTCTACCTTCTGGCGATCTCGCTCTCGATCGTGCTGATCAACCAATCCATCACGCTCGGACCGCTGACGTTCGATAGCGGCAGCCTGCTGTTCCCGATCCTGATCATCGGCATCGTCTACATCCCGTATGTCGCCCGCCCGGTGCGCGGTGCCGTGCTGGGCCTCGCGCGCGGGGACTTCGTGCTGGCGTCACGGGCTTTGGGCACGCCGCCGTCGCGCATCCTGTTGCGCGACATCCTGCCGAACGTGTCCACACAGCTGATCGTGTTCGCGCCGCTGATGATGGTGCTGAACATGCTGACCGAGAGCGCGCTGTCGTTCCTGTCGATCGGCGTGCAGCCGCCGAACGCGAGCTGGGGCACGATCATCCAGGACGGGCAGAACCTGATCTACACGCGGCCGCTGGTGGCGATCGCGCCCGGGCTTGCGATCGTGCTGACGGTGCTGGCGCTGAACGTGCTCGGCGACGGGGTGCGCGACGCGCTCGACCCGAAGGCCAAGCTGCGGATCGTCAAGTAGATGCTGCTGACCGTCGGCCGCCGGCTGTTGCAGATGCTGTTCGTCATGCTGTGCATCAGCGTGCTCGTGTTCCTGATCTTCTACGCGATCCCGGGTGCCGATCCGGCCGCACGCCTCGCCGGGCGCAGTGCCACGCCCGAGGTGGTGGCCGCCATCCGCCACAGCTTCGGCTTCGACCGGCCGCTGCCGATCCAATACCTGATGCTGATGAAGCGCCTGTTCATCACGGGCGATCTCGCGAGTTCGGTGAACCGGGGCGAGCTGGTCATCCCCGCCGTGCTGGAAGCGGTGCCGGCGACGATGTCGCTGGTCCTGGGTGCTGCGGTTCTATGGGTCGTCGTCTCGGTCACGATCGGCACCATCGCGGCGGTGACGCGCGGCGGCGTCTACGACCGCACGCTGATGATCCTGGGGTTGATCGGGATTTCGATGCCGGTGTTCTGGGTCGGCGAGGTGCTGAACCTGATTACCCAAAGCCGCTATCACGACACTTGGCTGTTCAGTTGGGTCCCGGAGCTCGGTTACACGCCGCTGACGGTCGATCCGTGGCTGTGGTTCAAGGGTCTGGTCATTCCGTGGATCACGCTGGCGATCCTCTATATCGGCATTTACGGCCGGGTGCTGCGGGCGACGTTGCTCGAGACGTTCCAGGAAGACTTCGTCCGCACCGCGCGCGCGAAAGGGTTGTCGGAGTGGCGCGTGCTGATCCGCCACTCGCTGCGAACCTCGATGGTGTCGTTCGTCTCGTTGTTCGGGCTCGATTTCGGCGCACTCGTCGGCGGTGGCGCGTTGCTGACCGAGGTCGTGTTCAACATCCACGGTGTCGGCAAGCTGACGGTCGAGGCGCTGCAGAACCTCGATCTGCCGTTCATCATGGCGACCGTGATGTACGCGGCGTTCTTCGTCGTCGCGGCCAACGCGGTGGTCGACATCCTGTATGCGGCGCTCGACCCGCGCGTGCGGACCGCCTGATGGCGCTGCTGTCGGTCGAAAATCTGTCGATCTCGTTCCGCTCGGAACGCGGCCTGCTGCGCGCCGTCGACTGCGTGTCGTTCAGCCTCGACCCGCGCGAGATCGTCTCGGTCGTCGGGGAAAGCGGCTCGGGCAAGACGATCACGCTGATGGCGGTCATGGGCCTGATCCGCGATCCGAACGCGGTGATCGAGGGCTCGGTGAAGTTCGATGGGCAGGAGCTGATCGGCCTGTCGAACCGCGCATGGCGGCGCATTCGCGGCAGCCGGATCGCGATGGTGTTCCAGGACCCGATGACGGCGCTGACGCCGGTCCACACGATCGGCTGGCAGATCGAGGAACAGCTGCGCGCGCACACGGACCTCTCGCACCGGGCGTGCCGGGCGCGGGCGATCGAGCTGCTGGCGGCGATGGGAATGCCGAACCCGCGTGTGCAGGTCGACCGCTATCCGCACCAGCTGTCGGGCGGGATGCGGCAGCGCGCGGTGATCGCGATGGCGCTGTCGTGCAACCCGGCGCTGCTGATCGCGGACGAGCCGACCACCGCACTCGACGTCACCGTGCAGGCCCAAATCCTCGAACTCATCCGCAAGCTGCGCCAGGATTTCGGGTCGGCCGTCGTGCTGATCACGCACGACATGGGTGTGGTCAGCGAAATCGCCGACCGTGTGATGGTGATGTACGCGGGCCGCGTGGTCGAGGCGGGGACGCGCGACGCGGTGTTCGCACGCCCCGGCCATCCGTACACGATCGGTCTTCTTGGTTCGATCCCGCCGATGCACGGACCGCGCCCGGAGCGTCTGCCGTCGATCCCCGGAAGCCCGCCGCTGATCGGGCAACTGCCGCCCGGCTGCCCGTTCCAGCCCCGTTGCGCCCACGCCCACGACCGCTGCCGCGAGCGGCCGGAACTGCTTCGGCACGGGACGGATGCATACGCGTGCTGGCTCGCGGACGAGCGCGCGGACTGGCCCCCGGCGGTGCTTGCCGCATGACGCCGCTTCTCGAAGCCGTTGCCGTCACCAAGCACTTCCATCTCGGCGGCCCGCTCAGCCCGGGCGGCCGGCAGACGGTGCACGCGCTCGACGGCGTGTCGTTGCGGGTCGAACGCGGCGAGACGCTGGGGCTGGTCGGTGAGAGCGGTTGCGGGAAAAGCACGCTCGGCCGCTGTCTGATCCGCTTGTACGATCTCACATCCGGTCAGGTGCGGTTCGAGGATGTCGACATCAGCGTCCTGCCGGAACGCAAGCTGCGCGCGATGCGGCCGCGCATGCAGATGGTGTTTCAGGACCCGTATTCGTCGCTCAACCCGCGCCGCCGTGTCGGCGACCTGATCGCCGAGCCGCTTCGCGTCCACACAAGCATGAACGCCGCCGCCGTGCGCGACCGGCTGCGCGAGCTGGTCGGGCTCGTCGGGTTACGCGTGGAACACCTCGAGCGGTACCCGCACGAATTCTCCGGCGGCCAGCGCCAGCGCATCGGCATCGCGCGGGCGTTGGCACTCGATCCGGCTCTGGTGATCGCGGACGAGCCGGTGTCCGCACTGGACGTGTCGGTGCAGGCGCAGGTCGTGAACCTGATGATGGATTTGCAGCAGCGGCTGTCGCTGACGTACGTCTTCGTCGCGCACGATCTGTCGGTCGTGCGTCAGATCAGCACGCGGACGGCGGTGATGTATCTGGGCCAGATCGTCGAACTCGGCCCGAGCGAGACGGTGTTCGCGCAACCGCTGCACCACTACACCGCGGCGCTCATCGCCGCCGTGCCGCGCGTCGGCGGCGACCATTCGGCCAAGCGCGTGCTGGGCGGCGAACCGCCCAACCCGCTATCGCCGCCGCCCGGCTGCCGCTTCCACACCCGCTGCCCCCGCGCGGAGGATCGCTGCCGTGTCGAAGTGCCGGTGCTGGAGGCGCGCGACGGTTCGCACGCGGTCGCCTGCCACTTCCCGGTCGGGACGTAGCGCTTACTTCCGCAGCGCGAGCGCGGCTTTCTCGTGCTCGGCGTCGACCGATTTGAATTTCTGCAGGAACGCCTTGATGTCGGCGTCCGACGTTTGCCGCTCCTCCCGAGCGGACTGGCTCTTGTCGCTCGCGTTGATGCGGATCGCTTCGGCAATAAACTGCTTGTCGTAGGCGTCGCCGGTCAGCGCGCCGATGCTGTTCACGCGCGACTGGTCCTGCGCCGTCATTGCCTTCGGCACGTCGACGCCCTTGCTTTTCGCGAGCTGGTCCAGCGCCGCGTTGTACGCGTCGTGGTCGGAAGCGACCTTGCTCGCGTAGGCGCGCACATCGTCCCGGCTCGCCTTTTGGCTCGCCTGCTTCGCCAGGGCCTGCTCGGTACAGCGCGCCCTGTTCGTCGTCCTTGAGGTATGATTTGTCGGCGTCGTTCAGGCCCGCCGCGCGGGCGACGGTCATGGACCCGAACGTGACGAACGCGGCGAGGGTCAGCGTGGTGATGCGGAAGTGCGGCATGGACGACTCTCCTGTTGGGAGCAGCAACCAACGCCGAGCAAGGTGAGTGCGTTGCGGAGGACCCTCCGCCACCATTGCGTGATGTTACTTACAGGCGACTGCCTGTACGAACGGCGCCGGATCGATCGGCTTGCCGGCCACGTGCAGCTCGAAATGCACATGCGGACCGGTCGTCAGCCCCGTCCGCCCGACCCGGCCGATCACCGTCCCGGCATCGACCGCGCGCTGCCCGTTCACGATCGGGATCGCGACCATGCCGAGATGCGCGTAGCGGGTCATGAACCCGTCGTGCTGCACGTCGATGGCGAGCCCCTCGGCACCGCGTCGCCCGATCGCGACGATCTTGCCGGCCGCGACCGAATGGATCGGCGTGCCGGCTTGGGCCGGAAAGTCGATGCCGTAATGGAACGTCGCCGGCCGCAGCGGGTGCGCCGCGCGCGGTCCGAACGGGCTGCTGGTGCACCCGCCCGGGATCGGCGGCGGCAGGCTGTTCGGCGCGGGGTCGGCGTAAGCGGTGCCGCACATCAGCAGCAGGATGGCGAGCGCCCTCAACGCCAGCTCATCTGGTGGAACCGGGGCAACTCGTCGGCGGCCGCGCGAAAGGCGAGCCGGCGCGAGACGCCGTAGGTCGCGCCATCGTAATACAGCGGGAGGAACAACGCGTCGTGCCCGATCAGGCCGATCGCCCGCCCGTAGGCGGCCCGGCGCGCATCGGTTCGTGCCGCCTCGTCGCCCTCGGCGATCAGCGCGGTCAGGTCGGGCCGCCGCGCCGCGTCCAGCGGGCCGCCGCCGAAGAACGCCGGCAGCATCGCCGACACGTCGTTGATCGACCACGACCCCCAGCTGCCGAGGAACAGCGGCGCGTGCCCGGCCTCGGCCCGTGCCATCGCCTGCGCCGCCGGCAGCTGCGTCACCGTCGCCCGCACGCCGATCGCGTCGAGTGCGGCGACCACGGCGGCCACGACGTCGAACCGCAGATACGTCACCAGCTCGGTCGCGAACCCGCCGCCGAAGCCGATCGCCGCCAGTTCCGTCCGCGCGGTCGCAGGGTCGAACGACGGCACATCGTCCGGTGAGCCGCCGCAGCCGAATTGCGTCGGGTAGCAGGGCGCCTCCGCGACCCGCGCCCCGCCCGCGACGGCGATCGTGGCCAGGGCCGACCGGTCGATCGCGCGCATGATCGCGCGCCGCACCTCGACCCGGGTCATCGGCCCGTCCGGCTCGGCCCGTCCGGCCGCGTCGAATTGCAGGTAGGTCACGCGCATGCTCTCCGCCCGCACCGCCTGCCACGTGGTCGCGGTCAGGCCGGCCGAGAACTGCGCCGGGTTCAGCTGCCACACCCAATCGGCCCGGCCCGCGATCAAGTCCGCGTAGGGCGCGCCCATGTCGTCCGGCCGCTGGCTGATCGTCACCCGCGGGATGTGCGGCCGTGCCTTCGGGCCGTCGCCGTAACCCTCGTTGCGCAGCAGCTCGATCGTGCCGTCCGGGTCGAGGGTGGCCGAATACGGCCCGGTTCCGACGCCCGAAGCCCCGTTGGCCGGCAGGATCGGCAGCACCATCGCCAGATAATCGAGCGCCGGGGGAAACGGGTGCGCGAGGGTCAGCCGAACGCCGGTGTCGGTCCGCTCGGCCCCCGCGAGCCAAGCGTAGTTGGACGGCACCGCCGTATCCGCTCGCCGCGCGCGGGCCACGGTCGCGATCACGTCGTCGGGTCCGAACGGCGCGCCGTCGTGGAATCGCACCTTGTCCTCGAGCACGAAGTCGATCGCGAGCCGGTCCTGCGTCAGCCGCCACGACCGTGCCAGCAACGGGCGCAGTTGCAGCGTCTCGGGGTCGCGGTGGATCAGCCCGTCGTGGAATTCGTGCGCCAGCATCATGCCCGTGCGCAGCGGCGTCGCGTACGGGTCGAGGCTGGCCAGCGCGTCGGTCCACGTCACCCGCAGCGTGTCGTCGAGGGGCGTCGCGACCGCGGGCTTCGAGAGCAGGGCGGCACCGGCAGCGAGTAGGCTTCGCCGCCCGATCATAGCCTCAACCCATCGTGGCGTTGAACGCGCCACCGTCGAGCAACAGGTTTTGGCCTACGATGAACCCCGCCTGCGTGCTGCACAGGAACGCGCACGCGGCCCCGAACTCCGCCGGATCGCCGACCCGTCGCGTCGGGTTGTCGGCCGCCCGCGCGGCCAGCTCGTCATCGACGCTGCGGCCGGATTTTTTCGCGGCGGCACCGGCCAGCGAGCGCAGCCGGTCGGTCAGGAACGGGCCGGGCAGCAGGTTGTTGATCGTGACCCCGTGCTGGGCCACCTGCCGCGACAGCCCGGCGACGAACCCGGTCAGGCCCGCGCGCGCCCCGTTGCTCATGCCGAGGGCCGCGATCGGCGACTTCACGCTACCGGACGTGATGTTGACGATGCGGCCGAATTTGCGCGCGATCATGCCGTCGATCACCGAGCGCATCAGCGCGATCGGCGTCAGCATGTTGGCGTCCAGCGCCCGGGTCCAATCCTCGTGGCTCCAGTCGCGAAAATCGCCCGCCGGCGGTCCGGCCGCGTTGGTCACCAGGATGTCGGGATCGGGACACGCGGCGAGCGCCGCCGCCCGCCCGGCCTCGGTCGTGATGTCGCCGGCCACCGCCACGATGGTCGCCCCGGTGGCGGCGCGCAGTTCGGCGGCCGTCGCCTCCAGCGCCGCGGCGGTGCGCGCGGTGATGGTGACGTGCACGCCCTCCCGCGCCAGCGCCTCGGCGCAGGCCCGGCCCAGACCCTTGCTCGCCGCGCACACCAGTGCCCGCCGGCCCGCCAGTCCCGTGTCCATCGCGTGCTAGAACCCGCTCTTGTTGCGCGCACTACAGCGCGAGCGTGGTCCCGCGTCCATCGCGCGGCGTGGACAGCCGCCGCACGCAGCCGGTAAATCGCGCGCATGCGAATTCCGATGCTGCTGGCCGCGCTGTTGTGTCCTGCCTTGGCCCAGGCCCACGCCATCCTGATCGACGGCACGCCGGTAGCGGGTGCCACGCTGCCGGCCGGACCGCTCGACATCCGCCTGCGCTACAACAGCCGGATCGACGCCGGGCGCTCGCGCCTGACGCTGACCGATCCGGCCGGTGTCGCCCATGTGCTCGATCAGAGCCCGCCCGACGCGCCGAACCTGCTCGAGGCCAAGACGCCGCTCTCGGCCGGCTCGTGGACGCTGCGCTGGCAGGTGCTGGCGGTGGACGGGCACATCACGCGCGGCGACATTCCGTTCACGGTCAAAGCGCCATGAGCCTTCTGGTCGACGTCTTCGGCTTCCTGTCGATCATCCTGCACGGCCTGGTCATCATCGGGCAGTCGATGGCGCTCGGCGGCGTCATCTTCCTGCTGCTGCTCGCCCGGCCGTTGCGCGGCATGCCGCAGGGCAAGCTGATCGCCGCCGACACCGCGCGGATCGCCGGCTGGGCGGCGCTCGGGCTGCTCGTGGGCGAGGGCGTGTCGCTCGCGCTGCAGACCAGCGTGTTGCACGCGACCGTCGACCTGACGGTGCCCGACGTGCTGACCGCCTCGTTCGCCGAGGCGAGTCTCGTGAAATGCGCCGCCGCCGGCGTGCTGGCGCTGCTGTTGCTGGCGCGCGGGACCGATGCGCCGCGCTTTCAGCTGATCGCCGCCTGCGCGATCGAACTCTGTGCGGCGACGCTCACCACCCACGCGGCCGCGCGGATGGAGGGGCGGGTGCCGCTGCTGCTGGTCGAGGGGCTGCACCAGCTCGGTGCTGCGATCTGGATCGGCGGCATCCCGTGCTTCGTCTCGGCGTTGGCCCGCGTGCATGACGGGATCGGCTGGCGCATCGTCGGTCAGCGGTTCTCCCGCATGTCGATGGCCGGCGTCGCCTGCATCATCGTCTCCGGCCTGACCATGGCCGTGCTCTACGTGGGCTCGTTCTCCGGGTTTTACGGCACCGCATACGGCGTGATGGTCGGCGCCAAGGTCGCCATGTTCGGCTTCCTGCTGCTGCTCGGCTTCGGCAATTACCTCGTCGTCGAGCACCTGCGCTCCGATCCGGGCGCGCCGGTGCTGCGGATGAAGCGGTTCGCGGAAGTCGAGATCGGCATCGGCTTCACGCTGTTCTTCGCCGCCGCGTCGCTCACCTCCGTCCCGCCCTCGGTCGACCTGACCCATGACCGGGTGAGCTGGGCCGAGGTGGTCGAGCGGAACACGCCGCATTGGCCGCGTCTGGTCAGCCCCGACCACGATTCGCTGACGTTGCCCGCGCTGCAGGCGCAACTGGACACGGAGGCCGCGCACGCCCGCACGACCGCGCAGCCGGCGTTCGTGCCGGGCTCGGGCGTGATCCCGGACCGCAACGCGGCCGACATCGCGTGGAGCGAGTACAACCACCATTGGGCCGGCCTGTTCGTGGTCGGCATCGGCTTTCTGGCGCTGATCAACCGGGCCGGCGCGCGATGGGCGCGGCACTGGCCGCTGCTGTTCCTCGGGCTCGCCGCATTCCTGTTCCTGCGCAGCGACCCCGAAGTCTGGCCGATGGGGCGTGAGGGCTTCTTCGAGAGCCTGCGCGACGTCGAGGTGCTGCAGCACCGGTTCTTCGTCATCCTGGTCGTGCTGTTCGGCCTGTTCGAGTGGCGGGTGCGCGCCGGCGGCTGGACGAACAAACGCGCGGCGCTGGTGTTCCCGCTGGTGACCGCGATCGGCGGCGCCGCCTTGCTGACCCACACCCACGCGATCGCCAACGTCAAGGATCAGCTGCTCATCGAGCTGACCCATACGCCGCTGGCCCTCGCCTCCATCGCGGCCGGCTGGGCGCGGTGGCTGGAGTTGCGGCTCGACGGGCGGGCGGCACGGGTCGCCGGCTGGGTCTGGCCGTCGCTGTTCGTGCTGATCGGGGTTATTTTGATGCTGTATCGGGAGGCTTGAAGCCGTCGCGAAGCCGGCTCGAACACGTCACACGCGAGCGTGCTGTTCGCGATCACCGAGCGCGTTTGGCCACGCGGCTAGACGGCCGGGCCTGGGCAGGTTGGGCCTGGGCAGATCGGGCCTGGGCAGGGTGCCGTAAAGGGAGGGGCCGGTCGACGGCCGCGAGGCCCGGGCCGAGACGCACTTCGTTACCACCGACACGCCGGTGCGGCTCGGCGCTCGCCCGATCCATGCGTTATGCTGCGAACAGGCTCCGGAGCGGCGGGTGACGAACAATCTGCTGAAATTGGTGGGAGAGCGTGTCGGCCTGGGCCGGCCGCGACATATTGCGGTTCCGTTCCGTCCTTTCGACCCGGCGCGGCCGGTGCTCATGCTGCATGTGCCCAAGACCGGCGGCACGGCGTTGCGCGCCAGCCTGATCGCGGCGCTCGAACCGGCGGCGATCGTCGGCGGCTTCGACCGATGCCTGTTCGGCGGTTTCGCGGCGTTCGACACGATCGCCGAACCGGAACGCCGTAATGTCTATAGGACGATCGACGAGGTTCCGCGCAACGGCGATCTGGTGGCCAGCCACTTGGCCCTGAGCACGCTGCTGGCTGCCTATCCGACGGGACAGCTCGTCATCACGCTGCGGGAGCCGACCGCGCGGCTGCTGTCGCACTGGGCATATTGGCGCGGCCGGTCCGACGCCGATCTGGCCGCGTACGGCGCCTGGGCGGACACGGTGCGGACCGCGCGGGCACCGTTGCGAGAGTTCCTCGATGACCCGAGAGCCGCGTGCCAGACCGACAACGTTGCGGTCCGGATGCTGCTCTGGCCGCATCCGTCGATCCCGGACGACGGTTTTATCGACCCGGCCGCCGACGCCGCCCTGATCGAGGAGGCGCATCGGCGGTTGTCCTTGTTCGCGGTGGCGGACATCACCGAAGGGCCGCCCCGCGCCCGCTTGCAGCACTGGCTCGGCCGGACGCTGACCGATAACACGGTCAACCGCACGAACGCGGCCCCGGCCGGCTTCACAGCGAACCTTGCGGATGAACTGACGCCAGTGGCGATGGACCGGATGGAGCGGGCCACCCGCCTCGATACCGGCCTCTGGCGCCGGGTGGCCGAGACGGTCGTCGGCGATGTCGAGGCGCTGCGGTGCAGGGCATTGCTGCGGGCGGTGGCGCACCATGCGGCGCTGCTGGCCGAACGAACCGGCGGCTCAGACCTGCCGCTCGGGTAGCCGCACCGTCAGGCTGCCGAGATCGTCCGAGAGCTTGATCTGGCAGGCGAGCCGGCTGTCGGCTTCACGCGGTACGGCGGTGCCGTCGAGGAGCGCGTCCTCCTCGTCCGACATGGGCGGCAGGCGCGGGTCGGCGACGAAGACGTGGCACGTGGCGCACAGCGCGTAGCCGTTGCAGTCGGCGACGATGCCCGACACGCCGTTCGTGATGGCGGCCAGCATGACCGTCGTGCCGGCCGGCGCGTCGACGGTTTGGGCGGAGCCGTCCGGCGAGACGAAGATGAGCGTGGTCACCGGGCGAGCCGCGTCAGCAGCGGCACGTAATGGTCGAATTGCGGGGTGACACGCGCCGGATCCTTGGCCCCGTCGTCCCAGCGGCGGACGCGGACCGCCTCGGCGTAGTGCGGCTCGGCCTCGAACGCGGCGACTTCCCCGGCATCCATCGGGCCGCCCTGGATTTTCAGGGTCTGCACCGACGCGGGCGACAGCAGGCCGAAATAGGCGGGGTCGGTCGCGCACAGATATCGCTTCGCCGCGACATGCAGGCGGACGCAATCGACGATCCGAGGCGAGAAGTGCTTGGCCAGCAAAGCGGCCCCGGCCTCGTCGTGGAGGTTGTCGACACCGTGGTCGAACGAGCTCTCGCCCAGCTCGCTCACGTAATGGCCGATGTCGTGCAGCAGGGCGGCGGCCACCAGCTCGTCGCCGGCGGCCTCGTCCTCGGCCTGTGCGGCGGCCTGCAGCATGTGGGCGCGCATGGTGACCGCCTCGCCGAGATACGATTCCGCCCCCTTGCGGGCGATGATGTCGGTGATGCGGTCGACGATCATGGTGTCAGCTCCGGTCATGCGTGGGCGGCCCGTGCGGGCGAGGCGGGGTAGACACCCAAAATCCGCAACTCGCGAGAGAAGAAACCGAGTTCTTCGAGCGCGCGCGCGAGCGCCGGGTCGTCGGGGTGGCCGTCGACGTCGGCCAGGAACTGCGTCGCGGTGAACTGGCCGTCGACCATGTAGCTTTCGAGCTTGGTCATGTTGACCCCGTTGGTCGCGAACCCGCCGAGGCCCTTGTAGAGCGCGGCGGGGACGTTGCGGACGCGGAAGACGAACGTGGTCATCATGCCCGGTGCCGGCCCGGCCCGGGTCTGGGTGTCGGGCGCGCAGATGTAGAACCGGGTCGTGTTGTGGCTCGCGTCCTCGACGTTGCGGCGCAGGATGGTCAGGCCGAACAGCTCGGCCGCGAGGCTCGACGCGATCGCCGCCTCCTCGACGCTGTTCCACGCCGCCACCTGCTCGGCCGAACCGGCGGTGTCGGATTCCACGACCGGCGTGAGGTCCAGCTCCTTCAGGATGCGGCGCACCTGACCGAGCGCCACGGGATGCGAATGGGCACGGCGAAGGGTCGCGAGCGTGGCGCCCGGGACGGCCAGCAGGCAGTGCTCGACACGCTGAAAATGCTCGCCGACGACGACCAGGCCGCTATCGGGAAGCAGCGCATGGATGTCCGGCACCCGCCCGGCGAGCGAGTTCTCGCACGGCAGCATGGCGAGCGAGGCGGCACCGGCGTGCACCGCGTCCATCGCCGCCTCGAACGTCTGGCACGGCAGCGTCGTCCACGCCGGGATAGGCGATGCGGCAGGCGAGATCGGAGTAGGCGCCGGGGCGGCCCTGGAAGGCGATCGTCTGGGTCATGCTTCTTCGTGGCCGAGGGTGCGGCGGACGCGGGCGAGGTCGGCCGGGGTGTCGACGCCGGCCACGGCCTGATCGATCCGCGCACAGCCGATCCGCATGCCGGCTTCGAGCGCACGCAGTTGTTCGAGCGTCTCGCGGCGTTCCAGCAGGGTCGGCGGCAGGGCGACGAAGCGGTCCAGCGCCGGACGCCGCCATGCGTAGACGCCGATATGGTGCCAGCGCGGGCCGTCGCCGGACGGGATGGCGGCGCGGGAGAAATACAGGGCGGGCGCGCAAGGCTGGCCGGCGGCGAAGGCGCAGGCGGCTTTGACGACCGACGCCAGGTTCGCCTCCGCATCATCGAGGATCGGCGTGACCAGCGTGCCGATGTCGAAGGCCGGATTGTCGAGCGGGCGCAGCGCGGCGCGCAGATGGGCCGCCTCGATCAGCGGGAAGTCGCCCTGCAGGTTGACCACGACATCGTGCTGACCGCCCGGGTCGAGGGCCGCCAGCGCCGCGTGGACCCGGTCGGAGCCGGACGGCAACGCGGGGTCGGTCAGCACGGCGATGCCGCCGGCGGCGCGGACGGCGTCGGCGATCTCCGGCTCGGCGCAGGCGACGGCGACCGGGCCGATCCCGGCCGAGAGGGCGCGCAACAGGACGTGCACGATCATCGGCCGTCCGGCGATGTCGGCCAGCGGTTTGCCCGGCAGCCGGGCGGAGGCCATTCGGGCCGGGATCACGACAATGGGGTTCAACGGGCGGGGCTTTGCTTACGGGTCTGGATTGCGACCGAAAAGCCGCTTGCCTATGGTGCACCGCAGCCTAGGTAGGCGGTCGGGTCGGCGCAATGCGTCACGGGGAGCGGTGTGTCGATGGACAGCATGGAGATCAACAAGGTTTTCGCGGCGGTATTGACCGTCGGGATCGCCTTCATGGGTGCGACGCTGCTGGCCGATGGCCTGGTGGAGTCCCCGGCCCCGAAGACCACGGCGATCAAGATCGAGGGCGTGGGCGCGCCGGTCCTGGCGGTCTCGGCGACCGAAGCGCCGCTGGAGCCGATCAGCCCGCTGCTCGCCAGCGCGGACCCGGCCCGGGGTGCGGCCGACACGCAGAAGCTGTGCTCCGCGTGCCATTCGTTCAACGAGGGCGGCAAGGCGGGCGTCGGGTCCGAACCTGTACGGCGTCGTCGGCGGGCCGCATGGCCACATGGAGGGCTACCAGTATTCGTCCGCCATGGAGAAGATGCATGACAAGCCGTGGACGTACGAGGATCTGAACGCCTGGCTGAAGAAGCCGATGGGTTACATGCCGGGCACCAAGATGGGCTTCGCCGGTCTGAACAGCGCGCACGACCGCGCCGACATCATCGCCTACCTCAACTCCGACAGCCACAAGCCGCTGCCGTTGCCGCCCGCCGGAGCACCCGCCGCGGGTGCCGGCGGGACCGCGACGCCCGCGTCGTCGACCGTCGTGGCGCCGAAGGATAACGGCGGCAATCCGAACGCCGGCAACGCGGCGGCCGTGACGGCGCCGGGTCAGTCGACCCCGGCGACGCAGGCCACCAACAGCACGCATCCCGTCCAGGCCGGCGACGCCCCCAAGTAGCGGGCCGAAGTCGCGTAGCGTGGACCGTCCCTCCGACGCCGCCCTGATTGCCGCCGCCGAAGCGGCGGCCGAGGTTGCGGCGGCGGTGGTGCGGCCGTTCTTCCGCTCCGGGATCTCGGCCGACCTGAAGGGCGACGAGAGCCCGGTCACGATCGCCGACCGCGCCGCCGAGCAGGCGATGCGAGCGGTGATTTCGGCGCGCTTCCCCGAGCACGGGATTTTGGGCGAGGAGGCCGGGCTGGAGCGCGGGTCGGCGCGGTTGCGCTGGGTGCTCGACCCGATCGACGGCACGCGCGCGTTCATCACCGGGCGGCCGTTGTTCGCGACCCTGATCGGGTTGCTCGACGACGGCGTGCCGGTGCTGGGGCTGGTCGATCAGCCGGTCACGCGCGAGCGGTGGCTCGGTGTCGCCGGACGCCGGACGATCTTTCGCGGACCGTTCGGCGGCGTCGCCGGAACCCGCGCCTGCCCGGACATCGCGGCGGCCGAGTTGTCGGCGACCAGCCCGCAGATGTTCGACGCCGATCAGACGACGCGCTGGCGCAGGCTGGAGGCGGCGGTGCGGCGGACCACGTTCGGCGGCGACGCCTACGCCTACGGGCTGCTGGCGCTGGGGCAGATCGACCTGATCGCCGAGGCGGACCTGAAGGTATGGGACTGGGCGGCGCTGGCACCCGTAATCGAAGGCGCGGGCGGAAAAATCACCGATTGGGACGGGCGGCCGTTGCGCGGGCTGGCCGACGGGTCGTCCCAACAGGGACCGGTGTTGGCGGCGGGCGACCCGGCGCTGCATGATCGGGCACTGTCCCTGTTGAACGGATGATGCATCATGCGCCTGCTGTTCGCGTTGCTGCTGCTGTTTCCCCTGTACGCGCGCGCGGACGATGCGACGGTCAAGAAATCCTACGCCGACAGCCTGCTCGATGAAGTGCCGAAGCTGCCGGACGGGTTCGACCACTTCCCGTGGGTCAACCCGAATGCGCCGAAGGGTGGCGAGGTGGCGCTCGGCGGCGTCGGCACGTTCGACAATTTCAACCCGTTCATCCTGCGCGGAAATGCCGCCGGCGTCGGTGCCATCTGGCAGACGCTGACGGAGGCGTCGCCCGACGAGGTGACCACGGCGTATGGCGTGCTGGCGCAGACGATCGAGCGGCCGGCGGACGATAGCTGGGTCGCGTTCGACCTGCGGCCCGAGGCGCGGTTTTCGGACGGAACGCCGGTGACGTCCGACGACGTGAAATGGTCGTTCGACACGCTGCGCGAGAAGGGCCGGCCGACCTACGCGCAGTATTGGGGCGACGTCGACCATGTCGAGACGGACGGTCCGGAGCGCGTCGTGTTCCGGTTCAAGACCAGCGGCAACCGCGAGCTCCACCTGATCTGCGGCGAGCTGACGGTGCTGCCGAAGCACTGGTTCGCGGGCCGTGATTTCACCGCGCCGCTGACCGATCCGCCGGTCGGCTCCGGCCCGTACAAGATCGGCCATGTCGACATGGGCCGTACGCTGACGCTGGATCGGGTGCCGAACTGGTGGGGCGAGCACGAGGGGTTCGGGCGCGGCCGCTACAATTTCGACCACATCCGGACCGAGTATTTCCGTGATCCGACCGTGCTGTTCGAGGCGTTCAAGGGCGGGCAGATCGACTATCGGCGCGAGAATTCGGCCAAAAGCTGGGCGACCGGTTACGACTTTCCGGCGGTCGCGCAGCATCTGGTGATCAAGCGGGCGTTCGCGCAAAAGACCCCGCAGGGCACTCAGGGGTTCATGTTCAACACGCGGCGTCCGATCTTCCAGGATGTTCGCGTGCGCCACGCGATCGCGCTGCTGCTGGATTTCGAGTGGACCAACAAGACGCTGTTCTACGGCCTGTACCACCGCACCACGTCGATGTTCGAGGGCAGCGATTTCGCCGAGAGCGGGTTGCCGGCCGGGGCCGAGTTGGCGCTGCTGGAGCCATACCGCGCGAAGCTGCCGCCTGAGTTGTTCACGACCCAATTCGAGATGCCGAAGACCGACGGGTCGGGCAACGACCGCGCCGGGCTGAAGCAGGCGCTCGATCTGCTGCGCGACGCGGGCTGGACGGTCAAAGACAGAAAGCTGGTCGACGCGTCCGGCAACCAGATGCATTTCGAGATCATGCTCGACGATCCGAATTTCGAGCGCGTGACGCTGCCGTTCGCCGACACGCTGCGGCGCATCGGCATCGACGCGCAGGTTCGCACGGTCGATCCGGCGCAGGCGATCAAGCGGCAGGAAGCGTTCGATTTCGACATGACGGTCAACGCGTTCGGCTTCGGCGGCTTGCCGGGCAACGAGCAGGCCGACCTCTGGACGTGTGCGGCGCGGGACAATCAGGGCAGCAGCAATTTCGCCGGCGTGTGCGACCCGATCGTGGACACGCTTGTGCACGACGTCATCGTCGCCAAAGACATGCCGTCGCTGCTGGCCGCGACGCACGCGCTCGACCGCGTGTTGCTGTGGGGCTGGTACATGGTGCCGAACTGGCGGCTCGGCGAAGTCTGGACCGCGCGCTGGGACCGGTTCGGCTTCGTCGATGTGCCGATCCGCGCCGGCCTCGATTTCGATAGCTGGTGGGTCGATCCGGCGCTGGCCGCGAAGACCGACGCCGCGCGCGGCCACGGCGGCTGATCGGCGTTGGGCGCGTACCTGCTCCGGCGGTTCGCGCTGATTCTGCCGACGCTGTTCGGAATCATCGCGATCAACTTCGCCGTCGTGCAGCTCGCACCGGGCGGGCCGGTCGAACAGGCGATCGCGCAGCTTAAGGGCAAGGGCGACACGACCTCGCGGCTGACCGGCGGCGGGGGCGGCGACGCGGGCGTCACGTCGGGCGGCTATCGCGGGCGGCGCGGGCTCGATCCGCAGATCGTCGAGCGCATTCGCCACCAGTTCGGCTTCGACAAGCCGCCGCTGACCCGGTTCTGGAACATGCTGACCTCGTATCTGAGTTTCGATTTCGGCAGCTCGCTATTCCAGGGCGGCACGGTGTTGTCGCTGATCGCGAGCAAGATGCCGGTCAGCCTGTCGATCGGGCTGTGGTCGACGCTGCTGATCTATTTCGTGTCGATCCCGCTCGGCATCGCCAAAGCGGTGCGGCACGGCAGCCGGTTCGACGTGGCGACGTCGGCCGCGGTGCTGGTCGGCTACGCGATCCCCGGCATCCTGTTCGCGATCCTGCTGGTCGTCCTGTTCGCGGGCGGCAGTTTCGTGAGCTGGTTCCCGTTGCGCGGCCTGACGTCGCCGGGGTCGGAGACGTGGTCGTGGCCGGCGCGGATCGTCGATTACGCGTGGCACATGGTGCTGCCGACGCTCGCCCTGGTGCTCGGCGGCTTCGCGTCGCTCACGCTGCTGACGAAGAACTCGTTCCTCGAGGAGATCCGCAAGCAGTATGTCGTGACCGCGCGGGCGAAGGGTGCCTCGGAGCAGCGGGTGCTGTACCGGCACGTCTTCCGCAACGCGATGCTGCTGATCATCGCGGGCTTTCCGGCCGCCCTGATCGGCATCCTGTTCAGCTCGGCGCTGCTGGTCGAGATCGTGTTTTCGCTCGACGGGCTCGGGCTGCTCGGCTTCGACGCGGCGATCCGGCGCGACTACCCGGTGATCTTCGCGACGCTGTACATGTTCACGCTGCTCGGGTTGGTGCTGCAGGTCGTGAGCGACATCATGTTCACCATCGTCGACCCGCGCATCGACTTCGAAGCGCGCTGATGTCGCCGCTGACCCGCCGCCGCATCGCGATTTTTCGCGCGCATCGCCGGGGGCTCTGGTCGCTGCGGATCTTCGGCGTGCTGTTCTTCGTCTGCCTGTTCGCCGAGTTCGTCGCCAACGACCGGCCGCTGGTGATCCACACCGATGCCGGCTGGTTCGTCCCCGTGCTGCGCGACTATTCCGAGGACGCGTTCGGCCCCGACTTCCTGCCGATCGAGGCCGATTACTCCGACCCCGATCTGCGCGCCTCGATCCGCTCGCACGGCTGGATGGTCTGGCCCGCCGTCCCGTACGGGTTCGACACGCCGGCGCACGACCTCGGGCAGCCCGCCCCGTCGCCGCCGACATGGTCGCATCTGCTCGGCACCGACGATCAGGCGCGCGACGTGCTGGCGCGCGTGATCTACGGGTTTCGCGTCTCGGTCCTGTTCGGCTTCACGCTGACGATCGCCGCGTCGATCATCGGCGTCGCCGCCGGCGCGGTGCAGGGGTTCTACGGCGGCCTCACCGATTTGCTGTTCCAGCGCTTCATCGAAATCTGGAGCGGGATGCCGCAGCTTTACCTGCTCATCATCCTGTCGGCCGTGATCGCGCCCGGTTTCTGGGTGCTGCTCGGCTTCCTGCTGCTGTTCTCGTGGATGTCGCTGACCGGCGTCGTGCGCGCCGAGTTCCTGCGCGGCCGGACGCTGGATTACGTGCGGGCCGCCCGCGCACTCGGCGTCGGCGACGTGGCGGTGATGTGGCGGCACATCCTGCCCAACGCGATGGTGGCCACGTTCACCTTCCTGCCGTTCATCCTGTCCGGGTCGGTCACGACGCTGACCTCGCTCGACTTCCTCGGCTTCGGCCTGCCGCCCGGCTCGGCCAGCCTCGGCGAACTGGTCAGCCAGGCGAAGGCGAACCTGCAAGCGCCGTGGCTCGGCATCTCGGCGTTCGTCGTGCTCGGCGGCATTCTGACATTGCTGGCGTTCGTCGGTGAGGCGGTGCGCGACGCGTTCGATCCGCGCCAGCAGGTGATTTGAGCCTGCTCGACATCGCCGGGCTGAGCGTCGCGTTCGGCGCGCGGCGCGTGGTCGACGATCGTGTCGCTGACGATCGAGCGGGGCGAGACGGTGGCGCTGGTCGGCGAGAGCGGATCGGGGAAATCGTCCGTGGCGCTGTCGATCCTCGGCCTGCTGCCGAGCGGCGGTGCGGCGACCGGCCGCATCGTGCTCGACGGCGCCGACGTGGCCCGCGCCGACAAGGCGACGTTGCGGCGGTTGCGCGGCGGGGTCGCCGGCATGGTGTTTCAGGAGCCGATGACGAGCCTGAACCCGTTGACGCGGGTCGGCCGGCAGGTGGCGGAGGCGATCGCGCTGCACACGCCGTTGCGGGGTGCCGCGCTGCAGGCCCGCGTGATCGCGGCACTGGCCGAGGCCGGGTTCGCCGACGCCGCTGGACGGTTGCAGGCGTTCCCGCACCAGCTGTCGGGCGGGCAGCGGCAGCGGGTGATGATCGCGATGGCGCTGGCGTGCGACCCGGCGCTGCTGATCGCCGACGAGCCGACGACGGCGCTGGACGTGACGATCCAGGCGCAGATCCTGGAGTTGCTCGCGCGCGAGAAGGCCCGGCGCGGGCTCGCGATGCTGCTCGTCAGCCACGATCTGCACATCGTCGAGCGCCACGCCGACCGGGTTTGCGTGATGAAGGACGGGGTTGTCGTGGAGACCGGCCCGGTAGAGCGCGTGTTCGCCTCTCCGCAGCACCCGTATACGAAGATGCTGCTGGCCGCCGAGCCTCGCGGCCGCCCGGCGGCGGTTCCGTCCGGGGCGTCGACGCTGCTCGAAGCGCGAGATTTGCGCGTCGTGTTTCCGATCCGGGCCGGAGTGTTGCGCCGCACGGTCGGTGGCGTGCGCGCGGTCGATGGGATCGACCTGAACGATTCGCGCGGGCGAGACGGTCGGCGTCGTCGGCGAGAGCGGGTCGGGCAAGACGACGCTCGGCTTCGCGCTGCTGCGGCTGGAGCGGGCGAGCGGGTCGGTGGTGTTCGCCGGGACCGACGTGCTGGCCGCGCGGGGGAAAGCGCTGCGGACGCTGCGGGGCGACATGCAACTGGTGTTTCAGGACCCGTACGGCGCGCTGTCGCCACGTCTGACGGTGGGTGCGATCATCGGCGAAGGTCTTTCGGTCCACGCGCCGTCGCTGACCGCCGCCGCGCGCGCCCAAAAGGTCGCGACCGCGCTGGACGAGGTCGGGCTCGAGCCCGCGAGTGCCGACCGGTATCCGCACGAATTCAGCGGCGGCCAGCGGCAGCGCATCGCCATCGCGCGCGCCATCGTTCTGGCCCCGAAACTGATCGTGCTCGACGAGCCGACCAGCGCGCTCGACATGAGCGTGCAGGCGCAGATCGTCGATCTGCTGCGCGACCTGCAGGCGCGCCATGGCCTGAGCTACCTGTTCATCAGCCACGATCTGCGCGTCGTGCGCGCGATGGCGCACCGGGTGATGGTCATGCGCGCCGGCCGCGTGCTGGAGGAGGGGCCGACCGAACAGGTGATGGCCGATCCGCGCGATCCGTACACGCGCGCCCTGATGGACGCGGCGTTCGGGTTGGAGGTTTCGAACGCGGCCGACATGGCAATGTGACTTGATTCGGCGGGCACAGCGTGGCCCGGTGCGGCCGCGCAACAACCACGCGGAGGCTGCCATGCTGAAATTCTATTATCACCCGTCGCCCAACCCGGCGAAGGTCGCCCTGCTCCTCGAAGAGCTGGGCACGCCGTACGAGATGGTTCCGGTCGACACCCGCAAGGGCGACCAGCATCAGGCCGACTTCCTGAAGATCAACCCGAACGCGAAGACGCCCGCGATCGAGGACGACGGCGTCCCGGTATTCGATAGCACCGCGATCCTGATGTACCTGGCCGAGAAGCACGGCAAATTTCAGCCGACCGACCCGAAGCTGCGCGGGCAGTTCCTGTCGTGGATGATGTTCGTCGCCAGCGGCGTCGGCCCGTATTCCGGCCAGGCGGTGCACTTCACCCGCGTCATGACGACCGAGGAGTACGCGACCAAGCGCTACACGTTCGAGGCGAAGCGCCACTGGGGCATCCTCGACGCGCATCTGGCCGGCAAGACCTGGATGATCGGCGACGAGTACTCGATCCTGGATATGGCCGTCTGGGGCTGGGGCCGCGCGATGCCCTACGTGCTCGGCGACGAGGCGGCTCAGTTCGGTAACGTGACGAAGCTGGTCGAGACGATCAGCGCCCGTCCGGCGGCCGAGCGGACCAATGCGTTGAAGGAGCGCGCCACCTTCAAGCAGGAGATGGACGACGACGCCAAGCGGATGATGTTCCCGTCGATGGCCGCCTGAGCGAGCCGGCCGGGCACGCGCTCGTCGCGCCCGGCCGGCACTTTCAACACTTGTTCCGTGCCCGCCGCCCGACTACCTCCGGCCCTATGAGCATCGACCCCCAAACCATCGACCCCGTCGATCAACCCGAGATCGACGACGCACCGCCCGAGACGGTCCTGCAACTCGCCGCGGCCCGCTTCGCCGAGGTCGAGGCGGAGCGCGACGATTTCCGCGACCGCTGGATGCGCAGCGAGGCGGAGATCGCCAACGTTCGCGCCCGCGCCAAGCGCGACGTGGACGAGACGCGCCAGTACGCGGTCCAGAAATTCGCCCGCGACGTGACCGAGGCGGCCGACAACGTCCGCCGCGGCCTCGACAGCCTGCCGCCGCCGAGTGCCGACGACAGCCCGCTGGCGCTAAAACTGCGGGACGGGTTCGAGGGCGTGGAACGGTCGTTCCTCAGCCTGCTGGAGCGCAACGGCATCGTTCGCGTCGACCCGACCGGCGCGATGTTCGACCCGAACCTGCATCAGGCGATGGCCGAGCAGGATTCGCCCGAGCATCCGCCGGGCACGGTGATCCAGGCCTGGACGCCGGGATGGACGATCAACGGCCGCCTGCTGCGCCCGGCGATGGTTGTGGTCGCGAAAGCGCCCACGACCTGACTTGGCCACCCTTGTCCGCCACCGTGGGCAAGGACATATCTGCGTCATTCCACAGGGGAGCCGGCCGGCGCTTCGGGCCGCCCCGCTCCGCCAACTCAGGAGACTACACCCAATGAGCAAGGTCATCGGCATCGACCTCGGCACGACGAATTCGTGCGTCGCGATCATGGAGGGCAAGGACGTCCGCGTGATCGAGAACAGCGAGGGCGCGCGCACCACGCCGTCCATCGTGGCCATCGCCGACAGCGGCGAGCGGCTGGTCGGCCAGAGCGCCAAGCGCCAGGCCGTCACCAACCCGGCCAACACGTTCTACGCCGTCAAACGCCTGATCGGCCGCCGGTTCGACGATCCGTTGGTCGCCAAGGACAAGGCGATGGTCCCGTACGCGATCGCGCGCGGCGACAACGGCGACGCGTGGGTCGAGGCCCGCGGCACCAAGTATTCGCCGAGCCAGATCAGCGCCTTCATCCTCGGCAAGATGAAGGAGACGGCCGAGGCGTATCTCGGCGAGACGGTCACGCAGGCCGTCATCACCGTCCCGGCCTACTTCAACGACAGCCAGCGGCAGGCGACCAAGGACGCGGGCAAGATCGCGGGCCTGGAAGTCCTCCGCATCATCAACGAGCCGACGGCGGCCGCTCTCGCCTACGGCATGGACAAGAAGAAGACCGGCACGATCGCGGTCTACGACCTCGGCGGCGGCACGTTCGACATCTCCGTGCTCGAGATCGGCGACGGCGTGTTCGAGGTGAAGTCGACCAACGGCGACACGTTCCTCGGCGGCGAGGATTTCGACCTCCGCATCATCGACTTCCTGGCCGACGAGTTTAAGCGCGAGCAGGGCATCGACCTGCGCAAGGACAAGCTGGCGCTGCAGCGGCTGAAGGAAGCGGCCGAGAAGGCGAAGATCGAGCTGTCGTCGTCCAAGGAGACCGAGATCAACCTGCCGTTCATCACGGCGGACGCGACCGGCCCGAAGCACCTCGTCGTCAAGCTGAACCGCGCCAAGCTGGAAAGCCTGGTCGACGATCTGATCAGCCGCACGCTCGAGCCGTGCCGCGCCGCGCTGAAGGATGCCGGGGTTACGGCCGCCAACATCGACGACGTGATCCTGGTCGGCGGCATGACGCGCATGCCGAAGGTGATCGAGACGGTTAAGTCGTTCTTCGGTCGTGAGCCGGCGCGCAACGTGAACCCCGACGAGGTCGTGGCGATCGGTGCGGCGGTTCAGGGCGCCGTGCTGAAGGGCGACGTCAAGGACGTCCTGCTGCTGGACGTGACGCCGCTGTCGCTCGGCATCGAGACGCTGGGCGGCGTGTTCACCCGGCTGATCGACCGCAACACGACCATCCCGACCAAGAAGAGCCAGACGTTCTCGACCGCCGATGACGGGCAGACCGCGGTGACCATCAAGGTCTACCAGGGCGAGCGCGAGATGGCGGCCGACAACAAGGCGCTGGGTCAGTTCGACCTGGTCGGCTTGCCGTCGGCTCCGCGCGGCGTGCCGCAGATCGAGGTCACGTTCGACATCGACGCGAACGGCATCGTCAGCGTGTCGGCCAAGGACAAGGCGACCGGCAAGGAGCAGCAGATCCGCATCCAGGCCAGCGGCGGCCTGTCCGAGGCCGACATCCAGAAGATGGTCCGGGAAGCGGAGAGCAACGCCGAGGCGGACAAGCAGCGGCGCAGCTTCGTCGAGGCCCGCAACCAGGCGGACGGGCTGATCCATCAGGTCGAGAAGACGCTGCGCGAGAACGAGGGCAAGGTGTCCGCCCAGGATAAGGGTGAGGCCGAGTCCGCCGTGGCCGCCGCGAAAAGCGCGATGGAGGGCACCGACCTCGCCGCGCTGACCGCCGCGACCGAGCGTTTGAGCGCGTCGGCGATGAAGATGGGCGAGGCGATGTACAAGGCCCAGGCCGAGGCGGGCGACGCCCCGACCGGTCAGGCCGGCGCGGGTCCGCAGGGCTCGGGCCATCAGGGTTCCGGCCCCGACAACGTGGTCGACGCCGAGTTCGAGGAAGTCGACGACAAGAACAAGCACGGCTGAGGCCGCGCCGGTTTGAACTGACGACGCGGGCGTCCGGACCTCTGGTGGGGTCGGACGCCCGTCTGTATTTGCATCGTTTGGGCGACGGCCCGCTGTGGCGTCGCATTCGAGGGCACCGATGGCCAAGGCCGATTTCTATACCACCCTGGGTGTCGCCCGCGACGCGAAGGCCGACGACCTCAAGCGCGCCTACCGCAAGCTCGCGATGCAGTACCACCCGGACCGCAATCCGGGCGACGCCGTGGCCGAAGGCAAGTTCAAGGAGGTCAACGAGGCTTACGACGTCCTGAAGGACGATCAGAAGCGCGGGGCCTATGACCGCTATGGCCACGCCGCGTTCGAAGGCGGCGGTGGCGGCGGGGCAGGGCCGTTCGGCGGTGGCGGGTTCGAAGGCGGGATCGGCGACATCTTCGAGCAGATGTTCGGCGACGCGATGGGCCGGCGTGGCGGCGGCAACCGTGGCCCGCGCACCGGGGCGGACGTGCGGGCGGCGGCCGAGATCGATCTGGCGCAGGCGTTCGCGGGCGCGAAAGTCTCGCTCCGCGTGCCGACCCGCGTCTCGTGCGAGGCGTGCGCCGGCACCGGGTCGGAGAACAAGGCCAGCGGCTCCGAGACGTGCCCGACCTGCGCCGGTCAGGGCAAGGTTCGCGCCCAGCAGGGTTTCTTCCTGGTCGAGCGGACGTGCCCGACCTGCAACGGCCAGGGCCGCGTGGTCCGCAATCCGTGCCGCATCTGCCACGGCGCCGGCACGGTCCAGCGCGAGCGGTCGCTGCAGGTCACGATCCCGGCCGGCGTCGAGGACGGCACGCGCATCCGGCTGACCGGCGAGGGCGAGGCGGGCGGGGCCGGCGCGCAACCGGGCGATCTGTATGTCCATGTCGGCATCCGGCCGCACACGCTGTTTCAGCGCGACGGAGCCAACATCTTCTGCCGCGTCCCGCTGCGGATGGCGCAGGCGGCGCTCGGCACCGAGATCGAGGTGCCGACGATCGACGGCACCACGGCACGGGTCAAAGTGCCGGCCGGGACGCAAACCGGCGAGCAGTTCCGGCTTCGCGCGAAGGGGATGTCGGTGCTCCGGTCGCCCCAGCGCGGCGACATGTACATCCAGGTCAGCGTCGAGACGCCGCAGCATCTGACCCGCAAGCAGCGCGAGTTGCTGGAGCAGTTCGACGGCGAAGCACCGGACGGCCACGAGAAGGGCAGCCCGGAAAGCCATGGTTTCCTGCACAAGGTTCGCGAGTTCTTCGAGGCGGCCCGCGAGTGAGCCACCCTCCGCCGCTCGCGATCGTCACCGGCGGCGGGCGCGGCATCGGAGCGGCCTGCGCGCGCCGTCTCGCGGCCGACGGGTTCTCGGTCCTGATCGGGTTCATGGCGGATGAGGCGGCGGCGACGGGCGTGGTCGCCGGGATCGAGGCGGCCGGCGGCTCCGCGTGGGCGCAACGCTGCGACGTGGCGGATGAGGCGGACGTGCTGGCCCTGTTCCGGCGCGCCGACGCCACCGGGCTGAGGCTGACCGCACTCGTCAACAACGCGGGCATCACCGGCGCGCTGACCCGGGTCGACGCGGCCGATGCCGCCGCCGTTGCCCGCGTGCTGGCGGTCAACGTCACCGGAACCATTCTGTGTGCGCGTGAAACGCTGCTGCGGATGTCCACGCGCCACGGCGGGTCGGGCGGCGCGATCGTCAACATCGGCAGCCGCGCGGCGACCCTCGGCGGGGCCGGCGAGTGGGTCCACTACGCGGCCAGCAAGGGTGCCGTCGACAGCTTTACCATCGGCCTCGCGCGCGAAGTCGCCGCCGAGGGCGTGCGGGTCAACTGCGTCAGCCCCGGCATTATCGAGAGCGACATCCACGCCACCGCCGGCGATCCCGACCGGGCCGCAGCGGCTGGCGGCGACCAACCCGATGCCGCGCGCCGGTGTGCCGGACGAGGTCGCCGACGCGGTCGCGTGGCTGCTGTCGCCGGGTGCCTCGTACGTGACCGGGGCGATCGTGCCGGTCAGCGGCGGCCGATGACCATCCGGGTGGGGATCGCGGGGATCGGCGGCCGGATGGGCCGGCTGCTGGAGGAGGAGGTGCGCGCCGTCCCGGAGCTGACCCTCGTCGGCGGCATCGGACGCGACGGCGATATTTCGGAATTGGCGGCGCGGTGCGACGTGGTGATCGATTTTACCAACGCGAGCACGGTCCGCCGTCACGCGGCGGCACTGGCGGAAGCAGGGACGGCCTGGGTGCTCGGGACGTCCGGCCTGTCGGCCGAAGATCAGGCGGCGGTGGATGAGGCGGCGCGGATCATACGGGTGGTGCAGCGGGCCAATTTCGCGCCCGGTGTCGCGCTGCTGCTGGAGTTGGCCGAGCGGATGGGTGCCGCGTTGCCCGCCGCCGAGTGGGACGCCGAGATCGTCGAGATGCACCACCGCAACAAGGTCGATGCCCCGTCCGGCACTGCACTGGCCCTGGGGGCGGCGGTCGCGGCCGGGCGCGGCGTGGCGTTGGCCGATGTGCGGGAAAGCGGGCGCGACGGGCAGACCGGCGCGCGGAAGCCGGGGGCGATCGGGTTTGCCGCGATGCGGGGCGGGGCGATCGTGGGCGAGCACACGTTGCTGTTCGCGGCCGATGGGGAGCAGATTGCCATCTCGCACCGGGCGTTCGATCGGCGGGCGTTCGCGCGTGGAGCAGTCAAGGCGGCGATGTCGCGAGCGCAGTAACCCTTAGCTTGGGTGGAGAACGATTTGGGCACGATCATGATCTCGGCTGAAACCGCCGCGCTGCTTGAGCGTCAAGTTTCAGCCGGCCGTTGCGACGATCCGGCGGCCTTTGTGGCAGAGGCTGTGCTCCGGCTTGTCGAAGAGGTTGATGCGGAGAGTGCCAATCTTAACGCGCACATTGCGGCCGGCGATGCCGATATCGCCGCGGGGCGTTTTGTTTTCGTTCGGACGGTGGATGACGAACGCGACATGCACGAGCGCGCAGTCGCTCGGTTGGCAACCAGGCTAAAACGATCGTCTTGAGAGGTTACCGAGTCTCGGCGCATGCCAGCGCACAGATCGATGACATTCTCGAGCGAAGCGCCCGCGTGTTCGGACCCGACACCGCGGCCCGATACGATCTTCTCATCCTGACGGCTATGTCGGCGATCGGAGTTGCAACGACAGTCGCTGGATCGCTACCGGTGCCCGATACGGGAGGAGTTTGGGCTTATCCCATAGCACTCGCCCGCCAGCGCGTTGCGTCGGCGATACGGGTTGGCAGACCTCGGCACGTTATCCTTTTCCGGCACGGGTCCGACGGCGTCGCAAATATTTTGGCCGTCGTTCATGACCGCATGATCCTGTCCCGCGCCGTTCGGCTCGCGCCGCCCGACGCGGAAACTTGACCCCCCGCCCCCCATCCGCAACAACCCGCCCCATCCGGCCCCGGCCGACTCCACCCACCATCAAAGGGGACCGCCATGCGCGCCAAGGGCGAATACCTGTTCACCTCCGAAAGCGTGTCCGAAGGCCATCCGGACAAGGTCGCCGACCGGATCAGCGACACCGTGCTCGACGCGTTCCTGCAGGCGGACCCGTACGCCCGCGTCGCCTGCGAGACGATGGTCACGACCAACCGCATCATCCTCGCCGGCGAGACGCGCGGGCCGGATACCGTCACGCATGACGAGCTGGCCCACCTCGCCCGGCTCGCCGTCCGCGACATCGGCTACGATCAGGCCGGGTTTTCGTGGAAGCACGCGCAGGTCGACGTGCACCTGCACGCGCAATCGTCCGACATCGCGCAGGGCGTCGACAGCCTCGGCAACAAGGACGAGGGCGCCGGCGACCAGGGCATCATGTTCGGCTACGCCACGACCGAGACGCCGAGCCTGATGCCGGCGCCGCTGTTCTACGCCCACCTGATCCTGCGCCGCGTCAGCGAGCTGCGCCGCAACGACGACATTTCGGTGCGCGGCTTGGAGCCGGACGCCAAGAGCCAGGTGACGCTGCGCTACGTCGACGGCCAGCCGGTCGGGGCCACCAGCGTCGTCGTCTCGACCCAGCACACGGCCGACACCAGCCAGGCGCGCATCCGCGAGATGCTGCTGCCGATCATCCAGAGCAGCCTGCCGGACGGCTGGATGCCGAAGAACGACGAGATCTACATCAACCCGACCGGCAATTTCGTCATCGGCGGGCCGGACGGCGATTGCGGGCTGACCGGCCGCAAGATCATCGTCGACACCTACGGTGGCGCCGCCCCGCACGGCGGCGGCGCGTTCAGCGGCAAGGACCCGACCAAGGTCGATCGCTCGGCCGCCTACGCGTGCCGCTATCTGGCCAAGAACATGGTGGCCGCCGGGCTCGCGGACCGGGTGACGCTGCAGATCAGCTACGCGATCGGCGTCAGCCATCCGCTGAGCGTGTTCGTCGACCTGCACGGCAACCCTTACGAGGTCGACCAGGCCAAGCTGGAGCGGACGCTGCGCGAGGTGATGAACCTGTCGCCGCGCGGCATTCGCGAGCATCTGCACCTGAACCGGCCGATCTACGCCGTCACCTCCGCCTATGGCCATTTCGGCCGCGAGCCGGACGAGGCGCTCGGCACCTTCACGTGGGAGAAAACCGATCTGGTTCCGGCCCTGCGGAGCGCCCTCGGTCGCTGAGGACATCCACCGCCCGTACCGGCTGTACGGGCGGGCGCGCGGACATGCGCTAAGGCCGCGCCAAGTCGAGTTGCTGGCGACGGCGCTGCCGCGGTTGCGGGCGCCCGCGGAATCGCCGTGGGGCGAGGCCGCGACTGCGGTGGCTCGAAATCGGCTTCGGCGGCGGCGAGCACGCGGTCGCGCAGGCGGCGGCGCACCCCGAGGCGACGCTGGTCGCGTGCGAGGTGTTCGAGAACGGCATCTGCTCGCTGCTGAGCCGCCTCGTCCCCGACGGTGCCGACGCGGCGGCGGCACCGTTGCCGGACAATCTGCGCGTGTGGGACGACGATGCGCGGCCGCTGATCGAGGCGGCGGCGGACGGGTCGCTCGACCGGGCGTTCCTGCTATTCCCCGACCCATGGCCGAAGGCGCGCCACGCGAAACGGCGGTTCGTCAGCGCCGGGCGCGTGGCCGACATGGCGCGCGTGCTGCGCCCTGGTGCCGAATGGCGGATCGCGAGCGACGACCCGACCTATCAGGCGTGGACGACGAGCGTGCTGGCGGCCCAGACGGCGTTCGACGTGGCGGTGGCGGACGCGCGGCCGGACGGCTGGTTCCCCACGCGCTACGAGATCAAGGCGCGGGCGGCGGGGCGGATGCCGCTGTATTGGACGCTGCTCCGGCGGTCCTGAAGCACGCCCGTTAACCGCGTCCTCACCCGCATCGGCGCAAATGCGGCATGACGATCAGCCAGCGCCTCGTTGTCGGGTTCTCCAGCCTTCTGCTGCTGTTCGGCGTGGCGGTCGGCGTGACCGTCCGTCAGATCGCCGGCGCACGGGACGACGCCCGCGCGGTGGTCGAACTCGACGCGCCACGCGCGCGGGCGGCGGCGGCGATCACCAGCGATCTCGTCGCCAGCCTGTCGGCCCTACGCGGATGGGTGATCGACGCCGACGACGCTGACCGGCAAGGGCGCGCCAAGGCCTGGACCGCGATCCAGGCGGACGCGGCCGACATGGACCGGCTGACGAAGGGCGACCCTGGGTCCGAGACGAGCCGGCGCTGGCACGACGTCCGGACATCGCTGCTGCCGCTGCGGGACGCCGAGGATACGGTGGAGCGCATCGCCAACTCGCCGGAAGACCATCCGGCGGACGCGATCATGACCCGCGTGGCCAACCCGCTGATC
Organism: uncultured Alphaproteobacteria bacterium; assembly: GCA_963756975.1. Taxonomy (GTDB): domain Bacteria; phylum Pseudomonadota; class Alphaproteobacteria; order Acetobacterales; family Acetobacteraceae; genus CAVRQM01. The sequence continues at coordinate 1,270,613 of CAVWPS010000002.1, read as the reverse complement.
GAGGCGATCCTGACCGACCTCACCGCGATGATGGATGAGGAGGCGACGCTCGACGCGACCGCCGAGCGCAAGGCGATGCTGAAGCACATGGCCGATTTCCGGCATCCGTTCGGCCAGTCCAGCGCCGCCCTGCACGCCTATCTGGTGACCGGCGACGCCGACAGCAAAACCCTGTTCTACGCTTTGTTCGAGGGCGCGCGGAGCAATCACGAATACCTGCGCGCCCACCGCATCCTGCTGACCGAAACGCAGCAGGCGGCGATGGACCGGCTCGGGCTGGCCTGGGCGCGGTTTCTGCCGCTGCCGAACCAGCTGATCACCATTCGCGACAGCGCCGATTGGCACCGCGCCTACACGCTGATGCACGTCCAGGTTCTGCCACGTCTGGCCGGCATGATCGAGGCATTGGCCGGCCAGCCCGGACCCGGCACCGCCGCCGGCATCGTCGACGCCGCGTCGCGGACCCTGGCCGACCGGTCGCTCCTGCTGACCGCGACGCTCGACCGGTTGCAGTCCTGGACACTCGGCCTGCTCGGGGTCGGCTTGCTGCTGACGGCGTTGCTCGGCATCGGGACCACGCGGGCGATCGTCCGGCCGCTGCGGGCGATGACGAGCGCGATGCGCCGGCTGGCCCAGCACGATCTGACGGTGACGATCCCGGCGATCGGCCGGCCCGACGAAATCGGCGCGATGGCGGCGGCGGTCCAGGTCTTCAAGGACGGGCTATTTCGCTTCGACAGCCTCGCCGCCGAACAGGCGAGCGAGCTGGCCGGGCGGGAAGCGCGCACCCAGCGCCTCGGCGAGCTGACGGCCGGGTTCGAGCTGCGGGTCGGCGACATGGCGGCACAGCTCTCGGCCGCCGCGAGCGCGCTGGAGGCGACCGCGCAGGCGATGACGACGACCGCGGGCGAGGCCAACCAGAGATCCATCACCGTGGCGAGCGGGGCGGAGCGGGCGAGCGACAGCGTGCATAGCGTGGCGACCGCCGCCGCCGAACTGACCGCCAGCATCACCGGGATCGGCCTTCAGATCACCGAACAGACCCGCATGACCGGCGAGGCGGCGAGCGAGGCGCGGCGTACGGACCGGATCGTGCGGGCATTGGCCGAAGCCGCGACCAAGGTGGGCGCGGTCGTCTCGCTGATCTCCGACATCGCGGGACGCACCAATTTGCTCGCCTTGAACGCGACGATCGAGGCGGCGCGGTCTGGCGAGGCGGGGCGCGGCTTCGCGGTGGTCGCGGCCGAGGTGAAGCATCTGGCCCACCAGACCGCGCGCGCGACCGAGGAGATCGCCAGCCAGATCGGCCGCGTGCGCGAAGCGGTGACCGAGGCGGTCGGTGCCATCCAGGGCATCGTCACCCGCGTCGAACAGGTCAGCGACGTCTCGACCGCGATCGCCGGCGCGGTCGAGCGGCAAGGGGCGGCCACGGCCGAGATCACCCGCAGCGTGCAGCAGACCGTGTTCAGCACCGGCGAGGTCAGCGCCAACATCGCCGAGGTAAAGCGCGCGGCCCACGACACCGGTGCGGTCGCCACCCGCGTGCTCGGCTCGGCGGCCAACCTGTCGCGCCAGGCGCTACGGTTGACCACCGAAGTCGACGGCTTTCTGGAGAGCGTGCGCGCCGCCTAGCCGAGCGAGACCGTGATGACGTTCCACGAGCCCGGCCGCAGCGTCGCGCGCAAGGTGGAGCCGTCCACCGTCACGCCGGCCAGTGGCGTCGGTGACACCGCGTCCGGCGCGTCACGGGTGTTGGTCGCGCGCAGGTTCGTGTGGTGCAGTTGCTCGGCACTCTCCACCCGCACCGTGCCGCCCATGCCGCGCAGCTCGACCGTCAGCTCCATGTCGGAATCGAGGTGGCGGTTCAGCGCGAACACCGTCGCCCGCCCGTTCGCCTCGTCGTCGGTGACGGCGGCGAGCAGATACGTGCTGCCCGGCAGGCTGTCCGTCGCGTAGGTCGGCGAGGCGATCACCGGGCGCAGCACCCGACCGTGCGCGTGGCGCGCGGCCATCGCGAACGGATGGAAGATCGTCTGCCGCCACGCGGGGCCGCCCGTTTCCGTCATGATCGGGCCGATGACGTTGACGAGTTGCGCCAAGCACGCGACGCGCACGCGGTCCGCGTTGTTGAGCAGCGTGATCAGCGCGCCGCCGACCACCAGCGCGTCCTGATGCTCGTAGACCTCCTCGATCAGCTTCGGCGCCTCGGGCCAGCCGGGTTTGAACTGATGCGCGTGCCCGCGCGCCTTATACCAGACGTTCCACTCGTCGAACGACAGCATGATGCGCTTGGGCGAGCGGCGGCGGGCGGCGACGGCGTCGCAGATCGCCACCACCTCCTTGATGAACATGTCCATTCGCTCGATCGTGGCGAAGAAGTCGGTCGTGTCGTCGGTCGGGTTGGTGAAATACGTGTGCAGCGACAGATACTCGACGTCGTCGAAGCAGTGCTCCAGCACCTCGTATTCCCACGCGGCGTACGTGGTCATTTCGCGATGCGACGAGCCGCAGGCGGCGAGTTCGACCGACGGGTCGACCCAGCGCATGACTTTCGCCGCCTCGTGCGCCAGCCGGCCGTATTCCTGCGCCGTCTTGCCGCAGATCTGCCACGGGCCGTCCATCTCGTTGCCCAGGCACCAGAATTTCACCCCGAACGGCTCGTCCGCACCGTTGGCCCGGCGCTGCTCCGACAGCTCCGTGCCGCCGGGGTGGTTCACGTATTCGACGTAGCGGCGGGCGGCGTCGGCGTCGCGCGTGCCGAGATTGACGCCGAGCATCGGCTCGACGTTCGCCTCCCGGCACCACGCCATGAACTCGTGGGTGCCGAACTGGTTGGTCTCGGTCGACATCCACGCGAGATCGAGCCGGCGCGGGCGATCCGCGACCGGCCCGACGCCGTCCTCCCAGTTGTAGCCGGACAGAAAGTTGCCGCCGGGATAGCGCACGATCGTCGTGCCGAGTTCGCGCGTCAGCGCCAGCACGTCGCCCCGCAACCCGTTCGCGTCGGCCGTGGGGTGCCCGGGCTCATAGATGCCGCCATAGACGCAGCGGCCCATGTGCTCGACGAAGGTGCCGAACACGCGGCGATCCAGATCTGCGATCGGGAAGGCGCGGTCGACGATCAGTCCGGCTTTGATCATGTCGTGTCGTTCTCTCAGTGCGCGTTGGCGAGCAGGGTATCGGTGCGGGTCTGCATGGATTGCAGCGCCGCGTCGGTCGTCTTCGCGCCGGACATGACGTTCTCGGTCTCCTCGCTGACGATGGACTGAATGCCGAACTGACGGCGCACGTCGTGCGGCAGGATCAGCGCCTCCTGCGAGATGCGCGCGATTTCACGCCGGTGCGGCAGGTCGAGGAAGGCGGGGCTGTCGATCACCGACTGCCGGATCGGCAGATGGCCGGTGCGCGCCCACTGGATGTTGTTGTCGTACATGTATTTCAGGAATTTCAGCACCGCCGGCTTGTTCTCGGGGGTCAGGGCGCCGCGCAGCAACACCCACGAATGGCCGTCGGCCCAGTCGGCGGGTTTGCCGTACAGGGTCGGGAACGCGGTCACGTCGTAGCCGGACGACAGCGGGGAGCCCGCTTTGGCCTGGCTCTCCATGAACGTGTCGATCAGCCACGTGCCGCTGATGTAGATGCCCGCGTCACCGTTCATGAAACCGGCGGTCGCGGCCGCGTAGTCGGTCTGCTTGCTCATGTCGCCGGCCTGATAGAGCTTGCTCATCCACTCGACGGCCGCGTGCGCCGCCGGCGTGTTGAAGTCGGGCTTGCCCGCGTCGGAGAACACGTTGGCGCCCTGCTGGCCGACCAGCGTGTAGAACGTGCGCGCCGTGCTGGCGGCGTCGGGCAGGGCCGCGAACTCGTACAGCGGCTTGCCGGTCGCGGCCTTGAATTTGGTCGCTTCGGCGACGCTCTCCTCGGCGGTCTTGGGCAGGATCGCGTGACCGTCCGCATCGACCAGCCCGGCCTGCTTCATCAGCCCGACGTTCACGTGCCACAGCCAGGAATGCGTGTCCCACGGCAGCGCGTACATGTGATCGCCGATGGTGACGCCGCGCTTGGCCGCCGGGGTGAAGTCGCCCGCGTCCACGCCCGCTTCCTTGAACACGTCGTCGAGCGGCATCACCAGCTTGCGGGCCGCGAAATCGCCGATCTGCGACATGTGCATGACCGCGACCGTCGGCACGTCGTGCGACACCAGCCGTGCGGTGATCGTGTCGTAGTAGGGGTTCCACTCGATGATCTGCGGCTGGACGACGATCTGGCCGGCGTTCTGCTGGTTGAACCGGTTGACCAGCGTCGTGATGATCCCGCACTCGCCGCGCGCGTGCTCGACGTCGGTGCTGGTGCCGTAATCGGCCTCGCACGCCCCGAAGAAGCGCGCGAGCGTGATGGTCACCGGGTCGGCGAAGGCGATGTGCGCGCCGGTCAGCGTGACGATGGCGGCACAGGTGGCCAAGAACTTCCGCATGGACGTTTCCCTTTTTTGGTTTCGAGCCGTCTCAGCGTCGCGCCGTGCCCGCGACGGCGGTCACGATGTGACGCTGGAAGAACAGGTAGAGGATCAGCACCGGCAGCCCGGCGGCAACCGCCTCGGCCATCAGGTAGCCGAGCCCCTCGGACTGCGCGAAGTTGGTCTGCGTGGACGCGAGGCCGATGGTGAGCGTGTACATGTCGGGCCGCGTGGCCGAGATCAGCGGCCACAGATAGTCGTTCCAGCAGACCAGGAACGTGTAGATGCCGAGCGTCGCCTGCGCCGGAATGGAAAGCGGCAGGATGACGCGCCAGAAAATCCGCAGGCGCGACGCGTTGTCGAGCATCGCCGCCTCCTCGATGTCGCGCGGGATGGCGCTGAAATACTGCGCCATGAGGAAGACGCCGAACGGCGCGGCCAGGCGCGGCAGGATCAGCGCCGCGTAGGTGTTGTGCCAGTCGGCGTCTGCAAACAGTTTGAACAGCGGGATGATGACGGCCTGTTCCGGCACGGCGAGCCCGGCCAGCACGATCGCGAACAGGACCGGCCGGCCGGGAAAGCGCGTGCGGGAGAAGCCGTAGCCCGCGAGCGAGCACAGGATCAGCGTGAACAGCGTCTGCAGCCCGGCGACGATGACGCTGTTGAGGATCCAGCGCGACAGGGACGAGTTGGCGACGATGGCGCGGTAGTTCACCGTCGTGAACGGCGGTGCCAGAATGTGCCCCGTGCTGTGCACCAGCACGTCGTTCGGCTTGATCGACAGCGCGATCACCCACGCGATCGGGGCGAGCCACAGCACGGCGAGTGCGATCGCCAGCACCAGCAGCAAATTGTCGCCGAACCGCGTCTTCATGGCTCGCCCGCGCGCCGGCGGCCGAGCCAGAATTGCAGCCCGGCGGTCGCCAGCATGAACGCGAACAGCACCTGCGCCGCCGCCGCCGCGTAGCCGAGCCGCCAGTCGCGAAAGCCGCTCTCGTAGACGAACTGCACGATCGGCCGCGACGCGTTGTTCGGGCCGCCCTGCGTCATCAGCTGCGCCTGTCCGAACAGCTGGAATTGCAGGATGATCTCGATCACCACGACCACGATCAGCGTGCGCTTGATCGACGGCAGCGTGATGCGGGCCAGCGTGCGCCACCAGCCGGCATGGTCGAGCCGCGCCGCCTCGTAGATGTCGTCCGGGATCTGCTGCAGCGACGCCAGCACCAGCATCATCGGCAGCCCGATGCCCCACCAGACGGTCACGCCCGCGATCGCCGGCAGGGCCGTGCTGGCGTTGGTCAGCAGCGCCGGGCCGGGGATGCCGAACAGCGACAGCGCGCTCGCGACGCCGCCGGTGTGCGGCAGCAGCACCATCCGCCAGATCAGCGTGGTCACGGTGACCGACAGCACCGACGTCCCGAAGAAGATCGAGCGCAGCACGGCGGCAAGCCGCGTGCGCCGGTTCAGCGCCAACGCGAGCACGACGCCGAGGGCGACGAACACCGGCACGGTCATCAGCACGAACAATAGGGTATTGCGGACGGTGCCGATGAAGATCGGGTCCGCCCAGAGGTCGACGAAATTCTTCCAGCCGACCCAGACCGTGTCGCCGCCCAGCAGATCGTAATCGTTGAGGCTCATCCATAGCCCGTAGCCGAGCGGGTACAGCAGCAGCAGCGCGTAGCCGATCACGAACGGCAACACGAACAGCATGTTGACCCATGCGCCGTCTCGCGGACCGGTTATGCCGCGTGCCATGCGCGCCCCGTCGCGTCGAACAGGTGGATGCGGTTTTGATCGACGGCGATCCGCACCGTGTCGCCGACCGCGACGGGATCGTCGCCCGCCGCCTCGACCACCATGACACCGCCGCCCGGCAACGCCGCATGGACGTGGGTGCGGTCGCCGAGGTGCTCGACCACTTCGACCCGGCCTTCGACGGCCCCGGCCGGATCGAGCCGCAGCGCGTCGGGCCGCACGCCGAGCTCGACCTTTCCGCCCGCCGCGTTCGCCGGTAGCGCGACATTCGTGTCGAGCTCCGTCCCGCCCGGCATTCTTATCCGCGGATATGTGCCGCCGCCGACCACGCCGACCTCGAAGAAGTTCATCGCGGGCGAGCCGATGAATCCCGCCACGAACCGCGTCGCCGGCCGCCGGTAAATCTCGAGCGGCGTGCCGACCTGCTCGATCCGGCCGTGATCCAGCACCACGATCCGGGTCGCGAGCGTCATCGCCTCCACCTGGTCGTGGGTCACGAACACCATCGTCGCGCCGAGCCGCTGGTGCAGCCGCGCGATTTCGATCCGGGTGCGCGCCCGCAACGCCGCGTCGAGGTTGGACAGCGGCTCGTCGAACAGGAACGCCGCCGGCTCCTTGGTGATGGCCCGCCCGATCGCGACCCGCTGCCGCTGTCCGCCCGAGAGCTGGCCCGGGCGCCGGTCGAGCAGGTGGTCGATTTCCAGGATGCGCGCCGCCTCGGCCACCCGCGTCCCGATTTCGGTGCGCGACAGCCGGATGTTCTGCAGGCCGAACGCCAGATTGTCGCGGACGGTCATGTGCGGGTAGAGCGCGTAGGACTGGAACACCATCGCGACACCGCGCTCGCCGGGGGCGAGGCCGTCGACCCGCTTGCCGCCGATCCGCACCTCGCCGCCGCTGGCCTGTTCGAGGCCCGCGATGATCCGCAGCAGCGTCGACTTGCCGCACCCGGACGGGCCGAGCAGCACGCAGAAATCGCCACTCTCCACCCGCAGGTCGAGATCGGGAATGACCTCGACCGGCCCGAACCGTTTGCTCACCCGCGTAAGTTCGATGGCGCTCATCGACGTTTGTTCTGCTCCCCAGCCCGTGATCTTATGATCTTATGAAAGCCTAGGAACGGCGGGCGGGCGAAGTCAATCGCCTTCTCGGTGGGGGGAGATGAACAATGTTGGAGCGCGACGCGGTCGTCTCCACGATGAGCGCGCAATTGGCGCAGACGCTCGGGATGCGGATCGTCGCCGGCGAGTTCCGGCCCGGCGACTCCCTGCCGGTCGAGGCGGAGCTGTGCCGGCTGTTCGGCGTCAGCCGCTCGACCGTGCGCGAGGCGGTGCAGCGGCTGGTGGCGCGCAGGATGCTCGATGTCGGCCCGAAGCTCGGCACCCGCGTGCTGCCGTTCGCCGCCTGGAACCTGCTCGACCCCGACGTTCTGACGTGGCGGCTGCGGACGCAGTTCGACGCGGCGATCGTGCGCGACCTGTTCGAGCTGCGCGGCTGCTTCGAACCGCGCGCCGCCGCGCTCGCGGCCGAGTTCGGGCACGCCGACGACCACGCCCACATCGCCCGCCGCCTCGGCGCGCTCGAGGAGGCGTTCGCCACGCCGGATCTCGCGGCGGCGGCGGAGGCGGAGTTTCACCTCGCCGTCATGGCCGCGACCCGCAACGGCCTGTTCGTCTCGCTCGGCACCTCGATCCGGACGGCGCTGCGCGTCTCGTTTTCGGTCATGGCCGGGCGCGGCGTGGTGCCGCGCCACGATCTGTCGTTCTACCGGGCGGTGGTCGCCCCGATCACCGCCCGCGAGCCGGAGCACGCGGCGGCCGCGATGCGGCGGCTGCTGGACGTGGCGAGGCAGCGTCAGCTGGAGGCGACGGCCGACGCTGCGTGAGACGGTGCGACGGCTTCGACAGGGCCGGAGATGATGCGGTCGGTGCGCTGACGGGTGAGGTAGGCGAGCGCCCATTCCGTGCCGACCAGCACGCGGTTGCGAAAACCGATCAGGAAAAAGATGTGCGCCCCGGCCCACATCGCCCACGCGGGCAGCCCGGTCAGATGCACCGGCCCGATCTCCGCCACCGCGCGGCCGCGACCGATGGTGGCGAGCGTCCCGTAGTCGCTGTAGGCGAACGCGGCCTGCGGACGCTGCCCGCGCAACCGGCGCAGGATGGCGTTCGCGACGTATTTCCCCTGCTGCTTCGCGACGGGGGCCAGCGCCGGCAACGGTTTGCCACGACGATCCTGGCGGTGGGCCGCGTCGCCGATGACGTGGATCTCCGGGTGATCGCCGACGCTCAAATCGGCCCGCACCGCGACCCGGCCGCCATGCGCGGGCTTTACCCCGAGCCACTCCGCGACCGGCGTCGCCGCCGTGCCCGCCGTCCAGATCACCGTCTCGGCGTCCAGCGTGTCTTCGTGCACGTGGATTACGCCGTCCGCTATCCCAGTCACCCGCGTCCCGGTGCGGATTTCAACGCCGAGCGCCCGCAACGCGTTCGCGGCGTTGCGCCGCAGGTCGGGCGAAAACTCCGGCAGCACGTGGTCGCCCGCCTCGATCAGCACGATCCGCGCCTTGGCACCCGGCAGGTCGTAGTCGTGGGTCAGGAGGTCTTGCGCCAGTTCGGCGATGGCGCCGGCCATCTCGACGCCGGTCGGCCCGGCCCCGATCAGGACGAACGTCAGCAGGCGCGCCCTGTCCGCCTTACCGGCCCCGGCCGCGCGCTCGAACGCCATCAGGATGCGCCGGCGCAGATGGATCGCGTCGTCGAGCGTCTTCAGGCCCGGTGCCGACCGTGCCCAATCGTCGTGGCCGAAATAGCTCGGCACCGAACCGGTGGCCACGATCAGCTCGTCGTAGGGCAGCCGGCCGCCATCCCACACGACCTCGCGCGATGCGGTGTCGACGCCGGTGACGGTGCCGAGCAGCACGCGGGTCCGCTCGCCAGGGTGCAGGATGCCGCGCAACGGGGTGGCGATGTCGGACGGGGCCAGCGCCGCGGTGGCCGTTTGATACAGCAGCGGCTGGAACAGGTGATGGTTGTGGCTGTCGATCACGGTAAGGTCGACGCCCGGCCGCCCCGCGAGGCGCATCGCCGCGTTCAGCCCGCCGAACCCCGCCCCGACGACCACGACCCTGACTGTCCGCTCACGTCGCCGCTTCGGTGCCGGCCGCGACAGCGCCAGAGCGGCCCCGCCCACAAGGGCTGCGATCAGCAGGGGAGCCGCGCCAGACTTCATCGGAGCACACCATCGTTTTTGCCGCGGTCAGACCGAACGGCGCAGGCCGGCCGGAGTTCGCCGCTTGACACGCCCGCCCGCCCGCGATGCAACCCCGCCCATGCACCCCTACCGCACCCACGACTGCGCCGCCCTGCGCGCGGACACCGCCGGCTCGACCGTTCGCCTGTCGGGCTGGATCCACGCCAAACGCGACCATGGCGGCCTGCTGTTCATCGACCTGCGCGACCACGCGGGGCTGACGCAGTGCGTCTTCCCGGCCGGGTCGGAGGCGTTCGCGGCGGTCGATCCGCTGCGGGTCGAGAGCGTCATCACCGTGACCGGCGAGGTGGTGTTGCGAAGCCCGTCGACCGTGAACCCGCGCCTGCCGACCGGTGAGGTCGAGGTGCGGGCGCAGACCGTCGCGGTCCAGTCCTCGGCCGACGTGCTGCCGATGCAGGTGGCGGGCGACGAGAAGTATTCGGACGAGACGCGGCTGAAATACCGCTACCTCGACCTGCGGCGCGACAAGGTCCGTCGCAACATGATGTTGCGCGCGGGCGTGATCGCGAGTTTCCGGCGCCGCATGATCGAGGCCGGCTTCACCGAGTTCCAGACGCCGATCCTGACCGCGTCGAGCCCCGAGGGTGCGCGCGACTTCCTGGTGCCGGCACGCCTGCATCCCGGAAAATTCTACGCGCTGCCGCAGGCGCCGCAGCAGTTCAAGCAGCTCGCCATGGTCGCGGGCCTCGACCGCTACTTCCAGATCGCGCCGTGTTTTCGCGACGAGGCGAGCCGTGCCGACCGCTCGCCGGGCGAATTCTACCAGCTCGATTTCGAGATGGCGTTCGTCACGCAGGATGACGTGTTCGCGACGATCGAGCCGATCATGGCCGGCGTGTTCGAGGAGTTCTCGGACGGCCGCGTGGTCGATCCGGCACCGTTCGTGCGCATCCCGTACGACGTCGCGCTGCGCGATTACGGCAGCGACAAGCCCGACCTTCGCAACCCGCTGCGCGTCACCGACGTCACCCGGCATTTCGCGGGCAGCGGCTTCGGCCTGTTCGCCCGGATCGCGGCGTCGAACGGCGTCGTGCGGGCGATCGTCGCACCGGGAACGGCGGGCAACCCGCGCGGCTTCTTCGACAAGCTGAACGACTGGGCGCGCGAGCAGGGGGCCGGCGGGCTCGGGTACATCCAGTTCGCGGCCGACGGTGCCAAAGGCCCGATCGCGAAAAACCTCGAGCCCGACCGCGCCGAGGCGATCCGCGCGGCGACGGGGGCGAAGGCCGGCGACAGCGTGTTCTTCGCCGCCGGGCCGGAGGAGACGGCGGCGAAGTTCGCCGGCGCCGTGCGCACGCGGCTCGCGACCGATCTCGGCCTGATCGAGCAGGGGACGTTCCGGTTCTGCTGGATCACCGACTTCCCGATGTACGAGCGCAACGAGGACACCGGGCAGATCGACTTCTCGCACAACCCGTTCTCGATGCCGCAGGGCGGGATGGCGGCGCTGGACGGGCAGGATCCGCTGACCATCAAGGCGTATCAGTACGACATCGTCTGCAACGGCATCGAACTCAGCAGCGGCGCCATCCGCAACCACCGGCCGGACATCATGGTCCGCGCGTTCGCGATCGCCGGCTACCCGCCGGAGGAGGTCGAGGCGCGGTTCGGCGGCATGCTGAGCGCGTTCCGGTTCGGCGCACCGCCGCACGGCGGGTCGGCGCCGGGGATCGACCGCATCGTCATGCTGCTGGCCGACGAGCCGAACATCCGCGAGGTGATCCTGTTCCCGCTCAACCAGCAGGGCGAGGATCTGATGATGGGCGCACCGGCCGAGGTGCCGGCCGCGCGGCTGCGCGAGCTGTCGCTGAAGGTCGACATCGCGCCGAAATAGCGGCGCGCTACGGCGGGCCGCCGCGCTGCTGCTCGTCCGGTTCGGTCTCGCCCCGCTCCCGTTCCCGCTGGGCCGAAACCTCGGCCCAGTCGAGTTCGGCCTCGACCTGGCGGAACGCGTGGTCCCCGATGCGGTCGCTCGCCCGCAGGTCGTCCAGCGCGGCGCGCTCCGCCTGGATCGCGTCGAGGTGTAGCGCGGCCAGCGTCGTGTCGTCCGGCACGTCCTCGGCCATCCGGCGGCGATAGATGCCGCGCAGAACGTCGCGCGCGGGCGACCGCTCCGCCATGGTCAGCAGCCCGTCCGCCGCGCGCGCCGCCTCCGCGCGCGCGAGGCGCACCTCGGCCTGGACCGGCCCGTCATCCGCCAGCCGCGCCCACCGCAGCACCGCCGGCAGCGTCAGGCCCTGCACGACCAGCGTCACCAGCACGACCGAGAACGCGGTGAACACCAGCAGCTCGCGATGCGGCATGTCGCTCGGCAGGGCGAGGGCGGCGGCCAAAGTGACGATCCCGCGCATGCCGCACCAGCCGACCACCACGCCGCCCCGCCACGTCGGCAGCATTTTCGTGCGCATCTTCGCGGCGCCGAACAGGTGGTTCTTGAGCTGGACCGCGAGGTTGTACCCCATCACCCAGATCATCCGGGACGCGACCACGGTGGCGGTCACGGTGCCGGCGAACAGCAACGCCGGCCATTTGTCGCCGAGCGCCCCCCACGTCGCCTTCAGGTGCAGCCCGACCAGGATGAACGCGAGCACGGTCAGCACCAGGACGACCACCTCCCACACCGCGAGCGACACGATCCTCGCCCGGGCGCCCACTTGGCCGGAGCCGTGCTGGGCGAGGGTCATGGCGTAGGCGACCATCGTCAGGATCGGCGACAGTTCGAGCGCGTCGGCCAGCAGCCACAGGCCGAACGTGCCGAGGAATTGGAGCGTGACCAGGATCGCGAGATCCTCGACCGTCCTCGTCAGCCGGATGTAGACGCGCGCCAGCACGTGGCCGGCCACGACGCCCGCGACGCAGGAGAACACCGACAGCCCGCCCGTGACCCAGACGGAATGGGTCCCGGCCAGCACCACCAGGGCGACCCGGAAGATCAGCAGCGCGGTCGCGTCGTTCAGCAGGCTTTCGCCTTCGAGGATGACCAGGATGCGGTGCGGCGGATGCAGCCGGCGCAGCACGGCCGTCGCGGCCGAGGCGTCCGGTGGGGCCACGATGGCACCGAGTGCGATCGCCGCCGGCCAGGGCAGGTCGGGCAGCAATGCGCGGGCCACCACGGCGACCGCCATCGTGGTGACGGTGACGGCGGCGAACACCAATGTCCCGACCGGCCGCCAGTTTTCCCGCAGGTCGCGCAGGCTGGTGTCGAACGCGGCGTCGAGCAGCAGGGGCGCGACGAACAGGGCGAGCACGAAGCCGGGTTCGACCGAGACGTCCGGCATGCCGGGGACCAGCGCCAGGGCGGCACCGCCGATCGCGAGCAGGGCGGGGAACGGCAATCCGATCCGGCCGGCCAGCAGCGCGAGCATGACGCCCGCGAACAGCAGCCCCACCGTCAGTTCGAAAACGATCACGACGCGCGCCCCGGAATCAGTCGGCGGCCAATCTGCCCTCGGCGGGTGCCGCGTACGCCGCGACCGCGTGGCCGAACGCGGCGAAGATCGCCCGGCTGGCCGCGTCGCGTTCCCAGTCGAACTCCGGATGCCACTGCACGCCGACCGCGAAGCCGCGCGCCGTCACGACCCGGATCGCCTCGACGGTGCCGTCCGGGGCACAGGCCTCGGCGACCAGGCCCGGAGCGAGCCGGTCGATGCCCTGGTTGTGCAGCGAGTTCACCGCCAGCGTGCGCGCGCCGACCGTGCGGTGCAGCCATGAGCCGGCGACGATGTCGATCCGGTGCGCCAATCCCGTGCGCACGCCGGGGTTGGCCTGCAGCGGCGTCGAGTGGTCGATGCGGCCCGGCAAATCCTGCAACCGCTGGTGCAGCGTGCCGCCGAGCGCGACGTTCATTTCCTGCAGGCCCCGGCAGATCGCCAGCACCGGCACGCCGCGCGCGATCGCGGCGCGCAGCAGCGGCAGCGTCACCGCATCCCGCGCCGCATCCTCCGGCGTGCCCGCGCAATGCTCCGGCCCGCCGTACAGGCAGGGCTGCACGTTGCTGCGGCTGCCGGTCAGGATCAGCCCGTCGATATGCCTCAGGATCGTGGTGACGTCGGTCGCCGTCTCGTCCGCCGGCAGCAGGATCGGCGTGGCGCCGACCAGGCACGCGGTGGCGCGGATGTAGGTGTCGGAAGCGGCGTGGCTCGGCATGGCGTACACGCCGACCGGCTTGGCACAGCAGCTGATCCCGACAAGCGACTTCATTGTAGGAAGTGTGGGCGTTCACGACGGCGATTTGAAGGCAAATCTGCCGCGCTGCAGCATTTCTCAACGATAAAGCTTGTCGCTGCCTGGGATGAATTTCGGATTGATGAAGACGAACATGTCCTGATCGAACGTGCCGCCATACTGGATGTTGGACAGCGTCACGCGCGTCTGCTGCCGCCGCGCGTCCACCACCACCCATTGGCGAAGCGTCAGCGGGCCCTCGGAGAAGATCAGCGTCAGCGTCCCGTCGGACGGCGTTTTCGTCCGCAGCACCGTGACCTGAAGCTGGCCCGGCAGCCGCGCGACACCGGTCACGCGCACGTCGCCGGTCAGATCGAGCGGGTCGCGCAGCAGGATACCGAGCGGGGTGTCGCCGACCGGGATGTTGGTCGTCTGCTGCAGCTCGCGGTCGTAGTAGACGAACAGGCCGTGCCCCGCGACCAGCAGCAGGGGCGTCGGCGGGTCGTACTGGAACCGCATCCGCCCCGGCCGCTGGATCCACGCGAGCCCCTGGCTGGTCGAGCCGTCGGGTGCCAACTGGTCGAACCGCGCCTTCAGCGTGTGCACGCCGTTCAGATACGACGAGACGCGGGCGAGGTCGGCCTGATCGTCGGCCTGCGCGAAGGCGGCGCTGGGACAGACGGCGGCGGGGAAGGCGCCGGCGGCCAGCCCGGCCAGGATGGTGCGCCGCTTCATGATGCGAAAGGTCATGGGCCGCGTTGTGGACGGCACGGCACGGCACGGGAAGCCACGACGGCGCGAGAAACGATTAAGGTTTCGGCAATAAGACCAGCGGCGCCGGATGGCAGAGGTCCAGACCCGTCACGTCCCGGTCCGGCCATTTCTCCCCGAACACGATCCTCGCCGCGAACCGGCAGGTCGTTTTCGGCCGGGTCACGGTGACCGTGATGCTGGCCCCGTCGGCGAGCGGGCCACCGAGCATGTTGGCCCCCCGCTCCCCATCCTCGGGCGTCACGAACAGTTCCCGCACCGGGTGGCCGGATTGGTTGACCACGGGCAGTGCCACCGGTTCGGTGCCGACGCCCTTCGGCACGACCGGCGTCTCCGTCGTGGTCCAGCCGGCGGCGATCGCGATCCCGCCCATCGCGCACAGGTCGAGTCCCCGCCGCTCCTCCGCCCCGCGATTGTCGTACACGATCCGCAGATCGGCCACGCAGTCGCCGTGATAGGCGAGCTGGGTGCGTGCGGCGACCGACAGGCTGCCGTCGTGCAACAGGTCGTCGCCCCAATCGCCGCTGTCGGACGACGAGATGAAGACCTGCTGGATGGGCCGCGCGGAGTCGTTCTCGACGGTGACGACGTGGCGGGCACCGCGCGCGTCGGCCGGCTTGATGGCGCCGGTGCCGTCGAACACCACGACGCGGTTGCGGCAAAGGTCGATGCCATGCCGCTCCTCGCGGCTCGCGTCGTCGTAGATGGCCTGCACGTCGAACACGCAATCGCGCGTGCGCCCGAGTTTGACCCGCAAAGTGTCGCCGGGGGCGATCTGCGCGTCGCCCAGCCGGTCGTCGCCCCAGTTCTCGGCGGTCGTCGGCGAGACGTACAGCTCGTTGACCGGACGGTGGGCATGGTTCTGCACCGACAACTCGCGCTCCGGCCCCGGCTCGGCGCGTGCACCGGCCCCGAGCCCAAGCCCGAGCCCAAGCGCCGACAACAGGCATAGCAGCAGCATGAGCGCTCGGCGCATCGAGGTCCTTCGTGGGTCGCCGGTGGTTATTACGGGGCAGACGGCCCGCCGGGAGCGCACCGTTGCGCCACGCGGCGTCGTTGCCCATCTGTGTGGCATGGCGACCACACCCCTTCCCCCGGAGCAGCCCCCGACCACCGCGCCGGAGCCAGAGGAGACGCCGCCCTTGCCGCCCGAAATCGGCGGCGCGCCGGGGCCGGAGCCGACGCGGTACGGCGACTGGCAGCATAAGGGCCGCGTCACCGACTTCTGACGCGCCGTCGTGCGCCGTGCTGGCGCGCATGCCATGCGAAGTGGCATGCGATAAAAATGCCGACGCAACGACGCAGCCTGATCGCCTGGGTGCTCTACGATTGCGGCTACAGCGCCTACAGCAGCGTCATCGCGACCTTCGTGTTCGCGACCTATTTCACCCAGGCCGTCGCCGCCGACCCGACCCTCGGGGCCGCGCAATGGGGCCGGATGCAGGCCGTGGCCGGCGTCGCGGTGGCGTTGCTCGCGGTGCCGCTGGGCGCGATCGCGGACCGGGGCGGTGGCCGCCGCGTGCTGCTCGCCGTCGCGACCGTGATCCTCGCCGCCGCGACACTCTGTCTGTGGACGGTCCATCCCCATGCCGGGCAAGTGCCCCGGGCGCTGGTGCTGGCCGGAATCGGGGCCGTGGCGCTGGAAGTCGGCACGGTGTTCTACAACTCGATGCTGCCCGAATTGGCGGCACCCGGACGGCTCGGCCGGCTGTCCATGCTGGCCTGGGCGGCGGGCTATGGCGGCGGGCTGATCTGCCTGACGCTCTGCCTCGTCGGCTTGGTTCTCCCCGAAAACCCGCCATTCGGCCTGTCGCGCGCGATGGCCGAGCCGGTGCGGGCGTGCGCGCTGCTGGCCGGCCTCTGGATCATCGCGTTCTGCTGGCCGCTGCTGGCGTTCGCGCCGCGCGGCCCCTCCGGCGTCGGCTGGCTGGCCGCCGTGCGGGCGGGCTTCGCGGGTCTGCGTCCGGTGGCGCGCGACGCGTGGTCGCGCCCGGTGATCCGCCGCTTTCTGGTCGCCCGGCTGCTGTTCACCGACGGCATCGTCACCCTGTTCGCGTTCGGCGGCATCTACGCGGCCGCCACGTTCGGGATGTCGCCGACCGGCGTGCTGCTGTTCGGCATCGGCCTCACGCTGACCGCCGGCCTCGGCGCGCTGGCGGCCGCCTTCGTCGAGGACACGCTCGGTGCCTGGACCACCACGTTCGCGAGCGTCGTCGGGCTCGCCGTGCTCGGGGCCGCGATCCTGCTGGTGCGGAGCGAGGTCGCGTTCTGGGTGCTCGGCCTGATGCTCGGCGTCTTCGTCGGCCCGTCGCAGGCGGCGAGCCGTAGCCTGATGGCGCGGCTCGCACCCCCCGAGGCTCGCGCCGCCTATTTCGGGTTGTTCGCGCTGTCCGGGCGGGTGACGTCGTTCATCGGCCCGCTGTCCCTGGCCGCGGTGACGCAGGCGACCGGCAGCCTGCGCGCCGGGATGGCGGTGATCGTGGTGCTGCTGACCGCCGGGGCCGCGATCCTGCTCACCATGCCCCGATCCGCGCGCGCCGCGCCCGCACCGTCACCAGTGCGACCCACCCCAGCTGCGGCAGGATGACCAGCAGCGGGATCAGCGGCTTCCACGATGATGGTGCCGCCACGAACCCGATGCAGCCGATGCCGCCATACGCCGCGAACGCCCAGTAGATCAGCGTCACGTGCCGCGCGTGCAGGCCGCCCCGGTGCGCGATCTGGAACAGGAACCCCCGGTGGCGCGTGGTGATCGACTGGCCCGCCAGCAGCCGCCGCGCCAGCGTGAACGCGACGTCGAACAGCACCGCGTTCAGCAGCATCGGCACCAGCAGGAAGCTCAGCTCCACCTGCTCGAACCGGGCCGCCGCGACGCCCAGCACCGCCAGCACGAAGCCGCAGAACTGGCTGCCGACATCGCCGAGGAAGATCCTCGCACGGGGGAAGTTGAACGGCAGGAACCCGACCAGCCCCGCGCCGAGCAGCATCGCCGCCGCGTAGACGAACAGCCCGCCGGCGCCCTGGGCCACGCCGGCCAGGAACCCGCACGCGATCAGGCAGGTGCCGGCGCACAGGCCGTCCAGCCCGTCGACGAAGTTCGTGGCGTTGGTCGCGAACAGGATCCAGCCGAGCGTCGCGACCGCCCCGAACCAGCCGACATCGACCGCGCCGATGGACGGCACGTTGAACACCTGGATCCACAGCCCGCTGCCGACCACGGCCAGTGCGGCCACGATTTGCGCGGCGAGTTTCACGGTGAACGGCCAGTCGCGCAGATCGTCGACGTAGCTGACGGCCGCGATCAGGGCCGAGCCCGCGATCACGCCGAGGAAATACGGGTCGGCGATGCGGGCGAAGGCGGCGGTCGAATACAGCGCCGAGATGCCGAGCAGGAACGCGACCACCACGCCGAGGCCGCCGCCCTTCGGCGTCGGGTTCGTGTGCGCCTTGCGCTCCGCCGGCCGGTCGATCACGCCGGCCGACATCATCGCGACCACGACGACGGCCGATACCAGCGCCAGCACGCCGCACAGAAGCAGGTGGCGCAGGAAAGCCAGGACGGTCATGGACGGTGATTAGCGGTGCCGGCCGCGTTGCGGCTATAGCGCCCGCGTGACCGCCGACTCCGCAAAAATATCCGTGGCCGCCCGCCGGATCGCCGCCAACGCCGGCGGCGACGCGATCGTGGGCGCGGTCGCCTGTCTGGCCGCGATCTACCTCGCCAACCCAGCCGCGACGGCCCCCAATCCGTGGGCGCTGCTATGGGCGGCGGCCGCCGTGTCGCTGGCCGGGCTGCCGTTCGGCCTGTCCACGCAATACTGGCGCTTCGCGGGCTCGGCCGAACTGCTCGCCATCGCCGCCGCGAGCGCGCTGGCCGCGGCACTCACGACCCTCGTCCTACAGGTGGCGCGGGTGAAACTGCCCTCGGCCGCGTTCCCGGTCATCGACGCGCTCTGCCTGTGCGTCCTGCTGTCGGGCTCGCGCGCGGCCTACCGTTTTCTGCGCGGCGGCACCCGGGATGCGACCCTCGGGCGGCCCGTGTTGCTGGTCGGCACCGGCGCTGGGGCCGACCTGTTCCTTCGCGCGCTCGCGATCGACCCCGATGCCGGCCTGCGCGCCATCGGTCTGCTCTCCCTCGGCGACGGTCAGACCGGCCGACGCATCCACGGCTGTCCGATCCTGGGCGCGATCGCGGACGCCGAGGTGGTCCTCGACCGCCTGTCGGACCTCGATCTGATAATCGTCACCGCGCCGGAGCTGCACGGCGGGCGGCTGGCGGCGCTGCTCGCGCTGGCCCATGCCCGCGGCATCCACGTCTCCCGCGCACCGAGCCTGACCGCGCTCGGCCCCCCGCTCAAGGAACAGAGTTTCGACAATGCCAACGCCTGACCCGATGCCGATCCGCTTCCTCGACCTGCCCGCGCAGCAAATCCGGCTCGGCGACGGGCTGCGCCGCCGGATCGACGCCGTGCTGGCCCATTGCCAGTTCATCCTCGGCCCCGAAGTCGCCGAGCTGGAAACGGCGCTCGCCCAGCGAGGGGACGCCGCGCATTGCGTCGCGGTCAGCTCCGGCACGGACGCGCTGCAGATCGCGATGATGGCCGAGGGCATCGGACCCGGCGACGCGGTGTTTCTGCCCGCGTTCACCTACACGGCCACCGCCGAGGTGCCGTTGCTGCTGGGGGCCACGCCGGTGTTCGTCGACGTCGATCCGGACACGTTCCAGATCGACCCCGCGCACCTGCGCCGCCGGGTCGAGGCGGTCGTCGCCGGAGGACGGCTGAAACCCCGCGCCCTGGTCGGCGTCGACCTGTTCGGGCAGCCGGCGGACTGGCCGGCGCTGGGCGGCATCGCGGCGGAGCACGGCATGTTCACGCTCGACGACTGCGCCCAGAGTTTCGGGGCCAGCCTCGGCAACCGTCCGCTGGGGGCGATGGCCGACGCGACGGCGATCAGTTTCTTCCCGTCCAAGCCGCTCGGCGGCTACGGCGACGGCGGCGCGCTGCTCACCGACGACCCGGCCCGGGCCGAGCTGTACCGGTCGCTCCGGTCGCACGGCGAAGGCGCGACGCGGTACGAGGTTTTGCGCGTCGGCATGAACGGCCGGCTCGATACGCTGCAGGCGGCGGTGCTGCTCGCCAAGCTCGACGTGTTCGACGCCGAAATCCGCGCCCGCGAACGTTTGGCGCGGGCCTACGACGAGGCGCTCGCGGGATTGGTGCGGACCCCGGCCAGGGTCGCGGACTCGACCAGCGCCTGGGCCGTCTACGCGATCCTGTTTCCCGGCCGGGCCGCACGCGATGCGGCGCAGGCGGGGCTGCGGGCGGCCTCCATCCCGACGGCGATCTACTATCCGGTGCCGCTCCACCGGCAGCCCGCCTATGCCCACGTCCATGACGGCGCGGCGCTGCCGGTCAGCGAGGATCTCGCGGGCCGCATCCTCGCCCTGCCGATCCATCCCGACCTGCCGCCCGACACGGCGGCGCGGATCGCGGACAAGTTACGAGGTTTAATGAATTATGATCCAAGCTAGCGGGCTGAAAACAGCCGGCCGGGAGCGCGCGACCTTGCGTCGATCACAACCGCAAATTACCATTCGTCCCTAATCCTAGTGACGTTCGACATGAGCACTTTGATCGATGCCGCCACGAGGGCTCGGAGCGACGCTCCACTCACCGGGAGAGACCACACCATGACATCGCTGAAATTCCCGGCATTCGTCGTCGGGTCGCCGCGCTCGGGGACCAGCATCCTCGTCGACGCGATGCTGGCCGCCGGCTACTTCGGCTACCGGGAGGGCAACTTCCTCACCCTGCTCGCCTGGATCGAGAAGTCCGTCGAACGGCACTTCTCGCTGTACGCGGACGGCAACGCCAAGGTCCTGGCCTCGGTCGTGGACAAGGCCAAGCTGCTGGCCGACCTGCGGGGAACGTTCAAGACGACGATCGACGCGCTGAACACGCAGGTTCCGTGGTTCGACAAGACCGGCAACCCGGAGATGCTGTCGATCCTGCCGGTCATCAAAACGATGTGGCCGGATTCGGTATTCATCTTCGCCAAGCGCCGCGCGATCGAGAATGTCGGGTCGCGGCTGAAGAAGTTCCCGACCCACACGTTCGAATACCATTGCAGCGACTGGGCGCGGAACATGTCGGTCTGGCGCGAGGTGAGGCCGGTCTTGCCCGCCGGAAGCTACATCGAGATCGATCAGCAAGACATGATCCAGCATCCGGATCAGGTGGCGAGCAGCATGGCGATGCTGCTCGGTCTTTCGGACGAGGCCATGAAGGGCGTGCAGACGACGTTTCAGCGCAACCGCCCGCAGCAGACCAGCGAAGGCAGCGCCGCCCGCATCGACAGCCTGGCGACCCTGCCGTGGAACGAAAATCAAAAAGATATTTTTAGACGCATCTGCGGCCCGGAGCTCGAGGCGTACGGCTACTCCACGAACGAGAGCTACTGGCGCTGATCCGGCCGGCACCAGGCGAACGTCAGCTCGTGCTTGTTGGCCGACAGGTGCCGTAGCCTCCCGCCCGGGATGGACGCGAAGCCGGCCGCCGCGTCGTGGTCGGTCTCCCCCTGAAACTTGACGGTGCAGACGATCCTTTTCACGCAATCCGCCGCGATCCAGCGCCGCACCAAGGCGAGTAGCCGGTCCGGGTAGGCGATCACGTCGCTCAACAGCCACCCGGCCGGTTCCGGAACCATCGCGAACGCGCTCTCGGTCCGGCTTTCGACACCCGGCATGGCGGCGATCCTCGGCTCCAGCGGTGCCTTGTCCACGGCGATCGTCCGCGCGCCGAGGCTCGCCAGCACCCAGGTCCAGCCGCCCGGCGCGGCACCCAGGTCGATGCATCGCTCGCCCGGACCGGGGGTGCTGCCGATCCACGTCAGAGCCTCCCACAATTTGACGTAGGCCCGGCTCGGCGGGCCGATGTGGTCGAGTTCGAACACCATCTCGCCGTTCGGCACCGGGCTCGATTTGGCCGGGCTGAACAGCAGCCGGTCGGTGGCCAGCAGCGTCCACGCGCCGAGATGCGCCGTCGGGGCCGGTGCCGGGAACACGATCGGGCGGGCCGACACCGGCGGCAGGCGCCCGGCGATCAAGGCCGTCCGCCGGTGCAGGCCGGGCGCGTAGGCGCTCCAGTTCCGCTGCACCGCCCGCAACGCGTCCGCCGCCGCCCGCACGCTCTCGGCCGGCACCTCACGAGGGTCGAGCCAGATGTCCTGCGCCCACGCCGCATGGACCGGCGGTGCGGACGACAGCGCCAGCCGGCCATGCCAGCGTTCGACGGGAACGCCGAGGCGCGACAGCTCCTCCGCGAGCGGTGCCTCGAAGCCTTCCGCCGCCAGATACGCCGAGCCGGTCAGCGCGCCCGCACCGCCGAGGCGGCCAGCAGCAGCCATGCCGCGATCAGCACCGTGCCGCCGACCGGGGCCGCCCGAACGACACCGGCCACGCCGAACGCGTCGCCGGCCACGGCCGCGATGAACACGGCACTGCCCAACAGGAAACCGCAACCCGCGAGCACGGCCAACGTGCCGCCGCGAGCGGCCCAAAACGCGACCGACAGCAGCGCCAGCGCGTGCCAGCCGGCAATCTGCGCCGCCGCCCGGACCTCGCCGACGGCGAGCTCGCCCCGGCTTTGCAGCCCGTGCGCCCCGGCGGCGGCGAGCATCACGGCGACCGCGCCCAGTAACGCGCCGCACACGATCCACACTCTTTGCATCGCCGCAGGGTAGCCCGCGCGGCACGGCACCGATAGAGTTTGGCGCTATGCCGCGCGGTGACCTGTTCCCCGAGATCGGTCCGTTCGAGACCGGCTACATGCCGCTGTCCGCCGGACACGTCATGTATTGGGAGCAGGTCGGCAACCCGCGCGGCATGCCCGTCCTGTTCCTGCATGGCGGCCCGGGTGCCGGCGCGGGGGCGGTGCACCGCCGTTTTTTCGACCCGATGCACTGGCGGCTCGTGATCTTCGACCAGCGCGGGGCCGGCCGGTCACGCCCGCTCGGTTCGCTGACCGATAACACGACGCAACATCTGGTCGACGACATCGAGCAGCTGCGCCGGCATCTGGACATCGACCGCTGGCTGCTCTTCGGCGGCTCGTGGGGCTCGACCCTCGCACTCGCCTACGCGCAGGCGCACCCGGACCGGGTCGGCGGCTGCGTGCTGCGCGGCGTGTTCCTCGGCCGCCCGGCGGAGGTCGAGTGGTTCCTGCACGGCATGGGCGCCATCTTCCCGGACGCGCACGCCGCCTTCGTGAGCTTCCTGCCGGAGCGGGAGCGGGCCGACCTGCTCGGCTCCTACCTGCGCCGCCTGTGCGACCCCGACGCGGCGGTGCACATGCCGGCGGCCCGCGCGTGGTCGATCTACGAGGGCAGTTGCTCGACGCTGCTGCCGAGCCCGGATTCCGTCAGCTCGTTCGCGCAGGATCGCGGCGCACTCGGGCTGGCCCGGATCGAGGCGCATTATTTCGCCCACGGCCTGTTCCTGCCGCAAGGCGGCCTGCTCGGCGCGATGGACCGCATTTCCCGCGTTCCAGCCGAAATCGTGCAGGGCCGTTACGACATGATCTGCCCGGCGCGCACCGCGTTCGACCTCGCCGCCGCGTGGCCTTCGGCACGCCTGTCGGTGGTGCCGGACGCGGGTCACTCCGCACTTGAACCGGGCATAAGGCGCGCCCTGGTCGCGGCGGTCGAGCGGTTTCGCCACGCGCGTTAAGCGGCGGCCCAGACGGCCACCAATATTACAAAAACGTCCGTTGCGTCCCTGTTCAAGATCGGGATGGGGCCCACCTGCACATCCGGACCATACCGGTTCAGACATGAAAAATGTGCCGCACCGCGATATTGCGGCGCACACGGGGGGCAGCAGGATGGATACGATGATCAGCGTCGGCCAATACTCTTTTGTTTACAACTCGTTCTCATTCACGATCGCCGTGATGGGCGCGGCGACTCTGTTCTTCTTCCTCAACCGGTCGCAGGTGGCACCGGCGTATCGCACCGCGATCACCATCACCGGGCTCGTCACCCTGATCGCCTGCTATCATTACTTCCGTATCTTCCAGTCGTGGGAAGCGGCTTACGTGGTCAACGGCAACGACGTGAAAGCCACTGGCGTGGCCTTCAACGACGCCTACCGGTATGTCGACTGGCTGCTGACGGTGCCGTTGCTGCTGACCGAACTCATCTTGGTCATGCGTCTGTCGGCCGCCGAGACGTCGAAGCGCGCGATCACGCTCGGCGTGCTGGCGGCGGTCATGGTCATCCTCGGCTACCCGGGTGAGATCTCCGGCGACAGCGGAACGAAATGGCTGTTCTGGGCGCTTGCGATGATCCCGTTCGTCATCATCGTCTACACGCTGTTCGTCGGCCTCAACGACTCGATCACGAAACAGCCGGAGCGTGCCCGCGGCCTCGTCAGCGCCGCGCGGTGGATCACCGTGATTTCGTGGTGCTTCTACCCGATCGTGTTCGTTCTGCCGATGATCGGTCTCGGCAAGGGGGCCGACGGGATGGTCGCGGTGCAGGTCGGCTACACCATCGCCGACATCGTCGCGAAAGCCGCGTTCGGCGTGCTCATCTATCTGATCGCCGCGCGCAAATCCGAGGCGGAGGCTCATGACATGACGGGCCAGACAGCGGCACACGTCGCGACCGCGTAACTCGAAACCTCAACCGCGACACCCGTGGGAGCGTTCGGCTCTCACGGGTCCTTCCGGACAGGGTGATCGATGCACGCCGACCTTCTACCATCGCGCCTTTCGCCGGTCCGGTCCGATGACCTCCTGGGGGCGGTCGACGCGCGCATGGCCAGCGTGCTCGGTGCCGGACGGTCCTGGTCCGAGGCGGCGCGGGCGGGTCGCCATCATCTTGCGGCGGGCGGCCGCCGGGTGCGCGCCCGCCTCGCCCTGTCGGCGGGGTTGGCGCTTGGGCTCGGCGAGAGCGACGCGGTGGCCTTGGCCTGCTCGGCCGAGCTGCTCCACAACGCGTCCCTGGTCCATGACGATGTGCAGGATCGGGACGAGACGCGGCGCGACCGGCCGACCGTATGGCGCGCGTTCGGTGCCGCCGTGGCCATCTGTTCGGGCGACCTGTTGCTGTCGGCGGCTTACGCGGCGCTCGCGGGCTTCTCCGACCGGACCGTCGTGCCGGCGCTGATCGCATCGGCGCACGAACGGGTCGCCACCGCGATCGACGGGCAGTGCGAGGATCTGCGAGGCGGCCTGCGTAGCCTCGAAGCCTATGAGGCGGTGGCGCGGGACAAATCGGGCGCCTTGCTCGGCCTGCCGCTCGAATTGGCGCTGATCGGGGCGGGCCGGGCTGGTGCCCTTCACGCGGCGCGCGTTGCCGCAGGGCATTTCGCGGTCGGCTATCAGATCGCCGACGATCTCACGGACGTGGCGCACGACGCGCGACGCGGCGCGCTCAACATCGTTCCGATCCTGCGCGAAACCGAGGGAGCGATGGCGGAGCGCGTCGCCCGCGGCCTCGCGATCGGCCGGCTTCGCGATGCGGCGGCCGGTGCGGCGGCGTTGCCGGATGGCAGCGGCAACCTGCTCGGAACTCTCGCGATGCGCCTGTCCGCGTCACTATGAGGACGGCGCTCGTCGTCGGCGCGGGGTTCGGCGGCATCGCGGCGGCGCTTCGCCTGCGCGCCAAGGATTTCAGCGTCACGATCATCGACCGGTGCGCGGACCTCGGTGGTCGCGCCCAGGTGTTCTACCGCGACGGCTTTCGTCACGACGCGGGCCCGACGGTCATCACCGCACCCTTCCTGCTCGAAGAGCTGTTCGCGTTGTTCGGCGAGACGATGGACGATTTCATCACCCTGGTGCCGCTAAAGCCGTGGTACCGGTTCGTGTTTCCGGACGGCGACCACTTCGACTACGGCGGAACGCTCGACGAAACGCTGGCCGAGATCGGGAGGATCGAACCGCGCGACCGCGACGGCTACCTCGCTCTGCTCGCGCATTCGGAACGCATCTTCGACATCGGTTTTACCGAGCTGTCGGCGCAACCGTTTCACCGGCTATCGACGATGGCGCGGCAGATCCCGCGCCTGATCGGCCTGCGCGCCGACCGCACCGTGTGGCAGCTCGTGTGCCGGTATTTGCGCAACGACAAATTGCGCCAGGCGTTCTCGATCCAGCCGTTGCTGGTCGGCGGCAGTCCGTTCGACACGACCAGCATTTACGGCCTGATCCACTACCTCGAGCGCGCGCATGGCGTGCATTTCGCGCTCGGCGGCACCGGCGCGATCGTCAACGCGCTCGGTGCGCTCATGGAGCGATCCGGGATCGGCATCCGGCTCGGCACCACGGTGGCCGCGATCGATTTTCAGGGTCGTACCGCGCGCGGCGTAACGCTCGCCGACGGGACCAAGCTCTCGGCCGACATCGTCGTGTCCGACGCCGACCCCGCGCACCTATACGGCGCAATGATCCCGAAGGAGCGGCAAAGCGCTTCGACACGGGCCAAGCTGAAAGCGGCGCACTTCTCGATGGGCCTGTTCGTCCTGTTCTTCGGCACGACACGGAAATACCCGGACGTCGCGCACCACACGATCTGGATGGGTGCCCGATACCGCGAGCTGCTCGACGATATTTTTCATCGCAAAATCCTGGCCGACGATTTTTCGCTATATCTGCACCGCCCGACCGCCACCGACCCGAGGTTCGCGCCGGACGGTTGCGACAGTTTTTACGTGCTCTGCCCGGTGCCCAATCTGCAGGGCGCGGTCGATTGGCCGGTCGAAGGCCCGCGCCTGCGCGACCGCATCGTCGCCGCGTTGGCGCGCACGATCCTGCCCGGCCTCGACAGCACGATCACGGCGGAGTTCGTCATGACCCCGGAAGATTTTCGCGACGACTATCTGAGCGAACACGGGGCCGGCTTTTCGGTGGCGCCCCTGTTCCGGCAATCGGCGTGGTTCCGCTTCCACAATCGCGCGGAAGGTTTCGAAAACCTCTACCTCGTCGGTGCCGGCACGCACCCGGGTGCGGGCCTGCCCGGCGTGCTGTGCTCCGCCAAGGTGATCGACGCGTTGATCCCGGCATGAGCGCCTACGACCCCGCCGCGATCCTCGCCGCACACGGCCGCAGCTTTCACTGGGCGAGCCGCCTGCTCGGCCCGGTTCACGCCGCGCGCGCCACCCGCCTCTACGCATTCTGCCGCGGCGTCGACGATCTGGTGGACGACGCGCATTGCCCGGACATGGCGCGCGCGGCGTTGCAAGCACTGACGCATGATATCGCAACCGGCGCGTCGGAGCATCCGGCGGCCGTCGATATGATCGCGTTGATGGCCGAATGCGGGATCGAACCCGCATCCGTCGCCGACCTGATCTGTGGTGTGGCATCCGACCTCGATCCGGTGCGGATCGCCGACGACGCGGCGCTGCTACGGTATTGCTACCATGTCGCCGGCACGGTCGGCCTGATGATGTGCCGCGTGCTCGACGTCGGCGATCCCGCCGCCTTCCCGCACGCGGTGGACCTCGGCATCGCGATGCAGCTCAGCAACATCTGTCGCGACGTGTCCGACGATGCGCGCGCGGGCCGTCGCTATCTGCCGATGTCTCGCGTGGGCAATCTGTCGCCCGCCGCACTTGTCGATCCGCACTCCTCCCTAAAACCGATATTGCGTGAGTGCGTCGAGGAGCTTCTCGACATGGCGGACGAGTATTACGCGAGCGGCGAGCGTGGCCTCGCCTACCTTCCGCTCGGCGCGCGCACCGGCATCCTGGTCGCCGCCCGCGTGTATCGCGCCATCGGCACGCGGCTGCGGCGGCGCGGGCTCGCGTATTGGGACGGCCGGGTTGTGGTACGCAAGCGCGCGAAGGTCGGCCTGACCGCGCGAGCGCTGCTGACGGCACCGGCCGGTCCGTCGTTCTGGCGGCCGGCGCGCCACCACGACCCGGCGCTGCACGCGGCGCTGGCGGGATTGCGGCATGTCGGCTGACGCGGACCTGCTGATTATCGGCGGTGGATGCGCCGGATTGAGTTCTCGCGATGCGCCTCGCCGAACACGGGCCGCGAACGATCGTTCTCGAAGCGCGCGAAAAATATGTCGGCGACCGGACCTGGTGCTTCTGGGACGACGGCTCGGCCCCGCTGCATGCATTGGTCGCGCATAGCTGGCCGGCCGTCACCGTGCGGGCGGGCTCGATCGCGAGCACGCTGGATTGCGGCAAAACCCCCTACCGGATGCTGCCGGCGCAGGCGTTTTACGACGCGGCAATGGCGACCATCGCGGCCACCGGCCGGATCACGCTGGAGCAGCCGTCGCGCGTGATCGCCCCGCCCGAAAAGACCGGCGGGCTGTGGCGTGTCGAAACCAGCCTCGGTCCACGCACCGCGCGAATGATCGTCGACACGCGCCCTATGGTTCCGGTGCGAGGCGGTGCGGTGCTGTGGCAGTCGTTCGCCGGGCGGGAGGTCGAGTGCGCCCAGCCGGTCTTCGACCCCGCGATCGCCGAGCTGATGGATTTCTTCCCGCCCGACCCGGACCGGGTCGCGTTCGCCTACGTCCTGCCGGTCTCGCCGACCCGGGCGCTGATCGAGTTCACCGTGTTCGGCCCAGACCCGCTCGACCGTGCGTCGCTTGCCGCCGATCTCGACGGGGCGGTGATGGGGCGGACCGGCGGCGCCGCTTGCACGGTGTTGCGGGAGGAGAGCGGGATTTTGCCGATGGGGATCGCACCCCAGCCGGAAAGTGCCGATCCGACATTTGTTCGCGCCGGCCTGACCGCCGGGGCGGCGCGGCCGAGCACCGGCTACGCCTTTCAGCGCATCCAGCGATGGGCCGATGCCTGCGCCGAGGCGCTGCTGCATGGTCGGCCGCCGGCATCGCACACCCCCGATCCGTTGCTGGTGCGCGCGATGGACCGCATTCTGTTGGCGGTCATCCGCGGCGATCCGGAAGCTGCGCCACGCCTGTTCGCAACGCTGTTCGCACGCGCGGACACGGCCAGGATCATCCGGTTTCTGTCCGATCGCGGAACCCTGGCCGACTACGCCGCGATCGCCTGGGCGTTGCCCAAATTGCCGTTCATCCGTCGCTTGCCGCATGCCGTGTCCAATCGCCGGTTGCTCGCCGCATGACCGGAACGCTGCGCCGTCAGGGGCTCGCGTTCAGCGTGGCGGCGCTGCTGCTCACCGCCGCGTCGCTGCTGTTTCCGCCGCCCGGTCCGCGCCTCGAACTGCTGACGCTTGGCCGCGCTCATCGTGGTGCTCGGCGTGCCGCACGGCGCGCTCGACCCGATCTTCGCCGCCGCGACATACCGGCTGCGCGCGACCGGGCAGTGGGCCGTGTTCGCGCTCGCATACCTTGCGCTGGCCGCGATGGTCGTCGCGGTGTGGCGCCTGTCGCCGGCGCTGTTCCTCGCCGCGTTCCTCGTCATGTCCGCCGCGCATTTCTCGGGCGATCCGATACAGGGGACGCCCTGGCCGACGCGCGTTCTGTACGGCGGCGCGATCATCGTGCTGCCGGCGCTGCTGCACGGGGCGGATGTGGCACGCCTGTTCGCAGCCCTGGTCCCGGCCGGTGCCGCCACGACGATCGCGGCCGCGCTGCACAGGATCGGCTGGCCGTGGCTGATCGCGCTCGCCTTGGCGGCGCTGTTACGGGCGCGAAAAGACACCGTCTCTGGGATCGAACTGGCCGCCGTCGCAATCCTGGCCACGCTGATGCCGCCGCTGCCGGCCTTCGCCGTGTTCTTCTGCGGCATGCACAGCGCCCGCCACATCCTGCGCACCGCCAGCTTCGCGCATAGCCGCACGCTGCTGGCGACCGCCGTCATCCCGATGCTCGGCGTGACATGCCTGGCCGCCGCCGGCTGGTGGTGGCTCGGCGGCACCACGCTGGACGCCAAGATCGTCCAACTGGTGTTCGTGGGCCTGGCCGCGCTGACCGTGCCCCACATGGCGCTGGTGGAGCGCGTGCGGCTCGCCGGCTGGACCTCGCTTAGTGCTTATGGATCGGATCGATCCAGCGCACCGTCGTCGGCGCTTCGGCGGCCGTGATATCGAGGTTCACGACCACCGCCTCGTTGTCGCTGCGCACGACCACGCATTCGAGCGGCGCGTCCGACGCGGCGTTGATCTCCTGGTGGGGCACGTAGGGCGGGATGTAGATGAAGTCGCCCGGCCCGGCCTCGGCGGTGAATTCGAGCTGTTCGCCCCAGCGCATCCGCGCCCGACCGCGCACGACGTAGATGACGCTTTCCAGCGCACCATGATGGTGCGCGCCGGTTTTCGCATCCGGCTCGATCTTCACCGTCCCCGCCCAGATGCGTTGCGCGCCGACCCGTGCCGCGTTGACCGCGGCCGCCCGTTCCATGCCGGGCGTCTGGGGCGTATTCCCGTCCAGGCTGTCCGCCGGGATCACCCGCACGCCGTCCTCACGCCAATCGGTCATGTAAAACCTCCCGCCGCATGTCGCGTTGCCGTCAAACCCCATCACGGATCGGAGTTGCATCGATGATGAACCGCGCCCGCCTGAGTATCCTCGCCGCCACCGCAATCCTAAGCCTTGCCGGTTGCGCATCCGGCGACAAGGCCGCCACCGCAGTGCAGGGGGCGGTGCAGGCGCAGACCACGCCGACCCTGTCGACCACCGACGCCACGTTCTTCGACCTCGCCTCGCGCTCCGGCATCGAGGAGGTCACGTTCGGCCAGCTCGCCCGCGATCAGGCCGGCCGCCAGACGGTCAAGGCGTTCGCGACCCGCATGGTCGACGAGCACACGACGATGAACCAGCAGCTGACCCGCCTCGCGCAGACCAAGGGCGTCACGCCGCCGGACACGATGGACACCGCCCACACCAACTCGTTCGCGCAACTGCAAGGTTTGCACGGCCGCGCCTTCGACGTCGCATACCTGAACGGTCAGGCGACCGATCACGCGGCGACGCTGAAAGTGTTCCAGAACGAAGCGCAGACCGGCACCGATCCGGACGTGAAGGCGTTCGCCCAAAACAGCATCCCGGCGCTGCAGATGCATCTCGACACCGCGCGCCGTCTCGGTGGCCGGGTGATGCAGCCGGCGAGCTGACGCCGGCGAGCTGACGACGGCCAACTGGCGCGCCATGGATTAACCGTTCGGTCACTCTCGATGCCCAGCCTGTGAAAGGGTTTTAGGGGTGACCGATGCGGACGACCGGCGCGGGCGACGAGGACGGCCTTGCGGAGCATGCGCGGCGATGGGCCATGCGGCCGGCCGGGCGGGTCGCGATCGTGCTGCATCTTTCGCGCGTGAAGCCGCCCGGTCCGCGGCCGCACCACCGGCGGATCGCCGAGGCGTTGATGGAGGATGTCGCCCTGGCACAGGACGGCAGCCTGCATCGCCTTCGCAACGGCGATCTGGCCTTGCTGTGCGCCGCCGGGTCCACGCCCGGCGGTTCGGCCGATGCCGCCGGACTGCCGGGCGTGCTCGGGCGCCTGTTGCGGGCCGACGTGCCCGACCCTGGCAGCATCGTCAGCATCTGGCCGCTCGCGACCGACGCGGGGCAACTTTTGCTGTACGTGCGCGCGCGCCGGGAGGAGCTGGTGCCGGACGATGCCGTCCAAGCAGGCCCCGCCGCTCGCGCGGGGAGCGAGACCGAGCGGGCGCGCGACCTGGACGCCGCCTTGGCGGGGATCGCGCCGGCCCAGCTGGTGCGGCGGCGGCAGACGGCGGTGTCGATCGAGCCGGGCCACGGCCTGACCCCGCTGTACCGCGAGGCGACGCTGTCGGTGGCCGGCCTGGACGAGTTGGGATTTTGGACCGGCGACGGGGGCGGCGACCCGTTTCTGGGCCGGTATCTGGCCGGCCGGCTCGACGCCCGAATGCTGGCGATGGCGGCCGAGGCGCTGGGCCGGGGCGGCCCGCTCGACGCCGTGGCGGACGGGTGCCCGCTCCACCTCAATCTTTCGGCGGCCACGGTCGGCTCGCCCGCGTTCGCCGCGTTCGCCGCCGCCTGCGTCGGGGCCGGGGCGACGATCGGGGTCGAACTGTCGCTGCTCGAAGCCTGCGCCGACCCGGACGGTGTCGAGGCGGCCCGCGACATCCTGGCGCGGCACGGATTCGCGCTGGTGCTGGACGGCGTGACCCACATGGCGATGCTGACGGCGCGCATCGGCGCGCTCCGGCCCGACATCCTGAAACTCGACTGGACGCCGGAACTGGCCGGGATCGAGGCACGCGGGCTGGACGCGGCCTTGCGGGATGTCGGGCTCGATCGCGTCGTCCTGCACCGCGCCGAAACCGAGGCGGCGTTGCGCTGGGGACGCGCCCACGGGATCCGGCGGTTTCAGGGGCGGCACGTCGACGCGATGCTGGCCGCGACCCGGCTCGCCGCCTGCGCCCACGCGCCCGCCTGCACGTTGCGGCAATGCGTCGACCGCGCCGGCTCGGGCACGCTGGCCGGCCGGGCCGGATGCGGCGACCCCGTGCGCCTGAACGACGCGAGCCACGATGCCGCGACGCTGGCCGCCGCGACGCTGGCCGCATGATCACCACCGTCCGGCGGCCCGCCCGGACCGAGACGGAGGGCGACGTCTCGCGCGCCCGCACCACCGCCGACAACGCGGCGCTCGCCGGCCTGCTCGAAGCCTGCGAGGCGGCCGGGGTCGAGCGGCATGCGCTGGTGCTCCGCCTGTCGCCGCTGCCGCCCGAATTGTGCCGCCCGCACCATGTCCGGCTCGCGCGCGTGGCGGTCGAGCCGTTGCAGGCATGCGACCGGGCGCGCGTGTTCTATCCCTCGCAGGCGGACACGATCATCGTCTGGCGGGGGGAAGCGGGGCCGCTGCTTGGCCGGGTGCGCGCGGCGGTGGCGCACCTGTTCGGCGACTTGCTGGACGGCGACACCGCGCGCCTGACCCAGCATCTGATCCTGCCGCGCGACGGCGTGGCGCTGCGCCGGTTGCTGGTTCCGCCGCCGGCGCCTGCCCCGGTCGAGCCGGCCGGCAAGCCGCCGCTGACCCTGGCGGATCTCGCGTCGCTGGAGACGCGGCTGGCCGACGCCGACATCTCGCGCCTGACCCGGCGCCGGCCGGTGCGCCGGATGTCGCCGGATGGTCAGACGCGCCTCGCATGGGAGGAGCGCACGCTATCGCTGCCCGATCTCGGGGCGACGATGCTGCCCGACATCGACCTTCGCGCCGACCCGTGGCTGTTCCGCAGGCTGACCCGCACGCTCGACCGGCGGATGCTGACCCTGCTCGCCCGGCCGGGCGAGCTGGCCGATGCGTCGCCGTTCTCGCTCAACCTCAACGTCGCCAGCGTGCTCGGACCGGAGTTTCAGCGCTTCGACACCGCACTACCCCGTCAGCTTCGCGGCCAGATCATCGTCGAACTCCAGCCGGCCGACGCGCTCTCCGACCCAGCCCGTTTCGCCGCCGCGCGCGACATTTCGCGAAAGCGGGGCTACCGGGTGCTCGTCCGTCTCAGCACCCCGTCGCAGGTCGCGATGCTGCCGCTCAACCGGCTCGGCGCCGATCTCGTGCGGCTTCGCTGGACCGAGGCGCTGGGCGACTGGGAACCGCCGTCGTCGATCGACCGCGCGATGCTGGTCCTGGGCCGCGCCAACGGTCTGGCCGCGCGGGCCTGGGGGCGTGTCAACGGCATTACGCTGTTCGCGGCCGATCACTGATCGCGCATCGGCCGCCGCGACAGCTCGGTCACCATGCCGAACAGGCTGCGCAGCTCCTGCTCCGTCACCTCGCCGCGCTCGAAGAAGTGGCGGATGTTGCGGACCATGCCGGGGCGCTTCGGCAGGTTGTCGAGGAACCCGGCCGCGTCGAGGCGGCCGACGAGGTGGTCGAGGAACCGGTCCACCTCGCGCTTGTAGGCGACCCGGGTTTCGTTGGTGATCAGCACGTTCGCGGGCGTCTCGTCGGCCGCCGTCCACCATTCGTAGGCGAGCACCATGACCGCCTGGCTCAGGTTCAGGCTCATGAAGGCGGGGTTCAGCGGGTAGCGGACCAGCGTGTCGGCCTGCGCCATGTCGTCGTTGTCGAGCCCCGCGCGCTCCGGCCCGAACAGGATGCCGCATGAGAGGTTTCGGGCGCAGATGGCGCGCAGTTCCGCCGCCGCCCCTCGCGCGGTGAGAATCGGCTTGATGACGTGGCGCGGGCGCGGGCAGGTGGCGAACACATGCTGCAGATCGGCGGTCGCGTCGGCCACGCTCTCGTGGACGCTGGCCGCGTCTAAAATCCGGTCGGCGCCGGACGCGGTGCGCCACGCATGCTCCTGCGGCCAGCCGTCGCGGGGGCTCACCAGACGGAGGTGGAACAGCCCGCCATTGGCCATGGCGCGTGCCACCGCGCCGATGTTGTCGGCGAGTTGCGGGCGGACGAGGATGACCACCGGGCTGGCCCCGATCGGGCCGATGTCGGCCCCGCCGTTACGGCCGGTCACGCGACCTTCTTCCAATGCGCGCTCACGCGCGACGCCAGGTCGTGCCGCCCGGCCCGTCCTCCAGCAGCACGCCCTGTGCGGCCAACTCGGCCCGGATCGCGTCGGCGCGGGCGAATCTCGTTTGGCCGCGCGGGCAGCGAGGCGTTCCGCGATCGCCGCATCGATGCCGGCCGTCGTCGTCCGCACCATGAAACCACATCGTCGGGGTCGGTCCCAAAAGCCCAAGCACGGAACCGGCGCTCCGCAACGCGGTCGCCGCCGTCGCGTCGCCCTGCCAGCGCCCGGTCGGCGAGCGCGTGCATCTGCGCCAAGCGCGCCGGGCACGTTCAGATCGTCGAGCAGCGCGTCCATGCACCGCGTCCGGCAGTCTCGTGCGACGTCAGCCGGCGCGCTCGATCGCGCGGTAAAACCGGTCGAGCGTTCCGCGCGCCTCCGTCAAGCCCGTCTCCGAAAAATCGAGCGTCGAACGGTAGTGCGCCGACAGCAGCGCGAGCCGCACCGCTTCGCCCGGCCATGTCGGAACCACGTCGCGCACGGTCAGGAAATTGCCCAAACTCTTGCTCATCTTCTCGCCGCCGATGAGCAGCATCCCGTTGTGCAGCCAGACCCGCGCGAAGCCGGAGCCGGGCAGGGCGCAGCAGGATTGCGCGAGTTCGTTCTCGTGGTGCGGAAAGATCAGGTCGCCGCCGCCGCCATGGATGTCGAAATTCTCGCCGAGGTACCGCCACGCCATGGCACTGCACTCGATATGCCAGCCCGGCCGTCCGCGTCCCCACGGCGTCTCCCATCCGGGCAGGTCGGGCGTCGACGGTTTCCACAGCACGAAGTCGCCCGGATCGCGCTTGTACGGGGCGATTTCGACCCGCGCGCCCGCGAGCAGCTCGTCCGGCGTGCGGCCCGACAGGCGGCCGTAGCCGGGATCGCTCGCGACCGAGAACAGCACGTGCCCCGCCGCCTCGTACGCGTGACCGGTCGCGATCAGGCGCGTGATCAGCTCCACCATCTCCGGGATGTGCGCCGTCGCCGTCGGCTCCATGTCGGGCGGCAGGTTGCCGAGGGCGGTCATGTCGGCGTGGTACTCGGCGGTCGTCCGCGCGGTCAGGGCGCCGATCGGCTCGCCGAGTTCGGCGGCCCGCGCGTTGATCTTGTCGTCGATGTCGGTGAGGTTCCGGACATACGTGACGCGCGGATAAAGATGCCGGAGCAGCCGCGCCAGCACGTCGAAAACGACCGCCGCCCGCGCGTTCCCGAGATGCGGCAGATCGTACACCGTCGGTCCGCAGACGTACATGCGAACGTGACCGGGGTCGATCGGCGCGAAGGCTTCCTTTCGCCGGGTCAGGCTGTTGTGCAGCCGAAGCGTGGGCATCGTCGTCATGCCGCGTTGTCCAACGGCTAGCGCCGCCGTGCAATCGGCCCGCCGTAGAATCGGACCGCCGTGCAACCGCTTGCTTCGCCCACGCGCAAATGCGAAGCATTCGCATCTTTATGCCCCCGGAGCCTTTCGATGCCGCCGCTGACCACCGCCACGTCGCGCCCGACCGCCCGCCTCGGCTGGCTCGCCGTGTTCGGTCCCGGCCTCGTCGTCATGCTGGCCGACACCGACGTGGGGTCCGTGCTCACGGCCGGGCAGAGCGGTGTCGCCTACGGCTACCGGCTGCTCGCGCTGCAGTTCGTGCTGATGCCGATCCTCTATATGGTTCAGGAACTTACTGTGCGGCTGGGCATCTTCACCGGCCGGGGCCATGGCGAGCTGATCCGCGACACGTTCGGCCGCTTCTGGGCCTGGGTGTCGGCGGCGGGCCTCGCGGTCGCGACGCTGGGGGCGCTGCTGACGGAGTTTTCGGGCGTCGCCGGCGTCGGCGAGCTGTATGGCGTGCCTCGCCTCGCGAGCGTGTCGCTGGCCGCAGCCGCCCTGCTCGCGGTGGCCGCGACCGGCGGCTACAAGCGGGTCGAGCGGATCGCGATCATCTTCGGCCTGTTCGAATTCGCCTTCTTCGGCGTCGCCTGGGCCGCGCATCCGGATGTCGGGACGATGCTGCGGCAGGCGAGCAGCATTCCGCTGGCCGACCGGAACTACCTCTATCTGGTGGCCGCCAACATCGGCGCGGTCATCATGCCCTGGATGGTATTCTACCAGCAGTCCGCGATCGCCGATAAGCGGCTCCAACCGAGGCATTTCACCGCCGCCCGCGTCGACACCGCGCTCGGTGCCGTGCTGACCCAGCTGATCATGGCCGCCATCCTGATCGCGGTCGCCGCGACGCTCGGCCACAAGCCGGACACGTCGCTGGACACCGTGGGCGAGATGAGTGCGGCGCTGACGCCGTTCCTCGGCGAGCAGACGGGAAAACTGGTGTTCGGCCTCGGCGTCGTGGGGGCCGGCATGGTCGCGGCGATCGTGGCGACGCTGGCATTGGCGTGGGGCCTGGGCGAGGTGGCCGGCTATCGCCGTTCGCTGGAAGACCGGCCGCGCCAGGCGCCATGGTTCTACGGCTGCTACGCAGGGTGCGTGGTCGGCGGCGCGTTGTTCGTCGCGTTCGATCAGGATCTCGTGGCGCTTAGCCTCGGGGTCGAGGTGATGAACGCGCTGCTGCTGCCGCTCGTGCTGGGCTTCCTGGTCGCGCTGTCCGTGCGCGCCCTGCCGAACGAGGTTCGGCTGCGCGGCCTTTATCTCTGGGTCGTCTGCGCGGTCGCGGGGCTGACCTGCGCGCTCGGCGTCTACGGCGGTCTCAGCGCCGCGTTCGGCTGATCAGGCGGATAGCAGGCCCCGGCCCAGGAAGTCGTTCGGATCGGCGGCACCGGGCAGGACGAAGAAATACCCGCCGCCGACCGGCTTGATGTACTCCTCCAGCGGCTCGCCGTTCAGCCGCGCCTGCACCGTCAGGAAGCCGGCCGACAGGTTCGCCTGAAAGCAGCCGAACAGCAGCCCCATGTCGAGCTGACCGGCGTTCGTGAGCCCGCGCGAGTAATTGTAGGCGCGGCGCAGGATGCGGCTGCCTTCGGTTTCCGGCGTGCGCGGATTGGCGAGCCGGATGTGCGCGTCGGCCGGGATCGTTTTGGCGACCAGATCGGGCGTGTCGTGCTCGAGTGTCTGGCCGAGCGGCGCGCCCTGCGCCTTGTCGCGGCCGAAGATATCCTGCTGCTCGTGCAGCGGCGTCCGGTCCCATCGCTCCACCAGCGTCCGGATGACCCGCATCACCTGATACGTGCCACCGGCGACCCAGCCGGGTTCGCCGTTTCCGGCCCGGGTCCACACGATGTCGCGCATCAGCGACTCGTTTCGCGGATCGAGGTTGGCGGTGCCGTCCTTGAACCCGAGCAGGTTCCGGACGGTGTCGCGCCCCTGCCGCTTGACCGTGTTGGGCGGCAGGAAGCCGTCGGTCTTCCAGCGCACCGCGGCGAGGCCGGGCGTCGTCTTCAGGATGTCGCGCAGCGCGTGGATGTTGGTCTCGGCCGTGTTCGCGCAGAACGACAGCAGCAGGTCGCCATGACACTGGTCGGCCACCAGCGCGTCGTTCGGAAATTTCGTCATCCGCGACAGGTGCAGCGGCCGGCGCGACGCGAGCCCGAACCGCGCGTCGAACAACGACGACCCGACCGCGACCGTGACCGTCAGATTGTCGGGCGCGATGACCGGACCGAGCAGCCCGGAATCCGGCGGCGGCATGAGCGGATCGCTCTGGGCCGCGTTCCCGCCCTGGGTCAGAAAGGCGATCCGGGCCGTCAGCGTGCGAAACAGCCGTTCCAGCCCGGCGCGGTCGGTCGCCACCACATCGAACGCCGCGTACAGCACGGCGGAGGGCTGGGCGGTCGTCACCCCGGCCTGATGCGCGCCGTAGAACGCGAATTTGTCCTGCGTCCCGTCCGCGCCGGCGATGCCGCGATCGTCGCTCAGGCTGTCCGCCCGGGCCACGGTTGCCGCCAGACCGCCGGCCGCCGCGAGGCCCGCGAGCAGCCCGCGCCGTCCGGTCGGGAACGGGCAGCGCCCGTCAGTCGACACCGAGCGTCCCCCGCAGCTTGGACAGATCCTCGGCCAGCAGCGTCACCGGCCCCTTGAGCGCGGTGCGATCGGCCGGGGTCAGCGCGTCGTAGCCCGCGAACCCGTCCGGCGTCCGGTAGCGGGCCAGGACCGCGTCGACGGTGCCGAAATTCGCGTCCGTGCGGGTGATCAGGTCCGGGTCGCGGGCCGCGATCAGCGGCCGCAGCAGCGTGACGATCTTCTCCGCGCCATCCACGTTGGCCTGGAAATCCCACAGATCCGTGCGGCTGTAGCGATCCTCCTCACCGCTGATCTTCTTCGACGCCACTTCCTCGATCAGTTCGGCCGCCCCGCCCACCATCGCCTTCGGGGTGATGGCGAGCGCGGTCAGGCGGCCCTGCAGGTCGGTCGTGTCGGCCATCAGCTTGTCGGCGACCGGCGCCATGCCGTCGGTCGTGTGATCGGCGAACAGCGCCTTCTCGATCCGGTGGAACCCCATCCAGGCCGGATCGGCCTCCTTTTTCTCGAAATCGTCGGCCCGCGCGTCGAGGCTGCCGTCGAGGTCGTTGAACAACTCGGCGATCGGCTCGATCCGCTCGTAATAC
Source organism: uncultured Alphaproteobacteria bacterium (assembly GCA_963756975.1). Taxonomy (GTDB): domain Bacteria; phylum Pseudomonadota; class Alphaproteobacteria; order Acetobacterales; family Acetobacteraceae; genus CAVRQM01. Next base: position 1,232,192 of record CAVWPS010000002.1, on the reverse strand, counting down.
TGGTGCGCCGGCGCATACAGACGCCGTGCCTCGTCGAGCTTGCCCGCCTTCACCGCGGCCACGAACTCGCGGGTCGCGGCCAGCATCGCGCCGGTCTCGTGCGTGACGTAGCCTTTGTAGTCGGCGATCGGCTGCGTCAGCTCGGGTCCGCTGGCCGGGCCGGTCGTCAACGCCGTCGTGACCTGCAGCGTGCCCTTGGCGTTGCTGAGCAGGCCGCACGTCATCGCGTAGGAGCCCGGCTCCAGCGTCGCGGTCACCGACTGCACGAAGCCCGGCACGATGTTCTCGCGCTCCTCGACGACCTGGACGCCTTTCAGGATTTCCCACTCCATCGCGCGCCGGCTGCTGTTCCTGATCTTGAACACGGTTTTGCCGGCCGGAATGGTGAGCGTGGCCGGGGTGCAGCCCGTATCGGTGACGGTGACGAGCACCGGGCCGGTGGCGTCGGCGGCAAGCGCGGGAGCGGCCGCGCCGAGGGTGCCGGCCAGCGTGCAGGCGGCGAGGCGAGAAAGACGGAGCATGATTTCGGTGACCTAACGATGCGTGGGAAAGATGCGATTCAGGACGGGGTGCCGGTCGCGAGCCGCGTCCGGGCGGTGCCGCGTCCCATCGTGAACAGGGCCAGGACCGGAACGAGGAACATCAGATAGGCGACGACCTCACCGACGGTCGGCGTGTCGCTGTAGCCGAGCACGCCGGCCAGCACGGTCCCGAGCGGGCCGTCCGACGGCAGAACGCCGCTCAGGTCGAAGGCCGTGGCCTGAAGGCCGTTCCAGATCCCCGCCTCGTGCAGCGCCCGCACCGCGCTGGCCAGCAGGCCGGCGGCGACGAAGATGATGAAGATGCCGGTCCACTTGAAGAACTGCTTCAGGTTCAGCCTGACGCCGCCCCGGTAGATGCCGACACCGACCAGCACGGCGCAGAGCAACCCGAGGATCGCGCCCGCCGGCACGGCGTAGCCGACATCCTGCTGGAACGTGGCGAGCAGGAAGAACACGGACTCCACACCCTCCCGCCCGACCGCGAGGAACACCATCAGCACCAGCGCGAAGCCGGAGCCGCCGCCCGGCCGCAGCGCCGCGTCGATCGACGTTCGCAGCTCCAGCGCCACGGAGCGTGCCGCCTTGCGCATCCAGAACACCATCGAGGTCAGGATCGCGACCGCCACCAGGCCGACCACACCCTCGAACACTTCCTGCTGCTTCTGCGGGAACTCGGCGCTGGCGAGGTCGAGCACGATGCCGAGCGCCAGACACAGCGCGCTCGCGGCGATCACGCCCGCCCAGACCGCCGGCAGCCACTGCCTGCGCCCGGTCTGGCGCAGATAGCTGGCCACGATGCCGACGATGAGGGCGGCTTCCATGCCCTCGCGCAGCATGATCAGGAACGGAACGAGCATGACGTGGCCACCGGACGTTGGAACTGACGGGACCATACAGCGCTCAAAAGATAATGCAACTCATTCGCAACTGGACCCCGGGAACCCAGCGGTGGGCGGCGCGCTGACTCCCCCGTCAGAGAGGAGCCCCGCGATGAGCATGCCGCCACAGAGTCAGACCGAACTTCCCGGCAGCGAGGCCGCGATGGACCCCGCCCCGGAATCGGCGATGACCGGTTATCGCGGGGCCGGGAAGCTGGCCGGGAAGGTGGCGCTGGTGACCGGCGGCGACAGCGGCATCGGCCGCGCCGTGGCGGTCGCGTTCGCCAAGGAGGGGGCGGACGTCGCGATCTCCTACCTCGACGAGCACGAGGACGCGCGCGAGACGATGCGGCTGGTGCAGGCGGAGGGGCGGTCGGTGATGGCCATCGCCGGCGACCTCGGCGACAGTGCCCATTGCGACGACCTGATCCTGCAGGTGATCGAAAAATTCGAGAAGCTCGATATCCTGGTCAACAACGCGGCCGAGCAGCACCTCGAGCCGGATTTCGAGAAGATCACCGACGCCCAGATCGAGAAGACGTTCCGGACGAACATTTTCAGTCAGTTCTTCCTGACCCGTGCCGCCCTGCCGCACCTGAAGGATGGCGCGTCGATCATCAACACGACGTCGGTGACCGCCTACAAAGGCTCGCCCGCGCAGATCGACTACGCGGCGACCAAGGGTGCCATCGTCGCGTTCACCCGCAGCCTGTCGCAACTGCTGGTCGAGCGCGGCATCCGGGTCAACGCGGTGGCGCCGGGGCCGATCTGGACGCCGCTGATCCCGGCCAGCTACCCGGCCGAGAAGGTCGCCAAGCACGGCGACAGCGTGCCCATGAAGCGGCCCGGGCAACCGGACGAGGTGGCGCCGAGTTACGTGTTCCTCGCCTCGGCGGACGCGTCCTACATGACCGGTCAGGTGCTGCATCCGAACGGCGGCACGGTCATCAACGGCTAACCTTTGCAAGACAGGAGTTCGAACCATGAGCGATTTCCCGCCGCCTGCGACGCCGATCCCGGGCTTGCCGCCGGATCTGCCCGATCCGAACCAGCCGGGTGGCCCGGGACCGGACCTCGATCCGGTGCCGGACGAACTGCCGACCGATCTGCCGGAGTACACGCCCGGCGACGCGCCTCAGCCGATGGTGGCGCGCGCGGGTTCGGAAGCGGAGCCGGTGCCGACGGCGGCAGTCCTGCCGGCGAGTTCCGCCATCCACTGACGCGGGCCGGCGCTTCGGTTCGCAAGCTTGGCGTCGCTCAGGTAATTCAGCACGCCGACCCGGACCGCGCTGGTCCGGCCACCGTCCGTGCCGGCCGCCACAGCCTCGATCCAGGCGGCGAGGCTGACGCGTTCGCGGGCGCAGATGGCCGTGAGCGCGGTCCAGAACTCGGGTTCCAGACGGATCGACGTCCGGCCATTCGATAGTGTGACGTTGCGGCTGACGAGGCTGCTTCGCATCCCGGATGGCTCCTTGCGTTCGCAGGGAGCTTTGGCGGCGGATGGTTAGGAAACGGTTTCCCCGGCCTCCACCGGGGTCCGCAACCGCAACTGCAACGCGTGCAGGCCTTCGGCGAACTCCGCGGCGACCAGGTCGTGAACGCGGCGGGACCGTGCGACCCGCGACATGCCGGCAAAGCCCGGCCAGACGATTTCGACGCCGAAATGGGTCTGCCCGCCGGGTTGCGCGCCCGCGTGCCCGGCATGCGACGCGCTGTCGTCGCGCACCCGGACGATCGCATCGGGCATCGCGGCCACCAGGGCGGCGTGGAGTCGGTCGGCGCGGCTGTTCATGGACCCGAGATCGCGTCTCGCCCGCTCGCGCGCAATGGCCCATCGTGTCGGCTCTTTGCAGGAAGCCTCTTTCCAAACGGGCGATCCGGCCGCAGATATTGCCCGATGACGAGACGTCCCACGCGCCCCAGGGCCTATGCGCCCGACCCGCAGGCGCCGGAGGGGCGGCACTGCGAGATGCCCGGCTGTACAGGCCATGGGCGAGTACCGCGCCCCCAAATCGCGCACCACGCTCGGCGAGTACTGGTGGTTCTGCCTCGAGCACGTGCGCGCCTACAACGCGTCTTGGGATTTCTACAAAGGCATGTCCGCCGCGCAAATCGAGCTGCAGATGCGCGCCGACACCGCCTGGCAGCGTCCGACCTGGCCGCTCGGCACGCTCGGCGGCCGGCTCGACGACGAGGTGCTGCGCGATCCGCTGGGCGCGTTGCATGCGGGCCTCGGCGGGCGTCGCAACGCCGCACCGCCGCCCAGCACGGTCGCGCCGGCCGAGCTGCGGCAGCCGCTGGCCGATCTCGGGCTCGCCTGGCCGGTCGCGATCGATACGCTCAAGGCCCGCTACAAGGCGCTCGCCAAGGAACATCACCCGGACCGCCACGGCGGCGATCCGGCGGCGGAGGAGCGGCTGAAGACGATCAATCTCGCCTATTCCGCCGTACGTTCCCACATCCAGGCGACCCCGCCGCTCGCCGCCACCGGCTGACGCGGGGAACGCCACCGCCTTTTGCCCGTTCGTCCGGGCGGGGCTACCATCGCCGCTCGCGCGCACACGACAGGATCGCTGGCCTATGAACCGGATCACCGCCCTCTCCGAGATCGAAACCGACTCGACCAGCACGCCGACCTCGGCGATCGACACGCCCGACACCACGGTGTCGGCGCGCGATGCGTTCGGGATCGACTCGGACCTCATCGTCCCGGCCTTCGCCACCCGCACCGAGCACGTGCCCGAAGCCGATCCGACCTACCGTTTCGATCCGGACACGACGCGGGCGATCCTCGCGGGCTTCGCGTTCAACCGCCGCGTGCTGATCCAGGGCTATCACGGCACCGGCAAGTCGACCCATATCGAGCAGGTCGCGGCGCGGCTGAACTGGCCCTGCCTGCGGATCAACCTCGATAGCCACATCAGCCGCATCGACCTGATCGGCAAGGACGCGATCGTCCTGCAGGACGGCAAGCAGGTCACGGAATTCCGCGAGGGCATCCTGCCGTGGGCGCTGCAGCACCCGTGCGCGCTGGTGTTCGACGAGTACGACGCGGGCCGCCCGGACGTGATGTTCGTGATCCAGCGCGTGCTGGAGGTCGAGGGCCGGCTGACCCTGCTCGACCAGAACCGCGTCATCCGCCCGCATCCCGCGTTCCGGCTGTTCGCGACCGCCAACACGGTCGGCCTCGGCGACACGACCGGCCTGTATCACGGCACCCAGCAGATCAACCAAGGCCAGATGGACCGCTGGAACATCGTCGCCACGCTGAACTACCTGACGCACACGCAGGAAACCGAGATCGTCATGGCCAAGATGGCTTTGGATCCGAGCGACAAACCCGCGCGCCGAAAGATCGAGTCGATGGTGGCGCTGGCCGACCTGACGCGCGCCGGTTTCGTGAACGGCGATATTTCGACAGTCATGAGCCCGCGCACCGTCATCACCTGGGCCGAGAACGACAAGATTTTCGGCGACCTCGGCTTCGCGTTCCGGCTGTCGTTCCTGAACAAGTGCGACGAGGCCGAGCGCTCGACCGTCGCCGAATATTATCAGCGCTGCTTCAACGAAGAGGTCGCGACCGGCACGCTGGCCCGCAAGGCGGGATGAGCGGCTCCAGCAACGACTCCTCGCGCTCCGAGGATTTCAAGCGAGCCACGGCCGGAGCGTTGCGGGCGGTCGCGGGATCGGCCGACGTGCAGGTCGCGTTCCAGCCCGGCCCGAGCGGGCTGGCGGGCCGCCGCGCGAAGCTGCCGCTGCCGACGCGCGCCTTGCCCGCGGCCGAGATGGCGCGGTTGCGCGGGGCCGCCGATAGTGTGGCGCTGCGGCTGAAACATCACGATGAGGCGATGCACGCGGCGCGCGCCCCGGGCCGGCGCGAAGCCAAGGACGCGTACGACGCGCTGGAACAGGCGCGGGTCGAGGTCGTCGGCGGCGAGCGGATGGACGGCGTCGCCGCCAACCTGCGCGCGCGCCTGATCGACAGCGTGGAGTCCGAGGGCTGGGACCGGATGACCCGGCGCGAGCAGATGTCGCCCGCCGCCGCGCTGTCGCTTCTCGCGCGCGAACGAATGACCGGCGAGGCGAGCCCGCCCGGCGTGTCCCGCGTGCTCGATCAATGGCGCGAAGTGCTGGGCGAGAGTGCGGACGCGGCGCTCGGCGAACTCGCGGCCGCGCGCGACAGCCAGACGGCGTACACGAAGGCCGCCCGGAAATTGCTGGCCGCGATGGATCTGGCCGAGGCGGAACTCGACGCCGAACCAGAACTCGCCCGAGGACGGCGAGGACGGCGGCGATCAGGACAGCGAGCCCGAGAGCGAGCCGGAAGGCGAGGGGCAGCAGGACAGCCCGTCCGAGGGTGCGATGAGCACCGCCCCCGATCAGGCGCAGTCGGACGCGGGCGACGCCGAGGACGAGAGCGACGCCGACGAGGATGCGCAATCGGCCGAGGGCGAGGAGCGGCCGGGCGGCCCGCAACCGCCGCGCGAGCGGCCGGCCGCCGACCCGCTGGAGACCTACCGCGTGTTCACCCGTCAGTTCGACGAGGAAGTGGCGGCCGAGGATTTATGCGACGCCGACGAATTGTCGCGCCTGCGTCAGCAGCTCGACCAGCAGTTGCAGCATCTGCAGGGCGTCGTCTCGAAGCTCGCCAACCGCCTGCAGCGCCGGCTGATGGCGCAGCAGACCCGCGCGTGGGAGTTCGATCTGGACGAGGGGATGCTCGACGCCGGCCGGCTCGCGCGGATCGTCGCCAACCCGCTTGCTCAGCCTGTCGTACAAGCGCGAGCGGGAGATGGATTTCCGCGACACCGTGGTAACCTTGCTGATCGACAACAGCGGCTCGATGCGCGGCCGCCCGATCACGGTTGCCGCCATGTGCGGCGACATTTTAGCCCGCACGCTCGAGCGTTGCGCGGTGAAGGTCGAGGTTCTGGGGTTCACGACGCGCGCCTGGAAAGGCGGCTCGTCGCGCGAGCGGTGGGTCGCGGCCGGCAAGCCGCGCAACCCCGGCCGGCTGAACGACCTGCGTCACATCGTCTACAAATCGGCCGACGCGCCGTGGCGCCGCAGCCGGAAAAATCTCGGTCTGATGCTGCGCGAGGGGCTGTTGAAGGAGAATATCGACGGCGAGGCGCTGATGTGGGCGTACCGCCGCCTGGTCGCCCGGCCCGAGCACCGCCGCATCCTGATGGTCATCAGCGACGGCGCCCCGGTCGACGACAGCACGCTGTCGGTCAATCCCGGCAATTACCTGGAGCGGCATTTGCGCGAGGCGATCCGCGAGATCGAGGGCCGCGACCAGATCGAGCTGATCGCGATCGGCATCGGCCACGACGTGACCCGGTATTACCGCCGGGCGGTGACGATCGTGGACGCCGAGGAGTTGGGCGGCACGATGCTGCGCAAGCTGACGGAGTTGTTCGAGGAAGACTCGGCCGTCGCGTGGTCGCGCGCGGCGACGCGGGAGTCGGCACTGGTGGGCTGAGCGTCGTCGTCGCTAAACCCCTCATCCCAACCCTCCTCCTCGGGGGAGGGTTGGGATGAGGGGAAGCGCCGAACTCAGCGTTTCGGTGCGTTCCGCACCAAAGCCACCGCCCCGCCGAGCAATCCCAGCATCGCCACCGTCCGCAGAACATGGTGCCCCTGACGCGGCGCCCCGGTCAGTTGCCGCGCGAGGCCGGTGAGCTTGCGGTCGGTCTTGGCCGCCTCCTGCAACGTCCGGTCCAGCAGCTTGGCCGCCTGCCGGTTGCCGAGCGCCCGCGCGTAGTCGCGCAGCGTCCCGTAGGTCGCGAGGTAGAAGTGCGCCGCCGTCTGCCCGGCCGCGATATGGACGAGGTCGCGCGCCAGCGGACCCTGTGCCTCGGCCGCCAGCGCCACGTTCGCGTCGGTGATCCCGTCCATCGCCGGATCGGTGCGCGCGACCGGCTTCAGCCCGGCGGCGCGGAACACATGGGCCAGCCTGCGGCCCTGCGCCCGGTTCGCGTGCACGCCCTCGGACAGCGCCGAGCGCAACCGGGACGAGGTCGCGGTGCGGCGATTGGCGGCGGTCTGCTCCGCCGCTTGCCGGTGGGCCGCATACAGGCGCTGCAGCCCTTGCGCGAACAGAACGTCCAGAACCGCCATGATCGATGCCTCGAAGGTTGTGACGATCGCAGCGTCCGAACCCCGCCGGGGTTGCGCTAGCGGGGTGCGGCGGCCCGCGCGAGACGGTCCGCGATCGCCTCGCCGAGCCCGCGCGCCGGGATTGTCATCGCGGCGATGGCGCGCATCCCCGAACCGTCCAGCGCCCGCAGCCCCTCGAACAGTCGCGACGCGGCCTCGGCCAAATCGCCCCCGGCACTCAGCTGAAACACGATCCCGGCCCCGTCGAGCGGCGGCCCGAAGGCGAGCAGCGCCTCGTCGCCGGCCACCTCGGTCGCGTCGAGCCGCACCGGAAGCGTCGGCGCGTAATGGCTGACCATCAGGCCGGGCGAGCGGAACGTCCGCGCCGCCTCGGCCGCCGCGTGCGGGATGCCGCGCCCGATCGGGCCGGTCAGGGCTTCGATCGCGCTGACCGTGACGCCGCCGGGCCGGAGCAGCAGCGGCCGCTCGCCCGTCAGGTCGAGCACGCTCGAACTCGACACCGACGGGGCACGCGCCGCCGTCGATCACCGCCGCGATCCGTCCGCCCAGACCGTCCAGAACGTGAGCCGCCCGGGTCGGGCTGACCTGCCCGGAGCGGTTGGCCGACGGCGCCGCGACCGGCACGCCCGCCTCCATCAGCAGCGCTTGGGCGACCGGGTGCGCCGGCACGCGCACGGCCAGCGTGTCCAGACCGGCACCGGCCAGCAGCGCCACCCGGCTCGTGACTTTTCGGGGCAGCACCAACGTCAGCGGCCCCGGCCAGAACGCGGCGGCCAGCGCGCGGGCCATGTCGTTCGCCACGACCTCCGCCCAGGCCGCCTCGGCGTCGGTGAAATGCACGATCAGCGGATTGAAATGCGGCCGGCCCTTGGCGTCGAAGATCGCGGCCACGGCGCGGGGACGGGTCGCGTCGGCACCGAGCCCGTAGACCGTCTCGGTCGGGAAGGCGACCAATTCGCCGGCCCGAATCAGTGCCGCGGCCCTAAAAATCCCCGCCGGATCGGCGGGGAGCGTTTCGGTCAACCGAGGCCCGCGCAGAGGAAGGACGGGTTTTCCCAGCCGGCCTTGGCGTAGAGCAGGCCGGACGCCGACACCCGGCCCTCGGCATCGACCGGCCGCACCGACCCGCCCGCCGCCTCCACCACGGCTTGCGGGGCGCAGGTGTCCCATTCCATCGTCCGGCCGAGGCGCGGGTAGAGATCGGCCTTCCCCTCCGCGACCCGGCAGAATTTCAGCGCGCTGCCGACGTGCAGCACGCTGGCCACGGTGTGGCCCGCGAGGAAGCTCGCCGTGCGCGGGTCGGTGACGAAGCTGCGCGACGCGATCACGTCCGCACCGGCCGCCGGCGTCTTCCGGCAGACGATCGACTGCTCGCCGCTGCCGGTTCGCTTCCACGCGCCACGGCCCACAATGCCGCCGAACAGCTCGCCCTGCGCGGGCACGCCGACGACGCCGAGCAATACCTTGCCGTCGCGGACGTAGCCGATGCAGACCGCGAAATCGTCCCGCCCCGCCGCGTATTCCCGCGTCCCGTCCAGCGGGTCGACCAGCCAGAAACTGTCCGCGCGGTCGGGCACGTGGCCGCCTGCGATCTCTTCCTCGGCGACCACCGGAATGTCCGGTGCCGCCCGCCGCAGCCCGGCGACGATCAGCGCCTCGGCGGCGCGGTCGGCCTCGGTCACGGGCGAAAGATCCGCCTTCGACTCCGTCTCGAACCCCCGCGCCCTGACGGCGAGGATTACCGCACCCGCCTGTCGGGCGAGGTCGGCGGCGAGGTTCAGGAGTGCGGTGTCGTCCATCCGGACCGTCTAGCCGCGCACGGTCGGTCGCGCAAAATTATTTACCCTTCCCGCCCTCGTCCGGCGGCGGCTCGGGCGCGAACACGGGTCCGTCGAACGACAGCGAGGCCATGCCGGTCAGCGGAATGTAGGAAATCCGGTTGCCGTCCATCACCGACAGGCCGTCGTCGAAGATGGACACGAGGCCGCCCGTGCAGGTCCCGCCGGAGACGAGCACGATGTCGAGCCGCAACGCCTGTCCCGGATCGATGGCCGCCTTCCGGTCGGCCATGTCCTTGAAGTGGCCGAGCAACGCCATTTCTAGCGCTGCTGCTGCTGTTGCGGCACGCCCGGCTGGTACGTGGGCTGCGGCGTGCGGTGGTTGAAGCAGCCGAGTTCGTAGCAGCCGAGCAACGCGGCCGCGCCGACGCCGATCGCGACTTTCTCGCCCGTGGTCAGGCCCGGACGCTGCTGCTGTTCTTGCCCATACTGCGGGGAGCCGCCCCGGCCGCCGAGCGTCGCCGTGACCCGCTGCGCCTGCGCCGGCCCGCCGCCCTGCGGGATGTAGTCGATGACGGCACGGCTGCCCGGCTGCATCGACCCGATCAGCCCGGCGAACGCGTCCGCGTCCTCGAACACCTGCCCGTTGACCGCGATGATCTGGTCGCCCGCCTGGATGCCGGCCTGCGCCCCGGGCGAGCCGGGGTGGACGACGGTCACCCGCACCACCTGAAACTTCAGGCCGCTATCCTGGATTTCCGCCGACCGCTCGACCTGGATGCCGAGCACGCCGCCGGCCCTCGGCATCTGCCGCGCCTGCCGCTCGGTCAGCATTTTATAGCCCATCGGATTATCGGCGCGGGCCGGGAGCGTCGTCCCGAACAGGGCGGTCGCGGTGATCAGGGTCACGAGCAGGCGGTGTTTCACGCGGGCCATCCGGTTCCGTTCATTGCAGGAACGTCGCTTGGCGTCGCGGGTTCGCGGCCTTACGTGGACGGCATGCTCCGCAGCTTCTTCGCCTATTACCGCCCGCACCGGACGCTGTTCGCGCTCGATTTCGGGTGCGCCGTCCTGTCCGGCCTGCTCGAACTCGGCTTCCCGATGGCGGTCCGCGCGTTCGTGGACCAGCTCCTGCCCGGGCGCGACTTCTCGCTCATCCTGCTCGCCTCGGCCGGCCTGCTCGCGGTCTACCTGCTCAACACCGCCCTGACCGCGACGGTCGTCTACTGGGGCCACCTGCTCGGCATCAACATCGAGACGGAGATGCGCCGCCGGGCGTTCGACCACCTGCAGAAGCTGTCGTTCTCGTTCTACGACAACAGCAAGACCGGCAACCTGATCACCCACGTCACGAAAGATCTGGAGGATGTGGGGGAGGTCGCCCATCACGGCCCAGAGGATCTGTTCATCGCGGTGATGACGTTCATCGGCGCGTTCGCCCTGATGTTCGTCGTGAACTGGCGGCTCGCGCTGCTGACCACCGTCATCACCCCGGTCGTGACCGTGCTCAGCTCGCGCTACGGCAACCGCATGACGCGCAACTTCCGCGCCCTGTTCCGGCAGGTCGGCGCGTTCAACGCGCGGATCGAGGAGAATGTCGGCGGCATCCGCGTCGTGCAGGCGTTCGCGCGCGAGGATCACGAGCGCGCCCTGTTCGCGGTCGACAACGCGGCCTACCGCAGCACCAAGCTCGCCGCCTACCGGCTGATGGCGGCGTCCAGCTCCATCACCTACCTCGGCATGCGGCTGACGCAGCTTGTCGTGATGGTCGCCGGCACCTGGTTCGTGCTGCAGGGGCAGCTCAGCGAGGGCGGGTTCGTGAGCTTCCTGCTGCTGGTCGGCGTGTTCCTCCGCCCCGTGGACAAGATCAACGGCGTGCTCGAGACGTACCCGAAGGGCATCGCCGGATTTAAGCGCTACAGCGAATTGCTCGACATCGAGCCCGACATCTTCGACGCCCCCGGTGCCGTCGATGTGGGCCAGTTGCGCGGGGACATCCGGTTCGAGGGCGTCGGCTTCGGCTACGGCGACGGGCGCTCGGTGCTGCGCGACGTGAATATCGCGATCGGCGCCGGTGAGACGGTCGCCTTCGTCGGCCCGTCCGGTGCCGGCAAGACGACGCTATGCGCGCTGCTGCCCCGGTTCTACGACGTGACCGCGGGCAGGATCACGATCGACGGCCAGGATATCCGCGGCATGACGCTGGCCTCCCTGCGCGGGCAGATCGGCATCGTGCAGCAGGACGTGTTCCTGTTCGGCGGCTCCGTCCGCGACAACATCCTGTATGGCCGGCTCGGCGCGTCGGAGGCCGACGTGATGGAGGCGGCGCGGCGGGCGCAACTGGCCGACGTCATCGCCGATCTGCCGCAGGGCCTCGACACGGTCGTCGGCGAGCGCGGGGTCAAGCTCTCGGGCGGGCAGAAGCAGCGGCTCGCGATCGCGCGCATGTTCCTGAAGAACCCGCCGATCCTGATCTTGGACGAAGCGACCAGCGCGCTCGACACCGAGACCGAGCGTGCCGTCCAGCGCGCCCTGGCCGAGCTGTCGCGCGGGCGCACCACGCTGGTGATCGCGCACCGGCTGGCGACGATCCGCGACGCCGACCGGATCGTGGTCGTGGACGCGGGCGGCATCGTCGAACAGGGTGCCCACGAGACGTTGCTGGCGTCGGGCGGGGTCTACGGACGGCTGCACGCGGCCCACTGAATATCGCGCAGTAAGGACGGTTGACGCCCCTTCATCCAGACGGCTTGCTTGCAGCCGTACGGGGGCCGAGAAAAAATGCGCTGGTTGCTGTTGCTGCCCTTCGTGGGCCTGCTGTGGGTGCCGTTCTACAACCGCACCGAACCAGCATTGTTCGGGTTCCCGTTCTTCTACTGGTACCAGCTCGCCTGGGTGCCGGCGTCGATGCTGATCTCCTGGCTCGCCTACCGGTCGCGCGGTGACGCGCCATGAGCGGTGTGACGGACGTGCCCGCGCTGATCGTCTTCGTCGCCGTCTTCGTCCTGGTCGCCGTGCTCGGCTTCGTCGCCGCGCGCTGGCGGCGGCCGAAGACGCTGGCCCATATCGACGAGTGGGGCCTCGGCGGGCGCCAGTTCGGCACCTGGATCACGTGGTTCCTGGTCGGCGGCGATTTCTACACCGCCTACACCGTCATCGCCGTCCCGGCCGCGGTCTACGCCGTGGGGGCCGCCGGCTTCTTCGCGCTGCCGTACACGATCATCGTCTATCCGATCGTGTTCGCCATCATGCCGCGCCTGTGGACGGTCGCCGCGCGGGCGGGGCACGTCACCGCCGGCGACGTCGTGTTCGCCCGCTGGTCGTCGCGCCCGCTCGAACTCGCCGTCGCGGTCACGGGCGTGCTGGCGACGATGCCGTATATCGCGCTGCAGCTCGTCGGCATGGGCGTCGTCATCAAGGCGCTCGGCCTGCCGGGCGAACTGTCGCTCGGCATCGCGTTCGTCATCCTGGCCGTGTTCACCTACGCGTCCGGCCTGCGCGCACCCGCTCTGATCGCGTTCGTGAAGGACGCGATGATCTACATCGTCGTGCTGGCGGCCGTCGTGATCGTGCCCACTAAGCTCGGCGGCTACGGCCACATGTTCGACGCCGCCGCCGCCGATTTCGCCGCCGCCAACAAGGGCGGCGGCCTGCTGCTGGCCCCGAGCGGGATGCTGCCGTACGCGACCCTCGCACTCGGTTCGGCGATGGCCGCGTTCATGTACCCGCACACGCTGACCGGCGTGTTCGCCGCGCAATCGGCCAACACGATCCGCAAGAACGCGGTGCTGCTGCCGGTCTACACGCTGCTGCTCGGCCTGATCGCGCTGCTCGGCTACATGGCGCACGCGGCGGGCGTGCACGTGGCGGACAAGAACGACGCGGTGCCCGCCCTGTTCGCCGCAATGTTCCCCGGCTGGTTCGCGGGCTTCGCGTACGCCGCCATCGCGGTCGGCGCGTTGGTGCCGGCGGCGGTGATGTCGATCGGTGCGGCCAACCTGTTCACCCGCAATTTCTGGAAGGCGTATGTCGATCCGGCCGTCACCCCGGCCGGCGAGGCGAACGTGGCCAAGCTCACCAGCCTGGTGGTGAAGGTGGGCGCGTTGCTGGTCATCCTGCTGATCCCGGTCGATTTCGCGCTCGACCTGCAACTGCTCGGCGGGCTGTGGATCCTGCAGACGTTCCCGGCCGTGGTGTTCGGCCTGTTCCGCATCCCGGGCCTGACGCGCCTGTCGGGCGTGGGGCTGTTCGCCGGGTGGGCCGCCGGCATGGCGCTCGGGACCGTGCTGATCGCCTATGACGGCTTCAAGCCGCTGCACGCGCTCACGCCGGACATCAAGGTGTTCACGGGGCTGCTGGCGTTGCTGGTGAACGTCGTCGTCGGCGTGGCGGTGTCGGCGCTCGCGCCGAACCGGGCGGTGGCGATCGCCCGCTAACCTCGGTGCGACCGCAACAACCGGGATGACCCGCCCGCCGTTCCGGCCCACAACCCCGCCCATGCCGACCCAAAAGCCGCAGCCCATCACCCAAGCCGTCTGGGTCATGCTGGTCGCCCTCTCGCTCCTCTGGGGCGGCTCGTTCCCATCCTACCGGCAGCTCGCGCTCGAACACCTGCCGCCCACCGTCACCGTCGCGGCGCGAATCGTGCTCGGGGCCGCGTTCGTCATCGTGCTGTTCGCCGTCCAGGGCACCGATTTGCGGATCGCGCGCCGCGACTGGCCCCGATTGCTGTTGTTCGCGCTCGGCAACAACATCCTGCCCTACTTGCTGTTCGCCTGGGCCGAGCAGCGCATCTCCGGCGGCACGGCGGCGATCCTGAACGCGATGACGCCGATCTTCACCCTGCTCGTCACCGGCCTCGTGCTGCGGACCGAACGGTTCACCCCGAACCGCATCTTGGGCATCGGCTGCGGCTTCCTGGGCGTCGCGATCCTGGTCGGGCCGGCCGCACTGGTCGGGCAGGATGTCTGGGGCCAGCTCGCCTGCCTCGCCGCCGCGATCTGTTACGGGTTCGCGCTGCCGTTCGGGCGCACGCTCGGCCACCTCGGCCCGCGCCGGCTCGCGGTCGGGCAACTGGTCGCGGCCAGCGTGATCGCGGTGCCGCTGATGCTGATCGTCGATCCGCCGTCCACCTGGCCGCCGCTCGACCGTGACGGCGTGATCGCGGTGCTGACGCTCGGTCTGCTCGCGACCGGGCTCGCGTTCGTGCTGTTCTTCCGCATCCTGGAGCGGGCGGGCGCGACCAATCTGTCGCTGGTCACCTTCCTCGTTCCGGTCTCGGCGATCGTGTTCGGCGCGGTGCTGCTCGATGAGCCGATCGGTCCGCGGGCGGTCGCCGGCATGGTGACGATCGGGGCCGGGCTCGCGTGCATCGACGGCCGCCTGTTGCGGCTCGCCCGCAAACGGTCAGTCGAAGCCGCGTGAGGTCGGCTGCGGGATCATCGCCATCAACTCGCGCCGCGTGTCGGCGTTGTTGCGGAACGCGCCCAGCATCTTGCTCGTGACCATCGACACGCCGGGCTTGTGCACGCCGCGCGTGGTCATGCACTGGTGTCCGGCCTCGATGATGACCGCGACCCCTTTCGGCTTCAGCACGCTGTCGATCGTGGCCGCGATCTGGGCGGTCAGCTTCTCCTGGATCTGCAGCCGCTTGCCGTAGGCGTCGACCACGCGCGCGAGCTTGCTGATGCCGACCACCCGCCGGTTCGGCAGGTAGGCGACGTGCACCCGGCCGATGATCGGCACCATGTGGTGCTCGCAGGTGCTCTCGAGCCGGATGTCGCGCAGCAGCACGATCTCGTCGTAGCCCTCGACCTCCTCGAACGTGCGCTCGAGCAGCGCCACCGGGTCGATCGCATAGCCCGCGAAGAATTCCTCGTAACTCCGCACCACCCGCGCCGGCGTGTCGCGCAGCCCCTCGCGGTCCGGGTCGTCGCACGCCCAGCGGAGGAGCGTCCGTACGGCCGCCTCCGCCTCGGCGCGACTGGGGCGGCCGGTTTCGGTGTCGGCCGGAATCGTTTGAAGCGGCATGTCCATGTCGCCGATATGGAGCGGTCGGCCGCGCGCGAAAGATGCGCCCTCGGTCAGTGCAGCAGCCCGGTGTCGTGCGGGCTGTCGAGGCTGAACGCGGGGATCGGCACGTCGAACGCGTCGCCGCTCGCGACTTCGATGAAATGGTAGCGCCCGACCATGAACCCGCTCGGCGTCTCGAGCGGGGTGCCGGACGTGTATTCGAACGTCTCGCCCGGCTCGAGCACGGGTTGCTCGCCGATCACGCCCTCGCCTTCGACCCGCAGCGTGCGGCCGGTGGCGTCGGTGATCTCCCACGTCCGCCGCAGGAGTTGCACCACCAGACGGCCGGCGTTGTGGATGGTGATGTGGTACGCCCAGACGTAGCGGCCCTGGATCGGGTTCGACTGGTCGTCCAGGAACTGCGTCCGGACCTCGACGCTCACCCCGCGCGCGTCGCTCACGACACGCCGTCCAGCGCGTGCGACAGGTCCGCGATCAGGTCGCGGGGATCCTCGAGCCCGACCGACAGCCGGATCGCGCCGTCGCCGATGCCGAGGCGCGCCCGCTCCTCCGCCCCGATCTTGAAGTGCGTCGTGGTGGCCGGGTGGGTCGCGAGGCTGCGGCTGTCGCCGAGGTTGTTCGAGATCGCGATCAGCCGCAGCCCGTTCAGCATCGCGAACGCCGCCCGCTTGCCGCCGTGCAGTTCGAACGCGAGCAGGGTGCCGCCGCCGTCCATCTGCCGCTTCGCCAGGGCGCGCTGCGGATGGTCGTCGCGGCCCGGATAGCGGACGGACGACACCTCCGGCCGGCCGGCCAGGAAGTCCGCCACCGCCGCCGCACCGCGCGACGCCGCATCGACGCGCAGCGCCATCGTCTCCAGACCTTTCAGCAGGGTCCAGGCGTTGAACGGCGACAGCGTCGGGCCGGTGTTGCGGATGAACGGCTGCAGCGTGCCCTCGATCCAGTCCTTGCGGCCGAGCACGGCACCGCCGAGCACGCGGCCCTGGCCGTCCATGTGCTTGGTCGCGGAATAGACGACGATATCGGCCCCGAGCGTCAGCGGCTTCTGCAGCACGGGGGAGGCGAACACGTTGTCGAACACCACCAGCGCCCCGGCCGAGTGCGCGAGGTCGCAGATCGCCCGGATGTCCAGCACGTCCAGGATCGGGTTGGACGGGCTTTCCAGCAGCACCATCGCCGCCGGCCGCGCGAACGCGGCCCGCCACGCGGCCATGTCGCCGCCGTCGACGAACTCGGTCTCGATGCCGTAGCGCGGCAGCAGGGTCGAGACGATCCAGTGGCAGGAGCCGAACAGCGCCCGGCTGGCGACCAGGCGATCGCCGGTTTTGAGGTGGCTCAGCAACGCCCCGTGGACCGCCGCCATGCCGGTCGCGGTGGCGCGGCACGCTTCCGCACCCTCGATCAGGGCCAGCCGGCGCTCGAACGCGGTGACGGTGGGATTGGCGAACCGGCTGTACTGGTAGTGGTTGGCCTCGCCGGTGAACGTCTGCTCGGCCTGTTCGGCGCTGTCGTAGACGTAGCCCGACGTGAGAAACATCGCCTCGGACGTCTCGCCGAACGCGGTGCGCTCGACGCCGCCGTGCAGGGCGGTCGTTGCCGGGTGGAAGGGGGCGGGCTGTTCGATGTCGGCCATGGTGGATCCTTCGCGCGAGACAGGAGCCGACCGTCGGATGCCGCCGCACGCCCTTTCATCTGACGATGACTTACGGGTCGCGAAAACGGGCCTCTTTAGCGCGCTTGTTTCACCTCGCCGCAATCCGGCCGGACAAATCACGAGGCCCGGTCGCCCGGGAGCGGGACGGTATGCACCACCGCGTTGCGCCGTCAATGCCGGCTGGCTATACCAACCGCCTGCCGCGATCCGGCGCGGGTGTAGTTCAATGGTAGAACGGCAGCTTCCCAAGCTGCATACGAGGGTTCGATTCCCTTCACCCGCTCCAACGCTCGGGCAGCCCGCGAACGTTGCCGATAACTTGACGGTTCCGGTCCGAACGGCTTTGCATGGGACGCGCCGACACGGGCGATGAACGGCGCGGGCCGATAGGACGGATCAGGATGGCGAACGCCGGCCACGACGACGTAGATCGCGCATTGGCGGCGGCCGGTGTTCCGGCCATGCGCTACTTCAATTTCCGCAATTTGCGCTTCGTCCGGGGACCCGCGACCGATCCGGTCGAGACGTTCGGTGCCAACGCCGACGACCACGAGCTCCATGTCATCCGGCCGCCCGGGATGGACCTGCCGGACGCGTCGCCGGTCCAAGAACCTCATTTCGGCTACGATCCGGTGCCGCCGCCGCCCGTTCCGGAGGCGGTGAGCGAGGCTGCCGCTCCCGACGCCGGGCCCGCCGCGCCCGAACCCGTCGCCGCCGGCCCGCTGACACCGCCGCCGGCCGTCGCGATCGCCGAGCCTCCGCCGGCCGCGATCCCCGTCGTTCCGCCGGTCATGACCGCGCCTCCGGCGGTCGCGAAGGCCGAGCCGCCACCGCCGCCCGTGGTTGCGGTCAGCGTCCCGGTGGTCCCGCCCCCGGTGGCCGAGCCGCCGCCCGTGGTCAGCGCCCCGCCGCCACCGCCGCCGCCACCGCCGCCGCTGCCCGAGGCCGTAGCGCCGCGGCCCACGCCCGAACCGCCGATTGTCGCGGAGACGATCGAACCGCCGCCATCCGCGCCCGAGCCGCCTGCCGTCGCCAAGGCCGCCGAGCCGCCCCCGGCCGCGCCTGTCGCGACAGCCGGACCGCCCCCGCTACTCCCGCCCTCGCCCCCGCTACCGCCGCCCGCGCCGCGTCCGCCGGTGCGCGAGCCGCCGACCGTGAAGGTGGTCGAGACCGAAGCCCCGGTGTTCGACCTCGAGCCGGCCCCGCCGGTCGCGGCACCGGTGGCCGCGCCCGAGCCCGTCAAAGCCGTCCCGGCCGGACCCGCGACGGTCGAGCGTGAAACGCTGACGCGGATGTTCACCGCGCTCACCGATCGGGCCGAGCCCCGTCCGCTCGCCGCCACGTGGCGGATCCCCGAGACTGCCCCGAGTACTGCCCCGAATACTGCCCCGAATACTGCCCCTGGGAACGCGGCGGCCGCCGTAGACGAGCCTGCCGCCGTTCCTGTCCGCAAGCCCGCTCCCGCCGCGTCCAGCGCCGTGCCGGAATTCCGGATGTCAGACGCCCGCTCCATCGTCCGCGCCCCGGTTCCGCCGTCGCGCGCCGCCGTTGTCGAAACCAAGCCGGGCGCGCCGGCGGTGTTCAGCCTCGCCGACCGGCTTGCGGCCAAGTCGGACGCCCCGCCGCCATCGCAGTCTTTCTCGCGTCTTGAGCAGCAGAGCCGGCTTGGGCAGCAACGTGGCGCCGCACCGGCCGTGGCCGAAGTGCCCCCGCCGCGTCTCCGGTCGATCGCGTCCCGCGTCCAACGTCCGGCACCGTCCTCGGCCCCGACATCGGGCGCGTCGGAGCCGCCGGCCGCCGAAGCGATGTTCCGGCGTCTCTGATCGCGTGACGACCGACGGTTCGCGCGGCCCGCGCCGGGCGGCGATCCTGGTCATGTCGGTGCTCGGCGCGGCGGTGGCCCTGGCGATCGCGACTGCCCCGCTGTCGCCGCGCGAGCAGGCGGTGTTCGCGGCCGGCACGATCCTCGTCTGCCTGATCGCCGGCCGCTGTCCCGGCCGCACGGTAAACTTGCTGCTCGCGTCGCTCTCGGTCGCGGTGTCGCTGCGCTACATCGTCTGGCGCGTGTCCAGCACGGTCCCGGCCGAAACGCCGCTCGAAACCGCGCTCGCGATCGGGCTGATCGTGGCCGAGCTCTACGCCATCGCGACCCTGATCCTCGGCTACATCCAGACCGCCGGCCCGCTTGGCCGCGCACCGTCGCCGCTGCCGGACGACCCGCACGCATGGCCGACGGTCGACGTCTTCATCCCGACCGTGAACGAGCCGCTCGATCTGGTGCGCGCCACCGTGCTGGCCGCACTCGCGATGGACTGGCCGCCGGACGCCTTGCGAGTTTGGCTGCTCGACGACGGCGGCCGCGACGAGTTCCGGCAATTCGCCGCGTCGGCAGGCTGCGTCTACCTCGCGCGCGACGACCATGGGCACGCGAAGGCCGGCAACCTGAACCACGCGCTGTCCCACAGTCACGCCGAGTTCGTCTGCGTGTTCGACTGCGACCATGTGCCGACCCGCGCCTTCCTGCAGCTGACGATGGGCTCGATAGTGGCCGGGCCGAACCTCGCCCTCGTGCAGACGCCGCAGCATTGCTACTCGCCCGATCCGTTCCAGCGGAACCTCGGGTTACGATCGCCGC
Source organism: uncultured Alphaproteobacteria bacterium (assembly GCA_963756975.1). GTDB lineage: Bacteria > Pseudomonadota > Alphaproteobacteria > Acetobacterales > Acetobacteraceae > CAVRQM01. Next base: position 1,212,549 of record CAVWPS010000002.1, on the reverse strand, counting down.
AAGATCTGCTGTTCCACGGCCTGCTACAGGACGGCAACGACACCTGGAACGCCACGGTTTTCACCGGATCGTGCGCGGTGCTGCGACGGACGGCACTCGATGAAATCGGCGGCTTCGCGGTCGAGACGGTGACCGAGGATGTCCACACCATGCTGAAACTGCACCGGCGCGGCTGGGACAGTGCGTATCTCCGCATTCCGCTGGCCGGCGGCCTCGCGCCGGAACGGCTGTCGGCGGCGATCCGGCAGCGTGCGCGGTGGGCGCGCGGCATGATGCAGATCCTCCGCGTCGACAATCCGCTGTTCGGGCGCGGTCTCAGCGTCGGGCAGCGGATTTGCTATCTGCAGGTGTCGTCACATTTCCTGTTCGCCGTGCCGCGCATCGCGTTCCTGACCGCGCCGCTCGCGTATCTGCTGTTCGGGCTGAACGTGATCGCCGCATCGCCGCTCGCCATCATCGCGTACGGTCTGCCCCACATCTTCATCGCACTCGCGACACGGTCGCGGATCGAGGGTCGCTGGCGGCGCACGTTATGGTCCGGCGTGTACGAGACGGTGTTCGCGCTGTCGCTTGTAGGTCCGACGTTCTCCGCACTGTTGCGACCGCGAAGGGGCCGGTTCCACCCGACGCCGAAAGGCAACCGCGTCGCGCGCGGGTTCGATTGGCGCTCGACCTTGCCCAACATCGTGCTCGGTTCGCTGCTCGCGGGCGGGATCGCACGCGGCGCGGTCGTCATCGCGGGGTCGAGCCCCGAACACGACGCGCTGCGCCTGCAGGCGCTGACGCTGAATACGGTGTGGGCGGTTGTGGCGCTCGCGATCGTGCTCGTGGCCATCGTGGCCGGCCGCGAAACATCGCAGCCGCGCCGCTCGGCCCGGATTTCGGCCGCGCTGCCGGTCAGGGTGCACTGGAGCGGCGGCTGGGTTGACGGCACGACGCGCGACCTGTCCCGGGGCGGCGCGCTGATCGACGCGGCTCGCCCGGCCGGCGTGACCGACGATGCGCGGCTGACGATCGTGACATCGGACGGCGGCCAGTTGCCGGCGCAAGTGGTGCGGTGGACCGAAACGTCGCTTCACCTGAGCTGGTCCCCGGCCACGCTGGATGAGGAAGCTCAGGTGGTCGACACCGTGTTCGGCCGCGCCGATACCTGGGCGCACTGGGCGACCGGCATGGTGATCGTGCTGGCCGCCTTGCTCGGCGTTTCCGTCGCGGCCCACGCTCAAACGGACACCCGAACGATCGTCTACACGCTGCACCAGCTCGGTGCGTCCGGTCCGGTCGTGCTGCGCGGCACGCAGGAGCGGCAGGACATCGCGTTCGGCCTGCGCGCGGACGAGGTGGTGATCGCGGCACAGCTCGACCTTACCGGCGCGCTGAGCCCGAACCTGCTGCCGGAATTCAGCAACGTCACCGTCACCGTCAACGACCAATACGTCGGCACCATCGCGGCCGATCGCGACAAGCCGAATTTCAGCCGCGCGATGCCGGTCAATCCGGTGTTTCTGCAGGACCGCAACCGGCTCGGTTTCCGGTTCAGCGGCCGCTATTCGCCCGACTGCAACGACCCGCTCAGCGGTCTGCTGTGGGCGACGGTGTACGACGGCTCGACGCTGACGTTGACCGTGCGCGAGACGACGCCCACGCGCGAACTCGCCCGCCTGCCGTCGCCGCTGTTCGATGCCGGGCAGACCGACGCGCTGAGCCTGCCGGTGATCCTGCCGCACGATCCCGACGACGAAACGCTGAACGCCGCCGCCATCGCCGCATCGTGGTTCGGCCAGCAATCCGGCCGTCACGGTGCCACCTTCTCGACGCTGGAGGCCGCGCCGCCGAGAGGCAACGCGGTCATGGTCGCGGTCGGCGCGGCATTGCCCGGCATGCCGCCCGCCGGCGGCCCGACGCTGTCGCTGGTGGCGAACCCGAACGATGCGTTTTCCAGCATTCTCGTCATCGCCGGGCGCAACGCCGGCGAGACGGTGGTGGCGGCAACCGCGCTGGCTCTCGGCGAGACGAAGCTGCTGTCCGGTTCGAGCGCCGTCGTGACGCCGGTCGCAGCCCCCGAGCACGTCCCGTACGACGCGCCGAACTGGATACCGACGACTCGCGCGGTCAAACTCGGCGAGCTGGTCGACGCGGCCGCGTTGCAGGAGGCGGGCTATGTCGGGCTGCTGCGCGTGCCGTTCCGGACAGCGCCCGATTTCGACACCGAAGACGACCGCGGCTTCCCGCTCGACATCGCGTTTCGCGGCCCGCCGGGCTCTGTCGTCGACACCGCGTCCTCACGGCTCGATGTCGGGATCAACGGCCAGTATCTCGCGACCGCGACGCTCGGTGCTGCCGGACGGCGGCAAATCCGGATACCGGCCTACGACGTGCACGGCGCCAACGATCTGGAATTCTATTTCGACGCCCGGCCATTGCGGCATGGTGGCGATTGCGGCGCGGTGCCGGGCGATCTGCGGATGTCGGTCGACCCCGACAGCACGATCGACCTGTCGGGCGGCATCCGCGTCGCCGCATTGCCGAACCTCGCATCGTTCGTGGGCTCCGGCTTCCCGTTCACCCGCATGGCCGATTTGTCGGAGACGGCGATCGTAGCTGCCGGAACGGCCGTCGGCCGGCGAACTCGCCACGTTCCTCGATGTGATGGCCCGGATCGGCGGTCAGACCGGCACCCCGGCGACCGGCGTATCCGTCGTGCGGCCGCGCGAACTCGGCGCGGTCGGCGGCCGCGATCTGCTGGTCGTCGGCACGGTGGGCGCACTCGGCGACCTCGACGCGGTGATGGGACACGGCCCGCTGCGGATCGAGGGCGGCCGGGTGACGGTCGCATTGCCGGGCGCGTTAGGCCCGGTGGCGCGCGTGCTCGGCGACCCGTACGAGGCGGATCGCGCGCAGGCATCGGCGGTGCTGTCGGCCGGGCTCGGGGCCGACACCGCAGTGCTGGTCGGGGCCGAAAGCCCGTTCACCGCCGGACGATCGGTGGTGGCGTTGCTGGCGGCGGGACCGGACCCGCTCGCGCACGCGGTGGCGGCGTTCGACGACGACCGGCTTGCGCCGCTCATCCGGGGCGATTTGTCGCTCGTGACCGGCACCGCGATCACGTCCTACCGGATCCGGCCGCCGTACACCGTCGGCACGCCGCCATTCTGGCTGTACCCGCGCTATTTCCTGCGCGGCCGCCCGTTCGTCATGATCCTCGGCGCGGCCTTGGGCGCGCTGCTGGTCGGGGTCGCGGCGTCCTGGGGTATGCGGTCGCGCGTCGCACGCCGTCTCGCGTTGACACGGCATCCGACGGTATAGGTCCGCAACGACCATCTTGGGAGCACGCGGCGCATGACCGGCCCGGCCAACACCGCCGCCAACTGGCGTCCGTTCCTCCGCGCACTGGCCGAGGAGGTCGACGCGCTCGGTGGCCCGGACGCGCGCGACGCCCTGTTGCGGGAGGTCGGACGCCGGATCGCCCGCGCCAACCCGATGCCGGGCGACGGCAGGCTCGACGCGCTGACGCTGGACATGAACGAGCTATGGGCGGGTTTCGGCTGGGGTGTCGTGACGCTGCGGACGGACGCGGACCGCGCCGTTCTGATCGACCATTCCGGGCTGCCGCAGATCGGCGGCGCGGGCGAGCCGCCGGGCACGTGGCTCTCGGCGGTGCTGGAAGGTGCCTACGAGACGTGGCTGTCGGCCCTGCCGAACGCCGATCCCGGCTCGACCGCGCGACGCATCCGGATCGGGGTGGGCGGCGGGATTTTGCTGCGTTACGGGCCGGCCTGACCGCGCAGCGCGGCCAGCACGATCCCTGGCGTCAGTAACTGCGGCAGTGTTTCAGGGGCCGCACCGCCGGGACGATAGAGCTGGTACAGCGGCACGCCGTCGCGGCCCTGCTCGGTGAGGTAGGCCGAGATATCGGCATCCCGGAGCGTCCAGTCGCCACGGAGGATCTGGACGCCGGCCTTCGAGAACGCCGCCCTGACCGAAGGTGCGGCCAGCGCCACACGCTCGTTGATGAGGCACGGGATGCACCATGCGGCCGACATGTCGACGAACACGGCATGGCCCTCGGTCCGCAAGGTGGCCAGCTTCGCCACGCTGAATTTCTCCGCGCCCGTCGTGGCCTGAGGCGCCAGAGGCAGCAGCAGCGTCGCCGCGGCCGCGACCGCGCCCAGGACGGCCATCGCGGACACGATCCGGCGCGTGCGCGGCCGTTGCGCCGCCTGCGCCCGGCCGAGCAGCCACGCCGACAGGCCGACGGCGACCGCGCCCGTCATGGCGACAAGTGCGGCATTCGATCCGGCCTGGACGATCGCGACCCACGCGAGCCAGCCGGCGGCGGCGTATAGCGGGAAGGCCAGCGCCTGCCGCAGCACCTCCATCCAGCGTCCCGGCCTCGGCAGGGCGCGGCGAAACGCGGGCACGAACGCGACCAGCACGTACGGGATCGCGAGGCCCACGCCGAGGCCCGCGAACACGGCGATCGCCTCGGCGGCCGGCGCGCTCAGCGCGCGGGCGAGGGCGGCGGCCATGAACGGCGCGGTACATTGCGCCGCCACCAGCACGGTCAGCGCCCCGGTCGCGACGTCGCCCAGCAGCCCGCCTCGTGCGACCGCGCCCTGGCCGAGACCGGTAAGCCGTCCCGCGCCGACCGCGAACACGCCCGACAGGTTGAGCCCGACCGCGAGCAGCACGAACGCCATCGCGAGCACGAACGGCGTCGATTGCAGCTGGAACCCCCAGCCGAGTGCCACGCCCTGCGACTTCGCCGCGACCAGGGCGATGCCGAGAGCCACGAACATGCCCACCGTTCCGGCCGCGTAGCCGAGCGCCCCGCGCCGGGCCCGGCCGGACCTGTCACCCATCGCGGCCAGCCCCGCCGCTTTCAGTGCCAGCACCGGAAAGACGCACGGCATCAGGTTCAGCAGCAACCCGCCGAGCAGCGCCAATCCGAGCGTCGGCCAGATCGAGGCGGTCGCGGGTGCCGGTCCGGGCACGGCGGACACGGTCCAGCCCGTCACGTGCCCGTCCGAGCCGGTGGCGAGCACCACCCCGGACAGCGGCCCATGCGCCGTGCGGTGCAGCGCGAGCCTGAGTTGTCCATCCGCCGTTGAAAGCCGCTGTTCGGCCCCATCGTCGAGGCTGCCCGCCGCGTCCGGCACGAACCGGGCCGAGCGCACGTTCGAAAGGCCGTTCAGGATCAGCACGTTATCCGGCGTGATCGTGGCCGCCGGCAGCGGCCGGGGCTGGGCCGCGACGGCGGCGGCAAAGAGCGGCGCGTCGGCCGAAGGCGCGCCGTCCCCGGCCGGAAGGTCCAGGGCCAGATCGGCACCTTCGGGCACGCAAACGTCGCGGCACACAAGCCAGCCCGCGTGAAGCTTCAGCGCAACCGGCCCCGCGCCCGCATGCAGCGGCGCGGTCAGCAATGGCGTGCCGGTATGCACGTAGGTGGTCAGACCGCTCTCGGTCAGCACGGCGGGGGCCGGAAACGCGAGGTCGCCGACGGTGGTTCCGGCCGGCAGCGTCCAGTCGAGCGTCGGCGGCGCGCCGGCATCGCCCGGGTTGCGCCAATACGTGTGCCAGCCCGGTGCCAGCGTAAGCTGCAGCCCGACCGTCGCCGTCTGCCCGGGCCGCAGGCTGCCGACATCGGCCAGCAGGCGCGCCGTCGCGTGCCCGGTCTTGACGCCCGTTTGGGGGCTCGTCTGGGCCCAGGCGGGCGTTGCCCCAAGCAAGGCTGCCAGCAATAGCCAAACCCGCATCGAACGATCCCTGCGCATCATCACGGTCAGTGATACGTGGGGCGTGTGACCGAAGATACGCTCCCCGTCGCGGCCATCCTGCCGGCGCTTCTCGCCGCGCTGGACGCGAAACCGAACGCGGTGCTGGTGGCCCCGCCCGGTGCGGGCAAGACCACGCTGGTCCCGCCCGCCCTGCTGGACGCCGCCTGGCGCGCGCCCTCGCGGCGCATCCTGGTGCTGGAACCCCGCCGCCTCGCGGCCCGCGCGGCGGCATCGCGCATGTCGTTCCTGCTCGGTCAGCCGGTCGGCGGCCTGATCGGCTACCGCACGCGGCTCGACAGTGCCGTGTCGGACGCGACCCGGATCGAGGTCGTGACCGAGGGCCTGCTGGTGCGCCGGCTGCAATCCGATCCCGGGCTCGACGGGGTGGCGGCGGTGCTGCTGGACGAGGTGCACGAACGCTCGCTCGACGCCGACCTGGCACTCGCCCTGTGCCTCGACCTGCAACGCTCCTACCGGCCGGAACTGCGGCTGCTGGCGATGTCGGCCACCGCCGAGGCGGCGCGCCTTGCGGCCCTGATGGACGCCGAGGTGATCGAGAGTTTCGGCCGCGCGCATCCGGTGGCGGTCGAATTCGCCAAGCGCGACATCGCCCAAACTCGCGACCTGCCGGACGCGGTGGCGCGGGCGATCCGGGCGGCATTGGCGGCCCACGACGGCGACGTGCTCGCGTTCCTGCCGGGCATGTCCGAAATCCGGCGCGCGATGGCGGCGCTGGACGGCTGCGGGGCGGTGGTGCTGCCGCTGCACGGCGACCTGCCGCCGGCCGAGCAGGACCGCGCCCTCCGCCCCGATCCGGACGGCCGGCGCGTGGTGCTCGCCACCTCCATCGCCGAGACTTCGCTGACCGTGCCGGGTGTCAGGATCGTCGTGGACGGCGGGTGGCGGCGCGCACCGCGCCTCGATCCCGCGACCGGTCTGACGCGGCTCGTCACGGTGCGGATCAGCCGGGCGGCGGCGGAGCAACGGGCCGGGCGCGCGGGCCGCGAAGGGCCGGGGCAGGCGATCCGGGTGTGGACGGCCGCGCTGCACAGAAGCCTGCCCGCGTTCGACCGCCCGGAAATCCTCGACGCCGAGCTGTCCGGCCTCGCGCTGGACTGCGCCGGCTGGGGCGCGCCGCCGGCCGAATTGCCGTTCCCCGACGCGCCGCCCACCGGCGCGCTGACCGCCGCCGGCGTTCTGCTCGCCGAACTCGGGGCGCTCGACACCGCCGGGCGGATTACCGATTCAGGCCGCTCGATGGCCCGGCTCGGCGCACACCCGCGACTGGCCGCGATGATGCTGGCCTCGAGCAACCCGACCGAGGCGGCGCTGGCGGCCGACATCGCCGCCGTGCTGGAGGAGCGCGATCCCGCCCGTGCCCGCGACGCGCCGGCCGGCATCGCCGAGCGGCTGGCGGCCGTCGCGAACCCGGCCGGGGCGGAGGCGGCGATGATGGATCGGGGCGGGCTGTCGCGCATCCGGCAGGCGGCGGCGCAATACCGCAGGCGGTTGCGGCTCGCGTCGGGCGCGGTCGCGGCCGGCGACCCCGGCCCGCTGATCGCCGCCGCCTTTCCGGACCGGATCGCGCAGGCGCGCGGCGAGGCGGGCAGTTTCAGGCTGTCCGGCGGCGGCAGCGCGCGCCTGCCGGCCACCGACCCGCTCGCCCGGGCACCGCTGCTGGCGGTGGCGTCGCTCGAAATGCGGTTGTCGGCGCAAATCCGGCTCGCCGCCCCGCTCGACCCCGACCGCCTGCCTGCGGCATTGGCAGCACGGGTGACGGTCACGCGCGAAGTCGCGTTCGACTCCGTCGCGGGCACGGTGCTGGCCCGCCAACGCCGGCGGCTCGGCACGCTGGTTCTGGACGACCGCACGGTGCCGGCGGACCCGGCCGAGATCGCCGTCGCGTTGGCCGGGGCGGTCCGGATCGAGGCGCTGCCGTGGACCGATGCCGCGCGCCAGTTTCAGGCGCGGGTGGCGCTCATGCGCTCGCTCGACCCGACCTGGCCCGACCTCTCGGACGCCGCACTCGCGGCCGATCGCGGCTGGCTCGTGCCGCACCTGCACGGAATCCGCGCCCTGGCCGCCGTCGCCGAGCTGGACCTGCACGGCATTCTGCGCGGCACCCTGGAATGGTCGCGGGCGGCGGCACTCGACCGCGATCTGCCGACCGAGCTGACCCTCCCCGGCGGCCGTGCGAAAATCGACTACACGCAGCCGGTCCCGCTGGCCGAGGCGCGGGCGCAGGCATTCTACGGCATGTCGGCCACGCCGACCCTGTGCGGCGGGCGGGTTCCGTTGCGGCTGGCCCTGCTGTCGCCGGCCCGCCGCCCGATCGCGATCACAGCCGACCTCGCCGCGTTCTGGCGTGGCGGCTGGGCCGACGCGCGGCGCGACATGCGCGGACGCTATCCGCGTCACGATTGGCCGGAAATGCCCGGTTAACCGGGTTGCAATGCGCCGAAAACCTTGTGACGCGATACGACGCGCGCCATTTCGGCCACAATGACGCGAACAGCCGGGACCGCCGCCATGATCGACCCACCGAAGCTCGACCGGCGTGCCGTGGTTGCCCTGCTCGGGGCCGTGCTCGCGACGTCCGCGTGCTCGTATCCGGCGCATGCCCGCACCGGTCCGGACAGCTTCGCGCCGCTGGTGCGCCGCGTGCTGCCGGCCGTGGTCAACATCCAGGTGACCGAGACGGTGGTGTCGGACGGTCAGGCCGACCTGCCGGCGCAGTTCCAGCATCTTCCGGCGGAGTTGCAGCGGCAGTTGCGCGCCCGGATGCGCGAACATCCGCAGCAGATGCAGGGGGCCGGCTCCGGCTTCATCATCGACCCGTCCGGCTACATCGTGACCAACAACCACGTCGTGAACGGGGCCGACAAGATCATCGTCGGCATGACCGACGGCACCGAGCTGCCCGCCCGCGTGATCGGCGTCGACCCGCTGACGGACATCGCCCTCATCAAAGTCGCCGCGTCCCGGCAGCTTCCGTACGTCACGTTCGGCGACAGCAGCCACATCGAAGTCGGGGACTGGGTCGTCGCCGCCGGCAACCCGTTCGGGCTCGGCGGCTCGATCACCGCCGGCATCGTCTCCGCGCGCGGGCGCAACATCGGCGAGGGGCCGTTCGACGACTTCATCCAGATCGACGCGCCCATCAACCCGGGCAACTCGGGCGGCCCGGTGTTCGACGAGGACGGGACGGTGGTCGGCATGAACACCGCGATCGTCTCGCCGACCGGCGGCTCGGTCGGCATCGGGTTCGCGATCCCGGCCGAAATCGCGAGACGCATCGTCGACGAGTTGCGCCACTCCGGCCGGGTCGAGCGCGGCTGGCTCGGCGTCTCGGTCGAGGACGTCGACGCGGACGGCATCCATGGCGCCGGCATCGCGGGCGTCGACCGCAGCGGCCCCGCGGCGCGCGCCGGGCTTCGGGCGGGCGACGTGGTGACGGGGGTGAACGGCGTGCCGGTCGACAGCAGCAACAGCCTCATCAAGGCGGTCAGCGCCGTGCCGCCCGGCGGGTCGCTGAAGCTGACCGTCCACCGCAACGACCGCGACCTCGATATCCCCGTCAGCGTCGGCCGGCGGCCGGACGGGTCGGGTTAGGCCGATGCGCATATTAGTGGTCGAGGACGACCGCGACGTCGCCGGCTTCGTGGTCAAGGGGCTGAAGGAGGCGGGGCACGTCGTCGAGCACGCCGATAACGGCCGCGACGGGCTGTTCATGGCGGCCAGCGAGAATTTCGACGCGATCGTGCTGGACCGGATGCTGCCGGGCGGGATCGACGGGCTGCGCCTGCTCGAGACGTTGCGGGCGCAGAGCAACCAGACGCCGGTCCTGTTCCTGTCGGCGATGGCGCAGGTCGACGACCGGGTGCGCGGGCTCCAGGCCGGCGGCGACGACTACCTCACCAAGCCGTTCGCGTTCGCCGAGCTGTTGGCGCGGGTCGAAGCCTTGGCCCGGCGCGGCCGCAGCGATGGCCCGGTGACGCGCCTCGTCGTCGGCGACCTCGAACTCGATCTGCTGTCGCGCTCGGTCCGCCGCGCCGGCCAGAAGGTCGATCTGCAACCGCGCGAATTCCGCCTGATCGAATACCTGATGCGCCACGCGGGGCAGGTCGTGACGCGGACGATGCTGCTCGAGGGCGTGTGGGATTACCATTTCGACCCGCAAACGAACGTGATCGACGTGCACGTCTCGCGCCTGCGCCAGAAGGTCGACAAGCCGTTCGCCTCGCCGATGATCCACACCGTCCGCAACGCGGGCTACATGCTGCGCGCCGACGGCCCTTGAGTTGAGCGGCGCGCCGTCTTCGAAACGCCGGCGCGGCCGTTCGGCGGGCGTCCGGTTCGGGCTCGTCTACGCGGCCCTGTTCGGGGTCTCGATCATCGCGATCGCGTTCGTCCTGTGGTGGTCCACCGCCGGACTGCTCGACCGGGAGACGGACGCCGCGATCAACGCGGACAGCGTCGGCCTGGCCGAGCAATACGGCCAGAACCACCTGACGGGCCTCGAGGACACGATCGAGCAGCGCTTGGCCGCGAACGTCGACGACGACGCGATCTACCTGCTGGTCGACCCGCAGATGCAGCGGCTGGCCGGCAATCTGGAGCGGTGGCCGGCGACGGTCGCACTCGACGCCGACTGGGCGGAGATCCCGATCGACCGCGCCGGCACGCGCGGCCGCGCGCGGCTGCACCAGTTCACGCTGCAGGGCGGCGACCGCCTGCTGGTCGGGCGCGACGTCAAGATCCGCCAGCAGATGGTGCACCTGCTCGGCGGCGCGCTGCTGTGGGGTGCCGGCGGCGCGCTGCTGCTGGGTGTCGGCGGCGCGCTCGCGGTCCGCAGCCTATTGCGCCGGGCGCTGGCGCGGGTGTCGAACACGGCCGCGGCGATCAGCGCGGGCGATCTGTCGCGCCGGATCGCGATCGGCACGCGCGGCGACGAGTTCGATCAGCTGGCCGAGACGATCAACGACATGCTCGACCGGATCGCGCGCCTGATGGACGGGGTGCGCCAAGTCTCCAACGCGATCGCGCACGATCTGCGGACGCCGATCGCGCGCGCGCGCGCCAGGCTGGAGGATGCGTCGCGCAGTCATGCCGGGGCCGAACCGGCCGACGCGCCCGCGTTGCAGGCCGCGATCGAGCGCGCCGTCGGCGACCTCGACGGGGTGGTGTCGGTGTTCCAGGCGCTGCTGCGGATCAGCGAGATCGAGGCCGGGGCCCGCCGCTCGGCGTTCGCCCCGGTCGATCTCGCCGGCTTGCTCACCGATCTGGCCGAGCTGTACGGCGCGGCCGCCGAGGAGCGCGGACAGGTGCTGACGCTGGCGATGCCGGATACCGTGCCGGCGTTGTGGGGTGACCGCGACCTGATCCAGCAGGCGGTGGCGAACCTGCTCGACAACGCGTTGAAATTCTCCCCGTCCGAGGGTCGCGTGCGCGTCATGGTCGAGGTCGGGGACACGGCGGTCGACGTGGTCGTCGCCGATGACGGGCCGGGCATCCCGCCGGCCGAGCGTGGCCGGGCCCCGCAACGCTTCTACCGGGGGGAGGGCGCGCGTTCGACGCCCGGTTCCGGCCTTGGGCTGGCCCTGGTTCAGGCGGTGGCGGTCCTGCACGGCGGCTCGTTGCGGTTGGACGACAATCCGCCCGGCGGCACGGGTTCCGCGGCGAACCGGTCCGAGATGGGTCCGGGGTTGCGCGTGACCCTGGGTCTGTCGCGCGTGGTGCCGGATGGCGCGGGCGATGCCGCGCCCACGCGCATGGAGCGGGCGTCACCGCCATCCCACGATGGCGCAATGGCACCGCACCTAAGCTAAGCGGGATGGTAGGGCGAAATCTTCGTCGCGGGATGACGGTGGCCGTTTGCGGCCTGCTCGCGGGCGTGCCGGCCGGTGCCGGGGACCCGCGCGCCGCGCCGCCCGCGCGTGCGCTGCCGCACCTCGATTGGCGGCCATCGCCGGGCGCGTCGTCCGGGGCCGGCACGCCGTCGGGCCTGAACCGCATCACCACCGACACGCTCGACTACTGCGCCCACCTCGCCGCCATGTACGAGAAGGTCCGGCAGTCCGGGGGATATGTCGATCCAGCCGACGATCTGATGGCGCGGGAAGGCTGGACGTTGTGCCGGGGCGGCGAACTGCGCATGGGCATCCATGCGTTGCGGCGCGCGCTGGTGGGGTTCGACGCCCCGCCCTGAGGCGATCCGATGACCGTGTGCGGCGTCAGGCCACCGCCCGCGCGGGCTCCTCCTTCGGAAGACCGGTCGCCGGCAGGTCGGGGCCGCCGCCCCCCGCGTCCTTGCGCCGCAGCGTCTCGGGCATCGCGAACTCCACCAGCAGCACCGCCATCAGCCCCGCCGCCGCGAGCCCCGCGAACGCCACGCCGTTGCCGAACCGGGTCGCGAGGAAGCCGCCGAACGTCGTCGACAGGGTGGCGCCGATGCTGGCCGCCAGGCCGAACGCGCCGATCGACAGGTTCAGCCGGTTGGTCCCGGCCGTCACGTCGGACGCGATCAGCGGCAGCATGATGCCGAACACGCCGCCGCCGATGCCGTCCAGCGCCTGTGTGGCGATCACCAGCCCCGGCGTGGTCGCGAACGCCAGCAGGATCGCGCGCAAGCGGCAGCATGGCGAACCCGACCAGCAGCACCGGCCGGCGGCCGAATCGTTGTGCCATCCGGCCGATCCCGGGCGAGACCAGCGCCACGATCCCCTGCGGCACGATCATGCAGGCGGCGACGACCAGGATCGCGTAGCGCGGGTTGTGGACGGTGAGCGCGCCGGCGGCCAGCGGCAGCATCGCCGCGTTGGCCAGGTGGAACAGCACGATGCAGCACGCGAACAGCAGCAGGCGACGGTCGCTCAGCACCGTCTTGGTCTCCTCCCACGCCGTATGATGGATCGGCTTGCGGGGCGGCGAGTTGGCGCGAACGTCCTCCATGATGTCCGGCGGCACGTGCGGCGGCAGCGTGAACAGCACGAAGACGGCCGGAATGCAGAACGCGGCCGCGAGCCAGAATACGCTCTCGGCCGACCAGTAGGTTCCGGCGGCCCCCATCAGCGCGGCCCCGGCGGCCGAGCCGAACGCGGCGAACCGGGCGTTGCGGCCGAGCCGTTCGGCCAGTGCGGCGCGCCCCACCCGGCTCAGCGTGATCGAGGCGATGGCGGGCACCAGCAGGCAGCTCGCGAAGCCATGCAGCGCCTGCGCGGTCAGCACCTGCTCGACATGCGGGAAGCGCGCGATCAGCAGGGCCGACAGGCCGACCGCGATCAGCGCCGCGATCGCGCCGAACCGCTTGCGCGGCAGGAAGTCGATCAGCGCCCCGGCCGGCACCTGCGCGATGATCGCCACCAGCGTTCCGGTCGACAGCGCGATGCCGATCTGGGTCGGGGTCCACCGGTTCGCGGTCAGGTAGATCGCGATGAACGGGCCGAACCCGGTCTGCACGTCCGCGAGAAAGAACGTCAGCAGATCGAGCGAGCGATTGATCGGCAACGTGCCGCTGGGCGGCGCGTGAACGGTCCGTGCCACCCCGATTCGCATCGAGCTCTGGAACGGCCCGTGCAACCCAGGCCCTTTATGCAGCATTAAGCCTCCCCACCCCCGGCACGGGCCGGGATCGGCAAAGGCTGCCACAAGAGTTCGGCTCCGTCGAACCGCTTGCCGATCGTGACGGTGATCGTCACATAAGAACAGGGCGCGAACACGTGAGGTCGGTCGGGTTGGATCTGCTGCAGAAACTGGAGATCCTGGCCGACGCGGCGAAATACGACGCCTCGTGCGCGAGCTCGGGGACGGACAAGCGCAATTCACTCGGGGCCAAATCCGGTATCGGCAGCAGCGAGGGGATCGGCATCTGCCACGCCTACGCGCCGGACGGGCGGTGCATCAGCCTGCTGAAAATCCTGCTGACGAACGTGTGCCTGTATGACTGCCTCTACTGCATCAACCGGCGCAGCTCGAACGTGCGGCGCGCACGGTTCACGCCGGAGGAGGTGGTCGAGCTGACGCTCGGCTTCTACCGGCGCAACTGCATCGAGGGGCTGTTCCTGTCATCCGGCATCGTGAAGTCGCCCGATTACACGATGGAGCAGGTCGTGCGGGTCGCGAGGCTGCTGCGGGAGACGCACGGGTTTCGCGGCTACATCCACCTGAAGACGATTCCCGATGCCGATCCGGCACTGCTGGCCGAGGCCGGAAAGTATGCCGACCGCCTGTCGATCAACGTCGAACTGCCGAGCCAGGCGGCGCTGGACCGGCTGGCCCCGGAGAAGGACGCGCCATCGATCCGCCGCAGCATGGGACGGCTGCGGATGGGCATCGACGCGGCGCGGGAGAAGAAGGCACCCCGGTTCGCGCCGGCCGGCCAGTCGACCCAGGTGATCGTCGGTGCCGACGCCAGCAGCGACAAGCAGATCCTGGACATGAGCACCAACCTGTACGGCATCGTACGGGCTGCGGCGCGTCTACTACAGCGCGTTCTCGCCCATCCCTGGCGCATCGTCCGCGCTGCCGCCGCAGGCCGCGCCGTTGCTGCGCGAGCACCGGCTGTATCAGGCGGACTGGCTGCTGCGCTTCTACGGGTTTGCCAACGACGAACTGCCGACCGATCTCGCGTCGGGCAACCTGCCGCTGGAGATGGACCCGAAGCTCGCCTGGGCGCTGGCGCACCGGGAGCGGTTTCCGGTCGACGTGAACGTGGCCCCGCGCGAGGTGCTGCTGCGGGTGCCGGGGTTCGGGGTGAAGTCGGTCGACCGGCTGATCCAGGCGCGGCGGCACCGGCGGCTGCGGATGGCGGATCTGGCGCGGTTGCGCCTGCCGCTCGGCAAGATCGGCCCGTTCGTGGTGACCGACGACCATCGCGCCCCCGGGCTGGACGAGACGCATCTGGCGCGCCGGTTGCCGAAGCAGGCGGATCTGTTCGCCTGATGCGCTCGGTCGTGCTGGCCCACGAGGTCGACTGGGACGGTTTTCGCACGGCCGCCCGGACGCTGGCGATCGAGGCGGTGCCGCCGGATCAGGCGGTCTGGTCGGTCGGCACACCGGACGACCTGTTCGCCGACGCGCCGGACGAGCCGAGGCCGCCGCCCATCCGGCGCGTTCACCCTGCCGCGCGCCCTGGTCGATCTCGCGCAGACGGTGATCCAGGCGCGGGAGCGCGAGCGGTTCGCGCTGCTGTACGGCCTGGTCTGGCGGGCCCACCGGGGCGAGCGGCACCTACTGGAGCTGACCACCGACCCGGAGGTGCATCGCGCGCAACGGCTGGCCCAGGCGGTGCGGCGGGACACCCACAAGATGCGCGCGTTCGTGCGGTTCCGGTCGGTCGAGGCCGACGGGATCACCCGCTATGTCGCCTGGTTCGAGCCGGACCATTTCATCGTCGAGGCCAATGCGCAGTTTTTCGTCCGCCGGTTCGCGACGATGACGTGGTCGATCCTGACCCCCGACCGGAGCGTTCACTGGGACGGCACCGAGCTGCGGTTCGCCGCCGGTGCCGATCCCGCCGACGTGCCGGACGACGACCGGCTGGCCGAATACTGGCGCACCTATTTCGGCGCGATCTTCAACCCGGCACGGCTGAAGATCGGTGCCATGACCAGCGAGATGCCGCGCAAATACTGGAAGAACCTGCCCGAGGCGGCCGACATCCCCGACATGATCCGGGCCGCGCAGACGAGGACGGACACCATGATCGACACGCCGACCACCGCCCCGGCGGCACCGCTCGCCAAGCCGATCGCGAAATTCGCGGCAACGCCGGTGGCCGGCCGTCTCGGCGAACTCGCCACCGAAGCCGCCGCCTGCCGCCGCTGCGATCTTTGGCGGCCGGCGACGCAGGTGGTGTTCGGCGAAGGGCCGGCCAATGCGCAGATCATGTTCGTGGGCGAACAGCCGGGCGACCAGGAGGATCTGGCGGGCCGGCCGTTCGTGGGACCGGCGGGCCAGCTGTTCGACCGCGCGATGGCCGAGGCCGGGCTCGACCGGACCACGGTCTACGTCACCAACGCGGTGAAGCACTTCAAATTCGAGCCGCGCGGCAAGCGGCGCATCCACGCGAAACCGGACACGACGGAGATCGTCGCGTGCGGCCACTGGCTGCGCGAGGAGCGGGAGACGGTGCTGCCGCGCCTGACCGTGCTGATGGGCGCTACAGCGGTGCGCGCCGTGATGGGCCGGACGATGACGATCACCAAGGAGCGCGGCCGCCCGATGCCGCTCGGCAACGGGCAGGCGCTGGTGACGGTGCATCCGTCCTACCTGTTGCGGCTGCCGGACGAGGAGGCTCGCACGAGGGAATACGCGCTGTTCGTGCAGGACCTTGAAGCTGGCCGGAAGCCTGATCGCCTAACTTCTTCTCCCTCCCCCCTTGCGGGGGAGGGCCGGGGTGAGGGTGGCGACACGCTCCGTTCCCAAGCGAAAAGAACAGCAGGCACGCAACCCCCCACCCCGGCCCTCCCCCGCAAGGGGAGAGGGAGAAGGAGGCAGTTCGGCATATTTTGCTGAAACCGCTGCGAACGTCGGCTAATCTCCGCCGAAAGCACGAGGGATCCATGATGCGCCGTTTCGCCTTCGTCGGCTTGCTCGCCGCCTTCTGCGGCCCGGCTTGCGCGCAGACCTCGCCACAGCTCCCGGCGATGGGCGGCATCGGCGGCCCGGTGCAATTCGGCAACCAACCCGCGCCGACCCCACCCACACCGACCCCACCCACGGCCAGCAACGACGGTCCCGGTTTCGGCCACGACGCGGCTCCGGTCCAGCCGGCGGCCCCGGTGCGGCGTAACTTCGCCGACGAGCTGACCGACTTCCACGTCCCCCCGCAGGCCACCCTCAAGACGGACGTCGCCTCCGAAACCCCGCTCTCCATTCCCGGTGCGCACGTCATCACGACCGACCTCGTCCAGAAGACGCAGGGGATGCAGGTGCTGCTGATCGACGTGCTGAAAGCCCCGCCGCACCCGACCGTTCCGGGGGCCGAGCTGTGGCCCGGCGCGGGCGCCGGCGGCGATTTCAACGACACGATCCAGACCGAGATGTGGCAGGCGCTGAGTGCGGCGACCCACAAGACGCGGACCTACCCGATCGTGTTCCTGTGCGAGGGCTCGCGCTGCTGGGAGAGCTACAACGCGGCGCTGCGGGCGGCGAAGATGGGGTTCACGCAGGTGATGTGGTACCGCGGCGGCCTCGAAGCCTGGCACGCGGCGGGGCTGCCGATGACCGGTGCCGGCGAGCAACCGGCACCGCAGCCGCAGCAGCCGGCCAACGGGCCCGGCTTCGACGCGCCATGAGCCGCGTGGTCGTTGGCGCTCGCGCTGTGCGCTGCTGTCGGCCGCCGCGCACGCACAGCAGACCGACTACGTCGGCTGGCGCGACCCGAACGAGGGTGCGTTCACGGTCGAGGTGCCGCGCGGCTGGGGTGTCATGGGCGGGCTGATCCGTCCCGCACCGGGCGACATCCGCATCGTGCTCGAGATGCGCTCGCCCGACGGACGGATCGACATCGGCTACGGCGACCGCGACTTGCCGACCTTCGGCCTGCCGACGCCGCTCTACACGCAAATGGGTGCGCGCCCGGGCACGCGGATCGGCAACGGGATCGTCCTGTCGGACTACGAACCGGGCGAACTGTTCGCGCAGGATTACGGCTCGGTCGTGTTCGGGCGCGCGTGCGGCCATCCCGTCACGGTGTCCGGCCATCAATCGGTGACGGTCAAGCAATCCGGTGTACCCGGAATCCCGAACAGTTCCACCACCGCCGGCATTGCGATGTTTCGCTGCGACGATCCGCAGCATGCGTTCCTGGCGCTTGCGATGGGACGCACCAACCTGATGCCGTTTTCCGCCGGCGTTCCCGGCGGCATCTGGGTGGCGGACGACATGGTCCGTCTCGCCAGCACGCCGGACGTGCCCGGACCGACGGTTCTGACCATCGCCGGGCACCTGATGAGCACGCTTAGAACCGACCCGCAGTGGGAAGCGCGCGAGCTTCAGGCGCAGTATCAGGCGACGCTCGCGAAGCTGCAGGCCCAGGGCGCCAGCCCGCCCGCCGGGGAGAGCGTGGCCGATTATCAGCATCGCGTCTTCGAGGAGGTGCGCCAGGGTCGCGAGCAAGCGCAGGACAAGGCGGCGGCGAACTTCTCGGACTACATCGGCGACCGGCAACGTCTGGTCGATCCCAATACCGGCACGCTGTACGTGGCGCCGTCCGGGGCGACCACGTACAGCCTCGCCCCGGACGGCGGCATCGTCGGCTCCGTCGGGCCGTATGCGCCGAGCGGCAACACGACGCTGACGCCGCAGCAGTAGGCGCTCACATCTGCCGGTCGCCGACCACGACACCCGGCGGAATGTCCATGCCGTTCGGCCCCTGCTCCTGGACCGCCGCCGTGACCAGCCGGGGATCGCTCCACGGGCTCGGCATCGCCCCGGCCCCGGTCGTGTTGCCGCGCGCGTCCTCGTACCGGCCGGCGGTGAGCTGCCGCGCCTCGGTCTCGTCCACGCCGTTCACCCAGACGTCGCCGTTGTAGGGCGAGGCGAGCCAGGCCGGGTCGCGGATCGTCTCGGGCACGGGCGAGAGCAGGTAGATCGGCATGGCTGTGAGCTCCGGTTGGTGGCGGTGCCAACGCAACCGGTCGCTTCCCGGTTCAGGCTGGGCGGTTGTCGACCAAGTCCTGCACCACGCCCGGATCGGCCAGCGTGGACGTGTCGCCCAGCCCCTCGGTCTCGTTGGCGGCGATCTTGCGCAGGATCCGGCGCATGATCTTGCCGCTCCGGGTCTTCGGCAAACCGGGCGCCCACTGGATCGCGTCGGGTGCCGCGATCGGCCCGATCTCGCGCCGCACCCAGGCGATCAGCTCCTTGCGGAGCGCGTCGGTCGGCTCCTCGCCGGTTTTCAGCGTCACGTAGGCGTAGATGCCCTGGCCCTTGATGTCGTGCGGGAAGCCGACGACGGCGGCCTCGGCCACTTTCGGGTGCGAGACGAGCGCGCTTTCGACCTCGGCCGTGCCCATGCGGTGGCCCGACACGTTGATCACGTCGTCGACGCGGCCGGTGATCCACCAGTAGCCGTCGGAGTCCCGGCGGGCGCCGTCGCCGGTGAAATAGTAGCCCGGGTAGGTGGTGAAGTAGGTCTGCACGAACCGTTCGTGGTCGCCGAACACGGTCCGCATCATGCCGGGCCAGGGGGCGGCGATGCACAGATTGCCCTCGGTGGCACCGTCGAGCACGCGGCCCTCGGCGTCGACCAGCACCGGGACGATGCCCGGCAGCGGCAACGTCGCACTGCCCGGTTTCAACGCCGTGACGCCCGGCAGCGGCGCGATCATCAGGCCGCCGGTTTCGGTCTGCCACCACGTGTCGACGATCGGGCACCGCTCCTCGCCGACCACCCGGTAATACCAGAGCCATGCCTCGGGGTTGATCGGCTCGCCGACGCTGCCGAGGATGCGCAGCGACTTGCGGCTGGTCGACTTCACCGGCCCGTCGCCGTCGCGCATCAGGCTGCGGATGGCGGTCGGTGCGGTGTAGAAGATGTTGACCTTGATGCTTGTCGACGACCTGCCAGACCCGGCTCGCATCCGGATAGCTCGGCACGCCCTCGAACATCAGCGTGGTCGCCCCGTTCGCGAGCGGGCCGTAGACGATGTAGCTGTGCCCGGTCACCCAGCCGACATCGGCCGTGCACCAGTAGATCTCGCCATCCCGATAGTCGAAGACGATCTCGTGCGTGTAGCTCGCCCAGACCAGATAGCCGGCGGTCGTGTGCAGCGCGCCTTTCGGCTTGCCGGTGCTGCCGGAGGTATACAGGATGAACAGCGGATCCTCGGCGTTCATCTCCGCCGGCTCGCAAATGTCCTCGGCGGCGGCGACCAGCGCCTCGTAGCGATGATCGCGGCCCTCGGTCATCGGCACCGCGCCGCCGGTCGTGGTGACGACGATGCAGTGGGTGACTGCCGGGCAATTCGCCAGCGCCGCGTCGGCGTTGGTCTTCAGCGGCACCTTGCGGCCGCCGCGCCGGCCTTCGTCGGCGGTGATCAGGACCGTGCAGCCGGCATCCTGGATGCGTTGCGCGAGGCTGTCGGCCGAGAAGCCGCCGAACACGACCGTATGGACCGCCCCGATCCGCGCGCAAGCGAGCATCGCGACCGCCGCCTCGATGACCATCGGCAAATACAGGCAGACCCGGTCGCCCTTCGCCGACGCCGATGTCGCGCAGGACGTTGCCCAGCCGGCAGACGCGGGCGTGGAGGTCGCGGTAGCTGACGTGCTCGGACTGGCTCGGATCGTCGCCCTCCCAGATGATCGCGGTCTGGTCGCCGCGCGTGGCGAGATGGCGGTCGAGGCAGGAGACCGACGCGTTCAGCGTGCCGTCGGCGAACCAGGTGACGCGGACGTCGCCGGTAAAGTCGCCGTCGAGGATGCGGGTCGGCTCGCGCATCCAGGCGACGCGGTCCTTGTGGTCGGCCCAGAAGCCGTTCGGGTCTTTCGCCGCGCGGACCACGTCCTCCCCATACTGTGCGGCCGAGATGCGAGCATGGGCGGCGATCTCCGGGCGCACCGGATACGTGGTTTCGGACATGTCGGCATTCCCCCGTCGCAGCGGCCACCCGTTCGGCGGTCGGTTGCGCGCAGCATAATCCGGCGGCGGCGAACGCCAAGCGGGCTTAGGGGAGGCGGAGTTTGGCGATCAGGGCGTCGATATGGTCGGGCGTCGGCCGTTGCCCGATCAGGTCGTCGGGCGCGAACGGAGAATGGGCCGGCAGCGTCCCCGCGGCATCGAAATCGAATTCGGCGTTCTCGCGAGCCTCGTCGTACAGCTTGTCCCACTCGATCAGCGTGCGCATCGCGGGCGTGTAGGCGTCCTGCGCGTCGGTCA
Organism: uncultured Alphaproteobacteria bacterium; assembly: GCA_963756975.1. GTDB lineage: Bacteria > Pseudomonadota > Alphaproteobacteria > Acetobacterales > Acetobacteraceae > CAVRQM01. The sequence goes on along the minus strand of CAVWPS010000002.1, from coordinate 1,191,888 downwards.
GAAACGAGCGGATTTCCTGTCGCCAGTGGCGTTCCGGGTCGGGGCCGCCCAGCACGACCTTCATCATGTGCGACAAGGCGAGGCGTATCAGGCTGGCGGTCGCCCGCCGTTCGCTGCGCCCCAAAGCCTCGATCTCCTCGATCACATTCGGCCAGTCCACGTCGGCATTGACCCGCTCGCCGGACGCGAGCCGACGCAGCAACGCCGCCTGCGCCTCCGTCCACAGGACGATGTCGCGCTCGTAGAGGTCGTCCGGCATGGCGCTACTCCTCCCGGACGCGGAGTTTTGCGACCAGAGCGCCGATGTCGATCACGGGGCGGTCGGACGGCAGCAGGTCATCGAGCGTATACGGGTTGGCTCCGACAACCTCGCCCGACGGCCCATAACCCTGATCGTCGAGCGCGAGAATCCGGTTCCGCGCCGACCGGAACAGGTCGTCGATGTCCAGACGCTGGCGCATGGACGGCGCATACGCGCGGCTCGCGTCGTCGAGGAACGACGCGACCTCCGCCTGCCAGTGCTTCGCCGGACCGTGCGGAAACGCCGCGAGCTTCAACAGGTGTTCCATGGCGCGCTTGAGGAGGCTCTGGACGGTGATCAGCTGCGACCGTCCCACGCTCTGGATCTCCTCGATGATATTCTCGAAATCGAGGTCCGCGTTGATCCGCTCGCCGGCCGCCAGCCGCCGCAGGAACTCGGCTTGCGTCTCGCTCCACCGCACGATGTCTCGGTCGTACAGGTCATTCGGCATGGCCCGGTCCCTTCTTCTTCGCCTTCGGCGGGGTCCAGCCGCCGAGCTTGCAGATGTGTATCCAAAACGCCGGTTCCACCGGGGCGACCGACAGCCGCGACAGCCGCAGCAAAGACAGGCCCTCCAGCAACGGGTCGGCCTTCATCTCCGCCAGCGTCACCGGGCGCGGGAACGGGGAGACGGCGCGCATGTCGACGCACGACCAGTCGCCCTTCTCGGCCGTCGCGTCCGGATACGCCTCACGCACCACTTCCACGACGCCGACGATCTCCTTGCCGATGTTGGAATGGTAGAAGAACGCGAGGTCGCCGAGCCGCATCTCGCGCAGATGGTTGCGGGCGGAAAAGTTGCGGACGCCGGTCCAGGGCTCGACCTTGTGGGCCACCTGCATGTCCCACGAGAACGAGTCCGGTTCGGATTTGACCAGCCAGTGGTTCACGTGAGCCGGTTGCCGCCTCGGAACACCGGGCGATAGCCACTCACCGTGACGCTCTCGAACACGCCGGCCTTCGCGTACGGGTCGGCGGCGGCGAACGCCTCGGCGGCGGCGCGATCGGCCATGTCGACCAGCAGCAGGCTGCCGCACGGATTGCCGGACGCGTCCAGGAACGGCCCGACCTCGACCAGTTGCGCCTGGTGCGCCTCAAGGTGTTGCAGATGCACCGCTCGGGTCGAGGCGCGCAGCGGGGCGGCGTCGGCTTTGTCGATGGCGACGATGGCGAACAACATTTTTGGGCAGCTCCGGCGTAATGTGAGGAAGACGTTAGTCCCGCACGCCGGCGCTTCAAAGAAGGCCCTCTCGCCTATATGGAGAGGCCATGGACGCCACCGCCACGGTGCCGGTCGCGCGCGCGCGGTCGCTGCACCGGTTCGCCAATCCCGGCCACTTCCTGCGCCTCAGCGGTCGCGTGCTGCCGTGGCTGACCGTCCCCGCCATCGTGCTGCTCGTCGTCGGCCTGTCGTGGGGGCTGTGGTTCTCGCCGGCCGACTGGCAGCAGGGCGACACGGTGCGGATCATGTACGTGCATGTCCCGACCGCGTGGCTCGCCTCGTTCGGCTACGTGGCGCTGGCCGCCTGCTCGGTCGCGAGCCTCGTGTGGCGGCATCCGCTGGCCGACCTCGCGGCGGTCGAGATCGGGCCGGTCGGGGCGGCGGTCACCGCCGTGTGCCTGATCACCGGCAGCCTGTGGGGCAAGCCCGAATGGGGAACGTGGTGGGTGTGGGACGCGCGGCTCACCTCGGTGCTCGTCCTGTTCTTCCTGTATCTCGGCCACATCGCGCTGGTGCGCGCGTTCGACGATTCTCAGCGCGGGTACCGGGCTGGCGCGATCCTCGCTTTGGTGGGCGTGGTGAACCTGCCGGTGATAAAATTCTCGGTCGAGTGGTGGAACACGCTGCACCAGCCGGCCTCGATCACGCTGACAGGTGCGCCCACCATGGATCCCCGCATCCTGTGGCCGCTGATGGTCACGGCTCTCGGTGCGACGCTCGGCTTCGTGGCCGTGTGCGTCGCGCGCACGCGGGCGGCGGTGATGGAGCGGCGGCTGCGGTCGCTGATCCTCGCACGGGCCGGCCTGTCGTGACGCATCCCGGTTTCATCGCGGCCGCGTACGTGCTCGCGGTCGGCACGGCGGTCTGGCTCGGCGTCGCAGCGACGCTCCGGACCGCGCGGGTGAAAAAGCGGCTGCGGGCGATCGACCCACGGGATGCGCGCGCGTGACACGGCGGCGACGGCGGCTGGTCGCATTGCTCGCGTGCGGCCTGGGCCTCGGCTCGGCCGCCGGGCTGACGCTGGCGGCCATGGGCACGACGATGGAGCTGTTCCTGACGCCGGACCGGATCGCGTCCGCACCGCCGGCCGGCCGCGCGTTCCGGCTCGGCGGCCTGGTCGAGGCCGGCAGCGTGGTCCGCACCGCCGAGGACGGCACGCCGTCGGCACGGTTCCGCATCACCGACGGCGGCAAGGCGGCCGTGACGGTCGCGTTCACCGGCATTTTGCCCGATCTGTTCCGCGAGGGTCAGGGCATCGTCGCCGCCGGCACGCTGCGCCCGGACGGCGTGTTCGAGGCGTCCGAGGTGCTGGCCAAGCACGACGAGAACTATATCCCGAAGGACGTCGCCGACGCCCTGCGCGCCTCCGGCCGCTGGAAGCCCGAGACCGGCCAGAAGCCTCCGGTCTCCGCGTTCAACGGCATGCCTCCGGTGGGCGGATGACGCCGTCCATCCCCGAGCTCGGCCATTTCGCGCTCGCCCTCGCCGTGGCGTTCGGGTTCGTGCAGGCGGTCGTGCCGATCTGGGGTGCCCACCGTCGCGACGCCCGCATGATCGCCGCCGCACCCGCGCTCGCGATCGGGCAGATGGTGGCGCTGGCGACCGCGTTCGCCTGCCTCGTGCTGAGTGCGGTGACCGACGATTTCTCGGTGCTGAACATTTTCGAGAACAGCCACACGCTGAAGCCGCTGCTCTACAAGGTGACCGGCGTCTGGGGCGACCATGAGGGCTCGACGCTGCTCTGGTGCCTGATCCTGGCACTGTGCGGCGGGGCGGTTGCGATCTTCGGCGGCAATCTGCCGACCGCGTTGCGGGCGCGGGTGATCGGCGTGCTGGGGGCGACCGCGTGCGGCTTCCAGTTGTTCGCGCTAACGGCATCCAATCCGTTCGTGCGGCTGTGGCCGGCTCCTCCCGAGGGGCAGGACATGAACCCGCTGCTGCAGGATCCCGGGCTCGCCTTCCATCCGCCCATTCTCTACCTCGGCTATGTCGGGTTCGCCGTCCCGTTCGCCTTCGCCGTCGCCGCGTTGCTGGAAGGCCGGGTCGACGCGTCGTGGGGGCGCTGGGTGCGGCCGTGGACGCTGGCCGCGTGGTCGTGCCTGACCGGCGGGATCGCGCTCGGGTCGTGGTGGGCGTACTACGAGCTCGGCTGGGGCGGCTTCTGGTTCTGGGACCCGGTCGAGAACGCGTCGCTGCTGCCGTGGCTGACCGGGACGGCACTGCTGCATTCCGCCATCGTGGTCGAGAAGCGCGAGGCGTTGCGCGTCTGGTCGGTGCTGCTCGCGATCGGCACGTTCTCGCTGTCGCTGTCGGGCACGTTCCTGGTGCGCTCGGGCATCCTGAACTCGGTCCACTCGTTCGCGAACGACCCCGCGCGCGGCGTGTTCATCCTGGCGTTGCTGGCGATCGTGATCGGCGGCTCGCTGCTGCTGTTCGCGTTTCGCGCGCCGTTGCTGTCGGCGTCCGGCGTGTTCGCGCCGCTGTCGCGCGAAGGCTCGCTGGTGGCCAACAACATCCTGCTGTGCTCGATCGCGGCCGTCGTCATCACCGGCACGATGTACCCGCTGTTCGCCGACCTGATCCTGGGCACCAAAATCTCGGTCGGGGCACCGTTCTTCAACGCGACCGTGCTGCCGCTCGCCGTCCCGGTGTTCGCCGCCATGTCGATCGGGCCGTTGCTGCCGTGGAAACGCGCGCGGTTGATGCCGGCGGTCACGCGGCTGTGGTGGGTCGCGGTGGTCGCCGTATTGGTCGGCGCGGGTGCGGCGACGCGGGCGGCGGTGCTTCCGGCGGTCGCGTTCGGCTTCTCGGCTTGGATCATCTTTGGCGCGGTCGCCGACGTATTCTTCCGCACGCGCGGCAGACTGACGCGGGTGAAAACGCTGCGGCGCGGATCGTTCGGCACGACGCTGGCGCATGCGGGCCTCGGCGTCACGATCGCCGGGATCGCCGGCATGTCGATGGCGCAGATGCGGGTCGTGCTGCTGCATCCGGGCGAGAGTGCGACGCTGGCCGGCTACCAGTGGAAACTTCGCTCGCTCGGCTCGACCGAAGGCCCGAACTATCTTGCCCGTGTCGCCGACCTCGACATCTCGCGCGACGGCAAACGCGTCGTGGTGCTGAAACCGGAGCGCCGCGTGTTCCCGGTCCAGCAGAAGCCGGCGACCGAGGCGAAGATCAGCACCAACGGGTTCCGCGACCTGTACGCCGTGCTGTCGGAGGAGCGGGACGGGGCGGCCGTGCTGCGGCTGAACTGGAACCCGCTGGCGCCGTGGATCTGGTTCGGCGCGCTGATCATGGCGGCCGGCGGGCTGCTCAGCCTGTCCGACCGGCGGCTGCGCGTCGCCGCCCCGGCCCGGCGCGCCGTCGCCGCGGCCGTTCGCGCATGAACCGGCGCTGGCTGATGCTCGCCCCGTTCGGCGTGGCCGTCGCGGCCGGCACCGGGTTCTTCGCCATGCTGAGGGGCGCGCAGAAGGGAACATTCGATCCGCGCGGCGTCCCGTCGATGCTGATCGGCCACCCACCGCCGCCGTTCGCGCTCGCCGGGCTGACCGACGCCGATCTGCGCGACGCCAAACGGCCGGTGCTGGTGAACTTCTTCGCCTCCTGGTGCGCGCCATGCATCGAGGAATCGGGCGTGCTGCTGGACCTCAAGGCCGCCGGGGCGGACCTGATCGGCATCGCCTGGAAAGACCGTCCGGCCGACACCGACCGCTTCCTCGCCACCCACGGCGACCCGTTCGCCCGCCGCACCGCCGACCCGACCGGCACCGTCGCGATCGACTGGGGCGTCACCGGCGTGCCCGAAACCTATCTCGTTTCGGGCGGCATCGTGCGCTGGCGCTGGACGTCGGCGCTGACGGCGGATTCCGTGCGCGAGGCATTGCTGCCGGCGCTGCGGGCGGCGGCGTGATCCGCGCACTTACGCTCGTCTTGGCGATGGCCGTGGCCATTCCGGCATGGGCCATCACCGACCCGTCCGAGGCGCTCCGCGACCCGGCGGCGGAAGCGCGAGCCGTGTCGATCGGGCGGGAACTGCGCTGCCTCGTCTGCCAGAACGAAAGCATCGAGGATAGCGGGGCCGACCTCGCCCGCGATCTTCGGAAGGCCGTCCGCGAGCAGGTGGCCGCCGGGCATAGCGACAGCGCGATCACGGCCTGGATGGTGGCCCGCTACGGCGACTTCGTCCGGCTGTCCCCGCCGTTCCGGCTGTCGACGCTGATCCTGTGGGGCTCGCCGCTGATCGCGGTGTTCGTGGCGGCCGGGGCGATCCTGCTGAACCGCCGCCGTCCGGCCCCCGCCGCGCCGCTCGACGCGGCCGAGCAGGCCCGCCTGTCGGAGCTGATGCGGGGCTGATGGCCCTGACGCTTCTGGCGTTGGCGCTGCTCACCCTGCTCGCCCTGCTGCCCCTGCTGGCCGTGCTGGTCCGCCCCAACGAGGAGCGGGACCGGGGAGCGGCGGCGCTCGACCTGCACCGGGCGCAGCTCGCCGAATTGTCTCGCGAACGGGACGCGGGGCGGATCGCGCCGGACGATTACGACGCGGCGGTGCTGGAGGTGCAGCGGAGGCTGCTCGCCGCAGACCGGCTGCGCGAGCCGCCGTCCCGTGCCGGCAGCCGTGTCCCGATCGTCGTCGCGTGCGTGCTGCTGCCGATCGGTGCCGGTGCGCTGTATGCGTTGAAAGGCCATCCGAACCTGCCGGCCGAGCCGATGGCCGCGAGGCTGGCCGCAACCACCCCCGCCGACCCCGCGCTGACGGACGCCACGATCGCCCGGGCGCGTGCAAAACTCGCGGCCGAACCGGACGGGGAGGATGCGCGGCAGGGGTGGATCCTGCTCGGCAACACCGAGATCGAGCGCGGGCACGTGGCGGAGGCGGCGGATGCGTGGCGGCGGGCGGTAAAGATCCGGTTCCAGCCCGACCTCGCGGCGCTGGCGGCCGAGGCGCGCACCCGTGCCGACGGCCGGGTCGACGCCGACAGCCGCGCCCTGTTCACCCGCGCCCTTGCCGAGGGGGCCCGGAATGCGCCATGGCGGGCCGCCGCCGAGCAGCGGTTGCGCCAGCCCTGAAGGAGGATGTTTCGATGCCCGAGACCGTGACCTACCAGGCCGACGGCCTGACCATGCGTGGCGACCTTTATGTCGGCGCCGGCGGCGGCAAGCGGCCCGGCGTGCTGGTGTTCCCGGAGGCGTTCGGCCTGTCGGAAAACGCCCGCGAACGCGCGCGAAAGCTGTCCGAACTGGGTTTCACCGCTCTGGCCTGCGACCTGCACGGCGAGGCGAAACTGGTCACCGATCTCGACGAGGCGCTCGGTCTGCTGGCACCGATCCGCCAGAACCCCGGGCGGATCCGCGCACGCTCGCAGGGCGGCATGGACGCGCTGCTCGCGCACGACGTCGATCCGGCGAGGGTCATGGCGATCGGCTACTGCTTCGGCGGCACGATGGCGCTGGAGCTGGCGCGCGGCGGTGCCGCGATCGCGGCGGTGTGCGGCTTCCATAGCGGCCTCGCGACGACGCAGCCGGAGGACGCGAAGAACATCCGGGCCAAAATCCTGGTCATGATCGGGGCCGACGACCCGGCGATCCCGCCCGAGCAGCGCGCCGCGTTCGAGGCGGAGATGCGGGCGGCGAAGGTCGACTGGCAGATGCACATCTACGGCGGCGTACGGCACAGCTTCACCAACAAGCACGCGGACCGGGTCGGCCGCCCGGAGCTGGCCCGCTACGACGCCGATGCCGACGCGCGGTCGTGGGCGTCGATGCTGGCGCTGTTCGCCGAAATCAGCTGACGCCGGCGAACGCCGGATCGCGCAACGCGGTCCGGAGACCGTCGAGCGGCACGGCCCATTCATTGTCGTGGATCCAGTCCCGGCGGGGCTGGGTCATCTGGCCGAACACGCACCCGTAGGTCAGGCCTCGCACCGCGCAGATGTGGCGGAACGACCATTGCAGGTAGCCGTCCATCATCAGCTCCAGAACGCGGGTTCCGGCGCGGCAGAACAGCAGGTTCGACAGCCCGGCCCCGTGCGGGGCGACGATGTGCGTCGCACCCGCGAACAGCCGCACCTGATCGGCGACTGGCCTGCCGGTGAGCGAGACGACGGTGAAGCCGGACGCCCGCACCAAGGCGATCACCGCGGCCTCGTTCTCCATCCGGCGGCTGCTCGCGTCCAGACGGGTGATGTAGAGCCGGGATGGGCCCGGCGCGCTATTACCGGCCAGCGCCGCGCTCCGGATCGCGTCGAAATTGGCCATCTGGCGCGGGTGCGGCATCGGCACGGCCGGCTTCATCACCAGGCGTTCGACGGCGACCGTCGCATCCCCGGCGATCTCCTCGTGGGTCCGCGCGGTCACGCCCAGCAACGCCATCGTCTCACGCTTGAACGGCTGGTCGAGCGCCGGCACGAGCACCGTCAGCGGCCGACCGGCACCGTGTCCGTCCGGCACGGTCGCGGCTGCCGGATTGTATTGGGCCAGCACGTCCATGAGCCAGTGGTAGTAGCTGTCGACATGGCACGACATCAGCCGCGTCGCCGCCGGCAGCACGCGGTCCGGTCGCCGGTCGGGCAGATCGACCGTCCCATCGTCGTGCACGCGCGCGCCCTCGATCGCGTGGAACGGCGCGTGCCAAAGGCTGTCGCGGAACAGCACGTCGCCGGCGGTCACGAACCCGTAGCGGAACCTGACCACCGCGTTGGCCACGATGTACGCGGGGTTGCGCCCGACCGGGGACGGGGTCGCCGACCGCACCATCCGGACCACCGCCTCGTCGGACACGCCGTCGGTTCCGCCATACGCAATCGGCGGCAGTGTCACGCTCGCATGGGCGTAGTCTTCCAGGCGTCTGACGTCGGGACCGCCCGAGGCGCGAAGCTCCTGTCCCCGGTCGACCGCCTCGTCCAGCCCGAGCAGTTTGAAGCGCGTGATCACGACATCCGTTCACCCGTCCCGTGGGACGTCAGCGCGCCCGATTGGGTTAAAACCTACACGTCGCCACGATCGGTGGCGACCGTCGCCGCGTCTTCGCTGGGGCTGGCGAAGGGGGTGACGGTCGTGTCGACACGCAGCATGATCCCAGAACGATGCAGGACCTGACCGTCGCGCCGCTCGCCGATCTCGGCCGATCCACGACGATTCTGCCCCCGTGCCGATACCGGCGCGCGCCGCCGGTCGCACTCGATCTGGCTGAGATGGGGCCGTCGTGGCGCACATGGCTCGAAAACATCCTGGTCCAAACCGAGCCGGAGTTTCGCGCCGTCACGCACCACGTCTTCCGCCGTGCCGTCGTGGTCGGACAGGGAACCGTCATCACCGCCAACGGCCGGATCGTCCGCGAGGCGGCGCTGGAGTTCGTGGTGCCCGGCAACGTGCCCGATGGGCTTGAGCGCGACGCGGCGGGGCCGGGTTATCACCTGAAACCCGCGCGGTATCAGGTCGTCACCGTGCCGTCGCTCCTCGCGAAGCGTCCATGGGCACAGAACTTCGCCCACTTCCTTGTCGATGCCGCCGCGCTGGTGACGCTGGCCGACCGGATCGCGTTGCCGGCGGGCTGGCAGATCGTGATTACCCGGTTCGACGACCCCGCGTTGCGCGCGGTCGCCCGCGACATCCTCGCGGTGCTCGCACCGGGTATTCCCGTCGTGGAGCACCCGGATTCGGAGATGTGGCGCTTTGACGAGCTTCACTACGTCTCGCCGGTGCATTTCCCGGCGGTCTGGAAGCGGCCCGAGAGCCTGGCGATGCTGCGTTCGGCCATGGTGCGGCGGACCGCGGCGCGGCCCGCCGGCGTGCGACGGCTGTTCATCTCGCGGGGTCCGGCCGCGTCGCGCAAGCTCGACAACGAGGACGACATCGTCGCGGTTTGCGCCGCGCGCGGATTTGCCGTCGTGCGCCCCCATCTGCTGTCGATCGACGAACAGGCGTCCTTGTTCCGCGAGGCGGCTTTCGTGGTGGGCGTGAAGGGGGCCGGCATGGCCAACCTCGTTTTCGCGACCGCCGGGGCCACGGCGCTGATTTTGACACCGGGCGACCTGCCCGAGCCGATGTTCTGGGATATCTCCGCGCATGTCGGGGTGCGCTACGCCGAAATGGCCGGCCGCTGCACGACGGCGCTGGCGCAGGGACGCAATTCCTTCGTCATAGACCCCGGTCGGTTTACGACGATGCTGGATCGCCTGCTCGAGGCGGCCGCAACGCAGGCCCCGACGCCGGATCAAGCTTCTTGTTGATCCAGCGTCAAGCACCCGCGTCCGTGCCGACCCGGTTTAGCTGTGGTGGATCGCGAGCAGGTCAGGCCGGACCTGCTCGCGCGCCATGGCCGCCATCGCCGAAGCAGCCGGGGCCTGCGCGACGATGTCGATCGTAAGCCCGGCCACGTTGGCGAAGTCGGACGCGATGTGGATCGCCTCGTTGGCGAGCGTGCCGCCCTTGTAGGCGATGGTGTACACGCCGCTCGAACCGCCGGCCGCGATCGGGCCGTAATTGCCGGCCGTCACCCCCGAGCCAGAGAGCTGGTTGCCATTGATGGTGCCCCCGCCGGCGGTCGTCTGCAGCGCCCCGCGCAGCGCCGCCGAGCCGGACGCGCCGGTGTTCTCGATCACGAAACTCGCCGTGCCGTGCGGGGCGACGGTGATCGTGAGCTGTCCGTTCACGTCGGTGATCGTGGTCCCGTTCACGCCGACCACCGTCAGCTGCGTGCCCTGGCCGTCGATCGTGCCGGTGACGTTGGCGAACGCGTTGTACCTGTTGCCGACGCCGCTCGCCGTGTTGGTGTAGTCGCCGGTGACGGTCAGGACCGTGCCGCTGGTGTTCAGTTTGCCGCCCGCCAGCGCCAGGGCCGCGACCGTGCTCGGGCCGGTTCCGGCGGCGCTGCCGATCGTGGCCGAGGCGCCTTTCGGGCCGATGTCGAGCGTGCCGCCGGTCAGCGCCGCCGTGTCGGCGACGGCGCCGTTGACGGCGATGACGCCGTTATTGGTCAGCCCGCCGGTGAAGGCGAGCGCCCCGCCGGCCGCGACCGAAATCGTGCCGTTGTTGACGAATGCCGCCGAAACGGTGGCCGATCCGGTGCCGGTCTGCTCGAACACCCCGGCGTTCGTGTAGGTGCCGACGCCGGAGACGGTTCCGCGGCCCACGATGTCGAACGTGTTCGCGAAACTCAGCGACTTCGTGAGGTTCAGCGTCGCCGCGTTGATCAGCGCGATCTCGGCGACGGTGACCGGCGCGGTCGTTCCGATCGCATCCCTGCCATGGTCGAGCGTGAGCGTGCCGGTGCCGGACACCGCGCCCGCGATCGTGTCGTTGCCCTTCAGATCGAGCGTGCCGCCGGTGGCGACGATCGAGCCGAGGCTGTACAGGCCGCTCGCGACGGTGCCGAAACCGGTCAGGGTCGAGCCCAGCCGGTCGGTCAGCGATTTGGTGGTGAGCGTCCCGCCGGCCAGCGTCAGCGTGCCGAAATCGTTCAGCGCGAGCGCGCTCGTGTAATTGCGCCCGTTCAGCAGTTGCAACCGGCCATGCGCGGCGATGGTGGTCAGGCTCGCTTCGATCGCGGTCGTGCCGGTGGCGATCGCGGACGCGGTGCCGGACAGGATGATCGTCGCGGCGTCGGTGGTGATCGCGGACCCGGTGAAGGTGAGCGTCGCGCCGTGACCCTGATCGACGGCCTCGTAGGTGCCGCCGGTCAGCACGGCCCCGGACTGGTTGGTCAGCGCCGTTCCGCTGGCGAAGGTGACGTGGCTGCCGTCGCCGGCCGCGATCGTGCCCGTGTTGCTGTAGGTGCCGGTCTGGAACACCAGCCCGCCCGCGCCGGTGGCGGTCATCAGGCCGCTGTTGGTCGCGGTGCCGGACACGCTCAGGTCGAGCGCGTTGCCACCGGTCGCGTCGATCGTGCCCGCGTTGACCAGTTCGAGCTGCCCGAGGCCGAACTGCCCGCCGCCGGTGATGGTGTTGTCGACGTTGTCGAGCACGCCGTTCGCGGCCGTCGCGTAGACGCGGTTGTTGGCGCTGTCGCTCAGCGCCACCACGCCGCCGCCGGTCAGCGTCACCGAGCCGCCGATCACGAGCGAGGTGTAATAGCTGTTCGCGCCGAGGCCGATCGTGCCCCGGTTCGCGATCCGCCCGAGCAGTTCGAGGTTGCCGTTATCGTTGACGGTGACCGCGCCGGTGTTGGTGAGCAGGGCCGACGACCCGTCGAGCGTGCCGCCGTTGCCGCCCTGCACCACGATCGCCGATGCCCCCCGGCTCTCGATCGTGCCGCCGGCGATCCCGCCGCCGTTCTGGAGATAGACGTTGCCGCCGGACGCGAGGACGATCCCGGCTGTGGTGTCGAACGCCGTGATCCCGCGCAGCGCGAGCCCGCCGGCACCGGTCGCCTCGAGCAGGCCGCTGTTCTGGATGCCGTTCGTGAGGCCGGAGAACGTGAAGCCCGCGTTGCCGGTCGCGTCGATCGTGGCGTCGTTGACCAGCGCGGTGAGCTGCAGGAACTGGCCGCCGCCGGTGATCGTGTTGTCGAGGTTGACCAGCGTGTCGGCCTGTGCCGCGCCGTAGACGCGGTTGTTGGCGCTGTCGCTCAGCGCGAGCGCGCCATTGCCGGTCAGCGTCGTCGTCGCCGTGCCGGCGACCAGGTCGGTGTTGTAGCTGTTGCCGAACAGCCCGATCGTGCCGTGGTTGACGATCGTGCCGAGCAGATCGAGCGTGCCGTTATCGTTGACGCTGACGAGGCCGTTGTTGATCAGCGACGTCGCCGACCCGTCGAGTACGCCGGTGTTGCCGTACTGCACGACGAGCGAGGCGGTGCCGGTGCTGGTGACCGTGCCGCCGGCGATGACGGCACCCGATTGCAGGTACACGTTGCCGCCCGCCGCCGACACGATCCCGTCGGTCGCGGCCGTGGTGTGGTTCAGCACCGTGACCCCGCGCAGCACCAATCCGCCCGCGCCCGTCGCCTCCAGCAGGCCGCTGTTCTGGACGCCGCCGGTGATGCCGGAGATGACGATCCCGGCGTTGCCGGTCGCGTCGATCGTCGTCTGGTTCACCAGCGACGCAAGCTGGAAGATGTTGCCGCCGCCGGCGATGACGTTGTTGACGTCGACCAGCGTGTTCGTGCCCGCCCCGCCGTAGATGCGGTTATCGAGGCTGTCGCTGAGCGCCACGGCACCGCCGCCGGTCAGCGTCGTGGTGGCGCTGCCGGCGATCAGGTCGGTGTTGTAGCTGTTGCCGTTCAGGGCGATCGTGCCCTGGTTGGTCAGCGTCCCGAGCAGATCGAGCGTGCCGTTGTCGTTGAGGGTGACGGTGCCGCTGTTCGTCAGGCCCGCGGACCCGTCGAGCGTGCCGGTATTGCCGAACAGCACGACGAAGCTCGCCCCGTTGCTCGACGACATCGTGCCGCCCGCGATCGCCGCCCCGCTGTCGAGATACACGTTCGCACCCGCCGCGGCGATCAGCCCGGTATTGGCGATGCGGCTTTGGATCACCAGGCCGCCGCCGCCCGCACTCGCCTCCAGCAAGCCCGCGTTGGTGACCGTGCCCGCCCCGGTGTTCAGCACCAGCTGCGCCGCCGCGTTCGCGTCGATCGTGCCGGCGGCGGCGTTGACGAGGGTGAGCTGCCCCGCGCCGAGCTGGCCGCCGCCGGCGATCGTGTTGTCGATATTGTCGAGCACGTTGCCCGCGGCGCTGCCATAGAGCCGGTTGTTGCCGGCGTTGCTCAGCGCGATCGTGCCACCGCCGGTCAGCGCGACCGTGCCGCTGCCCGCGATCAGGTCGGTGTTGTAGCTGTTGGCGTTGAACTGGATCGTGCCGGTGTTGTGGATCGCGCCGAGCAGGTCGAGCGTGCCGTTATCGTTGACGGACACGGTTCCGGTGAGGGTGACCGCCGCCCCCGACCCGTCGAGCGTGCCGGTGTTGCCGTACAGCACGACGACCGCCGAGCCGCCGGTGCCGGCGACGGTGCCGCCGGCGATGCTCGATCCGCTGTCCAGGAAAACGGCGGCGCCGGCCGCCGCGACCGTCCCGGTGTTGGCGACGCGGCTCAGGATCGCCAGGCCGCCGCCGCCCGCCGTCGCTTCGAGCAGGCCCGCGTTGGTCACCGTGTTCGTGCCGGTGTTGAGCATGAGCTGCGCCGCCGCGTTCGCGTCGACCACGCCCGCGGCACCGTTCGTGAACGTGAGCTGCCCGGCCCCGAGCTGGCCGCCGCCCGCGATGGTGTTGTTGACGTTGTCGAGGATGTTGGACGCCGCCGTGCCGTAGATCCGGTTGTTGCCGCTGGTGCTGAGCGCCACCGAGCCGCCGCCGGTCAGCGTCACGGATGCGCCGCCGACGATGAGGTCGGTGTTGTAGCTGTTGCCGTGCAGCGCGATCGTGCCGCTGTTCACGATGCCGCCGAGCAGGGTCAGCGTCGTGTTGTCGCTCAGTGCCAGCGTGCCGGCGTTGGTGACCGCGTTGGTCGTGCCGTCCAGTGTGGCCGTGTTGCCGACGACCACGCTGCCGGTGCCGGTGCTGTTGAGCGTGCCGCCGGCGATGCGGGCGCCGCTGGCGAGGTACACGTTCGCCGACGCCGCGACGATCCGGCCGGTGGTGCCCTGGTTGACCGAACTCTGGATGACCAGGCCGGCGCTTCCCGCTGTCGCCTCGAACAGACCGGCGTTCGTGTCGACGACCGTTCCGGTGTTGAGCACGAGCTGCGTCGCATCGTTCGCGTCGACGATGCCATTGCCGGCGTTGATGAGGGTGAGGCGGCCGGCCCCGAGCTGACCGCCGCCGGCGATCGTCTCGCCGGTGAGGTAGAGTACGTCGGTCCCGGCGGAAGCGGTGATGATCGCGTTGTTGCTGTTGTTCAGCACCACCGTGCCGCCGCCCGAAAGCGTCACCTTGGCGCTGTTGAGAACAAGACTGGTCGCGTAGCTGTTGGCGTTGATCGAGATCGTGCCGGCGTTGACCAGCTGGCTGTTGGCGGTCGCCGCGTTTCCGACCGCGAGGCTGCTGTTGTCGGCGATCGCGACGGTGACAACCTTCGCGGTTTTCAGCGACTGCACGCTGTCGGACGCGCCGGAGATCGCGACCGTCACGGCGGCGGCCGGTGCGATCGTCGTGTCGTCGGACGCGGTGGGCACCTGCTTCGGCGACCAGTTGTTGGGGTTGTTGTAGTTGCCGTCGCCCGCAGCACCGGTCCAGCTGATCGCCGTCATCGTCGTCTCCTCCGAGGCGCCGGTTGGTCCGGCACTGATAACGCGGCAATAACGCTTAACGAATCGCAATACCAGCAATCGTGAGTTGCATTGGGATGAGGAAATTATCGCCGGCCGAACATCCTCTCGATTTCGGCGCGGGTGAGCCGCAAGAAGGTCGGCCTGCCGTGCGAGCAGGTGGCCGCACGGGGCGTCGCCTCCATCCGGCGCAGTAGCGCGGACATCTCCGCCGGCGCGAGCCGGCGGCCGGCGCGGATGCTGCCATGGCACGCGAGCCGCGCGATGACGGCGTCGAGCCGGGCCGACAGCGCGGTCGTCTCGTCAGCGTCGGCCAGCTCGTCGGCGAGGTCGCGCAGCAGCGGCGCTGGATCGGGCGTGCCGAGCAGCGCGGGCAACGCGCGCACCAGCACCGCACCGGCGCCGAACGCCTCGATGTCGAGCCCCAGGGTCGCGAGCGACGCGGCGCTCGCGCACAAACGCGCGGCGTCCGCTGCGGTCAATTCGACCACCGCCGGGATCAGCAACGGCTGCGCCGCGACGCCGCCGGCCAGCAGCGCGTCGCGCAACGCCTCGTGCGTCAGCCGCTCATGCGCCGCGTGCTGGTCCACCAGCACCAGCGCGCCATCGTCCGCGACCGCGATGACGTAGGTGTCGAGCACCTGGGCGACCGGTGCCCCGAGCGGGAAATGCGTGGGCTGTTCGGCCGGCGGCTCGAACGCGCGCGCGGTGGGGGCGTGGCCGAACCGCGGCATCGCCTCGGCGAACCCGCGCGCCATGGGCCGCGACGCCGGGCGCGCGAACGAAGCGGGGGCGGCGACCGCCGCGCCACCCGACAGCGCCCGCCCGAGGGCCGAGATCACCAGGCCGCGCACCGCGTCGGGGGCGGCGAACCGGACCTCGGCTTTCGCCGGATGCACGTTCACGTCGATCGCGTCGTGGTCGATCTCCAGGAACAGCGCGACCACCGCGTGGCGGCCGGACGCGGTGACGTCGCGGTAGGCGACCCGCACGGCGGTCCGCAGCACCGGGTCCGTGACCGGCCGTCCGTTCACCACCAGCGCCTGTGCCGACGCCGTGGCGCGCGTGACCGTCGGCGCGCAGGCGAAGCCGGACAGCGTCATGCCGCCCCGTTCGCCCGTCACCGGCAGCAGCACGGCCGCCGCGTCCGGGCCGAGCAGGGCGGCGACGCGGGCCGCGCGATCCTGTGCGGGCAGGTCGAACACGGTCTTTCCGTCGGCGACCAGGCTGAACGCGACATGCGGGGCGGCGAGCGCCAGACGCCGCACCGCGGCCTCGCTCGCATCGGCCTCGGCCCGCGCCGATTTCAGGAATTTTCGCCGCGCGGGCGTCGCGTAGAACAGTTCGCTCGCGACGACCCGTGTGCCGGCCGGACCCGCGCACGGCGTCACCGGGCCGACCGTGCCGCCGTCGACCGCGATCGCGTGGGCGCAGTCGCAGGCTTCGGTCCGGCTGGTCACCAGCAGCCGGGCCGCCGCACCGATCGAGGGCAGCGCCTCGCCGCGAAAGCCGAGCGTGGCGATGGCGTCGAGCCGGTCGCCGTCGAGCTTGGAGGTCGCGTGCCGCAGCACGCACAGCGCGAGCGAGGCCGCGTTCATGCCGTGGCCGTCGTCCGACACTTCGATCCGCGCGATGCCGCCCTGGTCGAGCGTCACGGCGATCCGGGTGGCACCGGCGTCGAGCGCGTTTTCCACCAGTTCGCGGACCGCGGCGGCCGGCCGCTCGATCACCTCGCCGGCGGCGATCCGGTTGGCGACCGCGTCGGGCAGGACGCGAATCGGGTGTTGGATCAGCGGCACACGGTCAGGGTAGCACGCGCCGGCGGCACGCCGATTAGCGCGTCAGAAAATCCCGTCCAGCACGCCCTTGTGGCTCGGCTGGATGATCGGCGTGTCGCCGGATTGCACGTTCTGGCCCAATGCCGCGTTTTCGCGGATGCGGGCCGCCTCGCGCGCCGGGTCGACCACCACGCCGGGGGCCGCCGGCTTGCGCCAGAACAGCAGCTGGTCGGTCAGCGAATTGCTCGGCGCGTCGGCCGCCGCGTCCTGGGCGACCTTGGTGCGGATGTCGCGCGGTGCCGCGCGCCCGGCGTCGGCGACCAGTGTCGATTTGCCTGCGGACTGCCCGGCATCGGTCCGCAACGCGGTCTCCGGCGCAAGGGCGGCTTCGGCGGCGGCGGGCGAGGATTGTTCCTGCGGACGCGGAGCGCCCGGCGTCGGCGGCTTCAGGTCGAGATCGGGCGGCATCGACAGCGGGGCGCGCGTCGTGACCGTGAACTCGTCCGGGGTGTCGCGGGTGATGCCGAACGAGCGCGACAGATCGTCGCCGGAGCAACCGGCCAGCAGCAGGCAACCGGCTCCGGCTGCCAGGATGGCGCGCGTGAAACGGATCGGATTGAAGGTGCTCATGGAGTGTGGTCGTTACCGCTGGCGCGCGCGTCCCGCAAGGGTTTGCCGCCGGCACGCGCGCGGTTGCGCGGGAGCAGCCCGTCCAGCACCAGCGCCGCCACCCCGCACACGATCAGCGCGTCGGCCACGTTGAAGACATACCAGTTGTAGCCGAACAGCCGCGCGTCGATGAAGTCGGTGACGTGGCCGATGCGGAGCCGGTCGCAGACGTTGCCGAGCGCGCCGCCGGCGATCGCGCCGATGGCGATCGCGACCAGCCGGCTCTCGGCCCGGCGCAGCCAGACGAACAACCCGGCCACCACGGCCACGGCCAGCACGATCAGCACGATCTGGCCCAGTCCCGCGCCGCCGTGCAGCAGGCCGAAGGTGATGCCGCTGTTGTCGACCATCGTCAGAAACAGACCGTCCGGATGACCGGGCGGCCCGGATGCGAGCGGCAGGATTGCGACCGAGGGGTCGAACGGGTGCAGCCCGAGCGGTCCGGTGACCTACCATTTGCTCGCCTGATCGGCCGCGAACGCGATCGCGGCGACCAGCAGGCCCAAGCCGGTGAAATGGCGCTTCATGCGGCGAGGCGGCTTGCGTCGATGTGGCCGACCGCGTCGACGCAGCGCAGGCACAACGCCGGGTGCGCCGCGTCCTGGCCGACCTCCGGCAGCACCCGCCAGCACCGGGCGCATTTCTCGCCGGGTGCCGCGTCCACCGTCACTTGCACGCCGTCTTCCGTTGTCCGCGTCGTCCGCGCCTCGGAGACGATCAGCAGCTCGGCCCATTCGGGGTCGGACAGCATCGTCTCGTCCGCGTCGAACGCCAGCGTCACCGAGGCCTGCAACGACGCGCCGATCCGCTTCTGCGCGCGTGCCGCCTCCAGCATTTCGGTGGCCGCGCGCCGCACGGCCCTGACCGCCGACCAGCGCAGCGCCAGCGCCTCGTCCTGCCAGCCGGCCGGCGGCTCCGGGAAGGTGCCGAGATGGATGCTGGCCGCGTCGCCGAAGCGGGCCACCCAGGCTTCCTCGGCGGTGAACACCAGCACCGGGGCGAGCCACGCGCACAGATGGCGGTGGACGTGGTCGAGCACGGTGCGGACCGCGCGCCGGCGCTCGCTATCGGCACGGTCGCAATACAGCGCGTCCTTGCGGACATCGAAGTAGAACGCCGACAGGTCGCCCGAGCAGAACGCGTGGATCGCCGGATACACGCCGGACCAGTCATGGGTCGCGACCGCCGCATTCACCTGCGCCGACAACTCGGACAGCCGGTGCAGCACATACCGCTCCAGCTCCGGCAGCATCGCCTCCGGCAGCGCCTCGGCGGGCTCGAACCCGTCGAGTGCGCCGAGCAGCCAGCGCAGCGTGTTGCGGAGGCGGCGGTACAGTTCGGCCTGCTGCTTGAGGATTTCCGGGCCGATCCGCAGATCCTCCTCGGTGTCCGAACTCATCACCCACAGGCGAAGGATGTCGGCGCCGTATTTGTCGCTGACCTCCTGCGGGGCGGTCACGTTGCCGAGCGACTTGCTCATCTTGCGGCCCTGCTCGTCGAGCACGAAGCCATGGGTCAGCACCGTCTTGAACGGGGCCTCGCCGCGCGTCCCGACCGCTTCCAGCAGGCTCGCCTGGAACCAGCCGCGATGCTGGTCGCTGCCCTCGAGATACAGGTCGGCGGGCCACTGGATGCCGCGCGCCTCGAGCGTGAACGCGTGGCTCGATCCGCTCTCGAACCAGACGTCGACGATGTCCATCACCTGCTCGTAGGCGTCCGGGTCGCGGTCGGGACCGAGGAAGCGGGCGGGCGGCGAGGAGTACCAGCAATCGGCCCCCTCGGCCGCGAACGCCGCGACCACGCGGGCGATCACCGCCTCGTCGCGCAACGGCTCGCCGGTCGCGCGTTCCACGAACACCGGGATCGGCACGCCCCAGGCGCGCTGGCGGCTGATGCACCAATCGGGGCGGTCGGCGACCATGGCGCCGATCCGGTTGCGCCCCTTGTCGGGGACGAAGCGGGTGTTTTCGATCGCTTCGAGGGCGCGGTCGCGGATGTGCTCCGGGCCGTCCATGCGGATGAACCATTGCGGCGTCGCACGCCAGATCAGCGGCCCCTTGGACCGCCAGGAGTGCGGGTAGCTGTGCACCAGCGACCCCTGCGCGACCAGCGTGCCGGCGGCGGCGAGCGCCTCGCCGACCGGCTTGCCGGATTTGAACACGTGGATGCCGGCGACCGGGCCGGTCCAGTCCATCAGGCGGCCATCGGCGGCGACCGTGTCCGGCACCTCGATGCCGTTCGCGCGCGCGACCGCGAAGTCGACCTCGCCGTGCGCCGGCGCGTTCGGCACGAAGCCGGTGCCCTGCTCGGCGGTCACGTACTCGGCCGGCAGGAACGGCAACGCCATGCCGTAGCGCCCGCCCGCCTCGGGGTGGCGCGCCAGCGGATGCTGCCCGGACAGGCCGACCAGCGCCGAGCCCGGCATGGTGCGCTCGATCGTGTGCGCCGAAATTCCGGCGGCGGCGGCGAACGGCTCGACCAGGGCCGACGCGATCAGCAGGCGTTCGCCGAGGACCGCATGGCTGCCGTCGGCCGCCGCGTCGACCCGGATCAGCGCGTAATCGAGTTCGGGGCCGAGGTTGACCGCACGTGTGCCCGCGACCGTCCACGGCGTCGTCGTCCAGTAGACCGCCGCAACCCCGTCGAGGTCGCCGGGCGCGTTCAGCAGGCGGACGCGGACATGGACCGTGTCGCTGGTGCGCTCGTGGTATTCGACCTCGGCTTCGGCCAGCGCGGTCTTCTCGACCGTGCTCCACATCACCGGGCGCAGGCCGCGGTACAGCGAGCCGTTCATCAGGAACTTGCCGATCTCGGCCGCGATCGCCGCCTCGGAGCCGAAATCCATCGTCGCGTAGCGGTGTTCCCAGTCGCCCGAGATGCCGAGCCGCCAGAACTCCTCCGCCTGAACCGCCATCCATTTGGCGGCGTAGGCGCGGCATTCGGCGCGGAATTGCAGGATCGGCACCGCGTCCTTGTCGCGCCCGGACTTGCGGTACTCCTCCTCGATCCGCCACTCGATCGGCAGGCCGTGGCAATCCCAGCCGGGGATATAGTCGGCGTCGCGGCCGCCCATCCGCTGCGCGCGGTTGATGACGTCCTTGAGGATCTTGTTGAGCGCGTGGCCGATATGCAGGTGGCCGTTCGCGTAGGGCGGTCCGTCGTGCAGCACGAACGGGGCCGCCCCCGCGCGTCCGGCGCGCATCCGGTTCCACAGATCCATGTCGGCCCAGCGGATCAGCGTCTCCGGCTCGCGCCGGGGCAGGTCGCCGCGCATCGGAAATGCGGTGGTCGGCAGGAACACGGTGTCGCGGTAATCGCGCCCGGCGGTCTTCGAGGTCTCGCTCATGGCGTGGCTATGGGAGTGCTGAGCGAATGGGTCAACGAAGGATGGCGCGCGCGGTGTCGCGATCGAGCGCGATCTGCGCCTTGAGCGCGTCCAGACCGTCGAACCGGCGCTCGTCGCGGATGAACGCGATCAGGGCGACGGCGACATTCTGGCCGTACAGGTCGCCGGCGAAATCGAACAGATGCGCCTCGACCCGGCTTTCGGTGCCGCCGACCGTCGGCCGCCGCCCGATATTGGCGACACCCGGCACCACCGTGCCGCCGGCCAGCGTCACGCGCACCGCGTAGACGCCGCGCGCCGGTTCCAGGTGGCGGCCGAGCGGGACGTTGGCGGTCGGGAAGCCCAGCGTGCGGCCGCGCGCGTCGCCGTGCATCACCTCGCCCTCGATCGCCCATGGCCGGCCGAGCAGCATCGCCGCCCGCTCCGGGTAGCCGTCCTGCAGCAGCCGCCTGATCCGGGTCGATGAAATAACCCCCGCCTCGTCCGACAGGTGCGGCGCCAGCGTGACGCCGATGCCGAGCCGCTCGCATTGCGCGATCAGCAGCGCCACGTCGCCGCCGCGCCGGTGGCCGAACGCGAAATCCGGTCCGCACACCACATGCGCGGCCCCGAGCCCGGCATGCAGCACGTCGGTCACGAAGGCGTCGGCGTCGATCAGGCTGAACGCGCGGTCGAACGCGATCTGGTGCACGATCTCGACGCCGAGTGCGCCGAGCAGCCGGTCGCGGGCCGGCGGCAGGGTCAGGTGGAAGGGCGGGTCGTCGGGGCGGAACAGCTCGCGCGGGTGCGGCTCGAACGTCAGCACCGAGAGTGTGGCGTCGGGCCGGGCGGCGCGGGCGGTCGCGATCACCGCCGCGTGGCCGCGATGGACGCCGTCGAGGTTGCCGAGGGCGACGCTGCCGCCGCGCGCCTCGGGCGGCAGCCCGGTCCAGGATGTGAAGACGTGCATGACGGCGTGTGTGGCGGTGGCGGCGCGCGTCGTCCAGAGTTGCGCGCAATCAACGAGGGAACCACCGCCGTGCGGATCGCCGACCTGCCCACGCCTTGCCTCGTGCTCGATCGCCCCGCGGTGGCGCGCAACATCGCCGCCATGGACCGCGCGGTGTCGCGCCATAACGTCCGGCTGCGGCCCCACCTGAAAACCGCGAAATCGATCGAGGTCGCGCGCATGGCGCTCGTGGGGGCCGCCGCCGAGGGTGCGATCACGGTCAGTACGCTAGCGGAGGCGGAGTATTTCGGCGCCCATGGCCTGACCGACATTTTGTACGCCATCGCGATCACGCCGCAGAAGATCGAGCAGGTGGACAAGCTCAACGCGGCCGGGGCGCAACTCATGGTGGTGACCGACGACCCGGCGACCGCCGCCGTGATCGGCCAGCGCCGCGACCCGCCGCGCACGCTGATCGAGATCGACACCGGCGGTGCCCGGGCCGGATTGCTGCCGGACGATCCGGCGCTGCTCGATGTCGCGGCGGCGCTCGACGGCGCGCTGGCGGGCGTGATGACCCATGGCGGCCACAGCTACTTCGGACGCACGGCGGCCGAGATGGCGCAGGCGGCCGAGCAGGAGCGGGACGGGGCCACGCGGGCGGCGGCGCGGCTGCGGGCGGCCGGCTACGACTGCCCCATCGTCTCGGTCGGCAGCACGCCGACCGCGTTGCACGCGGAATCGCTCGACGGCGTGACCGAGATGCGGGCCGGCGTCTACATGTTCGGCGACCTGTTCCAGTCCGAGGTCGGCAGCCTCGACCGCGCCGACGTGGCGCTGACGGTGCTGGCCAGCGTGGTCGGCCGGCGTCCCGCCGCCGACCGGCTGCCCGGCGGCGGCGTGCTGCTCGATGCGGGCGGGCTCGCATTGTCGCTCGACCGCAGCACGGCCGCGCCCGGATTGGTGGATTGCGGCTACGGGCTGATGCTGGACGAGCAGGGGCGGCCCGCGTTCGGCCAGGCGGTCGTCGCCCAGGTCTGGCAGGAGCATGCGCTGGTCGCACTCGACCCGGCGGCCGGTGCCGCGCCGCTCGCGGTCGGCGACCGGGTGCGGGTCTCGGTGAACCACGCCTGCATGACGGCCGCCGCGCACGACCGGTATTTCGTCACAGATGACGGGGCCGAGGTCGCGGTCGTGTGGCACCGCATCAACGGCTGGTGACGGTCAGGCGAGTTGTCGCATCAGCCGCGGAACGTCGATCGGATCGGCCGCGCCCTCGACCCATTCCAGCCCGGCGAGGCGACGGAACCCACGGCGCTCCTCGTCCGCGTCAGCCGGGAACAGGGCGGCGGCGAGATCCCAGCGGCGCTCCGCCTCCATCCAGTCGTGCCGCCTTGTCGCCAGCCGGGCGGCGAAGACGGTCGTCTCACGCGTCTCGGTGACCGGCGAGATCTCGCGCCAGACCTCCTGCGCCTCGTCAAGCCGGTCGAGCGCCAGCAACGAGCCGAGCAATCCGGCCCGGACCGTATCGTCCATCGGCTCGATCGCCCGGAACCGCTCCACCGCCGCCGCGTGGTCGCCCGCCGCCGCCGCGGATCGCGCGTACTCCCCCATCAGCGCCGCGTCTGACGGGAACCGCGCCGCCCCGTCGTGGACCGCCGCCGCGATCGCCTCGGCGTCGCCGATCCGCCGCAATGCCGCGATCAGGCCGTGCACCGGCTCGACCCGGTCCGGCATGGCGGCGGCGGCAATCCGCCAGCGCCGCGCGGCCTCGGCCCAGGACCCGGTGCCACCCTCGGCCGGCTCTGCCCCCCGCGCCCAGGCCAGCCACTCCGGCCACTGCGGCGTGTTGGCCGCCGCCGCCGCCTCGAACGCCGCGTCCGCGCTGGCCGTGTCGCCGGCCTCCCGCAAAGCGGCGATCAGGCGTGCGCCGGCCGTCTTGTGCGCGGGATCGAGCGCCAGCACCGCGCGCCAGCGGGCGGCCGCCGCCGGCAGGTCGTTGGCGGCCTGCGCGAGCCCGGCGCCTTCGCTGAGCAGCGCGGCGGTGGGCGCGCAGGACGCGACCGCCTCCCGGTAGGCCGCCTCCGCCCGGGCGAATTCGGATTGTTCGCGCAGCGCCGACACCCGGTGCAAGTGGATATGCGGCCGGGCCGGGAACGAGGCCGCCGCCGCGTCCCACAGGTCGAGCGCGCGGGCCGCGTCGCCGCGCAATGCCGCGTTGCGGGCCAGGGCGACCGCGATCCGCTCGTCGTTGGGGAATTTCGAGCGGGCGCGGGCGAGCACCGTGTCGGCCTCCTCCAGCTCGCCGCTCCATTGAAGCGCCCAGCCGAGATTGAACCAGATCCCGCCCGTCTCCGGCACCGAACCCAGGGCGCGCCGCCACCGGCGCACTGCTTCCGTCCAGTCGCGGCGGTCGGTGGCCAGCGCCGCGTGTTCGAGCACGAACGCCGGTTCGTCGCGCGCCTCTCCCGTCACGGAGTTGAGCAGCGTCTCGGCCAGTTCATGGTCGCCGCCCGCGCGTGCCGCCTGTCCCGCGAGCAGCGCGTCGTCGGAGGTTGTCGAAACCTTGCCCGCGAGCCTGCGCCACACGGCGAGTGCCGACCCAAAGTCCTTGCGCCTTGCCGCGTGCCGGAATTCGTCGAGCGTTTCGTCCACCGTCACCGGGTTTGCCTCCGTCGCGGTCGGGATGCGACACATATGAGCGGCGTGCTTTAAACCAGCGACCGGACCGGTGGAACCGCCCGCGCGGCGGTCGCGGAGGGTGACCAGCCTTGAGCCAATCCAACGCCTCCGGACGGCTGGCCGTCGATATCGGCGGCACGTTCACCGACGTCGCACTCGAGCACGGCGGCAAGCTCCATACGACGAAGGTGCTGACGACGCCGGCCGCCCCGGAACTGGGCATGCTGGCCGGCATCGCCGACATCCTGCGCATCGCGGGGGTTGCGCCCGCCGACATCCAGGTGCTGATCCACGGCACGACGCTGGCCACCAACGCGCTGATCGAGCGCAAGGGTGCGACCACCGCGCTGCTCACCACCGAGGGATTCCGCGACGTGCTCGCCCTCGGCAACGAGAGCCGGTACGACCAGTACCGACCTCAACATCGTGCTGCCGACGCCGCTGGTGCCGCGCCATCTGCGCCTGCCGGTGCCGGAACGCATCTCCCGCGACGGTGCCGTGCTGCGACCGCTCGATCTGGCGGCGGTGCGGGCGCTCGCCCCGGTGCTGGTGCGCGAAAAGGTGGAATCGGTCGCGATCGGCTTCCTGCACGCCTACCGCGACGGCGCGCACGAGCGGGCGGCGCGCGACGCGCTGCTGGACGCGTTGCCGGCGATGCCGGTTTCGATCTCGTCCGAGGTCTCGCCCGAAATGCGCGAGTGGGAGCGGTTTTCGACCACCGTCGCGAACGCCTACGTCCAGCCGCTGATGGCGCGCTACCTGACCCGGCTCGCGGCCGCCCTGCGCGACCAGGGGTTTACCGCCCCGGTGTTCATGATGCTGTCGGGCGGCGGGCTGACGACGATCGAGACGGCGTGCCGGTTCCCGATCCGGCTCGTCGAGAGCGGCCCGGCGGGCGGGGCCATCTTCGCGGCCGACATCGCGCGGCGGCATGGGCTCGACCGCGTGCTGTCGTTCGACATGGGCGGCACGACGGCGAAAATCTGCCTGATCGACGACGGCACGCCGCAGACCGCGCGCAGCTTCGAGGTCGCGCGCGTCGGCCGGTTCCGCAAAGGCTCCGGACTGCCGCTGCGCATCCCGGTGATCGAGATGGTGGAGATCGGGGCCGGCGGCGGCAGCCTCGCCCATGTCGACGCGCTCGGCCGGTTGCAGGTCGGGCCCGAGAGTGCGGGCGCCGATCCGGGACCGGCTTGCTACGGGCGCGGCGGCACGCGGGCGGCGGTGACGGACGCGAACCTCGCCCTCGGCCGCTACGATCCGGCGAGCTTTGCCGGCGGCACGATGCGGCTCGACACGGCGGCGGCCGAGGCGGCGCTGGCGCGCGACGTGGGGACCGCGCTGACGCTGGAGCCCGCGATGGCGGCACTCGGCGTGGTCGAGATGGTGGACGAGAACATGGCCAATGCGGCGCGCGTGCACGCGGTCGAGGCGGGGTCGACATACGACCGTCGCACGATGATCGCGTTCGGCGGCGGCGGGCCGGTGCACGGGCCGCGCGTGGCCGAGAAGATCGGCATTTCGCGCATCGTCGTCCCGCGCGGGGCAGGTGTCGGCAGCGCCATCGGATTTTTAAGGGCGCCCGTGGCTTACGAGGTGGTCCGCAGCCTGTATCAGAAGCTGGGCGCGTTCGATGTGGCTTCGGTCAACGCGTTGCTGGCCGGGATGGCGGCGGAGGCGAGTGCCGTCGTCGCCGCCGGCAGTTTCGGGGCCCCCACGACCGAGCGCCGGATCGCGTTCATGCGCTACGTCGGGCAGGGCCACGAGATCTCGCTGCCGTTGCCGGTGCGGGCGTTGGAGGCGGCCGATGTCGCCGAAATCCGGAGCGCCTACGAAGCCGAATACGCTCGCGTCTACGACCGGCCGGTGCCGGGCTCCGATGTCGAGGTGCTGAGCTACGCCGTCGTCGTCGCGACCGAACCCACAGCGTCGATCATGGCCGGTGGCATGACGGCACAGGCCGCCACGAAGGCCGGTGCCCGAAAAGTCCGCGACACCGCCGGCGGGGACGTGGCCGACTGGGCGTTGTTCGAACGGGCAAGCTGTTCGGCGGGGGCGACCATGGCCGGACCCGCGATCGTGACCGAAGCCGAGACGTCGACACTGGTCGGGCCGGGCTGGACGGCGGTCGTCCATCCCGACGGCGACCTGATCCTGACCCGGAGCGCCGCATGAGCCAGGCCACGCAACTCGCCGCCATCCGCAATCAGGTGATGTGGAACCGCCTGATCGCGGTGGTCGAGGAACAGGCGCAGACGATGATCCGCACCGCGTTCTCGACCACCGTGCGCGAGGCCGGGCGACCTGTCGGCGGGCGTGTTCGACCTGAAAGGCCGGATGCTGGCGCAGGCGGTGACCGGCACGCCGGGGCACGTCAACTCGATGATGGAGAGCGTCGGGCATTTTCTGCAAAAATTCCCGGCCGAGACGATGCGCGCGGGCGACCACTACATCACCAACGATCCGTGGCTCGGCACCGGGCACCTGCACGACCTGACGGTGGTGACACCGGCGTTCCATGACGGCCGGATGATCGGGATGCTGGCCAACACGGCGCACGTGATCGACGTCGGCGGGCTCGGGATGGGACCGGAGGCCCGCAGCGTCTACGAGGAGGGATTCTACATCCCGATCCTGAAGTGCTTCGACCGGGGTGTCGCGAACGAGACGTTCTTCGACCTGCTGCGGATGGGCTCGCGGCTGCCGGTCGAGATCGAGGGCGACGTCTATTCCCTGTGCGCCTGCAACGATGCCGGTGCACGGCGGCTCGATCAGATGCTGACCGAGTATGGGCTCGACGGCCTCGACGACCTCGCGACGTTCATCTTCGACGCGTCGTTGCGCGCGACCGAGGCCGCGATCGGCCGGTTGCCGCGCGGAGAATTCAGTTCGGAGATCGGCGGCGACGGCTACGAGGCACCGCTGACGTTGCGCGCGACAATGACGATCAACGAGGCGACCATCGAGGTCGACTTCGCCGGCACCTCCGGCCGGTCGGCGCGCGGCATCAACGTGCCGGGCGCCTACACCCGCGCCTACGCCTGCTTCGGCATCAAGGTGGTCGTGGCACCCGACATCCCGAACAACTGGGCCTCGCTGCTGCCGTTCCGGATGACCATCCCGTCCGACTGCATCCTGAACGCGCCGCGCCCGAGCCCCGTCGCGGTCCGCCACGTCACCGGCCAGTTGTTGCCCGACCTGATGATGGGCTGCCTGTTCCAGGCGGTGCCGGACCGGGTGGTGGCCGAGGGCAGCTCCTGCCTGTGGAACCCGCCGTTGCGGGGCGGGCCGTCGGTCACCGGCGACGATGCGGGATTCCCGGATTTCGAGGTCATCACGTTCAACAACGGCGGCACCGGTGCCCGTCCGACCAGCGACGGGCTGGACGGGACGGCGTTCCCGTCCGGCGTGCGGACGATGCCGGTCGAGGCGACGGAGGCGATCGCGCCGGTCGTGTTCTGGCGCAAGGAGCTGGTGCCGGACAGCGCCGGGGCCGGGCGCACACGGGGCGGGCATGGGCCGGTCATGGAGATCGGCACGCTCGGCGACCGGGCGTTCGCGGTCAACGCGATCTTCGACCGGGTGCTCAATGCGCCGAAAGGCCGGGATGGCGGACATGCCGGCGCGGCGGGCCGGGTGGAGCTGAAGTCGGGTGCCACGCTGCGGACCAAGGGGTATCAGGTGATCCCGGACGGCGACCGGCTCGTGCTGAACCTGCCGGGCGGCGGCGGCATGGGCGATCCGCTTCTGCGCGATGCGGCATCGGTGGCGGCGGACGTTCGCGGCGGCCTCGTCTCCGTCGGGCGTGCGAGGGAGGTCTACCGCGTCGCGATCGGTGACGACGGGGCTGTGGACGTCGCTGGGACGGCGCGGTTGCGCGCATGATCCGGGACGCGACCGAAGCGGACCTGCCGCGAATCCTCGCCATCACCAACGAGGCGATCGAGAACACGACGGCCGTCTGGAGCCTGACGCCGGCGACCCTGGACCAGCGCACCGCGTGGTTTCGCGAGCGGCGGGCGGCCGAGCTGCCGGTGCTGGTCGCCGAGCACGAGGGGATCGTCGCGGGCTTCGCGAGCTACGCCCAATACCGGCCGTGGGAGGGTTATCTGTACAGCGTCGAGCACTCGTTATACGTCCATCCTGAGGCGCAAGGCCGCGGGCTGGGCCGGGCGCCTTCTGACCGCACTGATCGCGCGCGCGCGCGAGGATGGCAGGCACGTGATGGTCGGCGGGATCGAGGCCAGCAACGCACCGTCGCTCGCGCTGCACGCAAGCCTCGGCTTCGAAGTGGCCGGGACGTTGCGCGAGGTCGGCCGCAAGTTCGACGCCTGGATGGACCTGACATTCGTAACGCTCATCCTCGCGCGGGGCTGACCGACGTCTTTTGCATTCGCGTCCGATAGGACAAGGGTGCTGACCTATCGATATGCAAATCGTTCCGCTCGCCCTGTTCGCGTTTTCGACCACGGTGACGCCGGGGCCGAACAACATGCTGGTCACCGCCAACGCCGCCCGCATCGGGTTCCGGCGAACGTTTCCGATGATCCTCGGCGTCGCCACCGGGTTTCCGCTGATGATCGCGGCGATCGGGCTCGGCGTGTCCGGCATCATGGCGGTGATCCCCCGGCTCGATGACATCCTGCGCTGGGTCGGCTTCGCGTGGCTGCTGTGGATGGCGTGGAAGATCGGCAACGCGCCGCCGCCGCGCCTGGGCGAGCCGCCGAAGCGGACGCTCGGCTACTGGGGCATGGTCGGCTTTCAGTGGATCAACCCGAAAGCGTGGCTGATGTCGCTCGCGGTCACCACGGCCTGGATCGCGCCGGAGTCGAGCCTTGTGGCACAGCTCGCCATCATCGTCGGGATGTTCGCCGCGATGACGGTGCCGTGCATGTCGGCCTGGGCGCTGCTGGGCGCGGCGGCCGGGCGGCTGCTCGGCTCCCCCGCGCGGCTGCGGGCGTTCAACGTCGTGATGGCGATCCTGCTCGTCGCCTCGATGCTGCCGGTTGTGCTGCGCCGGTAAGCGGTGCTGGTCTGGCGCGTGCAGACTCAACCTTCGTTGCGCGCCCTGTTCGCCGGCTTCTTCTCGGTCGGCCTGATCGGCTTCGGCGGCGTGATGCCCTGGATCCGCCGCATGGTGGTCGAGCAGCGGAAATGGCTCAGCCCGGCCGAGTTCACCGACACGCTCGCCGTCGCCCAGGTGCTGCCGGGGCCGAACGTCACGAACCTCGCCATCGCGATCGGCCAGCGGGCGCACGGCATCGTGGGCTCGGTGGTGTCGGTCGCCGGCCTGTTCGCCGCCCCGCTCACGATCATCATCGGCGTCGGGCTGCTCTACGACCGGTTCGGTGACCTCGCCGTCGTGCAGCACGGGGTGCGGGGGCTGTCGGCCGCCGCGTCCGGGCTGGTGCTCGCCACCGCGTTGAAGATCGCCGGGCCGCTATGGCGGCGCTGGGTCGGCATGGCCGTCGCGGCGGTGGCGTTCGTCGCCGTCGGTCTGGTCCGGCTGCCGCTGCTGGACGTGCTGATCGTGCTGGCCCCGGTCAGCATCGGTCTCGCGTGGTGGCGGCGATGAGCGTCCCGTTGCTGGAATTGGCGCGGATCGACGCGCAGCTCAGCTTGCTGGCGATCGGCGGCGTCAACGCGGTCATCCCGGAGATGCAGCGCATCTTCGTGGTGACCCATCACTGGCTGACGGCACAGGAGTTCTCGGCCCTGTTCGCGTTGGGCCAAGCGGCACCGGGGCCGAACATGCTGGTGGCCGTGCTGATCGGCTGGCGGCTGAATGGCATCACCGGCGCGGCGGTCGCGACGGCCGCCATGCTCGGGCCCACCTGCGTGCTGGCCTACGCGGTGTTCCTGGCCTGGGGATCGGCCCGGCTCGCCCGTATTCGCGGCGTGCTGCAGGCGGGCCTCACCCCGGTCACGGTCGGCCTCGTCCTCGGCGCCGCGCTGTCGCTGGCGCGGGGAAGCTGGACCGGCCCGGTGGCGGGCGCGATCACGGTGGCGACCGCGGCGGTGGTGCTCGGCAGCCGCCTCAACCCGATCTGGCTTTTGGCCGCCGGCGCGGCCCTGGGCGTCGCCGGCCTAGTCTAAGTTTCAGCCTGGCCTCAGCGGACGCTGTGGCTCGGCGCTTCCTCGAAGATGCCGGAGATGCGGGCCGTGCTGCCCCGGGTCGCGACCGGGGCCTGGGCCACCTCGTCGTACGACACGCTCTGCGGCGCCAGCGTCGGCGACTGGCGGCGCGCGGCGTAGCGGGTGCCGCCGTCCGGCCGGTCGTAGATGAAGCCGTAGGTCGGATAGGTGCTGCCGTATTCGCCGGTGTGGCCGAGGCCCACGCGAACCGCCGTCCAGTCGTTGTTGGCGGAGACGTCCTCGACCGGGATGTTGTGGCTGACGCCGCTCTTGTTCGACCCTGGGCCGGCCCAGTTGGCGTGCTCGATTTCGATATGGCGGGCGTCGGCGATGGCGGTCACGACGGCGACATGGCCGAGGCGCATGCGGCCGTTGGAGCGGAAGTTCAGCACGCTGCCGGCCTCCGGCGCGTCGCCACGGTCGTAGACGCCGGCGGCGGCGTCCCACCAGTTGGCGGCGTTGCCCTTCAGCTCGATCCCGGAAGCGGCGCGGGCGAACGGCACGCATTGAAGGCTGCCGCCCCCGTAGCTGCGGCCGGCGCTGGCGTAGCGGACCTTCGAGCCCTTGCCGAACGCGTGCTTGCTGCCGCCATGCGTGTGCCGGGTGAACGACGCGTCCGGGGAGGCGCTGCTGGCCACGCGCGAGGACATGCCGGACGCGCGAGAGGACGTGCTGGCGACGCGAGAGGTGGCGTTGCCCGAGTGGTGGCCGGTTTTCACCGGCTTCGACGCTTCGGCGGAGTGGCTGAGGGCCACGCCTCCGACAAGCGCGAAACCGAATACCAAGCTGCTTCCAATCCGGCGTAGCCGCTGCATCCGCTCGCTCCATCCATCGTTACATCACGACTTCGGTAGCGACGAGGAGGCGAACCTGACAAGCGATTCACGCTCCGGACACATTCGGACACAGATGTTTAGCACGGAGAAGACGAAGCCAAACGGGTTTATAGGAAGACCATCCTAAAAATTCCGGCCTGGATGCAGTGTTGCTTAAAAAAAGTCTCACCGTTGCTCGGGAAGCACACTTTGGCCTGGCCGTTATTTGCAAGTAACGACCATGATCTCCACGAGGTGCCTCGGATCGGCCATATTGGCCTGAACGCACGCGCGCGCCGGGGCGCCGCCCTCGGGCAGCCAGGCGCTCCAAACCTTGTTCATCGCGTCGCGGTCGCGGATGTCCTTCAGCCAGATCTGGGCCTGCAGCAGACGCGTCTTATCGGTGCCGTGGATCTCCAGGATCGCGTCGAGGGCGGCCAGCGTCTCCTCGGTCTGGCCGACGATGTCCTTGCTGAGGTCGGACGCGGTGCAACCCTGGGTATAGACGAAGCCATGGTATTCGACGGCGCGGGCCAGGACGGGGCCGGCGTCGGTGCGGATGATCTTGCTCATTCGGGAAGCCTTTCGGACGGGAGTGGGTGGCTAAAGGTTCGGGCCGGGCGTGGCGCTTGGCGGGTTCGCGGGCGGCGTCGGGTTGGCGCCCGTGCCGGTCGGGCCGCCACCGGCCTTGGTCCGCAGGCAATCGTCGAGCAGCGTATCCCGCTCGTATTGGCTCGACAGCCCGCGCGAGGGATCGTTCGGCAGGCTCGCCACCGAGAACGGCGCGTCGCGGCTCGATCCGGCGAAGACGTCGGTGCGGTACACCTCCTCGCGGTTCTGCTTGTCGAACACCTCGTCGGCGCGCTGGCGGCAGGCGGCGCGGTCGACGGCGCTCACCTCGCCGATCGCGGGCCGATGCTGGCAGCCTGCGGTGAGGGCAAGGGCGCAAAGCACCGGCATCGCGGCGAGCCGGATGCGCCTCGGGCGGGGGGTCATGCTAAAACTCCGAAATGCGTCCGCGGGGTGTAGCCCGCGCGGCCGCGCAACGACAGGGCGGCGTCGCACGCGAGGCGGATCGCGCCGTCGTCGAGCCGGGCGGCGGCGGTCAGCGGGATGCTCGCCGCCGCTTGCAGCAGCGTGGGCGACAGCCGGGCGCCGTCCCGCCCGACGGCGAACAGGGCGCGCGCCCAGTCGGCTTCGGCCAGCAGGTGGATCAGCCCGAGCAGCCGCAGGCAGACCGAGACGCCGCCGACGTCGTCCAGGCCCCGTGTGCGCGCGACGGCCTGCGTCCAGCAGCAGGCGTCGGCGTCGACCAGGGCGAGATCGAGGGTCGGTTCCGGCGTGAAGCGGAACAGCCGGGCCGGACCCCACTCATCGTCCAGCGCCGCCGCGCGCGCGGCATCCCAGGCGTCCGAAAGGTCGCGCGGGCGCACCGGCGGCAGGCGTTCGGGGGCGAGCGCGATCCGGTACAGCACCGTGCCGTCACGGTCCTGCCGGACGGCGACGCTCCCCGCCGCCGGTCCGCCGTCGCTCACGACGCCGACAACCCAACGTCGCCCAGGCTCGAACGGTCAGGCCCGGTCGAGGGGGTGCCGCCTTGCCGGAAACGGAGACGAGCCGGAGCAGCCAAATCAGAACAGGGAGTGCAGGATGCTGGAGGCGTAACCGCCGAAGATCATCAGGAACAGGAAGGCGCAGATCGCCATTCCGCCCCATGCGACGAGCGGTAGCCCGTAGGGCTCGGCGGGGAGGCGCGCGAGCAGGCTGCCCGGACCCGTCAGACCGCCCGCCGCCGGACGCTGGTTGACGGCCGCCGCCAGCACGCCGGCCGGACCGGCGGCGGCGACCTCGGTCGCGGGGCTGCCGCCGACCTCGGCCACGAGCCGGTCGAAGAACTGCTCGACCAGCGTTTTGGCGGCGGCCTCGCTCACCCGTGACCCGAGTTGGGCCACCCGGCCGCCGCCGTTCGCCTGGATCGCGAACGAGACGACGGTGAACGGCCCGGAATTGGTCAACCGGATCGCCATCTCGCTTTTCGTGAACCCGGCCTCGCCCTGCGCCTCGGCGGCGACGCGCATCGTGTTCGGCGGCTCGACATCGGTGAACACCAGCCGTCCGGCGTAGCGCGCGGTGACCGCGCCGAACGGGACGGACAGGCTGCCCGCCATGCTGCCGTCGCTCTCACGGACGAGGCTGTCGCAGCCCGGAATGCAGGCGCGCAGCACGACCGGGTCGTTCAACGCCGTCCACACCAGCTCCCTCGACGCCGGAATCCGCCGCTCGCCCGTCAATTCCATGTCGCTCGCCCTCGATTTGCCCGCCGGTCTTACGGTCCGGCCCCCTTGCGTGCAATCACACGCGGGATGCTGTCACGTCCTCTCTATATAGGGTCCGAGATCTACCGGGGTTCCAGCTACGGGGCCCGCCATCCGATGGCGATCCCGCGCGTGTCGACCTGCACCGACCTGGTGCGGGCGATGGGGTGGATGGACGAGGCGCGATACGTCACCGCGCCGATGGCGAGCCGGGCCGAGATCGAGCGGTTCCACGACCCCGCCTACCTGGACGCGCTGGAAGCGGCCGAGCGCGACCAGGCCGTGCCGGACGCGGTTCGGCAACGCTACCGGATCGGGGCCGAGGGCAACCCGGTCTATCCCGAAATCTGGCGGCGGCCCGCGACCAGCGCCGGGGGCTTGCTGGACGCCGCCCGGCTGACCCGCGACGGCGGCGTCGTGCATTGCCCCGGCGGCGGCACCCACCACGGCAGGCGCGACCGGGCGAGCGGGTTCTGCTTCCTGAACGACTGCGTGCTCGGCCTGCTCGAATGGCTCGGCCAGGGGCTCGAACGGATCGTCTATCTCGATATCGACGCGCATCACGGCGACGGGGTGCAGGACGCGTTCGCCACCGACGGCCGCGTGCTGACGATCAGCATCCACGAGGCCGGGCGGTGGCCGCACACCGGGCGACGCGGCCGACCGGGCCGGCGGGGCCGCGCGCAATCTGCCGGTGCCGCCGGGATTCAACGACACCGAGATGGCGTACGTCATGGAGCACGCGGTGTCGCCGCTGATCCGAAATCACGACCCGCAGGCGATCATGCTGCAGGCGGGGGCCGACGCGCTCGAGGAAGACCCGCTGGCCAAATTGTCGCTGTCCAACAACGCCCATTTCGCCGTCGCCCGCGCCGTCCGCGATCTGGCGCCCCGGCTGATCGTGACCGGCGGCGGCGGCTACAACCCATGGACGGTCGGCCGTTGCTGGGCCGGCATCTGGGCCACGCTCGATCGACCGCGATCATCCCGCCGCGCACGACGCCGGAGGCCGAGGCGGTGCTGCGGGCGTTAACCTGGGACCGGGCAGCCGGCCGTAACCCGCCCGAACACTGGTTCACCACTGTCCGCGACAGCCCGAGGCCGGGTATGGTGCGCGACGAGGTGCGCCGCGTTGCCGACCTCGCGCTCAAGGAGACGACATGACCCGCGCCGCCCTGTTTACTCTCGCGTTCATCGGCCTGTGCGCGCCGGCCTGGGCACCACCGGCATGGGCGGTCGACACGTCGCATGCGCAGAAGCCGCTGCCGGTCGAGGACCTGACCATCGTCACGCGCGACAAGCAGCGGCATCTGTTTCATGTCGAGATGGCGCTGACGCCGGATCAGCAGGAGGTCGGGCTGATGTTCCGCCCGACGGTGGCCCCCGATGGCGGGATGCTGTTCGACTGGCACCAGACGCAGCAGAGCCTGATGTGGATGAAGAACACGGTCGCGCCGCTGGACATGCTGTTCATCGAGCAGGACGGGACGATCGGGCACATCGCCGAGCGGACCGAGCCGTATTCGCTCGAAATCATCGACGGCACGGTGCCGGTGCGCGCCACGCTGGAGCTGGCCGCCGGGACCGCCGAGCGGCTCGACATTCATGTCGGCGATCATGTCGAGCAGCGGATTTTCGACGCGCCGCCGTGACGGCTGCTTGCGTGCGTCCAAAAGCCTTGCGTGAGGGAGCGGGCCGGGTCATGTCCGGGCCGGACGGGGCGTGGCGCAGCCTGGTAGCGCGCGTGTTTTGGGTACACGAGGCCGCCGGTTCGAGTCCGGCCGCCCCGACCACCATCTTAACGGCGAGTGTTAACGAGGATCGGCCCATGCTGCAGCGCGCCCGGATTTTCCAGAAGCCGAAATCGTCGATGCAATCCGGCTACGCCGGGACGCGCGCGTGGCTGCTGACCTTCGAGCAGTCGGAGCGCCGCGTCGCCGACCCGCTGATGGGCTGGATCGGCAGCCGCGATACCCAAACCCAGGTGAAGCTCGAATTCGACACCCAGGCGGACGCGATCGCCTACGCGCGTGCCAACGGGCTGTCGTTCGAGGTCGAGGCGGCGCGGGTGCGAACGATCCGGCCGAAAGCGTACGCGGACAATTTCCGCACCGACCGCGCCGAGAACTGGACCCACTAAGGCTGGACGATCAAGCCGGGGCGGGATACGTCCGCGCTCGCGTGAACGTGCGTCCTTAGCTCAGGTGGATAGAGCGGCGGCCTTCTAATCCGCGGGTCGGGGGTTCGAGTCCCTCAGGGCGCGCATGAACGTCTCGCGGGACAGGGCGCGTCAAACCTACGTTAATTGCCGTTTGTAAGCGGACGTAACCGGGCGTCAGCATCGCGTTTGCCGGAAAGCGGGCGCGAGAAACCGGTCACAATTTTAAGGTGTGAACCTCGTGTGACCCCGATTAGCTTGACTTCGGACACTTTTGTGCGTTACAGCAATCCCAACGTAACGGCTCGCTAAGGAGACTTCCGCATGTCCGGTTCAATTACGACGGTTACCTCGTCCAACAGCGTTGTAACGATCACAGCGACCAGCCCGGTTACGGCGAGCATCATCGGCGCGGTGTTCGCGGCGGTATCGACGCAGGCTCCCGGGTCGAGCTTCACGTATAGCCCGACCTCGACGGCGATCCCGGCCGGCGACACCACGCTGTATGTCACGGCTGGCTCGACCGGGATCATCAATGCGCCGACCAGCTACACGGACATTCTGATCGACGTGAACGCGGGCCCGGTGACGGTGACCGGTGGATCCGACGCGACCACGATCGTCGGCGACGCGTTCACCTACAGCGGCACCGCCGCCGTCGTGGCGAGCGGCGACGGCATCGCCAATGTCTCCGACAGCGCCAACAACGCCCAGATCGCCTTCGGTTCGGCCAGCACGGTCGTGGCGAACGGCTCGGGCAACAACCAGCTGATCCAGCTCGGTGATTTCGGCGTCGGGTCGATCACGTCGAGCGGGACCGCGACGACGGTCCTGGCCGGCGTCAACTCCACGACGACGATCACGGCGAACGGCCCGAGCGAGACGATCGATATCGGCAACGGCGCGAAGACGACCGTTAACCTCACCGGCAACGACACGATCAACATCGGCACCGGTGCCCCGACGGCCCCTGCCCTGATGAACGCGGCCGGCATCGCCCCGACCCCCGCCCCGGTCTCGGTCACAAGCGTCAACAGCATGTCGGGCGTCGGCAACACGTTCAACATCGCGGCCAACGCGACCGGCTTCGCGACCGCGAACATCGTTCTGCAGCTCGGCTCGAGCGACACGGTCAACGTCGCCGGCGGCATCGACTCCATCTTCGGCAACGCCAACGACCTCGTGAACAACGTGTCCGGCTCGGTCGACTTCGTCGGCCAGTCGTCGGCCTCCACGGTGTTCGGCGGGACGGGTCAGACCACGGTGTTCGCAATCTCGGGCGGGCAGGTGTTCGACGTCGGGACGGCCACGCAGTCCAGCAACAGCAACGTCTTCGTCGGCGGGTCGGTCGCGTCGACCATCAACGCCGGCACGGGCGGCGGTGTGTTCTTCGGCGGCTCGCACGGCGACCTCTACAACATCGGCACGTCGTCGGTTCAGACGTTCGTCGGCACCGGCGGCAACGACACGGTCAACGGAGCGGACAGCACGGTCGCGCCGACCCTGTTCGCGCTCGGCACCGACCACATGCAGCTGATCGGCACGCCGCAGATCACCGTCGTCGCGTTCGAGGGTGCGGCGGGCAGCACGGTCGCCGGCGCCGGCGGCACGGTGGACGCGTCGAGCACCACGGCCAACAACGTGTTCTTCACGGGTTACGGCTCGACCGGCAACGAGACGCTGATCGGTTCGGCCGCGACGACCGGTGCGACGCACGACATTTTCGAAGTGGGCGCGGCTTCGCTCGGCGGTGCGGCGGCCTCGTCCGTCCCGGCCAACATCACGATCACCAACTGGCACAGCGGCGACGCGTTCTTCCTCATCGGCTACGGTGCGGCGGACAACCAGACGATGGACGCGGCCACGACGGTCAGCGCTCAGCCGGGCGCGAACAGCGGGCTGACCTTCACGCTGTCCGACAACACCAAGGTTACGTTCGTCGGCAGCCACCCGACCAACTTCAACACGACCGCCAACGCGATCTTCTAAGCGGCGCCTTACCGCCGCAGGCTGGCAAAACCCTCCCGCACCACGCGGGAGGGTTTTTTGTTGCCCGGTTGCCCTCCACGCCTTGCGGCCACCCGCCAGGCACGCGACGGTCCGCCGACACAGCGGGAGCGATCCGATGCAGCGTGCCGTGGTCGGCGTCGACGTGGGAACCGGCAGCGCCCGGGCCGGCGTGTTCACCCTGGACGGCCGCCGCCTCGCCAGCGCCGCGTGCCCGATCCGGATGTGGCGCGAGCCGCCGGGCCACGCCGAGCAATCGAGCGCCGACATCTGGGCGTCGGTCCGGACCGCGCTCGCGGAAGCGTTGCGCGACGCGGGTGACGTCGATGTTATCGGCATCGGCTTCGACGCAACCTGCTCGCTGGTCGTGGTGGACGAGCACGGAGATTCGGTCGCCGTGAACGCGGCCGGCGATGCGGCGCGCGATGTGATCGTCTGGCTCGACCACCGCGCCTTGGCCGAGGCGGGCGAGGTCAACCGGATCGCGTCCGAGATCGGCAGCGAGGTCACGCGCTACGTCGGGGGCCGGATTTCGCTGGAAATGCAGGTGCCGAAACTGCTCTGGCTGAAACGCCACCTCCCGCAAAGCTGGGCGCGCGCGCACCGGCTGTTCGACCTGCCGGACTGGCTGACATGGCGCGCCACCGGCTCCGACTCCCGCTCGCTCTGCTCGACCGTCTGCAAATGGACCTATCTGGGCCATGAGGCCGGCCACGGCGGCGGCTGGGATCGCGCGTTCTTCGACGCGATCGGCCTCGGCGATCTGGCCGACGACGGCTTCGCGCGGATCGGATCGGACATCCGGCCGATGGGGGCACCGGTCGGGACGGGCCTGTCGGCGAAAGCGGCGGCCGAGCTCGGGTTGCCGGCCGGCATCGCCGTCGGCACCTCCGCCATCGACGCCCATGCGGGCGGCATCGGCACGATCGGCGCCACGATCGCGGGCGACACGACCACGGTGACGCGGCGGCTCGCGTTAATCTGTGGCACGTCGAGCTGTCATATGGCCGTCTCGGCGGACCCAAGTTTCGTGCCGGGCGTCTGGGGCCCGTATTACTCGGCGATGATTCCGGGCCTCTGGCTGACCGAGGGCGGGCAGTCGGCCACCGGCGCGCTGCTCGATCACGTGATCGGAAGCACCGCGATCGGCGCGACGCTCGGCGGCCCGGCCGCCTTCGCCAAGCTGAATGAACGGCTCGCGGCGCTGGCTCCGGTGATTCCGGCCGCGTTAACGGCGAGCGTTCATGTCCTGCCGGACCACCACGGCAACCGCTCTCCCCGTGCCGACCCGACATTGCTCGGCGCGATCAGCGGCCTCGCGTTAACCGCGACCATCGACGATCTGGCGGTCCAGTATCTGGCGACCGTGCAGGCGCTCGCCTACGGCACCCGCCACATCCTCGGCGCGCTCGCTGCGGAGCGATACGACATCGCCACCATCGTCGCGTGCGGCGGGCTGACCAAAAACCCGGTTTTCCTGCGTGAGCACGCGGACGCCACCGGCTGCCCGATCGCCCTTCCGGAGGAGCCGGACGCGGTGCTGCTCGGGGCGGCGGTCCTGGGCGCGGTCGCGGCCGGGGCGCACGCGGACATTCCGGCCGCCATGGCCGCGATGACGCGCGCGACCATCGCGGTCCGCCCGGCGGGTGGGACGACACGCGCCTATCACGACGCGAAATACGCCGTGTTCCACCGCATGCACGAGGATCAACTCGCCTATCGCGCGCTGATGGAGCCGGCCGCCGCCGCGTAGGTCGCGAGCACCCGGTCGACGTGGGCGGTCAGCAGCGGGAGCGGCTCGGCCGCCAACGCGCCGGCGCGGACCATCGCCGCCTCGAACGGCAGATACTGCGCCAGCACCGGCCACGGGATCGCGACCGCCGACAGCGCGCGCAGCAGCCCGGCCCATGCCGTCGCGACGACCGGGGCCGGCCAGTAGTAGCGGACCCGGTCACTGAGCCCGAACGCCCGCCCGGCCCGGTCGGCCGGCTCCACGTAGCCGCGCCACCAGCGCGGGTCCGCGTCCATCGCCGCGTCCAGGGCCGGGCGGAGGATCGCGGCACCGGTCAGCTCGGCCGCGATCGCGTCCAGCGCGAATGCCGCCTCGCGCAGCGCCCAGGTCAGCTGCGGCCCGACCTTCAGGACGGCGAAGTGCCCGCGTACCAGCCCCGCGAGCGCGGTGCCGGTCTGGTAGTCGGTCGAATGCGCCTCGAACACGGCTCCGCCCAGTTCCGCCGCCAGCGTGCTCAGCGTCCGCGCCGCGACCGGATCGAACGCCTCGACACCGTGCTGCGAGAACTCGACGCCGGGCTGAACGACGATCGCGCACACCCGCTCCATCGCCGGCGCGCACCCGGCGGCGGCGAAGGCGGCGCGGTGCAGGTCGAGCGTCGCCCGCACATCCGCCGGCTCGGTCACATGCAGCGCCGGCTCGTCGTCGCGGGCACCCCCGGGCGTCGGCACCTCGGTCCCGACGACGTAGACGGGCGGGGTCGGCGCTGCGGCCTCGGCGACACGGGCCAAATCGGCGGCCCGCGCCGCGATCGTCGCCGCCGGCAGCACATGCGGATCGCCGGCGCATGCCATGCTCGCGTCCAGATGCAGCTTCGAGTAGCCGGCCCGGGCGTAGGCATCGACCAGAACCCTGGCACGCTCCATGGCGGCCTCGGCCGGCAGATGCCGCCAGGGGTTCGGCCCCAGATGGTCGCCGCCGAGCAGGACCGAACCCTTGGGAACACCGGCGGCGTCGGCGCGCGCGAACAGGGCGTCGCGGAACGCCGCCGGGGTCTGCCCCGTATAGCCGCCGTCCTGGTTGACCTGGTTGCACGTCGCCTCGATCAGGACGGAATTGCCGTCGCGCGCCGCCCGCGCCAGCGTCGCGTCGAGCACCAGGGGGTGGGCCGAGCAGACCGAGACGATGCCGACCGGCGCGCCGGCGAGGTTCTTCGCAAGGGTGTCGCGAAACATGGTGAGGGCGTCGGTCATGCGTGACTCTCCAAAAATGCGTCGATCTCGGCGGGCGTGCTGTTGCCCTCCATCGGGCCGCGGCGAGAGACCGCCAGCGCGCCGGCCGCGTTAACGCGCGGCAGCAGCGCCGGAGGCGTCGTGCCCGCGAGCCATCCGGCCACGAACGTCGCCCCGGCGCAGTCGCCGGCCCCGGTGGGATCGATTTCGGTGACCGTGAACCCCGGCGTCTCGATCCGGCCGTCCCTGGTGTGCAGCACCGTCCCGCGCGCACCACGCTTCACCAGCACGGCACGGGCCGTGCCGAGATAGGAGCGCGCCGCCTCGTCCTCGTTCATGCCGGGGCGCAGATAGCCGAGATCCGCCTCGCTCGGCAGCAGCAGGTCGGCCGCGTCCGCCAGTTCGCCGATCAGGGACGCCGTCGCGGGATCGCCCGACAGCTCGGCCCGCACGTTGGGATCGAACGACAGCAATCCGCCGCCCAGCCTCGCTCGCGCGGCGGCGACGATGGCCGACATTCCGGGTGCCGCGAGCGAGGATCCCATCAGATGCAGGCAACTCGGGTCCGGCAGCCGCGCGACATCGTCCGGCGCGAGCAGGCCGCAGGCGGCGTTGCCCAGATGGAAGATGAACCTCCGCGCGCCGTCCTCGGCGTAGGTCACGAACGCGACCCCGGTCGCGGGTGAGGCGACGCGGCGAACGGCCGAGACGTCGACGCCGTCGTCGCGCAGCCGGCCGACCACGCAATCGCCGAACCCGTCGTCGGCCACGACACCCGCGATCGCCGTCTTGCATCCCTGCTTGGCCGCCTGATCGGCGAAGATCGCGGGCGCTCCGGACGGATAGGGACCGATGAACGAGCCCGGATGGTCGAACGGCTGGCCACGGTCGGCGGCCATCATTTCGACCAGCAGCTCGCCCAGCGTCACCAGCACATTACGGTCCTTGGCAAATGCCCTGCTTATGGGCGATTGTTGTGGCGGGAGACTTCAATGAAAAACGGTCAGGCCACAGGTCGGCACGATACGGCGTCGTTGCGTCTGGAGCAGGCGGCGCGCGCCGCGTGGCTCTATTACATCGCCGGGCGCACGCAAGACGAGATCGCCGCGACGCTGGACATCTCGCGTCAGTCGGCGCAGCGGCTGGTGTCGCTCGCGGTCAGCGAGAAGCTGATCAAGTTCCGCCTCGACCACCCGATCGCCGCCTGCGTCGAGCTCGAATCCGCCCTGCGCGCGCAATGGGGCCTTCGCGTCTGCACCGTCTGTCCGTCGGTGGCCGGTCCGGACGGCGATCGCGCGCGCCGCGCGGGGCTCGCGATCGCGGGTGCCGATCTGCTGGCGCACTGGTTCGCCTCGCGGGCACCGCTGGTCATCGCGCTGTCGACCGGGGCCACGCTGCGGGCGGCGGCGGCCGAGCTGTCGCCGCAGGACGCGCCGCAGCACAAGGTGATGTCGCTGTGCGGCACGATGCGGGTCGAGGGGCGTGCCGGGGCGCAGGAGCCGGTGATCGAAATCGCCGCCCGCACCGGGGCCCAATGCTATCCGATGCCGGCCCCGGTGATCGCCGCGACCGAGGAGGAGCGGCGGCTGTTTCAGCAGCAACGGCCGTTCAAAACCCTCACCGCATTGCTGGAACAATCGCGACACCTGCTGGTCGGCGTCGGGCAGATCGGCTGGCAGTGCCCGATCCACGCCGACGGGTTCGTGAGCGACGGCGACCTGAACGAGTTGATGGAGGCAGGTGCCGTGGGCGAGATCGCGGGCGCGCCGTTCGACGAACGCGGCGAGCCATTGACGACCTCGGTCGACGCCAGGGTGAACGGGTTGCGCCTGCCGCCGCCGGTCGACTGGCGGCTGGTGGTCGGCATCGCCGGCGGGGAGACCAAGGTCGCGGCCCTCCGCGCGGCGCTGCGCGGGAACCTGCTCGGCGGGTTGATTACCGATGAGGCAACAGCATCGGCCTTGATCGCGAACACTTGACACCCATCGGTGCGGATGGGATCGTGCCCACCTGTCGAGCAGACGCCCTCTCTTTGGCGTGTGCCGGCCAAATAAACGTAAGGGAGGCTCCTCGATGCGCCTGAAAACTATTCTCGCCACCGCCACGGCTTTGGTCGGGCTGGCCGGCGTCGCCGACGCCGCGACGATCACCGTCGCGACCGTCAACAACAACGACATGATCATCATGCAGAAGCTCTCGCCCAAGTGGGAAGAGCAGACCGGCAACAAGATCAACTGGGTCGTGCTGGAAGAGAACGTGCTGCGGCAGCGCGTCACCACCGACATCGCCACCAAGGGCGGCCAGTTCGATATCGTCACCGTCGGGTCGTACGAAGTGCCGATCTGGGGCAAGCAGGGCTGGCTGAGCCCGATGACCGATCTCGGGGCCAACTACGACCTGGAGGATGTGTTCCCGGCGATTCGCGGGGCGCTGTCGGCGAAAGACACGCTGTACGCGCTTCCGTTCTACGCCGAGAGCTCGTTCACGATGTATCGCAAGGACCTGTTCGACAAGGCCGGGCTCACGATGCCCGACCACCCCACCTACACGCAGATCCGCGAGTTCGCCGACAAGCTGACCGACAAGGCGCATCAGCAGTATGGCCTGTGCGTCCGCGGCAAGCCCGGCTGGGGCGAGAACATGGCGTATTTCGATACCGTCGTGAACACGTTCGGCGGCCAGTGGTTCGACATGAACTGGAAGCCGCAGCTCGACCAGAAGCCCTGGCTCGACGCGCTGACGTTCTATGTCGACACGATGAAGGCCGACGGCCCGCCGGGCGT
The DNA here is from genome assembly GCA_963756975.1 of uncultured Alphaproteobacteria bacterium. Lineage (GTDB taxonomy): Bacteria > Pseudomonadota > Alphaproteobacteria > Acetobacterales > Acetobacteraceae > CAVRQM01. The sequence continues at coordinate 1,148,587 of CAVWPS010000002.1, read as the reverse complement.
CAGCTCCAACGGCTACAACGAGACGCGCGCCCTGTTCGCGACCGGGCATTGCGGCATGTGGATCGACGCGACGGCGGCCGCCGGCTCGCTGTTCGATAAGTCGACCAGCACCGTCTACGACAAGGTCGCCTTCACCGCGGCGCCGACGCAGGTCACGCCGAACGGCTCCGCCTGGTTCTGGTCGTGGTCGCTCGCGATCCCCGCGACGTCCAAGGAGCAGGCGGCCGCCAAGTCGTTCGTCACCTGGGCGACCAGCAAGGACTACATCAACATGGTCGGCACGACCCAGGGCTGGGCGCTGACCCCGCCGGGCACGCGCGCGTCGACCTACGCCAACCAGAACTACATCTCGGCCGCGCCGTTCGCGAACGCGACCAAGACCGCGATCCTGTCGACCGACCTCAGCAAGCCGAGCATGAACCCGGTGCCCTACACCGGCATCCAGTACGTCGCGATCCCGGAGTTCGCGGATCTCGGCACGCAGGTCGGCCAGATGGTCGGCGGCGCGCTGGCCGGTCAGCAGACCCCGGCCGACACGCTGAAGCAGGCGCAGGCGGCGGCCGTCGCCGTGATGGACCAGGCCGGCTACACCAAGTAGTTTTTCGGCTCTAAGCGACAAACGGCGCGGGGGCAAAACCCCGCGCCAGCCTCCCCGGCCAACGGCGGAGGTCATGATTGGGGAGGGGAGAGACCATGGCGGCCGCGGCGATTGGCGACGGCAAGGGTGGCGGTGTCCGCACCATGCCGCTGGTCGCACCCTCGGTGGTGCTTCTGCTGCTGTTCTCGTTGGTGCCGCTGGCGCTGACGCTGTTCTACTCCCTGTATCGATACAATTTGCTGTATCCGGAGCGCTACGGCTTCTACGGCCTGCGCAATTACTTCTACCTGTTCCAGAACCCGAACCTGTGGATCGCGCTGCGGATCACGTTGCAGCTGGTGATCGAGGTTCTCGCTCTGACGCTCATCGTCGGCACCGTCACGGCCGCCCTGTTCGAGACGCGGTTCGCCGGACGCGGGTTCGCGCGGGTGCTGATGATCTCGCCGTTCTTCGTCATGCCGACCGTGGCGGCGGTGGTCTGGAAGAACCTGTTCATGAGCCCCGTGAACGGCATCTTCGCCTGGATCGCCGGGCTGCTCGGCCTCGGGCCGATCGACATGCTGGGCCAGTGGCCGCTGACGTCGGTGGTGATGATCGTCGCCTGGGAATGGACGCCGTTCGCGTTCCTGATCCTGGTCACCGCCCTGCAATCGCTCGACGACAGCGCGCTCGAGGCGGCGAAGATCGATGGTGCCGGCCCGATCGCGGTGTTCTTCAACATCCAGTTGCCGCATCTGGGCCGCGCCATCGGCGTCGTCACGATGATCGAGACGATCTTCCTGCTGAGCATCTTCGCCGAAATCGCGATCACCACGTCGGGCGGACCGGGTGTCAGTTCGAGCAACCTGACCTTCCTGATCTCGCAACGACTCGCCAACGCGAACGACGTCGGCGGCGCCTCGGCGATGGGTGTCGTCGCGATCATCCTGGCCAACGTCGTCGCCGCCATCCTGATCCGAATCGTCGCGAAAAGGCTCGACGTATGAGCGCGCTCGTGGGTGCCCCGACCGAAACGGGCCTCAGCCACGGCCGGTCGTCTAGCGGCGTGTCGTTGCGGCAGACGCCGTTCCAGCGCGCGCTGCCGGGACGGATCGCCGGCGTGCTGGCCTGGGTCATCGCCCTGGTCACGTTCTTCCCGATCGCGTGGATGGTGCTGACCTCGTTCAAGACCGAGGTCCAGGCGATCGCGACGCCGCCGCTGCTGGTCTTTTCACCGACGCTGGAAAACTATCACACCATCTTCGAGCGCGCGGATTACCTGTCGTACGCGGCGAACTCGGTGATCGTGTCGTTCGGCGCGACGTTCCTGGCACTGGGGCTTGCGATCCCCGCAGCGTTCGCGATGTCGTTCTTCCCGACCAAGCGGACCAAGGGCACGCTGCTCTGGATGCTGTCGACGAAAATGCTGCCGCCGGTGGGCGCGCTGATCCCGATCTACCTGATCGCGCAGTCGTCCGGCCTGCTCGGCAGCCGGATCGCGCTGGTCATCATCGACACGCTGGCCAATCTGCCGATCGTGATCTGGATGCTGTTCACGTTCTTCAAGGACACGCCGAAGGACATCATCGAGGCGAGCCGGATCGACGGCGCGTCGCTATGGCAGGTCATCACCGTGGTGCTGCTGCCGCTGGTCGGCCCCGGCATCGCTTCGACCGGCCTGCTGTCGGTGATCCTGTGCTGGAACGAGGCGTTCTGGGCGTTGAACCTGAACGCCGCGCACGGTCAGCCGCTGACCGCGTTCATCGCGTCGTTCTCGGCACCGGAAGGCTTGTTCTGGGCGAAACTATCGGCGGCATCGACGCTGGCGATCGCGCCGATCGTGTTGCTTGGCTGGGTCAGCCAGCGCCAGCTCGTCCGTGGGCTGACGTTCGGCGCAGTGAAATAAGGGGTTTGCCGTGTATCTCGAGAAATACGACCTGAAAGGCCGCCTTGCCGTCGTGACCGGCGGCGGGCAGGGGATCGGCGAGGCGTGCGCGACCGCGCTCGCCGAAGCCGGGGCGCGTGTCGTCATCGCCGACATGCTGGCCGACCGCGCCGAGGCCACAGCCGACACGCTGCGCCGCGCCGGGCACACGGCGACGCCGGCGACGCTCGATGTGACCGACAGCGCGGCCGTCGAGGCACTGGCCGAAAAGCTGGAACGCGACAACGGCGGCGTCGCGATCCTGGTGAACAACGCGGGCGTCGCGCGGTCCGACGTGCGGGCCGAGGACACCAGCGACGACCATTGGCGCTTCCACATGAAGGTCAATCTCGACGGGTTGTTCTGGTGCTGCCGCAGTTTCGGCAAGCGCATGCTGGAGCGCGGCTCGGGCAGCATCGTCAACATCGGGTCGATGAGCGGCTTCATCGTCAACAAGCCGCAGCCGCAATCGTTCTATAACGCGAGCAAGGCGGCCGTTCATCACCTGACCAAGTCCTTGGCCGCCGAGTGGGGTGCCCGGGGCGTCAGGGTCAACGCGGTGGCACCGACCTATATCGAGACGCCGCTCACGAAATTCGGCATGGAGGACAAGGCGATGGCGGACGTGTGGCTCGAGATGACGCCGATGGGCCGCGTCGGACAGCCGGAGGAAATCGCCTCGGTCGTGCTGTTCCTGGCATCCGACGCGGCGAGCTTGCTGACGGGCAGCATCGTGCTGGCCGACGGCGGATACACCTGCTGGTGAGCCGGCTCACGGGACGCGTCGCACTCGTCACCGGCGGCGCGCGGGGCATCGGCCTCGCGATCTGCAAGCGGTACGCGCTGGAGGGGGCGACGGTGGTCGTCGCCGACCGCAGCGGGGCCGACGCCGCGGCGGAGGAAGTGGGCCTCGGTGCCACGGCCGTCACACTCGACGTGACGAAGCAGGACAGCATCGACGCGGCGGTCGCGACCGCGATTTCCACGCACGGGCGGATCGACGTGCTGGTCAACAACGCCGGCGTGTTCGACATGGGGCCGTTCCTCGACATCACCCGTGCCAGCTACGCCCTGTGTTTCTCGGTCAACACCGAGGGATTGCTGTTCATGACGCAGGCGGTCGCGCGGCACATGGTCGAGCGCAAATCGGGCAAGATCGTGAACTTCGCGAGCCAGGCCGGGCGGCGCGGCGAGGGGCTGGTCGCGGTCTACTGCGCCAGCAAGGCGGCGGTGATCAGCATCACCCAGAGTGCGGCGCTGGCGCTGGCGCCGTACAACATCCAGGTCAACGGCATCGCCCCCGGCGTCGTCGACACCCCGATGTGGGACGAGGTGGACGCCCAGTTCGCGAAATACGAGGGCTTGGCGTTGGGCGTGAAGAAGAAGGCGGTCGGGCTGGCCGTGCCGCTCGGCCGGATGGGATCGCCGGAGGACATGACCGGGATGGCCGTGTTCCTCGCCAGTGCCGACAGCGATTACGTCACGGCGCAGACGTACAATGTCGACGGCGGAAACTGGATGAGCTGACGAAACCGCCGTCGCGAGCGGCGCTCGCGACGGCGGCTAGTTTCGGACCAGCGGCCGGACCTCGGTGCCCAGCAATTCGATCGAGCGCTTCAGGCCGGAATGGTCCTGTGCCGCCGAACTCATCTGGAACGTGAAGCGCGACACGCCGCCGAGCGCCTGGCTGGCGTCGCGCAGCTTCTGGGCGACATAGGCCGGATCGCCGACCAGGAACGCGCCGCCCGGGCCGGTCTGGGCATCGAACTGCGCACGCGTGCTGGGCGGCCAGCCGCGCTCGCGCCCGACACGGCCCATCATCTGCGACCAGCCGGGATAAAAGCCGTCGCGGGCACCCGCCGACGTCTCGGCCACGAACCCCATCGCGTGGACGCCGACGCGGAGCCGCTCCGGCGGGTGGCCGGCATGGGCGGCGGCGGCGCGGTATAGGTCGACCAGCGGGCGGAACCGGGCGAACGTGCCGCCGATGATGGCGATCATGAGCGGCAAGCCGAGCATGCCGGCGCGGACGAAGGATTCCGGCGTGCCGCCGACGCCGACCCACACCGGCAGTTCGGCCTGTTGCGGGCGTGGATAGACGCCCTGTCCGTTCAGCGGCGGGCGGAAGCGGCCGGACCAGGTGATCTCGGTGTTTTCACGGAGCGCCAGCAGCAGGCCGAGCTTTTCGGTGAATAGCGCGTCGTAGTCGTGGAAATCGAGGCCGAACAGCGGATAGGCCTCGCCGAACGAACCGCGCCCGACGACGAGTTCGGCGCGGCCCCGGGAGATCAGGTCGAGGGTGGCGAATTCCTGAAACAGCCGGACCGGGTCGGTGGCGCTGAGCACCGTGACGGCGCTGGTGAGCCGGATGTTCGTGGTTCGGGCGGCGGCTGCGGCGAGGATGATGGCCGGGGCTGAGTCCAAGAATTCGGGGCGATGGTGTTCGCCGATCCCAAAAGTGTCGAGGCCGGAGCGGTCGGCGATTTCGACCTCTTCAAGGAGGTTCGCCATCCGGTCGGCACCGGACATGATCGCACCGGTTGCCGGATCGGGCAGCAGGGCGGCGAAGCTGTCGATTCCGATTTGCATGGTTTGTCCTATGTCGGGGAAAGCCCCTCACCCCGGCCCTCTCCCGGCGGGAGAGGGAGAAGCGGCTGCGGTGAGGGTTACCCCGAAGCCAGCGCGTCCTCGACCCGCCTGACCGCCTGCAACGGCCAGGGCGCCCGTCCGACCACTTGGCCGCCGATCGTGGCGAGCCACCCGGCCCCGTCAGGCGGCGGGGGGCGCAACTCGATCAGCCGCGCGTCGTCATCCAGGGCGACGGCGCGAAACACCCGCCAGCCCTCAAGCAACGGCCCCGGTACGCGAACGACCCGGGCGATCGTCTCGCCCCGGTCGTCCACCGCCAGCCATTCGCGGGCGCGCTCGGCACCCGCGACCTCCTCGACCCGACCTCGCCGCCAGCGCAGTGCCGCCGTCGTCATCGAGTGTCCCGATCAGGCGGACTTCATGATCTCGTCGGCGATGTTGCGCGGGACGGGATCGTAGTGATGGAACTGCATCGTGAACGACGCACGGCCCTTGGTCATGCTGCGAAGGTCGCTGATGTAGCCGAACATCTCCTTCAGCGGCACATGCCCGCGCACCATCACCGTCGAACCCGCACTCTCCTGGTTCTGGATCTGGCCGCGGCGCCGGTTCAGGTCGCCCACGACGTCGCCGACGTGGTCGTTCGGCGTCGTCACCTCGACGTCCATGATCGGCTCCAGGATCACCGGGCCGGCCTTCTTCATGCCCTCGCGGAAGCACGCCTTCGCCGCGATCTCGAACGCGAGCGCCGAGCTGTCGACGTCGTGGTACTTGCCGTCGACGAGCTGGTATTTGAAGTCGACCGTCGGGAAGCCCGCCAGCACGCCGGTGTCGGCCTGGACGCGGATGCCCTTTTCGACCGCCGGGATGTATTCGCGCGGCACCGAGCCGCCGACCACCTTGTTCTCGAACAGGATGCCCTCGTTACGCTCCTGCGGCGAGAAGATGACCTTGACCTCGGCGTACTGGCCCGAGCCGCCGGACTGCTTCTTGTGCGTGTACGTCTCGGTGTGGGCCTTGGTGATCGTCTCGCGATACGCCACCTGGGGCGCGCCGATATTCGCGTCGACGCCGTATTCGCGCCGCAGCCGGTCGACGATGATCTCGAGATGCAGCTCGCCCATGCCGGACAGGATCGTCTGGCCGGTTTCCTGGTCCGTCTTCAGCCGCAGCGAGGGATCCTCGCCCGCGAGCTTCTGCAGGCCGAGCGTCATCTTCTCGACGCCGTCCTTGGTCTTCGGCTCGACCGAGATGTCGATGACCGGGATCGGGAACGCCATCCGCTCCAGCACGACCGGGTCGGACGCGGAGGCCAGCGTGTCGCCGGTGCCGGTGTCCTTCAGGCCCACGAACGCCGCGATGTCGCCCGCGATCACTTCCTTGATCTCGGCGCGCTTGTCGGCGTGCATCTGGAACATGCGGCCGACACGCTCCTTGTGGTCCTTGGTCGTGTTCATCACCGTGTCGCCGCTTTTCAGCGTGCCGGCGTAGACGCGAACGAAGGTCAGCGTGCCGTATTTGTCGTTGATGATCTTGAACGCGAGGCCCGCGAACGGCGCGCTCGGGTCGGCCTTGATGCGGCGGCGGTCGTGGTCGGTGACCTCGTCCTGGCCTTCCTCGGCGGCGATCGCGATGCCCGGCACGTCGATCGGCGACGGCAGGTAATCGAGCACGGCGTCGAGCAGCGGCTGCACGCCCTTGTTCTTGAACGCGGTGCCGCACAGGACCGGGCGGAACGTGCCCGCGATGGTGCCGAGCTTGATGCACTTCTTCAGCGTCTCGACGGCGACGTCGCCCGTCTCGAAATATTCTTCCATCGCCGCGTCGTCCATCGACAGCGCGGTGTCGAGCAGCGTCTGGCGATGCTCCTTCGCCTTCTCCATCAGGTCGGCCGGGATCGCCTCGTCGTGGAACTTCGCGCCGAGCTCGCCGCCTTCCCAGATGATCGCCTTCATCTCGACCAGGTCGACGACGCCGATGAACGTGTCCTCGGTGCCGATCGGCAGCTGCAGCGGCAGCGCCACGATGTCGAGCTTCTCCTTCAACGTGTCGAACGCCCGGTAGAAATCGGCGCCGGTGCGGTCGAGCTTGTTGATGAAGATGACGCGCGGGACGTTGTAGCGGTCGGCGAGACGCCAGTTGGTCTCCGACTGCGGCTGCACGCCGGCCACGCCCTCGATGATGAACACGGCACCGTCGAGCACGCGCAGCGAGCGGTTCACCTCGATGTTGAAGTCGATGTGGCCCGGGGTGTCGATGATGTTGATGCGGTGGTCTTTCCACTCGCACGTGACCGCGGCGGAGGTGATCGTGATGCCGCGCTCACGCTCCTGCTCCATGTAGTCGGTCGTGGTGTTGCCGTCGTGGACTTCGCCGATGCGGTGCGACACGCCGGTGTAATACAGGATGCGCTCGGTCGTGGTGGTCTTGCCGGCGTCGATATGCGCGGTGATCCCGATATTGCGGATCTTGTCGAGTGAAGTGATGGACACGGGAGCCTCCATGGCGACGCGGCGGGGTCGTTATGCGAACGGGTACGCGGGCGCGGACGGACTGACGCCCATGCACCCATGCAGGAGGGTCATGTGCCGACGCGACGGGAAATTTGCAAGCACGGGCGCGTGACGACCGGCCCCCACAGTTCGTAACACCGCGCAATCCGGGCCCGCGATAGAAGACGGCATGGCAATCGACGGCATCACAGCGGCAACTCGCTTCGGCCTCGGTCCCCGATTGGGCGAGACGCCGCCGGGGGAGCCGCGCCGCTGGCTGCGCGACCAGCTGACGGCGCCCGATCCGGTCGCGGCGGTCGCGGGACCGACCGTCGCCGACGGATTGGCCGCCTGGCGCGAGGATCACAAGAACCCGGTTCCGCCCGGAACGCCGTCCCGGACGGGCACGATCTGGGATGCCGAGCGGCTCGGCCTCGTCACCGCGCTGGTCACGACCGGCGCTCCGTTTCGCGAACGCCTCGTCTGGTTCTGGGCCAACCACTTCACGATCAGTCTGAAGAAGAACGACGTGGTGTCGGTGGCCGGCTCGTATGTGCGCGACGCGATCCGGCCGAACGTCACCGGGCGCTTCGTGGACATGCTGATGGCGGTGATGACCCATCCGGCGATGCTGTTCTACCTCGACAACCAGGGCTCGGTCGGTCCGAACAGCGTGGCCGGGCAGTCCAGGCCGGGTCAGCCGGCGCATGGGCTGAACGAGAACCTGGCCCGCGAATGCCTCGAACTGCACACCTTGTCGACCGCCTCCGGCTACACGCAGGCCGACGTCACGTCGGTGGCCAAGATCCTGACGGGCTGGTCGATCGAGTGGAATAATCCCGTGCTCGGTTTTCGCTTCCGCCCCCGCGCGCACGAGCCGGGTCCGCAGACCGTCATGGGCAAGACGTTCCCGCCCGGACAGGAGGGCGGCATCGCCCTGCTCACCTGGCTCGGCACCCATCCCGCCACCTACGCCCACATCGCCTCGAAACTGGTCGCGCATTTCGCCGGCGATCCGCCGCCGCCGTCCGCGGTCCAGGCGGTGACACGGTCGCTGACCGCGACCGGTGGCGATTTGCGCGCGGCGAGCGCGACGTTGCTCGATCTGCCGGCCTGCTGGTCGGGCGCGCTGATGCGAACGCCGCTCGACTACGTGACCGCCTGCGCCCGGGCGACGGCGGCCACGCCGGACCTGCAGCTCGCCGCCGTGATGGGCGGGCTCGGTCAGCCGCTGATGGCGGCCCCGCTGCCGAACGGATGGAGCGACCGCGCCGCCGACTGGGACGATGGCGAGGCGCTGCTCCGCCGGGTCGACTGGGCGTGGTCGCTGGCCGCGAAGCACCCCGACCTCGATCCGAACGCCGTGCTGGACACCGCGCTCGGCCCGCGCGCCGACGACCGGCTTCGGACGGCGGTCCGCGCCGCCGGCTCCCGGCACGAGGCGCTGGCGCTGCTGCTGGCCTCGCCCGCGATGATGAGGAGATAGAGATGGTTCTCACCCGCCGTTCCGCCCTGCTCGGGCTCGCCGCCGCCGTCTCGCTGGGCCGCAGCTCGCTCGCGGTCGCGGCCGCCGACACGCCGCGCCGCCTCGTCGTCGTGCTGCTGCGCGGTGCCATGGACGGGCTCGCCGCCGTGGTGCCGTACGGGGACAAAGCGCTCGCCGACGCGAGGCCGGCGCTGCCGGCGGGATCGGTCGGCGACCTCGGCGGATTGCTCGATCTCGGCGGGTTCTACGGGTTGCGGCCGGAGCTCGCCGGGCTGCACGCGGCGTACACCGAGAACGCGGCCACCATTATCCACGCCGTCGCCGGCGAGTGGCGGGTCCGCAGTCATTTCGAGGCGCAGGACCTGCTCGAATCCGGCGCCGACCGGCGGCTGGGCAGCGGCTGGCTGAACCGGGTCGCGGCGTCGCTGCCGCAACGGCCGGGCGGCGGCGTGGCGCTGGCGATCGGGGCCGAGGTGCCGCTGCTGCTGCGCGGGGCCGCCCCGGTGTCGAGCTGGGAGCCGAGCGGACTCGGTCACCCGGCTGCGGGCTTCTACGCCGAGATCGCGCGCCTGCACGCGCCCGACCCGCAATTCGGCCCGGCGATCGCGGCCGGCCTGACGGAGCGCGGCTTCACCACCGCGACGCTGGCCGGCGGCGGCGTGCCCCCGAACGCGAACGGCTTCGCGCGCCTGGCCGGGGCCGCCGGAAAGCTGCTGGCGGCCCCGGACGGCCCGCGGCTGGCGGCCCTGGAGGCGGGTGGCTGGGACACCCATGCGGGTCAGGCGAAGCGCCTGCCGCAGGCGCTGAAGCAGCTCGACGAGGGGCTGGCCGCGTTGCGGGCCGGGCTCGGGCCGATGTGGGCCGAGACGGTGGTCGTCGTGGTGACGGAGTTCGGCCGGACGGTGCGGGTCAACGGCACCGGCGGTACCGACCACGGCACCGGCACGGCCGCGTTCCTGCTGGGCGGTGCGGTGCGAGGCGGCAAGGTCCGCGCCGATTGGCCGGGGCTGGCCGCGCCGAAACTGCTCGAGGCGCGCGACCTTCAGCCCACCACGGACCTGTATGCGGTGCTCAAGGGCGTGCTGCGCGACCACCTCGGCCTGCGCGACGCCGCACTCGCGACGGTGTTCCCGGACGCGCGCGGGTCCGGGGTGATGCCGGGGCTGATCCGCGCCTAACCCGGCTTGGCCATCCACTCCGGACGCCCGACCGACAGCGCCGCGCCACCCGCCAGCAGCGTCTTGTCCAGCGCGTCGAGCCGCAGCAGCGCCAGCCCGCGCCCGCCCGCGACCGAGCGGATCGCGCCGACCTCGGCACCATCGGCCAGCACCGGCGTGCCCGGCTCCGGCAACGCGCCCGAGACCGGCATCAGCCGCCGCTTGAGCAGGCCGCGATAGCGGGTGCGGGCGGTCAGCTCCTGGCCCATCCAGCAGCCCTTCGCCCAGTCGATGCCGCCGAGTTCGTCGAAGCCGCCCTCCAGCAGCACCGATTTCTCGCTCTCCATGTCGCGCGAGCCGTCCGGCAGGCCGAGCGAGAGGCGGTGCGCGTCGTACTCCTCGGCGGTCGCGTTCGCGGCGACCGAGCCGATGATGCGCCATCCGGCGTTTTGCAGACGCGGGTCCGGGGCCGCCACAACGCCCCCGGTGTCGGGCACGCCGTCCCAGGCGGCGAACACGCGCAGAACGTCCGAAAGATCGGTCAGGCGCGCGTCGGCCCGGAGGCGGTAGCGGCCGAGACGGGTGACGAGCATCGCCGCTTGCGCCCGCTCGCAGTCGAGCAGCAGCCGGTCGCCGTCGGCCAGCACGAAGAAATCGGCCAGCCATTTGCCCTGCGCGGTCAGCAGCGCCGCCCAGACCGCCTGGCCCGGGGCGACCTTTGCCACGTCGTTGGAGACGAGGCCGTTCAGGAACGCCACCCTGTCGGCTCCCTCAATCGCGACGACGCCCCGTGCCGGCAGTTCAGCGATCTGTGTCATGGGATCAGAAGTGCGCGCGCGATGCCGTCGTCACAAGCCGGGGACAATGCTAAGCGGGCGCGATGTGTGGCATCGCCGGCATCATGGCCACCCCGGACGGCCCGGCTCCGGACGCCGCGACGCTGCAGCTTCTGGAGAGCGCGCTCGCCCATCGCGGCCCGGACGGCGGCGGGCACAGCATGAACGGGCGGGTCGGCCTCGTGCACCGGCGGCTGTCGATCGTGGACGTGGCCGGTGGCGATCAGCCGCTGTACGCCGGTCCGGCGGCGCTGGTCGGCAACGGCGAGGTCTACAACGATCCGGAGTTGCGGGCCGGCATGCCGGGCGCGCGGTTCGCCACCCGCAGCGACAACGAGAGCCCGCTGATGCTGTGGCTCGCGGACGGCCCCGGCTACGCGAAGAAGCTGCGCGGCATGTACGCGCTGGCGATCCACGACCGCGCCGCCCGCACGCTGACGCTGACGCGCGACCGCTGGGGGATCAAGCCGCTGTACGTGGCCCAGACCGCCGGATGCCTCGCCTTCGCGTCGGAGCCGCAGGCGCTGCTGGCGGCGGGGATCGTGCCGCGGGCCGAGCGGATTGCCGCGCGCGACGAGCTGCTGCAGATGCAGTTCACGACCGGCGACGAGACGATCTTTCCGGGCATTTTCCGCGTCCGGCCCGGCGAGACTTTGACCTGCGCCGAAGGCCGGGTGCTGGATCGCGCACAGGTCGACAGCCTGCCGGATGGCGGGCCGGAGACGATCTCGGAGCCGGCGGCGCTGGCGCGGCTCGACACGGCGCTGATGGACAGCGTCGACCATCATCAGCGCAGCGACGTCCCCTACGGCATGTTCCTCAGCGGTGGCGTCGACAGTGCGGCCGTGCTGACGGTGATGGCGCGGCTGAATTCCGCGCCGGTGCTGGCGTACACCGCCGGCTTCGACGCGCCGGGTGCCGCCGACGAGCGGGGTCAGGCGGCCGACGTCGCGCGGGCGCTCGGCGCGCGGCACGAGACGATCGAGGTGACCGAGCGGATGGTCTGGGACGAGCTGCCGGCGATCGTCGCCGCGATGGACGACCCGGCCGCCGATTTCGCCATCATCCCGACCTGGTTCTTGGCGCGCCGGGCGCGGGCCGACGTGAAAGTCGTGCTGTCGGGCGAAGGGGGCGACGAGATGTTCGCGGGCTACGGCCGCTACCGGACGGCGATGCGGCCGTGGTGGCAGGGCGGGCGGATGATGCGCTCGCGCGGCACGTTCGATCATGTCGACGTGCTGCGGACCCGGGCGGCGGCGTGGCGCGACGGGCTGGCGGCGGCCGAAATGCTGGCCGCCGGGCACGGGCGCAGCCGGCTGGGTGCTGCGCAGGCAAGCGAGTTCGCCGACTGGCTGCCGAACGATCTGCTGCTGAAGCTGGACCGCTGCCTGATGGCGCACGCGATCGAGGGGCGGACGCCGATGCTGGACGACGCGGTCGCGCAGGCGGCGTTCCGGCTGCCGGACGCGCTGAAAGTCCGGGGCGGGACGGGCAAGTGGCTGCTGCGGCAATGGCTCGCGCAGGCGTGCCCGGCGGCGCGGCCGTTCGCGCCGAAGCAGGGGTTTACCGTGCCGGTCGGGGCATGGATCGCGGGGCAGGGCGTCCGGCTCGGGCCGCTGGTCGCGGCGTCCCCGGCGGTGGCGGCGATCGCCGAGCCGTCGCGGGTCAAAGCGCTGTTTCGGGATGCGGGGCGGCGGCATCAGGGTTTTGCGGCCTGGACGCTGCTGTTTTACGCGCTGTGGCACCGGGCGCATATCGAAGGGCTGGCGCCGGCCGGGGACGTGTTCGACACGCTGGCTGCGCGGTAGTTTTTCGCAGGATCACTTCGGCCGGGCTGGACCCGGCCGAAATGAGGACCGGTTATCGAGCCGGGCGTTGCTGCAGGTTCGGCAGGAACGCCGTCAGCAGCCCGATCGCCGGCAGCACGCTGCACACGCGGTACACCACGTCGATGCTGGTGGCGTCGGCGAGCAGCCCGAGACCCGCGGCACCGAGGCCGCCCAGCCCGAACGCGAAGCCGAAGAACAGGCCGGAGATCATGCCGATCTTCCCCGGCACCAGATCCTGCGCGAACACCACGATCGCGCTGAACGCGCTGCTCAGGATCAGGCCGATCGGGATGATGAGCAGCACCGTCCACAGATGCCCGACATACGGCAGCACCAGCGTGAACGGCAGCACGCCGAGGATCGACGCCCAGATCAGATATTTGCGCCCGATCCGGTCGCCGATCGGGCCGCCGAGGAACGTGCCGACCGCGCCGGCGGCGAGGAACACGAACAGCTCGGTCTGCGCCTCCTGCACGCTCACCCCGAACCGGTGGATCAGGTAGAACGTGAAGTAGGTCGACAGGCTCGTGAGATACACGAACTTGCTGAACATCAGCGCGACCAGGATGGCCAGCGACCGTTTCACCACGGCGGGCGACAATGTCGGCCCCAGGCTCGCCCGCGCCGCTTTCGGCCGCAGCAGATGCAGGTTCGACGCGTACCAGCGGCCGACGTTGAACAGCACGATGCCGCCGAACAGCGCGATCACCGCGACCCAGCCGACGCTGTGCTGGCCTTGCGGGACCACGAAATAGGCGGCCAGCAGCGGGCCGAACGCGGAGCCGGTGTTGCCGCCGACCTGGAACAGCGCCTGCGCCATCCCGAACCGGCCGCCCGACGCCATGCGGGCCACGCGCGAGCTTTCGGGGTGAAAGATCGAGCTGCCGATGCCGACCAGCGCCGCCGAGCCGAGGATTTCCGGAAAGCTCGTCGCGCGGGAGATCAGGATCAGGCCGAGGAAGGTGCTCGCCATGCCGGCCGCCAGAGAATAGGGCAGCGGCTTCTTGTCGGTGTACATGCCGACCAGCGGCTGCAGGATCGAGGCGGTGAGCTGAAACGCCAGCGTGATCGTGCCGATCTGCAGGAAGTTCAGCGCGTATTGCGACTTGAACATCGGATACAGCGCCGAGATCGTCGACTGCATCGTGTCGTTCATCATGTGCGACACGGACAGCGCGATCAGGATCGTCATCGCCGCCTGCTGCGCGCGCTCCTGCACGATTTCGGCGGGCGGCGGTTCGGCCCGCAGCATCGTCGGCAGATTCAACCCTTCGGGCATTGCGGCGCTTCCACGTGATTCGGCCCGCGCACAATAGCCGCGCGGACGGCGCGCACCCATACCGATCCCGCATCACGGGTGTGCGACGAATGGCGGCGTGTCCGCGAGTTCGGGCGGGATGTCGGGCAGCGCGACAGGGTCGTCGAAGCATTGCGGCCGGCCGAGCGTGCGGGTGCAGAACGGGGTCGGGCGCGGCGGCTCGGCCCGCGCGCAATACGACAGCCCGCGATCGAGCCGGACGATCGAGCAGTCGCGGCCGCTGATGGCCGAGACGACGAGATCCTCGATGCCGCGATGGAACAGCGCGACGCTCGCGATTTCCACCCCGGCATACGCGCCGAGTGCCGGAGCCGCCGCCGGCCCGCAGCCGCCGAGCGCGATGCACGCGAACAATGCGATGAGCCGGACCTGCATCGGCGGAGCGTCGCGGACAAGCCTGAACGCGAGGTGAAGCGGCCTCGTTTGCGGGGCGGCACCCCCGCCGGTATGGTCCGGCGCGTCCCGGCCCGCGATCCTCGCGCGGCCACAACCGGGACGGCCGAGAGGGTTTTGCCGTGCCAGATATTTTCGACGAGGTCGACCAGGACCTGCGCGCCGATCGCGCCCGTGACCTGATGCGCCGCTATGGGCTTTTCGTGGTCGCGGCGATGGTGCTCGTCGTGCTCGCGATCGCCGGCTGGGAAGGCTGGCAGTGGCGGCAGGGGCGGCTGGACGCGCGCGCCGCGACCGACTTCATCGCCGCGTCCACGTTCGCCGACGCGCTGCCGCCGGTGCCGGATGCCGCCAAGACGGCCGAGGCGGTGGCGAAGTTCCGTGCCATCGCGGCCCGCGCCCCGGCCGGCTACCGGACGCTGTCGCGGCTGCGCGCCGCCGGGCTGTTGCTGAAATCGGGCGACCTGCCGGGTGCCGAGGGCGAGTGGGACGCGGTCGCGGCCGACTCCGCGGCGGCACCGATCTTCCGCGATCTGGCGAACCTGCAATGGGCGCAGCACGCGGTCGACGCCGGTGCCCCGGCCGCGGTCGAGGCGCGGCTGCTGCCGCTGACCCAGGCCGGCTCGGCGTTCCACGCGCTGGCGCTCGAAACGCGGGCGCTGCTGTCGCTGCGCGAAGGCAAGCCGGACGCGGCGCGCGACACGCTGCGTAACCTCGCCACGGACCCGCTGGCGACCGCGCCGATCCGGGACCGGGCGCGCGGCATGCTGGTCGAACTTGGAGAGACTCCGCCGCCGGAACCGCAGGGCGGCGGTCCCAGCTCATGAGGACGCTGAGCCGGCGGACGGCGCTCCTGCTGCCCTTCGCACTCGCGGGCTGCGACTCGCTCGACGGGTTGTTCGACGCCGACAAGCCGCCCCTGCCGGGCAAACGGATCTCGGTGCTGTCGACGCGGCGCGGGATCGAGGTCGATGCGGGCGACCGTCCGATCGCCTTGCCGCGTCCGGTCGTGAACCCGGAATGGGCGCAGGCCGGCGGCGACCCGGGCCATGCGATGGGCCATTTGCAGGCGGGCGACCGGCTGGCCGAGGTGTGGCGGGCCGACATCGGCGAGCCCGGCGGCTATCGCGACCGGATCTTCTCGACGCCCGTGGTGGCCGGCGGCCGTGTGTTCACGATGGACGCCAACGCCGGCGTGGCCGCGTTCGACGCCAAGACCGGCCATCAGCTTTGGCAGCGCGACACGCAGGCCGAGAAGGACCGCAGCGTCAACGTCGGCGGCGGGATCGGGGTGGACGGCGGCATCGTCTACGTCGCGACCGGCCGGGCCGACGTGCTGGCGCTGGCGGCCGACACGGGCAAGATCAAGTGGCGGCAGCCGCTCGGCAACGCGGCGCGCGCCGCCCCCACCATCGCCGACGGCCGCCTGTTCGTGCCCACCGTCGACCAGCAACTGGTCGCCCTCGCGACCGATGACGGACGCAAGCTGTGGGCATATCAGGGCGAGGCGGTCGACACCTTCGCGCTCGGCCTCCCGGCCCCCGCCTACGCCGACGGCATCGTGGTCGCGGGCTTCGGCGCCGGTGAGGTCGCGGCGTTGCGGGCCGAGGGCGGCGCGGTCGCCTGGACCGACACGCTGGCCCCGACGGGCGGGCGCAACAGCCTGGTGGACATCTCGACCGTGCGCGCGATGCCGGTGATCGCCGACGGGACGGTCTACGCGACCGGGCTCGGCGGCCTCACCGTCGCGATCGACCTTCGCACCGGGCGGCGGCTGTGGGAGCGCGACATCGGCTCGGCCGAGACGCCGTGGCTCGCCGGCGACTGGCTGTTCGTCGTGACCGATCAGCAGGAACTCGCCGCCGTCAGCCGCGCCGATGGCGCGATCGCCTGGGTGACCCCGCTGCCGCGCTATGGCCGCGAGGAGAAGAAGAAGGACCCGATCCGCTGGCAGGGTCCGGTGCTGGTCGGCGACCGCCTGGTGCTGACCGGCAGCCCCGCGCTGGCCGTCGCGATCAGCCCCTATACCGGCAAGGTGCTGGGCCGGCAGGAGCTGCCGGGCGCGTCCTCGTTGCCCGCGATCGTGGCGGGGGGCACCGTGTACATCATCACCGACGACGCGGTTCTGCTGGCGTTACGGTGAGCAGGCGGGCCAAGTCGGACGAGGCCGACCTCCCGGACGGCGCATTGCCCGTCGTCGTCGTCGCCGGGCGGCCGAACGTCGGCAAGTCGATGCTGTTCAACAAGCTGGTCGGCCGCCGCGCCGCCCTGGTCGCCGACACGCCCGGCGTCACCCGCGACCGCAAGGAGGCGCGCTGCACGCTGCGCGGCCGCGACGTGATGCTGGTCGACACGGCGGGGCTCGAAGAAAGTGCGCCGGACAGCATCTACGGCCGGATGCGCGACAGCAGCGAGAGCGCGGTCGCGGGGGCCGATCTGGTGCTGTTCGTGGTGGATGCCCGCGCGGGCATCACCCCGGCCGACTCGCATTTCGCCGCTTGGCTGCGGCGCCAGAACCGCCCGGTGCTGCTGGTCGCGAACAAGGCCGAGGGGCGCGCGGGGGCGAACGCGGCGCTGGACGCCTTCTCGCTCGGCCTCGGCACCCCGGTCGCGGTCTCGGCCGAGCACGGGGACGGGCTCGCCGACCTGATGGGCGAGGTCGCCGAACGCCTGCCGCCGCCGCCCGACCTGTCGGCCGACGAGGAAGGCGAGCCTGGCGAGACCGATGAGGAGGCGCCCGAGGACGGCCCGGCCCGGCCGCTGCGGCTGGCCATCATCGGCCGCCCGAACGCCGGCAAATCGACGCTCATCAACCGCCTGCTGGGCGAGGAGCGGATGATCACCGGCCCCGAACCCGGCCTGACCCGCGACAGCGTCGCGATCACGCTGCACGATGCGGGCGGCGAGATCGTGCTGGTCGACACCGCCGGGATGCGCCGCCGTGCGCGGATCGAGCAGCCGCTGGAGCGCATGTCGGTCAGCGCCAGCATCGAGGCGCTGAAGATGGCCGAGATCGTCGTGCTGGCGTCGGACGCGACCGAGGGCGCGTTGCACGAGCAGGATCTCACGCTCGCCCGGCTGGTCGAGCGCGAGGGCCGGGCGCTGGTCCTTTGCATGAACAAATGGGATGCGGTGCTGGACCGCGCGGCCGAGAAGCGCGCCATCTCCGACCGGATGCAGACGAGCCTCGTGCAGCTCGAAGGGCTGGAAGTCGTCTGGCTGTCGGCGCTGACCGGGCAGGGTGTCGACAAGCTGCTGCCGGCGGTGCGCCGCGCTGCCGCCACCTGGAACCGCCGTGTTCCGACCGCGCAGCTGAACCGCTGGTTCGAGGGCGCGCTGGAACGCCATCAGCCGCCGCTGGTCGAGGGACGCCGCCTAAAGCTGCGCTACATGACGCAGGCGAAGGCGCGGCCGCCGACGTTCATCGTGTTCGGCACGCGTGCGGAACAGACGCCGGACGATTACCGCCGCTATCTCGTGCGAGGATTGCGCGAGGCGTTCGACATGCCCGGCACGCCGATCCGCATCCAGTTTCGCGGCACCGAGAACCCGTTCGACGACCGGGGCGGCCCGCCGATCCGCGACCGCCGCCCGCACTGAACTTTTCCGCAGCCAGCCTCGTTGCCGCCCGCATCAGGGAGGCACCGAGATGGCGGCGACGGCGGAAAAGACCGATCCGGCCTTGTGGGAGCGGGTGAAGGCCGAGGTGACCGCCGGCGACAAGGGCGGTCATGCGGGCCAGTGGTCCGCGCGAAAAGCTCAGATGGCGGTGCAGGCCTATAAGAAGGCCGGCGGTGGCTATCGCGGCAAGAAGGCCGCCGACAACCATCTGGCCGAATGGACCCATGAGGATTGGGGCACCAAGTCGGGCCGTCCGAGCGGGGAGACCGGCGAGCGCTACCTCCCGCACGACGCGCGGGAGGCGATCAGCGACGCGGACTACCAACGGACCACGGCCAAGAAGCGCGCCGACACCAAGCGCGGAAAGCAGTTCAGCGCGCAGCCGGCCGATGTCGCGGCGAAGACGGCCGATGTCCGGCACGCGACCGAACACGACGCCCTCGCCGGCAAGAGCAAGGCCGAACTGCTCGACGCCGCGCGGCAGGCCGACATTCCGGGGCGCAGCGCGATGCGGAAAGACGAGCTGGTGGCGGCACTGTCGCGCCGGGCTTAGAAAGCCGCTCGGACAGGAGACCGCACAATGATCGCCATCGGATACCGGCAGCCCGGCCCTATCGACCGGGACGACGCGCTGATCGACACCACGTTGCCGACGCCGTCGCCCACCGGCCGCGACCTGCTGGTCGAGGTCAAAGCCGTGTCGGTGAACCCGGTCGACACCAAAGTCCGCAAGCGCGCCGCCCCGGCCGATGGGCACATCAAAGTGCTCGGCTGGGACGCGGCCGGGATCGTGACGGCCGTCGGCCCCGATGTGACCCTGTTCCGTCCGGGCGACGCGGTGTTCTACGCCGGCTCGATCGCCCGCGACGGCTGCAACGCGCAGTTCCATTTGGTCGACGAACGGATCGTCGGGGCGAAACCCACGACACTCGACTGGGCGGAGGCGGCGGCGATGCCGCTGACCGCGATCACCGCGTGGGAGGTGCTGTTCGACCGGCTCGATGTGCGGCGCTCCGTCCCCGGTGCCGCATCCGCCGTGCTGATCGTGGGCGGGGCCGGCGGCGTCGGCTCGATCGCGATCCAGCTCGCGCGCCAGCTCACCGATCTGACGGTGATCACCACCGCCTCGCGGCCGGAAACGACGGCCTGGGTGACCGAGATGGGAGCGCACCATGTCCTCGATCACACGAAGCCGCTCGCGGCACAGGTCGCCGCCCTCGGCATCGGCGCGCCGGGGTTCGTGTTCTCGACCACGCACACGGACAAGCATATCGGCGAGATCGTCGAGCTGATCTCGCCCCAGGGCCGCTTCGCCTACATCGACGACCCGGCGACGCTCGACGTCATGGTGTTCAAGCCGAAATCGGTGTCGACGCACCTCGAATCGATGTTCACCCGGTCGGTGTTCCAGACCGCCGACATGGCCGAACAGGGCGTGCTGCTGAACAGCGTCTCACGCCTCGTCGATTCCGGCACGCTGCGGACGACGATGACGGAGCGGCTGTCGCCGATCGACGCCGCCACCCTCAAGCGCGTCCATGCCCGCCTCGAAAGCACGACCACCAGGGGCAAGATCGTGCTCGAGGGGTTCGCCTCCTAGGCGGCGAGCTTCAGCGCGGCCGTCGCACCCAGATCCGCCGTCACGTCCGCCGCCACCCGGGCCGCCGTGCCCGGGCCCATGGTCCAGCCGAGCGTGCCGTGGCCGATGTTGAGGTACAGGCCTGCGACCTTGGTGCGGCCGAGATAGGGCACGTTGGACGGGGTCGCCGGACGCAAGCCGGTCCATGCGGTCGCCGCCCCGAAATCCCCGGCGGCGGGAAACGTCTTGCGCGCCTGTTCCAGGATGGCGGCGACCCGCACGGGATCGAGCGCCCGCGAAAACCCCGACAGCTCCGCCGTGCCCGCGACGCGCAGCCGGTCGCCGAGGCGCGAGTAGACGAGCTTGTGCCCGTCATCGGTCAGCGAGACGTGCGGCGCCGAGTTGCTGCCGCCGACGGGGATCGTCACCGAGTAGCCTTTCGTCGGGTAGATGTTCACCCGCACGCCGACCGGCCGCAGCAGCGCCTGGCCGTACGAGGCGAGCGCGACCACGACCGCCCTGGCCGACAATTTTTCGTAGTAGCCGGTCGCCAGAGACTTGGTTTCGACCCCGGTGAGCCGCCCGTCCTCGGCGCGCAACGCGGTAATTTCGGTGCCGTACAGGAACCGCACGCCGCGCGCGCGGCAGACGGCTGCCAGCGCCTGGGTGAATTTATGCGCGTCGCCGCTTTCGTCCGATTCCGTGTACGTGCCGCCGACGATCTGATCGGCGCTGGACGCCAGCGCCGGCTCGATCTCGACCATCCGCGCCACGTCCACGACCTCGCGCCGCAACCCGGCGTCCTGCATCAGGTGCGCGACGGGAACGGCGGCGTCGAAATCGGCGCGGCTGCGGTAGAAGTGCAAAATACCGCGAGTCTCGGCGTCGTAGTCGAACCGCTCCTCGGCGCGGATGCGCTGGATCCAGCCGCGGCTTTCCAGTGCGAGGTCGACGATGCGCCGCGTGTTGGCGCGGCTGCGGGCGGGCAGGCATTCGTGCAGCCAGCCGGCGAGCCACGCCCATTGCGCCGGGTCCATGCGCGGCCGGAACAGCAGCGGCGCGTCGCGATGCCCGAGCCATTTCAGCACCTTGAACGGGGCCGACGGGTTGGCCCACGGCTCGGCATGGCAGACCGAGACCTGGCCGCCGTTCGCGAACGAGGTGTCGAGCCCGGCGGCGGCGAGCCGGTCGACCACCAGCACGTCGAGGCCGGCGCGGTTGAGATGGTACGCGGTCGAAATGCCGACGATGCCGGCACCGAGGACGATGACGTCCGGACGATTGGTCATGGGGGTAGCCTTTTGCGACAGGGGTGGGCGGCCCGGCCTGTCACGAGACCTGAGAGGTTCACCGGCGCGTTCGCGCGCGGCTTGCTCCGTCGGCGGGCTCACCCTGCTTGGGCTCGCCACTTTCCAGAACACGCAGCCTGTCGCGATCCCTGTTGCCTGAGAGATTCCCGGGCGGTTGCCCCTTCGGCGGCCCGCCTTTGGACGGCGGGCACTCTCTCGCGATCGTTCAAACCTAGGGCGTCGCGAGCCGTCGCGCCATCTTATTCGGACCGGTGCGCCTGGATGTCGTCGCCGGCGTAGAGGAGACGGTAGTCCACGACGACGACAACCGGACGTCCGCAGACTTTCAGGCTCCAACGCTCCGACCAGACCGGCGTATCGGCGGCGTGGCGGCCGATCACTTCGGTGTCGTCGATGTAGTCCGGTTTGCAGCCGGGCGGGTTCGAGGCCGTCGCGGCCGCCCAGACCTTCATGGCCGCCTTGTCCTGCGAGACGGGCGAGGCGCGCGAGTGCCCGGGCGGCAATCGGCGCATCGCGATCCCGGCGGCGCCGGCGAGGCTGTCGACATTGAGCACGCGCGTGACACCGCAGCCGGTGGCGCGCACCTGCTCGGTCCACTCGCCCCCGGACGGTTTGCCGCTCGCGTCGAACGACGGGGAGTCCCACAGCTTGTGCCCGGGCAGCACCGCGAACGTCGCCGTCTCGCAACCGCGCAGAAACCAGGACGGATCGTGGCTCGCCAATTCCAGCACCGCCGCGCGGTGGTCGGGGGTCGCGATCACCGCGTCGAGCGGAGACGGCGAGCCGGCGGAGCACGCCGAACTTGCGAGCCACAGTGCCGCGACCGCTACCTTGCCTCGCATCATGGACCTCCGCACACCGTGTCCTGATAGCGCGCGATCCGTTCGCGCGTTAGGAGACCGTTCCACACCGAAGGGAACGTCCATGGCCGCCATCAAGATCTACGGTTTCAACGGCTCGACCTACGTCCGCACCGTTCGGATGCTGCTCGCCGAGAAGGGCGTCACCGATTACGAGCAGGACCCGCTGAACGTGCTCGAGGGCGAGCCGAAGACGCCCGAGCACCTGAAGCGCCACCCGTTCGGCAAGGTGCCGGTGCTCGAGCACGACGGCATGACGATCCTGGAGACGTCGGCGATCACGCGCTACCTGAACGACGTGCTGCCGGGCAAGTCGCTGGTCCCGGCGACCCCGCGCGACCGGGCGCGGATGGACGAGGTGATCGGCATCATCGACTGGTACGGCTACGGCGCGCTGCTCGGCGGGGTCGCCGCGTACCACCTGTTCCCGGATTTCGTCGGCGGCAAGAACGAGCAGGCGCGCGAGGGCGGGCTCGACACCGGGCGCAAGGTGATCGAGTTCGCGATGAAGACGAAGGGCGCGTCGCCGTTCATCGCGGGCGAACTGAGCCTGGCCGACCTGTACCTGGCGCCGGTGGCGGCCTACATCGCGATGACGCCGGACAAGGACACGGTGTTCGCGCCGGACGGGTTCGAGGCGTGGTGGACCGCGGTGCAGGCGCTGCCGTCGTTCAAGTCGACCGCGCCGTAAGACGCTGACCGGCGATCTGTTCGCCGCGGCCCGCGAGCAACTCGGCGACGGCGCCTGGTTGCTGCGCGGCTTCGCGTCGGGCGCGGCACCAGCACTGCTCGCCTGTGTGGCCGAGGTCGAGGCGGTCGCCCCGTTCCGGCATCTGGTCGTGCCGGGCGGCCACACGATGTCGGTCGCGATGACCAATTGCGGGGCGCTCGGCTGGGTGTCGGACACGCGCGGCTACCGGTACGAGCCGCGCGATCCGGCGACCGGCCTGCCCTGGCCCGCCATGCCGGCCGTGTTCGCGCGACTGGCCGACGCGGCGGCGGTGGCGGGCGGGTTCGCGCCGTTCGCGCCGGAAGCGTGCCTGATCAACCGCTACGTGCCCGGTGCCAAGCTATCGTTGCATGTGGACCGGGACGAGCGGTCGGGGCTGGTGCCGATCGTCTCGGTCTCGCTCGGCCTGCCGGCGACCTTCCTGTGGGGCGGTCTTCGGCGCACCGATCCGGCGCTGAAGGTGCGGGTGGAGCATGGCGACGTCGTGGTGTTCGGCGGCGCGTCGCGGCACGTCTTTCACGGCGTCGCCGCGTTGCCGCGTGGGGATCACCCGATGACGGGGGCGACCCGAATTAACCTGACGTTCCGGCGCGCGCGGCCCGTTTGATCAACGGCAGCAGAAAGAACGCGACATGGTAGGCCGCCAAGCCCCAGACCGCCGTAGCGGGATAGAACCCCGGCGGGCGTGAGCCGATCGCGCCGAGACCGGTCCACACCATCGCGAGGCCGATCCAGAGCACCCACCAGACTGGCCCAGTCCGTGCGGCTCGCGCCCACGGCCACGAAGCCGGGAGCAGGCAGGCGGTGGCGGCCAGAATCATGCCCGCGAGTTTGCCGGGGATGCAGCGCAACAGCGCGTAGGCCGGTTCGGCGAACCACTCCGGCAGCAGGTGAAGCGGCGTCGGCGAATCTGGGCTGCGCGTCGCCGTGAGCGTCGCGGCGATCGCGCAGATCAGCGCGATGGCGGCGACCCGCCACACAACGGCCGAGGCGCGCCGGGTCCGCCACAAGCCGAGATACGCGACGGCCATGTCGGCCGCGAGGATCGCCGATGCCGAGGCATTCGCGGCACCGGTGCCGCCCCGCCATGGCAGGGCATAGCCGAGGAACACCGTGGCCAGCAGCAGCGTGCCGCCGGCGATCAGCATGACCCATGTCGTCGTCCGCGCGGTGCCGAACCGGCCGAACGCGAGGCTGATCCAGGCGTGGACGAACGACACGAGAAAGAACGCGGCGGCCGGGCCGGACGGGGTCGCGGCCTCGGTCAGCCAGTCCCGCGCGTCGGCCCACATTACTTAGTTCAGCTTCAGCGGCTCCACGCCGCCTTGCGGCAGGATGCCCTGGCCCGACAGGCAGCGCCGGACCGCGAGCGCCTCCGCCTGTTTCTGGAGGGCGAGGCCGGCCAGCCGGACTTCCTGCAACTGGCTGTTCGCCCGTTCGATCGCGTCCTTGACGGCCGGGTCGCCGTAGACCTGCGTGCGGCAGGCTTCCGGCACGTCGGGGCTTTGCACGAACGGCAGGGTCGGCGTGCAGGCGGACAGGGCGATGATGGCGATCGGGGCGATCAGCAGCGCGAAAACTCTCATGCGTGGAGCCAATCCTCGATCAGGCGGCGGGCGATGCTGTCCGCGCGCGGCAGGTCGAAGCCGTGCGGGGACGGGTCGCGCAGCTCGGCGCGGGTGAACCAGCGGGCTTCGTCGATCTCGTCGGGGTCGATGGTGATCGCGGTCTCGTCGGTCTCGCAGTGAAACCCGACCATGAGGCTCGCGGGGAACGGCCAGGGCTGGCTGCTGTGGTAGGTCACGTTGTGGACGCGCACGCCGACCTCCTCGGCCACCTCGCGCGCCACCGCCTGTTCGAGGCTTTCGCCCGGCTCGACGAAGCCGGCCAGCGTCGAGAACATCGTCGGCGTCGGGAAGCGGGCCGAGTGGCCGAGCAGGGCCGCGTCGCCGTTGACGACCAGCATGATGACGGCGGGATCGGTGCGGGGGAAATGCTGGGTGCCGCATTGCGGGCACAGCGTGATGTTGCCGGCCGCGCGGGGCTCGGTCGGGTGGCCGCAATTGGCGCAGAACCGGTGCTTCGCGCGCCAATGCAGAATTCCGCGCGCGTGGGCCAGGATACCCGCCTGATCGGTGGGCAGCAGCCCGGCGGCGGCGCGCAGGTCGAGGAACGCGCCGGCCTCCGGCACGGGTTCGCCGTCCATCGAGCCCGCGAACACCGCCGTCTCGCCGTGCAGGCCGAGGAACGCCCATTCCTGGAAGGTGAAGCCGAGCCGGGCCGCCTCCGCCGTCGTCGGCAGCACGGCGGTCACCGTGTCGGAGCCGACGCCGAGCAGCAGGCTGCGGTTGCCGGCCTGCGGCACCCAGACCGTGTCGGGCGCGGTCCTCGCCGCCTCGATCCAGGCCGCGTCGTCGCGACGCTGTGCCGCGCGGTCGAGCGGGCTGCCGGTGTAGGCGTTCGGGCGGGAGGGTCGGATGAGGGGCACCCGGGCGGTGTGCCACGCGAGCGCCTGGTTCGGAAGCCGCCGATGCTTGCGCGCGGCGTGCTTGCGGACGATATTGGGGTCGGGAGGTCGGCGGTGGACGGTTCCCTCGCCAACCCGGTCAGGTCCGGAAGGAAGCAGCCGCAACGAGTTTCGAGCCGGGTCGTTGCCCGGCCTCCCACCTTCTCGAGCGATGGGCCATGATCGCCGCATGAGCCTGTTCGGCGATGACGACCTGCCCGAGATGACAGCTGCCACGCCCTACCGGGTGCTGGCGCGAAAATACCGGCCCACGACCTTCGACGACCTGATCGGCCAGGACACGATGGTCCGCATCCTGCGCAACGCGTTCGCGCTCGGCCGGGTGGCGCATGCGTATCTGCTGACCGGGGTGCGCGGCGTCGGCAAGACCACGACGGCCCGAATCATCGCCCGCGCGATGAACTGCACCGGCCCGGACGGCAAGGGCGGCCCGACCGCCGATCCGTGCGGCGTCTGCCCGGATTGCGTGGCGATCCTGGCCGACCGGCATCCGGACGTGACCGAGATGGACGCGGCGTCCCGCACCGGTGTGGACGACGTGCGCGAGATTATCGAGGCCACGCGCTACCGCCCGATCCAGGCGCGGGCGCGGGTGTTCATCATCGACGAAGTCCACATGCTGTCGCGCAACGCGTTCAACGCGCTGCTGAAGACGCTCGAGGAGCCGCCGCCGCACGTGCGGTTCATCTTCGCCACGACCGAAATCCGCAAAGTCCCGGTGACGGTGCTGTCGCGCTGCCAGAGCTTCGCGTTGCGCCGGGTGTCGCTGACGGAGCTGGCGGCGTGGTTCGGCCGGATCGCCGAGCGGGAGAAGGTCGCGGTCGAGCCGGAGGCGCTGGCGCTGATCGCGCGCGCGGCCGACGGATCGGTGCGCGACGGGCTGAGCCTGCTCGATCAGTCGATCGCGCAGGCGGAGCCGGGGGCACCGGTCACGGCGGCATCGGTCGCCGACATGCTGGGCGCGTCCGACCGGGGCTCGCTGTTCGATCTGGTCGACGCGATCATGGCCGGCCGGGTCGCGGACGCGCTGGCGATCACCGACCGGGCGCACGAGCAGGGGGCCGACCTCGGCGTGCTGCTGGCCGATCTGCTCGAACTGCTCAACACGCTGACCCGGCTGAAAGTGGTGCCGGCGCTGCGGGACGGGATGGATTTGCCGGAGCTGGAGCGGACGCGCGGTGCCGCACTGGCCGACGCGCTGGATGTCGCGACCATCGGGCGGGCCTGGCAGATGCTTCTGAAGGGGATTCAGGAGGTCGAGACGGCCCCGGACCGGCGGGCGGCGGCCGAGATGGTGCTGATCCGGCTGTGCTACGTGGCCGACCTGCCGACGCCGGGCGACCTCGTGCGCCGCCTGCAGGACTCTTCGCCCGCTGCCGCCGCGCCGATGCCGCGGGCGCCGGGCGGCGGAACGCGCGGGGCGCTGGCACTGGCGCAGCCGGTGGCCGACGTGGCGGTCGAGGCGATCTCGGCGCCCGACCGTCGCGTCGTGGCGGGATGCCGTCGCCCTGGTCGAGGCGGCGCGCGAGGCGACGCTGCACGCGCACCTGCTGCACTCGGCGCATTTCGTCAGCCTGAAGCCGGGCGTGATCGAATTGCGGTTGCAGCCCGAAGCGCCGCGCGAGCTGCCGGCGCGGCTGGCCGAGGTGCTGCGGCAGGCGACCGGGGCGCGCTGGACGATCGCGTTGTCGGCCGAGCCGGGGCAGCCGACATTGCACGAGCAGGGGCAGGCGGCCGAGGGGGCGCGGCACGCGAAGGCGGCGGCGCATCCGCTGATCCGCGCGATCCTGGACGCGTTTCCCGGTGCGGTGATCGAGGCGGCGCAGGCCGGCGACCGTTACGGGCTGGAGCCGGAACCGCCGGCCGACCTGCCGGCGTTCGCACCCGTGGATGCGATGCCCGCGTATGATGACGACGACCAACCGATGGAGGACTGAATGAAGAACCTAGCGGGCCTGATGAAGCAGGCGGGCCAGATGCAGAAGCGCATGGAGGAGATGCAGGCGACGCTGGAGGCGATGACGGTGACGGGCGAATCCGGTGCCGGAATGGTCCGCGTGACGCTGTCCGGCAAGGGCGACCTGCGCGGGGTCCAGATCGACCCGAAGCTGATCGACCCGGACGAGGCCGAGATGATGGGCGACCTGATCGTCGCCGCCCACGCCGACGCGAAGCGCAAGCTGGACGCGATCTCGGCCGAGGAGATGTCGAAGGTCACGGGCGGGATGCCGCTGCCGGCCGGGATGAAGCTGCCGTTCTGACGGTACGCCGAAACAATGCGCGGCCCCGAGATCGAGCGGCTGATCGGATTGATGGCCGCACTGCCCGGCTTCGGCCCGCGCAGTGCGCGCCGCACCGTGCTCAGGCTGTTGCGCGACCCGCCGGCCAGAATGCTGCCGCTTGCCCGGGCACTGGACGCGGCGGCGCAGTCGGCCCGGGTGTGCGGCGTGTGCGGCAACATCGACAGCGCCGACCCGTGCACGATCTGTACCGATCCCGGCCGCGATGCGAGCACGATCTGCGTGGTCGAGGAGGTCGACGATCTGTGGGCGCTGGAGCGGGCGGGCGTTCACCACGGCGTCTATCACGTGCTGGGCGGCGTGCTGGCCCCGCTGGACGGCCGCTACGAGGAGGATTTGTCGGTCGAGCCGCTGCTGACGCGCGCCAGGCGGCCCGTCGTGCGCGAGGTGATCCTCGCCCTCGGCGGCACGGTGGACGCGGCCAGCACCGCGCATTGGCTCGCGGACCGGCTGCGCGCGGCGGTGCCGGAGCTGGCGGTCAGCCGGGTCGGGCTGGGCGTGCCCATGGGCGGCACGCTGGACCGGCTCGACGACGGCACGCTGGGGGCTGCATTGCGCGGGCGGCGAATGGTATGACGCGCCGTGGGTTCCCGTAGCTCAGCCGGATAGAGCACCAGATTCCTAATCTGGGGGCCGTGGGTTCGAATCCCGCCGGGAACGCCACAGTTCGACGTCGCGCCGCCCTCGCAGGCCGCTTGCTGACATTTCCGCCGGCGTGGGCGACCATGCGCCGTGTAACGCGTGGAGCTTCGATGTCCGACATCACGACCATTCCGACACAGACCGGGCGCTTCGCCCTCGGCGACCTGCTGCTGCAATCGGGGGAGATCCTGCCCGGCGCGACGCTCGAGTGGAAATCCTACGGCACGCTGGCCCCGGCCAAGGACAACGTGATCGTCTATCCGACCAGCTACACGGCACGGCACTCCGATCAGGAGTGGCTGATCGGGCCGGACGGCATTCTTGACCCGACACGCTGGTTCATCGTCGTGCCCGACATGTTCGGCAACGGCCTGTCGTCGAGCCCGTCCAACACGGACCATTATCCCACACTGGTCACGACGGCCGACAATGTGCGCGCGCAACGGCGATTGCTGCTCGACCTGTTCGGGATCGAGCGGGTCGCGTGCGCGTATGGCTATTCGATGGGCGCGGGGCAGGCGTACCACTGGGCGGCGCTGTTTCCGGACCTGGTCGACAGCGCGGTCATCCTGGCCGGCAGCGCCCGGACATCGGTGCACAACACGGTGTTCCTGCTGTCTCTGCTGGCCACACTGGAAGCCGCGCCGGAACATGTGGGCGACGGACGGTTCAGTTCCGAGCCGCGCGCCGCCGTCCGTGCGTTCGCGCGCGTCTACGCCGGCTGGGCGATGAGCCAGGACTGGTATCGAGGCGGGTTCCATCTGAGCTCCACCGGTGCCTCGAACCTCGACGTGTTCCTCGACGAGCATTGGGCACCGGGGTTCGAGCGGCTGGGCGCGGCGAATTTATACGCGCAGGCGAAAACCTGGATCGCGTCCGACATCAGCGCCAACGAGCTGTACGACGGCGACCTCATTCGCGCGCTGGAGGCGATCCGGGCGCGGGTGTTGCTGATGCCGTCACGCACGGACCTGTACTTCCCGGTCGCCGACAACGCGCTCGACATGCCGCATCTGCATGACGCGGCCCTGCGGCCGATCCCGACGATCTGGGGGCACATGGCCGGCAGCCCGCGCCACCCGGAGGATTTCGCGTTCGTCAAAGCCGCCGTGCGCGACTGGCTGCGTTAGCGTTCTTCGCCGTTCGATCCGGGCTGTGACACCCGGCCGGCGCCGGGACCGAACCCCTGTTGACGGTCGGAACGGCACGCGGCATCCTGTTTGAGAAATCGTTTTCTCAGATGCCGTGGACATGTGTCTCCGGCCTGAAATCGAAGGTCGCAATGGCCCGGGGCTCAGGGATGGATGCCAAGTCGCCGGCGCGCGAAAAGCGCCGGCCCGTGACGTTGCGCGATGTCGCCGCGCGCGCGGGGGTCAGCACGGCCACCGCCTCCAAGGCGCTGAACGGGCTCGGGCGGATGGCGGACGACACGCGCGACCGTGTGCGGACGATCGCGGCGGATATGCGGTTTCGCCCCAACGCCTTGGCGCAAAGCCTCACGCGCAAGCGCAGCTTCACCGTCGGGTTGCTGACCAACGACACCTACGGACGGTTCGCGTTCCCCGTGATGGCCGGCGTGTCGGAGGCTCTGATCGACGCCGGGGTGTCCGTCTTCCTGTGCAACGTCGAGGATGATCCGCGTCTCGGCCAGTTGCACGTCGAAGCGATGCTGGACAAGCAGGTCGACGGGATCATCGCGACCGGCAAGCGGGTCGACCGGCGCCTCCCGGTCAGCCTGGAGCATGTCGGCATCCCGGTCGTCTACGCCTTCACCCAGCCGACGCCGGACGCGGCGACCTTCGTCTCGGACGACGCCGACGGGGCCGCGCAGGCGATCCGCCATCTCGCGGGGCTGGGCCGGCGACGGATCGCCCACATCACCGGCCCGGCGAGTTTCGGGGTCGTGCACACGCGGGCCGACGCGGCGGGCGAGGAGCTGGCGCGGCTCGGCCTGGATATGCGGCCGCCGCTGATCGGCACCTGGTCGGAGGCGTGGGGTCATCAGGCGGTCGCGACACTGTTCGACCGGGCGACGGACCTGCCCGACGCCGTGTTCTGCGGCAGCGATCAGATCGCGCGCGGCGTCATCGACGCGTTGCGGGAGCGCGGCATCGGCGTGCCGACGGATGTCGCGGTGGTCGGGTTCGACAACTGGGAGATCATGGCGGCGTCGACCCGGCCGCCGCTGACGACGATCGACATGAATCTCTCGGCGCTCGGGCACGAGGCGGGGGTCACGCTGCTGGCGCTCGTCGAGGGACGGCCGATCGAGCCCGGGATACGACGACGGCCGTGCCGCCTGATCGTGCGCGAATCCTGCGGCGCGGGGCTCGCGGCGGCCGGCTGATGACGATCAAAAACAACGAGGGAGGAACGACGATGAAACACAGATCCTGGAAAAGCCTGCTGGCGGCGACGGTGACGTTGACGTTCACGGCGGGGCTGACGATGGCCGGTGCCCGTGCCGACACGGCGAGCCTTTGGGTCCGCGCCGACGGCTCGAATTTCATGCCGCGCATCGTGGACGCCTTCAACAAGGGCCACACCGACCAGATCAAGCTCGACATCATCCCGAACGCCGAGATCATCCAGAAATACGGCACGTCGGTCGCGGGCGGCACGGCGCCGGACGCGCTGTCGCTCGATCTGATTTACACGCCAGCCTTCGCGGCGGCCGGGCAGCTGGAGGACATCACCGACTGGGCGAAGTCGCTGCCGTATCTGGCGCAGCTGTCGCCCGCGCATGTGAAGGAGGGGACGTACAAGGGCCACATCTACGGCCTGCCCTTCTCGGCCGACAGTTCGGTCCTGATCTGGAACAAGGCGTTGTTCAAGCAGGCCGGACTCGATCCGAACAAGGGCCCGACGAACTGGCAGGAGATCGCCGACGACGCGGCCAAGGTCACCGCACTCGGTGGCGACATCAAGGGATTCTACTTCTCCGGCAACTGCGCGGGCTGCAACATCTTCACTCTCATGCCGCTCGTCTGGGCGTCGGGCGGCGACATCCTGAACGCGGACGGCACCAAGGCGACGCTCGACACGCCGCAGCTTCGCGGCGCGCTCGCGCTGTATCGCGGCATGGTCGTCAAGGGCGAGGTGCCGGCGGGTGCCCAGACCGACACCGGCGCGAATTTCTTCGCGGCGTTCGCGACCGGCAAGATCGGCATCGCACCGTCCGGCGCGTTCGCGATCGGGGCGCTCAACACGCAATATCCCGGCGTCGATTACGGCATCACCTATTTGCCCGGTAAGGACGGCGGCTGGTCGTCGTTCGCGGGCGGCGACAATCTGGTCGTGACCAAGGGCACGACGAAGCTGCCGGTCATCAAGGAGTTCCTCGATTTCGCGTACTCGCTCGAGGGGCAAACGCTGCTCGCCAAATACGGCAGCCTGCCGGTGCGCGGCGATGTCGCCAAGGAAGCGCTGAAGAGTCTCGATCCGCGCTACCAGCTCGCGGCGGACGCGATGGCGAAGGGGCACACGCCGTATTCGACGGTGTTCAACGACATCATCAACTCGGCCAACGGCCCGTGGATCCAGATGCTGAACGACGCGATCTACACCGGCAACATCGACGAGGCGATCGCGACCGGCCAGCAGACGATGCAGTCGATCATCGACGCGGCGCCCGACAAGTAAATGGCGACGGCGGTGCGACGGCGGAAGCGGGTGCGTTGGACGGGGTTGCTGTATATCGCCCCGGCGATGGCGCTCGTGGTCGTATTCTTCCTCGCGCCGCTCGCCATGACGTTCTGGATGTCGCTGCATGCCTGGCCTTTGCTGGGCCTGCACCGGTTCATCGGCTTCGCGAACTACCTGGCGGTCTGGAACGATTTCCGCTTCTGGAACGCGTTGCGATTCACCGCGCTGTACACGGTGGTCGTGACGATCGCGATCTTCGTCGTGGCGTTCCCGCTCGCGCTGTTCGTCGAGCGGCCACGGCCGATGGTCGGCTTCTACCGCACCGCGTTCTTCCTGCCGGTCGTCGTCGGGTTCGCGTCGGCGAGCCTGCTGTGGTCGTGGCTGCTCGACGTCGATGCGGGCTTCTTCAGCCCGGCCGCCGCCGGCCTCGGGATCACGGACGGCAAATTCAATCTGCTGGCGACGTTCACGCCCGCGTTCTGGTCGATCATCGTGATGGTCGTCTGGAAAGCGTCGGGGTTCACGATGGTCATCATCATGACCGGCCTGCAGGCGATCCCGATCGAATTGACGGAGGCGGCGACGCTCGACGGGGCCGGTGCCTTCGCGCGCTTTCGGCTGATCACCGTGCCGATGATCCGCCGCACGCTGGCGCTCGCACTCGTGCTGTCGGTCACCGGATCGGTGCTCGCGTTCGACCAGTTCTACATCATCCTGCGCGGCGGCCCGCGCAACCAGACGCTGACCGCCGTCTACTGGATTTTCAACCAGTCGTTCGTGTCGTTCAAGCTCGGCTACGGCGCTGCCCTGTCCGTCATCCTGCTGATGATCCTCGTCGCACTCAGCGTCGTTCAGTTGGCGCTGCTCCGGCCGGCGGAGGGGACATGAGCCGCCGCGCGTACCATCTGGTCGGGCTGCTCGTCGCCGCGCTGTTCGTGGCACCCATCGCGTTCGCGGTGCTGTCGACGTTCAAGCCGCCGCAGGAAGCCCGCCAGCCGCCGCTGCCGCCGTGGCCCACGACCGGCGTCTCGCTGTCGAGCTACGCGAGCCTCGACAGTTTCGGCGCGGGCTTCTGGCATTCCGCGCTGAACAGCCTGATGGTCGCGGTCGCGACGACGGTTGATCTCCGCCGTCGTGGCCTTGCTCGCGGGCTACGGCTTTTCGCGTCACCGGTTTCCGGGTCGTGGCCTTTGTTTCGTGCTGGTGCTGGCGACGATCATGATCCCGTTCCAGTCGATCGCGACGCCGATCTTCCTGATCCTGTCCGCACTCGGGCTGCAGAATTCGCTGGTCGGGCTGACGCTCGTCTACGTCACGCTGCAGCTCACCTTTTCCGTCTTCATGATGCGCAACAGCTTCGACGCCGTGCCGAAGGAGATCGAGGAGGCGGCGCGCATGGACGGGGCGAATAGCTGGCAGTTGCTCGTGCTGACGCTGCTGCCGCTGGTCTGGCCCGGCGTCGTGACGGTCTGCCTGTTCGCGTTCCTCAACAGCTGGAACGAGTTCTTCGGCGCGTTGGTGCTGCTGACCGACCAGTCGAAGTTCACGCTGCCGGTGATGGTGACGGCGGTGCAGTCGGGGCGCTTCGGCGCGATCGACTGGGGTGCCGTGCAGGCGGGCGTCACCGTGATGATGATCCCGTGCCTGATCCTGTTCATCTTGCTGCAACGTTTCTACATCCGCGGCCTGACGGCCGGCGCGGTGAAATAAGGAGCTTTGGATGCCCGACCTGAAACTGTTCCGGCCGCCGGCCGCCCCCGACATCGATCTGCGCGGCTTCTGGGGTGCCCGCGCCGATGCGGTCGCGGCCCGCACCGCCGACATCCTGTACGAGCGTTGCGTCGAGGCCGGGATGCTCGACCAGATCGACCCCGACCGTCCGGTGCCGGCGCAGCGCATCCCGTTCCATGTGCGCGACGGGTTCACGGGTGCGACGGTGACGACGCAGATGTTCTGGGACAGCGATCTCGGCAAGACGATCGAGACGGCGGCCTACACGCTGTACCGCCGCGCGAACCCGGAGCTGGAAGCCAAGATCGACGCCGTGATCGACATGTACGGCAAGCTGCAGCAGCCGGACGGCTATTTGTCGAGCTGGTATCAGCGGATGCAGCCGGGCCTGCGGTGGACCAATCTGCGCGACTGCCACGAGCTGTATTGCGCCGGCCATCTGATCGAGGGCGCGGTCGCGTATTTCCAGGCGACCGGCAAGCGCAAGCTGCTCGACATCATGTGCCGCTACGCCGACCACATCGACGCGATGTTCGGGCCGGAGCCGGGCAAGCGCAAAGGCTATTGCGGGCACGAGGAGATCGAGCTGGCGCTGGTCAAGCTCGCCCGCGTGACCGGCAACGACAAGTACATGACGCTGGCGAAATACTTCATCGATCAGCGCGGGCAGCTTCCGCACTATTTCGACGAGGAAGCCCGCGCGCGCGGGGCCGACCCGAAGGACTTCCACTTCGGCACCTACGAATACAACCAGTCGCACGAGCCGGTGCGTGAGCAGAGCAAGATCGTCGGCCATGCGGTCCGCGCGATGTACCTCTATTCCGGCATGGCCGACATCGCGACCGAGTACGGCGACGACAGCCTGCGCGCGGCGCTGGACCGGCTGTGGGACGACCTGCATTCGAAGCGCCTGTACGCGACGGGCGGCCTCGGTCCGTCGGCGGCCAACGAGGGCTTTACCGCCGACTACGACCTGCCGAACGACACCGCGTACGCCGAGACGTGCGCGGCCGTCGGGCTGGTGTTCTGGGCGAGCCGGATGCTCGGCATGGGGCCGAACCGCCGCTACGCCGACTCGATGGAACTCGCGCTCTACAACGGTGCGATCTCCGGCTTGTCGCTGGATGGCGCGACGTTCTTCTACGAGAACCCGCTCGAGAGCGCCGGCGGCCATCATCGCTGGATCTGGCACCGCTGCCCGTGCTGCCCGCCGAACATCGGCCGGCTGGTCGCCTCGATCGGCAGCTTCTTCTACGGCGTGTCGGACGACGCGATCGCGGTGCACCTGTACGGCGAGAACACGGCCAAGCTTTCGCTGGGCGGCCGGACCGTCACCCTGACGCAGGATAGCCGCTACCCGTGGGACGGCGCGATCGGCATCGTGGTCGGTGTCGACGCCCCGGCCCGCTTCACGCTTGCACCTGCGCGTGCCCGGCTGGTGTTCCGAGGCGAGGCTTTCCGTCAACGGCGAGACGATCGACGTCGCCGCCCACACGACCGACGGCTACATCGCGGTCACGCGGGAGTGGATGACCGGGCGACACGGTAAAACTCGATCTCGACATGATACCGCAGCGTCTCTACCCGAACCCGAACATCCAGTCCGACCTCGGGCGGGTCGCGTTGCGCCGCGGGCCGTTGCTGTATTGCACCGAGGCGGTCGACAACCCGGGCGGCGTGCATGCGCTGAAACTGCCGCGAGAGGCGGTCTTGAACGAGCATTACGAGGCGAACCTGCTCGGTGGCGTCGTGACCCTCGCGGCCGAGGCGGAACGGGACACGACGGCCGGCTGGGACGGCGAACTTTACCGCGCCGCACCGCCGGCGAGCGAACGCAGCGCGCTCCGGGCGATCCCGTATTTCATGTGGGACAACCGCGATCCCGGCGACATGCTGGTGTGGCTGCGCGACGCCTGAGCTAAAACCCCGGCCTAGGCCGGGGTGTTCGGCTCCAGCAGGGTCGCGAGATAGAACGGCCTGCGATGTTCGGAGACGACGCGCAGGCTGGGCGACCACGCGAAGGCGCGGTGGATGCGGCGGGACAGGCGGCTGTCCCCGTCGCCGTCGAAAAAGTAGTGGTTGGCGATCAGCATGAGCCCGCCGGGCCGCAGCAGCCGGGCGAGGCGGGTCGCCATCGCCTTCAGCACGTCGTCGCCGAGCGGCGGCGGCAGGTAGTAGATCGAGTCCGCGACCGTCACGAGGTCGTAGCGGCCGTCATGGTCCGTGGAGATGTCGCGCATGTCGGCCTGAGCGAAGCCGAGATTCTCGACATTCGCGTGCAACGCCGTCGCACGGGTTACCGCGCGCTGGGACACGTCGAGACCCAGAACGTCGTCGGCCAGCCGCGCGACGCGGCTCGCCAAGCCGCCGAGACCGCAACCGACGTCGAGCGCGCGGCCGAATTGCCGCTTCGGCAGCAGGCCGCAGAGCATGTCGTATTTGCGGCTCTGATAGCGGTAGCGCGGATCGGCCGAGGCCCACGGGTCAGCGTCGGAGTAGATCGCGTCGAACACCGCGTCCGGCTCGCGCCCTTCGCGGAGGCGAGTGACCGCCGCGTCGGTCCGGCTGCTGCGAAGAAAAAGCCCGATGTCGCGAGGCGACATGAACATGCGAGATTTAGCGCGTCGGGAACTTTCCACCTGCGTAACGTAGGCCTGACGGCGTGGTTCACAAGTCCCGGATTGTTAACCGCCGATCGCGCGGATCGCCTCGTCCAAGGCGACCTTCGCCGCCGGCACGACGCCCGCCAGATCGGCGAACCCGTGCGTCAGCCCCCCGGCCACCGTCAGCGTCGCCCGCCCGCCCATCCGTGCCGCGAACGCCGCACCGCCGTCGCGCAACGGATCGAAGCCGGCGATCACGATATGCGCCGGCGGCAGCCCCGCGATATCGGCCAGGCCCGGGGACAGGCGCGGGTCGGTGCGGTCCGTCCCGTTGGGCACGTATTGCGACACGATCCAGTCGAGCGCCTCACGGGTGAACACGTAGCCATCCATCGATGTCATCGACGGGTGCTCGCCGACCAGGTCGACCGCCGGATACAGCAGCCACATCGACCGCGCCTGCGCCTCGCCCGCCGCCGCGCGGGCGACGCAGACGGACACCGACAACCCGCCGCCGGCGCTGTCGCCGCCGATCGACATCCGCGCCGGGTCGGCCCCGAGCGACGCCGCGTGGCCGAGCGCCCAGGAGAACGCCGCTTGCGCGTCGTCGAAGCCGGCCGGGAACGGGTGCTCGGGCGCCAGCCGGTACTCCACCGACAGCACGCGCAAGCCGCCGGTTTCGGCGATGTGGCGGCATAGCCGGTCGTAGGTTTCGATCGATCCGGCGATCCAGCCGCCGCCGTGCAGGAACACCAGCATGGCGGACGGGTCGTCGAGGCCGGCCGGGGTGAACAGCCGCATCGGGACCGGGCCATCGGCGATGTCGCGGGCGACCACCGCGTCGGTCCGGTCGACGCCCATCAGCTCCGGCACGGTTTCGAGCGCGCGGCGCAAGCCCGGAATGTCGGGCATGGCCGGCATGGTCTCGCCGCCGCCGCGCCTGGACAGCGACAGCATCGCCTGGATGTGCCGGTCGAGGGTGAAGCCGTCCACGACCACGCGCGGCCGGAACGCCATCGCGAGCGCCGACGCCTGGATCAGCCAGCCGACGCTCAACCGTTGCAACCCGAGCAATCCGCCCATCATGCCGCGCCCGTCATGCCGCGCGCTTGGGCGTGGAGCGCCGCCTCAGTAGCCGGGCTGCTGCTCGTAGCCGGGTTGGGCATAATACGGCTGCGGCTGCACCACGTACGGGGCTGGCTGCACGACATACGGCGAGGGCTGCACCAGCACCGGCGAGGCCTGCGGTATGCTGTTGCCGTGCGCGACCATGCACGAGACGTAGTTGTTGTCGTATTGCCGCTGGATGCCGTACTGCGCGTTGCCCGACGTGCTGCCCCCGAGCGCCCCGCCGGCGACCGCGCCGCCCGCCGCGCCGACGCCCGCGCCGTAGCCGCCACCGACCGCGGCCCCGAGGCCGGCCCCGAGCGCTGTGGCACCCAGCCCGTACAGCAGGCCGGTCGTGTTGGCGTTTTCCGCCTGCCCCCGCACGCTGTTGGCGGCCTGGCTCTCGCAGAACGCCTGATCGCCCTGAAACGCCTCATACGATTTGCCGCGTCCGGGCAGCACCTGGGCGGTCGGGCCCATCGGCGTGCTGGCGCAGGCGGCGAGCAGGGCGGCGGTGCTGAGGGCGACGCCCTTGGCGATGATCTTCATGGCTCGGCTTTCCGGTCGGTTGGTCGCGACACTCAAATACAGGCCGACGATGGCGGTTCCGTGGCCGGAGCGCAATCGTGAGCGCGCCCGCGTTCCCTTTACGTTCCGGGCGGCTTAAGCTCGTGTCATGCCGTACGTCGAACTTCAGGTGGCGTCCAACTACTCGTTCCTGCGCGGGGCGAGCCATGTCGAGGAGCTATTCGCGCAGGCCGCCCTGTTCGGCTACCCGGCGATGGCGATCACCGACCGCAACTCGCTCGCCGGCATCGCGCGCGCCCATCAGCGGGCGATCGAAACCGGGGTGCGGCTGATCGTCGGCTGCGAGCTGCACCTGCGCGATGGCACGGTGCTGCTGGTCTACCCGACCGACCGGCCGGCCTATTCGCGGCTGTGCCGCCTGCTGACGCTGGGCAAGAAGCAGGGGCTGGCGAAGACGGACCATCACGGCTTCGACCTCGGCTGGGACGATCTGGCCGCCGCCGCCGAGGGGCTGATCGCGGTCCAGCTCACCGACCACGATTTCGGCCGCCTCGCGGGGGTGTTCGGCGACCGGGCGTACACGGCACTCACGTTCCACCGCGTGCCGGGCGACCATGTGCGGATGGCGCGGCGGGAGGATGCGGCGGCCGAGGCCGGCGTGCTGTCGGTCGCGACCGGGGACGTGCTGTACCACCATCACAGCCGCCGGCTGCTGCAGGATGTGGTGACCTGCATTCGCGAAGGCCGGCTGATCGACAGCGCCGCCGACGTGCTGGAGGGCGGGGCGGAACGCTATCTCCGGCCGGTCGACGCGATGACCCACCAGTTCGAGGACTTTATCGAGGCGGTCGACCGCACCGCCGAACTCGCCGCGCGGTGCACATTCAGCTTGTCCGAGTTGCGATACCAATATCCGGACGAGACCACCGTCCCGGGTCAGACGCCGCAGCAGACGCTGGACGCGCTGGTGTGGGCCAGCGCCCCGGTGCGCTACCCGGAGGGCGTGCCGGACGACGTGACGCGGCAGCTCCGGCACGAACTGCAGCTGATCGAGACGCTGGAATACGCGCCGTACTTCCTGACCGTGCACAGCATCGTGGCGTTCGCCCGCTCGCGCGGGATCCTGTGCCAGGGGCGCGGATCGGCCGCCAACTCCGCCGTGTGCTGGGTGATCGGCGTCACCTCGATCGACCCGGTCCGCTCCGGGTTGCTGTTCGAGCGGTTCGTGTCCGAGGCGCGCCGCGAACCGCCCGACATCGACGTCGATTTCGAGCACGAGCGGCGGGAGGAGGTGATCCAGTGGGTCTATGAGCATTACGGCCGTGACCGCGCGGCGTTATGCGCGACCGTCAACCGGTATCGCGCGCGCGGGGCCGTGCGCGAAGTGGGAAAAGTGTTCGGGCTGACGGAGGATGTGACCGGTCTGCTCGCGGGCCAGGTCTGGGGCTGGTCGGACGAGGGCGTGCAGCCGGAGCACGCGGCGGCGGTCAACCTCAACATGGACGATCCGACGCTGCGCATGACGCTGGATGTCGCGCGCGAGCTGATCGGCACGCCGCGCCACATGGGCACCCATCCGGGCGGCTTCGTGCTGACCGCCGACCGGCTCGACGACCTGGTGCCGATCGCGCCGGCGGCGATGGACGGGCGGCAGGTGATCGAGTGGGACAAGGACGACATCGACATCCTGCGATTCATGAAGGTCGACGTGCTGGGCCTGGGCATGCTCGGCTGCCTGCAGCGCGCGTTCGGGTTGCTGGCCGGGCGGGGTGTCACGCTGGATCTGGCCACGATCCCGGCCGAGGATCCGGCGACGTACGCGATGATCCGGAAAGCCGACACGCTCGGCACGTTCCAGATCGAGAGCCGGGCGCAGATGGCGATGCTGCCGCGCATGGCGCCGCGCACGTTCTACGACCTGGTGATCGAGGTCGCCGTGGTGCGACCGGGGCCGATCCAGGGCGACATGGTGCACCCGTACCTGCGCCGCCGGCAGGGGCTGGAGCCGGTGACGTATCCGACGCCGGAGCTGGAGCGCGTGCTCGGCAAGACGCTCGGCATTCCGCTGTTCCAGGAACAGGCGATGCAGGTCGCGATGGTCTGCGCCGGGTTTTCCGCGACCGAGGCCGACCAGCTGCGGCGCGCGATGGCGACGTTCAAGCAGACCGGCGGCGTCAGCCATTTTCGCGACAAGCTGATCGGCGGAATGGTCGCTCGCGGCTATGAGCATGAATACGCGGAGCGCACGTTCAAGCAGATCGAGGGGTTCGGGTCGTACGGTTTCCCCGAGAGCCACGCGGCGAGTTTCGCGTTGATCGCGTACGCGAGTTCCTGGCTGAAATGCCATCACCCGGACGTGTTCTGCGCCGCCCTGCTGAACGCGCAGCCGATGGGATTTTACGCGCCGGCGCAGATCGTGCGCGACGCGCGCGACCACGGTGTCGAGGTGCGCCCGCTTTGCGTCAATTCGAGCCATTGGGATTGCACGCTGGAGGGTTCGGCCGTGCGGCTCGGGTTGCGCATGGCCAAGGGGCTCGCGCGCGACGACGGCGAGGCGATCGTGGCCGCGCGCACGCGACCGTTCGCAAGCGTCGAGGAGCTTTGGCGCAGGGCGGGCGTGAAGCGCGCGGCGCTGGAGCGGATCGCGGAAGCGGACGGCCTGTTCTGCTTCGGATTGGACCGGCGGCAGGCGGTGTGGGCCATCACCGGGCTCGCCGACGACGTGCTGCCGCTGTTCGCCGCCGCCGACGAACGCGACGCGACGCTGCTGCCGGAACGGATCGAAAAGATGGCGGTGCTGCCGGCGATGACGCCGGGGCGGGTGGTGGTGGAGGATTACGCCTCGGTCGGGCTGACCTTGCGCGCGCATCCGGTGTCGTTCCTGCGCGCGGAATTGGAAGCGTCGCGGCATGTCCGGTGCGAGGAGCTGGCGGGATTGCCCGGACGGGCGCAGATTACTGGTCGCCGGGATCGTGCTGGTGCGCCAGAAGCCGGGCAGCGCCAAAGGGGTGATGTTCATCACCCTGGAGGACGAGACCGGGATCGCGAACATCGTTGTGTGGCCGACGCTGTTCGAGCGGCGGCGGGCGCTGGTGCTGTCGGCCGGCATGATGGGCGTGCGCGGCCGGGTGCAGAGCGAGAGCGGTGTGACGCACGTCATCGCCGAGGAGCTGGTCGACATGACGACGATGTTGCGCAGCGTCGGGCGCAAGAATGCCGCGTTCCCGCTCACGACCGGGCGCGGCGACGAGGCGAAACACGGCGGCTCGCCGGACCCGCGCGGCGGCGGCTTGCCGAAAGTGCCGCCGCGCGATCTCTACAGCCCGGAACGCAACAGCCGGGGGATCAAGGTCGAGACGCGCGATTTCCGCTAATGCGTCAGCACGTCCGACATCATTCGCCCATCCGACATTTTGGCGTCCTGCAGGATGTAGATGTGGCCATCGAGCGTCATCACCAGCGTGCCGGGCTTCAGCGCCTTCGAGTGCGCGATGAACATCTTGATCTTCGCGTCGTCGGTGATCTCCATCTCGTGCAGATTGCCGCCCATGTCGACATATTGCAGCCGCCGCTGCGGGTTGTCGCCCGGCGAGGCGTGGGCGAGCATCGGCGCGGTCAGGGACAGCGCCAGCGCACTAAGGCAGAGCAGCTTTTTCATCGCGAAAACTCCTATACGAAGCGCGGATCAGTCCGCGCCCGTATAGGTTCGCAAGTCGGGTCGCGCGGTTACGCCGCGACGGCTTCTTTGCCGATGCCATCGAGTCTGGCGAGCACGTCGTCCGAGAGTTTCAGCTCGGCCGCCGCCAGATTCTCCCGCAGATGCCCGACCGACGACGTGCCGGGGATCAGCAGGATGTTGGGCGAGCGGTGCAGCAGCCACGCGAGCGCCACCTGCATCGGCGTGGCACCGACATCGCTCGCCACATCCGACAGGGTCGACGATTGCAGCGGCGTGAAGCCGCCGAGCGGGAAGAACGGGACGTAGGCGATCCCGTCGCGCGCGAGGTCGTCGATCATGGCGTCGTCCTCGCGGTGCGCCACGTTGTACAAATTCTGCACGCAGACGATGTCGCAGATGCGGCGACCGTCCGCGACCTGCGTCCGTGTGACGTTGCTCAGGCCGATGTGACGCACCAGCCCCTGCCGTTGCAGGTCGGCCAGCACCGTCAGCGGCGCCTCGAGCGAGCCTTCGACCGGATGATGCGGGTTCAGCATGCTGCGGAGATTGACGACATCGAGCACGTCGAGCCCGAGATTGCGCAGATTGTCATGAACGGCCGCTGTCAGTTCCTCGCGCGAGAAGGCCGGGATCCAGGCTCCGTCGGGGCCGCGCCGGGCGCTGATCTTGGTGACGATCACGAGGTCGTCCGAATACGGATACAGCGCCTCCTTGATGATCTGGTTGGTCACGTGCGGGCCGTAGAAGTCGCTGGTGTCGATGTGGTCGACCCCGCTCGCGATCGCCTCGCGCAATACGGCGAGCGCGGCACCGCGGTCCTTCGGCGGCCCGAACACGCCGGGTCCGGCAAGCTGCATCGCGCCGTAGCCGAGGCGTTTAACCTGGCGGTCGCCGAGCCCGTAGGTGCCGGCGGCGGTGATGTCGGTCATCGAAAGTCTCCGAAGTTGAACGGACGGCATATGGACACGAAGCATTGCGGCGATAATCCTGCTTAATCGGAACAGGTCGTGCGGAAAGACGGACAATGACCGCTGACCTGAACGACCTCTCGGCTTTCGTCGCCGTCGCCCAAGCCGGCGGGTTTCGCGACGCGGCGCGCGCCGGCGGCGTCTCGGCGTCGAGCTTGAGCGAAGCGGTGCGGCGGCTGGAAGCGAGGCTCGGCGTCCGGCTGCTCAACCGGACCACCCGCAGCATCGCGCCGACCGAGGCCGGCGTCCGTCTGCTGGAGCGCCTGGCCCCCGCACTCGGCGAGGTCGAGGCGGCGGTGGCCGTCGTGCACGCATTCGGCGAGTCGTCCGGCCGGCACGCTGAAGCTCAACGTTCCGGCGACGGCCGCGCGCCTCGTGCTGCCTGCGATCGTGCCGCCGTTTCTGGCCGCGTATCCGGAGATCCGGATGGAGGTGGTGGTCGAGGACGGCTACGTCGACGTGCTGGCGGCGGGCTGCGACGCCGGCATCCGCTACGACGAACGGCTCGAGCAGGACATGATCGCAATCCCGATCGGGCCGCGCGTGCAGCGGTTCGCGACCGCCGCGTCGCCCGCATACCTCGCCGCGCGAGGCCGGCCCGAGCACCCGCGCGACCTGCTCGCCCACGCCTGCATGCGCGGCCGCTTCGCCAGCGGGTCCACGCCGCCATGGGAGTTCGAGCGTGACGGCGAGGTGGTGCGGGTCGAGCCGCCCGGGCCGCTGCTGGTGCGGGTCGGCGAGGGGATGGAACTGGCGATCCGCGCCGCCGTAGCGGGACTCGGCATCGTCCATCTGTTCGAGGAGTGGCTGCGCCCGCACCTCGACAGCGGCGATCTGGTGCCGGTGCTGGTGCCGTGGTGGCAGAGTTTCTCGGGACCGTTCCTGTATTACCCGGGCCACCGGCATCTGCCGGCACCGCTGCGCGCGTTCGTGGATTTCATCAAGCTCTGAGGGCGGCGATGTCTTCCGAGGGTCCGAACAACAGCCCCTGGAACGCGGTGCAACCCTCCTCGGTCAGGATGGCGAACTGCGCCTCGCTCTCCACGCCGGCCGCCATGATCGTCGCCCCGAGCCCGCGGCCCAACGCCATGATCGCACGGACGAAGGTGCGGTCGGGGCCGTCCGTCGCGAGGTTGCGGATCAGGGTGGGGTCGATCTTGATCTCGTCGATCGGCAACTGCCGCAGCCGCGACAGCGACGCGAAGCCGGTGCCGAAATGATCGAGCGAGAACCGCGCGCCGAGCGCCCGCAACGCCCGCATCCCGTCGGCCACCCGCGCGGCGTCGTCGACCATGACGAGCTCCGTCACCTCGAACATCAGCCGGCCCTCGAGCGGTCCCGCGTCGGCCAGGGCCGCTTCTGCGCGTGAAAGGAACTCCAGGTCGTAGAGCTGGCGGACGCCGAGGTCGACCGACAGCCGCAGCCGTGCCAATGCCGGGTCGCGGTGCCATCCGGCGAGCACGGCGCCGATCTCGCGCAGCACCCAGTCGCCGACCGGGCCGGCCAGCCCGCTTTCTTGCGCCACCGGCAGGAACGCCTCCGGCTCCCGCAGGCACCCGCCCGGCCGGCCCCAGCGCAGCAAGGCTTCGGCCCCGAACACGCGGCGCGAGACGTCGACCTGTTTCTCGGCGTGAAACCGTAGATCGCCCCCGACCAGTGCGTCGCGCAACTCGGCCGCGACCGTCATGCGGTCGTGGAGCCTTCGCCGCATCGACGGGTCGAAGAAGCGGAAGCCGTTCCGCCCGGCCGCCTTGACCTGGTACATCGCCATGTCGGCGCGCCGCAGGATCGCCTCGTGCGATTCCTCGTCGGCCGCGTCTTCGGGTCCGAACAGCGTGACCCCGATCGAGGCGGTGG
Organism: uncultured Alphaproteobacteria bacterium; assembly: GCA_963756975.1. Classification (GTDB taxonomy): domain Bacteria; phylum Pseudomonadota; class Alphaproteobacteria; order Acetobacterales; family Acetobacteraceae; genus CAVRQM01. The sequence continues at coordinate 1,104,299 of CAVWPS010000002.1, read as the reverse complement.
TGTGGAGCACCCCATCGTCGCGCCGCCAGGGCTCCTCGACCACGCCGACCAAGCGCCTCGCGATCCGCTCGACCTCGGCCGCGGCGACATCCTGCTCGGCCGGCAGATCGGACAGCAAAACGACGAACTCGTCGCCGCCGAGCCGTGCGACGAGATCGTGCCCGCGCACGCAGCCCTGGAGCCGCCGCGCGATCTCGATCAGCAGCAGGTCGCCGGCATCGTGGCCGCGCGTGTCGTTGAGGAGCTTGAACCGGTCGAGGTCGACGAATAGGACCGCCCCGTGCCGGCGCGTGCGGCGATGCAGGGCCTCGACCTCCGCGAGCCGGCCGAGCAGCAGGCGGCGATTGCCGAGCCGGGTCAGCGGATCGAAGAAGCCGAGTTGGTGGATTTGCAGCTCGGAGCGTTTGCGCCGTGTGACGTCGGTCAGATAGCCGTGCCATAGCACCGAGCCGTCGGCCTGCCGCTCCGGCGTCGCGTCGCCGAGGAGCCAATTTTCGTCGCCGTCCGGACCCCGCCTGCGAAACTCCCGCGTCCAGCGCGACAGCTTCGCCTGCGCGCGCGCCATCGAGCACAGCACGGCGGTACGCTCGCCGCCCTGGATGCCGGCGAGCAGCGACCACGGGTCCTTGCGTGCCGCCATCGGCTCGACCGCGAACAGCCGGGCCAATCCGGGGCTCGCGTATTCCAGGCTCACCCGGTCGCCCGCGACCCGGAGCTGAAACAGCATTCCCTCGAACGTGTCGGCGATCTTTCGGAACCGCGCTTCCAGCTCCAGCCGCCGCACCGTCTCGGTGACGTCGCGGATCGTGCCCTCGTAATACAATGGCTTGCCGGTGTCCGGGTCGCGCACGAGCCGCGCGTTCTCGCTGATCCAGATTCGTTCGCGGGTCCGGTAGCGGTACACCTCGGAGATAAAATCGCGGACCGAGCCTTGCTCCGCGATCAGTCGCTGAAATTCGGCTCGCCGGCCCGGCTCGACGTACCAGTTCGATCCGATATCCTGAACGCTGGCGAGCATCTCGGCCTCGGTCTCGTATCCGTTCATGCGGACCAGGGCCGGATTGGCACTCAGTTGCCGGCCGTCGATGCTGGAGCGGTAGATGCCCTCGGTGACGGTTTCGTAGATGTCGCGGTAGCTCTGCTCGGCGAGCGCGAGGGCCGACGAGGGCGATACGTTCGGGACCGCCACGGGGGTCAGGGAGCGCGCGATCACCGGTGTCGATCCGTCCCGGGCAGCCCCTTAGGTCGGCTTCACGAACCGGAGGACGAAATTATCGGCCTCGCCGACCGCCGCGTATTTCGCCCGGTCCAAATCCCCGTGCGAGAAGGTCGGCGGCAGCGACCACACGCCGCCCGGCCAGTCGGCGGTATCGCGCGGGTTCGCGTCGATCTCGCTCGACCCGGCGGCCCGAAAACCGGCCGCCGCCGCGAGGCCGGCCGCGTAATCCTGCCTGACGTAGCCGGACACGGCGCGCGGATCCTGCGGCGCGTCGGATCGGGCGCGGTGCTCCTCGACCCCGAGGATTCCGCCCGGCTTCAGCGCGCGGGCGAAGCAGGCGAACATCGCTTCCGCCGTGCCGGACTTCATCCAGTTATGGACGTTGCGGAACGTCACCACCGCGTCCGCCGTGCCGTTCGGCAGCAAGGTCTCGGCGCCCGTGTCGAGCAGGGTCACGGTCGCGCGGTCGTAGCGGGACGGGTCGGCGGCGAGCTTCGCCCGGAACGCCGCCTCGCCCGATTTCGGCACCGCCGCGATATAATGGCCCTTGTCACGCAAATATGGCGCAAGGAACTCGGCCCAGTAGCCACCGTCCGGCCAGATTTCGACCACCGTCATGTCGGGGCGCAGGCCGAAGAAGCTCAGCTCCTCGTATGGGTGGCGGGCGCCGTCGCGCGCCACGAAAGCGGCGGTCCGGCGCGGGTCGGCGATGGCGGCGCGCAACGGGTCGTCCGCCGCGAAGGCGGGGAACGCCGCAACCGGTGACGCGGCGAGCGCCGCCAACAATGTCCGTCGTTTCATGCTGTCCGTTCCCGTCGTGCCTCGGCCGCCACGCGCGCCAGAACCTGCACGATGCGGGTGCCGGCGCGGATCGTGCCGCGTAGGTTGCCGCTGACCTTGCTCTGCCCCGCGATCCGGTTGCGATAGGGGACCGGGATTTCGCGTATCCGCAAGCCGGTCAGCGCCGCCCGCATCTGCATCTCCAGGTTCCAGCCGTAACCCATCTCCCGCATTCGAAGCCGGTTCAGAGTATCGACCCGCAACGCACGCAGGGCGCACATATCCGTGTAGCGGACGCCCGACAACGCGCCGACCGCCGCACCCACCAGCCGGCCGGCCAGGACCTGATGCCAGCCCATGCTGCCGGGGTCGCGCACGCCGCGCGTCCGGCTCGCGATGACGAAATCGGCCGTGCCGTCCACGATCGGGGCCACGATCGAGGCGATCGCTTCCGGCGCGTCGGCCCCGTCGCCGTCGAGGAAGACGATGATCTCCGCCCCACGCTCGGCCGCGAACGCCGCCCCGGACGCGCACGCCTGTCCGTAGCCGCGCCGATGCTCGATCAGAACCTCGGCCCCGGCCGCGCGGGCTTCGGCGACCGTGCCGTCGGCGCTGTTGCCGTCGACCACCACGATCAGCCCGAGCACGTCGCGCGGCAGGCCGGCGACGGTCGGCCCGATCGCGCCCTGTTCGTTCAGAACCGGGATGACCGCCGCGATCACCGGCCGGGTCAGAGGCTCCAGCGCAGCCCGCAATTCGCGCACGCGGGCGGCGGCACGTCGCTCAGCAGGGCCGCGCGGAAATCCTGGTAGCGCGGGCCGTTCCAGATCTCCCGCAGCGATTCCTGCGACGCGTTGCCGAGGGTGAAGTCGTCATAGCCGCGCATGGAGAACGGCGCGATGCAGCATGGGATCGCCCGGCCGTGCGCGGTGAAATACATCAGCGACCATGGGCGGCGGCACAACGCCCACGGCTTGTCGTCGGCCTGCTTCTTCAGGCTCGATCCCGGCTCGGTGGCACCGGACGCGTCGAGCAGCACGCCGAGTTCCGCGGCCAGGCGCGTCGCCTCGGCGATCGGGCGGCTCTCGTCTTCCAGCACGCTTTCGAACAGCGCCTGTTCCTGCCGGGCAAGTCCCTGACCGTCGGGCAGGAACACCAGCCGTTGCAGATGGACCTCCGACACGCCGATGTCGTGCGCGAGTTTCACGAACGCCGGCAGCTGGTCGATCGTCTCGCGCATGCCGGTCAGCCACAGGCTCACGCGCGGCTTCGCCCAGTTGCCCGCCTTCTGCGCCTCGACGAACGCGCGCACGTTGCGGACGATGCGATGGAAATAATCCTTGCCGCGCACGGCGAGGAACCCGGCCTGATCGGCGGAATCGAGCGAGACGCGCAATTCGTCGAGGCCCGCGTCGGCGAGCGCCTTGCCGTTACGCGGATTGAGCAGCGTGCCGTTGGTGTTGAACAGCACGTGCGCGCCGCGCTGCTTCAGGTAGGCGACCATACGCGGCAGATCCTTGACCAGCATCGGCTCGCCGACGCCGTGCAGCACGACCCGCTCGATGTTCGGAACCTGATCGACGATCTTGACGAACAGATCCCAGCTCATGTCGGCCGGGGGTTCGAGCTCCTCGAACGTGCGCGGACAGGTTTCGCACAGGAGATTGCAGCGGTTCGTGACCTCCAGATACAGGCACACCGGCTCGTTGACCGCGAGCCGGCCCTCGGCCTGCACACGCTCGAAATAGCGCTTCTGGACTTCCGCATCGGACGTCGTCGCGGTCGAGGCGACCGCGGGATCGACGTTATGAAGGTCGGCTCGGTCGAGGACGTCTGACATGGTCAACTCCTTTCCAGAAGTAGCGGCCGTCTGACATCCCAGACGGCGAGCGCGAGCGTTGGCAGATATAGCAACGCGGGCCAAATGAAGCGTTCGTGCAATGGGGACAAATACAGCAGGATCGCCGCCGCCCCCATCCAGATCGTGGCCCGTGCCGGCGCGATCACCGCCGGTACGCTGGCCCAGGCATAGTACCATGGATAATGCGGCGAAATCGCGACCAGCAAGATGACCATTGCGACACATGACGCGCGTGCCGCCCGGATTACGTTGCGGGGCCCTGTTGAGGCGCGCCATCCGACGACGAGCAGGGCGGCCATGGTGGCCAGCAGAAAGGCTTTTACCATCCAGCCCGGCAGCGGTGCGAACGGGGCGAGCAGCCATAGTCCGGTCCCGTCGTTAAAACCTTCCTCGTCGGCGTAGCCACCGAGAAAGCCGAACACGCCCGGTCCCCACAGCACGTACGGCGCATACAGCGACGCCGTGACGAGAAGCCCGGCGAGCGGTGCACGCCAATCGCCGCGCCGCCAGAAGGCCGGGGCGAGTGCGGCGGGCAGCAGCTTGGCGCAGAGCCCGAATGCCAGCGCACCACCGACCCACCCGGGACGGCCGATGCCGTACGCGAACAGGGCGCAGGCGAGCGACAGGACGGCGAGCGCGTCGACGTGCCCGTTGCCGGCGAATTCCCAAACCGCCAGCGGCGTCCACGCATAGATCAGCACCCATGACGGCGGCCGCCCGGTCCGGCGCAGCACGGCGACCAGGGCCGCGACGGCCAAAAGCTCGGCCCCGATCATGGCGACCCGCATGGCGGCGGGCGTCTGGCTGATGGCCGCCACCAGCGCGAACACGATCTGCGCGGCCGGCGGATATATCGTGTGCGCGTAGTCGGCACGGTTCACGTGGCCGTAGATCGGCCCGTCGCGCAACGCGGCCAAAGCGGGGTCGGCGGGGATGAACGCGTACGGGCTGATGCCGTGCAGTTGCACCCGGCCGTCCCAGATGTAGCGGAACAGGTCGGACGACAGGAATTGCGGCCCGATCAGCGGGGCCACGCGCATCAGGGCGGCCACGATCAGCACCGTCCACAAATCGCCCGGTTTCGGCGTCCTCAGGACCCGCGCGACGGCCACGAAATACACGATCGTCGCGACCATCTGCACCGCGACGAACGCGGCCATCCGCGTATCGGAGCCGATCCGCAGCGTGCTGCCGTCGTGCATCGCCTGACCGCCCGCGATCAGTGCCACCAGACACGCGCCGAGTGCCGGAAGCGGCAGCCGGATCACGCGATGCCGAGCCGCGCGATGGTGGCGCGCGTGACCGGGGCGAGCGCCGGGTCGCGCGCCAGTTCGGTCAGCAGGCGCGACAGGGCCATCCGGTCGTCGACATCGTACCAGACGGGCAACTCGGCCAGCGTGATGCCGAGGTCGCCGGCACGGGCGCGCGTTTGCGCGGCAACCTCCGAACTGCTCCAGGCGATGTCGGCGAACATGCGCGGATGCGCTGTCCGCAGCCCGAGCACGTAATAGCCGCCATCCTCGGCGGCCCCGAGCACCGCGTCGGTGCCGCCGAGCAATTTATCCGCGAGTTCCGTCAGATGCGCGGCCGGCAATGTCGGGCTGTCGGCGTTCAGCACGCAGGCGCCCGCGTAGCCCATGTCGAGCAGTTTTCGAGTCGCTTGCAGCAGACAGCGTCCGAAGCCGGTCACGTCCGGCGCGTCCTCGCCCACGCCGTCCGCCAGCAGCAACTGCGTGCCGGGGGCCAGCATGCCTTCGAACAAATGCTCGTCGCCGGCCGGGGCGTACGCGACCCACCCGTCGATCGGCAGGGTCTTCGCGGCAACCGCGATGTTGTCGGTGACGTCGCGCAGGAACGCGGCCGCCATCCGCGCCGCCTGATCGGGGTTTAACGGCGGGCACAGCCTCGTCTTGCTGCGGCCGGCGCGCGGCGTCTTCGCCATCACCGCGATGGCGATGCGCCCGGAAAGGTCGCTCAAATACCGGAGAACCAGTTGTAGCCGCGATCCTCCCAAAAGCCGCGCGGCTCGATGTCGGTCACGTAGATCGCCGTGACCCATTTCGGGTTCTTGAAGCCGAGCTTGGTCGGGATGCGGACCTTGAACGGAAAACCGTATTTGGTCGGCAGCGTCTCACCGGACAGCGACATCGCCATGATCGTCTGCGGATGCAGCGCGGTCGGCATGTCGATGCTACCGTAATAGCCGTCCGCGCACTCGAATCCGACGAACTTCTTGCTGGTATCGGCACCGATGCGGGCGAGAAAGGTGCCGAGCGGCGGGCCGGCCCACTGGCCGATCATGCTCCATCCCTCGACGCAGACATGGCGCGTGACCTGGCTTTCCTGCGGCAGCGCCCGCAGCCGTTCGACGGTCCAGGGCCGCTTGTCGCCGATCGCGCCCGACAATGTCAGCCGGTAGTCGTCCGGGTTCAGCATCGGACTGTTCTGCGGGCCGAAGAACGCGTTGAACTTGAAATCCTTCACCGCGCGACTGACCGGGTACACCGGGGCCAATGTCGTGTCGCTGAACAGCGCGGCCTGCACGCGATCGTTCCAGCGCGAGACGGCGTGCAACGCGGTCTGCACCGTGTCGTCGTCCGACAGATCGCAGCCGGTCAGCAGCGTCAGCGCGCCGAGCGACAGGCCGCGACCGAGCAGCCGGCGCCGTCCGACCAGATCGCGAAGATCGTTCATGAATGTTTCCCGTGCGGATGCGCGGTCGCTTTGCCCGTCACCATCGCGATGAATGTTTTCGGCACCAGGGCGACGAGTGCGACATGGACCACAACGAAGCCAGCGATCGCCGCCATGAAGAAGAAGTGCACGACCCGCGCGAAGTCGAAGCCGCCGAACAGCGACGCCAGCCACCAGAGTTGCACCGGTTTCCAGATCGCGAGACCGCTCGCCACCATCATGACGATCGAGAACATCGCGCCCCAGTAGAACACCTTCTGGACCGCGTTGTACTGGCCGAGCCGGTGTTCCAGCTTGAACGTCGCCGCCGCCTTGAAGTCGCGAAAGAAGCCGCGCGGGCCGACCGGCAGGAAGTCGCGCCAGAAATGCCGGGTCGCCAGACTGTGGATCACATACAGCGCGAACGCGCCGACCAGCAGCCACATGCCGGCGAAATGCCACGCGATCGCGGAGCCGGCGCCGCCCTCGTTGTGCTGCGCGTAACTGAGGTCGCCGCCGCCGCCGAGCGTCATCCAGGCGGGGAAGGTGAACGGGAAGATCGGCGCGTTGTCGTAGATGCGCCAGCCGCTGCCGATCATGACGAAGATCGCGAGCGCGAACAGCCAGTGGCTGATGCGGCGCACGAACGGATGCCGCTGCACGTCCACCGTCTCGGGGATCAGCGTGGTGACGCTCATCGGTCGACCTCCCAACCATCGCTGGACCATTCTTTCGCCGAGTCCGGCCCGTGCACGAAATCCAGGAACCGGCCGACGTTCGGCGACATCGCGTTATGGCTGGCCCCGACCAGGTAATGCCGCGCCGGAGCATCGACGACGGCGACCTCGTGCACCCCCGGCGCGCGGGCGTCGGCGCGCTCGATCAGGGCGAAGCTCGCGGCCCCCATGACGATCTGTCGCGCCGCGTCAGGCCCGTTCGGCTGTCCGGCGACACGGCCCGCCGCGACCGAGAGCTTGGCCGCGAGCGCCGGTCCGTCGAGCCGGTCGTCCGAAAGGGGGTCCACGGTCGCGAGCTGTCCCGATGCCGAGGCCAGGCCGGCCAGCGTCGCCGACACGCCCTCGGGTGCCGCCAGGACGACCGGATCGTGCACCGAAATCACGCCCGTGATGCCGCCGGCGTGGGACGCCTCGATCGCCAGGACGTCGTTTCTCGCACCTTGATGCACGAGGGCGAGGGCGAGCGAAGTGGGCATCGGGAACACCCGCACCGGCACGCCGGTCGCAAGCCGGAACGCGGCGCCGAAACGATCCATGGTGGCGGCCATCGTCGGGTCGGCGTAGACGACGACGTCCGGCGCGCTCGAAACGTCGGCCAATGCCGGTGGTGCCAATCCGACGATAAGCGCCGAGACGAGGCAAAGCAGGGGTCGCATGACAGGCTTTCCGGTGTTGAACTTCACGCTGCGTTTCGCGTTCGCCCGCCGGAAGTTACGCTCGCAAACCACTGGCCGTCACCCGTGATCGCTCCCGTCCCGGACGATTTGTCGGAGTTGATGCGCCGGACCCAGGACGGCGACGCGCAGAGCTATGCCCGGCTGCTGCGGCTGATCACGCCGTTGCTGCGCGCGGTCGGCCGCCGGCAAGGATTGCAGCCGGCCGCGACCGACGATCTGGCGCAGGAGGTGCTCCTGACACTTCACCGCGTGCGCCACACCTATGACCCCGCCCGGCCATTCCTGCCGTGGCTGATCGCCATCGCGCAGCGCCGCGCGATCGATCTGCTGCGAAAGGAGGGACGGGTCCGTGCGCGAGAGTTCTCGGTTCCTGAACTCTTGGAAACCTTTGCCGACGAGCCGGCGAATGATGCCGTGGACGACGAGGAACAACGGGTGATCCTGCATGCCGCCATGGCGACGCTGCCGCCGCGCCAGCGTGAGGCGCTGGACCTCGTGAAAATGCGCGAGCTGTCGGTGGCCGAGGCGGCGGAGCGCAGCGGGCAGTCGCCGGGCTCGATCAAGGTCAACGTCCACCGCGCGATAAAATCGCTGCGCGGGCGGATGGTGCGGCCGTGAGCGGGCAAAGCACCGATGCGGTGATCGCCCGGCTGGTCGCCGACCTGCGCCCGGTCCGCCGGCTCGCGTCGCCCTGGGTCCGGGCCGGCATGTTCCTCGCCGTGGTCGCGGCCGGGGCCGTCATCCTGGCGATGACGGCCGACCTCGGCCGGGTGATCGCGCGGCTCGGCACGTTCGCCGACATGTGGCTCGCGGTCGCGGGCTCGATCGCGACCGCCGTGCTGGCATCCGTCGCCGCCATGATGGTCAGCCTGCCCGACAGGTCCGCGCGCTGGGCGCTACTGCCGCTGCCGGCGGCGGCGGTGTGGCTCGGGGCCAGCGGCATGGGGTGCATGCGGAGCGCGGCCGTGCCGGCGACGGTGGACGCGGGCTGGCTGGTCAGTATCGACGAATGCATGCCGTTCATCCTGCGCACGTCGGTCCTGCTCGCGATCCCGCTGGCGATCATGCTGTGGCGCGCCCGCCCGCTGCGGCCTGGCCTGACGGCGACCGTCGGCGGTCTCGCGCTGTCGGCGTCGTCGGCGTCGCTGCTGTGGCTGCACCATCCGTTCGACGCGACCGCCGCCGACCTGATCGTGCACACGCTGTCGGTGATCCTGGTCGTCGTCGCCTGCCGGCTGGCCGCCCCGCTGCTGGACCGTTTCGGCCGCCGTTGATTGGATTGGTGACCGGCCTGCGGGCGGAAGCGCGGATCGCCGGCCGGATCGGGACGGCCCGGGCCGGGGGCGGCACGCCGGACGGGGCGCGGCTGGCGGCGCTGGCACTGGTGGCGGAGGGCGTCACCGCACTGGTCAGTTTCGGACTGGCCGGCGGCCTCGATCCGGCGCTGCTCGCGGGCGACATGGTGGACGCGGCCGAGATTTTGGCGGACGGCGTTCGCTATGCGACCGATGCCGGATTGGTGGCGCGCCTGCACGGTCGCCCCTCGGGCACGATCGTCGCCACATCGGGCGTTGTCGCGACCGCGGCCGCGAAGGCCGCGTTGCACGGCGATACCGGGGCGGTGGCGGTCGATCTGGAAAGCGGCGCGGTCGCTCGTGTCGCGAGGGAAGCGGGCCTGCCGTTCGCGGTGCTGCGCGCCGTCTGCGACCCGGCCATCAGAACGCTCCCGCGGGCCGCCCTCGTCGCACTCGACGCTCACGGGGCGATCGGCGGGTGGCGCATCGCCCTCGCGCTATTCAAGCGTCCAGGCGACATCGCGGGCCTGCTTGCGCTGGCCCGCGACGCCGCCAGGGCGCGTGCGGCGTTAGTCGGCCGCGTCGGCCAGATCGGGCGTCTCGACCCCGATCTTGCGCGAGTTGGGTGACCGGGCGAGCTTCTCCATCGCGAGGTCGACGTGCTTGCGGAACACGAAGTCCGCCGGGCGCTGCTTGGACAGGTCGATCTCGGGCGCCATCGGGCCGGTGACCTTCGGCCCCTTCAGGGCGACCGCCAGCACCTTCCAGGGCCGGGTCACGGCGTCGTTCACGGCCGTCGCCTCGTACCCGCTATGGACCATGCAGTCGGCGCACTTCTCGTAGTTGCCGGTGCCGTATTTGTCCCAGTCGGTCGACGACATCAGCTCCGCGTAGGTCGACGTATAGCCCTCGCCGAGCAGGTAGCAGGGGCGCTGCCAGCCGAACACGTTGCGGGTCGGCTTGCCCCAGGGCGTGCAGACGTAGCTCTGGTTGCCGGCCAGGAAGTCCATGAACATCGGGCTTTGGGTGAACTGCCACTTCTTCTTGCCGCGCGCACCCTTGTTGCGGGACAGGATGTCGCGGAACAGCTGCTTGGTGCGCTGGCGTCCGAGGAAGTGGGCCTGATCCGGCGCCCGCTCGTAGGCGTAGCCCGGCGACGTCATGATCCCGTCGACGCCGAGCGCCATCACGCTGTCGAAGAATTTCGCGACGCGCTCGGGCTCGGCGCCCTCGAACAGGGTGCAGTTGACCGACAGGCGGAAGCCGCGCGCCTTGGCCTTCTTGATCGCCGCGAGGGCGCGGTCGTAGACGCCGTCCTGGCTGACCGACTTGTCGTGCATCTCCTGGTCGCCATCCAGGTGGATGTCCCACGAGAAGAACGGGTTCGGCTCGTACTCGTCCATCTTCTTCTCGAGCAGCAGGGCATTGCTGCAGAGGTAGACGAACTTCTTCCGGGCGATCATCTCGCGGACGATCTCGGGCATTTCCTTGTGCAGCAGCGGCTCCCCGCCGGCGATCGCCACCACCGGCGCGCCGCATTCCTCCATCGCCTCGATGCACTCGGCGACCGACAGGCGCTGGTTCAGGATCGGCGCCGGATAGTCGATCTTGCCGCAGCCGTTGCAGGCGAGGTTGCAGCGAAACAACGGCTCCAGCATCAGCACCAGCGGGTAGCGCTTGCGGCCCAGCAGATGTTGCTTGACGACGTAGGCCCCGACACGGGCAACCTGGTTCAACGGCACGGACATCTTCTAATTCCTCGATGCGGGGAAATCGGCCCCGGTAGTCGTCATTCCAGCCCAGACAATCAAACTCAGGCGTCCGCAAGCTCGGCGGGGAAACGGAACCTAACATCCTCGGCGACGCCGGGAAGGGTGGAGACCTCGACCTCGCCGAACGCCCGCAGCCCCTGGATCACGCCTTGGACCAGCGTCTCGGGCGCGCTGGCCCCGGCGGTCAGACCGACCGTCCCGATCGACGTGAACCACTCGGGCCGCAGCGCCGCCGCGTCGTCGATCAGGTAGGACGGACGGCCCAGCTCCTCGCCGATTTCCCGCAGCCGGTTGGAGTTGGAGCTGTTGCGGCTGCCGACGACCAGAATGACCTCGACCGCGTGGGCGAGGTCGCGCACCGCCTGCTGGCGGTTCTGGGTCGCGTAGCAGATGTCGCGCACATCGGGGCCCACGACCGTCGGAAAACGTTCCTTCAGGGCGGCGATGATGTGGCGCGTGTCGTCCACCGACAGCGTCGTCTGCGTGATGTAGGACAGCGCGTTCGGGTCGCCGACGTTCAGCGTGGCGACGTCGGCCACGGTCTGGATCAGGTGCACGGTGCCGGAAATCTGGCCGATCGTGCCCTCGACTTCCGCATGCCCGGCATGTCCGATCAGCACGACCTCACGACCTTGGGCCGCGTAGCGGCGGCCCTCGTTGTGGACCTTGCTCACCAGCGGGCAGGTCGCGTCGATCACCGGCAGGCTGCGCTCGCGCGCCACCTCCTCGACCCGGCGGGCGACTCCGTGGGCGGAAAACACCGTCATCGCACCGGGCGGGATCTCGTCCAGCTCGTCCACGAACACGGCGCCGCGCGCCCGCAGCTCCTCGACGACGTGGCGGTTGTGGACGATTTCGTGGCGGACATAGATCGGCGGGCCGAATTTCTTCAGCGCCCGCTCGACGATCTCGATCGCCCGCTCGACGCCGGCGCAGAAGCCCCTCGGCTGGGCCAGGATTACGCGCATCGCTGTTTTCCACTCCTGCTGCCGCTCGACATAAGATGCCTACGCCCGCCGCCGCATTGCAGCAACGTCAATGCCACAGTCCGTTCCGTGAAATAGCTCGCATGGCGTCCATTCGCCATAAGCCCGGTTTGGCGGCGCTCCGTGCATCACGATAAGGTCGGCGCAGGGTGCGTGTGGCGCAATGGTCACATGAGAAGACGGGATCGGGACGCATGGCGACGGACGACGACAATCTGCGGGACGCGATGGAGACGGCCGCGCGCGACGTCGAGGCGGCGCTGGACCGGCTGTTGCCGGTGCCCGATGGCCCGGAGGCCCGGCTGACCGAGGCGATGCGTTACGCGACCCTCGGCGGCGGCAAGCGGATGCGGGCGTTCCTGGTGATGCAGGGGTCGGGGCTGTTCGGCGTGCCCCCGGAGCAGTCGGTGCGGGTGGCCGCCTCGGTCGAGATGCTGCACGCCTACTCGCTCATCCACGACGATCTGCCCGCGATGGACGACGACGACCTCCGCCGCGGCAAGCCGTCGTGCCATCGCGCGTTCGACGAGGCGACGGCGATCCTGGCCGGCGACGCGCTGCAGGCCCGCGCGTTCGAGCTGCTGGCCGAGCCCGCGACCCATCCGAGCGCCGGTGCCCGGTGCGAACTGGTGGCCGCACTCGCACTCGCGTCCGGGGCGCACGGGATGGCCGGCGGCCAGATGATCGACATGCTGGCCGAGGGCGAAGACCTCGACGAGGGTGCCATCGTGCGGCTCCAGACGCTCAAGACGGGGCGGCTGATCCAGTACGGGGCCGAAGCGGGCGCCATCCTGGCGGAAGCGAACGTCACGCGCCGTCACCTGCTGGCGGCGTACGGCCGCGACCTCGGGGCGGCGTTCCAGATCGCCGACGACCTGCTCGACGCGACCGGCACGACCGAGGAGGTCGGCAAGACCGCCGGCAAGGACGCGGCCGCCGGCAAGGCGACCCTGGTCGGGATCATGGGTGTCGAGCGGGCGCGCGATCAGGCGCGCATGCTGGCCGATCAGGCGGCGTCGCATCTGGACGCGTTCGGCGAGGGCGCGGCGATGCTGCGGGCGCTGGCGCATTACGTGGTCGAACGCCGCACCTGATGCGCGCCGATCAGGCCCTGGTCGAACGCGGCCTGACCGACAGCCGCACGCGCGCCCAGTCGCTGATCATGGCCGGCAAGGTGTTCTCGGGCACCAGGCGGGTCGAGAAGGCGGGCCAGCCGGTCGCCGACGCAGCGCCGCTGGAGGTGCGCGGCCAGGATCATCCCTGGGTTTCGCGCGGCGGGGTGAAGCTGGCGCACGGGCTCGCGGCGTTCGCGCTCGACCCGTCGGGGCTGGTGTGCCTCGACGTCGGCGCATCGACCGGCGGCTTCACCGACGTGCTGCTGACGCACGGGGCGCGCAAAGTGTTCGCGGTCGACGTGGGTCACGGGCAGCTCGCCTGGAAGCTCCGCACCGATCCGCGCGTCGCCGTGCTGGAAAAGACCAACGCGCGCACGCTGACGCCGGCCATCATCGGCGAGCCGATCGGGGCGCTGGTGTGCGACGCGAGCTTCATCGGGCTGCGGGTGGTGCTCCCCGCCGCCCTCGACCTGTGCGTGCCGGGCGCGTGGGCGGTGGCGCTGATCAAGCCGCAATTCGAGGCGGGGCCGGGCTCGGTCGGGGCCAAGGGCGTCGTGCGCGACCCCGAGGTGCACGCGCGGGTCTGCGCCGAGATCGCCGAATGGTGGTCGGCGCGGCCGGGCTGGACCGTGCTGGGCGTCGCCGACAGCCCGATCACCGGGCCGGAGGGCAACCGCGAATTCCTGATCGGTGCCCGATTGGGGGTGGCCGGGACGGGGCGGGACAAGGCATTGAACGACTTATAGCGAACGAGCCGGGGGACGGGAGCAGCTTGATGGTCGACGACGACACCCTGACGGAGACGGCTCCGGACGAACGCTTCGACGAAGCCTGGTATCTGCTGGCCTACCCGGATGTCGCGGCCGCCGTGGCGCGCGGCGGCTGGAACAGCGGTTCCGATCATTGGGAGGCCGTGGGGCGGCGTCGCGGCCGGTTCGGCTGCGAGCGGCACCGCGCACGGGTCCACGCGGCCCGGCTCGGGATCGAGGTGTCGGACCCGGCACCCGCCGTCGCCGATGCCGTCGCCGAGCCGTCGCCGGCGGCGGTGGCCGACGCCTCCTCGCCCGACGGCTTCGACCCCGCGTTTTACGCCGCCGCGTACCCGCTGGCCCGCGAGGACGTGGCGAACGGTGCGGCGCGCGACCTCGCCGACCATTACGCCCGCTTCGGGGCGGCGCGTGGCTACCGGACGTCGGCCGCCGGTGTCCGGGCCGACGATCCGGCCGCGCCGCGCTCGCGGTTCGGCGGCTTCTGGACCGACCGCGCCGACGCGCTCGACGCGATCGCAGGCCGCCGCGCGATCGGGTGGCTGGACCGGGCGCAGGCCGAGCTGCTGACCAAATTCGTGACCGACGGCTTCGTCGTGCTGCCGGGCGCGGTGACCAACGACGTGCTCGACCGGGCCGAAGCCGCGCTCGACCACGCGTTCCAGGGCAATCCGGACACGCTGAAATTCGACATCGACCGGATCGGCGAGGCGGTCGGCTGGCAGCCGGAGGCGCGGGCCCGGACCGCGCGCCTGCTCGATCCGCACTGGCAATTCGGGGCCATCCGCGACCTGATCTTGGCACCCGGGCTGCTCGGCTTCCTCCACCTGATCGCGGAGCGCCCGGTGATGGCGATCCGCAGCGACGGCATGTTGCGCGGGGCGGGAAACGAGGCGCGCCGGGACAACGAGAGTTTCCGCGTCTCACGGCCGATGCAGCTGCTCGGGAGCTACATCGCGCTCGAACCCGTCACGATGGAGGCGGGGCCGCGCTTCCTCGTTCCGGGCAGCCATCGCGACACCCGGGGCGACCGGTCCGGTGCCGTTCTTCGGCCGCCGGGGCGACGTGCTGATCTGGGCGGCGGATGTGGCCCATGGCGGCGTCGCACCGACCGGCCCCGCGACGCTGAAATCGGTCGAGACCCGCTACACGGTCGCCGAAGCGGCGCCGGCGTATTTCGAGCGGCTGGGCGATCGCGTCCGGGCCACCCATGGCGGCGCGTTCCACGCTTCGGCCCATTACGCGGCCCCGCCGGGAGAAGTCTGATGCGCGTTCTGTGTTTCGGCGACAGCAACACGTTCGGCACGCCCGGCCACGCCGAGCGGTTGCAGGACCGCTACGCCGCCGCCGACCGGTGGCCGCGCGTGATGGCGGCCGCACTCGATGACTGCGAGGTGATCGAGGAGGCGCTGCCCGGCCGCACCACGGATGTGGCGGACCCGACCCATCCGGAGCTGACCGGCGCCGGCATGGACGGGGCGGCGTATCTGCCGGCGGCGCTGGCCAGCCACATGCCGCTCGACTGGGTCGTGATCCTGCTCGGCACCAACGACTGCAAGGCGATGTTCGGCCGCACGCCGCTGCGGATCGCGCTCGGTGCCGGAAAGCTGGTCGACATCGCGCAGCGGGGGATCGGGATCGGCGTCGATTACAAGCCGCCGCGCGTTCTGCTGATCGCGCCGCCGCCGCTCGCCGAAATGACCGATTTCGCCGAGGTGTTCGAGGGTGGCGCGGCCCGTGCCGCCGCCCTGCCGCCGCTGTATGCCGCGATGGCGCGTCTGGCGGGATGCGCGTTCCTCGACGCGGGGACGGTCATCGCGACCGACGGCGCCGACGGCCTGCACTGGACGGCGGCGACGCAACGGCGTCTCGGCGCGGCGGTGGCCGAGACGTTGACGTCGGCTTAGAGCGCGACCACCCGGATCACGGGTCCGAGGCCAGCCGCGCGCAGGAAAGTCTCGGGTCGTTCGCCGCGACCAGGGCACGGATCGCCGCCGCCCGCGCCTGAACGATGTCGTCCGGTGCCACCGGGCTCCAGCGGTCCGGTGCGGGGAGGATCGCCAGCAGCCGCGCCGACCGGTCGGCGTCGAGCGCGGTCGCGTCGACGCCGAACCAGTGTCGCGCGCCGGCCTGCACGCCGAACACGCCCGGCCCGAATTCGGCGATGTTGAGATAGACTTCTAACTGGCGTCGCTTCGGCCAGAGCAGCGCCACCTGCGGCGTGATCCAGATTTCGAGCGCCTTTCGCCACAATGCCGCGGGCGGGCCAGAGGAACAGGTTTCGGGCGAGCTGCATGGTGATCGTGCTGGCACCGGTCGGCCGTCCGCCGCTTCGCCAAATGCCGATCTCGGTGGAGATCGCGTCCAGGTCGACGCCGTGATGGCGGCAGAAGGCGAGGTCCTCGGCGGCGATCGCGCCCATTCTCAGGGACGGCGGCAGTTCGCGGGCCGGCACCCAGGACGCGACGGCGACCGCGCGGCCGTCGAGCCGTCGCAACAGGATGAACGCGCTGGTCGCCGGATCGACGAACCGCATCGCAAGCAGGGGCAGCGACGGCGCGAACACGACGGCAAGTGCGACGAGCGCGACGATCCGGCCCCGGCGCCTCAACCGCTCGTCTCGAACGCGGCCGCGAAATCGAGGCGGCTTTTCTGCACCCGCATCGCCGGTGCGGCCACGCGGGAGCCGTCCCCGCGCGACAAATGCAGGATCGCTTCCGCCGGTTCGGTTTCGACCAGCGTGAGCCGGCGGACCGCCCAGCCCGCGCCGAAGGGCGGCCGTTGCTTGTCGGGGCGCGACCCGGGAAGGAACGCGCCGAGCCGGTCGAGCGGGCAGCGCAGCACCAGCAGCGCCCCGGGCCGTGCGGCGTCGGTGAGCGCCTGCCAGGGCAGCTCCCGGTCGACCGTCCCGACCAGAATGCCGTCTAGCGCGACCGTCGTTCGGAACTTCGTGCAGATAGCCGTGCGGTCCGGCCTCCCGCCGCGACCCGAGATGGAGCAGCGCGGGCGCGGGCGGCAGCGCGGCGACGGCCTCGGCCACTTCGGGCGGGCGGCTCGTGGCCGACCACCACGACAGACCGGGCCGCGCCGTCGCGGCGTAGTGCGCGTCCTCGGCGGTCGGCGCGCGGCTGTCCGCGTACCATCCGAGATGCCGGGCGAGGTAGGGCCAGCCGGTGCGCAGCGTCAGCCGGTCGAGCCCCCGTCCGCCGCCGGGCCGATACAGCGCGAAGGTCGTGTCGATGGTGGCGCGGAATAGCCCGGGCGTCGCGGGGCGGTTCCAGAACTGGCCCTCCCACGTGAACACCTCGGCTTTCTGGGCGTAGTGGTCGGGCAGATCGTCGAGCCGCAGGCCGGGGCCCGCCTTATGGACGCCCGGTTCGTCGCGGAGCAGGCGTTGCAGACGGGCGACGAGATCGGCCGGGCACGATCCCGACGGGACCACATCCGGGTCGGTGTAGACATATTCGGTGTCGATCCCGAGGTCGCCGAGCAGTCCGCGCTCCCACAGGCCGAGGTGCCCGTGATTGTCGCCGAGCCGGACGATCCGGGCGTGCCCCTCCCTCTCGATCGCCGCGAGATACGTGAGCAGGGGCGGGAACGAGGAGGCGTTGTCCAGAACGATGACGCGGCGATGGCCGGCGGCGCGCAGCCATTCGATCAGGCGGGTGAGGCAGGCGAGGCGGTTGAAACTGTTGACCAGGATCGGAACGTCGCGCGAATCCGCGATGCACGGTGCCGGCCCGGCCGCCTCCGGTTCCTCGTCCAGGATCACGGCGGCAACGTGCGCGCCTGCCCCGCATAGGCGCGGCAGGCGTCGCCGAACGCCTCGAAGATCGTGCGGCTCGGCGCGTCGGTCGCGACCAGCCACTCCGGATGCCACTGAACGCCGAGCAGGAAGCCGCGCGCGCCGGGCATCGCCACCGCCTCGACCGTTCCGTCGGCGGCAATCGCCTCCGCTGTAAGGCCTGGGGCGAGCCGGTCGATCGCTTGCCCGTGCAGGCTGTTGACGGCCACGCGCCCGGCGCCGAGCAGCGTCTCGAGCCCGCCCGACAGCGCAACGTCGTGCCGGATCGCGAACTTCTCGTCCGGCGTGCCGTCCGGCTCGCGGTGGTCGTCGCGGCCGGCGACGGTGTGGACGCGCTGGTGCAGCGTGCCGCCCAGCGCCACGTTCAGCTCCTGGATGCCGCGACAGATCGCCAGCACCGGCATGCCGCGCGCGATCGCGGCCCGGATCAGCGGTAGCGTCGTCGCATCGCGTTCGGGATCGTGCTGGCCGGGCGTCTCGTCCACGGCCACGCCGTACCGCGCCGGCTCCACGTTGCTCTCGCTGCCGTCGACCAGCAGGCCGTCGATCCGGTCGAGCACCGCCTCCATCCCGTCGCCGAGCGGGGGCAGCAGCACGGGCACGCCGCCCGAGACGGCGAGCACGGCGGCACTGTAGGAGCGCGGCGCCGTGTCCTGTCGCAGCGTCTCGACCGTCTTGGCGCAGGCGGTGATGCCGATGAGGGGGGTCATGCGTGCATGATCTCTTCGATTCCGGTGTGGCGGGGCTTGCTGGAGTGGGGCGGCCGGGCGGCGTCGGCGAGTGCCGCGGCGACCGCGCCCGAGAACATCAGGGCGGCCATCGGCCGGGCGGTCCCGTCGGCGAGCAAGCCGACCGCCATGCCGCTGATCGCCCCGAGCACGAATTGCAGCATGCCGAGCAGTGCGGACGCGCTGCCCGCGTGGCCGGCGTGCCGGGTCAGCGCGCCGACCGTCGCGTTCGGGGTGATGAACCCCATGCAGCAGAAGCTGGCGAGAATGCAGGCGGCGAGCAGCCACCACGGCCCGTCGAGCGTGATCGCGACGAGCAGCATGGTGCCGGTCGTGCCCACCAGCACGCGCACGGCGAGGCGCATCATCCGCGACGGCCCGACCCGGCCGAGCAGCATCGGGCTGACCTGCGCGGAGCCGATGTAGCCGCAGGCGCAGACGCCGAACATCGCGCCGAACACGACGGGCGAGAGGTGAAACCGGCCCTCGAACACATCGGGTGCGCCGCCGAGATAGGCGAACGTCGCGCACATGCAGAGCCCGCCGAGCAACGCGTGCGTGATGAAGCCGCGCTCGGTCAGGATCCGGCCCATGCGCGAGGCGATCCGCAACGGCCGCAGCTCGATCCGGCCCTGCAGCGGCAGCGTGTCGGGCAGCTTCCACCAGACCAGGACGCAGCAGACGAAGCCGTAGACGGTGGCGATCCAGAAAATCGCGTGCCAGCTGGCCACGCCCAGCACGAGGCCGCCGAGCGTCGGTGCCAGGATCGGGGCGGCGCCGAGCACCAGGATCAGCTGGCTCATGAGGCGCGCGGCGGCGGTGCCCTCGCTGATGTCGCGCACGATCGCGCGCGGGATGACCATCGCGGCCGATCCGCCGAACGCCGCGAGAAACCGAAACATCGAAAGAGTGATCAGGTCGGGCGACAGCGCGCAGCCGGCGGACGCGACGGTGTAGACGGCGGTGCCGACGATCAGCGGCCCGCGCCGGCCGAACCGGTCGGACAGGCTGCCCTGCGTGATCTGGCCCACGGCGAGGCCGATGAACCAGGTGGCCAGCGTGAGCTGCGCCGATCCGGCGACGTTGTGGCCGATCGCGGCCTCGAGCGCCGGGAACGCCGGCAGGTACATGTCGGTCGACACCGGGCCCACGGCGGACAAGATGCCGAGCAGGACGGGCAACCAGCGAGGGTAAGGCATGACCCCGGTCTACGCCCGCCACCGTGGTTTTAGAATGGCGCGATGCGGGCGTCCGCATCGCGCCATACGCGCCGCTACTTGCGCGCCTACTTCGTGAGCGCGCCGACCTCGACCTTCGCCTCCGCCTCGTCGAGCAGGCGCGGATACGGGAAGTCGAGTCCGATCAACTGGCGCAGGCGGGGGCTGGCGGCTTCCAGAAGCTCCGGACGCAGGCCGCGCACCTGATCCTCCATCGGCTTCACGAACCGGGGCAGGTATTGCAGCAGGATCGCGTTGCGGTCGCCGTCGCTGTCGTTCGGCATCGCGCAATGCCAGGTCAGCCCGTAGAACACCGCGACGTCGCCGGCGCGCCCCAGCATCCGCTTGGTGCCGGCCGGCAGCGTCGCCGGATCGTCGGGGTAGCGGCCGAGTTTCTGGGTGCCCGGCACGACGGCGGTCGCCCCGTTGGTTTCGGTAAAATCGTCGAGCAGCACCGTCGCCTGCGCGTTCAGCGGGAAGCTCGAATTGATGCCGACCGGGAAGCCGGCGCGGTTGTGCAGATCCCAGTATGGATAGTCGACGTGCAGCTCCTGACCCGGGCCGCCGGGCAGCAGCCGGTTGGCGGCGATCGAGCCGAGAATGAAGCCCTCGCCGAGGAACGCCGTCATGATCGACACGATCGGCTCGCGCTGCACCATCTCGATGAACACGGAGCCCTTGTTCAGCAGGTTCCAGACTCGCCGCTGCAGGTGGACGCGGTCGGCATTGTGGCCGTGGAAATGGGTGAGTTTCGGCGCGTCACGGTCGCTCTCGGTCATGACGATGCGCCGCGCCTCGGCCACCTCCTCCGGGCTGAACACGCCCGGCAGCATGACGTAACCGTCGCCGTGCAGCATCTCCTCGACGCAACGGGCCACGAAGCCGGTGTCGTTGACGATCTGGTCCATCGAAGTCTCCCCTGTGCGGCCGACCGTCTTCTGGCGGTCTGGCGTGTGACCCGAAAAAGTCAGTCGGCTCGCCAGGCCGATTCGAGTTGCGCGTCGCAGCGCGCCGAGATCGCGGCGATATCGTCCGGCGTGCCGGCCGCCTTGATCCCGGCCAGGGCTTCGCGCATCTCATGGATCAAGGCGCGGCGCTTGTTTTCCGACACCGCGAACATCGATTCCAGTTCCTTGACGCGAACGCCGAGCGGCTTCACGAAGCCTCGGGCGACGAACAGGTCCAGATTGTCGCGAATGTAGGCCGGGTAGGTGTCGTCGATCTCGACAAAGCGGGTCATGCGGGTGCCGTTGATGTCGTAGCCGCTGGCGAGCCGCTTTGCCGCCCCGGCGCCGGTCAGCAGGTCACCCGGGACCTGATCGCGATGGATGTAGCTGTTGAGCTTTTCGGTGACACGCTCGGCACCGCCCAGAAAGGTAAAATGCCACCCCGCCGAGCGGATCAGGTGGTTCTCGCCGGCGAATTTGTCGAACGTCTCCTGCTGGAGAACCCGGACGAAGTTCCAGTCCGGAACCCGGTCGGCAAGACGGTATGAAAACGCGAACGACTTGTTCCAGCCCGCGTCGATCGCCCGCGCGTTCAGGTAGAACTGATACATCGGCATGTCGAACAGGAAATAGCCGTCCTGTTCCCGCAGTTGCGCCAGCGTCGACGGACGCAGGATCTCGTCGACATCGCTGATAATGACAACGTCGTCGGGCCGCGCCTGGGTCAGTCCCCGGCCGATGGCGCGGCGCTGGTGGTGCTCACGGCTTTTAGCGTTGGCGGCGTCGGGCATGTCGTCGACGATCACGTGGATGATCTTGTCGTGGAACTGCGCAAATCGGGCCTTGTTATTCTCGTAGTGCAGTTCCTTGGGTGTGTTCTGATGCGTCCGGTTAGATTCCGCCAGGACGACGAAGTCGACGTGCTCCGCCATGGTGTTCAGCCGTATTTCCAGCACCTCCAGCTCGTTGAAGAAGGAGAAGCAGTCGAAGATGCGCTTGGCCATCAGGATCGTCTCCGCGTCTTCGTGCGTTAGAACAGATCGGTCCCGACCCGGCTAGGGCCGGATCGGGGTCGCCGACCTCTCCCCGCGAGACCGCGCTTACGGCGTCAGTTTCTGGGCCGAGTTCGAGATCGCGTTGCCGGTGTTGGAGATGTCCTGGCCGGCGCCGGCGGTCGTGTTGCAGGCCGCGACCGAGCCCGCCATCAGCGTGAGCAGGGCCAGGGTCGTGAGGATACGGATCATGGTGGCTCCATCGTCGTTACGGCCGGAAATCGGCACGCAACCGAAACGCCCGCGCGGCCCATGCCGTCGATGCACAAAAGCGTGTTCGGCCAACCTCTACTCGTGCTCGACGCTCCGGCGCGCCATCACCTCGCGCTTGCCGACGTGGTTGGCGGGGCCGACGATCCCCTCCTTCTCCATCTGCTCGATCAGGCGGGCGGCGCGGTTGTAGCCGATTTGCAGGTGCCGCTGGATGAAGCTGGTGCTCGCCTTGCCCTCGCGGCTGACCAGGTCGACCGCCTGATCGAACAACCCTTTCTCGCCGTCGCTGGCACCGCCGATGCCGGCCAGCGGCGGGGCCTCGGGCTCCTCGGCGGCTTCGGTCACCGCCTCGTCGTAGTCGGGCTCGCCCTGGGCGCGCAGGAAGGCGACGATGTCCTCGACCTCGCGGTCGCTGACGAACGGGCCGTGCACGCGGGTGATCCGGCCGCCGCCCTGCATGTAGAGCATGTCGCCCTGGCCGAGCAGCTGCTCGCTGCCCTGCTCGCCCAGGATGGTGCGGCTGTCGAACTTGCTGATGACGGCGAAGCTGATCCGGGTCGGGAAGTTGGCCTTGATGGTGCCGGTGATGACGTCGACCGACGGCCGCTGGGTCGCCATCACGACATGGATGCCGGCCGCGCGCGCCATCTGCGCCAGACGCTGCACGGCGGCCTCGATCTCCTTGCCGGCGACCATCATCAAATCGGCCATCTCGTCGATGATGACCACGATCAGCGGCAGCCGCTCCAGCGCCAGCGCCTGATCCTCGAACACCGGGCGGCCGGTCTCGCTGTCGAACCCGGTTTGCACCCGGCGTGTGACCACCTCGCCCCGCGCGCGGGCCTCGGCGACGCGGTCGTTGTAGCCGGACAGGTTGCGGACCTGCAGCTGGCTCATCTGCCGGTAGCGCCGCTCCATCTCGCGCACCGTCCACTTGAGCGCGGACACGGCTTTCGCGGGCTCGGTCACGACCGGGGCGAGCAGGTGCGGAATGCCCTCGTAGACCGACAGCTCAAGCATCTTCGGGTCGATCAGGATGAGCCGGCAATCGTCCGGGCTGAGCCGGTAGAGCAGCGACAGGATCATCGCGTTGATCCCGACCGACTTGCCCGATCCGGTCGTGCCGGCGACCAGCAAATGCGGCATCTTCGCGAGGTCGGCCAGCACCGGCTCGCCGCCGATGTCCTTGCCGAGTGCGATGCCGAGCCGGTTCTGCTGGCGCTGCCAGTCGTCGGTGCCGATCAGCTCGGACAGGTAGACCGTCTCGCGCTTGGCGTTCGGCACCTCGATGCCGATCACGTTGCGCCCGGACACGGTGGCGATCCGGACGGCGGTGACCGACAGCGAGCGGGCCACGTCGTCGGCGAGGCCGATCACGCGGGCGCTGCGGATGCCGGGTGCGGGTTCCAGCTCGTAGAGGGTCACGACCGGGCCGGGGCGGATTTCGACGATCCGGCCTTGCACGCCGTAATCGGCCAGCACGCCTTCGAGCAGCCGGGCGTTGGCGTCGAGCGCCTCCTGCGCCGGTGCGCCGATCTCGCCCCGCGGCGGGGCAGGGGCCAGCAGCGACAGCGGCGGGAAGCGCCAGGGGCCGTCGAGCGGGAGCGCCTCCTGCCGGGCGGGGGCCGAGACCTTCTGGCGCGGGGTGATTTTCGCGGGCAGGCGCGGCTCGGGTGCGGTCCGCACGTCTCGGGACGGCGCCGGCGCGGTCATCGCCGGCTCGGACCGGGTCTGGAGCTGGGTTTGCGGCTGTGTCTGGGCGTGCGGCTGGGCGTGGGGCTGGATCACGTTGGGCGGCGACGGCGCCCGGCGCGTGCCGTTCAGGCGATCGAGCAGGCGCAGCCCGCGGCCGCCGACCTCGCCGCCCATGCTGCCGCCGAACCGGGCGACGGACCGTCCGCCCCGCACGGCACCGCGCGCGGCCCCGCCGGCCGCCCGCCATTCCCGCGCGGTCAGCCCGAGGGCGAGCACGGTCAGCAGCAGCGCCAGGGCGGCACCGAGTCCTTCGACGCAAACCGGGCCGAATCGTCCGATCAGCTCGGTGCCGGCCGCAAGCGCGTCACCGGCCACCAATGCGCCGGCCGCCCCGCCCAGCCCGCCGCCGGCCGGCCATAGCGGCACGGTCACACCCGGCGTCAGCAGCGGGATACCGGCCGCGACCGCACCCGCGACCGGCAGGGCGGCGAGAAGTGCGACCACCCGCAGCGGCACGTAGCCGAGGCCCCGGCGCGAGCCGATCCGCCACGCCCACGCCAGCAGGGCGAGCGCCGGAAGCACGCCGGCGACGCCAAAACCTTGCAACAGCACGTCGGCAGCCCAGGCACCCGGCCGCGCCAGCAAATTCGTCGCCGCCCGTACGGTGGCCGTATCGAGCGAAGGGTCGCCCCGGTCGTAGCTCGCGAGCGCCACCAGCAACGCGGCACCGGCGCCGGCGGACGCCAGGGCCAGCAATTCGGAGACGCGGCGGGACAGCATCGAGCCGACCATGGGCGGGGCGAGCCGGCGGCCCGGGGCCCGGCTGTCGGTAAACCGGCCGTCGGTCGAGAACGTGCGGTCGCCGGTGGCGCGCGAGGCCCGGTTCTCCGACGCCCGGCTGTTCGACGCCTGGTGGTTCGATCCGACCGAACGGGCGGTTTGCGACATGCGATTCTGTTCCGCGCGTTCAGGTGAGGTCTGAACAGTAAGCCCGATGCCGCTGTTAGGTCACGCCGGAATCGAGAAGGGCGCCCCGAGGAGCGCCCTTCCCATCCAAGCCGTGTCGCTTGTGTCTCAGCCGAGCTGTTCGCCGTGCAGCACGACGTCGAGCCCTTCGCGTTCCTCCTCCGCGCTGACGCGCAGGCCGATCGTGAGGTCGATCACCTTGAACAGGATGAACGAGATCACGCCCGACCACACCAGCGTGGTGCCGACCGCGATGCACTGCGCCTCGAACTGCGGCAGGCCGCCGACATGGGCACCGCCGGACAGCGGCCCGAAGGCGAACACGCCGGTGAGCAACGCGCCGACGATGCCGCCGATGCCGTGCACGCCGAAGGTGTCGAGGCTGTCGTCGTAGCCGAGCGCGTGCTTGAGGCTGGTCGAGGCCCAGAAGCAGATCACGCCGGCGGCGACGCCGATGATCAGCGCGGCACCGGGCAACACGAAGCCCGAAGCCGGCGTGATCGCGACGAGGCCGGCGACGGCACCCGAGGCGGCACCGAGGGCGGACGGCTTGCCCTTGGCGATCCACTCGACGGCCATCCACGCGAGCGCGGCGGCGGCGGTGGCGACCTGTGTGACGGTCATCGCCATGCCGGCGAGCGGGCTCGCGGAGTTGGCCGAGCCGGCGTTGAAGCCGAACCAGCCGACCCACAGCAGCGAGGCGCCGATCACCGCGTAGGCGACGTTGTACGGAGCCATGTTCTCATGGCCGTAGCCGACCCGCTTGCCCATCACGAGGCAGGCGACGAGGCCGGCGATGCCCGCGTTGATATGCACGACCGTGCCGCCGGCGAAGTCCGCCGCGCCCGGCAGGCCGAGCACGCCGACGCCGATCCAGCCGGTCGGTGCCCAGACCCAGTGGGCGATGGGCGAGTAGACGATCAGCGACCACAGCACCATGAAGATGCACATGGCGGAGAATTTCATCCGGTCCGCGAACGCGCCGGCGATCAGCGCCGGGGTGATGATCGCGAACGTCATCTGGAACATCATGTAGACGCTCTCGGGGATCGTCTGCGGTGCCGCGCCGGGCGTGCCCGCGCCGAGCACGAACGGCTTGTCCCAGGTATCGCCGAACCCCTGCAGCATGACGCGGCTGAAGTCGCCGATGTACTGGTTGCCGTTGGTGAAGGCGAGGCTGTAGCCGGCCACCATCCAGGTCACGGTGATCAGGCAGCAGATGCCGAAGCTCTGCATGATCGTGGCCAGGATGTTCTTCTTGCGGACCATGCCGGCGTAGAACAGCGCGAGGCCCGGGATGGTCATCAGCAGCACCAGCGCGGTGCTGGTCAGCATCCAGGCGGTGTCGCCGCTATCGAGATGCGGGGCCGGAGCGGGTGGCGTCGCCGGTGCGGCGGCCGAAGCGGCGGCCGGCGCGTCGGCGGTCGGCGTCGCACCGGACGGGCTCGTGGTCGCGGGCGTCGCGGTGCTCGCCGCCGGGGCGGTCATCGCGGGGGCCGCCGCCGGGGCGGTGGTCGTGGTCGATTGCGCCAGCACCGGGCGGATCGCGCCATAGGTCAGCGCGGCCCCGAGGGCCAGGAGCGGCAGCACGTAGCGCGCGCGCCGGAACAGCTTGGTCATCGTGAGTCCCTTGCTGAGTTGAACGGGAGGGGAGGCGGCGGGGGAGGGAGGCGCGTCCATCACAGCGCCTCGCCGTCGAGTTCGCCGGTGCGGATGCGGACCGCGCGCTCGATGTCCATGACGAAGATCTTGCCGTCGCCGATCTTGCCCGTGTGGGCCGCCTTGGCGATCGCCTCGACGACCTGCTCGGCCATGTCGGCCGACACCGCCACCTCGATCTTGACCTTGGGCAGGAAATTCACGTGGTACTCGGCCCCACGATAAATCTCGGTCTGCCCCTTCTGCCGCCCGAACCCCTTCACCTCGCTGACGGTGAGCCCCTGAACCCCGAGTGGGGTCAGCGCCTCGCGCACGTCGTCGAGCTTGAACGGCTTGATGATGGCGATGATCAGCTTCATTCAGCCTGCCTCCTTGCTCTTCCGGCCGCGCCGCCCGGTCCCATGTCCGGTCGGCCATTGCCCGAGGCGCTATATTCAAGAAGCGTGCCGATGCGCCGGTCGCGCCGGATCTCCCCGGGATCGCCGAAGCGTTGCCTGTTTATTGTGCAATCGCGCACGAACTTGTGAGGACCGATGCCGCAATCATTGAGTGTCGATGTCGTGGTGGTGGGCGCGGGACCGGTCGGCGGTGCGCTGACCTGCCTGTTGGCGGCGGGCGGTGCGACGGTTGCCGTGATCGACCGGGCCGCGCTGCCGCCGATGGAGCACCCCGATTTCGACGGCCGGGCCTACGCGATCGCCGCCGGCTCGCGCCGCGTTCTGCGCGAGGCGGGGCTGTGGGACGCGCTGCCGTTCCCGCCCGGGCCGATTCGCGACATCCGGGTGTCGGACGGAAGGGTCGGGCAGCGCGCCAGCCCGCTGTTCCTGCATTTCGACGCGGCCGAAGCGGGCGAGGAGGCGTTCGGCTGGATGGTGGAGGCGCGCAGCCTGCGGATGGCGCTGAACCGGACGCTTCCGGGCCTGCCGGGTGTTCACGTGTTCGCCCCCGCCGAGGCCGTCGTCGCCCGCGACCACGACGGCGCGCGGGTCGACATCGCCGGCGGGCCGACCGTCGCCTGCCGTCTGGTGGTCTCGGCCGAGGGTCGCGACAGCCGGTTGCGCGCCGAGGCCGGCATCGCCGTCACCCGGTACGGCTACGGCCAGACCGGCATCGTGGGTGCCATCGCGCACGAGCTGCCGCACAACGGCACCGCACTCGAACATTTCCTGCCCGCCGGCCCGTTCGCGCAGTTGCCGATGGCCGGAACCGAGGGGGCGCCGAACCTGTCCGCGTTCGTGTGGACCGAGCGCGACGCGACGGCGCGGCGCATCCTGGCGCTCGACGACGCCGCGTTCGCGCGGGAGCTGCAGCGCAGGCTCGGCACCCACCTCGGCGGCGCGCGGCCGATGGGCCGGCGCTGGAGCTATCCGCTCGGGGCGTTGCACGCGCACCGGTACCACGCGACGCGGCTCGCCCTGGTCGGCGACGCGGCGCACGGCATTCACCCGATCGCGGGACAGGGGCTGAACCTCGGCTTCCGCGATGCGCGCGCGCTGGCGTCGCGGGTGACGGAGGCGATCGCGACCGGGCGCGATCCGGGCGAGGACACGTTGCTGCGCGCCTACCAGGGCGACCGGCGGCCGGACAACCTGCTGATGCTGGCCGCGACCGACCTGCTCGACCGGCTGTTCAGCACCGACGCGGCCCCGGTGCGGCTCGCGCGCGACCTCGGGATCGCGGCCGTCCACCGCCTGCCGCCGCTGAAACGGCTGTTCATGCGGCGTGCGATGGGCGCGCTGACCGGATGAGTTTGCCAATGCGGCCGGGCCGGGGCAGGGTCCGGCCGACCTGACAGGCGGAGACCGGCCCGATGCGCCTTGGCGAGACCTTGCCGATTTATCTGATCGACAACGCCCGCGGCGGATGGGTTCGCGCCCAGCTCGCGGCCGAGCTGGCCGCCGTGCCAGGGGGCGAGCTGCACACCATCCCGCCGGTCCTGGCCGACGCCCTGCCGAAGCTGGTTTGCGGCATGCTGGCCCGCGACGAGAACTGGAGCCGGGGCGACGCGCTGGGCCCGTTCCTCGGCCACCTCGCCGCGTGGGAGCGGATCGCGCAGGGCACCGCCACGGCGCTGCTGATCGAGAGCATGGTGGAACTTCGGGCGCTCGCCGCGCTGCGTTCGTTGAGCCTGCCCGAGAACGCGGATCTGGTGTTCGTCGGCGACCGGATGATGTCGAGGAATGCCGGCGACGCTGCCGATCTCGACCGCCCCGACTCGTTGAAGGTGGTTCCCATGACCGACATCATGGCGCTGATCGACGCGACCGCGAGCGGGCCGGCGGCGGACGCTTACCTGATCACGCCCGGTGGCGCCGCCAAGCTGGTGGCCGCGTGCGCGGAGGACGGCCTGTTCGGGTTCGTCGGCGGCAGGCTCGTGCAATACTCGACGACCGAGGCGGATCTGAAGCGGTTCGCGCCGAGTTCGCGGGCGGTTTCGGTTGCGCGCCGGCATCGCCATCCGCGTACGCCGCCGAAATACGGGATCGTGCGAGCCTACGGGGTGACGCCCGCCCCCGTCCCGACGCGCAAGCCGCGTCCTGTCGTGGAGGCCGTCGCGCCGGCCGCCGAGCCGGCAAAGGTTTGACCACCCTCATGTGGGGCCGCCGCGCGTGTGCGGCCGCGATCCTGGCGTTCGTCGCCGCCTGCTCGCCGGTCGAAATCCTGGACGCGACCATCCCGCACGCGGGCCTGACGATCGTGCGCGACGTGCCGTTCGCGACCGGGCCGATGGCGTCCGATCCACGCATGGAGATGGACGTCTACCGGCCGGTCGACGTGGCCGGGAAGCTGCCGGTGATCGTGTTCATCTACGGCGGCGCGTGGCGCAGCGGCAGCCGGGGCGACTACCTGTTCGCCGCCGCCGCCCTCGCGCGGCAGGGCAACGTGGTCATGGTGCCCGACTACCGGGTGTACCCCGCCGTCCGCTGGCCGGATTTCATCGCCGACAACGCGCGCGCGGTCGCCTATGCCGAGCAGGTGGCGGCGAGCTGGGGCGGCGATCCGGACCGGCTGTTCGTCGTCGGCCACTCGGCCGGGGCCTACGACGTCGCCATGCTGGCGCTCGATCGCCGGTACCTCGCGGCGGCGGGCGGGTCGCGCGACAAGGTGGACGGGTTCGTCGGCCTCGCCGGGCCGTACGATTTCGCGCCGATCACCGATAAGGACGCGCGCGAAGTGTTCTCGCCGTCGCCGGACGATCCGGCCAAGCAGCCGATCAGCTACGTCGACGGCACCAACCGGCCGATGCTGTTGCTGGCCGGGGCCGACGACCGCACGGTGATGCCGCGCAACACCATCTCGCTCGCGACGAAGATCCAGGCGGATGGCGGGCCGGTGGCCTCGAGGATTTATCCGGACCTCGGCCATGTCGGGATCGTGCTGGCGCTGACCCCCCGGTTCCAGGGCCGTGCGCCGGTGCTGACCGACATCGAGCGGTTCATCCAATCCACGCCGCCGCTACCGGAATATTGACGGCCGCCCTCGGACAGTATGGCCGCGCCCCTGTCCGGGCGCGTATAGGGGCGCGATGACGCGCGACGACACTACGCTACTGACCGGGGCCACCGGCTTCGTCGGCTCGGCGGTGGCTAGAACATTGTTGGCGCGGGGACATGCCGTGCGGGCGCTGGTGCGGGCCGGCGGCGACCGGCGCAACCTCGACGGCCTCGATCTCGAACTGGCCGAGGGCGATCTGCGCGATCCGGCCAGCCTGTCGCGTGCCGTGGCGGGCTGCCGCTACCTTGTTCACGTCGCCGCCGACTACCGCATCTGGGTACCGGATCAGGCCGCGATGGAGCAGGCCAACGTCGCCGGGACCGTGGCACTGTTGCGTGCCGCAAAGGCGACCGGGGTCGAGCGGATCGTGCATTGTTCGTCGGTCGCCGCCCTCGGGCTGACCGATGACGGGACGCCGGCGACGGAGACGACGCCGGTCACCGAGGATGCTGTCGCGGGCTTCTACAAGAAGTCGAAATACCGCGCCGAGCAGGCGGTGCTGAGGCTGGTCGCCGATGAGGGCGTGCCGGCGGTGATCGTCAATCCGGCCGGTCCGATCGGCCCGCGCGACATCAAGCCGACGCCGACCGGGCGCATGATCGCCGACGCCGCGAACGGCCGCATGCCGGCCTACGTCGATACCGGGATCAACGTCGTGCACGTGGACGACGTGGCCGAGGGTCACGCGCTGGCGCTGGAACGCGGCCGGATCGGCGAGCGCTACATCCTGGGCAGCGAGAACCTTCGCCTGCGCGACATCCTGGGCCACGTGGCGCGGATCGCCGGCCGCCGCGCGCCGAAGGTCAAGCTGTCGCCGGGCATGCTGTGGCCGCTGGCGGTGGCGAGCGAGGCGGTCGCGCGCGCCACCGGGATCGAGCCGCTGGTGACGCGCGATCATTTGCGGATGGCGCGGCATCTGATGTTCTTCTCGTCGGACAAGGCGCGCGACGAACTCGGCTACACGCCACGTCCGGCGCGCGACGCGATCGTCGACGCGATCGGCTGGTTCCGCGCGAACGGGATGGTGCGCGCGTGATCACCATCGCCGCTATGGCGTTTCTGGGGTGGCTGTATCTGGCGCTGCTGCACGGCCGGTTCTGGTCGCCCGGCCCGGAACTGTCGCCCGCAACGCCGCGCGAAGCCCCCTCGGTCGACGCCGTCGTGCCGGCGCGCGACGAGGCGGCGCTGGTCGCGTCCGGCATCGCCTCGCTGCTGGCGCAACATTATGCCGGCGCGCTGTCCGTGACGCTGGTCGACGACGGCAGCGCCGACGGCACCGCTGCCCGCGCCCGGGCGGTCCCCGATCCGGCCGCCCGGCTGACTGTGATCGCCGGTGCCGCGCGCCCGGCCGGCTGGGCCGGCAAGCTGTGGGCGGTGTCGCAAGGTGTCGCCCAAGGCTCGGCGGATTGGCTGCTGCTGACCGACGCCGACATCGTCCACGACCCCCGCCACCTCGCGACGCTGATGGCGCACGCGCAATCCGGGCGGTTCGACATGGTGAGCGAGATGGTGTCGCTCCGCTGCGAGGCCGTCGCGGAGCGGGCGCTGATCCCGGCCTTCGTCTACTTCTTTCAGTTGCTGTTCCCGTTCTCGCGGGTCAACGCGGGCCGGATCGCGGCGGCGGCGGGCGGCACCGTGCTGATCCGGCGCGCGGCGCTGGAGCGGGCCGGCGGGATTGCGGCGATCCGCGACCGGCTGATCGACGACGTGGCGCTGGCCGGGATCGTGCGGCGCTCGGGCGGAAAAATCTGGCTCGGCCACACGCGGCTCGCCCGCTCGGTGCGGCCGTACCCGGCGGCGCGCGACGTGTGGGGCATGGTCGCGCGCTCGGCCTATGTCCAGCTCGGGTGCGATCCGCTGGTCCTGCTCGGGTCGATGCTCGGCATGGCGCTGCTGTTCGTGCTGCCGCCCGTCGTCGCCGTGCTCGGGCACGGGCCGGCGCGGTGGCTCGGTGCGGCATCCTGGCTGCTGATGGCCGCGACGTTCGTGCCGACGCAGTTGCGGATGCGGCCGCGCGACCTCGGGATGGCGCTGCTGCTGCCGGCGATGGCAGGGTTCTATATCGCGGCAACGGTCGGGTCGGCGGTGGCGCATCATCTCGGCCGGGGCGTCGTCTGGAAATCCCGCGCCTACGACCGGAGTGCCGCATGAGCGTCACCCTCGTCACCGTCACCGACGACGAGGCGGACATCCGGCTGGACCGCTGGCTGCGCCGTCACGTGCCGGCGCTGACGCAGGGCGTGATCCAGCGGTGGTGCCGGACCGGGCAGGTCCGCGTCGATGGCGCGCGCGCCGGTGCCGATGCGCGGCTGAACCCCGGGCAGGTGGTTCGTATCCCGCCGCCGCCCGACACGACCGAGACCGAAGCGGCACCGCCGGCGGTCGATCCGGCGCTGACCCGCGAAATCCTGGCTCTGGTCGTCTATCAGGACCCGCAGCTGATCGTGCTGAACAAGCCGCAGGGGCTGCCGACGCAGGGCGGCCCCGGCATCCGCAGGCACGTCGACCAAATGCTGGACGGGCTGCGCGAGCCGGGCGGCCCGAAGCCGCGCCTCGTGCACCGGCTGGACCGCGAGACGTCCGGCGTTCTGGTGGTCGCGCGCACGCCCGGCGTCGCGGCACGGCTGGCGGCCGCGTTCCGGTCCCGCGCGGTCGAGAAGACATACTGGGCCGTGGTCGTCGGCCGCCCGGTGCCGGTCGAAGGGCGGATCGAGGCCAACCTCATCCGCGTCGACGGGTTCAAGGGCGAGCGGGCGGCGGTGGCCGGGCCGTACGACACGACGGATGTGGTCGCCTCCATCACCGATTTCCGGACGCTCGATCACGCGGCGCGAAAGCTCGCCTGGATGGAGCTGAAACCGCTGACCGGGCGCACCCATCAGCTGCGGGTCCACATGGCGTCGATCGGGGCACCCATCCTCGGCGACCGGCCGTACGGGGTCGAGAAGGAAGGCCGTAACAGCGCGATGATCGACGGGCTGGGCGATACGCTGCACCTGCACGCGCGGAGAATTTCGTTCCCGCATCCGGCGGGCGGCACGCTGGCGGTCGAGGCCCCGTTGCCGCCGCACATGATGGACACGTTTCGCACCCTCGGGTTCGAGGCGCCCCCGGTCGGCAGGGTCGAGCGCCGCAAGTGAGGCGGGCGGCTTTTTTCGCGGTCGGGATCCTGGTGCTGCTGGTGCTCGCGGTGGCCGGAACCGGGGCATGGCTGCTGCGCGATCCGTCGCGCTTCATCCCGAAGATCGAGGCCGCCGCGACCCGTGCGGCCGGCCATCCGGTCCATATCGGCAGCCTGCGCGTTCATCCCGACCTGACGATCGAGGCGCTGAACGTCACCGTCGACAACCCGCCCGGCCGTGCGCGGCCCGAAATGCTGATTTTGCCCCGCGTGGTGGCCGGCATCGGTCTGTTCGGGTTCTTTTCCGGCGTGGTCGACGTTCGCGACATCCGGCTCGAGCATCCGGACCTCGTCCTGAATGTGGCCGATCTTGCCCGCCCGTCCGATCCGTCGCCGGAACCCGCTACCGGGTCGGGTGGCGGCGGCTCGGTCCGGCTGCGTCCGAAGATCGGCGCGGTGACGATCGTCGACGGTCACGCGGTCGTGGATGGATTTCCGGTCGATGTTTCGCAGGCGCGCGCGTCGCATCAGGCCGATGGCTGGCATCTGACGGCGTCGCTGGCGAGCCGGGGCGACACGGCCGAGATCACCGGCACCCGTCCCGACGCGGGCGGCTACGCGGTCGATGCGACCGGTCAGGTGACGTTGCCGCCCGACCCGGTGCTGGGCGACGCGCCCGGCCGGTCCGACGTCACGGCGCATGTGGGGTCGGACGCGACACGGGTGAAAATCCAGCGTGGCCACCGGAGCATCACGGTGACGACGGCACCGGTCGCCAGCCTCGGCGCGCCCGGGCCGCAGCCGGTCGACGTTTCGATCGAGCAGCCAGGGGCGATGCTGCACGCGACCGGCCACGCGGCGCGCGACGGCAGTTTCGACGCGGTGTTCGACGGGCGCGCGGCCGATCTCGCTACGCTATCGCCCCGCCTGCCGGCCGGGGCCGCCTCGATCGAGACGCACGCGGCCGGGCATGTGGCGGTCGGCGACTTTCTTCACGTCACGGGGCGTCCGGTGTTCCACGTGGCGCTCGACCGGCTGGCGCTGACCAGTTCGGCCGGCGATCTTTCGGGCAACGTCACCGTCGCCGACGACGCGAAAGTGCCCTCGGTCATGGGCACGCTGGCAGCCAAGACGCTGGATATGGACGCGGTGCTGCGGGCGATGCGCGCACCCGAGCCGCAACCTGCGGCCGCGCCACCGTCGGCACCGTCGGCACCGGCCGCGCCGAGCACGCCGTCGCCCCCGCCCGACCCGTTCGCGCGGTTGCGGGAAGCGACCGGCGACGTGGCACTCAGCGCCGACGCACTGACGCTGGGCGGCGCGGTGCTGCACGCCGCACGGGTCCACGCGACGCTCGCGGACGGCCGCCTCGTGCTCGACCCGGTGGCGGCCGACACGGTGGCGGGGCCGGTCCATGCCAGCGCCACGTTGGACGCGGGCAGCGCGCCGCCGACCATCGTGCTGATGCTGCAAGCGCCGTCGCTGAAACTGACGAGCGGCCCGATGACCGGCACCGCGACGGTCCGCGCCGAGCTGAACACGGCCGGCGAGACGACCGACGCGCTGCTCGCGAACCTCGTCGGCAGCGCGTCCCTGGCCGCCGTGGACGGCGAGCTGGACCCGACCGCGATCGCGCCCGCGCTGATCGAGGCGACGCGCAAACTGCCGGTCAAGGTCACGATCGGCCCGACCCATTTCCGCTGCGTGGTGCTGCGCATGTCCGCGACCGGCGGTGTGGCGACCGTGGCGCCGATCACCCTCGACACGCCGAGACTGACCGCGTCGGGCCAGGGCACGGTCGACCTGCGGGCGCATACGCTGGCGCTGAAAGTGCGGCCGGTGCTGCGCAGCGGGATCGGCCTGTCGCTGCCGCTCATGGTGACCGGCGGGTGGGAAGCGCCGGCGATCGGCTCCGACCCGCACCCGGACCCGGTGTCGAAGGGCGATGCGTGTGCCGCGAGCCTCCTCGCGATCGGTGTCGCGCTGCCGTTGCCGCCGCCGACGGCCCCCTCCGAATCGAGGAAAAAGCCTGCCGACCTGCTGCGTGGGTTGCTGCGATGAAGCGGTTCTGGACCGATGCGACCGCCGAGCCGGACGGGGGCGGCTGGTCCGTCAAGCTAGACGGCAAGCCGATGCGGCTGCCGGGCGGGCAAGCGTTGAAAATCGCGACGCGGCCGCTCGCCGAGGCGCTGGCGGCCGAATGGGCGGCGGCGGGCGACGGGCCGGGCGGCACCATGGACTATTCGGACGTCCCCCTGACGCGATTGGCCGGCACCGCGCAGGAGCGGGTGGCTGCGGTGGCGGACGGGGTCGTGGCCGAGCTTGCCCGCTACGGCGAGAACGATCTGCTGTGCTACCGCGCCCTCGAACCGCCCGAACTGGTCGCGGCCGAGGCGGCGGCGTGGGATCCGTGGATCGACTGGGCGGCGGCGAGCTACGGCGCGCGGCTGACGGTGGTGCAAGGGATCGTCGCCGTCCGGCAACCGGATGCGGCCATCGACGCGCTGACGGGCGCCGTCGCGGCCTGCGACGTCAACACGCTGGCCGGCCTCGGCGTGATCGTGCCGGCGCTGGGCAGCCTCGGTACTCGGCCTGGCGCTCGCGGCCGGGGCGATCACGGCCGCCGGCGCCCACGCGACGTCCATCGTCGACGAACTGTTCCAGGCCGCGTTGTGGGGCGAGGACGACGAGGCGATTGCGGCACGCCTGTCGGCCGAGCGCGACGTGGCCGACGCGGCCCGGTTCATCGAGTTGGCGAGGGCACGATGACCGCGCGGAGAATCATCATCTCGGGCCGGGTGCAGGGCCTCGGCTATCGCGACTGGCTGGTGGCCGAGGCGCGGCGGCTCGCGCTGTCCGGCTGGGTCCGCAACCGCCGCGACGGCACGGTGGAGGCGCTGATCGACGGCGCGCCGGCGGCCATCGAGGAGGCGCTCCGCCTGTGCCGCCGTGGCCCCGTCCTGGCCGAGGTGTCGGAGATCGTCGAGGAACTGGCCGAGCCGCCCGACGAGCCCGGATTTTCGCGGCGGCCGACCGTCTGAGATCGGTTGCGCCGCCGTTCGAAACGCGCGCAAATCGTGCGTCGCGAGGGGATGGACGTGGAACCCGATCTGGTCGCCGGCCGGGAGTGCGGCGCGTGCAACGTCTGTTGCGTGGCGCTGACGATCGACGATCCGGCGCTGAAGAAACCGCAAGGCGTGCGCTGCCGGAACGCGCTGCCGGACAACCATTGCGCGATCTACGACGCCCGCCCGCACACGTGCCGCAGCTTCTATTGCGGGTGGCGGCAGTTGCGGTGGGTGCGCGACACGATGCGCCCGGACCTGTCGCGCGTGCTGGTGCGGCTTCGGGTGACCGAGAGCGAATCGGCGGTCGTGTTCACGCTGCTCGATCGCGGTGCGGTCGATGCCGCGGGGTTCGCGGAATCGGTCGCGGCCGCGATCGGCGCCGACATCCCGACATTTTTCGAAATCGCCGGCGCGCCCGGGAAGACGTACGGGATCACCCGGGTCAACGACGTGTTCCGCGAGGTCGTTCTGGCCCGCGACAAACCCGGCATGTTGCGGATCATCAAGCGCATTTACGCGGTCGGGCGGGGGATGCGGCGGAAGGCGGTCGCGGTGGCTTAACCCGCCACGCGCCGAAACCCTCGAAGGACAGAATTATCAGGCGTCGCGCAGCATCGCCCCGAAGGCGCGTCCGTCCGGCATTTCGGAATAGTCGCGCGACACCGGGGCGACGCGGGGGCTGCCCTCGGTCCACCAGCGGCCGGTACCGGCCAGCGGCTCCGGCATCGGGGTGCCCGCTTGCGCGCAGGCGGCCTGGATCGCGTCGGCGAGTTGTTCGGGTTCCACGTCGCGCTCGACGGCCGCGATCGCGATCGTCTCGGCCGCGTCGAGGAACGGGGTCGCGGCGGCCAGATCGCGCCATTTCGGGGCGGCGACCGCGATGGTGAGCGGGAACAGCCGGCCGGCCTTGTCGGTGCTCGGAACCCAAAGCCCGACGGCCGCGCACGCGCCGCAAATGCCGGGCGCGAGCGCGAACCGCCAGACCGGCGCCTCCATCCACGCGTCGGTCCAGGTCTCGCCGAGCCGGGCGCGGCTGTCGGGCAGGACGGCTTGCCACCACGAATCGAGCGCCCGCACGAAATCGGGCGGCAGGCCGTGCCGGACGAAATCGCCGCGCGTCGGGATTTTGCCGAAGAACCCGGCGGCAAGGCTCATTGGACGGCCGGACAGCGGAAATCGCTCAGCAAGCCGGGCGAGAACGCGTTCGGCTGGGCCGTCAGGTGCAGCAGGTAGGAGACGCTGGCCGGGCCGATGGTGAACGCCAGCTCCTGACGCCCCGCCTTGTTCGGCGCCAGCAGCTTGCCGTGGCCGAACAGCCGGAACAGCGCCCACGGTCCGGTTTCGGTCAGCGACGCCGGCGCGCCGCCGATCGTCAGCGTGGCCGTCTCGTCGGCGGCCGGCCAGGTGATCTGGGCGGTTTGCGGCGGTCCCTTGCCGGACTCGATCACCGTCCCGGCGACCGCCAGCGTGGCCGGCTTGGCTTGCGGGGACGGCGCGATTTCGAACGTGACCGACGGCGTCGCTTGGCCCGCGGGGAAGAACGCGTCGCGGATCGCCGCCGCGCGCTGGAACTGCGCCAATTCGGCGGGCGAGACCGGCGGGGTCGCGCCGTTGGCAGCCTGCGGTTTCCACGGCTTCGTGGACACGTCGACGAACGGTTTGAGCTGCGCGTTGAAAAACCCGTCCAACGCGCCGCCGGGTCCGAACACCTGGGCGAAGGTGTCGAGCGGCAGCGGCGATCCGTTCGCGCCGAACGGCGAGTGACCCGACAGCGCCGCCTGACACGCCTGCGCCGGGCCGCCGGCCGCGTTGTAGGCGAGCACCGTCTGGCGGCGGACGTTGCCGGTGCGCAGCGCCTGTGCGGTGACCGCGATGCCGGACATCCAGCGGCCGAGCGGGTCGGGCTGACGTGCCGCGTCCGTCTGCAGCGCGGTCCCGATGTCGTCGCCGCCGGGCGGGATCGCCGTGCCGACCGGCAATGCCGCGATCTTGGCGAGCTGCTGCTGGATGTCCGCGACCAGCCGCAGCGACCGCTCCAGCCCGGCGCCGTCACCGGCGGTCAGCGCGATCAGGTTCGCGTATTTGGACGAGCCCGCGTCCGGCAGCTTCAACTGCGCCGCCAGCGACCGAACCAGTGCGCGCATCGGCGATTCCGGCGAGGCGACGATATACAGCGCCTGCGCCGCCTGCGGCAGGGACGGCATGGGCGCGATCACGAGGTCGGCCAGCATCGCGTCCCAGCGCGCGTCGAAATCGGCGACGTACAGGGCGGCGACCGCCCGCTGCAGATCGGCCAGCTCGCCCTGGGCGTAGTCGGTCTGGCGGCCGATCACCCACGTCTCGCTGGCCACCTGCTTGGTCGCGGCCCCGATCGAGGGGAGCAACACCGTGCGGTAGCCGTCGGCGGTATACAGGCCCGGGATGCCGTCCGTCATCGGCCGGCCGGACGCGCGGGCGAACACGGTGACGCCGGCGAGGCCGAGCACGTCGGCCGGCCGCCAGGGCGGGAGCGCCGTCGCCGCCGGGGACGACCGGATGCTGCCGAACACGCGCTCGGCGAGCGGCACGCGGCTAAAACTGGCGCGGGCGGCGGTGACCAGTTGCCCGTCGAGCGTCAGCGACGGCAGCGGCTCGGCCAGCAGCCGGTCGAGGTGGCGGTCCAGCGCGGCCGTCGTCGCCGCATCGTCCGGATAGGCGAGCGCCCAATCCCGCGCCATCCACGCCTTGACCTGCGGGACGTTGAGTGGCCCGGCGCCGCCGAGCATCAGGTAGATGCGGGTCGCCTCGTACAGCGGGTCCGGCCGGGTCAGGTCGCCGCGCATCCGCGTCTCGAGCCGCCAGACCAGTCGCGGCAGCAGCCCGTAGATCAGCCCGTCACGGTAGACGGCGCGCGCACCGGCATCGAGTTTGGCGTTCTGTTCCATGCCGAAGCCGACCGGCTGCGCCGGGATGGCGTCCGGCAGGGCGGCGGCACGGTCGAGCAACGCGACGAGCGGCCGCAAATCGCCGTCCGACACCGGGTCGATCGCGGCGGTGCGGGCCACCTGCTCGTATTGGTCGAGCGACGACGCGACGTCAGCGATCTGGCGTTCGGCCGTGCGGTCGCTCAGCGCCAACGCGCCGATGGCCCCGCACACGGCCAGCAGGATGATGGCGAACCCGGCCGCGCGAACGACCTGACGGCGGCGGGCGGCACCGGGCGGCTCGCGGACCAGCATCGCCTCGTCGAAGATCACGTCGCGCAGCAGGCGGCCGAGGAAGTAGCTGCGCCCCGCCTCCGGCCGCAGCGCCACGGCACGGGTCTGGTCGATGCCGAACGCGCGCGCCATCGCACCGGTCAGCCGGTCGAGCGGCGTGCCCTCCTGCGTGCCGGACGCGAAATACACGCCGCGCAACATCGTGCCGCCCGCGAAGGCATTCGCGACGAAGCGCGCGAGCGGCTTTTCGAGGCTCGCGACCTGGGTCGGAAAACCGGCGATGGCCCCCCGCCGCTCCGGCCGGTGTTCGGCCTGCAGCCGGGCCAGCATCTTCGCACCGAGCCGCCCGACCAGCCCGCGAAACCCGGCGCCGAACGTCTCGGCGAGGTCCGGTCCGGCGGTGAGCGGATACGTCTCGCCCCAGACCTGATCGCGGCCGGCCGCGTCGAGGTCGTCGAAGAATTCCGAGAAGCCGGCGATCAGGTCGGCTTTGGTGAATAGCGCGTAGACCGGCATCTTCATGCCGAACCGGCGCTCCAGCTCGGTGATGCGCGCGGCGATGGCGGCCGCGTGCGCGTCGAGCTCGGCGGCCGACGCCTGCACCACGTCCGGCAGGGCGATCGCGACGATGACGCCGTTCAGCGGCTGGCGCGGACGGGTGCGTTTCAGCAGCCCGAGGAAGGCGTCCCACCCCGCGCGATCGACCGATTTGTCGGAATCCTGCGTCGTGTAGCGGCCGGCCGTGTCGATCAGCACGGCGCCCTCGGTGAACCACCACTCGCACATCCGGGTGCCGCCGACGCCCGCCACGGACGCACGGCCGAGCTGTTCGGACAGGGTGAAGCGCAGCCCGGCGTTGAGCAGGGCGGTGGTCTTGCCGGCACCGGGCGGGCCGATGATGGCGTACCAGGGCAACTCCGTCAGCGAGCCGCGCTGGCCCGACTTCCGCAGCAGGCCGAGCGCCTTGGTCAGCGTCTCCCCGACCGCCTCCGCCTCGGCTCCGGTCGCACCGAGGCCGGCCATCAACGCCGAACCACGCGACCGCCGCCGCCAGTCGAGCAGCGCGTTCGCGACCGCCCAGACGACCAGCATCGTCTGGATCACGAGCGCCCGGGGCAACACATCCTCGAGCGGCGGCCAGAGCGGGCCGAACACCCAGACGAGGGCGGCCAGCAGCGCCGTGCCGACCAGCGTCGTCGTCCAGCGCGACAGCAGGACGCTCATGGCGAGGCCGGGTCCACGACGATCTCGATCCGCCGGTTTTTCGCGCGCCCGTCCGGCGTTTCGTTGTCCGCGACCGGATCGGCGGCGGCGCGTCCCTCGGCGGCGGTTTTCGCCCCCGCCCCGAGCATGCGGCCGAGCGCCTTTTGCACCGACGCTGCCTGTGCCGCCGAGAGCTTGAAATTGGACGGAAACTGAACCGTGTGGACCGGGTGGCTATCGGTGTAGCCGACCACGTCGAGCCGGGAGCCTTTTACCGCGTCCGCGACCGATTGCAGCAGCGGGGTCGCGGCCGGCAGCAGGGAAGCCGTGTTGGCGCGGAACAGGGCGTCGGCCGGGATCCGCAGCACCGGCGTCGCGGGTGTGCCGGCGACCGTGACCGGTGCAGGCACCAGGGCCGCGAGGCGGTCCTGCGCGGTCGGCACCGGCGAGGGCGGCGGCGGTGGCAGCGGCACGGGGGTCGCCTGCCGCGTCACGTCCGGCATGTGCGACGGCGTTGCCGCCAGCATCGCGTCGAACACCGCGTCCGAGCGGTCGTTCAGCCGCAGGGTCAGCAGCAGAAACGCGCCGCCCACGATGGCCAGTCCGGCGGCGGCCGCGACCCAGACCGGAAACCGGGTGCGGCGTCCGGGCGCGAACGGCGCGTGGATGCCGCGCCAGTTGGCCGCGAGGTCGGCGGGCGGCGGCGTCTGCCGGTCGAGCGTCATCGCCGCCGATTGCCGCAGCGCCTCGACCTCGGCAGCCCCGCCCTTCTGGTCGCGATACTGGCCGAGCATGCCGAGCGAGAGGCAGACGAACATCAGCTCCAGCACCGGGCGGAACGTCGCCGCCTTCTCCTGCATCTGCCGCAGCATGCCGAAGAAGCGTTCGGGGCCGATGGTCGGGTGGAACGTCGCGACCAGCGGCGCATTGGCCCACGCGCCGCGCGCGCCCCACGGCGTGTTCAGCACCAGATCGTCCAGGCTCACGCACAGCGCGTAATGGCCGCGCTTGATCTGGTCGGCCGGCACGCCCGCCTTTTCGGATTGCGCCTCGAACACGCGCAACTGGTCCTCGGTCCGGCCGCGCAGTTCGGCGGCGTCCGGCTGTGTCGCCATCGTCCGCAGCCGCGCCATCAGTTGCAGCAGCGGCATCGCCGGCCCGATCAGCGCCGGGCCGTCATGCGGTTCGGGAACGGCCGACACGAGCGTCTGCAAACCGTCCGCCGCCGGGTCCGCGACCGCCGCCGTAGCCGCCGCGCGCCGGCCGGCGGGGCGGGGACGAATGACGCGCGTCTGGTCGTTGTTGTCCTGCGGGTCTGGGGTCGACGGATCGCTCAGCTCTCGTCTCCCCACGTGACCGTAACGTTCCGCCCGCTATAGCAGCCCATGGCCGATGGTTGAACGGGCAGACCCATTCTGGTAGCCGATATTGTCGATCCGCAACGCTTTAGGATTGTCCGTTTGGCCCTGCTGCCGTCCGCCCAGATCCTCAGCACCGACGAGATGGGACGGGTCGCGCCGCCGATTTTCGCCTCGGTCGGCGAGGGGGCGGTGAACAAGCCCGGCGACGTGTTCGTCATCCAATCGCTGCTCAACGACCGGCTGCCGCAGCCGCACACGTTCCTGCCGGTCACCGGCGGCGTCGATATCGGGTTCGTGCTGGCGATCGAGGCGTATCAGGCGGTGGTCCTGAACATGAACCCGCCCTCCGGACGCGTCGATCCCGGCAGCGAGACATACTATTCGCTGGCGGCACATCCGCTGGTGGCGGACGCGGGCAAGCCGCCGCCGCGGTTCGGCCATGTCGGAAAA
Organism: uncultured Alphaproteobacteria bacterium; assembly: GCA_963756975.1. Classification (GTDB taxonomy): domain Bacteria; phylum Pseudomonadota; class Alphaproteobacteria; order Acetobacterales; family Acetobacteraceae; genus CAVRQM01. The sequence goes on along the minus strand of CAVWPS010000002.1, from coordinate 1,062,240 downwards.
GTGCCGCCCGACATCGCGACCGCCGCCACCGCGTCGCAGGTGCACTGGAAGGTGCCGGCCTCGGTGACGCTCGCGCAATGGGCGGTCGAGAGCGCGTGGGGTGCGTCGATGCCGCCCGACAGCAACAACCCGTTCGGCATCAAGGCGGTCGCCGGTCAGGCGGGCGTCGACGCGGGAACGCGCGAAGTGGAAGGCGGACAGAGCATCCACATCACCGCGAGCTTCCGGAAGTTCGACAACCTCGAACAGGCGTTCGATCTGCACGGCAAGCTGCTCGCGTCGAACAAGGTGTACGCGCCGGCGATGGCCCAGGCGGCGAACCCGGACGCCTTCGCGGACGCGCTGACGGGGGTGTACGCAACCGATCCGGAATACGGATACAATCTGAAGTGGATCATGCAGCATTACGGGTTTTATCAGTTCAACCAGGTGCCGCCCGGACCGTAGACGATGACGGCCGCTGGGGCGCTTCGACCAGAATGCTAGGGCGCTTCGACCAGGATGAACGTCACGTTGTCCTTGGCACCGCGCTCCAGCACCATGGCCAGCAATCGCTCGCTCACCGCCTCGATCGGGCCGCGGGCGAGTTCGTCCTCCAGCTCCTCGTCGCCGACCATCCGCGTCAGCCCGTCGCTGCACAGCAGGAACAGATCGCCCGCAAGAACCTGCGCGTGAACGGTGTCGAGCACGATGTCGTCGTCGACGCCGACGGCGCGGCGGATGACGCTGGCGTTCGGATGCGCCTCCGCCTGTTCCGGCAGCAGCAACCCGGCGTCGACCATTTCCTGCACCAGGCTGTGGTCGTGCGTCAGCCGGTCGAGTTCGCCGTTGCGGAGCCGGTAGATGCGGCTGTCGCCCGCCCACAGGCACGCGAAATGGCCGCTGTGGATGACGAGACCCACGACCGTGCTGCCGATGGTCGTCGTCGGGCCGCGCCGCTCCGCCATCTCCCGCAGTTCGCCGTTGACCCGTTCGATCCGCGCGCGGACTTCGCGGATCATGTCCGGGGCATCGAGCGGCATCGGAAGGTCGTCGAGCGCGGTCACGATGGCCTGGCTCGCGACACCGCCGGCCGTCATGCCGCCCATGCCGTCCGCCACGACCCAGAGGCCGATATCGGGCCGGTCGAGAAACGAGTCCTCGTTATGCTTGCGGACCAGGCCGACGTGACTGCACGCCACCGAGCGCAAACGGGGGCCGCCCATAATGTCCTCCACCAGAGGCGACTCCGAGATCTTACGGTCGCGTTGCGTTATCTTGCCTTGTGCGTGCGCGACGTTGCTAGTGTCAAAACCGCACGGAACACGGGCGGCCGAAGATGCCGGGAGAGATGTTTATGGGATGTTTCTGCCGGGAAACGGTCGCGGCGCTGCGCGAGGACGAGGTCGAGCCGGAGCCGGACGCGGCCGAGCAGGCGGAGACGACGCCCGATCCGCTGATCCCGGCGGTCAGCGACTGGCTCGCCGCACGCTGGCTGCCGTCGCCGGCGTGGGTTCCGGACGAAGAATGGCTGGACGCCGAGATCGCGGAACCGCCGATGGCGCCGCAGGCGATGGCGACCGTGCTCGGGCTGTTTCAGGCGCAACAGGCTTGCGAGGAGGACCTCGGCACCGACCCGGCCGACGCGGACCAGGTGCGAAAGCTGGCGCGCATCGTCGGCACGCTGAACCGGCGCATGACGGATTTGGCGTGGGTCGAGCAGGACGCGCGGCCTTGGACGCGGATCGCGCTGCTGAACGGCCAGGCCGACACGGTGCGTGACGCGGCGACGCAGGGCGTGTTCGAGCCGAAGGAGGAGGAGCCGCAAGCGCCGGTCGGCCCGTGGCGGCCGCTGCTCGCAAAGCTGAAGGCGGTCGCGCCGCTGGTCGCGATCGCGCAGTGGCAGGAGGTCGACTTGGCCGATCCCGAGGCGGTCGAACACCTGGCGCGGACCGTGCGAAAGCTGCGCCGGGTCGCGTTGCCGCCGCTCGAAAACCCGGTGTTGCTGATGCGGGTGATCGCGCGGACGAGCGCCATCGCGCGATTGAAGAACAGCCTCGGCGCCGACCCGCGAACCGTGCCGTTCGAGCGGGTCGTGCGCGCGGTGGAGCGAAAGGTGGAGGCGGCGAAGCGCCTGTTGCCGGAGGCGCTGCGGGTCACGGACGGGCGGCTCGACGGGATGCCGACGGTGCAGCCGAACCCCGGTCAGTTGCTGAACCGGGAGACGGTGGAGCAGGCCCAAAAGATCACGCCGGAGACGATGGACAAGCTGCATTGGCAGGTGCCGCCGATGCACGAGCTCGACCTGCTGATCAGCGGCTCACCGGTCGCCGCACTGGCGAAACTCATCAAACAGCTCGGGCCGGACCCGGTGCGGCAAACCCCGTGCGGGCCGCAATGCGACGCGGGCGCGGTGGCGCGGGCGCTGGCTGCCTGATTACAGCGTCGGCGGGCAGCGGAACTCGTGCAGCGCCGGCAGGGTGAATGCGTTGATGACGCTGCCTGCCACGAACAGGAACGATGCCGATCCGCCCGCGCCGGTGAAGGTGTACGTCACGCGGTCGGTCTGCGTCGAACTCGGCTTGCCGGTGTCGAGCAGGCGGAACAGCGCCCACGGGCCGTCCTTGGTCACGGCCGCACTCGCCCCGCTGACGGGGGTGAACGTGAGCCGCACCTGATTGCGGCCGCCCGGGCCGGGCCAGACCATGTGGCTCGGCAGCACCGGGCCGTGCGCGTAGCTGAGGTCCTGGCCGTCGGCGTCGAGTGTCACCTGACCGACGCCGGGATCGAGCACGGTCGGCGTGACCTCGAATTTCAGCGCGACCGTCGGCCCGCTCGTGAACAGCGCGTCGCGGATTTCGGACGCGAGCTGGAATTGCTGCAGCGTGTTCGGCGACAGGCCGAGCTGCGTGTCCGCCGCCCCGTTGAACTTCCACGGCTTCTGCGTCGTGTCGACGAACGGCTTCAGATACTGGTCGAAGAACGCCGCGATCAGGCCGCCCGGTGCCATCAGCTTGGTGAAATCGTCCATCGGCGCGTCGGCGCTACCGGTTTTGTACAGCGGATAGCGGTCGGTCAGCGCGGCCTTGCAGAGCGGCAGGACCGATGACGCCCACGCATCCTGGATCTGCTGCTTGGCCCCGCTGGTGGTGACGCTGCTGCTGCTCTGGGTGACGGTCTTCACCATCGACTGCACCGGACCCGGCATCGATTTGCCGAGCGTGTCGAGTTGGGCCGACAGGCTGCCGCCGTTGTTGGACGCGGCGGCCCCGAGCAGCGCCTGCGCGGCATTGGGCGACGCGGCGACCTGACTGAAGCTCGCGTAGATCTGGGCCATCTTGGTCAGAACCGCGTCGAGCCCGGCGGGCTTGTCCGGCGTGCCGACGAAATCGTGCAGCCATTTGAAATGCTCGTTCACGCGCTGCGCCGGATCGACGACCGGCGTGCCGGCCGAGAATACGCCGCCGAGCATCATCGCGACCCGCCGTTCGCGCGCGGAAATCTGGCGTTGCGCCTCTCGCTTGGCCTCGTCCTCGGCCAGCTTGCCGGACGACGCGGCGAGTTTGTCGGCCTGCTGCGACGCGACCAGCTGCGTCTCGGTGTCGAACGCCTGGAAGATGTTCCGGAGCGGCGAGTTCGGTCCGGACAGCGTGTTCAGCTCATCGAGCCCGTCGCTCATGCTGCGGAACGGCTTGACCTGCACGTCGGCGATCAGCGAGTCCCATTTGCGCACGTAGTCGTCGAGATACAGGCCGAGCACGTCGCTGCGGAGCTGGGCGACCTGCTTCACGTCGCTCTCGACGACACGATCCTGATGGCCGAGCACCCAGCTATCCTCGGCGACGTCCTGCGTGACTTCCGGCAGCAGCGTCGCGAACGTGTCGTGGTAGCCGGTGAACGTATAAAGCCCGTCGACTCCGGTATCGAGCGACTTGCCGGAGCGCAGCAACAGCACGCCCGAGGCCGCCGCACCCGCCTTGTCGGAGTAACGCCACATCGGCAGCGCCTTGGCTTCCTCGCTGGCGACGATGCGGGCGTAGCTGCGGCGCGCGAGCGGGGTCTGGCGCAGGATGCCGCGCACCTGATCGACCAGCGGGCCGTTCAGCGGGATCGCCGTCACCGGCCGCTCCAGCAACGCGGCGACATGGTGGCTCAGCGCGTCGCGGTCGTCGGGGGCGTTCGGGAACGACGCGGCGAAATCCGCATCCATCCATTGCTGCACCAGCGCCGGGTCGAGCGGCCCTTCGCGGCCGAGGATCAGGTACACTTTTAGCGCCTGATACAGGAAGTCGGTGTTGCCGAGATTGCCCTGCATCTGGCGCTCGAGCCGGGCCAGCAGACGCGGCAGCAGCAGCGCGTTCAGCGCGCGGTAATAGGCGGCCGTCGCCTGCGAGCCGAGCTTGTAGCCCTGATACAACCCGAAGCCCGCCAGCAGGCCCGGCGACGTGTCGCGGTCCGCGTAGCCGCCCGGCATGGCGCGCAATGTCGCAAGCGTCGGCAGCAACGGCGGCAATTCGGTGTCGCCCGCCGGGCGCTTCAGCAGCGCCGCATACTGCTCGATATACGTGTCGGCCTGCGCGTTGGCGCGACCGATCAGGCCGAGGTTGCTGAAATAGCTCGTCGCCCATGCGGCCGTCAGCACCACCAACAGGAGTGCGGCCAGCGCGTAGCCGCCCCGGTGCAGCAGGCGCTGCCGCCGCTCGAGCTTCGCGTCGACCGAGACGACGCCGGCCTCCGCGAACGCCACGTCCTTGATGGCGTGGTTCAGGAAGTATGATTTGCCGGCGCCGCTGAACGCGGTGACGGCTTGGCGCTGCAGGCCGAACTGGCCCGACATCGCACCCATCAGCCGGTCGATCGGCGTGCCGTTCTGGGTGCCGCTGGTGAAATAGACGCCGCGCAGCAGCGGGCGCGTTTCGAGCCGCGACGGGCGGAAGATTTCCTCGAGAAAGTCGGACGCGACCTCGCGCAGCGACGCGAATTGCTGCGGAAAGCCGTAGATCAGGCTGCGCGCGTTGATGTCGGGCTCGGCCTGCATCCGCTCCAGCAGACGGTCGTTGAGGCGGTCGACGAGCAGGTCGAACTCCTCCGGGAAGTGCGCCACCGCACCGCCTTCCTCGGCGCCGTCGTCCATCGCGAACGTCATGCCCCAGACCTGCTCGCGCTCGTCCTTGCCGAGGTTCGCGAAATACTCGGCGAAGCCCGCCACCAGGTCGCACTTGGTGAACAGCACGTAGACCGGGAATCGGATCGCGAACTGGTCGTGCAACTCGCGGATGCGGGCCTTGATGGCGCGGGCGTGGGCGAACCGCTCCTCCTCGGTCAGCACGGCGAGGTCGGACAGGCTGATCGAGACCAGGACGCCGTTGATCGGCTGCCGGCGGCGGTGCGTTTTCAGCAGGTTGAGGAAGCCCTGCCATGCGGCGCTGTCGACCGCCTTGTGGCTGTCCTGCGTCGTGTAGCGGCCGGCGGTGTCGATCAGCACCGCGTCGTCGGTGAACCACCAATCGCAGTTGCGGGTGCCGCCGACGCCCTTGACCGGGCCTGGGCTTTTGGCGTCCGCGAGCGGGAAGTTGAGGCCGGAATTGGTGAGTGCGGTGGTTTTGCCCGCACCGGGCGGGCCGATGAACATGTACCAGGGCAGGTCGTACAAATATCCGCCGCCCCCGCCGCCGAACTTCGCGAAGAAGCCGCGTTTGCGGGTGCCGCGCAACGTCGTCAGCGCTTCCTTCAGGCGGTCGCCGAGAATGGCCACCTCCTCGGCGGTCGCGGTCGCGTTCGGATCGACCACTGCCGCGTCCGGTTTCGCCATGCCCTCGATCAGCCGGCGTTCGCGCGCGCGCGCCTTCATCGACCGCCGGTAGTTCAGCGAGAACCAGAGCAGCACGATCACGCCGATCAGCACGGCGCGCGGCAGCACCGGCTCCATCGGGAAGTAGATGCCGCTGCCGATCAGCGGGGTGAAGAACCAGATCAGCGCGCACAGCGCGGCGACCGCGATGCCGGACAGCAGCCAGCGCGACAGCAGGAATTTCATAATGAACTCGTCATGGTGCGGCGGGCGGTTTGATGACGACGATGTCGGTGCGGCGGTTGCGCTGCTGACCGTCGCGGGTCGCGTTGGACGCGATCGGCTCGTTGTCGGCGTGGCCCTCGGCCTTCACCCGTGACGGATCGGACAGCTTGGCCTCGATCGTCTTCGCGACCGTCTCGGCGCGCGCGGTCGAAAGCTGCCAGTTGGACGGGAAGCGCGCGGTGCGGATCGGTTGGTTGTCGGTGTGCCCGACGACCAGAACCTTGCCCGGCTCGTCCTGCAACGCGGTGCCGATCCGGTCGAGCAACGGGCCGTAGGATGCGCTGAGCGTCGCCTCGCCGGAGCCGAACATGTTGTGGTTGGCGATGCGGACGGTGATCGTCTGCGCGTCCTCGATCACCTCGACCAGACCCTCCTTGATTTCCGGGGCCAGGAACGTGCGCAGATGGGCCGCCGTGTTGCTCGGCGCGACCGGAACAGGGGCGGGCGGGGGCGGCGTGGGCACGGCGGCGGCGCGGGCGATCACCACCGGGCCGGTCGGCGGCAACCCGGCGAGGCGCGCGAACGTGCCGTCCGACGCGCTGCCCAGCAGCAGGTTGAACGCGAAATACACCAGTGCGGCGGCGCAGGCGGTCGCGACGCCGACGATCCACAGCGGGATGCGCTGCCGCAACGCGTTGTAGCCGGCACCGACACCGCGCCAGTGCGGCGACAACTCGCGCTCGTATTCCGGCCGTCGAGTGCGGAGCGTGCGGAACAGATTGTCGCGGAACTCGGCGAGGTTGGTCGCCCCGCGCGGCAGCACGCGATACCGGCCCTCGAACCCGAGCGAAAGGCACAGGAACATCAGCTCGACCACGTCGCCGTGGCGGCCCAGTTCCTTCTCCATGGTCTCGAGAATGTCGAAGAAACGCTCGCCGCCCGATACCTCGTTGTGGAACAGGCTGGTGAGGCTTTGTTGCGTCCAGGCGCTGTGGCTTCCCCACGGCGTGGACAGCACCAGATCGTCGATCGTGGCGCAGAGCGCGTAGCGGGCCGCACGCAGCGACTTCGTATCGAGCCCGGTTTGCAGCGACCGCTGCTCGAACTGCCGGACCGCTTCCGCCACACCCCGGCGGAGCGCGTCGGGGTCCGGGTGCTGCAGGCGGCCGCGCAGGCGCACGATCGCGGCGAGCAACGGCGAGGCGGCTTTCACCAGCGGGTTGATGCCGACCAGCGGCAGCGTGTCGCCGAGGCCGCGCGGCGTCGCGTCGGTGCCGGACGGGCGCGGCGCCGCCGTCGTCGCGGATGCGCTTGGGGCACGGCCACCGGCGCGCGGCCGGATCACGGTCCGGTCGGCGTCGGGAATGTCGGCGAACGGGTCGTCGCTCATGACCGTGGCCCTTATTATTTGGCTGGCGGCAAAGGCTCGATCTTGGCCGTGACACCGGCCTTGCCCGCGGTGACGGTCAGCGTGCTGGTCTGGTGGGCCGGAATGGCGACGCTCGCGTGCCACGCGACGTGTTCGTAATCGCGATACGCGCCGAACACGCCGAACGAATGGGCGCGATCGTCGGGCATGATCGTCAGCGTCTTCGACTGTCCCGGTGCGAGCAGCAGATCGTCGCGCTTGACCAGATCGTCCTTCAGCGTGGCCGCATCCTTGTCGAACAGCGGGAAGAACTGCCCGCCGTCGAAGCCGGCCGACGACACCAATTGGTAGATGCGGATGCTGACCGGGGCACCGGTGCCGTTGTCGCCCGCGTTCACGTCGGCGGCGGTGGTGATCGTGGCGTTCACCACGGTCGGCGGCGGCGGCGGCGGCGCGCCGCCACACCCGGCGAGGGCGACCAGGCATCCGAGTGCGAGGAGTCTTCGGCCGGTCATTCCCAGTCCCCCAAAACGCGATCTTCCCAAAACGCTAATGCGAGCGAACCTGCTCGGTATACGCCCGCGCGAACTCACGCCCGAACACGGCCTGGAAATCGCTGTCGGCATCGCGCGCGATATCTTTGTACGTCATGCAGAATGATTCCCAAAGCTTCGCGCGACGGGTGGCCGGCATGATGCTCTCGATCACGCCGCCTTTTTGCAGCCGCGCTTCGAGCGCCGCCGGATCGAACGTCTTCAGCAGGTTGAACAGCGCCGCCTGCACCCCGGCCATCACCGCGAGCTGGTGCATGCGAACGTCGTCGAACGCTTCCTTGGTCGCGCGCATGGGCGCCATGTAGCCGGGCCGGCCGGGTTGCAGCAGGGCCGAGATCGCGTCGGCCGGCGTGACCGAGAATTTCAGCGCGTTGTTGTCGCGCGAGCGCAGCATGGTCTGCTCGACCCCGAACTCGCCCTTGATCGTCGCCCGCGACATCAGCACGTCGCGCAGGCTTTCGACCATGAGGCCGAACAGCTCGCCGGCGGCGCGCATGTAGGCGACGGGGTCCTGATCGGACACATCCAGCTTCGGGACGCCCGCGCCGTCGAGGAACGCGGCGATCAGGGCGGAAGGATCGGAGTGGGCGGGCGGCGCTGCCGCGATCGGCTGCGGTTGGATGGTTGGCGGCATCGGCGGTGGCGGTGGCGCGACGGGAGCAACCGGCGGTGGCGGCGGCGGCGGCGAGGGCGAAATCGGGTCGTCGCCCAAAAGATCGTCCCAGTCGTCGAGGTTCGGCATGGCCGCGATTTTCGGCGGCGTGAACGATTGCGCGACGGCGTCGACGTTGTCGGCCTGCGACGGCCCCTGCCAGGACACCGCGGGCTTCGCGCCCTTGAACAGATCGTCCTCGTCGTCGCCGAACGCGTCGTTCGTCTTCGAATCGCGAAGGTCGAAGGGATCGCGCGGCCCCGGCGGGGCGGCGCGCGACACGGGCTCGTCGAACGGCAACGGCGGCTTGCGAACCGGCGCGCCGAGCGGGTCGTCGAACGCGTCGCCGAACGGGTCGTCGCGCGCGCTGCGGCCCGGATCGGCGAACGGGTCGACGCGGGGCGGCGGCGGCGGCGGCGCGCGCGGCGGCGGCGGCGGTGGCGGCGCGGGCGCTAGAAAGTCGTCGAGGCCGAACGGGTCGTCGCGGTCGATCGCCGGTGCGGCACCCCGTGGGGCGGAGGCGGCGCTGTCTGTCACCGCACGGCTGGTCAGACGCTCGACCATGCTGACGCGCATCAGGTAGTCGCCGATGACGAATTCGTCGCCGTCGCCGATCGGGGCCTGGCTGTCGCGCGGCATCCGCTGCTTGCCACCGTTCAGGAACACGCCGTTGCTGCTGCAATCGGTCACCACGTAGCCGCCCCGTGTCGCGGAGACGACGCAGTGCGTCTTCGACAGATGCTGCGCCGGATCCTGCAACACCCAGCCGTTGCCCGGGCCGCGTCCGATCGACAGGCTGCCCTCGTCGAGCGTCCGGCTTTCGCGCTGCCGGTCGGATGGCTGGCGCGCGTTGTACAGGGTCAGGACCAGCGGCATGGGGCAGTCCTTTCCGGTTCCGCAGAACAGGGCGGCACAATCCAACCTGTATGGTAGCGAATCAAGCCCGCTTTAGCCGCCCCCGCTTTAACCGCCCCCGCTCTAACCGCCCCCGCTCTAACCGCCATCGTCACCCTTGGGCCACGTCGCCTGGATGATGGTGCCGAGCGAGCCGTCCGGTTTCTGCGGCCGGTAGCGGATCGTCAGCTCGCGGTAGATGAACGTCCCGGTCTCGATCACGACATGCTCGGTGTCTTTCCACTCGAGCTCGGTCATCAGAACCTGGTCGAAATCGACGCGAAGGAAGATCTCGCCGGAGTTGCTGGTCCCGGCACCCTTGCGCTTGACCACGGATACGGAATCCAGCGTGTCGCAATTCACCATGGCGTTGAACAGCAGCGTCGACGAGGTGTCGAAGATCCGAGTGAACTCGACCGGCTGCACATCCACGAACTCGCGGGTCGCCCGCTTCACCAATTTCTTCTGCTGGCCCTGGACGATGGCTTCGGTCGCGCCGAGCCCAGCCAGGTCCGGGTCGGCCTTCTTCTTTTTCTTCTTCTTGTCGGACATCGAGCTTTCGACGCCGGCCGAAAAGCTGAACTCCTGCAATTCGAAATAGCGCCCCGGCTCGAACCCCTCGCGCAGACGGTCGACGACCTTGTCGACCAGGAACGCGGTCGAGCTCTCGGCCATCATGGCACTGCCCTTGCTCACGACCTTCATCAGAACGTCGACATTGCCGTCAGGCATTGATCTTGCCGCTCCATTTGCAGGGCCACGACGACGCCGTGCTGCCGTCCGGCTTGCGTTTGCGGTACGTGACCTTCAGGCCGACGTATTTGAACTTGCACGTCTCCTTCACCGCCTCGCCGTCATCCCACTCGATCGCCTTGATCCAGACTTTCTCGAACTCCATGCGGAAGAATCCGGTCAGAACGCCGGCCGCCGAGCGGGCGCGCTTCACCAGCACGGCCTTTTCGAACGGGTGCGTCTTCAGGCAGTGCCGCAGCAGGATCGGCGACGCGCTGTCGATCAGGCGCGTGATGCTGAAATCGTCCGGTTCCGCCAAATACGGGGGCTTCGGCTTGATGTCCTTGATGAGCGTGCGCCATCGCGCGTAGCTGCGCCCGTCGCCGCCGACCGCGCCGACGCTCTCGTCGTCGCTCAGCTTCAGCGAAAAGCTGAACGTGTCGGCCTGAAAATACTTTCCGGCTGAAAAATCCGAGGTGAAGCTGTCGCCCGTCGTCAGCTCCGACGTGCTCTCGGCCGCGAGCGCCTCGCCGCCCGGCTTGCGGACGAAATACATCAGAATATCGCTGTTGGTCGTGTCGACCATGCGCCTGTTCCCCCGCTACTTCGACGGCAACCGAGAGACCAGGCGCAGCGCCACGCTCATGCCTTCGAGCTGATAGTGCGGGCGCAGCAGAAACCGCGCCTCGTACTGTCCCGGCGCGCCGTCCTTCTCATCCAGATGGACCTCGGCCTCCTCGAGCGGGTGCGCCGCCTTCCACTCGTCGGACGAGGTCGAGGGCGATCCGTCGATGTAGTCGAGCAGCCAGGATTGCAGCCAGTCCGTCAGCTGCGTCCGCGTCAGCGTCGACCCGACCTTGTCGCGCACCATGCACTTCAAATACTGCGCGAACCGGCAGCTCGCCAGCAGATACGGCAGCCGTGAGGCGAGCACCGCGTTGGCCGTTGCCGCCGGGTCCGCGTACGTGGCGGGTTGCTGCAGGGATTGCGCGCTGACGAACGCGGCGAAGTCGGTGTTCTTGCGGTGCAGCAGCGGGATGAAGCCGCTGCGCGACAGCTCCGCCTCGCGCCGTTCGCTGAGCGAGACTTCGGTGACGCACCGGCGGTCCACGTCGCCGTCGGCGGACGAGAAGCTGTGCGCGACCAGCCCGTCCACGACGCCGCCGCTGTCGATGCCGCGAATGCGCGTGCACCAGCCGTACAGCGAAAACGCGCGCGTGATGTTGGACGCCAGCGCGAACGCCGCGTTGATCCAGAGGAAATGCGTCGCGGTCGGGCCGTCCGCATCCTCCTCGAACGCCCAATCGTCGAGCGGGTCGGTGAGGTTGCCGTACGGCAGCCGTGCCAGGACGTGCGGCATGCAAAGGCCGATATAGCGCGTGTCCTCGTCCTGCCGCATCGCGCGCCACGCCGCATATTCCGGCGTCTGGAAGATGCGGGTGAGGTCGCGCGGGTTGGCCAGCTCCCGCCAGCTGGTCATCTGCATGACGCTGGGTGCGGCACCGGTCAGGAACGGCGCGTGCGCGGCGGCCGCGATCTTGGCCATGTCGGACAGCAGTTGCACGTCTTCCGGATGGTGGTCGAACGTGTAGTCGCCGACCAGGATGCCGAACGGCTCGCCGCCGAACTGGCCGTATTCTTCCTCGTAGATTTTGCGGAAGATCGGGCTCTGGTCCCACGCCGTGCCGCGAAACTTTCGCAGCGTGCGTGCCAGCTCGCGCTTGCCGATGTCGATGGCGCGGATTTTCAGCAGGCTGTCGGAATCGGTCCGCCGCACCAGGAAGTGCAGCCCGCGCCATGCGGCTTCGAGCGCCTGGAACTCCGGATGGTGGATCACGACGTTGACCTGCCGCGTCAGCATCCCGTCCAGCATGGCCACGAACGCCTCGGCCGTGCGTCGCGGCCGCGGATCGACGAACTCCGGATAATCGAGCGACAGGCCGCGCAGCAGATCGACGGCGGCGGCCATCCCGGGCGGCAGCGTTTCGGCGCGGGGCCTCGCGGCGGCGGCGCTGCGCTCCAGCAACGGCGCGAAATCCATCAGTTGATCTCGACCATCGCCGCCTTCAGGGCGGCGTGCAGACCGCCGTCGAGGGCGAGGTCGGTTTCACCGGACAGCTTCGCCGTCGCCCCGGACATCTCGAGCGCGGTCTGGGCCGAGACCGTGACCTTGACCGCCGAGATCGTGATGCCCTCCTGGCTGATCTCGATACTGTTGCCACCGACCTTGAGCGTGATCTTCGTCCCCGCCTCGACCGTGCTGCTGCCGGCCGAGACGGTCAGCGTGTGATCGCCGGCCGACACGGTGGTCGCGTCGTTGCCCGTGCTCACCGTCACGGTGCGCTTGCCCTGCGAGACGGTCAGGCTTTCGTCGCCCTGTGTCACCGTGGCGGACCGGTTGCCCTGCGACACCGTCCACGTGTCGTTGCCGGTGGACACGGTGGTGACGCGGTTGCCCTTGTCGACCGTCGTCGTCGTATCCTGCGTGATCTTCGCGGTGTGGTTGTTCAGGACGACGAGGTTGTAGTCCTTCTGGGCCTGGAAGAAGACTTCCTCCGAGCCTTTCTTGTCCTCGAACCGCAGTTCGTTGAAGCCGCCGCCCCCGGTGCTGGAGTTCGTCTTGATCGTCGAGCGCGTCTTGTTGTCCGGTAGCGTGTAGGGAACGGTGACATCGGCGTTGTACACCTGACCGGTCACCAGCGGCCGGTCCGGATTGCCCTCCAGAAACTCGACGATGACCTCCTGCCCGATGCGCGGGATGAACATCGCGCCGAACGACACGCCGGCCCAAATCTGTGCGACGCGGATCCAGCACGAGCTGTTCTCGTCCTCCTCCGCGCGGCGGTCCCAGGGAAACTTGACCTTGATGCGCCCGTATTTGTCGGTGGTGATCTCCTGACCCGACTCGCCGGAGACGCGCGCCGTCTGGGGTCCGCGGATCAGCGGCCGGGGCGTCAGATTCGCGAGCTTGAACGGACGCGACCCCGGTATCGCGCGCACCATGCAGCGAAACGTGTCGATGATCTCCTCGTCGTCGCTCGACTGCCGGATCTCCGCCCGCTCGACGGTGCAAACGCTGGAGGTGACCAGATATTCCTGGTTCGTCGACGTATCCGGGTGGTCCGACAGGGTGAACTTGTCACCGGCACCGATCAGGCGGGTGTTGCTCGTGCCGCCGAAACTCTGCCGGCGCGTTTCGACGTCCTGCATGCGCACGCGGGCGACGGTCTTGCCGTCATCGGCCGTCTCGTACAGGCCGGGATAGTCGTAGACCTCCTCCGTGCCGTACGTGTGCTCGCCGGAGATCAGGGATTTTGCGGTCAGGTCCGCTTTCGGCGTGGTGAAATTATACTCACGCAGGGTGTAAGCGCCCGGCTGGATATAGGCCTCCGACGACCAGTCCCAGACGTGGTCGATCGCGGTGCCCCACTCCGTCCGGTCGTAGCGGTAGGGGATCGCCGCTCCGACGGAGACGTGGCTGTTCGGGTCGTCGGCGAAGGTGATGACGTGCGAGCCGTCCTTGTGCACGACGAAGTAATACAGCCCGTATTGCTCGAGCAGCCGGGTCACGAAGTCGAACGTCGTCTCCCGGTACTGCACGCAGTAATCCACCACCGTGTCGCCGGACGCGTTCTGCCGCTTGTCGGCGAAATCGGTGAAGCCCGCGTCGCGGAACAGCCCCGTGATGATCGTCCACGGCGACTTGGCGCTGAAGATGCGGCAATCCTGCTGGTGCGACAGCAGCCAGAGCCACGGCCGCAACTCCAGCCGGTAGCGGTATGCGCCGCCGGTCAGGCCGCGATAGCTGATCCGCGCGATGACGCCGTTGAAATATCGCGTGGGCTTGGTCGGGTGCTTCAGTTCGAGCGTGGCCGAACCGCCGAGCACGGCGTGGGTGTCGCCCTGCGGAGTCTCGCTGCTGACATCGAGCGTGATGAGGAACGGCCGCCCCAGTTCCTCGACGGCTTCCATCGTGTCGAGCGTGAAGGCGAGGCCGCTATCGGGCGTGATCGTCAGCTTGACGAACGGGTCCGTGCTCGCGGGGTCCGATGCGCCGCTCATCCGCGAATCGCCCAGCATTCCATCTCCAGGCCTGGAATGTCGCCCGTGACATGGATGGCCACACCGCCCGACCGCGACAGCGCCGCCCAGTACGGTCCACTGCGATCGAGCTCGAAATAGGTCGTGCCGGCGTAATACGGCAGCTGGCGCGGTGCGACCGGCAGTGCCCGGATGGCGATGCCGGGCAGCGCGACGTTGATCAGCTCGCGGATGTTCTCGACCGGCCCGATCTTGACCTGGTTCGGGAAGCCGCGCCTGAAGTCTCGCCCGGCACCTGCGCCTTGACGGCGAGCACCCAGGTCGCGTCGGTCGTGAGGGTGCGGTCCAGGATCGCGCCGACGCGGATGCCGAACTTGCGCTCCTGCAGCGCGATCGAGACGGCCGTCTGTTCCAGCACCGCCGACAGCGCTTGGCGCAACGCCGCCATCACCGGGCGGAACGTCGCGTGCAGATCGTCGTGGCGGTACGGCGGGAACACCACCGGGCGCTTGCGGCTTTCGGTGAACGTGGACAGCTCGCCGGCGAGGCTGACCGCGACGCCGAAGAACGATTCCGGGTGCAACTGCGCGACCGTCGCCGACAGGTGGCTCAGCAGCGGCTCGTAGCGGTTGCACAGTTGCAGCAGCAGGAAGTCGGCCATTTCGGCGGCCCCGCGCGTCGCCGTCTCCGACACGCGGCCGGCCAGCGCCTCCGCCCGGTGATGCACCAGACCTTCGATCTGGCTGATGAAGCCGGCGAGCACGCCCGACGCCTCGGACGACAGGACGGGCGGGATGAAGCTGTCGTCGAGCACGACGCTGCGATCGGCGCGGACTTCGATCACGCGCGCCAGCCCGAGCGACGCGAAGCCCGACCGCGCCTCGCCCTCGAACGCGTAGCGCAGGCGCAACTTGCCGATCGGCAGCGTGGCCGACGACTGGTAGCCCGCGTTGCTGTCGGTCGCCTCGTGCTCGGCGGTGACGAAGCGCGCCACCGTCTCGACGAATTCCGGGCCGGCCGTCTCCACAGCGCCGGGCTGGCGGGTCGGCAGCATCAGGTAGATCTGCGAATTTCGCATCGTCTCCGGCAGGTCGACCGCGCGCGGGTGGTCGTCCTGATCGGGGATGCTGAACGGGGTGCCGTCGGGCAGGATGCCGGCGGCGCTGCGGACCGCGAACTTGCCGAGCGTCAGAAGGTCCTTGTCGAGATCGAGATGCGTCAGACCCCACGCGAACGGGCGCAACGGCGCGGTGCTGCTTCGCAGCATGCGGTCGAAATAGCGTTCCTGCTGCTGCAGATGTTGCGGCTGAAGGAACAATCCTTCGCCCCAGACAATACGGTTCTCCCACCCCATCTAGCCGTCTGCCCCCGTGGCGGTGCCTGTTTGCCTGCCCGCCACGACGGTTATAGCCTCATTTCGCTCGACGAAGGAGGACTGCATGACGGCCGACGTGACACTTGCCCAATTCGGCGAGCAGGTTTGGCTGGTGGGCGGCGACGAACATATCGACGACCTGCTCGCCAACACGATGCCGCCCGGCACGACGATCGAGTTCGTGTCGGTGACCGAGCGCCGCGAGGTGCGCGCGATGTGGGAGCGGATGTCGACCGAGCAGACGGACGGCGCCGAGCCGTGGGTGATCCATCCGCTGATCGTGCGCCGGATCAGGGGCGATCTCGGCCCGCGCTCGGTCGCGTTCTCGCCGTGGTCGGCCATGCTGGACACCGCCGCACAGGACGCGATCGGGGCGGCGGCGGATTGGCTGGCGGCCCGTCCGGGTGCGACGATCACGCTGCGCCAGCATTGCGGGGCCGAGCCGCCGCCGGGCCTGACCGACCTGCAACGGTTGCGCGGGCAGCTGGTGGCGGGCGCCCTCACGCGCGGCGGGGCGGACGCGGCGCAACTGCACCACGAGACGCTGGCGTCGGCGGCCGAGACGGATACCGAACGGCTCGATCTGATCACCACCGACGCCTGACGCTCATAGCGAAGCGAGCAGGGCATCGAGGTCGATTTCGGTATCGCCCTCGGCCGCGACCGGTGCCGGCTCGCTCAGGCTCGCCAGCAGCGCGTCGAGATCCACTTCTTCCTCGGCCGCCGGTTCGGCAACGGCCGCCGCTGGTTCCGGCTCGGGTTCGGCAACCGGCGGGGGCGCCGGTGCAGCGACGGCTGCGGCGCACGGGCGCGGCGACGGGCGCGGCGACGGGCGGTGCCACCGGCTTGGCGGGTGCGACCGGCGGTGCGGCGGTGATCGCGACCGGGGCCCACAAGCCGGCGAGCGTCGGCCCCGCGACCGAGTTGCTGCCGGCGAGGCGGATTTCCGGCCGCCCGCGCAGGCTCACCACCGGCATGACGTTGTAGCTGCCGGCCAGTGCGGTCTGCCGCTCGGACCACAGCCGTTCCGTGCAGGGCAGCGCGATCGGGTCGCCGTCCGGTGCCTTGTAGACGTAGAACGGCATGTCGCCGATCACGCTGACCAGACCGGGCTTCATCTTCGGCCCGGCCTTGGTCCATGACTGCGCGAGCAGCAGCCCGGCCGCGAGCGCCGGGTTCGCCCACAGCATTCCGGACAAGCCGGCTTCCCGCGTGAACTCCTCGAACGCGAACGCGTCGATCGGATCGCTCCGCTTGCCGTACGGGGCACGCAGCAGGAACCGCACCGTCGCCATCCCGAGGTAGTTCGACGCCTGCAGCGCCTGCAGCGCGGTCCAGGCGTGGCGGATCAGCGGGTTCTGATCGTGCATGCGCGTCTGCAGATCGTCCGGCGCGATCGCCGACACGAACGGCGCGTTCGCGGCCGCCGCGACCTGCGCCATCCGGCCGAGCAGGTCCGCGTGGGGCGGCGACAGCTCGAACCCGTAAAACCCGACGATCGCGGACAGCGGCCCCTGATCGGCATCCAGCGCCGGCTGCTCCACCAGCATTCCGTACAGTCCGCTGGTCGCGAGGTCGTCGGCGGCGGCGAGATCGGCCGACCACTCATCCGCCGACACGTCGTACAGCACGATCTGCATCTTCGCCCCGGTCTCGATCCGGCGCACCAGCAGATCGAGCGAGCGCCACAGCGCCTCGGCGGACTGGAAATCGGGATGGTGCAGAACGCGGCGCATCGCGGCCGACAGCGCCGCGTCGACCCGCGCCGTCAGCTCCTCCTGCCGCGCGTCGCGTGCCGGCACGACGAACGGGCCGACCAGCCGGCGCACCAGTTCGTCGGCCTCGGTGGCCGCGGCTTGCGCGGGTGCCGCGCGGCCGGTCAGGCGGGCGAAGTCGGACAGTTTCAGGTCGGTCGCGACGGCGGCACCGCGCGACAACTGCGCGGTCGGCGGCAGCGCCTGCTCACCACTCCACGACAGCACTTCCTTCGAGGCGCGGGCGAACCCGGTCTTGCTGGCAAGGTCGCGGCGCAGTTGCAGCAGGCTTTCGAACACCTCGACGTTCTCGGCCAGCTGATCGGGGTGGAAATCGTCGAGGCTGCCGATCGGCACGGCCACCGTCGCGCCGTCGCCGTCGAGATCGAGATGCAGGGTCAGCTTCATGCGCGCCAGCACGTCGTCCAGATTGTCGACGTCGATCGCGATCGGTTTGCGGTTCGCCAGCGCGTCGCCGGTCTCGAGCTTGCCGGCGTTCGCGCGGCCGGAAAAATCGCCCAGCAACGCGAGCCGGAAGCGTGTCGTGCCGGTGGCCGCCCGCGCGGGCCGGGTCAGCTGCCCGAAACTCACGTCATACTGCATCAGGTGTTCCCGCGAACTGAGTGGCCGAAGATGTCCGGTGCGAACCTATCGCCAACAGTCCGTTCTCCGCTAGCATCGTTCTCGCGGGATCGGGGGGTAGGAGGTCTGCATGGCCGTCGTCGTGAATACCGGCATGTCCAAAGGCGACATGAAGAAGCTGCTCTTGCTTTCGAAACAGGAGCCGGTCGGTTGTGCGATCGGCATCGGCGACGATGCCGCCCACGGACTGATGATCTTGAACAAGATGCGCAGCGGCGCCGCACTCGAGAAGCTGCTGAAGACCGAGTTCCCGAGCGCCAAGAACACCCGGTTCGGCAACGCGTTCGTCGATGTGGACGACAACCCGAAGCTGGTGAAACTCAGGATCAATCGGGCCGTCTCCGGCATTGCGAAAAAGCTCGTCAAGACGCTGAAGGGTACCGGGTTCAACAAGGTCGTCATCGTGACCGACGACGGCGTGACATGCGACGCTCACGAGGAGGCGGACGAGGATGCGGTGCCGCCGGCCGCGGCGCCTTCGGCCGTCGCGGAGCCGCCAATGTCCCCGACGGAGGCGGCCCCGGCGGCCGTCGTCGATGCCGCGACCGTGCAGGCGGCGCTGACGACCGTGACGCCGCTGCTGAAACAGGCGATCGGGGCCGACCCGGCCTCGCATGACGCGCTGTCGGGTGCGGCCGCCGATGCGGTGGCGCTTCTGCGCAAGGGGGACGCGGCCGGCGCGCAGCGCGCGATGGATCGTCTGCTCGATCTGATCGAAGTGACGCAGGGTGCCCCGGACGCGCAGCCGCCGGCCGAGGCGGCGCAGGTGCAGGCGGGCTTCGCGGCCATGGTCCCGGAGGTCAAGGCCGCCGCCGGATCGGCTTCGCACGGCGCGATGGCGGCGCTGGCCGGCACGGTCGTCGGACACCTCAAGGCCGGCGATGCGGAGGCGGCGCGGCGAGATCTGACGCGGCTCGCCTCGCTGCTCGATACCGAGCAGCGGCGGGCCGACGCCCCGAAGCAGCAATATGTCGCCATGATGCTCGACTGGGAGTCGGCGCGGAGGGCGGTCGACGCCGACCTCGGCACGCTCGAACAATCGATTCTCGCGGCGTTCAGCGAAACGGACGATTTCTCGATCGCGCGATCGGCGGTCCGCAAGCTCGACACCGTGCTCGGCCAGTTCACCGACGATCTGCAAGCCCGGCTCGACGCGGTGGCCGCGGCCGCCGACCCGGCCGAGCCGAAGCGCGCGGCGCTGGCCCTCGTCGTCGCGCACCGCGCCACGGTCGAGGCCGATCCGCTGATCGCCGCACTGGACGGCAATCCGTTCGCGCCGGTCGCGGTCCACAAGACCCTGACGCAAACCCTGGCTCGTTTGGCCGCACAGCTCGGAGGCTGATCCCATGAGCGACAGAGTTGTCGCCGTTCCGATGGAGCGACGCAGCTGGTTCGAAAAGAACCTGCAGAAATTGCCGGAGACGCAGGATGAGCGGATCGAGCGGCAGCAGGCCGATATCCTGGGCGGCACCGTCACCCCGCGCACCGACCGTCTGCTCAAGCAGGCCACGGCTCACCGCGACCGCGGCGACCGGGACTTGGCGGAGGACACCAACGCGCTCGCGGCGTGGGACGCGGGCAGCACGGTGCTGTTCACGCGTCTTTTCACCGAATCACAGATCAACGTGGCCAGCCTCGTCACCACGACGGTGCTGCCCGAACTGACCCGGCAGGCGACGTCGCTCCGAACGCAGCCGAAACTGCCGGTCGGGGAACGGACCGACCGGTTGCGAATGGCCGGCCAGGACCTCGCCGCCACCATCGACCAGTCCCGGCGCAAGGGGTGCCCGGCCGAAGCGATGCTGGCCGCCCAGCAGCTGCAGGCGATGCTGGCCCACCCGTCCGCCTCGCCTCCGCCCGACGACCGCGACGAGACCGAGATGACCGCGGCCGAGGTGCAGCGTCGCAAGGCGGACGGCACCAAGCTGCGCGAAACCCGCAAAGGCTTGCTGAAAAGCACGGTCGATCAGGCCGGGGCGCTCGCCGGCTCGCTGGTGCCCGGCAGCAACGAGGAGATCGCGGCAACGGCGTTGAAGGCGCAGGCCGAGCGCGAGCTGAAGTTCGCCGGTGTCGCGGCGCCCGACCCGTATCGCGCGAAACTGTTCGAGGCGCCGTTGCGCGACGCGATGGACAAGCTGGAACTGAAATTCGCGGGCGTCGTCGCCGACGCGGCGATGTCGAAGGTGTTCGACAAGCTCGGCACCAAGCTCGCCGGCGTGCTCGACGAGATGATGCGCGCGGCGGTGACGAAGTTCTTCGATCCGAAGAAGGGGGGAATGCCGGGGTATAGCGCCGAAATGGACAAACTGCTGGCCGACCCGACGGCGCTGTTCGAGAAATGCCCCGGGTTACAGGCCCAGATCGATCGTGAGTGCGACAATTTCCAACGCAACGTGGGCGAGGTGCTCGATCAGGCGGGCCAGGACAAGGACGCGCTGAAGGACGGCTTGTTCGGTGGTTCCGCGATCAACGGCTTGACCGACCTGACGGTCGCCGACAGCGACCCGCACAATGGCGGCCGGCGCGTGACGATCCTCGAATTCGACACCGAGGACGGGCCGAAGAAGGTCGTCAACAAGCCTCGCGACGTGCGGGTCGACGCGAAGTTCGTCGGCCGGACCGATGACGGCTCCGGGATGTCCGAGATCGCCAGCGCGCTGCTGAAATCCAAGCGAGGCGACGCCCAGGACCTGCCGACATACGGCTTCCTTCCGATGAACAAGGAAGACGAACATCCGTACGGCTGGGTGGAGTTCGTCGAGCACGGCGAAAAGGACGACTGCGTTCTCGATGAGCCGAAAGCCAAGGAATTCTACCGCCAGACAGGCCAGTTGCAGGCGCTGGCGCTGCTGTTCGGCATGGAGGACCTCCATCAGGGCAACATGATGATCCGCAAGGGTCAGCCCGTCCTGACCGATCTGGAGATCGCCTTCAGCAGCAAGACGTATGATCCGGCCCTGTCACCGGAGCCGCCGGACAAGGTCGAGGACCTGGACCCGAACCTCGTCAAGGCCGGCATCAAGACGAAGATCACCAACACCATGCTCGACAAGGCGATCACCGGTGGGACCCAGATCAAACAGATCGGCCCAGGCCTCGCGTCCGGCGACACGCTCCGGAGCCGCCCCCTCGAAGGCAAGACGATGACACCGGAGGAGACCACCGAGAACACGCTTGTGGTCGACACGGCCGAGGGCCCGATCACCCAGATGAGCGGCGCGCCGAACCGGTTCAAGGACGATATGCTCGCCGGCTTCAACGAGATGATCGACGCGCTCGCCGACCCCGCCAACGCCGAGACGATCGAAAAGCTCATCGCCTCGTTCGGCGGGATGCACGTGCGCTATCACGCGATGGCGACGGCCGAGCAGCTCAAGCAGCGACGCATGATGATGAACAAGGGGTTTCCGGAAGAGAAGAAGAAGGATTTGGACGAGCTCAAATCGAGCGAGCAGATGATGGACGAGCAAGTTCGCGGTTCGGACCTGGTGCAAAGCCGGCTCCGGACCAACCCGGACTTCAAGAACCTGTTGCCGGTCATGAGCAAGGACCTCGGCGAGCGCGATGTCGCCTACTTCACCCAGGCGCTCGGTTCCAAGGAGGTGCTGCACAATGGAACCGATAAAATTCCGCGCGACAAACCGGAGGAGGATCAGGCCACGGACGTCGAACTTGCGACCGACGGGCTGGACGTCGCGCGCCAGAACATCGCCCTGTTCACTCAGCACGCCGACACGGTCAAGTTGGCGCTCAAGGAATACTACGACCCCAAGCTGCCGGATCTTGGTCAGCCATCAAACGACAATCTTCCGCCTTCGATGAAGGATCGGCTCGACGAACTTCTGAAATGACGGCATGCGACGACGCGCCGTGATAAATGGTTTGACGCACAGGGAGCAATTCGATGGCCGTCGTGAATACCGGGATGTCCAAGGGCGAGATGAAAAAGCTGCTCAACCTGTCGAAGGAGGAGCCGGTGGGTTGCGCGATCGGAACCGGCTCCGATAACGGGTACGGGCTGCTGATCCTGAACAAGATGCGCAGCGGCCAAGCGCTCGAAAAGCAGATGAAGACCGAGTTTCCGGACGCGAAGAATACGCGGTTCGGCAAGGCGTTCGTCGATGTGGACGACAACGCCAAACAGGTGAAGCTGACGCTGAACCGCTCCACCTCCGGCATCGCGAAACGGCTGATCAAGACGCTGAAGGGCACCGGCTTCAACAAGGTCATTCTCGTGACCGAGGACGGCGAAGTCTGCGAGTCGCACGAGGAAGCGGACGAGGAGACCGCCGTCGCCGAAGCCGAGGCGGTCGCGGCCGCACCCGCACCCGCGGCACCCGAGGTCGCGGCCGCGCCGCCTCCGCCGCCCGCCCCGCCGCCGCGCCGCCGGCACCCGCCGCCGGCCAGACCCCCGAGGAAAAAGCGGCTCTGGTGTCGTCGCTGGCCAAGCAGCTGGCGGCACTGATCCCTGCCATCCCGAAGGCCGCCGGCACCGACGACGCCCGCAAGGCGCAGATGATGAAGTTGGCGACGGACGCGAACGTCAATATCAAGACCGGCAACCTGAAATACGCGGCCGACTTCATCGAGCAGTTGAAGACCGCGATGGCCGGGTCGGGCGAGGGCGCCACGCCGAAAGCCGTCGCGACGTCGCGGCTCGCGTGGGTCGACACGAAAAAGCGCGTCGAAGCCGATGTCGAGAAGCTGCGTGCCGCGCTGGCGCAGACCTACGCCGACGCGCCGTACGGCAAGGAGATCGACGCGAAATTCCGCACCGTCGTGGCACCGGTGCTGGCGACCTTCGACGATCGCCTGACCGAAGCGCTCGACGACCTGATGAACGAAGCCGACGAGATCAAGCGCACGCAGGCCATCGCTGGCGCGCGCGCGGTCATGAAGGATTATCTGTCCTTCGCGATGTCCGACAAGCTGATCGGCGACCTCGACGCGAACCCGTTCGTGCCGCTGACCATCCGCGCCACGGTGACGACCACGCTGGCCGCCCTCGCGAAGACGATGCACTGAGCGCGACGCACTCGACCCGGGCCAGCAAAGGCCCGGGTCGAGTTAGCGGCTGCGCCTACTCGTAGGCGTAGGAGAACTCGCTCTCGGCCGCCCCCACGTGCACGCTCTTGATCGGTTCGCCCTCAAGCATGCGCGTCAAAAACACCGACGACAGCGACGGCAGCATGGTGTTCGTCAGGATGGCGTCGATCATGCGCCCGCCGCTTTCCGGCTCGGTGCAGCGGCCGGCGATCAGCGCCACCGCCGCGTCGTCGTACGTCATCGTCACCTTATGCCGCTCGCCGATCCGCGAGACGACGCGGTTCAGTTGCAGGCGGATGATCTCGGACATCACCTTGTCGCTGAGCGGGTAGTAGGGGATCACCAGCAACCGCCCCAGCAGCGCCGGCGGGAACACTTTCAGCAACGGCTCGCGCAACGCCTTCGCGATCTCGTCCGGCTCCGGCATCAGCTCCGGGTCGCTGCACATGCCCATGATGAGCGACGTGCCGACGTTGGAGGTCAGCAGAATCAGCGTGTTCTTGAAGTCGATCATGCGGCCTTCGCCGTCCTCCATGACGCCCTTGTCGAACACCTGGAAGAAAATCTCGTGCACGTCCGGGTGGGCCTTTTCCACCTCGTCCAGCAGCACGACCGAATACGGCTTCCGCCGCACCGCCTCGGTCAGCACGCCGCCCTCGCCGTAGCCGACGTAACCGGGCGGCGCGCCTTTCAGCGTGGAGACGGTGTGCGCCTCCTGGAACTCGCTCATGTTGATGGTGATGACGTTCTGCTCGCCGCCGTACAGCGCCTCGGCCAGGGCCAGCGCCGTCTCCGTCTTGCCGACGCCGGACGGGCCGCACAGCATGAACACGCCGATGGGCTTGGACGGATTGTCGAGCCCGGCGCGCGCGGTTTGCACACGCTTCGTGATCAGCTCCAGCGCGTGGTTCTGGCCGATGATGCGCTTGCCGAGGCTGCCGGCCAGATGCAGCACCGCCTGCACCTCGTTCTTGACCATCCGGCCGACCGGAATGCCGGTCCAGTCGCCGACCACGGCCGCGACCGCCTGCTCGTCGACGCTCGGCAAAATCAGCGGCGTCTCGCCCTGATGCGTCGCGAGGTCGATCTGCAACGCGCGCACCTCGGCCAGAGTGGCCGCCGGGTCGGTCGCCGTGCCGTCGCGCAACGTCGCGCGCTTTTCCAGCAACGCGTCGACCAGCACCTTCTCGGACTGCCACCGCTCCTCGAGCCCTGTCAGGGTCGCGCGCTGTTCGGCCACCGCCGTCTCGGCGTCCAGCTGGCGGGCGGCCACGTCGATGCCGACCGCGCCCTCCCGCGCGATGATCGACAGCTCCGTCTCGAGCCCTTGGATGCGGCGGCGGCAATCGTCCACCATCGCGGGCACGGCGTGCTGGCTGACCGCGACGCGCGCGGCGGCGGTGTCCAGCAGGCTGACCGACTTGTCCGGCAGCTGGCGTGCCGGGATGTAGCGGTGCGACAGGCGGACCGCCGCCTCGATCGCCTCGTCCAAAATCTGCACGCGATGATGCTTCTCGAGCGGCAACGCGATGCCGCGCATCATCAGGATGGCCTTCTGCTCCGACGGCTCCTCGACCTGCACGACCTGGAAGCGCCGGGTCAGCGCCGGGTCCTTCTCGAAATACTTCTTGTATTCCGCCCACGTCGTCGCCGCGATCGTCCGCAGCGTGCCGCGCGCGAGCGCCGGCTTCAGCAGGTTCGCCGCATCGCCCGTTCCCGCCGCGCCGCCCGCGCCGATCAGCGTATGCGCCTCGTCGATGAACAGGATGATCGGCTTGGGCGAGGACTGCACTTCCTCGATCACCTGCTTCAGCCGGTTCTCGAACTCGCCCTTCATGCTCGCACCCGCCTGCAGCAGGCCGATGTCGAGCGTCATCAGGCTCACGTCGCGCAATGCCGGCGGCACGTCGCCGGCGACGATGCGGTGCGCGAAGCCTTCGACCACCGCCGTCTTGCCGACGCCCGCCTCGCCGGTGAGGATCGGGTTGTTCTGACGCCGCCGCATCAGCACGTCGACGACCTGCCGGATCTCGGTGTCGCGCCCGACGATCGGGTCCAGTTCGCCCTTGCGCGCGCGCTCGGTCAGGTCGACCGCGTATTTCGCCAGCGCCTCGCCCTTGCCCATCGCGGCCGGTGCCATGGCACCACTCGCCTCGCCCGGTGCGGCGCTGCCGTCCGTCGCCTGCAGCGTGTCTTCCGGCGAGCCGTGGACGATCTTGTCGAACCCGTCCGCGAGCGCTTCCGCCTTCACGCGGTCGAACTGCTTGCTGATCCCGTTCAGCACGTTGCGCGTACCGGAATTGCGCATGCCGGCCAGCAGCAGATGCCCGGTGCGAACCTGGCCCTCGCCGAACATCAGCGTCGCCAGCACCCACGCGCGCTCGATCGTCTCCTCGATCAGCGGCGAGAAATCGGAGATCGACGTCGCACCCCGCGGCAGCTTGTCGAGGGCGGCCGGAATGTCGGCCGCGAGCTTGGACGCGTCCAGTTCGAAGTGGCGGATGATGCGGTGCAGGTCGGAATCCTGCGTTTGCAGGATCTGGTGCAGCCAGTGCACCAGCTCGACATACGGGTTGCCCCGCAGCTTGCAGAACACCGTCGCCCCTTCGATGGCGCGATACCCGACCGGGTTCAGCTTGCCGAACAGCGTCGTGCGACTGATTTCAGTCATGCTGGTTCCATTTCCTGGACGTTGGTGTCGACCTTGCGGGCCATGCTGTCCGCGCCCGCTTCGAGCAGCAGGTCGGCGGCGTCTTGCGGGTTGCGTCGTGGTTTAAGCCAGGTCGTCCACCCGAGCCGGCCCGACTGGCCGAGCCGCGTGTCCGGCACTTCGGGCGCGCGCAGGACGAATTGCACGTCCCACGCCAGCACGTCGCCCGCGTAGTTGCGGACGATCGGAACCAATTTGTGAAACGACGGCCCGCCGGGCAGCAGGCGCTCGTATTCGGTCAGCGAGAGCGGTCCGAAGATCAGGCGGAATTTGTGCTGACGGCTCCAGACACGCCGCCCGAGCAGCGCGCCGCCGCCGAGCCGCGCCGGATCGCCGCCGCCCGACAGCCGCGTGTGGTCGAACGGCTCCAGCCCGAGCCAGCTGCCGATGAAGCACGCGATCCGCACCGGCATCGTGAAGAACGAGGTGAGAATCGCGGCGAGGCCGTCCGCGTGCCGCGTCTGGTTCGCGAGCAACCCCGCGAAATGCAGCTTCGACAAATCGGGCATCGCGTCGCGGTCGCGCAGACTGGCCATGCCGAGACCCGCGAGTGCCCCGACATAGGTGGCGAACCGGTCGGTGGCGGGCCGGTCGAAGCTGACGGCCGGGCGCACGTCGGCCCAGGCGCGATACATCAGCGACAATGCGCGGTGGTGGAACAGATCGGCGAACCGCTGGAACGACGGATCGCGCTCGTTGCGCAGCCGGTCGCGCGCGTATTCGGTCAGGTGCAGCGGCAGCGGGCCGTCGGGGCCGAACAGGCCGAAGAAGTTGACCGACAGCCGGTCCGGCCGCCCGTCGGTTCCGCGTGCGACACCGGCCAGCATGGCGGAGGCGAACTCGACCGACGCCTCCTGCCCGAGCCGGATCGCATCCTGCGCCGGACGCACGCTGTGGCCGAACCGGGGGCGGTCGGCGTACAGCGCCTCCAGCTCCCGCATCACGCGGTTGAAATCCCACGCATGCGGGGCCGCCGCGACATCGTCGGTGATCGCGGCCACGCTAGAACACCGCCCGGTTGCCGAGCCGCAGCGGCCAGCGCATCACGTCGCCCCGCTCGGTGATCCGCAGCGACGTTTCGGTAAAGCCGTTGATCGAGACGTATTTCGCAAAGAACCGCTCGAGCACGCTGGCGAGCAGCACGGCACCGCTGCCGCCGAACGGCGCCTCGTCCATCGTGAGCGTGATGCCGAGGCCGCGGCCGGCCGCCATCGGGCCGCTGCCGGGGATGCGGCGCACGATCGATTGCGACGCGACCGACAGCAAACCTTCGAGCTGCCGCACCGCGATCGACTGATTGGACGGCACGTACAACCGCAGCAACTCGCGCAGCGCGGCGGCCCCGTGCAGCGCGTCGGTGTCGGTCAGGCTCAGATAGTTGAGGCCGAGATGGCTGATGAACCGCCACGCGTAATCGCCGTCGCCGCGGCATGGGCGCGGCGCGGTCGGCCCGACCACGCAGCGCACCGACGCGACCGGCGCGCTGACGACGATGGTAAAGTCGGTGTTCTGACGTCCGACCGGCATCGACAGCGGCAGGTCGCGGTTGGTGCACAGCAGATCGAGCCCGAGCTGGCGCAACTCGCGGCTGACCGGGGCCTGCTCCGCGTCGACCAAGGTGACGAACAGCTCATGACCGAGATAGCTGGAGCGCGGGCCGCGCTGCCGGCTGCGCGACGACAACTGCCGGGGCTGCCGGCGCAGCGTGTAGTAGCTGCGGTGTTCCGGGTTCCGGCTCAGATCGTTGGCGGCATAGAACGGCAGGAAGCGCTGCGGCGCGGTGCCGTCGCTGCTGTAACCCTCGACGCCGCGCACGTCGAACACCTCGAAATCGAGCGGGCGCATGCGGTCCGGCACCACCTGATGCTCGGCCGTGCCGCCGCCGAGGTTGATGCGGTCGCTGCGGCGGGGGAACAGGTTGATCGCCGGCGCGCAGAACAGCAGCATCGCGTCCGTGCTGAACGCGGTTGCGAGGACCGGGTCGGCGCGGTCGAGCAGGATGACGATCTCCATCTCGCCGCCGGTGCAGCGGATGGACGCGCGGTCCAGCCCGTCGATGCCGACGAACAGGAACCGCTCCGGCATGGCGTAATATTCCTGCAGCAGCCGGTAGCCGTCGAACGACTGGTCGACCCGGGGCAGCATCGCCTCCTCCGGCTCGAACCCGAGCGGGCGGACGGACGACGGCGGCAGGTTTTCTTGCCACGGCAGCGGGCGCGTGGTCGGGCGGACGTGTAGCTGGACGACGTTGCAGACGAGCTGTTCGTACAGCCGCATCCGCGCACCCTCGGCGCCGCCGAGAAAGAACGTCAGCCGCTCCAGCGCGAGCTTGTCGAAGCCCATGTCGCCGGTGACTTTGAGCCGCAACCGGATCGCCGCCTTCACGCCCCGTCGGTCTGGCAGGCCGAGTGCGGCGACGGCGGCGGACGAGCCGATATACTCGGCCTCGGAGAGCTGGATCGGCAGCAGCTGGACCGCATGCGCGGTGCGGAACTCGCAATTCGTCTGGTCCTCGGTCCCGAGCACGCTGCGCAATTCGGTCCCTGCGGGCAGCAGCACGCCTTCGGGCATGCTCCGCAGTGCCGCGTCGGGCTGGAACCGCACGATCGCCATCGCGGGAGTGGGTGCGAGGTAGTGCGGATAGACCATCTGCAGCAGCGATTGCGTGAAGGTCGGAAACTCCGCCTCCATCTTCAGCTGCACGCGCGCGGTCAGGAACGCGAAGCCCTCCAGCAGGCGCTCGACGTACGGATCCTGCACCTCGGTGTTCGCCAGCCCGAGCCGCCCGGCGATCTTCGGGAACTCGCTCGCGAACTCGCCGCCCATGTCGCGCATGAACGCGAGTTCGGATTCGTAGAGCCGCAGCAGGCGCGGATCCATCAGGCCCGCCCCTTGCTTTCGACCACCACGGCGATCCGTGTCTCCAGCTCGATCGCCGTCTCGAGGAACAGTTGCTGCGGTACGGGTTGCGCCCACAGCTCGCCGGTGATTTCGAGCACCAGCGTCGGCACGCCCTCGTCGCGTTGGAACGGCTTCGCCCGCACCCTCAGCGTGTCGGCCTTGATGCGCGGCTCGTACGCGCGGATCGCTTGCGCCACCGACGATTCGAGCGTGCCGCCCCGTCCGTCGAGCGCGTCGGTTCCGGCGATCCCGGGGATGCCGAAATTGAGCGTGCTGCGCGCGACCAGCGAACCGGCCGGCAGGTCGTCCACCGTGTCGAGGTTGGTCGCGTTCAGCAGCCAGCCGAGGTCGCGCAGCACGGCGCGGCGCAACTGCGCCATCGTCAGCGTCTGCTGATCGAGCGACTCGCGGCGATTTTCGGGTGCCAGATCGGTCAGGCGATCCAGCAGGGACGGCTGTAGCCGCTCGGTCCGGTTGAGTTCCGCCATTCAGCTGTCGGCGTGATCCGCGGCTCCGGTGCCGAGCACCAGATGGCGCACATCCAGAAGAGCGAGTTCGGTCTCGTCGGTGGCGAACATGCGCTGGCCGACGCCGAGCGCCCAGCCATCGTCGGCCGCCCCATGCTCGACCCATTCCGTCTTGCGCCCGACCGCGAGCAACGGATCGGCGGCCTCCGCACTGCCGGGATAGCGGCTCGGGATGAAGCCGACCGACTTGCCGCCGTTGGTCCAGGTGAGGTCGACGGGCAGCCAGACCTGATCGCGCAGGTCGACCGGAGGCTCGATCTTGAGTTCGGCCACGTGCTGCAACGGGATCCAGTAATAGGTGCCGTCGACGATCGCCTCCAGCACCGGACCGAGGCGCGGGTCGGCGTCGGCGATCCATGCGAACGGTTGGTCGTCGGCCGTTCCGGCAACCGCATCCGCCGCCTCGAACGCCTCGTCACGCAAATGCGCGGCCGCCGCGAACGCACCGTTCGCGAGCGCGCGGTTCGCCTCGATCAAGAGGGATATCCACGGTAGCGGCTGACCGAACACGGTCGGCGTGCGCGTCGCCGCGAACACGCCGGCGCGGACCATCTCGCAGCGGATCAGGGTGCGATAGGTCTCGGCCATCGGCAGCGCGAGCGGGTCGAGTTCGGCTGCGACCGTAAGCTGGGCCAGTGCGCGCTCCCACTCGCCGAACACGCAGAACATTTGGAACAGGAAGGTCCGCAATCCCGCCTCGCGAGGGGATTTGCGGACCTGCTGCTTCAACGCATCGAGCGCGCCGCGCGGGTCGCCACTCTGCAGAAGCTCGCGCGCGTCCATCGGTGCGTCGCCGGTTTGCGGCTTAGGAGCCGGAAATCGGGCCGTCGCCGACGTCGACGATGTTCTTGACCTTGTTCCAGCCGGCGGGGATGACCTTGTCGAAGCTGCCATCCGGCTTCTGCATCGTGTAGCGGATCTGCAGGCCGCCGTATTCGAACGTCACGTTCTCCTTCGGCGACTTGTCGTCATGCTCCCAGCCGAGCGTCTTCACGGCGACGAGCTTGAAGTCGAAGCGCAGGTAGAACACGCCCGACGCATCCGTGCCGGCGCTCTTGCGCAGGCCGAGCGTCACCGTCTTGAAGGCGGTGCCGTTGCAGGCCATCGTGAAGAAGGTCGGCGAGGCGATGTCGATCTTGCGGCTGATGCTGAACGGGTTGAACGTGATCTTGCCCGCGCCGGCGCCCGAGCTCTGGCTGCTGATGTTCAGCGTCTGCTCGATGTCGAAGCTGTAGTTCTCGACTTCGAAGATCTTGCCGGTCGCGCTCTTGAACGGTGCCGCGAGCTCTTCGGCGTTCTTGGACAGGTCGACCTGCGACTCGGCCGCGATCGCGGTTCCGTCGTATTTGGTGAAGACCATATAGGAGTCGATTGCCATGACGTTTCCTCTCTAAGCGGGATTGGCGGAAGGTGGGCGGTGGGCTGTTACTTCGGCATCCGCGACACGAGGCGCAGCGAAACCGTGAGCCCCTCGAGCTGGTAGTGCGGCTTGAGGAAGAACTTGGCGCTGTAGTAGCCGGGGTTCTCCTCGTTCGCGACGACCTCGACGAGGCCTTCCGCGAGCGGGTGGGTTGCCTTCCACTCTTCCGGCGAAGAGTCGGGGGCACCGTCGACATACTTGTTGAGCCAGGTCTGCAACCAGTTCTGCAACTGGCTCATCGTCATGGTGCTGCCGATCTTGTCGCGCACCATGCACTTCAGGTAGTGCGCGAACCGGCAGCTGGCGAACAAATAGGGCAGGCGCGCGGCCAGGTTCGCGTTCGAGGTCGCGGCCGGGTCGTCGTATTCCTGCGGCTTTTG
Organism: uncultured Alphaproteobacteria bacterium; assembly: GCA_963756975.1. GTDB lineage: Bacteria > Pseudomonadota > Alphaproteobacteria > Acetobacterales > Acetobacteraceae > CAVRQM01. The sequence goes on along the minus strand of CAVWPS010000002.1, from coordinate 1,031,248 downwards.
CAGGGACTGCGCGCCGATGAACGCCGCGAAGTCGGAGTTCTTCTTGTAGATCAGCGGCATGAAGCCGTTCTTGGCCAATTCCGCCTCGCGCCGGTCGCTGATCGCGATCTCGGTCGGGCACTTCATCGCGACGCCGCCGTCATCGGACGGGAAGGTGTGCGTCGGCAGACCCTCGACCGCGCCGCCGCTCTCGATGCCGCGAATGCGGGTGGTCCAGCCGTACAGCTTGAACGCCCGGGTGATGTTGGTCGCCATCGCGTAGGCGGAGTTGGCCCACGTGTACTTGGCGCTGTCGGCCCCGGTCGTGTCCTCCTCGAACGCGAACTCCTCGACCGCGTCGGTCTTGGCCCCGTACGGCAGGCGCGCGAGGAAGCGCGGCATGGCGAGGCCGATGTAGCGCGAGTCCTCGCTTTCCCGCAGCGAGCGCCACGCCGCGTATTCCGGCGTCTGGAAGATCTTCGTCAGATCGCGCGGGTTGGCCAGCTCGTCCCATGTGTCCAGCTGCATGACGGTCGGGTTCGCCGCCGCGATGAACGGGGCGTGCGCGCCGGCCGCGACCTGCGCGATGTCGCCCAGCAACTGCACGTCGGCCGGGCCGTGGTCGAAGTAATAGTCGCCGACCAGCAAGCCGAACGGCTCGCCGCCGAACTGGCCGAACTCCTCCTCGTAGATCTTCTTGAACACCGGGCTCTGGTCCCAGGCGGTGCCGCGGAACTTCTTGAGGCTTTTCGCGAGGTCCTTCTTGGAGACGTTCAGGACCTTGATCTTCAGCGTCTCGTCGGTCTCGGTGTTGTTGACCATGTACGACAGGCCGCGCCACGCGGATTCCAGCTGCTGGAAATCCTCGTGGTGCATGATCGCGTTGATCTGCTCGGTCAGCTTGGCGTCGATGGCGGTGATCATCGCCTCGATCGAGCGGAGCGCGTCGTTCGAGATCAGCGACGTCGTCGCGAGCGCCTGCGTGGCGAGCGTGTGGATCGCGCTCTCGACCGCTTCGCGGGCACGATCGCTCTTGGGCTTGAACTCACGGTTCAGCAGCGCCGAGAAATCGGTGGTGGCGGTGGTCTCGGTAACGCCGCCGGCACTGGTGCCGGTTGCAAGCTCGGTTCCGGACATCGCTTATTCCTCCCCGCCGGTCGGCTCGCCGGGCGGCTTCGGCGCCGCGGCGAGGCTCGCCATCAGCGCCGGGTCCTGCAGCAGCTTGCCGACCAGTTCCTCGGCACCGGTCTTGCCGTCCATGTAGGTCATCAGGTTCGACAACTGCGTGCGCGCCTCGAGCAGCTTGGCCAGCGCCTCGACGTTGCGCGCCACGGCGGCGGGCGAGAAATCGTCCATGCTCTTGAAGGTGATGTCGACCGCGACGTTGCCCTCGCCGGTCAGCGTGTTCGGCACGGTGAACGCGACGCGCGGCTTCATCGACTTCAGACGGTCGTCGAAGTTGTCGATGTCGATCTCGAGCATCTTGCGGTCGACGATCGGGGGCAGCGGCTCGGTCGGCTTGCCGGAGAGGTCGGACATGACGCCGACGACGAACGGCAACTGCACCTTCTTCTCGGAACCATACGTCTCGACATCATATTCGATCTGGACGCGCGGCGCTCGATTGCGGGCGATGAACTTCTGACTGCTGGCCTTGGCCATCTCTATTTCCCCCGTCTGTTGCTCGATGAACGCCCACCGCGTTCATCGCCGTCGCCACTTCGAAAGCCCGTCTATCCGCCGGCGTTGCCCGCGATAAGTTCCGCTTGGCTGACGCCGTCGGGCGCGATGTCCCGTAGCACGTCCATGAAGCTCTTATCAGCCAATCGAAGCGCTCGGGCAATTAATAACGGCAACGGACTCGATGGCTCGTTACGTTCATAATAATCGCTGACGATCTGCAGCAGCCGCACGGCATCCGCGCGGCTCGAGATCGGCCCGAGCGAGGCGATGCTCATTCCCGAACCGCGCGTGCGGACCTCGGACGTCTGCGCGCCGGCATCCGCGGATTCGGGTTCGTCGGGCATATCGTCGTCGGCCGGTCCGTCGTCCGCGACGATGAAGCCGTCCATCATGCGCAAGATATCACGCAAAAGTTTGACGAGTTCGGTGAGGTCCGGCCCGGTGCCGAAGCCCGCCGCGTCGTCGAACACGGCGGGGATCGCGACCGCGTTGGCGGCGGCGGAGGCGAGCGCCGCGCGCAGGGCCGCGAGCGCCGTCGCGTCCGTCTCCCGGAACGCGGCGGAGATGATCTGCGTCGTCAGCTTGGCCGCGCCGTCCTCGACCTCGATCGTGCCGTTGGCGGCGGCGATGTCGCGCCAGCTCACCGCGCCGGCGCGGGCCGAGCGCGCCAGCGGCATGTGCCGCAGGAACCGCATGACGCGCACCGGCTCCGCGATCGCGAGCAGCGCATTGGCTCTCAGCGTCGGGTCGTTGTCGTCTTCCGGGTCGAGTTGCGGGTGCACCTGCGCCCAGCGTTGATCCAGAACTTGCTTGATCAGGTCGAGCGTCTCGGCATATCCGGCCACGCCCTCACGCTGCAGACGGCCGACGGCGAGGTGGGAGAACACGCGCAGATCGTAGGTCCGCTCCAGCAAGGCCCAGGCGCTGGCGACGACGTCTTTCCACTCCGGGTCTTCCGCCGGAACGATGGTCGAGCCGTATTGCTGTTCCGGCTTGCCCTGCGCCTGTCGCTCCAGTTCGGCGAACGCGCTGTCGAACTCCAGATTCGGTCCGGCGGGCTCGTCGGGTGACAGATCGGGAAGCGGGGTACCGGGGTCGATCGCCACGCCTTAGCCCGTCGTCGACGCGGGAAACTCGTCCGGCATGTCGTCCCTGGTTTCCGGCGCGGCCGGCGACCGCCGACACTCGGCGAAGTCACCCGTTTCGGACATGGTAAGAATATCCACCGGACGATCCGCTTGTCCAGCGGGCAAACAGCGCGGATCGTCACGCCGCAACGCGACAAGATGTGTCTTGTATAGCACCGAGGAGCGATCGTGCAGGCGCGTGTGCCACGGCTGATCGCAGATGCCGGTAATTTTCAGACCGGCGATCGATTGCGGGTTCGCGCCATCCGTCAGCAACGCAAGCAGCAGCGGCTCGGCGGCGCCCTCGCCCTCGCCGCGCTGCGAGTGGCCGCCGATCCAGCCGGTGACGGGCGTCGCCCGAGTCGACCAATCGAACGGTGTGGCCAGCAGCATCGCGCCGCCGGGCCGTAGCGCCGCCATCATGGCCCGCAACAGCGCGACCGGATCGGCGACGCAGTCGAGCAGGTTGAGCGCCACGATCATGTCCGCGCTCTCGGATGCGAACGGCAATGCCGTCGCGTCGCAAGCCCAGAAATCCACCCGCTCGCGCCCCGGCAGATCGGCGTCGAACCGGCGCTCGTCGTAGACGATGCCGATCCGGCGGCGGCCGTACGCGACACGCCCCGACGTCGCGACGCCCCGCGCGAGCCGCAGCAAGGCCAGATTGCTGTCGATCCCGAGCACCAGTGCGCCGCCCGTCGCCGCGCAATCGAACGTGGTGCGCCCGGCGGCGCAGCCGAGATCGAGCACGCGTTCGGTCGCCCGCAATGGCCCTGCCAGCATCAGCAGCCGGGCCAAACAGCGCGACGCCGCGCCCGGCACCGGTTCGGCGGTGCCCTCCGCCGGATCGAGGTCGGCGTACGCGTCCCAGGCATAGGTCGAGACGCCCTGCCGCACGACGTCGAGCCAGCTGTCCGGCCCGAGCGCGTCGCCCAGCAGGCTCAGTGCCGCCGGGTCGAGGTCGTCGCGCAGCAGCAATTCGACCGCGCGCTCGCCGAGCAATTTGCGCAATGCCGGCGTGATGATCGGGATGCCGTCGACGATCGGATATTCGTGCCGGCACGCCGCGTCGGCGCAGACCAGCGTGCCGGACAAGACGTCGTCGTCGCGTTCGGTCGCGCCCTCCGTCAAGATCAGCGGCGGCGTCAGGCCGCGATCGCGGGCGCAGACCGGGCAGTGCGGCGCCCATGCCGAAAAGTGGCTGCGACGCATCAGCCGCCGATCAGCACCGTCGGGCAACCCGGCGGAATGATCTGGCCGGTCGGCGAGGGGATCGGCGCGACGCACGCGGCGTGCATCGTCATGTCGCCGACACGCGCGGCCGGCAGGCCGCCGATCATGACGGTGGCGGACGCCTTTGAAATCATGCCCGGTCCGCCCGGCACGCAGGTCGGCAACGTGCACAGCGCCGTCATGTCGCTGAGGCGCGCGGCCGGTGCGCCGCCGATCAGGACGGTCGGCGCGCCGACGATGATCGCCAGCGGAAGGGCCGGGTGCGGCACCGGCGTCGGCACCAGCGCCGGGGGGTGGATCGGCGCGTGGCAGTGCGGGGCACTTTGCAGCACCATGTCGCCGAGCCGAGCCGCCGGCTGCCCCATTCGATCCGCTCCCGATTAGACGTCGAACAAATGCCTGAGACGGCTTCCGGTCAAGACCGGAGCGTCGTGTCGGAATTAGCGCAGACTTTCGCGCGCGACCGGTCTACCTTGCAACGGAACAAATAGGGGATCGTCGCGTGACCGCATTCAAACGACTTCGCATCGCCGGCCTGCTGATCGCGGCCGTGCTCGTCACCCATCGCGGTTATGCACAGGATCCGTCGGCGGACTCGATCATCAAGTCGCTGCGTCCCGGTGCCGGTTTGCTGGGCGGCACGCGCGGCATCCGGCCGGTGAAGCCGAGCGCCACCAACGACGCGCCGGCCGCCACCCCGGCCGCACCCACCGCGGCCGCCCCGGTCGCGCGCGCCGCCGCGTCCGCGCCGCGTCCCGCGAAAATCCCGGCCGCCGTTCCGCAGCCGGACGCGGCGACGAACGAGGCGCCGTCGGTCAACCTGACCGTGCAGTTCGCCACCAACTCCGCCGACCTCACGCCCGCCGCGATCAAGACGTTGACCCAGCTCGGCCGCGCGCTGTCGAGCGCCACGCTGTCCACCTACAAGTTCCGGATCGAGGGTCACACCGACACCGCCGGTTCGCCCGACATGAACAAGACGCTGTCGACGCGCCGCGCGCAGACGGTCGTCGATTTCCTGGCCAACACGTTCAAGATCGACCCGGCCCGTCTGGAGCCGGTCGGCATGGGCGAGGACGGGTTGCTGGTGCAGACGCCGGCCAACACGCCGGAGCCGCGTAACCGCCGCGTCCAAGTGATCAACCTCGGCGCGTAACCCCGGCCGGGCCGGACCCATGGCCCGGAACGCCGACGACACCGTCATCATCCGCCGGCCCGGGCCACCCCGCGCGCGCCGCACGCCGTACACGCTGATCGCGGTGGCGGTCGTCGTGCTGGCGGCGGCTGGCGGCGGGCTGTTCTGGTGGCAACGCGCGCCCGCCCCGCCGGCTGTGGCGATCATCCCGTCGACGACCGAGGCGGCGGTCGGTGCGGAAAGTGTCGCCACACGCACCGTGTTTCGCTTCGCGCCCAACCCGGCGATCCTGATCGTCGACTTCCCGACGCTGGCCGAGCAAGGACAGATGCTGAACCGGATGGCGGCATGGGCGGAGCGATCGGGCGTACCGCACGACCGATTGCTGAACGACGCGGATCTGGCCGCCGCGATCAAGGCGGGCGGGGATACGCCCGAGACGTATTATTACGGGCACGATTATCGCGGGTCCGACCTGGTGAACTTCTTCGCGCTGGCCGATCGCGACCATGTCGCCCTGACGCCGGCCGAGCAGCAGTTGCGGGCACTCATGGCGCAGGCGAAGGCGGAACCGTTCGGGCTCGGTGCGATCATCACCGTGCCGCGCGCCGATACCGCGAACGGCGTCGACGCGGCGGCGCGGGCCACGATTTTGCATCATGAGCTGTCGCACGGTGAGTATTTCACCAATCCGGTCTATGCCCGCTTCGTCGGCACGATCTGGCAGTCGGTGCTGACGCCCTCGGAGCGGGCCGCGTTTCGCACCTATTTGGCCTCCGAAGGCTACGATCCGGCGCTCGAGGATCTGATGGCCAACGAGATGCAGGCGTATCTGATGCACACGCCGGATCCGAAATTCTTCGACCCTGGCCAGATCGGCATTCCGGTGCCGCGATTGAATCAGATCCGCGCCAGTTTCCTGGCCAGCATGCCGTCCTGCTGGTTGCGCGACGTGACGACCGACAAGCCGTTCCCGCTGCCGAAGACAGCGCAGCAAGCGGCCGCGCCCGTCACGACGCCGCGCCGAAAAAGGCGTCAGGGCGCGGGGCGGGTGTCCAGCACGACGGCGGCGGCGGCGAGGCTGCCGCCGTGCCGTCGCAGATCGGCCATCGCGGATTTCAGCGCCGCGAGGTAGGCCGGCAGCGGCTGCGAGTCCGGCAGCGGCTGCGCGAACAGCGGTGCGGTGCTGGCGATCGCGACGATCATGTCGGTGCCGAACGGCGGCCCGACATGCCAGCCCGGAAAGTCCGGCCGCTCCGTCCCGAGCGTGATCTCGCTGCGCGCCGCGTATGTCTGCGACGGGTAGCCCGGCCCGGGTACCAGCGGCGACACCGTGGAATCATGCTGCAGATACGCGACGTGCAGATAGCCGCCGAACCCCGGCATGATCGCGCGCAACGCGATCACCGCGTTGTCGGTCAGCGGTGCCGCGCCGCCGGCCTGTGCCAAGTCGAGCCCCGCGCGGGCATGGCTCGCGTCAGACGCCGCGCGCAGCACGTCGAGCGCAGGGCAGTAGGGGCCGTCGAATTTCTGGACGTTCCACGCGACGTTGACGGGTTCGGCGGCCGCGACCGCTTCCCGCAACGCGGCTTCCGCTCCCGAGACGCCCGACACGGTGACGTCGCCGCCGCCCGTGGTCGCGGTGCGGACGAGACTGCACGCCGTGCTGGGCACAGTGACGGACAACGCGGCCTGGATCGCGGCGGCGGTGCGAAGCGGTGCTGTCGCCTGCGGCGGCACGACCGGCTGCACCAGGGCTGCGAGGTGCTGCGGCGGCGTCGACGGTTGGGCGGCGGCGGCGGGCGACGATGATGCCGCGACGCCGTCGGTGTGCGCCGGCGGCAGGGTCGCCGTGACGGCCGCGGGGGCTTCGGATGTCGCGAGGTTCGCGACGCGCGCCGGTTCCGCCGTCGGCTGAACGGCGGCGGTGACGGCGAGCGGCTCGGCTGACGTGGCGACACTCGCGGACGGCACACCGACGGCCGCCGGTTGCGGCGAGTTGGGCGCGATCACGAATGGCGAGGCGGTGGACGGGGCACTCTGCTCGGCCTGCGACGAAACGGCGGTGGGCGGCGGCATCGCCGGGCTGACGAGCGTGCTGGGCGGCAGGCCGGCGCTGTCCCGGTGCGACGTGGCCACCGGCGGCGGCACGTCGGCCGAGGCGAGTTGTTGCGACGGCGCGGCGGTCGCTTCGGCAGCCGGCTGGGCAGCCGGAACCGACGCCTGCTCGGTCGGCGGCAACGACGCGGGCTTGGTGGCAGCGGGCGCTGTGGTAGCCGGCGCTGCGGCCGTCGACGGCGTGATCGCCTGGGGCGTCGCGGTCGCCGGCGGCTCGGCGAGCGTCACCTGCCGCGTCGGCAGAACCGTCGGGGGCGGGCCGGGCAGCAGGAACCAGATCGCGGCGGCGATGCCGACGACCCCCACGCCGGCCCCCGCGAACAGCGGCAGCTTGCTCCGTTTCGCCGGCGGAGGCGCGGCGGCGATCGGGGCGGCGACCGGCTGGGGCCGTGCGGCGGCCGCCGCACGAGGAGCCGCGACCATCGTCTCGTCGCTCGCGAACGGGTCGTCCGGCACGTCGGCGTGCGCCCGCAGGGCGGCCGCGAACGCGTCGGCCGTGTCGAACCGATCCTCGGGCCGCCGCGCCATCGCCTTGGCCACCACGGCGTCGAGGCTGGCGGGCGAGGTGACGGCCAACTCCGACGGGCGGGGCGGCGTCGTTGTCAGCGCCTTGTGCATGATCGCCGTCATGCTGCCCTCGAACGGACGCTCGCCCGCGAGCAACTGGTAGAACATCACGCCGCACGAATAGATGTCGGTCCGGCGGTCGACGACCTGGCCCATGAACTGTTCCGGCGACATGTAGGCGGGCGTGCCGAGCACGGTCCCGGCCTGCGTCATGCTGCTCGCCTCGATCCGGGCGATGCCGAAATCCGCGATCTTCGCGCGTTCGCCGGCCATCATGATGTTGGCCGGCTTGATGTCCCGGTGCACCACGCCGCGCCCGTGGCTGTAGGATAGCCCGGCCAGCACGTCTTCCATCAGCCGGATCGCGCGGGCTGCCGTCATCCGCTCGTTGGTGCCGAGCACCTCTTTCAGCGACTTTCCCTCGACGAATTCCATGACGATGTAGGCGACGTCCGCCGTCTCGCCGTAGTCGAACACGCCGACGATGTTCGGGTGCGTCAGCCGGCCGGCCGCCTGCGCCTCGCGCTTGAAACGCGCGAGACCTTCGATCGCCTCCTCGTCGTTGGCGTCCGGCAGGCGCACCGTCTTGATCGCGACGCGCCGGTCGATCACCGGATCCCAGCCGTCGTACACGATCCCCATCGCGCCCTTGCCGAGCGTGCCGCGGATTTCATACTTCCCGAGCGATGGCGGGTTCGACGCGCTCAAAGCCCCGCCACCGCGTTGGCCGTCGCGGCACGCGCCGACACCGTCCGGCCCCGGCCTTCGCCGACCAGCGCGAACGGCGCCCAATAGAACGGATGCGCGATTTCGGCCGGCAGACCGTGGCCTGCTTCCGCCAGCATCGATTTCTGCGCGCCCCGCAACGCGCCGGCGACGCCGAGCGGGTCGCCCGCGCGCAGCCGCTGCAACGTTCCCGCCACCAGCAGCGCCGTCGCCTGATCGTTGACCGACCAGTGCGTGACCATCAGCGACCGCGCGCCCGCGTAGAAGAATGCCCGCGCCAGCCCGGACAGGCTCTCGCCCGACGTCTCGCCGTTCGGCCCGCCGGTGTTGCACGCCGACAGGATCACGACGTCCGCGTCGAGCTGCATGTTCGTCACGTCCGACGACGTCATCAGCGCGCCGCTCGCGTCGATCGCGCCCGGGGGTGCGGATGTGACGATGGCCGGCTCGGTCTCGCACCGAAGATCGCTTGGCAACAGGGCATGGGTGGCGAAATGCAACACCCGATACGGCCGCAAGTCCAGATGCAGCACGGCCGGCGTGCTGAACGCGGACCCTTCCAGCTCGTCGCCCGGCGCGCCGCCCATCAGCAACCGCGCGGCGGTGAGTTCCTTGCGCGCGAACGGCAACGGCGGCAGGCCCGCGAACAGCTTGGCGCTGTCCTCGCAGGAGCGGGCCGGGAAAGTGTGCTCGGCCTGCGCCAGCGTGACCGGATGGAAGTCGCCGAACCCGTAATACGGTTGCGTCGCGTGCGAGGTCGCGGCGGCTTTGCGCAGCGTGACGAAGTTCGCCGGCGCGGGCACATGGGTGATCGCGTATTTCTGCATCAGCCACGGCGCGGTCGCGAGCGCGTTCTGGGTCGCGGGGCCGGTCAGCAGCAGCCCGAACGGCAGCGACAGCAGCGGCCCGACCGGCACGACCGTCAGCGATTGCGCGCCGGCAAGCTGCGCGTCCGCCTGTCCGAGCGTGTCGGTGTAGATCGCCTGCGCGTCGGCGATGTCGAACGCGGGCGGGCTGTCGCCGGTCGGCTCGATCGTCGTGCGGATCCGCTTCACCATCGCGGTCACATCGGCGAGGTTGGCCTTGGTCGGGACGGCGGTGACGGTGCCGTCCCGCAGCACGAACACCCAGCCGCCGTCACGATCGAGCGTGATCGACGCGAACGCCTCACCCGGTGCGAGTGCGGTCAACACGTCGTCGGCCGAGACGACCTCCTGCACCAGCTCGCCGTAATTCGGGGCCGCCGCCTGCAGCGCCGCGTCCGCGTCGGCCAGCGACGCCTGTGCCGCTTTCGTCTGCTTCGCCAGATCTTCCGGCGTGGTGGCACCCGCCGGACGCGTGCCGGCCTCCGCATTGTCCGCCTGCGCGTCCGCTTCGCGTTGCAGGGTGGACAGCGTGAGGCTCGCATCCTGTTGCCGGCGAATGGCCTGCGCGATGCGCGGGTCTTTCGCACTCTCGACCAGCCGCGCGGACGCGAGCGCGATCTGCTGCGCGGTGATGCCGCCCTGGACCAGTTGCGAGGTCGCGAACATCTCCTTCAGCAAGGGTTGCCGCTGCGCCGGATCCTGTGCGGCTTCCGCCGCGTACGCGCGCAGGCACGGGGAGATCAACGCGACACTGGTGCCGGCCTTCAGCTCACGAAGCAGGATTCCCGCCCGGCGGCACAGGATCAGCGCGTTCGAGGGCGAGCCGGCCTGCATTTCCTGTCCGGCGCGCAAAAGCTCCGTCTGGGCCAGCGGGCGCGTGCCCGGTTGCGACAGGCCGAAATCGCGCGACGCGCGCAACATGCCGCCGTAGCCGGTGCCCTGTGCCGCCTCATCGTCGACCAGCGACGCGGTCCGGTATAGCCGCGCGGTCAGGTCGCGTTGCGTGAGGTTGCGCGACGACGCGAGCTGCTCGGCGGAGCGGATGACGGCGGTCGCCTCCGCCGGGCGGTTCAGTTGGCGCAACACGATCGCCTCGTAGCGGCGGGTCTCGATGACGCCGATCAGCGCGGTCTGCTGGTCCGGCTCCATCAGGCCGGTGTCGCTCGGCGCATCGGCCCCGGCGTTGCGCCGCGACACGACCAGCGGGCCGCGCGGGACGTCCGGCCGGATCGCGAGCATGTCCGGCGGAAGCCGCGCCGCGTAGCCCGCCTCGGCCGCTTGCAGCAGCGGCAGGGCTTCGGCGAATTTGCCCTCGTTGATCGCGTTCAGCGCGCGGTAATGCTGCAAACGGGGTAGCGCGGTCGGATCGGCCGTGCGGGCGACCAGCCGGTCCGCGCGGGCGAAATCCTCGTCGGCCTCGGCGGTGCGGCCCTGATCTGACAAATTCAGGGCGATCAGCATCAGCGGCACGGCGGTGTTCGGATCGTCGCGGCCGAGCGTCTTTTGCTGCAGCGCGTAGGCGGCGCGGTAGGCGCTCTCGGCCGGGACGAAACTTTCGGCCAGATTGGCGCGCGTGCCGGCGACCATCAGTTGCTGGTACTGCCCGATATCGCCCGCGCCGAACGATTGCGCGGCGAGGCGTGACGCGGCCAGCGAGTCGGCCTGGCCCTGCGGCAGGGCCGTGGCCGCCGTGGCGCTCACCCGGCCGGACAGCACGCCAATCCCGCGCTCCAGCACCGGCAGCGCGGGCAAGATGCCGTCCGCGACATAGACGTGGCCGTCGACGCCCGCGACCAGCGCCGCCTGCGGCCAGCCGCCGACCTTGCGGGTGCAGTTCATCAGCAGCGCGGGCGCGTTGCCCAGGATGCTGGTCGTGGTCGGCTCGCCGCAGTCGAAGCGGTTGTCGAGCGCGTTGCGCCACTGGCTCGACACCGCGACCGCGCGCAGATCGGCATCCGTGCCGGGTGTCTGGGCGATGTGGCCGCTCGGCTGGTCCCATTTGCCGCAGAAGATCGAGGCACCGCCCGCGGTCGTCTGCTGCGTGCACGCCTCGCCCGCCGCATCCTTCCCGAGGTCGACGCCCGCGACGCTGCCACGGCTGCTGCCGCCGACATACGCGCTGGGCGGTGGGCCGGCGCATCCGGCGAGCGCGAGGAGGTAGACCAGTGCAATCGGGGTCGTTCGCACCGCTCAATAATCCTGGTTCGAGATGTTGGGCAGCAACAGCGTCGGGTCGTCGCGGTCGCGGGTGACCGACAGGTCGAGCTGATCGAGCGAGAGAATGTCGGGTCGCAACAGGCTGGCGATCGCCGCTTCGGTGAACGTCAGCGTACCGGCACCGATGTTGCCGGTGCAAGCGGAGGCCGCGATATCGCAGCCGTTGAACGTGTAAAGCTCGCTCACTTGCGGCGAGATGCGGGAGAGCTGGGCCGCCACCGTGTCCGTCCGCGACTGCACGGCGCCGGTGAGCCGCACCGAACCGCCCGAGCCGATGACATCGAGGTTGTTCGCGAACAGCACGCCGGATGCCGTGCCGGACCCGAGCGAGAACGTCAGGTCGGCGGAAGGCGCGTCGAGACGGTTCAGCCGGATCGATCCGCCGGACGAGGGCAGGTCGATGGCCAAAATCGTCCGTCCGCCGCTGAACGGGGCGATCGTCGTGGTCCCGGTCTGGCTCAGCGTCGCGGTGCCGCCCGGGCCGGTGGTGATTCTCAGCACGCTCGGGCCGTCGGTCAGGATCGCCCCGCCGTTCAGGATCAGCGCGCCCGTCGATGTCAGGTTCAGCGTGGGCGCCGCGACGGTGCCGTTCAGTTGCAGCGCCGAAGTATCGGTCAGCACGATCCCGTTCGCGGCGGACAGGTTGCCGATCGCGCCGATCGTCGCGGCGCCGGACTGTCCGATATCGATCCCACCGGCCGACGACCCGTTCAGGTTGCCGGTGTCGAGCGACCCGCCGGTCTGGCCGATGCCGCCGGACGTCGTCGTCAGCGTCAGCGCGGGCGCGTCGATGGAGCCGGCAAGCGTGATCGGGCCGTTCGCCGACAGGGTGATCGCGGTGGTGTCGGTCAGCGAACCGGTCGTGGTCAGCGCCTGGTTGTCGTTGAAGCTGAAGCCGCCTTGCGTCGCGAACCCGCTCAGCGTCGCGACCTGGTTGCCGCCGTTCAGCGACGCCCGGCTGGCGTTGCCGGTCAGGGCGTTGGCGAAGATCCCGCCGCCCGGCCCCTCGGTGATGGCGCCGGTCGCGTCCAGGATGACCGTCGTGCCGGTGACGCTGCTGTTCAGCGCCAGATCGCCGCGCACCGTCAGGGACACCGTGTTCGGGTCGAGCGGTGCCGAGACCGTCAGGCTTTCGCCGTCGTTCAGCGCGAAGTCGCCGGTCGTCGCGAACCCGGCCAGCGTCGCGATTGCGTTGCCGGCGCCGCCGAAGGCCGCCGAAGTGGCGTGGCCGGTCAGGCTGCCCGTTCCGATCGTGCCGCCGGTCTGCGTGATCGCTCCGGTCGCGGCCAGCGTCAGGCTTTGCGTTGCGGTCACCGCCCCGTTCAACACGAGGTCGCCGGTGACCGACAGGTTCGCCGTCGTCGCGGTCAGCGGCCCGGCGAGCGTCAGCGACTGCCCGTCCCGCAGAACGAAGCCGCCGGAAACGGTGAACCCGGCCAGCGTGCCGATGTCGTTCGCACCGCCCAGGTCGGCGCTGCCGCCGTTGCCGGTCAGCGCGGCCACCCGGATCGCGCCGTTCCCGGTCTCGTCGATCGCGCCGCCGCTTTCGAGGTCGAGCGTGCCGACGTTCGTCAGGTTGAACCCGCCGGTGATGATGATCGGGCCCCCGGCGGTCGAGCCGAGCGACAGCGTCGCCGCATTGATGTTCGCCTCGAGGGGCGGGTTGGCGGTGTTGCCGAGCGTGATGCCACGCCCGGCGGTGAACTCGCGCAACGCGACCGTGCCGCCTTGGGCCACCAGCGACCCGCCGTCGCCGAAGGTCGGCGCGTCGTCGGTCAAGGTCAGTGTACGCCCCGTGCCGGCCGACACCGGGCCGGAGATCGTCAGCGCCGAGCCGTCCGTCAGGGCGAAGTCGCCGGTGCTGGCGAACCCCAACAGCGCGCCGATGCTGTTGCCAGACTGGGTCAAAGCGACACCGGCCCCGCTCCCTCTCAGGCCGCTGGCCAGGATGGAGCCGCCCGGCTGGGTGATCGCGCCGCCCGCTATCAGCTCCAGCCCATCCGTCTGGATCACGCCCGACAGCGTCAGCGCGCCCACGGTCGACAGCCGGATCCCGGTTCGGTCCGTCACGGGTCCGGTCACGGTCAGCGACTCGCCGTCCACGAGCGCGAAGCCGAACGGTTCGCCAAAATTGCCCAGTGTCACCACGGCGTTGCCCGCGCTGACGAGGCTCGTCTGGCGGCCAGCCGTGCCTGTCAGGAGGTTGGCGGCGATGGTGCCGCCCTGCTGCGCAATATTCCCCGCCGTCGCGAGCAGGGTCAGCGTATCGGTCGCGGCGATGGCGCCGGCGGTCTGCGTCAGGTCGCCGGTCGTGGCGGTCAGCGCCACATTGGTGCCGTCGATCGCGCCCGATGCCGTCAGCGCGGTCGCGGTGATCGCGACGTCGCCGGCGGTCGCGGTGACGGTGCCGGGCACGCTCAGCGCCTGCGCGTCGAACAGGCTGAACCCGGTGGCGGTCGTGAACGAGCCGAGCGTCCCGATCCGGTTTTGGCCGTTCAGCGTGGCCGAACCGGCGTTGCCGGTCAGCTCGGCCGCGATCAGCAGGCCCGCGCCGGTTTCGGACACCAGGCCCGCGCTTTCGAGGTCGAGCGTGGCCACACCGCTCGCGTCGAGGACGCCGGCGATCGTCACCGGCCCGCCCTGGGCGTTGCCGATCGTGAGCAAGGTCGCCGTGACCGGCAGGCCCGACCCGCCGACCGTGAGCCCGCCGCCGGCCGTGTCGGCCTCGAGAACGACGTGTCCGGATGCCGCGACGAGCTGCCCGCCAGCCCCGAACACCGGCGCGTCGTCCGCGATGGTCAGCGTGCGGCCGGTGCCGGCGGCGACCCGGCCCGCGATGGTCAGCGGTGCCGCGTCGGCCAGCGTGAAGTCGCCGGTCGCGGTCGATGCGCCCAGCGTCCCGACTTGGTTCATCACGGAGCCGAGTCCGACCGACGCGCCGTTGCCGGTCAGCCTCGCCGCCTGAATGCTGCCGCCGGTCTGCGCGATGTCGCCGGTCGCGCCGAGCGTCACCGCCGGTGCCGCCAGAACGCCGCCGAGCGAGAGGTCGCCGGTAACGTTCAGCCCGATGGCCGCCGTGTCGGTGACCGGGCCGGTGACCGACAAGCCTTGTCCGTCGGACAGCGCGAAACCGCCGGCGCTGCTGAAACTTGCCAGGGTGCCGATCGCGTTTCCGGTGCCGCTCAGGGTCACCGGGCCGCCGGACGACCCGGTGAGCACGCCGGCTGCGAGCGTGCCGGCCTGCTGCGCGAGCGCGCCTTTCGCCGTCAGGGTCAGCGTGCCGGAGGCCGAGATCGCGCCGCCGGTTTGCGACAGGCTGCCGCCGGAGGTCAGCGCCACGGACGCGCCGGTCACCATGCCGGACAGGGCCAGCGTGTCGGCCGTGATCGCGACGTCCCCGGCGGCGGCCGAGACGGCACCGGTGACGGCGAGCGCCTGCGTGTCGAGCAGGGTGAAGCCGGTGGCGGTGGCGAACGTGCCGAGCGTGCCGATTTGGTTGTTGCCGGTCAGCGCGGCGAAGCTGGCGCTGCCGGTCAGCGTGCCAGTGGTGATCAGGCCGGCTTCGGTGATCGCGCCGGTCGTGTTCAGCCCGACCGTGCTGCCGCTCAGCGCGCCGTTTATCGCCAACGCGCCGGTGTCGGTCAGGGCGAAGCCGCCGGTCGCGGCGAAGCCGCCCAACGCCGCGACCGCGTTGCCCGCGCTCGTGAACGCCGCCGACGCGGCATTTCCGGTCAGGCTGCCGGTGGCGAGCGTGCCGCCCGTTTGGGTGATCGCTCCCGTCGCGGTCAGGGCGACGCTGGTGGGTGCCGTGACCGCGCCGGCCAGCGTCAGGCCGCCCGCGACCGACAGATTGACGGTGGCCGCGTTCAACGGGCCGGCGACCGTCAGCGACTGTCCGTCGTTCAGGGTGAAGTCGGTGGCCGAGGTGAAGCCGCCCAGCGTCGCGATCTCGTTGGTGCCGCCGAGTTCGACGGTGCCGCCGTTGCCGGTCAGCGTGTTGACCTGGATCGCGCCGTTTCCGGTTTCCGAAATCGTCGTGCCGCTCTCGAGGTCGAGCGTGCCGACGTTGGTCAGGTTGAACGCGCCGCTGATGCTGATCGGGCCGCCCGCCTGCGAGCCGACCGAGAGCGTGGCGGCCGTGATGCTCGACCGCACGGTCGCGGCGGAGGCGTTGCCGAGCGTGATGCCGAAGCCGGGCGTGTACTCGCGCAGCGCGACCGTTCCGCCCGCCGCCACCAGCGCGCCGCCCTCGCCGAATGTCGGCGTGTCGTCGGTCAGCGTCAGCGTCCGTCCGTTGCCGGCCGACACGGTGCCCGCGATGGTCACGGCCGAGCCGTCGGTCAGCGAGAAGTCGCCGGTGCTGGCGAAGCCGGACAACGTGCCGACCCGGTTGCCGGTCTGCGTCAGCGCGACCCCGGCCCCGCTGCCGCTCAGGCTTCTGGCGACGATCGCGCCGCCGGTCTGCGTGATGCCGCCACCGCCGGTGAGGGTCAGGGCACCGGTCGTGATCGCGCCCGACAGGGTCAGCGCGTTCGGGGTGGAGAGGCTGATCGCCGTTGCATCGGTGAGGGGACCGGTGACGGTCAGCGCCTCGGCATCCGCCAGCGAGAAGCCGCCCGCGCTGCTGAAACCCGCCAGCGTGCCGACCGCATTGCCGGCGCTCGTGAGCGACGTCGGGCCATTGGACGAACCGGTCAGCGCCGCGGCCGCGATCATGCCGGCGTTCTGCGTGAGGGCGCCGGTGGCGGTCAGCGTCAGCGTACCGGCCGCGGTGATCGCGCCGCCGGCCTGCGTCAGGTCTCCGTTCGTCGCGCTCAGCGCCACGGCCCCGCCGGCGACCGTGCCGGACAGGGTCAGCGTGTCGGCCGCGATGGTGACGCCGCCGGCGGTCGACACGACCGCGCCCGACACGGCGAGCGCCTGCGAGTCCACAAGGCTGAAACCGGTCGCCGTGGTGAACGAACCCAGAACCGCGATCCGGTTGGCCTGATCGAGCGTGGCACTGCCGGCGTTTCCGGTCAGCGTCGTCGCCACGATGACGCCCCCCGATCCCTCGGTGATCGCTCCGGCACTTTCAAGATCGAGCACGGCGACCCCGCTCGCGTCGAGCCGCCCGGCGATTGTGACCGGGCCGCCCTGGGCGTTGCCGATGGTCAGCAACTGTGCCGTCACCGGCAAGCCGGAGTTGCCCACCGTGAGGCCGCCGCCGGCGGTGTTGGCCTCAAGGATGACGTGGCCGGCCGACGCGACCAGCTGCCCGGCCGCGGTGAAGGCCGGCGCGTCGTTGGCAATCGTCAGGGTGCGGCCGTTGCCCGTCGTGACTTCTGCCCGCGACCGTCAGCGGCGTCGCGTCGGCGAGCGTGAAGTCGCCGGTCGCGCCGAACACGCCGAGCGTCCCGACCTGGTTGACCGCCGAGCCCAGCGCCACGGTCGCACCGCTGCCGGTCAGCGTCGCCGTCCGCAAGCCGCCGGCGGTCTGGGTGATGTCGCCGGTGACGGTAAGGCCGATGCTGGTCGTGTCGGCCACGTTGCCGGTGACGGACAGCGCCCGTCCGTCCACCAGCGTGAACCCGCCGGCGCTGCTGAAATCGCCGAGCGACGCGATCGCGTTTCTGCCGCCCAGCGTGGTCGTGCTGGTCGACGAGCCGGTCAGGGTCGCGGCGGTCAGGCTCGCGGTGCTCGCCGTTCCGCCGTTCTGGACGATGCTGCCGGGCAGCAGGGTTTGGCCGGACGCCGCATCGGGCGGACGGTCGGTCGCGGTCAGCGTGACCAAGCCGCCCACGATGGTGCCGCCGAGCGACATCGTCCCCTCGTCGGAGATCGATACCGCGCTGGCACCGCCTTCGATCGCGGCACTGCCGCTCTGGGTGAACACGTCGGACGCGGTCAGCGTGATGCCGTTGGTCGCGGTCAGGGTGCCGCCGGTCTGGCTGATCGTGCCGGGCACGTCGAAGCTGCCGCCCTCGCCGTTGACGACACCGGTGCTGGCCGTGATGCCGATGACCGGGGCGGCGATGTTGCCCGACAGCGTCATGCCGCCATCGCTCGACAGCACCACCGAAACGCCGTCCCGCACCGGTCCGGTCACCGCCAGCGAGCCGAGGGCGGCCAGCGCCAGACCGTTGACCGAGGTGAAGGCGCCGAGTGTCGACACGGCGACGCCGCCACCGAACGCCAGCGCGCCGGCGTTGCCGCTCAGCGTGCCGCCCACGTTCACGCCGCTGCCCCCGCTCACGGTCCCCGGAACCGAGACGACCAGGTTGTTGACGAACAGGTTGCCGGGAATTGAGAGGTCGCCCGCGCTCAATGTCAGCGACGTGTCGCCGGCCGACACCGTTCCGGTCACCGCCAGGGATTGCGAGTCGACCAGCGTGATGGTGGGCGTGGCACCGAACGCGGTGAGGTTGCCGAGTTGGCCGATCGCGTTGGCGGCCGAGGTCAGCGTGTAGGAGTTGGCGGTGCCGGTCAGTACGGCGGCCGTGATCGCGCCGGTGGTCTGCGTGACCGTGCCGTTGGCCTGCGCGAGCGCGACGAAACTCGGGGTTCCCTGAGGGTTGGTGGCCTTGTCGGTCGCGGACAGGCTCACGGTCGCGCCCGTGACGAAACCGGCCAGGGCGAGCGGGCCGTCGCTGGACAGCGTCACGTCGCCGGTCGCGGTGATCGACCCGGCCACCTGGGTGAAGCTGTCGCTCGACGCGATCGAGATGCTGCCCGCGGTCAGCGCGCCGCCGGTCTGGGTGATCGGGCTCGGCGTCAGTCCCGTGCCTTCGCGGAAGCCATCGATGGTCGAGATCTCGATGCTGGCGGCACCGACAGTTCCCGCCAGCGTGAGCGGTGCCTGATTGGCGATATTGAGGTCGCCGGTCGCGGCGAAATCCCCGAGCGTCGTGACCTGCGCGGCCACGAGATCGAGCGACGTTGCCGATCCGCTCAGCGTGTTGGCCGACAGGGTGCCGCCGCTGGTCGACACGGAACCGGGAACGGTCAGCGCGAGATTGCCGAAGAAAGCCGATCCGGTCACCACGAGGTCGCCAGACAGCAATGTCAGCGCGGTGTCGCCGAAACTGTCGAAGCCGCCCAGCGTCAGGCCGATGGCGTTGTCGAGTGTCGCCGTGCCCGTGCTCAGGTTCGAGATCGCGCCGATCTGGTTGTTCCGCGAAACCAGGCTTAGCGAGCCGCTGGTCCCGGTCAGCGTGCCCGCCGTGATCGAGGCCCCGGCCAACTCGCTGACCAGCCCGGAGCTATCGAGTTCGACGGTGCCGGTCGCGCCGATCAGCCCGCTCTCCTGCGCCAGAGGGCCGCCGGCGGCGTTCAGCGCGATGTTCTGCGCGGTGACGGTGCCGGCGACCGACAACGAGCCGGCGCTCAGGATGTCGACCGATGTGACGCCGCTGACCGGACCGGTGATGAGAAGCGACTGGGCGTCGGTCAACTGGAACGAGCCGCCCGACGTATAAGCGGCAAGCGTTGCGATCTGGTTGCCGCCGCCGAGCGCCACCGAACCGGTGTTGCCGGTCAGCGTCCCGACGGTCAGCGAGGCGGTGTTGCCGTTGCCCTCGGTGACCGCGCCGCCGCTCTCCAGATCGAGCGTCGCCGCGATCCCGGTTAGCGAGACGGCGTCGGCGCTGTTGCCGATATTGACCGGCGAGCTGGTCGTGCCGGGCAGGCCGAGCCGTAGCGTGGTGGTGGTGATCCGGTCGACGAACCGCTGCGTCAGCGACAGGGAGTTCGGATCGCTGCCGGAATTGCCGATCAGCTCGATCCGGCGGCCCGCCGTGAGCGGCGCGAACGTCACGGTCCCGTTCGGGGCGGTGATCGTGAGCGTCGATTCCGGGCTTTGTCCGACCGCGTCTGCGATGAACGTGAGCGAACCCGCGGCCGCGGTCACGACGCCGCCGTCGGCACCGAACGTCAGCGTCGGCGACGCGGTGGCGACGGTGAAATCGCCCGCGCTCTGGTCGAACGAGCCGACTCCGCCGATCAGGTTGCCGGCGTTGGCCAGCACCGTCGTGGCGCTCGACGAGCCGTCCAGCACGCGGGCGGAAATCACCGTGCCCGCCGCCTGCGTGATGCCGGCCGCGTTCAGCGTGATCGACGAGTTCTGGCTCGTGATGGAGCCGCCGATCAGCAGCGGATCGACTGTGGTGAGCGACAGCTCGCCGACGGCGGTCGATGCGCCGAGGGCCGAGACGACGTTCGCGTCCGCGAGGTCGACGAAGCCGCCGGTGGCGCTCAGTGTCGCGGCGGTGATGATGCCGCTGGTCTGGCTGATGCCGCCGCTTGTGGCCAGCGACCCGTTCGTGCTGTCGATCGCGACATTCTTGCCGGAGATCGATCCGGTCAGCAGCATCGAGATGTTGCGGCCCTGCTGGTCCGTGGTGACCGTGCCCTCGGACGACAGGGTGACGTTGCCGGCCCCGCCGTTGGCCGACACCGTGCCGGACACGGTGAGGCCCGAGCTGGTGTGCAGGGCGATGTCGCCGGCGGTGGTCGTGAACCCCGCGAGGTTCTGGATGAAGTTGCTGGATGTCGCGTCGCCGAACGGCAGGGCGAGGCTGCCGGCCTGACCGGTGATGGTGGTGACACCGAGCGCCCCGGCCTGCGTCACCGCGCCGGCCGTGTTGAACGCGAGTGTCGTGTAGCCGGGCACCCCGAGGTCGACGAGGTTGCCGTCGGTCGCGATCGTGACCGACCCGGTCGGCAGCGCCCCGGTCGCGAGGTCCGCGACGCCAAGCTGCAGAATGCTGGCCTGCGTCAGCGCGAGTTCGGCCGTGGTCAGCGACAGCGAGCCGGGCGTGCTCGTGCCGGCGGTGAGTTCGATCGGGTGTGAGAGCGTGAATGGCGAGATCGCGATCTCGCCGCTCGGCGCGTTCACCACGGTGCCGCCGTTCGAGCTGACGATCGTGAGCTGGTCCGTGACCAGCGTGATCGTCTGCCCGGACCCGACCGACAATCCGCTCCCACCTTCGGACGATCCGCTGGCGTTGCCGATCGCCAACGGATGGGAATCGACAAGCGTGAAGTTGCCGGTCGAGGTCAAGGCGCCGAATTGCGTGCCGATTCCGTCGATCGCGTTGCCGCGCGACGGCAGCAGCACCGAGCCGGCGCTGCCGTTCAGTTCGAGGGCGGACAGCGTGCCGGCGGTCTGCACGATCGGTCCGCTGGTCGAGACGGTGAACTCGAGCGTGGCCGAGATATTGCCGGTCAGACCGATCCCGCCGCTGCCCGCCGCGAGGAAGATGCCGGACCCGGCGGTGATCGACCCGCCCAGCGCGATCGACCCGCCCGCATTCAGCTGCAGGGTCTGGGCGGACAACGTGGTGCCCTGCGCGACGCTGATATTGCCGAGCGCCGTGAACAGCGCGTCCTGCCCGGACGTGGTCGTGCCGGCGAACTCCAGGTCGCCCGACGTCGAGACATCCAGATTGCCGATGGCGCTCAGGTCGGCGACCGTCTGGATGCTGTTGTCCGTCCTGGTGAGGTCGATCTGGTTCGCCGTCCCGGTCAGCGTGCCGACCCTGAGTTCGATCGTCTGCGTGACCTGACCGGTCGTGTACAGGCCGAGAGTCGCGATCTGGCCGGCGGTGAAGTTGATCGAGGCCAGGTCGCCGGTGCCCCCGATCGAGACCGGACCGCCGATCGGCGATCCGGCCTGGCCGATGTCCAGCGTCGGCGCGTCGATCCGCGTCAGTTCGGCCGTGGTCAGCGCGAGCACGCCGCCCGGCTTGGCCCCGCTGGTGAAGACGAAACCTTCGTTCGCGAAACCGGGGCGCAGGATGACCGTGCCGCCCGGCGCGGTGAGAGCCGGGAAGGCGGCGTCGCCGTTCAGCGTGAGCGAGTTGGTCTGAAGTACGATCGATTGCCCGGCCGGCACGACGATGCCGCCAGCCGTACCCGTGCCGGTCGGACCGACCGACAGCGCGGCCTGATCGACCAGCGAGAAACCGCCGGCGGTCGTCCTGAAACCGCCGTCGCCGATGATCGGGATCGAGTTGCCGGTGCCCCCGAGCGAGACGGACGTGGCGGTCCCGAGCAGGGCACCACTCGTCGTGATGCTGGCGGTCGGATCCGTCTCCAGCAGCGCCCCGGTGGTGGTGACCGTGAGCTGGCCCGCGTTGATCGAGCCGGTGATCGAGACACCGCTGGACCCGGCGTTCAGCGCCACCGACCCCGGCGTCGCAAGCGCGCCCGCGATGGTGATGCCGCCGCTCGAAACGCTGCCGGCGATTCCGGCCGAGGCGGCGGTCAGAATGATCGCGCCCTGGGACGAGACCGTGACCCCGCTATCGACGGTGATGTTGCGGCCGGCCTCGAGGAAGACTTGCTGGTTGCCGAAGGTCACCGAGCTCGCGACGGTCAGGTCACGCGTCGTCTGCAGGTGGATGTTGCCTGTCAGCGCCTCGAGCGCCGCCGGCGTGACGAAGGCATCGGTCGCGGTGCCGCCCGTGCCGGCACCGATGTTCGGGTCGCCAGGAACCGGCGTGATCTGGTTCGAACCGGTCGTCGAGATCGTCAGGTCGCGCGGATCGAGCACGATCGACCCGAGTTTTCCGTGGGGGGCGGACGTGTCCGCCGTGCCGGTCAGCCGGAAGCCGGTCTCGCCCGAGAGTTCGACCGTGCCGCCGTCGCCGCCCGCGTTGCCGCCCCGCGCGGTGAGCGCGCCGGCGATCTTCGTGTGCCGCGTGCTGAGCACCGTCACCCGGCCGCCGTTGCCGCTGACCGTCGCGTCGGCCGAGATTTGCGCGCCGGCGGCGACGATCGTGTTGCGCGACGTCCCTGCCGGTGCCGGCCCCGAGCTTTTGGCACGCGCGAGCGTGGTACCGACCGCGATCAGGCCGCCGCCCGCCGCACCGTTGGCGGAAATGCGCGCGGTGGGGCGGATCAGCGTCGTCGCGCTGCCGGCCATCGCGATCGTGCCGCCGGCCGTGCCGGGGTCGCGTCCGTCCGCCGACAGCCGGCCCTCGATCACGACCGACCCGCCATTGCCCGCGATCTCGATCGCACCGGTCTGGTTGCCCACCGTATCGGCGTGAATGACGCCGCCGGCCCGCACCAAATTCTGCACCACGCCGTCGGCGGCTTTGGCGGACAACTGCACCACGCCGCCATCGGCCGCGATCGTGCCGGTGTTGGTGACGAGTGCGGTGACGACACGGCCATCCGGTCCGACCGGCGCCGTACGCACCTGCTTGCTCACGTCGATCGCGACCAGCCCGTCGCCGTACATGTCGAGCGTGTGCACCGACGCACCGGCCAGCACGACCCGGCCGAGGCGCGCGTTGATGACGCCGGAGTTCGCGACCGACGGGGCGACGAGCGCCGCGAGTTCCGCCTGCTGGACGGTGATGACGCCGCGGTTCTCGATCCGGGCGTTCGCGTTCGGCGCCCGGTCGAACACCATCTTCCCGGCCATGAAATTCTGGTTCGAGATGCCGGCCGCGCTGACCACGATGCTCTGCGCGTTGACCTCGGACCCCTGATAGAACGTCACCCCGGACGGGTTGGTGATGACGAGCTGGCCGTTCGCGCTGATCCGCCCGGCGATGGCGGACGGGTCGCCGCCGGCCACGCGGTTCAGCGTGACCGAACCGCTGTTCGGCTGCCGGAAATCGACGCTCTGATTGTGCCCGACATCGAACGACTTCCAGTCGATCGCCGCGCGGTTGGTCGATTGCAGGATGATCGTCGCGTTCGGATTGTTGGTGATCGCGGCTGAACCGGCCACGACCTGGCCGCCTTGCGGACGCGCGTTCGGCGCCGGCTGGGCGGCGGCCTGCGACACCATCGCGAGGGCCGCCACGGCCCCGATCGCGGTGCTCCGCAACAGGGCCGACCGGTCGAGCCGGCGGGCGACGGTGGCGACGAATGCGAGCCTGTTCATCATCCTGCTTTCATGTGCCACGGCCTTAGAACCGGGCCAGCAGGCGCCAGTAGGCGGCGTCGGCTTTCAGCGGTTTGACGATCCCCGGCGTCCCGAGCGGCAGGCGCGTGTTGCGGACCACGCCCTCGACATCGAACTCGGTGAAACGGGTGATGTTGAAGCGGCCGCCGACGCCTTCGGACGACAGCCGCGCGTTCGGGTCGATCTTCTGGTTCTCCCAGGTCTCGCCGCGATCGTAGAACGTGTAGAATTGCGCGGTAACCGGCACCGGATAGCCGAACGCGGTCAGATCGAGACCGGTGTTCAGCTGCAGTTCGAGCGACCAGGCGAACGCGTTGTCGCCGGTCACCTCGCCCGCGTAAAAACCGCGATTGATCTCGCTGCCGCCGAGGAAGAATTTTTCCGCCGGCGGCAGAACGTCGCCGGACGCCTGCCCCAGCAGGCGGCCCTTCAGCGCCACGCTCGCGTCGCGCCACGGCACGAACAGCGTCTGCGTGCGCGACAGCTCGGCCGTGACCTTGGTGAAATCCACCCGCTCGTTGAGGCGGCCGGGCGTCGGATTGTTGTTGCTGGTGCCGCCGAATCCCGAAATACCCTGCGAGACGCGCAGGCTCGCGAAATTCACCGCCGGCCGGCTGGCCC
Source organism: uncultured Alphaproteobacteria bacterium (assembly GCA_963756975.1). Taxonomy (GTDB): domain Bacteria; phylum Pseudomonadota; class Alphaproteobacteria; order Acetobacterales; family Acetobacteraceae; genus CAVRQM01. Next base: position 1,007,074 of record CAVWPS010000002.1, on the reverse strand, counting down.
CGGCAAGCAGGTCCTCGATCGCATACTCGGCGCCGACCCGCGCGATCCGCAGCGAGTTGCGGCTGGCACGGGCTTCCTGCCCCTCGGGGCCGCTCAGCGTCCGCGTCTCGGTCTCGATCGCGTCGAGGTTCGCGATCACGTTCAGCGTCTGCTGGCGGGAGCGGATCAGCGGGTAGGTCGCGGCCACCCCGAACGAGGTCGTGAAACCCTGGTAGCCGATGACGCGAAGAAAGTCGGACGGATACGCTTCGCCATAACCGCCATAGACCCGGACTTTCAGCCCCGATCCGCCGGCGTAGAAGGTGGTGGAGGCCTGGCCGAAATTCTGCGTGTTGCCGTCGGTGTGGTAGACCGACAACTCGGTTTGTTCGCCGAACTGGCTGAAACTGTTCAGGTCGACGACCACCAGGCCTTCGACCGGCCCGGTCTGGCGGAACGCCCGGTTATCGGCGGTGATCAGCCCGTTGACCGCCTGACGCTGCACCTGGGCCACCAGCGTCAGCGCGCCCGGATCGTCGAGCGACGGCTGCAGCACGGCGTGCAGCGTGACGCCGGGCACCTCCTGCGCCAGCAGCAGCCACCGCTCCATCGTCGCGTTGTCGATCGGCTGCCGTTCGGTCAGGTGGTTCAGGAACCGCAGCACCTGCACGCCGGCCGGCCCGATGTCGCCGTCCAGTTTGACGGCCGCGATCCGTCCCTCGATCACGTTGAACCGCAGATCGCCGCTATGGCCGAGCGTCGCCGTGACGGTGCTCAGCACGAAGCCCTTGGTCCGGTAGAGCGACACGAGCCCGGCCCGCGCCGCCTCGATCGACGCGACCGGGACCGAGGGTCCGACCAGGCCTGCGGTGAAGCGCTGGATCGTCGCGGGCGGGAACGCGGTCGCGCCGGCCACGGACACGCTGCGGACCGGCACGGCCACGGCCGGCGCCAAGCCGGGTGCGACGGGCCGCGTCAGGTCGGTGCCCGGTGCCACGCCGGGCAGAGTTTGCGGCAGGATGCGCGGGATCGGCGAGCCTTGCGGCACGATGTTCCCGGTGAACGGCGCGTCCGGCCGCTGCGCGAGCGCCGGCGATGCCGCCAGCAGACCCATCATCAGCCCGGCCATCAGCCCGGCCAGCAGACCGGCCGAGACGGCGACGCCCCGCCTCGACGCGGGACGGAGTATGACAGAGCCAATCCTCAGGCAGGACATCGCTCACCGGGTCGCTTACGCGTTACTTGACAATCAGCTTACAGACCAGGTGTAGCCCTGTCATTCTGTTTCGTAAACCACTGACCCTGCGGGAAAGCTGCGTGACAGTTTTCGATCAGAGAGGCCAACGACGCCGCAGCGCGTCGTCGACGGCGGCCAGGTCGGCCCGGACGCCGAGCGTGGCGAGGCTGGTCACCCCGTGCTCGCGCACCCCGCACGGGACGATCGCGTCGTAGTGGGACAGGTCCGGGGCGACGTTGATCGCGACCCCGTGCCACGTCACCCACCGCGTCACCCGCACGCCGATCGCCGCGATCTTGGCCTCGGCCCCGGTCGCGCGGTCGGCGACCCAGATGCCGACCCGCCCGTCCCGCCGCTCGCCGGCGACGCCGAACTCCGCCAGCGCCGCGATCAGCCAATCCTCGAGAAAGGCCACGAACGCGCGCACGTCTCGCGGCGGAGGTGTCTCGCGCGGCTCGGTCAGGTCGAGCATGACATAGGCCACCCGCTGCCCCGGCCCGTGATAGGTCCACTGCCCGCCGCGTCCCGATTCGAAGGTCGGAAACCGCGGCTCCAGCAGGTCGCCCGGCAGCGCCGACGTGCCGGCGGTATAAAGCGGCGTGTGTTCCACCAGCCACACCTGCTCCGGTGCCGTGCCGGCGCGGATCGCGGCCGCGCGGGCCTGCATGGTCGCGATCGCCTCGGGGTAGTCGAGCAGGCCGGGGCGGGTGGTCCACTCGATCATGCCGCCACCTTGCCGAAGCGCCGAGACTTTGGCACGCCCGTCCCCGGATGGATGTCCCCGCAATCTTCGCGCCGCTGACCACCGAGCGGCTGACGCTGCGCCCCTACCGCGACTCCGACGCGGGCACGCTGCACCGCCTGATCAACGACTGGGAGGTGTGCCGCATGCTGGCCTCCGTCCCGTATCCGTATTCGCGCGAGGAGGCGGACCGCTTCATCGCCACCGCGACCGAGGGATTGGCCGCCGGCACCGCGTACCACCTCGCGATCGTCGGGCGGGAGGGTGACGCCGAGACGCTGGTCGGCGGCGTGTCGCTGCATGTCGACGCGGCGGCGCGGGAGGGGCGGCTCGGCTACTGGGTCGGCCGCCGGTTCTGGGGCCACGGTGTCGCGACCGAGGCGGCGGGGCGGGCGGTCCGCTGGGCGATGGCGAACCTCGATCTGGACCGGCTGCACGCCAACGCGGCGGTCGAGAACGCGGCCTCGATCGCGGTGCTCGGCCGGATCGGCTTTTCGCGCACCGGCACCGGCAGCGAGCATTTCGCGGGACGCGGCGGCCCGGCCCCGATCGCGACCTTTTCGGCCGACCGCGACAGCCTCGGCGAGACGCTGCCGGTGCCGCCCGTGACCGGCCCGATCGCGACGAAGCCCGGCAAGCCCATGGTGCTGGTCGCCGCCTGCGCGCTGATCGACGGCGACGGGCGGGTGCTGCTGGCGCGCCGTCCCGAAGGCCGCGCCATGGCCGGGCTGTGGGAGTTTCCCGGCGGAAAACTGGAGGCGGCCGAGACGCCGGAGGCGGCCCTGATCCGCGAGCTGCACGAGGAGCTCGGCATCGACGTCGCCCGCGCGTGCCTCGCCCCGTTCGCGTTCGCGAGCCACGCCTACCCGAAATTTCACCTGCTGATGCCGCTGTATCTGTGCCGCAAATGGAAGGGCGTCGTGACCGCGAAGGAGGGCCAGGCGTTGGCCTGGGTACGGCCCGACAAGCTCGCCACCTACGCGATGCCCGCGGCCGACAAGCCGCTCGTCGCCCAACTGCGCGACTTTTTGTAAGGATTCTCGTCGATGCCGAATGCGACCGCGTGCCTGCTGGTGATCGGCGACGAGGTGCTGAGCGGGCGCACCCGTGACCTGAACATCCACTTCATCGCCGGACGCTGCGGTGCGATCGGACTGCCGTTGCGCGAGGTCCGGGTGATCCCCGACGTGACCGAGACGATCGTGCGAACGGTGAACGAGGTCCGGGCCGCGTTCGACCACGTGTTCACCACCGGCGGCATCGGGCCGACGCACGACGACATCACCGCCGAGGCGATCTCGATGGCGTTCGGCGTGCCGTGGGAAATCCATCCGCAGGCGTTCAAGGAGATGTCGGCGCGCTACGCCGAGGGCGAGTTCAACGCGGCGCGCCAGCGGATGGCGACCATGCCGCGCGGCGCCACGCTGATCGCGAACTCGGTCAGCTTCGCGCCCGGCTTCACCATCGGCAACGTGCACGTCATGGCCGGCGTGCCGCGCATCATGCAGGCGATGTGGGCGGCGCTGGAGCCGACCCTGCCGCACGGCGACCCGGTGCTGATGCGCGCCGTCCACGCGGCCGGATTGCTGGAGGGGGCCATCGCGGCCGGTCTGACGGCGATCGCGGCGGCCCACCCGGCGCTGTCGATCGGCAGCTACCCGTACGAGCGGCCGGATACGCGGGGGGTCGCGATCGTGGCGAAGGGGCTCGATGTGGCGGAGGCCGAGGCCGCCATCGCCGAGGTTACGACCCTTATTCGCGGGATCGGCAAGGAGCCGGTGGCGGGCGAGCCGGCTTAGGCGTCCGCTAACACCCGAGCGCCCTCGCCAAACCGGCCAAATCCACCGCGCCCGCCATGGCGATATACCCGTCGTCGCGCGGGTGCAGCCCGCCGGGGGCCATGAACGCCGCGTCCATCCGGCGCGGGTCGGCCGGGTCGCGCACGGCGGCGTCGAAGTCGATCACGCCGTCCCATGCGGCCCCGCCGCGGATCCAGTCGTTGATGGCGAGCCGGGTCGTCTCGCCCGCCTCGGTCCAGCGGCCGGTGGCACCGAACGGCAGAATGGTGCCGCCGATCATTCGCACCCCCGCCGCCCGCGCCGCGCCGAGCAGCGTCGTGTAGCCGGCGATCATCTCGTCGGCCGTCACGCGCGGGCCGAACATGTCGCCGGCCTCGGGCAGGATGATGTCGTTGACGCCGATCAGCACGATCGCCGCGCGCACGCCCGTCGTGCCCAGCACATCGCGGGAAAAACGCGAGACGCCGGACGGGCCGCCCCGGTCGCGCAGCAGCCGGTTGCCGCTGATCCCGCGGTTGGTCACCGCGATGTGGGCCAAGGCGGGGTGGGCCAGCATCCGCTCGTGCAGCAGGTCGGGATAGCGATGGTTCGCGTCTTGCGAGGATTGCTGGCCGGCGGTGATGCTGTCGCCGAACGCGACCAGCGTCGACGGCGCGTCGGCCGCCACGTCGACCCCGCTCAGGAACAGCCGTTGCAGCGTCTGCCCCGCCGGATACAGGGTGCGCCGGCCGAGGTGGTCGCCCTTCAGCAGGAACGTCGTCTGCAGCGCCTGGTGGTTCACGGTCGGCGACGCGCTATCCCAGCCGACCATCAGATCGACGGCGAGGTTGTCGCGCGCGCGAAGCGACATCCCGTGGACCGGGTCGCTGATCGCGGTCGCGCCGGCCGCAACCTCGGTCCCCGGTTCACCCCCGAAGCTCAGCGCCCGATAGCTCCCGGGTTTGATCGCGCAACCGCCGGCTGGAAGCGCGATCCCGGCGCCGAGCACCGGCAATGGGCGCGCGCCGAACGCGTTGGAGACATGGACCCGCACCGCCGCACCGCCGCGCGACAGGGTGACGACCTGGCGCAGCGTGTGCCCGCCATAGGATTTGCGATCCTCCGCCCGCCCGTGCTGGTTCGGCTCGGTCGCGATCCCCCAGCTTTGCGTCCACCCGCCTTCGGTCAGGGTGGCGTCCCCGCCGCATGCGCGCCATCGAGGATGGCGGCACCGAGTGCCCGCGCGATGCAGGCGTGCAGCAGGGCGAGCGTGCGGTGGCGGTCTTTTTCCTTCACGTGCTCGAGGTCGAGCCGGCCGGCCTTGGCCCAATTCTGCATCAGCGCATACCGCGACAGCAGCGCCACGCCGGGCCGTGTCGCCGCCTGCGCGAACGCCGCGCGATAGGCGGCCGGATCGGCGACCGTCGCGAGCTCGGTCGCGTATTGGGGGTCGATCAGCACGAGGTCGGCCCCGGCCGCCGCCGTCGCGTCGGCCCCGTCGGCGAGTGTCTTCTCGAGCTCGCCCGGGGCGGTGCCGCGCAGTTCCTCGACCGAGCCGGTCTGCCACAGGACCAGACGGTAGGGATGGGCGGCCAGGGCGTGGCGGAGTGCGGTCAGCATATCGGCCGCCGATTCACCGCGTCGCGCCTCGACCGTCACGTGCGCGTCAAGGCCCGGCTTGGCGTCGCGCAGCATCTGCGCCGTGCGCGCGGGGAATGCCTCGTCGGGGCGCAGGCGCGGGTTCGACATCGTGCCGGAGCCGACCGCCAAGATATCGAGCGGGCCGCCGCCCGAGAGCGACGCCGCGACATGCGGAAGCGACGCGTGCGGGCCGTCGGTGACGGGCGCCGGAACGTCGCAGGTGCCGGGCGGGATCGGCGGTGCCACGATTGCCGGGACCGGCTGCGCGAAGGCGGGCGGAGAGGAGGCGGCGTGGGCGAGGCCGATCGCGATCGCCATCGCCCAGCCGTAAGGACATCTGGTCATCACTCGACTTTAGAGGCCGTGCCCGGGCGTGACTACGCCCCGGTCAGATCGTGCCCAGCGTGCGGATCTTCGCCCGCGCGTGAATTTCCGCCTGCGCCAGCACCGGGGTCGACGGGCGCACCCGCTCCACCACCGCGCGGACATGGAACCGGATCGCACCCCCGCACAGCAGCACCGGCTGCTCGCCGCCGGCCGAGGCGGTGTCGAACACGCCGCGCAGCCGGGTCACGAACTCCGACAGGCGCGACGGGGCCATGGCGAGCTGCCGGTCCTCGGCCGGCCCGATCAGCGCGTCCGCGAACGCCGCCTCCCACTCCGGGCCCAGCACGACGATCGGGATGTGGCCCGAAACCCCGGTGTGGCTGTCACTGATCTGGCGCGCGAGCCGGGCGCGGACGTGCCCGACCAGCATCGGCAGCGCGCGCCCCGCCCCGGAGCAGGCCTCCTGCAGTCCTTCCAGCACGGTCGGCAGGTCGCGGATCGACACCCGCTCGGCCAGCAGCGCCTGCAGCACGCGCTGGACGCCGCCGACCGAGATCATCGACGGGATCAGGTCGGCCACCAGCTTGTGCTGCTCGCGCGGCAGCTCGTCGATCAGCTTTTGCGTCTCGGCGTGGCTCAGCAGCTCGCTCATGGTCTGGCGCACGATTTCGGTCAGGTGGGTCGCGAGCACGCTCGGCGGGTCGACCACCGTCATGCCGCGCAGCACCGCCGAATCGCGCTGCGCGAGGTCGATCCACAGTGCCGGCAGGCCGAACGCGGGCTCGGTCGTCCGCTCGCCCTCGAACGGCGGCATCCCGCCCGCCGGGTCCATCGCCAGCAGCGCCTGCGGCCGGATTTCACCGCGTCCGGCCTCGATCTCCTTGATCCGGATCGAATAACCGTCCGCCGCCAGTTGCATGTTGTCCTGGATGCGGACCGCCGGCAGCACGAACCCCATCTCGGCCGCGATCGACCGGCGCAGGCCGCGCACCTGATCCGTTAGCCGGGGCGCGTCGCCGCCGGCCAGCACCAGCAGCCCGTAGCCGAGTTCGAGCCGGATCATGTCGATCTTCAGCGCCTCGCTGATCGGCGCCTCGGTGGGCGCGGCCACGATCTCGGCCGGCTCGCCCGTGACGCTCGGCGGGTGGCGATGGCGCAACCACGCGCCGCCGCCGGCCAGTCCCGCCAGGCCGAGGAACGGCAGCGCGGGCAGGCCGGGCATCAGCGCCAGCACCGCCGCCGCCGCGGCCGCCATGGCGAGCGGCTTCGGGCTGCCGCCGAGCTGGCGCACCAGCGCCGCGTCGGCCGACCCCTCGGTGCCGCCCTTCGTCACGACGATGCCGGCGGCCGTCGAGACCAGCAGCGCCGGGATCTGGCTCACCAGCCCGTCGCCGACCGTGAGCGTCGTGTAGCTCGACGCCGCGTCGGCGATCTGCATGCCGTGGCGGATCAGGCCGATCGCGAGGCCGCCGACGATGTTGATGCTGGTGATGATAAGACCGGCGATCGCGTCGCCGCGCACGAACTTCGCCGCACCGTCCATGGCGCCGTAGAAGGCGCTCTCCTCCTCCAGCTCGCGCCGCCGCAGCCGCCCGACCTTCTCGTCGATCGTGCCGGCCGAGAGTTCGGCGTCGATCGCCATCTGCTTGCCGGGCATCGCGTCGAGGCTGAACCGCGCCGCGACCTCGGCGATGCGGCCGGAGCCCTTGGTGATGACCATGAAGTTCACGACGAGCAGGATCGCGAACAGGATCAGCCCGATCACGACGTCGCCGCCCATCAGGAAGCCGCCGAACGCGGCCACGACATGGCCGGCGGCGAGCGAGCCGTCCTGGCCGTGCGCGAGGATCAGGCGCGTCGTCGCGACGTTCAGCGACAGGCGGAGCAGGGTGGTCAGCAGCAGCAGCGTGGGGAAGCTCGTGAAGTCGAGCGGGCGGCGCAGGAACATCGCCACCATCAGCACCAGCACCGACAGCGTGACGGACAATGCCAGGCCCGCGTCGAGGATGAAGGTCGGCAGCGGCAGGATCAGCACCGACAACAGCAGCACCACGCCGAAGGCGAGCCCGATATCGGTGCCCGGCATGTATTTTTGGGCGTTGGCGCGCCACGCGGACGGCAGCAGGTCGGTGAGGAATGTCACGTTGCTGCTATGACGAATTCGGCGATCACGCGGCGGCCTGATGTTGCGGCGGGGTCACCGCTTCGCCCGCGGCCGCGTAGTCGCGCAGCTTGTTGCGCAGCGCCCGGATGCTGATGCCGAGGATGATCGCCGCATGCGTGCGGTTGCCGAGCGTGTGGCCGAGCGTGTGCAGGATCAGCGCGCGCTCGACATCGTCCATGCGCTGGCCGATCAGCGTGGCGATGCCGCCTTGGGCCGGTTGGGGATCGGGGCCGGACTCGCCGAGTTCGATCGCTCTCGCGTCGATCGTGTCGCCCTCCGCCAGCAGCACCGCGCGATGAACGGTGTTCTCCAGCTCGCGGACGTTCCCGCGCCAACAATGCCCGAGCAGTTTTTGCCGCGCCGGCTCGGACAGCGGCCGGTAGTCGACGCCGTTCAGTTCGGCGTAGCGGCGTGCGAAATGGGCCGACAACGCGGCGATGTCGCCCGGCCGCTCGCGCAACGGCGGCACGCGCAGGGCGACGACGTTCAGGCGGAAATACAGATCCTCGCGAAACCGGCCGGCCGCGACCTCGCGGACCAGATCGCGGTTGGTCGTCGCCAGGATCCGCACATCGACGCGCACCGGCGCCCCGCCGCCGACCCGGTCGATCTCGCGCTCCTGCACCGCGCGCAGGAGTTTCGCTTGCAACCGCAATTCGAGTTCGCCGATTTCGTCGAGCAGCAGCGTGCCGCCGTCGGCCGCCTCGAACTTGCCGATCCTGCGCGCGAGCGCCCCGCTGAACGCGCCCTTCTCGTGGCCGAACAGCTCGCTCTCCAGCAGCGCCTCCGGGATCGCGGCACAATTCAGGGCCACGAACGGACCGGCGGCCCGGCGCGAGCGCGAATGGATGTGGCGCGCCAGCACCTCCTTGCCGGTGCCGCTCTCGCCGGTGATCAGGACCGAGGCTTCGGCGCGGGCCACCTGTTCCGCGCGCCGGATCGTGGCCAGCATCGACGGGTCGCGCGCGATCAGCGCATGCCGCGCGTCGGTCTCGCCCGACACGGCGGACAGGATCGCCGCGATCAGCTCGGCGTCCGGCGGCAGCGGCAGGAATTCTCGCGCGCCGGCGCGGATCGCGGCCACGGCGGCGTCGGCCTGCGCGTCGGTGCCGCACGCGACGACGGGTACCACGATCCGCTCGCCGGCCATGCGCGCGATCAGGGCGGCCACGTCGTGCGTCACGTCGCACAGAACAAGATCGAGTGCTGCGGCCGCGCGCAGCCGCGCCAGTGCGGTTTCGACATCGTCGGCCTGATCGAGCTTGGCGCCGCGCGCGATCGCGATCCGGCCCGCGACGCCGAGTTCGCCCGACAGCGAGCCGATCACCAGGACGCGCATCAGCCCATCCGCTCGGTCTTCACGATCTCGGTCATCGTGACGCCGAGCCGCGTGTCGTCGACCATCACCACCTCGCCGCGCGCGACCAGCCGGTTGTTGACGTAGATCTCGATCGCCTCGCCGAGCTTGCGGTCGAGCTCGACCACCGCGCCGCGCCCGAGTTTCAGCAACTGGCTCACCTGCATCGTCGACCGGCCGAGCACCGCGCTGACGGTGACCGGGATGTCGTAGATCGCCTCCAGCTCGCGCGGCGCGCCGGGCGGCTGGTCCGCGCCGAACGCGCCGGGCGCGGGGTCCGCGCCGAACGCGCCGTCGAGGTCGGCGAGGCCGATCGTCGCGCCGCCATTGTCTTGGCCCGGCTCGGTCATGTCACGCGCTCCAGTTCATTGATGTGAGTGTCGTGGAAGGCGACGCCGGACTCCGCGAGCACGGCTTGCACCCGGGCCCAGGTCGCGGCCGCGTCGCGGTGCGCGTGCCCCGTGGCGTCGCCGTCGGTCCAGCTCAGCCGCGCGTCGCCGGGGGCCAGGCCGGCGGCCGGCGTCAGCAGCATCCGGCGGCGGTGCGCGACCGGCATTTTCGCGAGGGCCGCGTCGAGCGCGGGCAGGATGGCCGGATGCACCTCGACCGTGACGTCCGGCTTGCGGTGCAGCGCGGGCGCGATCGCCTGCGCCATCGCCGCGATTTCGGCCGCGCCATGCCGCGCGCAAAGGGCCGGCAACACCGCCGCCAAGGACGCGAGCAGCACCGCCCCGAGTGCCCCGGCGGCACGCTCCGTGGCGTGGTGAAACCCCGCTTCGGCGCCGGCCATGCCGCCCGCGATCGCGTCGAGCGCGCGGCGGGTCAGCTCCTCCCGGTCGGCGGACGACCGCGCCATGCCACGCGCGTGCCCCTCCAGCACGCCTTGCGCGCGTGCCTCCTCGAGCATCGCGTCGAGATCGCTTGCGGCCTCGACCACTCCGGGCCGTGCCGGTTCATCGTCGGCGGCGTCGTCGAACGACAGCCAAGTTGGCGCGCGGCTCAATAGACCAGCTCCTCGTCGCCGCCTTCGCCGATCTCGATCTGGCCCGACGCCGCCAGCTCCTTCGCCGACACGACGACGGCCGCCTGCGCCGCGTCGACGTCGCGCAGCTTGATCGGACCGAGCGCGTCGATGTCGTCGCGCAGCATCTTGCCGGCACGCTCGGACAGGTTGGCGAAGAACATCTCGCGCAGCCGTTCCGAGGCACCTTTGAGGGCGAGCGGCAGCTTGTCCTTGTCGATCGCCCGCATCAGCACCTGCAGCGCCGCCGGGGTCAGGCGCTGCAAATCCTCGAACGTGAACATCAGCGCCTTGATCTTGTCGGCCGACTCGCGGCTGCGTTCCTCGAGGCCGGTGACGAACCGGCTTTCGGCCGCGCGGTCGAGGTTGTTGAAGATCTCGGCCATCATCTCGTGCGCGTCGCGTCGCGTGCTGCGCGCGAGATTGCTCATGAACTCCGATCGCAGCGTCTTTTCGACACCGTCGAGGACGTCCTTCTGCACGCTTTCCATCCGCAACATGCGGATCACGACTTCCATCGCGAAGCTCTCGGGCAGCACGTTCAGCACCCGGGCCGCGTGGTCGGACTTGATCTTGCTCAGCACCACCGCGACGGTCTGCGGGTATTCGTTCTTCAGATAATTCGCGAGCACCGTCTCGTGCACGTTGCCGAGCTTGTCCCACATCGTGCGTCCGGCCGGGCCGCGGATTTCCTCCATGATCGTCGCCACGCGCTCACGCGGCATCGCGCGCAGCAGCATCCGTTCGGTGTTCTCGTAGCTGCCGACAAGGTTGCCGGCGATGCCGAGGTTCTCGACGAAGTCGGCGCACAGCCGCTCCACCACGTCGGCGCGCACCGGACCGAGCTGCGCCATGGCGTTGGAGACCTCGCGCACCTCGTCGTCGTGCATCATCGACAGCAGTTTCGCCGCCGGCTCGTCGCCCAGCGCCAGCATCAGCACCGCCGCGCGCTGCGGCCCGGTCAGTGGGCCGGCATCCGCCGCGCGCGCCATCAGGCCGCCGCCTGTTGCAGCCACGACCGCACGATCGACAGCGACTCCTCGGGATGGCTGTCGATCATCCGCGCCACCTGCCGGATCGCGGAGGAGCGGACCTGACCGTCGACCTGCGACACGTCGATCAGCGCGTCGTCGATCAGCGCGTCGTGGTCCGGCGGGCCGGCCAGCATCGCCGCGGCCCCCGGTCCGGCCATCGCGCGCGCCTGCGTCGCCGCCGGGCCCGATAGCGCATCGGCGTCGGCCGATGCGCCGAGTGCGAGCGGATCGTCGCCGGCCCGCGCCGCCGACAGCCGCAGCACCATCGGCCGAAGCACGAACGCCAGCGCCAGCAGCGCCAGCACGCCGACGACCGCGATCTGCGCGAGCCGCGCGATCAGGCCGCCTTCGAACGCGACGCCGAGCAGGCGGGGCGCGGCCGGCTGATCGACGCCGGCATCCTCCTGCACGAACCGCATCGAGACGACCTGCACGGAATCGCCGCGCTTTTCGTCGAAGCCGACCGCGCTGCGGACCAGCGTCGTGATGCGCGCGATCTCGTCGGCCGTGCGCGGCTGCCACGCCGGTTGTCCGTCGGCGCCCTTCGGACCGTCCATCGTGCCGTCGACCATGACGGCGAGCGACACGCGGCGGATCTCCGGCTGCTCGCGCACCATCGTGCGAACGGTCTTGCCGATCTCGTAGTTGGTCGTCTCCTCCGACCGCTGCTCGGCGCTGCCGGCCCCGGGTGCCGCGGCCGCGTCGGCACCGGGCAGGTTGTTGGCAACCGTCACGGTGGCCGGCGCCTCCGACGATTTCGTATTGTCGCTGGTGGTCTGGGTGGAGCGGACGACCTGCTCGTCCGGCGCGTAATGCTCCTGCGTCTCGTGCAGCTGGGTCACGTCCATGTCGACCGAGGCGGTCGCGCGGACGCGGCCCGGCCCGAGCGTGCGTTCCAGCATGTCCTCGACCGCGCGGGCGAGGCGGGTTTCGGTCGCGCGCCGCAGCTCGTCCACGCCGGTCGCTTCGCCGGCCGCGTCGACCGGCTGACCGGCGCGGGCGAGCACGTTGCCCCGGCTGTCGACCAGCGCGATGTTTTGCGCCCGCAACCCGGGCACGGCGGCCGCGACCAGGTTCAGCACCGCCTGCACCCCCTGCGGGTCGAGCCGCGCGGCGCCGCCCATCGTCAGCAGCACCGACGCCTGCGCCTCCTGCCGGTCGCGGGCGAACGGCTCGCGCTTCGGCAGCACCAGATGGACGCGTGCCGCGCGAACCCCGGTCAGCGTCCGCAGCGTGCGCGACAGCTCGCCTTCCAGCGCGCGCTCGCGGGTCATCGCCTCCTGACCCTCGGTCGCGGTCAGCGAGCTTTCGCGGTCGAGCAGTTCGTAGCCGAGCGTCCCACCGCTCGGCAGGCCGGCTTTGGCCAGCAGCACTCTCGCGCGGTCGATGTCGGCCTCGGCCACATCGACGCGGGTGCCGCCGGCCCCTTCCGCGTGGGCGATGTGGGCCGCGTCGAGCGCGTCGGCGATCGAGCCCGCTTCACGCAGATCGAGGTCGCCGTACAGCATCGTCATGCGGGGCGACCCCCCGCCGATCGCGAGCAACGCCAGGAAGCCCGCGACGCAGGCGGCGACGGCGGCCATCGCCAGCAGGCGCGGCAGGCCGAGGCCGCGCAGGCCCGCGATCAGGCCGCTCATCCGTCCGCCGCCGCGATCGTCTCGTGCCGCCCCATGCTCCGCGCCCACCGATGCCAACCCGGCATTTTTTGCCGGAGGCGGACGGTGCGACGATCGAGGTTACGCTCCGGTTAACTCCGGCGCGGGCCGCTCAACTTGGGGGGGCCGCCACGACCGACCGCACCTCGGAGAACGGCACCGTCAGCCCGCCGAGCTGGAGCTGCACGATGCTGCCGTTGGTCACGACCCCGGTCGCGGTGCCGATGACGGTGTAGGGCAGCGTGCCGCCGGACCCGTCCGGGTTGGCCGCCGTGACGGCGACCGCGTACGGCCCGTCGGCCGCGTGCCCGCCATCCTGGGTCGCGCCGTCCCAGGTCCACGTATTGGCGCCGGCGGTCGTGGCGACGTTCGCGGTCGCGAGCTGGTTGCCCTTGGCGTCCGTCACCACGATCTGCGCCGTACCGGCGCTCGCGGCGGTGAAACCGATTTTCGCGACGCCGTTCTGCAGCGACAGATCGGTGTCGGCGACCTGCACCTGCTTGCCGAGCAACGACGCCGACTGCACCACCTCGCCGCCCTGCGTCAGCTGGATCAGCTGGCCGAGACTGGTGTTGGTGTTGATCTGCTGCTCGACGCCGGTGAACTGCACCAGCTCGGTGGTGAACTGGTTGGTGTCGAGCGGGCTGGTCGGGTCCTGATTTTTCAACTGCGTCATCAGCAGCTGCAGGAACGTGCTGAAATTGCCGGACAGGCCCGATAGCGCGCTCGACCCGGTGGCGGACGTCCCGGACGCGGCGGCCGCTATCTTGGCGGCGGCGGCCGTGGCGGCGGCGGCGTTGGCCGCGGCGGTCGCGGCGGCGGTTTGGCTGGCGATCGAGCCACTCATGGATGTCGCTCCAGGTTGCTAGGCGGTGATGTCTAGGCCGAGGCGCATCGTGGCCCGGACCGGTGCGGCCGGCTGCGTCGCGCCGACCGGCGTGCCGCCAAATCCCGAACCGCCGGACGGCATGGCGTGGCGTGGCGAACGGTCGCCTTGACCGCCGCCCGTCTGAGGCGAAAAACCCGGCATATCGGGCGACGTCGCCGCCGCCTGCACCGTCACCACCCGTTCTGGTGCCACGCCCGCCCGGTCGAGCGCCGCATGCAGCGCCGGTTGGTCCGCCGCCAGCCGCGCCGCCGTCTCCGGCCGGTCGGCGGTCAGCGTGACCTGCACGATTCCGGCCGGATCGCGCGCGACCTCGACGTCGATGCGTCCCAGCTCCGCCGGATGCAGCGACACCGAGACCTTTTGCGCCGTCCCGGCCAGTTCGACCGTCAGGGCCAAACGGACCGGCTGCTCGATCTGCGCCGCGACCGGTTGCGCTCCAGCGTGAGCGCTCGAAACGGCGTGCGCGTGCGCCGGTGGCGGCGGGACCACCGGGACGGTGAATTGCGGCGCGGCGAGGCCGGGGGGCGCGGGCGGCGAAGCTGTCGTGGTCGGCGCGACCATCGGCTTGGACGGCCCGGTCGCGGTCTGATGGGGGCCGGCGGCCACCGGGGCCGCCGGCGTGCCAGATGCCGGCACGGGCGGTCGCGCGGCCGGGGCTGTTGGCTGTCCCGCTGTCGTCGCCGGTGATCCGGCGATGTCGCCGCATTCGGTGCCCGCGGGCTCCGCCGGACCGATGACCGGCGGCGGCACCGGAACGGGCTGCCCAGCCGGCGTCGCCGGACCGGCCGGCGGGACGGGGGACGTCGCGGTCGCCTCACCCTGGGTCTCCGGCGGCGCCGCCTCGGCCTTTCCGGGCTTCGTGCTCCTCCCCGGAGCTTCGGTCGTCGCGGGGTTCGCGCCGACCGCAACGTCCGGCGCGATCGGAACCGGGACCGGTGCGGCCGATGCAACCGCGCGCGAACACGCGGCCGGGGCGGGCGCGGCCGGGGCGGGCGCGGCGGGGGTCGCGGCAGGCCCGGCCGGGGTCGCGGCAGGTGCCACGTTGGCCACCGGCGCGACGGTCGCGGCGGCCGCAGCCGGCGCGAGCAGGGCCGCGAACCGGCCGGGCTTGCCGGCGCGCGGCCCAGCGGCCGGCGCTTGGCCGACCGGCTTCGGTGTCGTCTGCGGCGGCGCGGCGGCGGCGAGCGGGGGCATTCGAAAAAACTCGTGCGGGATGCGACGGCGGCTGCAAGCGGCGGGCCAGCGGCAAGGCGAGGCCGTGATCCGGCCCACGCGGCCGGGCGCGCTGAACGCGTCCGCCGCCGCCGTCGCCGGAACAGGCCGGAATGGGGTGTTCCGGCCGGCAGCCGTGACCGAGCGATCGCGTCCCGCCCGGCAACAACTGCCGCGTGAACCTCCCGTTGTCCTCGCAACCACCCCTGGCACGGCGCGTGCTGTCACCGCTCCGACCAACCACGGAGACGACCATGTCCATCCTCGGCGCCATGAGCACCGCCGTCAGCGGGCTGAACAGCCAGGCGGCCGCGTTCAGCGACATCAGCGACAACGTCGCCAACAGCCAGACGGTCGGCTTCAAGCGCATCGACACGACGTTCGAGGATTACCTGACCACGAGCACGGCCGCGACCAACGACAGCGGCGCGGTCTCGGCGCGGCCCGAATACGTCAACACCGTGCAGGGCACGATCACCCAGACCGACAACCCGCTGGCGATGGCGATCACCGGGCAGGGCTTCTTCAGCGTGAGCCTTCCCGCCGGCACCGATCAGAGCGGCAACACCGTGTTCGCCCCGCAGACGCAGTTCACCCGCGAGGGCGACTTCCAGCTCGACAAAACCGGGCACCTGGTCAACGCGTCGGGCGAATACCTCAACGGCTGGCCGGTCAGTTCCGCCGGCATCACCGACACCAGCAGCGTGCGGCCGATCGAGGTGAGCCAGGCCGCGACCCGGCCGATCGAGACGACGCAGGTGAACCTTTCGGCCAACCTGCCGCCCGCCGCCGGCACCACCACGCCGCAAAGCTCGCCGGTGACGATCTACGACGCGCAGGGCAAGGCGCACGAGGTGACGCTCACGTTCACGCCGCAGGCCGCAGCCAACACCTGGCAGCTCGGTGTGGCGGACGACGCCGGCCACACCATCGCGAGCACGCCGGTGACGTTCGGCGCGGACGGCACGATCGCCTCCGTCGGCACCGGCGCGGGCGCCATCGGCACGCCGGGCGCGGCGGCGACCGTCACGCTCGCGACGCAGTATCCGGACGATACCGGCCTGCAATCGATCAAGCTGTCGCTGGGCTCGATCGGCGCCACGACCGGCCTCACCCAGTTCGCCGGCAACGCGTACACGCTCCGCAGCATCGACCAGAACGGCGTGCCGCCGGGCTCGTTCAGCTCGGTCACGACGACCGCGTCCGGCGACATCGTCGTCAACTACGACAACAGCCAGAGCCGCATCATCGCGCAGGTGCCGATCACCACCTTCGCGGCACCGGACGCGTTGCAGCGCCAGAACGGCAGCGCGTTCACCGCGACCACGGGGTCCGGCTCGCCGGTGACCCAGATGGCGGGGGCGAGCGGCGCGGGCGGCATCGCGGTCAGCAGCACCGAGGCCAGCAACGTCGATATCAGCCAGGAATTCTCCCAGCTCGTGATCGCGCAGCGCGCCTATTCCGCGAACGCGAAGATCATCACGACGGCCGACGACCTGCTGCAGCAGACGATCGACATCAAGCGTTGAACCGAACCGGGTCAAAAGACAGATGAGCCTCGACAGCATCCTGTCGATCGCCGACAGCGGCATCGCTGGCGTGAACCACGCGCTGACGGTGATCGGCCAGAACGTCGCCAACGCGAGCACGGCCGGCTGGACGCGCGAGATCGCCAACGACGAAAGCAGCACGGCCGGCGGTCAGGGCATGGGCGTGCGGATCACGCCGACGACCCGTGCCACGCAGCCGCAACTGCAGGCGGCGGCGCTGGCCCAATCGGCGACGGTCGCCGGCGCGCAGACCCGCGCGGGCGCGCTGACCCAGATCGACGCGGCGCAGGGCACGACCGGGGCCGGCGACGATGTGGCCAGCCTGCTCGGCAAGGTGCAGGACCGGTTCGTCGCACTCGAGCAGGACCCGTCGAACGCCGCCGCCCAGCAACAGGTCGTCGGTGCCGCGCAGGATTTCGCCACCCGCCTCAACACGCTGTCGGGCGCCGTCGGGCAGGCGCGGCAATCGGCGCAGGACGACGCGGTGTCCCAGGTCGCCGCGCTCAACTCGGCGCTGGCCGGGATCGGAACTCTGTCGAACCAGATTACGGCCTTGCACGCGGCCGGGCAGGACACGGCGGATCTGGAAAATCAGCGCGACGCGGCGGTGGCAACGCTGGCGCGGATCGTTCCGGTCAGCGCCGCCACGCAGCCGGACGGACAGTTCCTGCTGATCTCCGGCGGCCTCGTGCTGCCGACCGGCGGCGGCACGCCGTTCGCGCTCGCCGCCGCCACCACGGGGGCCGGTGTCGCGTATCCCGGCACGCTGCCGGGCGTGACGCTGGGCGGCCGCGACGTCACGGGACAGCTCGGCGACGGCGCGCTCGGCGCCGACATCTCGTTGCGCGACACCATACTGCCAGCCCAGCAGGCCGGGCTCGACCAGCTCTCGCAAACCGTGTCCACCCGGTTTCAGGCGCAGGGATTGTCGCTGTTCACCGATGCCGGCGGCAACGTGCCGGGTTCGGCCGGACCGCCGACCCAGCTCGGCTATCTCGGGTTCGCGTCCACCATTCAGGTCAACCCGGCGGTGGCCGGCCATCCGTCGCTGGTGCGCGACGGCACCGACATCATCGCCGGCAGCCCGGCCGGGGCCAGCGCGTTCACGCCCAACCCGGCCGGCGGCCCGGCCGGCAGCACGACCCTGATCGCGCGCATCCTGACCTACGCCCTCGGGGCCGAGGCGCAGGCCGGCGTCGCGCAGCCGGCCCCGCCGACGACCGGCCTCGGCGCGGGCGGGACGGTGTCGCTGGCCTACGCGGCACCCGCCACGACCGGCCAGTTCGCGACCGCGCTCGTCGGTTCGATGTCGGGCGACGTGGCGCAGGCGAACTCGACCCTGGGCGACGCGCAAGCGCTCGGCACCACGCTCGGGGCCAAGCTGCAGACCGCCGGCGGCGTCAGCATCGACACGGAGATGAGCACCATGGTGACATTGCAGAACGCGTACGCGGCGAACGCCAAGGTGATCGGCGCGGTGCAGTCGATGTGGTCGACGCTGATCGCGATGGTGCAACCGTGAGCGGCGCCATCTCGGCCACGAACGGCGGCGCGCTCGGCCAGCTGATCGCCGATGGCGCGGCCAGCCGGCGGACGCTCGACGGGCTGACCCGGCAGGCGGGCGACGGCCTGATCTCCGACACGCTCGGCGGCCTCGGCGGCGTGTCCGCGTCGCTGTCGGCGTCGCTCGGCCCGGCGGTCGCGCGCAATCAGGCGCTGCAGGACGGGATCGACGCGGCGAGCGGGCGGATGCAGGTGGCGCAGACGGCGCTGACCGAATTGTCGTCGATCGCGAGCAGCTTCTACGCCCAGACGGAGACGCTGAACGGCCTGGATCCGCAATCGGTCCAGACCGTGGCGGCCGACGCGAAGGCGGCGCTGGTGCGGGTCGCGGGCCTGCTCGACACCCAGGACGGTGGGACGTACGTGTTCGCCGGGACCGCCAGCGATCAGCCGCCGATCGCCAATCCCGACGCGATCGGCGGCAGCGGGTTCGCGTCCCAGATCGCGGCGATGGTCGCGGGCCTCGGCACGAACGGCCTGTCCGTCGCCGCCTCCGCCCGCGCCGTGGCGGCGTCGAACGTCCCCGGAACGTCGCCGTTCGCGCCCTCCGCCACGGCGGCCACGCGCGCCGTCGTCGCCACCGGGGAGGGCGGACAGACGGTGGCCACGGGCATCCTCGCCGGCGCCAACGGCGACGCGGTCAGCGCCGGGGCGGCGACGACCGGCTCGTATAGCCGCGACATCCTGGCGGCGCTGGCGACGCTGGGCGGGCTGTCCGGCGCGACGGCGGGTGCGGCCGGGTTCGCGGACCTGATCGGCTCCGTGCGCGGCAGCCTCGGCGGCGCGATCACCGCGCTCAACACCGACGCCGGCATCCTGGGCGACCGGCAGGCCGCGCTGACGACGACCAAGACCGAGCTCGGGCTGACGCAGACGGCGCTCGGCAACCAGGTGTCCGGCGTGCAGCAGGTCGACATGGCCGCGACCCTGAGCCGGCTCACGCAGGCGCAGGCGCAGCTGTCGGCGTCGTACCAGCTGATTTCCAGCGTCCAGGCGCTGTCGCTGACGAAGTTCCTGTCACCGGGCGCGTGATTCGCGCGCCGTGTTCAGCGGTCCTTAGGACCTCGGGCCGATAACGGTCGCACACCCGCGAAAAGCGCGGGACACAGCCAAATCCTCATCGAGGGAAAATGCCATGACCAGTTCGGTTATCACCAACAATGCCGCCTACATCGCCCTGCAGTCGTTGAACCAGACCAACTCGGCGCTGCAGACGACGCAGAACGAGATCTCGACCGGCTATCGCGTGTCCAAGGCGACCGACGACGGTGCCGCGTTCGCGATCGCGCAGAACGTCCGCTCCAACGTCAGCGCGCTGACCACCGCCAATCAGCAGCTCGGGTTCGCCAAGGGCCTGACGAACGTCACGGTCTCGGGCCTGACCGACATCTCGAACGCGCTGAACACGGCGCGGACGGTGCTGACCAACCTGGCGTCGTCGGACGTGACCGGCAGCGAGCGCACGCAGTACCAGGCCCAATACGCGACCGATCTGAAGCAGATCAAAAGCGACATCCAGGACACGTCGTATCAGGGCAAAACCCTGGTCGGCAACATCGCCGGCAGCTCCGGCACATTCGGCAGCCTGTCGCTCATCCGAAACGAGGTCGGGTCGACCTACGGCGTGGCCTCGTTCAGCGGGTCCGCGTTCTTCGGTTCGATCAACTTCGCCACGCTCACCTCGACCAGCGCCGCCGCGGCGCTGACGGCGGGCGGCGCGTTCCTCAACCAGCAGACGGTCATCGGCACGCAGCTGAACGCGTACGGCGCCGCGTCGAACTATCTCGACAGCCAGCAGACGTTCAACAACAACAAGATCGACGCGCTGAACAGCGGGCTCGGTTCGCTGATCGACGCCGACCTGACCAAGGAAAGCGCGCAGCTCCAGTCGCTGCAGGTTCGCCAGCAGCTCGGCACGCAGGCGCTCTCGATCGCGAACTCCGCGCCGCAGAGCCTGCTGAGCCTGTTCAAGTAAGCGGGGCCGGAGGGGGAGCGCGCGATGTCCGCGTTGGTGCTGGAACTGCGGCCGAACGAGGTGATGATTATCAACGGCGCGCCGATCCGCTTTCGCACGAAGTCGCGGATCGAGCTGACGGCGCAGGCGCGCTTCCTGTTCGGCAAGCAGATCATGTCGCCGGACCAGACCGACAGCCCGGCGCGGCGCATCTACTACGCGCTGCAATCGGCCTACATCGGCGACGATGCCGAACGCACGCAAGGTCTGATCGCCGCGCGCGCGCTGATCGGCGAATTCCAGGCCGCGACCACGTCCGCCCTCGCGTCCGACATCCTGTCGCGCGCGCTGTCGGCGGCCGAAGCGCAGGATTGCTACCGGGCACTGAAACTCGCGCGGCGGATCATCCGCCACGAGGATTCCGTGCTCGGCCGCGCTCCCGCGAGTGCAACCAAGGAGTGACGATGAGCGCGTCCATGACGAACAGCTCGGCCGCGACCCGGGCCTACGCCGCCAGCCGCGCGTTGCGCGGCCTGCGCGAACAGGAAGCCGACGTGTTCCATCGCGTCAACGCCGGCCTCCGCCGCGCGCGCGACGGCTCGTCGCTCGACCGGATACGCGCGTTCGCCGACAACGACCTGCTCTGGAACACGGTGATCGGCTGCGCGTCCGACCCTCTCAACGCGTTGCCCGACGCGATCCGGGCGAACCTCGTCTCGATCGGCCGGGCCGTGCTGAACGACATGAAACGGGCCGACCCGGACGTCGCGTTCCTCGTCCGCGTGAACGAGGATGTGGCGGCCGGCCTGAGCGGCGGATGAGCGGCACGCTCGGCGCGCTGGCCTCAGTCGATTGGGGCGTCCTGCTGGGCTCGTCGAGTGGCTCGTCCTACGGGATCTCGGCCTCGCTTTTGCAAACGGCCGTGGGCGGCGTCACCGGCACCACGACCGACCCCCTGGCGGCGCTGACCAATGCCGAACGGGACGAGACGAAGGATGTGGCGCGGGTCGCCCAACAGCCGGCCGTGGCGCGTGCGATCGCGACGTTCACCGCCGCGGTGACCGGTGCGACCGACGTCGCGGCACTGCTGAAGAATCCCGACGTGCTGAACGTGTTGCTGACCGCCAACGGATTGGGCGACCAGACCGGCTACACGGCGCTGGCGACGAAAGCGTTGCTGTCCGACCCGAACGACCCGAAATCGCTGGCCAGCAGGTTGTCCGACACGCGCTGGAAGACGGTGGCGCAGACATACGATTTCGCGACGAAGGGCCTGACCATACTGCAACAGCCGGGCGTGATCGCCGCGGTCGCCCGGGGCTATGCCGAGGTGACGTGGCGCGACACCCTCGACGCGACCACGCCGGGCCTGTCGAACGCGCTCGATTTCCGCGCCCGCGCCAAGACGGCGACCACGGCCGACGCCATCCTCGGCGACAAGACGTTTCGCGCGGTCGTGACGACCGCGCTCGGGATCCCGCCGCAGATCGCCTACCAGGACCTCGGCGCGCAGGAGCAGGCGATCACCTCGCATCTGGACATCTCGAAGCTGCAGGATCCGAAATTCGTCGAAGGCCTGGCGCAACAATATCTGGTCGCCATGCAACAGAGCGCCGCGTCGGCGCCGGCCGGCGGCGGCCTGCTCGCGCTCGCCGCGCAATCGGCCGGGCTGCTGGTATGAACGCGAGCCACGCCGCGCTGCTGCCGGCCGCCGCCGCCGCGCTCCGGGCGCGCCGCCCGGGTCTCGCGGCGCGGCTGCTGCGTGCGGCCGAGGCGGCCGGCGCCGACCCGCGCGCGGTCGCCATGCTCGACGCGCGGCGGGCGCTCGATCAGGGCGACATTCCGGCCGCCCGCACTCGCCTCGCGCCGTGGCCGGCCGACGCGGCGCTGCTCAGGTTGCGCGCGGAAGCGGCCCTGGCGGCGAACGATCCGGCCCGCGCCGTGCGCGACGCGGCCGAGTGCGTGCTGCTGGCGCCGGCCGGACCCGATGCGGCGCAGGACAAGGCGATGCTCGGCGCGGCGTTGCTCGCGCACGGCAATCGTGAGGACGCCGCGGCGTGCCTCGCCGAAGCACTCGCGCATTCGCCGGAGACGCCGGCGTTGTGGTGCCGGCTGGCCCGCGCGCAACCCGATGACGCGGCGCGTCACACGCTGGCCCACGCGCGCGAAACGCATCCGGGGTCGGCGGACATCCGGCTCGAATCGATCCTGTCCGCGATGCGCATGGGCGAGCCGGAGACGGCTTGCGCGCTGGCCGTCGAAGCGTGCGACGCGGGTCTCGCCGACGCGCAGATCCTCGGCCTGCTCGGCCACGCGAAAAGCCTGCTCGGACGGCACGATGAGGCGGCGTGCGCGTATGAGGCGGCGTTGACCCTGGCGCCGGACGACCCGTACGTGCGCCACCTCGCGCGGGCCGGCCGGCACCGTTCGGCGGCGAACGAAACGCGCGCGCCGGCCGACTACGTCCGCGCGGTGTTCGACGGCTACGCCGGCCGGTTCGACGCCCATCTCACCGCGCTCGGCTACCGCATCCCGGCGGTGATGCGGGCGGCGGTCGCGGCACTCGATCCCGGGACGGATGGACCGGTGCTCGACCTGGGATGCGGCACCGGCATGCTCGCGACGGCCCTGTCCGACTTGCCGCTCGGTGCCTGGACCGGGGTCGACCTGTCGCCCAACATGCTTCGCGCGGCGAGCGCGACCGGGCTGTACGCGGCGCTGCACGAGGCGGATGTCGAGCATTTCGTCGCCACCAACAATGAGCGTTGGCGGCTGATCCTGGCCGCCGACGTGTTCTGCTACTTCGGCGACCTCGCGGCCGTGCTGCGCGGCGTGTTCCGGTGCCTCGCACCGGGCGGACGCTGCCTGTTCAGTGTCGAGACGGACGGTTCGGGATCGCCCTGGTCGCTGCGGGCGAACGGCCGTTACGCCCACGGCCGCGCCGGTCTGCTCGATGCCGTCGCCAAGGCCGGGCTGTCGACCGGCGCGTGCGTCCCGGAAATCATCCGGCGCGAAGGTCTGGGCGTCGTCGACGGCCTGCTTGTCACGGTCGGGCGGCCCGCGTGATCGCCGACACGCTGCGCCGGGCGGAGCGGTTTCGCGCGGACGGTGCCGTGACTTCGGCCCTGGCCGATTACGCCGCCGTGCTCGACCAAAACCCGAACTGCGCGCCGGCGCTGATCGCCTCGGCCTGCCTGAACATCCAGGCCGGCGACCCGGCCACCGCGCAACCGCTGCTGCTGCGGGCGTGCGGTGTCGTGCCCGGCGACTGGCAGGCGTGGGACGCGCTCGGCATCGCGCTCGCCATGACCGGCGACATGGCCGCCGCCGAGACGGCGTTGTATCGCGCACTCGACCTCGCCCCGGACCCGCTCCCGATCGTGCCCCGGTTCGTGGCCGCCGTGCTCGCCGCCGGACACGAGCAAGGCGAGGCGGCGCGCCAGGATCTTCGCGCCGACGCGGCCCCGCTCGACCCGGTGCCGCCGCTGATCGCGGGACTGTTGCTGGCCCATTCGGGCGAGTTCGCGGAGGCGCTCGACCGGCTGGAGGCCGCCGGACTGCTCGCCCCGCGCTCGGCCCCGATCGCGCGCGCGATCGCCGAGGTGATGATCCGGGCCGGCCAGCCCCGTGCGGCCATCGCCGCCCTGAAGCGCGCGATCGCGCTCGAGCCGGACGACCTCGGCTTGCGCAACAATCTCGGCGCGGTGCTGACGCGTGCCCACCTCTATTCGGAGGCCGAGACGGTGCTGCGGGGCGTGCTGGCCGACGGCGGACCGCGCGCCGATGCGCTGAGCAATCTGGCCAACGCGCTGTGCAGCCTCGGCCGCCAGACCGAGGGCGTGGCCGCCGCGCGCGCCGCCGTGGCCGTCGCACCGGATCTGGCGCTGCCACGCCGCACGCTGACGACGGCGCTGAGCTACGCGCCCGGTGTCGGCGGCCGCGAGCTGCGCGACGCGGCACGGGCGAGTGCCGCGATGCTGCCCCGTCCGGCCACGACGCCGGTGTTCGCACCCCGCACGCCGGGTCCGCTCAGGGTCGGTTTGCTGCCCGCTACGCTGCGGACCCATCCGGTCGCGTGGCTCACCATCGCCGCGTTCGAGGCGCTCGACCCCGCCCGCATCCACCTCGTCGTGCTCGCCCCGGACGAGCTGGACGACCCGATGCGCCGCCGGTTCCGCGCCGCCGCCGGCACCTGGGTCCCGGTGCGGCCCGCGACCGATGCCGCGTTCACCGAGGCCGCCCGCGCCCAGTCGCTCGACGTGCTGATCGACCTCGGCGGCGGCGGCGAGGGCGGTCACCTCGGCACCTGTGCCGCGCGCGTGGCACCGGTGCAGATCAAATGGGTCGGCTCGCAGGGCCAGAGCACCGGACTGCCGGAGATGGACTACTTCCTCTCCGACCGGTGGGAGACGCCGGACGCCTTGGCCGGGCTCTACACCGAGCGGCTGCTGACCATGCCGGACGGCTATTGCTGCTACAGCCCGCCCGCGCACGCCCCTTCGGTGGCCCCGCTGCCCGCCCTCGCGAACGGGTTCGTGACGTTCGGCTGCATGAACAATCTGGCCAAAGTGACGCCGCAAGTGATCGCGCTGTGGACCGGTATCTTGCGCGACTTGCCCACCGCGCGGCTGGCGATCCAGGCACAGGCGCTGGACGAAGCGGCGACTCTCGACGCGTTCCGAACCCAGTTTGCCGGCATGGCCGACCGCGTCGACTTCATTGGAACCCTGTCGCACCGGGCGATGCTGGCGCGCTACGCCACGATCGACATCGTGCTCGACCCGTTCCCGTATTCGGGCGGCCTCACGACATGCGAGGCGCTGTGGATGGGCGTGCCGACGCTCACCATGCCGGGCACGTCGTTCGCGTCCCGCCACGCGCTGAGCCACATGAGCAATGTCGGGCTCGGCGACTGGGCGGTGGCCGACGAAGCCGCTTACCGCGCCCAAGCCGTCAGCCGGGCCGAAGACCTGCCCGCGCTGGCGATGCTGCGCGAAGGATTACGCGCCCGGGTTCGCGACAGTCCGCTCTGCGACGCGCAAGCGTTCGCGGCGAACTTTACCGAGGCACTGGAGCGCGCCGCCAATCAGCTGTCGTAGGCGATCAGCGTGTCGACCGGCACATCGAGCCGCGAACGGCCGCCGAGAAACGTCAGCTCGATCAGCACCGCCGCCGACGGCACGACGGCACCCACCTGCCGCAGCAGCGAAATACCGGCCGCCATCGTGCCGCCGGTCGCGAGCAGATCGTCGACCAGCACGACCCGCGCACCGGGCGTCACCGCGTCCGACTGGATTTCGATCCGGTCGGACCCGTATTCCAGCGCGTAATCGTGGCCGACCGTCGGTCCGGGCAGCTTGCCGCGCTTGCGCAGCATGATGAACCCGCAGCCGAGTTTCAGCGCGAGCGGCGCGGCCAGCAGGAAGCCGCGCGATTCGACGCCCGCCAGCATGTCCGGCTTCTGTGCCCCGACCAGCTTGGCCATCCGGCCCATCGCCACGCCCCAGGCATCGGCGTTCCGCAGCAGGGTCGAAATGTCGTAGAACAGGATCCCCGGCTTCGGGAAGTCCGGCACCGCCCGGATGTGGTCCTTCAGGTCCATGCGCAGCCCGTCCCCATCGACCGGGCGAACCCTAGCGTCCGGCGCGTCGTCGCGATAACCCGTATCCATGTCTCGTGTTCCTGTCGCCGCTGTGGCCGCTGTGGCCGGCTTTGTTGTCTATGTCGTGGCCGCCACCATGATCGGCGGCGCGCTCGAAACCTCGAACCGCGTGGTCCAGGCGCTCTATTACGTCGTGGCGGGTGTGGCCTGGGTGGTTCCGGTGCGCTGGCTGATGCTGTGGTCGGTGCATCAGCGGTAGCGGCCTCTATCATGGCCGAACCTCGAAGTCTCGCCGCGACCTAGGCCGGCGCGGATATCCGGTCTGCATGGTCCCACCCAGCGGACAGGACCGTCCGAGCTTCCCTCGCCGTTGCCCAATTCATCGATCGTCCCAGTCAGATGGGCATCCGGTAGCCGTAGAACTCGTGATCCTCGTTGTAGCCGCCTTGGCCGGCGCCGAGATCGGCGAAATCGCGCACGAACTCGATGGCCGCGATCCACTTCACCATCTTGAATCCCAGCTCGTTCTCGCAGCGTAGCCGCAGCGGGGCACCGTGAAGCACGCTGACCGGAGCCCCGTTCATCTCATATGCAAGGATCGTCAGTTCGTGCCGCATGTTGCTGAGCTTATGCACGTCGTAGTAGCGGCCGCCGTCGCCGCCGTCCGCGAACGAATAGAAGACCACGTAGCGCGCATCGGCCGCGGGCTGCGCCAGATCGATGATGCGGCGCATCGGCACGCCGCCCCACTTGGCCACGCCCGACCATCCCTGGATGCAGAAATGGGTGGTGATCTGCTCCTGCTTCGCGATCGCCCGCAACGCGGCCAAGGATAGGCTTTGGGGATGCTCGACCAGCCCATCGATTCGCAGCCGATAGCCGGCGAACCCGGTTGCAACCAGGGTGTCGAACTCGGCTGATGCGGGCATCGTGCCGTTGGGCCAAAAATAGGGCGAGATATCCTTCTCGGTCAGTTGGCTGTTGGGAGACCACCATTCGGCGAAGCCCTTGATCCATCCCACCATGAACTCGCCCGTTCGCTGCACCAGCCGGGCATGGCGAATGGTGAAGGGGGACGCGCGCCACCACAGCAGTCCGACCAGGGTGACCAGCGGCGCGAAGACCGCGAAGCCGCTCCACGACTCATCATTCACGCCAGCCCACATCATGTTGAGACTGACGCGGGCCGGGCCGGTGATGAACACCAGCGTCACATGCGCCAGGATGTAGAACAGGAACCACAAAAGCGCGAGAAAGTGGATCGAGCGCGCTCGCTGCCGGTTCACCACGCGGCCGATCCACCCGACACGATTGGAGATGGCGGGGCTTTGCAGCAGTCCGGTGACAATGGACGTGGGTGCGGCGATGAAAACAGTCGCGAAATAGACGATCTGCTGGAGGCTGTTGTACTGCGTCCAACTATGATCGGGCGGAAAGGTGAGCGATAGATATTGCAGCGCCGTGGAAGCCGCGTTCGGGATCACCGCCCACGTGGTCGGCACCAGCCGCCGCCATTGATCGGTGGAAAAGAGCAGGACGTAGAAGGCCACACCGTTGATCGTCCACAGCAGGTTGACCGAGAAATGCCACCAGCGGGCGAGGCCGATGGAATGCCGGATACCGGGGATGCCAAGCCAGCCTGGTATCGTCACCGAGTCATCCTTGGCGGTCCAGATGCGTCCCGTGGGCACGGGCTTCTGAAAACGGAACCAGTCGGTACCCGGTGTGCAGTCGCGTTTCCAGTACAGGCGCGGGTGGTCCGCGAGGATTTGGATGCCGGCGCGGATGATGAATGCCATAAACAGGAAATTTAAGAAGTGCTGTGTTCGCAGCCACAGCGGAAAGCCGGAGGTGACGGCGGCGACCGAGCCTGGCGCGCCGGGATAGCGCACCAGAAACGCTTGCACGCCGGGCAACTGCCGCAAGGCTTGCGCGACGGCGACGCCCGCGACAAGCAACGCGAAGGCGATCGGGAGCGCCCACAGGACGTTGAACCAGCGCGTGCCGATGCGGATTCGGGGAATGATCCCCTCTTGCGGCGGAAGCCAATGGGTCAACAGGATGCGATCGTCGGCCGGGGAGAGGCTCGCCGCAATCGGGTCGTGAACGGGACGGGCACGGCTCAGCTTGTCCATCGCATTTTGCCCCGTTGTTGCCGAGCGTGGCGCTTTCCACTGCAATGGAGCCAATGAACGCGCGGCTGCACCAGGGAAATACTCAGCTATACGGACGGTATCACACTTCGCGACAAGCGTCGGATTAATCGGTGACGCCCGCCGCTGGCATAACAGGCGGGCGGGCGAAGGCTCCGTTATGGTCGGCGTCGCGTCTAGGGCAGCTCGGGCTAACCGCCCGCGATGTCGTGATGGCCGCCCCACGGGTCGGTGACCGACGCGGCACCGTCGAGCCAGCTCGGGCCGACCGGGACCTTGCCGTAGCCGCCGGGGATGTCGAGCACGTAGGTCGGCCACGCCAGGCCGGTCACCCGGCCGCGCAATGCCGCGAGCAACGCCTGTCCTTCGGCGATCGGCACCCCGAACCGCGCCGTGCCCGGGGCCGGATCGAGCTGGTGCAGGTAGTACGGCTTGATCCGGGCGGCGACGAGGGCGCGCAGCAACGCCTCCATCGCGTCCGGCGTGTCGTTGACGCCGCGCAGCAGCACCGATTGGCCGAGCACCGGGATGGCCTCGGCCTGGATGCGGCGGATGGCGATCCGGGCGGGTTCGGTCAGCTCGCTCGCGTGGTTCGCGTGCAGTACCACGAACATCGCGCGGTCGGTGCGCAGGGCGGCCGCTAGCTCGTCCGTGACCCGTCCCGGATCGGCGGTCGGAACCCTGGTGTGGATGCGGATCGTGGCGACGTGGCCGATCGCGGACAGCGTCTCGACGATCGAGCCGAGCCGGCGCGGCGAGAGCATCAGCGGGTCGCCGCCGGTGAGGATGATTTCCGTCACGGCGGGGTGGTCCGCGATCCAGGCGTAGGCGGCCGCCAGTTCCGCATCGGTCAGCAAGCCGCCATCCGGCCCGACATGCTCGCGCCGGAAACAGAAGCGGCAATAAACCGGACAGATCAGCAGCGGCTTCAGCAGGGCGCGGTCGGGATAGCGGTGGACGATGCCGCGAACCGGCGACAGCGCGTCGTCGCCGATCGGGTCGGCGCGCTCATGCGGCGCGGTGACGAGTTCGTCCGCGTGCGGGACGAACTGGCGGCCGATCGGGTCGTCCGCGTCACCGATCAAGGTCTTGAACGCAGGCGGGATGGCGACCGCGTATCGCGCCCCGATTTCGGCCAGCCCGGCTCGCTGGTCCGGTGTGGCGAGGCCCGCCGCGATGAGGGCATCGACGGAGCGGATCGTGTCGGCGGCGCGCATGGCCGGGCTTTAGAGCCAGCCGGTGTCGCCGGCCAGAGGCTTACGGCCGCCGGGTGCCGGGTTGTCCCGGCAGGCCGAGCGATCCCATCGCCCAGTGCCCGGCCAGCCTTCCGCCTTCCGCTCCCGAGGAGCGAAGCCGCCGCATCGACCCCCTGCGTGCGGCATGGTTTGATCGTGGCTGTAACATCCTGGTGGTGAGCCGATGCTGGAAACCCGCTACGACGCCTTCCTGTTCGATATGGACGGAACGCTGATCAACTCCGTCCCGGCCGCCGAGCGGGTGTGGGGCGCGTGGGCGAGGGGGCACGGGCTCGATGTCGAGGCGTTCCTGCCCACGATACACGGCGTCCGGGCGATCGAGACTATTCGCAACCTGAATCTCCCCGGCGTCGACGCGGAGGACGAAACGCGCAGGCTGACCGAGGCCGAATTCGCGGACGTCGACGGCATCGTGCCGATCCCCGGTGCCGCGCGCTTCCTGGCGATGCTGCCGCCGGAGCGGTGGGCGATCGTGACCTCGGCGCCGCGCGACCTGGCGTTCAAGCGCATGGGCGTCACGGGGCTGCCCCGGCCCGACATCTTCGTCACCGCCGAGGACGTGGAGCGGGGCAAGCCCGCGCCCGACTGCTTCCTGCTCGCGGCCGAACGCCTCGGGTTCGACGCCGCGCGGTGCCTCGTGTTCGAGGACGCGATCGCCGGTATTCGTGCCGCCGAGGCGGCCGGTGCGGGCGTGGCGGTCGTGACCACCACGCACCGGCACACGATGGACACCCGCCACCTCACCTTCGCCAGCTACGACGAGTTCGCGGTCGAGGCGGCCGGGTCCGGATTGCGGCTGACCCGGGCCGAACCGTAGCGGTCTTCGGATGATCCCCCGCCTCCTCACCTTCTACGGCGACGATTTCACCGGCTCGACCGACGCGCTCGAGGTGCTGGCGTCGGCCGGCATCGCGACCGTGCTGTTTCTGACGACACCGGACGACACGCACCTCGCGCGCTTCCCGGATGCGCGCGTGGTCGGCATCGCCGGGATCAGCCGCAGCCAGGACCCGGCGTGGATGGACGCGAACCTGCCGCCGGTGTTTCAGCGGCTGAAGGCGATCGGGGCGCCGCTCTGCCACTACAAGGTGTGCTCCACGTTCGACAGCGCCCCGCATGTCGGCAGCATCGGCCGCGCCGCCGAACTCGGTCGCGCGGCGTTCGGGCCGAAACCCGTTCCGGTGGTGGTCGGGGCACCGGCGCTCGGACGCTTCGTGTTGTTCGGCAACCTGTTCGCGACCGCGTCCGGCGTGACGTACCGGATCGACCGGCATCCGGTGATGAGCCGGCACCCGACGACACCGATGCACGAGGCCGATCTGCGGCTGCATCTGGCGGCGCAAACCGGGCTGCGTTCCGTGCTGGTCGATCACACGGCCCTGAACGGCGACGCGCCGTTGGGTGCCGCCGATGCCGATCTTGTCGTGTACGACACCGTCGATGTCGCGACGCAGACCGTCGTGGGGCGGCTGCTGTGGGAGAGTGCGGTGCGCGAGCCGGGTTTCGTCATCGGATCGTCGGGTGTCGAATTCGCGCTCGTGCGCCACTGGCGCGATCTCGGGCTCGTTCCGGCATCGGCCGAACTGCGCCTGCCCGCGCCGGTGGACCGCATCGCCATCCTGTCCGGCAGCTGCTCGCCCACGAACGAGACGCAAATCCGTCGCGGGCTGGCGGACGGGTTCGCCGACATGCGGCTCGATCCTGTCGCGTTGATCGAGAGCGAGACGGCGATGGAGGCGGCGGCCGCGCAGGCCGTGGCGCTGCTGGCCGACGGTAAAAGCCCGATCCTGTACACCGCACTCGGGCCGGACGACCGTGCCAGCGTGACACCCTCCGGCATGACCGACATCGCGTTCAACACGCAACTCGGCGCGCGGCTCGGTGCGGTGTTCCGCGACATCCTGCGCCGCTCCGGGGTCCGCCGCGCGGTGGTGGCCGGCGGCGACACGTCCGGCCACGTGACCAGCCAGCTCGGCCTGTTCGCCCTCACCTACAGCGCGGCCCTCGTGCGCGGCTGCCCGCTGTGTCGCGCCCACGCCGATCAGCCCGCGTTCGACGGGATCGAGCTGGCGCTCAAGGGCGGGCAGATGGGCGGCGAACGCTTCTTCTCGCAGGTCCGCCAAGGGACTTTGCAATGATCAGCGACACCGCCGAACTCTAGCCGGGTTTGGCGAGCTGACCGCTCAACGTCGATAGCGCGAGCTGGAAGACGTTGGCACCGATGTCCGGGATCAGCCGCGCGTCGTCGATCGGCGAGGCGACCCAGTCAGCCGTCCAGACCGCGAGCGTCTTCCCGGTCGCGGTGATCGGATACAGTTTCGCACCGGCATGATAGTTCAGCCACGGCATCGGGCTTTTCAGGATGCGGTAGCGAAACGCGTGCTCGACATCGGACATGAAGCGTCAGCTGTTCGTGCAGTTCGCCCGCGTCGAGCGCGAACTCCCGCGTGCCCGAGACTTTGTCGGATCGCGCCCCGTCCAGCATGTGCATGTCGCGCAGGCCGGGATGCCAGCCATCCATGCCGGCGAAATCGCGCATCCGGGCCCACACGGCGTCGATGCCGGCCTCGATCACCGACGACACGAACACCTTTGCCGGCGCGAGGCCCTGCCAACGAACGGCTCGCTCCGGGATCGTGTGGCCCTTGACCAGGCCCGTGAGCGACACGAGGCCGGCGGCGAACACGTTTTGCGAGACGATATCGACGTACTTGCCTTGATCGGCCGGCGCTTCGTCGAACGTGGCGGTCCACTGCGCGAACGTGCGGTCGCCGTCGGTGACCGGGATAAGCTCGAACGTCGCCACATAATTCTCGACCGGGAACGCCGGCTTTACGAACGTGTAGACGTAACGGTAGCGGCTATCATCCAGCTCAAGCAGCCGCTCGCTCGCGTCGGAACCGTCGTCGACCCTGAATACGCGAACGCAACCGACGCTGTCGCTGTCACGCCCGTCTTCGATCCGGCACTCCAGAATGCCCGGGATCCAGCTCATGTTGCCGAAATCGCGCACCGCCGCCCAGACGACCTCGACCGGTGCGTCGATCAGTGTGCTCGCATAAGCTCTGGTCATGCTGGCGTCCTTCGGGTGATTTTCTTGAACCGGCGTGTCTGCTCGGTCAGAGCGATTTCGGTCGGCAGCCGCTCCATGCTGCTGGCGCCGTAGAACCCGTCGCAACCTTTGCAGCGCGACAGAATGAACTCCGCGTCGGCCGGCATCGCGATCGGGCCGCCATGGCACAGCACCAGGACGTCCGGTTTTACCGCGCGCGCCGCTTCGGCGATGGCGTCGATCCGGCCGACGCTTTCCTCCATCGTCGGCGCATTCGACGCACCGATGCTGCCGCCGGTCGTCAGGCCCATGTGCGCCACGATGATGTCGGCCCCGGCACCCGCCATCGCGCGCGCCTCATTCGGGTCGAACACGTAGGGCGTCGTCAGCATGTCGCGGCTGCTGGCGAGCCGGATCATGTCGACCTCCAGCGCGTAGCCCATTCCGGTCGCTTCCAGGTTGGCGCGAAAGTTTCCGTCGAACAGCCCGACGGTCGGGAAGTTCTGCACGCCGGAAAACCCCATCGCGCGCAGCCGGTCCAGAAACTCCGGGAAGATGCAGAACGGGTCGGTGCCGTTGACGCCCGCCAGCACCGGCGTGTGGCGCACCACGGGCAGCACCTCGCGCCCCATATCGACCACGATGTCGTTCGCATTGCCGTACGCCATCATCCCGGCCAGCGAGCCGCGTCCGGCCATGCGGTAGCGCCCGGAATTGTAGATGACGATGAGGTCGATCCCGCCCTCTTCCTCGCACTTGGCCGACAGGCCGGTGCCCGCGCCGCCGCCGACGATCGGCTCGCCCCGTTCCGCCATGGCCCGGAATTTCGCCATCAGCTCGCTGCGCGGGATCGCGGCCATCGTGTCAGTGCTCCGAAACGGCGTGGAATTGTTCGACCAGGAAGTCCGCGAACTCCGGTGAGTTGACGTGGTCCGGACGCCGGATCACGCGCCGCAGATCGGTCTGGACCACGGTATCCTCGATCGTGTGGAACAGCGCCGCGTTCGCATCGCGGTCGAAGAACGGCATTTTGGGCGCGTCCAGCGCCGACACGCCGCCCTCCGGCAGCACGAACCGCACCGGGCCCTCGCAGCGGTTCAGCCGCTCGCCGATCCAGCGGCCGATCCGCACGTTTTCCACGGCCGTGGTCCGCATCAGCGTCACCTGCTCGTTATGCACATACAGGTTGCGGTCGCGGTACTCGGCCGGCACGGTCGCGAGGGCCGCGAAATTCACCATGTCCAGCGCCCCGCACGATCCGACATAGGGCAGGCGGGAGCGTGCGATCGCGCCGAACCGGTCCTCGGTGCAGGGAAACACGCCGCCCATCAGCAGATCGCACACCTCGGTCGTGGTCACGTCGATCACGCCGCGCAGCAAACCGGAATCGGCCAGCTTTTCCATCGACTGCCCGCCGGTCCCGGTCGCATGGAACACGAGGCAATCGTAGTCGGCGTCCAGCGCGGCCACGACCTGGTTCACGCAGGCCGTCGTGACGCCGAACATGCTGAGCCCGACGGCCGGCTTGTCCGTCGTCACCGCGGGTGCCCGGCCTTGCGCCATGCCGACCATCGCGTGAGCGGCGTTGGCGAGCACGACGCGGGAGATGCGGTTCAGCCCCGCCATGTCGGCGACCGAATACATCATGGCGATGTCGGTCGGGCCGACGTACGCGGCGACGTTGCCGGACGCGACGGTCGAGACCATCAGCTTCGGCACGCCGATCGGCAACGCCCGCATCGCCATCGTGACCAGCGCCGTGTTGCCGGAACCACCGAGGCCGAGCAGCCCCGCCACGTCGTTCCGCGACGCCATGAACCGCGCGAACGCCACGGTCATCGCGCCGACCGAGCGGCCCCGGTCGCCGGTGAACACCGCCTCCGCGCCGTCGGGATGGAAAGCCGCAACCTCGCGCGCCGGCACATCCGCGTCCGCACCCGGTTCCATGGTCGACAAATCGACCAGCGCGGCCCGCACGCCCCCCGCCCGGATCAGCGCGGTCGCGTAGCGCAGTTCGGCCGCTTTCGTATCGAGCGTCCCGGCGACATAGACCGTGCGTTCCGCCATGGCTTTGCCCTTCAGTGCGCGGTGGTGACGCCGAGGTAGCGGCGCTGCATCGCCTCGTCGCCGGCGATGGTGGCGCTCGGCGTATCCAGCGCCACGACGCCATTGACCATGACCAGCACCCGGTCCGCCACCCCGGTCGCGACGGCGAGGTTCTGTTCGACCAGCAACAGCCCGATCCCCGACGCGGGAAGCTGTCGCAGCACCTCGATCAGCTGGTCCACCAGCACCGGCGCCAGCCCCTCGGTCGGCTCGTCCATCACCAGCACCGCCGGGTTCAGCAGCAGCGCGCGCGCCACCGCCAGCATCTGCTGCTCGCCGCCCGACAACTGCGCGCCGCCGTTGCGCCGCCGCTGAGCCAGACGCGGGAACGTCTCGTAGATGCGCTCCACCGTCCAGGCGCCCCGGCTGCGCGAGGTCGTCATGATGCTGAGGTGTTCGTGGACCGAGAGGGACGGGAACACGCGGCGTCCCTGCGGCACGTAGCCGATGCCGGCGCGTGCGACCCGGTATGGCCTCGCACCCGCCACCATTCGTCCGCCCACGCCGACGCTGCCGCTGCGAACCGGCAGCAATCCCATGATGGCCTGGCACAGCGTCGTCTTGCCCATGCCGTTGCGCCCGACGATGGCGAGCGGCCGCGCCCCGAGGTCGAGCGAGATGCCCTGCAGGATATGGCTCGCCCCGCGATAGACGTGCAGATCGCGCACGCTGAGTTTCGGCTCACCGTCCATGACGGCCCATGTAGATGTCGTGCACCGTCTGATCGGCCGCGATCTCGTCCGGCGTGCCGGACACGACATGCGCGCCGTTGTGCATGACGGTGATCCGGTCCGCCGCCTGCAACGCGATGTCCATGTCGTGTTCGATCAGCAGCAGCGTGATCGAGCGCGGCAAACCCTGCAGCAGCGTCAGCAGGTTTCGCCGCTCACCCGCCGATAGCCCCGCCGCCGGCTCATCGAGCAGCAGCAGTTTTGGGTCGCCGACCATCGCCATGCCGAGTTCGAGCTGCCGCGCCTCGCCGTGCGACAACTCGCCCGCGAGCGCGCCGAGACGGGTGTCGAGCCCGACCCGCTCGGCCAGCCGCTTCGCCTCGATCATTTCGGGACACGATTCTGCCTGCGGGAACACGGCGAACCGTTGTCCGGTAATTCCTCGCGCGGCCAAAAATAGGCATTGCCGGACGGTGAGACCGCCGAACACGAGCGACGTCTGATAGGTGCGGCGCAGCCCGAGCCGGATGCGCCGCCATGTCGGAAGCCGGGTGACGTCGGTGCCGAACATCGTCACCCGGCCGCCGCTCGGCCGCAGATCGCCGGCGATCAGGTTGAACAGCGTGGTCTTACCGGCACCGTTCGCCCCGAGGATCGCGTGGCGCTCGCCGGCCGGCAACGCGAGCGAGATCGTCCGCAGCGCGGTCAGCGCCCCGAACTGTCGCGACACGCCGGCCAGATCGAGCGCCACCTCCGTCATGGGCAGGACGGATTGTCGCGCGACGACGCGCCGAGCTTGGCGTAGGCCGCTTCGCCGAGGCCGAGGAACTGGTCGACACCGTCGAACCGCTTCACCGGGTTGGTAATCAGATTGCCGTCCTTCTCGACGATCTCGTTGACGAAGATCGCCGCCGTCGCCTGCCGGTTCTTGTTCAGGAACACGGGCCCGGTCGGCGTGTCGAACTTCAGCGTGTCGAGCACCTTGCGGAATTTGGCCCCGCCGTCCGACAGGTCGCCGCCGACCTGTTGCAGGCCGAGCAGCGCGGCCTTCGTGCTGACGTAGTAGTTGAACGCGAACAGCGACGGCGACGTGAAACCGTCCGGAAACTTCTTCTTGTAGGCAGCGACGAACGCGCGCCATGCCGGGCTGTCGTCGTTGTCGGAAATCGGCCCGGACGACAGCACGCCCGGCAGACGGGCGCGGATCGGCCCTTTCGCGGACAGCACCGATTGATCGACCGTGATCGACCCGCCGATCATCGGCAACTCGCCGCCGGCCTCCGAATACTGCCCGAGGAAGTTCACCGCGTCCGAGCCGCCGAGGACCACGAACATCGCGTCGACCTCGCCCTTCTCGGGCAACTGCGCGATGACCGAGCTGTAGTCCTTGGTGCCGATCGGGACGAAATACTTCTTCTCGACATGGCCGCCGGCGCCGCAGAACGTGCCCATGAGCCCGAAGATTTGGGCGTAGGGGAACGAGTAATCCTCCGACACCAGCACGATCTTGTTCCAGCCCTTGACCTGCTTCAGGTAGGTGCCGAGGGCGGCCGTCCACTGCGCGCCGTCGGTGTTGAAGCGGTAGAAGTTGGGGGCGGGGTCGACCAGCGTCGTCTCGATCGCGGCCGACGAGCCGTTGAAGAACGTCACCGTCGGCGCGGTCTTCGCGTAATCCTTGATGCGAATGCCCTCGCTGCCGGACAGCGGCCCGATGAACACCTGCACCTTGTCCTGATCGACCAGCCGGCGCGCCGAGGCGAGCGCTACGTCGGGGTTGCCGTCGGACGATGCGCGCGACAGCTCGATCTTCTTGCCGGCCACCATCGAGCCGACCTCGTCGAGGGCCATTTCGATGCCCCGGAAGCTGTCCTTGCCCGGCTCCGCGAACGGTCCTTCGAGCGTCGCCAGTCCGCCGAAGCGGATCGTGTCGCTCGCCTGCGCCCGTGCGCGGCGGGCGGTCAGCGCCACGGCGGCGGTCGAAGCCGTCAATACGCCCAGTTCGCGTCTACCCAGCATGATCGTTCCCCATTGGTGTTTTTATCGTTGTTGTTGGTAGCGGTAGTGACGCCAGCGGACGGCCCCCCAAGCGGCGGACCCTGCTCATGCCGCCGCGCGCCACGCCGGCAAGACCCAGCACGCCATCGGGCGAGAACACCACGACGGCGATGAAGACGAGTCCGATGACGGTGTTGAAGCGTTCCGGCCGGACCACGTAGATCGCGAAGCTCTGCACCAGCGTGAACAGCAACGCGCCGAGATACGCACCCTCGGGTGCCCCGATGCCGCCGAGCACGGCCGCCATCAGCACGTTGATCGACGGGCTGAGCGCGATGGAGCCGGGCGAGATCGAGCCGTTCAGCCAGGTGTTCAGAATGCCGCCGACGCCGGCGACGAACCCGGCCAGCCCGAATGCCGCGATCCGCAGCAGGGCGACGCGGTAGCCGAGCGCCTGGAGCCGCCGCGCATTATCGCGCGACGCCTGCATCGCGACACCGAACGGCGTCCCGGTCACCCATCGCAGCAGCACGTAACAGCCGATGGCGCAGCACAGGCTCAGGTAGAAGAACGGAATCGGGCGCGAAAAATCGACGCCGCCGACGACCGGGGCGGGCACTTGCGTGAACCCGGTGAACCCGTTGAACAGCGCGTAATTCTGCAGCGCCAGATAATAGAAGCCCA
The DNA here is from genome assembly GCA_963756975.1 of uncultured Alphaproteobacteria bacterium. GTDB lineage: Bacteria > Pseudomonadota > Alphaproteobacteria > Acetobacterales > Acetobacteraceae > CAVRQM01. Next base: position 969,452 of record CAVWPS010000002.1, on the reverse strand, counting down.
TCGCGATCGCGAGGGTGATCATCAGGGTGTAGATGCCCTCGGTCCGCACCGCGACGAGCCCGACGAGCAGGCCGCCGACGGTCGCCGCGATCAACGCGAGCGGGATCGCGACGCCGAGGCCGAGTGCCACGCCGGCGCCGGTCATCGGGGCCGAGAAATACGCCATCGTGTAGCCGGCCAACCCTGCCACGGCCATTTGCGCCAGCGACAACATGCCGCCGCGCGAGGCGAGGAAAATCAGGCTGAGGGCGACGGTGCCGAACGCGAGAGTCCGGCCGCCGATCTGCAACACCCAGAAATCGTTGACCAGCCAGGGGACGACCAGGCTCGCGGCGAACAGCAGCAGAACCAGCGCGCGTCTCACGCCGGGCGGCCCAGCAATCCGCGCGGCCGCACCGCCAGCACCAGCACCATGATCATGAAGGTGAACGTGACGCCGTACGTGGGCGCATAGGCGAGGCCGTAGCTTTCCGCGAGACCGACCAGGACGGCCCCGATCGCCGCCCCCGGAATGCTGCCCATGCCGCCGACGATCACCACGATCAGCGAGGACAGCAAATATCGCGCGTCCTCGCCCGGCGCGAGCGACAGCACCGTGCCGCCGACCACGCCCGCAAGCCCCGCCAGTGCCGCGCCGATCGCGAACACGCCGAGGAACACGACGGAGACATTGACCCCGAGCGCCTCCAGCATCTGCCGGTCATCGACGCCGGCGCGGATCAGCGCGCCGAGCCGGGTTCGCGACAGCAGCAGCCATAACCCGATTCCGATCGCGGCCGCGCCGCCGATCAGTGCCAGGCGGCCGAGCGCGTAACGATGGACGACCGGGATCGGTAAGAAGCCGCGAAGCGTCTCCGGCAGAGCGAGCTGGTACGTCGTCCCGCCCCACTGGGCCAGCAGCAGGTCGCCGATCACGATGGACACGCCGATCGCGACCAGCGCCTGCCGCAGATCCTGTCCCTGCATCCAGCCGAACAACGCCGCCTGCAACAGCAATCCGGCGACGCCCGCGACCAGCGCGCCGGCCAGGACGGCCAGCGGCCAGTTGCCGGTCGCGAGTTGCACCTCGTAGCCGACGTACCCGCCGAGCAGATACAGCGACCCGTGCGCCATGTTGACGACGCGCATCAGGCCGAAGATCAGCGTGAAGCCGCTGGCGACGATGAAGTAGAGCGAGGCGAGCGTCAGCCCGTTCAATGTCACCGTCGCGAACAGCCGCATGTTATTCGGCGGCGATCCGCTGCGCCATCGCGACCCGGCCCTGGAACGGCTTGTGGAACTGCCCGTCCTTCATGATCGCGAGCATCGCGTTGCGATCCTGCATGAGGCTGAGATCGAGCAGCGGGTTGCCGTCGACCAGCAGGATGTCGGCCAGATAACCGGGCGCGATCCGGCCCATCTTCTCGCCCGACTTGCCGACCCACGCCTCGCCGCCGTACGCGGTGGCCGCGCGCAGCACTTCCCACGGCTCGTAGCCGAACAGGTTCACGAAATGCTCCAGGTCGCGCGCCTCGGTGCCGTGCGGCAGCCATGCGAAGCCGTAATCGCCGAACGGCAGCACCTTGATGTCGGCCGCGCGCATCTTGCGCATGACCTTGATGCCCTCATCGAGCTCGCGCTTGTTGCCGATCATCTCGGCGACGTCGGTGGTGATCCCCCAATCCTTCGCCTCGTAGGTCGTGTTGTAGCGGGCGGCGATGGCGGGCGAGACGTAGTGCTTGTCCTTGACGCGCTCGAGCATCTCGATCGTCTCGTCGGTCGCGAAGCTTGCGTGGAAGATGAACTCCACGCCGTATTTCATGCACTGCCGGACCGAGCTGTCGGCATGCGCGTGCGCCGCGATCCGCTTGCCGATGTTGTTGGCGGTGTCGCAGATCGCCGCGACCTCCGCCTCGGTCATCGGGTTGTCGTAGGCGGCCATGCGCGGGAAGCAGAAGCTGTCGCCGGAGTTGTTGAACTTGATCAGGTCGACGCCCTCGCGGATCATCGTCCGGACCGTCTTGCGAAACTCGTCGGGCCCGTCGCAGATGATCGAGATCGACGGATGCTTGGCCTCGAGCTGGTTGTCGTCGGCGAGACCGCCGGTGACGGTCAGCTCCGGCGATCCGGCGAGCAGGCGCGGCCCCGGGATCTTGCCTTTGTTGATCTCGTTGCGGATCACGATGTCCAGGCGCGGCTTGGCGGACGCCGCACCGATCGCGGCGGTGAACCCCATGTCCAGCGCCAGCTTCGCGTTGTGCATCGACAGCAGCACATGCTCCTCGACCGGGAGCGCCGTCAGTTCGGCGACCGAGGTGCCGTTGTTGTAGGTCAGGTGGCAGTGCGTGTTCACCATGCCGGGCATCAGCGTCGCGCCGCCCGCATCGACCACCGCACAGCCCTCGCGCGGCAGGCTCTCGCCCTGTCCGGCGACGGAGAGGATGCGGTTGCCCTGCACCAGCACCTCGCCCGGGACCAGCGTCTTGCCGGTGCCCTCGAAAATCATCACGTCCGTAAACAGCGTTCTCGCCATCTTACAGTCCCCCCTTTGACGCGGTCTTCAGGCCGCTCCCACGCTCACGCGATCCGACACTTTCCGTTGCAGCGACACGGGTATCGGGATGTCTCCGTCACCACTCTCTGCGTAATCGACGGCGGTTTCCAGCAGAGCCGGCGCGTCGTCGGCCGTCAGTTCCGAAAACCGGATCACCGTCTTCCCCGGCACGCGCAGTGCGGCGGCGCACGGGTGCGGGCAGGCGTTCAGGCACTCCACCGTGCGGATCGCGACCGCCGTGCCGCAGCGCCGCATGGCGGCCGCGAGCACTTCGCCCGGCGTCGGCTCGCCGCCCTGCGTCGGCGCATACCGGTTGCAGGTCACACAGACGAAGATGCGCGCATTCACGCGGCAGCCGCCTGCCGCAGCCGGGCGTAGAACACGGTCATCGCGTAGTTCACGACCTTTGCCCGCTCGATCGTCGGCCAATGCCCGCACGCGGTCAGCACCTGATGTTCCGCATTCGGAATGGCGCTTTTCATCGCGGCACCCACATCGGGCGGCGCGGTGCGGTCCTGGTCGCCCGTCAGCAGCAGCGTCGGGCAGGCGATCTTGCCGAGGTCGGCGGAATGCGCCTGCGACAACGCTTCGCAGTTGCGCGCATAGCCTTCGGGCGATTGCGCCATCACGCTCTCACGCACGAAGGCGGTCGCCGCCGGCTGGTTCACCTTGGTATCGTCCGAGGTTCCGGCGGTCACGACCGCGTCGGCGATGCCGCGCATCCCCTCCGCCCGCGCCTTGGCCGCACGATCCCGCAAGCCGTTGCGGGCCGGCTCGGGCGGCTGCGCGAACGGGCCGAGCAGCGCCAAGCTGGCCACGCGCGCCGGATGGGCGACGGCGAAATGCTGGCAGATGATCGTCCCGAGCGAGTGCCCGGCCAGGTGGACGCGGCCCTCGCCCCCGGCTTGCCGCACGATGTCGAGCAGATCGTCGACGTGGCTCTCGATCGAGATGCCGTCGCGCAACGGCGACCGTCCGGACCCGGCGAGGTCGTACGCGACCAGCCGCAGATCGCGGGTCAGGACCTGCGACTGCGGAAACCACGTGTTGCTGGTGCCGCCCAGCCCATGCACCAGCACGAGCACGTCGCCCTTGCCGCCCATCTCGTCGATGAAAAGCCCATTCGTCGCCATGGTGTCTCTCCTCTATCCGGCCATCGCGGCATCGCGCCGGGGCACGGACTGCTCCGCCGTCATCCGCCGGACCGTATTTCTGATGCTGCCGAGCCCTTCGATGCCGACCTCGACCACGTCGCCGTCGCGCAGAAACTTCGGCGGGTCGAAGCCGATGCCGACGCCGACCGGCGTGCCCGTCGCGATCACGTCGCCGGGTGCGAGCGTGACACTGCGCGAGATCGCCTCGATCAGGGCCGGGATGTCGAAGATCAGATCGGCGGTGATGCTGTCCTGGCGCAGTTCGCCGTTGACGCGGCAGGTGACGCGCAGATTGGCCCCGTCGACCTCGTCCGCGGTGGTGATCCACGGTCCCATCGGGCCGAAACCGTCGATCCCCTTGCCGAGGAACCACTGCTTGTGCCGCTGCTGCAGGTCGCGCGCGGTCACGTCGTTCAGGATGGTGAAGCCGAACACGTGCGACATCGCGTCGTCACGCGCGATGAACCGGCCGCCGCGCCCGATGACCACGGCCAGCTCCGCCTCGTAATCCACGGCCGCGTCGAGGCCCGGCCATAGCGGGATGTCGTCGTACGGGCCGGAGATGGAGCTCGACGGCTTGGTGAAGATGATCGGGAAGTCCGGCACCGCCTCGCCCGGCTTGGCCCCGGCATCGAACCCGCTGCGGGCGAACTCCACCGCGTGCTCGCGGTAGTTCTTGCCGACGCACATGATGTTGTGGGGCGGCGCCTGGATCGGGGCCAGCAGCGTCGCCTGTTCCAGCGCCAGCCCCGCCGAGGCGGGCGAGGCGATGCCGCGGACGTGGGCGAAGTGCGCGATCGTGGCCACCATGTCGGACGCGATCATCGGCGGCAGTCCGGGCACGGCGTCCGCCAGCGGCCAGACCAGGCCCTGGGCCGGATCCACGATGGCCACAATCGGCCGCCCCTGATGCAATATCGTCGCGAGTTTCACTCGCTGCTCTCCCCTATGTGGGCCAATTCTGAACCAATCCGGTCCGTTGGCCTTGCCGTGGTCGCGATTTGGGCAATAATGGGTCCAAGTGTCAACGGGGCTGACAGGGCCGATGGATCGTCTCTCGGAGGAGTTACAGGCGGGCGTGCGCGGCGACGCGGACCGCCTGCGGACGGCGCTGCACGGCGAGCTGAGCGACGACCGGTGGCGTCCCGGCGAGCGCCTGCCGACCGAGCGTGAGTTCAGCGAGCGGTTCGGCATGGCGCGCAACACCGTGCGGCGCGCGCTGCGGGCGCTCGAGGATGACGGGCTGATCGTGCGCCACGTCGGACGCGGCACGTTCCGCGCGCCGGTTCCGGTTGCCGAGGCGCAAACCGGCCTCGACATCGCCGGCGCGAGCCCGGCCGACGTCATGGAGTGCCGCCTGATCTTCGAGCCCGAGCTGGCCGCCCTGGTCGTGGCCCGCGCCCGCCAGCCGGATCTGGAGCGGATGGAGGAGTGCCTCGCGGGCGGCGAGAACTCGACCGACGTCGCCGAATTCGAGATGTGGGACGCGGCCCTGCACGACGCGATCGCGGTCGCGACGCAAAACCAGACGGTGATCGCGGTCGCCAGGACGCTGGCACGGGTGCGGCTGCAGGCGGAGTGGGGTCAGCTCAAGGCGCGCTACATGACCGCCCAGCGCAAGCTCGCGCTACAGGCCGATCACCGCGCCATCGTCGACGCGTTCCGCGCCCGGGACAAAGTCGCCGCGCGCGCCCGCCTCGTCGAGCATTTGAAGCATGTCCAGGGCTACATGTTCGGCGAGTAAATCGGGGTCTTGGCTGGTCGGAGTGAGAGGATTCGAACCTCCGGCCCCTGCGTCCCGAACACAGTGCTCTACCAGGCTGAGCTACACTCCGGCCAAGCCGCGCTCATAGCCCCGGTGCCGAAGTCGGGCAAGGGTCGATCAGAGCTTATCGAGCGATGTCGTCGGCGCGACCGACGGTGTGAGCTGCGACAGGCGCGCGAGCAGCCCCGGAATGTCGTCGATCACCTCGTACAGGCGCTTGGCGGAGGCATCGGCGAACCCGGTCTCCACGATCGCGTCGATCAGCGTCACCAGCGGCCGCGCGCAGCCGCCGAAATCGCTCAGGATGATCGGCTTGTCGTGCAGGCCGAGCTGCCGCCACGTCAGGATCTCGAACGTCTCGTCCATCGTGCCGAGACCGCCGGCGAACGTCACGAACGCGTCCGCCATGGCGAACATCCGCTGCTTCCGCGCGTGCATCCCGTCGGTCACGATCATCTCGCTGGTCCCGGTGTGGATGATCTCGCGCCGGGTCAGAAAGTCCGGGATGACGCCGACCACCTCGCCGCCGGCGGCCAGCACCGCGTCGGCCATCGCCCCCATCAGGCCGATCTGCGCGCCGCCGTAGACGAGCCGGATGCCGGCACGCGCCAGCCCGGCGCCGAGTTCGGTCGCGGCCGCGCGAAACGCCGGGTCGTGCCCGTCGCGGGATCCGCAAAACACGGCGACGGCACGGGTGGCGGGCATCTTCTCTCCTCGGGTCACGGGCTTAACGTGCCCGCCGCGTCTCCTGGCCGCAACCCGCTCAGACCGGCTCCCGCTTGGCCAGCGGCATGCTGAACGTCGGCTCGGTGTCCCACGGGAACAGGATCCAGGTGTCCTGGCTGACCTCCGTCACGAAGCTGTCGATCAGGTCGCGCCCGGCCGGCTTCGCGTAGATGCAGGCGAAATGGGCGTTCGGCAGCAGCTCGCGCACTTTTCGGACGGTGGCCCCGCTGTCGACCAGGTCGTCGATCACCAGGAACCCGGTGCCGTCACCGGCGGCGGCCGGGAATTTGGTCACCGACGGCTCGCCGCGCTCCTCCTCGTCGTACGTCACGACCGAGACGCTCTCGACCAGCCGCACCTCCAGCTCGCGCGCGATGATCGCCGCCGGGATCAGGCCGCCGCGGGTGATCGCGACGATCCCCGTCAGCGGCCGCCGCGCCATCAGCCGCCACGCCAGCGCCTTCGCGTCGCGGTGCAGCTGGTCCCACGTCACCGTGTAATAGTGGCTCGCCATCAGAACATCCTTCCGCCATTGGGCACCGGCTTGTCGGGCCGCAGCAGCACGACGGCACCGTCGGGGTCCGGCACGCCGAGCGTCAGCACCTCGCTCACGAACGGCCCGATCTGTCGCGGCGGAAAGTTCACCACCGCCAAAACCTGGGTGCCGACGAGGGCGCCGGGCGTGTGATGGACCGTGATCTGGGCCGAACTGCGCTTGATGCCGATCTCCGCCCCGAAATCGATCGACAGCCGGAAGGCCGGTTTCCGCGCCTGGGGGAACGGCTCGGCCGCTAAAATGGTGCCGACCCGGATGTCGAGCTTGTCGAAGTCGTCGATGGTCGCCACGCGGCCGCTCCCTTGCCGTTGCGGGACGTTGGCGTGTAGGCGCGAGGGTGTTGGCGCGCAACCGAGGGGGGCTCTCACCATGACCCGCGATTTCCATACTGCGGGCCGGGGCCCGGCGTTGGCGGCCAATGCCATGGCCGCGACCTCGCATCCGGCGGCGACGCTGGCGGCGATCGACATTCTGCGCGCCGGCGGGACGGCGATGGACGCGGCCATCGCGGCCGTTGCGGTGCTCGGCGTGGTCGAGCCGCAATCGACCGGCATCGGCGGCGACTGCTTCTGCCTGTATGCGCCGGCGGGACAAGGCACCGTGCTGGCGTTCAACGGCTCGGGCCGCGCCCCGGCGGCGGCCAGCATCGACGCCTACGAGGCGGCCGGCATCTCGCACTTCGCTGAAACGTCGCCGCACGCCGTCACCATCCCCGGCGCCTGCGCCGCGTGGGAGGCGCTGCTTGCCGCCCATGGCCGCCTCGGGCTCGACGCGGTGTTGCAGCCGGCGATCCGGCTCGCCGAAGACGGCGGTCCCGTGCACCCGCGCGTCGCCTTCGACTGGGCCCAGCAGGCGGACAAGCTGCGAACGGCCGGGGCGACGTCGTTCCTGCCGGTCCCGGCGATCGGCGACCGGTTCGCGCAACCCGCCTTGGCCGGGACGTTCGCGCGGTCGCACAGCACGGCGTCGCGCGCGTTCTACGAGGGCGAGATCGCCGCCGAGATGGTGGACGTCCTGCGCGCCCGCGGCGGCTGGCATACCGAGGCCGATTTCGCGGCCGCCCCCGCTGCGATGAGCTGGGTCGACCCGATCCACGCGCGGTGGCGGGGGATGGACGTCTGGCAGTGTCCGCCGAACGGCTCCGGCATGATCGTGCTGATGATGCTCGGCCTGATCGGCGAGGACGCGCCGCCCAGCGACGACCCGCTCGATCCGGTCCGCATGCACCGCCACCTGGAAGCCGCGCGCCTCGCCTACCGCGACCGCGACGCGTTCCTGGCCGACCCGTCGCAGCAGGATGTTCCGGTCGCCCGGCTGACCGACCCAGCCTACCTAAGCGCCCTGCGTGGGAAAATCCGCGACGACCGGATGCTCGACCTGCCGCCGGCGGGCGAGACGACGGCGCACCGCGACACGGTCTGCCTGTCGGTGGTCGACCGCGACGGCAACGCGTGCAGCCTCATCAACTCGCTGTTCCACCCGTTCGGCAGCGGCATCGTCGCCCCCCGCTCCGGCGTGCTGCTGCAAAACCGGGGCCTCGGCTTCCGGCTCCAACGCGGCCACCCGAACTGCATCGCGCCGAACAAGCGGCCGCTGCACACGATCATCCCGGGGATGGTCACGCGGGACGGGGCGGCGGTGATGAGCTACGGCGTGATGGGCGGGCAGTATCAGCCGATGGGGCAATCCTGGGTGCTGTCGAACCGCTACGCCTACGGGCTCGACATTCAGGCCGCGATCGACCTGCCGCGCGTGTTCACGTTCGGCGGCGTTACCGAGGCCGAGCGCGGCATTCCGCTGTCGGCGATCGACCGCCTCTCGCGCATCGGCCATGTCGTGCGCCGCACCGACTCACCGCATGGCGGCGGTCAGGCGATCGAGATCGACCGGGCGCGGGGCCTGCTGATCGGCGGCTCCGACCCGCGCAAGGACGGCATGGCGCTCGGGTATTAGCCGACGAACGCGTTGAACGTGATGATCGTGTAGGTGTCGCGCACGCCCGGGATCGTCTGCACGCGGTCGGTCACGAACAGGCCGGTATCCTGCTCGGCCTCGAGATAGAATTTCGCCAGCAGATCGTATTGCCCGGAGGTCGAGTGCAGTTCCGACAATTCGGCGATGCCGTCGGTGGCCGCCCGCGCGACCTCGTAGGCGCGGCCCATCTCGGTTTTGATCTGGACGTAGATCGCGCGCATCGGCGGCTCCTCGCAATGACGGCAGGGGGTCAGTATGGCACAAGGCATAACCCAAGCAGCCGAGGGACGAAGCAATGGAAACGCCGCACAACGACTACGCCGTCGGGCAGGCCGACCGCCGCCCCTGGGGCGACTGGGCCGTGGTCGACGCGGGCGAGGGGTTCTGCGTCAAGCGCATTCGCGTTGTCCCCGGCGGCATCCTGTCGCTGCAGCGGCACACGCACCGTAGCGAGGTCTGGACCGTCGTCGCCGGCAGCGCCCGCGTCACCCGCGAGGGCGAGATGTTCGACCTCGTCGCGGGCGAAAGCACGTCGATCCCGCTCAACGCCGTCCACCGCGTGCAGAACGTGACCGGCGAGGACATGGTGTTCGTCGAAGTCCAGACCGGCGCGATCCTGCGCGAGGACGATATCGAGCGATTGGAGGACAGCTATGGCCGCGTCTGATCTGGGAGAGGCGGGCGCCAGCTACCCGAGCCTGGCCGGAAAAGCCGTTCTGATCACCGGAGGTGCCGCCGGCATCGGCGCCAGCATCGTCGAGCATTTCTGCCGGCAGAATGCTCGCGTGTCGTTCCTCGACATCGACCGGGATGGGGGCGAGGCGCTGGCGAAGCGGGTCGGGGCCAATTTCGTCGCCGCCGACGTGACCGACATTCCGGCCCTGCGCGCCGCGATCGCCGGGATCGGCCCGGTCGACGTGCTGGTGAACAACGCGGCCCACGACGAGCGCCATAACTGGGCCGACGTGACGCTGGAATATTGGGACGGGCGGATCGCGGTGAACCTGCGCCACCAGTTCTTCGCCACCCAGGCCGTCGCGCCCGCGATGATCGCCGCCGGCCGTGGCTCGATCGTGAACATGGGCTCGACCTCATGGCGGATCGGGCAGGGCGGCATGCCGGCCTATACCGCGAGCAAGGCCGGGATCGAGGCGCTGACCCGCAGTTTTGCCCGCGATCTCGGGCCGCACCGGATTCGGGTGAATTGCGTGCTGCCCGGCTGGATCATGACCGAGCGTCAGCTGGCGCTCTGGGTCGGGCCGGACACGGACGCGAAGCTGAAGCAGGTGCAGTGCCTGCCGGACCGGCTTTACCCGCCGGACATCGCACGGATCGTGCTGTGGCTCGCGTCCGAGGACAGCCGGATGGCGACCAACCAGACGTTCGTGGTGGACGGCGGCTGGATCTAGCAGGCCCCGACGTGCCCGCCTCTTTGAGGCTGGTGCTGGATACGGACGTCATTCTGAGCGGCTTGCGGAGTTCGCGTGGTGCATCGCGCGTTCTGCTGCTTGCGGCCAGTGCCGGAGCGATCACGCCATTGATAAGCCCCAGCACGCTCCTGGAATACGAAGCGGTGCTGAAACGAAACGACCATATCCAGGTGACTGGTTTGACGATCGAGGATGTCGGTCACTTCCTCGACCTGCTGCTCGCAACCGCGGATCGTATCGTCCCTCGCTTTCGGTGGAGACCTCAGGTTCGCGATCCCGACGACGAGGTCTTCATGGAACTCGCGCTAAACGGTCGGGCCGACGCTCTGGTGACGTTCAACATCCGGGATTATCGAACCGTTGATCCCCGCTCTGTCGCTGCTCACATTACGGTCTGTAGGCCGGCGGATATCCTCAGGAGGATCGATTGGCGACCATGACAGATTTCCCGCTGTCGATACCGTCATCGTTGATGGCGGATATCGCCGCACTCGCGGCGCGTGAGGCCACGCCGATTAACGACGTTCTTCTTCGAGCGGTGGATGACTGGGTCTCGGCGCTAAAGGAGCAGGGCTATCTCGACGAGCGCGCCGCGCGAGCGAAGCCGAGCGATCTGGGTCCGTTCCTCGCAGCGGTCGGCAGCGATGTCGCAATCGAAGGCGACGAACTGCCTGAAGACTGGCCCGACCGGCGCTAGAGCTCAGACTGCCGGTAAATCCACCCAGGACAGATGCCCACCCTTGCCGGCACCGGTATCCAAGAACACCGCCGTCCCGCCTTCCCGGTTGCGCCTGAAATACGGCCGCCCGTCCATGCTGCGGCGGTCATGGCCGACATAAACGCGGGTATCGGCCGGAATCCGCTCCACCCACCTTAAACTCCGCTCCGGATAGCCGTCCGGACGGCTGCGGCCCGTCGGCTCGCCGTATAGCGCCCGGGCCAGAACGCCGTGGACATGGCCGTCCGGCGGGGCGGGCGGCACCGCCCCCTGCATCGCCGTGTGATAGCCGCCGTGGACGAACATCTCGGTTCCCAACCCGGCCTGCCGCTCCAGCCACGCCGGCGCGCGCCACAACTCCTCGACCGCCCGCGTCCGCAGCGCGTCGTCGAGCTGCCGCAGCGTTGCCGAGAGCTGGCCGTCCATCCGCACCTCCCGTCCGGCCAGCGCGCGCGCCAGCTTCAGATCGTGGTTGCCGAGCACGAACATCCCGCGCCCCTCGTCCAGCAGCCGGAACATCAGCCGCAGCGTCCCCGCACTGTCGGGGCCGTAGTCGATCAGGTCGCCGAGTTGCACCACGAACAGATCGGTCTCCGCCGCCGCCGCGAACCCGCGCAGATCGCCGTGCACGTCGCCGACGACCCGCAGGCCCCGGCCGCTCGGCAGTTGCGGCGTCACGCGGCCTCCCGCAGCGAGCGGAACGCGGCGAGCGCCCGGTCGCGGCCCTTCGCGAGGTCGACGATGGGACGTGGATAATTTTCCCCTAGCCGCACACCAGCCTTCGCCAAAACGTCGGCCGGAGCGGCCCACGGCTCATGGATCCAGCGATCCGGCAGCGCGGCCAGCTCGGGCACATAGGCGCGGACGTAGACCCCGTCCGGATCGAATTTCTGGCCCTGCAACACCGGGTTGAACACGCGGAAGAACGGGGCGGCGTCGGCACCGCAACCCGCGACCCACTGCCATGACGCGCTGTTCGATGCCAGATCGGCGCAAACCAGCGTATCCCAGAACCAAGCCTCGCCCGTCTGCCAGGGCATCAGGAGGTGTTTGACCAGAAAGCTGGCCGTGACCATCCGCATCCGGTTGTGCATCCAGCCCAGCCGCCAAAGCTGGCGCATCGCGGCGTCCACGATCGGCACGCCGGTCCGGCCGTGCCGCCAAGCGCGCAACTCGTCCCGGTCGTCCCGCGCGGGCATGGCGGCGAACGCGCTCCGAAGCGGGCGGTCCGGCAGGTCGCGGAAATTCCACAGCAGATGGTTCGAGAATTCGCGCCATAGCAGCTCGTTCACCCAAGCCGTCGTGCCCTCGGCATCCGGTGCCGCGCGTGCCGCCTCCGTCCACGCCGTCAATGGCGACAGCTCGCCGAAGTGCAGGTGTGGCGCCAGCATCGACGTGCCATCGACGCCGGGCGTGTTGCGGGTGCCATGATAGCCCGACAGAATTTTGGCGACGAACTGCTTCAGCCGGAGTTTCGCCTGCGCCTCGCCCGGAACCCATGTCTCGCGCATCCCGCCGGCCCAGTCGGGGTGCGTCGGTAGCAGCGTCCAACTGTCGAGCTTGTCGGAGGCGACCGGGTGCGCGGGCCCTTGCACCTTTTCGGGCGCGGGGAGCGGCGTTCCGGGCCGGCCTTTCGCGAGGCAGGCGCGGGCGAACGGGGTGAAGACGGTGTAGGCGCCGCCGGTCTTCGTGCGGATCGAGTCGGGCGGAAACAGCGTGATCGTGCGGTGCAGGTGCAGATCCGCGCCGAGCGTAGGCCGCAGCGCCTCCACCGCGTCGCGCGCCCAACCCTCGACAGGTGCCCCGGCGTGAACGGCCGAGGCTCCGGTCTCCCGCACCAACGCCGGCAGCACGTCGCCGACCGGGCCGCGTCGCAGCACCAGCGTGCTGCCCAGCGCGGAAAGATCGGCCCCGAGGCGGGTCAGGCTGCCGTGCAGCCACCAGCGTTGCGCGCCGCCCAGCGCCCACTGTCCCCGGCGTCTGGTCGTCCAGGACGTAGACCGGAATGACCGGCGCGCCGCTCGCGACGGCTGCGGTCAGCGCGGCATTGTCGTCGAGGCGGAGTTCGCGGCGAAGCCAGAGCAGGACGGGGGCAATGCGGGCCATACCGTCTATATGGCGCAACCCCGTCAATGGATGCCTCACACCGCTGTGTGCGGCGCCTCCGATAGCTGGCCGAGGGTGAACGAGAACAGCCGGTCGCGGCCGAGCAGGAACGCGCGCCCGCCGCGCGGGAACAGCGTGCCGATGGCGGGCGAGCGGACATCCAGGCCGCCGGTGTAGGTGCCCAGCGCGGGCAGCATCAGCCGGTGCGCGTCGGCGACGAAGCAGGGGCGGGTGACGTTGGTGCCGCGCGCCGCGACCTGCGCCTTCGGGTGGTGGTGGCCGCACAATTCGGCGCCGACCCGGGGTGGCCGGCCGCGCGCCTGATGGCGGAAAATCAGCGGGCCCAGGCCGAATTCGTCGTGCGCTTCGCCGCAAAACCCAGCCGGCGGATGCGGGTCGTGATTTCCCAACACCCAGACGAAATGATGGGCGGCGCACAGGCCGTGCAGCCGTTCGGCATCGAGGCGCGTCAGCCTCGTGCTTGCCGTGGAATCGTGAAAACTGTCGCCGAGCGCGATCACCGTCGCCGGCCGGTGCCGCCGCAGCAGCCCCGCGAGCCGGTCGAGCGTCGCGTGCGTGTCCCAGGGCGGCAGCAGCGACCCGCGCGTCGCGGCCGAGCTGCCTTTCTCGAAATGCAGGTCGGCCACCACCAGCACGTTCTGCGCGGGCCACAGCACGGCCCCTTCCGGGTCGAGCAGCAGCCGCTCGCCGGCCAGATGGATCGGGGCCGGTGTCATCCGACGCGCCGCCCGAGCCCGCCGCCGCGCCCGCCGCGCGTCCCGCTTCTGGTGCGCTGGGCGATCTTGGTCACCGGGCCCAGATCCGGCGCGGTGAGCGCGAACGGCTCCGGCTCGTCCATGATGTCCGCAAGCAGCGCCGCCTCCTCCAACAAATCGTCCTCCGCCCCGGTCGTCCGCACGCTCTCCCGCCCGATTTCGAGCAGGACCGGCACCGCGAGCGGGCTGCACCGCGACAGCGCCATGTGACGCACCCGGCCGTGGATTCGCGACAACATGCCCGCGATCCGGCCGATGTCCGTCAGCCCCCCCGCCGCGTCGGCCCTTGTGGCGCGCAGCAGCACATGGTCCGGCTGATGCCGGCGCAGCACGTCGTAGATCAGGTCGCTGTTGACCGTGACCTGCCGCCGGTTGCGCCCCGGCCCGCTCGGCTGCTGGCGTTCGATCAGCCCGGAGATGACGGCGATGTTCCTAAAAGTCCGGCGCAGCATGGAGCTTTCGGCCATCCATGCCTCCAGATCGTCGCCCATCATGTCCGCCTCGAACAACGCCGCCACATCGCGCGGCGGCCGTGCCGACCAGGTCGCCAGCACGTAGTCGGTGGCCACGAACCCGAGCGGCTGAAACCCCGCACGCTCCATCCGCCGCGTCAGCAACAGGCCGAGCGTCTGATGCGCCTGCGCCCCCTCGAAGCAATACGCGACGAGGTAGTACCGGTCGCCGCGCGGGAACGTCTCCACCAGCAGATCGTCGGGGCCGGGCAGGCGGGAGCGGGCGGCCTGCAGATCGAGCCATTCGCGCACCGGATCGGGGAACAAGTGCCATGTTTCAGGCCGGTGCAGCATGTTGCGCACCCTGGCCGCGAGGTTGGTCGTCATCGGCTGCCGGGCACCCACCCAGGTCGGCACCCGGGGCTCGCCCTCGGCGGACGCACTCACCTCGACCGTCGTCTCGAACATCCGCACGAATTTCAGCAGCCGCCCGGCGAACATGAACGTGTCGCCGGGGACGAGCTGGTTCGCGAACGCCTCCTCGATCTCGCCGAGCGCCCCGCCCATCCGCCCGTGAAACCGGATTTTGAGCGACGGCGCGTCGACGATCGTGCCGATGTTCATCCGGTGCTGCCGCGCCACCCGCTCGCTCACGACGTGCACCCGGCCCTCGCTGTCGCGGAACAGCTTTCGGTAGCGCTCGTAGCCGGCCAGCGCGTAGCCGCCGTTCTCGACGAAGGTCAGCACGTCCTCGAAATTTTCTCGCGTCAGCTCCGCGTAGGGGGACGCGCGCGTGACTTCGGCAAATAGTTCGTCGGGCAAAAATGGGGCGGTGCAGGCGCATCCCAAAATGTGTTGCGCCAGCACATCCAGTCCGCCCGGGCGCGGCGGGTCGCCGTCCAGCTCGTTCGCGGCCACGCCCAAGATGGCCGCCTCGCACTCCAGCACCTCGAACCGGTTGGCCGGGACCAGGATCGCGCGGCTCGCCTCGTCCATCCGGTGGTTGGCGCGCCCGACCCGCTGCAGCAGCCGCGACACGCCTTTCGGGGCACCGACCTGCAGCACCTGATCGACGCCGCCCCAGTCGATCCCGAGGTCGAGCGAGGATGTGGCCACCACCGCGCGCAGTTCGCCGGCCGCCATCGCCGCCTCGACCCGCTTGCGCTGTTCCAGCTCCAGGCTGCCGTGGTGGATCGCGATCGGCAGCGTGCCCTCGTTCAGCCGCCACAGCGCCTGAAACATCAGCTCCGACTGGGCGCGGGTGTTGACGAACACGATCGTCATCCCGGCCTCGCGAATGCGCTCCATGATCTCGGGCGCGCTGAACAGGCCCATATGGCCCGGACCACGGCAGCCTCCCGTCCGGGAGCAGCATGGTGATGTCGGGTGCCGCCCCGCCTTCCGCCTCGATCAGAACCGCCCCGTCCGGCTGGCCGCTGGGCGAGACGTAGGCGCGCAGCGGGGCGCGGTGGGCGACGGTCGCCGACAGGCCGATCCGCAGATGGTCCGGCGCGAACACCGACAGCCTCGCCAGGCACAGGGCCAGCTGGTCGCCGCGCTTGGTGCCGGCCAGCGCGTGCACCTCGTCGATGATGACCTGCCGCAGTCCCGCGAACATGGTTGCCGCATCCTGCAGGCTCAGCAGGACCGCGAGGCTTTCGGGCGTCGTGAGCAGGATGTTCGGCGGCGTCGCGCGCTGCCGCTTCCTGGCCTCGCTGCCGGTGTCGCCGGTGCGGGTGTCGATCGTGATCGGCAGCCCCATCTCGGCCACCGGCACGGTCAGGTTTCGCGCGATATCGGTCGCCAACGCTTTCAGCGGGCTCACATACAGCGTGTGCAGGCCGGTGTGGGGATGCGCCGCCAGCTCGGTCAACGCCGGCAGGAACCCGGCCAGCGTCTTGCCGCCGCCGGTCGGCGCGATCAGCAGGGTCGAGTGCCGGTCTCGTGCTGCGGCCAGCACCTGCGCCTGATGCGGCCGTAACGACCAGCCCCGCTCCGCGAACCAGCCCACGAAGGCGGGCGGCAGGGCGACTTGTTCCGGTAATGTTCCAGCCACCAAACCGTGATAGCCGGTTGAGGCGAAACGCGCAAAGAGGTCTTGCAGAAGTTCGCGGACAGGTGCATTTGTTGCAGCGCAGCATGACGCTTCGGCGTTGTCTGCTTCTTGGACGTTTCCTCCCTAAACTTGGCGGCGCCTTCGGGTGCCGCCATTTTTTTTACTCGCGCCAACCCGCGGCAGCCTGAAGCAACTCCGTCATCCCGCGCGCGATCCGTGCGGCACCCGGCAGCCGGACCACAAGCTGCTCGTCCAGATAGATCGCCCGCGCCACCTCGATCTGCAGCGCATGCACCCGCGCGCGCGGCTTGCCGTAGTGGCGGGTGATGTAGCCGCCGGCATACGGGTCGTTGCGCCGCACCCGGAACCCGCCCCCGGTCAGCGCCGCCTCCACGCATTTCGTGAGCCCGGCGCCGCACGACATCCCGTGCGCGTCGCCCAGCACCACATCCGCCGCGCGCCCGGCCCGCTGCGACTGGCTCGGCATGGAGTGCGCGTCGATCAGCACGCAATGCCCGAATTTCAGGACGGTCGCCGCCACCAGCTCGGCCAGCGCGTCGTGAAACGGCTGCCAGCACCGCTCGATCCGCGACGCGGCGGTCGCGAACGACATCTTGCCCCGGTGGATCGCCTCGCCGGACGCGATGACGCGCGCGATCGTCCCGATCCCGGCCGCCACGCGCGGCCCGTCGCGGGTGACGTAGGCCGGCAGCGCCTCATCGAACATCGCGGGATCGAGCTCCCACTTCGCCCGGTTCGCGTCGCACATCGCGCGCGGAAAATTGGCGCACAGCAGCGGTGCCCCGAGGGCGGGGGCGGCGGCGAACAGCCAGTCGGTATCGGTATCCTCGCTCCGCCGGAGTGCGGTCAGATCGAGCAGGGAGCCCGCGAGGAAGTCGGCCGGGTAGTCGCGCCCGGAATGCGCCGAGACGACGACCAGCGGCACGGTCTGCTCGGTTGGGGCGAGCACCACGTACGGTGGCGCGGTATGGGTGAGGACGAGTCTGCACGGTGGGCGCGAGCACCACGTGAGGCGGGGCGGTGTGGGTGAGGACGTCCATTCGGTGCGCATTGAACCGGGTTGGTGGGGCGGAGCAATCCTGCTTCTCGCGGAGTTGGCCGTGCGCCGTTCACCAGGCTGCTGGAAAAGCGGGGAAGGCAGGCTGCTCGAGTCAGAACGACATCACAGTTATTGACATGGCAGTGTGAGCGTCATACACACAGGAGAAGAAGTTAATCACAGGACGCACGCATGGAACACGATTTGGTCGGCATCAGCGAGATTGCTGCTATGGCAAGCGTCACTACCCAGGCTGTCGCGAACTGGCGAGTTCGTTCGTCCGACTTTCCGCAACCCCTAAAAGATCTCGCCTCTGGTCCTGTTTTCAGACGCACACAAATTCGTGCATGGCTCAAGCGCAACAACCGCAAGTTAAGCACCTTAGAAGAGTCATCGTCGTATTACCCACGCCTTAAAAGCTATAGAAACGATGATGATGCGCTCTCTAGCTGTATCGAGGAAATTGTCAGTGAACTGGAAAGCGCTTCCACTAGCGGAGATAGGCCCGGAATGCTTCTCGGTAAAATTCAATCTGGCAAGACTCGAGGTTTTGTAGGTGTAATCGCGAGAGCGTTCGATCGAGGCTTCGACATGGCGCTAGTCTTGACCAAAGGGACGAAAACGCTCTCGGCTCAGACGGTTAGGCGACTTGAGAGTGATTTTGCTGAGTTCATCAAGGACGATGAATTTCTCGTCGTCGATATCATGAACATGCCGGGAACACTTCGCCGCACCGAACTGCGGCGAAAAATGGTTGTGGTCGCAAAAAAGCAGGCGCGTAACCTCGATAAACTGATTGAGTTCATCGAAAGCCACGAAGACTTGCAAGACCGCAAGGTGCTAATTGTTGACGATGAAGCTGATTTTGCAAGCGTTCGCTACGTTCGGAAAGCTGGCGAGACTGTCGTTAATCAGGGAACAATCGCGGACCAAATCGATCAACTTCGAGAGCTGACAACTGGTATTGCTTTTTTGCAGGTTACGGCCACCCCTTATTCGCTTTACCTCCAGCCTGAAGATTACGACGAGGCAGATACGAGTTGTGTCTTCAAGCCGAAGCGGCCCGCGTTTACCAAACTACTTCCGATCCACTCAGGTTATGTGGGTGGTGACGACTATTTTGGGCTCTTCGATGAAGATGATCCCCGTTCCAAGTTAGTAGTTGAGGTGGGCGAGCAGGAACAGGATGCTCTCAGGCAATCCGATAAGCGCCGGATCAGCGCGAGCAATGTTCTTGAAACAGATAACTTGATTGGGTTGCGCCGTGCCATAATCACATTCGTTGTTGCGGTAGGTGTCCGCCGGTGGCAGCAACACGAGAGTGGAGAACGGTCAAAAAAATATGCGATGGTAATTCACAATGATGTCGCACGCTCTGCTCACGCTTGGCAGGACCAAGTGATCGACTGGATCTTTAAAGCTATTGTAGACGCTGCGGAAAATGATCCAGCGCAGTTGCGTCCGCTTTTCGATGCAGCATTTGCCGACTTGGAGATATCAGTGCTCGCCGATAAGGGGAGTATGCCCGAGGAAAACGAATCCTTCGACGCTTTCATCGACGCTCTTCAAAGTGACGATGTTGCAGTGGAGAAGGTCAACTCGGATGTGCATGTGATGGCCTTGCTCGACGCAAATGCTGAGCTAAAGCTGCGTACACCGTATAACATCTGGGTGGGTGGAAACATTCTCGATCGCGGCATCACAATTCCGAATTTAATATCATTTTATTATGGACGTAACCCGAAGAAGATGCAGGCTGATACGGTGTTGCAACACTCCCGAATGTATGGCAATCGCGATAGGCGTGACTTAGCGGTGACCCGTTTCTACACCTCACGGGCAGTATATGATCGGCTCTACACGATCAACACGCTCGAGGGATCGCTCCGACACGCGTTCGAGACGGGGGCTCATGAGGCGGGAGTAGTATTCATTCAGTCGGATGCGCTTCACCAGATCCGCCCCTGCGCCCCCAACAAAGTGCCACTTAGCAATGTTGTTGCCGTGTCCCCGGACGATATGCTTTTGCCTAGTGACTTCCAGACGAAGGGGGGCACTATAATGGCGAAAATTCAAGCTGAGCTCGATCAACTTATAGAAGCCGATTGGCGCGATACGGGAGGGTTTGTAGCCGTCGAGCGCGATCGAGTGATTTCCATCCTTAACACTATTGAAAAAAGCATGGAGTTCGATGCCGTCGAATTTGAATGGGATGCCATGCGTGGCTTGATTGACTACTACACTGATGGGGCGCGGGGTGGAGAATGGTACGATCCTGATTTACGCTGAGACGGGTAGAAAGTTGAATTGCGCTAAGTCGGGCGATAAATCTGGGCGATCGATCCTCGGCACAGTTCTTCGGCGCAAGGTGCTCGAAGAACCTCGATCGAAGCCGGCCCTCATCCTTCTCCAGCAGCAAGGTGGTAAGGACTTAGGCTGGACCGCGCACAAGTTTTGGTGGCCACTTTTTGCGGCTCCGACGGACGCTGAGCCCTGTGTTTTCGCGATGAAAGTTGCAGGTTAAATCGACTGCTCAGCTCCACTCCTCGAATGCAAGCAGGCCACCGCTGGGGCTGGCAGGTTGCAACCGCCGCCACCCGCGCTATCCACCCCCGACCCGGCCGGATGGGCGCTTAGCTCAGCGGGAGAGCATCACCTTGACACGGTGGGGGTCACAGGTTCAATCCCTGTAGCGCCCACCATCCGGCCGCAACCCTCTTGTTATTGCAGGTATCCCCACCGCTCGACGGCGGGTTCCGCCTCCGCCCAGGTCCAGCCGCGGGCCTGCTTGCAGATCGTCGTCGTGTAGCGCGCATCCGGGTCGGGCTTGTCGGCCTTCACGCTGAACGCGATCTCGCGGCACTCGGCGATCGGGTTCGCGATCGTTCTCACCACAGTGACGGTCCCGTTTTCATCATCGAACAGCGGAATGTCGTGCTCGATCTTCCACGCCGTGCTGGTCCCGTCCGGCAGCGGTCCGGCGGCGGCGGCGATCGCGTCCTGCTCGGCGTGCTGGCGGAGGCGGCCGACATATTGCAGCGTCGCCGTGGCCGCGACTTTGACCCCGAGCCCGACCGCGTAGCCGACCGCCGGGTTGGCCGAGGCCCCGCCCGCGATCCCGCCGGCGACCACGCCGGTGATGCTGCCGGCGGCCCGGCAGCCGCCGAGGGCCACCACCGTCAGCAGCAATGCGGCCCGCATCACTGCAGGCTGCCCCAGCGCGCCGTCGCCGGTTCCGCCGTCGCCCACTTCCAGGTCGCCCCGTCGAGGCACACGGACGCGGTGTAGAACGACCGGCGCAGCGCCGCGTCTTCCGGCACGTCGACCGAGAACACGATCTCCTTGCAGGTGAACGCGTCGCCCGCGCTCGGCCGGGCCGCGAGGATTCTCGTGACGACGACGCTGCCGTGCTCGTCGTCCTCGATCGGCACGTCGTGGGAGACCGACCATGCGGCGGCCGAGCCCTCCGGCAGCGTGCCGGCGACGGCGGCGATGCGGTCCTGCTCGGCGCGGTGGACCCGCCGCTCGACCACCTGCAGCCCGGCCTGGGCCAGCGACTGCACGCCGAGGCCGATGCCGGCGCCGACCGTCGCGTCCTTGGTCAGGCTGCTGGCGACACCGGCGCCCGCGATGCCGGCGGCGTCGGCCGTCCCTTCGGTCAGCAGCGGACCGCGCACGCTGTTGCACCCGGCCAGCGCGGTCGCGGCCAGAAGTGCCAGTGCGGCGCGCGTCACGGCTGGGCTTTCTGCTGGGCGGCTTCTTCGCGTCGCATCGGCATCCGGTCGATCGTGGCGAACAAGGCGGCCTCCGAGAGGGGACGAAGCTTGCGCAGTTTCTCGCCGCCGTCCTTGCCGATGAGAATGACGGTGAACACGTCGCGCGGCACCCGGTAGCTGGCCCGCAGCGCCCGACCGTCGATTTGCGGGTTCGCGGCCGCATCGCCGATCACCTCGACGACCGCCAGGTCGCGCTCCGCACTCGCCGGCGAGCCGGGATGCAGTGCGGACCGCTGCTCGCGCAGCAGCGGGTCGGTGTCGGACGGCGCGAACACGATCAGCACGCGCGATTGCCCATGCAGACCGCCCGATAACGGGTTCGGCGCGGCCTGCGCGGCCTGGGCGGCCGGTGACGCCGTCGCGAGCAGCGTCAGCAGGCTCGCTGCCGCGATCGGACGCCTCAGAGGCCCGCGAAGAGAGCGGTGCTGAGATAGCGCTCGGCGAAACTCGGAATGATGCATACGATGATTCTACCCGCATTCGCCGGGTCGCGCGCAAGATCGAGGGCCGCGAAAAGGGCGGCACCGGACGAAATCCCGATCGGAATCCCCTCCAGCGAAGCACATCTGCGTGCGGTCGCCAGACCCTCGCGCTCGCTGACCCGGATCACCCCGTCGAGTGCGGCCAGATCGAGCACGCGCGGGATAAAACCGGGCCCGATGCCCTGCAGCCCGTGCGGCCCCGGCTCGTCGCCCGACAGCACCGCACTCTCGGCCGGCTCGACCGCCAGCACCCGCAGCCCGGGTTTGCGCGGCTTGAGCGCATGCGCGATGCCGGTCAGCGTGCCGCCGGTGCCGGCCCCGCCGACCACGATGTCCACCCGCCCCGCCGTGTCGGCCCAGATTTCCTCCGCCGTGCCCGCCTCGTGCGCGGCCGGGTTGGCCGGGTTGTCGAACTGGCGCGGCACCCAGGCGCCCGGCGTCTCGGCCACGATCGCGTCGGCGCGGGCGATGGCGCCGGCCATGCCGAGCTTGGCCGGGGTCAGCTGCAGCTCCGCCCCCAGCAGCCGCAGCATCTTGCGCCGCTCGATCGACGCCCCCTCCGGCATCGTCACGATCAGCCGGTAGCCGCGCGCGGCGGCGACGAAGGCCAGCGCGATGCCGGTGTTGCCGCTCGTCGGCTCGACCAGCACGGAGCGGTCGGGCGCGATCTCGCCGGTCGCCTCGGCCGCGTCGATCATCGCCAGCCCGATCCGGTCCTTGACCGAACTCAGCGGGTTGAAGAATTCGAGTTTTAGCGACAGGTCGGCCACCAGCCCGTCGGCGGCGGTCAGGCGCGGCACCCGCACCAGCGGCGTGCCGCCCGACAGTGTCCAGGATGCTGTCGTAGATTTTTCCGCGCGGCGGGGCGGCCAGACGGGCAGGCGAGCGAACGGGGAACGGGGGGCGGTCTGAACGGTGTCCATGGCCGGATACTTGCGCGCGCGGCCGGCTTACCACAACTATCCACCGTGATTTAGAGTCGGGTCACCGGGGGGAGTCGCTGCAATGTTGATCAGGCGGGACCGCGCGATGGTGGCGGTGACGATCATGCTCGACGTCGCGTTCCACGCCGGCCGCACCGCGACCGTCAGCGCCGCCGACATCGCCGAGCGGATCGGCCTGGCCCGGCGCGGCATGGAGCCGCTGTTGCAGCAGCTGTCACGAGCCGGATTGCTGGAAAGCGTGCGCGGGCCGCGCGGCGGCTACCGCCTCGGCCGGCCGCGTCGCGACATCCTGGCCAGCGAGGTCGTGTCCGTGGCGGTCGCCGGGGAGCCGGCCGATCCGCTGGCGGCGTCCGAGGGGCCGGGCGGCCGGCTGCAGGAGGTCGTGGTCGAAGGGCTATGGCGCGAGCTCGACGAGCAGGCGACGGCGCGGCTGGCCGGCCTCACGCTCGACGATCTGTTGCGGCGGGCCACGGCGGCCGGCTTGCGACGCCCGGCCGCGGAGCCGATCAGCTTCGCCATCTGATTTACGTCGCACGATCGTGGTTGACTTTGACCGCGCCCGCACGACGTGTTTTTTACCGGCGACCAGCAGCAACGGGAACTTCCATGAGCATTCAACTCGGCCAGATCGCGCCCGATTTCGAACAGGACAGCTCGGTCGGGCGCATTCGCCTGCACGACTACCTCGGCGATAGCTGGGGCGTGCTGTTCAGCCACCCGCGCGACTTCACCCCGGTCTGCACGACGGAACTGGCCGAGGTCGCCCGGCTGAAGCCGGAGTGGGAGAAGCGGCACGTCAAGGTCATCGGCCTGTCGGTCGACCCCGTCGACAGCCACGGCAAGTGGGACGACGACATCCAGGAGACGCAGGGCCAGCGCCTGAACTTCCCGCTGCTCGCCGATTCCGACCGCAAGGTGTCCGACCTGTACGGCATGGTCCACCCGGAGGCCGACGCGTCGGTGACGGTTCGCGCGGTGTTCGTCATCGACCCGAACAAGAAGGTGCGGCTGATGCTCACCTATCCGCCGAGCACGGGCCGCAATTTCGAGGAAATCCTGCGCGTGATCGACGCGTTGCAGCTGACGGACGCGCACAAGGTGTCCACGCCCGCGAACTGGACCGACGGCAAGCAGGTCATCATTTCGCCCAGCATGAGCAATGAGGACGCGAAGAAGCGGTTTCCGAACGGCTGGACCGAGCTGAAGCCGTATCTCCGCATGGTCGACCAGCCGCCCTTGCCGCGCTGACCTCTTCTCCCTCTCCCCTTGCGGGAGAGGGCCGGGGTGAGGGGTTCTCGCTATTCACACAGGACTTAGACGATGCCCGATGGCGTGATCCCTCCGAAACTGTCCGGCGTCGAGACGCTGAAGGCCAATAGCCGCCACCTGCGCGGCGACCTCGCGGCCGAGCTTGCCGCCCCCGGCATCCAGGTGTCGGAGGACGGCTACAACCTGCTGAAATTCCACGGCAGCTACGAGCAGTTCGACCGCGACACCGCGACCGCGCGCAAGCAGCGGGGCGAGGAGAAAGAGTACCAGTTCATGCTGCGCGTGCGGATGCCCGGCGGGCGTCTGACGGCCGAACAGTATCTGGCGCTGGACGAGGTGGCGGGCGAGTTCGCCAACGACTCGATCCGCATCACCACGCGGCAGGGCGTGCAGTTCCACGGCATCATCAAGGGCGAGCTGAAGCCGACGATCGAGCGCATTCACGCGGCCCTGCTGACGACGCAGGCGGCGTGCGGCGACGTGGTCCGCAACGTGATGTCGACCCCGGCCCCGATCGACGACCCGGTGCACAACCGGCTGATCGCCGACGCGCGAATGCTGAGCGAGGCGCTGCTGCCGAAAAGCCGCGCGTACCACCAGATCTTCCTCGGCGAGGAGACCGGCGACGGCAGCGACGAGCACGAGCCGCTGTACGGCGACACCTATCTGCCCAGGAAGTTCAAGATCGGCATCGCGGTGCCGGGCGATAACACGATCGACGTGCTGACCAACGATCTCGGCATCATCGCCGTCTGGCGCGACGAAAAGCTGGTCGGGTACAACATCGCCGTCGGTGGCGGCCTCGGCATGACGCACAACAAGCCGAACACCTTCCCGCGCATCGCCGACATCGTGGGCTCGGTCGGCCCGGACGAGTTGCTCGCCGTGTGCGAGGCGGTGATCCGGCTGCAGCGCGACAACGGCAACCGGTCCGACCGGCGGCGGGCGCGGCTGAAATACGTGATCGCGGATCTTGGCACGGCCTGGTTCCTCGAAGCGCTGACGCCGTATCTCGGCCGTCCGCTCGATCCGGTGCTGGAGACGCCGCCGCTGTCCGTGCCCGATCATCTCGGCTGGCACGAGCAGGGCGACGGACGCTGGTGGCTTGGTGTGCCGGTCGCCTCGGGGCGGATCGACGATACCGCCGACCACAAGCTGCGGACCGCGCTGCGCGAGATCATGACGCGGTGGGCACCGACCCCGATCATGACGCCGCAACAGGACATCCTGCTGTCCGATGTCGCCGACGCCGATCGCCCGGCCATCGAGGCGGCGCTGCGCGAGCACGGGGTCAAGCTGCGCGAGGACCTGACGATGCTCGAGCGCTGGACCCTCGCGTGCCCCGCGCTGCCGACCTGCGGCCTCGCGCTGACCGAGGCGGAGCGGGCGCGCGGGCCGCTGGTGGCCCAGATCGAGGCGGCGCTGGCGGCGAGCGGGCTGTCGGGCGAGCGGATCAGCCTGCGGATCACCGGCTGTCCGAACGGCTGCGCGCGGTCCTACGCGGGCGATATCGGCTTGGTCGGGCGGGTTCCGGGGTCTGTACGCGCTGTACGTCGGCGGGGATTTCGAGGGCACGCGCCTGTCGTTCCGGCTGCACGACCGGCTGCCCGAGCAGCAAATCGGGGCCGC
Organism: uncultured Alphaproteobacteria bacterium; assembly: GCA_963756975.1. Classification (GTDB taxonomy): domain Bacteria; phylum Pseudomonadota; class Alphaproteobacteria; order Acetobacterales; family Acetobacteraceae; genus CAVRQM01. The sequence goes on along the minus strand of CAVWPS010000002.1, from coordinate 944,046 downwards.
GCTGGCCCCAATCGCCGCCGCGTTCGCCCGGGACCGGGCTGCCGGGGAGGGGTTCGGCGATTTCTGCAACCGTCTCGGGCGCGACACATTGCTGGCCCTCTCGGCGGCTGTCACATAACCTTCATCGAACTGCAACGCGAGCGTCGCCTTCGGGCGCTAAGGCCCCGTGCAGGCGGGTCCTCGTCGGACCATGCAGCGCAAGGAGCATTCGATGTCCGTGAAATCATGGCTGATGGCGGGTGCCGTCGCCGTAGCGTTCTGCCCGCTCGCGGCCTCCGCGCAGACCGTTCAGATCACCGGTGCCGGCAGCTCGTTCGCCGCTCCCCTCTATGGGAAGTGGGGCGGTGCGGCGAAGGGTCCGGTCGGCGTCGAACTGAACTATCAGTCGGTCGGGTCGGGCGCGGGCGTGAAGGCGATCACCGGCGGTAACGTCGATTTCGGCGCGTCGGACGCGCCGGTCGCGGCCGACAAGCTGGCCGCCGCGCACCTGGTCCAGTTCCCGTCCGCGATGGGCGCGGTGGTCATCATGGCCAACGTGCCGGGCGTGAAGGACGGCACCCTGAAGCTCGACGGGGCGACACTCGCCGCGATCTACCAGGGCGACATCGTCAAGTGGAACGACAAGGCGATCGCGGCCCTCAACAAGGGCGTCAAGCTGCCGTCGATCTCGATCGCGCCGGTCTATCGCGCGGACGCCTCGGGCACGACGTTCGTGTTCACGTCCTATCTCGCGAAGGTCTCGCCGGACTGGAACAAGGTCGTCGGCGCCGGCACCAGCGTGAAGTGGCCGGCCGGCGACGGTGCGAACAACAGCAACGGCGTCGCCCAGGCGGTCCGTCAGGTGAAGGGCGGCATCGGTTACGTCGAGTTCTCGTATGCCGCGCAGAACAACATCCCGACCACGATGCTGAAGGCGCATGACGGCCAGTTCGTCGCGCCGACGATGGCGACGTTCGACGAAGCCGCCGCCAAGGCCGACTGGTCGCACAGCGAGAACTTCGCGGTCAGCATTTTGGACGAACCCGGCGCCAACAGCTGGCCGATCGTGACGCCGACCTTCGTGCTGGTTCCGGCCGCGCCGAAGGACCCGGCCAAGACGGACGGCGTGCTGCGGATGTTCGACTGGGCGTTCACCAACGGTTCGGCCATGGCCCGCGAGATCGACTACATCCCGCTGCCGAAAGCCGTGCAGGACCAGGTCCGCGCCGAGTGGAAGAGCCAGATCAAGGGTCCGGACGGCGCGGCGGTGTTCAAGTAGGCTCCGGACCGTCCATTGAGCCAGGCGATCAAGACGACGGCGCCAGCCGGTCACCGTCCCCACGCGAGCGGGGCCGGCGACCGGATTTTCGCGGGCCTCGCGACCGGGTCCGGCGTGCTGGTGCTGGTGTTGCTGACCGCCCTGATCGTCTCGCTGTTCGTCGGCGCGCTGCCGGCGTTCAAGACGTTCGGGGCGAACTTCCTGGTCAACACGGACTGGGACCCGCGCAACGACATCTACGGCGCGTGGGTCCCGATCTACGGCACCCTGATCACGTCGGTGATGGCGCTGCTGCTGGCCGTGCCGCTCGCGTTCGGCATCGCGGTGTTTCTGACCGAGATCGCACCGCAATGGATGCGCCGCCCGGTCGGCACCGCGGTCGAGCTGCTCGCGGCCGTGCCGTCGATCATCTACGGCATGTGGGGCGTCGCGGTGATCGTCCCGACTCATGTCGGACTACGTCAAGCCGCACATCGTCGACACGTTCGACGGCATCCCGGTGCTGCAGGATCTGTTCACCGGCCCGCCGCGCGGGACCGGCCTGTTCACGGCCGCGATCATCCTGGCCGTCATGATCATTCCGTTCATCGCGGCGACGATGCGCGACGTGTTCCTGACCGTGCCCGACGTCTACAAGGAGAGTGCGTACGGCGTCGGCTGCACGCGGTGGGAAGTCCTCCGCGGCGTGGTCGTCCCGTATACCCGCTCGTCGGTCGTGGGCGGCATCATGCTCGGCCTCGGGCGGGCGCTCGGCGAGACGATGGCGGTCACGTTCGTGATCGGCAACGCGGACCGGTTCAGCGCCAACCTGTTCGGCTCCGGCAACACGATCGCGTCGAAGATCGCGCTCGAGTTCGGCGAGGCGGGCGGCATCAAGCTGTCGTCGCTGCTGGCACTCGGGTTCATCCTGTTCGTGATTTCGTTCATCGTGCTCGCCATCTCGCGCCTGCTGCTGCGCCCCGGCGCGCGCGCATGAGCGCCGTGATCGGAACCACGACCGGCATCGGGCCGCGCCGCGACGAGCGTGTCGCCACCCGCATGTCGCGCGGGCGGCAACGCAGCGACACGATCGTGCGCATCCTGTGCGTGCTGGCCACGATCGTCGGTCTCGGCTTCCTGCTGTCGATCCTCTGGACGCTGCTGTCGCTGGGCGTCGGCGGCCTGTCGCCCGTCGTGTTCACCCATTCGACCTCGGACCCCGATCGCGGCCTGCTGAACGCGATTGTCGGCAGCCTGATCCAGGCCGGGATCGGCACGGCGATCGGCACGCCGATCGGCATCATGGTCGGCACGTATCTGTCGGAATACGCCCGCGACACGCCGCTCGGCGGCGCGGTGCGGTTCGTGTCGGACGTGCTGCTATCGGCGCCGTCGATCCTGATCGGCTTGTTCGTGTTCAACATCTTCAACGCGCTGCGCCCGGGCCACGCCTATTCCGGGCTGGCCGGCGGATGCGCGCTGGCCGTCATCGTCGTGCCGATCGTCATCCGCACGACCGAGGACATGCTGCGGCTGATCCCGGTGGCGCTGCGCGAAGCCGCCGTCGCACTGGGTGCGCCGAAGTGGAAGTCGATCGTCTTCATCTGCTACCGCGCCGCGTTGAGCGGCATCGCGACCGGCGTGCTGCTGGCCATCGCGCGCGTGGCCGGCGAGACGGCGCCGCTGCTGTTCACGAGCTTCGGCAACGATAACTGGTCCACCGACCTCGGCAGCGCCATGGCGAGCCTGCCGGTCGCGATCTATAAATTCGCCGTCTTTCCGGACGAGGCTTCGGTGCAGCTCGCCTGGGTGGGCGCGCTGCTGATCACCTTCGGCGTGCTGGCGCTGAACATCATCGCCCGTGTCGTTCTACGGACGCGGCGGTAGCGGGAGCACGATGCACATGAGCGGTCAAACAATCGACGGGGCGCACCCGGAACATCTGGCGCAGGCCGAACAGGGCAGCCCGATCCCGGCGCAGCCGGCCGGCGGCGACACCAGCCCGGCGGCCACCCTGCCCGGAACGGCGGCGGCCGACGCCCAGGCCGCCGCCAGGCCGCAGGGCAGCGAGGCCCGGCGTTCGCCGGAGGGCAGCGGCTCGGTGCAGGTCAAGTCGCGCGTCGAGCTGAACACGCCGCGCATCACCGTTCGCGACCTCGATTTCTACTACGGCACCAACCGCGCGCTGAAATCGATCAACCTCGACCTGCCGGCAAAGCAGGTGACCGGCATGATCGGACCGTCCGGCTGCGGCAAGTCGACGCTGCTTCGGGTGCTGAACCGGATGTACGACCTGTATCCCGGCCAGCGCGCGACGGGCGAGGTGATGCTCGACGGCGAGAACGTGCTCGGCGGGCAGGTCGACGTGAACCAGCTTCGCAGCCGGATCGGCATGGTGTTCCAGAAGCCGACGCCGTTCCCGATGTCGATCTACGACAACATCGCGTTCGGCGTTCGCCTGCACGAGAAGCTGAACAAGTCGCAGATGGATGAGCGCGTCGAGTGGTCGCTGACCCGCGCGGCCCTGTGGGGTGAGGTGCGCGACCGGCTGAACTCGTCCGCGACCGGTCTGTCCGGCGGCCAGCAGCAGCGGTTGTGCATCGCGCGCACGATCGCGACGCGGCCCGAGGTGATCCTGCTCGATGAGCCGACCAGCGCGCTCGATCCGATCAGCACGCTGAAGGTCGAGGAGCTGATCGACGAGCTGAAGCACGATTTCACGCTCGCCATCGTGACGCACAACATGCAGCAGGCGGCGCGCTGCGCGGATCAGGTCGCCTTCTTCTACCTCGGTGAACTGGTCGAGGTCGGCTCGGCGGCGCAGATGTTCACCGCGCCGACGCAGAAGCGTACGCAAGAATACATCACCGGTCGCTTCGGCTAACCGGCTGCCGCCACACAGAATTGGAGACGCCCGGCATGCCCGACGCCCAGCACATCGTCAAAAGCTACGAGGCCGAGCTGACCCGGCTGCAGCAGCTCATCGTGCAGATGGGCGGCATGGTGGAAAACCAGGTGGCGCTCGCATGCCAGGCGGTTATCAGCGGGGACGGCGTGGCCGCCGCCCGCGCGATCGAGAGCGACCCGGCGGTCGACGCGATCGAGCGCGAGGTCGAGCAGTTCGTGGTGCAGCTCTTGGCGCTGCGTCAGCCGATGGCGCAGGATTTGCGCCAGATCGTGTCGAGCCTGAAGATCACCGGCGACCTCGAACGGATCGGCGACTACGCGGCCAACGTCGCGAAACGCTCGATGGTGCTGATGCAGTTCTCGCTGCCGTTCTCGCTCGCGGGCCTCGCGCACATGGTGCGGCTGGTGCAGGAGAGCCTGAAATCGATCCTGGACGCGGTCGAGAACCGCGACGCCGACCGCGCGATGGAGGTCTGGCGTTCGGATGCCGGCATCGACGAGATCTACACCGCCCTGTTCCGCGAGCTGATGACCTACATGATGGAAGATCCGCGCAACATCACGCCGTGCGCGCACCTGCTGTTCATCGCGAAAAACCTCGAACGTATCGGCGACCACGCGACCAACGTCGCCGAGACGGTCTATTTCGCCGCCCGGGGCGAACCGCTGGTCGACAACCGCCCCAAGGACGACCGGTCCGTCTACGCCGTCGTCCGACCCGCGCGCGATTAACCCCACACACCGTCGAGGCCGCACCGATGAGCGAGACACCGTCCGCCCAATCGAAACCGCTCGTCCTCGTCGTCGAGGACGAGGCACCGCTTGCGACCATGCTGCGATACAACCTCGAGAAGCAGGGGTTTCGCGTCGACGAGGCGGCCGATGGCCAGGAGGCGCTGACCCGCATCGCGGAAGCGCAGCCGGACATCGTGCTGCTCGACTGGATGCTGCCCGTGCTGAGCGGGATCGAGGTGTGCCGGCAAATCCGCAGGCGCACCGCGACGCGCGACCTGCCGGTCATCATGGTCACCGCGCGCACGGAAGATCAGGACGCGGTGCGCGGCCTGAACACCGGGGCCGACGACTACATCACCAAGCCGTTCAGCATGGACAGCCTGCTCGCCCGCATGCGCGCCCTGCTGCGGCGGGCGAACGCGGTGCCGGCCAAGGGGCGGCTGGTGTTCCACGACATCACGATGGACCTCGCGGCGCACCGGGTGCAGCGCAACGCGCGCGCCGTGCATCTGGGACCGACCGAGTTCCGGCTGCTGGAATTCTTCATGCAGCACCCGCGCCGGGTCTTCTCCCGCGAGGAGCTGCTCGACGCGGTCTGGGGCCCGGACATCCACGTCGAGCCGCGCACGGTCGACGTCCATATCCGCCGCTTGCGGAAGTCGATCAACGGCGACACCGAGCTGGATGTCGTGCGGACCGTGCGCGCGGCCGGCTACGCGCTGGACACGGAGCCCGCGTAGCCGACCACCCACCACAGCGGGTCGGTGCCGGGCGGCGTGTGGCCACCGGCCTCGATCCGCTCGAACCCGGCCTGCTCCAGATACAGCGACACCAGACGCTGGTGGCCGGGCCCGTCGAGCGCCTGCCAGATCGCGACCGCCTTGGTCGGGAAGCAGCGATTGCTGAACGTGACGATCACCGGCGCGCCGGGCCGGGACACGCGGCGCACGCTCGCGAACACCGAAACGGGCTGCTGGAGATATTGCACGCCGACGCACACCAATGTCGCGTCGACCGAGGCATCGGCGAGCGTCAGACTCGGGTTCTCGTTGAGGTTTTGGACGAACCAGCGGTCCAGCCTCGGGTTGGCGGCCAGTTCGCCCGCGTTCATCCCGTGGCCGATCACCTCGCGGTAGGCGATGTCCGGCGGCAGATGGCTGATCCAGCTGCTCATCAGGTCGAGCACCACGCCGCCCGCCGGCACCCGGTCCCGGTACAGCGCGGTCACCGCCGCGATCGCGCCCGCGTCGATGTGGGTGACGAGGCGCGGTTGCGCGTAGAACTCCAGGTCTGGCGAGGCATCGGCCTTCTCGAACGCGCGCTCGGGAAGCCCGGGGATCCGATCCATGCGGGTCAGGTAGTGCGATGCCGGGGTTTTGGTCAGAGGGCACCGGCGGATAAGGTGCGTCACGCCAACGGAGGTCTCGCCATGAGCTACGCCGACACGTCGCTGCTGATCGACAACGCCTGGGGCCCGGCGGCGGACGGCCGCACGATCGACGTGCGCAATCCGGCGACCGGCGAGGTGATCGGGCAGGTGGCGCACGCCGGCATCGCCGACCTCGACCGGGCGCTCGCGGCGGCCGAACGCGGTTTTGCTGCATGGCGGAAGGTCGGCGCGTTCGACCGCTCGAAGCTGCTGCGCCGGGCGGCCGAGCTGTTGCGGAAGGATGCCGAGGCGACCGCGCGGACGATGACGACCGAGCAGGGCAAGCCGCTGGCCGAGGCGCGAGGCGAGACGATGGTCGGCGCCGACGTGATGGACTGGTTCGCCGAGGAGGCGCGCCGCGTCTACGGCCGGATCATTCCCGCGCGGGCCGAGGGGATCGTGCAATCGGTGACGCGCGAGCCGGTCGGGCCGGTCGCCGCGTTCACGCCGTGGAATTTCCCGATCAATCAGGCTGTGCGCAAGGTCGCGGCCGCTTTGGCGGCGGGATGCTCGGTCATCCTCAAGGGGCCGGAGGACACGCCGGCGAGTTGTGCCGCGATGGTGCGCGCGTTCGTCGATGCGGGCCTGCCGCCGGGCGTGTTGCAGCTGGTCTACGGCGATCCCGCGCAGATCAGCGAGTACCTGATCGCGAGCCCGGTCATCCGCAAAATCTCGTTCACCGGCTCGACCGCCGTCGGCAAGAAGCTCGCGGCACTGGCGGGGTCGCACATGAAGCGCGCGACGATGGAACTGGGCGGGCACGCGCCGGCCGTCGTGTTCGACGACGCGGATATCGACGTCGCCGCGACCGTGCTGACGATGAACAAGCTGCGCAATGCGGGCCAGGTTTGCGTGGCGCCGACACGGTTCCTCGTCCAGGAGGGCGTGTACGAGCCGTTCCTGTCGCGGCTGACGGAGCGGTTCGCGCAGGTCAAGGTCGGCGACGGCGCCGTGGACGGCGTCACCATGGGCCCGCTCGCGCACGCACGGCGTGTGGAGGCGATGGAGGGGCTGGTCGCCGACGCGCGCGCCCACGGTGCGACGGTGCGGACGGGCGGCGAGCGGATCGGCAACGCGGGATACTTCTTCGCGCCGACGATCCTGACCGAGGTGCCGATCGACGCGCGCATCATGAACGAGGAGCCGTTCGGCCCGGTCGCGATCGTCAACCGGTTCGCGACGTTCGAGGACGCGATGACGGAGGCGAACCGGCTACCGTACGGGCTGGCGAGTTTCGGCTACACGCGCTCGGCTTCAACGGCGACGGCGTTCGCCGCGCAGATCACGGCCGGGATGGTCGGGATCAACCACCACGGCCTCGCGTTGCCGGAAACCCCGTTCGGCGGCGTGCGCGACAGCGGCTACGGCAGCGAGGGCGGGACCGAGGCGATGGAGGCGTACACGACGGTGAAGTTCGTCAGCCAAGCCTCCGCTTCATAGCAGCGCGGGCAGTTCGGCCAAGGACGCGATGGTCGGAAAGCTCTCGGTCACCGTGTCGTGGACCAGCTCGTGCGCCCACGTCACATGATACGGAACGTGGACCGCACGGCCGCCGATCCGCAGCACCGGCAGGATGTCGGAGCGGACCGAATTGCCGACCATCGTGAACTGCGCGGGCTGAACGCCGTGCCGGGCCAGTAGCGTCGCGTAAACCTCGGGACTTTTCTCCGACACGATTTCGACCTGCGCGAACAGCGGGGCCAGCCCTGAGCGGGCGATCTTGCCCTCCTGATCGAACAGGTCGCCCTTGGTGATGAGCCACTTCTCGACGCCGTCCATGGCCACCAAGGCCTCGCGCACGCCGGAAATCAGCTCGAGCGGATGTTCCAGCATCGCGCGGCCGAGATCGAGAATGGCCTGCACGTCGGGGCCGGGCAGGCGCCCGTCCGTGACCTGCAGCGCGGTCTCGATCATCGACAGCACGTAGCCTTTGATGCCGTAGCCGTACAGCACGAGGTTGCGGCGCTCGGTCTCGATCAGGCGGGAATCGAGACCGGTCGCGTCCACGTCGACATGGCGCGCCAGCAGGTCGCGAAATTGCGTGTGCGTCGCGGCGAACAACGATTCGTGGTGCCAGAGCGTGTCGTCCCCGTCGAACGCGACAACATGCCGGCTCAATGTATTTTCACACCCGCGCGCCAGACGCCGATCACGTTCAGATCGGGGTCGAGCGCCACCAGATCCGCGCGCAGACCGGTGGCGATCCGGCCACGATCGGCGAGCCCGATGATCCGTGCGGGCGTCGCGGTCGCCATCCGCAACGCGTCGGCGAGCGGCAATCCGCAGACGTCGACCGCGCATTTCACAGCCTGCGCCATCGTCAGGTGCGCGCCGGCCAGACTGCCGTCCGCGTCCACCAGACGGCCGTCGCGCAGTTCGATCGTCTCGCCCTTGAACCGAAAACTCGTCGTGTCGGACGCGGCGGTCGGCATGCAGTCGGAGACGAGGAACAACCGCGCCGGCCCCATCGCCGCATGCGCGACCCGCACGCTGACGGGAGCGACGTGAATGCCGTCCACGATGATGCCGGCGACCGTTCCGGGCGTGCCCAGCGTCGCGCCGACCAGGCCGGGCGCGCGACCGGCGAGCTGGCTCATCGCGTTGAACAGATGCGTGGTGCCGACGACGCCGGCGGCGAACCCGGCGGCGGCTTGCGCGCCCGTCGCGTCCGAATGGGCGACGAACACGCCGGTGTTTCCGGCGATCAGGCGGGCGAGCAGTTCGGGCTCCACCATCTCGGGGGCGACGGTGACGATGCGCGGCCACGCCGGACGCGTCCCGAGCCGCACCGCGTCCGCCTCGGTCGCGACCACGATCATGTCGAGCGGATGCGTGCCGTGGCGGGCCGGGTTGATGAACGGTCCCTCGATATGCAGGCCAACCACGCCGCAATCGGGCCCGGCGAGCACGGTCGCGACGGCGCGTTCGGCCGCGTCGAATTGCGCGCGGGAGCTGATCAGCGTCGGCAGGAACGACGTCGTGCCGACCCGCGCCAGGGCTGCGCCCATCCGCGTGAGCGCGTCGGCCGTGGTCTCCGCGTTGAACAGCACGCCGCCCGCGCCGTTGACCTGCAGGTCGATGAACCCGGGACACAAGATGGTCCCGGGCGGCAGCGTTTCGACCGTGCCGCCGGCATCGGCGATCAGGCCGCCGTCGATCCCGACCGCGCCGTCGCGGATCATCGCGACGCCGTCAAACACAAGGTCGGCCCGGAGCGTGATCACGCCAGAGCCTCCGCGAGGGCAGGGCGCAGATGGCCGTCATGGCGCGCCAGCAGTTTCGTCGCGGTGTCGCCGTCCAGACCGTGGACGACCAGCACGGCGCGTTTGACCGAGCCGCCGGTCGCAGCGAGGGCCGACGTTGCTGTCGCGTCGTCGCAGCCGGTCAACTCGCGCAACATCCGCACGGCACGGGCGCGCAGCTTCGCGTTGGTCGGGCGCATGTCGACCATCTGTCCGCCGTAACTGTGGCCGAGCGCGATCATCAGCGCCGTCGAGAACAACTTTAACGTGACGATCTGGGCCGTTCCGGCCTTCATCCGCGTGCTGCCGGCGAGCGGTTCGGCACCGGTCGCGAGCAGGATGCGATGATCCGCCGCGTCCAGAAGTTCGCTGTCGGGCGCGTTGGCGATCGCCACCACCAGGCATCCGCGCGCGCGCGCGGCCGTGGCGGCGGCGACGGTGAACGGCGTGCCGCCACTCGCGGCGATGGCGATCAATACATCCTCCGCCCCGAGCGACTCTCCGGCGACCGTGCCTGCCGGAACATCGTCCTCGGCGCCCTCGGCGGCCAGGCTCATCGCGGAAATTCCGCCCGCCAGCAGCAACACCGGCGGTTCCACACCGAAGGTCGGCGGCAGTTCGGCGGCGTCCAGCGCGCCCAGCCGCCCCGACGTGCCGGCGCCCGCGTAGGCGAGCCGGCCGCCCGCGCGCAGCCGGAGCACGGCGGCGGCGACCGCGTCGGCCAGCGGCGGCAACGCGGCGCGGGTCGCGGCGACGGCCTCCGCCTGACCGGCCCACAGCGCATCGAGCATCGCGGGCACGGACCATTGGTCCATCTCCGCCGTCCGCGAATCCCATCGTTCGGTCGCACTCGTCATCGCGCGATGATGGACGCGGGCCGCTCCGGGTCCAAGCCCCACAGTTTGGTTATATCTGTTGACGACTCAAACATGACTGCTAGGACAATGGTATATTGAATGGAGTTGTCGTCCGAATGTCCAAAGCCTTCATTGCCCAGGTGATCCAGGAATCCGCTGACCTGACCGGCGTCGCCGCCAACCGTGCCGCCGCCGAAGTGATCGGCGCCATCGTGCGCGAGCTGAAGAAGAATGGCCGCTTCACCCTGCCGAGCTTCGGCACGTTCGTCGTCCGCAAGACCAAGGCCCGCAAGGGCATGAACCCGCGCACGGGCGAGCCGGTGAAGGTGCGGGCCGGCAAGACCGTCCGCTTCAAGGCGTCGCCGACGCTCAAGACGAAGATCTGATTGCCGTATGACCTCCCGATGCCGGCGTATGCGTTAGGCATAGAACGCTCGCTCGGCGGCCGGCGCTGGTTGTGGCGCGGCCCGGCCGAGGAGCGGACCGGGCTCGGCATCGCGCAACGCCTCGGTCTGCCGGAACTACTCGGCCGCCTGCTCGCGACGCGCGGCGTGGATGCGGACGCGGCGGCCGACTTCCTGCTGCCGACGCTGCGCTCGATGCTGCCCGACCCGCATGTTCTGCAGGATATGGAGGTCGCGGCCACCCGCATCGCCGACGCGGCGCGTCGGGGCGAGATGGTCGGCGTGTTCGGCGACTACGACGTGGACGGCGCGTGCGGTGCCGCCGTGCTGGCGATCACGCTGCGTGCGTTGGGCTGTTCTGTGCAGACACACGTGCCGGACCGGCTGAGCGAGGGCTACGGGCCGAACGTCCCCGCATTGCTGGCGCTGGCCGATGCCGGCTGCACGTTCATCGTGTGCGTCGATTGCGGCACGGCGGCGGGCGCCATTCTGGGCGCACTCACGGGCCGCGCGGATGTCGTGGTGCTCGATCACCACGCGTGCGCCGACGTGCCGCGCGGGATCATCGCCACCGTCAACCCGAACCGTCCGGATTGCGGGTCGGGCCTGTCGGGCCTGTGCGCCACCGCCGTCGCGTTCATCACCATGGTCGCGACCGTGCGCGTGCTGCGCCGGGCCGGGTTCTTCGCCGCCCGGAGTGAGCCCGATCTGATGGCGCTGCTGGACTTGGTGGCGCTCGCGACCGTCTGCGACGTGATGCCGCTGACCGGGCTGAACCGGGCGTTCGTGACACAGGGCCTCAAGGTGCTGGGCCAGCGCCGGCGCGCGGGGCTGGCGGCGTTGCTCGACGTGGCCGAGGTGCGGTCCGCGCCGACCGCGATGTCGCTCGGCTGGGCGCTCGGCCCGCGCATCAACGCGGCCGGCCGGATCAGCGATTCCGGGCTCGGCCTGCGGTTGCTGATGGCCGAGGACCCGGAGGAAGCGCTGCTGCTGGCCCGCACGCTGGACGGGCTGAACGTGCAGCGGCGCGCGGTGGAAAGCGGCATCCTGGACGCGGCCTTCGCGATCGGTGCCGAACAGGTGGCGGCCGGCCACCCCGCCATCCTGATCGCGTCGGAGGGCTGGCATCCGGGCGTGGTCGGCATCGTCGCCGGACGGCTGAAGGAGCGGTTCAACCGGCCGGCCCTGGTCGCCTCGATCGCCGGCGGCATGGCGCGCGGGTCCGCCCGCTCGGTCCCCGGCCTCGATCTCGGCCGCGTCGTGACGGCGGCGGTCGAGCACGGGCTGCTCACGACCGGCGGCGGCCACGCGATGGCGGCCGGGTTCGGGTTGCCGGAAGCGGGGCTGCCGGCGTTCCGGGCATTCGTCGACGAGCGGATGCAGGGTGCCCACGCGCTCCCCCGCGCCGCCGACCTGCACGCCGAGGGCACGCTACAGGTGCCCGCCTGCACGACCGAGGTCGCGCGTGACCTGGCACGGCTCGCCCCGTTCGGCGCCGGCAACGAGGAGCCGGTCCTGCTGCTGCCGCGTGCCAGAATCGTGCGGGCCGAGCGGCTGGGGGCGGAGGGCAACACGATCCGCGCATACATCGAGGGCGAGGCCGGCGGCCCGAGGCTGAAGGCGCTGCTGTTCCGGGCCCGCGACGGCGCGGTGGCCGACGCCCTGCTGGCGCGCGACGGGGTGCCGCTCCATTTGGCGGGCCATCTGCGGGCCGAACCGTGGCAAGGCGAGGTCTCGGCCAGCTTCATCGTGATGGACGCCGCCGCGGTCGCTTGATCTACCGCCCCCGCTCCGTTACGTCGGGGCCGGCGCGACCGGTTCGTCTAGAGGCCTAGGACACTGCCCTTTCAAGGCGGCGACACGGGTTCGAATCCCGTACCGGTTACCAGCGACGTCAGTCGGCGTCGACGGCCGGGAAATCCGGCTCCATGAACTCCTCCCCGCCTCCCTTGACGAAGCCCAGTGCCGGCGTGCCGAGACCGAGCCATGCCGGGCTGAATTTGATCGCGCGGAACAGCGGCGTGCCGCCGTTCGGCAGCGTCGTGCAGATCGCCGACGTTTTGGCGGCCGTCGCGGACGCGGTCAGCGTTCCGTTCCCGGCGATCGCCTTCAGCGCCTCGGCCGGAACGGCGGGCAGGGCGAGCGGGGCGGAGGCTTTGATGTCGGCCTGCTGATCGCGTTCGGTCGAGAAACACAGCCATGCGGAATCGACCACCATCACGTCGGTGACCAGGCTGATGTTCGGCTTCCAGACGCCCGCGTCGCGCAACCGGCGCAGCAGGTCGCGAACGGCGGTGATGTCGGCGTAGGCGCTGGTGCGCACGCCGTTGCAAATGATCGCGGCCTGTTTCGCCTGACCGAACGTCAACCGCACGCCGCCGCTCGCCACGGCACCGGGTGCCGCGACGTCGGCACCGATCACCTCCATCGTCACCGCGTCGCTGGTCCAGTGCATGACCGCGTCGTCCGACGCCTCGGTCTCGACAGGATAATTCGCGATCTCGACCGTCGGCAGCCCGGCCAGGTCGCCCGCCTTGACGAACACGCCGTCGTCGAATTCGAACAGCATGCCGACATACAAATGGCGGCCGGGCAGGTACGTGCCCCAGTAGCTGGTGAGATCGCGCACGACGCGAATGTAGGATTGCGGCAGGTTGGCCAATGACATGATCCTTTCAGGATTTTAGGCGCCGGCGAGGAAAAACGCGGCCCAGAACCAGGGGTGCGCGAAGACGGCCGAATCCGCCGCCGCCTCCCGCAGCATCCTCCCCGGCGGAGAGGCCAAAGCGTCCGCCGAAACCGACGATCGCAGCGTGTCGGCGCGGCTGGTGGCGAGCCAGTGCTGCGCGCCCCCGAGTGCGGCGGCGGGCGTCAGCCGGTCGTCGAGCCATAGCGCGTAGAAACGTGTCACCAGCAGCAACGACGCCATCTCGTCGGCGTGCCAGAACGTGCCGACCACGCCGGCGGCCCCGGCGGCAAGGAACGCGGCCGGCAGGCTGAGCGGATGTTCGACGGTGATCCCGGCGGCCCCGCTGCGACAGGCCGACATCACGACGAGGCGCGCCGACAGCCACGGCAGCCGTCGCAGGTGGCGGTAGGTGAAGCTCTCGAAATTGGCGAGCACCAGCACGCCCGAGTAGCCCATCCGGTTGTCGACCGTGCCGTGGCAGATCAGGTGCGCGAGCGTCGCTTCGGGCAACGCCGCTTCCAGCCGCGCGGTCGTCACGCGGGGGCCGGCGAGCACGGTGCCGGGCACCCGTGCCGACACCACGGCCGCCTCGCTGCCGGACAATCGCAGCAGGTCGAACTGCGGCGGCAGCGGCCGCGGGTTGTCGACGATCAGCGCGCCGCCCTCCGGCCGCGTGTCCGCGCGCGCGAACGACCGCGCGAGGCTGCGGGCCGAGTAGGCGAACGTGACCGCGCCGGGCGAAAACACCGGCGTGCCGTCGATGGTCGCGGTGTGCAGCGGCAACAGGCTCAGCAAGCCGAACACACGCAGCGCCACCGGCCCGCCGCCCCATCCGTGCGCGATCAACGCCGCCTGCACCGGGGCCATGATGGACCGTCCCAGCCAGTCGTGCAGCGCGTCCAGCGCCGCCCGGGAATCGGCGCGCGGGGAGCCGAACTCCGCCGCGATGAACGGACGCGACGCCGCGACGATCGCCTCGATGCCGACATCGAGCGCGATCTCCAGCGCACGCACCGGAGTCTCCGGTCCGGGCGCCAGCACCCAGCAGCACATGCCCTTGTCGGTCGGGGCCAGATAGGCGAGCGGTGTCGACGCGACCGCGCGGGCGACATCGTCCCAGCCGCTCGGCAACGCGAACGTCCCGAAGCCGGGCAGGGCGCGGATGGCGAACACCACCGCGTCCTCCTCCGCCTGCGCGGCGCGCGCGGCGGGAGTGAGATTGCCGAAGCGGTCGAGCCCGAACCCGTCGGCCGCGTTGCCGTGCACCGCGCGCTTCGCCGCCCCGGCCCGATCGAACCGGGCTTTTAGCGCGGCATCGGCGGCCGCGAGCCTCGGCAGGTCGGCCTTGTCGGCGTTCAGCGCGAAGACGAGGTCGCACGCGCGCTCCAGCAGGATGATGGCGTCCCGCGCGCGTCCGGCCTTGCCCAGCGCGTACGCGCCCCGGCACGCATAGGTCGTGTTGGCGAGCACCTTCAGGCGCTCGGCCTCCTCGCCGACCTGGCGCAACAGGAACCGCCGCATCGCGCGGTGCGCGCTGTCGTATGCCTCCGCCGCCTCGTCCCAGAGATCGCGCGCCCACGCCCACTCGCCCCAGTCGGCGGCGAACGCGATGGCGTCGGACGGGGCACGGTCGAGGCTGAGCGACCACGCCTCCCGGTCCAGCCCCGCCGCGACATGGTCCGGGTCGCCGAGCGTGCGCAGCGCCATCGCTTCGACATGACGCAGCTTCGGATACAACGGGTCGGCCGTTCCAGGCGCGAGCATTCCCTGTGCCCGCCGAACCATGGCCAGCGCGGTCCCGGCCCCCTCCGCCGTGCGCGGCAGTCGCGACGCCGCGTAGCCGAGCGAGGCTGCGGACACGGGCTGGTCCATCGCCGAAACTCCGTTCGGTTCGTGGAAGGCCACAGTGGCCGACCGCAATCTGGCCGGCAAGGTCAACGATCAGGCGGCGGCGCGGCCCAACAACGTGATCCAGGCGCGCAGGCCGGTGCGCCAGCTCGACAGGCGGAAGAACTCGTTCGGCGCATGGTAATCCTCGTCGGCGGTCGAGAACGAGAACATCACCGTGTCGATGCCGAGCCGCCGGCGCAGGATGTCGCACATCGGCAACGTCGCCCCCATGCGGACTCTTAACGGCACCCGCCCCTCGATCTCGGCCACCACCGCCTCGGCCAAAGCGAGGCCGGCATGGCCGCCGGGGATCGCGTAGGGCATCGCCTCATGATCCTCGATCGTGACGTCGACCGTCACACCGGGCGGGGTGCGGTGGCGCAGGTCGGCGGCGATCAGTCCGGCGACGCGCGCGGGGTCCTGGCCCGGCACCAGGCGGCAGGTGATTTTCGCGCCGGCGATGGCGGGGATGACGGTCTTGCTGCCCGGCCCCGCGTAGCCGCCCCAGATGCCGTTGAATTCCAGCGTCGGCCGAAGCCAGTTGCGTTGCAGCGCCGAGTAGCCGGCCTCGCCGGTCAGCATCGTGGCCCCCAGCGCCTCCGCCTGCGCCGCCTCGTCGAACGGCACCGCGCCGAGCGATGTGGCCGGTGAAACGCCGTCCAGAAATCCTGGAACGGCGATCGCGCCAGTTTCGTCATGAAGGCCGGCAAGCAGCCTAGCCAGCACGGCGACGGGGTTCGCCACCATGCCGCCGTAGCGCCCGCTGTGCAGATCGCGGCCGGCACCCTTCACGGTTACCTCCAGCGCGCACAGACCGCGGCTGGCCACCGTCGTCGTCGGCAGGTCGGCGCGCCATCTGGCCCCGTCGGCCGACAGCACCCAATCGGCGGCGAGCCTGTCCGCGTTGGCCGCCACGAACGCGTCGAGGTTGCGGCTGCCGCATTCCTCCTCGCCCTCGATCAGCAGTTTCAAATTGACCGCCAGCGTGCCGGTCGCGATGCGCGCGGCGATGGCGGTCAGCGCGACCATCATCGGCCCTTTGTCGTCCGACGCGCCGCGCGCGTACAGCCGGTCGTCGCGGATGGTGGCGGTGAACGGCGGGCTGGCCCAGAGCGCCACCGGGTCGGGCGGCTGCACGTCGTAATGGGCGTAGACCAGCAGCGTCGGCGCGCCGGGCGCGTGCAGCCAGTCGGCGGTCACGACGGCGTGCCCGTCGGTCGGGCGGACGGTCGCGTGGTCCAGCCCGATCGCGGTCAGGTGAGATGCGAGGAACGACGCGGCATCCGCCATATCCGGCGCGTAGGCCGGATCGGTGCTGACGCTCGGGATCGCGCAGAACTCCCTTAGCGTCGCCAGTGCCGCGTCTTCGTTCGCGTCGAGCCAAACCTCGGGGGTCACTTGCCGCCGTCCACGGACAGGCACTGCCCGGTGATCCACGCGGCCTCGTCGCTGCACAGGAACAGCACGGCCGACGCGATGTCCGCCACCGTTCCGGTCCGGCGCATGGCGATCTGGCCCACCAGCCGCCGCTGCCCCTCGTCGCCGTAGGACTCCCATTGCCGCTCGGTCGTCGGATTGGACCGCACGAAGCCGGGCGCGACGGAGTTCACCGTGATGCCGTGCTGCCCGAGTTCGTGCGCGAGTTGCCGGGTCAGCCCGATCTCGCCCGCCTTGGCCGCCGCGTACGCCTGAATCCCGGTCAGGCTCACGCCCAAACCGGCACCGGAGCTGATCGTGACGATCCGCCCGCGCCCGGCCGCCTTCATGCCCGGGATCACCGCCTGCGCCACCAGGAACGCGCCCGTCATGTTGGCACCCACGATCGCGTGCCAGTCCGCCTCCGGCACGTCCTCGGCGGGGCGGCCGACCTGCCCGCGCACGCCGCCCGCGCTGTGCACCAGAATGTCGACCGGGCCGATGTCGGCGACCAACGCCTGGATGGCCGCGCGATCGGTGACGTCGAGCGCGCGCACGTCCGGCCCCTGGATGTCGGCCGCGATCGCGTTGGCGCCGAGGGCCGCGAACGCGTCGAAAATGCCGCGCCCGATGCCGTGGCCCGCGCCGGTGACCAGCACCGTGCGCCCGTCGAACCGGATGTTCATGCCGCCAGCTCGTCGAGGTTTTCGCGACAGAGCCGCCGTTCGCCGCGCTCGATCTGGTGGATCATGTCCGTCACCCGTGCGACCAGGGGCGCGGTGAGGCCGCTCTCCCGCGCCGCGTCCGCGACGGCACCGAGCTGCATGTCGACCTCGGTCGTGCGGTGGCGCACGGCGAGGTCGCGCCAGATCCCGCTATGCGTCTTGGCCGACCGCCGGTTGAACGCGACCATCGCGTCGAAGCTGGCCGTCGGATCGGCACCCGCGCGGAACGCCGCCGGATCGAAGCCGTTGAAGCCTCGCGAGATGATGTCGCGCTTGTCGGCGACGGCGACGACCTCCGCCCCCAAAGCCGTCAGCACCGCGCGATGTCGCGGATCGTCGAGCACGTCGACGATGGAATCGTCGGTCAGCGCCGTGCCGAACAGCAGGGCGCCGTAGCCGAGCTTGCCCCAGAGATAGCCGAGGATGTCGGGCGTCGCGACCGCATCCGGCTCGAAGTCGCGCATCAGCTCGACCAGCGCCTGCAGCCGTTTCGGCATCGACCCGTCCATCTCGCCCAGCACGACCGCGCCGCGCCCGCTGTAGGTGATGCGGCCCGGTGCGAGATAGTCGGCGCCGAAATTGACGAACGCGCCGATCACGCGCGCCATCCCAACCGCTTCGGCGATGACATACTCGTTCAGCCCGTTCTGCAGCGACGCGACATAACCGTCGTCGGCCAGATGCGGCACGAGTTGCGCCGAGGCACCCCGCGTATGCTGCGCCTTCACGCACAGCAGCACGCGGTCGAACGAACCCTCGACCTGGGCAGGCAGAACGGCGCGCGCGGGAACGGTGAAGTTCTCGATCGGGCCTTCGATGGCGAGGCCGTTCGCGTTGATGGCCGCCACGTGGTCCGCGTCGACATCGACGAACAGCACGTCGTGTCCGGCACGGATCAGGTAGGCGCCGACCGTGCCGCCGATCGCACCCGCACCCCAGACGAGGATCACTCCCACGGTCCCTCCATCAGCGCGCGGGTTTCGGCCACCGCGACTGCCCACAGGCGATCGGTGTCGGCGTCGGGGCGCTGGTAGTAGCCGCCGAAATTGCCGTCGCCGAGCAGCTCCCGCACCCCCTGCGGATCGCGCAACGCCATGCGGCCGGTGTCGACCATCGGCTTCTGCGCCGGATCGGCCGCCACGTTCGGCAGCCGCGTCCACGGGAAGTTCTCCATCCACGACGCGTGCGAGGCGACCGGATCGATGGCCTCCACTTCGGCGCGGGTCTTGGGCGCGTTCCACCAATTATGGAACTTGATGCTGACACCGGGATGCGACGCCATCCACTCGGTCGCGAGGCTCGCGGCCGGCGTGTTCCCGCCATGTCCGTTGCAGAGGAAGATGCGCCTAAAACCCTGTTCGGCGAGGCCGTCCAAAATGTCGCCGACGAGGCGCAAATAGGTGTCGACCCGCAGGCTGATCGTGCCGGGATAGGCGCGGAAATACGGCGTGATGCCGTACGCCACGACCGGGAACACCGGGATGCCGAGCGGCTCGGCCGCCTCGGTCGCGACCCGCTCGGACAGGATGCTGTCGACCGAGAGGCTCAAAGCCCCGTGCTGTTCGGTGGAGCCGAGCGGCAGGACGCAGCGGTCGTCGCGGCGAACCGCGTCCTCGACCTGCCGCCAATTCATTTCGGTGACACGCATTTGCCAGCTCCTTGCACGTTTGGTCGGCAGGCTGCCTCGGTTCGCGGCAGCCCCCGTTCGATCGCCCGATGACAGCGTTGACACTGCCGTGAGCGGGCACCTAGCGTCCAGTCACCTTGGGAAACGGGAGACGCGTGATGTCCAGATCGGCGCTGAGGCTTGGAGTGGCGTGTGCGGCGTTGCTGATGGCATCGGGGACGGTCGCCGAGGCCGCCGGGCCGCGCGGCGGGACCATGATTTACGCGCGCCGAGCGGATTCCCTGTTTCTGGACCCGGTGCTGAACGACGCGAACGTCGACATCTGGATCCTGACCAACCTGTACGACACGCTGATCACGCCCGCCAACGACGGCAAGTCGCTGACCCCAGGTCTCGCGACCGAGTGGCACGCGTCGGCCGACGGCAAGACGTTCACGCTGAAACTGCGCCCCGGCACGAAGTTCGCCGATGGCTCGCCGATCACCGCCGACGACGTGGTCTGGTCGCTGACGCGGGCGTCCGATCAGAAGGAGGGCATCTGGAGCTTCCTGCTGATCTCGGTCGACAAGGTTGCAGCGCAGGGCGACGACACCATCGTCCTGTCGCTGAAGAACCCGGACCCCAGCCTGCCGGCGGCGCTGGCGACCTTCAACGCCGCGATCATGCCGAAGAAGCTGGTGCTGGCCTCGCCGGGTGCCACGCTCGACGACAAGGCCAAGGCGTTCGCCGAGCACCCGATCGGCTCCGGCCCGTTCGTGCTGAGCGACTGGAAGCGCGGCAGCAGCATGACGATCAAGCGCAACCCGTATTACTGGGCGGACGGCGAGGACGGCAAGAAGCTGCCGTATCTCGACGAGGTGGACTTCCCGGTCATCCCCGAGGACTCCACGCGCATCCTGAAGCTGAAGGCGGGCGAGATCGACGGCACGGAATTCATTCCGTACGCGCGCGTCGCCGAGCTGCAGAAAGACGCCACCGTCAACATGGTGCTGTACCCGTCGACCGAGGTGTCGTACCTGACGGTGAACGACCGGCCGAAGCTCGCCGACGGCAGCGACAACCCGTTGTCGAACGTCAAGGTGCGCCAGGCGCTGAACTACGGGATCAACAAGGCGGCGCTGATCCAGATCGTGACGCACGGCATCGGCACCCCGATGCACAGCTTCATGTCCGACACGACTCCGCTGTTCGCAGACCAGGGTGCGGCGTATCCGTACGACAAGGCGAAGGCGAAGGCGCTGCTGGCGGAAGCGGGTTTCCCGAACGGGATTTCGGTGTCGTCGCTCGCACTCGCCGGCAGCGGCGACGAGATCACGACCATTTCGGCGATCCAGCAGATGTGGGCGCAGATCGGCGTGAAGCTCACCATCGAGCAGGTCGACAACGCGACGCTCGACGCCCGCTACCACAAGCCGGACTTCCAGATGCGGACCGGCGTCTGGACCAACGACATCAACGACCCGAACGAGATCACCTCGTATTTCGCGTATTATCCGAACATCGAAAACCAGCACAGCGGCTGGGACAACAAGCAGGCCGACAGCCTCTACGAGAAAAGCCAGAGCGAGACGGACCCGGCCAAGCGTGCCGACGAATACGCGCAGATCCAGAAGATCTACATGGCCGAGGCGCCGATCTTCTTCCTGTATCAGTCGCCGTATCCGGTGGCGCTGAGCAAGAAGGTCGACGGGTTCTGGCAAACCCCGCTCGGCAACAACATCTTCGTCCGGGCCACCGTCGCGAAATGATGGCCACCTGATGTTCCCGCGCGGCAGGATCACGCGGCGAGTTCTGCAGATCGTCCCGACGCTGATCCTCGTCACCGTCGCGGTCTTTCTGATGGTGCGTCTGCTGCCGGGCGATCCGGTCACGTCGATGCTGGGCGACCGCGGCACACCCGCCGCGATCGCCCGGCTGCGGAGCCAGATGGGGCTGGACGGCTCGGTCGTGTGGCAGTTCTGGTCGTTCATCCGCCGCTTGGCGCAGGGCGACCTCGGCGAGAGCGTGGTGCGCCGCGTCTCGGTCTCCAGCCTGATCGCCGACCGCCTGCCGGTGACGTTGTACCTGACCGCGTTCGCCGGCCTGCTCGCGGTCGTGCTCGCGGTGCCGCTGGCGTTCGTCGCCGCCGTGTTCCGCGACCGCTGGCCCGACCTGCTGATCCGCGGGCTGTTTCAGATCGGCCTGTCGGCCCCGGTGTTCTATGTCGGGCTGCTGCTGCTCGGCTTCTTCGCCGCGCGCTGGCATCTGTTTCCGGTCGGCGGCATGGGCGACGGCTTCTTCGATTCCGCGCGCCATCTGTTCCTGCCCGCGCTGACGCTGGCGCTGAGCCTGTCCGCGATCCTGATGCGGAACCTGCGGTCGGCCATCGTCGGCGTGTTGCGCGCGGACTACATCGGCTTCGCCCGCGCCAAAGGCTTGTCGCCGGTGATCGTGCTCGGCCGGCACGTGCTGCGAAACGCGCTCGTCTCCGCCGTCGCCCTGTTCGGCCTGAACATCGGCACGCTGCTCGGCGGCGCGATCGTGACGGAATACGTGTTCGCGGTACCGGGCGTCGGCGCGCTGATGATCGAGAGTATCACCGGCCGCGATTACCCCGTTGTGCAGGGCATGACGCTGGTCCTGGCCGTGCTCGTCTCGCTCGTGTTCCTCGCCACCGACCTGATCGAAACCCGGCTCGACCCGAGGTCCGCATGAGCGCCACGGTGCTCCCCGTCGTCCTGCCGGCGCCGCGCCGGAAGAAGCGGCGCGCGATCCCGTTCGGGTTGTGGGCGGGCCTGCTGATCCTGCTCGGCCTCGTCGTCTGCGCGATCCTGCCGTCCTTCGTGCCGAGCCTCGACCCGCTCGCCGCCGACTACGACGCATTGCTCGCCGGCCCGAGCTGGGCGCACCCGTTCGGCACCGACGATTTCGGGCGCGACGTGCTGGCCCGCACCATGTCCGCATCCGGCATCGACCTCAGCATCGCGGTGTTCTGCACGCTGCTTCCGATCATCTCCGGGGCGATCATCGGCGCGCTGGTCGGCTACTACGGCGGCTGGACCGACGCGGTGTTCGGACGCGTCGTGGACGCGGTGCTGACGTTCCCGTTCCTGGTGCTGGTGATCGCGATCGTCGCCGTGCTCGGCCCGGGCCTGTTCAACCTTTACATCGCGGTGAGCGCGGTCGGCTGGGTCTTCTACGCACGCATGATGCGGGCCGAGGTCGCGGTCTTGAAACGCTCCGACTTCGCCGCCGCCGGACGCGTCATGGGCTTTTCCGCCGCGCGCATCATCTTCCGCCACCTGCTGCCGAACGCGCTGACGCCGCTGGTCGTCTACTGGATGACCGACATGGCGCTGTGCATTCTCCTTGGGTCGAGCCTCGGCTATCTCGGCCTCGGCGCGCAGCCGCCGACCGCCGAGTGGGGCGTGCTGGTGGCCGAGGGCAAGAACTACATGGACACGGCCTGGTGGATCGCGGTGTTCCCCGGCCTCGCGATCATCCTGTGCGGCACGGGCTTCTCGCTGCTCGGCGACGGTGTGGCCGAGCTGATGTCGGTCCGCCGGTGACGATCCCGCTGCTGTCGGTCGCCGGCCTGTACGCGACGTTCCCGGGGCCGAACGGGCCGGTCAACGTGGTCGACGGCATCGACTTCGTCGTCAACGAGGCGGAGGTCGTCGGCATCGTCGGCGAAAGCGGCTCCGGCAAAAGCATGACGCTGCGGGCGATCATGCGCCTGATCGCGGCACCCGGCCGGGTCGAGGGCAGTGTCGTGTGGGACGGCGTCGAACTGACGCAGCTGTCGGAACGCCGGATGCGCGCGGTGCGCGGACGCGGGATCGGCATGATCTTCCAGGAGCCGATGACGGCGCTGAACCCGGTGCTGCCGATCGGATTGCAAATCTCGGAGTGCCTGCCGAGCATGTCGGCATCCGCCAAGCGCCGTCGCGCGGTGGAACTGCTCGACCTGGTCGGCATCGGCGGTGCCGCGCGACGGCTCGACGACTATCCGCATCAGTTTTCCGGCGGCATGCGGCAACGGGCCATGATCGCGATCGCGCTCGCCGGGCAACCGCGCCTGCTGCTCGCCGACGAGCCGACCACCGCACTCGACGTCACCATCCAGGACCAGATCCTGAAACTGCTGCTGCGACTGCGGGACGAACTCAAAATGTCGGTCGTGATCGTCACCCACGATCTCGGCGTCGTGGCCCAGACCTGCGAGCGCGTGGCGGTCATGTATGCGGGCCGCATCGCGGAAACCGGCCCGGTCGATGCGGTGCTCGCACGGCCGCGCCATGCCTACACGCTCGGCCTGATCCGCTCCTTGCCCGACGCGGCCCTCGCACGCCGCCGCCTGTCGCCGATCCCGGGCGCGCCGCCGGTGCCGGGCACGGTCGGCGAGGCGTGCCCGTTCGTGCCGCGCTGCGACTTCGCGTCCGACGCCTGCCGCGACCATCGGCCGTGGCTGGTTGCCGTGGGTCCCGGCGCGCAGCAGCGCCTGCACGGCGGCCGACCGCTTGCCGCCGCCACGGCTGGCCGCGTGACCGACACGCTGCTGCGCGCCGCCGGGGTGACGAAGACGTTCCCGGTGTCGGCCAGCCGGCAGCGCGTTCGCGCGCTGACCGAGATCGATCTGGACGTCTTTCGAGGCGAGACGCTCGGCATCGTCGGTGAGAGCGGCTGCGGCAAATCGACACTCGCCCGCTGTCTGGTGCGGCTGTACGCGGTCGACGCCGGCCGGATCGCGTACGACGGGCAGGATATCGCACCCCTGCGCGGGCAAGCGCTGCGGGCGTTCAACCGGCGCGTGCAAATGGTGTTCCAGGACCCGTACAGCTCGCTCAATCCGCGCATGACCGTGGCCGAGACCTTGTCCGAGCCGCTGCGCGTGCACCGGATGTGCACCAACGCCGAGCTGCCGGGACGGCTCGCCGCGTTGCTCGATCTGGTGCAACTGTCGCCGACCGCGCTCGATCGCCGGCCGCACGAATTCAGCGGCGGCCAGCGCCAGCGCATCGGCATCGCGCGCGCCCTCTCGGTCGAACCGGAATGCCTGATCGCGGACGAGCTGGTGTCCGCACTGGACGTCTCGGTGCAGGCGCAGATGGTCAATTTGCTGCTCGAATTGCAGGAGCGTCTGCACCTCACCGTCGTGTTCATCGCCCACGATCTGCGGCTGGTGCGCCACCTGTCGCACCGGGTCGCCGTGATGTATCTCGGCCGCGTCGTCGAACTCGCCGACACGGCCGCGCTGTTCGACACGCCGACGCACCCGTACACGCGCGCCTTGCTGAGTGCCGCACCCGACCTCGATCCCGCGCACCGTACCGTGGTCGACGCGGTGCGGGGCGAGTTGCCGAGTCCGCTGTCCCCGCCGCCCGGTTGCGCGTTCCACCCGCGCTGCCCGCTCGCGATCGACCGCTGCCGGGTCGAGGTGCCGAAGCTCGCGTTGATGAACGACGGGCGGCTTACCGCGTGCCATGTGGCGCACGAGATCGATGACCGAGGCTGAGGCGCTGGTCGCGATCGCGGCGGCGGCCGGTCTCGTGCTGACGCCGGAGCGGGCGGCGGCGGCGTTGCCGCTGGTGCGCGCGATGCGGGACGCCGACCGGGCGCTCGCCGCACTTGGTCTGACCGACGCGCCATGAGCATTAAAACCGTGCTGGACGCGATCGAGGCCGACGAGCCGCGCCTGAACGCGGTCGCGACCTTGCTGCGGGATCGCGCGATGTCAGGTGGCGGGCAAGGTCCGTTGCAGGGCATGCCTGTCGTGGTCAAAGACCTGTTCGCCATCGCCGGCGTGCCGACCAAGTTCGGTGCCGACCCGGTGTTCTGGGAACATCCGGCCGCCGACTCCGCCGTCGTGGCACGGCTGGAGGCGGCGGGTGCGGTCATCGTCGCCACGTCGCAGATGCTGGAGTTTGCCTACGGTGCCCCGAACCCCGGCATCGGGCAGACCAACAACCCCATAAACCCACAGCGCACGGCGGGCGGTTCGTCCGGCGGCTCGGCGGCACTGGTCGCGGCGGGCCATGTGCGGTTCGCCGTCGGCACCGACACCGGCGGCTCGATCCGCATTCCGGCGTCGTATTGCGGCATCGTCGGCATGAAGCCGACGCACGGCCTCGTCCCGCTCGACGGCGCGCTACCGCTATCCTGGACGCTCGACCACGCCGGCCCGCTCACGCGCAACGTCGCCGATGCCCGCACGCTGCTTGCCGTGCTGGCCGGGCGTGACATGCCCCGTGTAGCGCGGCCGGTGCGCGGCCTGCGGCTCGGCGTATTGGCCGCCCATCGCGACGCCGCGTGCATCACGCCGGACGTGCGCGCCGCGTTCGACGCCGCGTGCGAAAAACTCGTGCGCGCCGGTGCCGTGCTGCACGACGTTGCAATCCCCGACCTGACCCATGTCTCACCGGCGCTCATGCTGATCCTGCTGCCGGAAGCGTCCGTCATCCACGCGGCCCGCCTCGCGCGCGCGCCCGACCGGATGGCGGAGGCGACCCGCTTGCAGCTCGACGCCGGCGCCGCGATCCCCGCAACCGCGTATGTCCGCGCGCTGCAATTCCGCCGCAGATTTCGCACGGCGTTCGCGGCCGTGTTCCAAGACTGCGATGCGGTGCTGTCGCCCACCGTGCCGTTCGTCGCACCCGCCGAGGACCCGCCGATGGAGCAAGGCGGCGGCAGCGACGAGATGCTGTGCTCGGCCCCCGCCAACCTCGCCGGCCTGCCCGCGATCACGCTTCCCTGTGGCCGCGACCGGGACGGGATGCCTGTCGGTCTGCAGCTGACCGGGGCGGCGAGGGCGGACGCGGCGTTGCTTGACGTGGCGGAGGCGATCGAGGCGGCGCTGTCCCTCAGCGGCTGACAACGCGCTGTCGCGAGAAATAATGTTGCGTTCGCCTTGGCGCGATGGTCGCCTGAACTCATGATCGACGCATCGGACTACGGCGAAACCATCGCTGTTCCCTCAACGCCGCCGAACTGGTTCGAGTGCCGGCATCACCTGTTGATGGACGGTTCGCTCGGCTTCCTGCGTGCCGAACGAGACATCGTCGCCGAGAGACGCACCTGGTTGGCTCAGCCTGTCGAGACCCGCCGACCATACTTGGATCTTTGGGGCGGTAAGGGAAGGCTATCGAGTTTCGACGGCCGGTTCGAAACGGAGCCGGTCGAGGTCGAGCTCGGCCCTTTTCCGACGTTCGACCGGCTCGCCGACGGACGTTGGCTGGTCGCCGCGGCTGGCTCCGACAACACCGTTGCAAACGGCCGACTGTTCACGCCGGAGGGTGTCCTGACCGGCGCGATCCGTCTGGGCGATGCCATCGAGCACATCAGGTGCGCGCCGGACGGCTCCGTCTGGGTCGGGTGGTTTGACGAGGGCACCTGCGGCGATGCCGACGCGACCGGGGCGCGGCCAATCGCATCGGCCGGCATCGCGCGATTTGCCCTGGACGGGACGCTGCTTTGGTCGTTCAACGCGGCTGAACCAACCATGTCGATCACGGATAGCGAGGCGATGACATTGGTCGAAAACACACTCTGGTCGTGCCCATACCCGAGCAACGCGATCGCGCGCATCGAAAACGACTCTGTCTTGTCTTGGACGAACCGACTGACAGGCGTGAGGGCGCTCGCGATCGACGCGGACCACATGTTGCTCGCGGGCGGCTACGACGAAGATGCGGGGCGCATCGCGCTCGTTCGCCTCGACGACGGCGACGCCAAAGCCGTTCCGATCGGGCAGTTGACAATGGCGAAGCTGACGCGGGATCGCTCGCTGCTCGTGCAAGGGCAGGGCGATACGCTACACGTCCTCGATGCGACCGGCTGGACGAAATTGCGGGTTGCCGACGTACGGCGCGCGATTGCCGATCTCCCTCCCGAGGAGACGGTTTTTCCCGATCGGCCTGTAGGCTTGACATATCGATGGTGACGTTGCCGACGGTCGGTCCTGATCGAACTGATCAGACGGACACGTTCGAGCGGGTCGACGCCGACACGGTGCAGGGCGGTTCCGGCCACGTCTGGCACCGCGGCTGACGACTCACGACGTTGCGTGCGCCGACTGCCCGATCTCACGCAGCATCGCGTCGGTCGTGCGCTGCCGGCAATATCCCTTGATGGCGCGTAAAGAGTTGTCGTGCCGCTCCTGCGAATACGTGCAGCACGCGTCGGTCACCAGCGTCACATAATAGCCGAGGTCGCAGCCGTCGCGCACCGCGCCCTCGATGCACTGGTCGGTCACGTTGCCGGCGATCATCAGGTATCTCGTGCCGAGATTGCGCAGGATGTAGTCGATGTGCGTCGAGATGAAGACGTTCGACGACGTCTTCGGCAGGACAATCTCGTCCTCGGCCGGCCGCAGCTCGTCGATCACCTGGCCGTCCCAGCTGTCGGGCGGCACGTTGAAGCCGGTGATCTTGTAATCGAGGCTCCGGTCGCGCCCGTCGCGCGTCAGGTTGCGGATGACGGTGTACATGACCTCGACACCGGCGGCGCGGCAGCCGCGTTGCAGGCGCTGCATCGCGGGAACGGTCCGCTCGCGCATCTCGCGGAAAAACCAGCCGTATTTCGCCTCGATGTCCGCCGGGTCCATGCCGGCCCACTCGCCGCCGCGCTCCGTCGCGCAGAAATTCTGCACGTCGATATAGAGCAGCGTCGTGTGCGCGATCTCGACCGGGATGTCGCGCGTCGTCGGGTCGGCCATCGGGAACTCCTCAATAAGCTTCGGAATAGAGCGCGCATCGCTGCGCGTCGTCGAGCTTCGCGACCATACCGATCTCGGCCCGCTTATGGCGCAGATACGCGTCCAGATAGCCGTCCGGAAACCACGCGCTGGCCGCCTCGGTCGCTTCCAGCAGATCGAGCGCGGCACCGAGCGAGGCCGGCAGCGGATGCGCGTCGTCGGTCAGCGCGCGGTTGCGCACGATCCCGTCCACACCCGCGAACACGATTGCCGCGAGCGCCAGATACGGGCTCGCCGTCGCGTCGGCCGGGCGATACTCGACGTTGAATTGCGCCGCCCGAGACTCGTGGTCGCCGCCGGTCAGGACCGGGCAAATGCGGATCGCCGCCCCACGATCCTGGTTGGCGAGCCGCGCTTCCACCGGTGCCCAGCGGTTCGGCCGCAGCCGGATATACGAGACGGGGCAGGGGGCGGTGATCGCGCACAGTGCGGGCATGTGGTGGACGATGCCGCCGAGGAACGCGCGCCCGATCCGCGATAGTTGCAGTTTGTCGCTCGCATCGTGCATCGCGCCGCCGGCGAACGACATGTGGATGTGCACGCCGTTGCCGACGCCGTCCGGATCGAGGATCGGCGAGAAGATCGCGCGATGCCCGAGCCGGTGCGCGACCGCGCGCGCCATCTCCCGCACGATCACCGCGTCGTCCGCCGCGCGCAGGCCGGTCGCGGGCGCGCACGTCACCTCGATACTGGCGCGGTGCGAACTCCGGCAGGAAGCTGTCCGGTGTCACGCCCGCCTGCCGCATCGCCGCCAGCAGCGCCGAGCCGAACACGCCCTGCCGCCGGTATGCGTCGAGGCTGTACGGCGCGCCCGGCCGGTCCTCGACACCGTCGTAGACGAACTCGTGCTCGAACGCGGCGACCAGCTCGACACCCGCCGCGTCGTGCAGGTCGCGCAACGCCCGGCGCAACAGCTCGCGCGGGCAGCCCATCCAGGGCCGGCCATCGGTGTGGCGCAAATCGGACAGGAAGAACCACTCGTCCACGTCATCGAACTCGACATGCACCTCGGCCGCCGGGTCCGGCACCAGGATCAGGTCGTCGAGTGCGCCGAACGGCGAGTCCGCGATCGGGCCGAGGGCGGACATCATCGTGTTGGTCGGGATCCAGCCGACGCCCTTGATCATGCGTTTGGCGAGGTCGGATGCGGGGAACCCCTTGCCGCGCACCCGGCCCGCGATCTCGCACGTGCACGCCATCACGATCGGTTCGCGGCGCATCACGTGAGCGACGCCAGCAACTGCTTCGCCGCCCGCTGCCCGCTCGCCACACCGGAGTTGAGGTAGCCGGTCTGCTGCACATACGTGTGCTCGCCGGCGAAGAAGCAGTTGCCCTCCGGTTGCGGCTCGACGCCCATGACTTGCGTCAGGTAGCCGAGCGGCGGGTAGACGTAGGACCCGAGCGACCACGGGTTGTAGGCCCATGCGTCGCGCGTCATCCGCCCTGTCCACGCCTGCCGCAATCCGGGCAGCAGCACTTCCGCGTCCGCGAGGCAGCGCTGTGCGAGCAGCGCGGGATCGAGTTTTCCGGAGCGATCGGCCTGCGATCCGCCGGACCAGAAATTCAGTACCGCGTCCGGTCCCGCTTGGCCGCGCGTCGGCTCCCATGTCGTCTGGAACAGCGGCGATTGAAGGCGGATCTCGCCGTCGCAGCCGAGCGCATTCCAGACACGCCGCTTGAATTGCAGCTGGAATTTGACGCTGTGCCCCATACGAAGCTGCTCGATGGCGCGCTGCTTCAGCGGCCGGAACCCGGCGCGGGAATAGTCGACCGAGCGGCGCATGACGGAGAAGGGCAGGGCGAGGATCACCCGGTCGAACACACGCTCGGTCGTGACGGAATTGCGCGAGAAGCCGAGCCGCACCGTGCCGTCCGGCAGGCGCGTCACCGCGTCGAGCGCGATGCCGGTCTCGATCTGTCCGTCGAGCTTTTGGGCCAGCAGCGAGACGATCTGGTCGTTGCCGCCGTGCACATGGAAACGCTGGTCGGACCCGGTGTAATACAGGTCGAATTTGTCGCGCGGGTCGGGTGCGAACAGGAAGATGACGTTGATCGCCGAGAGCTGTTCGGTGTCGGCCGCCAGCTCCTCGACCACCGCGTCGGTGACCAGCCGGCCGAACTTGCTGGCGCGTCCGCCGGGCACGTAACGCTCGATCCACTGCGCGACGGTGATCGCGTCGAGTGCGATGGCGGCTTCGGTCGGGTCGCGGTAGCTCACGTTGCTGCCGAGCGAGGTGTTTTGGCGCTGCACGACCGGATACACCGCCTCGTAATCGCGCGCGGCATCGGCGACGCTGTACGGGACGCCGTCGAACCAGTACAGCGCGTGCGTGCCCTCGGGCTGTGCCGCGACAACGTCGTCGAGATGCAGGCCGAGTTCGGCCGCCAGTGCCCGGATGGCGTGGTGGCCGGTATCGATGAACTCCCCGCCGTGCTCGGCGATCTGCGGCGCGAATTCGTGGCGGACCGTCCAGCACCGTCCGCCGAGCCGCGTGTTGCCCTCGAACAATGTCGCGTCGACCCCCGCCTGCTTCAGCGCCCAGGTGGCCGATAATCCGGCCAGACCCGCGCCGACCACCGCGACCCGTGCGCCGGGTGTCGCGGCGCGCGCGGGCAGTGCGGCGACGGCGACAGCGGCACCGACGCCGCCGAGCACGGCGCGTCGGCCGATCGTCGGTCCCTGCTCGCGCGCGGTTTTCCGGGCGATGTGGCGCAGTGCGGAATACAGCGGTGTTCTAGGCATCTCTTCCCCCTTCTTATCGGTGCAGCGTTCCGGCGTTGCCCATCGCGCGCTGTGCCAGAATCACGGGCACGGCGGTGAGCACGATCACGACCAGCACGATCACATTGACCTCCGGCAGATGTTGCCCGAGCCGGATCGCGCCGAAAATCCACAACGGCAGCGTCGTCTGCGCGCCGGCGGTGAACGTCGTCACGATCACCTCGTCGAACGACAGCGCGAAACTCAGCAATGCGCCCGCCCCGACCGCGCTGGCCAGCATCGGCCACGTGATGAGGCGGAACGTGCGAAACGGGCCGGCGCCGAGGTCGGCCGATGCCTCCGCCCATGATCCGGGCAGCCGGCGCAATCGCGCGATGACGTTGTTGTAGACGATCACGACGCAGAACGTCGTATGCCCGGCGACGATCGTCCAGAACGACAGCGGGACGTTCCAGAACGCGAAATAGGATGCCATCGCCATGCCCGTCAGCACGCCGGGAAGTGCGATCGGCAGCACGACGGCGAACTGCACCATCTCCCGCCCCGCCGCGCGCATCCGGTGCACGGCGAGTGCGGTCAGCGTGCCGAGCACCACGGCGCAGATCGTGGCCAGCATCGCGAGTTCGACCGAGAGCAGCAGTGCCGAGCGCACCTCCTCGTCGGCCCAGGTGGCGGCGAACCAGTGCAGCGAGAACGCGGCGATCGGCCAGCCCTGGATGTTGCTCGCCGAGAACGCGTACAGCGCGATGATCGCGATCGGCGCGAAGAGGAACAGCAGGATCGCGATCACCACGCCCCCGAGGACGATGCGGCTCATAGCGCCCGGAACGCCCCGGCCGCGCGGGCCGCGAACAGGTACAGCGCCATGACGATCAGCGGCAGCGTCGCGTAGGCGGCGGCGAAGGGGATGTTGTTGGACACGCCGACGTTCGAATAGACGACGTTGCCGATGAAGTCCGAGCCCGGACCGCCGACCAGCATCGGCGAGACGTAATCGCCGAGTGTCAGCGAGAAGGTGAAGATCGACCCCGCCGCCAAGCCGGGCAGGGCGAGCGGCAACACGACACGCCTGATCGTGCGCGCGGCCCCGGCGCCGAGGTCGGCGGAGGCTTCCAGCAGCGACGTCGGAATGCGCTCGAGTGCCGCGTACACAGGCAAGATCATGAACGGCAGCCAGAGATAGCTGAACACGATCCACATCGCCCAATTCGAGTAGGCGATGGACACGCCGGACAGCCCGATGCGGGCAAGGGTCCAGTTCAGGATGCCGTCATGGGCGAGGATCAACCGCCACGCGTAGACCCGCGCGAGATAGCTCGACCATAGCGGGATCATCACCGCCGCCGTCAGCGCGGTCCGCATGCGCGGGCTTGCGTGGCGCGCCATGAACCAGGCGAACGGGAAGGCGAGCAGCGCGTCGGTGATCGTCACCGCGGCCGCGATCGCGACCGTGCGCCAGGCGATCGTGCGGTAGATGGCGCTGGTCGCGATTTCGACGAAGTTGTCGAACGACCAATCGGGGATGATCTCGCCGCTCAGATCGTCGACGCGCCAGAACGCGGAGACGAACATCGCCGCCAACGCCGCGAGGTACAGCCCGACGAACCAGATCGCCGGGCCGGACAGAAACGCGGCCGTCGTGATCGACGGCCGCGCCCACATCAATCGCGAAACGCGCGTGCTCAGCCCTTGATCTCCTGCCAAGCCTTCTGCCACGCACCGTAATCGAGGCAGGTGTCGCCGCCGCCGTTGACGCCCTTGCCGCACTGCTTGCGCGGCGTCTTCCAGAAGTCGATCTTCTTGAAATAGCTCGCATCCGCGTCGGCGTGGTACTGCGTGCACGATCCGGCCTGCAGCGTGTTCATCTCCGGACACGCCTTGGTGTTGGCCGGCGTCTCGCCGAACGCCAGCGCCTGCTGCGCCTGCACCTTCGGCGCGGTCACGTAATTGATCCACTCGTAGGCGCAGTTGCGATGCGGGGACTTCGCCGAGATCATCCAGCTATCGGCCCAGCCGGTCGCACCCTCGGTCGGCAGCGTGTCCGCGACCGGCACCTTGGCCTGCTGCAGCGTGATCGTCTGATACGGCCACGCGGCCCCGATCACCGCGTCGCCGTTCTTGTAGAGGTCGACCTGATCGGATGCGAGCGCCCAGTATTTCTTGATCAGCGGCCGCTGCTGCTTCAGCAACGCGACCGCCGCGTCCATCTGCTTCTGGTTCAGCTCGTACGGGTCGGTAATGCCGAGTGCCGGTTGCGTCCGCGACAGATACAGCGCCGCGTCCGCGATCTGGATCGGATTATCGGGCACGGTGACCAGACCCGAATACGCCTTGTCGTAGATCGACGACCACGACGTCGGCGCCGGCTTCACCTTGTCGGTCTGATACAGCAGGACGTTCGGCCCCCACTCGTACGACACGCCGTAATGCACGCCGTTGATGGTGTTGAAGCCCGGCGCCTGCAGGTCGGGGATGAAATCCTTCGAGTTCGGGACGAGCGACATGTTGATCGGCTGCACGTTCTTGCCGTAGATCAGCCGCAGCGTCGCGTCGCCCGATGCCGAGACCACGTCGTATTGCGCGCCGCCGCCCTGCCGCATCAATGCCACCATCTCGTCGCTGCTGCCGGCGTATTTGCGGTTCACCATGCATCCGGTCGCCGCCTCGAACGGCTTGACCCAGTCGTCGGCGGCGTAACCCTCCCAGGCAACGACGTTGAGCGCGCCTTCACCCTTGCCGATCGCCTGCGCCAGCGATGGGTCGGCCGCATACGCCGGCATCGCCGCCAGCAGCGCCGCACCCGCCATCAAAAATGTCCGCATCGTCGTCACTCCCCTGTTGTCAGAACGCTGACTGCGTCCTGCCGCCATCCGGCACGCACGGCCATCCCCGGCTTCCAGCGCGACCCGTCCGGCCGCGCCGCCGCGTTCTGTTCGACGACCGCGAGCGTCGTGCCGTCCGCGAGTTCGACGCCGTAGCGGGTGAACATGCCGAGATAGCTGACGGTGCGCACGATGCCCGGCTCACTATCCGGCGCGTCCTCGCTCAGCATCACCTTTTCCGGCCGCAGCACCATCGTCCGGCCGCCCCGTCGCAGCAGGTTGCTGACGCCGATGAAGCCTGCGACGAACGCGCTCGCCGGGTGCTCGTACAGTTCGTACGGCGTGCCGATCTGCTCGATGCGCCCGTGGTTGAACACGGCGACCCGGTCGCTCATCGTCAGCGCCTCCTCCTGGTCGTGCGTGACATAGAGGAACGTGATCCCGGTCGCCTGCTGCATCGATTTCAGCTCGATCTGCATCTGGTGGCGCAACTGCAGATCGAGTGCGCCGAGCGGCTCGTCGAGCAGCAGCACGCGCGGACGATTCACCAGCGCCCTCGCCAATGCGACTCGCTGCCGCTGCCCGCCGGAAAGCTGTCCCGGCCGCCGTGCGCCGTATTCGGACAGCCGCACCATCGCCAGCGCATCGGTCACGCGGGCCGCGACCTCCGCGTCCGGCAGCCGTCGCGCGCGCAGGCCGTAGCCGACGTTCTCGCGCAGGCTCATATGCGGGAACAGCGCGTAGTCCTGAAACACCGTGTTCACGTCGCGCATGTGCGGCGGCATGCGCGCGACATCGACGCCGTCGATCTCGATCCGCCCCGCATCCGGCCGCTCGAAGCCCGCGATCAGCCGCAGCATCGTCGTCTTGCCGGAGCCCGACGGGCCGAGGAACGTGAAGAACTCGCCCGCCGCGATCTCGAGGTTCAGATCCGCCACCGCGACCGCCGCGCCGAACGTCTTTCGCACGCCCGCGATGCGGATGACGGGTGTGCTCACCCGTGCTTGACCATCACGTGCCGCGCGACCGTGTAATCCTCCAGCGACAGCCCCGACAAATCCTTGCCGTAGCCCGATTGCTTCAGCCCGCCATGCGGCATCTCGTTGACCAGCATGAAGTGGCAGTTGACCCAGGTGCAGCCGTATCGCAGCCGCGATGCCGTCGCCATCGCGCGGCCGACGTCGCGCGACCAGACCGACGACGCGAGGCCGTAATCGCTGTCGTTGGCCCAGCCGACAGCCTGCTCGACATCGGTGAACCGCGTGATCGTCACCACCGGCCCGAATACCTCCTTGCGGACGATCTCGTCGTCCTGCAGCGCGCCCGCGATCGACCGTCGGCTCGTAGTAGAAACCATTCGCGCCAGCGCGACCGCCGGTGGCGATCTCGACATGGGGCAGGGCCGAAGCGCGCTCGACGAAGCCCGCGACGCGCTGCTGCTGGCGGGCGGAAATGAGCGGGCCGAGTTCGTTCTGCGTGTCGTCGTCGTGGCCGTGGCGCAGCGATCCCGCCGCACCGGACAGGTCGGCGACCAGCCGCTCGTAGATCCCGGCACCGGCGTAGACGCGGCACGCGGCGGTGCAATCCTGGCCGGCGTTGTAGAAGCTGAACGCGCGCAACCCGTCCACCACGGCCGCCAGATCGGCGTCGTCGAACACGATCACCGGGGCTTTGCCGCCAAGCTCCAGGTGCGTGCGCTTGATCGAGCTTTTCGCGGCCTCGATCATCTTGCGGCCGGTGCCGATGTCCCCGGTCAGGCCGATCATGTCGACGCGCGGATGGTCGATCAGGCGCTGCCCGACGCTCGCACCACGCCCGTGGACGATGTTGACGACACCGGGGGCGAACAGCTCGGCGAACACCGGGGCGAGATGCAGCAGGCTGAGCGGCGTCAGCTCGGACGGCTTGATGACGACGGCGTTGCCCGCCGGCCAGTGCGGGCGCGAGCTTCCAGGCGGCCATCATCAGCGGGTAGTTCCACGGTGCGACCTGCGCGATCACGCCCACCGGGTCGCGCCGCACCATCGATGTGTGGCCGGCCATGTACTCGCCCGCGAGCGGCCCGGTGCCGGTGCGGCAGGCACCGGCGAAGAAGCGGAAGCAGTCGGCGATGGCCGGGATCTCGTCGGCCAGGAACGCGTGGCGCGGCTTGCCGGTGTTGCGGCATTCGAGGTCGGCGATCGCCTCCGCATCCGCCTCGATCCGGTCGGCGAGCCGCAGCAAGGCCGTCGCGCGTTCGGCGGGCGTGGTGCGGGATTGCGTCTCGAACGCCGCCGCCGCCGCGTCGACCGCGCGGTCGATCTGCGAAAAATCGGCCTCGGCGATGGTCGCGATCGTCGCACCCGTGCGCGGGTCGAGCACCGGCTGGCCTTCGCCACCGCCGGCTTCGAGCCGGCCGCCGATCAAGAGACTCTGTTGCATGGCTGTATCCCGGACGTCCTCGGCGACCCTATCGCCGCCGCCGTCCGTTTCACAACCCGCGAAACTCTATTCCCGGCGCAGCACGTGGTCGGTGACGAAGCTGGCCAGGCCGTTGGCGTGGAACCGGTCGCGCAGGCCCTGCTCGTCGTACTCGTCGCGCACCCAATCGATGAACGGCACGCGTCCCTCGGCCACGGTCGCGTAGTGGTGGAAGAAGGCGTCCAGAATACCGGTGCGGCTGGTGCCCCAATGACCGTAGCGCCACGACAGCTGGCGCAACGCGTCGGCCGAAGTGCCGCCCTCGAACATCAGCACCAGCCCGGAGGCGAGGCCCGCGCGGTCGGCCCCCGACTTGCAGTGCATCAGCGCCGGCGTGACCAGCGTCTGCCAGATGCCGTGGAACCGCAGGATGCGGTCGCGGTGCGGGGCACCCCGGCTTTCGAACGCCATATAGGTGTGCGTCAGCCCCAGCTTCCCGGCCTCGGCACGCGACAGGGCATCCGAGCCGCATTTGCGCGGGCCGCGCAAATTGACCAGCGTCTTGAGACCGAGCCGCTCGGTCAGCCGCCGCAGCCGGGCCGGGGTCGGGTGGTTGCCGCGCCAGATCTTGCCCGGCACGACCTCATGCACGTTGTCCCAGAGCATGCGGAACATCGAGTGGTCCATCCACAGGCTGTCGTTCCAGGCGGCGAGCCGGGTGGTGTTGGCGTCTCCGTCGTACATGCGGCCGGCTAACCCTGCCGCTCGACCATCAGCGTCTTGATCTTGCCGATCGCCGCCGCCGGATTGAGCCCCTTCGGGCACGTCTGGGTGCAGTTCATGATCGTATGGCAGCGATACAGCTTGAACGGATCCTGCAACGCGTCGAGCCGCTCGCCGGTCCGCTCGTCGCGGCTGTCGGCGATCCAGCGATACGCGGCCAGCAACACCGCCGGGCCGAGATAGCGGTCGCCGTTCCACCAATAGCTCGGGCAGGCGGTCGTGCAGCAGAAACACAGGATGCACTCCCACATCCCGTCGAGCTTCGCCCGCTCTTCGAGCGATTGCAGCCGCTCGGCGTCGGGCGGCGGCGGCGTGTCGGCCTGCAGCCACGGCTCGATGGAACGAAGCTGCGCGTACGCCACGGTCAGGTCGGGCACGAGGTCTTTGACCACAGACATGTGCGGCAGCGGGTTGATCCGCACGGCACCCTTCACGTCGTCGATCGGCTTCAGGCACGCGAGCGTGTTGGTGCCGTCGATGTTCATCGAGCAACTGCCGCAGATGCCCTCGCGGCAGGACCGGCGAAACGTCAGCGTCGGGTCCATCTCGTTCTTGATCTTGATCAGCGCGTCCAAAACCATCGGGCCGCAATGATCGAGGTCGAGTTCGAACGTGTCGGTCTGCGGGTTTTTGCCGTCGTCCGGGTTCCACCGGTACACCTTGAACGCGCGCACGTTCGTCGCCCCGGCGGGCGCCTTGTGCGTCACGCCGGTGCCGATGCGGCTGTTCTTCGGAAGGGTGAATTCGACCATTGTCAGTACACTCGCTTTTTCGGCGGAAACACCGAAACCTCGTTGGTCAGCGTCCGCATCGCGACATCGCGATAATCGAGCCGCACGTCGCCGTTCGGTTCCAGCCACGACACGCTGTGCTTCATCCAGTGCTCGTCGTCGCGATCCGGGAAGTCGTCGTGCGCGTGCGCACCGCGGCTCTCGTGACGGGCCTCGGCGCTGACCATCGTCGTCATCGCGTTGCCCATCAGGTTGTCGAGCTCCAGCGCCTCGACCAGATCGCTGTTCCAGACGAGGCTGCGGTCCGACACGGAGATGTCGGACAGGCCGCCCCAGAGATTGCGCATCTTGTCGACGCCGTCGCGCAGGCTGTCCGACGTGCGGAACACCGCCGCGTGGCTCTGCATCACCTGCTGCAGGTCGCCGCGCAGTTCCGCGACTTTCGTGGCACCACTCATGTGCCGCGCGCGATCGAACCGGTCGAGCGAGGCTTCGCCCGCGCGCGCCGGCAGCGGTGCCTGCGAACCACCGGGCCGAACCGTCTCCGCCGCGCGATGGGCGGCGGCGCGACCGAACACCACAAGGTCGAGCAGCGAGTTGGTGCCGAGCCGGTTGGCCCCGTGCACCGAGACGCACGCCGCCTCGCCGACCGCCATCAGCCCCGGCACCACCGCGTCGGGATTTTCGCGCGTCGGGCGGAGTACTTCGGTGTGCAGGTTCGTGGGGATGCCGCCCATGTTGTAGTGGACCGTCGGCAGCACCGGGATCGGCGCCTTGGTGACATCGACACCGGCGAACACCTTCGCCGTCTCGCCGATGCCCGGCAGGCGCTCGTGCAGGATGTCCGCCCCGAGATGTTCTAGGTGCAGCAGGATGTGATCCTTCTTCGGCCCGCAGCCGCGCCCCTCGTTGATCTCGATCGTCATGCTGCGGCTGACCACGTCGCGGCTGGCCAGATCCTTCGCGGTCGGCGCGTAACGCTCCATGAACCGCTCGCCGTCGGCGTTGGTGAGGTAACCGCCTTCGCCGCGGGCACCCTCGGTGATCAGGCAGCCGGCCGGGAAGATGCCGGTCGGATGGAACTGCACGAACTCCATGTCCTGCGTCGGCAGCCCGGCCCGCAGCGCCATCCCGCCGCCGTCGCCGGTGCATGTGTGCGCGGACGTGCAGGACTGGTAAGCGCGCCCGTAGCCGCCGGTCGCGAGCACCACCGTCTGCGCGCGGAACCGGTGCATGGAGCCGTCTTCCAGGCACCACGCCATGACACCCCGGCACGCGCCGTCCTCGTCCATGATCAGGTCGAGCGCGAAGTATTCGACGAAGAACTCGACCTCGTGCTTCAGCGATTGCTGATACAGCGTGTGCAGGATCGCGTGCCCGGTGCGATCGGCCGCCGCGCAAGCGCGCTGCGCCGGGCGCTTGCCGAAATCCTGCATGTGGCCGCCGAACGGGCGCTGATAGATCCGCCCATCCTCGGTGCGGCTGAACGGCACGCCGTAATGCTCCAGCTCGTACACGGCCGGGATCGCCTCGCGGCACATGTACTCGATCGCGTCCTGGTCGCCGAGCCAGTCCGACCCTTTCACGGTGTCGTACATGTGCCAGCGCCAGTTATCCTCGCCCATGTTGCCGAGCGCCGCCCCGATGCCGCCCTGCGCCGCCACCGTATG
This sequence comes from uncultured Alphaproteobacteria bacterium, assembly GCA_963756975.1. Taxonomy (GTDB): domain Bacteria; phylum Pseudomonadota; class Alphaproteobacteria; order Acetobacterales; family Acetobacteraceae; genus CAVRQM01. The sequence goes on along the minus strand of CAVWPS010000002.1, from coordinate 905,029 downwards.
GCTGCGCGTCGGAAACACCTTTGTCACGCACGCGGTCTTAAGACCGGCCGCACCCATCCCTAACGTCGACCGGAGTCCGGCACCGCCCGCCCCCACCACCACGACATCGTAGGTGTGGTCGATCACGGGGTAGGCGCGGGCGGACGGCATCGTAATCGCGTTCATGGCGGCAGGCCTTTGTCAGACGGCGATGAGGGCGAGCTTCAGCACGGAGACGGCACCGATCAGGGCCAGCAGAAGTGCGGCACCTTTGACCGAAAGCAGCACCACCGTGCGCGTGCTCTCACGATGAATGTAGTCCTCGACCACGACCTGCAAACCCAACTGCATGTGATGCATCGTGATGAGGATGGTCGCCAGCAGCAGCCCGGCGTTGACCGGGTTGGCGACGAAGTGCGCGACGCCGGCGCGGGGCAGGCCGCGCAGATGGAACGCCATGTAGACGAACCACAACGTCAGCGGCACGAGTGCGACCGACGTCGCCCGTTCCGCCCACCAATGCGCCGTCCCGGTATGCGCGGCCCCGAGCCCACGGGCGCGGCCGAGCGGGGAGCGGAGCCGCACGACGCGGGCATCCTTGTCGGGATGCGAAATCGTCGTCTTCGGCGAACCGCTCATCTCAAATCACCACGACGGCGAGCCAGGTCAGCACGGTCAGGATCGCCGTGCCGCCGACGACACCCCAGCCGGTCGTGCGTACCGTCGGCAGGTCGTAGCCGCGGCCCGCGTCCCACATCAGATGGCGGACGCCGCCGAGGAAGTGGAACCACAGCGACGCCGTCCAGCCGACCAGGATCAGGATGCCGAACCACGAGCGCATGAAGCCGGACACGACGGCGTAGGCGTGGTCCGAGGTCGCGGCCCCGGCCAGCCACCACACCAGCAGCAGCGTGCCGGCGCAGAGGGCGACGCCGGTGATGCGGTTGAAGATCGAGACGCCGGAGGTGATCTGCGGCTTGTAGATCTGCAAATGCGGCGATAGCGGGCGCTGCACCATCCGGCCATCGGTGGCCCGGCCGATCATCTGCGCGTCGCGAACATCGTCCATCGGAACTCCCTGAACGCTAGATGGTGCGATGCAGCGTGGACACCAGAGTGGTCAGGCCGCCTTGGCCAGCCGCCCTTGGGCCACCAGCGTCTCGGCGATCTGCACGGCGTTCAGCGCGGCACCCTTGCGAAGGTTGTCCGACACGCACCAGAAACCGATCCCGTTCTCGACCGTCGGATCGACCCGCAAGCGGCTGATGTAGACCCAGTCCTCGCCCTGCGTCTCCAGCGGTGTCGCGTAGCCGCCATCCTCGCGGGTATCCAGGATCTGGATCCCGGGGGCGGAGCGCAGCACGTCGCGCGCCGCCTCGTAGGTGATCGGCCGCTCGGTCTCGATGCTGATCGCCTCGGAATGGCCGATGAACACCGGCACGCGGACGCAGGTCGCGAACACCTTGATGTCCGGGTCCAGGATCTTCCGTGTCTCGACCGCCATCTTCCACTCTTCCTTGGTCGCCCCGTCGTCCATGAAGCGGTCGATGTGCGGGATGACGTTGAAGGCGATCGTCTTGGTGAACTGCTCGGGCTTGACCGTGTCGTTCACGAAGCCGGACTTGGTCTGGGTGAACAGCTCGTCCATGCCTTCCTTCCCGGCGCCGGACACGCTCTGGTAGGTCGACACCACGACCCGCTTGACCCGGAACGCGTCGTGCAGCGGCTTCAGCGCCACCACCATCTGGATCGTCGAGCAGTTCGGGTTCGCGATGATCCCGCGCCGCATCCGGCTCAGCGCCTGCGGGTTCACCTCCGGCACGACCAGCGGCACGTCGTGGTCCATCCGGAACTGGCTGGTGTTGTCGATCACGATGCAGCCGGAAGCCGCCGCGCGGGGCGCGTGGATCGCGGAGACCGCCGCACCCGGGCTGAACAGGCCGATGTCGAAGCCCTTGAAATCGAACGTGTCGAGGTTGCGGACGGTCAGCACCGTCTTCTCGCCGAAGCTGATTTCCTGGCCGACCGAGCGGGCGGAGGCCAGCGCCACGATCTCGTCGACCGGAAAGTTCCGCTCCGCCAGCGTCTTGATGATCTCGCGCCCGACCGCTCCGGTGGCACCCGCGACCGCAATCCTGTAGCCCATCATCCGTCTCCCGTGTACGCCCCGTCTGGACGCCCCGTTGCGTAGTCCCGATGCCGCGACCCCGCAACGTCGATCGGCTCAATCGTGGCAGACCCGGCAGTGGCGATCTCGACCCGGTCGAGCCCTTTGTAGCGGTAAATCACCACCGAGCCGACCCAGGCGACGATGAAGACGCCGACGATGACGAAGCCGAGTCCGTTGAAATTGTCGTTCAGCGCCGCGATGCCGTCCCAGAACCAGCCCGCCAGCCCGAGCTGGCCGCCGATCAGCCCGAGCGTCTCGATCCCGCCCACCAGGACCGCCACCACGACCGAGACCAGCGTGATCGTCAGGTTGTAATACAGCTTGCGGATCGGCTTCACGAACGCCCAGTCGTAGGCCCCGACCATCAGCACGCCGTCGGTGGTGTCGATCAGCGTCATCCCGGCCGCGAACAGGGCCGGGAACACCATGATCGCCCAGACCGACACGCCCTTCGCCGCCTGGGTCGCCGAGATGCCGAGCATCGCGACCTCGGTCGCGGTGTCGAAGCCGAGCCCGAACAGGAAGCCGAGCGGGAACATATGCCAGCTTCGGGTGATCAGCCGGAACAGCGGCCGGAACAGGCGCGCCAGGATGCCGCGATCGTTCAGCAGCAAGTCGAAATCCTCGTCGACGTAGCGGCCGCCGGCGCGGACGTGCCGCCAGGTCCGCCAGACCGAGCGCAGGATCAGCAGGTTGACCGCCGCGATCGCGAACAGGAACGCGGCCGAGACGAGTGTTCCGACGACGCCGCCGTATTCCTTGAACTGGCCGAAGCGCCCGGCCAGCGCCGTCGCGGACGCGGCGATGGCGGCGGCGGCCAGGATCACCACGGTCGAATGCCCGAGCGCGAAATAAAGGCCGACGGTGACGGGACGGCGGCCGGCCTGCATCATCTTGCGCGTCACGTTGTCGATCGCCGCGATGTGGTCCGCGTCGACCGCGTGGCGCAGGCCGAACCCGTACGACAGCAGCGCCGTGCCGAGCAGCACGGGATGGTCGCGGAACACGATGACGGCCCAGACCCAGGCACCGACGTTGACCGCCGCGAGGACGCCGTAAAGGCCGATCAGCGACCGCCGGAGTTTCGGCATTCGGGTTTCGGGCAGAAGGCGGGCGCTGACACTCATGTCCGAGCTAGCGCAGGTTCGCCACGGCGGAAGAAGCCTCAGACCGTCAGATCGACGCCGGACAGCGTCACCGTCGCGTTGAACGGCTTTTTGAACCGGACCTGGAAATCCGCGTCGTCGGGATCGGCGACGATCACCACGCCGAGCGCGCCCACCGGCAGGTCACGCCCGCTCACCGCGACCGCACGGGTGAGTGCCACCGTCGAGTGGTTCGCGAACGCCTCGGCGGCGTGAGGCGGGGCTTGGCCGACGGCCGGCATTTTCGGAACCTATTCGCTTCGTCTCAATTATTATACACGTTTCGGCCTCGGACGCCAGTCCGGCGCTGCCAGCTCGAAACCCTCGAACCGGAACGCCGGTGCGACGACGCAGCTCACCAGCGTCCAGCCGCCGAGGCTGTTGGCCGCCTGCCAGTGTCCCGCCGGAACCCGGTGCTGCAGCGCCTGCCGCGCCGACACGTCGGGGCCGAGCCAGTGCGCCGAGGCGTCGTGACCGTCGGGGCTGACCGAGAGCACCATCGGGGCGCCCGCCTGCCACAACCACAACTCGTCCGCGTCGACCCGGTGCCAATGGCTGAACTCGTCGAGCGCCAGCAGGAACAGGATGGCGCTCATCGCGCCCCGGGCGCCATCCGCCGGCGTGTCGCGCGAAATCTCCCGGTAGTGGCCGCCCTCCGGATGCGGCTCCAGCCCCAGCGCCGCGATCACCTCGGCCGCCGGCGTGTCGGACCGCCGCAAATCCATCGGTCAGGCCGCTGTTTTGACCATCCAGGGCAGCTCGGCGACCTCGGCGAACCATGCGGCGAGCTTCGGGTATGTGTCGCGCCACGGCTCATGCGCGAACCGCAGATCGAGGTAGCCGAGCGCGCAGGCGACCGAGATCACGCCGATATCCACGATATGGTGCGGGATTTCGGCATCGAGCGTCGTCAGCGAGCGGTCGATCTTCGCCTGCTGCCGGTCGAGCGTCGTTTGCCGTGGATCGCTGCGAAGCGTTTCGGCCCGCCGCAGCAACGCCGCGTCCATGATCCCGTCCGCCAGCGATTGCTGCAGCAGCGCCCGCCAGCGCGCCCGACCATGCTCCGGAAACATCAGCGGCGCGTCGCCGACCGTGTCGAGGTACTCGCAAATGACCCGGCTGTCGTACATGCCGAGCCCGTCATCGGTCACCAGCGCGGGGATCTTGCCCAGCGGATTGGCCGCCCACAGCGCCTCGTCCGCCTTGTTCGGGTCGGTGTTGCGCACCGTGATCTGCGCCTCGATGTCCCGCACGCAGGCGCAGGCGCGAACCTTGCGCCCGAACGGTGAGGCCGGGCTGGTATAGAGCTGCATCGTGGGCCTTTACTTGAACGTGTCGCGCTGCCGCCGGACCGCGGCGAAACTCGCCTCGTCGGGTGCCCGCAGGAACGGGTTGCAGGCCAGTTCGGTTCCGAGCCGGCTCGGGATCGTGGGTTCGCCGCGCGCCCGCAATTCGGTGACGTGCGCCGCATAGGCCTGAAGATCCGTGTTGGCCGGATCGACGCCCAGCGAGAACCGCGCGTTGGTCGCGGTGTATTCGTGGCCGCAGCACACCAGCGTCGCGGGCGGCATGACGGCCAGCTTGCGCAGGCTCGCGTACATCTGCGCCGGCGTCCCCTCCATCAGGCGGCCGCAGCCGAGACTGAACAGCGTGTCGCCCGCGATCAGCACGTCACCGTCGGCGAAATGGTAGACGATATGGCCGACCGTATGGCCCGGCGTGTCGATCACGGTCGCCGCGCAATCGCCGACCATCACCGTCTCGCCCGGGGCGGTCACCCGATCGAGCTTCGGCAGCCGTGCCGCGTCGGCCCCGTTGCCGATGACTTTCGCGCCATATTTCTCGCGCACCGCGTCGACGGCCGCGATGTGGTCGTCGTGATGATGCGTCAGCAGAATGAGGTCGAGCCGCCCGCCGGCCGCCTCGATCGCCGCCTCGGCGGGCGCGAACTCGGCCGGATCGACGATCGCGACGACGCCGCTCCCGTCGCAGCGCAGCAGCCAGGCGTAGTTGTCGGACAGCATCGGGATGGCGGTCGCATGGATCATGCGGGCGACCGTGGCATCCGGTCCGGCGGCGTGCAAGCGCGTGCGGATGACGTTATGCGAGTGCTCCGGCCCGCATCGCCGCCGGCGCGCGCTCGGCCAGCGAGCGGCGGATGTCCGCCATCGCCCCGCGCAGCACCTCCGCCATGGCGATCCGGGCCGCGTCCGGCTCCCGCCGCGCGATCGCGTCCGCGACGTCCGCGTGCAACTGGATCGCGACCGTCGGGGCGTGTCCCACCATCTCCCAGCTGAGCTGGAACGACGCGGCGAGCGAACCCTCGATCACGGCCGCGAACGAGGCGAGGAAGTGGTTCTCCGTCCCGTGCAGGATCGCGCGGTGAAACGCCAGATCGGCGGCCAGCATCCCCGACCGCTCGGCAGAGGTCCGCCCCATATGGGCCGCCCGCATCGCCGCGAGGTTGGCCTGGATGGCGCTGCGATTGACGGCCGTCGCCCGTTCGGCGGCCATCGCGGCGGCGGCCGGCTCGATGATCTCGCGCACCTCGAACAATCCGGTCACGAACGCGTCCGACGGCCGCGCCTGCAGGAACCACGTCAGCACGTCGATATCGAGCATGTTCCACTCGGCCTGCGGGCGCACCGTGGTGCCGACCTTCTGGCGGCTCGCGATCAGCCGTTTCGCGGCGAGAAGCTTGAACGCCTCCCGGAGTGCGGAGCGCGACACGCCGAGGCGGCCGCACAATTCGAGTTCGGTCGGCAATGCGGCACCCGGGGCCGGGTCGCCGCCGATGATCGCGGCGCCGAGCGTGTTGGCGATCTTTTCGTGCAGGTTGCGCCCGGGCGCACGGCGCAGAATGGCCGCGTCGGTCGTCATTGGACTCTGAACCTTTCCATCCCGACGGCCGTCGCGGTTGTTCCGCGATCGGTTATTCGTCGGAATCAGATATAAGTCAGGCTTTTGAACCGCGCAACGACGCTCAGGCGGCGACGCGAACCGGGCGCGTCGCCGGCCGCGCGTCGGCCAGGACGTCCGCCAGAACGTCGGTCAGCGCGGTCACGAGCGCCGCGATCATGGCGTCGGTGTGCAGCGGCGTCGCCGTCAGCCGCAACCGTTCCGAGCCCTTCGGCACGGTCGGGTAGTTGATCGGCGTCGCATACAGACCCGTGCCGCTCGAACAGCGTCCGGCTGACCGCCCGCGCCGCGTCCGCATCGCCGATGTGCAGCGGCACGATGTGGCTCTCGCTCGGCAGCCGTGGCAATCCGGCCGCGTCGAGACCGCGTTTCAGCGTGCTCGCGCGCTCGAACAGGGCCGCGCGCCTGGCCGGGTCTTTGCGGACCAGCCGGATGCTGGCCAGCGCGGCGGCCATGCTCGCCGGCGGCAATGCGGTCGTGAAGATGAAGCCGGGCGCGGTCGAGCGGATCATGTCCACCAGCTCGGCATTGCCGGCGATGTAGCCGCCGTGACAGCCGAACCCCTTGCTCAGCGTGCCCTCGATCACGTCGATCCGGCCCTGCACGCCGTCGCGCTCCGACACGCCGCCGCCGGTCGGCCCGTACAGCCCGACCGCATGCACTTCATCCAGATACGTCATCGCGCCGAACCGCCGCGCGAGGTCGCAGATCGCCCCGATCGGCGCGATGTCGGCGTCCATCGAATAGACGCTCTCGAACACGATCAGCTTCGGCGCGCCGGCGGGTGCGGCCGCCAGCAGCCGCTCCAGATCGGCGAGATCGTTGTGCGCGAACACGTGGACCGCGACGCCGGCCGTGCCCTTCACGCCGGCGATGATGGAGGCGTGGTTTTTGCGGTCGCTGAAAACCTGCCAGCCGGGCAGGGCGCGAAGGATCGCCCCGAGCGCGGCCTCGTTCGCGACGTAGCCTGAGGTGAACAGCAGGGCCGCATCCTTCGCGTGCAGGCCAGCGAGCTCCGCCTCCAGCGCCGTGTGCAGCCCGCTCGTCCCGGCGATGTTGCGGGTGCCGCCGGCCCCGGCCCCATGCGTCCGGGCCGCGTCCACCGCCGCCGCGATCACGCCGGGATGGCAGCCCATGGCGAGGTAGTCGTTCGACGACCAGACGGTGATGTCGCGCCCGTCGGCCGCCTTGAACACGGGAAACCGCGCGGCGTCCTTCATCAGCGGCGAGAACGTGCGGTAGCGGCCCTCGGCCCGGATCCGCGACAGCGTCTCGCGCGCCGCCGCCTCGAACAATCGGCCGGTTTCAACCTGGATGGCCACTTCATTCCTCAACGGACGAAAACCAGAACCTCGGGCGGCGGCCGTCCCGCATCGCCGCGACTGCCGAGGTGGACGCGGTCGGCCGGAATCTCGTCGGCCAGCAGCGCGTTGGCGACCGCCTGTGCCGCGCTCTCCAGTGATTTCGCCGTCACCGGGTCCGCGTCAAGGGCCGGGTTCGTCGCACGCAGCGTCATGACATCGAACTGAACGTCTGGCTTGCGCGCCAGCGCCGCCCGCTCCGCCTCGATCAGCGGCAGCCGCCACTGCCCATCGAGGTCGCCGAGCGGGATGCTGACCAGCGGCCGGGTCGGATGCTGATTGCCGGCCGCCAGCCCCTGCAACGCGGATTGCGGCGGCGCCACGACCCTGGCCTCGAACGTCCGCTGGTCCACCAGCCGGCAACCGGTGGCGATCAGCAGCACGAGAAGGGGCAGGGCGCGCATAAACCCCGCATCGCACCTGCCGGTCGCGACGACAACGATCAATCGCACGACCGGCTCGCGCCCGACTGGCGGCGAGCCGGGATGCGTGCCTGAACCAGGCAGCTGGCCCTGATCTCGGGCGGGCCTGAACCGAGCAGGCGGCGCGGCGCGCTTGCCGCATCCGGCCGCGCCCCCCTATAGCTCGCACCGATGATCGACCGACACGGCGAACGGTCGGCGTCAGACCCCTCCAGCCAAGTGGGGGGCGACGCCCGTGACCTGATCATGGACTCGCGGTGGCGGCTTGCGGACGCCGTGCGCGTGCTCGCCGTCGATGGCGAGGCGGCGACCGTCGCGGCCCCGGTCGGCATGGCCGAGGCGGCCACCGTGCTCTGGACCCGGTTCCTGAAATTCGACGCCGCCGACCCGCAATGGCCCGACCGCGACCGCTTCGTGCTCAGCGACGGCCCGAACCGCTCGGGGCCGTCGCTACTCGGCGCGTTGCGCCAGCTGTCCGGGCACATCGAACATCCGGAGTTGCTCGACAGCGGCGACGGCCCGCTCGGCCCGGGCCTTGGCGTCGGCGTCGGCATGGCGCTGGCCGAACGGCTGATGGCCGCGCGGTTCGGCCGCAGCCTGGTCGACCACCGGACCTGGGTGGTCGCCACCGACGGCGACCTGATGGAGGGGCTGAGCCACGAGCTCGCCAGCCTCGCGGGGCATTTGAGGCTCGAGAAGCTGACCGTGCTGTGGGACGACAACGGCCTGGGCCGCGAGGGGCCGACCGGCCTCGCCTCGTCGGACGACGTGCTGGCGCGCTTCACCGCCTACGGCTGGGCGGTCCGCCGGGTCGACGCGGGCGACGGTGCCGCGGTCGCCGCCGCGCTCACCTCGGCCGTGCGCGGGCGGAAGCCGACGCTGATCGCCTGCCGCGCGCCGGATCAGGATCCCGTGCCGCAACGCGCACCGTCCTCGGTCCCGGTCGAGTTGGCCCACGCGTGGCGCGCCGCCGGGGGGCGCGGTGCCGTCGCCCGCCGCGCCTGGCTGAAACGGGCCGCGCGCCATCCGCTCGGGGCCGAGTTTTCCCGCGTCACCGCCGGGCACCTGCCGCCTGAGTTGCCGGCGCTGATCGACCATCTGTGCCGTGGGTTCGTCGCCGCCGGTGTCGCCGTGCCCCCCAGCATCGCCAGCCAGCGCGTGCTCGAAACGCTCGTTGCCGCCCTGCCCGAACTGGTCGGCGGCTCGACGGACCTGACGGCTCTGACCATGACGCAGGTGAAGGGCATGGCCGCGGCGCACGCGGAGTCGTTCGCCGGCCGCTATATCCAATACGGCATCCGCGAGCACGGCATGGCGGCGGCGATGAACGGCATGGCGCTGCACGGCGGCGTCGTCCCGTACGGCGGCACGTTCCTGCTGTTCACCGACCATATGCGCCCCGCGTTGCGGCAGGCGGCCACGGTCGGCCGGCGGGTGATCCACGTCCTGATGCACGGGGCCGACGACATGGCGCCGGAAGCCTCGCCGATCGAGCAGCTCGCCGCACTCCGGGCGATGCCGAACGTCGCGATCTTCCGCCCGGCCTGCGCGGTCGAGGTCGCCGAGTGCTGGGCGCTGGCGTTGAGCCGCCACGACGGGCCGAGCCTGCTGGTGCTGGGCGGCGAGACGGCCCCGGTGCCGCGCCGCGCGCCGGCCGACGGAAACCGTTGCGCCGAGGGCGGCTACCTGGTCGCCGAGCCCGCCGGCGAGCGGCAAGCCACGCTGATCGCCACGGGGGCCGAACTGGCGCTCGCGAGCGAGGCGGCCCGGCTGCTGGGCGAGGGCGGGATCGAGGTCGCCGTCGTCTCCCTGCCGTGCTGGGAGCTATTCGCCGCGACATCCGTATCGTATCGTGCACAGGTGCTCGGCGGCGCGCCCCGGATCGGGGTCGAAGCCGGGTGCGGCTTCGGCTGGGAGCGATGGCTCGGCGACGACGGCGTGTTCTTCGGCAGCGGTCGCGACGTGACCGCCGAGACGCTGGCGGCCGCGGTGCGTCGCCGCCTGAGTGTCTGACATATCGAGTTAAGAAACCGGACAGGGAGTGCCTGCGATGGCCGTGCAAGTCGCGATCAACGGGTTTGGGCGGATCGGCAGGCTGGTGCTCCGCGCCATCGTCGAGAGCGGTCGGACCGATGTCGAGCCGGTCGCGATCAACGACCTCGGCAGCGTCGAGGCGAACGCCCACCTGCTCCGCTACGACAGCGTCCATGGCCGCTTCCCGGCCGAGGTGACCGTCGACGGCAACAGCATCACCATCCGCCATAACGGCCGCACCTGGGGTCCGATCCGGGTCTCGGCCGAGCGCGATCCGACGAAGGTGCCCTACCAGGGCATCGACGTGGCGATGGAGTGCACCGGGCTGTTCACCAACCGCACGACGGCCTCGCAACTGCTGCAGGCGGGGGCGCGAAAAGTGCTGGTCAGCGCGCCGGCCGACGGGGCGGACGCGACCATCGTGTTCGGCGTCAACGACGACACGCTGACGTCGGCCATGACGGTCGTGTCGAACGCGTCCTGCACGACCAACTGCCTCGTCCCACTGGTCAAAGTGCTGCACGATCAGTTCCGTGTGGTGCGCGGCTACATGGTCACCTGCCACAGCTACACCGGCGATCAGCGCACGGTGGACACGCTGCACAAGGACCTTCACCGCGCCCGTGCCGCCGCCGTCTCGATGATCCCGACCAGCACGGGGGCCGCCAAGGCGGTCGGGCTCGTGATGCCGGAACTGGCGGGAAAACTCGACGGGACCGCGATCCGGGTGCCGACGCCGAACGTGTCGATGGTCTCGCTCGACGTCGTGCTCGAGAAGTCGCCGTCCAAGGACGCGATCAACGCGGCCTTCAAGGAAGCGTCCGAGGGGTCGCTGCGGGGCATCCTCGCCTACAACACGGACCCGCTGGTCAGCAGCGACTTCAACCACGTCGCCGCCAGCTGCACGTTCGACGCGACGCAGACCGCCGTCGTCGACGGCGCGCTGTTCCGGGTGCTCGGCTGGTACGACAACGAGTGGGGCTTCTCGAACCGCATGTCCGACACGGCGGCCAAGTTCGGCGCGCTCTGACGTGGCGACCCTGCGCACCCTCGACGGCGTTTCGGTGCGCGGCAAACGAGTCTTGTTGCGGGCCGATCTGAACGTGCCGATGACCAACGGCATCATCACCGACCTGACCCGGATCGAGCGTCTGTCGCCGACCATCCGCGAACTGTCCGAGGGCGGCGCGCGGGTGGCGGTGTGCAGCCATTTCGACCGTCCGAAAGGCCGTGTCGTGCCGTCGATGTCGGTCCGCCCGCTGGCCTCCGCGCTGGCCGACGTGCTCGGCCGCCCGGTCGCCTTCGCCGAGGATTGCGTGGGCGGCTACGCGAGGCAGGCGATCGAGGGGATGCGTGACGGCGACGTCTGCGTGCTGGAGAACACGCGCTTCCATCCCGGCGAGGAGGCCAACGACCCCGATTTCGCCAACGCGCTGGCGGAGTTCTGCGACCTGTATGTGAACGACGCCTTCTCCGCCGCCCATCGCGCCCACGCGAGCACCGAGGCGGTGGCCCACGTGCTGCCCGCCTATGCCGGACGGCTGATGCAGGCGGAGCTGGAGGCGCTGGCGGCCGCGCTCGAATCGCCGGACCGGCCGGTGATGGCCGTCGTCGGCGGCTCGAAAGTCTCGACCAAGCTCGACCTGCTGGCGAATTTGGTCGGGCGCGTCGACACGCTGGTGATCGGCGGTGCCATGGCCAACACGTTCCTGGCCGCCCAGGGTTTTGGCGTGGGCACGTCGCTGCAGGAGGCGACGATGCATGCGACGGCGCTGGATATCCTGAGCCGCGCCCGCGACGCCGGTTGCGAGATCGTGCTGCCGGTCGATGCCGTGTGCGCGGCCGAGTTCAAGGCGCACACCGCGACGGACGAGGTCGGGATCGACGCGGTGCCGGCCGGCCAGATGATCCTGGACGTGGGATCGGCGACGGTCGCCGATCTGATCGCCCGGCTGGAGCTCGCGAAGACCCTGGTCTGGAATGGCCCGCTGGGCGCGTTCGAGACGCCGCCGTTCGATAGCGGGACCATGGCGCTGGCGCGCGCGGTCGCCAAAGCCACCCAGGCCGGCCGGTTGCGCTCGGTCGCGGGCGGTGGCGACACCGTATCCGCATTGAAGCAGGCGGGCGTGATCGACCGGCTCAGCTACGTCTCGGCCGCCGGCGGCGCGTTCCTCGAATGGATGGAGGGCAAGGAGCTGCCCGGCGTCGCGGTGCTGATGCAGCGTTGACCCGCCGCCTGGACTTCGGCTGCCAACGGGAACACGGTGCGTTTCTCAATCCGGTGTTAACCGATGCGCCTCATCGTCGCCCGCATGATCGCCAACGGATCGCTCGCCGCCTTCTCCGCCCTGGTCCAGCCGGCCGCGCCCGCGACGTCGCGTCCGCTGTCGCCGGTGGTGCGTATCGCGGCCGCCCCCGTCCGTGCGCCGGCGGACCCGCCGGTCGCGCGCCCCGGGCAACCGTTGCCGCGCGGGAGTTTGCTCGACCTGAAGGTCTGAGCCGCGACACACCTGTTGCATGTCGGTGACTCTGACGGGCAAGTCGTTCGGCCGACCCCTCGGAAACGTGAATCGATTGTTTGCATCGTCAGGTCGACAGCCACATATTCGTCCCAGGGAGAGCCTGGGAGGACAGCATGAGGCAGCTTTATGCCGGTGTCGCCATCGTCGCGTTGTTGACTGCGTCCGGATTTGTGTCCGCGCACGCCGGTTCGCCGCCCCGGTCCTCGCTCAACAGCCCGATCTACATTCCGGTGACCATCGGCACCTCGTTCACGACCAAGGCGTATCCGCCCGCCGGTTCCGCGTCCCGCTTCGCCGCCGCCCCGATGCCCAACCTCGACGAGAATGCGCCCGACGTTGCGGGCGCTCGGCCCGGCGCAGGCGCAGGTGTCGCCGAGCCTGTTCCGCCGCACCAGCACCTATCGGGGCGAAGGGTTCACGACCGGTTCGACCGCCGAGGCCGAGCAGAACCGCCGCCTCGCGCCCACCCCCGGCGTCAACTTGAGCATGCCGCTCCAATAGGGCAGGCCGGCGCGCCGTGATCGGCGCGCTCACGATCCTGCTGCTGTGCCAACTCGCCGGCGAGGCGATCGCGCGCGGTGCCGGCATCCCGCTCCCCGGCCCGGTCATCGGCCTCCTCCTGCTCCTGATCTTCCTGGCTGTGCGCGGCCGGGTGCCGGCCGAGCTTCGCAAGATCTCGCAGGGTCTGCTGAGCCATCTCGGCCTGCTGTTCGTCCCGGCGGGCGTCGGCGTGGTGACGCAACTCGGCGCCCTCGGCCGCGACTGGCTCGCCATCACCGTGGCCATTCTGGTGTCGACCGCCGCCGGCTTGCTCACGACCGGCTGGGTCATGCAGCGCCTGCTCGCCGGCGGACGGAAATGACGTCGCTCGTCCATCTGTGGACATACCTGTCGACCAACCCGCTGCTCGGCCTGACCGCGACGCTGCTCGCCTACTTGGCGGCCGAGGCGATCAGCCGGGCCACCGGCCGCCACCCGCTGACCAACCCGGTCCTGCTCGCGATCGCCATGCTGGCCGCGATCCTGCTGATCACCCGGACGCCGTATCCGGCCTACTTCCAGGGCGGCCAATACGTGCAGTTCCTGCTCGGCCCGGCGACGGTGGCGCTGGCCGTGCCGATGTACTCGAACCTCGCCCGCATCCGCGCCGCGTGGCGGGCGATCGTGCCGGCGCTGCTGGCCGGCAGCGTCGTGGCCGCCGGGACCGCGATGCTGGTCGCGCGGCTGATGGGGGCGGAGCGGGTCGTCGTGCTGTCGCTGGCACCGAAATCGGTCACGACGCCGATCGCGATGGGTGTGGCAGAGCAGATCGGCGGGCAGGCGTCGCTCGCCGCCGTGTTCGTGCTGACCACCGGGTTGCTGGTCACCGTCCTGATCGGCCCGCTGCTGCGGCGCGCCCGCGTCACCGACCCGCGGGCGATCGGGCTGGCGGGCGGCACCGCCGGGCACGGCCTGGCGACGGCCCATCTGCTGCGCATCGACGAGACGGCCGCCGCGTTCGCCGGGCTCGCCATCGGCCTGAACGGCTTGGCGACGGCCCTACTGGTGCCGCTTTTGGCGCGCTGGCTGGTCGGCTAACCGCCACCGGCTGTATATCGGCCCCAACGTCGAACCGAGAGGCCACGTGATGTCGAAAATCGTCCGCACCGCCGCACTGCTGCTGGCCCTGTTCGCCGCACTCCCGGCGCACGCGCAGCAGAACCCGTCGTTCAACCTGATCAACCGGGGCGGCGTGCCGATCCGGCAGTTGTTCTTCACCCCGGCAGGCGACGCGAATTGGGGCCGCAACCGGCTGGAGGGGCGCGAAATTCCCGCCGGCGCCAACTACGCTGCTCGCCGCAGGCTGGACGGCAACTGCATCTTCGACATCCGCGTCGTGTTCGCCGACGGCCGCACCGAGGATCGCCGCAACATCGACACCTGCCGGATCGAGGACATTGCGTTCGGTGCCGCCCGCCCGGTCGCGGCCGGCGTGAAGCCGCCCGACGACCCGTCGTTCAAGCTGATCAACCGTGGCACCGCGCCGATCGACGCGCTGTTCGTGGTGCCCGCCGGCCAGGGCCACGGCAATGGCTGGGGCCCCAACCGGCTCGGCGGCGCATTGCAGGCGCAGACCGACGAGGTGGTGCATCCCGGCCCGCGCGGCCAGTGCCGTTGGGACGTCAAAATCATGGTCGCCGGTCAGGGCAAGGAAAAGCACGACTCCGATCTGTGCCGGATTACCGAGCTGCCGTTCCCCTAGGCGTCTACCAAGCGTCGTAGCCCATCTGCTTGCGCCCGAGCGCCGTGAGGTCGGCGGCGGTGGCGCGGCCCTGAAAATCGACCTCGTAATCCTCGGGCGCGAAATCGGGTGAGCTGCGCCCGGCCTCGAACGCTTCGATCTGGCGCGGCAGGAAGCGCCGGTTCTTGGCGCAATCGGGTGCCGAGCCGATGTAGATCACGCTGCTATAGCCGCGCCCGCGATGCTCGTCCTCGACCGCGTGGATCACGTCCGGATGCCACCACACGGTGTCGCCCGGATCGACGGTCGGCAGCGGCACCGTCGCGCGCAGCAGCGGCGCATGCCATTGCCCGGTCATCGTCAGCGCCCGGCCCGGCGCCGCCCCGCACAACTCGTCGGCCGGCACGTCGTCCTGCAGCGGCCGCAGCAGCATGTAGATCATCGCGCGCGCCATCGGGACCAGTTGCAGCGTGCCGTCGCCCGGCCCCTGCCGGGTCAGCGCCGTCCAGCCCTGATAGGTGCGAAACATCTGGCACACCGCCGGCGACGGGATTTCCCGCGTCTCGGTGCGGCCCTCGCCATCCCATGGGTCGTGCTGTTGCCACGATCCGTCGAACACGTGGCGGTAGACCTGGTGGAAGCTGGGATCGAGCCAGCGTTCGACCGAGCCGCCGTCCACATGCGGCGACAGGCCGAGCGTGTTGTTCCCCGGCTCGCGCTGGCGGAACCGGTCGGCGTAGGTGCAGTCGCGGCCGGGCGAAAAATACGTCTCGCCGTCGCGGCCGGCGGTCCACAGCCCGTTCAGCCAGGCGCGGGTGCGGGCGAGCGACTCCGCTTGCCGGGCGGCGACCTGCGGCTTGGACCAATAGATGCCGTAGATCTGCGGCGCGCCCGATTTCAGGGTGCTGAAATACTTGTCCAGCCCGGCCTTCGCCTTCGCCTTTTCGACGTAGCCGTTCGACTTCGCGTATTCGAGCAGCTCGGCGTCCCATGCCGTCGCCTGCTCGGCCGGGAATACGCCGCGCACGATGGCGCAGCCGTGGCGATGGATCGCGTCGGCGGTGGCGGCGGGCACCGTTCCGGCCACGATGTCCGAGTATGCGACGGACGGGACCACCGGATCGCCGTCGTCCCGGCGGGCGGCGATCGCGTCCGCCTCACGGCTCAGTTCCGCCTCGACCTCGCGGAACACGGCGGCGTAGTTCGGCAGCGCGGCCCGCAGGCTCGCCTTGGCGGCCACGATTTGGGCGGAGAGGTCGGACATCGGTCGTTTCCCTTTTCGTCTTTTCGAACTGCGTCATCCTACGAATGCGCGCGCGTGCGTGTTGTGCGATCCGGGCCGAAACCGATAGGATAGTGGCGTCCTGGACGTTGGAAGCGCCGCAATGCGACCGTTTCTGGAGAAGCCGACCGTCCCGCTCGGCCAATCCTGGGCGCTGCTCGACCGGCGCCTTCCGGACGGCATCCCGTTCCAGTGGCACCACCATCGCGAGTTCGAACTCACCCTGACGCTGAACAGCGAGGGCCAGCGGTTCGTCGCCGACCATATCGGCCGCTACGGCGACGGCGATCTCGTGCTGCTCGGTCCCAACCTGCCGCACACCTGGGCGTCGCATGGACAGCCAAACGCGGCCCAGCCGCACGTGGCGCTGGTGATGTGGTTTCGCGCCGAGTGGACGGACGCCCTGATGGAGGCGGCACCCGAACTCGCTGTCCTCAACCCGATGTTTTCGCGGGCGGCCCGGGGTCTACAATTCTCGGCCGGCGTCGCGGCCTCCGTGCGCCCGGCAATCGAACGGCTGGCCGGGTCCGCCCCGGCGCAGCGGCTGACGGCGTTGCTCGATGTCCTGGTCACCCTGGCCGGTGACGCGTCGGCGGTGCCGCTCGCGAGCCCCGACGCGGCCGACGCCATGCCGGACGTCGCCGGGCAGCCCCGGATCGAGCGCGTGCTCGACCACATCCACGCCCACTACCCGGAACCGATCCGGATCGAGACGCTGGCGGACATCGCCCATCTGAGCCCGTCCGGGCTGCACCGCCTGTTCCGCCGGCATATGCGGACGACGGTCTCGGCCTACGTCGCGCAGATGCGGGTGGGGTGGGCGTGCGAGTTGCTGACCGCGACGAGCCGGCCGGTGGCGCACGTCGCGACCGAGGTCGGGTTGCCGAACCTCTCGCACTTCAACCGGCAATTCCGGGCGCTGAAAGGCATGACCCCGCGCGATTTCCGCTCGGTGTTCAGGGTGGCGGGACGCAACGCCGCGCGGTCAGGTCTCTAGGTCGAACACCAGCACGCCGTCGGGCTCGACCGACGCACGGATGCTGTTGGAAATCGCCACATGGCGCGGATCGACCGCGTACCGCTGCAGCGCGTCCCAATCGTCGAAATTCAGCACCATGCCGTGCATGAAACCGCGCTCGATGTGCTCCGGGCTGCGGCTGCGGCCGGAGACGACCGAGCGCAGGCCGTCGAGCGAGCCGAGCAGGGCCGCGACATCGGCGAAGATCGCGTCCATCGCGGCGTCGTCGACCGTGACGCGCATCAGCACGACATGGGTGATCATGCGAGGCGCAGCTTCGTCTCGGGGTCGAACAACACGGCGCGCGCGAGATCGAACGCGAACGGGATGCGCGTCCCCGGGCGGATATCCGCGTCGCCCCGCATGCGCGCGATCACTTCGCGTCCCGCCGCGTGCGTGACGACGTAGGTGTCCGACCCCGCCGGCTCGACCACTTCGACGCGCGCCTCGACATGCTCGACCATCGGGGAGCCGCGATCGGCCCCGTCCGGATCGGTGATCGCCTCGGGCCGGATGCCGACGATCACCGTGCGGCCGGGCGAGACCGAGCCTTCGGACACCGAAGACGGGATCCGCAGCATGATCGGCGCCTCGCCCTCGCGCGGCAGCTCCAGCATGGCGACACCGTTATGCGACACCACCGCCGCCGTCAGCAGGTTCATCGACGGCGAGCCCATGAACTCGGCCACGAACAGATTGTTCGGCCGGTTGTACACCTCGTGCGGCGTGCCGACCTGTTGCAACTCGCCGTCCTTCAGGACAGCGATCTTGGTGGCCAGCGTCATCGCCTCGATCTGGTCGTGGGTGACGTAGACGATCGTCTTGCCGGTCGCGTGGTGCAGCTTCTTGATCTCGGTCCGCATGTCGACCCGCAGCTTCGCGTCGAGGTTGGACAGCGGCTCGTCGAACAGGAACACCAGCGGGTCGCGCACCAGGGCGCGTCCCATCGCCACGCGCTGCCGCTGGCCGCCGGACAGCTGGCTCGGCTTGCGATCGAGCAGATGGCTCATCTGCAGCATCTTGCCGACGCGGGCCACCGCCTCGGCGCGCGCCGGTTTCGCGACGCCGCGCATCTCCATGGCGAACGCCATGTTCTGCGCGACCGTCATGTTCGGGTAGAGCGCGTAGGACTGGAACACCATCGCGATGTCGCGCTGCGACGGCGGCAGGTCGTTCACGACGCGCCCGGCGATGTGGATTTCGCCGCCCGTCACCGTCTCCAGCCCCGCGATCGCGTTCAGCAGCGTCGACTTGCCGCAGCCGGACGGCCCGACCAGCACCAGGAAGCCGCCTTGTTCGACGTCGAGGTCGATGCCTTTCAGCACGTCGACCCGTCCGTAACGCTTGGTCAGATTCTTGATTTCGAGAAACGGCAACTCGGTCATCCTTTTACCGCGCCCGCCATGAGCCCGCGCACGAAGTAGCGGCCGGCGACGACGTAGACGAACAGGGTCGGCAGGGCGGCGATGATCGCGGCCGCCATGTCGACGTCGTACAGTTTTTCGCCCGTCGAGGTGTTGACGAGGTTGTTCAGCGCGACCGTCATCGGCACGCCCGAGCCGGACGCGAACGAGGAGCCGAACAGGAAGTCGTTCCAGATGTTGGTGAACTGGAAGATCACCGTGACGATGATGATCGGCCCCGACGCGGGCAGCAGGATGCGGGTGAAGATCTGGAAGAAGCCGGCACCGTCGATCTGGGCCGAGCGCACCAGCTCGTTCGGGAACGCCTCGTAGTAGTTGCGGAAGAACAGGGTCGTGAACCCGAGGCCGTAGACGACGTGGACCAGGATCAGCCCGACCAGCGAGTTGCCGAGACCGACCAGCCCAAGCACGCGGGCCACCGGGATCAGCACCGCCTGGAACGGGATGAAGCACGCGAACAGCATCAGCGCGAACACGATCTTATGGCCGGGGAAGCGCCATTTGGTCAGCACGTAACCATTGGCGGCTCCGAGCATGGTCGAGATCGCGACGGCGGGTACCACCATCAGCAACGAGTTCAGGAAGTAGCCCTTGATCCCCGCGCAGGTCAGCCCGATGCAGGCCGTGCCCCAGGCCGCGAGCCACGGCGCGAAGGTCGGGTTTTGCGGCAATGCGAGCATGTTGCCGTCGCGGATTTCGTCCATCGATTTCAGCGACGTGATGAACATCACGAACAGCGGGGTGAGGAACACCACCGCGAAGAACAGCAGCAATCCGTAGATGACGAACCGCGAGACGAGCGAGCCGCGCACCGGCCCGGCGATGGCGGCGGTGCTCATCGCGGGCGCTCCCGCAGCTCGGAATACAGATAGGGCACGATGATCGCGGTGACCGTCATCAGCATGATGACCGCCGACGCGGCACCCACCGACATCTGGTTGCGGGTGAACGTATAGGAATACATGAACGTCGACGGCAGCTCGGTCGCGTTGCCCGGCCCGCCGCCGGTCAGCGCGATCACCAGGTCGTACGATTTGATCGCCATGTGCGCGAGCACGATGAACGCCGACAGGAACACCGGGCGCAGCGCCGGGATCACGATCCGCCGGTATGTCGCGTAGGTGGAGGCACCGTCGATCTGCGCCGCCTTCATGATCTCGCCGTCGATCCCGCGCAGCCCGGCGAGGAACATCGCCATCGTGAACCCGGCCGCCTGCCACACGCCCGCGATGACGACGGTGTAGATCGCCATGTGCGTGTTCACGAGCCAGTCGAAATGGAACCAGGTGAAGCCCCACGCCTGCATCGTCTTCTCGAGACCGAGGCCGGGGTTGAGGAACCATTTCCACGCCGTGCCGGTGACGATGAACGAGATCGCCATCGGGTAGAGGAAGATGGGACGCAGCACGCCCTCGCCGCGGATGCGCTGGTCGAGCAGGATCGCGAGCAGCAGGCCGAGCGCGATGCAGATGCCGATGTACAGCACGCCGAAGATGACGATGTTCTGCATCGCCATGTACCAGCTCGGCTGCGAGAACAGCCGCTGGTAGCTGTCGAATCCGGTGAGGTCGTAGACCGGCATCATCCGGCTGTGGGTGAACGACAGATACACCGTCCACAGAATGAAGCCGTAGACGAACAGCAGGATGATCGCGAACGACGGCGCCAGCACGATGCGGGGAAGCCAGTTCTGCAGCACCTCCCGCGCGCCGGCCTTCTCTCGCGGGATGTACTGCGGGTCGATCGTGGTGACGCTCATCGGGTCATTCCAAATTCGTCGCCGCGAGGAACGTCAACGGCTCCTCGCGACGACGGTTGTGGGTTTCTACTGCGCGGCGGCGATCGCCTTCGGGAACTCGGCGAACGCCTGATCCGCCGTGAGCTGGCCGTTGAACAACCGGTCGATCACGTCGGACATCGCGGCTTCCACCGCCGGCTTGACGCCGTAGCCCTGTGCCGACGAGCCGAGCAGCGTGTTGTTCGCCACCGCTTCCTTCAGGTCGGCCATGCCCTTCTTGCCGCACATGTCGAACGCCGCGTCGGACACGTCGGTGCGCGCCGGCACCGAGCCCTTGATGACGTTGAACGCGCTCTGGAAGGTCGGGCTCTCGATGTCGGCCGCCATCTGCGCCTGCGCCGGCTTCAGCGCGTCACCCTGCTTGAAGAACACGAACTGGTCGGCGTTGAACGTCACCGTGCCCTGGCTCCCCGGGAAGCGCGCGCACATGAAATCGGTGCCCGGGGTTTTGTGCGCGTTGATGAACTCGCCCTTCGCCCAGTCGCCCATGACCTGCAGCAGCGCGTCGCCCTTGATGACCATGCTGGTGGCGAGGTTCCACTCGCGGCCGGGGAAGTTCGGGTCGGCATAGGTGCGCAGCTTGGCCAAGCGCGTGAACGCGGTCTTCATCTGGTCGCCCGCCAGCGTCGCCGGGTCGAGGTCGATCAGAGCCTTCTTGTAGAGCTCCGGCCCGCCGGTCGACAGCACGACGCCGTCGAACATCGTCGCTTCCTGCCAAGCCTGGCCGCCCTGCGCGAGCGGGATGATCCCGGCCGCCTTGGCCTTGTCCATCAGCGCGATCAGGCCGTCGAAATCGGTCGGCAGCGTCGTGGCGCCGATCTTGTCCATCGCCGCCTTGCTGACCCAGATCCAGTTGGTCGAGTGGACGTTGACGGGGGCCGCGATCCAGTGGCCGTCGTGCTTGCTGAACTTCTGGATGGCGGCGGGGATGTACTTGTCCCAGTCGCTCTTGCTGGCGACCGGGTCGAGGTCGGCGAGCGCGCCCTGATCGGCCCAGTCGGTGATGGTGAAGCCCAGCATCTGCGAGGCCGATGGCGGGTTGTTGGCCGTCATGCGGGCGCGCAGCGCGGTCATGGCACCGTCACCGCCGCCGCCTGCGACCGGCGCGTCGTTCCAGGTGATGCCCTGGTCGTTCAGCGCCTTCTTCAGCACGGCGAGGCCGGCCGCCTCGCCGCCGGACGTCCACCAATGCAGCACTTCGACGCTGTCGGCGGCGCGGGCGGGCGTGGCCGTGGTCGTCTGGAACGCCAGCAGCGCCGCGGTCGCGACGGCGAGCGAAAGCATCTTCTTAAACATGGTCACTCCCTTATTTTTCGGTCCCCTGGACGTTGCGGGGCGTGACATCGCTTGTAGTCGGACAACAGCCGCCGTGGAAAGGCCCGCAAAGACATAGATGAGCGCGATTCTAGCCCGCCACCCGCCCGCCCGCGTGGCCCACGGCGTCTGCTACGGGCGGCTCGACATGCCGTGCCGCGACCCCGGCGAAGCGTCGGCGCTGGCCGTAGCGATCGCGGCGCACCGGCCCGTCGCGGTGTGGTCCAGCCCAGCCCTCCGCTGCCGCGCGGTGGCCGAGGCGGTGGGCGTCGCGGTGCGACTCGACGCACGCCTGCTCGAGCTCGATTTCGGCGCGTGGGAGGGTGTCGCGTGGGACGACGTTCCGCGCGACGATGCTGGACGCGTGGGCGCGCGACCCGCTCGGCTTCGCGGCACCCGGGGGCGAGACCGGGGCCGCGTTGCTGTCCCGCGTGCGCGCCGTCGCCGCCGATCTGCGGAGCGCTCCGGGGCCGGTGGCGGTCGTCTCGCACGGCGGCCCGCTCCGGCTCCTCGGGCCGCTGCTGCGGGGCGAGGCGCCGGATCTGTTTCGGCAGGCACCGGCGCTCGGGTCCGTCGAAATCGTCAGGTGGTGAGCGCCGCCGCCATCCCCGCCAGCGCGCAGCATTCCGCCACCACGCACGTCGCGCCGAGCGTGTCCCCGGTATAGCCGCCGAGCTGTCTGGCCGGATGGTGCAGCAACGCCACGCCGCCGGCGATCGCGCCGGCCACGCCGCACAGCCCGGGCACGCCGGGTGCCAACTGGCTGAACACCAGCGCCAGAACCGCACCGGCTCCGATCCGCGCACGCGAACTGGACGCGAGACCGCTCGCCAGACCGTCGGCGCGGGCGGGGCGGAGGACCGCGATCGGGATCAGCATCGCGCCGCGTCCGAGTGCGGCCGCCGCGAGCAGGCAGCCGAACACCCAGCCATGCCCGGCACCGATGATCGCCGCGAGGGCGGAGGCGCGCACCAGCAGCGCCAGCATCAACGCCAGCGCCCCGAACGACCCGATCCGGCTGTCGCGCATGATCTCGAGCTTGCGCTCGCGCGTCCGCCCGCCGCCCAAGCCGTCGACGGTGTCGGCCAGCCCGTCCTCATGCAGCGCGCCGGTGGCGAACAGTTCCGCCGCGACGATCAGCGCCGC
The DNA here is from genome assembly GCA_963756975.1 of uncultured Alphaproteobacteria bacterium. Classification (GTDB taxonomy): domain Bacteria; phylum Pseudomonadota; class Alphaproteobacteria; order Acetobacterales; family Acetobacteraceae; genus CAVRQM01. The sequence continues at coordinate 882,274 of CAVWPS010000002.1, read as the reverse complement.
GCAGACGAATGGCGGGAGGTGGAGCCAGAGCGCGACCGCCCCGGCCAGCGCCCCGCACAATCCGACTTCCAGCCCGACCAATGGGAAAGCCCAGACGGTCCGGTCGAGCGAAATGAAGGTCGTCGGCGTCCAAACCAGCGGCAGCCGCGTCAGCAGCATTTTCGCGGCCGCGCTGTCCTCTCTAAAACTACCGGTCCGAGACACCGGCATCCCCGAACGTCGCCATGCCGGTGTGGCACGCGACCGCCGCGCGCAGGACCGGGATCGCCAGCGCCGCGCCGGACGCCTCGCCGAGCCGCATCCCGAGATCGAGCAGCGGCGTCATGGCCAGCGCCTCGGCCAGCCCCGCGTGCCCCGCCTCGTGGCTGCGATGGGCGATCCGGCAGTGATCGAGACCGCCCCGCGCCAGCACCGAAAGCGGCGCGGCGGCGGCGGTGCAGACGAACCCGTCCAGCATCACCGGAATGCCGTGCCGCCGCGCGGCCAGCACGGCCCCCAGGATCGCCGCCAGCTCCCGCCCGCCGAGCTTTTGCGCGACGCGCAGCGGATCGGCACGGCCGGCCCTGGCCACCGCCGCGTCGACCGCGGCCACTTTGCGCGCGAGCCCGGCATCGTCGACCCCGGTGCCGCGCCCGCACCACCGGGCACCCCCGCCGCCGAACAGCGCGGCCGCCAGTGCCGCCGCGACCGTCGTGTTGCCGATCCCCATTTCGCCCAACGCCAGCAGATCGGTGCCCGGCTCGACCGCGTCGTAGCCGGCTGCCACGGCCGCCGCGAACGCCGCCTCGTCCATCGCGTCCTCGACGGAGATGTCGCCGGTCGGGTCGTCGAGATCGAGCGGGATCACCCGCAACGTGGCACCGGCCACGCGGGAAATCTGGTTGATCGCCGCCCCGCCCGCCGAAAAGTTGCCGACCATCTGTGCCGTCACCGCCGCCGGATACGGCGACACGCCCTGTGCGACCACGCCGTGGTTGCCGGCGAACACCAGCACCTCGACCCGGTCCAGCCGGGGCATCTCGCGCCCCTGCCAGCGGGCGAGCCAGCCGGCCAGCTCCTCTAGCCGGCCGAGGCTGCCGGGCGGTTTGGTCAGCGTCGTCTGGCGCGCCGCGACGGCCGCCTCGGCCTCCGCATGTCCGTTGGACGGGTTGGCAGCGAGTGAGCGGATGTCGTCGAGGGTCATCTAATGTCCTGAGAGGGCGATGGCGTGGAAGAACGAGCCGGAGACGCGGCCGCGGCGTCCGCCCGAGGCACCGAGATCGGCCCCGGTCGCGTCGGTCATGCTCGCGAGCGGCAGGTCGTCGCCGGGATCGACCGTGCTCGCGTAGTGGAATTCGTGGCCGCGCAGCACGGTGCCGCGCCCGCCCAGCACGCAATCGCCGGCCAGCGTCGCCTCGCGATACCCGAGGTGCATTTTTCGCCGCGCGTAGCTGGTCGCGTGGGACAGCAGGTTCAGCATCGGATGCGTCACGCCGTCCGCATCCTGCAGCGTGGCGCCGAGCACCATGTGTCCGCCGCACTCCCCGTGCACCGGCCGCGTGTCCGCGAACGCTCGCACGCCCGCGCGAAACCGGTCCGCCGACGCGAGCCGTCCCGCGTGCAATTCGGGGTAGCCGCCGGGAAGCCAGAGGGCGTCGCAATCGTCCGGCGGCGGTTCGTCGCCGAGCGGGGAGAACGTCGCGATTTCGGCGCCCTGCCGCCGCCAGCCGTCCAGCACATGCGCGTAGACGAAGCTGAACGCGGCATCGCGGGCCAAGGCGATCCGCTGCCCCGGCGGCGGCAATGCCGGTGCGCTTTCCGCCGCCGTGGCGATCGGACGCGCCGATAGAAGAATTGCGTCGAGGTCCAGGTGGCGTTCGGCCATGTCGGCCAGCCGTGACAGCAACTCCGGCAACGCGCCGTGCTCGTCCGCCTGCACCAAGCCCAGATGCCGCTCCGGCAACGCGATCGACGTATCGCGCGGCACCGAACCCAGCAGCGGCAGCGGCAGCCGGCCGAGTGCGCCCAAAATGCCGGCGCGGTGGCGTTCGCTGCCGACCCGGTTCGCGATCACGCCCGCGATTCGCACATCGGGGTCGTGGGTCGCGAACCCCCGCGCCACCGCCGCCGCAGTCTGCGATTGCCCGGACACGTCCAGCACCAGGATCACCGGCAACGCGAACCGGGCGGCGATGTCGGCCGCGGCCCCGGTCCGGCCCGCGACGCTGCCGGCACCGTCGAACAGGCCCATCGCACTTTCGACGACCAGCAATCCGTCGCCCGCCAGCAACCCGCCGATCAGCGATGGCGGCATCGCCCACGTGTCGAGGTTCGGGCACGCGGCCCCGGTCGCCGCCGCGTGAAATGCGGGGTCGATGTAGTCCGGCCCAGACTTCGCCGCCCGCACCGCAACGCCGCGCCGGCGGAGTGCGGCCAGGATCGCGAGCGTGATCGTGGTCTTGCCCGACCCCGAACGCGGTGCGCCGACGATAAACCCGGTGGCGCTCAAGGCCGCGCCCGCCCACATCGGTGATCGTGGCCGCCGAAACCCCATTGCGAAAAGGCTGGACCACCGGGGCCTGCGCCACGGCGGCCGCGCGCGCCGCGTTCGTCGCCCTGAACGGCGGCGGCTTCCCGGACCCGGTGACGATCGTCCTGCCGCGCGGCGAGCGCGTCGCTTTCGCCCTGGCCGAAACGTCGAGCGGCGACGGCTGGGCGCGCGCGGCCGTGGTGAAGGACGCGGGCGACGACCCGGACGTGACGCACGGCGCGCTGATCGTGGTTACCGTCCGCGCAACGCAGCCGGGCAGCGGCGTCACGTTCCACGCCGGCGAGGGCGTCGGCACGGTGACCCGCCCCGGCCTCGCGCTGCCGCCCGGCGAGCCCGCCATCAACCCGGTCCCGCGCGACATGATCCGCGCGAACCTGGCCGAGATCGGTCCCGCCGATGTCGCCGTCGAAATCGCCATTCCGGGCGGCGAGCGGCTGGCCGAGCGTACGCTGAACGGCCGGCTCGGCATCGTCGGCGGGCTGTCGGTGCTGGGCACGACCGGCATCGTCGTCCCGTATTCCTGTGCGGCGTGGATCGACAGCATCCATCGCGGCATCGACGTCGCGCGCGCGATCGGGCTGCGTCATGTGGCCGGGGCCACCGGCAACACGTCCGAAATCGCGGTCCGGGCGCTGCACGGCCTGCCCGAGACGGCGCTGCTCGAAATGGGCGATTTCGTCGGCGGCATGCTGAAATACCTCCGCACCCATCCGGTCGAGCGGATCACGGTCGCGGGCGGTGTCGCGAAGATGACCAAGCTCGCGCAGGGACGCCTCGATCTGCATTCCCGGCGCGGCGAGGTGGACCTTCCGCTGCTCGCGGCGTGGGCCGGGATGCCGGCGATCGCGGGCGCGAACACGGCGGCCGAGGCGTTCGCCATCGCGGGTCCGGCGCTCGGCAATCTCGTTGCCGAGCGTGCGTGGAAAACCGCCGCCGAGGCGTTGCGCCCGGCGGGGGTGGAACTCGAGACGGTTTTGTTCGACCGCACCGGATCCCTCGTCGGCCGTCACGGTTTTACGTCCGTCTGACGGAACCGGCGTGCGTGCGTGCCGTCGTACAGCGCGCTCTCCCGAAATCCCGTTGCGGCCAATGCGCGTCCGACGAAAATCAATGCAGTGCGCTCGATCGGCTGTTCTGCAACGGCTGCTAAAATCGTGCCGAGCGTGCCGCGTACCGCCCGTTCGTCCGGCCAGCTCGCGCGCACCACGACGGCCACCGGGCAATCCTCGCCGTGCGTCGGCAGCAGTGTCGCGACGATCTCGTGCAGCGCGTGGATCGCGAGGTGGATCGCGAGCGTCGCGCCGGTTGCGGCAAATGCAGAGAGTGTTTCGGTCGGCGGCATGTTCGACGCACGGCCACCGACACGGGTCAGCACGACGGACTGCGCCACCTCCGGCACGGTCAGCTCGGCACCCAGCATGGCGGCGGCGGCGGCGAAGGCGGGCACGCCGGGCGTCACGGTGTAGGCGATGCCGAGCCGGTCGAGCCGCCGCATCTGTTCGGCCACCGCGCTGTAGATCGACAGGTCGCCGGAGTGCAGCCGGGCGACGTCGTGGCCCGCGGACTCGGCCGCCGAAAATTCAGCTTCGATCAGATCCAGCGTCATCGGTGCCGTGTCGACGATCCTCGCACCCGGCGCGCAGAACGCCAGCAACTCGGCCGACACCAGCGAGCCCGCGTACAGGCAGACCGGGCAGCGCCCCAGAATGTCGCGGCCGCGCAGCGTCAGCAGGTCGGCGGCACCCGGCCCGGCGCCGATAAAATGAACCGTCATTCGGCCAGCGCCACGGTGACTTGCCCGTCGGTGATGCGCGCCAGCACCAGTTCGGCCTCCGGCCCGGCGGCGGCCAGTGCCGCGCCCTCGGCGACGCTCGCGACCCCGGTTTGCGCGAGCGCGACTGCGGACCGTGTGACGCAGCGCGCCTGCGCCGCCTCGATCGCGGGAAAATCGACGGCGAGCAGCGGCAGCCGCAGCATCGCGGCGGCCTCGATCAATCCCGGCTCCGAAATCTTCGTCGCGATGGTCGCCAGCGCCGTCGCCGTGCGTCCGTCGAGCGCCCGCGCGATCAGCGCCAGCACGGCATCGGCCGACACGTCCGCGCGGCAACCGAGGCCGACGATCACTTTGTCGCCGCCCACTGCGTGATCGCGCGCGCGGGTTTGAATCCGTGTTGCGCGCCGAGGCTGTCGAGCCGCTCGACCGAGAGCCGCGTCATCGTGCCGCCATGCGCGCAAAACGCGTCGAACAGCCTCGCTTCGGTTTCGACCGTCACCGCATTGGCGACCATTCTGCCGCCCGGCCGCAGCGCCGCCCATCCGGCGTCGATCGCACCGTCATCGGCCCCGCCGCCGACGAACACCGCGTCGGGCACAGGCAAATCTCTTCAGCGCCGCCGGTGCCATTGCGTGCACAACCCTGGCCGACACCGCGCCGAGGCGTTCGGCGTTGCGCGACGCCCGCTCGGCGCGAACCGGGTCCGCTTCGATCCCGATCGCGCGGCACGAGGGATGGCTCAGCGCCCACTCGATGCCGACCGCGCCGGACCCGCAGCCGATGTCCCACAGCAACGCGCCGGCATACGGGGACAGGGCGGAAAGCGTTACGGCCCGCACCTCGGACTTCGTAAGTTGGCCGTCGTGGTCGAACAAGTCGTCGGCGCGCCCGGCCGCGCGGGACAAGGCTGCGCCTCCGGCACAATCGATCGCGACCAGGTTCAGCGGCCCGATGTCGTCCGGCATCGCGGCCGCCGACACAACGCGGACCCGCTCGCGCGGACCGCCGAGCGCCTCCATGACGGTCAGCGTCGACGCGCCGAACCCGTGCGTCGTCAGCATGTTCGCGAGCGATAGCGGCGTGGTCGCGTCGGCCGACAAGACGATCAGCCGCGCCCCCGGTGCGAGATGCGGTCGCACTGCCGCCAGAGGCCGCCCGCATGCTGACACGACCGTAACGTCCTGCACCGCCCAGCCGAGCCGCGCGCATGCGAGCGATATGGACGAGACCGCCGGGATCACGTCCATTTCCGCCGCCGGGAAAACACCGGCCAGCGTCGTGGCAATACCGAAATGCGACGGATCGCCGGATGCGAGCACCACGACCGGCTCGCCCCGTCGCGCTAAAATGCCGTCGAACGCGATCGGGCTCGGCCACGCCGCGCGCTCGCCCGGGATCAGCGCCTCCGCCAACGCCAGATGCCGGGCACCACCCACGACGAGCTTCGCCCCTGCGATCGCGGCGAGCGCCTGCGGGGACAGCGAGCCATCCTCACCGATGCCGACGATTGTGAGCCATCTCATCGCTCGCGGCCGCCGCATGAAGGTGAGACATAAGCGGCGATGGTGCCGGCATGAAAATCCTGATCCTCGGCGGGACGGCCGAGGCGCGGCGTCTCGCGGCCGCATTGGCCGGCGACGCCCGCTACGACGCGACGATCTCGCTCGCCGGGCGCACGCGCGAGCCGGCGGCGCAGTTGCTGCCCACCCGCATCGGCGGCTTCGGGGGCGTCGACGGTCTCGCGACATACCTGCGCGAGCACGAAACGGACGCCCTGATCGACGCGACCCATCCGTTCGCCGCCCGCATGTCGGCCAATGCCCGTGCCGCCGCCGCCATCACCGGCACGCGCCTGCTGGCGCTGTATCGCGCGCCGTGGACCGAACGACCGGGCGACCGTTGGACCCATGTCGGCGGACATGAACGCCGGCGTCGCGGCCCTCGGGACCGTGCCCAAAACCGTGTTCGTCACCATCGGCCGGCAGGATGTGGCGCCGCTGCGGGCGGCACCCTGGCACCGCTACGTGCTCCGCTCCGTCGAACCGCCGGACGCCGCCGATCTGCCGCCCGTGGTCGAGATCGTCACCGCGCGCGGACCGTTCGTGCTCGCCGACGAGGTGCGGCTGATGCGGGATCGCGGCATCGACATGCTGGTCACGAAGAACGCCGGCGGAAATGCGACTTCGGCCAAGCTCGACGCGGCGCGAAGTCTCCACATCCCGGTCGTCATGATCGCGCGTCCGCCCGGACCGGGTGGCCCCGAAATCACGGTCGACGACGCGCTCGCCTGGCTTCATGCGGCGACCGAGCGCGGCGCGTAGATCCAGTGGCCACCGCCGGTGCGCGGCACCGACCGGGTCGCCTCGGTCCCGATCAGCACCAGCGTCCGCATGTCGGCCCGCGCCGGGTCCGCCTCCGCCAGCGTCGTCGCGGTCACCCGCTCCTCCGGCCGGCTGACCGCGGTCGCGAACATCACCGGCACGCGGCCCGGCAGCACCGCGCGCAACGCGGTGAACGCGGCCCCGAGCTGCCACGGGCGCGCCGCCGAGATCGGGTTGTAGAGCGCCATCGAGAACCCGGCTTCGGCGGCCAGCGTCAGCCGCCGCAGCACCGTCGGCCATGGTTTGAGGTTGTCCGACAGCGAGATCGTGCAGAAATCCGCCCCCAGCGGCGCCCCGATCCGTGCGGCGGCGGCGGCCATCGCCGAAATGCCGGGGATGACCTCGACATCGAGCGCGCGCCATGCCGGTTCGCCGCGCTCGATCGCCTCGAACACCGCACTCGCCATCGCGAACACGCCCGCATCGCCCGACGAGACGACCGCCACGCGCCGCCCCTCGGAGGCCAGCGCCAACGCATGCCGGGCGCGAGATATCTCGGCGCGGTTGTCGCTGACGTGACGGGTCTGGCCGTGGTCCGGCACCCGCGCGACGTACGGGCCGTAGCCGATCAGGTCGGTCGCGTGCGCCAGCGCATGCGCGGCACGGGGCGCGAGCAGGTCGGCCGCACCCGGGCCGAGGCCGACGATCGCGAGCGTCATCGCGGGCGTTGCCGGCCGGGGATCAGCACCATGCTGAAATACGGCGCGCGCGCCCCGGCCATGTCGGCCAGCGGGACCACCCGCTCGCCGGCCATGGTGCCGCGCTCGACATAAACGGCACGGTCCAGCAGCCCGGCGGCCTTCGTGCTTGCCAGAACCTTGTCGAGGTTGCGGCCGAGCTTCATCACCACCGCCGCGTCGCCGCCCGTCGAGCCGCCGCGTCAGGGTGTCGGCGTCGAGTGTGGCCGGCAGCACCGTCAGCACGTCGTCGCCATGCGTCATCGGCAGTCGTGCGCGGGTCCAGCAGCCGGACATGCCGGACACGCCGGGCGTGACATCGGTCGCGAAGCGATGGCCGAGCCGGTCCAGCAACGCCAGCGAGGAGCCGTAGAAGAACGGGTCGCCCTCGCACAGCAGCGCCACGTCCCGGGTCGCCAGCCGCTCGGCCAGCCGTTCCGCGCAGGAATCGTAGAAGGTCGCGAGGCCGGTGGCATACGCGGGGTCGCCCACCGCGATTTCCGTCGTGTACGGGTAGTCGAGCCGAAGCTCCTCGACGCGATCGGACATCAATCCCTCGACCATTTCGCGCGCATGGCCGACCGCACCCTTTTTGGCGAAATACGCCACCACCGGCGCGCTCGCGACGATTCTGGCGGCGCGGACGGTCATCAGCTCGGGGTCGCCCGGGCCGAGGCCGACGATGTGGAGCGTTCCCGTCATTCGATTTCGTTCGCCAAGGCGTTGACCGCCGCCGCCGCGATGGCGCTGCCGCCGCGCCGGCCGCGCACGATCACGAACGGCACCCGGCCCCACTCGGCGAGCGCCGCCTTGCTTTCGGCCGCGCCGATGAACCCGACCGGGCAGCCGACGATCGCGGCCGGCATCGGGGCACCCGCGTCGATCCGCTCCATGAGGTGGAACAGCGCGGTCGGCGCGTTGCCGATCGCGACCACCGCGCCCCGGAGCCGATCGCCCCACAAATCGATCGCGGCGGCGGATCGCGTGGTGCCGAGTTTCAGCGCCAGCGCCGGCGTTTCCGGGTCGGCCAGCGTGCAGACGACCGCGTTGCCGGCGGGCAGGCGGGTGCGCGTGACGCCGTCGGCCACCATCCGGCTGTCGCAGCAGATCGCGGCCCCGGCTTTCAGCGCGGCGCGGGCGGCGGTCGCGAAGCCGGCCGAGAACGCAATGTCGGCGGCGAGGTCGACCATGCCGCACGCATGGATCATGCGGACGGCGACGACCGATTCGGCCGCCTCGAACGCGGACAGGTCGGCCTCGGCCCGGATCATGGCGAACGACCGCGCATAGATCGTGGCCCCGTCGCGTTCGTAATTCACAGGCTCGCCACCGCCTGCGCGAAGGTCAGCCCGCGCAACACCGGCGCGTCGCCCGCGCGGCCGTTGCGGACGACGTTGTAGAGTCCGGCCTCGCCGACCAGCGTGACATCCGCCGCACCCGGATGGGCGCATCCCTTGGCGCACCCCGACACATGGATCAGCCGGTCCGGCCGCAGCGTCGCCGCGTCGAGGCGGGCCGGCACGGTCCCGCTCGCGCACGCGGGGCCGCCGGGACATGCGACGACGTTCAGCCGCGCATCGGCTTGGCCGGCGATCAGGCCGAGCGCCTCGACCGCGTCCGACACGTCGCCGGTGCCGGGCAGCACGAACGCGCGCCACGGGGCCGGGCGCAGCGTGCCGTCGCCGGACAGCCGGGCCAGCGCCGGCAGTTTGTTCGCGTCGATCGCGCCGAACGGAAGGCCGGCGACGAAGCCGGCCGGGTGCGGTCCGATGGTTTTGGCGGCTGCGACCGGCTCGACCGGGAACGGCGTCAGCCCGGCAGCGGCGAACAGCATCCGGGCGTTCTCGAACCGTTTCGGCGGTGGCGTCACCCGCAGAAACGCGGCCGTCAGCGCCGCGACCGCCTCCTGTGAAGCCGCGACCGCCAGACCGCCGACGATGAGCCTTCCGTCGCGAATCGTCATGTCGGCCCCGATATCGCCCATCGGCAACGGCCCGCCATCCACCGCCAGAAACACTTTTGGGGGCAAACCGCTCAGATCGCCCCACGGCGTTTCGTTCCGAAGCATGGGCGCGAACACGATCCGGTCGTCGCCGTCCAGGCCGAGCCGCGCCATCTCGGCCGCGAACGCGGCGACGTCGCGCAAACCCCGGACCTGCAGCGCGGCGCGGCTCGTGACCTCCACGATGCCGTTGCCGAACCGCACGCACGCGGCGGCGAAGGCGGGGACGTCGTGCAGCACGCCGAACGGCGGACGCACGCGGGCCAGCCAGCCGTCGCCCGACAGCATCGGTTCGGCGAGCGTCGGGCACCAGCCGCGGATCATCGCAACGCCTCGGCTACCGTGTTGCGGCCGACCCGCCAGAGGTCGCGGGTTCTGGCGTCGGCGAAGCGGGCGCGGATCGCTTCCCGCGCGTGGGGATTCTCGGCCAGCAGGAACGCGTCCACCGCCGGATCGCCGAGGGTCGCGTCGAACAGCAGATCGAACTGGCGGTCGAACCGCTCGTGCAGCGTGGCGGCGAAGGCATGCAAGCCGCTGACGGAGCGCGCGATTTCGGCCGCACCCCGGTAGCCGTGGCGCATCTGCCCGGCGATCCAGGCCGGGTTGGCGGCACGGCCCCGCGTAGCGCGAAACACTTCCTCGGCCATCGTGCGGGTGCGGGGCGCACCGGCGGTGTCCAGATGCCAGATGGCGGGCGTGGCGCCGAGCGACGCGGCGGCGGCGGCGAACCCGCCCGACTGCGCCGCGTGCTCGGTGCCCTCCAGCACGTCCATCTCGGCATGATCGAGCGCCCGCACGAACCCATCGGCATGCGCCACACGGTCGGCGAACGCCCCGGCATCGCGCCCGAACGCGTGCGGCGACGCGGCGAGGTACGCGGCCCCGAGCGTGTCCCGGTCCGCCGACGGATCGTGCGCCAGAACGTCGGACACGCCGCCGCCGTAGCCGCCGGGGGCCGGGCCGAACACCCTGGCCCCGGGCGGGGCGGCGGCGAGCGGGTTCCACTCGGCCGCCTCGTCGCGCGCGGCCACCATGCGGGTCGCCATGTCGTAAAGCTCGAGCTGGGCCGGGAACGCGTCGCGGAACAGGCCGGAAATCCGCAGCGTCACGTCGACTCGGGGGCGGTCGAGCAACGCGAGCGGCACCACTTCGACCCCCGACACGCGGCCGGAGGCGTCGTCCCACACCGGGGCCGCGCCGATCAGCGTCAGTGCCAGGCCCAGCGCCTCGCCGCCGGTCCGCATCGTCGTGCTGCCCCAGACGTCGATCACGAGGCGGCGCGGCCAGTCCCCGAAATCCTGGACGTGGCGGCGCAGCAGGTCCTCGGCGGCGCGCGCGGCCAGCACCATCGCGGCGCGGGTCGGCACCGCGCGGGGGTCGATCGTGAACAGGTTGCGCCCGGTCGGCAGCACGTCGGCCCGCCCGCGCGTCGGCGCACCGGCCGGACCGGGCTGGACGAACCGGCCGTCGAGTGCGGCCAGCAACGCCGCCATTTCCGAGGGGGCCGACGCATCGAGCGCCATGTCGCTCCCGTCCGGTAGGCACGCCAGCAGTTTCAGCCGCGCCTCGGCCGACGGCGCTTTGCCGAACACATGAAGGCCGTCGCGGATCTGCATGTCCTTGCAGTCGCACAGATATGCGTCGAGCCGGGCGAGCGCCGCATCGTCCTCGGCCCCCGGCAACACGCCGCTCTCGGCCAGCAGCCCGCACTCCGACGCCCGCGCCAGAATGTCGCGGCGGAGCAGGGCCATGCGGCGGCGGTCGAGGCCGTCGGCGGCGGCGTAGTCGTCGAGCAGGCGTTCGACATCGCGCGCCACGCCGTAGGTGCCGGCGCGGGTCAGCGGCGGGGTGAGGTGGCCGATCACGACCGCGCCGAGCCGACGCTTGGCCGCCGCCGCCTCGCCGGGGTTGTTGGCGATGAACGGGTAGATCACCGGCATGCCGCCGATCAGAGCAGCCGGGGCACAGGCGGCGGAGAGGGCGACCGCTTTTCCCGGCAGCCATTCGAGCGTTCCGTGCGCGCCGAGGTGGATCATCGCGTGGTGGTCGCGGAGCGAACGGTAGAACGCGACGTAGGCGTGCGCACGGCGGCGCGTCGGGGTCGTGGTAGCCGGCGCGACGGTCCGGGCCGCCGCGATCGGGCTGGATCGCGATGGTCAGATTGCCGAGTTCGATGGGCCCCGCCGCGAGCAGCGCCGCCGTGACACCGGCCGGATCCGGCACGGTGTAGCCGGCCGCCGACAGCGCGGTCGCGATCGCCGAAACGCTGGCGAACGTGTCGAGGCCGACGGCGTGGCCGATCTGGCCGCCCTCGGCGCCCGGATAGTCGGACAGGATGAGTGCGATCCGCCGCTCGGCCGGTGCGGTCGCGGCCAGCCTCGCCCACCCGGCGGCGCGGTCGGCGGCCAGCGCGATGCCGTCGGCGTCGGGGGCATGGATCGTTCGCGCGTATTGCAGGCCGGGGACGGGCTCGGATTGCGCCTTGAACGAGATGGCGCGTGGTGAGCAGCCGTCCGTCCAGCTCCGGCAACACGACCTGCATCGCGAGGTCGGCCGGCGACAGGCCGCGCGACGATGCCGCCCAGGCGCTGCGCTCGCCGCCCGCGAGGACGAGTTGCAGCACCGGGACTCCGGCCGCGTCGAGCGGCGAGCCGTTGTCTCCACGGGCTGAAAAGTTGGTCGCCGACAGCACGATTGAGGGCCGCCACGACCGCAGCCGCTCCTCGACGAAGGCGGCGGCGACAGGATCCTTGAGGCTCGCGACATGGATCGCGCGGACGCCGAGGCCACGGGCCGCGAGCGCGTCGGCCATCGCCAGGATGGGCGCGATGTCGCCGGACAGCAGGTGCGAGCGGTAGAGCACGATCGCCGCCGTGCCGAGCTTGCCCGACCGGCGGCACGTGCAACGCGACCTCGCCCGCGACCGGCATCGGCTCCGGCGCTGGCGGAATGGTTCGGCTGACAATACCGCCGAGCCGGGCCGCAAGGCGGAGCGCGTGGCCGATGTTGGCGGGGCCGCCTTGGCGGAAATAGCCGTCGAGCGTGTCGAGGTCGGCGGCCGGGACGGTCGACAGTTCGGGCAGCGCCGGATCGCGGCGCTCGCAGCCGGGGATCAGCGCGAGCGCCACGCCGTTATCGCGGCAGACGGCCGCGAACTCCTCCACGCCGTAGCGAAAGTAGTCGACGCCGCCCAGCAGCCGCACGACCACGCAGCGGGCGCGCGAAATGACCCGCTCGGCATACAGATCGACCGACATCGGATGGGCCAGCGCGGCAAGCGGCACCAGGCGCAGCGTCGGGCGCGGCTCGGGCAGGCCGGCCCACGCGGCGGCGGCGGCCCCGAGGTCGGCGTCCGAGAAGCTCAGCAGGACGAGGTCGCCAGAATCGTGGTCGAACTCGACCACTGGCGCGTCGTCGTCCAGCGAGCGGGTTTCACGGACTAGGAGGTGCATCGGCTCATGCGGGCGCGATCATCGCCGTGATGGCGGCGCGATCCATGCCGGTGCGGCCGATGACGACCATGTGCCCGGCGCGCGGCCCGTTCGGCCAGGGCTGGTCGAAGGCGTGCCGCAGCCGGACGCCCACGCCCTGCACGGCGAGGCGCATCGGCTTGCCGGCAACCGACGCGAACCCCTTCATCCGCAGCACGTCGTGCGCCTCGGTCGCGGCGCGGAGCCTCGCGATCAACCCGTCGACCGAGGCGATCTCCGGCAACGGCACCACGAAGCTTTCGAAATCGTCGTGCTCGTGGGCACCGTCCAAGGCGTCGTGATGCGACGGCCGGGACGCCAGATCGTCCTCCGCCGCCGCGCCGAGGCCGAGCAGCACCGCCGGGTCGACGACACCGTCACGCACCGCAATGGTTTTCACCGCGCGGGGCAGAACGCGGGCGATGGCGGCATGCACGCGGGCGAGCGTGTCGCCATCCATCAGATCGGCCTTGTTCAGCACGACCATGTCGGCGCACGTCAGCTGATCCTCGAACACTTCGGCGAGCGGGTTGTCGTGATCGACCGACGTATCGCCCGCGCGCTGGGCCGCGACGGCTGCGGGATCGTCCGCGAACCGGCCGGCCGCGACCGCCGGGCCGTCGACAACCGCGATCACGCCGTCGACGGTGATGCGGCTGCGGATCCCCGGCCAGTCGAACGCCTTTAACAAAGGCTTCGGCAGCGCGAGGCCGGACGTCTCGATCAGGATGTGCTCGGGCGGTCTTGCGCGGTCGAGCAGCGCCGTCATCGCCGGGACGAAATCGTCGGCGACGGTGCAGCACAGGCAGCCGTTCGCGAGCTCGACGATGTCGTCGTCCTCGCAACCCTCGATCCCGCACGCGCGCAGCGTCTCGCCGTCGATGCCGAGCGCGCCGAACTCGTTGACGATGATCGCGATGCGCCGACCGCCCGCGTGCTCGAGCACGTGGCGGACGAGTGTCGTTTTACCGGCACCCAGAAAGCCGGTGATGATCGTGGCGGGGATTTTGTTCATGAATAAAGGTCCGGAACACGGCCGAGCACCATGCGCGGGTGCAGCGCCGGAGGGCGTTTGGACGGCATCACCGTGCCGGTCTTGGATGCGGCATACAGGCCCGCATAGGCCAGCAGATCGGCCGCGAGCGGCACGTCCAGCCGGCCGAGCAGGTTGGTCCAGCGGCCCGGCATGGCGATCACCGCGGCACAGCCGGTCTCGCAGCTCGCGAGGCAGGTCACCTCGCGCAGGATCACGGTCTGGCGTCCGGCCTGCAGCCGCGACAGCTCGGCGTGGAGCAGGGCGCCGGGCGGGGTGTCGCCCTCCGCCAGCTCGCGGCCGGCGCGGCAGGTCAGGCAGACATGAAGCTCTGGTTTGACGTCGGACACACGGCTCTCCCACACGCACAACAGACACGGGATGCCGGCGCGGAAAGCTGTCCGCGACGTCGCGATGCGTGGCGCGACCGTGGCATCCCGCACGGCGCGCGGTGGGCGTGGATGGCAGGTCTCCTGGCTCACGGATCGAACGCGTCCCGCCGACCTTCCCGGGGTGTGACCCAGTGGCATCCGGCGCGACACTCTCCGCCTACAGTTGCGGGCGCAGCCGCGGCATGGGGATGACATCCCGCACCGCATTCCCTTTTCACCTTCCGCGTGGGAAGGACCATCCGAGGAATGACATACGCCCTGCCTTCCCCGCGCGTCCAGTTCGTGTTGGGCGGCGCCCGGTCCGGCAAAAGCGCGCTGGCCGAGGGGCTCGTCACCGCGTTGCCGCCGCCGTGGGTTTATATCGCGACCGGGCAGGCGTGGGATGCGGAGATGCGGGCCCGGATTTCTACCCATCGCGAGCGACGGGAGCCCGGGTGGGTGACCGTCGAAGAGCCGCTGGACCTTTGCCGCGCGCTGCGGGACGCGAAAGGTCCGGTGCTGGTGGATTGCCTGACGCTGTGGGTGACGAACCTGCTGCTCGCCGACAGGCTTGCGGAGATGGACGGTTTGATCGGCGCTCTGGACCGCGACGCCGACACCGTGCTGGTCAGCAACGAAGTCGGGCTGGGCATCGTGCCGGACAACGCGTTGTCGCGCGCGTTTCGCGACGCGGCGGGACGGCTGCATCAGGCCGTGGCGGCGCGGGCCGATACGGTGCTGTTCGTGGTTGCGGGACTACCGATGAGGATCAAGGGATGAGCGACGACCTTCACGCGGCGAAAATGGCGCGCCGGAAAGCGGTGCAGGATGCCGAGGTCGCGTCCAAGACCATCTTGGAAAAGGGCCTGCTGATGGTCCACACCGGGCCGGGCAAGGGCAAGACGACCGCCGCCCTCGGGCTGATCGTGCGCTCGCTCGGCCAGGGTTTTCGCGTCGGCGTCGTGCAGTTCATCAAGGGCGCGTGGGACACCGGCGAGCGTCGCATGCTGGAGCGCATGGGCGGCGAGCTGATCGCGTGGCACACGATGGGCGAGGGTTTCACCTGGGAGACGCAGGATCGCGCCCGCGACGTCGCCGCCGCCGAGGCCGCATGGGCGCGGGCGGTGGCGCTGATGGCGGAGCCGGATTTGCGTCTGCTGGTGCTGGACGAGCTGAACATCGCGCTGCGTTACGACTACCTGCCGCTCGATACCGTGCTGGCCGTTTTGGCGGCACGCCGATCCTCGTTGCATGTCGTCGTCACCGGCAGGAACGCGAAACCGGCGCTGATCGAGATGGCCGATCTGGTGACCGAGATGGTGGCGCTAAAACATCACTTCGCGGCGGGGGTGCGGGCGCAGGCGGGGATCGAGTTCTGACCGCGCTGATGTTTCAGGGAACCGGGTCCGGTGTCGGCAAATCGGTGCTGGTCGCGGGGCTATGCCGGGCGCTGACGATCCGCGGTTTTCGCGTGCGCCCGTTCAAGCCGCAGAACATGAGCAACAACGCCGCAGTGACGGAAGACGGCGGCGAGATCGGTCGCGCGCAGGCGTTGCAGGCGCGGGCGTGCGGGGTTGCGCCGAGCGTGCACATGAATCCGGTGTTGCTAAAGCCGCAGAGCGAAACGGGCGCGCAGATCGTCGTGCAGGGCCGCGTGATCGGCACGGCGCGCGCCCGGGACTATCAGGCGCAAAAGGCCGGACTGATGCCGCGCGTGCTCGACAGTTACGCGCGGATGCGGGCGGAAGCGGACATCGTGCTGGTCGAGGGTGCGGGGAGCGCGTCGGAAATCAATCTGCGCGCGCACGACATCGCCAACATGGGATTTTCGCGCGCGGCGGATGTTCCCGTCGTGATCATCGGCGACATCGACCGGGGCGGGGTGATCGCGAGCCTGGTCGGCACGCACGCGGTGCTTGATGTGGGCGACCGCGCGATGGTCGCCGGGTTCGTCGTCAACCGCATGCGCGGCGACCTGTCGTTGTTCGCCGACGGCATGCGAATGATCGAGGACCGCACCGGATGGCCGGCATTGGGCCTCGTGCCGCACACGGACGCGACCCGCGCACTGCCCGCCGAGGACGCGGCTGATTTGGTCGGACCGCACCGAAGCGCGGCGACCGGATGCGCGCGTCCGAATTGTCGTGCCGATGCTGCCGTGGATCGCCAATTTCGACGACCTCGATCCGCTGCGCGCCGAGCCGTCGGTGGAATTGCGGATGGTGCCGCGTGCAAACATCGTTGCCGCGCTGCGACGTGGTGATCCTGCCCGGGTCCAAGGCGACGATCGCCGATCTGGCGGCGTTGCGGGCCGAGGGCTGGGATATCGACATCTTGGCGCATGTCCGTGCCGGCGGGCGCGTGCTGGGGCTGTGCGGCGGCTATCAGATGCTGGGCCGGATCGTGGCCGATCCCGACGGGGTCGAGGGGGTTCCGAACAGCGTCGCGGGACTCGGGCTGCTCGATGTCGAAACGGTGCTGACCGGCGACAAGCGGCTGGCGCCGGTGCGCGGGCGGATGCGTGGTGCCGGGTTCGACGGCTACGAGATGCATGTCGGGCGCACCGCAGGACCGGATTGCGCGAACCCGATGCTGACGTTCGACGACGGGCGCGACGACGGCGCTGTATCGGACGATGGGCGCGTGTCGGGGACGTACGTGCACGGCCTGTTCGCCGGCGATGCGTGCCGGGCGGCGTGGCTGGCCGGGTTCGGGGCCGCGTCGGCCGTCTCGCACGGGGCGTCGGTCGAAGCGGCGCTGGACGCGCTGGCCGCGCATCTGGAGACGCACATGGATGTCGGGCGGCTGATCGGGTTGGCGCGCTAGATCGCGAGCGCCAGTGCCACGACGACCACGCCCTGGATCACGCAAGCCCGCCGGTAAACCCTGAGTGCCGCACGCAAGTCGGCGACCGAGGCATCCGGCGTGCCGTCGCCCATCCAGGCATCGTCGACCGACACGCCGCCATACACGCGCGGTCCGGCGAGTCGCAGGCCGAGCGCCGCCGCCATGGCGCTTTCCGGCCAGCCGGCGTTGGGCGAACGGTGTTTTCGCGCGTCGCGTAACACGACGCGCATCACCGCGACCGGGCGGCCGGACGCCAGTGCCAGCCATAGTGCCGACAGGCGCGACGCGGGCAGGTTGACGACATCGTCGAGCCTCGCGGCGGCCCAGCCGAATGCTTCGTGCTTCGGTGTGCGGTGGCCGATCATCGAATCCGCCGTGTTGGCCGCCTTGTAGGCCGCGATGCCGGGCAGGCCCGCGACCGCGCACCAGAACGCCGGGGCGACGACGCCGTCCGAGAAGTTTTCGGCGAGGCTTTCGATGGCGGCGCGAACCACGCCGGCCTCGTCCAGCGTCTCCGGATCGCGGCCGACGATGTGCGCCACCGCCTTGCGGCCCGCCGGCAGGCCGCCCGTCTCCAGCGCCGACGCGACGGCGGCGACGTAGGCGTGCAGGCTGCGCTGGGCCAGCAGGCTGCTCGCCAATACCGCCGTGACGAGGGCCGGCGCGACGGCCTGGATCAAGGCGGCGGGCAGGATTGCGGCGGCAAGCAGGACCGCGACGGCCAGAACGCCCCGCCACCGATGCGTCCGGTCGTTGAGTGCCCGGTCGAGGACGCCGATCAGCGCGCCGGCCCAGACGACGGGATGCCGCACGAGCGCGAACAGGCGGTCCGGGTAGCCGAACACGGCCTCGACCATCAGGGCGGCGGCGGCGATGGTGAGGGTCTGGGTCAGGGGGCGTTTCTGGGTTGGACGAGGTTTTAGAGCACGGCGGCACGCTGGCCGCACTCCGGCGCGCATGGCCCGGCGCGGCAACGCCGTGGCTCGATCTGTCGACCGGCATCAACCCGGTGCCGTATCCGGTGCCGCCGCTGCCGCCCGGCTGTCTGGAGCGGCTGCCGGAGCCCGAGGATGTGCTGGCGCTGGAGGCGGCGGCGGCGCGGGCGTACGGCGTGGCCGACCCTGCGCGCGTGGTGGCCGCACCGGGGACGGAGCTGTTGATCGACCTGTTGCCGCGGCTGTTTCCGGCCAGGACGGTGCGGGTGATCGGGCCGACCTACGCCGAGCATTCTCGGGCCTGGGCTCGTGCGGGTGCGACCGAGTCGGCCGATGCGCGAACGGTCGTGCTGTGCAATCCGAACAACCCGGACGGGATGCGCCGTACCCCGGACGAGGTTTTGGCGCTCGCGGACCGCGATCTGCTGGTGGTGGACGAGGCGTTCGCCGATCTGGAGGACGGGCCGCTCAGCGTGGCCGCCACCGACCATCCGGCGACGGTGGTGCTGCGCTCGTTCGGCAAGACCTACGGGCTGGCGGGCGTGCGGCTCGGTTTCGCGGTCTCTTCGCGAGCGCGGGCCGCGATCATCCGGGCCGCGCTGGGGCCGTGGGCGGTCTCCGGGCCTGCCATCGCGATCGGGACCGTGGCACTGGCGGACGCGGCGTGGCTCGCCGCGACACGGGCGCGATTGACCGCCGAGACGGTGCGTCTCGATGCGGTGCTGGCCGGCCGGGTGCGGGTGATCGGCGGCACCCGGCTGTTTCGCCTCACGGAGACCGATGACGCGGCGGCACTCCATGCCCGGCTCGCGTCGCGCGGGATCGCCGTCCGGAAGTTTGCCGGGCATCCGCGCTGGTTGCGGTTCGGTCAGCCCGGGGCCGGGCTCGAACGGCTCGCGGACGCGCTCAGGGGTTGATCGCGCCGACGACGTGAACGCTGGCCGGAACCGAGGCCCCGTCGGCGGTCGCGTAGCCGGCGAGCGCTTCGAGGATTTCGGACCGGATGGCAGCCAGAATCGCGGCGTCCGGCTGGCGCGCGTTGATGAGCGCCGAGGCGGGGCCCATGCGGACGGCGATCTCGGCCAGATCGGCCAGGGTCGGCTGGCGGGTCGCCACCTGCCGCGTGTCGATCGTGACGCTGTCCCATCCGGCCTCCGTCAAAATGCCGCGCAGGCGGACGGGGTCGGCGAGGGAGAGCGGTCCCGGTGTCCCGGCCGGCACCGGGTCGGGCGGGCCGAGGTGGCGGGTGACGATCGCCATCGGGATCGACCAGCACGGGCTGTCGGCGAGCGGCGCCCAGCAGACGAAAGCAAGGCGGCCGCCGGGACGCATCGCCGCGCGGATATTCGCGAACGCGGCGACCGGGTCGGCGAAGAACATCACGCCGAAGCGGGACAAAACGAGGTCGCGGTCGCGCGGCAGCTCGGCGGTCTGCGCGTCGGCCAGTCGGAAGTCGGCACCGGGGACGGATTTGCGGGCGACGTCGAGCAGGGGGGCCGAGATGTCGACCGCGACCAGTTCGCCGCCCGGCTGAACCGCGCCGAGAATGCGGGCCGCGATCAATCCCGTGCCGCAGCCGATCTCGAGCACGCGCTCGCCCGGTTTCGGTGCGGCGGCTTCGATCAGCACGTCGCCGATATCGGCGAGCTGGCGTTCGAGCAGCCGCTCGTTCGCGAGCCAGCGGTCGCCGCCGGCCCCGGTCCAGGTCCTCGGCCTGATCGGCGTTGCCTGTCATCTAAACAGCCTCCGAGGTGAAAACGCCGACGCTGCGGGCGGCGACGTGGCCGGTGCCCGACCAATTGCCGGGCGGAAGCGTTACCGTGATCGCGCTGCGGGCCCGGTTCAGCACGATCAGTGCCCTGGACACGCCCGTGGTGAACAGCGCGATCAGCGTGTCGCCGTCCGCCCAGTCGGGCTCGCGCATCGGCGTGCCGTCCGTACGGAGCCAGAACACGTCGCCGTCGTTGGCGAGGAAGCGGTCGTCGTCCAGCGCCGGATCGGCCTGCCGGCGCGCGATGGCGGCACGGGTCGCGGCCAGGATCGCGGGGTCGAAATCCCAGTCGAGCCAGGTCAGGCCGTCCTGGCAATACGCGTTGTTGTTGCCGTGCTGGGTGTGCCCGCCCTCGGAGCCCATGATCAGCATCGGCGTGCCGCGCGCGGACAGCAGCGTGTCCAGCATCGCGATCTGGTCGCGGATTCGCTCGGCGCGGATCGTGGCATCGGCGGTCTCGCCCTCGGCGCCGTTGTTCCACGACAGGTTTTCGCTCGTGCCGTCGCGGCCGCCCTCGCCGTTCGCGTCGTTGTGCTTGCGCTCGTACGAGACGAGGTCGGCGAGGGTGAACCCGTCATGCGCGACGACGAAGTTGATCGAGCGCGACGGGTGGCCGTGCGCCCGCATCACGTCGTCGGAGCCCGCGAGCCGCGTCGCCATGCCGCGCAGCATCCCGGAATCGCCGCGCCAGAATTTTCGCGTGTCGTCGCGAAAGCGGTCGTTCCACTCGCCCCACGCGGCGGGAAACTGGCCGAGCCGGTAGCCGCCCTGGCCGACGTCCCACGGCTCGGCGATCATTTTCAGCTCGCGCAATACCGGGTCCTGGCCGATCGCCTGCAACAGCGGTGCGATCGGGTCGAAGCCGTCGTCGCGGCGGCCGAGCACGGGCGCGAGGTCGAAGCGGAAGCCGTGCACGCCGCCCCGGACCGCCCACGCCCGCAGCGAATCCATCGCGAGCCGAAGGCCGGGCGGCCGGTCGAGTGCCACCGTGTCGCCGCAGCCGGTGTCGTTCACATAGAAGCGGGGATTGTCGGGGCGGAGGCGGTAGTAGCCGGCATTGTCGAGGCCGCGCAGCGACAGGGTGGGGCCGAGTTCGTCGCCCTCGCCGGTGTGGTTCAGCACGATGTCGACGATCGTCTCGATCCCGGCATCGGCCAGGGCGGAAACGGCGGCGCGCACCTCTGTCCAGCCGCCGGGGGCCAGGCGCGGGTCGGGGGCCAGGAACGCGGCGGTGTTGTAGCCCCAGGCGTTCGACAGGCCGAGTGCGGGCAGTTGCCGGTCGTCGATCCAGGCGGCGGGCGGCAGGATTTCGGCGGCGGTGATGCCGAGGGCGATCAGATGGTTCAGGGCGGCGGGATGGGCGAGGCCCGCGAACGTGCCGCGCAGTGCGGCGGGCACGCCGGGGTTGCGCATGGTGAAGCCGCGCACCGGCAGTTCGTAGATGATCGTCCGCGACCACGGCGTGCCGGGCCGCTTCACGGGCGTCGGGTCGGGCGGACCCTCGACGATGCAGCGCGGCATGTCTTTCGCGCTGTCGGTGTCGTCGCGGATGCGGTCGTCGGGGCCTTGGCCGAATAGCGACGGCACGAGACGGAACGGGCGGTCGATGGCGGTCGCGTAGGGATCGAGCAGAAGCTTGGCCGCGTTGAAGCGGAACCCGGCCTCCGGCCGCCACGGCCCGTGCGCGCGCAACCCGTAATGCTGGCCCGCGACGATGCCCGGAACGTGCGCGTGAAACACGCCGGCGGTCCGGGCGGCGAGCTTCACCCGGCGCTCGGTGTCGCCGTCGAACAGGCACAGTTCGACCAGCTCCGCGTCGGGCGCGTGGACGGCGACGTTGACGCCATCGACGTCGAGGGTGACGCCGAGCGGTTCCGGCCGGCCCTCGTTCAAAACGAGGCGTAGATTTTGGCGTAGGCGCGTGCGGGATTGGCCCAGGACACGTCGGTCTTCATTGCGCTGTCCCGCATTTTTCCCCAAATGCCGCTGTCGGCGTAGAGCTTAACCGTCCGGCGGATCGCGGCCTCCAACGCGGCCCGCGTGACCGGCGCGAACTGCACGCCGGTGGCCGCACCCGACGCGACGGCCATCGCGTTCGCGTCGACCACGGTGTCGGCCAGGCCGCCGACGCGCGAGACGACCGGGATGGTGCCGTAGCGGAGCGCGCAGAGTTGCGTGAGGCCGCACGGCTCGAACCGCGATGGCACCAGTAGCGCGTCCGCACCGGCCTGGATGCGGTGGGCCAGCGCCTCGTCGTAGCCGAGCCGGCAGGCGACCCGGCCGGGATGGCGCTCGGCGGCGGCCACGAACGCGGCCTCGATCGCGGCGTCGCCGGAGCCGAGCACGACCAGTTGCGCCCCGGCGTCGAGCAGGACGGGGAGGGCGGCGGCCAGCAGGTCGAGACCTTTTTGGGTGGTGAGGCGGCTGATGACGCCGAACAGCGGTGCCGGGTCGACGATCAGTTCGAATTCGGTCTGCAACGCCGTCTTGTTCGCCGTCTTGGCCGCCCCGGTCTCGTAACGGGCGGCGATCGCGTCGTCGGTCGCGGGGTTCCAGACGGTCGTGTCGATGCCGTTCAGAATGCCGTGCAGGCGATTTTGCCGCGAGTTCAGCAGGCCGTCGAACCCCATGCCCTCGGCCGGGCTCAGGATTTCCTGCGCGTAGGTGGGCGAGACGGTGGTGATCACGTCGGACAGTGCGAGACCCGCTTTCAGGTAGCTGATCCGGTCGTGGTACTCGATTCCGTCCGATGTGTACGCCGCCGCCGGAAAGCCGAGTTCCGTCAGCAGGGTCGCGGGGAAGATGCCCGGGAACGCCATGTTGTGCACCGTCATGATGCTCGGCACGGTCGAGCGGGTCGGCTGGCCGAAACGCAAATAGGCGGCGACCAGGCCGGCCTGCCAGTCGTGCGCGTGCACCACGTCGGGGATCCAGTTCGCGACGGCACCGCGCGCGATCGCCGCCCCGGCGCGGGCGAGGGCGGCGAACCGCTGCGCGTTGTCCTGCCAGTCGCGGCCGTCGGCGGCGAGGTAGGGGTTGCCGGCGCGGGCGTACAACGCCGGCGCGTCCAGCACGAACAGCTCGAGCCCGCCTGCGCGCCCGATCCGCAACGTGCCGCAGCCGCGGATTTCGACCGGCTCCGCTTCCGCGCGAAACGCCGCCATCACCGCCGGGTAGCCCGGCAGCAACGTTCGCATCTGCACGCCCTCCGCCGCGAGCGCGGCCGGCAACGCGCCCACCACATCGGCCAGCCCGCCGGTTTTGATGAGCGGATAGGCTTCGGAGGCGACCGACAGAACCCGTCGGCGGGCGGCGCCGGGCATTACCCGTCCAGCCGGTCGATCATGCCCTGCGTGATCAGCGTGATCCCGTTGGCGGTGCGGCGGAACCGGCGCGCGTCGTCCTCCGGGCTTTCGCCGACGACCAGGCCGGACGGGATCGTGACGCCGCGATCGACGACGACATTATGAAGCCGCACATGCCGGCCGATCACCGCGCCGGGCAGGATCACCGCGCGCTCGATCGACGAGAACGAGTTGACGTTGACGCCGGTGAACAGCAGCGATTGCCGCACCGACGCACCCGACACGATGCAGCCGCCCGACACCAGCGACGACACCGCCATGCCGCGCCGGCCGCCCTCGTCGTGCACGAACTTGGCCGGCGGCGTGACCTCGCCATACGTCCAGATCGGCCACGCGTGATCGTAGAGGTCGAGGCCGGGAACGAAGTCGGTGAGGTCGATGTTGGCCGCGTGATAGGCGTCGACCGTTCCGACGTCGCGCCAATACGGCGCGTTCTCGTTCGACGAGCGGACGCAGGATCGCGAGAAATGGTGCGCGACCGCCTGTCCGCGATCGACCAGTTTCGGGATGATGTCCTTGCCGAAATCGTGGCTGCTCGACGGGTCGGCGGCGTCCGCGCGCAACAGCTCGAACAGCAGCGCCGTGTCGAACACGTAGATGCCCATGCTGGCCAGCGCGATGTCGGGGTGGCCCGGCATCGGCGGCGGATCGGCGGGCTTTTCGAGGAAGCTCAGGATCTTGTCCTGCTCGTCGACATGCATCACGCCGAACGCGCTCGCCTCCATGCGCGGCACTTCGATGCAGCCGACCGTGACCTCCGCCCCGCTATCGACGTGCTGGGCGAGCATCAGCTCGTAATCCATCTTGTAGACGTGGTCGCCGGCCAGCACGACGATGTAGCGTGGGTCCGAGCCCGCGATGATGTCGATGTTCTGGTACACCGCGTCGGCCGTGCCCAGGTACCACATATCCTCCGACACGCGCTGGCTCGCGGGCAGGATGTCGAATGTCTCGTTGCGTTCCGGGCGGAAGAAGTTCCAGCCGCGCTGCAGATGCCGGATCAGGCTGTGCGCCTTGTACTGCGTCGCGACCGCGATGCGGCGGATGCCGGAGTTCAGTGCGTTCGACAGCGCGAAGTCGATGATCCGGCTTTTGCCGCCGAAATACACCGCCGGCTTCGCGCGGATGTCGGTCAGCTCCATCAGCCGGCTGCCACGTCCGCCCGCCAGCACGTACGCCATCGCATGACGTGCCAGCGGCCCGCCCATACCCGGAGCCTGTGACCCGATTCGGTCCTGATCCATCGCCGTTTCCCCCATTATTGATCCCCCGTTTTGGAGGTGAACGCGCGCGCTATCGTTCGGTCACGACCGGAACATGCCAAATTCGCTCGGCGTATTCCGACACGGCGCGATCGGACGAGAAAAATCCCATGCGGGCCGTGTTCAGCGCACTGCTGCGCCACCACGCCGGCTGATCGCGCCAGCGTTCGTCGACCCGGCGCTGTGCGGCCACGTAGCTGTCGAAATCGGCCGCGACCAGGAACGTGTCGTGGTGGTAGATCGCCTGGATCAGTTCGGCGAACCGCTCGGGTTCCTTCGGCGAAAACACGCCGGAGCCGATCGCGTCCATCACCTGTTTCAGCGCGGGCGAGTGATCGATCACGTCGGTCATGTCGAGGCCCCGCGCCTTGCGGACCGCGACCTCCGCCGTGGTCAGGCCGAAGATGAAGATGTTGTCGTCGCCGACCCGCTCCATGATCTCGACATTGGCGCCGTCGAGGGTGCCGATCGTGAGCGCGCCGTTCAGGGCAAGCTTCATGTTGCCGGTGCCGGACGCCTCCATCCCGGCGGTGCTGATCTGCTCCGACAGATCGGCGGCCGGCACGATGATCTCGGCCAGGCTCACGTTGTAGTTCGGCAGGAACGCCACTTTCAGCGCGCCCCGCAGCGTCGGGTCGGAGTTCACGACGCGGGCCACATCGTTGGCGAGCTTGATGATCAGTTTCGCGCGGTGATAGCTGGCCGCCGCCTTGCCCGCGAAAATCTTAACCCGTGGCACCCAGTTCTGGGTCGGGTTCGCGCGCATCGCGTTGTACAGCGCGATCGTTTCGAGGATGTTCAGAAGCTGGCGCTTGTATTCGTGGATCCGCTTGATCTGCACGTCGAACATCGCCGACGGGTCGATCTTCAGATCCATGCGGTCCGAGATGACCCCGGCGAGCCGAACC
Organism: uncultured Alphaproteobacteria bacterium; assembly: GCA_963756975.1. Classification (GTDB taxonomy): domain Bacteria; phylum Pseudomonadota; class Alphaproteobacteria; order Acetobacterales; family Acetobacteraceae; genus CAVRQM01. The sequence goes on along the minus strand of CAVWPS010000002.1, from coordinate 856,948 downwards.
TTGTTCTGGCGCTTGATCGCGGCCAGCCGCTCATGAACCGCGGGGTCGTCCGCCGCGCGCTCGAACAGCTCCAGCGCCGCCGGATCGTCCATCACCCGCTCGCCCGCGACCTCGCGCAGCAAATTCGTGAGGCCGGGGTTCGCCTCGAACAGCCAGCGGCGGAACGTGATCCCGTTGGTCTTGTTGTTGATCCGGCCCGGATAGAGCTGGTCGAGGTCGTGGAACAGATGCTGGCGCAGCAAATCGCTGTGCAGCGCCGAGACGCCGTTGATGCTGTGGCTGCCGATGAAGGCGAGCGTGCCCATCCGCACCCGCCGGCCGCTATTCTCGTCGATCAGCGACATCTGGCCGACCATCTCGGCCGTCGCGTGGCCCTCGGGCGCGGCCGCGTTGACGCGATCGAGGTGCTGCCAGTTGAGCAGGTAGATGATCTGCATGTGGCGCGGCAGCAGCCGCTCCATCAGCTGCACCGGCCAGCTCTCGAGCGCCTCGGGCAGCAGCGTGTGGTTGGTGTAGGCGAACACCGCGTTGGTGATCGTCCACGCCTCGTCCCACTCGATGTCGTGCTCGTCGACCAGGATGCGCATCAGCTCGACCACGGCGATCGACGGATGGGTGTCGTTCAGCTGGATCGCGGCCTTGTCGGCCAGCGTGCGCGCGGTGCCATGCTGGCTCACGTGGCGGCGGACGAGATCCTGCAGGCTCGCGGAGGAGAAGAAGAACTCCTGCCGCAGCCGCAATTCCTGGCCGGCCGGCGTCTCGTCGGACGGATACAGCACCTGCGAAATGGCGTTGGCGCGGCTGCGCTCCGACAGGGCGCCGACGTGGTCGCCGCGGTTGAACGCGTCGAGCCGCAGCGGGTCGGCGGCGCGCGACGACCACAGCCGCAGCGTGTTGACGTGGCGGCCGCGCCAGCCGACCACCGGCGTGTCATAGGCGACGGCGTCGACCGTCTCGGCCGGGGTCCAGACATGTCGCTCGATCCCGTCGGTGCCGCGCTGCAGCTCCACCCGGCCGCCGAAGCTGACCTGGAAATCGACCTCCGGCCGCTCGAACTCCCACGGGTTGCCGAACGACAGCCAGGTTTCCGGGAATTCCTGTTGCCAGCCGTCCTTGATCACCTGGCGGAACAGGCCGTGGTTGTAGCGGATGCCGTAGCCGTAGGCGGCGATCTGCATCGTCGCCATGCTTTCCATGTAGCAGGCGGCGAGCCGGCCGAGGCCGCCATTGCCGAGTGCCGCGTCCGGCTCGACCGAGAACAGCCGGTCGAGGTCGACGCCGAGCTCGCCGAGGGCCGAGCGCATCGTGTCGGTCAGGCCGAGATTGTTGAGGCTGTCGCCGAGCAACCGGCCGATCAGGAATTCGAGCGACAGATAATAGACCCGCTTGCGACCCTTCGCGTACGTGTGCCGCGTGGTCGGCATCCAGCGTTCGACGATGTGATCGCGGACGGCCAGCGCGGTGGCGACGAACCAGTCGCGGTCGCTGGCGACGATCGGGTCCTTGCCGACGGCGTAGGTCAGCTTCGCCACCACGGCGCGGCGCAGGCTCGCGACATCCTCGTCCTGCGCGGGCAGCGCGATGCGCCCGGCGAGGTTGGGCGTGGTGATCGTGGCCGGCGGACGGACCTGACTCATGCTCTCGAAGACTCCTGCTCGGCGAACCGCGGCCGCCCCGGGGGGTGAGGCGACGCGACGGTATCCAAAACGACGGTGAAATGGAAATGCGGGGTTCCCCATCGTTATGCATCCGTGAACGGCTCTAATCGGTAAGGGAAGCACAACCATCGGTTTGCGATGGCAACGGGGTGCGCTATGTCGGAGTCAGTCAAGCGCTATGATGGTGCGCGAACGGTAAATCCCCGGCCCGACCGGGGAAGGCGCGGAATCACGCGTCGACGGGAGGGTATTTGGCCGCGAACCTCGGTTGTTCGACCCTCGTCCGGGGTTTGGCGTGGGCATGACGCGCGCATGAGCGACGACGCGCTGAACGACCTGCTCGGACGGGTCGCCGCCGGCGATCGGGCCGCGTTCCGGACGATCTACGACCGTCACGGCGGGGCGATGTACGCGGTCGCCATGCGGATTACCCGCCAGCCGGCGCTGGCGTCGGACGCGGTCCACGACGCCCTGCTTCAGGTCTGGCGCAATGCCGACCGCTTCGACACCGGGCGCGGCAGCCCGCAGGCCTGGCTGATGACGCTGGTGCGCTATCGCTCGATGGACATCGCGCGGCGGCGCGGGCGCGAGACGTCGGACGAGGATTTGCCGGAGCGCGCGGACGAGGACCCTGACCCGCTGGAGCGGCTGCAGACGTCGCGCGAGGCGTCGGCGCTGCACGCCTGCCTCGGACAACTGCCGGAGGATCGGCGGCGCCTCGTCGCGCTGGCGTTCGTCGAGGGGCTGAGCCACGCCGACCTCGCGACCAAGCTCGAACTGCCGCTCGGCACCGTAAAGTCGTGGATTCGCCGCAGCCTGCAGACGCTGCGCGGCTGCCTGGAGGGCGCGGCGTGAGCGGTTCTCCGGACGACGACAACCAGATGCTCGCCGGTGAATATGTGCTCGGCGTGCTGGATGCCGACGAGATGGCGACGGTGCGGGCGCGTGCCCGGACCGAGCCTTCGTTGCGGAACGAGATTTCCGCGTGGGAGGCGCATCTGTCGCCGCTCGCCACGGTGATCGCGCCACGGACGCCGCCGTCGGCACTCTGGGACCGGCTGGCCGCCGCGATCGCGCCGGTGCCGATGGCCGCGAACGAGAACGCGCCCGCGGCCCGGCGGCGGGTCTGGCCATGGCAACTCTCGACAGCCGCGTCGCTGGCGCTGGCGGCGGGTCTGGCGGCGTTCGTCTATCTGCAGCCATCGTCGGCGGTGGTCCGGGTCGCGGCGTTGACGCCGATCGGGGTGCATCCGGCGGCGTTCATCGCGCAGGCGCGGGCGGACGGTCGTATGACGCTGGCCTCCCTGTCGCCCGATACGGTGCCCGACGGCCGCAGTCTGGAGCTTTGGGTCTTGCCGCCGGGCGGGACGAAGGTCGCGGCCCTCGGCGTGCTGCCGTCCGGCGGCGAGACGTTCGACCTCGGCCCGCCGCCGCCGACCGGGACGCAGTACCTGGTGAGCCTGGAGCAGTTCGGCGGCTCGCCGACCGGGCAGCCGCAGGGTCCGGTGCTGTACGGCGGGACGTTCGCCGGCGTGCAATAGCCGGCGGCGCGTTCACGAACCGCTCAGCGGACTGGCGTGGCCGCGACCGCCGACAGACATCCTCGCCCATGCGCACCCCCCTGATCGCGGCCGCCCTGCTTATGTCGACCGCGGCCTCGGCCCAGTCACCGGGCGATTGGACCCGTGACGCGCCGGGGCGGATCCGGTCGATCAACCTCGCCGACCTGCCGCCGCCGTTCCTGACGGAGTTGGCCGGCAACGCGCCATCGTTGGTGCGCCGGCCGGCGGGGCGGCTGCCGCTCGTGCCGGCGGGCGACACGGTGACCGCGTGGGCGACCGGGCTCGAGGCACCGCGCGCGATCCGGGTGCTGGCGAACGGCGACGTGCTGGTGGCCGAAACCGCTTCGGGCCGCGTGCTGGTGCTGCGGCCGAACGGCGATCACCCGAGCGTCTCGGTGTTCGCGTCCGGTCTCGACGGCCCGTTCGGCATGGCGGTCTGGCCGCCCGCCTCGGCCAACCAGGGGCCGCCCAAATATCTGTATGTCGGCGAGGAGGGCCGGGTGGTCCGGTACGCCTTTACCCTCGGCGACACCAAGGCGACATCCGCGCCCGAGATCGTCGTGCCGCACTTGCCGACGGGCGGGCATTCGACGCGCGATCTCGCGGTGAGCCTGGACGGATCGAGGATTTTCGTCTCCGTCGGGTCCGCGAGCAACGCGGCGACCGGGCTGACCGGCACGCCGCCCGGGCGGGATCGCCGCATGGGAGGCGGCGCACGGCGTCGGTGCCGCATGGGGCAGCGAGGCGGGGCGGGCGGCCGTGTTCTGGTTCACGCCGGCCGACGGGACGCTGCATCCGTTCGCCAACGGGCTGCGCAACTGCGCCGGGCTCGCGGTGCAGCCGGCCACCGGCGACGTCTGGTGCGCGACCAACGAGCGCGACGGGCTCGGCGACAACCTGCCGCCCGACTACGCGACGCATGTGAAGGAGGGCGGGTTCTACGGCTGGCCGTGGTTCTACATGGGCCAGCATTTCGACCCGCGCTTCCAGCACGCGCGCACCGATCTGCTGAACCGCGTGACCGTGCCGGACGTCCCGCTGGCGCCGCACAACGCGCCGCTCGGGATCGCCTTCGGGCCGGACGGCAGTGCCTACGTGGCGCTGCATGGTAGCTGGAACCGGGCGACCCGATCGGGCTACAAGCTGGTCCGCCTGCCGGTCCGCGGCGGGCGCGCCACCGGTGAGATCGAAGACGTGATGACCGGGCTCGTGCTCGACAACGACGACGTGTTCGGCCGTCCGGTCGGCGTCGCGGTCGAAGCGGGCGGGGCGATTTTGGTGACCGACGACGCGGGCGGCACCGTTTGGCGGATCGCCCCGAAATAAGGAATGAAGCCGTGATCCTGGCCCAGCTATCGGACCTGCATTTTCGCCCCGAGGGCGACATGCTGCGCGGCTTCGTCGACACCAACGCGATGGCCGAACGCGCACTCGCGGCCGTCGCCGCGATGCACCCGCGCCCCGACGCGGTCGTGATTTCGGGCGACATCACCGATCGCGGTCTGCCGGCGGAATACGACGTGGCGGTGAAATCGATCCGCGAGCATCTGAGCGGCCTGAAAGTCTACGTCATCCCCGGCAACCACGACGAGCGCGCCGGCTTCCGCGCCGCCTTTGCCGGGTTCGACGGCGTCGAGCGGCATCCGGACTACGTCCAGTACACGGTCGAGGATCTGCCGATGCGGCTGATCATGCTCGATTCCGTCGTGCCCGGCGTCCATCACGGCGAGCTCGGGGCGGACCGCCTCGCATGGCTCGACGCGACGCTGGCCGAGCAGCCGGACCGCCCGACGGTCATCGTGCTGCACCATCCGCCGATCCGCTGCGGCCTGCCGCCGGCCGACCGGATCATGCTGCGCGACGGCAAGGCGCTGGCCGAAATCGTGGCGCGTCACAAGCAGGTCGAGCGCATCCTGTGCGGCCACCATCACCGCGCCTTCACCGGCCGGATGGGCAACGCGATCGTCCACGCCACGCCCTCGGTCGCCCATGGCGGGGTGTTCGACCTGGTCGGCGACGACGACGCGTTCATCCTGGAGCCGCCGGCGTTCGCCGCCCACGTGCTCGGCACCGATGGCGGCATGGTCAGCCACACCGTCCTGGTCGACGCGTTCCCGGGCCCGCATCCCTATTGAGGTTGCGGCGTTGTGGTCGCGCAACGGACAACGGAGCCAGCGCATGGCAGACGACACGGCTAAAATCTGGGCGATGATCAAGGACATCCGGTTCGCGATGCTGACCAGCGAGGATGGCGGCGTCCTGCGCAGCCGTCCCATGGCGGCGGCGCAGACGGATTTCGACGGCATCCTGTGGTTCTTCACCCGCGCCAGCAGCCACAAGGTGGCCGAGGTGCAGGGCGACCCGCACGTCAACGTCAGCTACGCCGATCCCGACCACCAGAACTACGTCTCGCTGTCCGGAACGGCCACCCTCGTGCGGGGCCAGGGCGATATCGATGCCCATTGGTCGGAGGCGATGCGGACCTGGTTTCCGAAGGGGAAATCGGACCCGGACATCGCGCTGCTGCGCGTGGATGTGAGCCAGGCGGAGTATTGGGACGCTCCCAATTCGACGATGGTGCATGCGATCGGGTACGTGAAGGCGGTGCTGACCGGCCAGTCGCCGCACCCCGGGGATCATGGCACCGTCAAACTGTAACGATGCGAAGCTGACAAATACGTGACGCAAAAAACATTTGCATCGCACGCCCGCTGAGCGCATTCTCTGAAGCGGCGAAACGGTTCGCCGTTTCGCCTTCTTGGACGTTTCCTCCCTAAACTTGGCGGCGCCTCACGGTGCCGCCATTTTTTTGATTCGGGTTTGGAGTGCGGCAATTCAGGACGCCCATGACGCAAAGCTCGTCACCCCCGGACTTGAACCGGGAATCCATGGCGGTTGCCGGTGTCCGGGGCGGGCGTGGATCGTCTTTAGGGCTGATCGAGCGGAACGGCGGTGATGCTGTTGTAGGGGCTGCCTTCCTTGCCGACCGAGATGGTCGACCAGACGAGATACAGCAGGACGTGCTTCTCGTCATCGACGATCCGGCTGACGCGGATCTGCTTGAAGAACAGGCTCGCGCTCTCGTTGAACACCACCTCGTTGTCCGGCAGCTTCTCGCGCGGCGTCACCTTGCCCGTGGCGCGGCAGACGATCGAGAAGCGGCTCGGGTCGGTGGCGAGGCCGAGCGAGCCTTTGACGCCGCCGGTCTCGGCCCGGCTCAGATAGCAGGACACGCCGTCCACCTTCGGGTCATCGTAGCGATCGACCACGATCTGGTCGTTGCGGCCCAAGAACTTGAACGTCGTGTCGACCGTGTTGATCCGCTTGCCCTCGGCGAGCGCGGGCGTGGCGGCCCCGGTTGCGATCGTGGCGAGCAGGGCCGCGAGAATGAGGCGCATCGTTAAACTCCGTTCGGTTCGGCGAAGCGGGCGAAGGCTTCCGCGACGGCGTGGTAGACAGGACGCTTCCACGCGACGACGTGCTGGACGGCGACCGACAGCAGCGACCACCGCCATGCCTCGAACTCGACCTCGTCGTCGGAGCCGAGCTTGATGTCGGCGTCGGTGCCGTCGAACCGGAGCGCGAACCATTTCTGGCGCTGGCCGCGAAACCGACCTTTCGGGCCGCCGAGCATGACCACTTCGGGCGGAAAATCGTAGGTCAGCCAGTCCGGATGCTCGGCGACGATGGTGGCCCGCGTGATGCCGGTCTCCTCGCGCAGTTCCCGCATGACCGCCTTGCGAACATCCTCGCCGGGCTCGATCCCGCCCTGGGGAAACTGCCAGCCGGTCTGTTCGGCGCGCTCGGGCGGCAGGCCCGCGCGACGGCAGACGAGCACATGCCCGTCGGCACGGAACAGCACGGCGCCGACATTCTCGCGGTAGGGAAGGTCGCTTAATTCGGCGCTCACTTGGGCGGCACCAGCGGTGCGACGGCACTGACCGGCATCAGCGCCAGACCCCGCGCGTCGAGCGTCGCGGCCCAGGCGGCCAGCGTCGCGACGGTGGTCGGGCGGGGCGCGCTGGCGAGGCCGACGGCGGACCCTCGGTCATGGGCTATCTGCTCCAGTCTGGTGAGTTTGGCCTCGATATCGCCGCGCACGGCCGCCGGATCGTCGAGCACGACGTCGATCCCGCGCCCGACGGCGGCGGCCGGTTTGCCGTAGCCGATCCTGGTGTCGACGAACATCAGGCCGCGTCCGGCAAGCTCGGTCAGCACCGGCGCCATCGCCGCCGGCTCGGCCTCGAACCGTTCGCCGCGCAGGTCCGGGCCGAGGGCGGCGGTGGCGCCCACATAGCCGCCGAACCGCGACAGCGCCCAGTCGAGCCGCTGGCGGATGACCGTGTCGCTCGCACCCACCATCAGCGCCTGACCGCCGGCGTCGGCCAGCGGATAGCCGAGCGGTTCCATCGGGATCGAGACGAACAGTTCGTGCCCGCGCGCGCGGACCGTGTCGAGCAGGGGTGCCGGGCGGTACGAATAGGGAGAGACGGCGAACGAGATCGCGGCCGGAAGGTCGCGGGCGGCGGCGTCGCTGTCGGTCGCGTTCATGCCCACCCCGGCCAGCAGGATCGAGATGCGCGGCCGTTTTTCGGCGGGATTGGCGGTCGCCGCATAGGCCTGCATGGGTGAACGGCGGTCATCCCCGACGCGGGGCAGCATCAGGCCGGGATATGAAGGGGCGGGCTCTTCGAGCGCCGGCTCCGGCGGCGGGATCGCGCCGCTCGCGATGGCGGCCACCGGCGTCGCGGGCGGCGGCAGGGTGGGCGGCGTCACCGAAGCCTCGGCCGGGCCGCCGCGCCCGGCCCCGGACGGCCCCATCACCTGCAACGCCACCGCGACGCCCCCGGCGACCACGATCAGGACCAGCCAGAACCAGCCCAGGACGCGGACCGACCAGTGCAGGCGGCGCTGAGCGCGCGGTTCAGCGGCCGCCGACATCACCCTAAAAGTCCGGTCAGCGTGCCGCGTGCCGCGTCGCCGACATCGCCCGCACCAGCACCAGCGCCTGCTGCAACTGGAAGTCCGTATCGGGCTTGGCCGGGTCGAATTTCGGGAAGCCCGCGGGCGGCAGCTTCGGGATGTCGCGGGCGATCGCCGGCAGGTCGTTGCGCGCCGGCGCGGCCGCCTGCGGCGTGCCGCCGCTGTTGGTCAGGATGTGGTTGTAGTCGCTCTCATGCTCGACGCCGACATGCTCCTGTGCGTCGCGCGTCTCGGCCACCGGCACGTCGGGGCTGATGCCCAGACCCTGGATCGAGCGGCCGGACGGCGTGTAGTAGCGCGCCGTGGTCAGGCGCATCGCCCCGTTGCCGGGCGACAGCGGGATCACCGTCTGGACGCTGCCCTTGCCGAACGACCGCTCGCCGACCATGACCGCGCGGCGATGGTCCTGCAGCGCGCCCGCGACGATCTCGCTGGCCGACGCCGAGCCCTCGTTGATCAGCACCGTCATCGGCAGGCCGCCGGTGATGTCGCCGTCGCGGGCGTCCCAGCGGTTGCTCTCGGCCGGGTTGCGGGCGCGGGTGCTGACGATCTCGCCCTGGTCGATGAAGTCGTCGGACACGGCGATCGCCTGATCGAGCAGGCCGCCCGGGTTGTTGCGCAGATCGAGCACGATGCCCGTCAGCTTGTTGCCGGACTGCGCCTTGAGCTGGTTGTACGCGCGCCGGATCTCGGGGTCCGAATGCTCGTTGAACGACGACAGGCGCATGTAGCCGACGGTCCCCTCGAGGTGGGATTTGACCACCTGGATCTTGATGACCTCGCGGGTCATGGTGACGTCGATCGGCTTCTCGACGTTCTCGCGCTTGATCTGCAGCGTGATCTTGCTGGCCGCCGGGCCGCGCATCCGGTCGACCGCGTCGTTCAGCGTCAGCCCCTGCACCGTCTGCCCATCGAGGGCCAGGATCAGGTCGCCCGCCTTGATGCCGGCGCGCGACGCGGGCGTGTCGTCGATCGGGCTGATGACCTTGATGTAGCCGGCTTCCTGCGTGACCTCGATCCCGAGGCCGCCGAACTCGCCATGCGTCGTGACCTGCATGTCGCGCCAGGCTTTTTCGTTCATGTACGAGCTGTGCGGGTCGAGCCCGGTCAGCATGCCGTTGATCGCGTTCTCGACCATGTCGCGGTCGTTGACGGGCTCCACGTAGTCCTTCCGGACCTCGCTGAAGACGGTGCCGAACAGCTCGATCAGCTTGTATTTGTCGTCGCCGGCCTCGGCGAACGCGGACGGCATCAGGTGCGCCATGACGGAGTTGGTCGCCGGGCGGAGGACCAGACCGACGGCGAACGCCGTGCCGGCGAGCAGGACCCATTTGGTCCTGGTGCCGATAGGGGGAACGCGGAGCGTCATGCCGGTCGATCCTTCAAGTCGTGTGTTCGCGCGATATGGGAGCCGGTGTCGCCGCTGCCCAGGGATGCATGCATGTCACTATCGCCATGCGCCTCGCTTGGCGTCAACGCGCTGGCCTCAACGCAGCAGGGCGGCGGGGTCGACCGGCGTGCCGTCGCGCAGCGCCTGCAGCGTGAGCGTCGGGCGGTCGCGGGGCGGATGATCGGCGTCCCACGCGCGCATCACCCCGGCCGGTGCCCCGGCGCTGACCGGCTGGCCGAGCTTGACGTCGATGCGGTCGAGCCCGGTCAGCACCGCGTGCAGCCCGCCCGCGCAGGCGACGATCACGAGGCCGCCGTAGGAGCGGAACGGGGCGGCGAACACGGTCTGCCCGTCGCAGGGTGCGACGACGCGGGCGGCCGGGGGCGGGGCGAACCGCAGCCCGGTTGCCGGGCCGGCATCGGTCGCCGCCCCGAACGCGCCGACCCGTGCGCCCGCGACCGGCACGACCCAGCGGCCGGCCACGGTCGGCAGAACCGGCTTGGCGGCCGTGACCGCGCGGACGGCGGCCGGCAGGCTGACGGTGCGGGCCGCGTCGGCGGCGGCGCGGCGCTGCGCGTCGGCCAGGGCGTAGGCGGCCGAGGCCTGCGCGGTCTTTGCCAACGCGAGGCTCGCGTCGAGTTTCATGGCCTCCGCCTGCTGCGCGGCTCTGGCGGCAAGTACCGCGTCGCGTCGCGCGGCGGCTTGGGCATGGACGGCCCGCAACTCGTCCCGCGCCTGCGCCAGCGCGTCGGCGCGGGCGCGTAGCTCGACCCCGATCGCCTGGATCACCAGCAAGCCGCGCGCCGCGTCCCGGGGCGAGTCCGGGCGGGCGAGCCAGCCGGCCCACGGACGCACCGCCATCCGTGCCGCGAACGCGACCAAGGGCAGCAGCGCCGCCGATTGCTGCGCCACTTGCGCGTCCAGCGCCGCCGCGCGCGCGTCGAGTGCGGAAAGCTCGGTCTCGGCGGCGGCGAGCGCGTCCTCGGTGGCGCGCAGCTTGCCGGTCGCGTCGAGCAGGGCCGCCGACGCCGCCTTGGCCCCGCGTGCCGCCTCCGCCGCCGCCCGCTCCTCGGCGGTCGGAGGTGGCGGGGCCGCGGCGATCAGCAGCAGGCCGACGAGCCCGCCAAAATGCCGGTTCACCCGATCAGCGATCTGCCGGTCATCGCCTCCGGCTGCGCCACGCCGAGCAGGGCCAGCAGCGTCGGCGCCAGATCGGCCAGACGGCCGTCATGGATCGCCTTGGCGGCACTGCCGGCCAGGATGACGGGGACGACGTTCGTGGTGTGGGCGGTGTGCGGGCCGCCGGTCGTCGGGTCGCGCATCAGCTCGGCGTTGCCGTGGTCGGCGGTGACCAGCAGCGCGCCGCCCGCTTTGTCGATCGCGTCCGCGATGGCGCCCAAACCGGAGTCCACAGCCTCGACCGCGCGGATCGCGGCCTGCAGGCTGCCGGTGTGGCCGACCATGTCGGCGTTGGCGAAGTTCAGCACGAGCAGGTCGTACGTCCCGCCCTCGATCGCCGCGACCGCCTTCGCGGACAGTTCGGGCGCCGACATCTCGGGTTGCAGATCGTAGGTCGCGACCTTCGGCGAGGGCACCATCGTGCGGTCCTCGCCCGGATAGGCCGCCTCCCGCCCGCCGTTCAGGAAGTAGGTGACGTGCGGGTATTTCTCGGTCTCGGCCAGCCGGAGTTGCGTCTTGCCGGCGGCGGCGGCCACCTCGCCGAGCAACCCGTCCATCCGCTGCGGCGCGAACAACGCGCCCATGCGGCCGGCGAGGTCGTCGGAATACTGGGTCATGCCGGCCGCCGCGCTCCAGGCCACGGTGCGCGGGCGCGCAAAGCCGTCGAACGCGGGGTCGAGCAAGGCGGCGAGGATTTCGCGGACACGGTCGGCCCTGAAATTCCAGCAGAGCAGCGCGTCGCCGTCCTTCATGCCGGCGTAGTCGCCGATCGCGGCCGGGGCGACGAACTCGTCGGTTACGTCGCGCTGATATGCGTCGTCGATCGCGGAGGCCGCGTCGGCGAACGTCCCGCCTTGCGCATCGACCATCGCGGCGTAGGCGCGGGAGACGCGGTCCCAGCGGTTGTCGCGGTCCATCGCATAGTAGCGGCCGCAGACCGTGGCGACCCGTGCCCCGTCCGGCCAGGCGGCCCCGTGCAGCACGTCGCCGGCCGAGCGCGGGGGCGTGTCGCGGCCGTCGGTCCAGACGTGGATCGCGACCGGGATGCCCGCGTCGTCGGAGAATGGTCGCGAGCGCGACCGCGTGGTCGGTGTGGCCGTGCACGCCCCCGGCCGACAGCAGGCCCATCAGGTGGCAGGTACCGCCGGTCTCGCGCAGCGCGTCCATCAGCTTCGTCAGGGCGGGCGTCTCGGCGAGGCTGCCATCCTCGATCGCGGTCGCGATGCGGGGCAAATCCTGCATCACCACCCGGCCCGCGCCGATGTTGGTGTGCCCGACCTCCGAGTTGCCCATCTGCCCGTCCGGCAGGCCGACATCGCGGCCGCTGGTGCGAAGCGTCGCGTGCGGGTTGCCAGCCATAAGCCGGTCGAAGTTCGGTGTTTTCGCGAGTTTTATCGCGTTGTCGCTAGAATCCTCGCGGATGCCCCAGCCGTCGAGGATGACCAGCATCACGGGCGTTTTCGGCATGGACGGCTCCTGTTTCGGCGGCGGTGCATTCTAGGGCCGGCCGGCGCGATGGTAAGGGTGGCCGGCGGCGATCGCCTGCGCCCGGTACAGCTGTTCGGCGAGCATCGCGCGCGCCAGCAGATGCGGCCAGGTCATCGGGCCGAGCGACAGGGTTGCCGCCGCACGGGCGATGATGGTGGCGTCCAGACCCTCGGCGCCGCCGAGCACGAAGCACGGGTCGCGGCCGGCATCGCGCCACCCGGTCAGCAATTTCGCGAGCCGCTCGCTGTCCGGCGCGGTGCCGCCGAGGTCGAGCGCCACCAGCCAAGCGTCGCGCGGGACGGCGGCCAGGATCGCCTCGGCCTCCCGCCGCTTGATCTCGCCCGGCGTGCCGCGCGCGTCCGCGATCTCGGTCACCACCGGCGCGGGACGGAGCCGGGCGGCGTAGCGGGCGAACAGCGCCGCTTCCGGCCCGGTGCCGATCCGCCCCACGGCGACGATCCGCATGAGCGCGTCAGCCGGGCGGGGAGCGTCCTGCGGCTCGGGGTCGAGGTCGGGGCCCCACATCCGCTCCAGCCCGTAGAGCGCGCGCGCGTCCGGCTTGAACAGGTGGATGATGATGTCGCCCGCGTCGATCAGCACCCAGTCGGAGCCGTTCGCGCCCTCGATCTGGATGCGCTTCAGGCCGGCCTCGTGCAGCCGCTCCTCGAGATGCGTCGCCATCGCGGCGATCTGGCGGTCGGCGAGGCCGGTCGCGATCACCATCCGGTCGGCGAACGAGGCGCGGCCGGCGAGGTCGAGCGCCAGCACGCCCTCCGCCTTGTCGGACTCCAGGCTCTCGACGATGACGCCCTGCAGCTGGTCGAGCCGGTCGGCCTCGGCCCGCTCGCGCGGCGGACGCGCCGGCTCCTCGGCCTTCGCGCGCGGACCGGCGGCGGCGGCCTTTTTGCGCGGCGTGCCGGGCTTTGGCGGCGTGGTCGTGACGACCACCGCGCCTTTGGCGACGGCGCGTTTGCGCGGCGGCCTCGGCGTCTCCTCCCCGGTCGGGGTTGCGGGCGGTGTCGGCGGCTTGCGGGCGATGGCAGGGTTACTCCGTGACGGATGAAGGCTGGGCGCGGCGGATGGCGGTGGCCGATCCCGGATGCTGGGGCAGCGCGGGAAACGACCAGGCGGGGGCTCGTCGGTCGGCGAGGCGGCCGGCGTCGCGGTCCGCCACCCGGGAGCGCCGCAGCCGGTGGGCGGCCAGGCCCGCACGGGCGCGCAAGTTGTAGGCGGGACGGGGCAGCACGGCAAAGGGCATCGTGCGTACGATCTCGTGCCAACCGTGCCAGCGTGGCAGTTGCGCCAGATTGTCGGCCCCCATCAGCCAGACGAACTTGGCGTTCGGGAATCGTTTGCGCAGCAACCGTAACGTATGGACGGTGTAGCGGGTGCCGAGCCGGGCCTCGATCGCGGTGGCGATCAGGTGCGGATCGGTCCCCGCGATCTTGCGGGCGGAGGCGAGGCGGTCGGTCAGGCTCGCCATGCCGGCGACCGGCTTCAGCGGGTTGCCGGGCGAGACGAGCAGCCAGATCTGATCGAGGCCGAACCTGCGCCGCGCCAGAGTCGCGATGTGGCGATGCCCCGCATGGGCCGGATTGAACGAGCCGCCGAGCAGGCCGATCTTGATCCGGCGCCGGTCGCCCCAGGTCGGCACCGTGTCGGGCGGCGTCTTCTGCGGGCGGAGCCGAGATTTCAGGTTTTTGGCTTTACGCGCGGATCTGGCCGTTGCCGGTCACGACGTAGCGGAACGTGGTCAGCTGCTCCGGCCCGACCGGCCCGCGCGCGTGGACCCGGCCGGTGGCGATGCCGATTTCGGCCCCGAACCCGAACTCGCCGCCGTCGCAGAACTGCGTGGACGCGTTCCACAACGCGACCGCCGACCCGACGCCGGCCAGGAAACGCTCGGCCGTGTCCGCGTCCTCGGTGACGATCGCCTCGGTGTGCTCGCTGCCGTGCCGCGCGATGTGGGCGAGCGCCGCGTCGACGCCGTCGACCACGGCGACCGACAGGGTGGGGCCGAGCCATTCGGTGTCGAAACTGTCCGCGTCGGCGGCGGCCATGGCCGGCACGATCGCCTTCGCACGTGGGTCGGCGCGAAAGTCGCAGCCGAGTGCTTCGAGGTCGGCCGCTATTTTCGGCAACAGATCGGTCGCGATGGCGGCGTCGATGAGCAGCGTTTCGGTGGCACCGCAAACGCCGGTGCGCCGCATCTTGGCGTTCGCGACGATGCCGCGCGCCATCGCGGGGTCGGCCGCCGCATGGATGTAGGTGTGGCAAAGGCCCTCGGCGTGGGCCAGCACCGGCATCCGCGCCTCCGCCTGCACGCGCTCCACGAGGCCGCGTCCGCCGCGCGGGATCAGCAGGTCGATGCCGCCGCTGGCCGCGAGCATGGCGGCGACATGCGCCCGGTCGGCGGTGGGCGCGATCTGGACGGTGGCCGCCGGCAACCCGGCTCGGGCGAGTCCCTCGGCGATGGCGGCATGGATCGCGCGCGCGGAGTTCAGACTGTCCGAACCGCCGCGCAGGATCACCGCGTTGCCGGACTTGATGCACAGCGCGGCGGCATCGGCACCGACATTCGGGCGGCTTTCGTAGACGATGCCGATGACGCCGATCGGGCAGGCGATCCGCCGGAATTTTAGGCCGTTCGGACGGGTCCACTCGGCCAGCGTGCGGGCGAGCGGATCGGGGAGTTCGGCGACCTCGGCCACCGCGTCGGCCATTGCGGCGACCCTTGCGGCGTCGAGACGGAGCCGGTCGCGAAACGACGCGGTGCCGCCGGCCGCATCGAACGCGGCGAGGTCTCGCGTGTTGGCGGCGACGATCTCGGCCGACGCGGCATGAAGGGCGGCGGCAACGGCACGCAGGGCGGCGTCGCGGGTTGCGGCCGGGATCGTCGCGAGGAGCCGGCTCGCGTGCCGCGCATCGTCGACCGCGGTCCCGATCCACTCATCCGCGACGAACGCGGTCTCGGTCATGGCGTCCATGGGCGGAACGGACCATGCCGGTTCGAAGGTTGCAAGCTGCCGACCTAAGCCGCTTCGGACATCCAGGCGCCGATGCCCACTGTTCGGGTTGTTGCACGCTCCGCTCTCACCACCTCGGCCGGGCTCGACCCGGCTGCCCACGCGGCAGGGTTGTCGCCGGCCTTCGCGTCTGGGGACAGGCGTGGGTAGCCGGGTCGAGCCCGGCCAGAGTGGTGTCCTCTATGTGACCCGGCGGGTGACCGAGACGGTCATCGGCGACGCGAGCAACGTTTTGAGCGCCTCGGCCGCCGTCTTGAAGTGCGGCGACTGCGTGTGCTCGTCGAGTGCCGCCTGTGAATCCCACAGCTCGTGCATCGTCACCTCGTCGTCGTTGCCGATCGTGACGTGCATGTCGTAGCCGTGGTTGGCCGGCTCGGCGCGGCTGCCGGGCGTGCATGCCTCCAGCGCCTCACGCACTTTGCCGCCCATGCCCGGCTTGGCCTGAAGGCGCGCGAAGACGACGATCGGCGAGTTGGCCATGGTGAAATCCTGACGTTCGGGTTGGACCGGCTGAACGCCCGCCCACCCGGCTGGTTCAGGAGACGCGGGTGCTGACCATCACCCGGTTCGGCTCCGCGAGCAGGTCGGCGGTCGCCTGGCGCAGGATTTCGAGGTGCGGGGTCGCGCGGTGCCGTTCCAGCGCCGCCTCGGACTGCCAGATCTCGTACATCATCAGGCTGTCCGGGTCGTTGACCGCGACGTGCAGATCATAGATTTCGCAGCCCGGCTCCTCGCGGGTCGGTCCCTGGCACCGCTCGAGCGCCGCGCGTACCGCCGGCCCCTGGCCGGGTTTCGCGTGCAGGTAAGCGAAGACGACGACAGTGTCGGGCATCGGTTTTGTTCCATGCGGTTGAAGCGGCGGCGGTTGACCATCGTCGCGCAGGCCACGATCAGGCCGGAATGCATAACGCCGCCGAAACGCCGAAACCACAATCCATCCCGATCGCGGCCACCCTGAAGCGACCCAAGATCGTGTTCCTAGACCGGATCGCCATTCGCGCACCGATCCGGTCCCTGCGGTTCGAGCATGAGTGGATCGAGCATCCGACGACCGCGCCCGCCGATCTCGTGGATCGTCTGCACGGGGCCGCGATCGCGATCACCAACCGGGGCCGCATCGGGGCGGCCGAAATCGAGCAGCTTCCGGAGTTACGGCTGATCGCGGTCTGCGCGACCGGGACCGACACGATCGACATCGCGGCCTGCGCCCGGCGCGGCATCACGGTGACCAATGTGCGCGACTGGAGCACCAACTCCGTCGCCGAGCACGCGTTCGCGCTGATGCTCGCCCTGCGCCGGCAGTTGTTCGTCTATCGGCCATTGATCGAGGCGGGAGCGTGGCAGCGGTCGCCATTCTACGGCGTGCTGGCGGACCCGCTACCGGGCGACCTGTCCGGCACCACGCTCGGGATCGTCGGCCACGGCCGGCTCGGGCATCGGATCGCCGCGATCGGGGCGGCGTTCGGCATGGAAACGCTCATCGCCGAGCGGCGCGGCCAGGCACCGCGCGACGGCCGGACTGCGTTTGCGGACGTGCTCGCGACGTCGGACATCGTCTGCCTCGCGTGTCCGCTGACCGACGACACGCGCGGGCTGATCGGGGCGGCCGAACTGGCGCGGATGAAACCGGACAGCCTGCTCATCAACTGCGCCCGGGGCGGCATCGTCGACGAAGCGGCACTCGCCGACGCGCTGCGGGACGGGCGGATCGGCGGCGCCGGTGTCGACGTGCTGGCACAGGAGCCGCCGGCCGGGAGCAACCCGCTGCTCGGGCTCAAACTGCCGAACCTGATCGTGACGCCGCACATGGCGTTCGCGAGCAAATCCGCACTTCGAACGTTGACCGAGCAGCTGATGGGCAACATCGAGGCGTTCGTTGCGGGCGACCCCCGCAACGTCGTCACGCCGTCTTAGTCGATGCGGTAGATCTTCATCTGATACTGGTGCGCGTTGTCGCCGAGCACGTCGTAGAACAGCCCGTTGCCGTGCAGCACCTGATACCCGCCCGCGCTGTTGCGCGACGGATCGAACCGCCCGTACGAGTCGTAGACGACGGTCGCGGTGTGTCCGCCCAGGCCCGAGATGCCGATCATGTAGCCGGATCCCTTCGCGGAGCGTCGATCGGACTGCGCGAAGATGTAGGTCGAGCCCTTGTAGGACTTGGCCAGCGCCATGCCGGGAATCGCCGGATCGTTCGACGCGACGCTCAGCGGTCCGTCCTGGCACGACGACGTGCTCGATGCCGCTCCGGTTCCGAAATCCATCTGCTGCATCGAACACATGCCGACGGTCGGTCCGTTCAGGACCGGCGCGTATTTCGCGACGTCGGCGTCGATCGCCGCGAGGTTCTGGCGGGCCGCCGCCGCCGCCGCGCCGCCCGCCGCGCTGTCGCCGAGGCAGAAGGAATACGACGTCGCGTCATGGCAGAAATATTCGATGCCGATCGCGCCGTTGACGATGCTCATCCAGACCTCGGCGTTCACCTCGGCTGGCGTCGGCCGGTATTCGTTGCCGTTGACCACGCACAGGTTGGCGCTGGCCACGCAGTCCGCGAGTGGCCCCGAGCCGACGGTCACCGACCCCGAGCCGGTGGCCGCGGCGTAATTGCTCATCCGTGCGTGGGTCGCGTCGATGATGCTGGCGATCGTCGTACCGGACGGAATGCCGGTGCCCGAGACCGCCAGCCCGACCCAGGTGGCGGTGAAAACCGACCGGCCGCTCGTGTTGACCAGGGTGGTCGAGCCGGTCGCGACGCTCGCGGGCAGGCTGTTGTTCGCCTCCGACAGCGCGAAGTTGTCGCCGCCGGCCTCGATATACGCCCATAGCGGCTGGCCCGCCGACGCGAAATGCTTGAGCGCCTGCACCGACAGGCCCTGCTCCCAGAGCGAGTCGTTGGACACGGACTGAAAATCCGAACCGGTGACGCCAAGCTGGGTCGCGATGTAAGGGCTGGTCAGCGGGTATTCGTCAAACGAGGCGACGCTGGTGGCCTGCAGCGCGGCTTGTTCGATGGACAAGCAGTTGGCGGGGGGGTGCTGCCACTGCGGCTGCGTCATCCAATCGGTCTGGTTCCAGGTGACGATCCGGCTCGAATCATACCGGGCGATCCCGGAGACGATCGAGGGCACGGCACTCATGGTGGCCTGGCCGGGGGAGCTCGGCGCGCATTGCGGCTCGTCGCCGGCGTTGTAGCCGATCAGGTTGGCTTGCGCGCCGACGGTGTTCGCGAGCGCCAGGATCGAGGGAACCGACTGCGCCGACGTGCCGTCGTTCGGCGGGACCGCGACCCCGCCGACGACGTACAGTCCGGCCTTCTGAATGGCCTCGAGTTCCCCGTCATCGCTGCCGAACCGTTCCGGCCAGTTGGCACCCTGGCCGAGGAAGATGTTGATCCCCGTGGCGGCGGCGGCGGCGGCGAGGTTCGCATACGGACCGCTATGGCCGGTGCCGTTCGCCTGCTGATACCAGACCGAAATCGGGAAGAATGCCGGGTTCTGCCAGGGTCCGTTCGGCCAGTCCTCGTAAGGCCCGCTGGGGGTCGCGGCCACCGACGGTTGCAGCATGGCGGCCGAGGAAGCGGCGGCGAACATGATCGCCGCGACGATATTACGGGACATCGACACGCCTTTATTCGGTTTGCACTGACGGCGGGGTGTGGGCGTCCGCGACGGGGGACAGTAAACGAGTGCCGGCATGCCTGGCGGACTTAGATCATCACTGGGCCGATCTGACTCATTACCATCGCGTTAAGATCGCCCCGGTCGAGCGGGCTCAGACGCTGAGCAGCACCAGATCGTCGCGGTGAATGACCTCGTCGCGGCCGCTCCAGCCGAGTAGCGAGAAGATCGCCTCGCTGCGGTGGCCGGCGATGCGGGCGACATCGGCCGCGCCGTAGCCCGCCAGGCCGCGCGCCAGAATGCCGTCCGGGCCGGCGATGTCGACCGTGTCGCCACGCTCGAACCCGCCTTCGACCCCGCGCACGCCGGCCGGCAGCAGCGAGCCGCCGCGCGCCAGCGCCCGTGCCGCGCCGGCATCGACCAGCACCCGGCCCTGCGGCGTCAGCGTGCCGAGGATCCAGCCCTTTCGCGCCGATCGCGCGTCGGTGGCGGGCAGGAACCAGGTGCAGCGGCCGGTATCGCGCAGGGCCGCCAGCGGATACAGGCCGGTGCCGGGCGCGATCGCCATGGCAACGCCGGCGCCGGTCGCGATCCTGGCGGCGGCGAGTTTCGTGCGCATCCCGCCGCTGCTGTAGCCGGGCGGCGGCTCGCCCCCCATCGCCTCGATCTCCGGCGTGAGCGACGCCACGACCGGGATGTGGGCGGCGGCCGGGTCTCGCTTCGGATCGGCGGTGTACAGGCCGTCGATGTCGCTCAGCAGCACCAGCGTGTCGGCCGCCACCATGCCGGCCACCCGCGCGGCCAGCCGGTCGTTGTCGCCGAAGCGGATTTCGGCGGTCGCGACCGCGTCGTTCTCGTTGATGACCGGCACGCAGCCGAGCGACAGCAATGTCTCGAGCGTGGCGCGCGCGTTCAGATAGCGCCGCCTGGCTTCGGTATCCTCGGCCGTCAGCAGCAACTGCGCCGCCGTCAGCCCACGGGCGGACAACGCCTCGCTCCAGGCCTGCGCCAGCCGGATCTGCCCGACGGAGGCGGCGGCCTGCTTTTCGTCGAGCCGCAGCCGGGCGGAATCGAGGCGCAGCGTGCGGCGGGCCAGCGCGATGGCGCCCGAGGAGACGACGATCACCTCGGTCCCGGCGGCGCGGAGTTCCAGGATGTCGGCGGCGACGGAGGCGAGCCAGTCCGCGCGCGGGGCGGCGGCGACGGGATCGACCAGCAGGGCGCTGCCGATCTTGACGACCAGCCGGCGCGAGGCGGCCAGCCCGGGGATCACGTCTTTCGCGCTTCGACGATCACCGGCCAGAGGGCGGCCAGCACGGCATCGACACCGGCGTGGCTGACGCCGGAGATCAGCGCCACGTCCTGCCCACACGCTTTTCGGAGCGCCGAGCGACGGGAGGACGCTTCTCGCGGGCTCATCGCGTCGACCTTGTTCAGCGCCACGATCTCCGGTTTGTCCGACAGGCCGCCGCCGTATTCGATCAGCTCCTCGCGCACCGTCCGGTAGGCGCGCACCACGTCCCCGGCCGCGCCGTCGACGAGATGCAGCAGCACCGCGCATCGCTCGACATGGCCGAGGAAGCGGTCGCCGAGACCGGCCCCCTCGTGCGCGCCCTCGATCAGGCCGGGAATGTCGGCCAGCACGAATTCCTGCGTGTCGGACAGGCGCACAACGCCGAGCTGCGGGTGCAGGGTGGTGAACGGGTAGTCCGCGATCTTCGGGCGCGCGGCGGAGACGACCGACAGGAACGTGCTCTTGCCCGCGTTCGGCAGCCCGATCAGGCCGGCGTCGGCGATCAGCTTCAGCCGCAGCCAGACCCAGCGCTCCTCGCCCGGCCAGCCCTTGTCGGCGCGGCGGGGGGCCCGGTTGGTGCTGCTTTTGAAGTGGGCGTTGCCGTGGCCGCCGTCGCCGCCGCGCAACAGCGTCACGCGCTGACCCGGCGTGTCGAGGTCGGCCAGCAGCGTCTCACGGTCGTCGTCGATGATCTGCGTGCCGACCGGGACGGCGATGTCGACATCGTCCGCCCCGGCACCGGTGCGGTCGGAGCCCGATCCGTTGCCGCCCTTGCGGGCGCGAAAATGCTGCGTGTAGCGGAAGTCGATCAGGGTGTTCAGGTTCTCGACCGCGACGAACGAGATGTTGCCGCCCCGGCCGCCATTGCCGCCATCGGGGCCGCCGAACTCGATGAACCGCTCGCGGCGGAAGGCGATCACGCCGTCACCGCCGTCACCGGACTTGCAGTAGATTTTCGCTTCGTCGAGGAATTTCATCGCTGGGTTCTGTCAAATAAAAACGGGGCCGACCCGGTCAGGGCGACCCCGCGCAGGCGTATCCGTACGCTAGACCTACTCGGCGGCGATCGCGAGCGGGACGGTGCCCGAAGCGGTGATCGGGGCGACCGAGACCTGCACGCGGCCTTCGGCCCGGTGCTCGAACGTCACGTGGCCCTCGACCAGCGCGAAGATGGTGTGGTCCTTGCCGAGGCCGACATGGCGGCCCGGCTTAACCTTGGTGCCGCGCTGGCGGATGATGATGTTGCCGGGGATCACGTGCTCGCCGCCGAACTTCTTCACGCCGAGACGGCGGCCGGCGGTATCGCGACCGTTGCGGGACGAGCCGCCTGCCTTTTTATGTGCCATTGGTCGGGTCTCCTGCTTACGCGGCGGCGGTGTTGATGGTGGCGATCCGCAGCACGGTCACGCGCTGGCGGTGGCCGTTGCGGCGGCGGCTGTTCTGCCGGCGGCGCTTCTTGAAGATGATCACGGTCGGGAGCCGGTCCTGCGCCACGACGGTCGCCGTGACGGTGGCGCCGGCGATGGTGGGCGCGCCGAGCAAAAGGCCGCCCTCACCGCCGCCGACCGCGAGCACGTCGGTGAACGTGATGGTGCTGCCGGCTTCGGCATCGAGTTTTTCGACCTTGAGCACGGCCTCGGGGGACACCCGGTACTGCTTCCCGCCGGTGCGGATGACTGCGAACATCGAGGGCGTCCTGAAGGGGCCGCGCGGCGGCCGAACGTTTGAGGGCGGAGCCGAACGGCCCACCCGGGAGGCGGTGAGATAGGGGAACGAGGCCCCGGATGTCAATCGGCCCACGTCGCGTTGCGGGTTTCGCCGTCCCCGTGTATGTCGCCCAGCACCCGCGGAGGGGTGCCAGAGTGGTCGATTGGGACGGTCTCGAAAACCGTTGTACCTTTACCGGTACCGTGGGTTCGAATCCCACCCCCTCCGCCAGACGCCGCAATGTTCGGCCGTATCCACGCGGTGAAGGTTTGGTGACGGCATGGACGCAGCCCGACCCGCGATTTAGGCAGGCGTCCGCCGCCACACGTTCGAACGGGGCGGCGGAGGAGTTTTTCCGCGTGACCCTGATCCGCCATCTTTCAGCCGCCGCTTTGTTCGTCGCCGCTATCGGCGCGGCCTCGTTCGCGCACGCCGATACGCTCGACACCGTGCGCGCCGCCGGCGTCGTGCGGTGCGGCAGCAACGGCGCGTCGGAGGATTACACGCGGGCCGACACGCACGGCGATCTCACCGACCTCGCCGACGCGGTGTGCAAGGCGGTCGCGGTCGCGGTGCTCGGCCGCGGCGGCAAGGCCACCACGCATGTCTGGCCGGACGAGCGGCACATGCTGGACTCGCTGCGCGACGGCACCTCCGACCTCGCGATCGGCGTGGCGCCGACGCTCGCGACCCAGGTCGCGTTCCATGTCGGCTTCGCGCCGCCGGTGTTCTACGACGGGCAGGGGCTGCTGGTGCGCAACGACATCGCCTCGGTCGAGGGCTTGGCCGGAAAGCAGATCTGCTTCGTCAACGACGGCACGCTGGACGAGACGCTGCGGACCGGGATGCGCGCGCGCCATGTCGGCTACATCCCGTTCCCGTTCGAGGAGGTGGGCGAGATGCTGAGTGCCGCGGCCGGGTTGCGGTGCGCCGCAATCACCGGCGATCTGTCGCAGCTGATCAATCTGCGGTTCGGGCTGGCCTCGATCGACAAGCGGTTCCACCTGCTGGCGGACACGTTCAGCACCGATCCGGTCGCGCCGACCTACCGCGACGATTCGCCGCGCTGGGGCATGGTGGTCGGTGCCGTGGTCAACGCGCTGATCCAGGCCGACCAGAGCGGCGTCACGGCGGCGAACGCGGCGCAGATGCAGACCAGCGACGATCCGGTGATCCAGGGCCTGATCGGGCCGCGCAGCGTGGGGCCGGGCAAGCTGCTCGGGCTGCCCGACCATTGGACGCTGACGATGCTGCAGAGCGCCGGCAATTACGGCGAGATCTTTGGCCGTACGCTGGGCGAAAAGTCCGATTTCGGCCTGCCGCGCGGTGCCAACCGCCCCTGGCCGCAGGGCGGCGCGATGTCGCCGCTGCCGCTGTATTGAGCCAGATGCGCGTGCTTTTCTTGGCAGCGCTGATCGGCTGCGGTTCTTTGCCGGCATGGGCCGATTGCGAGGCCGACCTGAAGGTGCTGGCCCCGCAGGTGCAGTCGCTCACCGATCCCGGCGCGCAACGGCGGGCGGAGCGGCTGCTGGTGCGCGCCACGCGGGAGCTGGACGAGGGCGACGAGATGGACTGCCAGCCGGCCGCCGACGCGGTCAGGGCGTTCCTGGCAAAACAGAACCAGCCCGCCGGCTGAGCCCGCCGGGCCGGTTCCCCGCCGCGACCAGGGCCGCGAACACCAACCCCGTCAGCAGCGCGCAGGCGGGCAGGCCGAGGTTCAGCCCCCGCTTGAACGCGAGCAGATCGCCGACATTGGTCCCGGCGGTGCGCGCGATCACGACGGCGACCCAGTACAGGACGGTGTTCGACCCGGCCCAGCGCACCGGCCGGAACACGGCCACGAATAGCAGCACCGTGACGACGACGCAGACGTGCAACGTGAGGGTGTGCGAGCCGTAATCGCCCAAGGCCGTGCCGAGCGTGGCCGCCGCCAGCATCGCCAGCCAGTATCCGGCCCCGGTCGACGGAATGCCCGCCACCGGGCCGGTGGCGCGCCGGATCAGGCGGAACCCGCGCAGGATCGCGATCAGCAACACGGCGAGCACCGCGATGGTCGACGTGTAATCCAGCTCCGCCTGCAACGTCGCCAGATCGGCGAGGTTGGTCGCGGCGGTCCGCATGACGATGATGGCCAGCCAGTAGAACACCGTGCCGGACACGCGGACCCACCGCTCGGCGAGCAGGATGGCCGCGAACAGGATCGCCAGATACGGCAGCCCGCTCGCGTCACCGAGGCCGAGCGTGTGCGACATCATGTCGCCGGTGTTGGTGCCGAACACGCTGGCCGACGACAGGGTCAGCCAATAGAGCGGGCCGAGCCGCGGAACGCTGGTGGGTCGCATGGGCCTGTTCCGTCCGCCGCCGAAGGAGCATCGTCCGATACCGCTTCGCGCCCGGCTCCACGAGTTGCGGTTTCGTTACAGGGTATCGTTCGGCATGTCCGACCCGCCAGACGTCGTGTTCAACATCGCCCGCATCGCGATCAACGATTTCGCCGCTGCCTACGACCCGCTGATCGGCGCCTTGCGCGGTTCGCTGGAAGACCTCGGCTACCGGTGCGCCGTCAGCACCAATTTCTACCAGGGCGGCGCGGTCAACATCATCGTCGGCTCCACGATCTTCGCCTCCGGGATGGCCGCGATCAAGCGGCTGGTCGGGCATCCGTATCTCGTCGTCCAGCTCGAACAACTGGACGAGCGGCACGGGCTGCTGCCGCTGCACCCCGATTATCGGGTCCTGCTCCGCGACGCGTCCGGCGTCCTCGATTACTCGCCCGCGGGCACAAGCTTCCTGACCCGGCATCTGGGTCTCTCGCGAGCGCGCCACCTGCCGCCGGGATTCCATCGGTCGCTCGAGCGATTTCGCCCGGCGGAGCGGCAGGATATCGACGTGCTGTTCTACGGCTCGCCGCACCCGAGGCGCGCGGCGATGCTGGCCCGGCTCCGTGCCGAGGGCCTCGAAGTCGTCGGTCTCGAACAATCGTTCGGGGACGACCTGATCGGGGCCATCCGGCGGGCGCGGATCGTGCTCAACCTGCATTCGGACGAGCATCTGCCGTATCTGGAAACCGTGCGGCTCTCCTACCTCCTGGCCAACCGGTGTTTCGTCGTGTCCGAGGCCGCCGACCACAACCCGTACGCGGACGGCGTGATCTACGCCGGTTACGACGATCTGGCGGCCACGTGTGCCGCCTGGCTTATGGTGCCGAGGGCGGAGCGGGACCGGGTCGCGACGCGCGGGTATATGGCGATCCGCGAGATCGACATGATGGGCGATCTGCGCACGATCCTCGCCGCGTTCGATCTGCACAGCCTCGTCTCGCCGACGTGACCCGCCGGCGCTTGCCGCCTTCGCCGCGCGGGCCGATACCGAAACCGATCAGCATTTCACCTGTGGAGTTTCCCCGATGCAGTTCCGCAAGCTCGGCAGCAGCGACATCACCGTGTCCGACATCGCGTTCGGGTCGTGGCTGACGACCTCGGGCGGGGTCGGGCGCGAGCAGGCGATCGCCTGCGTGCGCCGGGCACTCGATGCCGGCATCACCTTCATCGACACCGCGAACGCATACGGGCGGGGCACGGCCGAGGAGGTGCTCGGCGAGGCGCTGGCCGACGTGCCGCGCGACAGCTACGTGCTCGCGACAAAACTGTTCTTCCCGATGAGCGACACCGATCGCGGGCTGTCGCGGGCGCAGGTGGAAAAGCAGATCGACGGCTCGCTGCGGCGGCTGCGCGTCGACCACCTCGATCTATACCAGTGCCACCGCTACGACGAGCACACGCCGCTCGAGGAGACGATGCGGGCGCTGACGGATGCCGTGCAGGCCGGCAAGACTCGCACGATCGGGTTTTCGGAGTGGCCGGTCGACAAGATCGAGGCGGCGCTGGCGATGACCGGGGTCGAGAAGTTCGTGTCCAGCCAGCCGCAGTATTCGATGCTGCACCGCGATCCGGAGCAGGCTGTGATCCCGCTCTGCGCGAAATCGGGCATTTCGCAGATCGTTTGGTCGCCGCTGGCCCAGGGCGTGTTGACCGGCAAGTACACGCCCGGCGCGCCGCCGCCGGCCGACAGCCGTGCCAGCAGCAGCGACATGGGCGGCTTCCTTCCGCAGCGCTGGCTGGAGCCGACGCTGCTGGACGCGGTGCAGAAGATGAAGCCGATCGCGGCGGAGGCCGGTCTGACGCTGGCGCAATTCGCGCTGGCGTGGGTGCTGCGCGAGCCGAACGTCGCCTCCGCGATCATCGGTGCCTCCCGCCCCGAACAGGTCGACGAGAACTGCGTCGCGTCCGGCGCGAAAGTGGCCCCCGAACTGTTCGCGCAGGCCGAGGCGCTGCTGGCCGGGGCGCAATAACATGCGCGTCGTCATCATCGGCGGCAGCGGGCATGTCGGAACCTATCTGGTGCCACGGCTGGTCGAGGCCGGTTACGCCGTGACCAACGTGTCTCGCGGCCAGCGTGAGCCGTATTTCCCGCATCCCGCCTGGAGCGAAGTCGAAAGCGTCGTCGCCGACCGCGAGGCGGAGGAGCGGGACGGCGGGTTCGGCGCACGGATCGCGGCGCTGAAGCCGGACATCGTCATCGACATG
Organism: uncultured Alphaproteobacteria bacterium; assembly: GCA_963756975.1. Taxonomy (GTDB): domain Bacteria; phylum Pseudomonadota; class Alphaproteobacteria; order Acetobacterales; family Acetobacteraceae; genus CAVRQM01. Next base: position 830,458 of record CAVWPS010000002.1, on the reverse strand, counting down.
GTGTGTTTTACCCGCGCCAGCGCGGAGCATCTCGTTACAGCGACGAAGGGCCGCATCCAGCACCTGCTGCATACCGGCACGATCTGGGTCCACGGGCCGAGCGTGGTGGTGCCGACCACCGAGGAGACGCCGCGCAAACCGTTCGGCAGCTACGGCACGCAGAAGGCGGAGATCGAGGCGTATCTGCTCGATGTCGCTCGTCGCGAGAACTTCCCGGTCACGATCGTCCATCCCGGCCACATCGTCGGGCGCGGCTGGGCATCCGCTCAATCCCGCCGGCAACTTCAATACCGAGGTGTTCGCGGCGATCCGGCGGGGCGAGACGCTGACCCTGCCGAATTTCGGGCTCGAGACCGTGCATCACGTCCATGCCGACGACGTGGCGCAGATGATGATGCGCGCGATCGCCCGCTGGAGCGTGTCGGCCGGCGAGGCGTTTCACACCGTCTCGGCCGGCGCGCTCACGTTGCGCGGCTATGCGGAGGCGATGTTCGCGTGGTTCGGGCACGAGCCGAAGCTCGCCTACCTGCCGTGGGATGCTTGGAAGGCGCAGACCGACGCGACCGATGCCGCCGCGACCTACGAGCACATCGCCCGCAGCCCGAACTGCTCGATCGCGAAGGCGGAACGCATGCTCGGCTACGCGCCGCGTTACACGTCGCTGGAAGCGGTGCGGGAATCCGTGTCCGCGCTGATCGAGGCGGGCGCGCTCGGCAACCGGAAATAATCAGCCTTTGACGGCACCGGTGGTCAGGCCCTGCACCAGGAACCGCTGCAACCAGGTGAAGACGAGCGCCACCGGCAACACGGCCAGCACCGACGCCGCCATCAGGCCGCCCCAGTCCGTCATGTACAGGCCCTTGAACAGCATGATGCCCGGCGTCAGCGTGCGGTGGCTGTCGCTGTTCGTCAGCACGTAGGCGAACATGAACTCGTTCCAGGCGTTGACGAACGCGAACAGCCCTGTCGCCAGCAGCCCCGGCAGCGACAGCGGCAGGATGATGCGGATCAGCATCGAGAGGCGCGAACACCCGTCGAGTTCGGCCGCTTCCTCCAGCTCGCGCGGGATGCCGTCGAAGAAACCGCGCAGCATCAGCGCGCACAGCGGCACCATGAACGTGGTGTAGGCGAGGATCAGCGCCGGGAACGTGTCGAGCAGACCCAGGCTGCGGATCATGATGTAGAGCGGCACCAGCAGCAGCACGCCGGGCACCATCTGCGACACGACGAGCATCTTGCTCACGGCGCGCACCACATCGTGCCCCGGAAACCGGCTCAGCGCGTAGCCGCTGAAAATCGCGACGAACAGCGCGATCAGCGTGGTCCCGACCGCGACGATGACGCTGTTCCTGAAATACAGGCTAAAATGCGTGTCGAGCAGCACGGTCGCGAAGTGCGCCAGCGTCGGGTGCGCGATCAGCAGATGCGGATCGATGGTGCGGATTTCGTCCACCGGTTTCAGCGCCGTATCCAGCATCCAGATCACCGGGGTCAGGCAGAACAGCGCGAACCCGAGCAGGATGGCGTAGGTCAGCAGCCGCCATCCGAACCTCGCGCGGGGGCTCGTGACGATCATGCCATCGCCGCGCGGCGTCGTGGCCGCATGACCAGGAACCAGTAGACGCTGACGGCGGCGATAAGGATGCCGATCAACATGGTCGCCAATGCCGACGCGGCACCGACGTCGTACGTCTGCAGCGCGTAGCGGTAAATCAGGATGGGCAACGTTTCCGACGCGTGCAGCGGGCCGCCCTCGGTCATGACCCAGATGAAGTCGAAATTGATCGCGGTCCAGATGACGTGGATCGTGACCAGCGCCGCCGACACAGCGCGGATTTGCGGCCATGTCACGACCTTGAACCGGGTCCATGTGCCGGCACCGTCCAGGGCCGCCGCTTCGTTCAGCTCCTCCGGGATCGACTGCAGTGCGGCCAGCAGGCTGATCGTGTAGAACGGGAAGCTGCGCCAGATGTTGACGACCGTGATCGCCAGCAGCGCCGTCGCCGTGTCGCCCAGCCAGAAATGCGGATGCGAGATGATCCCGGCCTGCACCAGCCAGGAATTGGTGATGCCGAAATCGGGTGCCAGCATCCAGCTCCAGGTCAGCCCGGCGACCACGATCGGGATCACCCACGGGATGACGATGATGCCGCGAAACACGGCGCGCCCGACGATCGGCTGCGCCAGCGCCAGGGCCGAGATCAGGCCGAGCGTGTATTCGCCCGCGACCGACAGCACCGTCCAAACGCCGGTGTGCCAAAGGGCCGGCAGAAAGCCGTCATCCGTCAGGACGGTCGTGTAGTTGTCGAAGCCCGAAAAACCCGTCGCCGTCGGATCGACAAGATCGACGTTGTGCACGCTGTCCCACACGACCCTCAGCAACGGGTAGGCGACCAGCGCCAGGATCAGCACGGCTGCCGGCAGCACGAACACGAACGCCTCGATCCGCGTTCGCGCTGCCCGGCCGAGGCGCTGTCGCGAGCGGCCGGGTGCCGTCGTGCGGGTCAGCGCGACGGCGGTGTCGGCCGCCTGCGACATCAGGTGGCGCCGAGCTCGCCCGAGCGCTTCAGGCTCCGGTTGATCTGGTCGGACAGCCATGTCGCCGTCGCGTCCGGCGTCTCACCCTGCAGCAGCACACGCCCGATCGAATCCTGCATCGCCCGCGTGATGCCGCCGAGTGCGACCGGCGGGAACACGATCCCCGTCGACGCGAGGCTGGTAAAGCCTTCGCCCCACTGGTCGGGACGGATGACGTCCATCCGCACCGACCGGCCGGGATTGCACGCGGTCTGCCATTCCTTGCTGCCCATGTACTGCGCGAACTCCCACGTCGCCTGCGGGACGGTCGATGTGCGGAACACGTAGAACGGGTTGACCTCGAAGAACGTCGCCGGCTTGCGCGCGAACGGCGGCGGCGCGATCCGCACGTCGGCCATCGTCTTCGGGTTGATCGCCAGATACGATTGCATCCAGGCCCCGTCCATCACCATCGCGTATTGGCCGAGCGAGAAATTGGTGTCCTCCTCCTGCCAGCCCCAGCCTTTCGCGTCCGGCGACATCGCCTGTTTCGCCTGCAGCGTCTGATAAAATGTGAACACCTCGGCCGCGCGGGCGTGTTCGTCCTTGTCGTCGCCCCAGGTGTTGCGATATCGGCCGCCGCTCACCGGGCGCGCGATCAGCACGTCGTTCTGAGCCAGAAACACCAGCAATTCCTGCGGCGAGCGCACACCGGTTCCGGCGATTCCGAACGCGGGCTTGCCGGTCGCCGCCGTGATCTTCGGGGCGGCCGCGAGCAACTCCGGCCAGGTCTTCGGCACCTCGACATTGGCGGCCTTCAGCATGTCCGCGTGATACAGCATGGCGCGCAGGCCAATGTAGTTCGGCATCGCGCGCAATTTGCCGTCGACCGTCAGCGCCCGCAGCGCGTCGGGATAGATCGCGGCGCGGTCGGGCCATGCGGCCACCAGCGGCGTCAGGTCGGCCAGCGCGTTCATGCGCGTCAGCTCGCCGAGCCATTCCGCGAGACCCCAGCTGATGTCGGGCGCGTCACCGCCCGCGACGGCGGTCACGAGCTTGTCGTGCAGCGCGTCGAACGTGATGTTCTGCATCTCGATTTTCAAACCGGGATGCGATTGCTCGTAGGCGGCGATCAGCCTCAGGCCGGACTGGTAGTCGGCGTCGCTCGGCGACCACGCGGCCCAGAACTTTATCGTCACCGGATCGGCCGCACGGGCGCGCGGTGCCGCCGTCAGTGCCGCCGTTCCGGCGAGGCCAGCCAGAACCGTCCGCCGGTCGATCATGGTGTTCATGTTTCCCCCGTTGCTATGTTTTTCGTTGGAGGGGCGTCGCGGCCGCCCCCCTTGCCGTCGTGACAGGCGTTACGCGTCGACTTTCGCGCGGGCCGCCCGCAATTCCTCGACGCTGCGGGTCGCGAGCCGCGCCGCACCCTGGCTCGCACGGCTGCTGGACTTCGCGCGCGACATGCGGTCCCGTGCACCGGGAATGGCGTGCGCGTATTGCGGCAGCCACTCGGCCTGCGCCACCAGCAACTCGTCGACCATCTGCCAAACCTCGTCGGGGTTGCAGACGGCACCGACCAGCGGGTCGTGCAGCACGGCGAGGCGCAGCAGGTCGAGGTCGCCGGTGACCGCCGCCCGCACCGCCATGCGCTGCACGCTGACCGACGCGGAACAGGTCGCGGCGGCCCCCAGCGGCAGCTCGATCCCGGCCACCATGTTGAGCCCGAAGCGGTCGACGAAGCCCGGCGTCTCGACGATGCAATCGGCCGGCAGGTTCGTCACCAGCCCCTTGTTCTTGACGTTGAAGTGGCCCCGGTAGACGCGTCCGGTTTCCAGACCTTCGAGGATGTAGCTGCAATGCTCCTCGCTGCGCTTCCATCCGGCCATCGGCGAGCCCGCCTCCGACAGCAGCTTCGGGAAGTCGGTCTCGAACCAGTCGCGCTGTTCCGTGCAGTGGCGCAGATAACCGCCGGTCTCGCCGTTGATCCAGACCGACATGTCGATCCACTGATTGATCTCGTTCGGGCGCTTGCGGTACCACGGCAGGTATTCGCTGAGATGCCCGTTGCTCTCGGTCGAGTAGCAGCCGAACCGGCGCAGCACGTCGATGCGGACCTTCTCCTCGTGGCTGAAGCGGGGATGCGCCTCGAACGCCGCCAGCAACTCGTCCTTTTCGATCTTGCGACCGTTCAGGCGCAGATCGACGAACCAAGTCTGATGGTTGATGCCGGAGCAAACGTAATCGAGCTCGCTCGGGTCTTTCGCGCCCAGCACCTCGGCGATCTGATGCCAGCCGTGCTGGACGCCGTGGCACAGGCCGATGGTGTTCTTGATCCCGCCTGCGTCGATCGCGGCCCAGGTGTTCATCGCCATCGGGTTCGCGTAATTCAGCAGCCACGCATCCGGCTCGCACACCTCGCGGATGTCGCGGCAGAAATCGAGCAGTGCCGGGATGGACCGCTGTCCATACATGATGCCGCCCGCGCAAATCGTGTCGCCGACGCACTGGTCGACGCCGTAATGCAGCGGGATTTCGATGTCGCTGGCGAACGCTTCTAGCCCGCCGATCCGCACGCAGCAGACAACGTAGCGCGCGCCGGACAGCGCCTCGCGCCGGTTCAGCGACGACGTCACCCGGGCCGGCAATCCGTTCGCCGCGACGTCGCGCTGCAGGATCTGCGCGATCATGGACAGATTGTCGGCGTTGATGTCGTGCAGCGCGAATTCGGCGTCGTGGAACTCCGGCACCGCCAGGATGTCGCGCACGAGCTTGCGCGTGAAACCGACGCTTCCTGCGCCGATGATGGCCAATTTCATTGTCGCCCTCCCAAGCACGACCCGCTTTCCAAACCGGTGGTGACGGGTAATTGCATGCTGACTATATCGGGGCGTATGTCGGCGGGTAGAGGAAAGTTGTGACATGAGGGGTAATTCCGTGCTGCCGAACCCGCTCGCCGGTCTGTCGGCCCGCACACCCGGCGGGGTCTCGGTGCTGTTCCCGAAGGGCGGCACGCGCCTGCACGCGATGGTCACCAGCGCCGGCTACGACGATTGCCGCGATCCGGCCTACGACTGGCACGGCCTGCGGCGCGGCGAGGGGCCGTTCGTGTTGGTGCAGCACACGCTGGGCGGCCGCGGCAACCTCCGCTTCGAAGGCCGCGATTACGACATCGGACCGGGGCAGACGCTGCTGCTGCGCTTCCCGCACGACAACCGGTACTGGCTCGGCCGCCACGCGCGGTGGGAGTTCTTCTGGCTGTGCCTGAGCGGGCGCGAGGTGCTGCGGCTGTGGCGCGAGATGCTGGGCGTCGCCGGCCCGGTGGTGGCGCTGCCCGGCCCGGTGGTGGACCGCCTCGGCGAACTGTGTGCCGCCGTGCTCGACGGGCAGGCGACGTCTGCGGCCCGCGCGTCGGAGGTCGCGTATGCCGCCGCCATGACGCTCGCCGACCACATCCTCGCACCCGGCAAGGCCCAGACCGGGCCGGCTCGCCCGGGTGCCGTGGAGCGGGCGATGTCGCTGTGCAGCACGCGCGCGTCGGGGCCGCTGGACGTGGCCCGGATGGCGGACGCGGCCGGGCTCAGCCGCCACCATTTCAGCCGCGTGTTCGCCGCCAGCGAGGGCGTGTCGCCGGCGCGCTATTTGCTGCAACAGCGGATGGAGCGGGCGGCGGGGCTGCTGCATACCGAGACGGCACCGATCAAGGAAATCGCGGCGCGCTGCGGTTTCAGCGACGCGAACTATTTTGCCAAGGTGTTCCGGCGCATCTACGCGATCAGCCCGCGCGAGTACCGCAGCAGCGGTGCCTATGGTACGGTCAGGACGCGCGCCTCGTAGCGCGACGTCGGTCGCCGACGATCCAGGTTGCAGTGGCACCGCCCGCACAGCGATGCTATCGAGGTCGCTGGCCCCGGCGAACGAGGGTCAGCAAACAATGACGGGGAAGAACGACGTGAGAAACAGAATCCGGATCCTGGCCGCGAGCCTCGCGCTGATCATGGCCGCACCGCTCGCGGCGCAGGCGAAGACCTACTACTGGATTTCGCACGGCTCGCCGGCCGACCCGGTCTGGACCTATTTCCTCGCCGGCGCGAAGCAGTGGGCGACGGACACCGGCAACACGGTCAACACGTCGTTCCACAGCGGCGACGTCGCCTCGCAGCAGGAAGCCGAGCGCGCCGCCATCGCCGCCCACGCGGACGGCATCGTGACCAGCAGCCCCGACCCGGGCAGCCTTGTCGATGTCGCGAAGGAAGCCAACGCCGCGCACATCCCGATCATCAACTTCAACACGCCCGACCCGAAGGCGAGCTTCAACGCCTATGTCGGCGGCGATCTGGTGATCTTCGGCCATAACTGGGCGCAGTATCTGGTCGACCATAAATTGGTGAAGGCCGGCGACTTCGTCTGGATGCCGGTCGAGGTTCCGGGCGCCACGTACGGCGTGCAGGAAGAGCAGGGCGTCGCCAGCGTGTTCAAGCCGCTCGGCATCACCTGGGAAGTGACCGACACGACGCTCGACCAGGCCGAGATCATCAACCGGATGTCGGACTACCTCACCGCCAACCGCAAGAAGATCAAGGCGGTCATCGGCCTCGGCGACCTCGTCACCGGCAGCATCAAGCGCGTGTTCGACCAGGTCGGCGTGGCGAAGGGCGAGATCCCCGTGATCGGCTGGGGCGATTCGGTCGACACGACGCAGGAGGTGCTGGCCGGCTACGTCAACGCGGCGCAATGGCAGGACCCGCAGGCGACGAGCTACGTCGCGCTGTCGCTCGCCTCGATGGCCGCAAGCGGCATCCCGCCGGGCTTCAACGTCGTCACCGGAACGCTCTACGAAAAGAACACGGCCGCGGCGTACGACAAGATCCTCTCCGCCAAGTAGCTCACTGCTCGCGGCGGCCGGTCGGTCGCCGCAACTCGTTCAGATTGGACAACATCTTGGACCGACGCTCGCTTCCGCAGCGGCTGATCGCACGCGCCGAGTTCGGACCGTTCGTGCTGCTTGTCGTCGAACTGTTCGTGTTCTGGGCGATCAACCACGATTTCCTCTCGCCCGGAAACATCAGCAACACGCTCGCCTTCACCGTGGAACTCGGCCTGATCGCGCTGGCGATGACGCTGCTGATGACATCGGGGGAGTTCGATCTCTCGGTCGGCTCGCTGTTCGGCTTCTCGCCGGTGCTGATGTGGACGCTGACCAATAGCGGCGTCATGCCGCTCGAAGCTTCGTTCGTGGTCGCGATAGCGGTCGCGGCGCTGATCGGGTTCATCAACGGCTGGTTCGTGACGCGGCTGAAAATACCGTCGTTCCTGGTGACGCTCGGCATGCTGCTCGTCGTGCGCGGCACCGCCCTGTTCGTCACCGACGGCTTCCCGCAGCGCACCTGGACGGCGGGCGGCAGCTGGCTCGCGCGGTTGCTGGTCGGCGATCTGTATGTCGGAAATTTCCGCATTTACGCCTCGCTGTTCTGGTTCATCGGCGTGGCCGCGGTGCTCGGCTACGTGCTGACCCAATCGAAAGTCGGCAACTGGATCCAGGCGGCCGGCGGCAACCCCGGTGCCGCCCGGGCGCGCGGCGTCAAGGTCGAGCGCACGAAGATCGCGCTGTTCATGCTGTCGGCGATGCTGGCCGCGTTCGCCGGAATCATCAGCTCGATCCGCACATCGGCCGCGAACCCGAACAGCGGCACCGGCTACGAGTTGGAGGTGATCGCGATGGTCGTCATCGGCGGCACGGCGCTGACCGGCGGGCGCGGCACGATCATCGGCACCGTGCTCGGCATCTTCATCCTGCGCGTGATGCGAAACGGCATCGTGCTCGTGGGCGTCCCCGGCCTCGCCTACAACATCTTCATCGGCGCGATCATCCTGGGAATGATGGCGCTGCACTCGTGGCTCGAACGCCGCCACCAGGCGGGGACCTGACCGCCATGGGCGAGCTGATCCGCATGTCGCACATCACGCAAATCCTACGGCCGCGTGACGGCGCTGCAGGATGTGAGCCTGACCGTCAACGAACGCGAGATCGTCGGCCTGCTGGGCGATAACGGGGCGGGCAAATCGACTCTCATCAAGGTGCTGTCCGGCGCGGTGCCGAAAACATCGGGCGAGATCTTCCTGCGCGGCAAGAAGGTCGAGATCGGCAGCACGACGGACGCGATCGCGCTCGGGATCGAGACGATCTACCAGGATTCCGCACTGGTCACGCAGCTGTCGATTTCGCGCAACATGTTCCTCGGCCGCGAGCCGCTGACCGGGCCGCGCTGGTTCAACCGCCTCGACCGCGCGACGATGGATGAGGTGGCCAAGAAGCTGATGCGCGAGGTCGGCATCACGAAGGACATCCCGCCGACGACGCCGATCGGCTCGCTGTCGGGCGGCGAGCGCCAGGCGGTGGCGATCGCGCGCGCGATGTATTTCGACAGCGAGCTGATCATCCTCGACGAGCCGACCAACAATTTGGGCGTCGCCGAGACGCAGGGCGTGCTGCGCTTCGTGCGTGGCGCGCGGGACTCCGGGCATTCGTGCATTTTCATCGCGCACAACATCCACCACGTCTTTCAGGTGGTGGACCGGATCGTGGTGATGCGGCGCGGCAAGGTGGTGGCGGACAATGTCGATCCGCGCACGACCACCGTGGGTGAGGTCGAGCGGATCATCACCGGCATGACGGAGAGCGGCGAGCCGATCGATGAATGAGTTCGAGCCGGACCCGCCGATCCGTGTGCGCGACATCCCGATCGGCTGCATCGGCGCCGGCTTCATCATGGCCGACGTCCAGCTTGCGGCGTACGCCGAGGCCGGCTTTCCGGTCGTCGCCATCGCGTCCCGCACCGCGTCCCGCGCGGCCGAGGTGGCACAACGCTGGGGCATTCCGCGCACGCACGAGACGCCGCACGCGCTGATCGAAGATTCAGGCGTCGTCATCCTCGACATCGCGTTCCCGCCGGACCAGCAACCCGCACTGATCCGCCACGCGCTCAAGCAGCCGCACATCAAGGGCATTCTGGCGCAGAAGCCGTTGGCGCTGGACGCGAGGGAGGCGGCGCTGCTTGTCGCCGAGGCGCGGGCGGCCGGCAAGATTCTGTCGGTCAACCAGAACATGCGGTACGACCAATCGATGCGGGTGCTGCGGCAACTGCTCGACCGCGACGCGCTGGGCACGCCCGTGCTGATGACGATCGAGATGCGGGCGATCCCGCACTGGCAGCCGTTCCTGGCCGCATACGACCGGCTGACGATCCTGAACATGGGCATCCACCATCTGGACGCGCTGCGCTTCCTGCTCGGCGACCCCATCGGCATCAGCACGACCGCGCGCACCGATCCGCGCACGCAATTCGCGCACCGCGACGGGATCGTGGTGTCGACGATGCGCTTTGCCTCGGGGGCGCTCGCGATGTCGATGGACGACGTCTGGAGCGGCCCGCGCGAGCCCGGCTACCAGTCCGACACATACATCAAGTGGCGGATGGAGGGGCTGGACGGCGTGGCGCAGGGCACGATCGGCTGGCCCGACTACCCGAACGGCAGCGCGTCGACGCTACGCTATGCGTCCCGCACCGCGACGGGTGGCGAATGGGTCGAGCCGCGCTGGACGACGCGCTGGTTCCCGCAGGCGTTCGCGGGCGTGATGGAACAGCTGCAATACGCGGTCGCGACCGGAACGCCCCCGGTGCTGGACGCGGCCGACAACGTGCGGACGATGGCGCTGGTCGATGCCGCATACCGCTCGATGGAAGAACGGCGTGAAATCGCGCCGCAATACGAAGGAGGCGGACGATGATCCAGGTCGGCATCTTCACGGGCTACTTCCCGTACGAGTTGGAAGAGCAGGCCAAGCGCATCCGCGCACTCGGGTTCAACACCGTGCAGCTCGATCTCGCGTTCAAGGACATCGACTTCTCGACGCCGGACGCGATCACGCCCGAGAAGGCGCGCCAGAGTACGCGAGATGTTCCGCGACCACAATCTGCCGATTTGCGCGCTGTCCGGCTACACCAACATCGTCCACCCCGACCCGGCTGCGCGACGCGAAAAACTCGACATGCTGAAGGCGATCCTGCGCAACGCACGCTCGTTCGGATCGCCCTACGTGATCAGCGAGACCGGCACCTATGCGACCGACAGCGACTGGGTCTCGCATCCACACAACAAGACCGAAGATGGTTTTGCCGACTGCCGCGCCGTCGTCGCCGAACTCGCACAGGTCGCGTACGACCATGGCGCGGTGTTCCTGATGGAAACCTACGTCAACAACGTCGTGGGCTCCGTCGAGGAGACGGTGCGGATGTTCGCCGAAGTCGACCATCCGGAACTCGGTCTGCTGATGGACCCGACGAACTACTTCGAGGGTCACAACATCGACGACATGGGCGGCACGCTGAAGCGCATCTTCGACACGCTCGCCGACCGCGTCTGCATCTCCCACGCGAAGGACGTGAAGCGCGCCGGATCGTCGGAGGAGAAGCATGCCGCCATCGACGCGTCGGAGGCGCATAGCTTTCGCGGCGTCGGCGGTGTCGAGCTGCCGGCGCCGGGGCTGGGGTCGCTCGATTACGACGACTATGTCGTGCGGTTGTCGCGCAAGCACCCGAACATTCCCCTGGTGATCGAGCACCTCGACGAAGCGGACATCCCGCGTGCGAAGAAATTCATCGACGGCAAGCTGCGGGTGCACGGCGTCTGAGGCCGGCGGCCCTGAAGATTTGCCTGCCGCGGCGGACCGCTCAACCGCCGGCAAAGGCCGGCACGCCGTCGGCTCCGCGCGTGCTTACGTCGCGGTCCAGACGCCGCCGGCCGCCGAGGAGTGCACGGCCGCATCGACGAAGCGCATCGCGGACAGGCCGTCCTCGATCCCCGGCACCGTCGTCGCCAGCGGGTTCGGCGCGCGGCCTTCGCGGCGCGACAGGATCAGTTCGGCCGCGTCGGCGTAGATCGTGGCGAACGCGTCGAGGTAGCCGTCCGGAAGACCCGCCGGCGTCCGCGTGGCGTGCCGTGCCGCCGGCCCGCTTTCCGGCCCGCCTTTGGTGAGCCGGCGTTGCGCGCGGCCGAGTTCGCTGACGATCAGCTCGTTCGGCCGTTCCTGCCGCCACTCCAGCCCGCCTTTCGATCCGTACACACGCAGGCTCAGCGCGTTCTCGCACCCTGTCGCGACCTGGCTCGCCCACAGCACGCCGCGCGCGCCCGACCCGTAGCGCAGCATCACGGACGCGTCGTCGTCGAGCGCCCGTCCCCCGACGAACCGCGTCAGCTCGGCGCAGACCTCGCCCGGGATTTGCCCCGTCACGTACGCGGCCAGATTGTACGCGTGCGTGCCGATGTCGCTGATGCAGCCGCCGACGCCGGATCGCGCGGGATCGAGCCGCCATGTGGCCTGCTTGTGCCCGTCGCGCTCGATCGGCAGCGCCAGCCAATCCTGCGCGTATTCGGCCTGCACGACGCGAATGTCGCCGAGCGCCCCCGCCCGCACCATCTCCCGCGCGTGGCGGACCATGGCGTGACCGGTATTGTTGTAGGTGAGCGCGAAGATCACGCCCGCGCTCGCCACCGCCTCCCGCAGCGAGCGGGCTTCGGCCAGCGTCGCCGAGAGCGGTTTGTCGCAGATGACGTCGATGCCTTGCGCCAGGAACGCGCGCGCGACCGGGACGTGCAGATGGTTCGGCGTCACGATCGCGACCACGTCGATGCGTCCGGCTTCCTCGCCGCGCCATCGTCCCCGAAATCGGCGTACGAGCGATCGGCCGGCAGCAGCAGATCGGCGGCCGACGCGGCGGCGCGTTGCGGGTCGGACGACAGGCAGCCGGCGACGAGTTCGTAGCGGTCGTCGAGCCGCGCGGCGATCCGGTGCACCGCGCCGATGAACGCGTCGCGTCCGCCACCGACCATGCCGAGCCGCAGTTTTCGTCCCGTTCCCGGCTCCGCCGACGCGTCGACCATCAGCCCAGGCCCGGCATCTTGCGCGCCGTCGCGCGATCGGCCCCGGTCCCCGCGACATCGTCGGACACCGTGCCGGTCACCTCGATGATGTGGTCGGCGACGAAACATCCTCGTTCCATGGCTTGTCTCCCTTGTCGGTCGGCAATGCCCGACGCGCCGGTCGTGATTCCCGCGTGGTCCCGCAGCGGGGAGGCGGCGAGGCCTTGCGTGGCTCCGGTCACGGTCACGGCCTTGCCCGGAAGATCGCCCTCGGCGTCATCCCGCGACGCCGACCATCCGGCGTTGCGTGTCGGAGACGACGCAGCGGTCGAGCCATGTCTGCAGTTCGGCCGCGCGGCGAAACCCCGGCTGCCCGTTGCGGCCCGACACCAGTGCGGCGGCGAACCGCTGCTCGTTGCGCGGTGTCGCGGGGCAGGGGTGGCGCGTCCATGTCTGCGTCGCCGTGTCGGCGCCCAGGCACGTCTCCAGCCACGAATCGCGGCTGTTCGCCCACACTTTCAGGCCGCCGAGTTCGCCATAGATCGCGAGGTTCAGATCGTTCTCGCTGCCGGTCGCGAACCGCGTCATGTGGATCGACGCGAGTGCGCCGTTGTCCATCTCCGCCGTGATGACGACCGAATCGTTGGCGTCGAGCTTGTACGCGCCGATCCGCCCGCCCTCGGCCTTATCAAAGGTCGTCAGCCGCGCCTGCAAAGCCGAAATTTCGAGGCCGGTGCCGAACGTCACGAAGTCGAGCAGGTGGATGCCGATGTCGCCCAGCACGCCGTTCGATCCGTGCGCCGTCGACAGCCGCCAGAGCCAACGCTCCTCCGTCCGCCAATCGCCCCAGTGCGAGGCCGTCAGCCAGCTTTGCAGATAGCTCGCCTCGATATGGCGCACCGTCCCGATCGTGCCGTCGTCGACCATCTGCCGCGCCATCTGGATTGCGGCGGCGTTGCGGTAGGTGAAGTTGACCATGTTGACGACGCCCGCCCGCTCGGCCGCCTCGGTCATCTCGAACGCGTCCGGGCCGTTCAGCGCGAGCGGCTTTTCGCAGAACACCGACTTGCCGGCCGCGATCAGTTTCAGCGACGTCACCTTGTGGACCCCGTCGGGCGTCGCGTTGACGGCGGCGTCGAACCGCCCCCATGCGATCGCCTGCTCCAGACTGTCGAACGTGTTCGCGATGCCGTGCTGTGCGGCATAACGCTGCGCCCGCTCGCCGTTCACGTCGACCGCCGCGACCAGCTCGCAACTCGGAATTTTCAGGAACTGCCGCGCGTGCTGTGCGGCGATGTCGCCGGTGCCGAGCACCAGGATGCGGTCGGTCACCGGAAGCCCGCCTCGCCGGCAGCATGCAACGATCCACCACGCGCCTCGATCTTCTCCATCGCCTCATGGATCGGCCGGTTCGCGGCGTTGGACACCGTGGTCCAGGGCGGCGCCGGATTGTACGCCCAGCGCACCGCGTTCCGCAGCACCGTCTGCACCGTCGCGTTGTGGTAAATCGGGTAGGTCTCGTGGCCCGCGCCGAAATAGAAGATGTTGCCGGCACCGCGCCGCCACGTCAGCCCGGACCGGAACACCTCGCCGCCCTGATACCAGGAGACGAACACCGTCTCGAGCGGTTCCGGCACCACGAACGGCTCGCCGTACATCTCCGAGTTCTCGATCTCGAACGCCGGCCCGATGCCCTGCGCGATTGGATGACCCGGGTTCGCGACCCACACGCGCTCGCGTTCGCCGGCTTCCCGCCACCGCAGCGCGCAAGGCGATCCCATGAGTCGTTTGAAGATCTTCGAGAAGTGGCCGGAGTGCAGGACGATCAGCCCCATGCCTTCCCAAACACGCTGCGCCACACGCTCGACAACCGCATCGGCCACGTCGCCGTGCGCCTTGTGCCCCCACCACAGCAGCACGTCCGTCGCATCCAGCCGCGACTGCGGCAGGCCGTGCTCCGGCTCGCCCAGCGTCGCGGTGTCGACCGTCAGATCGGGTGCGGCGAGCGCGTCCGCGATCGTGCGATGGATGCCGTCCGGGTAGATGCCCCGCACGACCGCGTTCTCACGCTCATGGATGAACTCGTTCCAGACAGTCACGCGGATGGTCATCACGCTCTCCGACAAAGTTCAGCCTTTGACCGCACCGGCGGTCAGCCCGGCGACGATCCGCCGCTGGAAGACTAGCACCAGCACGATCAGCGGCACGGTCACGATCACCGAAGCGGCCATGACGACGCCCCACGGCAATTCATGCTGACTGGTGCCGGAGATTTGCGAGATGGCGACCGGGACGGTTCGCCCGCGATCGAGCGTCAGCGTCAGCGCGAACAGGAACTCGTTCCACGCGGCGATGAAGGCCAGAAGTCCGGTCGTCGCCAATGCGGGTGTGAGCAGCGGGAGGAAAACCTTGACCAGGATTTCCCACGGCCGCGCGCCGTCGATCACCGCCGCCTCCTCCAGCTCGCGCGGGCAGGGCGCGCATAAAAATCGTCAGCGTCCAGATGGTGAACGGCAGCGTCAGGATCAGGTCGGCGAGGATCAGGCCGGATCGCGTGTTGTACAGACCGAGGCCGCGCACCAGCTCGAACACGCCGGACAGGACGGCCACCTGCGGGAACATCGACGCGGCCAGGATGACCATCAGCAGCGTGCCCCGCCCGCGAAACGGCACGCGGCCGAGCGCGAACGCGGCGCTGACCGACACGACCAGCGAGATCAGCACCACCGACCCCGCGACCACGACCGAGTTGCCGATCGCCAGCAGAAACGGGCCGTCGAGTGCGGAGGCGTAGTTGCCGAGCGTCGGGTGCGGCGGCAGCAGCGCGGACCCGAACAGATCGGTGCCGGTCTTCATCGACGAGACGATCGCCCAGTAGAACGGGAACAGCGTCCAGCCGAGCAGGAAGATCAGCAGCACGATGAACGCGACCCGCCCGATCAGGCGTTTGGCACGGCGCGTCATTGCGTCTGCTCGGAGACGGCGAGCCGGGCGGTGACGAGGTAGATGCCGATCACCATGGCGACGATCAGGAACAGCAGCGTCGACGCGGCCGACCCGCCGCCGGCGTCCTGGAAGTCCATCAGCGTCTGCCGCGCGTAGACGGACATCGACATCGTGCTGTCGTTGTTGCCTGTCAGGACGTAGATCGCGTCGAAGATGCGCAGCGCGTCGATCAGCCGGAACACGACCGCGACCAGCAGCGCCGGCAGGATCAGCGGCATCGTCACCTGAAAGAACCGCCGCACCGGGCCGAGCCCGTCGACCTCCGCCGCCTCGTGCAGGTCGGCCGGCACGAGCTGCAATGCGGCGAGGCTCAGCAGCGCCATGAACGGGGTCGTCTTCCAGACGTCGACCATGATGA
Source organism: uncultured Alphaproteobacteria bacterium (assembly GCA_963756975.1). Classification (GTDB taxonomy): domain Bacteria; phylum Pseudomonadota; class Alphaproteobacteria; order Acetobacterales; family Acetobacteraceae; genus CAVRQM01. Next base: position 814,656 of record CAVWPS010000002.1, on the reverse strand, counting down.
TCGACCACAGGGCGAGCGCCGGATCGGCGGTCCAGGCGAGCGGCCGGTCGATCAGGCCGACGCCCATGAACACCTTGTTCAGCACGCCGTAGATGTCGTTGTACATCCAGTTCCAGATCTGCGCGGACACCACGGTCGGAATCGCCCACGGCACCAGGATCGCCGCCCGCACCAGCCCGCGTCCCGGCATGTGCGCGTTCATCACGAGCGCGAATGTCATGCCGAGCACCGTCTCGATCGCGACCGAGGCGACGGTGAAGAACAGCGTATTCTTGACCGCGACCCACCATCCGGGATCGCCGAGCACGGTCAGGTAGTTCGCGATGCCGACGAACCCGCCGGCCGACTCGCCCAGGCGCGCGTCGGTGAAGCTCAGCTCGATCGTGCGGATCAGCGGCCAGCCGGCGACCAGCGCAAGCACGATCAGCGCCGGTGCGACGAACCGGTAGGCGGCGCGCCGCCTACCCGCCTCGACGCTCATGCTACCAGTGCCCGCCCCGGCTCAACCGGTCGAGCTTCGTCTGCAACAGCGGGAGCTGCTTCTCGGCGCCGCCCCCGGCCGAGAGGATGTCGTGCACGGCAGTCTGGAACTCGGCGGAAAGCTGGGCGTACCGCAAGCCGGCGACGCGCGACGGGCGGGCGACGGTGTGGGTGAACACATCGAACAGGCTCGACAGGAACGGGTTCGCCTTCAGCACGTCGGGGTCTTTATACAGCGCCTCGATCGTCGGGTTCTGCGAATACAGGATCGCGTGCTGCTTCTCCTGCTCGGCGCTGCACAGGTATTTGACGAAGTCGATCGCGGCGTCCTGGTTCTTCGAAAACTTCGACACCGACATCTGCCACCCGCCGAGCACCGCCGCGCTCGTCCCGCCGTCGCCCGCCGGCAATGCGGCGACGCCCACCTTGTCGCGGATCGGGCTGCCGTCGGCCTGGGCCAGCGACCACGCATACGGCCAGTTGCGCATGAACACCGCGTCGCCGGACTGGAACACGCCCCGGCTCTCCTCCTCGGAGTAGTTCAGCACGCCCTGCGGCGAGATCTTTCCCACCCATCCGGCCGCGCGGTTCAGCGCCTTCGCGGCCGCCGGATTGTCGATGGTGATCTTGCCGTCGTTGCCGACGATGGTGCCGCCCTGCGAGGAATCGACCCATTCCAGCGCGTCGACCGTCAGCCCCTCGTACGACTTCCCCTGCCAGACGAACCCCTGCATCTCGGCATGGCCGGCGGCGCGCTCCTTGTCCTGGATGGTGCGGGCCTGCGTCTCGAGGTCGGCCCAGGTCGCGGGCGGCTTGAACCCGTATTTGTCGAGCAGGTCCTTGCGATAATACAGGATGCCCGCGTCGGTGTACATCGGCAGCGCCAGCAGCTTGCCGTGGACGGTGTTGTTGGCGATGATCGACGGGAAATGCGCGGCGACGGTGGCGGCGTCGACCTTATCGGTCAGATCGACGAGGTATTGCGCCAGGATACCCGGCCAGATCACGTCGATTTCGTAGATGTCGATGTCGCTCGACCCGGCCGCCAGATATTGCTGGTACAGCGTCAGCCGCTCGGCCGCCGGCGCGCCGACCACCTTGACCGTGTTCCCGGTGCGCTTGCCCCAGGCGTCGCCCGCGTCCTGGCACTCCTTGATCTCCTGCCCGGCCGCGCCGCAGGAGATCGTGATCGTCGCCGCCCGGGCACCCGCCGACAGGCAGAGCGCCCCCGCGAGCAGGATCGCCTTGATAACCATCGCCGTTTCCCCCGCAATTTTGGAAACGCTAGCCTTGATCGCCGGGAGAGGAAAGCGGGGCTATTCGGCGGGCGCGGGCAGGGCCGCGGGCACGCCGGCCGGCCGCCGGTACCGCCGCCCGGGCCGCTGCAGCGCCAGATAGACGACCGGCGTCGTGTACAGCGTCAGCATCTGCGACACGATCAGCCCGCCCACGATGGCGATCCCGAGCGGCTGGCGGAACTCCGATCCGGTGCCGGTCGCGAGCGCCAGCGGCAACGCGCCGAACAGGGCGGCCAGCGTCGTCATGATGATCGGCCGGAACCGCTCCAGACACGCCTCCCGGATCGCGTCGAGCGGCACCTTGCCGTGCTCGCGCTCCTGCTCCAGCGCGAAGTCGACCAGCATGATCGCGTTCTTCTTGACGATGCCGACCAGCAACAGGATGGCGATGATGGCGATGATCGAGAGGTCGGTGCCCGTCACCAGCAACGCGAGCAGCGCGCCGAGGCCGGCGGACGGAATGGTCGATATGATCGTCAGCGGTTGCGCCAGACTTTCGTAGAGAACGCCTAGAATAATGTAGATCACGCCGATCGCCGCCAGGATCAGGATCGGCACCGCCTTGAGGCTGTCCGTGAGAAACTTCGAATTGCCGGCGAAATCGGTGCGGACCGTGGCCGGCATGTGCAGGTCGTCCACCGCCTTCTGCACGGCGGCCAACGCCGTCCCGGTCGCGACGTTCGGGGCCGTGTTGAACGACAGGGTGGCCGCCGGGAACTGCCCCTGATGGCGCACCGCGACCGGCGCGAACGACTGGACCACGGTCGCGATGGCGCGCAACGGCACCTGCGCGTTGCCGCTGCCGGTCACATGAATACGGTCCAGGAAGGACGGATCGGTCTGCAGCAGCGGATCGGCCTCGACCACCACCCAATACTGGTTGCGCTGGGTGTAGATGATCGAGACCTGCCGCTGCCCGAACGCGTTGCCCAGCGCGTTGTCCACGGCGGCCACGCTGACGCCGAGCCGTGCGGCCGCAGTGCGGTCGATCATCACCGTCGCCTGCGGCCCGGCGCGGTCCTGGTCGCTGCTGACATCGGCGACTTCCGGCACGGTGCGCAGCCGCTCCTCGACCTTGCCCGACCATGTCCGCAGCTCGGCCAGATCCTGGTCGATCAGCACGAACTGGTTGTTGCCGCCGCCGCGCCCGCCGCCGCGCAGATCCTGCGCCGAGTAAAGCTGCGTCTGCACGCCGCCGATCCGGTTCAGCGCCGGGCGCAACCGCGCGATCACCTGCTCCGAGGACACCCCGCGCTGGTTCAGCGGCTTCAGCCCGATCGTGAGGCTGCCCCGGTTCAGCGACGACATGAACCCGCCCGACGCGCCGATGGACGAGCTGATGGTGGCGATCGCCGGGTCGGTCCGCAGCACCGCGATCACCGCCTTCTGCCGCTCCGCCATCGCCGCGAACGAGATGTCCGGCGCCGCCTGCGTGCTGCCCTGGATCAGCCCGGTATCCTCGGTCGGCAGGAAGCCTTTCGGCACCACGCCGTACAGCCACACCGTCAGCACGACGGTGCCGATGGTCCCCAGCAGCACCAGCCAGCGGAATTTCAGCGCCACATCGAGCGAGCGGGCGTAGCCGGCGACGACGCGATCGAGCGTCCGTTCGAGCGTGCGGTCGATCCAGCCCCAGACGCCGCGCGCCGGTTGCCGCAGCGCGTGCAGATAGCGGCCGCACAGCATCGGCGTCAGCGTCAGCGACACCACGGCCGAAATCGCGATCGCGAGCGTCAGCGTGGTGGCGAATTCATGCAGCAGCCGTCCCAGGATGCCGCCCAGGAACAGCAGCGGGATGAACACGGCGACCAGCGATATGCTGATCGACATGACGGTGAAACCGATCTGGCGCGCGCCGTTCAGCGCGGCAATCATCGGCGGCTCGCCCATCTCCATGTGGCGGATGATGTTCTCGATCATGACGATCGCGTCGTCGACCACGAAGCCGATCGAGATGGTCAGTGCCAGCAGCGAGAAGTTGTCGAGCGCGAACCCGCACGCCCACATCGCGGCCAGCGTGCCGGCGAGCGACAGCGGGATGGTGATGCCGGCCGCGATCGTGGGCACGGTGCGCCGCATGAACACGACGACCACCACCAGCACCAACCCGATCGTGATGAGCAGCGTCGCGGTCACGTCGGCGACGCTGGCGCGGATCGTCGCCGTGCCCTCGGTCAGCACATTGAGGTCGACGCCGCGCGGCAGATAGCTCTCGAGCCGCGGCAGTTCGGCGCGAACCGCGTCGACGGTTTCGATCACGTTGGCGTCGGCGAGTTTCGTCAGTTGCAGCAGGATCGCCGGCTTGCCGCCCGACGTCGCCGACAGCCGTTCGTTGGTGATGCTGTCGATCGTGTCGCCCACATCCGACAGCCGGATCACCTCGCCGTTCGGCGCGGCCTTCAGGATGATGTCGCGATATTGCGCGGCGCGCGACATCTGCCCGTTCAGCGCGATCGTCTCGGCTTGAAGCGGCCCCTCGAACCCGCCCACCGGGCCGTCGACGTTGGTCGCGCGCAGCGCGGTGACCACGTCCTGCGCCTGCAGATGCGCCGCCGCCAGCGCCGCCGGATCGAGCCGCACCCGCACCGCCGGCTTCTCGGCCCCGTTGATGGTGACCTGACTGACCCCCGGCACCTGCGCGAGCCGCTGCCCCAGGATCGTGTCGGCCGCGTCGTACACGGCCCCGAGGTCGAGCGTGTCCGACGTCAGCGCGATCGTCATCACCGGCGCCTGCGCCGGGTTGAATTTCCGGAAATACGGCCGCTGCGGCAAGTCGGTCGGCAGGTCGGACGTGGCCGCGTTGATCGCCGACTGCACGTCGTGCCCGGCGGCGTCGATCGCCCGGTTGATGTCGAACTGCACGATGATCGTGGTGCTGCCGGTGCCGCTGTTGGACGTGATCTCGGTGACACCCGCGATCTCGCCGAGCCTGCGTTCCAGCGGGGCCGCGATCGAGGTCGCCATCGTCTCCGGGTCGGCACCGGGGCGGCCCGCGAACACGACGATGGTCGGGATGTCGACCGACGGCAGCGGGGCCACCGGCAGGAAATGGTATGCGGTGGCGCCGGCCAGCATGATCCCGATCGCGAGCAGGAACGTCGCGATCGGGCGTGCGACGAAGACCGCGCTGAAGTTCACTCGGCCGCACTCACCACGGTGACCGGCTCGGCCCCGAAGCGCAGCCGCAGCCGCTCGAACGCGAGATAGATCGCGGGCGTCGTGTACAGCGTCAGCAACTGGCTCAGCAGCAGCCCGCCGACGATGGTCACGCCGAGCGGGAAGCGCAGCTCGGACCCGGTTCCCCGTTCCAGCACCAGCGGCAGCGCGCCCAGCAGCGCGGCCGCCGTGGTCATCAGGATCGGGCGCAACCGCAGCAGCGCCGCCTCGGTGATCGACTGCTCCGGCGACAGGCCGCGCGTGCGCTCCGCCTCCAGCGCGAAGTCGATCATCATGATCGCGTTCTTCTTCACGATGCCCATCAGCAGCACGATGCCGATCAGCGCCACCAGCGACAGGTCGAGCCCGCACAGCATCAGCGCGAGCAGCGCGCCGATCCCGGCCGACGGCAGCGTCGACAGGATGGTGATCGGGTGAATGGCACTCTCGTAGAGGATGCCGAGCACGATGTAGATCACCACGACGGCCGCCAAAATCAGCCAAGGCTCGTTGGCGAGCGACGACTGGAATTCCGCCGCGTCGCCGGCGAACGTGCCGGTCACCGTCGCCGGCATGCCGATCGCCGCCTGTGCCCGCGCGACCGCCGTGACCGCGTCACCGAGCGAGGCGTTGCCCGACAGGTTGAACGACAGCGTGACCGACGGGAATTGCTGCTCGTGCGTGATCACCAGCGGGGCCGTCGTGCGGACGATATGCGCGATCTCCGACAGCGGCACCTGTGCGGCGATGCCGGTCGTGCCTGCGGTCCCCGGAACGCGCAGCCTGCTCAGCGCGTCCGGGTTCGCGAGCCATGCGGGATCGGCCTCCAGCACGACGCGATACTGGTTGGCCTGGGCGAAGATGGTGCTGATCTGGCGTTGGCCGAACGCGTCGTACAGCGTGTCCTGGATCGCCTGCATCGACACGCCGAGCCGCATCGCCGCCGCGCGGTCGACGTCGACGTTGATCCGCAGGCCGTTGTCTTCCTGGTCGGTCGCGACATCGAGGAATAGCGGGTTCGCCGTCAGCTCGTTCTGCAGCTTGCCGGACCACAGTTTCAGCTCGGCCGCGTCGGTATCGACCAGAGTGTACTGATACTGCGTCCGCGCGATCCGCGTGCCGATCTGGATGTCCTGCACCGGCTGCGTGAACACCGTCAGTCCCGGCAGGCCGGCGAGCGAGTCCTGGATGCGAACCGCCACGACCTGCGCGCTGTCGGTCCGCTCGGCGCGCGGTTTCAGCGCGATCGTGAGCCGCCCCGCATTCGGCGTCGGGTTGATCGAGCCGACACCGACGAACCCCGTCACCTCCGCCACCGCCGGATCGTGCCGCACGATCTCGGCCGCGCGGTCCTGCAACGCCGACAGGCGTGGGATGGAGATGCCCTGTTCGCCCTCCATCACGGCCACGATCACGCCGGTGTCCTGCAACGGCAGGAAGCCCTTGGGCACCACCGCGTACAGCAGGATGGTCCCGACCAGCGTGCCGAGCGCGAGCAGCAGCATCATCGTCTGCCGCCGCAGCGACCACGCGAGCGTCCTGCGGTAGCCGGCGAGCGTGCGCTGGTAGCCCGCCTCGAACCGCCGCGCGATCCATCCCGGATGTTCGTCGGCGGCGGCGCGCAGCAGGCGGGCCGACATCATCGGCGTCAGCGTCAGCGAGACGACCGCCGACACGATCACCGACACGGACAGGGTGATCGCGAATTCGCTGAACAGCCGCCCGACGATCCCCGGCATGAACAGCAGCGGGATGAACACCGCGATCAGCGAGACGGTCAGCGAGACGATGGTGAAGCCGATCTGCGCGGCCCCGCGATACGCGGCCTGCATCGGCGTGGCCCCGTCCTCGAGAAAGCGGACGATGTTCTCGATCATGACGATCGCGTCGTCGACGACGAAGCCGGTCGCGACGGTCAGCGCCATCAGCGACAGGTTGTCGAGCCCGTAACCCAGCTCGGCCATCACGCCGAACGTGCCGATCAGCGACAGCGGCAGCGCGATCGCCGGGATCAGCGTCGCCCGCCAGGTTCGCAGGAACAGATAGATCACCGCGATAACGAGCACGATCGACAGGATCAGCGTCGCCTGCACGTCGGAGACGCTGGCGCGGATCGTCGCCGTGCGGTCGACCACGATGGACACCACGATCCCGGCCGGGATGGCGCGCTGCAGGTCCGGCAGGGCGGCGCGCAGCCGGTCGACGGTCTGGACGATGTTCGCACCCGGCTGCCGCTGGACGTCGAGCACGACGGCAGGCTTGCCGCGGAACGTCGCCGCCGTGCGGACGTTTTCGAGGCCGCTGGTGACGTGGCCCACGTCGGACAGCCGCACCGCGACGCCGTTGCGGTACGCGATCACCAGGCTGTCATAGGCGCTCGGCACGAATAGCTGGTCGTTGGCCCCGATCGCGACCGCCTGACGCGGGCCGTCGAAACCGCCCTTCGCCCCGTTCGCGTTCGCGTTCGCCACCGCGTTCCGCACATCCTCGAGCGACAGCCCGTACGCCGCGAGCCGCGCGGGATCGGCCTGCACCCGCACCGCCGGACGCATGTTGCCCTGCACGGTGACTTTGCCGACGCCGTCGATCTGCGCGAGCTTCGGTTGCAGCAGCGTGTCGGCCGCGTCGGAAATCTGGTCGATCGGCACGGTGTCCGATTGCAGCGCCAGCGTCAGGATCGGCGCGTCGGCCGGGTTCACCTTCGAGTAGACCGGCGGATACGGCAGCGTCGCCGGCAGCGTTCCGGCCGACGCGTTGATCGCCGCCTGCACGTCCTCGGCCGCACTGTCGATCGGGCGTGTCAGCACGAACCGCAGCGTGATCTGGCTCGTCCCCTCGGCGCTCACCGACGTCATCGCGTCGAGCCCGGTGATCTGGCCGAACTGGCGTTCCAGCGATGCGGTGATCAGCGTCGCCACCACGTCGGGGCTGGCGCCGGGCAGCGAGGTCGTGACCTGGATGGTCGGGAAATCGACCGGCGGCAGCGCGGAGACGGGCAGGGCGCGGTAGCCGAGCAACCCCCCGAGCAGGATCGCGATCGCCAGCAGCGAGGTCGCGATCGGCCGCGCGATGAACGGGGCCGAAATGCTCAAGTTTGGCCGGCTGCCGGCTTGGTGCGCTGTCGATGGGTCTGTGTCGGATCCGCCGGGGTCGCAGGATCGACCGTGCCGGCCGGCTGGGTGATCGCGACCGTGGCGCCGTCGGTCAGCCGCGAGGCGCCGTCGACCACCACCTGCTCGCCAGGTTTCACGCCGGCCGTCAGCACCGTCTGCCCCGCCTCCTCGTGCCCGGCCGTGACCGTGCGCCGGGTCGCCTTCTTGTCCGCGTCGATCGTCCAGACGAACGTGCCGGTCGGCCCGCGCTGGATCGCGACCGTCGGCACCACCGTCGCGTCGTTCAGCGTCCGTGTCTTCAGCCGCACGGTCACGAACGCGCCGGGCCAAAGTGCGGCCTTCGGGTTCGGAAACTCCGCCTTCAGTTTCAGCGTCCCGGTGGTCGGGTCGACCTGGTTGTCCAGCACGGTCAGCTTCCCGGTATCGAGCACGTCGCGCTGCGGGTCGACGTCGATGCCCTGCGGCAGCGCGATCACCTCCAGCGCGTCGTCGCCGGTCATCGCGCGATTGACCTGCCGCAACTGCTGCTGCGGCAGGGTGAACACGACGTTGATCGGGTGCAGCGTCGTCAGCACGACGATCCCGTTCGTGTCCGCCGCGTGCACGAGGTTGCCGCGATCGACCTGCCGGATCCCGGTGCGTCCGCTGATCGGCGCGGTGATCGTGGTGTAGCTCAGCTGCGTCTGCGCGTTGTCGATCGCACCCTGATCCTGCGCCAGCTGCGCCGTGAGCTGGGCGACCGTCGATTTCTGCGTGTCGGCCGTCTGCGCCGAGGTGTAGGCCGAGGCGGCGAGCTTGCTGTACCGCCCGAGGTCGATGCGCGCGTTGGCCAGCGTCGCGGCATCCTGCGCCTTCTTTCCGACCGCCTGATCGAGCGCCGCCTGATAGGTGCGGGAGTCGATCTTCGCGAGCACCGCGCCTTTTTCGACGTCCTGGCCCTCCTTGAAGTCGACCTCCGTCAGAATGCCGTCGACCTGGGTATGGATCGTGACCGTCTGCGACGCCTGCACGGTGCCGAGCCCGTCGAGGTAGACCGGCACGTCGGCGTGTCCGACCGGCGTCACCACGACCGGCACCGTCTGCGTCCGCGCGGCGTCGGCCGATGTCGTCGCGGCCGGCGCCCGCATCACGAACCACCAGACGCCGCCGCCGACGATCGCGAGCAAGATCAAAACGGTCAGGACGCGACGCATTCAGAGGACCCCGTGATAGATCGTGCTCGGCGGCTCCACCGTGTCGCTCCGCGTCCAGCCGCCGCCGAGCGCCTTATATAGGTCGACCAGCGCGTTGACGCGGGTCAGCCGCACCTGGGCCAGCGTATCGAGATCGGAGAACAGCGCGTTTTGCGCCTGCAGCGCGGTCACGATGTCGCTGGTGCCGGCCGAAACCTGCGCCCTCGCGATGTCGGCCGCGCGTTGCGCCGTGTTGACCGCCTGCTGTTCGAGCTGCTCCTGCTCGGTCGCGTATTGGTACGCGACCAGCGCGTCCTCGACATCCGTCAGCGCCTGCACCACCGCCTTGCGGTAATCGGCCAGCAACTCGTTATAGCGGCCGCGCCGCTGATCGAGCTGTCCGCCCTTCAGCCCGTTGTCGAACACCGTCTGCGCGACCCCCGCCGCGACCTGGAACAGCAGCGTGCCCGGCCCGAAGAACGCCGACAGCGTCCCGCTTTCGAGGCCGCCCTGGCCGGTCAGCGTGAACTGCGGATACAGGTTGGCGCGCGCCGAGCGGATGTCGGCATTGGCCGCGATCAGCTGCGCCTCGGCGGACGCGATGTCGGGCCGCCGCTCCAGCAACGCGGACGGCAGCCCGGCATCGACCGGCGGCAGCGCGATCTTCTCCAGCGTGCCGGGCAGCAGCGTGATGTCCTCCGGCGCGCGGCCGACCAGGATCGCGAGCCCCGCGACCTCCTGCTGATATTGCGAGCGGAACGACGGGATCGACGCGCGAATGCCGGCCACCAGCGTCTCCTGCTGGCTGACGTCGAGCTCGCTGGCGATCCCCGCGTCCACGCGCGCCCGGATGGCTTTCAGGATGTCCTCGGCGTCGCGCAGGTTGCGCTCGGCGACCGCGAGCCGGTCCGCGTACGACAGCGCGGTAAAATACGTGGTGGCGACGGCGGTGATCGTCGTTTGCGCCACCGTCTCCTGGTCGTAGCGGCTGTACAGCGCCGACGCCTCGGCGCTTTGCTGCTGCGCCCGCAGCCGGCCCCACACGTCGATTTCGTAGCTGACCTGCAGGTCGGTGTTGTAGGTGCGGCTCTCGGCATATCGTTTGGGCGAGCCGGTCGGCTGGGCGACGCCGGTGACCAGCGTCGTCGGGGTCGAACTGCCGGACGCGGCGGCGGCGGCCACGGCACTCCCGGTCGACGACGCGACGCCCCGGCCACGGCCGATGCCCGACCGCGTCCACTGATCGGTGCCGTTCCCGGTGATCGTCGGCAACAGCGGCGCGCCCGAAATACGGATCTGCGCGTCCGCCTGCTCGACCCGTGCCGCGGCGGCGAGAATGTCGAAGCTGTTCGCCTCCGCGTCCGCGATGAGCTGGTCGAGGTCGGCCGAGCCGAATCCCCGCCACCAATCGCGCGCGGGCCAGGCGTGAGCCGCGGATTCGGCGGTGGCACGGAACGCGGGCGGCAAGCCGGCATCCGGCCGGTGATACGCGGGTCCGAGCGAGCAGCCGCCGATCAGGGCCGCCATCACGGAGGCCGCGAGGAAACGAGGACGGACACGCATCGCGCGGCGTCTAGCACGGGACGCGTGGCCAAAACATGACGGCAACATTGCTCGCGTCGCGCGTTCCGGAAGGGGTCCGTGATAAAAGGCGCCGATGCTGACCCGCTTAAACGACGCCGGCCGGTTCGAGCCGGCCCGGCTGTTCCGGCCCGACCGCGTCACTGTGCTCGGTGGTCCGGCCGCCGTGACCGTGACGCGAACCCTGCTCGCGGGCCAGTTCCACGGTGCCGTGCTGCCTGTGTCGGACGCGGCCTCGGTCGGCGGCGTGCTCGCCTACCGCTCGGTCGCGGACCTGCCGGTCGTGCCGGACCTCGCAATCGTCTGCGACGGCGCCGATCCGGCCGTCGTGTTCCCCGCACTCGCCGCGCGCGGCTGTTTCGCCGCCGTCGTGGTCGGGCCGGAACGTCGCTCGCCCGGCGGGGCGTTGCGAACACTGGCCGAACGGACCGGCGTGCGGAGCCTCGGTCCCGGCTCGTTCGGCCTCGCGGTCCCGTCGATCGGGCTGGACGCGACGCTCGGGCACCGGCCGATCCGCGCCGGACGCGCGGCGCTGGTGTCGCAATCGGGTGCCACCTGCCGGGCGGTGCTGGATTGGGCCGGGCCGAACGGGGTCGGCTTCAGCCACGTCGTCGGCATCGGCGACAACGACGACATCGGCTTCGCGCTGGTGCTCGACTGGCTGTCCCGCGACCGGGGCACGGGTGCGATCCTGCTCGACATCCACCGGCTGAAGGACGCGCGCGCGTTCCTGTCGGCCGCCCGCGCCGCCGCCCGCCTGCGTCCGGTCGTCGCACTGCACTCCGGTTTGCGTCGCGCCGACCCGTCCGGCGCGCAAGACGTCGCGTTCCGGGCCGCCCTGGCGCGCGCCGGCGTGCTGTCGGTCGATCTGCTGGACGAGTTGCTGTCGGCCGCCGAGACGCTCGCGCGCGCCAAGCCGGCCCAGGGCGAGGCGGTCGCGATCGTCGCCAACGGCCACGGTCCCGCCGATCTGGCGGCCGACGCGGTGCTGCGCGCCGGCTTGGCCCTGGCGGACGGCTCGCCACAATGCGGCCCGACCGCCGGTCTGGCCGACGCCGCGCGATCGGCCGGCGTCCGGTTCGGCGTCGGCGGCGTGCTGGTCGTCCACGCGCCGGAGGGCGACAACCCGCTGGCGGGCCTCGTCGCCGACCTCGCCGCCGTGGCGCGCGACGCGCGGCCGCCGGTGCTGGTGTGCGCGATGGGCGGCGATGTCGGGGCCGAGCTGCGTCATGCGCTGGCCCAAGCCGGTCTGCCCGGGTTCGCGCGTCCGGAGCAGGCGGTGCGCGCGCTCCGGCATCTGGTCGAGGACCGGCGCAACCGCGCCGCCGCCCGCGAGCTGCCAGCGCGCGACACATTGAGCGTGACGCCAGACCGGAGGACGGCGCTCGCGCTGACCGGAGTGGACGGTCCGCTCCCGCCGGACGCGGCGCGGCGCGTGCTGGCCGCCTACGGGATCCGCACCTCGGCGCTGCCGGCCGGCCTTGCCCGCGTCTGGATCGGCGGCGATCCGCTTTGGGGGCCGGTGATCGGCGTCGGACCGGTCTGGGCGAATAGCTGGGCCGACCGCGTCGCCGGCCTGCCACCGCTCAACGCGACACTCGCGCGCGCGATGCTCGCCGACCTGGCGCTGGCCCGCACGCTCCCGTCCGAGGCGCGGGACGCGCTGGCCGACACGCTGGCGCGAGTGTCCGCGCTGCTGGTCGACAACCCCCGCCTCGTCGCCGGCGCGTTCGATCCCGGCGACCCCTCGGACGCGAGCCTCGATTGCCGGGCGAGCGGCCCCGCGCCGCGTTTGGCGCTGCCGCCGTATCCGGCCGAACTCGCCACGACGTGGACCGACAGCCACGGCACCGAACTCACGCTGCGCCCGATCCGCCCCGAAGATGCCGACGCGCACACAAAAATGTTTGCGCGGCTCTCGCCGGAGGACGTGCGCTACCGGTTCTTCACCGCGCTCCGCGAGCTGACCGCCGAGCAGATCGCCCGCATGACCGACATCGACTACGACCGCGAAATCGCGTTCGTCGCCGTGCGCGGGACCGACACGGTCGGCGTCGCAAGGCTGGTCCGCGACACTTTCGTGCCGGAGGCGGAGTTCGCCGTCCTGGTCCAGCCCGACGCCAAGCGGGCGGGGCTTGCGCGCGCGCTGATGGAGCGGCTGTTCGATTGGGGCCGCGCCCAGGGCTTGCGCGCGATCACCGGCCAGGTGCTGGCGGAAAATCGCCCGATGCTCGGCTTCGTGCGCGGCCTCGGCTTCACCGCGCGACCGCTGGCGGGCGAGCGCGAGGTGCTGGAGTTGCGCAAGGAGCTGGCATGAGACCCGAACCATTGCTCGATCCGGCCGAGATGGGGCGCGCCGACGCGGCTGCCGTTGCGGCCGGCACCCCGATCCAGGCACTGATCTTTCGCGCCGCGTGGGCGATCGCCCATGCCGTCCGGCAACGATGGTCGCCGCGCCGGGTGCTGGTTCTCGCAGGTCCGGGCAACAACGGCGGCGACGGCGTTGTCGCTGCCCGGGTGCTGGCCCGGTGGGGCTGGCCGGTCTCGGTCGCGGCCGTCGGCAGGATGCCGCAGCCCTGGGACGGACTGAGAGCAGATTTCTCCCCCGAGACAGCTGCGCGGGCCGATCTGGTGATCGACGCCCTGTACGGCGCCGGCCTCGCCCGCGACCTCGATGACGCGACGCTCGCCGTGCTCCGCGCGGCGAGGGAAATCGTCGCGATCGACGTGCCGAGCGGCGTCGACGGCGCGACCGGTGCCGTGCGCGGCGGTGCCGTGCGGGCTTCGCTGACGGTGACGTTCCACCGCCGCAAGCCGGGCCACCTGCTGCTGCCCGGCCGCGACCTGTGCGGCACGCTGGTGCTGGCCGACATCGGCCTGCCCGCGCCGACGGACGCGAAAACCTGGGTCAACGCGCCCGGCCTGTGGACCCTGCCGACGCTGGCCGGCGACGCGCACAAATACACGCGCGGGACCGTGACCGTCCTCGGCGGTGCGGAGATGACCGGGGCGGCACGGCTGGCGGCGGTCGCCGCACGCCGCGCCGGCGCCGGCCTGGTCTCGATCGCGGCGACCGGCGGGGCCGACGTCTACCGCGCGGGCGAGCCGGGGACGATCGTGCTCGACGCGCCGTTGCCGGAGTTGCTCGAGGATGCGCGGCGGGTCGTCTGGGTCTGCGGCCCCGGCCTCGGCCACGGCGCGGCCGAACGCTCGCTGCCCATGCTGCTGGCGGCCCACCGTCGCGTGGTGGTCGACGCGGACGCGCTGACCGCCTGCGCCGGTGCCCCGGAACGGCTGCGCGGCGCCGCGATCCTCACCCCGCACGCCGGCGAATTCCATCGGGTGTTCGGCTCGATCGGGGACGACAAGCCCGCCGCCGCCCGGCGCGCGGCGGCGCTGACCGGGGCGGTCGTCGTGCTGAAAGGCAGCGACACCGTCATCGCCGCCCCGGACGGGCGTCTCGCCATCAACCACGACGCGCCGCCCTGGCTCGCCACGGCAGGCTCCGGCGACGTGCTGTCCGGCATCGTGGCCGGATTGCTGGCGCAGGACATGCCCGCCTGGGAGGCGGCGTGCGCGGCGGTGTGGCTGCACGGCCGCGCCGGCGTCCACGCGGGCGAGGGCCTGATCGTCGAGGATCTGCCGCCCGCGATCCCGGCGGCCTTGCGTGATGCCCGGGACGCCGTGCCGGTTTCCCGGCTCTCCGGTCTGCGGTAACGTATCGGCATGAACGCCCTTTCGAGCGCGATCCTTCGCCGGATCAAAGGCACGTCCGCTTCGACCGTTCCCATGCCGGTCTCGCCCGAAATCCGCGGCTGGCTCGATGAGGTCAGCGCCGTCCACGTCGCGGGGTGGATGCGGAGCACCGTCGATCCGGATGCGCGGGTGCCGTATGTCGTCGCGCTCGACGACGAGGTCCTGGCGCGCGGCGTCGCCGATCAATGGCGTCATGGGGCCGCCGCGCAGGGGATCGGCGACGGCGCGCATTCGTTCACCGCCAGGATCGGCCGGCCGCTCAACGAGGATCAGCGCGCCAAGCTGACGGTCCGCCCGGTGACGGCCGCCCAAACCCTCGGCCCGGCGCTGCCGCGCGCCGCCGTCCCGACCACCAATTTCGAGCCATTGCTGCATGTCGCGATGGACATCGTCGACAACTGCAACCTCCGCTGCCCGTTCTGCCTGTTCGACTACGCGAACACCCGCACGACCCATTTCATGACCGACGCCACGTTCGACGCGGCGATCCGGCTGATGCCGTTCACCCGCGACGGAGAGTTCTGGTTCTCCTGCCTGCACGAGCCGACGTTGCACCCGCAACTGATCTCGTTCGTCGACCGGGTCCCGCTGGAATTGCGCCGGAAGATCTTCTTCACGACCAACATCGCCAAGCGCCTGCCAACCTCGTTCTTCGAGTGGCTGTCGGGCACCGCCCTGCATCACATCAACATCTCGATCGAGAGCCTGCGCCCCGATCTGTACGAGCGCATGCGCAAGGGTGCGCGGCACCGCATCTTCATGGAGAATTGGGACACGCTGCTGGGCGCGTTCGCGGACGGGGCCTACCCGCCGCGCATCCGCTACATCGCCATGGTCTACAACTCCAACGTCGATGAAGTGCCCGAGATGGTTCGCTACCTGCTCGAGGAGCGGCGAGCCTGGCAGGTCGAGCTGCGCTACACGTTCGACGTGCCGCACCTCGATCCGGCGTTCCGGGAGGCTGAGTTCCTGAGCCATGATCGCTGGTTCGCGCTGCGCGACGCGCTCGCCCACTATCCCGGCGACCGGGTGCAGCTGTCGCTCCCGCCGCCCGACGACTCGGTGCCGCCGCCCTGGACCGAGGCCGGCATCATGCCCGACCAGTACATGGTTCGGATGTCGTGGGACGGCAGCGTGCGCGTGATCGGGGTCGATGCCGGAACACGGGGCGAGACCGTGATCGAGCGGCCGATGCTGGAGACCAACGTGCACGACATCGCCGATCCGGCCGCCTATATCGACGGGCTGCGCGCTTACGCCGCGTGAGCGCGGGCCGGCTCGATCACCTCGATGGATTGCGGGGCGTCGCGTCGCTGATCGTCGTGTTCGCCCATTTCGTCCTCGCGTTCGAGCCGGCGCTTTATCTCGGCCACATCTCCGACACGCCCGCGACGATCGCGGCCGCCCCGGCCATCGCGGCGACACCGTTGATCGTCCTGTTCAGCCCGGAGCTCGGCGTCGCCGTCTTCTTCGTGCTGAGCGGCTACGTGCTCGCCCGCGGCGTCGTGCGCCGGCCGACGCCGTGGCCGGAACTCGCGATCCGCCGCTGGCTCCGGCTCACGCTGCCGATCCTGGGGTCGTCCGTCCTGATCTGGTGCTGGGTGGCGCTCGGCTCGCACCCCGACCTTACGCTGGCCCGCGCTAACGGCTCGATCTGGCTCGGGACGATGTATCTGTGGACCGCGTCGCTCCCGAACGATTTCGGGAGAATGCTGTGGCAGGGCACGTTCGGCGTCTACGCGTTCGTGCAGGATTGGTGGAACAGTTCGCTCTGGACGATGCCGATCGAGTTCTGGTGCTCGCTCGCGCTGTACGCCGCCTACGCCGTCCTGCGCCGCTTCGGTGCGTCGCCGGCGATCCGGCTGCTGGTGGCGATCTTGGCGGTGGCCGCGATGTGGAACCGCAATGCGGTCGGGTTCGCCGTCGGGGCCGCCCTGTTCGAGACCGGCGAGTTGTCGCCGCGTCCGTCCGCCATGGTGGCCTGGATCGCGGGCGCCGTGCTGCTGGCGGCCGGCCTGCTGCTCGGCGGCGCGCCGTATTGGGCGCCCAACCCCACCCCCTATTGGTGGCTGGCCCGCGAATTGGTGGCGGTGTCGCCCAACCCCGCCCTCCAGATGCACCGGATCGGCGCCGCCTGCCTCGTCGGGGCGACGCTGCTGTGGCCGCCGCTACGATATCTGCTCGGCGGCGTAATCGGCCGCTGGCTCGGGCGGGTGTCGTTCATGACCTACCTGCTCCACGTCGCGATCCTGGCGGGCCTCGGGGCATGGCTGGTGCTGCGGCTGACGCCGGCGCTCGGCTACGACGGTGCCGTCCTGGCGACGTTGCCGCTGGTCGTCGCCGCGATCCTGGCAGCGGCGAGCGTCGCGTCGCGCTGGATCGACCGGCCCAGCATCGCGCTCGCGCACGCCGGTGCCGCGCGGCTGGTCCGGGCCGTCAGCGCCGCAATTCGGCTCCGTCGCTCAGCCGGCGCAACGTGATCTCCGCCAGTGCCCCCGCCCCGAGGCCGGGCAGGCGGGCCGAAAAGCCGGACGCCGGATGCGGCAGGCCCGCATGGTCGAGGTCGATCCGGTAGCGGTTGGCGACGATGCAGCCGACCTGCCTGCCATCGGCCGTCACCTCGAGCTCGACCGGGCCGGAGCCGTCGGCCGCCCAGCCCTCCACCAGCCCCGCCTCGCACACGTCGATCGCGCCGTGCAACGTCCCGCCCGTGGCGGCCCCCGAAGCGCCGAGCCGGGAGCGCAACGCCGCGAGCCGCCAGCCGCTTTCGACCCGGGGGGCCGCATACGCCCACACGGCCGGCCGGGCGTCGGGATACAGCTCGGCGAAGCTCGCGGCATTGTCGAACATCTGCCGGCTGGAGCAATCGACGAACGTCTCGGTCGGCGCATCCTCGGCATAGATCACCCCGGCCTCGGCGAGTTCGACGTGGACGTAGGCGGTGTCCGCGACCGGGGCGCGCTCGATCCCCGGGCACCCGACCAGGGCCGCGACCGGCACCAGCACGCCGTCGAGCAGCACCGCGTGCAGCGGCGAGAGGTCCAGCGCGCGCGACGGGATCCCCCGCCCGAGGGCACCGGCCTGGATCCGGACCGGACGCAGCTGACGCTGGCTCGCGACGAGCGAGGCCGGATAGCTGCGGCGGCCGAGCCATAGGACGGCGCGCGGCCCGTTCGCGGTCCGCACGGCGTCGCCGATCCGCAGCCGCTCGACCGCGGTCGTGCCGGTGACCGTGGCGATCCGGGTGCCGTGCCTGAAACACGCCACGGTGACGATCGTGCCGCCCGCGCCATCCGCCGCGGTGCCGAACGTGAGCCCGGCCGTGCTGCCCGCGAGCGCGATCGCGGCACCGTCCCCGGACGCGCCGGTGACGAACAACTGCCCATTGGCGATCACCGCGCCGGGCTGGGCGAAGACGTTGCCCGGGTTGGACGAGATGCCGGCGAAGTCCAGCAGGTCGCCCGGCTGAAGGCCTTCGAGCACGAGGCCGAGCGTCCCGGTGCCGGAGTTGACCGGCAGGATCAGCGCGTTGCCGCCGCCGGCGAAGTCGATCGTGACCTGGGTCGCCGCGTCGATCGCCCCGATGGTCAGGGCCGCCCCCGCAGACAATCCGATCGTTCCGGTGCCCTCCAGCGTCCCGGTGGTCAAATCCGACCCCGCCAGGACGATGCTGCCGAGCAGGTCGGCGATGCCGGGGCCGGCGAGCGACAGGCGCGACCCGGCTGTGGTGTCGGTGATCGTGACGCCCGCCCCCAACGTCAGCGTGCCGGCCGCCGTCGCGGCGATCACGTCGTTCGAGCCGCTGGCCGTCACGCGAAGGGGCCCGTTCACCGTGGCCGCCGTCGCGTAGGTCAGTTCCACGACCGTGTTGTCGAGCGTCACGGTGCCGGACGCGACATCGTGCAGGATGTCGGCGTCGGACCCGGCGACGATGACGTGGTCGAGCGTAGGCGAGCCCGTGAATTGCCCCGGCGCCCCGATCAGCGTGCCGCTGGTGACGGAGCCGAGCAGCTCGTACGTCGTGCCCGGCGTCGCGGTCGCGTCGAGGGTGCCGCTGCCGAGGTCGAGCGTGCCTTTGATGATGACGAGCCCGTTCAGCCTTCCGAGTTCGGCCAGCGTGACGCTGCCGTCGAACTGGATCGTGCCGGCGCTGATGATGCCGGTGTTGGCGAACTTGGTGTCGGCCGCGAACTCGATCCGGCCGGGCAGCGCGATCGTGTCCAGTGTCCCGGTCTGCAGGTTCGGCTGCTGCGTGGTCGTGCCGGTCAGCTCGATGTCGCCGAAGCCGCTGTTGACGAAGGTCGTCGGCGTGGGACCGCCGCCGACGACGATCACCGCCCCGGCACCCTGGATCAGCGACGCGTTGGTGAACTTGCCCGCGGTGATGGCGACATGGTCGCCCAGCGTCTCGTTCCAGGTCAGGGTCACCATCGTGGGCAGGGTCTTGCCGTGACCGGGTACCGTGAACGTCTGGGTGACGTCGGGAACGACGACGGGATCGAGCTCGATCAGGCCGTCGTTGCGCATGCCGAAGCCGCCGATCGTGAGGCCCCCCGCGGCGCCGCCCGGGAGCTGGACCGACAGCGCGCCGAGGTTGTCGATGAACCCGAGGCCGCCGATCAGCACGCCGGACGGCCCGGGCTGCTCGCCGAACACGACCGCCGGATCGACCGCCGAGACCAGGATGTTGGCGTCCAGCGTGACCGCCGCGCCGGCATCGGCCAGCAGCGAGGGCGCGCCGGGCTGGCCGAACGAGTCGACGGTCATGGTGGCGGTGTAAGTGCCGGTCTCCATCGTCAGCGCGCCCTGCACCGACACCGCCTTGCCGGTCGCGAGCTGCGTATCGGTCGCGGTGGCCGCGGTGATGACGAGCCCGTTGCCGAACGCCCCGAGCCAGGCGACACCGTCCGCCGTTCCGCCGGCGGCCACGATCGTCCCGCCCGTGATCCCCGGCGCGTCGACGGTGCCGCCGAGGATGCGGCCGCCCGCGACGAGGTCGAGCGTGCCGCCGTTCACCACCAGCGTTCCCTGCACCGTCAGGTCGGACGCGATCATCAGCGTGGCGTCGGTCCCGGTCGCCAGCGTCGCGCCGATCACGGCGGACGGTGCCCCGAGGGTTATCGTGCCATCGCCGGTGCCGGCGATCGTGACCAGGTCGGTCGTCGTCGGCGTCCGGTGCGGCAGCCAATGCAACGGATTGGACCAGTCGCCGTCGCCGCTGCCGGCCTGCCACGTGATCGTCGCCATCGGTCGTTCCAGTGCGCTTACAATTCGAGCCTAGCAGTGTTTGCCCGAACGAACATTAACGCTCGTATAACGCACGGCCCGCGGGGTGGAAAATCGGGCGCGCCCGTGCGACGAGACGGGTGCCCGCACCGGCCTCACAAGCACCGGCCTGACGATGCGCGCAGGAGGTTGCGATGTTGTTGCTGATCCCGGGTCCGGTCTCCACGCGGCCGCGCGTCAAGGCCGCCATGACGGCCGACATCGCGCCGTGGGACATCGACTCCGCCCCGCTGCACCGGCGGGTGACCGGCTACGCGCTCGCCACCGCAGGCGTCGAACGCGCCACCCATTCCTGCCTGCCGTTGCAGGGTGCGGGCCATTTCGGGATCGAGGCGATGATGCGCGCCTTCGTCGGACGCATGTCCGACGCCGGCGGCGGCAGGGTCCTGGTGCCGCTAACCGGCGCGTACGGCGTCCGCATGGCCCGCCTCGCGCGCGAAGCGGGTTGCGACGTCGTGACCTTGCCGGTCGCACCCGACCAGCCGGTTGCCCCTGGCGTGATCGCGGCGGCGCTGGCGGCCGACCCGACGCTGAGCCATGTCGGCCTCGTCTACAGCGAGACCAGCACCGGCGTGATCCACGACGCGGCGGCGATCGGGGCGGTCGTGCGCGCCGCCGGCCGCCACCTGCTGCTGGATGCCGTGTCGGCCTTCGGGGCGCTGCCGCTCGATCTTGGCGCGATGCCCGAGGTGACGGCCATGGTGTTCACCGCCAACAAATGCTTCGAGGGCATGCCGGGGCTGTGCTTCGTGATCGCCCGCAACGACGCCTTGGAGCGCACGCTGCCGGCTTATTCCTGGTCGCTCGACCTCGGCGACATCTGGCGGCAGCGCGGCCGGCTCGACGGCTTTTTCCGCTTTACCCCGCCGGCGCAGGTCATGGCCGCCCTCGATGCCGCGATGGCCGATCACGCGGAGGAGGGCGGGCGCGCGGCCCGGCTCGCGCGCTACGGGGCCAACCGCGACACGCTGATGGACGGGTTCCAGGCGCTCGGCCTCGCGCCATGCCTGCCGCGCGCGGTGCAGGGTCCGATCGTGGTCAACATCCAGGCCCCTGGCGACGACGCGTGGGAACTGCCGCGCTACGTCGCCGGCCTGAAGTCACGCGGCTACCTGATCAGCAACTTCCACGACACCGTCGAGCCGTCGTTCCGCATCGGCTGCATCGGCGCGATCGAGCCGGCCGACATGACCCGCTTCCTCGCCGCCGCCGACGCGACGCTGACCGAGATGGGCATCCGGCAGCGAGCGCCGCGCCGGTTGAGGGCCGCGTAACAGGGTGGCCAGCGACCTCGAGATTGCCCAGTCTGCCCGGCTGCGGCCGATCGCGGATGTGGCGGCCGATTTCGGCGCGCGGCCCGAGACCGTCATCCCGTACGGCGCCGACAAGGCGAAGATCGTCCAGCGTCCGGGGCCATCGACCGGCGCCCTGATCCTGGTCACCGGCATCACCCCGACCCCGGCGGGCGAGGGGAAGACGACGACCACGATCGGCCTGACCGACGGCCTGCGCCGGATCGGCGTGCGCGCCGCCGCCTGCCTGCGCGAGCCGAGCCTCGGGCCGTGTTTCGGCGTCAAGGGGGGTGCGACCGGCGGCGGCCGCGCGCAGGTCGCGCCGATGGTCGACATCAACCTGCATTTCACCGGCGACTTCCACGCCGTGACCTCGGCGCACGCGCTGCTGTCGGCGATGCTGGCCAACCATCTCTATTACGGCAACGCGCTCGACCTCGATCCGCGCCGGATCACCTGGCGTCGCGCGGTCGACATGAACGACCGGTCGCTTCGCAAGCTTGTGAGCGGGCTGGGCGACGGCGGCGGCGCGCGGGAGGAGGCGTTCGACATCACCGTGGCGTCCGAGGTGATGGCGATCCTGTGCCTCGCGACCGACCTCGCCGACCTGCACGCGCGGCTCGGCCGGATCGTCGTCGGCGCGCGGCGCGACACGGTGCTGGCCACCGCCGCCGACCTCAAGGCGGACGGCGCGATGGCGGTGCTGCTGCGCGACGCGATGGCGCCCAACCTGGTGCAGACGCTGGACGGCTCGCCGGCGCTGGTCCACGGCGGCCCGTTCGCCAACATCGCGCACGGCTGCTCCTCGGTCGCGGCGACCCGGCTCGCGCTGTCGACCAGCGAAGTGGTGGTGACCGAGGCGGGGTTCGGGGCCGATCTTGGCGGCGAGAAGTTCTGCGACATCAAATGCCGCATCGCCGGCCTGAAGCCGGCCGGCGCGGTCGTGGTGGCGACGGTGCGCGCGCTGAAAATGCATGGCGGCGTGGCGCGGGCGGACCTCGGCCGGCCGGACGTCGCGGCGGTTGTGGCCGGGTGCGCCAATTTGCGCCGGCATGTGGAGAACATGGGCCGGTTCGGACTGCCCGTCGTGGTCGCGCTGAACCGGTTCGACGCGGATACCGCCGAGGAACTGGCCGCCGTCCGCGACAACTGCCCCGACGCGCCGGTGGTGCTGGCGACGCACTGGGCGGACGGCGGCGCGGGCGCGGTCGCGCTGGCCGAAGCCGTGCGGGACATGATCGGGGCGAGGAAAGCCGACTTCCGGACGCTGTATGCGGACGATCTCGGGCTTACCGAGAAACTCCGCACCATCGCGCGGAAAATCTACCGGGCGGACGACGTGGCGCTTGCTCCGGCCGCGTCGCGCGCCCTGGACCGCATTGCAGCCGCCGGGTTCGGCCACCTGCCGATGTGCGTCGCCAAGACGCCCTACAGCTTCACCGCCGACGCGACCCGGCTGGGCGCCCCGACCGGGTTCACCTTGCCGATCGAGTCTGTCCGGCTATCGGCGGGGGCCGGGTTCGTCGTCGCATTGTCGGGTGGCGTGAACACAATGCCGGGCCTGCCGCGCGTGCCGGCGGCCGAGCGGATCAGCCTTCTGCCGGACGGGCGGGTTGCCGGACTGGATTGACGTCGTCCAGTAACCCCAACAGATCGGCCGGAACCGGCTCGGTCAGAACGCGGTCGAAGGTGCGGTGCAGGGTCGCGCGAAGCCACCCATCGACCGAGAGGTCGGGCGGCTGAAGCGTCAGGTCGCGGCTGGCGTAAAATAACCCCATGCCCAACCAATGGCCGGGACGGTCATTGGTTGCAGTGCAGCACATCGCCTCACGCAGCTGTGCCGGCCGCCTGTGTCGCTTCGGTCACGATCCGGGCGCGCCGGACCACCTCGCCGTGCCGCGTCTCGTCCGGCCCGAGCAGGTCGGCGATCAGCGGTGCGACGTCCGCGGGCTTGGCGTTCTTCGACCGGTCCTCGCCCGGCATCGCGGCCTGGCGCATCCGCGTGTCGACCACGCCGGGATCGAACAGGTTCACGCGCAGGGCGGTCGTCCGGGTCTCCTCCGCCCACACCCGGACCAGATGCTCCATGCCGGCCTTGGTGGCGCCATACAGGCCCCAGAACGCGCGGGGTGCCACGGCCACGCGCGTGGTGACGAACACCGCGCGCCCGGCGGGGGCGGCGGTCAGCAACGGCGCGCAGGTCCGGATCAGGCGCCAGTTCGCGGTCATGTTGATCGCGATCGTGTCGGCCCAGTGATGCTCCTGGATGTGATCGACCGGCGTCAGCAGCCCGAGCGTCGCCGCATTGCCGAGCAGCATGTCCAGCCGCCCGAACCGCGCGAGCAGGCTCGGTCCGAGCTTGTCGATCGCCTCGCCGTCCAGAAGATCGAGCGGCAGCAGCGTCGCCGAGCCGCCGAGCGCCCGGATCGCGTCGTCCGTCTCCTCCAGCCCGCCCTGGGTCCGGGCGGCCAGCACCACATGCGCGCCGCGCCGTGCGAGTTCGATCGCGGTCGCCGCCCCGATCCCGCGCGACGCGCCGGTGACCAGGGCGATCTGGCCGTTCACGGCAGGGCCGCGAGCAGTGTCGCCCGGTGCGACTCGGCCTCGAAATCGGGGACCGCGATCGGATACTCGCCGGTGAAGCACGCGTCGCAGAATCTCGGCGCGGCCGGATCGCGGCCCGGTTCCCGCAGCGCCCGGTACAGCCCGTCGATGGACACGAACGCCAAACTATCCGCCCCGATCAGCCGGCACATCTCGGCGACGTCGTTGTTGGCGGCCAGCAGCTTGCCGCGCTCCGGCGTGTCGATCCCGTAGAAGCAGGAATGCGTGGTCGGCGGCGAGCTGATCCGCATGTGGACTTCGGCCGCCCCGGCGGCGCGCACCATCTCGACGATCTTCTTGCTGGTGGTGCCGCGCACGATGCTGTCGTCGACCAGCACGACCCGCTGGCCCTCCAGCACGGCGCGGTTGGCCGAGTGCTTCAGCTTCACGCCCAGATGACGGATCGTGTCGGTCGGCTCGATGAAGGTCCGCCCGACATAGTGGTTGCGAATGATGCCGAGCTCGAACGGCAGGCCGGTCGCGGCCGCGTACCCCATCGCCGCCGGCACGCCGCTATCGGGCACGGGGACCACGACATCGGCCGCGATGTGGCTTTCGCGCGCCAGTTCGCCGCCGATCCGCTTGCGTGTCTCGTAGACCGAATGGCCCTCGACGACGCTGTCCGGGCGGCTGAAGTAGACGTATTCGAACAGGCAGAACCGCGACGGCTCGCGCGCGAACGGCCGGATCGAGCGCACGCCCGCATCGCCGATGATGACGATTTCGCCCGGTTCCACGTCGCGGACGAAGGTCGCCCCCGTGATGTCGAGCGCGCAGGTCTCGCTGGCCAGGATCCAGCCGCCGATGCCGCCATCCGCGTGCTCGATCCGGCCCAGGATCAGCGGCCGCACGCCGAGCGGGTCGCGGCAGCCGATCAGGCAATCGTTGGTGAGCGCGATCAGGCTGTAGGCCCCGATCACCTGCTTCAGCGCGTCGATCAGGCGGTCGGCGACGGTCGAGTACAGGCTGATGGCGATCAGGTGGTGGAACACCTCGCTATCGGTCGTGCTCTGGAACAGGCAGCCACGCCGGATCAGCGTCTTACGGAGCGATTCGGCGTTGGTGAGGTTGCCGTTATGGGCGATCGCGAGGCCGCCGAACTCGAAATCGGCGAACAGCGGCTGCACGTTGCGCAGCACCGTGTCGCCGGTGGTGGCGTAGCGGTTGTGGCCGATCGCGCAGGCCCCCGGCAGGCCGGCCATCACGCGCTTGTCGCTAAAATTGTCGCCGACGAGGCCGACGCCCTTGTGGGTGCGGAAATTGGCCCCGTCCCAGGCCGTGATGCCGGTCGCGGTCTGGCCCCGGTGCTGTAGCGCATGCAACGCGAGCGCGGTCAGGGCGGCGGCGTCGGTCGTGTCCCACACGCCGACAACGGCGCATTCCTCATGAGGCTTATCGTCGTCGTCGTCATCGTACAAGTCAGGGTACTCCGGTGGCGCGGCCTTCCGGCTGCGGCGACAGCAGGGCGTTGGTGCCGGGGGCCGTGGCCGCCGGGGGCGGCGGGACGGTGATCGCCCAGCCGGCCGGCGCGAACGACGCGAGCCGGACGGCACCCTCGTAGATAATCGGGAGGCTGCGGGCCTCGATCAATGGCGCCGGCCACTGTTCGGGCGGCTTGACCTTCGCGAGCAGGATGTAGCCGGCCGACACGATCAGGGCGCCCCGGACGATGCCGAACACGATGCCGAGCGTGCGGTCGAGGCCGCCCAGCACGGAGTCCGCGATCACGTTGCCGACGATCCCGCCGACCACAGAGAAAAAGATGAGTGCCACCACGAAGACCAGCGCGTAGGCGGCCGGGGCGGCGATATCCGGGTTGGTGATCCATTGTTGCAGCGACGGCGTCGCGGACGGCCCGGCCCAGAGTGCCACGACCAGCGCCCCCGCCCAGGCGGCCACGCTCAGCACTTCCTTCGCGAACCCGCGCATCATGCCGAGCAGGCCGGAAAAGACGAGGACGCCGATGACGCTGATGTCGACCCAGTTCACCGGCGGTTCTTTACAGCGAACGGCACTCAGCCGCTACGCTTTGCTGCACCGCCGAACCGCGCCACCAGTTCGGCCAGATGCCCCGTCTCGCTCAGGGCCACGCCCTCCGGTGCCGCGAGCGGCCGGTTGCCGCGCGCGACCCGGCGCGGCAGGCAGGCGGCGGTGAAGCCGAGTTTGCCGGCTTCCTTCAGCCGCAACTCCGCCTGCGCCACCTGCCGCACTTCGCCGGACAGCCCGACTTCACCGAAGAACACCATGCCGGGATCGGTCGGCTGATCCGCCGCCGCCGACGCGATCGCCGCCGCGATGGCGAGATCGGCTCCGGGTTCCTGGATGCGGAGGCCGCCGGCGACGTTCAGCCAGACGTCGGTCTGTCCCAGCCGCAGACCGCAGCGCGTCTCCAGCACCGCGAGCAGCATCGACAGCCGTCCGCCGTCCCAGCCGACCACGGCGCGGCGCGGGCTGCCGGACGGGTTGGCCGCCAGCAGCGCCTGCACCTCCACCAGCACCGGGCGGCTGCCCTCCATGCCGGCGAACACGGCCGAGCCCGAGATGTTGCCGCGCCGCTCGGCCAGGAACAGCGCGGACGGGTTCGCGACCTCGGCCAGCCCCTGCTCGGTCATCTCGAACACGCCGATTTCGTCGGTGGCGCCGAACCGGTTCTTCGTCGCGCGCAGGATGCGGAACTGGTGGCCCCGGTCGCCTTCGAATTGCAGCACGGCGTCGACCATGTGCTCCAGCACGCGCGGGCCGGCGATCGAGCCGTCCTTGGTGACGTGGCCGACCAGGATCAGCGCGAACCCGCGCGACTTGGCGAGCCGGATCAGCTCGAACGCGCACGCCCGCACCTGCCCGACGCTGCCCGGCGCGCTGTCGAGCGTGTCGAGCCACATGGTCTGGATCGAGTCGATCACGACGAGTGCCGCTTCCGGCTCCGCTTCCAGCCCGGCGGCGATGTCGCGCAGGTTGATCGCGGCGGCCAGCGAGAGCGGGGCGGACGACAGGTCGAGCCGGCGTGCGCGCATCCGCACCTGCTCGATCGCCTCCTCGCCGGAGATATACAGGACGCGCCGCCCGGTGTTGGCGAGCCGCGCCGCCGCTTGCAGCAGCAGTGTGGATTTGCCGATCCCCGGATCGCCGCCGAGCAGCACCGCCGAGCCGGGAACCAGCCCGCCGCCCAACACCCGGTCCAGCTCCGCGATGCCCGTCGGCGCACGCGGCGGCGGGGCGGCGTGCCCGGCCAGCGGCACCAATCCGAGTTTTCGCGACGCCCCTTTGACCGGGGCGGCAGCGAGCCCCGGACCGGCGGGCGACGCAGTCTCCTCGACGATGGTGTTCCACTCGAGACACGCCTCGCACCGGCCCGACCATTTCGGCGTGACCGCGCCGCAGGTCTGGCAGACGTAGCGGGGGGAGTTTTTGGACATCTATGGATTTACCTCGGAAGCCGACGACCTAATCGGCTGCTTGTGAGTGGCGCAACGAGCGTTCTTACCTTGCAAGCGGCGTATTTTGTGCGCACGTTGCACTAATGCTGAACCAACATACCACGCCTGTGCTGGATGCCATGACGGATCCCGGTCGCGGTACGATCGACCCCGTTAGGCTGGCGACGATTTTGCACGTCACCTTGTCCGATCTCGCCGGGATCGCCGGCCTGCATCGCAATACGTTGGGCCGCGCGCCGACCAGTCCAAAGGCGCAGGAGCGGCTTGGCGCGGTCGTCCGGGTTCTGATCGACGCCTCCGATCTGATGGACGGCAACATGAGCCGAACGAGCTCCTGGTTCATGACGATGCCGCTCACCGGTTTTGCCGGCCGAACGGCGGCCGACCTGGTCCGGTCCGGTCATGAGAAGGCGGTGCATGTGCATTTGGAGATGCTGCGCGACGGCGGCTACGCCTGAGGGGTTCACGTCGTCTTCCCTCGGACCTGTTCATTCCCGTTCGGGGCCGGTTCTGGCGGATCGTGCCGCCGCGTTGGGCGCATGCGCCGCTGTCCGGCGTCGGCGCGGCACGCGCCGGCGGACGCTGGAACAGGCCGGGGCAGTCCGCATTGTACGCGTCGCTCGAATTCTCCACGGCGGTCGCGGAGTATCAGCAGGTCGTCGATATCAGGCCGGGCACCTTCCTCGCCTTCGACGTGGTCGCGCCCGCGATCCTGGATCTCCGGCAAGCGCCGCCCCGTGAGTCCGTTGGGATAACATCTGGCGACCTGCTGACGGAGTGGAAGGCGATCGCGCTGGAAGACGGCGGCGAACCAGCGACGTGGCGCGCTTGCGACGCTGCGATGGCCGCAGGCGCGGACGGCGCGCTCGTTCCGTCGGCCAGACTGCCGGGTGGCAGCAATTTGGTCCTGTGGAGATGGAACGAGGGACTGGTACGGGTCGACGTGTTGGATCCGCAACGCGACATGCCGCTGCGGGCGGACTGACGCTACTTCCGCAGCTCCATCTGGATCGGCCCCTCGCGCCGGCCGTGCGTGAACTGGTCGACCATCGCGTTATGGCTCTCCAGCAGCTCCGCCGCCGGCCCGGTCCACACCAGCTTCCCGCGGTACAGCATCGCCGCCACGTTCCCGATCCGCGTCGCACTCGCCATGTCGTGGGTGATCGCGATCGCCGTCGTGCCGAGGTTGCGGACCAGATCGACGATCACGCCGTCGATCACCGCCCCCATGATCGGGTCGAGCCCGGTCGTCGGCTCGTCGAAGAACAGCACGTCCGGTTGCTGGGCGATCGCGCGGGCGAGGGCGACGCGCTTCTGCATGCCGCCCGAGAGTTCGGCGGGGGACAGGTCGCCGACGCTGGGATCGAGCCCGACCTGCGCCAGCACGCCGCCGGCCTGTTCCCGCGCGTCCGTCCGGCCGACCGCGCGGCGGGCTAGCGGGCCGAACATCACGTTTTCCCAGACGGGCAGGCTGTCGAACAGCGCGCCGGCCTGGAACAGCATGCCGATCCGGGCGCGTGCGGTGGCGCGCTGCTCCGACGGCATTTTCAGGATGTCCACGCCGTCGAACAGGACGCTGCCGGCATCGGGCTCGATCAGGCCGAGGATGCAGCGCAGCAGCACCGACTTGCCGCTGCCCGATCCGCCGATCACCACGAAGGCGGAGCCGGCCGGCACGTCGAGATCGACGCCGTCCAGCACCTGCTTGCCGCCGAACGATTTGCGAAGGCCGCGAACCGAGATCGCCGGGCTGCTCATCGGGCGAAGAACAGCTCGGTCAGCACGTAATCGAGTGCGAGGATCAGCACCGACGACGCGACGACGGCCGAGGTCGTGGCGGTGCCGACGCCCTGCGCGCCGCCCTGGCTGCGGTAGCCGTTGTAGCAGCCCATCAGGACGATCAGGAACCCGAACACGGCCGCTTTGACGAGGCCGCTGATGACGTCGCCGGTCTGAACGAACTCGACCGTGCGGGCCAGGTACAGGTGCGCGTCGAACCCAAGCTTTAGGGTCGCGATGATCGTGCCGCCGAAGACGCCGAGCACGTCGGCCACCGCGACCAGCAGCGGCAGGGCGACGATGCCGGCCAGCAGCCTCGGGGCGACCAGGTATTTCATCGGGTTGGTCGACAGGGTGGACAGCGCGTCGATCTGGTCTGTCACGCGCATCGTGCCGATCTCGGCCGCCATCGCCGCCCCGACGCGGCCCGCGACCATCAGCCCGGCCAGCACCGGCCCCAGCTCGCGCGTGACCGACAGCACGACGAGGTTCGCGATCGCCGACGTGGCCGAGAAGCGGGACAGCCCGGTCGCCGCCTGCAGCGCCAGCACCATGCCGGTGAACGTCGCCGTCAGCGCCACCACGGGCAGGCTGTAGAACCCGATCTCCAGCATCGCGCGGCCGAACTCGCGTCCGTAGAACGGCGGGCGAAAAATGTGCGACAGGCCGGACAGCGCGAACAGCGCCACCCGCCCGGCGCCGGCGCAAATGCCGAGCGCCGCCCGGCCGAGCGCCGCGATGACGTCCAGTAGCCGGTTCACCCGTGATAGGTCCGCGCGATCCGCCGGCCGAGCCGGGTGAGGATTTCATACGGCGTGGTGCCCGCATCCGCCGCGACCTGCTCGACCGGGATCGACGGGCCGATCAGCTCGACCATGTCGCCGGCGCGAATCGCGGGCGCGCCGGTCGCGTCGAATAGGGTGAGGTCCATGGATACACGCCCTACCAGCGGCAGGACGCACCCGTCCAGCGACGCCCGGCCGCGATTGGACAGGGAAACCGGCCAGCCGTCGGCGTACCCGATGCCGACGGTCGCGATCCGGGTGTCTCGCGCGGCGGTCCAGGTGGCGCGGTAGCCGACGGCCGTGCCGGCAGGGATGGTGCGAAGTTGCAGCACGCGCGCGGTCAGCCGTGCGACCGGCCGCAGCGGATGCGCCGTTCCGGGTGCCGGATTGATGCCGGCCAGTGCCGCGCCGGGCCGGGCGAGGTCGCTTCCGAACGCGTCGCCGAGGAACAACCCGGACGAGTTGGCGAAGCTGGCGCGGCCCGGCCGATGCGCGACGGCTTCGGTGAAGGCGGCGAGCTGACGGGCATTGGCGGCGCTGTCCGGCCGCTCCGCGTCGAGCAGGTGCGTCATCACGTAAAGGACATCGATCCCCGCAAGGCGCGTCTCGGTCAGTGAGAAGAATTCCTCGGGCGGCAGGCCGAGGCGGTTCATTCCGGTGTCGACGTGCAGCAGCGCCGGCAACTCGTGCCCGACGGCGCGGGCGTGGGCGGCCCAGCGGTCGATCTCGTCCACGCTGCCCAGCACCGGCACGATGTTTTTCGCCGCATGGATCGGCTCGTCGCCCGCCAGCAGGCCGCCGAGCACCGCCAGCATCGCGTCCGGGACGATGTCGCGGAGCGCGACGGCCTCCGCGAGCTGGGCGACGAAGACGTGCCGGCATCCCTCGGCGTACAGACGCGCCGCGACCGGAGCCGCGCCGAGCCCGTAGAAATCCGCCTTCAGAACCGCCGCGACATCCGCGCCGGCCCGGTCGCGCAGATCGCGATAGTTCGCCACGACCGCGCCGACATCGACGGACAGGACGGCGTGCGGCGTGGGCTCAGTCAGCGTCTTGGCCGTGCGTCAGATCGAGGTCGGCGAAGCGGGTGTATTCGCCCTCGAAAAACAGGTCGATCTTGCCGGTCGGCCCGTGCCGCTGCTTTTCGATCAGCAACTCGGCGCGGTTGTGGACCTGGTCCATGTCGCGCTGCCACTTGTCGGTCGCGGTGTGGAACTTGTCGTCGTTCTCGAACGCGATCTGCTTCGGCGCGCGCTGCTGCAAGTAGTATTCGTCGCGGTAGACGAACATCACCATGTCCGCATCCTGCTCGATGCTGCCCGATTCGCGCAGGTCCGACAGCAGCGGCCGCTTGTCCTCGCGGCTTTCGACCGCGCGCGACAGCTGCGACAGCGCCATCACCGGAACGGACAGCTCCTTCGCCACCGCCTTCAGCCCCTGCGTGATCATGCTGATTTCCAGCACCCGGCTTTCCGGCTTGGTGCCGATCGAGGGCCGCATCAGCTGCAGGTAATCCACGATCACCAGCGCCAGCCCCTTGGTCCGCTTCAGCCGGCGGCAGCGGGTGCGCAACGCCGACATGCTGATCGCCGGCGTGTCGTCGATGTGCAGCGGCAGCGTCGCGAGTTCGCGGCTGACCTGGACGAACCGGTCGAACTCCCGCTGGCCGATGTCGCCGCGCCGGATGCGGTCGCCGCTGACCCTGGATTCCTCGCTCAGCAAGCGGGTCGCGAGCTGCTCGGCGCTCATTTCGAGCGAGAAGATCGCGACCACCTGCTTCGGCTGGCCGCGCGGGTCGGCGGCGCGCGCGTCCTCCATCAGCGCACGCGCGGCGCCGAACGCGATCTTGGTCGCGAGCGCGGTTTTGCCCATGCCCGGCCGCCCGGCCAGGATCACGAGGTCGGACGGGTGCAGGCCGCCGGTCTTCTTGTCGAGGTCGCGCAAGCCGGTCGTCAGCCCGGACACGCCGCCCGAGAGCTTGAACGCCCGCTCGGCCCCCTTGATCGCTTCGGCCAAGGCGGCACCGAACGTGACGAACCCGTCGTTGGTCGGCCCGCGCGAGGCGAGGTCGAACAGCGATTGCTCGGCCAGTTCGACCTGGTTGGTGCCGTCCAGCTCCGGCTGCGCCCCGAACGCGTTGTTGACCACCGTCTCGCCGATCTCGATCAGCTGGCGGCGGATCCAGGCGTCGTGGACCGTGCGGCCGTATTCGCCGGCGTTGATGATGCCGACCATGCCGGACAGCAACTGCGCGAGGTAGACGGTGCCGCCGACCTCGTCGAGCACGCCCGAATGCTCGAACTCGGCCTTCAGCGTCACCGCGTCGGCGAGCTGTCCCGCGTCGACCCGGCGCGCGATGGCGGCGAAGATGCGGCCGTGGATCGGGTCGGCGAAATGCTCCGCCTGCAGGAACTCCGCGACCCGCTCGTACGCCTTGTTGTTGGCCAGCAGCGCGCCGAGCAAAGCCTGCTCCGCGACGCTGTTGGAGGGCGGCAGCCGGGCCGACAGCCCGAGCAGGCCGGGATCGAGTGAGGTCGAGGAGACGTTGTTCATCGTTCGGACGAGTCTAGCCGAGCCGGCGTGCGCGAGGGAGGCGGCGTCTGTGGACAACTTTGTATAGCGGGGACGAAATCCGCGATCGGCGGTCGCCCGTCACGCGTGTGACCGGACGGTGACAGGCCGGGACAATCAACCGGCGACGGGAACCCGGGATTGCGTGCCGGCGACGGCGGCCTTGGGGCCCAGCAGGTAGTCGCGCGTGAGCGGGACGGCGTCCTGGCGGCGGGCGAACTGGATTTGGAACACCATGTGGTGCTGGCGGCGGAACGCCAGTTCCGAACTGGTCAGGTAGAACTCGAACATCCGCAGGAATTGCGGGTCGTGCCGCTCCAGCACTCGTTCGCGCGCGGCGAGGAATCTTTCGCGCCAGATCCGTAGGGTGCGGGCGTAGTGCAGGCGCAAAATCTCGATGTCGGTCGCGATCAGGCCGTTGCGCTCCAGCGGCGGCAGCACCTCGGACAGCGCCGGGCTGTAGCCGCCCGGAAAGATGTATTTGGCGATCCAGGGATTGGTCGCCGACGCGCCGTTGCTGCGGCCGATCGCGTGCACGACGCCGATCCCGTCCTCGCGCAGGCAGCGCCGCGCGGTCGCGAAATACGTCCCGTAATGGCCGATGCCGACATGCTCGAACATGCCGATCGAGACGATGCGGTCGAACGTCCGGTCGACCGAGCGGTAGTCGGCGAGCTCGAACGACACCCGGTCCCCGAGCCCCTCGGCGGCGGCGCGGGCGCGGGCCACGGCGAGCTGCTCGGTCGACAGGGTGATGCCGGTGACGCGTGCCCCGTATTCGCGCGCGAGCGTCAGCGCCGTGCCGCCCCAGCCGCAGCCGATGTCGAGCACTTCCAGCCCCGGCCGGTCGAGACACAATTTGCGGGCGATCAGGGCCTTCTTCGCGGCCTGCGCCTCGTCGATCGTCTCGTGGCCGGTCGCGAAATAGGCGCAGGAGTATTGCCGGTCGCGGTCGAGGAACAGGTCGTACACGCCGCCGTCGAGGTCGTAATGGTGCGCCACGTTGCGCCGCGCCCGGTCCCGCTGGTTGTGCTGCGCGATCCGGCGCGTCGCCTTCTGCAGACCCAGGCGTAGGCGCAACACGGCGGGGAGCGAACTGCCCGCCGCGAGGTTGGCCAGCAGCAAGTCGAGCACCCCGTACAGCTCGCCCTCGGCCGGTTCGAGGCTGCCGTCCATATACCCCTCGCCGACCGCCAGCGCCGGGTTGAGCAGCAGGCGGCGCACGATCGTCGGTCCGGTCAACGTGACGCGATGGCGCGGACCGGCGGCGCGGCCGCGGAACTCGCTCCTCGTGCCGTCCGGCCAAGTCAGATCGAGCTGGCCGAGCACCATGAAGCGGCGGATCACATATTCGAGGATTTTCCGCATGAAGCGGTCTGTAGCGGACGATGCCGCGCCGACCAACAAGGCGGGGTGGTCAGTTCGTCGCGAGCGGCATGGGGACCGTGATGGTTCGTTACCGTCGCGATCTGGAATGTAACGGGGCTCGCCGGTACGAACGCGGGGCAAACGGGAGAAGCCACATGTCCAGCCGAATTCAACGATGCGCGACCCGCCTGGGAGCACCGGCCTTCGTTCGCGCCCGGCTCGGGGCGGCGTTGCTGGCCGGGATCATGCTAGCCGCCACGGTCGGCGGCTGCGCCTGCCGTCCCGGCTTCGTCGGGCCGTACGGCGGCGTCCACGCGCCCCGGTGCTATGCCTATTAGAGCGTGAGACGCCTGCTAGAAGGTGCCGGCGGCACCTCGACCGATTACGATGGCGACGCGACCGGGGTCCGAATCGGCTTCCGGCACGGCGCACGCAATGGAAAGGGACCAGGAATGCTCAGAATGATAGGCTTGGGTTTCACGCTGGCGATCGGATTCTCGGTCGCAAGCAACGCGGCGATCGTCGCCGGGCCTGCCGATACGGGAAGCGCCATCGTCACGGTCGGCGAGGGCTGCGGCGCCGGCTTCTGGCGTGGCCCCGGCGGCCACTGCAATCATTTCGAGGGGCCGGGCGGCAACGCGCGGGGGACCGCGTACGAGTGCCCGAACGGGTTCCACTTCGGTGCCGGCCGCTGCCAGTATAACCGCTGACATCGTCAGGGAGGCGCGCGCCGCTCGCCTCCCTGACCGCTTGTCGCCTCAGGCCGCGTCGGCCTCGCTCTGCGCGTCGAAGATCTCGGCCGCGATCTCCTGCTCGGCCGCCGCGTCCTCGGCGTCCTCGTCGGCGCCGATCCGCTCGCCGCGCGCCTGACGCTCGGCTTCTTCCGGCGACCGGGCGACGTTGACCGTCATCGGCATCGACACTTCCGGGTGCAGCACGACCGACACGTTGGCGAGCCCGAGCGTCTTGATCGGGTGCGACAGGATGATCTGGTTGCGCTCGACCGTCAGCCCCGCCTCGATCGTGGCCTCGGCGATGTCGCGCGACGACACCGAGCCGTACAGGCTGCCGCTCTCGCCGGCCTGGCGGATGATGACGACCGACAGGCCCGCCATCCGCTCGGCCAGCCGCTCCGCCTCGCCGCGGCGCTTCAGGTTCAGCGCGACCAGCTGGGCGCGCTGCTCCTCGAAACGGGCGACGTTCGACTTGCTGGCCCGGATGGCCTTCTTCTGCGGCAGCAGGAAGTTGCGCGCGTAGCCCGGCTTGACCCGGACCACCTCGCCCATCTGCCCAAGCTTCTCGACCCTTTGCAGCAGGATCAGTTCGACGACTGGCATGGTGGCGGCCTCAGTTCAGGATGTAGGGCAGAAGGGCGAGGAAACGGGCGCGCTTGATCGCCTGCGCCAGCTCACGCTGCTTCTTGCCGGAAACGGCGGTGATCCGGCTCGGCACGATCTTGCCGCGCTCGGACAGGAAGCGCGACAGCAGCCGCACGTCCTTGTAGTCGATGACCGGCGCGTTCGGGCCCGAGAACGGGCAGGATTTGCGGCGGCGGTAGAACGGCCGGCGGGCACCGGCGGCGGCACCACCGGCACCGGCGCCGCCACCGCGACGATCGTCGCCGGACTGGTTGTCGCGGGTCTGGTTCTCGCGGGGTTCGCGTGTCTCGCTCATGATCTCTATTCCTCGATGCCGCGGAAGCCGCCGTCACGCTCGCCGCCCGGCGCGTCGTCACGCCGCGCCTGGAACTCCTCGCGGTCGTCGTAGCCGCGCTTGCGGCCGCTATCGAAGCGCCCGGCGGGCTTGGGCCCACGGAAGCCGCGCTCGCGGTCGTCGCTCTTGCGGGTCAGGATGGCG
The DNA here is from genome assembly GCA_963756975.1 of uncultured Alphaproteobacteria bacterium. Taxonomy (GTDB): domain Bacteria; phylum Pseudomonadota; class Alphaproteobacteria; order Acetobacterales; family Acetobacteraceae; genus CAVRQM01. The sequence continues at coordinate 779,121 of CAVWPS010000002.1, read as the reverse complement.
CTCGGGTTCTCGTCGATCGCGTCGACGCGGATGGTCAGGAACCGCAGCACGTCCTCGTTCAGGCCGAGCTGGCGCTGCATCTCGTTCAGCGACGCCGCGTTCGCGTCGAGGCCGAGGAGCATGTAGTGCCCCTTGCGGTTCTTGTTGATGCGGTAGGCGAGCGAGCGCAGGCCCCAGTATTCGCGCTTGGCGACGGTGCTGCCGTGACCGTCGGCCTCGAACTGGGCGGCAACGGTGTCGGCAATCGCCTCGACCTGCTGCTGCGTCACATCGTTACGTGCTATGAGCACGCATTCGTACATCGGCATGTTTGCCCCTCTGGCTTGTCTCCGCTCCGGATCTTGCGATCCCACGCCCCATGGCGCGCGAGCATAGCCCCTGGGGCGCCGACCCCGGGGCAGGGAAGGGCGCGTGTATAGACGGTTGCTTCCCGCACGCAACCCTTGTGATGAAGGATCGTTCGGCGCGCATGGAACAAACGCCACTCAACATCCCCGTGCTGCTCGGCACCGTCCGGCGCGACCGGGTCGGCATCCGGGTGGCGAACTATCTGGTCGCGCAGCTCACGGCGCGCGGCCATCGCCCGACGCTGGTCGACCCGATGGAGCGCGTGCTGCCGATGCTGGACCGGATGTTCAAGGAATATCCCGCCGGCGAGGCGCCGAAGGTGATGCAGGATCTGGCCGATCTGTATGCGAACGCGGACGGCTTCCTGATCTGCTCGGCCGAGTACAACCAGACCGTGCCGCCGGCGATGAGCAACCTCCTGGACCATTTCCTGGAGCAGTATTTCTTCCGCCCCTCGGCGATCGCGACCTACTCGCCGTCCGCCTACGGCGGCGTGCGCGCGGCGGTGGCACTGCGGACGATGCTGGCCGAACTCGGCATGGCGGCGATCCCGAGCCAGCTCGCCTTCGGCCGCGTGACCGATCTGGTGGGCGAGGCGGGCGACCTGCTCGACCCCGGCTTCCAGAAGCGCACCGACCGGTTCCTGGCCGAATTCGAGTGGTATGCGCGGGCCTTGCGGGCGCAGCGGGCAGGGGGCGTGCCCGGATGAATTTGACTTAACCCGGCACCCCGGCGCAATCACCGCCGCCGCCCGGTGATCGACCACAACCCAGACCGGCGGCCTCCACTCGCGGGATGATTGCATGCCCATCGCCTTCGTCTTCCCCGGCCAGGGTAGCCAGGCCGTCGGCATGGGCCGCGACCTCGCGGCAGCGCACGCCGCCGCCCGTGCTGTGTTCGAGGAGGTGGACGACACGCTCGACCAGAAGCTGTCGCGGCTGATGTTCGACGGCCCGCCCGAGACGCTCCAGCTGACCGAGAACACGCAGCCGGCGCTGATGGCCCACTCGATGGCGGCACTGCGGGTGATGGAAACCGAGGGCGGCTTCAGGCTCGCCGACCGGGCGGTCCTGGTCGCCGGCCACTCGCTCGGCGAATACACCGCCCTGGCCGCCGCCGGCGCGTTCGGCGTGGCGCAGGCGGCCCAGTTGCTGCGAATGCGCGGGACCGCGATGCAGGCGGCGGTGGCTGTCGGCGAGGGTGCCATGGCCGCGCTGATCGGCACCGACCTCGAACAGGCGCTCGACATCTGCGCCGAGGCCGCTGCCTCCGGACCGAGCCGGGGCGAGACGGTGGAGCCGGCCAACGACAACGGCGGCGGGCAGGTGGTGATTTCCGGCCACAGGGCGGCCGTCGAACGCGCGATCGAGATTGCTCGCGCGCGTGGCGTCAAGCGCGCGATGCTGCTGCCGGTGTCCGCCCCGTTCCATTGCGCGCTGATGGCCCCTGCCGCCGCCGTCATGGCCGAGGCGCTGGAGCGGTCGCCCCCGCTGCCGCCCGGCCCGCCGGTCGTCGCCAACGTGACCGCGACGCGTGAGGACGATCCCGCCGACCATCGCCCGCCTGCTGGTCGAGCAGGTGACGGCGACCGTGCGCTGGCGCGAAAGCGTGCTGGCGATGGCCGCGATCGGCATCGACACGTTCGTCGAGGTCGGCGCGGGCCGTGTGCTGGCCGGGCTGATCCGCCGCATCCTCCCCGAGGCGACGACCCACTCGGCGGGCACGCCGGGCGAGATCGACGCCGTGCTGAAGGCGCTATGATGTTCCGGCTCGACGGCAAGGCGGCGCTGGTGACCGGTGCCTCGGGCGGCATCGGTGCCGGCATCGCGCGCGCGCTCCATGCGCAGGGTGCCACCCTCATCCTGTCCGGCACGCGGGCCGAGGCGCTGGATGCGCTCGCGGCCGAACTCGGCGAGCGCGCGCATGTGTGTGTCGCGGACCTTGCCGATCCCGCCGCCGCCGACACGCTGATCGCGGCGGCCGAGGCGATCGCGCCGCTGGACATCCTGGTCAACAACGCGGGCCTGACCCGCGACGGATTGGCGATGCGGATGAAGGATGCCGACTGGGACGCCGTGATCGGCGTCGACCTGTCGGCCCCGTTCCGCCTGTCGCGTGCCGTCCTGCGCGGGATGGTGCGCCGCCGCGCGGGCCGCATCGTCGCGATCGGCTCGGTCGTGGGTGCGACCGGCAACCCGGGGCAGGCGAACTACGCGGCGGCCAAGGCGGGATTGATCGGGATGACCAAGGCGCTGGCGGCCGAGGTCGGCAGCCGTGGCATCACGGTCAACGCGGTCGCACCCGGCTTCGTCGTGACCGCGATGACGGACAAATTGCCGGAGCCGCAGCGGGAGCGACTCGTGGCCGCGATTCCGCTCGGCCGCATGGGTCAGCCGGCCGATATCGCGGCGGCCGTGGCGTTCCTTTCCAGCGACGAGGCGGGCTGGATCACGGGCGCCACGCTGCATGTGAACGGCGGCATGGCGATGCTCTGATCACACGGGATCGGAGCGAGGCAGGCGCGCACTAGGCGCGTGTGACAGGATTGTGGTAGCGCCGCCCCCGTGAATGGGCGTTTGCATTCGGACAGCAGGAGCGATGATCTCGATGAGCGACGTAGCGGATAAGGTGAAGGCGATCGTCGTCGAGCACCTCGGCGTGGATGCGGACAAAGTGACGCCGGAGGCCTCGTTCATCGACGACCTCGGTGCGGACAGCCTCGACACGGTCGAGCTGGTGATGGCGTTCGAGGAGGCTTTCGGGGTCGAGATCCCGGAGGACGCGGCGGAGAAGATCACCACCGTGCGCGACGCGATCGACTACATCGAGAAGCAGAAGGCGACCTAAGCTGACGTCTTTTTCGATGGCCGATATCCAGGGCCTCCGGCGTGTCGTCGTCACCGGCATGGGCATCGTCAGCCCGCTGGGCCTGGGCGTTGCCCATGTCTGGCGGCGGCTGCTCGACGGCGATAGCGGCATCGGGGCGATCCAGTCGTTCGACGTCTCCGATCTGCCGACCAAGATCGCGGGACAGGTGCCGCAAGGCATCCGCGCCGACGGCAACCTCGACTTTGCCGAGTGGATTCCCGGCAAGGACATGAAGAAGATGGACCGCTTCATCCAGCTCGCGATGGTGGCGGCGATCGAGGCGGTCGAAGACTTCGGGATGGATGCCGGCGGACGAGGACGACCGCTGCGCGACCGGCGTCATGATCGGCAGCGGCATCGGCGGGCTCGAGACGATCGCCGAGGCGGCGGTGCAGATCCATCTGGGCCGCGCACGGCGGCTGTCGCCGTTCTTCATCCCGTCCGCACTGATCAATCTGGCGTCCGGGCAGGTCTCCATCCGCTACGGGTTCAAGGGTCCGAACCACAGCGCCGTCACCGCGTGCGCCACCGGCGTGCACGCGATCGGCGACGCGGCGCGGCTGATCATGCTCGGCGACGCGGACGTGATGGTGGCGGGCGGCGCCGAGGCCTCGGTCAACAAGCTCGCGGTCGCGGGCTTCGGGGCCAGCCGGGCGCTGTCGACCGGCTATAACGACACGCCCGCGAAGGCGAGCCGGCCGTGGGACGCGGACCGGGACGGCTTCGTGCTCGGCGAGGGTGCCGGCGTGCTGGTGCTCGAAGAACTCGAGCACGCGAAGGCGCGCGGGGCGACGATCTATGCCGAAATCGGCGGCTACGGCCTGTCCGGCGACGCGCATCACATCACCGCCCCGGCCGAGGGCCACGACGGCGCGTACCGCGCGATGAAGGCGGCGTTCCGCAACGGGCGGATGCAGCCGGACGAGGTTCAGTACGTGAACGCGCACGGCACCTCGACCCCGCTCGGCGACGATCTGGAGTTGCAGGCGGTCGAGCGTTTCTTCGGCGACGCCGGACGCAAGATCGCGATGTCGTCGACGAAGAGTGCCACCGGCCATCTGCTGGGCGCGGCCGGTGCGGTGGAGGCGATTTTCTCGATCCTCGCCATCCGCGACGGCGTCGTGCCGCCGACGCTCAACCTCGACCGTCCGAGCCATGAGAGCGTGATCGACCGCGTGCCGCATACCGCCCAGCGGCGGCCGGTGCGCGCCGCGCTGTCCAACAGTTTCGGCTTCGGTGGCACGAACGCCAGCATCATCTTCAAAGCCGCCTAAACCACCGGCGCCGAAGCGCGCGCGCGCCCAGGCGGCGGCGGTGCCGGTCGCGGCGCGCCGGGGACGGCCGTGGCTGTGGGCCGCGATCGTGGTCTGCGTGCTGATGGCCGCCGGTGTCGGCGGCGTCATCGTCGGGCGCGCGATCTACGGCGGCAGCGGACCGCTGACGGAGGCGCGCGCGGTCGTGGTGCCGCGTGGCGGCGATGCCGACGTGGCCCGCGCGTTGCGCGACGCCGGCGTGATCGACGACCCGACGGCGTTCCGCGCCGCCGCCCTGGCGACCCGCTCGCAAGGGCCGCTCCATGCGGGCGAGCTGCAGTTTCCGGCCCATGCGAGCATCGCCGACGTGCTGCTGATCCTGCGCGGCGCGCGCCCGGTGCAGCATAAGGTCACGATCCCCGAGGGGCTGACCGCCGCCCAGATTTCGCGCGTGCTCGATCGGGCGGACGCGCTGACCGGCGACGGCGTGGTGCCGGCCGAGGGGGCGCTGCTGCCCGAGACCTACACGTTCGAACTCGGGGCGACCCGCGACTCGGTCGCCGGGCGCGCCAAGTCCGCGATGGCGCGCGCGTTGGCGCAGGCTTGGGCGAGCCGGACGGCGGGGCTGCCGCTCGCCGACCCCGGACAGCTGCTGGTGCTGGCCAGCATGGTCGAGCGCGAGACGTCCAAGCCCGAGGAGCGGGCGCATGTCGCGGGCGTGTTCATCAACCGGCTTCGTGCCGGGATGCGCCTGCAATCGGACCCGACGGTGATCTACGCGGTCGGCGGCGGCCTCGGCCCGCTCGAACGGTCCCTGACCCATGCCGATCTGTCCTGGCCCAACCCGTACAACACCTACGCCGTCCCCGGGCTTCCGGCCGGGCCGATCGCGAGCCCCGGCCTCGCCTCGCTGGCGGCGGCGGCGAAACCGGATGTCACCGACGATCTGTATTTCGTGGCGGACGGGTCGGGCGGGCACGCGTTCGCGAAAACGCTGGAGGAGCACCAGCGCAACGTCTCCCGCTGGCGCGCGCTGTCCGCCGCGCCCTGAGCTCTTAACGCGGCCACGATTGCGGCGATGACCGGGGTCCAGTCGCCGGGGCAGGGTTGGCGGAACAGGCGGACGGAGTCGTACCACGGTGTGGTGTCCCGCCCGAGCCCCCAGCGCCAGTCCGGCATGAACGGCAGCATGATCCAGACCGGCACGCCCATCGCACCGGCCAGATGGGCCGTCGACGTGTCGGCGGACACGATCAGGTCGCAGGTCGCCACCAGATCGCGCGTGCCGCCCCAGTCCCGCAGCCCGGCGCCGAGATTCGCCAGGCCGAGCACCGTCTCCGCCTCGTGCGCGAGCGGGCCGACCTGGAGGCTGACGAACTCGAAACCCGGAACGTCGAGCAGCGGGCGCAGTGCTTCGGTGGGGATCGAGCGGCGGCGGTCGTTGGAGTGCGCCGGGTTGCCGCGCCAGACCAGCCCGACCCGGAGGCCCGCACCGGGCGGTCGATACGGCGTCCGGACCGGCTGCCCGAGCCAGCCGCCGGGCGCCGGCACCGTTGCGGGTGTGGTGCCGAGCAGCCCCGGCAAGCCCATCAGGTTGATCCACGGACCGTCCGGCAACGCGGCGCTTCGGGCGGCAGCAGGCGGACCGGCAGCTCGCCGAAACAGCGCGTGCTGGCTGCGGCGGCAGACCAGGGTTATTTCCGTCCGCTCCGCCAGCATCGGCAGATAGCGCGAGAAATGGATCGCGTCGCCGAGCCCCTGTTCCGCCAGCACCAGCAATTTTTCGGTCGCATCACCGTTCCAACGGAGCCCCTTCGGCATTTCGGCCGGCTGCCAGTCGGCCCACCGCCACTGGAAATCCGGCCACGCCCGGGCCCATTCGCCGGCGAGCAGCAGCGCGTAAGCCCGGTTCCAGCGCGCGGCCGAAAGCTCGGGTTTTTGCCGCGAGGCCGCGTCACATGCCGCTACCGCCTGGGCGCAATGGCCGGTCGCCGCGAGCAGGAAGCCGAGGCTCGCCCACGCCTCCGCCTGCGCCGGATCGAGCGTCACCGACCGCCGCAGCCAAGTCTGCGCCGCGTCGAGATCGTCCGCGTCCAGATAGGCGTTGCCGAGATTGGCGGCCGTCTCGGCGTGCCCGGGGTCGAGCGTATGGGCGTGCGTGAGAGCGGCAATCGCCTCCGGCCCACGATGCAGCGCCGACAGCGCGCTTCCCGCGACGAACCACGCGGACGCAACGGCCGGGCTGTGCCGGGTGACAGGCTCCGCAATGGCGAGCGCCGTTTCCGCGTCGCCGTCCCGCAGATGAGCCATCGCCAGGGCGAGCGCGGTCGGCAGATGGCCGGGTGCCGCGGCACACGCCCGCACCAGCCAAGCGCGGGCGTCGCTAGAATTGTCGGTGGCGAGACCCATCAGCCGCAGCGCGGTCGGATGCTCCGGCACCGCGTCCAGCACCATGCGGCACGACGCCCGGACCGCTCCATGGTCGCCGGCGCGATGGCGGGCGATGGCCTCGATCAGCGCGTGTGAAAAATCCATGCGGCCGAGTGTGCGCCGTCCCGGTTAAGGAGCGGTTGACCCGACGCGCTCTCAAACGACGCTTGATCCGACTAAGTGATGATGCCGTAATATGTCGTAGATCTGGGTCGGAACGACATGACGAACATCGCCCTGCTCGTTCTCTGTCTTCTCATCGGCATGGCGCTTCGGCACTGGCGAAGGGCACCCGAGAACGCTCATGTCGCGCTCAACTCATTTATCATTCATGTCGCGCTTCCGGCACTCATCCTCGGTCAAATTCATCACTTGCGACTGACGCCGGATTTGCTGTTGCCGGTTTCGACGCCTTGGATGCTGTTCGCCCTGAGCGTGCCCACGTTCTTGGCGCTCGGTCGCGTCCTGAAATGGTCCACCGGAACGGTCGGCACGTTGATCATCACGTCGGGCCTCGCCAACACGTCGTTCGTCGGTCTGCCGATGATCGAGACGTTTTATGGCGCAAACGACCTTCCGACCGGCATCCTGATCGACCAGCTTGGCACTTATCTCGTGCTGAGCACGCTCGGCATCACCGTCGCCTGCATGGCGACCTCGGGGCGGGCATCGCGGAGCGAGATCGCGCGCCGAATCGTGACGTTCCCGCCGCTGATCGCGCTGGCGGTGGCGCTGCTCTCGTCTGCTACCCCGTACCCTGCGTGGGTCGATGGCGTGCTGCACCGTCTGGGCGACACGCTGGCCCCGCTCGCCCTGGTGTCGGTTGGGCTGCAATTACGGCTCGACCAGTTCGCCGGGAACCGCATTCCGCTCGCCTGCGGGCTTGCCTTCAAGCTGGTTGTGGGGCCGCTCCTGATCGCGGTGATCTATGCCGGCGCGCTCTCATGGTCGGGCGAGACGACGCGGGTATCGATCTTCGAGGCGGCGATGGGTCCGCAGATCGGTGGTGCGATCGTGGCGATGCAGTATGGCATGAGTGCACCGCTGATCACGCTAATGGTGGGCGTCGGGATCGCGCTGTCGTTCGCGACGCTGCCGCTCTGGTATTTGGGGCTGACGCTGATCTGACCGTATGGCCGCCCGCTAGCCCCAGCGCGCGGTCGCCGCCTCGTCCGTCTCGCGCGCCTCGACCCAGGTGCCGGACCCGTCCGCGAACCACTCGCGCTTCCAGAATGGGGCGCGGGTCTTCAGCCAGTCGATCAGGAAGCCGGTCGCCTCCAGCGCGGCACTTCTGTGCGCGGCGGCGGCGAGCACCAGCACGATCCCCTCGCCAACATCGAGCCGGCCGACCCGGTGGATCAGCGTGCAGGCCAGCAGCGACCAGCGCCGCTCCGCCTCCGCCGCGATGCCGGCCAGGGCGCGTTCGGTCATGCCGGGGTAGTGTTCGAGTTCGAGGGCCGCCAGCCCGCCGCCGCCGCGCACCACGCCGACGAAGCAGCCGATGCCGCCGACGCCCGCGCCCGAGACGGCCGCCATCTCGGCCGACACGTCGAACGGCACCGTCTGCACCCGGATGTCGGCCACCGCTTCAACCACCCGTCACAGGGGGAAACAGCGCCACCTCGTCGCCGTCGCGCACCGGGTCGGTGCCCGTCGCGAACACCTGGTTGATCGCGCAACGCACCAGCCCCGGCCGCTCGAACGCGCTCGCGTGGCGGGCGTCCAGCGTCGGCAGCCACGCGAGCAGGCCGGCGACGTCCGTGACGCCCTCGGGCAATGCCAGCCGCTCCTCTCCCGCCCCCACGCGTTCGCGCAGCCATGCGAACCAGAGCACCGAAATCATCGGGCGTTGGGCACGACCGAGGTGGAGCCGTCGGGGCCGATGACGGTCGTGGTCCCGTTGCCGTTGGGCACCAGGATGCTTTGGCCGGGAACGCCGCCCGGCCCGATGCCCGTTCCGGTGCCGATGCCGGAGCCGTTGTTGCGGTTCGGGATCAGCGGACCCGACGGGGTGATCAGCGGCGACGGCGCGGTCGAGACCGGCGGCAAGGCGAGCGGCGGGATGCCCGGCTGCGGCACGGGCTCGGGTGCCGGTTCGGTCTGCACCGATCCCGGCGGCGTGCTGCTGCCGCGCGGCGGGCGCCTTCCGCCGTTGGTGGCGGGCGGCGCCGGGTTGGCCTGGTCGATCTGCTGCTGCTCGTTATTCTGTTCTTTCTCGATGTCCGTCAGCGACTTGTCCGGCGGGACCGGACCCGGCCAGACGTTGCCGGGCTCGGGCAGCAAGGGGTCGATCGACACCGCGTAGCCTTGGGCCCGCCGCATCGTCTCCTGCGGCGAGGCGGCTTCGTTGTCGACGCGGTGAAACGTGTGGGTCTCGGCGACGAACGGGCCGGCGCCGGCCAGCGGGTTGGCCGCATAGTGGCATCCGCCCAGGGCCATGACGGGCCCGAGGGAGATCGCCAGCCACGGCAGCAGACTCGATCGCATCCGGTATCCTTCCACCCCGGTCAGTTCGCGACCGGGCCGAGTTTCATAGGCGTTGTGCCCGTGACCGAGCGCCCGCTCAAGCCGCCATGGCCCCCGGCGGGCCGGAGCCCGGCCGTATGTCCAGGGTGTGTATCAGCCACGTTACAATTGCAGCAGGGTCGCCGAGCGGCAGCGCCGGCCGGTTGTCGCCGGGTGACAGCGCCGGGTCGTCGGTCGCGACGGCCAGGATGTCGGGCCGTCCGGGCCACAGCGGCGGCCGGTTCAGCCCCGGCCGGTGCACCTCGAGCTTCGGCATGGCGTCGTTCCGGTAGCCCTCGACCAGCACCAGATCGACCGGCGCCAGCCGCGACAGCAGCGACTCGATCGGCGGACGCCCGGCGGTCTCGCGCAGCAGCGCCCAGCGGCTTTCCGACACCAGCATCACCTCGGCCGCGCCGGCCGCGCGGTGCCTGAAACTGTCCTTGCCGGGTTCGTCGAGGTCGACGCCGTGATGGGTCGCCTTCACGGTCGACACGGTGATGTCTCGCGCCAGCAGCAGCGGCAGCAGGCGTTCGATCAGCGTCGTCTTGCCCGCCCCCGACCAGCCGGCGATCCCGAGGACGTTCATCGCGCGACTGTCAGCGCACGGCCGGCGCGGTCGCGTGGCGCAGGCCCGCGACCAGATAATCCCAGCCGGTGATCAGGGTAAGCCCGGCGGCCAGCCACAGCAGCAGCTCGCCGATGCTGGAGGCGGGGATCGGCAGGTGCAGCAGCCGTGCCGTCTCGTCGCCCGCCAGCAGCGTGCCGAGGGCGGCCATCTGCGCGCCGGTCTTCCATTTCGCGAGCCGGGTGACGGGCAGCCCGATCGCGAGCCCGGCGAGGTATTCGCGCAACCCGCTGACCAGGATTTCGCGGCACAGGATGACGATCGCCGGATACAGGCCGAGCGGTGTCGTGCGGCCGAGCCCGACCAGCACCATCAGCGTCGCCCCCACCAGCAGCTTGTCGGCGATCGGGTCCAGCATGCGGCCGATGTCGGACGACTGCGCCCATGATCGCGCGAGCCGCCCGTCGAGCCAGTCGGTGAGGCCGGCAAGCCCGAACACGGCGCACGCGGCGGCGTCGCCCGCCGGCGTGCGAAGGCTGGCGAGGGCGACCATCAGCGGGATCGCGGCGATGCGCGACAGGGTGAGCAGGTTCGGCAGGTCGGTCAGCATGGACGCTGTGTAGCGCGGATCGGCGGTTTGGTCGCGCCACCCGTCCGGCCGCGCCCGGCATTGTCGCGGCGCCGGATGACGCCGCTCAGCCCGGCAGCAACCCGACCAGCCGCTCCGCCTCGGCCACGATCGGGTCCGCGATGGCCGCCGCCCGCCTCGCCCCGGCCCGCAGCACGCCCTCGACATGGCCGGGGTCGGCCAATAGCCGCGTGGTCTCGGCGGCGATCGGCGCCAGCTTGTCGACCAGCACCTCGGTCAGCGCGCGCTTGTAGTCGCCGAACCCGCGCCCGCCGAAGTCGCGCAGCACGCCGGCCGCATCCGTGTCGGTCAGCGCCGCGTGGATCGTGATCAGGTTGCGCGCCTCGGGCCGCCCCTCCAGCCCCTCGACGGACGCCGGCAACGGCTCCGGGTCCGTCTTCGCCTTCCGGATTTTCAGCGCGATCGTATCCGCGTCGTCGGTCAGGTTGATCCGGCTTTGGTCGGACGGATCGGATTTGCTCATCTTCCGCATCCCGTCGCGCAGGCTCATCACCCGCGCCGCCGGCCCCAGGATCAGCGGCTCGATCTCCGGAAAGAACCGCTCGCCGCCACAATAATCGTGGTTGAACTTGTCGGCGATGTCGCGCGCCAGCTCCAGATGCTGCCGCTGGTCGTCGCCGACCGGCACATGCGTCGCGTGGTACGCCATGATGTCGGCCGCCATCAGGTTCGGATAGACGAACAGGCCGGACGACACGGCCTCCTTGTCCTTGCCGGCCTTGTCCTTCCACTGCGTCATCCGGTTCAGCCAGCCCATCCGTGCCACGCACGTGAACAGCCAGCCGAGCCGCACATGCGCGTGCACCGCCGACTGGTGGAACAGGATGTGCCGCTCGGGGTCGATGCCGCACGCGAGCAGGCTCGCCGCGAGTTCGCGCGTGTTGACGGCCAGCGAGGCGGGGTCCTGGAACACGGTCAGCGCGTGCAGGTCGACGACGCAGAACAGGCACTCGTGCGTGTCCTGCAGGGCGACCCAGTTGCGGATCGCGCCGAGATAGTTGCCGAGCGTCGGCACGCCCGTGGGCTGGATGCCGGAAAGGATGCGGTTCATGCCGGCGTTGTCCCCGGTCGGCCGCGCCTTCGCAACAGGGCCCGCGCGTCGAACGCGCCGAGCGCCTGTCCGGCCAGCGCATAGATCAGCCCGCCGGCCGCGAGTTCGGCGACCAGACAGGCCGCGCGCGGGATCGCCGCCAGCGTCATCGGCGACGGCAACACGGACACGATGACGCCGACCACCACGCCCATCGCGGCCGTCGCGATCGCCATGCCGAGCACCCGGCGCCGCAGCACCGCATCCGACGCGAACGCGCCGCGCCGCGCCAGCAGCACGACCAGGCCGCCGACGTTGAACCAGGCGGCGAGGGCGGAGGCGAGCGCCGGGCCCTGCGCCTGCAACGGCCGCATCAGCGCCAGATTGAGCGCGAGGTTCAGCCCGATCGAGATCAGCCCGATCTTGACCGGCGTACCGGTATCGCCGCGCGCGAAAAATCCCGGGACCAGCACTTTGACCAGCACGAACGCGGGCAGGCCGAGCGCGTAGGCCCTGAGCGCGCCGGCGGACAACTGGACCGCGTGGGCGGTGAACGCGCCGTAGCCGAACAGGCTGGCCAGGATCGGCTCGGCCGCGACAGCCAGCCCTAGGGCGGCCGGCAGCGTCAGCAGCAGCGCGTATTCCATCGCCCGGTTCATCGTCGTCAGCGCGATCGCCCGGTCCGGCAGCAACACCTGCCGCGACAGCGTCGGCAGCAGCGCCGTGCCGATCGCGGTGCCGAGCACGCCGAGCGGCAGCTGGTTGATGCGGTCGGCGTAATACAGCACCGACACCGTCCCGGCCGGCAGCAGCGAGCCGATGATGACGTCGACCGAGAGATTGAGCTGCGTCACCCCCGCGCCGAGCAGCCCCGGCCCCATCCGCCGCAGCAGCGTCTTCACTCGCGGCGTCAGGCGCGGTCTCGGGACGTGCAGGCGCAACCCGGCGCGGCGCACCGCCCACACGACGAGTGCGAGCTGGAACAACCCGGACACGCTGACGCCGACCGCCATCGCATGCCCGGCGGTCGGCAGCACGTGCAGCAGGCCGAGCATGAAGCCGATCGAGGTCAGGTTGTAGAGAACGGGTGCCGCGGCGGCGGCGGCGAACCGGTCGAGCCCGTTCAGGATGCCGCTCATCACCGCGACGAGGCAGATCAGCGGCATGTAGGGGAAGGTGATCCGCCCCAGCGTCACCACGAGCTGGAATTTCGCCGGATCGTGGACGAAGCCCGGGGCCAGCACGCCCATCACCTGCGGCATGAAAACCTCGGCCAGCACCGAGATCCCGATCAGCCAGAACGCCAGCACCGCCATCGCCTCCTCGGCGAAATGCGCGGCGCTCTCGCGACCCTCGGTGGTGAGCAGCCCGGTGAACGACGGCACGAACGCGGCATTGAACGCGCCCTCGCCGAACAGCCGCCGGAACAGGTTCGGCAGCCGGTTCGCGACGAAAAACGCGTCGGCGACCAGGCCCGCACCGAGGAACGTCGCCAGCAGCGTGTCGCGCAAAAGCCCGAGCACCCGGCTCGCCATCGTCCAGCCGCCGACGGTCAGAATGCCGCGCAACATTCCCCCAACCCGCCGCCCGTCTCCCTCGCCCTTTTCGGGAGAGGGCCGGGGTGAGGGGCCCTTCAAACGCGCACCGGCCTCGCTCATTCCCCGGTCACCCGAACCAACCCGAACCCCTCGCCGGGATCGCGCGTCCCGAGCCGGTCCAGCAAAGCTGCCAGGATCGGCGTCAACCCATCCTCGAACCCGAACGGCGGATTGGCGATCAGCAACCCGCACCCGTTCAACCGCGCCGGATCGAGCGGTTCGCGCAACCAAAGCTCCGCCGCGACCACATCCGGCACGCCGATCGCGGCGTGCAGCGCCCGGACCGGGGCGCGGTGCTTGACCGGATACCAGGCGAGCACCGTCGCGCCCGGCATCCTTTGCCGCGCAACCCGCATCGCCTCGGCGACCCGCGCCGCGTCGTCCGCGACCTCGTACGGCGGGTCGATCAGCACCAGTGCCCGCCGCAGATCCGGCCGGCGGCAGCAGCGCGCCCACCGCGCCGAACCCGTCGCGCAGATGGACCGCGACCTGATCGTCCAGCCGGAACAGCACCTTTAACGCCCCCGCGTCGGCCGGGTGCAGCTCGCAGCACGCCAGCCGGTCGACCGGACGCAACAGCGCCCGCACCAAGGCCGGGCTGCCCGGATACAGGTCGTCCCGCACCAGAGCCACGTAATCCGCCAGCGCCGGCGGCGTGTCGTCCAGCAGCCGCCCGATCCCGTCGCGCCACTCGCCGGTCCGCGCGGCCTCGCTCGCCGTCAGATCGTAGCGGCCGACCCCGGCATGCGTGTCGAGCACGAACACGCCGGCCGGCTTTCGCTGCATCGCGCCGAAGCACCAGACGAGGATCGCGTGCTTCACGCAGTCGGCGAAGTTGCCCGCGTGAAAGGCGTGCCGGTAGTTCAAGCCGCGCGCATCTCGTCGAGCGGCCAGCGCGGCCGGGGCGGGGTGTCGAGCCCGTCGGCCAGACCGAGCCGCAGCCGCTCGATCCCGCACCACGCGACCATCACCGCGTTGTCGGTGCAGAGTGCGACCGGCGGCGCCACCAGCGGCAGCGGGGCGAGCGCCCCGGTCAGCGCCGCCCGGATCGTGCGATTGGCCGCGACCCCGCCGGCCACCACCGCGCAGGTCGCGTCCGGCATCATGTCGGCCGCATGACGCGCCCGGTCCGCCAGCACGTCGGCCACCGCGCGCTGAAAACTGGCCGCGAGATCGGCCGCCTCATCCATCGTGAGAGCGCCGGGCGGCAACGCGTCCAGTTTCCGGGCCACCGCCGTCTTCAGCCCCGAGAACGAGAAGTCGCACCCCGGCCGCCCGATCATCGGCCTCGGCAGCTCCACCGCCGCCGCATCGCCCTTCTCCGCCAGCCGCTCCAAGGCGGGGCCGCCGGGCCATGGCAGGCCGAGCAGCTTCGCCACCTTGTCGAACGCCTCGCCCACCGCGTCGTCGATCGTGCCGCCGAGCCTGCGATACCGGCCGACGCCGTCCACCGCGACGCATTGGCAATGCCCGCCCGACAGCAGGATCAACAGGTAGGGAAACGTCGCCGGCCGCTCGAGCCACGGCAGCCGCGCGGTCAGCGCGTGCGCCTCCAGATGGTTCACGGCCACGAACGGCAACCCGGCCGCCATCGCCATCCCCTTGGCGACCCCGCTGCCGACGATGAGCCCGCCGATCAGGCCGGGCCCGGTGCTGGCCGCGATGCCGCCGAGATCGCGGACACGCAAACCCGCCGCGTCCAGCGTCGCCGAGATCATGGCCGGCAGGTGTGCGAGGTGCGCCCGCGCCGCCACCTCCGGCACCACGCCGCCGAACGCCGCGTGCTCGGTCTGGCTCAGCAGGGTCTGCGCCAGCACCGTCCCGTCGCGGGCCAGGATCGCGACCGCCGTCTCGTCGCAAGAAGTCTCGATCCCGAGCACGGGGCCTCTGCCGGCCGCGCCGGTCACCGCCATCTTTCCTTCATAGTCCCGAGGTTCTAGAGCACCGCCATGTCCGCCGGCCACCCCGCGCCCGCCGCCCCCGCCAAAGGGATGCGGCTCCCTCCCCACGTACGACGCTTGCCGCTCCGGGTCGGCACCCGCCCGTCGCCGCTGGCGCTGGTCCAAACCCGCGCCTTCCTCGCGACGCTGCGGCATTTCTGCCCGGTGCTGCGGACGATGGATGTGTTCGAGGAGCACCCGATCCGCACCACCGGCGACGCCGTGCAGGACCGCCGGCTGGCGGAAATCGGCGGCAAGGGGCTGTTCGCGAAGGAAATCCACGAGGCGCTGGCCGATGGCCGGGTCGATTTCGCCGTTCACAGCCTCAAGGACCTGGAAACCACGCTGCCCCCCGGCATCGTGCTCGCCTGCGTGCTGCCGCGCGAGGATTCCCGCGACGCGCTGATCCTGCCGCCGGGGCGCACGCTGCCCGACCGCGACGATCCGTATTCGGGCCTCGCGCACGGCGCGGTCATCGGCACCAGCTCGGTCCGCCGGCAAGCGCAACTGCTGCACGCCCGCCCCGACCTCCGGATCGAGCTGTTGCGCGGCAACGTCCACACACGGCTCGACAAGCTCGCGCGCGGCGTCTGCGACGCGAGCCTGCTCGCGCTGGCCGGCCTGCGCCGCCTCGGCCTCGAATCGGTGGCGGCCTTCGTGCTCGACCCCGAGATCATGGTGCCGTCGGCCGGACAGGGCATGGTCGGCGTCACGGTGCGCGAGGGCGACACCGATCTGCGCCAGATGCTGGGCGGGATCGAGGATTGGCGGGCGTCGAAGATCGCGGCGGCCGAGCGGGCGCTGCTCGCCGAGCTGGACGGCTCGTGCCGCACGCCGATCGGCGGGCACGCGATCCTGACGCCGGACCCGGCCGAGCCCGGCAGGCAGACCCGGCTGCGGCTGACCGGCCTCGTGGCCCGGGCCGACGGCACGTTCCTGCTCAAGCGCACGATCGAGGGCGGGGTCGACGACGGGGAGCGGCTCGGCATCGAGCTCGGCCGCGAACTGCGCCGCGACAGTCCGGCGGACATATTTGAACCGTAGCGTCCTCGTCACCCGGCCGGAGCCGGACGCCACCGCCACGGCCGCCCGGCTGACCGAACTCGGATGGACACCCCTGATCGCCTGTTCGCTGCGGATCGAGCCGCGACCGGTCCGGCTGCCGTCGGTGCCGATCCAGGCGATCCTGCTGACCAGCGCCAACGCGGTCGCGGGCCTGCCGGACTCGCTGCACGGCCGCCCGGTGCTGGCGGTCGGCGACGCGACCGCCGCCCGCGCCCGCGCCGCCGGATTCTGGCGGGTCAGCAGCGCCGGCCGGGACGCGGCGGCGCTGGCCGCGTTGCTGCCGATGTGCGTCGATCCGCAGGGCGGCCCGCTGTTGCTCGCGGCCGGGGAAGGGCAGGGGCTCGGCTTGCTGGCGGCGGCGAAAGCGCGTGGCTTCAGCGTGTTGCGGCGGGTCGCGTATACGGCGCGTCCGGTCGGATCGTTGCCCCGGCCCGTGATCGACGCCTTGCGCGGCGAACGAATCGGGGCGGTTCTGTTCTACTCGGCGATGTCGGCGCAGGCGTTCGGCCGGGCCGTTTCGCGCCACCGGCTCGGTTCCGCCTTCGCCGGGATCAGGGCGCTGGCGCTGTCGCCGGCGGTCGCCGCGGCGCTGCCCCTCTTGCCGTTTGCCGACATCCGTGTTGCATCCCGGCCCACACAGGATGAGCTTTTGGCATGTCTGACCTGACCGACCCGAGAGAGCCGCATCCTGATCCGGCACCGCCGGACGACGCGCCCGCGCAAATTCCGCCCGAGGTGGCCGAGGCGTCCCCTGTGGAGGCGTCCCCTGTGATCGAGGGCGGCTCGCCGTATCGCCCCCGCAACGCCGAGAGCCCGCCACCCGTGCGGGGCCGTAGCGGCACGCGCGTCCTGGTGGCGCTCGGGTTTTTGCTGCTGTTCGGTGCCGTGGGCTACGAATACGTCCGTGGCGAGCAGCTGAACGATCGTCTGGACGGGCTCGAGCAGTCGCAGGGCACGACCAAATCCGAGTCGGACGCGCTGCTGCGGTCTTTGCAGGCCGAGGTCGACGCGCGGACCGGCATGCGCCACGACATCGAGGCGCTGCAGGCAGCCAAGCCGTCGTCCACGACAGCCAGTGGTGCCACGGCCGACCTCGGCCCGCTCGAGGCACGGCTCAAGGAATTGGAGCAGAACGTCGCGAGCCTCGCCGCCGCGCCGAAGACTGATCCGTCCGGGACCACGCCCGCCGGCGTCCACGCCCTCTGCGTCCACGCCCGCCACGCCCGCTTCCGCGCCCGATCTCGGCCCGATCGAAGCGCGGCTGAAGGCGCTCGAAGACAAGCCCGCCCCGGCACCCGCGCCGGCCGCCCCGCCGCCCGCCGACGCCGCGCTGCTGTCGCGCGTCAACACGATCGCCGACCAGCTCGACGGTCTCGGCAAGAAGCTTGCCGAGGCGCAGACCCAGGCCGAAGCCGCGCAGGCGAGCGCGCAGGCGGCACAGGCCCGCGCCACCGTGGCCCTGACCCGGGCGGCCGCGACCGTCGCGCTCGATAACGGCAAGCCGCTCGGCACCATTGCCCACGCCCCGCCGGCGCTGACCCGGTTCGCGACCGAGGCGCCGCCGACCGAGGCCTCGCTCCGGCTGTCCTACGACGCCGCCGCCCAAAAGGCGCAGGATGCGAGCGTCCCGCCGACCGCCGGGAAGAAGTTCGGTGCCCGGATGCTGACCCGGATCGAGTCGCTGGTGACGGTAAGCCAGGGCGACCACGTCCTGGTCGGACCGCCGGCCGCGACCATCCTGGCCGCCGCGCACGAGAGATTGCAGGCGGGCGACCTCGCTGGTGCCGTGACCGCGCTGGACGGCCTCGACCCGGCCGCGAAAGCCGCCATGGCCGCCTGGACCGACCGGGCGAAAGCGCTGCTCGACGCGCGCGCCGCCCTGCAATCCGACCAGCTCGGCGCGCCCTGATGCGGCTCGTCATCTGGGTCCTCGCCATCGCGGCGATCGTGCTGGCCCTCGGCTGGTGGCTCGCCGGGCTGCACGGCACGACCCCCGTGACCCTGTTCGGCACCACGATCACCGCGCCGACCTCGCTCTGGCTGGTGGCGCTGGCGCTGCTGCTGGTGATCCTCGTCCTGATCGTCTCGCTGGTCGGCTGGCTGATCCGCACCGGCGCGCGGGTCGACCGCTGGAGCGCCCGCCGTCAGCGCGCGCGCGGCGACGCGTCGGTCACCAAAACCCTGGTCGCCCTGGCCGCCGGCGAGCAGGGCGACGCCCGCCGTGAGGCGCGCCGGGCCCGTGCGAGCCTCGGCGACACGCCGCAGACCTTGCTGCTGGCCGCCGAAGCGGAGCGCATGTCGGGCGACGATCGCGCGGCGGCCGACCTGTACAAGACGTTGTCCGAGCGCGAGGATTCCGGCCTGCTCGGTCTGCGCGGCCTATTCCGCCAAGCGATGAATCGCGGCGATTGGGACGCGGCGGCCGAGGTGGCGCGCCGCGCCGAGACGATCCACCCGGGCGGCAACTGGCTGCGCGAGGAGCGTGCGGCGCTCGCCGTCCACGCCGGCGACTGGCGGCAGGCGCAGGCGCTGGCCGGCCCCGAAGCGCCGCGCGCGACCTACGCCGTCGCCGCCGCCGAAGCCGCGACAGATCCCGACGAGGGAATGCGGTACGCGAAAGCCGCCTACAAGGACCACCCCGACTTCGCCCCGGCGGCGATGGAATACGCGCGGCGGCTGCGCGCGTCCGGCCGCGACCCCCGCGCGCAGGACGTGTTGCGCGACGCGTGGGGACGCACGCCGATGCCGGACATCGCGGCGCTGGCGCTCGAACCCGACACCGACCCGCAATCGCGCCTGCGCCGCGCCGCCCGCCTCGTCACCGGGGCCGTCGATCACGTCGAGACCCATTTGCTGCTCGCGCGCCTGTCGCTCGACGCGGACCAGCTCGCCGCGGCCCGCAAGCAGCTCGACCTCGTCCGCGACCGGGCCGGCGACCAGCGCCGGTACTGGCTGCTGCTGGCCGAACTCGAAGCGAGCGAGCGGGGCGACACCGAAATCGGCCGCCTCGCGCAACGCGACGCGCTCCGCCGCGCCGCCGAGAGCGGGGCCGATCCGGACTGGCATTGCGAACAATGCGGCACGATCCTGCCGGCGTGGCGCGCGACCTGTCCGCATTGCGCCACCACCGGCCGCGTCCGCTGGGGCGCCGATCGCGCGCTCGGCCGGCCGATGACGCTGCTATCCTCATCCGGTCTGGTGGGAACCGGCGCGGCTTGAGCCTGGACATCCGTTCGACCGAGATCGATGCGGTGAAGCTCATCACCCCGGTCCAGCACGGCGACGATCGCGGCTTCTTCGCCCGGATGTTCGACAGCCGGGTCTTCGCCGAGGCGGGGCTGGTGCCCGGCTACGTCAACGTGAACAACTCCTACTCCGCGCACCGGCACACGCTGCGGGGCCTGCACCTCCAACTCGCCCCATCGGCCGAGGCCAAGATCGTGCGCTGCGTGCGCGGCGCGCTGTTCGACGTCGCGGTCGACCTCCGCGCGGGCTCGGCCACCTACGCGCAATGGGTCGGGCGGGAGCTGACGGCCGCCAACCGCCAGATGCTGTATGTCCCGGAAGGCTTCGCGCACGGCTTCCTGACGCTGACCGAAGACACCGAGGTCATCTATCTCGCTTCCGCCTACTACGATCCGGTCCGCGAGCGCGGCTACCGGTGGGACGATCCGGCGTTCGCCATCGCCTGGCCGCATCCCCCGCGCGTGCTGTCCGCCAAGGATGCCGCATGGCCCGCGCTCGGCCGGTCCGCCACCGCCGACCAGCCGACCGAGGTTTTGGGCGCCGGCATTTGACCGCCCCGCGCGCGCTGCTGACCGGCGGCACCGGCTATCTGGGCGGCCGGGTCGCCCGCGAGCTGCTGAACGAGGGCTGGTCGGTTTCCCTGCTGTGCCGGGAAACCTCTGGCTTGGCCGGGCTGTCGAGCCTCGGGATCGCCGGCCGGGTCGCCGTCGAGCGGTTAGGCCCGGGAGACCTGCTGGACCAACTCGGCACGGCGCTCGACTCCTCCAGGCCGGATGTGATCGTCCATCTCGCCGCCCAGAGCCGGGGCCGCGAAACGCCGGCGCAGGTGGCGGCCATGCTGCACGCAAACGTTACGATGCCGACCCTACTTCTCGCCGCCGCCCATGAGCGCGGCGTGCGATATATATTAAATGCCGGAACGAGCTGGCAGACCGCATCCGAACCGCCCTTCACACCGTTCAACGTCTATGCCGCGACCAAGCAAGCGTTCGAAGACATGCTGGTCGCCTACACGGTGGACGGCGTATGCGCGGTGACCCTGCGTCTGTTCGACACGTACGGTCCGGGCGACACGCGTCGCAAAGTCGTCGACCAGCTGGCCGAGGCGGCGCGCGGCGGGACGATGCTCAAGATGTCGCCGGGCGAGCAGGTGATCGATCTGGTGCACATCGACGATGCGGCCCGCGCGTTCGCCACGGGCAGCCGGCGTCTGCTGGACCGGAGCGTGCGGGGGCACGAGGTTTTCGCGGTGGGCGACACGCGGCTGAGTTTGCGCGACCTCGCGCGGATGGTCGGCGATGCGATCGGACGCCCGGTGCCGATCGAGTGGGGCGGCCGGCCGTACCGGCCTCGCGAGGTGATGATCCCGTCCACCCACTTGCCGCGCTTGCCGGGTTGGACGCCGCGGGTCGCGCTGATGGATGGCTTGCGCGAGGCGCTCGGGGCCGCGGTGGCGTGATCGCGATCCCGCTCGTCCAGCGATGGGCGGTCGAGCGGGTGTTTCGTCCGCGAATTCCGGGCATCGAGTGGCTCGGTTACGCCAAGCCGCTGCTGCGCGTTATGGAATGTTTCGCGTGCGGTGAGGAAGCGACGCAGCAGGGCGTGCTGCGGGCCACGCTGGCCGACGGCCGGGTCCGGCTGCTGTTCGCCTGTCCCGCGTGCGGCAGCCATCGCTACGACACGCCGCCGCCGGCCGCCGCCGAGCCCCAACCGATGGCGTTTCGGCATCATGTCGAATACGCGGCCGACTTCCCCGCCATCGCACGATCGCTCGCGCCGATCCTGGGCGGCGACGACCCGGGCGCTCTCCTTGTCGCGGGCTGCGGCTTCGGGTTCGCCGTCGCGATGGCGCGCGCCGCCGGCTGGGTCGCGTTCGGCTTCGACCCCGATCCGGTCGCGGCCGCCGGGCGGGCCGCGCTGAGCTGGACCGTCAGCCACCGGCCGACGCCCGATCCGGTCGGCCCCGGCCGGTTCGACGCGCTGTACTCGGACGGGATGATCGGCCGGGCCGGCGATCCGTATGCGCTCGCGGTCGAGCTGGCGGGCCGGCTGGCCGAGGGCGGCGCGCTGCTCGTCGATGAGCCCGACGTGGCCCAACTGTATGAATCCCGCGACCCCGGCACGGTCGAGAGGGTCGCCGGACCCGGCCGGGCAATGCTGCTGCCGACCGAAGCCGGTCTGGCGCGGCTGTTGTCGCGGACCGGGTTCGGCGACCACGACATCGTCGCCATCGCCGGGCGGCTGACGGCCCGCCGCACCAGCGTCGAGGCGACCGACGGCGACGCGCTGCTCGCCGGCTATCTCGACGATTGGACACCGGCGCGCGTCGCCGGCGATCAGGCGACCGGCTGTCATTCGGGCCTCGCCGTTCGGGCACTCGAGCGGGCGGTCAATGCCGGGAACTGGCCGCGCGCGCGCGACGTGGCCGCGGCGCTCGCGCCGGTGCTGGACGGCGTGAACACCCTTTCCGCGCTGCAACGCTCGGACGGCAGCCTCGATTCGATGTTCGCCCATATTCCGTTCGGGGCCGCCTCGGCCGCCTATCACGCCGCGATGCTGGCGCTCAACGGCGATGGCGATCCCCGCCGGGCACGCGCGGGCTTCCTCGCCGCCGCCGCCCTGTCGCGCGCCGCGTATCTCGCCGCCCCGGACAGGATGCTCCCCGAACTCGACCGGGTGTGGGCCGCGCGGTTCCATGCGGCCTTCGCCGGGGTCGCCGCGGGCGACGCGAGCGCCAAGGCCGGGTTCGAGGACATCGCGGCCGGACGCACGGATTTTCCGCTGCCGCCGCCCACCGCCAACTGGGTCGCGCGTGCCGCCCAGCAGATCAAGCCGGTGGTGAGCGGCCGCGCTCCGTCGACGCGGAAAAAGCGAGGCGACAAATCGTGAGCCGCGTGCTGGTCCTGATCGACGCGATCACCCTGCCGCATCTCGTCTCCGGACAGCCGCCGGTGGCGCCCTTCAGCCACGACCGCAACCTGTTCCAGTTCGCGCACGAGGCGCTGCGGCGCGGCGATGTCGTGCTGTTCACGGCCGCGCAGGGCGACGCGCGCAAGCGGGACAACTGGCGGGTGCGCCAGATTTATCCGACCTGGGAGCAGGATCGCGAACCCGTCCCGTTCTCGGAGTTGCAGCCGCACATCGTCGTCGCCGTGTTCCCCGAGGCGCTCAACATCCGCTCGATCTTCCCGCATCCCAAAATCGTTGCGATACACGCCGCGATCCACTGGATCGAAAGCCCGGAGAGGTTCTCGGCTCAATACGTCTTCGATCTGATAACGGCGGTCCGTTACAATATAGACTTTATCCTGACCCAGAACGAACGCATGGCCGAGGTGCTGGCCGTCGTCTACAACCTGCTCGCCAAATGGCCGATGCGCGACCGCATCCTCGTCGCCCCGCTCGGCATCGTGGAGGAGGAGCGGCGCACCATCCCGGACCGGCCCGGCGTGCGCGCCGAGATGGGGCTGGAGGCGGACGACACCGCGATCATCAACTCGGGCGGGGTCTGGCGCTGGACGGATTTCAACACCTTCCTGGCCGCGTTCGGCGAGCATGTGGAAACACGCGCCGGCGACATGGCGAGGCTGAAGCTGTTCATCATGGGATTGCTGCAACCGTCCAACGACGATCACGCGGACTACGTCGCCGAGACCGAGCGTCTGCTGCACCGCTTTTCCGGTCAGCTCGGCGACACGATCGTCGCGTTCAACGACTGGGCCGACGCGGGGCGACGGGTGAAATCCTACACCGCCGCCAGCGATATCGGATTGAACGTCAACACGGCGACGCTGGAGAACTGGCAGAGCTACCGGCTGCGGGCGCTCGACTACATGTATTTCGGCCTGCCGGTGATCAACACGACCGGCGACATGCTGTCGGCCATGGCCGGCGGGCGGCACGCCTTCGTGGTCGAGGCCGGCGACGTGCGCGGCTACCGCGACGTGATCGATGCCATCGCGCGTGAGCCGGGCGTGGTGGCCGAGCGGTCCGGCGCGATGCGCGCGCTCGCCAAGGACTTCGATAGCCGCAACACCTATGGCCGCGCGCTCGAAACGATCGCGGCCACGCCGCGCCGTCCCGCCGGCGACCATGCTGGGTGGGGCGACTGCGTGCTCGACTACGCCAACGGGCGCGCGGCCGAGGATTTCCGGGCCCGGCTGCGGCGCGGCGTCACCAAACTCGCCGACGACCTGCTGGCCTCGGCGTGAAGGCCGTGATCCTCGCCGGCGGTCTCGGCACGCGGCTGTCCGAGGAGACGGCGGTCCGGCCCAAGCCGATGATCGAGATCGGTGGAAAGCCCATCCTTTGGCACATCATGAAGATATACAGCAGTCACGGGATCACCGATTTCGTCGTCTGCCTCGGTTATCGGGGTTATGTCATCAAGGAGTATTTCGCGAACTACTTCCTGCA
The DNA here is from genome assembly GCA_963756975.1 of uncultured Alphaproteobacteria bacterium. Classification (GTDB taxonomy): domain Bacteria; phylum Pseudomonadota; class Alphaproteobacteria; order Acetobacterales; family Acetobacteraceae; genus CAVRQM01. The sequence goes on along the minus strand of CAVWPS010000002.1, from coordinate 755,205 downwards.
CACGTCGGACATCACGTTCGACATGCGCGACAACAGCATGGCCGTGCACCAGCGCCATGCGGAGCCATGGACGGTCACGCTGATCGACACCGGCGACGGCACCGAGGTCGGCGGACGCATCAAGCGCGTTCTGCCCTATGTCGCGGACGATCGCGGAGTTCTGTCTCACCTACGGTGACGGCGTCGGCGACGTCGACGTGACGGCGGTCATCGCGACGCACCGCGCCCACGGTCGCCTCGCGACGGTCACCGCCGTTCTGCCGCCCGGACGATTCGGCGCACTGCACCATTCGGCCGACCGGGTGATCGGTTTCGAGGAAAAGCCGCGCGGTGACGGCGGCTGGATCAACGGAGGGTACTTTGTGCTCTCCCCGCGCGTTGGCGATTACATCGACGGCGACCAGACGATCTGGGAACGCGAACCGATGGAGCGCCTCGCGGCGGACGATCAGATGACCGCGTATTTCCACCGGGGCTTTTGGCAGCCGATGGACACGCTGCGCGACAAACGCGCGCTCGAGGACATGTGGGCGACTGGCCGAGCGCCCTGGAAATCTTGGTGAGGGCCATGATCGTGTTGAGATCCGTAATCTTGGTGGGGGCGGTCGCATGCGCGTTCTGATCACCGGCAACCTTGGCTACGTCGGTTCGGTGCTGGTCGGCCATCTGCGCCGGGCGATGCCGCGAGCGGAGCTGATCGGGTTCGACGCCGGCTGGTTTTCCGGCGATCTGACGCAGAGCGGCCCGCTGCCCGAAACGCAGCTGGACGTGCAGCATTTCGGCGACGTGCGGGCCATTCCCGCCAACCTGCTGCGCGGCTGCGATGCGGTGGTGCATCTGGCCGCGATCAGCAACGACCCGATGGGGAACCGGTTCGCGGCGGTCACCGAGGACATCAACCACGCGGCCAGCGTCACGCTGGCCACCGCCGCGCGCGACGCCGGGGTCGGCGTGTTCGTGTTCGCCTCGTCGTGCTCGGTCTACGGGGCGGCCGCCGGCCCGCCGCGCCGCGAGGGCGACGCGCTCAACCCGCAGACGGCCTACGCGCGCTCCAAGATCGCGACCGAGCAATCGCTGGCGGACATGGACCGGGGCGGGATGCGCGCGATCTGCCTGCGCTTCGCCACCGCTTGCGGCTGGTCGTCGCGGCTGCGGCTCGACCTCGTGCTGAACGATTTCGTCGCCTGCGCGCTGTCGTCGGCGGAAATCACCATCCTGTCGGACGGCACGCCGTGGCGCCCGCTGATCGACGTGCGAGACATGGCGCGCGCGATCCAGTGGGCGGTGACCCGGCACGGCACGCTGCCCGGCCATATCGCGCTCAACGTCGGATCGGACCGGCGCAACATCCAGATTCGCGACCTCGCGAAGTCGGTCGCCGCCGCGGTCCCGGGCACACGGATCCAGATGAACTCCGACGCCGTGCCGGACACGCGGTCGTATCAGGTCGATTTCTCGCGTTACGCGGCGCTGGCGCCGGATTTCGTGCCGCAGGTCGACCTCGGCGGATCGATCGCGGGCCTGGTCGCGGGCCTGCGCGCGATCGGGTTCTCGGACCGGGGCTTCCGCGGCTCGGCGTTGATCCGCCTGCGCGTGCTGGAAAAGCTGATGGAGATCGGCACCGTCGATGATCGGCTGCGCGCCGTCGCGGCATGAACGCCGGCGCGGCGGCGCGCCGTCGGCCCGCCAAGCCCATCATCGCCGTACCGGCCGCCGAGCCGCGCCACCACCTCGATCTGACCGAGCTCGCCGATGGCTGGGCGTTCGTGATCGGGTGGTGCGCGTACTCGCCGCAAACCGAGCCCGATTTCGCGCTGGCCATCGACGGCGCGCGGCACGCGCCGCTGGTCACGATCTCCCGTCAGGACGTGGTCGACTACCTCGTCCATACCGCGACGCCGGGTGTCGACCGGTTCGATCTCGCCCGCTCGTTCGCGTTCGCCGTGCACGCCACGCAACTCGACAGCCTGCGGCTCAACCTGCCCGGCGGATCGGCCCCGGTCGGCGTCCGCCGCTTGCCGGAGGGGACCGGGCCGGGCGTGCTGCTGCGCTACATCGACGCCCTGACCGACGCGCCGGCGAGCCCGGCGGTCGACGCGATGACGGCGTTCCTGAACCGGCAGCTGACCGAGTTGCTGGCACCCGGAGCCGCCGATGTCGCGTCGCCGCCGCTCGCCGCGTTGCGCGCCGCGTCGGAACCGTTCGGGCGGCTGTTCGGCCGCCGCGCGCCGGCGTTGCGCCGCCGCGTGGCGCTGTTCGCCATCCATCAGACCGGCCGGTTCCTCTCGGCCAGCCAGACGGCGATGATCCGCGCGTTCGCGGCCGAGCGCGTCGACGTCGTGCTGATCAACAGCGCCCCCGACGCGCAGGCGGGGCTGGCGGAGAGCAAGGCGGGCGCGGTCGCGGGGCTGATCCGGCGCGGCGACCACGGCCGGGACCTCACCTCATGGCTGATCGCGCTCGATCTGCTGGGCGACCGGGCGCGCTCGGTGGAACACCTGGTGCTCTGCAACGACAGCTTCTTCGGCCCGTTCGCGCCGCTCGACCGGCTGATGGCGGAGGCGACCCGGCCGGATTGGGATGTCTGGTCGCTGACCGACAGCTGGGAGCGCGGCTACCACCTGCAATCGTCGTTCATGGTGCTGTCGGCCAGGGCGCTCGCGAGCCGGGCCGTGACCAGGTTCCGCAGCCAATACGACTTCCCGAACCACAAGGACGCGGTGGTGGTGAAGGGCGAAATCGGCCTCAGCCGCGCGTTGGTCGAGGACGGGGAGATGCGGCTCGGTGTGCTGGCCCCGTATCACGAGCTCGCCCGGCTTTATCTGGAGCGGGCGGACGGCACGCTGGCGGCGGCGCGCGCGGCCCCGGGCCACTGGGCGGCCGGCGAGCCGAGCGAGACGCTGACCTGGATCGGGCAACTGATCGACGATCTGCGGTCCGGGATGCCGCGCAACCCGCAGCATGTGTTCTGGGACCAGTTGCTGACCGACCACCGCATCCCGTTCGTGAAACGGGAGCTGGTGCAGTTCAACCCGAACGAGGTGCCGGACCTGTTCCGCATCGCCGGCCGTGTGGCCCACCTGCACGGCACCGAGAGCGCGGCCGAGATGACCCGCGACATGCGCCAGGCGAGTCGCCGCGCGCCGGTCTGGTAGGCGGCGCGCGACGCCGGCGGGTCAGTTCTTCGCTTTGGATTTCTCGATCATGGCGCGGACCTCGTCCATGGCTTCGACGACCCGGCCGTTCAGGACACCCATCGCCTCGGTGTTCGCGTGCTGGATCATGTCGCCGAGTTCGCGCGCATTGGCGACCGTCCGCTCGTAGGCGCGGCGAAGCAGATCGGCCTGGCGCGTGGCGCGGTCCTGCGCGGTGTCGGCCGAGGTCATCGAGCGCATCGTCTCACCGAGTTCCGCCATCGTCTGCTGCATGATTTCCATGTTCCGCCGCACGATCGCCTGCGTGCCTTCCATGGCGACCCGGTTGGCGGCCGTCAGCGTCTCGAGGTTGCGCTTGTGCGCGGCCATCAGCGCCTCGGTGTCGGGCATCGCGCCCGGTCGCATGCCGCCGAACATCTTCGCAATGTCATCGGTCATCGACTTCGCATGAGCCGTCGCGGTCGACATCGCGGTCGAGAACGCGTTCGTGGCGTCGGACTTGGCCTGCTCGTTGTCGCTCATCGGGACTTGCTCCTCTTGGACGTGAATGCGTGGGCAGTTACGACTCGAACCCCTTTGCCCGCAAGAAGACAGTTGTCAAACGGGCGGCGATTTCGGCGGCGGGGCGGCGGTGTCGGGCAGCGTTCGGGGCAGCGTCCCGTCCGGCTCCACGACCAGATCGGCCTCCGAGGCCGCGAAATCGAACGCGGCGGTGTCGGCCACCGACATCTCGGACGACGCTTCCGCGCCCGGCGGCGGCTCCGGGAAGGGCGGCGGTGCCTCGTTCTGTCCGCGCCCGAGCCAGCCCTCGGCGCGGACCGCCTGATCGAGCGCCTTGTCCAAAGCCCGCATCGTCGCCGCGAGGTCGATGCTGTCGTCCGTCATCCAGGCCCGCACGGTATACAGCCAGACGGCGTTCATCCCCTGGACGCGCAAAAACCCGATGCCGCCCTGCGCGTCGATCCCGGCCGAACCGAGCAGCCACGCCATGCTGGTCAGCGTGGCGGCTCCCAGCATCATCGTCAGCATCGGCCGCGCCGGCAGATACTCGCGCAGTGCCAGCACGCCCGCGCGGTGCGCCTGCAACACGTCGATCCGCCGCATCGTCGCGTCGAACAGCCGGTCGCGGCTCGGTCCGTCCTCGTCGCCGTGCGCGATCGCCGCCTGGTCCGCCATCCGGCCGAATTTCAGCAGCACCGCGGTCTTGCCCGGAAACCGTTCGCGCGCCCGGTCGAGCGGCAGGCCGGCCGCGCGCGCCGCCGCGACGACGCTGACCTTGTGCCAGCCCACATCGGCCGCGAGCGTGAAGGTGGCCCCGATCAGGTCCTCGTCGAACGTGCGATCATCATCCATGTCGGCCATATGAGTCCCCATCGCCCGATGTCAGCCCGAAACGTCGTCAGCCCGCGAGTTCGCGCGACCGCTGCGTGGCCGCCGTGATCGCACGCTCCATCAACGCGGGCCATGCGTCGCGTTCCATCAGCACGGCCAAGGCACGCTCGGTCGTCCCCGCCGGGCTCGTCACCGCGCGCCGCAACGCCGCCGCGTCCTCGTCCGACGCGGCAAGCAGCGCCCCGGCCCCGCTGACCGTGACCCGGGCGAGCTGCCGCGACAGTGCTGGGGACAGGCCCTGGGCGATCCCGGCCGCCTCCATTACCTCGGCCAGCAGGAACACGTAGGCCGGACCGCCGCCCGACAGCGCGGTGACGGCGTCGAGTTCGCCCTCGTCCTCGGTCCAGGCGACCTCACCCACGGCGCGGAGAAGGTCGTCGCATAAGCTTCGCTGAGGTTCCGTTACTCCGGGCCCGGCAAACGCCACCGAAATGCCCTGCCGGATCGCCGCAGGCGTGTTCGGCATCGCTCTCACGACTGAGGGGGCACCGCCCAACGCATCCCGAAGCGAGGCGACAGTCCGCCCCGCCATGATCGACAAAAACACCGCGTCCCGAAACCGCGCGACCGATGGCAAAGCCGCCGCCGACATCTGCGGTTTCACCGCCAGCACCACGGCCGCCGGGCGAAAACCCTCGGGCACCGACGTCACGACAAACGGGTCCGACCCGTCGGCCGCCGGATCGACCGCATAAGCCGCCTCGATCCCGCGCTCGCGCCAGCCGGCCAGCATCGCGGAGCCCATCCGGCCGTGGCCGATCAGCAGGATGGGCGGCAGCATCATGCCTCGCCGGCGCACTCCAGCAGCGCCATCTCCAGCGCCTCGGCCGGGGCCTTGCCGCCCCACAGCACGAACTGGAACGCCGGGTAGAACCGCTCGCACTCGGTGATCGCGATGTCGACCATGTCCTCGAGGCTTTCGGCCGACGCGCCCGGCGCGCCACGCAGCAACACCGAGTGCCGGAAGATCGGCGACCCGTCCTCGGTGTTCATGGCGAAATGGCCGATCCACAGCCGGTCGTTGGCCAGCGCCAGCAGCTCGTACAGCGCGCCGCGCCGTGCCACCGGCACCTTGAGGTCGAACGCGCAGTGGAAATGCATCGCCCGGATCTCGTCCGACCACGAGAAATACAGGCCGTAGTCGCACCACTGGCCCGGCGCCTCGGCCGCCATTTCGGCGTCGGAGCGGCGGTCGAACTGCCAATCGTTGGCGCCCACGATCTGCTCGATCGTGTCGAGCGGGTTCGCGGCGGCGTCGGAGATCGGGCTGGTGTGGGCTGACATGCGGTCCTCCTGGAATTGAAGACGCGGGCGGGGCCGTGAAGCTGAACCGTCAAAAGCCGGATCGGCTCTACGACCACATCTGTAGGCTACGTGCCACAGGTGTTGCGCCGCAAGGGCACGGACGAGTCGCCTCGTGTGACAGTCGAGCGACGGCGGCTAACGCCCTAGGCGATCATGCCCGGCCCACCACCCGACACGGCCGGGCGCACCTTCGGCTCCATCGCGGCCTCAAGTGCGGCAAGCCGTGCCTCGAGCGCATCGAGCCGCGCCTCCGCCAGTTCCTGCCCGGCCCGCGCGTTGGCCGCCATCTGGTGCGCGGCCTCGATCTCCTCGCGCTTGGCGATGTCGAAATGCGCCACCGCCTCGCTCACCCGGGCCCGCACGAGACTTTCGACCTCGTCGCGCACGCCCATCAGCGCGGACATCGCACCCCCGGCCACGCCGGCCAGGTCGTCGAAAAAGCGGGGGCGATCGGCCATGGGAGGCTCCTGACGTTGCGCCGGCTGTTCCGAAGCCGGCCGGCGACATATAGGGACGGCCATGGTCGCGCGCACACCCCGCCGTTTATGGCGCTGAAATTCCCGAAATTCGACCCGGTGCTGGTACAGATCGGGCCGTTGTCGATCCGCTGGTACGCGCTGGCGTACATCACCGCCCTGCTGCTCGGCTGGCGGCTGGTCCGCCGGCTGGCGCGCGCGACCCCTCCGGTCGCGACGGTGCTGCAGGTGGACGACTTCCTGACCTGGGCGATCCTGGGCGTCGTCGTCGGCGGCCGGCTCGGCTACGTGCTGTTCTACCAGCCGCTGAAATTCCTGCCCGCCCCATGGACCATTTTCGAGGTCTGGGGCGGCGGGATGTCGTTCCACGGCGGCATGCTCGGGGTCGCGTTCGCGATCACCCTGTATGCGTATCGCCAGCGCATCCCGATCCTCGGCCTGGCCGACCGCATCGCCGTCGCCGCCCCGATCGGCCTGTTCCTCGGCCGCATCGCCAACTTCATCAACGGCGAGCTGTACGGCCGGCCGTCGTCGCTGCCGTGGGCGATGATCTTTCCGGAGCCGCATCAGGCCCCGGACGGCACGATCTACTTTCTCGACGGCGTGCCGCGCCACCCGAGCCAGCTCTATCAGGCGACGCTCGAGGGCATCGTACTGTTCATCGTCATGGTGATCCTGGTGCGCCGGCCGGGCCTGCGCGCCCGCTACGGTTTCCTGACCGGCGCGTTCCTGGCCGGCTACGCGGTGGCGCGCATCATCGGCGAGCATTTTCGCGAGCCGGACGTGTTCATGGGCTTCCTCGCCGGCGGGGTGACGATGGGGCAGTTGCTGTCGATCCCGATGTTCATCGCGGGCCTCGTGCTGATGGTCCGTGCCCGCCGTGTCGCGGTGACGGCCCCGGCCTGATGGAGCGGCTCGACGTGTTCATGGCCCGCGCCAACGCGCTCTATTACGCGACCAAGAACCCGTTCGCCGACTTCACCACCTCGCCCGAAATCTCGCAGGTATTCGGCGAGTTGCTCGGTCTCTGGGCGGCCGAGACATGGCGCGCGATGGGCTCGCCCGACCCGGTCCTGCTGATCGAGGCCGGTCCCGGCCGTGGCACGCTGATGGCCGACGCGCGACGGGCGGTGACGGCCGTGGCACCTGCCTTTGCCAAGGCGGCACAAACGCACCTGATCGAAACCTCGGGAGCGCTGCGGGCGGCGCAGGCCGGGCGGGTTGACCGCGCAATGGCACGACACGCTGGCGAGCGTGCCGGACGGCCCGGCGATCCTGCTGGCGAACGAGTTTCTGGACGCCCTGCCGATCCGGCAATGGCGTCGGGCACCGGATGGCTGGACGGAGCGGTTCGTGGACCTGGACGGGCCGCACGATCTCGCGGCCGAACCGCCGGAGCGCGAGACGACCGAATGGTCCGAAGCGGCCGCCGAGTTCGTCCGCGACACGGCAATGCGTGTCAGAACCTTCGGGGGAGCCGCGCTGTTCGTCGATTACGGCGGCGAGGGAGTGGAAAACTCGCTGCAGGCGCTCAGGGATGGCAAGCCCGCCGATCCGTTCACCGATCCTGGAGAGTGTGACCTGACCGCCCACGTCGATTTCGCCGGCTTGGCCGACATCGCCCGTCACGCCGGTGCCGCCGTCTTCGGGCCGATCCCGCAAGGTCTGTTCCTGACCCGCCTCGGCCTGCAGCACCGCACCGGCGTTTTGGCGCGCGGCCGCGACGTGCGCGGGGCCGCCGCCTTGCTCGACGGTGCGGCGCGATTGTCGGAACCGGGCGGCATGGGCCGGCTGTTCAAGGTGCTCGCCATCACCCACCCCGACCTGCCCGAACCGGCGGGCTTTTCCGCATGATCCCCCGGCTGACGGACCCCGCGCTAAAAACGCCGCACGGCTTCTTCACCCGCGAGGGCGGCGTGTCGGAGGGGCCGTACGCCAGCCTGAACGGCTCCTCGTCCTCCGCCGACGATCCTGCGCGCATCGCGGAAAACCGGCGGCGCGTGGCGGCCGAACTCGGGGCGGACGAACTCGATCGGCTGCCATCAGGTCCACGGCATCGACGTCGCCGTGGTGGACACGCCGTGGAAGCCGGGCGAGGGGCCGCGCGCCGACGCGCTGGTGACGCGGCAGCCCGGCCTGGCGCTGGTCGTCATCACCGCCGACTGCGCGCCCGTCCTGTTCGCCGCCGACGGGATCGTGGCCGCCGCCCACGCGGGCTGGCGCGGAGCCGTGGCGGGCGTGCTGGAAGCGACCCTCGACGCCATGCGGACGCTCGGCGCGCGCGACATCCGCGCGTGCGTCGGCCCGTGCATCGGCCAGGACAGCTACGAGGTGGGTGCGGACGTGGCCGACCAGGTGGGCGGCGCGTTTCTCAGGCCGGGCAATCCCGGCAAGTGGTGGTTCGACCTGGCCGGCTACTGCGCGCACCGGCTGACCGTCGCCGGTGCCATCGTCGGCCATGCCCGCGCGGACACGCTGGCCGACGACCGGTTCTGGAGCCATCGCCGCCGCACGCTTTCCGGCGGCGGCGCGATCGGGCATCAGATGTCGGCCATCCGCAACGGATCCTCCTTTCGATGATGCACCCCTACTTTCTCGGCTTCCTGGTCCTGCTTCTGCTCACCGGTCTGGTGTCCTGTGTCCTCACGACCTAGCGCCGCCCTGATCGCCGGACTGTTGCTGCTGGCCGGCTGCGGCAACCTGCCGCGCCCGTTCCAGGGCTCGCCCGGTGCGACCGCGCGCAGATTGTCCCAGCCGCCGCCCGCCCGGCTCGCGGTGCAGCCGCCGGTCGACGCGCTGCTGCCCGACGCGGCCGGCGCGGGGCTCGCCGACGACGTGGCGAACGCGCTGGTCGACAACGAACTCCCCGCCGTGGCCGAGCCCGCCAAGAAAGGCGACTGGCGGCTGTTGCTGGAAGCCGAGTTGCAGGACGGCCAGGTCACGCCGAGCTTCGAGCTGCGCGACCAGAAGGACGTCTCGAAAGGCGTCACGCAGGGTGCCCCCGTCGCCTCCGCCCTATGGTCGGCGGCCGACCCCGCCACGCTCAAGGCCGTGGCGGCCCAGGCGGCCCCGGGCATCGTCGCGTTGCTCGAAAAGCTCGAGGCGGCGCGGCAGGAGAGCGACCCGAACAGCCTCCGCAACCGCCCGGCCCGCGTCTACGTGGCGGAGGTGACGGGGGCCCCGGGCGACGGCGACAAATCGCTGACGCGCCAGATGCTGGCCCAGCTTCCCGGCTACGGCGAGACGGTCGAGGACCGGGCCGACCAGGCCGACTTCTCCGTCGCCGGGCAGGTCGCGACCGCGCCCGGCCTGAACGGGACGCTGCGGATCGAACTGCAATGGATCGTGACCGACAGCCGGGGCATGGAGCGGGGCCGGATCGTGCAGATCAACGAGGTGCCGCCCGAGAGCGTCTCCGGCTTTTGGGGGGATGTCGCGGTCGCCGTGGCCAAGGAGGCCGCGGGCGGCGTGAAGGACGTGATCTTGCAGCAGACGGGGAACCGGCGGGAGAAGGCGCCGGGAAGCTAGCGGCGCCTGAGGGGAGATCGCTTTGGTTGAGATCGTGAACGAGCGGGTCTGCGCCGAAGTCGAGGAGGGCGTCGTCGTGTTCCTCATCGGCATGCGGATCAACAAGCTCTGGAAAGTCTGGAAGTGGTTTCCGGTGATGATCGCGATGCCGAAGATGCTGCGGGAGTTGGCGCGGCATCCGGAACTCGGCCTGCTGTCGGCCACCGGCCATTTCGGGCTGCGGAACCTGTGGTCGCAGCAATACTGGAAAAGTGCCGCGCATCTGCAGGCGTACGCCCATTCCTCGAATAAGGCGCACCTGCCGGCGTGGCAGGCGTTCAACCGCAGTGTCGGCACCAACGGCGATGTCGGCATCTGGCACGAAACCTACGTCGTCCCCGCCGGCAACCTCGAGACGATCTACGTCAACATGCCGCGCCACGGGCTCGGTCTGGCCGGGTCGCTATTCCCGGCCAGAGGTCACCGCGCGACCGCAGCCAAACGCCTAGTCGGCACCGGCGGGAACGGCGCCTGATGGCGCGTGCGGCTCCGCGATGACCGCGTGTCCCGCGTGCTGCTTCAGCGGCCGGTTGCCGGCGAGGCGGCGCAGCAGGACGTAGAACACCGGCGTCAGGAACAGCCCGAACGCGGTGACGCCGATCATGCCGGAGAACACGGCGACGCCCATCGCGCGCCGCATCTCCGCCCCCGCACCGGTCGAGATCGCGAGCGGCACGACACCCATGATGAACGCCAGCGACGTCATCAGGATCGGGCGCAACCGCAACCGGCTCGCCTCGATCGCGGCCTCAATCGGCGAGCGGCCGGCGAACTCCAGTTCCCGCGCGAATTCCACGATCAGGATGGCGTTCTTCGCCGACAGCCCGACGAGCACGATCAGCCCGATCTGCGTGAACACGTTGTTGTCGCCATGCGTCAGCCAGACGCCCGTCAACGCGGCCAGCAATCCCATCGGCACGATCAGGATGATCGCGAGCGGCAGCGTGAGACTTTCGTATTGTGCCGCCAGCACCAGGAACACCAGCAGCAACGCCACCGGGAACACGACGACCGCCGAGTTGCCCGCGAGGATTTGCTGGTACGTGAGGTCCGTCCACTCGTAGGCGAAGCCCTTCGGCAACGCGACCGCCGCGACCCGCGCGATCGCCGCCTGCGCCTGGCCAGTGGAGAAGCCGGGTGCGGCCCCGCCGTTCACGTCGGCCGACAGGAAACCGTTGTAGCGCATCGCGCGCTCCGGCCCGGCGCTCTGCTTGATCCGCAACAACGCCGAGAGCGGGATCATGGCACCCGATGCCGACCGCACCTTCAGCTTGCCGATATCCTCCTGATGCGCGCGGAACCGCGCGTCCGCCTGCACGCGGACCGAGTACGTCCGGCCGAATACGTTGAAGTCGTTCACGTAGAGCGAGCCGAGATAGATCTGCAGCGTGTCGAACACGTCGGTCACCGCGACGCCGAGCTGCTGCGCCCGCGTGCGGTCGATATCGACGTAGATCTGCGGCACGTTGATCTCGTAGCCGCTGAACAGGTGCCCCAATTCCGGTGCCTTCGCGGCCTCGGCGAGGAATGCCTTGGTCGCCGCGTCGAGCGCCTCGTAGCCGAGGCCCGCGCGATCCTCGATCTGCAGCTTGAACCCGCCGATCGTCCCCAGGCCCTGCACGGGCGGCGGCGGGAAGACGGCGATGTAGGCGCCCGGAATGGACGCGTATTTCTGGTTCAGCGACGCCGCGATCGCGTTGCCGGTCAGGTCCGGCGTCGTGCGCTGGTCGAACGGCGTCTCGGCCACGAACACGATCCCGGCGTTGGAGCTGTTGGTGAAACCCTGGATCGAGAGGCCGGGAAACTGGACGGTGTGCTCCGCCCCCGGCTGCTTCAGCGCGATGTCGCCCATCTTGCGGATCACGTCGTCGGTGCGGTCGAGCGTGGCGCCGTTCGGCAGCTGCGCGAAGCTGACCAGATACTGCTTGTCCTGCAGCGGGACGAACCCGCCGGGCACCGCGCGGAACAGCACGAACGCCAGTCCGACCAGCCCGATATAGACGACCATCATCACGGATTTGCGGGAGATCGCGCGCGTGACGCCGGAGCTGTAGGCGACGGCACTGGCGCCGAAAAACCGGTTGAAGCCGCGAAACAGCCAGCCGAGCGCGCCGTCCAGGATGCGCGTCAGCAAATCCTTCTTGGCCCCGTGCGGACGCAGCAGCAACGCGGCCAGCGCCGGCGACAACGTCAGCGAGTTGATCGCGGAAATCACGGTCGACATCGCGATCGTCAGCGCGAACTGGCGGTAGAATTGCCCGGTCAATCCGCTGATGAACGCGAGCGGAACGAACACCGCGACCAGCACCAGCGCGATCGCCACGATCGGCCCCGACACCTCCCGCATCGCGCGGTGCGCGGCTTCGAGCGGGGTGTACCCCGCCTCGATGTTGCGCTCGACGTTCTCGACCACGACGATCGCGTCGTCGACCACGATGCCGATCGCCAGCACCAGCCCGAACAGGCTGAGCGCGTTGATCGAGAAGCCGAGCACGTGCATGGCGGCGAACGTGCCGACGACGGAGATCGGCACCGCGACCAGCGGGATGATCGACGCGCGCCACGTCTGCAGGAACAGGATCACGACCAGCACGACGAGCAGGATCGCGTCGAGCAGCGTGTGCACGACGGCCGAGATCGACGCGCGCACGAATTGCGTCGTGTCGTAGACGATCTCGTAGGTGACGCCGTCCGGCATCGTCTGCCTGATTTCTTCCATCGCGGCGCGAACGTGGTCGGCGATCTGGATCGCGTTCGATCCCGGCGACTGGAACACGACGGCGGCGGCGGCGGTCTTGTTGTCCAGCAGGGACCGCAGCGAATAGTCGCTGGCGCCGAGCTCGGTCCGTGCGACGTCGCGCAGACGTGTCACGGCACCGTCGGCCGCGACATGGACGACGATGTCGTCGAACTCCTCGACGCTGGTCAGCCGTCCCTGCGCGTTGATCGACAGCTGCGTGCTGAGGCCGGGAACGTTCGGCGACGACCCGATCACGCCCGCCGCCGCCTGGATGTTCTGCGCCCTGATCTGCGCCACCACGTCGGACGCGGACAGGCCGCGCTCGGCCATCTTCTGCGGGTCGAGCCAGACGCGCATCGCGTAATCGCCGGAGCCGTTCAGCTGCACGTCGCCGACACCGTCGATCGCCGCCAGCCGGTCCTTCACGTGCAACACGGCGTAGTTGCGCAGATACGCGGCGTCGTAGCGCCCGTCCGGCGAGAACAGATGGACGACCATCATCAGGTCGGGCGAGCTTTTGATCGTCGTCACACCCAGCGCGCGCACCGCGTCCGGCAGGCGCGGCTCGGCCTGTGCGACGCGGTTCTGCACCAGTTGCTGCGCCTGATCGGGGTTGGTGCCGAGCTTGAACGTGACCGTCAGCGTCATCAGCCCGTCGGTCGTGGCCTGGCTGTACATGTACAGCATGCCCTCGACCCCGTTGATCTGCTCCTCGATCGGTGTGGCCACCGTCTCGGCGATCACCTTCGGGCTGGCGCCGGGGTAGTTGGCGCGCACCACGACTTGCGGCGGCACGACTTCGGGGTATTCCGAAATCGGCAGCCCGCCGAGTGCCAGCAGCCCCGAGACGAAGATGAGCACCGACAGCACGCCGGCGAACACCGGCCTGTCGATGAAGAACCGCGAGATGTTCATTGCGCGGCCAGGGCGGTCCTGCCGCCGGACAGGTCGGCGCGGTTCGCCTCGGTCGGGGCCACCAGCGATCCGGGCCGGACCCGCTGCAGCCCGTCGACCACGATCCGCTCGCCCGGGTTCAGGCCGGCGGTCACGATCCGCAAGCCGTTCGAATCCGGACCGAGCACGACTTGGCGCACCGAAACCGTGTTGTCGGCGCCGACCACCATGACGAACCGGCGGTCCTGGTCGGTGCCGATCGCGCGCTCGTCGATCGCGATCGACGGCTCCGGCTTGGCGCGGCCGAGGCGCAGGCGCGCGAACTGCCCCGGCATCAAATGGCCGTCCGCGTTGTCGAACACGGCCCGCACCCGCACCGTGCCCGAGCCGGTGTCGACGAGGTTGTCCACCAGCTGCAGCCGGCCCGTGAACGGCGTGCCTTCCGCGTTCAGCGTGCCCATCCGGACCGGGATTTTGGCGATCGCGTCGGCCAGATCGCCGCCGGGCGGCAGGCCCGACACGGCATCGGCGACCGAACGCTCATCGGCGTCGAAGCTCGCGTAGATCGGGTCGACCGACACCAGCGTCGTCAGCACCGGTGCCGCCGCTCCGGCGTCGACAAGATTGCCCGGCGTCACTTCGATCCGGCCGGCGCGCCCGGTGATCGGCGCCCGCACCTCGGTGTAGCTGAGGTTCAGCTGCGCCGTCCGGAGCGATGCCGCCGCCGCGCGCACGTTCGCCTCCGCCGCGCGATACTCGTTGATCCGCGCATCGACGTCGCTGCGGGCGAGGTCGTTCAGCCCGCCGAGCTGGATGCCGCGCTTCTGCTGCCGGTCCGCCAGCAACAGCCGGGCGGCGGCGGCGCTCAACTGCGCCTCCAGCCGGTCGACCTCGGCCTGATACGGCTCGGGGTCGATGGTGAACAGCAGGTCGCCCCGGTGCACCAGCGCGCCCTCGTGGAAGTGTGCCGCCACGATCGGGCCCTGCACGCGGGGGCGAACCGCGACACGGCCGACCGCCTCCATCCGGCCCGAAAAATCGGTCCAGACCGGGCTGTCCCGCCGCTCGACCGTGGCGACCGTCACGGGAACGCCGGCCGGCGCCGCCTGTGCCGCTTGGGCGGGAGCAGGTGCGGCGACATCCCCGGCGACGACATAACCCGCGACGCCGACAGCCACGATTCCGGCCAGCACGGTCGCCGTCAGCCAGCCCCGGCGGCCGGAGCGGCGGGACTGCTCCGAGCGGGATTCGTGCGGCGCTTCGAACAAAGACGTCCTGAGCTCGTTCATGATCTTATATCCTGATGGCGGCGGTCGCTTGCGGCCGGGAGAGGTGATAACCATTGTATCGATGATGGTCATCATTGTTCGCTAACACAATGATGGCTGTCATCGACGGCGGCAAGGGGCGGGGCGGAAAATCATGGGCGTGCCGAAGGAACAGGCCACGCGGAACCGGCAGGCCATCATCGACACCGCCTCGCGCGTGTTTCGCGAACGGGGCGTCGATGGCGTGGGCGTCGCCGACCTGATGAAGGCGGCGGGCTTCACCCATGGCGGCTTCTACAATCACTTCGAATCCAAGAGCGCCCTGGCCGCCGAAGCCTGCGCGTCGGCGTTCGCCTGCGGTGCCGTGCAGTTGGAACAGTCGCTGCAGGACGACCGGGGCGACCGCACGGCGGCGCTGCAGGCGTTCCTGCGGAATTACCTCTCCCCCGAGCAGTTCGATTCCCCCGGCGCGGGCTGCCCCACGGCGACGCTGGCGGTCGACGCGGCGCGGCAGGGCCATGAGATGCAGGAAGCCTACGCCCACGGCATCGAGCGTTTCGTGGAGACGATGACCGCCTGTCTGCCGCACGACGGCCCCGACACGACCTGTTCCGAGCGCGAAACCGCGATCGTGCTTCTGGCCAACATGGTCGGCACGATGGCGGTCGCGCGCGGCATCGGCGCCGCCGACCCGGCCCTCGCGACCGAGGTGCTGGAGGCCGGCCGCCGCCATCTCGCGGGCGTCGTCGCAGCCCGGGGCACCAGCGATGAATGACGAGACCAAGCGCGACAAATTCGTCGCCAAGAAGCAGGAATGGGCCGCGCAGGGCCGCTTGCTCACCGGACATCACGGCGACCCCGATCGCGACCGCCTGCCGCCGGGGCAGACGCTGACCCACGGCTTCCCGGTGCTGGACCTCGGCGAACAGCCCGCGATCGGCGAGCGCGAGTTCAGGCTCGAGATCGGCGGCGCGGTCCGCCGGCCGGTGACGCTCGACTGGACGGCCTACAACGCGCTGCCGCAAATGGACGAGGTGTCGGACATCCACTGCGTGACGCAGTGGTCCCGCTACGACAATTCCTGGCGCGGTGTGAGCACATCGGTGCTGCTGGACCTGGTCGAGCCGAAGGACGAGGCGCTGCACGTCCTGTTCCTCAGCCACGACGGCTACCTGACGAACGTCCGCCTCGATCAGTTCGCCGCCCCCGACGCCATGCTGGCGCATCTGTGGGACGGCAAGCCATTGAGCCGCGAGCATGGCGGTCCGGTCAGGGTCGTGATCCCGAAGCTGTACCTCTGGAAGTCGCCGAAATGGATCAAGCGGATCGAGTTCTCCGCCGTCGACCAGCCCGGCTTCTGGGAGACGCGCGGCTACAACAACAATGCCGATCCGTGGGCCGAGGAACGCTACAGCTAGGCTTCGCGTCTACTTCGCAATCGCATCACGGAACCTGTCATTGACCGATCAATCCGAGCCGTCGCCCATCCCGTCCGATGATCCGAACCGGGCGCTCACCGTCGCCGACCCCGACCAATCCAGCCTGCGGCGCGTCTCGATCGGCGGCGGCACCTACACCATCCTCGTCGACGGCTCGGACACCGCCGGACAATACTGCCTGTTCGACATGCTCATTCCTGCCGGCAGCGGGCCACCGCCTCATCGCCATGATTTCGAAGAGATGTTCACGCTGCTCGAAGGCGAACTGGCCTTCACCTTTCGCGGGCGAACGCAGACCGTATCCGCCGGCTCGACGGTCAACATCCCGGCCAACGCCCCGCACAGCTTTAAGAACGTCTCGGGCAAACCGGCCCGCACCCTTTGTCTGTGCGCGCCGGCCGGTCAGGACGAATACTTCCTCGCGATCGGCGATCCGGTCGACAGCCGCGTGTCGCCGCCGCCGGCCCTCAGCCCGGACGACCTCGCGGCGCGCCGTGCCAAGGCGGGCGCGCTCGCCGCCACATTCAAGACGGAGTTCGTAACACCATGACCCGCACGGCCCTGATCGCCGGCGTAAGCGGCATCGTCGGCAACAACCTCGCCCGCCATCTGCTCAGTCAGGGCTGGAACGTCGCCGGCCTCGCACGGCGTCCGCCGCACGACATCGACGGCCTGCAACCGGTCGCGGCCGACCTGCTGGACCCGGAATCGCTCCGGCAGGCGCTGCACGAGTTGCGCCCGACCCACGTCTTCCTCGCGACCTGGATGCGCCAGCCGACCGAGGCCGAAAACATCCGCGTCAACGCCGGCATGGTCCGCAACCTGCTCGACGCGCTGTCGCCCGGCGGCAGCGTCGGGCACGTCGCCCTCGTGACCGGCCTAAAGCACTACCTCGGCCCGTTCGAGGCGTACGGGAAAGGCGTCCTGCCCGCGACGCCGTTCCGCGAGGAACAGCCGCGCCTGGACATCGAAAACTTCTACTACGCCCAGGAAGACGAGGTTTTCGCCGCCGCAGCGAGGGACGGTTTCGGGTGGAGCGTGCATCGCCCGCACACCATCATCGGCTACGCGCTCGGCAACGCGATGAACATGGGCGTGACGCTCGCCGCCTACGCGACGCTGTGCCGGGAGACGGGGATGCCGTTCCTGTTTCCCAGGCTCGCCGGCGCAGTGGAGCGGCCTGACCGACATGACCGACGCGCACCTGCTCGCGCGGCATCTGGAGTGGGCGTCGATCACGCCGTCCGCGCGCGATCAGGCGTTCAACGTCGTCGATGGCGACATCTTCCGCTGGCAATGGATGTGGTCGCGCCTCGCCGGCTGGTTCGGCCTGGAGCCGGCGCCGTACCCCGGCCACGCGACACCGCTGGAGGGGCAGCTCGCCGATGCGGCACCGAAATGGGCGGAGATCGCGCGCAAGCACAACCTCGCCGAACCCGATCTGAACCGGCTGGCCTCGGCCTGGCACACCGATGCCGACCTCGGCCGGCCGATCGAGGTGGTGACCGACATGAGCAAAAGCCGCCGGCTCGGCTTTCTCGACTACCAGCCGACCGACGACGCGTTCTTCGCCCTGTTCGCGGCGCTGCGCGGGGCGCGGATCATCCCGTAGCCCGAACCTCGGCACGCCGAAAGCAATCGGGGTGGTGATCGTTCACCATCCCGACCGCCTGCATCCAGGCATACACCGTGATGGACCCGACGAACTTGAAGCCGCGCTTCTTGAGGTCTTTGGATAAGCGATCGGAGTCCGGCGACTGAACGAGGCGCGCCGCACCGCCCTCGACCGGCGTGCCGCCGACGTACGCCCAAACGAACGCCGAGAACGCTTCGCCCCGCGCCGCCATGTCGAGATAGGCGCGCGCATTGCCGATGGCCGAGTGGATTTTCGCCGCGCTGCGGACGATGCCTTTGTCGCCCAGCAGCCGGGCCACATCCTGTTCGTCGAAGCGCGACACGATCTCGGGATCAAAGCCTTTGAACGCTGCCCGGAACGCGTCGCGTTTGTGCAAGATCGTCCGCCACGACAGCCCGGCCTGGAAGCCGTCGAGGACCAGCGCCTCCCACAGCATCCGCCCGTCGCGGATCGGGGTGCCCCATTCGGCGTCGTGGTAGGCGACCATCGTCGGGGTCGCCCAAGCACCACTCGCAGCGTTCGCGGTCGGTCATGAGAGGAGGTCGGCGCGCCCCAGTTGAAACTGGGGCGCGCCGAACGACTCACATCTCCTTGTAGTCGCCGTTGTGGAACGCGTACCAGACGTAGTCCGGCTTCTGCGGATCGCCCTTCGCGTCGAACGTCGCCTCGCCGAGCACCGAGGTCCACGGCCCGTCCTTCTTCAGTTCGGCCGCGACCTTGTCGCCGTCCGCACTGCCGGCCTTGTTGGCCGCCTCGGCCCAGACCTGGATCGCGGCGTAGGTGTACAGCGTGTACCCCTCCGGATCCTGGTTCTTGTCCTTGAACTCCTTGACCACGGCAGCCGCGGTCGGGCGGTTGCGCGGGTCGGACGGGAACGTGAACCGCAGGCCCTCGCCGGCGTCGCCCGTGATCGGCCACAGATCCTTCGTGTCCAGGCTGTCCGGGCCGAGCACCTGGATCTTGAGGCCCTGCTCCTTCGCCTGGCGCGCGATCAGCCCGATCTCCGGGTGGTAGCCGCCGATGTAGACGACGTCGACCTTCGCCTCCTTCAGCCGCGAGATCAGCGCGGAATAATCGTGCTCGCCGGGGACGTAGGCGGTGTAGAGCGCCTCCTTCTTCCCTTCGGCGTTCATGTTCTTCTGCGTCTGGTCGGCGATGCCTTTGCCGTAGGTCGAGTTGTCGTGAAGGATCGCGACCGTCTTGTCCTTGAACTCGGTGGCCAGGGTATGGCCGGCGACCTTGCCCTGCTGGTCGTCACGCCCGCACAGACGGAACGTCAGCGGGCCGCCCTCGTCGGTGTATTTCGGGTTGGTCGAGGCGGGCGACATCTGCAGGATGCCTTCCTCGGTGTAGACCTTGCTGGCCGGGATCGAGCTCGACGAGCAGAAATGCCCGGCGACGAACTTCACCCCGTCCGCCGCGAATTTCTGCGCGACCGACACCGCCTGCTTCGGGTCGCACGCGTCGTCGCCGACCTCCAGCACCAGCTTCTGGCCGAGCACGCCGCCCTTGGCGTTGATGTCCTCGACCGCCTGTGCCGCACCCAGCTTCAGCTGCGCGCCGAATGCCGCGTATTCGCCGGTGATGGGGCCGGCGGTGGCGACGATGATGTCGGCCCGGGCCGGTCCCGCCGCGATGGTCGCCATGGCGACGAGCGCCGCGCCGGCGAACAGAGTCCGTCTGGTCATGTGGTTCGATCCCTCGATTGCTTCGATCGTGCCCGCGCACGCCGTATCGAACCGTAAGCGGAAGCGTTGCACCCGCAAAGCCCCGGCTGCATGACGCGAAGCTGCACGATGAAGCGGGCAAACCGGAGGGACGCGGAATGAGCGAGACGATCGGGCTGATCGGGTTGGGCGGCATGGGTTCCGGCATGGCGCGGCAGTTGCTCGCGAAGGGGCGCGCGGTCCGCGTCTGGAACCGCACCCCGGCCGCCGCCGAGCCGCTGGTCGCGGCCGGTGCGACGCTCGCTGAAACGCCGGCGGACGCGGTCGAGCCGGGCGGGATCGTCATCACCATGCTGGCCAACGACGCGGCGCTGGATACGTGCGCGCGCGGGCCGGACGGCTTCCTGGAACGACTCGGCACCGGGCTGCACCTGTCGATGAGCACGATCGGCGTCGCCCTCGCGCGCGATCTGGCGGCCGCGCACGCAACGGTGGGCGGCGCGTGGCTCGCGTGCCCGGTGTTCGGCCGGCCGGAAGCGGCGGCCAGCGGCAAGCTGTGGATCATGACCAGCGGCTCGGCGGCGGCGAAAGAGCGCGCGCGCCCGGTTCTGGACGATCTGAGCCAGGGCGTGTTCGACATGGGCGAGGAGCCGGACGGGGCGGTGGCGGGCAAGATCGCCGGCAACTTCCTGATCGCGTCGGCCATGGAGGGGATGGCCGAGGCGTTCGCCCTGCTGGAAAAGCGCGGCGTCGACGCGCGGGCGTTCCACGCCATGATCTCGACCACGATCTTCGCCTCGCCGATCTACGCCAATTACGGCCGCTTCATCCTCGACCGCGCATTCTCGCCGCCCGGGTTCCGGCTGGCGCTTTGGGCGCGAAGGATGTGGGGCTGGCGTTGGCGGCGGGTGCGGAAAGCGACGTGCCGCTGCCGATCGCGAGCCTGCTGCGCGACCGGTTCCTGACCGCGATGGCGCGCGGCCAGTCGGAGCTGGACTGGACGGCGATCGCGCTCGGCAGCCGGTCCGACGCGGGCCTGGATTAGGAGGCGCGTATCCGGTCGCGGATCGCGGACCCGGCGGCGATCACCGTCAACGCGCCGAGCGCGGTGCCCGCCGCGATGTGGATCAGCACCAGGCCGACCAGATGCAGTTTCCGCAACGCGAACAGCATCATCACGACGTCCGCTCCCGGCTAGCGCGAGCCCGTCGCACGGCGCGGACGGCGAGCGCGCCGGCACCGATCGCCACTCCGGCCGGAATGCCGATCGCGAGTCCGATCGTGGCAGCGAGGCTTGACAGGAACATGGCGCCCTCCGTTGACCCTATCCGGTCACGTGGGGCCGCCTGTGCCGAAATCTAGCCGTGCGGCGCGCGCGCGGCGGCGACGGCGGCCTGCAACTCCGACAGCGGGACCGCGCCGGCGGTGATGCGGCCGGCGATCTCGAACGCCGGGGTGCCGTCGATGCCGAGGCTGTGGGCGAGCGCCACGTTCGCCTCCAGCCGCTCCGCGATCGCCGGGTCGTCCATGTCCTTCTGCAACCGCGCCCAGTCGAGGCCGCTGGCGGCGGCGGCGGCTTGGACCACGTCCATCGTGATGTTCGGCGTCCCGGTCATCAGCGCGTCGCGAAGTTTCACGTAGCCGGACTGCCGCTGCGCCGCGAGCAGGGCGCGGGCGCCGAGCACGCTCGGGGGGCCGAGGATGGGGATGTCCTTGTCGACCAGCCGCAGATGCGGGTCGGCCGCAAGCAGGGCGGCGACGGTCGGCAGCATCCGGCGGCAATACGGGCAGCGCACGTCGTAGAACTGCACCAGCGTCACGTCGCCGTTGGCCGCACCTTCGACCGGGTCGGCCGGCGTGGCCGTGAGCGCCGGGGCGAGGCGCGTGACCGCGAGCCGTGCGGCGGCTTCCTGGACATGGGCCTCGTCGGCCTGCAGGCTCACCACCGCCTCCCGCAGGATGCTCGGGTCGGCCTTCATCGCGTCGCGCACGATCGAGACGATTTCCGCCCGTTGCGCCGGGGTGAACGCGGTGTCGGCGGCGATGGCGGGCGAGGCGCTCAGCGAGACGGCGATCGCGAAGGCGAGGGCGCGGATCATCGGTCGGACTTCCAAAATACCAATCCTCGCGCCGTAGCGGCTCGCACCTTCATCTGCAAGGCTGGCGTAAGACCCCCCTCGTCATGGAGGCGGGCGTGGCGGTATCAGGGGTGATTCGACACTCGAAAGCACGTCAGTCCATGCGCCGCCCGTTCAAAACCCTGCTGTGCGCCATTAGCGTGCTGCCGCTGCTCGCCGCCGGCGGCTGCGACACGATCAACGAAAACCTGCTCGGCGGTGCCGCACCGCCGCAGGTGGGCACACCCGGCTATGTGTCGGGCTTCCTCGGCGGCGTCGCCGCCGACGAGCCCCGCGCCGCCCTGATCGGGCGCGACGTGCTGTCCGGCGGCGGCAACGCGGCCGACGCGGCGGTCGCGATGGCGCTGGCGATGTCGGTAACCCTGCCATCCCGCGCGGGCCTCGGCGGCGGCGGCGTCTGCATCGCCTACGACCCGGACACCGACGGGCCGGGCAAGGGCGTCCCGGACGTCGTCACGTTTACCCCGGCCGCGGTGCGCGGCGACGGCAACCGTCCCGCGGGCGCCCCGATGCTGGCGCGCGGCCTGTTCGCGCTGCACGCCCGCTACGGCCACCTGCCGTTCGAGCAGCTGATCTCGCGCGCCGAACAACTCGCCCGCTTCGGCACCCCGCTGTCGCGCGCCTTCGCCCGCGACATCGCCGTCGTGGCCGCGCCGCTCTCGGCCGACCCCGGCACCGCGCCGTTCTTCGGGCCGAACCACCAGCCGCTGGCCGAGGGTGCGAACCTGCAGCAGCCCGACCTCGCGGCGACGCTGGCCACGTTGCGGGTGCAGGGCGTGGGCGACCTGTATCAGGGCAACCTCGCGAAACGGATCGTCGCCGCGTCGCCCGGGCTCGGTGCCGGACTGACCGCCGACCTGCTGCGCAAAAGCCTGCCGCGCATCGTGGCACCGAACCTGTCCGAACTCGGCCGCGACGAACTCGCGGTGCCGGCGACCGAGGCCGGTGCTGCCGTGGTCGCCGATGTCGCGGCACTGGCCAACCTTCCGGGCGACCATGGCGACGCGGGCGCGCGGCCGGCGTCGGCCGGGCTGGTGGCACTCGACCGCGACGGGAAATCGGTCACGTGCGCGCTCAGCATGGGCAATCTGTTCGGCACCGGCCGCGTCGTGCCCGGCACCGGAATGCTGCTCGGCGCATCGCCGGCCGCGTTGCCGCCGCCGCTGCTGGCCCCGGCGCTGGTCTACAACGCGAACATTCATGCATTCCGGGCGGCCGTCGTGGGCACCGGGCAGGCCGCCGCACCGATGGCGGCTGCCGTCGCGATCCGGGGCGCGCTGTCGGCCGCGTCATCCAGCCCGACGCTGAACGCGCTGCCGGTCCCGCCGGCCGACCCGGGCCGCGCCGACGCGATCTCGTGCGGACGCTATCTGCCGGGCAGCCAGGGATCGTGTTCTTGGGCGGTCGACCCGCGCCTGTCGGGTCTGGCCGTCGGCAGCAACTAACAGCCAAGCCCGTCCGGGGCGCGTCGGCCCCGGACGGTTCGCTTGGTTAGCTACGCCGCCACCAACCCTTCTTCGCAGGGGCAGCCGGCTCGGCCGGTGTCTCAGGCTGGACCGACGCCTCGGGCTCGGCCGCGACCGGCTCCGGCGTCGCCGCTTCGGCCGGCGACGACACATCGAGCGTAGCCTGGGGTGCGGACCCGTCGATCCCAGCCGCGGCCAACGCTTCCGCTTCAGCGGCGGCGCGGGCCAGCGAGGCTTTCGTCACGCGGGGCTTTCGCACCGCCTTCGCCTTGACCGGCTTTTCAGGCGCGGCTTCGGCTTCTGGAGCGGCCGCGACCGGCTCGGCCACCGGTTCGGTGACCGCCTCGGGCACGATTTCGGCCGCTGCCGGCACGATCTCAGCCGGTTCGGGTTCGGCTTCGACAGGCGCGACCTCGATCGACACGGGTTCGAACACGGCCTGCTCCGGCTCCGGCTCGACTTGTGCGGCCGCCTCCGACGCACGGGCCGACGTCGCGACCAACGCCGCCAGCTCGGCCTCCTGAGCGCGCTCGATCAGATCGAACACGTCGAAATCCGGTGCCCCGAACGGATCGGCGGGCGTCGGTCCCGAATACCCGCGCTGCGGCGGGGGCGGGGGCGACAATGCGGGCGGCGGCTCGGCCACCATCTCCGGCTCGGCATCCGTCTCCGGCGCGGCCGAAGCGTCGCCACCCTCGGCCGGACCCCGACGGCGCCGGCCACCCCGGCGACCGCGCCGCCTGCGTGCCTCACCGGCCTCGGCGCTATCCTCGCTCAGCTCGCCGGACATCGGCGGCATCGCCGGGCCCTCGATCAGCCCGTCGTCGATCGCCACCGGCAGCGGTGCCACGACGGCACCGAGGTCGGCCGCGTCGCCGGCATCCAAAATCTCGTCGGCCACGGCATCGTCGGCGTCCGACATCTCGGACCCTGTGTCGTCGCCGTCCTCGCCGTCATCCTCGCCGCTGGCCGAAGCCTGCTCCGGGATCGGCTGCCCGTTGGCGTCGACCGCGTTCTCGCGGCGACCGCCCCGCCGGCGACGACGACGCCGGCGGCGGCGCTCGCCTTCCTCGGCCGTCTCGCCCGCAACCGGACGCGACGCCTGCGCGGCGGCGGTCGCGGCGGCGGCCACCGGCTCGGCCGCCTCCTCCTCGTCCACCAGATCGTCGGTGTCGGCCATGTCGTCGAGCGGCATCGGCGCGGCCGGCACGAGCGGGGCGGCGATCGGCGGGCGCTCGCCCTCCGTCCGCAACCGCACCCGGTCGATCCGGCACGCGGGCGGCACGAGGCCGTCGTCGACCGCGAACTGGACGCGCATCCCGAAGCGCTGCTCGATCTCGCCGACCCGCTCGCGCATGTGGTTCAGCAGGTACATGACCAGCGGCCCGCTGGCGTGGACCATGATGACGCTGGCCTTGGCCTTCGCACCCTCTTCCTCGATCGCGCGCAGGACGTGGGTCGCCGCCGTCTCGACGCTGCGGACGTGGCCGGTGCCGCCGCAGGTCGGGCAGGTGATGAAGCTGCTCTCGGTCAGGCTCGGCCGCAGCCGCTGCCGGCTCATTTCCAGCAGGCCGAAATGGCTGATCGAGCCGACCTGGATCCTCGCCCGGTCGTCCTTCAGCGCATCCTTCAGCCGCTTTTCGACCGCCGCGTTATGCCGCCGGCTTTCCATGTCGATGAAGTCGATGACGATCAGCCCGGCGAGGTCGCGCAGCCGCAACTGCCGCGCCGCCTCGTCCGCCGCTTCGAGGTTGGTCTTGACCGCCGTCTCCTCGACGTTGCGCTCCCGCGTCGCACGGCCGGAGTTGACGTCGATCGCGACCAAAGCCTCGGTCTGGTTGATGACGAGGTATCCGCCCGATTTCAGCTGCACGGTCGGCAGCAGCATCGCGTCGAGCTGCGCCTCGACCTGGTTCTTCGCGAACAGCGGCTGGCCGCCCTGGCCGCGCCACAGCT
Source organism: uncultured Alphaproteobacteria bacterium (assembly GCA_963756975.1). Classification (GTDB taxonomy): domain Bacteria; phylum Pseudomonadota; class Alphaproteobacteria; order Acetobacterales; family Acetobacteraceae; genus CAVRQM01. The sequence goes on along the minus strand of CAVWPS010000002.1, from coordinate 730,106 downwards.
GCACTTTGCGCGCGTGGGCCGGCATCAGCATGCGCATGAAATCGTGGGCGGCGCGGAAGCCCGCCTCGCCGTCGACGATGATCTCGTCCACGTCGCGCGAATACACGTCGCGGATGGCGCGCTTGATGAGGCTCGCCTCCTCGTAGATCAGCGCCGGGGCCATCGAGCGCATGGTCAGCTCGCGGATGTCGTCCCACAGGCGCATCAGATACTCGGCGTCGCGCTTGATCTCGGGCTTCGGCCGCGCGGCCCCGGCGGTTCGGACGATCAGCCCCATGCCGGCGGGCAATTCCAGCTCGGTCGTGACTTCCTTGAGGCGCTTGCGGTCGGCGGCCGACGTGATCTTGCGGCTGACGCCACCACCACGCGGAGAATTCGGCATCAGCACGCAGAAGCGGCCGGCGAGCGAGATGTAGGTGGTCAGCGCCGCACCCTTGCCGCCACGCTCTTCCTTGACGACCTGGATCAGCATGATCTGCCGGCGCCGGATCACTTCCTGGATGCGGTAGCTGCGCAGGAACCGGCTCTCGCGACGGCGGCGCGCGTCCTCCGCCCCTTCGCCGGCCTCCGGGTCGCCGCCCACCGTCTCGGGCGGCGGCGCGTCGAGGCCGGGCGCGTCGAGGAACGCGGTCTCGGCGGCTGTTTCGGACGCGGGTGCCGGCTCGGGCTCCGGGCCGTCCTCGGTCGTCATCTCACGCTCGTCGATGCCGTCGGCCTCGCGCGCCGCCTCGTCGGGCCGGTCGAGTTCTTCGACCACCGGCCCGAACCGCTCCTCGCGCGGGATCATCGCTGACTGCGCGCGCCCGTCCGGGTCGCGATCCTCGATCGGCTCGCCGGCTTCGGACGTGAGCGGCTGCTCGGCGGGGAGTTCGGCGAACGCCTCGAATGTGGGCTGCACGAGTTCGGGGGAGGGCGCGTCGAGCGAACCGGCCGGCTCGCCGATCAGCTCCTCGGGCGGCTCCTGCTCAACTTGCGGCTGTTCGACGCTCGCAGGCTGCTTCTCGGGCGCGGAGGCCGACTGGCGGGGCGCCGGCTCGTCGTCGTCCTCGCGCGTTTCGGCCGCCTGCATCGCCAGCAGCCGCTGCCGGTCGGCGACGGGGATCTGATAATAGTCGGGATGGATTTCGCCGAACGCCAGGAAGCCGTGGCGGCCGCCGCCGTATTCGACGAACGCGGCCTGCAGGCTCGGCTCCACCCGCACGACGCGGGCGAGGTAGATGTTGCCTTTTAGCTGCTTCTTGGTGGCGGTCTCGACGTCAAAGTCTTCGAGCTTGGTTCCGTCGAGCACCACGACCCGCGTCTCTTCCGCGTGGGTGGCGTCGATCAGCATACGTTTGGTCATTCAGGGGATGACTCCGATGGGCGACCGGGTGCGCGTGCGCACGGCCTTGGACGCCGATGTTTCGGTGGAGCGGCGCGCCGAGGGGCGACCGCAGCTTGTCGAGCGGGATCGAGCCCAAACCCCGCGCCGACCCGTGCCGACGCACCCGCCGAACCGCTTTCGCGGTCCGTTCGAGGTTCGGGTGGGGGAAAGCCGGAGCGGAGGGCATCGAAACCTGACGTGCTACGGGCGTCTGCACGTTTTTCGCGCGCGCCACCCGGTCTTGAGGATAGAACCCGGCAGCCGAAACGGCGGCGAGGTTTTGGACGACTGGCAACCGGTGCTCCCCGCATCCGCATCCATGACGACTGAAATCGCCGATGCAGGCGGGCAACACTCCGGCAGCCCTTGACACGAGGAACATGGGCCAAGGGGCGAAAACACGCAAGCGCCCTTCCATTCTGGGGCGGGAACCGTTTAATAACAGTCGTCAACGTTCCGACGCTCCCGCGCCACCTCAGGACAGATCATGCGAACGCCCCCGGCTCAGACGCTCTCCAGGCGCGGCACACTGCGCTACGGCGGCCTCGCGGCGATGGCGCTGTGGGCGGATGCGACCGGCCCGGCACAGGCCGCCGGGACCGCCAAGCCACGGCCCACGACGTTGCCGCTGGTCGTGCTCGACCCCGGCCACGGCGGCAAGGATCCCGGCGCGATCGGGGCGTCCGGCGCCTACGAGAAGCACGTCGCGTTCGCGGCCGCCGCAACGCTGGCGCAGTTGCTGGTGGCCAGCGGCCGGTACCGGGTCGCGCAGACCCGCAGCACCGACGTGTTCATTCCCCTCGAACAGCGGGTCGCGTGGGCGCAGGCGCGCGGGGCCGCCCTGTTCATGTCGCTGCACGCCGATGCGATGACCGACCGCAGCGTGCGCGGCGCCAGCGTCTACACGCTCGGCGTCGCGTCGGACGCGCAATCGGCGGCATTGGCCAAGCGCGAGAACGCCGCCGACCGCTTCGGCCCGGGCGGCATCCCGCCAGCCTCGCCCGAGGTCGCGAAGATCCTCGCCGGGTTGATCCGCCAGGAGACGCGGCAACGGTCCGCGCGCATGGCCCGCACCGTCGTCGCCAGCCTGCAGCCGGGCGTGCCGATGCTGAACAATCCGGCGCGCCACGCGGATTTCGCGGTGCTGAAGGCGGCCGACATCCCGAGCGTCCTGGTCGAGATGGGATTCATGTCCAACCCGCAGGACGAGGCGCAACTGCTCCAGCCGGGCCACCGCGCCGCCGTCGCCGCGGCATTGCACCGGGCGGTCGACGGCTTCTTCGCGGCCGATCCCCGGGTCGCCACGACGGGTTGAGTAGCGGTCCCTCGGCCACGCGGAGTATGAGGTGGGCATGACGCCGACACAGCCTCCCGCCTCGCCGTTGACGGCCGGTCCGCGTCTTCCGACCAGTGGCGAGCCACCGCGCCCCGGAACACGCCCGCCCCCGACGGAGCGGCCGGAGCGGACCAAGCGTCGCAAGCGGCGGCGCGGCACGGCGCTGGGCCGGATCTTCGGGCTGTTCCTGATCGTCGCGCTGGCGGGCGTCGGCGTCGCGGGCGTCGCCGGCTTCGTGCTGTATCAGAAATACAGCGCCGACCTGCCGTCGATCGAGGGCGTGCGGAACTACCAGCCGCGGGTGATGAGCCGGGTCTACGCGGGCGACAGCCGCCTGCTCGCCGAACTCGCGACCGAGCGCCGCATCTTCGTGCCGTCGAGCGCCATCCCCGAACTGGTCAAGCGCGCCTTCATCTCCGCCGAAGACCAGAATTTCATGACCCATGCGGGGGTCGATCCGCTGGCGATGGCACGCGCCGCGGTGACCGACATTCTGCAACACGGCAGCGGCAAGCGGCCGGTGGGCGCGTCGACGATCACGCAGCAGGTCGCGAAAAACATGCTGACGGGCAACCAGCTGACGCTGGCCCGCAAGGTGCGCGAGGCGCTGCTGGCGCTGCGGATCGAGCGCAACCTGTCCAAGGACCGCATCCTCGAACTGTATCTGAACGAGATCTATCTGGGCGAAGGTGCCTACGGCGTGGCGGCCGCGGCGCAGACGTATTTCAACGCGTCGCTCGATCAGCTCACCCCGGCGCAGGCGGCGTTCCTGGCCGCGTTGCCGAAGGCGCCCAACAACTACAATCCGGTGAAATACCCCGAGGCGGCGCGCAACCGACGCGATTGGGTGCTGGACCGCATGGTCGATACCGGCAGCATCACCGCCGAGCAGGCATCGGCCGCGAAAGCCACGCCGATCGAGCAGGTCGCGGCGAAGCGGCCCGACATGGTCACCGGTGCGGACTATTTCAGCGAGGAAGTGCGGCGGACGCTGATCGACCGCTACGGGGCCGACCAGACGACGCAGGGCGGGCTGGTGGTTCGCACCAGCCTCGACCCGGCGTTGCAGGCGCTGGCCGACAAGACATTGCGCGACGGTCTGGTGCGCTACGACCAGCATAACAGCGGCTGGCGCGGCCCCGTGGCCAAGACGCCCGGCGGTCCGGCGCTGAAGACCGGCTGGGCGGACGTGCTGCGCGGGGTCAAGGCACCGCCGGGGCTGCCGCCGGAGTGGCAGCTGGCGATCGTGACCGAGGTCGCGGGCGGCGAGGCCCGGATGGGTCTGTTCGACCGTGATTCCGGCATTCCGCGGATCATGCCGATGACGCTGGCCGACATGCAGTGGGCGCGGCCGGTGCGCGGCTCCGGCTACGGCCCATCGCCCCGCCGGGTCGAAGACGTGCTGACGGCTGGTGACGTCGTGATGGTGCAGGTCGCGGCACCCGTGACCCTGGCCGCCGACAAGCCGGGCAAGCCGGTGAAAATCCCGACCGCGCGGGTGCAGTTGCGCCAGATCCCGCAGGTGCAGGGCGCGCTGGTCACCATGGACCCGGCGACCGGGCGCGTGCTGGCGATGTCGGGCGGCTGGTCGTTCGAGCAGAGCCAGTTCAATCGCGCGACTCAGGCGCAGCGTCAGCCGGGATCGAGCTTCAAGCCGCTCGTCTACCTGACCGCGATGGAGCAGGGCATCAGCCCGTCGCAACGCTTCCTCGACGCGCCGTTCGTGCTCGACGTTCCGGGCCAGCCGCAATGGCGGCCGTCCAACTACGAACTCGATTTCAACGGCGCGGTGCCGCTGCACACCGCCCTCGAGAAGTCGCTCAACCTCGTCACCATCCGGGTCGCCCAGAAGGTCGGCATGGACGCGGTCGCGACCAACGCGATCGCCTTCCACGAGGTCGACCAGATGCCGCTGGTACTGCCGGCCGCCCTCGGGTCGGTGGAGACGACGGTGCTGCGGCAGGCCGGCGTCTATTCCGGGTTCGCGTCCGGCGGGCGCGAGGTGGTGCCGACGCTGATCGACACGGTGCAGGATCGCGACGGGCGGCTGATCTGGTCGGCCCCGGGCGTGCAGTGCCAGGGCTGCGACGACCCGAGCCATCCGCCGAGCCTGGTCGACCGCAGGCGCGAGATCGCCGATCCGGCCAGCGTGTTCCAGGTCGTGATGATGATGGAAGGCGTCGTGCAGCACGGGACCGGCTTCGCGGCCGGCAAGGGGCTCGACCGGCAGGTCGCGGGCAAGACCGGCACCACGCAGGATTTCGCCGACGCGTGGTTCGTCGGCTTCACGCCCGATCTGGTGACCGCCGTCTGGATCGGGTTCGACGACCCCAGCAGCCTCGGCAAGGACGAGACGGGTGGCGCGATCGCGGCACCGATCTGGCACGATTTCATGGCCGAGGCGCTGCGCGGCCGGCCGGCGCTGAAGTTCATCCCGCCGCCCGGTGTCACGGTCGCGACGTACGACGGCGACAGCGGCCAGATCACCGACGCGTTCAAGCCGGGTCAGGTGCCGGGCGCCTCGACCGGCGACGAGGGGGCGGCGAGTGCCGACGCGGGAACGGCTCCGGCGGCGAAACCGGCGGCGGCGGCCGGGATGGATGCGGGTCTGGGCGGGCTGTACTGAGCGGCCTATATTCCGGCCATGTCGACAGAATCAGCCGCGTTGAACGACCAGATCGCCCAGTCCGTCGCCCTGCTGCGGAGGCATCTTTGACTGGGATGTCGCGGTCGCGCGTCTCGACGAGCTGAACAACCGCGCCGAGGACCCGGCGCTCTGGGCCGATAGCGGCGCCGCGCAGGCGCTGATGCGCGAGCGCACCAAGCTGGCGACCGCGATCGAGGCGGTGGCCGCGATCGAGCGCGAGGTGTCGGACACGGTCGAGCTGATCGGGATGGCCGAGGCCGACGGCGATGCGGGCATGGTCGAGGAGGGGATCACCACCCTGCAGCGGCTGGCCGCCGAGGCGAAGCGCCGCGAGATCGAGAGCCTGCTGTCGGGCGAAGCGGACGGCAACGACTGCTATGTCGAGATCAATGCGGGCGCCGGCGGCACCGAGGCGCAGGATTGGGCCGAGATGCTGATGCGCATGTACACCCGCTGGGCCGAGGCGCACGGCTACAAGGTGACGCTGCTCGAGGAGAGCGAGGGCGAGCAGGCCGGCATTAAAAGCGTCACGCTGCAGATGGCCGGCGCGTCGGCCTACGGCTGGATGAAGACCGAGGCGGGCGTGCACCGCCTGGTTCGCATCAGCCCGTTCGACGCGGCGGCGCGGCGGCAGACCAGCTTCGCGTCGGTGTGGGTCTATCCGGTGGTCGACGACAGCATCGAAATCGAGATCGACCCGTCCGATCTGCGCGTCGACACGTACCGCGCGTCCGGGGCCGGCGGCCAGCACGTCAACAAGACGGAGAGCGCCATCCGCATCACGCATATCCCGAGTGGCATCGTCGTTGCATGCCAGACCGATCGCAGCCAGCACCGCAACCGGGCAACCGCGATGGGAATGCTGAAAGCGCGGATGTACGAGGCGGAACTGCAACGAAGGGAGGCAGCGAGCAACGCGACCGAGGCGGCGAAGACGGATATCGGCTGGGGTCACCAGATCCGCAGTTATGTCCTCGCCCCCTATCAGATGGTGAAGGATCTCCGCACCGGGTTCGAGCGCGGCAACCCCGCCGCGGTTCTCGATGGGGGTTTGGATGATTTTATGGCCGCCGCGCTCGCGGCCCGTGTGGGTGCGACGCGGAGCGAAGCCAGCGCGTCCGCATCCTAGTCTCGCCTAGACCGCCGAACGCTTTCTCAAGCCGTGAAAAATATTACGAACTTGTGAAGGCAACGTTTTAGGCTAGCGTATCTCCCACCACTCCATTAAGCGCAACGCATGAGCAATCGCACGCGGGGTACCGGAATGAACAGGGCCAAGTTCGGGTCGTACGCGGAACTAACGCGTGACAAGAACGTCGTTCCCGTTCTCAGCTCCGGTCGTTTCGACATCAGCAAAGATTTCTTCTCGGCCCTCATCGACGTGGCGGTCGGCGCGGACGGCTTCGACGAGAAATGGTACGTGACGCAGTATCCCGACATCAAGAAAAGCATCGACGAGAAGGTCATCAAGTCGGGCCGTTGGCACTACGCCCATTTCGGCTACTTCGAGCATCGCCTGCCGCGAATGATCGAGGTGGATTCCGCGTTCTACGCGTCGGAATACCAGGATATCGGGTTAGCCATCAAAGAAGGCAGAATTAAGTCGGCCCAGTGGCATTTCGAGAATTTCGGGTTCCGCGAGGGCCGGCTGCCGCATCCGGCGTTCACGCTGTTCGCGCTCTGACCGCTTAGACGTCTCGCGCTCGCGGGCCGCTTATCACGGCACGGAGCCTGGGTTAGGTTCCTGAGATGAAACTCGACCCGAGCGACCTGTATCTGAAGCAGTACCCGGACGTTAAGGGTGCGATCGAACAGGGCGGCGTGGCCTCGGCCCTTGAGCATTTCCTGCTGTACGGCAGGGCCGAGGGCCGCATCTGGCCCGACGTCCCGGCGTCCATGGGCGGCGGCGACGACGTCCTCGACGTGGGGGAGGAGCCGGCACCGCCGGTCGCCCACGCCTGCGAGGCGGCGCAGATCGCGCAGGGCTTCGTGTTCATCGATGGCTGGGTGGACGATCGTTACGACCGCCTCGATTCGCTGACGCTCATGGTCGGGGAGGCCGCGATGCCGCTGCGGTTCGGCCGTCGCCGCCGCACCGATGTCGACACCCATTTCGGCTCGAACACGCCGCACGAGTTCGGCTTCTGGGCCATCTGCTCGCTCGACGGGCCGTTCCTGCCGGCCAACCCGCGCGTGCGGATGCGCCTCGCATCCGGCAACCAGGTCACCATGGTGCCGGGCGTCGTCACGCGGACCGCGACCAAGTCGCTGTTCGACACGTTCCTTGCCGCGTTCGGCACCCGTTCGATCATCGGCAGCGTCGCCGCCCGGTCGTTCGCCGACCTCGGGCGCGGCGCCGGACAGGTGCTGACCGACACCTACTCGATTGTTCGCGCGGCCCGCGAGGTCCGGAGCCGGTGCGACTACGGCACCCGCGCGGCCGCCCCCGCGATCTCGTTCATCTGCGTGCTGTTCGGCTTCCCGCATTTCCTGTTCCAGCTCGTCGCGCGCTTCGCGCAGCATGGCGACGTGGGCGCGATGGAGTTCATCTTCGCCTCCAACAGCCCGGAATACGAGGAGCAGCTGAACCGCGACGCGGAGATCGCGGCGTGGCTGTTCGGCACGTCCGTGTCGGTCATCACGATGAACGACAACACCGGCTTCAGCCACGCGAACAACGTCGCCGTCCGCCACGCGCGGGGCGGGCGCATTTGCATCATCAACCCCGACGTGTTCCCGGTCGATGGCGACGCGGTGCGCGCGCTGGTCGCGATGGACGACGAGGCGCTCGGCCGCGACATCGCCGGCGGCCGCCTGTACTACGCCGACGGCACGGTGATGCACGAAGGCATGTATTTCGAACGCGACGCCAAGCTGTCCGGCATGGCCGATATCAGCGTCTGGACGGTCGAACACTGGCGCAAGGGCTTTCCGGACCGCCGCAACATCGCGCCGGTTCGCGTCGACGCGGTCAGCGGCGCGCTGATGCTGATGACGCGCGGCACCTACGAGCGCCTGGACGGGTTCCGCGAGGATTTCGTCTACGGGCATTACGAAGACGCGGATCTGTGCCTGCGCAACGAGCAGGAGGGCGGCATCACCCGTTACGAGCCGAAACTGGCATTCTGGCACTATGAGGGCATGGGCAGCGTGAAGCGCCCGGAGCACTCCGGGTCGGGCCACTACAATCGGTGGCTGTTCAGCAAGAAGTGGGCGCGCGAGCTGGATGTGCGGGCAGCTTCCGGACCGGTTGCGGTGATCGGCCGATGAAAATTCTCGAGATCAGCCTGTTCCATCCGGAGCTGGTGCGCGGCGGCGCGCAGCAGGCTGCGTACGAGCTGTATTGCGGCCTGCGCGACTTCGCCGGCGAGGGCGGGCCGCACACGGTGACCCTGCTATCGTCGGTCGAGCCGAACATCGACCGCGCCCTGTTCAAGCCCGGCGCGGTCATCACCGGCATGGACGGCCGGCCGGGCGAGTTCCTGTATCTGTCGGACAACTTCGAACACGAGCTGTTCCGCAACCAGAACATCAGGGCGCTGAAATGGTTCGAGACGTTCATCCTCGAACAGAACCCGGACGTGATCCACTTCCATCACTTCCTGACGTTCGGCCTGGAGCTGTTCCTGATCGCGCGGCGCGCCTTGCCGAACGCGCGCCTGTTCCTGACGCTGCACGAGTTCCTGGCGATCTGTAAGGCGGACGGCCACATGGTCCGCCGCTCGGACGGGACGCTGTGCACGCATAGTTCGCACATCCGTTGCCACCAGTGCTTCCCCGACGTGCCGCCGGAATCCTTCAAGCTGCGCGAGGACTGGATCAAGCAGGCGTTCGCCGTGTTCGACGGCTTCATCTGCCCGACACGGTTCGTGAAGGACCGCTACATCGTCTGGGGCCTGGATCCCGCGAAGCTGCACGTCATCACCAATGCCCAGCAGGACTACGCGAAGCTCGGCCTCGGCGCGCTGATCGACGTGCCCGCGCCGGTTGCCCCGACGCCGACGGTGAGGGCGGCGCGCCGCCGCCCGGGTAGCGACGCCATCCCGCCGCACCCGGAGACGAAGCTGCCGCCGACGCGCGTGCGCAACCGGTTCGGCTTCTTCGGCCAGCTGGTCGACGTCAAGGGATTGGGCGTGGTGTTCGAGGCGGTGCGGACGCTGGCGAAACGCTACGACGGCGAAATCTCGCTCGAGATCAACGGCACCAACATCAAGTACGCGAGCGAGGCGTTCCGCGCCAAGTTCGACGACTTCATCGCCAATGCCGAAGCCGAGATGCCGAACGTTCGCGTCCGGTTCAACGGCGGCTACGCGATGACCGACCTGCCGCGCCGGATGGACCGGATCGACTGGGTGCTGGTGCCGTCGACGTGGTGGGAGATCTTCGGGCTGGTTCTGTCCGAGGCGTGGATGTTCGGCCGCCCGCCGATCGCGAGCCGCATCGGCGGATTGGGTGAGCGGGTGCGCCACGATGTCGACGGCCTGCTGGTCGCCCCCGCCGATCCGGACGCGCTGGCCGACGCGATGGAGCGCGCGATGACCGAGGAAGGGCTGTGGGCCAGGCTGAACGCGGCCAGTCCCGGTGTGCCGCCGGTCCCGGGAATCGTGGCGCAGCATCTAAAACTGTTCATGCAACCGGTGGCCGCGCATGAGGTTCCCCAACCGCTGGTGTCGCCGGCGTTCGTGGCGCAGGCCGCCGAATAGCCGCCGCGACGAAGCGGGCGCCGGGGGCGAAGGCCCGGGTTCCGCCGCCCCCGCCCTCCACGACGACAGCCGACATCTGGTGGGCGCTGTTGCTGGCCGGGCTCGCCGGATGGGTCGACGCGGTCGGGCTGGCGCGGCTCGGCGGTGTGTTCGTCTCGTTCATGAGCGGCAACACGACCAATATCGGCGTCGCACTCGCGCGGCTCGACGGTGACCACGCGGCGGTGGCGGCCCTGGTGGTCGGGCTGTTCGTCGTGGGCGTGGTGGTGGGCGAGTTCATCAGGCCGGTCGCCGGACGAAGTGGACGCAGCCTGGTGCTGATGCTGGTCGCGCTCCTGCTCGGCGTCGCGGCCGCGGCGGCGCGGGGCAAGGTCGGGCCGATGACCGTCGCCGGCCCGATGGTGCTGGCGATGGGTGCCCAGAACGCCGCCGCGCGCCGGGTCGGCACCGCCGAACTCGGCGCGACGTATGTGACCGGCACGCTGGTCCATCTCGGGGCGGCGCTCGCGGCCGGTTTGCGCGGCCAGGGTTTCGGCGACGCCGGCGCGTTGCTCACCATGTGGATGGGGCTCGTGACCGGGGCGCTGCTGGGAACGGCGGCGCTGAAATACCTGCCGGACGCGGCGCTGGCCGTGCCGGCGGCCGGGGCGTTGTTGCTGTCGGTTTGGGCGCTGTTTCGGCGCGGGTAATGAGGGGACGACGATGCGGATGTTCATACTCGGCGGGCTGGCGCTCGCCATGACGATCGGGGCCGGAACCGCGCGCGCCGCCGATCTGGAGGTGACCGTGACCGGCGTTCGCAACGCGACCGGCCAGGTGGAGCTGTGCCTGTTCCACGGCCCGGACGGCTTCCCGGACTGCACCGCGAACAAATCCGTCCAGCGCGCGCATGTGCCGGCGGTTCCGGGTGCCATCACCGCGACGTTCACCGGCTTGGCACCGGGCGTCTACGCGGTCAGCGCCTTTCACGACGAGAAGGGGCTGCACCGGATCGAGACCAACTTCCTGGGCATCCCGCGCTCCGGCCTCGGCGCCAGCCGCAATCCGCCGGCACGGTTCGGCCCGCCATCGTTCCGCGACGCGGCGTTCACGCTGCCCGAGGGCCGCAGCGCCATCACCTTCGCTTTGCGCTATCCCTGAGCCGATGAACTCCCTGTCCGGCTGGCGCGCGATTTACCAAGGCGGCCCGTTCGCCCTCGACGCGGGCCTGCGGCCGGGGGTGGAGGCGGCGTCCGGCGTGATCGCCGCGATCGTGGCGCGCGGCGACCCCGTGTACGGCGTCAACACCGGGTTCGGCCGGCTGGCGAGCGTGCGGATCGAGGCGTCCGACCTCGAAGCGTTGCAACGCAACCTCGTCCTGTCGCACGCGGCCGGCGTCGGCGAGCCGTTGCCGCTCCCGGTGGTGCGGCTCGCGATGGCGCTGAAGATCGCGAGCCTCACGCAGGGCGCTTCGGGCGTTGCCTGGGCCACCGTGGCGCACCTGCACGCCTGCCTCGAACGCGGCGTGATCCCGGTCATCCCGGGGCAGGGGTCGGTCGGCGCGTCCGGCGACCTCGCGCCGCTGGCGCACATGTCTGCGGCGCTGATGGGCGTGGGCGAGGCGAGCTACCGTGGCAACCGCATGCCCGCGAGCGCGGCGCTGGCGGCGGCCGGGCTGCCGCCGCTGACGCTCGGGCCGAAGGAAGGTTTGGCGCTGCTGAACGGTACCCAGATCAGCACCGCGCTGGCGCTCGCCGGTCTGTTCGCGGCGGAGCGCGTGCTGCGCGCGGGACTGGTCACCGGCGCGCTGTCGACCGATGCGGCGCGCGGCACCGACGGACCGTTCGACGAGCGGATCCAGACATTGCGCGGCCATCGCGGGCAGATCGAGGCGGCGGCCGCACTCCGCGCGCTGATGGACGGCTCGGCGATCCGCGCGTCGCACCGTGTCGGCGACGCGCGCGTGCAGGACCCGTACTGTCTGCGCTGCCAGCCGCAGGTGATGGGGGCCTGCCTCGATCTGCTGCGGCAGGCGGCGGCGACGCTGGCGATCGAGGCGAACGGCGTCACCGACAACCCGCTGGTGTTCGCGGGGACCGGCGAGGTCGTCTCCGGCGGCAATTTCCACGCGGAGCCGGTGGCGTTCGCGGCCGATATGATCGCGCTCGCCCTGTGCGAAATCGGCTCGATCGCGGAGCGGCGGGTGGCGATGCTAACCGACCCCGCGCTATCGGGATTGCCGGCCTTCCTGACGCCCCGGCCCGGGCTGCACTCCGGGTTCATGATCGCGCACGTGACCGCCGCCGCCCTGGTCGCGGAAAACCGGCAGCGCGCGACGCCCGCGAGCGTGGACAGCATTCCGACCTCCGCCAATCAGGAGGATCACGTCTCGATGGCGACGCACGGCGCCCGCAGGCTCGGCCCGATGGCGGAGAACACGGCGGCGATCGTCGGGATCGAACTGCTCGCCGCCGCACAGGGCTGCGACTTTCATGCGCCGCTGCTGTCGAGCGAACCGCTTGAGCGCGCCCGCTCGGCGTTGCGCGCGCGCGTGCCGCACCTCGACGAGGACCGTTTCTTCGCGCCCGACATCGCCGCCGCCAGCGACCTCGTCCGGTCCGGCGGGCTGGCCGACGCGGTCGGGGCCGGGATGCTGCCGTGGGTCGCTATTTAGCCGGAACCGGGCAGCTCAGATCGCCGTCCTGGCAGGTCAGATAGCTCGCCAGTTCCGTCTGCCGCAGCAGGGTCAGGCTGGTGAGGCAGTCGGTGACGATCATCGGGGACACCGAGCCGCCGTCGACACCCGACGCCGCGAACGCGCATTGAGCGTCGCGGAAGGCGAGCCACGCACGCTCCGACGCGACCAGCTTGGCGCGCACGTTGGCCGCATCGCCGAGCCGCCCGACGATCTCCTGGTAGGTGGCGTTGAGCGACTTGTCGGCGGCGACGAACGCATCGTTGGAGCAGATGTTCATCTCGGTCTGCGTCGTGCCGGCGCAGTCCTGCGCCATCGCGGTCGATGTCGTGAGCAGGAAGACGAGCAAATGCCGCATCGTTGGATCTCCGGCGGTGACGCGCGTTCGCGCTGATGGACGATCGTAACGGGGTGCGCCCGCGATGTCGCCGAAGCGTTAAAGGCTTTCGTTCTCCGACGCGCGGGCAGCCAGCGCCGCACTCGCCCGCGCCGCCGACAGGTACGTCAGGATGAGGGTGTAGTACGACTGCACCGTCATGCCGCGCGGCCTGATCCCGTTCAGCGTGACCGTACGGCGGCGGCGTCCGATCCGCACGCGGTGGCCGCCGGTCCGAACCGGCATTGTGGCGTCGTTGGTCAGGGCGAAGACGGTGATCGTCGCGCGCCCCGCGACGACGTTCACCCGGTACACGCCGTGCCACGCGATCGGCCGGTCCAGGTTCCGCGCGGTGAACCCGTGCGCGCTCAAGACCAGGAACGGCAGGCCGCGCGAGCGTAACCGGCGGACGATCATGAACGAGGCGAAGGCTCCGATCAGCAGGAAGCCCACCGCCACCGCCCATATCTCACCGGCCTTGTCCGGCTCCGCGAGCGTCCAGGACGTCACCGCGTAGGTGAGGAAGCCGCCGATGCCGAAACCGACGCATGCCGTCAGGCCGTAGACGATGAGGGCCGGACGCAGAACTCTCGAAGATCGGCTGGTCTTCCGCCGGAGGTAGCGCCGCCGTCCGCTCCAGCGAGGCCACCACCGCGTCGTCGTGCTCGGTCGCGATGGCCACGGCGTCGGCCGATAGCGCCGCGCACAGTCCGGGCCAATCGGCGAACAGGCTGGCCGACGCCTCGACATCGGCGGCCGTGACGGCCCGGGCGCCGCGGGCCAGCAGCGCGTCGTCGACGGCGATGCCGAGCGCCTCGATCCGCTGGCGGGTCGGCGGGTGGCTGTCGGTCGGATGCGCCTGCCGCTCCTCGAGCCGCGCCGCCGCCTCGCCGAAGCCATGCGTCTCGGCGCTGGCGAGCATGGCGGCGACAAGATCGGGCGGGGCGGCGCGGGGATGCCGCCACGTCTCCGACATCACGCCGTCCACGACCGGCGCGATCAGGCCGGTGCGGATCAGGGCGCCGTCGATCGCCGGTGCCTCGCCGGGGGCGACGCTCGCGGCGTCCGCGGCGAACTCGCGCAGGCGGCTCCAATGGCTGACCGCGCCGGAAAACACCTCCATCATATGCAGACCGAGTGTGGAGGCCGGCAGCAGCAGCCGCGCGGTGGCCGGGCTGTTGCGCACCGCATAAAGGCTGCGGCCGATGCCGTGGTAGATCGGCAGGAAGCGTTGCGAGTAGTCGGTGTCCTCGCCCGCGAAATGCGCCAGTTCGTGCGCCAGCACGGCGGTGATCTCGGCGCGGCCGAGCATCGCCATCTGCGGGACCGGCAGGTAGAGCGTCCGGCCCTCGATGATGCGCCCCGATGGCGGCAGCGCCACCGACGACATGGTCACGAAAAATCCGTCGATCAGCCCGACCACGACGTGATCCGGTGCCAGCGAGCCTTGCCGCGCGACGGTCGCCTCGATCAGCGCGAACAGGCCGGGCGCGTCGGACGCCTCTATTTCGCGGCCCATGTGCCGGTTCGGGCTCGGCGTGAACTCGGCCAGCGCCTGCCGCAGCCGGCGGATGGTGAGCCAGCCGATCCAGCCGAGCGCGCCCGCGACGAACAGCGCGATGCCCGCGATGCGCATGGAAACGGTGTCGACCAGTGCCGTATCCCACAGCCCCGCGGCCTCGAACACGATGCCGGCCACGACCGCGATCAGCAGGCCGGTGACCTGCGCCATCAGCAGCCGGGGCAGCATTCTGCGGATCGTGGTGAAGCGGGCGACGAGTTCCGCGCGGGACGTGCGAATGCGGCTGCCGACCCGCGCCGCCGCGATCAGCCCGACACCGCCCGCGATCAGAGCGACCAGGCCGCCGAATGCGGTGACCACGCTCGTCGCCCGGCGCGCCTCGGAGACGACGACGTTGGTCCGTTGCCGGTCGGCGTCTTTCCGGATCAGGGACAGGGTGTAGGCGAGGCCGTAATACTGGTCGCCGATCCTGATCGTCGCGAACGGGGTGCGCGCGGCCTCGGGGGCCAGGCGGTCGGCTTCGCGGTCGATGCCCGCGGCCCGTTCGCGATACAGATCCATGTCGGCGTCCGCGCGGGCGAATTGCCAGACGCCGATCGCGGTCAGCAGCAACGGGATCGCGATCACCAGGCCGAGCCTGCGAACGGAGGGCGGCAATGCTGGCTTCGGCATGGTGTCTCCGGTCCCCGATCGGACGACAGGATGCTTCGACACCGGCCCGGAAGCCAAGTGGAGCGCGGCTCGTCACCGGTCCGGGAACGGCGGGCTTTCTCAATGGGCAAGGCAATGTTAACGACAGGGCAATTATACTGTCACAGCCGGGACCGGCGGCGACATGGCAAGGGAGCCGCCTCGAATGAACGACGGAACCACGCGCGCCGCGAACCAGACGCGCCATGTCGCGGGCCACGGCCCCGCGACGACACCGGACGGCATCCCGCTCGCCCCCGACCCGGTGTTCACCACCGACGCCGCGAACTGGATTTTCGTCGCTGAGCGTTCCTGGGCAAGCGCCCCGCGCACGGTGCCTCCGATCACGGGCCATGCGACCGGTCCGGCCGTGTCTTACGCTCCGCCCAGGACGTTTTCGGCGCGCCCGACGCTGGCGAATGCCGGCTTCGCGGTCGCGGAGACCTCTTGGTCAGCCGAGCCTGTGACGCACTCGGTCGCGGCGGCCGCCGCCGTTCAGAAGAAGACCGAGAACACGACGCAGGTGGCGCTCGGCGCCAACGTCGCGACCGGCCTGTACGGCGTGACCGGCGCGGGCATTAAAATCGGAGTCATATCCGACAGTTTCAACAACACCGGCGGCGCCGCCAGCGACGTCGCCGCGGGATCGCTGCCGTCCAACGTCACCGTCCTGAGCGACCAGGCCGGCGGCGGCACGGACGAGGGCCGGGCCTTGACGGAGATCGCCTACTCGGTCGCGTCCGGCTCGCAATATTACTTCGCGAACTCGGGCGGCAATTTCGCGAGTTTCTCGGCCGCCGTGGCCGCGCTGCAGGCGGCCGGCTGCAACATCATCGTCGACGACATCTCGATCGGCACCGAAGAGTGGTATCAAACCGGGTCGCTGCTCGACCAGACGATCACCGCCGCCGTTTCGGCCGGCGTCGACTACTTCACCGCCGCCAGCAACAACGGCCGCGATTTCTTCGAGACCGGGTTCAAGGCGCTCGATACGACCATCAGCGGAGTGGGCGCCGTCGTCGCGGCGGATATCGGCGGCAACGATCCTTATCTGAGCGTCACCATCGCGGCCGGCCAATCGGTCAACGGCGTGCTCGCCTGGGCTCAGCCCTCGGGGTCTTACGGCACCGCGTCCGCGCAGAACAGTTTCGCCGTCTACCTGCTCGACAGCACCGGCGCGGTCGTCGCGTCGTCGACCACGAACCATGTCGGCGGGAACGCGCAACATTCGTTCTTCTTCACGAACACCACGGCGAGCACGGCGTTTCGCGTCGTCGTCGTCCAGAACGGCGGCGTCGTGCCCGCTGGCCAGCTGTTCAAGTTCATCTTCTACAACGACGTCGGAATCATCGACAACGCCAACGCGGGCATCGGATCCGGGACGTTGCAGGGCCATGAATTCCTGCCCGGCGTCAACTCGGTCGCCGCCGTGGACGTCGCCACCGCGCCCGCAACCGGCGGAACCCCAACGCTCGAACCCTATAGTTCGAGCGGACCCGGCGACATCCTGTATGGAGCCAACGGAACGCCGCTTTCCATCGTGCCGAACGAGCCGCAATTCGCGGGGGCCGACGGGACCAACACGAACACCGCCAACACAGGAACGAACTTCTCGCCGTTTTTCGGCACCTCGGCGGCGGCCCCGTCGGCGGCCGCCGTATCGGCGCTGATCCTGCAGGCCAACGCCACCCTGTCCACGGCGCAGATCACGTCGATCCTGGTGCAATCGACCATCCCCGTGGCGGGTACGGGCTCCAACGGGGCGGGCCTGATCCAGGCGCGTGCGGCGGTCGAGATCGGAGCGGCCGACAAGGGCGACCGCTGGACGAGCGCGGCCGGCGGCGACTGGACGGCCGCAAGCAGCTGGTCCGCCGGCGCGGCACCGACCAACGCGATCGCCGTGAGCCTCGACGACAATCTCGGCACGTTCACCGGCACCGACACCGTGACGGTCGACACCGGCGGCAATGTCGCGGGGTCGCTCGCGATCGCGATGCCGTTCGGTTCCTCGTCAACGTTGCTGATCGCGGCGGGCGGCTCGCTCGCGGTCGGCGGATCGGCGGCGGCCGACATCACCGCGGGCGACCTGCTGGTGTCCGACAACGCCACACTGGAAATGACCGGCGGCGGGCTGAGCGTCGCCGGGTCGTTGAACGTCAACAACGGCACGGTCGTGTTCACCGCCGGCACCGCGACGGCGGCCAACTACGCGCAGGATGCGGGCTCGTTCACGCTTGGCGGTGCGGCTGGCGGCGGCGCAGTCCTGAGCCTGACAGGCACGGGTTTCGGCGGCGCCGCCGCATTCGCGCAAACCGGTGGCGTGGTCACCGTCAGTGCCGGGGGCACGCTCACCACTGGCGGCCTGACGGATTCGGCCGCCCAGTTGACCAACGCGCTCGGCGGTCTGGTCAACGTGATCGGCACGGCCGTTTTCACCGGCGGCACCGTCGTCGACGACGGAGTTTTCACCGCGACGACGTCCACGGTCACGCGATCGACGTTCACCGACTCCGGACGCTGGACCAGTTCGGCGTCGTTCGACGTCGTCGACAGCATCGCCGTCGTGACGCTCGGCGGCGTTCTGAGCGTCGCCGCGCTGACGATCGGCAGCGATCTCGCCGCGTTCAAGTCGACGCTGCTCGATGCGGGCAACATCGTCGATGCCGGCGGTCTCGGGACGGGGACATCCGCTGTCGGCGGAACGATCTCGATCGCGGCGGGCGCCTCGCTCTCGATCGGAGGGGCGACGGCGGCATCCGACACCATCGATTTCACCGGGGACGGCGTGCTGGCGCTCTCGTCGGGCAACGCGACAACGCTCGCGAGCGGATTGAACGCGACCATCGGCGGCCTGCGGCAGAATGTCGGCAAGGTCGACTTCACCGGCGTGACCTACAACGCTCTCGATACGGTCGCGTATTCAAGCGGCAACGGCCAGCTTCTCATCGACGACCAGAACGGCAACACGATCGCGACGCTCGTCCTCGACACCACGGCGACGTACTCCACAAGGGTTCGAACTCGTTTCGGACGGGGCGTCGAACCATCTCGAAGCGGTCGTCGCCTGCTTCGCCGAGGGCACGCGCATCCTGACCACGCGCGGCGAGATCGCCGTCGAAGACCTCGCGGCCGGCGACGTCGCTGTGACCCACTCGCATGCGTCGCAGGACATCGTCTGGATCGGGCAGCGCCGAGTCGACATCGCGGGACACCCAGACCCCGAACGCGTGCGCCCGATCCGGTTCGCGGCCGGTGCCATCGCGGCCGGCGTGCCGAAGCGGCCGATGCTGCTATCCCCCGACCACGCGCTGTTCATCGGCGGCGCGCTGATCCAGGCGCGCCAGCTGGTCAACGGCGTCAGCATCGCCGTCCAGGATGTGCCGGCCGTGCGCTACTTCCATGTCGAGCTGGCGCGGCACGCCATCCTGTTCGCGGACGGCGCGCCCGCCGAAAGCTATCTGGACACCGGCAACCGGGCGCAGTTCGGCGGCGAAGGCCTCAGCGTGCCGCACCCCGACTTCGCCCGCCGCGAGCACCCGTCCGCCTGCGCGCCGCTCGTGACGGACGCGGCCGTGGTGCAGCCGATCTGGGAGCGTCTCGCGCAGCGCGCGGGGCTGGCGTCGTTCGTGCCGGCGGTCACCCGCGAGGCGGATTTGACGCTGGTGCTGGCCGACGGGTCCGAGATGGCTCCCGACCGGATCGACGCGGACGGCCGCCACGTGTTCATGACCGCCGGTTCCCCGGCCGTGCGGCTCCGGTCGCGCCACGCGGCCCCGTCGGACATCCGGCCGTGGCTCGACGATCGCCGTCAGCTCGGTGTCTGCGTGGGCGCGATGGTCGCGTCCACCGGGGCGGGCGACGAAGAACCGGCGCGCGGGGACGGCTGGTGGGCGGCCGAGACCGTCGACGGGCAGGAGCGGCGCTGGACCGACGGCGACGCGGCGGTCGCGTTGCCCGCCGGTTGCCGGATGCTGTCGGTCACCGTCGTGGCGACGGCCGAGTACCCTCAGTCGAGGAACAGGATGCGCGCCGCCTGATTGCCGGGGATGGCCAGATCGGCGACGGTCTGGACCACCCCGAACGCGCGCGCCTGCTCGGCCGTGTAGAACACCTGGACACGGCCGAACCGGGCGATCTCGTCCGGCGGCAGCGTCGTGCGGTCGCGGTAGATGTCGACCACCATGCCGTCGATGGCGGCGAAATCCGCCTCGCGGTCGCGCAGCTGCTCGGCGGTGACGGTGCCGCTGTCGGTGCCCTGGGTCGGGTGGAAGAAGAAGCGCGCGTTGCGGTCGGCCGTGCGCTTCTCGCCCGCGAGGTAGAGGATGTTGGCCGCCGACGCGACCAGCCCTTGCCCATGCGTGTTGATCCGCGCCGGCAGCGCCCGGATGAAGCTGTAGGTCATCAGCGTCGGCTCCAGCGCGCCGCCGGGTGATTCGATGACCAGGTCGATCTCCGCGACCCCGGCCTCGACCAGCGTGACGAGCTGCCGGCGCAGGGTCCGCATCGAGCCGGTGTCGATCGTCTGATTGAAGAACACATAATACAGCTTCGATTTGTCGATGCCGTTGACGATCGTCGACGGTGCCAGCTTCGGCGGCGTGGCGGGTGCCGTGAGGGTCGGGGCCGCCGGCCGGGGCACCGTCGGGGCCGCGAGCGGCGGGGTCGTCGTCGGCTGCGAGAGCGGTGGCGCCGAATCGGCCAGAGCCGCCGCCGGCAATCCGAGGCCGAGCAGGGTCAGCGCCCCGCGACGGCCGAGACGCTGATGGGCGAAACCCGGGCGATTGGTCATCGAAGCTCCTCGGTGTCGGAGACCGCACCACTTAGCAGTTTGACACGCGCTTGGAAGCGCCGGCCGCCTCTCTGGGCAACGGCGCGCCGCGACCGATATCGAGGGAACTCCGCCGACCGCGCCGCGTCCCAACAGTGGTTTGGGCGGTGCGGCGAGCGCGTGCCGTTGTGCGAGGGATGCGACGATGGATGGTGTGTTTCGGCGGCGGTTCGCGCGGCCGGCGAAGTGGCAAATCGCGCGGACGGTTCTCCTGGCCGCTCCGCTCGCGCTGGCCGCGTGTCATCCGGCGGTGCTGAGCCCGCGCGGGCCGGTCGCCGACGCGGAGCGCACGCTGCTGTTCGACAGCCTGGCGATCATGCTCGCGATCATCGTGCCGACGATCATCGCCGTGCTGGCGTTCGCATGGTGGTTCCGCGCGTCGAACACGCGCGCGAAACACCTGCCGGACTGGGCGTTCTCGGGCCGTATCGAACTGGTGACCTGGGGCGTGCCGCTGCTGACGATCATGCTGCTCGGCGGCGTCACCTGGGTTGCCGCGCACGAGCTGGACCCCGCGCGACCGCTCGCCTCCAAATCGCCGCCGCTGGAGGTGCAGGTCGTTTCGATGGATTGGAAATGGCTGTTTATCTATCCGGATCAGCATGTCGCGAGCGTCAATCAGGCGGTCATTCCCGCCGGAAGTCCCGTCCACTTCACATTGACGTCGGCCAGCGTGATGAACTCGTTCTTCGTCCCGCAGCTCGGCAGCATGATCTACACGATGAACCACATGGCCGATCAGCTGAACTTGCAGGCCGATAAACCGGGCACATTCTACGGTCTGGCGACCCATTTCAGCGGCGACGGCTTTTCCGACATGAACTTCAACGTGCGCGCCGTGCCGCAGGACCAGTTCGCCGCCTGGGTCGACACCACGCGTCAGAGCGGCGACACGCTCGACGACCCGGCATACCGCGCGCTCAGCAAGCAGAGCGTCGAGGCGAAGCCGTTCACCTATCGAGACGTCTCGCCCGGGCTGTTCGACCGCGTCGTCGATCAGACGCTGCCGCCCGGACCCGGCCCGGCCCCCACGCCGGCCATGGGGTCCAACAAAGTCACGGAGAAGTAGGATGTTGGGCAAGCTCACACTGGCGGCGATCCCGCTCGATCAGCCCATTCCGATGATCGCCTCGGGCGTGGTCGGCCTCGTGTTGCTGAGCGTGATCGGCTGGATCGTGCTGCGCGGCCACCTGCCGTATCTGTGGCGCGAGTGGATCACGAGCGTCGACCACAAGCGGATCGGCGTGATGTACACGCTGCTGGCGCTGGTCATGCTGATGCGCGGCTTCTCGGACGCGATCCTGATGCGGTCGCAGCAAGCGCTGGCGTACAATTCGCCGGGCTATCTGCCCCCCGATCACTACGACCAGATCTTTTCCGCGCACGGCACGCTCATGATCTTCTTCATGGCGATGCCGTTCATGATCGGGCTGATGAACTTCGTCATCCCGCTGCAGCTCGGCGCGCGCGATGTCGCGTTCCCGACGCTGAACCTCGTGAGTTTCTGGCTGACCGCGACCGGCGCGTTGCTGGTCAACATCTCGCTCGTCGTCGGCGAGTTCGCCAAGACCGGCTGGCTGCCGTACCCGCCATTGTCGGAGCTGGCCTACTCGCCCGGCGTCGGTGTGGATTACTACCTGTGGGCGCTCCAGATATCCGGGGTCGGAACGCTGCTGTCGGGTGTCAACCTCGTCACGACGATCCTGAAGATCCACGCGCCCGGCATGACCTACATGCGGATGCCGATGTTCTGCTGGACGTCGCTCGCGTCCAATCTGCTCATCGTGGCGGCGTTCCCGATCCTGACGGCCACGTTCGCGATGCTGCTGCTCGACCGTTACCTCGGCTTCCACTTCTTCACGAACGAAGGTGGGGGGAACGTGATGATGTTCATGAACCTCATCTGGGCGTGGGGACATCCCGAGGTCTACATCCTCATCCTGCCGGCGTTCGGCGTGTTCTCCGAAGTCGTGTCGACGTTCTCGCGCAAGCCGCTGTTCGGCTACCGCTCGATGGTCGTCGCCACGATGGCGATCTGCCTGCTCGCGTTCATGGTCTGGCTGCACCATTTCTTCACGATGGGCTCGGGCGGCGACGTGAACGCCATCTTCGGCATCACCACGATGATCATCGCGGTCCCGACGGGCGTTAAGGTCTTCAACTGGCTGTTCACGATGTACGGCGGGAAGATCGTCTATTCGACGCCGATGCTGTGGTCGATCGGGTTCATCGTGACGTTCGTGATCGGCGGCATGACGGGCGTGTTGCTGGCGGTGCCCCCGGCCGACTTCGTGCTGCACAACAGCCTGTTCCTGGTGGCGCACTTCCACAACGTCATCATCGGCGGCACCGTGTTCGGCGCCTTCGCGGGCTACATGTACTGGTTCCCGAAGGCGTTCGGCTTCCGGCTGCACGAGGGCCTCGGCAAGGTCGCGTTCTGGTGCTGGCTCGTCGGCTTCTGGCTGGCGTTCGGGCCGCTTTACGTCCTGGGTCTCGAGGGCATGACGCGGCGGATGCAGCATTACGACGTGCCCGGCTGGCATCCGTGGCTGCTGGTTGCCGCGTTCGGTGCGCTCGTCATCCTCGCCGGGATCATCGCGATGGTGGCACAGCTCGTCGTCAGCATCCGGCACCGCGAGGAGCTGCGGGACTGGACCGGCGACCCGTGGAACGGCCGTTCGCTGGAGTGGGCCACGTCCTCGCCGCCGCCCGCGTTCAACTTCGCCGTGTTCCCCGACATCCAGGGCGAGGACGCCTACTGGCACATCAAGGAACGCGCCCGCGACGCCGCGATCTCGGAGGAGGAGCCGCAATACGAGGACATCGAGATGCCGCGCAACACGCCGACCGGCTTCGTCTGCGCGTTCTTCGCGACCGTGATGGGCTTCGCGCTGATCTGGCATATCTGGTGGATGGTCGGGGTCGGCATCCTGGGCGCGTTCGCGACCTTCGTGGTGTTCGCGTGGCGTGACCGGTCGGAATACGTGATCCCGGCGGCCGAGGTCCGGCGGATCGATCAGGAGTATCGTCAGCACCGCCGCGCGGCGGTCGCGATGATGCAGCACGCCGAATGAGCGCGAGCCAGACCGCGACGCGCGGTACCGATCCCAACCATATCGGGCACAAGGGCGAACACACCGAGCGACACTCCCTGTCGGAGCACGCGGGGAAGGAAGTCGCGTCGAAGCGGATCATCGTCGGCTACGGGTTTTGGATCTTCCTGCTGAGCGACATCATCATGTTCTCGGCGTTCTTCGCCTCGTTCGCGGTGCTGTCGAGCGCCACGGCGGGCGGGCCGGACGGCAAGCAACTGTTCGACGTCCAGAACACCGCGATCGAAACGGCGTGCCTGCTGCTGTCGAGTTTCACCTGCGGCCTGGCCAGCATCGGTGCCAAGGCGCACCGCGCGTCGTGGTTCTACGGCGCGATGGCGGCCACGTTCGTTTTGGGTGCCGCGTTCCTCGGGCTCGAAATCCATGAGTTTCTCGGCCTGATCGCGCAAAACGCGGGGCCGTCGCGCAGCGCGTTCCTGTCGTCGTTCTTCACGCTCGTCGGCTGCCACGGCCTGCACATCACGATCGGCCTGCTATGGCTGCTGACGATGATGGCGCAGGTCTGGGCCAAGGGCTTCCGGCAGGACATCCTGCGCCGGGTGCTGTGCTTCAGCCTGTTCTGGCACGCGCTCGACATCGTCTGGGTCGCGCTGTTCACCGTCGTCTACCTGATAGGGTCCATCCAATGAGCGACATCGCCTCGCGGATCGAACTCCATGAAACCGACTCCGCCCCGGGTGAGGGACGGGAGGATGTCGGCTCCGGCATCCTCGGCTACCTGATCGGTCTCGGCCTCGCGACGCTGCTGACGGTCGTCTCGTTCGCCGTCGCCGGCACGTCGCTGGTGTGGGGCCCGAGCATCCCGATCGCGCTGTTCGTGCTGGCGATCGCGCAGATCGGCGTCCATCTCGTGTTCTTCCTGCACATCACGTCCGGTCCGGACAACGTCAACAACATCATGGCGCTCGCCTTCGGCGTGCTGATCGTCGTCCTGTTCGTCGGCGGCTCGGTGTTCATCATGGAGCACCTGAACCACAACATGGTCTCGATGGACAAAGCGATGCAGATGCAGCGCTGACCGCTGACGTCACCGCGTTCGCTTAATGCCCGCGAAGGATCTGGCTCAGGAATAGTTTGAGGCGGTCCGTTTGCGGGTGCTCGAACATCTCGCGCGGCGCGCCTTGCTCGACGATTTCGCCCCGGTCCATGAATACGACGCGATCGGCGACCTGCCGGGCGAAGCCCATCTCGTGGGTGACGCAAACCATTGTCATGCCGCTCTCGGCCAGCCCGATCATGGTGTCGAGCACTTCCTTGATCATTTCGGGGTCGAGCGCCGAAGTCGGCTCGTCGAACAGCATGATCTTCGGGCGCATGCACAGCGCGCGCGCGATCGCGACCCGTTGCTGCTGCCCGCCCGACAACTGGCCGGGATACTTCCTCGCCTGCTCCGGAATGCGAACGCGCTCAAGATATTCCATCGCCAGCGCCTCGGCCTCGCGCTTCGGCATCTTGCGCACCCAGATCGGCGCCAGCGTGCAGTTTTCGAGGATCGTCAGATGCGGGAACAAGTTGAACGACTGGAACACCATCCCGACCTCGCGCCGGATCGTGTCCAGGGCGCGGGTGTCGTTGGTGAGTTCGGTGCCGTCGACGACGATCGAACCCTTCTGGTGGACCTCGAGCCGGTTGATGCAGCGGATCATGGTCGACTTGCCGCTGCCCGAGGGACCGCACACGACGACGCGTTCCTTCTGCGCGATCGACAGACTGATGTCGCGCAGGACGTGCATCGTGCCGTACCACTTATCGACATGATCGAGGACGATGGCCGGCACTGTGCCGGCGGCCGCGTCCACACGATCCATCGCGATGGCCTGGCTCATGGTGGTTCCTAGCGCTTGCGGTTGCGGGACAGGCTGCGTTCGAGCCCGTGGCTGTAACGGGACATCGCGAAGCAGAACGCGAAGTAGATGACCGCGATGAACAGGAAGATCTCGGCCGAGAAGCTGCTCCAGACCGGGTCGGCGATCGCCGCCTCGGCGGACCGCGTGAGGTCCAGGATGCCGACGATCGCGACCAGGCTGGTGTCCTTGAACAGGCCGAGCGCGGTGTTCACCAGCGGCGGGATGACGATGCGGAGCGCCTGCGGAAGCTGGATCCGCAGCGTCTTTTGCCAGTAGGACAAACCGAGCGCATCCGCCGCCTCGGCCTGCCCGCGCGGCAACGCCTGCAATCCGCCGCGCACGACCTCGGCCAGGTACGCGGCGGCGAACAGGATGATGCCGACCTGCGCGCACAACAGCTTGTCGAACGACAGGCCCTCGGGGAGGAACAGCGGCAACAGCAGCGTCGCCATGAACAACACCGAGATCAGCGGCACGCCGCGGATCAGTTCGACATAGACGACGCACAGGATGCGCACGGCCGGCAGCGATTTCGCCCGGCGGCCGAGTGCGACGACCACCGCGAGCGGGAAGGCTAGGGCGAGGCCGAACGTCGCCAGGATAAGCGTGATCGGCAGACCGCCCCACTGGTCCTGCGGCACGTAGGTCATGCCGAGGAAGCCGCCCCACATCAGCCCGAACACGACGATCAGGGCACAGGCCCACAGCCCGGCCAGCATCGGCCGCCAGAACCGCCGCATCGACGAGGCGACGTACAGGCCGACGAATACGACGACGACGATCAGCGGCCGCCATTGTTCCGCGTACGGATAGACGCCGAACAGCACGAGCCGGTATTTCTCGCCGACCGCCGCCCAGCACGCCCCGGCGGCCGCCGTTTTGCAGACCGACGGATCGGGCGTGCCGGTGGCCGAGACCGGGACGGACCAGATGGCGCTGAACACCCCCCAATCGAGGATGCCCCACAGCGCCCGCAGCAGCAGCAGCGCGAGCAGCACGGTGACGATGCCCGACACCGGCCCGCCGAACAGGGTCTGGCGCAGCCGGATCGCCCGGCCCGGCGGCTTCGGCTCCGCCACGGTGCCAGCCAGCGCCGGGACCGGTTCGGCCGCCGCCGGCAGGAACGTGCTGCCGCTCATCGTTCCACCAGCCGGATGCGGCTCTCGTAGTAACTCATCAGCGCACTGATCGAGAGGCTGATGGTGAGGTAGACGGCCATGATGATGGTGATCGTCTCGATCGCCTGGCCGCTGATCGTGTTGATCGAGCCGGCGATGCTGACGATGTCGGGGTAGCCGACCGCCGCCGCGAGGGAACTGTTCTTGGTCAGGTTCAGGTATTCGCTGGTCATCGGCGGAATGATGACCCGCAACGCCTGCGGCAGCACGATCAGCCGGATCGTCTGCCCCACCGACAAACCGAGCGCGGCCGCCGCCTCGCTCTGTCCGCCGCTGACCGCGAGCAGGCCGGAGCGAACGACCTCGGCGATATAGGCCGCCGTATAGAGGACCAAGCCCAGCGTGACGGCGACGTAGCCGGGGCTCAGCAGCCAGCCGCCCTGGAAGTTGAACCCCTTCATCGCCGGACGATCGAGCGCGACCGGGGCGCCCGAGACGGCCCATGCCAGCAGCGGCAGGCCGATCATCAGCAATACGCCGGCCGGCCAGACCGGCCACGCGGCGCCGGTCCGCTCCCGCCGGGCCCGCATGGCGCGCGTCCAGAGCCATGTGCCGGCCGCGCCGACGACGAACGCGGCGGCCGCCAGGGGCCACGCGGACGATTCCGCCATGACCGGGAACGCGATGCCCCGGTTGGACAGGAACGTGGACCCGACCTGCACCGATTGACGGATGCCGGGCAGGCCGGAGATCAGCGCCTTCCAGATCAGCAGGTGCAGCAGCACCGGGATGTCGCGCATCACCTCGACATAGACGGCGCAGACCCTTGCCAGCAGCGCGTTGCGCGAGAGCTGGAAGATGCCGATCAGGGTGCCGAGGATAGTCGCGAACACGATGCCGACGACCGCGACCTTGAGCGTGTTGACGATGCCGATCAGCAGCGCGCGGGCGAACGTGCTGGTGGTGGAGTCGTAGGCGAGCAGCGTCTCGCCGATCTGGAAATGCGCCGCCTGGCTCAGGAAGCCGAAGCCGGTCGCGATATGGCGGCGGTCGAGGTTGTTTCGAACGTTGCCGATCAACGTCCAGACGACGACCGCGATCGTGCCGAGGATCAGCACCTGCCAGACCACGTTGCGGACCCGGGGGTCGGTCCAGCTCAGGCGAAAAGGATGCATTCCCGACGGGGATCTCCGGTCAGCTACGCACACCGCGCAACACTGACCGGAGCTTGCGACATGAATTCGTCGCAATCAACAGGCGCGACTACCGCATCGGCGGCGCGTATTGCAGGCCGCCATGGGTCCAGAGATTGTTGATCCCGCGCGGCACGCCGAGGACGGTGATGTTGCGGTCCCAGATCTCGCCGAAATTGCCGACCTGCTTGACCACATTGAACGCCCACTTGTTATCGAGGCCCATCGACTTGCCGAGGTCGCCCTCGAGCCCGAGCAGGCGGCGAACGTCCGGCTTGGTCGATGTCGCGAGGTCGTTGTCGACCGTCTTGCTGGTCACGCCGTCCTCCTCGGCCGTCAGCTCGGCGAAGTAGGTCCAGCGCACGATGTCGAACCATTTGTCGTCGCCCTTGCGGACCATGTAGCCGAGCGGCTCCTTGCTGATGATCTCGGGCAGCAGGACGTAGTCGTTCTTGTTCGGCTGGGTCGCGCGGAACGTCGCCAGCGCCGAGCTGTCGGTCGAGTAGGCGTCGCACTGGCCGGCGGTGAACGTCCGCTCCAGCTCGGCGCGGTCCTCGATCAGCACCGGCTTGAAGTCGAGCTTGTTGTCGCGGAAGTAGTCGGCGATCGCGAGTTCGGTGCTGGTGCCCGGCTGCACGCAGATCGTGGCGCCGTTCATGTCCTTGACCGACTTCACGCCGAGGCTGGTTTTCACCAGGAAGCCGGTGCCGTCGTAATAGTTCACGCCGGCGAACAGGGTGCCGAGGTTCGATTCGCGGCCGAGCGTC
Organism: uncultured Alphaproteobacteria bacterium; assembly: GCA_963756975.1. Classification (GTDB taxonomy): domain Bacteria; phylum Pseudomonadota; class Alphaproteobacteria; order Acetobacterales; family Acetobacteraceae; genus CAVRQM01. Next base: position 701,929 of record CAVWPS010000002.1, on the reverse strand, counting down.
CACGTCGTCGAGCGGATCAGCACGTCGACGTCGCCCGCCTGCAGCGCGGTGAAGCGGTTCTGCGTGGTGAGCTGGACGTATTTCACCTTCTCGGCATCGCCGAGCGTTGCCGCCGCGATGGCGCGGCAGCTATCGGCGTCGAGGCCGGTCATCTTGCCCTGGCTGTCGACCAGCGAGAAGCCGGGCACGCCGCCGGCGACGCCGCAGACGAGCTGGCCGCGCGCCTTGACGGCGTCGAGCGTGGCCGAGCCGCTGGATTGGGCGTGTGCGGCGGACGAAAGGGCGGTGAAGCCAAGCAGGACTGTCGCGAGCGCGCGGGTCATCATCGGCGGTCTCCGTTCGGGTGCCGCCACGGCTCATCCGCGGCGCATACGCGATCGTTACCGCCCTTGCCCGTCCGCGCACAATCGGGGATAGGCCGCCGGTGACCCATCTGGCCAAGCTCTGCGTCGGGATCGCAACCGTGGCCGAGCTGCGCGATTGGCAGGCTCAGTTCGAGGCTCCCCGCCACCGTACCCGCTCGATGCCGCGCCGCGCCGCCGAGGTCGTCGACGGCGGATCGCTGTACTGGGTCATCGCGGGGGTGATGCTGGTCCGCCAGCGCGTCCTGGCGCTCGAACCGAGCGTGTGGGACGACGGCAGCAAGTGCGCGGCCATCATGCTCGACCGCGCGCTGGTCCCGGTCGAGGCGCGGGCGGTCCGCGCGTTCCAGGGCTGGCGCTATCTGGAGCCGGCCGACGCGCCCGCGGATCTGTCGGACGACACGACCGCCGGCCACGGCCTGCCGGACACGTTGCGGGCCGATCTGCGCCGCCTGGCGCTGCTGTGAACGCGCGCGTGGCCGGCCAGATCGCGACCGTGGCGGCGACCGTGGCGGCGACCGGGGTCGCGGTGCTCGCGGTCGCTCTGCATGTCGGGCTGATCCCGGCCGCGTCGTGGGGCTCGGACGAGTTCGCCACCTTCGCCCTGCTGCGCGACGGCGGCCTCGTGTTCTTCCTGCGACGCCTGGTCGACTGGAGTCCGCGCCCGGTCTCGGACGGGGTGTTGTGGGGCTACCAGCAGGCCGTGGCCGCGTCCGGGCGGCAACTCATCACGCCGTTTCTTCTGCTGGTCTGGTCGACCCTGCCGATCGCCTCATTGGCGGCCCTGGGCGTGCGGACGCTGACGGCCTGGCTGGTCGCCGCGTCGGTGCTCGCCGTTTTCCTGCTCGGGCATCCGGTCTCGGAGGCGTTCTACTGGCCGATGGGCGCGGGGGCCTACGTGCTCGGACTGGCCGGCATCACCTACGTCGTGCTGCGGATGTCCCAGGCGCGGCGGCTCGCCACCGGCGGCGCGACCGGCTGCGTCGTCGCGATGCTGATCGCCTCCGGCAGCTCGGAAATCGGCCTCGTGTTCGTGGCGGCGCTATGCGGCGCGTTGCTTGTGGCCGCCGCGTCGGAGGAACGGGGCTGGCGGCGGCGGGCGCGTGCCGTCCGACGGGTCGCGTGGCTGCTGATCCCCCTCGCGGCGTGCCTCATCCTCGGCGGCCTGCTGGTGACCGGGCGGGTTTCGCAGGGGATCGAGCGGATGGTCCCGTCGCCGGATTACTTCCACCGCCCGTGGCCGAGCCTGCTGGCCGCCGCCGGGCGGTTCGGGGCCGAGATCGCCTCGACCGCGTCGCCGTCCGAGATCCCGTCCGCAGCGCTGGAGCGTCTGGACCGGCTTCTGTTCCTGATCGGGACGACGCTGTGCCTGCGGGCCGGCGGAATCGCGCCGGGGTCCGCGCGCCGGTTGTTCGCCATCGCCGTCGCGCTGGCCGTCGCCGCGTTCGTTTCGCTCGCCAGCGCGTTCAACCAGTTCGGCATCCTGTGCTGCGAACGGCATGAGACCGTGCGCGCGTGCCTGACGGTGCTGCTGCTGGTGGTGCTTGCATTCGCGCTGGGCCGCACCCGGTTGGCGCGGCGAATCCCGCCCTCGTGGGCCGCGATCGCGGGGCCGGTGTTTCTGGGATTGGCGATCCTGGTGCCGCTGGCCGAGTCCATCCCCGCGTTGCAGGCCGACTACGCGTCCGAACCGGCGCGGGTCGCGGCGCGCGACGCGAACTGGCGCGCGGGACACGACGCGACCGCGACCGCGATGCCGTTCCTGCTGTTGCCGCGCGGCCGCATCGTGGACGGGTTCAGCGCGCCGACCGGGCGAAACGTCGTGTCCGGGCCGGCCAACGGATATGCGCTCGCCGTGATGCATTATTTCGGCAAGTCCGAGGTGCTGATGCTGAACGGCCCCTAGCCGGAAGAGCGCTGCCCATGGACCAGTTCACCCGCGTCCACTATCGGATGGCCATCACCGGCATCTAAGGTTTCTTCGACGTGATCCTCGCCGACCTGCTCGCCCGCGTGGTGGAGCACAGCCGCCGGCGCGCGGTTCTGATCGTGCTCGCGGGCTTCGCCACGATCGCCGTCATGGGCTGGGTCGGGGCGACGCGCCTCGGCGTGACCACGGACACCGACCTGCTGTTCTCGGCGAAGCTGCCGTGGCGGCAGCATCAGATCGCGTGGGATCGCGACTTCCCGCAATTCCGCAACCTGCTCGTCACCGTGGTCGAGGGCGACTCGCCGGAACAGGCGGACGCGACGGCCGCCTCGCTCGCGGCCAAGCTCGCCGCCGACCCGGCCCACTTCTCCGACGTGACCCGCCCGGACGCCTCGCCGTGGTTCGATCGCGTCGGGCTGATGCTGCTCGACACGCAGACGCTGTCGACGCTGCTGAACCAGACGATCGACGCGCAGCCGTTCCTCGGCCAGCTCAACGCCGATCCGTCGACGCGCGGGCTGTTCGCGGCCCTCTCGCTGATCGCCGAGGGCGTCAAGCGCGGGCAGGCCAATCTCGGCCCGTTCGCGCAGGCGCTCGGCGCGTTCGACCGCACGATGCGCGACGCGCTCGACGGCCGGCCGCACCCGCTGTCGTGGCAGACGCTGCTGGCGGGGCCGGCGGTCGCGCAGGCCGGGCAATACCGCTTCGTGCTGGCCCAGCCGGCGCTCGATTACGGCGCGCTCCAGCCGGGCGGGGCGGCGACGACGGTGCTGCGGGCCGACATCGCCGGGCTGCCCTGGGTCGCGGCGGGTCAGGCGCGGGCGCGGGTGACCGGCTCGGTGGCGCTGGCCGACGAGGAGTTCGCGACCGTCGCCGACGGTGCCGTGGTCGGCACGATCGGAAGCTGCCTGCTGGTCGCACTTTGGCTGCTGCTGGCGGTCCGCAGCATCCGGCTGATCATCCCGATTCTCATCACGTTGCTGCTCGGCCTCGCGCTCACGACCGGGTTCGCGGCGCTGGCCGTGGGCACGCTGAACCTGATCTCGGTCGCGTTCGCGATCCTGTTCGTCGGCATCGCCGTCGATTTCGCGATCCAGTTCTCGGTGCGCTACCGGCAGGTCCGGGTGGGCGTGCCCGACCGCGCCGCCGCCCTGCGGGTCACCGCCCGCATGGTCGGGCCGCAGATCCTGGTCGCCGCCGCCGCCACCGCCGCCGGCTTTCTCGCCTTCGTGCCGACCAGCTTTTCGGGCGTCGCCGAACTCGGCCTGATCGCCGGGTTCGGGATGCTGTCCGCCTGGGGCTGCACCACCGTGTTCCTGCCGGCGGCGCTGACGCTGATGCAGCCGCGCGCCGAGCGGAAGGAAGTCGGCTGGGCGACCGGCGGCTACCTCGAAGCGGGATTGCGCCGCATCCGCCCGGTCGTGCTGGCGATCTTCGGCGTGCTCGGGGTGCTGGGCGTGCTGCTGATCTCGCATCTCGCGTTCGATAGCGACCCGCTGCACACGAAAGACCCGACGACCGAGGCGATGCGGACGCTGACCGATCTGATGAATTCGCCGTACACGAACCCGTACACGATCGACATCCTGCGCCCGACGCTGGCCGACGCGGACGCCGACGCGAAGCGGCTGCACACGCTGCCGCTGGTCGCCGACACGCTGACGCTGGACAGCTTCGTGCCGACGGATCAGCCGGCCAAGCTCGCTTTGCTGGCCGACGCGCGCGACGTGCTCGGCTCGACCCTCGCCGCGATGTCCCCGCCGGCCCCGGTGACGGCCGAGGCGATCCGCATGTCGGCCAAGGTGACGGCCGACGACCTCGATCGCGTGCTGGGCACCCTGCCGCCCGACGACCCGCTGCGCGCGATCGCGGCCGATCTGCACCGGCTGTCCACCGCGTCCGACACCGTGGCGATGTCCGCCAACACGGCGCTGACGACGTTCCTGCCGGCGATGCTGCAACGGCTGCGGGTCGCCCTGCAGGCCGGGCCGGTGACGGCGGCCGACATCCCGCAGGGTCTCGCGCGCGATTGGCTGCTGCCGGACGGGCGGGCGCGGGTGCAGGTGCTGGCCCGGGCCGAGGCGCGGGACAGCCATGGCTTGCACGAGCTGGTGGACCAGACCCGGACGATCGCGCCCGACGCGGGCGGCTCGGCGGTGCAGATCGTCGAGACGGCGGGCACGATCGTCAGCGCCTTCCGCGACGCCGCGATCTACGCCCTGATCGCGATCGCGGTGATCCTGGCCCTCGTGCTGCGCCGGGCGGTCGACGTGGCGCTGGTGATGACGCCGCTGCTGCTGTCGGCGTTGCTGACGGTGGTCGTCTGCGTGGTGCTGCCGCTGCCGCTCAACTTCGCCAACGTCATCGCGCTGCCGCTGCTGCTCGGTGTCGGCGTGTCGTTCAACATCTACTTCGTGATGAACTGGCGCGCCGGCACGACGCGCTTCCTGGGCACCGCGACGGCGCGGGCCATCGTGTTCTCGGCGCTGACCACCGGCACCGCGTTCGGCACGCTGGCGTTGAGCCGCCATCCGGGCACGTCCAGCATGGGGCGGCTGCTGCTGGTGAGCCTCGGCTGCACGCTGATCGCGAACCTGCTGTTCGTGCCGACCCTGCTCAACCGGCCGCCGCGTAGTCCGACACCCGTCGCGCCACGGCGGGGCTGAGCAGGGCCTCCAGCTCGGCCTCGTGCTCGTAATCGGGCATCAGGCGGTCCAGCAGCGCGTCGCGCCCGGCGGCGGGGTGGAAATACAGTTCCACGTCGCCGCGCGGTTTCGCGTCCAGGATGCGGCGCACCCGGTCTTCGGTCATGTGCCCGGACCAGGCGAGGCCGAACACCGCCTCCGGCGTCGCCATACCGGCGCGGTTGCACTGGACGCGCAGCACGCCCGTCCATTGGTGCAAGGCGCGCGCCGCCATCGTCGGCGGGCTGCCGAGTGCCGCCATGATCGCCGGCGGTTCGCTCGGCACCCGGACGCGGCGCAAGCCGTGCGCGCGGCCATGGCGCAGCATGAGTGCCGCGACCGTCGGGTGCAGGTGCATGTGCTTGTGGGCGTCGGCGTGCGAGAGCGGCAATCCGGTCGCGGCAAAGGCGTCGAATTGCGCGGCGATCTCGGCGTCGAGCTTTTTGCGCGTCGATGAACTGAACGCGTATCGCACGCCCGGTGAAAATTGCTCGGAACCGAACCAGCCGTCATGCCCGGTGATCGCCCGGTCGCGCAGCACCGACGGGCCCTCGACCGCCACCAGATGCAGGCCGACGCGCAGGCCCGGCAGCCGCCGTGCCCGCGCCACCGCATCGGCGGCGGCGGGTCCGGCGACCATCAGGCTCGCATGGGTCAGGACGCCGTCGCGATACGCACGCTCGACCGCTTCGTTGACCGCCTCGGACAGGCCGAAATCGTCGGCCGTGAAGCGAAGGATCAGGCGGCCTTGCGATCGCGCAGGAACGCGAAGAACTCGACGCCCTCGCGCAGGCGGCGCTTCATCATCTGCGGGCTACGGACCATCTCGCCGACGATGGACGCGATCTTCGGGGCCCTGAAGTAGAACTTCCGGTAGAACGTCTCGACCGAGTCGAAGATTTCGGTGTGCGACAGATGCGGGTAGTGCAGCGGCGCGATCTGGATGCCGGCGTCGGTGATCAGCTCGGCATGCTCCACATCGAGCCAGCCATTCTCCAACGCCTGCTTGTACAGGAACGTGCCGGGATACGGGGCGGCCAGCGACACCTGCAGCGTGTGCGGGTTGATCTCGGTCGCGAACCGGATCGTCTCCTGGATCGTCTCGGTCGTCTCACCCGGCAGGCCGAGGATGAACGTGCCGTGGATCTTGATGCCGAGCTCGTGGCAGTCCTTGGTGAACTGCTTCGCGACCTCGATCCGCATGCCCTTCTTGATGTTGTAGAGGATTTGCTGGTTGCCGCTCTCGTAGCCGACCAGCAGCAGCCGCAGCCCGTTATCCTTGAGGATCTTCAAGGTCGATCGCGGCACGTTGGCCTTCGCGTTGCACGACCAGGTGACGCCGAGCTTGCCGAGCTCGCGCGCGATCGCCTCGGCGCGCGGCAGGTTGTCGGTGAACGTGTCGTCGTCGAAGAAGAACTCCCGGACCTGCGGGAAATACTTCATCGCCAGCCGGATTTCCTCGGCGACGTGACCCGGCGAGCGGACGCGATACGTGTGCCCGCCGACCGTCTGCGGCCACAGGCAGAACGTGCAATGGCTCTTGCAGCCGCGCCCCGAGTAGATCGAGACGTACGGGTGCATCAGGTAGCCGATGAAGTAATCCTCGATCCGCAGGTCGCGCTTGTAGACCTCGGTCACGAACGGCAGGTCGTCCATGTTGGCGATCATCGTGCGGTCGGCGTTGTGGACCACGGCACCGGAGTTCGGGTCGCGGTAGCTGATGCCGTCGATCGAGGACAGGTCGCGGCCCTCGGCCACGTCCTTGATCGTGAAGTCGAACTCGTTGCGGGCCACGAAGTCGATCGCGTCGGCCTCGAGCAGGCTTTCGCCCGGCTGCACGGCGACCTTGGCCCCCACGAAACCGATTTTCAGGTTCGGGTTCGCGTCCTTCATCGCGCGCGCGACCTTCGCGTCGGACGCGAACGACGGCGTCGACGTGTGGATCACGCACAGCTCGAAATCTTTCGCCTGCGCCGTCACCGCATCGAGCTTGATGCGGGCGGGCGGCGCGTCGATCAGCTTGCTGCCCTCGACCAGCGCGGCCGGTTGCGCGAGCCAGGTCGGGTACCAGAAACTCTTGATCTCGCGCTTGGCCTGATAGCGCGAGCCGGCGCCGCCGTCGAAACCGTCGGTGCTCGGGGGCTGCAGGAACAGGGTCTTCATCATCGCGGTTCGGTCCCGATCGGGAGGGTATCGAGCGTGTTAAGGCGGGTGCCGCGGACGTGCATGATCTGGCCGCGCCACTTGATTTCGGTGCCGGCGAACGTCGCCGCAACCACCGCCAGCGACAGCACGTCGCGCAGTGGCAGCAGCAGCAATGCCATGCGGTTGTGTGGGAGCGCCAGCATCCGGTCGATCGCCACGGCCGCGAGGGCACGCGCGAGCCACATTGCGGCGACCAGCGTGAAGCCGGCAATGCCGAACCCGGTGGCCGCAAACGCCAGCAGCGCCCAGGCGATCGGATACTGCACGGCGGATGCGGCGAATTTCAGCGGCACGAACGAGGCGATCGTGCGCGACCAGCGCAGCTCGTGGCGGAACAGGTCGCGCACGCTCGTTTCGGGCACCGTGGTCGTGGGCACGCAGCCGGCCATGGCGACGTCGAGCCCGAGTTGCTGGACCAGCAGCCCGAGCATGTGGTCGTCGGCGACGTGCCGCGACAACGCGGGCAGGCCGCCGACGGCGTCGAGGGTGGAGCGCCGGATCGCCATGGCGGCCCCGAGGCAGTCGCGCCGCCCCAGCGCGCGTGCCATCAGCGTGCCGGGCAGAAAGCCGTGGCCGATGCCGCTGGCGCCGAGATGGGCGGCGACGGTGTCCGTCGCCGGCCGTCCGCCATAAGGTGCCGTGACCAGGCCGACGCCGGGCCGGCCGAGCGCGTCGAGCATGCGGGCGACCGTGTCGGGCTCCACATGGACGTCGCTGTCCGAGATCAGCAGCACGTCGTAGCGGGCGTGCCGGGCCATGTTGATCAGGTTGGCGACCTTGCGGTTGCGCCCGTGCGGCGTGGGGTCGACGACGAGCGCGATGTCCCGGTCGGGGAACCGCGCCATGACCCGACGCGCCACCGCGATCGCTGGATCGTCGTCATCCTGGACGCCGAACACGATCTGAAGCGGGGCGTGGTCCTGGCGGCAGACACTCGCCAGCGCGTCCTCCAGCAGCGGCTCGGCCCCGAACAGCGGCTTCAGGACCGTCACCGGCTCGAACGACCGGGCGGGGATGGGCTTAGCCGCCTCGGCGAACCGGCGGACCAGCACCAGCCCGACCAGCACCTGCACGAGTCCAGCGCACGCCAGCAGCCCGAACGCGAGTGCCAGCAACCGGAGAGGGTCGGCCAGCCAGACGAACCACCCGGTCACTTCAACCCTTCGCCCCGGCCTCGAGGCTGGCGGATTTCTGGTTCAGCTTGGCGATCAGCGCGGGCGCGCCTTGGCCGACCAGCGCGCGATAATCCGAGCGTTGCACCGCCACCCGGCTGATCGACGCGTCGAGCAGGATGTCGACCACGTGCCAGCCCGACGCGCTCTGTCGCATCACGTAGTCGAGCCGCGTCGGCGAACCGCCGGCTTGCGTCAGCGTCGTGGCGACGACCCGGTCGTTGCCGACGGCGCGGGGATTCGGCAGGACGACGAACACCTCGCCGCCGAAGCGGTCGAAGTTGGCCGTGTAGCTGTCCACCGTATACCGCGTGAACGCCTGCAGCAGCGCCGCCTGATCGGCCGGGGAGAACGCCGCGAGGCGGGGACCGACGATCACGCGCAGGATGGTCTGCAAGTCGAACGCGCTCTGGATCGCGGGCGAGATCATGGCCGCCCGTTGCGCGAACGGCGTCGACGGCCCGGCTTTCATGGCACGCAGCAGGGCCGCGTTCAGCGCCGCGATGGGCGTCGCCGGGTCCGCATCCTGCGCCCGCGCAACCGTGGCGATCCCGCTCGCGAGCCCGCCCAGTGCCAGGCCGGTCAGCAGGGTCCGGCGCGCGATCATGCCGCCGACCCCGTGAGCAGGGCGTCGCCGGCCCGGATGCCGAGCGCCCCGGTCACCGCCGCCTCGATATCGGCCGCCCCGAGCCGTGCCACGGCGATCTGCCGCGCCGGCGCGTCGTGGTCCAGGAACAGATCCGGCAAGGTCATGGTTCGCACCCGCAACTGGCCGTCGAGCAGCCCGGCCGATGCCAGATGCTGTAGCACGAACGCGCCGAAGCCACCGACGCTGCCCTCCTCGACCGTCACCAGCACGCGGTGGTCGCGCGCGAGCTGTTCGATCAGCGCGGTGTCGATCGGCTTGGCGAACCGCGCGTCGGCGACCGTGACCGTGAGGCCGATCCGGGCCAGCCGGTCGGCGGCCGCGATCGCCTCCTCGAGACGGGTGCCGAGCGACAGGATCGCGACGTCGGCCCCGCGACGCAGCACCCGGCCGCGCCCGATTTCCAGCACCGACCCGCGCGCCGGCTGATCGGCCCCGGTGCTGGCACCGCGCGGATACCGCACCGCGCTCGGCCGGTCGTCGATCACCGCGGCGGTCGCGACCATGTGGGCGAGTTCGACGCCGTCGGACGGCGCCATCAGCACCATGTTCGGCAGGCAGCCGAGATAGGCGAGATCGAACGATCCCGCGTGGGTCGCGCCGTCGGCCCCGACCAGGCCCGCGCGATCGATCGCGAACCGGACCGGGAGCGACTGGATCGCCACGTCATGGACGACCTGATCGTACGCGCGCTGCAGGAACGTCGAGTAGATGGCGCAGAACGGTTTCAGCCCCTCGGTCGCCATGCCGGCGGCGAAGGTGACCGCGTGCTGCTCGGCGATGCCGACGTCGTACAGCCGGTCGGGGAACCGCTTGGCGAACCGGTCGAGACCGGTGCCGCTCGGCATCGCCGCCGTGATCGCGACGATCCGGCTGTCGGCCTCGGCCTCGGCGATCAGCGCGTCCGCGAAAATCGATGTGTAGCTCGGCGGGCCGGGCGGCGGGGCGACCTGCTCGCCGGTCAGCACGTTGAACTTGCTGACCGCGTGCAGCTTGTCGGCGGCGGCCTCGGCCGGCGCGTAGCCGCGACCCTTCTGCGTGATGACGTGCAGCAGGATCGGGCCCATGTCCTCGGCCTCGCGCACGTTGCGCAGCACCGGCAGCAGGTGGTCGAGGTTATGGCCGTCGATCGGGCCGACGTAGTAGAAGCCGAGTTCCTCGAACAGCGTGCCGCCGGTGAGGAACCCGCGCGCGTACTCCTCGGCGCGGCGCGCGGTGCGCTCGACCGAGCGGGGGAACCGCTTGGCCATTTTGCCCGCGAGGTCGCGCAGGCTCAGATAGCTGTGCGACGACAGCAGCCGCGACAGGTAGGCGCTCATCGCACCCACCGGCGGCGCGATCGACATGTCGTTGTCGTTCAGGATCACGACGAGGTTGGAGCGCAACGCGCCCGCGTTGTTCATCGCCTCGTATGCCATGCCGGCCGACATCGCGCCGTCGCCGATGACCGCGACCACATGGTTCTGCTTGCCGAGCCGGTCGCGCGCCACCGCCATGCCGAGACCGGCGGAGATCGAGGTGGACGAGTGCGCGGCCCCGAACGGATCGTATTCGCTCTCCGCCCGGCGGGTGAAGCCCGACAAGCCGCCCCCCTGGCGCAACGTGCGGATGCGGTCGCGCCGGCCGGTCAGGATCTTGTGCGGGTAGGCCTGGTGGCCGACGTCCCAGATCAGCCGGTCGGCCGGCGTCTCGAACACCGCGTGCAACGCGACCGTCAATTCGACCACGCCGAGCGAGGCGCCGAGATGGCCGCCCGTGACGCTGACGGCGTCGATCGTCTCCAGCCGCAGCTCGGCCGCGACCTGCGCCAGCTGCTCCGCCGACAGGTTGCGAAGATCGGACGGGATTCGCACCCGATCGAGCATCGGCGTGTCAGGACGGGCGGCGGTCATCGGTGCGTTCAAAATGGAATATCCTCATCGTCCAACGGCTCGGTCCGGGCCGGACCCTGATTCAACGCGATGTCGGCCGGGCCGGCGCGGCCCGAGACGATTCGCTCGACCCGCATCTCGGCTTGGCGAAGCTTTTCCTCGCAGTGGGTCCGCAACGCGGCACCCCGCTCGTAGGCTCCGATCGCATCCTCCAACCGCTGCTTGCCCCCCTCGAGTCCCTGGACGATCCTCTCCAGCTCGGCGAGCGCGTCCTCGAACGACATGGCCGCGAGTGCCGGATCGCCTTCGGTCACCGCCGTTCCGGTTGCACCCGCCATCTGGACCGTCGCCTTAACCATCGATTACGCAGAGTTGGAGCACTGGGATGACATCCGAATGACGTCCGGCAGGGGAATCCCCGTTCGTGTGTCAGTCCTGCAACAGGGACCGGACGTGCGCGGCACATGATCGGGCCAGCGCGGTGAGGTCATAGCCCCCTTCCAGCACCGATACCAGACGACCGCCACAATGCTGCTCCGCGATCGCCGTCAACGAGGCCGTGAGCCAGGCGAAATCCGCCTCGTCGACCGTGAGCTGCGCCAGCGGGTCGTCGCGATGCGCGTCGAAGCCGGCCGAGACGATCAGCAACTCCGGCTTCCAATCCGCCAGCGCCGGCAGGATACGGTCGCGCCACGCGGCCCGGAAACCGGTGCCGCCGGTGCCGGGCGGCAGCGGCACGTTCATCACGTTCCCCGCGACGCCGGTCTCCCGCGCGGCCCCCGTGCCGGGGTAGCATGGCCACTGATGGCTCGACGCGTAGAACAGGCCTGGATCGTCCTGCATCGCGTCCTGCGAGCCGTTGCCGTGATGGACGTCGAAATCGACCACGGCCACGCGGCTCAGCCCATGCGCGACTTGCGCGTGGCGGGCGGCGACGGCGGCGGTCGAGAACAGGCAGAACCCCATCGCCCGGTCGCGCTCGGCATGGTGGCCGGGCGGGCGGACGGCGACGAACGCGCGCCGTGCCCAGCCGTCCATCACCGCGTCGACCGCCGCCACGGCACCACCGGCCGCGCGTAGTGCGGCGGTGACGCTGCCCGGCCCGGCCACGGTGTCGGCGTCGATCGCGATCCGCTCGTCCCCGCCCGGGTCGAGCGCCATGAGGGCGGCGATGTGGGCGTCCGTATGCACCCGGGCCAACTGCTCGCGCGTGGCCAGGGGTGCCGCCTCGCGGATCAGGGCGGCGAACTCCTCGCCCTCGAGTGCGGCCAGGACGTGGCGCAGCCGATCCGGCGATTCCGGATGGAACGGGCCGGGATCATGGGCGAGGCAGTCGGGGTGGGTGATCAGGGCGACGGTCACGCGGACGGCTCCCCCGCCGGTCCCGCCGTGTCCGGACGCTTGCGGATGGTGAAGCTGAGGACGCCGCCATCGTCGCTCCAGGCGATCAGCGCATGGCCCGTCTCGCGGCAGAACGACTGAAAATCCGCGATCGCCGCCCGGTCGGTCGCGATCACGCGCAGACGCTCGCCGGCCGACAGCGACCGCAGCGCGCGGTTGGCGCGGAGCACGGGAAGGGGGCACGCCATGCCTTGAACGTCGAGCAGGGTCTCGGTCATGCGCCGATTGTCGCTTCGCGGCACCGCTTGGGCAACCCGGCTCCCTTGAGCACGCGGTGCTTGGGTAGCAAGGTGTGGTCGCGTAACGGGGAGAACACAGTGAGCGCCGCCGATCAGACTTATGATTATCGTCTCGGCGTCGACCTCGGCGGCACCAAGATCGAGGTGATCGCGCTCGAGCGCGACGGCACATTCACCAACCGGACCCGCGTCCCGACGCCGCCGACCTACGAGGGCACGGTTCGCGCGATCGCCGACCTGGTGGCGCGCACCGAGCAGGCGATGGGTGGGCGCGGCAGCGTCGGGATCGGCATTCCGGGCGTCGTCAGTCCCGCGACCGGCCTGATCAAGAACGCCAACTCCGTCGTGCTGAACGGCAACCCGCTCGACGCCGACCTGTCCAGGCTGCTCGGCCGCACGGTCCGGATCGCCAACGACGCCAACTGCTTCGCCCTGTCCGAGGCGAGCGACGGTGCCGGCAAGGGGATGAACTGCGTGTTCGGCGTCATCATCGGCACCGGCTGCGGCGGCGGCGTCGTCATCGGCGGCAAGGTGCTGGAGGGCCCGCACCGCATTGCCGGCGAGTGGGGGCACATTCCGCTGCCGTGGGCGTCGATCGAGGAGACGCCGGGCCCGCTCTGCTGGTGCGGCCAGCGGAACTGCATGGAACTGCACGTCTCCGGCACCGGGCTCGCGCGCGATTGCGACGGGCCGGATGCGAAGGACGCGTCCGGCATTCCGGCGCGGGCGGCGGCGGGCGAGCAGAAGGCGATCGACGCGCTGGCGCGCCACGCCGACCGGCTCGGGCGCGGTCTCGCGGTCATCACGAACATCATCGACCCCGACGTGATCGTGCTCGGCGGCGGGCTGTCGAACATGGCCCACCTTTATACGGCGTTGCCCAAGATCCTGTCCGAGCGGGTGTTCTCCGACGTCGTGAAGACGCCGGTCGTCAAGAACGCGCACGGCGACAGCTCCGGCGTGCGCGGGGCGGCGTGGCTGTGGCCGGCGCCGCAATAGGGTTCTGCCGCGACTGCGACGTTGCTTGCCTATGCGGCCGAGGCGGTGTGCCGGTCGTGCGGCAGCCCGCGCCTGCTGCGCCACCCTGAACTCGGCCGGCTGTCCATCGCGCACGTCGATTGCGACGCGTTCTTCGCCAGCATCGAAAAGCGCGACCGGCCAGAGCTGGCCGGGCGGCCGGTGGTGGTCGGCGGCGGCGTGCGCGGGGTGGTGACGGCCGCGTGCTACGTCGCGAGGCTGCGCGGTGTCCGCAGCGCCATGCCGATGGGGCAGGCGCTGAAAGCATGTCCGGACGCGGTGGTGATCCGGCCCGATTTCGCCAAATACGTCGCTGCCGGCCGGGCGGTGCGGCGGCTGATGACGCAGCTCACGCCGCTGGTGCAGCCGCTGTCGATCGACGAGGCGGCGCTCGATCTGAGCGGCACCGAGTCGCTGCACGGTGCCAGTTCCGCGCTGACGTTGTCGCGGCTGCAACGAAAGATCGAGGCGGAGATCGGCATCACCGTCTCGGTCGGGCTCGCGGCCAACCGGCTGCGGGCGAAGATCGCGGCCGGCCGGGACAAGCCGCGCGGGTTCTGCGTGCTCGGCGAGGAGGCGGCGGTCCAGCTTTCGGGCGAGAGCGTGCGGCTGCTGCCCGGCATCGGCCCGGCGCAGGGGCGGACGCTCGACAAGCGCGGCATTCGCACGCTCGGCGATCTGCAACGGCTCGATCCCGTGGACGCCCGCCGGTTGCTCGGCGACGACGGCCCGGCGCTGGTGGCGCGCGCGTGGCTGCGCGACACGCGGGCGGTCGACCCAAGGCGGGAGGCGAAGTCGATCGGGGCGGAGACGACGTTCGACGCCGACATCGCCGACAAACCGGCGCTGGAGCGGCATCTGTGGCGGTGCTGCGAGAAGGTGGCGCGGCGGCTGCGGGAGGCCGGGATGGCGGCGACCGGGATCACGCTGAAGCTGAAGACGTCCGGCTTCGTGCTGCGGACCCGTGCCGCCCGGTTGCGGGCACCGTCCAGACTGCCGGACGTGCTGTTCGACGCGTTGCGCGGGCCGCTCGGGCGGGAGGCGGACGGCACGCGGTTCCGGCTGATCGGGTTGTCGAGCCACGGGCTCGTGCCGCTCGATCAGGCGGATGCGGCTGATTTGGGCGACCCGGACAGCTTGCGCCGGGTCGCCCGGCAGGACGCGATCGAGGCGTTGAGGGGCCGGTTCGGCGCGGCCGTGATCGGCCGCGGCCGGGGGTTCGGCCCGTAGCCGGCTACTTCAGGTGCTGGGCCAGATACTTGTTCATTTCGAACATGGTCACCTTGTCCTTGCCGAACACTTTCTTCAGCTTTTCGTCGGCCAGGATCTCGCGCCCGTCCTTCGGGTTCTGAAGCTTGTGGGCCTTGATGTATTCCCAAACCTTGCTGACCACGGCACCACGGGCCATCATGCCCTCGCCGACGACCGCCGCGAGTTCGCCCGACGGCTGAAGCGGCTGCTGCAACGCGTTGGGCTTGCTGCCGGCCTTCGGCTTGTCGATCTTGGCACCCTTCGGCGGTGCCTCGTCGGCGGCGGCCTGTTTCGCGGGCGCTGCCTTGGCGGCCTTGGCGGGGGCCGACTTAGCGGCGGCGGCCTTGGGCTCGTGCTCGGCGGTCGCGCTCGCGCTTTTCGAGGATGCCGACTTGGCCGCCGCCGGCTTCGCGGCGGCCGCCTTGGTCGTGGGTGCCTTGGTCATGTGGGCGTCTCCGGGTTTCCGAGTCGCGAGCATCCATAGGCGCGGCCGGTTCGGCAAGCCAAACACGTCGATTCGCGAAAAAATCAAACCGTATTTGCGACGCCAGACGCCACTTTTACTTGGGACGGGGCATTTCTACCCCGTCCAGCGTCCGATTAGGCGTCGACGGTGCGCTGAGTCTGCTCGCCAAGGCCCTGGATGCCGAGTTTCATCGTCTGCCCCGCCTTCAAATAGATCGGCGTCGGCTTCATCCCCATCGCGACACCCGGCGGCGTGCCGGTGCTGATGATGTCGCCCGGATGCAGCGTGAAGAAGTGGCTCACGTAGCTGACCAGTTCGCGCACGCCGAAGATCATCGTCTTCGTGCTGCCGTCCTGCCGCTTCTGCCCGTCGACCTCGAGCCACATCGACAGGTTCTGCGGGTCCGGCACCTCGTCGGCCGTCACCAGCCACGGACCGGTCGGGCCGAACGTGTCGCAGCCCTTGCCCTTGTCCCAGGTGCCGCCGCGCTCGGTCTGGTAATGCCGCTCGCTCACGTCGTTGATGACGCAATACCCGGCGACATGGTCCATCGCCTGGTTTTCCGGGACGTATCGGGCCAGCGAGCCGATCACGACGCCGAGCTCGACCTCCCAGTCGGTCTTCTGGCTGCCGCGCGGGATCTTGATGTCGTCGTTCGGGCCGCAGAACGCGCTGAGCGATTTCAGGAACACGATCGGCTCCTTCGGGATCGGCGCGCCCGTCTCGGCCGCGTGGTCGGCGTAGTTCAGGCCGATGCAGACGAAGTTCAGCGGCCGGGGCACGCACGACCCCATGCGCGGCGAGCCGTGCACCGCGGGAAGGCTGTTCGGGTCGATGGCGCGCAGACGGTCGAGGCCGGCCGGGGCCAGCACGTCCGCGTCGATGTCGGCGATCGTGCCGGACAGGTCGCGAAGATGGCCTTCGCCGTCGATCAGGCCGGGCTTCTCCGCGCCATAGTCGCCATACCGTACCAGCTTCATCGGTCGTCTCCCGTGGGGGTAGAGTAAAAGGACATTAGAGCGAAAAGCCGCCGTCGATGACCATCGCCTGGCCGGTGACGAACTTGCTTTCGTCGGAGGCGAGATAGACCACCAGCGCGGCGATCTCCTCCGGCAGGCCGACGCGGCCCATCGGCTGGCGGGCGACGAACGCGGCGCGCGCCGCGTCCATCCCGCCGGCGGCGGCGGCGTTGGCGGCGATCCGCGTATCGAGGCTCGGCGACTGGACCGTGCCCGGGCAGACCGCGTTGCAGCGGATGCCGCGCGTCACGTAATCGGTGGCGATCGCGCGGGTCAGGCCGATCACGGCCGCTTTCGAGGCCGCGTAGATGAACCGGTTCGGCGCCCCTTTGAGGGTGCTGACGACCGAGGCGATGTTGACGATCGACCCGCCGCCCGCCTCCAGCATCGCCGGCAGGAACGCCTGGATGGTGTGGAACATCGCGCGCGCGTTGAGATCGAACGCGAGCGACCACTGGTCGTCGGTCGCATCCAGGACCGTGCCCTGGTGGACCACGCCGGCGCAGTTGAACAACACGTCGACCGGGCCGTGCTTCTTGGCGGCGGCCTTGATCGCGTCGTTGTCCAGCGCGTCGAGCGCCTCGACCTCGATCCCGTGCGGCTTGAGGTCCGCAAGGAGGCTCACATCGCGGTCGGTCGCGATGACCCTGGCCCCCTCGGCCGCCATCATCAGCGCGGTGGCGCGCCCGATCCCGGCGCCCGCCGCCGTGGTGAAGATCGTCTTGCCGGACAGTCTGTTGGCCATCAGTGGTTGTTCCTGCTCTCGCCGCGTTGGGTCAGCACGTCCAGGAACTCGGTCGCCGGTTCGAGGCAGCCGCCGCGATCGAGCTGCCCCACCATCGAGCGATAGATCAGCTCCCACGGCGTCTTGTTCTCGAGCGTCGGCGGCACCCATGCGGCCCGCCGCCGCTCCAGCTCGCCGTCGGGCAGCAGCACGTCGACGCGGCGCGTGTTGAGGTCGAGCCGCACGGTGTCGCCCGAGTTCAGCAGCGCCAAGCCGCCGCCGACGGCGGCTTCCGGCGAGACGTTCAGGATCGACGGCGAGCCGGACGTGCCGCTCTGCCGTCCGTCGCCCATCGTCGGCAGCGCGTTGATGCCGCGCTTCAGCAGTGACGCGGGCGGCTGCATGTTCACGACCTCGGCCGAGCCCGGATAGCCCATCGGGCCGACGTTGCGGATGATGAGGAAGCTGTGCTCGTCGATCTGCAGCTCCGGCTCCTCGATCCGCGCGTGGTAATCCTCCGGCCCCTCGAACACGACGGCGCGCCCGACGAACACGTTCGGATGCTCGGGATCGGACAGGAACCGCTCGCGGAACTCCGCGTCGATCACGCTGGTCTTCATCACGGCACTGTCGAACAGGTTGCCGGACAGCACGACGTAGCCCGCGTTCTCGCGCAGCGGCGTGTCGTAGGCGCGGATCACGTCGCGATCGACCGGGCCGGTCGCCGTGGCCAGATCCTCGGCCAGCGTCTTGCCGGTGACCGTGCGCGCGTTGCCGTGCAGCTTCCCGGCCGCCATCAGCTCCTGCATCACCTTGGGCACCCCGCCGGCGCGATGGAACGCCTCGCCGAGGAAGCGGCCGGCCGGCTGGCAATCGACCAGCAGCGGGATTTCCGGGCCGAGCCGCTGCCAGTCGTCCAGGCTGTGGTCGACGCCCATGTGGCGCGCGATCGCGACCATGTGGATCGGGCAGTTGGACGAGGCACCGAGGGCGGCGGCCGCGACCACCGCGTTCTCGAACGCGTCCTTGGTCATGATGTCGGACGGCCGCAGGTTCTCGTGGACCATTTCCACGATCCGGCGGCCGGTCTGGTATGCCATCTGCGCCCGCTCCCGGTACGGGCCGGGGATCGCGCCGCAGCCGGGCAGGGACATCCCCAGCGCCTCGGCCAGGCTGTTCATCGAGAGGGCGGTGCCCATCGTGTTGCAGTGGCCGACCGACGGCGACGACGACACGACCAGCGCCATGAACTCCTCGTAGTCGATCTTGCCCTCGGCATAGAGCTTGCGGCCGGTCCAGACGGTCATGCCGGACCCGGCGAGCTTGCCCTCGTGCCAGCCGTCCAGCATCGGGCCGCCCGACAGCAGGATCGACGGGATGTTGACGGTCGCCGCGCCCATCAGCACCGCCGGTGTCGTCTTGTCGCAGCCGCCGGTCAGCACGACGCCGTCGAGCGGGTAGCCGTGCAGCACTTCGACGAGGCTGAGATAGGCGAGGTTGCGGTCGAGGGCGGCGGTCGGGCGCTTGCCGGTTTCCTGGATCGGATGGATCGGGAATTCGAGCGGCACGCCGCCGGCCGAGATGATCCCGTCGCGAACGCGGCTCGCGAGGCCGACCAGATGGCGGTTGCACGGCGACAGGTCGCTGCCGGTCTGGGCGATGCCGATGATCGGCCGTCCGGTGCGGAGTTCTTCCGGCGTCAGCCCGAAATTCAGGTAGCGCTCCAGATAGAGTGCCGTCATCGCCGGGTCGTCGGGATTGTCGAACCACCGGCGGCTGCGAAGATGCTGGCCGGGCCGGGTGGCCCCGTTCATGCCACGGCCGTTCGGCTTGTGGCTGGTCTCGTCGGTCATGGACACGTCTCTCCCTCGGGTGCCTCCCGGATTACGCCGGAACGGGCACGGCGCAAGTGTGGGCGGCGAGGGCGGCAAGTCAATCGTCGGACTTGTTCAGCTTGGCGGGGCAGACTTCGGCTTCCTGCCATTCGGCATAGGTGAGGTCCTTCCCGACGACCTTCCACTCTTTGCGCCCGTTCGAGTTGCGATCTAGAACGACAGCCGCCGCCGCAGACGGGCTCTTAAAAGCGTAAGACTTAGCAAAGAAAAAATATAATTTATCGATGTCGAGCTTCAGAACTCCGGTTGAGATGAGATCGATTCTTTAATTCCAAGTAACTATTAGTGCCGACATGACCCGCATCTTTACGTGCTTGCGAGTCCCTCGAGAACGACAAATTCCCCTTCCTGTTCGACGGCCGAAGCTTTGATCTGGCTTGTATGGCGGATTTCAAAGCCGCGTCTCACCTGGATCGATGCCTGTGACCATCGTGCCATTTGATGTTGTAATACCAGCAGCGACTGCTTTGGGTTGTGGCTTGAGCAGATCGAGGCCGATTACCGGTAGTACTATGCCAATGTTGGCTAGGAATGCCTCCATGTTGGCCCGATCTGCTTCCGGCAACTTAGCGTTCGGCATCTGAGTGTTGTCGAGTTTTACACGAGCCACTGTATTGGCGATATGAATAAGTCGTGCTTCCAAGTAACGAATGTGACCCTTGGTCAGCGCCTCATCAGAAGTCGTGACGATTACCGCAGTTTCCCAGAAGGGATGCTCGTCGGCACTGACCTTCACGCGCTCGCGGACGTTTTCCGCCTCACCAATGTAGCAGCGGGTCTGTAGTGCGTTGTCTGGATCGGGGCCGCTCAGTAGATAGATGCCCGCTCGGTCTGCCTCGGGCCTGTCCAGCAATGTCCCAAACGTGGATTGGGTTGCGACCACGACTGCTCCGGTCCAACCGTGTAATGACGCGATTCTCAATCCACTTGGGTCACCATCCACCAAAAAGAGCTGGATTGTTCTTCCAAGTGGTTTGGAAGACATAGCTGTTGACGTTGGCATCAGCATGTTATTTGCGCCGCCCTCAATGTCAGTTTTGCACTCTCAAAACGCGGCACTTTGACGCCTCGGCCCATCGTTTCGTCAACACGGGCTTGTACCATGTCTGATGACCGCTCGCCTGTCGGGACACGAACGAGGGAGTGCCATCCGACTTATGCCGAGGCTTCGGCCGCGATGCGTCAAACCAACAGTCGAGGGTGGCGTCCGTTAAGCCGCCGATGGTCCTCAGTCGGGCCATAGCTCTGACTTCCTCCCGGCTTCCTTTCAATCCCAGGTTGCGGCTACATTTGGGAGGGGCGCGCGGGGATCGCTGGGCGCGGGATCGCGTCCGCAGGCGCGGCCGAAAAATTGGAGAGAAAGATGGACGGTGACAACGTCGGCCAATGCCCCATGAAGGGCGTGGCTCCCAACAATTCGACAGCGTGGCCGAGGTCCAACCAGGATTGGTGGCCGAACCAGCTGAACCTGAAAATCCTCCACGCGCACTCGGTCAAGGGCAACCCGCTCAAGGACACCTTCGACTACGCCAAGGAGTTCAAGAGCCTCGACCTCGCGGCGGTGAAGCGGGACATCTTCGCGCTGATGACGACGTCGCAGGATTGGTGGCCGGCCGATTTCGGGCATTACGGCCCGCTGTTCATCCGCATGGCGTGGCACAGCGCCGGCACCTACCGGATCGGCGACGGCCGTGGCGGCGCGGGCTCGGGCACGCAGCGGTTCGCGCCGCTGAACTCCTGGCCCGACAACGCGAACCTCGACAAGGCGCGGCTGCTGCTGTGGCCGATCAAGCAGAAATACGGCCGCAAGCTCTCCTGGGCCGACCTGATGGTCCTGACCGGTAATTGCGCGCTCGAGTTGATGGGCCTGAAAACGTTCGGTTTCGCCGGCGGCCGCGAGGACGTCTGGGAGCCGGAGGAGGACATCGACTGGGGCCCCGAGGAGACCTGGCTCGACGACAAGCGGTACAGCGAGGCGCGCGAGCTGTCCGGCGACCTCGGCGCGGTCCAGATGGGGCTGATCTACGTCAACCCCGAGGGCCCGAACGGCCGCCCCGACCCGCTCGCCTCCGCCCGCGACATCCGCGAGACGTTCGGCCGCATGGCGATGAACGACGAGGAGACGGTGGCCCTGGTCGCCGGCGGCCACACGTTCGGCAAAAGCCACGGTGCGGCGAGCGCCCAGCAGTATGTCGGCCCGGAGCCGGAAGCGGCCGGGATCGAGCAGATGGGCCTCGGCTGGAAGAACAGCTTCGGCACCGGCAATGCCGGCGACACGATTTCGAGCGGCCTCGAGGGTGCGTGGACGCCGGAGCCGACCAAGTGGGACAACGGCTACTACGACAACCTGTTCGGGTTCGAGTGGGAGCTGGAGCGCGGTCCCGGCGGCGGCTGGCAGTGGAAGCCGAAGAACGGCGCGGCCGCCGATCAGGTGCCGGACGCGCACGACGCGACCAAGCGGCATCCGCCGATGATGTTCACCTCGGACATGGCGCTGATCGCCGACCCCGCCTACCGCGAGATCTCGAAGCGCTTCCACGCGAACCTCGACGAGTTCGCCGACGCGTTCGCCCGCGCCTGGTTCAAGCTGACCCATCGCGACATGGGGCCGGTGGCGCGCTATCTCGGCCCCGAAGTGCCGACGGAGACGCTGATCTGGCAGGATCCCGTGCCGGCCGTCGATCATCCGCTGATCGACGCGCAGGATATCGCGGCGCTGAAGGCCAAGGTGCTCGCGTCCGGCCTGTCGGTCGCGCAGCTGGTCTCGACCGCCTGGAAATCCGCGTCGACCTTCCGCGGCACCGATAAGCGGGGCGGGGCCAACGGGGCCCGCATCCGCCTGGCACCGCAGAAGGATTGGGCGGCCAACGAGCCGGCCGAACTCGCGACGGTGCTGACCAAGCTGGAGGGCATCAAGGCCGAGTTCGACGCGGGTCAGTCGGGCGGCAAGGCCGTGTCGATGGCCGACCTGATCGTGCTCGGCGGATGCGCCGCGGTCGAACAGGCCGCCAAGGATGCCGGCCACGCCGTCACCGTGCCGTTCACGCCGGGCCGCACCGACGCGACGCAGGAGCTGACCGACGTTGCGTCCTTCGCCGTGCTGGAGCCGAAGACCGACGGCTTCCGCAACTACGTCGGCAACGGGCGTGGCCGCAAGGAGGAGGTCAACCTGGTGGACCGGGCGCACCTGCTCGGCCTGACCGCGCCGGAGATGACCGTTCTGGTCGGCGGCATGCGCGTTCTGGGCACCAATTTCGGCGGCACCCAGCTCGGCGTGTTCACCAAGCGCCCGGGGCAGCTGACCAACGACTTCTTCGTCAACCTGCTCGACATGACGACGACGTGGAAGGCGACATCCGAGGCCGACGACCGGTTCGAGGGACGTGACCGCCGGACCAACGAGGTGAAATGGACCGGCAGCCGCGTCGATCTGATCTTCGGGTCGAACTCGCTGCTCCGGGCGGTGTCGGAAGTGTTCGGCTGCAACGACTCCGAGGGCGCGTTCGTCGACGATTTCGTGGCGGTGTGGACCAAGGTGATGAACGCGGACCGGTTCGACCTCGTCTGATCCGGCCGGCTTCGGCCAGCGTGCGTGGGGCGGCGTCCCGGACACGGGACGCCGCCCTTTCTCTATTCGGCCCGAGACGGTTTCGGGCGTCCTAGTAGCCCGCCGGATCGACCACGTTCTGCGGCGAATTGGTGAACAGGGCGGCCGCCATCGTCTCCGCCCCCTTGCGCCTGATGTCGGCCCAGGCTTCCGGCGTGTGGAACGCGATGTGCGGCGTCACGATCAGCCGGCCTTCGAGCCACGGCTCCCGCGCGCGATACGCGGCCAGGAGCGGCGGCGGATTGTCGGCCGGCGGCTCGACCGGCACCACGTCCAGACCGGCTCCGGCCAGACTGCCCGATCGCAACGCCTCACCCACCGCGTCGATGTCGACGACCGGCCCGCGTGCGGTGTTGATCAGCACGGCACCCGCCGGCAAGCGCGCCAGTTCCGCCGCACCGATCATGCCGCGCGTGACCGGGGTCAGCGGCACATGCAGGCTCAGCACGTCCGACCGCGCCAGCAATTCGTCGAGCGAGGCCGCCCGCTCGATCCCGAGTGCCCGGTCGGTGCCGTTCGGCAGGGCGGGGTCGAAGAACACGACGCGAAAGCCGAACGCGCGCGCCCGCAGCGCCGTCGCGGTGCCGATGCGGCCCAGGCCGACGATCCCGAACGTCTGCACGCCGAGGCGGCGCATCAACGGGCTTTCGATCTGGACCCAGTCGGCCGGGGTCGGCCGGCGCTGCGCGTCCAGGTGCAGCGCGATGCCCCGCCGCAACGCGAGCGTCAGGGCCAGCGCGTGGTCGGCGACCTCCATCGTGCCGTAATCGGGGACGTTGCAGACCAGGATGCCGCGAGCGGCGCAGGCGGCGCGGTCGACGCGGTCGTAGCCGACGCCCATTCGCACCAGCGCCCGCAGCTTCGGCATCCGGTCCAGGTCTTTCGCGGTGACCCAGGAGCGGAAGATCATCAGCCCCTCGGCCCCGGCGGTGTCCGCCTCGACGACATCGCCGACGGCCTCCGTGCCGGGCATCAGGACCTGGGCCCGGCCGCCATAAACCTCGTCCTCCACCGACCGGTCGGGGTAGCTGACGTCGCCGTAGAGGATGGTGCGCATCGGCGGAGCCTAGCCTGCTCCGGCCGATGCGCCATCCCCGTCTTTCGAAAGACCGAGGTGTCGATCAGGCGGCCATCATGGTCTGGATGTCGCCCAGCATCGTCAGATGCTGACGGATCGACCAGCGCGCCAGCATGGCGATGTGCCGGGCGTTGCCTTCGGATGGCTGGGCGTTCAGGTAGCCTTCCTGGATCTGCTCCAGTTCGTGGTGGCCCTCGATCTGGCCCGTGACGTAGGCCGCGTCGAACGCCTTGCCGGCGGGCATCGCCTGCAGCGCCGCCAGCTTCTGCTGGTGCGCGGCGTCGAGCGGCGCGGGCGGCGGGTCCATCTTGTCGGTCAGCGTCTGGGCCACCGTGGTCTGCTCGGTCGCCTCGAAGCCGGCGAACTCCTTGACCCTGGCGTCGGTCGCCTTCGATTGCGCGACCATGCTGGTCATTTTGGCGTACGTGCCGGCCATCAGCGTCATCTTGCGCCACTGCGCCTCGGTCAGCTTGCCGCCGGGCGTGGCGGCCGGGGTCTGAGCGAGCGAGCGGGCGACGGGGAGGGCCATCAGCGAGAGGCCGGCCGCGGCGGTCAGCGCGGTCCGGCGTGTCGGCATCGGTAAGGTCATGGGATTGCTCCAGAGTTAGCGCCGCCCGAAGTGGATGGCCGCCCGACAACACGCCCTGCGCGGGACGGTTCGCCGCATGATCGGTCCGTCGCCGTTTGGTGATGACTCCTGTATGACCGGGCATCCCAGTTGCGAGGCACCGTGTCCAACGCCCACCCCGACGATATGGAGCGCCTGGCGAGCCGGCTGGCCATGATCGTCTCCGACGACGGCGAGGCGGGCAACGCCGGCGTCGCGGCCGCGCACCTCGCGCGCCGGATGGGTCTGACCGGCGGCCAGCTGAAGGCGATCGTCCTGTCCGGCGCGATCCAGGAAGGCGCGGGCGCGCGCGACCCGGAGGTCCGGCGGCCGGCGGCCGATCAGGCGCTGCGGGCCGAACGGCTGGAGCGCGAGGCGGCCGGGCTGCGGCATAGCCTGCACCAGCTCGATGTCGAGGTTCGGCGCGCCCAGGAGGAGGCCGAGCAGTTGCGCGAGGTCGGGTCGACGTTGCGCCGGCAGGTCGCCGAAGCCCGCGCCTCGCTCCGTGCCCAGCGCTGGCTGGCCGGGGCGATCGTGGCCCTCATCGTCGTCGGGTCGCTGGGGTGGCAGCTCGTTCCGGGCTGGAGCGTCGGTCGTCCGGCCGAGACCGCCGCCCGGGTGCCGGGCACCCCGGCCGTCGCGATCGGGCGGGTGCCGGGCGCCGAAATCCATAGCGAGCCCGATCGCGGCTCGACCCTCGTCGCGCGGCTGGCGGTCGGCGAAAAGGTCGACCTCCGCCAGCTGGTGTGGCGCAACCTCAATCAGTGGGCGGAGGTGGAGACGGGCGGGCGTGTCGGCTACGTGTCCACCAACGATGTGGAACTCCCCTAGCGTTTTAACGCTGGACAAGTCGCTCGCAAGCGCCTAGCTGCGCCCCCTTGTTCCGGAACGCGGGAGGGTTTGTGCGCCATGTGGCGCAGGCCCGTCTGTACCGCGGTCCCCGACGGCCCGATCGTATCCGGGCAGGGGTGGTTGCTATGGCGAAGAAGATCGTCGGCTACATCAAGTTGCAAATTCCCGCGGGCAAAGCGAACCCGAGCCCGCCGGTCGGGCCGGCGCTCGGCCAGCGTGGCCTCAACATCATGAGCTTCGTCAAGGAGTTCAACGCGGTGACCGCGCAGATGGAGCCCGGGATGCCGATCCCGGTCGTCATCACCGCCTTCGGCGACCGCACGTTCACGTTCATCACCAAGACCCCGCCGAACACCTACTTCCTGAAGAAGGCGGCCGGCATCACCAAGGGCACGACCACGCCGGGCAAGGGCGGGTCGATCGGCCGGGTGACGCAGAGCCAGCTTCGCGAAATCGCGCAGACGAAAATGAAGGACATGAACGCGAACGACGAGGAGGCCGCGATGCGCATGCTCGCCGGGTCCGCCCGTTCGATGGGCCTGTCCGTGGTGGAGGGCTGATCATGGCACAAGGCAAGCGCCTGACCGCCGGCTACGAGGGTTTCGACCGGGACAAGATCTACGGTCTGCCGGAGGCGATCGGCTTCGCGAAGGACAACGCGAAGGCGAAGTTCGACGAGACGATCGAGATGTCGATGAACCTCGGCATCGATCCGCGCCACGCCGACCAGATGGTCCGTGGGCTGGTCAACCTGCCGAACGGCACCGGCAAGACGGTCCGGGTCGGCGTGTTCGCACGCGGCGCCAAGGCCGATGAGGCCACCGCGGCGGGTGCCGACGTGGTCGGGGCCGAGGATCTGGCCGAGAAGGTTCAGGCGGGCGAGATCGCGTTCGACCGTTGCATCGCGACGCCGGACATGATGGCGCTGGTCGGCCGGCTCGGCAAAATCCTGGGCCCGCGCGGCCTGATGCCCAACCCGCGCCTCGGCACGGTCACGATGGACGTCAAGGGTGCCATCACCGCCGCCAAGGGCGGCCAGGTCGAGTTCCGCGCCGAGAAGGCCGGGATCGTGCATGCCGGCATCGGCAAGGCGAGCTTCTCGGCCGAGATGCTGCTGGAGAACGCGAAGGCGCTGGCCGATGCGATCGTCAAGGCCAAGCCGGCCGGGGCCAAGGGCCAGTATCTCCAGAAGGCCGCGATCAGCAGCACGATGGGCCCGGGCGTTCGCGTCGACGTGGCCACGCTCGCCTAAACAAGAATGTCGCGCCGCCTTCGGGCGGCACGGATAGGGGGCGGCGACGCCCCCGAGACCTGTCCAAGACCGCACGTTCCGGCTCCGGCCGGATTAAGGGGATTTCGGTCCCGCGCGCGACAGACGGGGGTGCCGGACAACGATTGTCCCGGCGGTTCCGGCTACGGTCACACCGGCAACGGGGTGGCCGGCAAGGACAGGCGGACCGGGGATTTCTCCCGGCGCCTGGGCGATCAGGTTCCGGGGTGGCCCCCATGGGCAACCCGGCTCGCATGCGGTCCATACGCATGCGCGCCATATGATGGAGACGAGATTTGGACCGCATGGAGAAGCGCGACTTCGTCGCGTCGCTCGCCGCGGTGTTCGCAGAGACGTCCTTCGTCGTCGTCACCCGCAACACGGGAATGACGGTCGCCGAAGTCACGGAACTGCGTCGCCGGATGCGCGCGGGCGGCTCGACCTACAAGGTCGCGAAGAACCGGCTGGCCCTGCTCGCGCTCGACGGGACCCGCTTCGACGGCATCGCGCCAATGCTGAAGGGTCCGACCGCGCTTGCGTGGTCGCGCGACCCGGTGGCCGTGGCGAAGACCGCCGTCGAGTTCGCCAGAACCAACGAGAAGTTCGTCGTGCTCGGCGGCGCCCTCGGCAACCGGATGCTCGACGCATCCGGGGTCAAGGCGCTGTCCGAGCTGCCGTCGCTCGAGACGCTGCGCGCCGGATTGCTGGGGATGCTGCAAACCCCGGCCACCCGGATCGCCGGCATCTTGCAGGCGCCGGGCGGGCAGATCGCACGGGTGCTGGCGGCGTTCGCCGCGAAAGACGGGGCGAACGATGCGGGTGACGTCGAGGCCGAGGCGGCCTGATCGAACGCTGAACTGAATGTGAGCCTGCGATGCGGGCTTGCACGGAACCGACCTGGAACTAGATAAAGGACTTGCAAATGGCTGATTTGTCACGACTGGTGGAAGAACTCTCGACCCTTACGGTGCTCGAGGCTTCCGAACTGTCCAAAATGCTCGAAGAGAAGTGGGGCGTCTCGGCCGCGGCACCGGCGGCCGCGGCGGCTCCGGCCGGCGGCGGCGGTGCGGCGGCCCCTGCGGCTGCCGTCGAGGAACAGACGGAATTCACCGTCATCCTGTCCAAGGCTGGTGACAAGAAGATCAACGTCATCAAGGAGATCCGGACGATTACGGGTCTCGGGCTGAAGGAAGCCAAGGACCTCGTCGAGGGCGCGCCGAAGACCGTCAAGGAAGGCGCGACCAAGGACGAGGCCGCCAAGATCAAGAAGGTGCTCGAGGAGCAGGGCGCCGGGGTCGAGATCAAGTGAGACCGGCGGCGCTCCGCAACGGAGCGCCGCGCCTGGGACTAAGCTGAGAACGGGCGGAAACCGAGGGTCGGTTTCCGCCCGCGACTGCGTTGCGTGTGCCCAGATCAGGCGCTCGCGGCGGCATGAACGGGATAGTGGGGCATCAGGACACGCATGAACGCAATCAACGGATCGTTCACCGGGCGCAAGCGCATTCGCAAGAGCTTCGGGCGCATCCCCGAAGTCGCGCAGATGCCGAACCTGATCGACGTGCAGCGCGCCAGCTACGAGGCGTTCCTGCAAATGCACACGCCGCATGACAGCCGCACCAACACCGGGCTGCAGGAAGTGTTCCGTTCGGTCTTCCCGATCGACGATTTCGCGGGTCGCGGCCGGCTGGAGTTCGTCTACTACGAGCTCGAGGATCCGAAATACGACGTCGAGGAGTGCATCCAGCGCGGGCTGAATTATGCCGCCCCGCTGAAGGTGATCCTCCGTCTGATCGTCTGGGACGTCGACGAGGATACCGGCGCCCGCTCGATCCGCGACATCAAGGAGCAGCCCGTCTACATGGGCGACATGCCGCTGATGACCGATAACGGCACGTTCGTGATCAACGGCACCGAGCGCGTCATCGTCAGCCAGATGCATCGCAGCCCGGGCGTGTTCTTCGACCACGACAAGGGCAAGACCCACAGCAGCGGCAAATACCTGTTCGCCGCGCGCGTCATCCCGTACCGCGGCTCGTGGCTCGATTTCGAGTTCGACAGCAAGGACATCGTCCACGTCCGCATCGACCGGAAGCGCAAGCTGCCGGTGACGACGCTGATGTACGCGCTCGACAGCGCCCGCACCGCCGAACTGCGCGCCGCGCGCGAGGCGAAGTCCGAGCCGATCGAGATCCACGAGATCCGCGGCATGGACGCCGAGGAAATCCTGTCCGTGTTCTATGGCCAGGTCGCGTTCACGCGCACGCCGAAAGGCTGGGCGCGGCCGTTCGACCCCGAGGCGTTCCGCGGCATCAAGCTGCTCGAGCCGCTGATCGACGCCGACACCGGCGAAGTCGTGGCCGACACCGAGACCAAGCTGACCCAGCGCGTCGCGCGCAAGATCGCCGAGAACACCCGCGTCGTGCTGGCCGGCCGTGGCGACCTGCTCGGCCGCTACATCGCGGTCGACATGGTCAACGAGGAGACCGGCGAGATCTACGCCGAGGCCGGCGAGGAACTGGTCGAGGCGAAGCTCGCGATCCTCGAGAATCTCGGGATCGAGTCGCTGGCCACACTCGCCGTCGATCAGGCGAACGGGCCGTGGATTCGCAACACGCTCGCGATCGACAAGAACATGAGCCGCGAGGACGCGCTGGTGGACATCTACCGGGTGATGCGCCCGGGCGAGCCGCCGACGCCGGAGACGGCCGAGACGCTGTTCCGCGGCCTGTTCTTCGACCCCGACCGCTACGACCTTTCGGCCGTCGGCCGGGTCAAGATGAACATGCGCCTCGGCCTCGACGCGGCGGACACCGTGCGCGTGCTGCGCAAGGACGACGTGCTGCGGACGATCAAGACGATGATCGAGCTGAAGGACGGTCGCGGCCAGATCGACGACATCGACAACCTCGGCAACCGCCGGGTGCGTTCGGTCGGCGAGCTGATGGAAAACCAGTATCGCGTGGGCTTGCTCCGCATGGAGCGCGCGATCCGCGAGCGCATGGGCTCGGTCGACATCGACACCGTGATGCCGCACGACCTGATCAACGCGAAGCCCGCCGCCGCCGCCGTCCGCGAGTTCTTCGGCAGCAGCCAGCTGTCGCAGTTCATGGACCAGACCAACCCGCTGTCGGAAGTCACGCACAAGCGCCGCTTGTCAGCGCTTGGCCCGGGCGGTCTGACCCGTGAGCGCGCCGGCTTCGAGGTGCGCGACGTGCACCCGACGCATTACGGCCGCATCTGCCCGATCGAGACGCCGGAAGGCCCGAACATCGGCCTGATCAACTCGCTGGCGACGTTCGCCA
This sequence comes from uncultured Alphaproteobacteria bacterium, assembly GCA_963756975.1. Lineage (GTDB taxonomy): Bacteria > Pseudomonadota > Alphaproteobacteria > Acetobacterales > Acetobacteraceae > CAVRQM01. Next base: position 672,331 of record CAVWPS010000002.1, on the reverse strand, counting down.
AGGTCAACAAGTACGGCTTCATCGAGACGCCGTACATGCTGGTCAAGGACGGCGTCGTGCAGAAGGAGCCGCGCTACCTCTCCGCCATGGAGGAGGAGCGGCTCGTCGTGGCGCAGGCCGACGCGCCGATGGACGCCGATGGGCGCTTCACCGGCGAGCTGGTCTCGGTCCGTCAGCAGGGCGACTTCAAGCTGGTGCGCCCGCAGGACGTGACGGCGATCGACGTGTCGCCGAAGCAGCTGGTTTCGGTTGCGGCGGCGCTGATCCCGTTCCTCGAGAACGACGACGCGAACCGTGCGCTGATGGGCTCCAACATGCAGCGTCAGGCGGTGCCGCTGATCCGCGCCGACGCGCCGCTGGTGGGAACCGGCATGGAAGCCGCCGTGGCCCGTGACTCCGGGGCGACGATCATCGCGCGCCGCCCGGGCGTGATCGACCAGATCGACGGTGCGCGCATCGTGGTGCGCGCCACCGCCGAGGACGGCACGACCAAGGGTGTCGACATCTACCGTCTGCGCAAGTTCATGCGCAGCAACCAGAGCACCTGCATCAATCAGCGGCCCCTGGTTCGGGTCGGGGATCGTGTCGCGGAGGGCGACATCATCGCCGACGGCCCGTCGACCGAGCTGGGCGAGCTGGCGCTGGGGCGTAACGTGCTGTGCGCGTTCATGCCGTGGAACGGCTACAACTTCGAGGACTCGATCCTCATCAGCGAGCGGATCGCGCGCGACGACGTCTTCACCTCGATCCATATCGAGGAATTCGAGGTCATGGCGCGTGACACGAAGCTGGGCCAAGAGGAGATCACGCGCGACATCCCGAACGTCGGCGAAGAGGCGCTGAAGAACCTCGACGAGGCGGGCGTCGTCTACATCGGCGCCGAGGTGAACCCGGGCGACATCCTGGTCGGCAAGGTCACGCCGAAGGGCGAGAGCCCGATGACGCCGGAGGAGAAGCTGCTCCGCGCCATCTTCGGCGAGAAGGCGTCCGACGTCCGCGACACGTCGCTGAAGCTGCCGCCGGGGACGACGGGCACGATCATCGACGTGCGCGTGTTCAGCCGGCGCGGTGTGGACAAGGACGAGCGCGCGATGGCGATCGAGCGCTCGGAGATCGAGCGTTTGGCCAAGGACCGCGACGACGAGCGTGCGATCCAGGAGCGCAGCTTCCTCAACCGGCTGCGTGAGAAGCTGCTCGGCCGCAAGGCGAGTGCCGGCTTCAAGGGCATCAAGGCCGGCAACGTGCTGACCGAGGAGGCTTTGGCCGAACATCCGCGGAATTCGTGGCGCCATATCGGCGTCCAGGACGACGCGGTCATGGCCGAGCTCGAGACGCTCAAGCGCGAGTTCGACGTGGCGCTGGGCAAGCTGCAGAAGCGGTTCGACGAGAAGGTCGAGAAGCTGCAGCGCGGCGACGAGCTGCCGCCGGGTGTGATGAAGATGGTCAAGGTGTTCGTCGCGGTGAAGCGCAAGCTGCAGCCGGGCGACAAGATGGCCGGCCGTCATGGCAACAAGGGCGTCGTCAGCCGGGTCACCCCGGTCGAGGACATGCCGTTCCTCGAGGACGGGACGCCGGTCGACCTCGTGCTGAACCCGCTCGGCGTGCCGTCGCGGATGAACGTGGGCCAGATTCTCGAGACGCATCTGGGCTGGGCGTGCGCCACGCTCGGCAAGCAGATCGGTGAGCTGGTCGACGAGTATCAGCGCACCGGCAACGCGCGCCAGCAGCTGCTCGACCGTCTGCACGATGTCTACGGCGACCGGGTGTACGCGGACGATATCGCCAACATGACCGACGATCAGCTGATCGAGCTGTCGACCAACCTGAAGAAGGGCGTGCCGATCGCGACCCCGGTGTTCGATGGCGCGCGGATGAGCGACATCGAGGGGATGCTGACGCGCGCCGGCCTCGATACGTCGGGGCAGGTGGTGCTGACCGACGGCCGGACCGGCGAGACGTTCGAGCGGAAAGTGACCGTCGGCTACATCTACATGCTGAAGCTGCATCACTTGGTCGACGACAAGATCCACGCGCGTTCGATCGGGCCGTACAGCCTCGTCACCCAGCAGCCGCTGGGCGGCAAGGCCCAGTTCGGCGGCCAGCGTTTCGGCGAGATGGAGGTGTGGGCGCTCGAGGCTTACGGTGCCGCGTACACCCTGCAGGAGATGCTGACGGTGAAGTCGGACGACGTGTCCGGCCGCACCAAGGTCTACGAGGCGATCGTGCGCGAGCAGGACAACTTCGAAGCCGGCATCCCGGAGAGCTTCAACGTGCTGGTGAAAGAGCTGAAGTCGCTCGGACTGAACGTCGAACTGGATAATATGCGCGCGATTTGACGCGTGCTGGCGTGCCTCTAGTGCATTTGGCCGCGAACGGCCGGGGCGAGAGTCCCGGCCGGATCGCCGGCATTGAGGGTGATCGAACATGAACGAACTGATGAAGATCCTCGGCCAGGCTGGCCAGGCGATGACGTTCGACCAGATCCGTATTCAGATGGCGTCACCGGAGCAGATCCGGTCGTGGTCGTACGGCGAGATCAAGAAGCCCGAGACGATCAACTACCGCACATTCAAGCCGGAGCGGGACGGGCTGTTCTGCGCCCGCATCTTCGGCCCGATCAAGGACTACGAGTGCCTGTGCGGCAAGTACAAGCGGATGAAGTTCCGCGGCATCATCTGCGAGAAGTGCGGCGTCGAGGTGACGTTGGCCAAGGTGCGCCGCGAGCGCATGGGCCATGTCGAGCTGGCGAGCCCGGTCGCGCATATCTGGTTTCTCAAAAGCCTCCCGAGCCGGATCGGCCTGATGGTCGACCTGACGCTGAAGGAGCTCGAGAAGATCCTGTATTTCGAGAGCTATGTCGTTCTCGAGCCGGGTCTGACCGACCTGAAGCTGCATCAGCTCCTCACCGAGGAGCAGTTGATGTCCAAGCAGGACGAGTTCGGCGATGACGGTTTTCGCGCCGGCATCGGGGCCGAGGCGATCAAGACGATCCTGCTCGGCCTGAACATCGACGAGATCAAGGTCAAGCTGCGCGGCGAGCTGAAGGACACGAACAGCGAGGCCAAGCGCAAGAAGCTGGTCAAGCGCCTGAAGCTGATGGACGCGTTCGGCGAGAGCGGTGCCAAGCCCGAGTGGATGATCCTGGACGTCGTTCCGGTGATCCCGCCCGAGCTGCGTCCGCTGGTGCCGCTCGACGGCGGCCGGTTCGCGACGTCCGACCTGAACGACCTGTATCGCCGCGTCATCAACCGCAACAACCGCCTGAAGCGGCTGATCGAGCTGCGCGCGCCGGACATCATCGTGCGCAACGAGAAGCGCATGCTGCAGGAATCGGTCGACGCCCTGTTCGACAACGGCCGCCGTGGCCGCGCGATCACGGGTGCCAACAAGCGCCCGCTGAAGTCGCTGTCCGACATGCTGAAGGGCAAGCAGGGCCGGTTCCGCCAGAACCTGCTCGGCAAGCGCGTCGACTATTCGGGCCGTTCGGTGATCGTCGTCGGGCCGGAGCTGAAGCTGCACCAGTGCGGCCTGCCGAAGAAGATGGCGCTCGAGCTGTTCAAGCCGTTCATCTACTCGAAGCTCGAGAAGTACGGTCACGCCACCACCATCAAGGCCGCGAAGCGGATGGTGGAGAAGGAGCGTCCCGAGGTTTGGGACATCCTCGAGGAGGTGATCCGCGAGCATCCGGTCATGCTGAACCGTGCGCCGACGCTGCACCGTTTGGGCATCCAGGCGTTCGAGCCGGTGCTGATCGAGGGTAAGGCGATCCAGCTGCACCCGCTCGTGTGCACCGCGTTCAACGCGGACTTCGACGGCGACCAGATGGCGGTCCACGTGCCGTTGTCGCTGGAGGCGCAGCTCGAGGCGCGCGTGCTGATGATGAGCACGAACAACATCCTGAGCCCGGCCAACGGCAAGCCGATCATCGTGCCGAGCCAGGACATCGTGCTCGGGATTTACTACCTGAGCCTCGAGACGCCGGAGTTCCGTGCGGCCGACGACGCGACCGCGCCCGCCCTGGGCACGATCGGCGAGATCGAGCATGCGCTCGCCGCGCGCTCGACCAAGATGCACGACAAGATCCGCGCGCGCTTCCACACCAAGGACGCGGACGGCAAGGACGTGATCCAGCGCGTGGTCACGACGCCGGGCCGGATGCTGATCGCGCAGGTTCTGCCGAAGAGTGCGGCCGTGCCGTTCAGCCTGATCAACCGGCAGCTGACCAAGAAGAACGTGTCGGACGTGATCGACGCGGTCTACCGCCACTGCGGCCAGAAAGAGTGCGTGATTTTCGCCGACCGCCTGATGGGCCTCGGGTTCAACAACGCGTTCAAGGCCGGGATCAGCTTCGGCAAGGACGACATGATCATTCCCGCGACCAAGTGGGACACGATCGGCAAGACGCAGGGCGAAGTTAAGGAGTTCGAGCAGCAGTATCAGGACGGCCTGATCACCGCCGGCGAGCGCTACAACAAGGTCGTCGACGCCTGGTCGCGCTGCACCGACGAGGTTGCGGGCGCCATGATGAAGGAGATCAGCCGCCAGGAGATCGGCCGGCAGACCAACTCCGTCTGGATGATGTCGCACTCGGGCGCTCGTGGTTCGCCGGCGCAGATGCGCCAGCTGGCCGGGATGCGCGGGCTGATGGCCAAGCCGTCGGGCGAGATCATCGAGCAGCCGATCATCGCGAACTTCAAGGAAGGCCTGTCCGTGCTGGAGTATTTCAACTCCACCCACGGTGCCCGTAAGGGCCTGGCCGACACCGCGCTGAAGACCGCGAACTCCGGCTACCTCACGCGGCGGCTGGTCGACGTGGCGCAGGATTGCATCATCGTCGACGAGGATTGCGGCACCGAGCGCGGTCTGCAGGTTCGCGCCGTGATGGATGGCGGCGAGGTCGTGGCCAGCCTGTCCGAGCGCATCCTGGGCCGCACGACGGCCGAGGAAGTGTTCGATCCGGCCGGCGGCGCGCTGCTGGTCGGTGCGAACGTGCTGATCGAGGAGGAGCACGCGGAGCGGATCGAGCGGGCCGGCGTCGAGCAGATGAAGATCCGCTCGGTCCTGACCTGCGAGGCGACGGTCGGCGTCTGCGCGCATTGTTACGGGCGTGACCTAGCGCGTGGCACGCCGGTCAACATCGGCGAGGCGGTCGGCGTGATCGCGGCGCAGTCGATCGGCGAGCCGGGCACGCAGCTGACGATGCGCACGTTCCACATCGGTGGTGCCGCCCAGCGTGGTGCCGAGGTGAGCGCGGTCGAGGCGAGCCATGACGGCACGATCGTGATCCGCAACCGCGCCGTGGTCGTGAACAGCTCCGGCGCGGCGGTGGTGATGAGCCGCAACTGCGAAATCCTGCTGGCCGACCCGAACGGGCGCGAGCGTGCGCGCTTCCGCGTGCCGTACGGTGCCCGCATCCTGGTCGACGACGGGGCGACGGTGACGCGCCTCCAGAAGCTGGCCGAGTGGGACCCGTACACCCTGCCGATCGTGACCGAGCTGCAGGGCAAGGTCGAATACCTCGACCTGCTCGAAGGCGTGACGCTGGTCGAGCGGGTCGACGACGTGACCGGCCTGACGTCCAAGGTGGTGGTCGACTACAAGCAGGCGGCGCGCGGTGCCGATCTGCGGCCGCGGCTGCAGCTGAAGGACGACAAGGGCGAGGTCATGCGGCTGCCGAACGGCACCGATGCGCGCTACTTCCTGGCACCGGACTCGATCCTCTCGGTCGAGAACGGGGCGCAGGTGGCGGCCGGCGACGTGCTGGCGCGCATTCCGCGCGAGGGCAGCAAGACGCGCGACATCACCGGTGGTCTGCCGCGCGTGGCCGAGCTGTTCGAGGCGCGGCGCCCGAAGGATCACGCGATCATCGCCGAGAACGATGGCCGGGTGGAATTCGGCAAGGACTACAAGGCGAAGCGCCGGATCATCGTGAAGAACGACGAGACGGGCGAGGAGAGCGAATACCTGATCCCGAAGGGCAAGCACGTCTCGGTGCAGGAAGGCGACTTCGTGCGACTCGGCGACCCGTTGGTCGACGGCCCGCGCGTGCCGCATGACATTCTGAAGGTTCTGGGGGTGCCGGCGCTGTCCGACTACCTCGTGAACGAGATCCAGGACGTCTACCGGCTGCAGGGCGTGAAGATCAACGACAAGCATATCGAGGTCATCGTCCGGCAGATGCTGCAGAAGGTCGAGGTGATCGAGCCGGGGGATACGACGTATCTGACGGGCGAGCAGGTCGACCGGCTGGAGTTCGACCGCGAGAACGGCAAGCTGATGCCCGACGAGCGGCCGGCGGTGGCGATGCCGGTGCTGCAGGGCATCACCAAGGCCAGCCTGCAGACGCACAGCTTCATCAGTGCCGCGTCGTTCCAGGAGACCACCCGCGTGCTGACCGAGGCCGCCACGGCGGGCAAGGTCGATACGCTGATGGGCCTGAAGGAGAACGTCATCGTGGGCCGCCTGATCCCGGCGGGCACGGGCAGCGTGATGAACAAGCTGCGGGCGATCGCGGCCAACCGCGAGGCGCTGCGCAGCGTGCCTGTCGAGCGCGAGCCGGTTCCGGCATTGCCGGCCCCGGTCGCGGCCGACGTCGCGGCCGAGTAGTCATGGGAACGGGCGGGGGCCGGTTGGCTCCCTCCCGTTCCCGCATGACGCTTTGACTTGACTTGAGGGCGCGCGGCCCGTAGTTACCCGCGCTCCGGACGGCAGAGTATCGCCACCGGGATTTGTTGCAGGCATTCAGCGTGCGGCGCCGCGAACCGGATTTCGGTTCGCCAAGGCCGGATGCGTCGCCAAGGCCCGTGTGCATCCGTGCACGCGGCGTCGTGGCGTTGGACGAAACGGACGAGGGACGACAGGCGTATGCCGACCATCAACCAGCTGATCGCCAACGGGCGCGAGCCCGCGCCGAAGCGGAATAAGGTGCCCGCGCTTCAGGGGTGCCCGCAGAAGCGCGGCGTGTGCACGCGCGTCTACACGACGACGCCGAAGAAGCCGAACTCCGCACTCCGCAAGGTCGCCAAGGTTCGGCTGACCAACGGGTTCGAAGTCGTGAGCTACATCCCCGGCGAGGGTCACAACCTGCAGGAGCACAGCGTCGTGCTGATCCGCGGCGGGCGCGTGAAGGACTTGCCGGGCGTGCGGTATCACATCCTGCGCGGCGTGCTCGACACGCAGGGCCTGCCGAAGCGTCGCAAGCGCCGTTCGCTGTATGGCGCGAAGCGGCCGAAGTAGGGGGAGCGAAGAATGAGCCGACGCCACCGCGCCGCCAAGCGCGACATCCTGCCGGACGCGAAGTTCGGCGACACCGTCGTCACCCGTTTCATGAACGCGCTGATGTACGACGGCAAGAAATCCGCGGCCGAGGGCATCGTCTACGGTGCGCTCGACGTGATGAAGAAGCGCGGCGGCAACCAGGCCGATCCGGTCCGGATGTTCCACGAGGCGCTTGAGAACGTGAAGCCGGCCGTGGAAGTTCGCAGCCGCCGGGTCGGCGGCGCGACCTACCAGGTTCCGGTCGAAGTGCGGACCGAGCGGCGTCAGGCACTGGCGATCCGCTGGATCATCGACAGTGCGCGCAAGCGTGGCGAGCACACGATGGAAGACCGGCTTTCGAACGAGCTGCTGGATGCGGTGAACAACCGTGGTTCGGCGGTGAAGAAGCGGGAAGACACGCACCGCATGGCCGAAGCCAACAAGGCGTTCAGCCACTACCGGTGGTGAGTTCTTTCTTCGCCTAAAGACGACGCGCTTAAAACGACTGCGACAACCTGACCCAACGCTGAGCGGGCACGGAGAACGACGATGGCCAAGGCGAAATTCGAGCGGAACAAGCCGCACTGCAACATCGGCACGATCGGCCACGTCGATCATGGCAAGACGTCGCTAACGGCGGCGATCACCAAGATCCTGGCGAAGTCGGGCGGTGCCACGTTCACCGCGTACGATCAGATCGACAAGGCTCCCGAGGAGCGCGCGCGCGGCATCACGATCTCGACCGCGCATGTCGAGTACGAGACCAAGAACCGCCATTACGCGCACGTCGATTGCCCGGGCCACGCCGACTACGTGAAGAACATGATCACCGGCGCCGCCCAGATGGACGGCGCGATCCTGGTCGTGTCCGCCGCCGACGGCCCGATGCCGCAGACCCGCGAGCACATCCTGCTCGCCCGTCAGGTCGGCGTGCCGGCGCTGGTCGTGTTCCTGAACAAGTGCGACATCGCCGACCCGGACCTGCTGGAACTCGTCGAGCTCGAAGTTCGTGAGCTGCTGACCAGCTACCAGTTCCCGGGCGACGACATTCCGATCATCCATGGCTCGGCCGTCTGCGCGCTCGAAGACAAGCAGCCGGAGCTGGGCGAGGAGGCGATCATCAAGCTGATGGCCGCCGTCGACGCCTACATCCCGCAGCCGGAGCGTCCGAAGGACAAGCCGTTCCTGATGCCGATCGAGGACGTGTTCTCGATCTCCGGCCGCGGCACGGTCGTGACCGGCCGTATCGAGCGCGGCATCGTCAAGGTCGGCGAGGAAGTCGAGATCGTCGGCCTCAAGGACACCGTGAAGACGACCGTCACGGGCGTCGAAATGTTCCGCAAGCTGCTCGACCAGGGCGAGGCCGGCGACAACGTCGGCGCGCTGCTGCGCGGCACGAAGCGTGAGGATGTCGAGCGCGGCCAGGTTCTGGCCAAGCCCGGCTCGATCACGCCGCACAAGCGCTTCCAGGCCGAGAGCTACATTCTGACGAAGGAAGAGGGCGGCCGTCACACGCCGTTCTTCACCAACTATCGTCCGCAGTTCTACTTCCGCACCACCGACGTGACCGGGATCGTGACGCTGCCCGAGGGCGTCGAGATGGTGATGCCGGGCGACAACGTGTCGATGGATGTCGAGCTGATCCAGCCGATCGCCATGGACGAGGGCCTGCGTTTCGCCATCCGCGAGGGTGGCCGGACCGTCGGCGCCGGTGTCGTGGCCAAGGTCAGCCTCTAAAAACTAATCGCACGAAGCACCCGGGGCCGTGTCCCGGGTGTGACCGTTCTTTGAAGTAACCGCTCGGCTCGTCCGGCGTGGAAGTGGACCATGGATAACCAGAATATCCGCATTCGCCTGAAAGCGTACGATCACCGCGTGCTGGACAACAGCACCAAGGAGATCGTCAACACCGCCAAGCGGACCGGTGCGCGCGTGCGGGGCCCGATCCCGTTGCCGACGCATATCGAGCGCTTCACGGTCAACCGCTCGCCGCACGTCGACAAGAAGAGCCGTGAGCAGTTCGAGATCCGGACCCATCGCCGCCTGCTCGATATCGTCGAGCCGACCCCGCAGACCGTGGACGCGCTGATGAAGCTCGACTTGGCGTCCGGCGTGGATGTCGAGATCAAGCTTTAAGCACCCGCGTTTAACATTGGCCTAAGGACCGGGGTTCGCCCCCGTCCCTCTGGGAAAGACGAAGACACGATGCGTACCGGATTACTGACGAAGAAGCTTGGGATGACGCGGATATTCCGCGACGACGGGACGCATGTGCCCGTGACCGTCCTGCACGTCGACCGCCTTCAGGTGGTGACGAACAAGACCGAAGAGCGCGATGGCTACGACGCGGTCCAGCTCGGCTGGGGTGCGGCGAAGGTCAAGAACGTGAGCCAGCCGAACCGCGGGCATTTCGCCGCCGCGAAGGTCGAGCCGAAGGCGCATGTCGTGGAATTCCGCGTCGCCCCCGACGCGCATCTGCAGCCCGGCGATACGCTGTCTGCCGCGCACTTCATCGTCGGCCAGAAGGTCGACGTCTGCGGCACCAGCAAGGGCAAGGGTTTCGCCGGTGCGATGAAGCGCTGGAATTTCCGCGGCCTCGAAGCGAGCCACGGCGTGTCGGTCAGCCACCGTTCGCACGGCTCCACGGGCAACCGTCAGGATCCCGGCAAGACGTTCAAGAACAAGAAGATGGCCGGCCACATGGGCCAGGATCGGGTCACGACCCTGAACCTGGAAGTCGCGGCCGTCGATGCCGAGCGTGGTCTGCTGATGATCCACGGCGGCGTTCCGGGCGGCAAGAACGGCTGGGTGCTGGTGCGCGACGCGATCAAGAAGGCCCGTCCGGCGGACGTCGCCTATCCGGCGGCGCTGCTGGCCAAGACTCCGGCCCACGACGAGACGCACGCCCACGAGACGCACGCCCACGAGACGCACACCGACGAGACGCCGGTTGTCGAGACAGCGGCTGTCGATACGCCGGTCATCGAGACGCCGGTTGCCGACACGCCGGCCGACGACGCGCAGGCGTAAGGACAAGACGATGCAATACGACATCCGCACACTCGACGGCGGCACGGCCGGCACGACCGACCTGCCCGACGAGATTTTCGCGACCTCGCCCCGGATCGACATCATGGCGCGCGTCGTGCACTGGCAGCAGGCCAAGCGCCGCGCCGGGACGCACAAGACCAAGGGCATGGGCGAGGTCTCCGGCACGACCAAGAAGCCGTACAAGCAGAAGGGCACCGGCAACGCTCGCCAGGGCTCGCTGCGGGCGCCGCAGTTCCGCACCGGCGGCCGCGTCCATGGCCCGGTGGTTCGCAGCCACGAATATGATCTGCCGAAGAAGGTTCGCCGCCTCGGCCTGATCTCGGCGCTGTCGCAGAAGCACGCCGAGGGCAAGCTGGTCGTGCTCGACGCGGTCAGCGGCGGCAAGACGCGCGACATGGCGAAGATCATCACGGCACTCGGCTGGCGTTCGGCGCTGGTGATCGACCGTGCGGTCGATGTCGGGTTCGCCCGGGCGAGTGCGAACCTGATCGGCATCGACGTGCTGCCGACGATGGGTGCGAACGTCTACGACATCCTGCGCCACGACGTGCTGGCGATCACCACGGCCGGGATCGAAGGGCTGCGCGAGCGCCTCGGGTTCGCGACCGCCGCCGCCGGAGAGAGCGCATGAGCGAGACCAAAACGTTGAAGGACGGCCGCCCGGACAACGGGCCGAAGCCGAACGTCAAGCTGAGCCGCGAGACGATGTACAACCTGATCCGCAACCCGATCGTGACCGAGAAGGCCACGATGCTGGGCGAGCGCAACCAGGTCGTGTTCCGCGTCGCGATCGAGGCGACCAAGCCTGAGATCAAGGCGGCGGTCGAGGGGCTGTTCGGCGTGAAGGTCACGTCGGTCAACACGCTCGTCGCCAAGGGCAAGACGAAGCGCTTCAAGGGCCGTCCCGGCGTTCGGAGCGATGTGAAGAAGGCGTATGTGACGCTCGCGGCAGGTCAGTCGATCGACCTGTCGACCGGGCTCGCGTGATCGGGGTCTGAGCAGATGGCATTGAAGCATTTCAACCCGGTCACCCCGAGCCTGCGCGGCACGATTCTGATCGCGCGCGGCGAGTTGTGGAAGGGTAGCCCGATCAAGGGGCTGACCGAAGGCAAGAGCAAGACGGGCGGCCGTAACAACAACGGCCGCATCACGAGCTTCTTCCGTGGCGGCGGGCATAAGCAGAGCTACCGCATCGTCGACTTCAAGCGGCGCAAGTTCGACATGCCGGCCTCGGTCGAGCGGATCGAGTACGACCCGAACCGCACCGCGTTCATCGCGCTGCTGAAGTATGCCGACGGCGAGCTGTCGTACATCCTGGCACCGCAGCGTCTGAAGGCCGGCGACCAGGTTGTCGCCGCCCAGAAGGCCGACATCAAGCCCGGCAACGCGATGACGCTGGCCACGATCCCGGTCGGCACCATCATCCATAATATCGAGATGAAGCAGGGGGCCGGCGGCAAGATCGCCCGTGCCGCCGGGCAGTATGCCCAGCTGGTCGGGAAGGATTCCGGCTACGCGCAGATCAAGCTGATGTCGGGCGAGCTTCGCGTCGTTCGCGGGGAGTGCATGGCGACGATCGGTGCCGTGTCGAACCCGGACAATGCGAACGTCCATATCGGCAAGGCCGGCCGTTCGCGCTGGCTCGGGCGCAAGCCGCATAACCGCGGCGTCGTCATGAACCCGGTCGACCATCCGCACGGCGGCGGCGAAGGCCGCACCTCCGGCGGCCGTCATCCGGTCACGCCGTGGGGCAAGCCGACCAAGGGCTACAAGACACGCGCCAACAAGCGCACCGACAGCCTTATCATTCGCGGCCGCAACAAGGGGAAGGGCTGAGCCATGGCTCGTTCCGTCTGGAAAGGTCCGTTCGTCGACGGGTATCTGCTGTCAAAGGCAGAGACCTCGCGCGCATCGGGCCGCAACGAAATCATCAAGATCTGGTCGCGACGTTCGACGATCCTGCCGCAGTTCATCGGCCTGACGTTCGGCGTCTACAACGGCCACAAATTCCTGCCCGTGCAGGTGAGCGAGAACATGGTGGGTCACAAGTTCGGCGAGTTCTCGCCGACCCGCACGTTCACCGGTCACTCGTCGGACAAGAAGGCCAAGCGAGGCTGACATGAGCAAGCCGAAGCATCCAAGACTGCTGGCCGAGACCGAGGCGCAGGCCGTGCTGAGCAACGTGCGGGTCAGCCCGCGCAAGCTCAACCTGGTCGCCGGTCTGATCCGCAACCGCACCGCCGCCGAGGCCGTGGCCACGCTGACGTTCAGCAAGCGCCGCATCGCGCAGCAGGTTCGCAAGACCCTCGAGAGCGCGATCGCGAACGCCGAGAACAACCATCAGCTCGACGTCGACCGGCTGATCGTCAGCCGCGCCGAAGTCGGCAAGTCCGTCGTGATGCGCCGTTTCCAGGCGCGTGGCCGTGGTCGTTCGGCGCGCATCGAGAAGTGGTTCAGCCATCTGAAGATCGTCGTCACCGAGCGGCCGCAAGACGCGACCCCGGTCGACACTGCGCGGCCAAGTGCCGCTGGAGCCGTCTGATGGGTCACAAGGTCAATCCGATCGGGCTCCGGCTCGGCATCAATCGCACCTGGGACAGCCGGTGGTACGCGGGCAGCGACTACGCCAAGCTGCTGCATGACGACCTGAAGTTGCGGGCGAAGCTCCGTCAGCGCCTGTCCGGCGCCGGCGTCAGCCGCGTCGTGATCGAGCGTCCGGCGAAGAAGCCGCGCGTGACGATCTACGCCGCCCGCCCGGGTGTCGTGATCGGCAAGAAGGGCCAGGACATCGAGGTGTTGCGCAAGGATTTGGCGAAGCTCGCCAAGACCGAAGTGACGCTGAACATCGTCGAGATCCGCAAGCCGGAGATCGACGCGACGCTGGTGGCCGAGAACATCGCCCAGCAGCTCGAGCGTCGCGTGGCGTTCCGTCGCGCGATGAAGCGTGCGGTGCAGTCGGCGATGCGGCTCGGCGCGCAGGGCATCCGGATCAACTGCGCCGGCCGTCTGGGCGGCGCCGAGATCGCACGCGTGGAATGGTATCGCGAGGGCCGGGTTCCGTTGCACACGCTGCGCGCGGACATCGATTTCGGCGTGGCGACGGCCAAGACGACGTACGGCACGTGCGGCGTAAAGGTCTGGATTTTCAAGGGCGAGATCATCGGCCAGGATCCGTCGGCTCAGGATCGCCGCGCCGCCGAACAAGCGCCGCAGCGGTAAGGACGAACGACCATGATGTCTCCGAAGCGGACCAAGTACCGCAAAGCCCACAAGGGCCGTATCCACGGCCTCAGCAAAGCCGGCACGACGCTGAATTTCGGCCAGTTCGGCCTGAAGGCGCTCGAGCCCGAGCGGGTGACGGCGCGCCAGATCGAGGCGGCCCGTCGCGCGATCACGCGTGCGATGAAGCGCGCCGGCCGCGTGTGGATCCGGATCTTCCCGGATGTGCCCGTCACGCTGAAGCCGCAGGAAGTCCGCATGGGCTCCGGCAAGGGTGCGCCCGAGTTCTGGGTGTGCCGCGTCAAGCCGGGCCGGATCATGTTCGAGATCGACGGCGTCGCACCGGAGCTCGCGCGCGAAGCGCTGACGCTCGGGTCCGCCAAGCTGCCGATCAAGACGAAGTTCATCACCCGGGTCGGGGACGCGTAGAGATGGCCAAGCAGATGAAGGCCGCCGACGCGCGCGCCAAGTCGCCTGAGCAGCTGACGACGCAGTTGCTCGAGCTGCGCAAGTCGCAGTTCAACCTGCGGTTCCAGCGCGCGACCGGGCAGAACGAGGGCTTGGGCACGGTGCTTCAGACGCGCCGCGACATCGCCCGTATCAAGACCATCCTGGCGGAGAAGAAACGCTCCGCCGTGAAGACCTGAGGGAGTAAGGGACATGCCGAAGCGCGTCCTGAGTGGGCGAGTGACCAGCGACAAGATGGACAAAACCATCACTGTCGAGGTCGAGCGCCGCGTAATGCATCCGCTGTACAAGAAGTTCATTCGCCGCTCGAAGAAGTATGCGGCGCATGACGCGGCGAACACGTGCGAGGTCGGTGACCTGGTGCGGATCGAGGAATGCCCGCCGATCAGCAAGCGCAAGTCGTGGCTGGTGATCGAGCGTAACGGCGCGCCGTTGTCGGCCAACGTCGTGGCGGCCGATACCGCCGACCGCGCCGCGGCCCAGGTTTAGGACGAAGTAGATGATTTCGGTCGAGAGCAACCTCGAGGTCGCCGACAACTCGGGCGCCCGTCGGGTCCAGTGCATCAAGGTGCTGGGCGGCTCCAAGCGCAAGACGGCCTCGGTCGGCGACGTGATCGTCGTCTCGATCAAGGACGCGATCCCGCGCGGCAAGGTCAAGAAGGGCGACGTCCATCAGGCCGTCATCGTGCGAACGTCGTTCCCGGTTCGCCGGCCGGACGGCAGCTCGGTCCGCTTCGACAGCAACGCCGCCGTGCTGATCAACAAGCAGATGGAGCCGATCGGCACCCGCATCTTCGGACCGGTGGTTCGCGAACTCCGTGCGCGGAAGTTCATGAAGATCATCTCGCTCGCGCCGGAGGTGCTGTGATGGCGGCTCGTATTCGCAAGGGCGACACGGTCGCCGTGCTGACCGGCGGCGACAAGGGCAAGCGCGGCGAAGTGCTGCGCGTGATCCCGAAGGAGAACCGCGCGGTGGTGCAGGGCGTCAATCTCGCCAAGCACCACACGAAACCGTCCGGCATGGGCCAGCCCGGCGGCATCATCGAGCGTGAGGCGACGATTCATCTGTCGAACCTCGCGTTGATCGATGCGACCAGCGGCAAGCCGACGCGGGTCGGTTTTCGCGTGCTGGACGATGGCCGGAAGGTGCGGGTCGCGAAGGCGTCCGGCACCGTGATCGAGCGTTGAAGGGGGCCTGAACGATGGCCAAGGCAACTACGGGCGGCAGCAAGAAGCCGGCCACCGGCAAATCCGGCGGCAAGGCTGGCGGCAAGTCCACCAATAACAAGGGTTCCGCCGGGCGCGGCACGCCGCAGTCCAAGGGCGCGGTCGTTGCAAGCACCGGCCCGACGACGCTGCAGGATGTGCAGGTCGCGTCGAACGTGTCGGCCGGGACCGGCGAGCAGCCGCGCATGCTGCGCCGCTACCATGAAGAAGTGCGGGCGAAGCTGATGGCGGAGTTCGGGTACACCAACCCGATGCAGGTGCCCGCGGCTCGAGAAGATCGTCATCAACATGGGTGTCGGCGAGGCCGCGGCCGATCAGAAGAAGCTCGACGCCGCCGTGGCCGAGTTGGCACTGATCAGCGGTCAGAAGCCGGTCAAGACCGTGGCGAAGAAGGCCATCGCCGGGTTCAAGATCCGCGAAGGTCTGCCGATCGGCTGCAAGGTCACGCTGCGCAAGACGCGGATGTACGAGTTCCTCGACCGGCTGGTGACCATCGCGATGCCGCGCGTGCGCGACTTCCGCGGCCTGCCGCCGAACAAGGGCTTCGACGGTCGCGGCAACTTCGCGATGGGTCTGCGCGAGCAGATCGTGTTCCCCGAGATCGTGTACGACCGCGTCGACGCAATTCGCGGCATGGACATCATCTTCGTGACCACCGCGCGGACCGATGCCGAGGCGAAGGCGCTGCTGCGGCAGTTCGATATTCCGTTCCTCCCGGAGCCGGCGAAGGTCGAGCCCGTGCAGGAAGCGGCATGACGCATTCGGGTAAAATGCTTTTTGGGAAGACGGCGGGGCACAGCCCCGTTTGTTCCGGAGGTTAGAGATGGCCAAGACTTCGCAGATCAACCGCAACAAGATGCGCGAGCGTATGGCGGCGCGCGACAAGACCAAGCGCGCGTCGCTGAAGTCGATCGTGATGGACCGCACGCTGCCGGTGGAAGACCGTTTCGACGCGACGGTGAAGCTGGCGCAGTTGCCGCGCAACGGTGCCGCGAACCGGGTTCGGCTGCGG
Organism: uncultured Alphaproteobacteria bacterium; assembly: GCA_963756975.1. Taxonomy (GTDB): domain Bacteria; phylum Pseudomonadota; class Alphaproteobacteria; order Acetobacterales; family Acetobacteraceae; genus CAVRQM01. The sequence continues at coordinate 656,097 of CAVWPS010000002.1, read as the reverse complement.
TGCGAGCTGACCGGGCGCGCGCGCGCCAACTACCGCAAATTCAAGCTCTGCCGCATCGCGTTGCGCGACTTGGCCAGTGCCGGGCAGATCCCCGGCATGGTCAAGGCGAGCTGGTAAGGAACGCATCACATGAGCATGTCCGATCCGTTGGGCGATATGCTGACGCGCATCCGCAACGCGCAGCGCGCCCGCCACACCGCGTGCGTGTCGCCGGCGAGCAAAATGCGCGCGAGCGTTCTCGAGGCGTTGCAGCGCGAGGGCTTCATTCGCGGCCACTCCGTCGAGGAGCTGCGGCCGGGGATCTCGCAGATCCGCATCGAGCTGAAGTATGCCGAGGGCGAGCCGGTCATCAAGGAGATCACCCGCGTCTCCAAGCCCGGCCGCCGCGTGTATTCGAAGATCAAGGAACTCCCCCGGGTGTATGCCGGTCTCGGAGTGTCCATCCTGTCCACGCCGCGTGGCGTGCTGAGCGATGCAGAAGCCCGCGCCGCCAATGTCGGCGGCGAGGTTCTGTGTCGCGTGTTCTGAGGAGCGTGGCATGTCCCGCGTAGGAAAATACCCGGTCGAAATTCCGTCCGGTGTCACGATCGCCCTCGCCGGCCGCACGGTTACGGCGAAGGGCAAGCTCGGCACGCTGTCGCTCGATCTGACCGATCGCGTCGATGTCGCCGTCGAGGGCAACAAGTTCAGCGTCGCCCCGCGCGGCAACGGCTCGCCCGCCCGCATGATGTGGGGCACGACGCGCGCACTCGTCGCCAACATGGTGAAGGGCGTCTCCGACGGCTACACGAAGTCGATGGAGATCACCGGCACCGGCTATCGTGCGGCGGTCGCGGGCAAGACGCTGACGATCAATCTCGGGTTCAGCCACGACGTCGTCTACGCGATCCCCGACGGCATCACGATCACCTGCGAGCGTCCCACCGCGATCAAGGTCGCCGGCATGGACAAGCGGCAGGTCGGCCAGGTTGCGGCGGAAATCAGGGCGTGGCGGCCGCCCGAGCCGTACAAGGGCAAGGGTGTCAAATACGACACCGAGACGATCCGTCGCAAGGAAGGCAAGAAGAAGTAGCCATGAGCGACACCAAGAAACTCAGCATCCGGCGCAGCACGCGTCTGCGGTTCCAGCTGCGCCGCAAGGCCGGCGGCCGGCCGCGCCTGTCGGTGTTCCGCTCGGGCAAGCACATCTACGCCCAGGTGATCGACGACGCGCAGGGCCGTACGCTCGCAGCCGCGTCGAGCCTCGACCGCAACCTGCGCGAGACGCTCAAGACCGGCGCGGACAAGGACGCGGCGAGTGCCGTCGGCCGTCTGGTCGCCGAGCGCGCGGTCGCGGCCGGCGTCAGCGCCGTGGTCTTCGACCGTGGGGCGTATCTGTATCATGGCCGCGTGAAAGCGCTGGCCGAGGCCGCCCGTGAGGGCGGTCTGGCGTTTTAGGGGCCGGGCATATGGCACGTGATTCACACGGCGGCGGCAATCGCGGCGGCGGGCGTGACCGGGAGCGCGAGCGGGACGGCGACGACCTGATCGACAAGCTGGTCACGATCAACCGCGTCGCCAAAGTCGTCAAAGGCGGCCGGCGGTTCGCGTTCGCGGCACTCGTCGTCGTCGGCGACCAGAAGGGCCGCGTCGGCTATGGCGCCGGCAAGGCGCGCGAAGTCCCGGAGGCGATCCGCAAGGCGACCGAACGGGCCAAGCGCACGCTGATCCGGGTGCCGATGAAGGAAGGCCGCACGCTGCACCACGATGTCGAGGCGGGCTACGGCGCCGGCCACGTCGTATTGCGCTCGGCCTCGGCCGGCACCGGCATCATCGCCGGCGGCCCGATGCGCGCGGTGTTCGAAAGCCTCGGCGTGACCGACGTGGTCGCCAAGTCGATCGGCAGCCGCAACCCGCACAACATGGTCAAGGCCACGTTCGCCGCCTTGCAACGCGCCGCCAGCCCGCGCTCGGTCGCGGCGCGCCGGGGCAAGAAGGTGTCGGACATCGTCGGCAAGCGCGATGCGCCCGGCGAGGTCGAGCAGGAGACGGCCGATGTCTGAGACCACCAAGAAGACGGTCACCGTGACGCAGGTCGCGTCCGGCCTCGGCCGCAAGCCGGGCCAGATCGGCACGCTGATCGGGCTCGGCCTGAACAAGCTGCGCAAGACCAGCACGCTCGAGGATACCCCGTCGGTGCGCGGGATGATCCGCAAGGTCGCGCACCTGGTCCAGGTGCATGACGAGGAGACCGCGCGATGAACCTCAACGAACTCCGTGACAACCCCGGCAGCCGCCTGAAATTCAAGCGGCTCGGGCGCGGGATCGGCTCGGGCAAGGGCAAGACGTCCGGCAAGGGCGTCAAGGGCCAGAAGGCGCGTGAGGGCGTGTCGCTGAACGGATTCGAGGGCGGTCAGCTCCCGATCTACCGGCGTCTGCCGAAGCGCGGTTTTAGGAACATCTTCCGTAAGGAATATGCGCCGATCAACCTGTCCGGCCTGACCAAGGCGATCGAGGCCGGCAAGATCGATCCGGCGCAGCCGATCACCGAGGACGTGCTGCGGGTCGCGGGCCTGATCCGCACCGGCGGCAAGGTCGTGGGCGTCCGCTTGCTCGCGACCGGCGAAGTGACGCAGGCGCTGACGATCACCGTGTCGGGCGCCTCCGAAGCGGCGGTCGCCGCGATCCAGGCGGCGGGCGGGACGGTGACCACGACCGTCGCGCGCAAGGCCGAGGCCGCGCCCGCCGCGTAATCCGGCGCGGATTGCCGCGAAGACATAACGGCACCCTGCGCCAGGCGTTGGGTGCCGTTCGCGTATGGTCTACAACGCGCCACCGGGAGCACGCCCGGCGGTTGCAGGGTGAGGACGGAAACGATGGCGTCAGCTGCGGAACAGATCGCGTCGAGCATGAGTCTCGGCGCCTTCAGCAAGGCGACCGAACTCAAGAAGCGGATCTGGTTCACGCTGCTGGCCCTGCTGGTCTACCGCGTCGGCACGTACATCCCGCTCCCCGGCGTCGATGCGACGGTGATGGGCGAGATGATGGCCCGCGCCGGCAGCGGCATCCTGGGCACGTTCAACATGTTCAGCGGCGGCGCGCTCGGGCGGATGACCGTGCTGGCGCTGAACATCATGCCGTACATCACCGCCAGCATCATCATCCAGCTCATGTCGGCCGCCGTGCCGACGCTGGAGGCGCTGAAGAAAGAGGGTGAGAGCGGGCGCAAGAAGCTCAACCAGTACACCCGCTATCTCACGGTCGTCATCGCGGTCGTGCAGGCATACGGCATCGCGGTCGGCGTGGAGGGCATGCACAGCCCGACCGGCATCGCCGCCGTGATCGATCCGGGTCCGTTTTTCGTGCTGTCCTGCGTCGTCTCGCTGGTCGGCGGCACGATGTTCCTGATGTGGCTCGGCGAGCAGATTACGGCACGCGGCATCGGCAACGGCATCAGCCTGATCATCTTCGCCGGCATCGTCGCCAACGTGCCCCGGGCGCTCGCGACCCTGTTCGACCTCGGCAAGAACGGCGAGCTGTCGCCGATCTTCATCCTCGGCTTCCTGCTGATCTCGATCGGCATCATCGCCTTCATCGTGTTCATGGAGCGCGCGCAGCGCCGGATCGTGGTGCAATATCCGAAGCGCCAGGTCGGGCAGCGGATGTTCGGCGGCGACAGCACGCACATGCCGCTGAAGATCAACACGGCCGGCGTGATCCCGCCGATCTTCGCAAGCTCGCTGTTGTTGCTGCCCGCCACCATCGCCGGATTTGCGGGTCATGCGACGACCGGGGCGCTCGGCTGGGTCGGCTGGATCGGCGGCGCGCTGTCGCACGGGCAGCCGCTCTACATGGTCTCGTACGCGGCGATGATCATCTTCTTCAGCTACTTCTACACCGCCGTCGTGTTCAATCCGCAGGAGACGGCGGAGAACCTCAAGAAGTACGGCGGCTTCATTCCGGGCATCCGCCCTGGCAGCAACACGGCCGACTTCTTCGACTACGTGCTGACGCGGCTGACCTCGATCGGCGCGCTGTACCTCGTCGTGGTCTGCCTGCTGCCCGAGATCCTGATCGCGCGGTACAACGTGCCGCCGTATTTCGGCGGCACCAGCCTGATCATCCTGGTCTCGGTCACGATGGACACCGTGACGCAGATCCAGTCGCATCTGCTGGCGCACCAGTATCAGGGCCTGATCCGGCGCAACCGGGTCAAAGGCCGCGCCAGATGAACCTGATCCTGCTCGGCCCGCCTGGGGCCGGTAAGGGCACCCAGGCGAAGCGGCTGCAGGATCGCTACGACATCGTGCAGATCAGCACGGGCGACATGCTGCGCGCGGAAGTCGCGGCCGGCACGCCGATCGGGTTGCAGGCGAAAGCCGTGATGGAGTCGGGCGCGTTGGTGTCGGACGACATCCTGATCGCGATGCTGGCCCACCGGATCGCCGAGCCGGACTGCAAGCCGGGGTTCATCCTGGACGGCTTTCCGCGCACGGTGGCGCAAGCGGAAGCACTCGACGAGATGCTGGACGCCGTGGGCCGGCGTATCGACGCGGTGGTCGAACTGACGGTCGATCCCGACGCGCTGATCGAGCGAATCGCCGGACGGTTCACGTGTTCGACCTGCGGCACCGGCTACCACGACACCTTCAAACGACCCGTGGTCGACGGCGTGTGCGATGTCTGCGGCGGCAGGACGTTCATGCGCCGCGCCGACGACACGCGTGAGACGGTCGGCGCGCGGCTGGCCGCGTATGCCGCGCAGACAGCACCGCTGCTGCCCTACTACCGGGCGAAAAACCGGCTGATCGGCATCGACGGGATGGGCGACATCGACGATGTGACCGCCGCGATCGTCGGCGTGCTCGACGGACTTCGCCTGCGCGAGCCGGTCTCGCGCGCGAATGTGATCGGGGCGCGTTGACTCTGTGGTGCGGTCCGCGATAGAGCACCGGCTTGGCGAACCGCTTCGGGCGGTTCGTTGTCGTTTCAATGGGGAAGCTTCGTCGCCAAGTCCGCAGGGACTTTCAGGGCGAAGCTGACGAACGGGCCGGGTGCGCGTGTGCGTACGTGGCGGATCAGGAGTTAAGGCGTGGCGCGTATTGCCGGCGTGAACATCCCGACGAACAAGCGGGTGACGATCAGCCTTCGCTACATCTACGGGATCGGACCGCAGAAGGCGCGCGACATTTGCGCCAAGCTGTCCATCCCCGACGAGCGCCGGGTGAACCAGCTCTCCGACGAGGAGGTGCTGCGGCTGCGCGAGACGATCGACCGCGAATATCGCGTCGAAGGCGATCTGCGCCGCGAAGTCGCGATGAACATCAAGCGGCTGATGGATCTGGGCTGCTATCGCGGCCTGCGTCATCGCCGCGGCCTGCCGGTGCGCGGTCAGCGCACCCACACCAACGCCCGCACCCGCAAGGGCAAGGCGGTGGCGATCGCCGGCAAGAAGAAGGTTACGAAGTAGCCTCTTCGGCCCTCGCATATTCGGCTCCGCGTATTCGGCTTCGGCCGCTCGTTATCTGGAAGTTAGGATCACCTCGATATGGCAAGGCAGGCATCGGCCGCTTCGCGCCCCCGCAAGAAGGAGCGCAAGAACATCACGTCGGGCGTCGCCCATGTGGCGGCGACGTTCAACAACACGATGATCACGATCACCGACGCGCAGGGCAACACGATCGCCTGGTCGTCGGCCGGTTGCCAGGGTTTCAAGGGCAGCCGGAAAAGCACGCCGTATGCCGCCCAGGTTGCCGCCGAGGATGCCGGCCGCAAGGCCAAGGAGCACGGTATGGAAGTGCTCGACATCGAAGTGAGCGGTCCCGGTTCCGGCCGTGAGAGCGCGCTTCGCGCGTTGCAGGCGGTCGGCTTCCAGATCACCGCCATCCGCGACCTGACCCCCATCCCGCATAATGGCTGCCGCCCGCGCAAGCGGCGGCGGGTGTGATCAGATGCGCCTTTCCGCAGCGCTGACGCGCAACTGGCAATCGCTGAGCAAGCCGGAGAAGCTCGAAGTCGAGCCCGGCAACGATCCCTCGCGCGTGGCCACCATCGTCGCCGGCCCGCTCGAGCGCGGCTTCGGGATGACGCTCGGCAACGCGATGCGCCGCATCCTGCTGTCGTCGTTGCAGGGTGCCGCCGTGACCGCCGTCAAGATCGACGGCGTGCTGCATGAATTCAGCACCGTGCCGGGCGTCCGCGAGGACGTGACCGACATCGTGCTGAACATCAAGCAACTCGCGCTGCGCATGCACGGCGACGGCCCGAAGCGCATCACGCTCGATGCGACCGGCCCCGGCGAAGTTCGCGCGGGCCAGATCGCGTCCGGCCACGACATCGAGGTCATGAACCCCGAGCTGGTCATCTGCACCCTCGACGAGGGCGTGAAGCTCGGCATGGAGTTCACCGTCGAGGTGAGCAAGGGCTATGTCGCCGCCAGCGCCAACCGGCAGGAAGACCAGCCGATCGGTCTCATTCCGATCGACGCGATCTACAGCCCGGTCCGCCGCGTGTCCTACAAGGTCGAGCCGACCCGCGTGGGTCAGGTCACCGACTACGACAAGTTGCTGCTGACGGTCGAGACGAACGGCGCGGTGACGCCCGAGGATTCCGTCGCTCTCGCGGCGCGCATTCTGCAGGACCAGCTGCAGCTGTTCATCAACTTCGACGAGCCGACCGCCGTGCGTCCGGAAGAGCCGCAGGACGATCTGCCGTTCAACCGCAACCTGCTCCGCAAGGTCGACGAGCTCGAGCTGTCGGTCCGCAGTGCCAACTGCCTGAAGAACGACAACATCGTCTACATCGGCGACCTCGTTCAGAAGAGCGAGCAGGAGATGCTCCGCACGCCGAACTTCGGCCGCAAGTCGCTGAACGAGATCAAGGAGACCCTGTCGACCATGGGCCTCGGTCTCGGCATGACGGTGACCGGCTGGCCGCCGGAGAACGTCGAGGATTTGGCTAAACGTCTCGAAGAGCCGTTCTGATCTTACGCCGGCTCTGTGAGTCGCCACTGAAGGACTAGACCGATGCGTCATGGAATGGCCGGCCGCAAGCTCGGCGTCACCTCCAGCCACCGCCAAGCCATGTTCCGCAACATGGCCCACGCGCTGCTGAAGCACGAGCAGATCACGACCACGCTGCCGAAGGCGAAGGAGCTTCGTCCGGTGACGGAGAAGCTGATTACCCTCGGCAAGCGCGGCGGGCTGCACGCGCGGCGTCAGGCGTACGCGATGCTTCGCGACGACGTGATCGTGAGCAAGCTGTTCACCACGATCGCCGAACGCTACCGCACGCGGGCCGGCGGCTATTGCCGCGTGTTGAAGGCCGGCATGCGCTACGGCGACGCGGCCGACATGGCGGTGATCGAACTGGTCGACCGCGATGTGTCGGCCAAGGGCCTCGACAGCGGCCCGAAGCCGGAGACGGCGCCGGATTCCGAAAGCGAGTAAGCGGCCCAGCCTGCCCGGATTCATCCGGGCAGGTGCCGCCCCGCTGGCCGACCGGCTTCGGCCGGCCGTGCTGTCCGACGTGATCGGGCAAGACCAACTCACCGGAGCCGACGGCACGCTGACCCGCATGCTCGCGCGCGGCAGTCTGTCGTCGCTGATCCTGTGGGGACCGCCGGGCGTCGGCAAAACGACGATCGCCAGATTGCTCGCCGACGCGGCGGGACTGTATTTCGAACAGCTTTCGGCGGTGTTCTCGGGCGTCGCCGACCTGCGCCGCGCGTTCGACGCGGCGGCCGGGCGGGACGGCGGCACGCTGCTGTTCGTCGACGAAATCCACCGGTTCAACCGCGCCCAGCAGGACGGCTTTCTGCCGTTCGTCGAACGCGGGACGGTGGTGCTGGTGGGGGCCACGACCGAGAACCCGTCTTTCGCCCTGAACGGCGCGTTGCTGTCGCGCTGTCAGGTGCTGGTCCTGCACCGGCTGGATGACGCGGCCCTCGAACACCTGCTGACCCGGGCCGAGGCCGCGACCCACGCGCTGCCGCTGACCGCCGAGGCGCGGGCGTCGTTGCGCGCCATGGCGGATGGCGACGGGCGCTACCTGCTGAACATGGCCGAACAGCTCGCCGCGTTGCCGCCCGACACGCAGCCGCTCGACGCCGCCGCGCTCGCGACCCTGCTGGCCCGCCGTGCCGCGCTGTACGACCGCGACCGGGAGGAGCACTACAACCTCATTTCGGCGATGATAAAATCGTTGCGCGGGTCCGATCCCGACGCGGCGCTGTATTGGTGCGCGCGCATGCTCGGCGGTGGCGAGGATCCCCGGTATCTGGCGCGGCGGCTGGTCCGGTTCGCGACCGAGGATATCGGCCTCGCCGACCCGCAGGCGCTGCCGATGGCACTCGCCGCGTGGCAGGCGTATGAGCGGCTCGGCAGTCCCGAGGGCGACCTCGCGATTAGTCAGGCGGTGCTTTATTTGGGCACCGCACCGAAATCGAACGCCGCCTATAATGCGCACAAGGCCGCAGCTCGTGCCGCCAAGGAGACCGGCAGCCTGATGCCGCCCGCCCACATCCTGAACGCGCCGACCAAGATGATGGCCGAACTCGGCTACGGGGCCGGCTACGCGTACGACCATGATGCGGAGGACGGCTTTTCCGGTGCCGACTACTTCCCGGACGGCATGGAGCGCCCGGCGTTCTATCGTCCCGGCGAGCGCGGCTACGAGCGCGAGATCGCCAAGCGTCTGACGCACTGGGACGGCTTGCGGAAGGCCAAGGCGTCGTGACCGAGGATGTGGAGATTTGGTCCGGCAAGGGCCGTACGGACGAAAACTTCCCGGTCGGCTCGGTGCTGGTCGCCAAGCGGCTGCGGCCGCACATCCATGCGTTCTACGCCTTCGCCCGCGTCGCCGACGACATCGCCGACAGCGCCGAGCTGGACGCCGCGGACAAGCTCGCGCGGCTCGACCGGATGGAGGCCGTGCTGCTCGGTCACGCCGAGGCAGGCAGCGGCACCGCGACCGGCCTGCGCGCGAGCCTGGCCGCGACCGGCGTCACCGACCGTCACGCGCGTGATCTTCTGGCCGCGTTCCGGCAGGATGCGAGCAAGCGCCGCTATGCGAGCTGGGACGAGTTGCTCGACTATTGCCGCCTGTCCGCGATGCCGGTCGGCCGCCACGTGCTCGATCTGCACGGGGAGAAGCGGGACACCTGGGCCGCGTCGGACCCGCTCTGCGCCGCGTTGCAGGTGCTGAACCATCTGCAGGATTGCGCGGGCGACCTCCGCTCGCTCGACCGGTGCTATCTCCCGATGGATCTGCTCGACGAGGCGGGGGCGACGCCGATGTCGGTCACCGACGCGCACGCCTCGCCCGGTCTGCGCCGCGTGCTGGACCGCCTGCTCGACCATACCGACGCCCTCGTGACGCGCGGGGCCGGGTTGCCCGCGCTCGTGCGCGACCGCCGGCTGCGGCTGGAGACGGCGGTCATCGCCGGTCTGTGCCGCCGGCTCGCGAAGCGGCTGCGTCACGGCGATCCGGTGGCGACCCGGGTGAAGCTGACCCGCCCGGATGTCGCCGGCAGCGTCGCTCGCCGCGTTGCGGTGGGTCGCGTGACCCGCCGCGTCCCGCTGGATGTGGCGCCATCCGATCTGATCGAGGTCGAGCGGATCGTGCGCGCCGCCGGCACCAGCTTTCATCGCGGCATGGCGATCCTGGAGCCCGACCGGCGCGCCGCGATGTACGGCATCTACGCGTTCTGCCGGCTGGTCGACGATGTGGTGGACGGCCCCGATCCGGAGGCCCAGAAGCGCGCGGCACTGGACGGCTGGCGGACCACCGTCGCCGGCCTGTACCGCGACGCGGCCGAGACGCCGGTGGCGCGCGTGCTGCGGGCGGCCCGGAATCGGTATGCGCTGCGGGAGGCCGATTTCCAGGCCGTGATCGACGGCATGGCGATGGATGCCGGTGCCCCGATCGTCGCCCCCGACCTCGCCACGTTCGACCTGTATTGCGACCGCGTGGCCGCCGCCGTCGGCCGGCTGTCGGTGCGGGCGTTCGGCGACGCCTCGGCCGGTGCCGACGCGGTGGCGCACGCGCTCGGCCGCGCCCTCCAGCACACCAACGTCCTGCGCGACGTGGCCGAGGACGCGGCACTCGGGCGGCTGTATCTGCCGGCCGAATACCTCGCGGCCGCCGGCGTCCCGTCCGATCCGGCGCTCGTCGTGGGTCATCCCGGATTGCCGCGCGTCTGCGCCATGCTGGCCGCCGACGCGCACCGCCATTTTCGCGACGCCCACGCCGCCATGCGCCGCTGCGACCGGCGCGCGATGCGGCCGGCGCGGCTGATGGGGGCGACATACGCGGCCGTGCTGTCAGCATTGGAACGGCGAGGCTGGGAGCGCGTCACGGTCCCGGTAAGGTTACCGAAATGGCGCAAGCTGTGGGTCGCGTTGCGCCACGGCCTTCTGTAGGGATCGGTCGGATGAGCACCATCCATGTGATCGGCGCGGGCCTGGCCGGGCTCGCGGCCGCTCTGTCGTGCGCGCGGGCGGGCCGGCTCGTCGCGGTCTACGAACAGGGACCGGCCGCCGGTGGCCGCTGCCGCTCGTATTTCGACCGCGGTCTCGGGGTGCGGATCGATAACGGCAACCACCTGCTGCTGTCCGGCAACGCGTCGACGATGGCGTATCTCGACGAGGTCGGCGCGCGCGACACGCTGACCGGGCCGGGCCGCGCGAGCTTCGCGTTCATGGACATCGGAACCGGCGAGCGCTGGCGGCTGGAACCCGGGCGCAGCGCCATCCCATGGTGGGTGCTGAGCCGCCGCCGCCGCGTCCCCGGCACGCAACTGCGCGACTACATGGCACTGGCCGCGATGCGCCGGCACCGGGTGGATCCGCGCGGGGCCATCTCCGTCGCCGACGCGCTCGGCGGCACCGCGCTGTATCGCCGTCTGATCGAGCCGCTGGCGGTCTCGGCCCTGAACACGCGGCCGGAGGTCGCCCGCGTCGCCCTACTGGCCCGCGTGATGGCCGAGAGCATGGAACTCGGCGGGCAGGCGTGCGTGCCGTGCTTCCCCCGCGTCGGCCTGTCCGAAAGCTTCATCGATCCGGCGGTGGCGCTGATCCGGTCGCGCGGCGGCGCGGTTCATCTCGGCCGCCGGGTGACGGCGTTGCGGATCGAGGCCGAGCGCGTGACCGCGCTCGAGACGTCGGGCGGACCGGTCGAGCTCGGGGCGGACGATTGTGTCGTCGTCGCCACGCCGGCCTGGGTCGCGGCCGATCTCGTTCCGGGCCTGGTAACCCCGGACAAGTTCGAATTGATACTGAACGTGCATTACCGAACGGATGAGCCGGGCGACGGCTCCGACACCTTCATCGGCCTCGTCAACGGGTCGGCCGAATGGGTGTTCCGCAAGCCGGGAATCGCGTCGGTCACCATCAGTGCGGCGAACCGCTTGATCGATCAGCCAGCTGAGGCTTTGGCGCAACAGGTGTGGCCGGATGTGCGCGCGGCTCTTGTGTTGCCGCAACCGATGCCGCCCTTTCGCGTGGTGAAAGAGCGTCGCGCCACGTTTGCCGCCACCAATGAGCAGGAAGCCCGCCGTCCGCCGGCGCGATCCGGCCGGGCGACCAACCTGGCGCTCGCGGGCGATTGGACCTCGACCGGCCTGCCGGCGACGATCGAGGGCGCGATTCGCTCCGGTCGCGCCGCGGCCTCCCTGCTGCTGGCCGCTTAGGCGGTGCCCGAAGGAGTGACGATGCTCGACGCCGCGATTGCCAGCGAATTGATCGACGAAGGCGGCATGGCCGGGCTGGTGAGCATTCCGACCCATGGCCCGCATCCGGTGCCGGCCGATCTCGACGACGCGATCGAGGCCGCGCGCGCCGCCCTGCTCGGCCGGCAGGAGGCCGACGGCCACTGGGTGTTCGAGCTGGAGGCGGATGCGACCATCCCCGCCGAATACGTGCTGCTGTGCCACTACCTCGACCGGGTCGATCCCGGGCTGGAAGCGGCGATCGCGGTCTATCTGCGCGAGCGGCAGAGCAAGCCGGGCGAGGGCGACCACGGCGGCTGGCCGCTGTTCCACAATGGCGCGTTCAACGTTTCCGCGTCGGTGAAGGCGTATTTCGCGCTCAAGATGATCGGCGACGATCCGGACGCGCCGCACATGGTCCGCGCGCGGAATGCGATCCTGGCGGCGGGCGGGGCGGAACGCAGCAACGTGTTCACCCGCATCCAGCTCGCGCTGTTCGGTCAGGTGCCGTGGCGCGCGGTGCCGGCCATGCCGCTCGAAATCATGCTGTTGCCGCAGTGGTTCCCGTTCAACCTGGACCGGATCAGCTACTGGAGCCGCACGGTCCTGGTGCCGCTGCTGGTGCTGATGCACCGCCAGCCGAGTGCCCGGAACCCGCGCGGGATCCACATCGCGGAGCTGTTCGCGACGCCGCCGGAGCAGATCCGGGACTGGATTCGCGGACCGTACCGGTCGCCCTGGGGCGCGCTGTTCAAGCGGGTCGACGCGGTCGTTCGCGCCGCGCGTCCGCTGTTTCCGAAGCGCCCCCGTGCGCGGGCCGAGGCCGCCGCGATCGCGTTCGTGACCGAGCGGCTGAACGGCGAGGACGGGCTGGGCGCGATCTATCCCGCCATGGCCAATGCCGTGATGATGTTCGACGCGCTCGGCTACGCGCCCGACCATCCGGACGCGGCGACGGCTTGGGGTGCCGTGCAAAAGCTGGTCACGGTGAAGGACGGTCTGGCCTACGTGCAGCCGTGCCTGTCGCCGGTCTGGGACACGTCGCTCGCGGGGCACGCGGTGGCCGAAGCCGACAGCGCGGCCGCCCGCCCGGTGGATGCCGCCAACGCATGGCTGCGCGACAAGCAGGTCACCGACGTGGTCGGCGACTGGGCCCGCGCCCGGCCCGACGCGCCGCCCGGCGGCTGGGCGTTCCAATACGAAAACGCGCACTACCCCGATGTCGACGACACGGCTGTGGTCGGCATGCTGCTGCACCGCCAGGGCGGTGTGGAGAACGACGTGGCCGTGGCCCGTGCCGCCGCCTGGGTCGTCGGGATGCAGGGCCGTGACGGCGGCTGGGGCGCGTTCGACGCCGACAACAACCACGCCTACCTGAACCATATCCCGTTCGCCGATCATGGCGCGCTGCTCGACCCGTCGACGGCCGACGTGACCGCGCGCTGCGTGAGCTTCCTCAGCCAGGTCGACCCGGTCGCCTACGCGGAGCCGATCGCGCGCGCCGTCGCGTGGCTGCGCGCCGAGCAGGAGCCGGACGGCAGCTGGTTCGGCCGCTGGGGCACCAACTATATCTACGGCACGTGGTCGGTCCTGTGCGCGCTGAACGCCGCCGGGCTCGACCACGCCGACCCGGCGATGCGCCGCGCGGTCGACTTCCTGGTCCGCACGCAGCGGAGCGAGGGCGGCTGGGGCGAGGACAACGACAGCTATGCCGGGGCACCGCGCGGTGAATACGACCGCTCGAACCCGTCGCAGACCGCCTGGGCGTTGCTCGGGCTGATGGCCGCCGGCGAGGCCGAGAGCGCGTCCGTCGCACGCGGCATCGCGTGGCTCGCGGGCCAGCAGACCGAGACCGGCGAGTGGGAGGAGGCCCCGTATACGGCGGTCGGTTTCCCGCGCGTGTTCTACCTCCGCTACCACGGCTACCGGCTGTATTTCCCGTTGATGGCGCTCGCCCGCTTCCGGACGCTCAAGCGCGGCAACGACAAGCGGGTCGCCTGGGGGTTTTGATGCGGACGGGTGCCCGGACTGGCGGCCGAATCGTCGTCGACGCGCTGGCCGCCCACGGTGTCGATCGCGTCTTCTGCGTGCCCGGCGAAAGCTACCTCGCGATCCTCGACGCGCTGGTCGACAGCGCGATCGACGTGGTGGTGGCGCGGCACGAGGGCGGTGCCGCCAACATGGCCGAGGCCGACGGCAAGCTGACCGGCCGCCCCGGCGTGTGCCTCGTGACACGCGGCCCGGGCGCCACCCACGCAAGCGTCGGCGTCCATACCGCGATGCAGGACAGCACGCCGATGCTGCTGCTGATCGGGCAGGTCGACCGCGAGTACCGCGGCCGCGAAGCGTTCCAGGAAGTCGATTTTAGCGCGATGTTCGCGCCGCTCGCGAAATGGGCGGCGGAGGTCGACGACACCGCCCGCCTCCCCGAAATGCTCGCTCGCGCGTTCGCGGTCGCGATATCCGGCCGGCCCGGACCGGTGGTGCTGTCGCTGCCGGAGGACATGCTGTTCGGCTCGTCCGACGCAGCCGACGTGCCGCCGATGGCTCCGGTCGCGCAGGCGGCCGACGTGGACGGCATTTTCGGCCTTTTACGCGAGGCAAACCGGCCGCTCGTGCTGGTCGGCGGCGGCGGCTGGACCGCTCCGGCGCGCGAAAACCTCGCGCGGTTCGCGGCCGCCTGGGAGCTGCCGGTCACGGGCGGTTTTCGCCGCCAGTCGATCATGGCCAACGACGATCCGCGCTTTGCCGGCCATGTCGGCCTGTCGATCGACCCGGCGCTGGCCGCCCGTGTGCGCGATAGCGACCTGATCCTCGCGTTCGGCAGCCGGCTCAGCGAGACGACGACCGGCTACGACCTGATCGCGGCCCCCGTGCCGGCGCAAAAGCTGATCCACGCCCACCCCGATCCTGACGAACTCGGCCGCGTCTACCGCCCGACGCTCGCGGTCCAGGCCGGCATGCCGGCGCTGATGGCGGCACTCGTCAAGGCGTCGCCGCCGGTCGAGCCCCGTTGGACGGGCTGGCTGACCGACGCCCGGGCACAGTTCGAGGCTTTCACGCGCCGCGCGCCGCGACCGGAACCGCGCGGCGTCGACCTCGAAGCGGTGGTGACCGGCCTGTCCGACCGGCTCGGGCCGGAGACGATGGTCGCCAACGGGGCCGGAAACTACGCGATCTGGGTCGGCCGGTTCTGGCGCTACGGGGCCGGCATGCAGTTGGCACCGACCAGCGGGGCGATGGGCTACGGCCTGCCGGCGGCGATCGCGGCCAAGCTGCGTCACCCGGAGCGGACGGTGCTGTGCTTCGCGGGCGACGGCTGCTGGCAGATGTATCCGCAGGAGTTCGCGACCGCCGTCCAGCACGACGCGGCGGTGATCGTGATCGTGGTGGACAACGGCATGTTCGGCACGATCCGCATGCACCAGGAGCGGCGCTATCCGGGCCGGGTCAGCGGCACCGCCATCCGCAACCCCGATTTTTCGGCGATCGCCCGCGCGCATGGCGGGTTCGGCGAGGAGGTCGAGACGACCGCCGCGTTTTGGCCCGCCTTCGAACGGGCGCAGGCGTTCACGGTGGCCGAGGGGCGGCCGGCGCTGCTGCACCTCCACACCGACCCCGCCCGGATCACGCCCGAAACGGTTGCTTGAGAGCCGGGCAGACTCCCTCTAAGCGACCCGAACCCGCCGCCGCTCGCCCACAACCAGCAGCCCGCCCGCCGTCAGGATCAGTCCCGCCCCGAGCCAGACCGGCAGCCGGGGAATATCCCCGAACACCATCCACCCGAGCACGAACGCCCAGATCAGTGCCGTGTACTCGACCGTCGCCATGATCGACGCCGCCGCGCGCCGCACCGCCTCGAACAGGCAGAACTGCCCGGCCGCCCCGAACACGCACACAACCCCCAAGACCGCCACCTGCCGTCCGGTCGGCCACGCCGCCGCGATGGTCGCGCACGCCAGCGCGGTCGCGATCAGGAACACGACGTTCACGTAGAACATCTGCAGCAGCGTCGTTTCGGACCGAGCGACCTGCCGCATGAGGATGATCGCGAACCCCCAAAACCCCGCCGCCATCAAAACCCGCGCCGCCGCCCACGAAAAGCTCAGGCCGCCCGGATCGCAGGCGACGACGACGCCCACGAAGCCGACCGCGACCGACACCCAGCGCGACGGCGGGATGCGTTCGCCGAGCAGCGGCCGCGCCAGGATGACGGTGATGATCGGGGCGGCGAAATACAGCGTCAGCAACTGCGCCAGCGGCAGTGCCGCCGACGCCGAGTAGTAGCTGAGCCACGCCGCCAGCGTCAGCGCCGCGCGCAGCAGCAGCCTCGGTTTTTCGCGCGTGACGACGGCGCGGGCGAGCAGCCGGCCGCGCCCCATCGCGGTGACGGTGGCGACGATGAACGCCGACCGCGCGCACAGCACCTCCCACACCGGCAACGCATCGCGGCCGGGTGCCGGCGTGACGAGCCATTTGATCGCCGCGTCGTGGCAGGCGAACAGCGCGTAGGCGGTCATGCCGAGCACCATGCCGAAGGCTGCGGGCGACAGGCGTGTGCGAACCGTCATCAAGCGCCGGTGGACCGATCCTCTGGCATCGCGGCAAGGTGCGGCCGCGCTGTTGTGTCGCACGGTTACGGGGGAGAGACGAGATGAAGGCCGCCTATTACGACCGTCAGGGACCGGCGCGCGACGTGCTGACCGTGGGCGCGCTGCCCGATCCGGAGCCGGGGCCGGGACAGGTCCGGGTCCGCATCCAAGCCTCCGGCCTGAACCCGTCCGACACCAAGGGTCGCGGCGGCTGGGGCGGCATGCCGATGCCGTTCCCCCGCATCATCCCGCACCAGGACGGCGCCGGCACGATCGATCGCGTCGGGCCGGGCGTGGCCCCGGACCGGGTCGGCGAACGGGTCTGGATTTATGAGGCGCAGCGGGGCCGGGCGGGCGGCACCGCCGCGTCGTTCACCGTCGTCCCGTCCACCCAAGCTGTGCGCCTTCCGGACGACATTTCGTTCGAGACCGGGGCCTGCCTCGGCGTGCCCGCCATGACCGCGCATCGCTGCCTGTTCGCCGACGGCGACCTGCGCGGACGCTGGGTGCTGGTCCAAGGCGGGGCGGGCGCGGTCGGCACGGCGGCGATCCTGCTGGCGCGCTGGGCCGGCGCACGCGTGATCGCGACCGTCAGCCGCGACGCGCAGGCCGACATCGCCCGCGCCGCCGGGGCGGAGATCGTCGTCATGCGCCGCGACGAGGATGTGGCGGCCCGCGTGCGCGACGTGACCGACGGCGCCGGGGTCGAGCGGATCGTCGAGGTGAACCTGGTCGACAACATCGCGACAGACCTCGCCTGCCTCGCGCCGAACGGCGTGGTCAGCTGCTACGCGTCGGCCACCGCGGACGCCCGCCTGTCGATGGTGTTCCGCGAGGCGATGGTCCGCAACGTCCTGATCCGCATGGTGTTCGTCTACGGCATGGGCGACGCCGCCCACATCGAGGCCGCGCGCGACATCACCGCCTGCCTCGCCGCCGGCGCGTATCGCCCGGTGATCGGCCTGACCCTGCCGCTCGACCGTATCGCCGAAGCCCATGACGCCCAGGACAACGGCGGCATCTTGGGCAAAGTCGTGCTGACCGGGCTTGAAGCATGAGCCTGCGCGGCAAGGTCGCCCTCGTCACCGGCTCGACCAGCGGCATCGGCCTCGGCATCGCGCGCGCCCTGGCCGCCGAGGGGGCCGACATCCTGCTCAACGGCTTCGGCGACGCGGCGGCGGTCGAAGCGATCCGGCGCGAGATCGAGGCGATGGGCGTCCGCGCCGGCTGGTCCGGCTGCGACATATCCAAGCCGGAGCAGGTGCCCGCCATGATCGCGCAGGCCGAGCGCGAGTTCGGCCGGCTCGACATCCTGGTCAACAACGCGGGCGTGCAGCACACCGCGGCGATCGAGGCGTTCGCGCCCGAGCAGTGGGACCGGGTGATCGCGATCAACCTCTCGGGCGCGTTTCACACGATGCGCGCGGCCATCCCGGGCATGCGCGCGCGGGGCTGGGGCCGGATCGTCAACATCGCCTCCGCCCACGGCCTGGTCGCGAGCGCCACCAAGGCCGCGTACGTCGCGGCCAAACACGGCCTCGTCGGCCTCACCAAGGTCGCCGCGATCGAATTGGCCGACAGCGGCGTCACCTGCAACGCGATCTGTCCCGGCTGGGTGCTGACGCCGCTGGTGCAAGCCCAGCTCGACGCCCGCGCCGCCGCCTCCGGCCAGCCGGTCGAGGCGGTGACCCACGCGCTGCTGACCGAAAAGCAGCCGATGGCCCGCTTCACCACGCCGGAGCAGATCGGGGCGCTGACCGTGTTCCTGTGCGGAGACGCGGCCGCCACGATCACCGGCTCCCCGCTCTCGATCGACGGCGGCTGGACCGCGCAGTGAGGTTCACGCGTTAGCCGCTCGTCCCCGCCCGACCACCGCCCCGATCAGCACCAGCGTCGGCCCGCCCTCCGACCAGCCGGGCGCGTCGCGCACCAGCTCCGGCAGCGTCCCCCGCCGCTCGCGTTGCCGGGCCGTCCCGCCCCGCTCGATCAGCGCCGCCGGCGTCGTCTCCGGCAGCCCATGCGCGAGCAAGCCCTCGGCCAGCTGCGGCAGCGACACCACGCCCATGTAGACCGCGATCGTCCCGCCGCCGGCCGCGAGGTGGGCGAAATCCAGATCGAGCCGCCCCTCCTTCGTGTGCCCGGTCACGAACGTCAGCGTCCGCGCGGCATCCCGGTGGGTAAGCGCGATTCCCGCCTGCGCCGCGCAGGCGAGGGCCGCCGTGACGCCCGGCACCACCGTGTAGGCGACGCCGGCCTCGGCCAGCGCCTCCGCCTCCTCGCCGCCGCGGCCGAACACGAACGGGTCGCCGCCCTTCAGCC
>CAVWPS010000002.1:0-632500 GCA_963756975.1 uncultured Alphaproteobacteria bacterium | reverse complement strand
GGGGTATCGCCGACTGAATACATAGGTCGGCGAGGCGAACCCGGGGAACTGAAACATCTCAGTACCTGGAGGAAAAGACATCAACAGAGATTCCGCGAGTAGTGGCGAGCGAAAGTGGAACAGGCCAGTGGTCTGTCGGGCGGAAGTCGAACGGTCTGGAAAGGCCGGCCATAGCGGGTGATAGCCCCGTAGGCGTAGTGACCGATGGATCCTTGAGTAGGGCGGGACACGTGAAATCCTGTCTGAACGTGGGGGGACCACCCTCCAAGCCTAAATACTCCCTAGTGACCGATAGCGAACAAGTACCGTGAGGGAAAGGTGAAAAGCACCCCGATGAGGGGAGTGAAAGAGACCTGAAACCGGATGCCTACAAGCAGTCGGAGCCCTGAATGGGGTGACGGCGTACCTTTTGTATAATGGGTCAGCGAGTTTCTGTTGGCGGCGAGCTTAAGCCGTTAGGTGTAGGCGCAGCGAAAGCGAGTCTGAACAGGGCGTTCAGTCGCCGGCAGAAGACCCGAAACCGAGTGATCTAGCCATGGCCAGGCTGAAGGTGGGGTAACACCCACTGGAGGGCCGAACCCACGCCTGTTGAAAAAGTCGGGGATGAGCTGTGGCTAGGGGTGAAAGGCCAATCAAACTCGGAGATAGCTGGTTCTCCGCGAAATCTATTGAGGTAGATCGTCGTGTGTTCACCCCGGGGGGTAGAGCACTGGATGGGCTAGGGGGTCCCAAAGACTTACCAAACCTAACCAAACTCCGAATACCCGGGAGTGTAGCGCGGCAGACAGACGGCGGGTGCTAAGGTCCGTCGTCGAGAGGGAAACAGCCCAGACCGCCAGCTAAGGTCCCCAAATCGTGGCTAAGTGGGAAAGGATGTGGGAATTCCAAAACAACCAGGAGGTTGGCTTAGAAGCAGCCATCCTTTAAAGAAAGCGTAATAGCTCACTGGTCTAATAGAAATCCTGCGCCGAAGATGTAACGGGGCTCAAGCCACGTACCGAAGCTGCGGGTGCATCGAGAGATGTGCGGTAGCGGAGCGTTCCGTAGGCCTGCGAAGGGGGATGGCGATGTCCCCTGGAGGTATCGGAAGTGCGAATGCTGACATGAGTAGCGACAAACAGAGTGAGAAACTCTGTCGCCGAAAGTCCAAGGGTTCCTGCGCAAGGTTAATCCGCGCAGGGTGAGCCGGCCCCTAAGGCGAGGGCGAGAGCCGTAGTCGATGGGAACCAGGTGAATATTCCTGGGCCTGCTGGATGTGACGAACGTGAAGTGTGGTTCCCGCTTATCGGATTGTGGGGGCCGCTGGATCGTTCCGGGAAATAGCACCAGCGAAGAGACCGTACCCTAAACCGACACAGGTGGACTGGTAGAGCATACCAAGGCGCTTGAGAGAACGATGTCGAAGGAACTAGGCAAATTGCCCGCGTAACTTCGGGATAAGCGGGACCCGCTCGTGGGCAACCATGGGTGGGTGGCACAGACCAGGGGGTAGCGACTGTTTAGTAAAAACACAGGGCTCTGCGAAGTCGCAAGACGACGTATAGGGTCTGACGCCTGCCCGGTGCCGGAAGGTTAAGAGGAGGTGTGCAAGCACTGAATTGAAGCCCCGGTAAACGGCGGCCGTAACTATAACGGTCCTAAGGTAGCGAAATTCCTTGTCGGGTAAGTTCCGACCTGCACGAATGGCGTAACGACTTCCCCACTGTCTCCGGCATCGGCTCAGCGAAATTGAATTCCCCGTGAAGATGCGGGGTACCCGCGGTCAGACGGAAAGACCCTATGAACCTTTACTGCAGCTTTGCAGTGGCATCAGGGGAGAGCTGTGTAGGATAGGCGGGAGGCTGTGAAGCATGGGCGCTAGCTCGTGTGGAGCCACCCTTGAAATACCGCCCTGATCTCTTCTGATGTCTAACCGCGGTCGGTCATCCCGATCCGGGACCCTGCATGGTGGGCAGTTTGACTGGGGCGGTCGCCTCCCAAAGTGTAACGGAGGCGCGCGATGGTGGGCTCAGGCCGGTCGGACATCGGCTGCTGAGTGCAATGGCATAAGCCCGCCTGACTGCGAGACCGACAGGTCGAGCAGAGACGAAAGTCGGCCATAGTGATCCGGTGGTCCCGCGTGGAAGGGCCATCGCTCAACGGATAAAAGGTACTCTAGGGATAACAGGCTGATCTCCCCCAAGAGTCCACATCGACGGGGAGGTTTGGCACCTCGATGTCGGCTCATCACATCCTGGGGCTGGAGCAGGTCCCAAGGGTTCGGCTGTTCGCCGATTAAAGTGGTACGTGAGCTGGGTTTAGAACGTCGTGAGACAGTTCGGTCCCTATCTGCCGTGGGTGAAGGAGACTTGAGAGGATCTGTCCCTAGTACGAGAGGACCGGGATGGACGCGCCTCTTGTGGACCGGTTGTCGCGCCAGCGGCACCGCCGGGTAGCAACGCGCGGACGGGATAACCGCTGAAAGCATCTAAGCGGGAAACCCACCTCGAAACCAGGTCTCCCTGAGGGCCGTGATAGACCATCACGTCGATAGGTCGGATGTGGAAGTGCGGCAACGCACGCAGCTAACCGATCCTAATCGCCCGATCGGCTCGATCCCACCATCATGCGCAGCAGCAATCCCCGGGCAAACCCCGGCGGCCGCCGCGCCCGCTCAGACGCGGCACACAACACGACACACCGCACCAGAACCCATCCACACCCAAGCCGGGCACGACCATCCGCCCGGCCGCGTGGTCCGGACGACCTGGTGGCCATGGCGGGGAGAGACCACCCGATCCCATCCCGAACTCGGCCGTGAAAACCCCCAGCGCCTATGGTACTGCATCTCAAGATGCGGGAGAGTCGGTCGCCGCCAGGTCTTCCGGACCACGCAACACTCACAACACACCTCACCCACGCGGGGTGGAGCAGCCCGGTAGCTCGTCAGGCTCATAACCTGAAGGTCACAGGTTCAAATCCTGTCCCCGCAACCAACACACACACACACAACAACACCGCCGCACGGCCAAAACGTGCGGCGGTGTTGTCGTGCCCCGGCCAGGGCATAAGCGGCTCGTTCGCTCCGCAGCCGATCGCCAGCTCGGCCTTCTCGGCCACGACCGTGACCTGACCGGTCATCCGTCCGAAAAGCTTCGCAGCTTCGGCCTGTCATTTTCGTTGTGCCGATCGGAGGGCGAGGCGTTCCCCCCCCGGTTCACCATTCCGACGATCGCCACGCTGGGTGACGTCGATGTCGCGGCCCCAGCCTCTCCTATCGCCAACCCGATCTTCGGCGCGTCAAAAACGCCGAAGATCAGATCGGAGCGGGCTACCGACGAAAAATCAGGCGGCCTGCCGGCGCATCAATCTCTCCAAAACCGGGAAGACGGCCGAAGGCTCGGGCCGGCGGGTATAATCGGCGTTCACCTCGGCGTAGGCGATCGAACCGTCCTGGGCGATGACGTAGCGAGCATTCATCGGCAGGGTCCAACTGTCCTCGCCGTTGAACTGCGGCAGGTCGGCGCCGAGCGTCTTGTGGGCCACGCGCAGATAGTCCGGCAACGTCCAGCGTAGGCCGAACTGGGCAACGACCTCGCCGCCATGGTCGCCCAGGATCGGGAAGCCGAGCCCGTTCTGGCGCTGCGACTTGCGGCTGTTGGGCGCCAACTGCTGGGAGATCGCGACGAGCGTCGCCCCCCTCGCCTCGATCTCCGAGCGGGCTTGTTCGAGCGCGGTCAGCTCGAAGTTGCAATACGGACACCAGACGCCGCGATAGAAGGTGACCACGAGCGGGCCTCGGGCGAGGAGCGTTTTGGACGAGACCGGTTTGCCGTCGGAGTCGGGGAGCGTGAACTCCGGCGCGACGTCCCCGACCTTCAGTGCCCGATCCGGTGCGCCCGACGCGATCAGTTCGGCGACGGAGCGATGCAGGGCCTCGACTGCCGCCGGGGGTGCGAGGCGAGTATCGAATTCGACCTTGAACGCATCGAGCTTGCCCTGCAGCGGCAGACCCGATTGCGCGATCGTCGCGAAGGTTTCTTGAAAGGACATCGAAGTCTCCTCGGCGGTCCAGCAATATCGCTGGCGTGGGACCCAAATGAGCCACTCGACCCGATTGCGGAAGCGCGCCTGGGGCGATATGACTTATTCCCACTTAGAATAGATGGCTTGCCGAATGGACCGCTTACACGCGATGGAAGTCCTCGTCCGCGTCGTCGAGACCGGCTCCTTCTCCGCGGCCGGGCGCGATTTGCGGATTGGGCAGCCGGCCGTGTCGAAGATGATCGCGGCGCTGGAAGATCGGCTCCAAGTCCGACTTCTCGTCCGGTCGACTCGCAAGCTCCACCCCACCGACGCTGGCCAGGCTTTCTACGAACGGGCGCGCCGCACCCTCGCGGAGGCCGATGAGGCCGAGACCGCCGCCCGCTTGTTTGGCAAGGGGCTCGATGGACGATTGGTCGTGTGTGCGTCCGTCACCTTCGCGAGGCTGCATATCGTGCCGAGGATGGGCGCATTCCTGGACGCGCATCCCAATCTTCGCGTCGATTTCGTCATGGACGACCGCTACATCGATTTGGTCGAAGGAAATATCGACGTGGCCCTGCGTGCGGGCGAGCTACCCGACTCCAGCCTCACCGCACGTAAACTCGCGACAAGTCCACGATCGGTCGTGGCGAGCCCGGCCTATCTCTCGCGAATGGGCACTCCGGCCGCTCCGCGCGATCTCCTCGGCCACACCGCGCTTGTCTACACTCAGGGGCTGGTGGCGGAGGAATGGCACTTTCGTCGCGCGACCGCTGAGACGTCCATTCGCATCCCCACCCGGCTGTCCTTCAGTGCGGCCGAGGGCGTTCGTGAGGCGGTCATCGCGGGCCTCGGCCTCGCGATCAGTTCGGGGTGGATGATGGGACCGGAGCTTGCGAACGGGACCGTCGTCCCGGTGCTGAGCGATTGGAAGCTCCCGAACGCGGATCTGTGGGCCCTGTTTCCGAGCGGCAGACTGCCGACGGCAAAGGCGCTCGCCTTCGTCAGCTGGTTTGCGGAAAACGTCCCCGCAACCTAGGCCCAAGCCTGGGACGCGCCGAGATGCGGAAAGATACGGCCCTCGACGCGCCCGCCGAAGTTCGATGGCCGGGAGCGGTCCTCCAGTGGTCAGGGGAGACGCACCACCATCTCGATCTCGACCTTGATCGCCGGCCTATAGAGCGACTGGACGCCGATCGTCGTGATGCTGGGCATCGCGTCCCCGAACAGTTCGCGTAACGCGGTGGCGGCCTGCCCGAACGCTTCGCTGGTCGCATTCACGACGTAGACGCGCAACAGGACGATGTCGCGCGCGGTCGCCCCCAGGTCCGTGAGTGCGGCGGCCAGGCTGGCTGTCGCAAGCCGTGCCTGGCCGGCGACGTCTTCGGGCATATCCTCATCGCCGGACGCCACCGCGATCTGGCCGGACAGGAAGGCGAGGCGGCCTGGCTCGGCGACACTGATGTGCGAGTACCCGAGCGCTCCCATATCCCACATCGTCGGAGGGTTGCGGCGGCTTACCGACGCCGACGGACGAGTCGGAATTCGCGCGGTGACCTTGATCTCGAAGTCGAAGCCGGCGAGCCAGTTGACTCCGATAGCGGTCCAGGTCGGATACGGGGTTCGCGGGAACGTCTCGTTCTTCACCGCCCTGACCGCGCCCATCTGCGTTTCCGGATCGGTGTGGAACGACGTCACGTCGACGACGTCGTCGAATGTGCAGCCTCCCGCGGCGAGCGTGGCTTCCAGATTGGCGAAGGCTCGGCGAACCTGAGCCTCGAAATCCGGCTCGGGCGAGCCGTCGTCGCGGCTGCCGACCTGACCCGACACGAACAACAGGTCGTCCGATCGCACCGCGGCGGAATATCCGTGCTTCTGGTACAGGGTTTGTCGGCTGGCGGGAAACACTGCCTTACGCTGGGCCATGCGGTGTCCTTTCACGGTGAGAGCGTACGCACCCGGCCAGCTCTGCTGGACACGCCAGCGAAGCCGGGGTAGCTACATACGCCGCGTATGTGAAATCACGAATGGGCACTGACCGTCAAGTCCGCATACGCGCGGTATGCCAGCTGGGGAGATTGCTTTGGCCGCAAAGCGCCGCGCCGAGACGATGGCGGAGAACCACACCAAGCTGATCGGGGCAGCGCGAAAGGCGTTCGCGGCATCGGGTTTCGCCGCCGCGTCGATGGACGATCTCACCGCGCAGGTCGGCCTCACCCGTGGCGCCCTCTACCATGGCTTCGGCGACAAGAAGGGGCTGCTGGCCGCCGTCGTCGCCCAAGTCGATGGCGAGATGGCCGCGCGCGCGCATCAGGCGGGAGCGGCTGCCGCGGACCCATGGGACAGGCTGCTGGCGGAAGGTGTGGCCTATATCGAGATGGCGTTGGACCCGGAGGTGCGGCGGATCGTCCTGTTGGACGGGCCCGCCTTTCTGGGCGACCCGTCGAGGTGGCCCAGCCAGAATGCGTGCCTGGACATGACGAAGCGGGCGGTCGCCGATCTGATCGCCGATGGTGTCATGAAGCCGGTCGATATCGAGGCCGCGTCACGCCTTCTGAGCGGCACGGCGTTCAATGCAGCGCTGTGGATCGCCGCGAGCGACGAGCCGCATGTCGTTCTGCCGAAGGCGGTCGAGGCGTTCCGGCTCATGGCCGAAGGGTTTCCTCGCGAGCCGAGACTAGGCAGTCAGCCGCCGGCGGAGAACAGGTGCGTCCGGCTGACGTCCATCGCCTCGGCCCGGCTCCGCCGTGTCGCACCAGAGACTCCTTTCTCCCAAATACGAAGCGTATCCGAATTGACGCATTCGCGCAGGCCGGGTACATACGCCGCGTATCTCAACCTCGCGCGGACGCGACATCCCAACCGGAGAGGCTTGGAGCCGGTGCTTCGGGACCTCGCGAGCGGGAACCGGCTGCAACGGAGAGAAAGATGGTGGCGCAACGGACGGTCCTCGTAACGGGGGCCAACGGCTATGTCGGAAACGCCGTGGCCAAGGCGTTCGCCCGGGCCGGCTGGCGGACCTATGGGTTGGTGCGCCGGGAGGAGGCGGTCGGCGACCTCGCGCGCAACGAGATCCAGCCGCTCGTCGGCCCGAGCGATGCGGGGAGCCTCGACGGTCTCGGCGACCTGACATTCGATGTCGTGGTGTCCAATACCGAGGACCGGACCGATCCCTCGGGGCACTTGGCGGCGGTGCGGGGCATGCTGGACAAGGCGGTCGCCCGCAGCGAAGCCGCGGGACGGCGGCCGCTGGTCATGTTCTCGAGCGGCTGCAAGGACTATGGCGCGATGAAGCGGAAGCACGGTGATCCCGCGCTCGCGCCGCACACGGAAGAAAGCCCGCTCGTTCCCGCCTCCGCCTCCGCCGTCCTGGTCCCACGCTGCACGTTCGGGGCGCGGCTCCTCGATAAGGCCGAGACGCCGTACGACGCGGTCGTCTTGCGACCGACGATCGTCTACGGGCTGTCGTCGAGCTTGTATGGCTCGCTTGTTCGACCTCGCGGCGCGCAGCCGCGACGTCATGACCATCGCCGGTGATCCAGACGCCGTCATGCACTCCTGCCACGTCGACGATTGCGCGGACGCCTATGTGGCCCTGGCCGAACATCCGGACCGGAGTGCGATCGCGAACCAGGCCTACAACATCTCGAACCGACGCTATGAGACGGCGCGCGAGATCGGAGAGGCGCTCGCCCGCTCCTACGGGCTGGATCTGGCGTTCGAGGCGCCAACTCGCGAATTCAAATTCGGCGACGTCAACTGGCTGTTCAATTACTGGCAGTGGGTCGGCTCGGACAAAATCAGGGCGGCGACAGGATGGCACGAGCGACGTGCGACATTCGCCAGCGGCATCGATCAATACCGCATTGCTTATGAGGCGAGTCGGTCCTGACTCCGCCCTATTCGCCGTGGCGGCCCTTGGTGAGCCGAAGCGAGCTGGTTCGAATTCGCGGACGATCCGTCAGCCAGCGACCGGACACGTTGGCCGGTGAGCGACGCCGGTGGGACTTCGAGATCATGACATCCGCCCCGATCAGCGCTTCGTCACCTGGGCTGTGGTCAGCAATCGATTCCGCAATGCGTCGATAAACGCTCGCACGCGGGCGGGCACTTGGGTGCGGGTCGGGAAAACGGCCCAGATCCCGACTTCCAGCGGTTCGGCGTCGGCCAGGGCGATCCGCCTCAGGTCTCCGCGCCCGATCTGCTCGTGCACATCCCAGTAGGTCAACATGGCGATGCCGACACCGGCGACGCAGGCCGCTCGCACCGCGTCGACGGTGCTGGCCGACAATGGACCACTGATCCGCACCCGAATGAGATCGCCATCACGGGTGAACGGCCAGTTCTCCATCGCATGAAGCTTGATGCAGGCGTGGGCCATCAAGTCGTTCGCCGTCGCGGGTTCTCCGAAGCGTGCGATGTAGGCCGGCGACGCGCACAGGGTGAACGGATTGTCGGCGACCCTCGTCGCGATCATCTCCGACGGCTTCATCAGGGCCACGCGAACGGCGACGTCCAATCCCGCCGTCGCGATGTCGACGACGCCGTCGCTCAGGAGCAAATCGACCCGGAGCCCGGGATTGTCGGCGATCATGGCAGCCACGACAGGGACGACGACGGCGTGGCCGATCACGTTCGGCGCGGTGATCTTCAGGACGCCCGAGAGGCCCGAAGCACCGGACGAGATCGAATCGAGCGCCGAATCCCGAGCGTCCATGAGTGTGGCGGCGTGGGGCAGAAACGCCTCGCCCTCCGGCGTCAGCGACAAGGATCGTGTCGTGCGATGAAACAGGCGAGCGCCCAATTCGGCTTCGAGGGCCGCCAACCTGCGGCTGACCAACATCGGCGTCATGCCCCTCTGACGGGCCGCGGCCGACAGACTGCCGACGGACGCGATGGCGCGGAACAGAGCCACGTCTGCAAGATCCATATTATAACGCTAAGCGATATACCGCTTATCGTCCATCCGCATTCCGCGCGTCACCTGGTCGAGATCGTATCGTAACACCGCGCGATGCACTGCGGATCGGTCGACCTATCCTGTTGGCCTCACCCGCGACGGTTAAATCCAGAACGACGAGCGAACGACCAATCGCTTTGGCTTGGCTGCGCCCGCTTTAATGCCCGTGGAGGTCTGGACGATGGACTTCGACACCGGCGCGCTGTTCGCGCCGCCCACGATCAACGGCCATGCGGTCAAGAACGGCCTCGCCCGCTTTCGCCGCCGCCGGCCCGTCCTTGATGCAACTCGCCAAGCGCCACGCGCCCGGGGCGGCGATCTTCGCCAACGGCGGCCTGCACGGCACCGGACAGGCGGTCGCGGCACTGCGTGACGGTGCCGATATCGTCACTTTCGGCCGCGGGGCGCTGGCGAACCCCGACCTTCCCCGGCGCTTGTCCGAGCGCGTCGCCCTCCGGGATTTCGATCCGGCGATCCTTGGGCCCATCGCCGACATCAAGGCGTCAGAGCTGGCGATGTGACGCTTGGCTCGGTTGGCTGAGCCTAGACCCAAGTGATCCGGACCTCGTCCGGCGCCTCCGTATCGGGGCGGCTTGCCAAGGCAGCCAGGCAGCAGCGCCTGGTCGCCCTGGAGACAATCTCACCAAACCGCCGCACGGCAAGCCCAGCTATTCACGATACGCCGCTGTCATCCTAGGCCGAGTTGCGCGACTGGATGGCCGCCGCACGCCAATCGATCGCGCCAGCCAGCGCCGCATCGACCCGCGCCACGCCGAACTCGCCGTCGATCGTCGCAAGCCCGGCGGCGGCGGCCTGCGCGTGGGCGGCTTCGTCCTCGTGCAGCCGGACGATTTCCGCCGCGATCCCGGCCATGTCCGCGCCGACCGTCGCCGACAACGCGTGCGGCAGGCTTAGTCCCTCGGCCGCCACGGGGCTCATCACGCACGGGAGACCGGCGGCCCAACTGTCGAGCACCTTGCCCTTGACCCCGGCCCCGTAGCGGAGCGGGGCCGCCGTGAGCCGCACCCGGGCGAACACGTCGTCCAGCGCCTGCACCGGGCCCAGCGGAACCACGCCGGGGCGTGCCCAGCGCCGCATCGCCTCCGGCATTCCGCTGCCGGCCAGGACGCACTCGATCCAGGGTGCCGTCCGCCAGACGATCGGCATCACCGCCTCGACCAGCACGCGCGCGGCGTCGACGTTCGGCGCGTGGTGGTAGCTGCCGACGAACGCCACCCCGGTCCGGTCGGCGAACGCGACGCGCGTCGGGTTCACCGGCACGTCCCAGGGCACGACATGGACCCGCGCGTCGGGGACCATCTCGCGCAGGATCGCCGCCTCGACCGGCGAGTGGGTGATCACGACGTCGGCCGACAGCGCCGCCATCCCCTCCTCGATCCGCGCCCGCCGGCTCGCCGCGAGCAGCTCCGGCCGCCGCTCGACCGCCGCCTGCCGCGCGAGGCGGAGATGATGGAGGTCGGCGACGCCGTATAGGATGCTCGCCGCCGGATGGTGCCGGCGGGCGAGGGCGAGATAGCTGGACGCGCTCGACAGCCGGTGCAGGTAGATCAGGTCGAAACACCCGGCCTGCCGGCGGAGCACTTCCTCGACCGAGCCGTAGAACGGCACCCGGCAACAGGCGATGCCCCGGTCCTCGAGTGCCGCGACCGTGGCGGCGTCGGGTGCCCCGGTCGCGGCGGCGGCGAGGCTGACCGAATAGCCGAGCCGCCGCAGCGCCCCGATATGCGACAGGATGGCGCGCGAACCGGCGTCGCGATCGGCGGCGGGCCATGCCGTGTCGATCACCAGGGCACGCAGAGCCGTCGGCGTCCGGCCCCGCCGCGCCGCCCGCCTTGCGTCCTCATCGGCTTGGGCTTGCAACAGACGGTCCGCCTGCGCCGCGAGGAACGACAGCACGTTTGCCCGCCGCGCGTCGCCCGGAGCCAGGGCGGCGACGGCGCGCGAGATGCCGGCCTCGAGGTCGGCGTCGAACGTCTCGGCCGTCTCGATCACCGAGGGCGAGCCGGACAGGTCGGTGCCGTCGGACTCGCGCCGGACGGAGATGACGTGGCGGGCGAGCGGCGAGAGGCCGCCCGGGACGGCGAACTCGAACGCGTGCCGGCCGGTGCCGACGCCGGACGCGACCAGGTCCGGCCGATGCCGGTTGGCCAGGATGCGGCCGATCGGCACGCCGTTGTCGAGCACCTGCAAGGCCACCGGCTCGTCCGGCCGATCGGGATCGAGCGCCCAGCCGCGCAGCACGTCGCGTGTGCAATGATCGAAGTAGCCCTGGGCAGCCCCGTCCGTGGCGATTGCCGGAAGCGGGTCGAGCCGCCACGGCGAGCCGTTCAGCTCGGCGCCGTCGGAGTCGCGGACGACCCGGATCAGATGCGGCACGTGCGGCGCGAGGCCGCCCGGGAACGCCAGCGTGAAACCGCGCCGCCCGTCGCCGATGCCGGCGTCCACGAGGTCCGGGCGGAAGGCGTTCGCGGTCACGCGGCCGATCACCGCTTCGCCGTCCAGGACGCGAAGGGTCACGTGCGCCGACGGATCGCCCGCATCCCACGCCCAGCCGGTCAGTCCGGCCCGATCGACCCGGTCGACATACCCCGTCACGGCGGACGGCACCGCCGGCGCGCCGCACGCGCGCGCCGCGATGCGCAAGCGGATCGCCTCCAGCGCCTCGCCGTCCTCGAGCCGCGGGGCGCAGAACTTGGCCGCGCTCCGGACCGCGTCCGGGTAGAGCGCCGCGAATTCGTGGGCGTTGTGGAAGATGCCGCGGCTGTCGTCGTCGACGAACGTTTCGGCCGGAGCGCCCTCGGCGAGGACGACGTCGTGCGACGACAGCTCGAGGTGGACGTAGTGGACCGCCCCGACCGCGTCGGCCTGGGCGATGCTGGCCCCGTTCCGCAGCGCGATCGCCGGGATCAGCATGCCGTCGATCAGCATGGCGTGCTGGGGCGACACGAACAGGTCGCGGGCCGGGACGCCGTCGGCCAGCGCGCCCGCGCGGATCAGCACCGGGCGCACGCCGGGGTTGGCGGCCGCGAACGCGGCCGCGTAGCTGCGCCGGCCGATCCAGGTGATGTCCCGCGCGGAGCCGGACGCGGTGGTGACGCGGTCGCCGATCACCAAATCCTCCACCGCGACCTCGCCGTCCGGCGTCGCGATCAGGGTGCCGTGGGCGAAGCAGGCCGGCTCGGTGTCGCCGGTGCCGAGCAACAGGTCGACGCCGAAGCCACCGGCCCCGGACGCGGTGACGGCGAGCTTCACCTGGATCGGCATGTTGGGCGATGCGCCGAAGCCGATCACGTTGTCGGTGAAGAACGTCTCCGCGGCCGAGAGGGACGTGAACCGGTCGTCGAGCAGGGTGAGCGTCCCCTCGGTGACGGTCAGCTCGATGGCTTGCAGCGTCGCGGGCGCGGCGTCGAAGCCGTATTCCTGGTAGTTGGACAAGCCGAGCAGCAGGTCGGTCCCGGTCGCCCCCTGCGGATCGAACGTCGCCGTGCTGGTGTAGGTGTGCGCGGCCCCGGTCGTGTCCCGAGGATCGTAGTTGGCCCCCATGATCGCCAATCCGGCCACGGCGTCGCCCGCTCCGCCCAGATATTGCGTGACCGTCGCGCCGAGCGGCGAGCCGATGCCGTCGACGTAGGCCGTGGTGGGCGCGCCGACCGCGTAGCTGTAGGCGAGGCCCAGTTGCGGCGCGTTGGCTGCACCCGTCTGCCCAGCGTTGGCGAAAAACTGCAGCCCGACCCCGGTGGTGACGCCCGCGTAGCTTGTGCTGAATGTGCCGCCCGGCATCTGCGCGGCGGCCCCGGCGGTGGCCAAGACAGCCCCGATGCCGGCAGCGCCGGTCTGCGCCGAGGCGTTTGCCGCGCCACCTTGGCCGACCGCGTCGGCGATCGCCGTGGCCTGGTGTAGCGCGGTCGCGGTCGCGGTCGCGTCGGCCGTCCCGCCCGTGGTCGGGCCGGCTCCCCCGAACGCGCTGGCGTTCGCAAGGGCCGAGCCCCCCGGCACACCCGGGCTGACGACCGCGACGGCATCGGCGGTGGCGTTGCCGCCGGCGGCACCGAGGCCCAGGATCGCGGCCCCTCCGGCCCCGCCCGTCGCCATGGCCGTGGTCGCGACCTGAAACGACCCGGCGGCCGTCGCGCTGGCGGCGGCGTTGCCGCCCGCCGTTGCGTTGCCGACGTCGGCACCGCCGCCCGCGCCGCCCGCCGCGATCGCATCCAGCGTCACGATTTGCGATGTCGTGTCGTTGACGCCGAGCGTCGAGGTGGCCGATCCCGCCGCTCCCGCGGCACCACCCGAGCCGGCGACACCGCTTCCGTCGGCGCCCAGGGCACCGTTGCCGCCGCGCCCGCCATCGGCGGTTTGGAAAATCGTCAGGTCACCGCCGACCGTCGAACCCGTCGCATTGTTGTCGAGCGTGACGGACGCACCGTTTCCGCCGACGCCGCCGGCCCCGCCCGAAGCCATGATCGCGTCGCCGCCCGCGCCGCCGATCGCCGTCAGGGCGACGTTGGCCACCCCATTGCCGGTGTTCGTCGCGATCGCGGAGATGGCGTCGATCGCACCACCTCGACCGCCGAACGCGGTGCCGCCGGACGCCCCGCCAGCGCCGCCGGCGCCCAGCACGGTCGCCCCGACGATGGGGCCGCCACCCATGGCGGTCGCCGAAGCGTCCGTGACATCGGCGCCCGCCCCGCCATCCGCGCTGACGTTCGCGCCGAGGCCCGCCGCAGCCGCCGCCGCGCCGCCGGCGCCGCCCGCCCCGGCCAACGCGGTCACGTTGACGGTGCTATCGGCGGACGTCGAGGTCGTGTCGGCCAAGCCGATCGCCGTCGCGGCTCCGCCAGAAGCACCGGCACTCAAGAATGAATATCCGCCTCCGCCTCCGGCGGCTTGGACCACGGCGTCCACGGCACCGCCGCCGTGAAGGCTTTCGTTCGCGATCCCGCTACCGCCCGCAGCCCCGGAAGTTCCGCCACCCCCGAGGCCACCCGTGGCCTTCGCCGATGCCGGGCCGGCGCTGACCAAATCCTCCGTGCCGGCCCCCACGATCGTGAGGTCGGCTTCCCCGTTGCCCGCGGCACCGCCCGCGCCGGTGTCGCTCGTCCCGCCCGCACCGGCCTGGACCACCTCGCTGACCGCGAACGTCTGGCCGGGCTCCGCCCCGCCCAGGGCTGCGTTGTTGAGGGTCACCGAAGCGCCGGCACCTCCGTCGGCACCCTGGAGCCCGCTACCGCCGGCACCGCCGGTCGCCTGCACGCTCGCGGACGCGTTGCTCAGAGCGGGAGTCGCACCGGTGGCGGTGGCGGTCGCGGCGGTTCCCGGACCGATCAAGCCACCCGCGCCGCCCGTGGCCCCGACCCCGGTCGCGTTGCCTCCCGCGCCCGCCGTCGCGCTGACGGTCGTCGTGGCGGCGAGGCCGCTGGCCGTCCCGGTCGCCACGGCACTCCCGCCATCCGACCCGTCGCCCTTCGTCGAGGCACCCGAGTTGCCGCCGACCGCTGTCGCGGTGGTGTCCGAGCCGCCCATGGTATTGGTGTCGGTCGAAGTCGCTGTGGCCGAAGCGCCCGCTCCGCCCAGGGCCCCCTGGCCGGTCGGTGCGGGGCTGCCCGCGTCGCCGCCGGACCCGGCGATCGCGATGGCCGTCGAATCGGCGGGGCTCGAGTTGGCGGTGCTGGTCGTGTCGGTGGCGGTGGCGACGCCGCCCGCACCGCCGACGCCGGCGTTCGGGCTCGCGCCGTTCCCGGACCCGCCCGCCCCGCCCGCGCCGCCATTCGCCTGCGCGGAATCGGTCAGCGTCCCGCCGGAATTCGTCGCGATCTCATTTTGACCAGCCCCGCCGGCGGCGCTGGTTCCGCCGGGTGCGCCGGGAAGGCCCGTGAGTACTACGTTCGACATGTCGCGTTCCTACGCAAATGGCTTTCGGGCTCAGGAGACCGGCTCCGAGTGTTCGGGGCAGGCCTTGTCAATTTTTAATTTACACACTTTTCAGATTGCGCAAATAATATTATCTGTAACCCTATTTTTACGATATTGTATCGATCGCCTTCGTCGGGCCGGGCTTCGCGTCGGCCGAGGACGTCGCGATCACCCGCAGCCCGGTGGATTGCGCCCCAGCTTCCCGCCACGCGAAAACAGGGTCCGCAGCTTCCGCCAAGGCCTATGGTGTGGGTGTTTCCGCCTCCGGTTGTGCATCGGTGTTCCGCCCCAGCCACAATTTACGGTCGCGACGCGGGCGAGCGCGGCGGCAAGTTGGACGTCGCCGGAGGATGGGCCACCGAAGGCTGCGTGTGGCCGCACTTCATCATCATCGCGGCACCAAATCGCGAGAACGACATGCGTTTACCGTAACGACGTGAACGCCGTTTCGATAAGACATTCGTTGCTTTTACCGACCGTTGAAACCCTCAACAAGTGCATTCCGCGTCGGCTTGCCGGGAGCAGACGTAAAGCCAACCCACGCGCTCGCGGCCAGCGCGAGCGCTCGCCGGTTTCGTGTCGTTATCGCCGGCCACACCGGCGGGGTCGTCGCGACGCGCGCCAATGGCTTTCAGCCCACGCGCCACACCGCCACGCCCAGCGCCGGGTCCGCCCCGGGGCCGGGCATTCGCGGGTGTGATCGTCGACCATGCACAATGCCATGAACCGCCGACCGTCACGCGGCGTGTCGGACACGACGTCCGAACGCCGGCGCAGGCCCGGACCGATCCGGGGCTCGGACGCCATGGCGCGCAAGCGCCCCGAAATTCGCGCGGCCACTTTCCGGCCCGTGCCGCGTTGCGGACGCTCCAACCTGCAACAGGAGCCAGCCCATGTCCGCCCCCGAAAGCCTCAAAGACGTCTACGCCGACGAGATCAAGGATCTGTGGTCGGCCAACGACCAGATGGTCAAGGCGCTGACCACGCTGAACAAGGAGGTCCACGACCCGAAGCTGAAGAAGCACTTCGACGAATCCCTCAAGGGCATCCAGAAGCACAACGAGACCCTGAAATCGCTGCTGAAGGACGCGGGGGAGGAGGTCGAGAAGGAGCATTGCAAGGGCATGGAAGGCCTCTGCAAGGAAGCCCTCAAGCATGGCGTCGAGGAAGCGCCGAAGGACGGCGACCTCCACGACATCGTCATCGTCGGCCAGTATCAGCGCATGTGCCATTACGGCATCACCGGCTTCGGCTCGGTCGCCGCACTCGCGACCGCGCTGGGCATGAAGGACGCCGAGACGAAGCTGAAGGGCATCGTGTCGGACATCTACGGCGCCGATGAGCTGACCAGCCAGATGGGCGAGAAGCTCGCCTCGGTCGCCGCCAAGCACGCGAAAGCCGCTTAGCGTCCAAGCCTCGAATGCCCGGCATCCGGCCTGGTTCGCTCCAGGCCGGACGTCGCGTTCGCACCGGATTCCCCGGCCGTCCGTTCATCATCGTCCGGCAGGCGCCCCGCCAGGCGGTGAGCGCCGCTTGGCAAGTCGCCACCGCCGCCCGACACTGGCCGCGACCGAACAAGGAAGACCGGAATGCGGATCGCCATCGTGGGCGGCGGGGTGATGGGCAGCTCGATCGCCTACCATCTCGCCAGCCGGCCCGACCTGCGCGACCTCAGCGTCACCGTCATCGAGCGCGACCCGACCTATCGCCGCGCGTCGTCGTCGCTGTCGGCGTCCTCGATCCGCGAGCAGTTCTCGACCCCGATCAACGTCGCGATGTCGCAGTTCGGCCTCGCCTTCCTCCGCGACGCGCCGACGCTGCTGGCGACCGACCAGGACGAGCCGCTGCTGGCGCTGAAACTGCACGGCTACCTGTTCCTCGCGACCGAGCCCGGGATGGGGATTTTGCGCGCCAACCACGAGGTCCAGATCGCGGCCGGGGCCGACGTCGCCCTGCTCACCCCGGACCAAATCTCGGCGCGGTTCCCGTGGCTCGCCACCGGCAATCTTGCCGGCGGAAGCCTCGGCCTGTCGCGCGAAGGCTGGTTCGACGGCCCGGCGCTGCTGGCCGCGTTCCGGCGCAAGGCGCGCGCCCTCGGCGTCGATTATCGGGCCGCCACCGCGCTCGGCTTCCGGCGCGCGACGCCCGAAACGATCGACGGCGTCATCCTCGACGACGGCTCCATCGTGCCGTGCGACATCGCGATCAACGCGGCCGGGCCGTGGTCGGGAACGCTCGCGGCCACATTGGGCGAGACGATCCCGGTCCGCCCGCGCCGCCGCTCGGTGTTCACCCTGGCCTGCCGCGAGGCGTTGCCGGATTGCCCGCTGATCGTCGACCCGAGCGGCTTCTGGATGCGCCCCGAAGGACGCCACTTCCTCGCCGGCCGTTCGCTGCGGGACGGCGAGGCGGACCCGGACGAGCCGCCGCTGGAGGTCGACGAGGCGGAGTTCACCGACCTGATCTGGCCGGCGCTCGCGCAGCGCATCCCGGCGATGGAGGCGGTGCGCGTCGTCTCGTCCTGGGCCGGCTACTACGAGGTCAACACGTTCGACCATAACGGCCTGATCGGCGCGCTGCCGAGCATCCCGAACCTGATCCACGCCACCGGCTTCAGCGGCCATGGGATGCAGCATTCTCCGGCGGTCGGGCGCGGCGTCGCGGAACTGGTCGCGGCGGGCGAGTACGAGACGCTCGACCTGTCGCCCCTGTCGCCGACCCGCCTGCTGGCGCGCGAGCCTCTGCTGGAGCGGAACGTCGTCTAAGTGACGACCCGCAGCCTCGCCCCCTGCGCCGCCAGCAGCCGCTCGTAGATCGCGACGTAATCGGCCGCCATCCGCATCGCGGTGAACCGCGCCTCGAACCGCTTCCGGATCACGCCCCGGTCCAGCGTCCCGAGCTTGCCGACCGCCGCGATCGCGCCCGCCTCGTCCTCGACGATGAAGCCGGTGACGCCATCCTCGATGATCTCCGGCACGCTGCCGCGATCGTAGGCGATGACCGGCGTGCCGCACGCCGCCGCCTCGATCATCACGAGCCCGAACGGCTCCGGCCAGTCGATCGGCAGCAGCAGCGCCAACGCGCCCGACAGGAACTCGGATTTCTGGGTGTCGTCGATCTCGCCGATCCAGTCGGCCACACCCGGCTCCAGCATCGGCTTGATCTCGTCGGCGAAATACGCCTCGTCCACCCGGTCGACCTTCGCCGCCAGCAGCAGCGGGATGCCGACGGCGCGGGCGATGGCGATCGCCCGGTCCGGCCGCTTTTCGGGGCAGATGCGGCCGAGGAACGCCAGATAGCGCGGCGTCGTCGCGGCCGGGGTCAGCAGATCGACCGGCAGCCCGTGCTGGACGGTGCCGATCCAGCCCGCCTGCGGGATCGGCCGGCGCTGCGCGTCGGAAATCGACACCACCGGCACGTTCGGGAACGCGGAGAACACCGGCTGCAATTCCGGCAGATCGAGCCGGCCGTGCAGCGTGGTCACGAACGGGGTCTGGCCCCGGCTGAGCAGCGCGAACGGCAGGTAATCCAGATGGCAGTGCAGCAGGTCGAACTCGCCGGCACGCCGCGCGACCTGCTCCATCAGCAGGCTGTGCGGCGCGTTGAAATCCCGGATCGACTTGTCGAGCCTGAGCGAGCGCGGCCACATCGGCGCCAGCGTGGCACTGGTGACGCTGTCGCCCGAGGCGAACAGCGTGACCTCGTGCCCCATGGCGACCAGCGCCTCGGTCAGGAACGAGACCACGCGTTCGGTGCCGCCGTACGCGAGCGGGGGCACCGCCTCGGTCAGCGGGGCGACCTGGGCGATGCGCATCGACGGCTCCTCGGAAATACAGGTTGTTAGTAGTAGGGGCGGTAGTAACCCGGGCCCGGCCCGACCACCACCGGCCTCGGCGCGTAGTAGCCGGGGCCGTAACCATAGCGATAGGGGTAGGGATAGTAGTAGCAGCCCGACAGGGTGACGGCCGCGATCGCGGCCAGGCACAGCTTCGTCAGTGTACGGTGTACACCCATCCTTCGGTCCGAAACCTTGAGTTCCGCGCGCATCGCGCCCTCCTCGAAATCGATCGCGCCGGGCCCATCGCCCGCGCCGGAGTGCAGATGGCCGGGCGAATGTGGCGGGTAAACGGCCACGCGGACGGCGAACCCCGCCCCGCAACGGATCGTTACTCGGCGATACGACGGCGGTCGCCGGCGGACATGATTGGGCCACAGGTCGCCGCCATGGTTGCGAAGGTTTGCAACGCATCGGGTGCCGGACTCGTTATGCCGTCCGAACGCTGCAGCCAAAGCCCGCCCGGATCGATAAACAGCCGGACCTAGAAACAGGAAGCCACCGTGTTCCAACATCAGCCGACATTGCGACTGTCCACCGCCCTGGCGATCGGTGGATTGGTGCTGGCACCGATCCAGACCGCGTTCGCGCAGGCCGACGTGACCGCCACCGCGACCGCCACGACCTCGGCGGGCGGCCAAGCGGGCGGCGAGGCGGGCGGCGCGCCCGCGGTCGATCCGCCGGCCCGCGTGGGCCGCCTCGCGCAGCTGAACGGCACCGTGTCGTTCCATGCCGCCGGCGAGACGCAGTGGTCCCCGGCCACGCTGAACTTCCCCGTCACCAGCGGCGACGCGTTCTGGACCGAGCCGCAGGGTTCGGCCGTGGTCGACCTCGGCGGCGGCCATTTCACCCTCGACCAATCGACCGAGCTCGACGTCGACACGCTCGACACGCAAATCGTCTCGGCGACCGAGGCGCAGGGCGACATCTATCTCGAGATCACCAGCCTCGCGCAGAACGAGACGTACACGGTCGTGACCCCGCGCGGGTCGGTCGTCATCACCCAGGCCGGTCAATACGGCATCCTGGCCGGCGACACGCAGTCGGCGACCACGGTCACGGTCGTCTCGGGTGCGGCGCACGTCACCGGCACGGCGCTCGATCTGGCGGTCTCCGCGCACCAGACCGCGTCCATCACCGGCAGCGGTTCGGCCGAGGACGCGTTTCGCGGCAGCGTCGGGGCCGAGGCCGACGACGCCTTCCTGACCACGCAGCTCCGCGCCGAGCAGGCCGCCCAGCAGCAACTGCAGCGGCCCCAGCAGCAGGCCACGACGGCGACGGCGACCGCGAGCGCGAGCGCCTCGGTTTCGGTGCAGCGCTATCAGCCGCCCCCGGTCGTCCAGCAGATGACCGGCGCGCAGGATCTGGAGACGACCGGCAGCTGGGCCGAGGCGCCGCAATACGGCCATGTCTGGTATCCGCCGGCCGAGCAGGATTACGTGCCGTATCGTAACGGCCACTGGGCCTATGTGGCCCCGTGGGGCTGGACCTGGGTCGACCAGGCGAGCTGGGGCTTCGCGCCGTTCCATTACGGCCGCTGGGTGCAGGTGCAGAACCGCTGGGGCTGGTGCCCCGTCGCGTCCGAGGCCGAATACAACCAGCCGCCGGTCTACGCGCCGGCGCTGGTCAGCTTCGTCGATCCGGGCGGTGCCGCGCTGGTCGGCGCGGCCGTGGGCCTCGCGGCCGGTCTTGCGATCGGCGGCGCGTTCGGCGGCGGCGGCGACCGTGGTTACGGTTACGGCGGTTACGGCTATGGCGGCGGCGGCTTCGGCGGCGGCGGTTATGGCGGCAACGTCGGATGGGTGCCGCTCGGCTACCACGAGCCCTACTACCCGCCGTACCGTGTCAGCTCGAACTACGTGAACCGGATCAACAGCCCGAACATCAACCGCACCGACATCACGCGGATCTCGAACAACTACACGACCAACAACTACTACGGCGCGCCGGTTCCGGCCGGTGGCCGGCCGACCGAAATCCAGCGCACGCCGCCGCGCTTCGCCAACGCGGCGGCCGCGACCGCGGTCCCGGCGGCGGCGATGGCGCAGTCCCGTCTGGTGGCACCGCTGGCCCGGCCGCTCACGCCGCAACAGGTCGAGCAGGCCCGGCCCGTCGGCGGCGTGCCGGTTCGCCCGCTGGCCAACACGGCCGGCATCACCCCGGCCGCCGCCCGCCAGTTCGGCATCCCGCCCACCCAGTTGGCGCAGCGTGCCGCCAACCCCGGCCCGGCGGTGGTGCCGCGCAACGAAGTACCGGTGCGGCCCGGCGTCGGCGGCACGCCGGTCGCGGCGGCGGCCCGGATCGCGCGCCCGCCCCTGGCACCGGTCGGCGGCCTGAAAGTGCAGCCCGGCCATCCGGCGGCGGCGGCGCTGATCCCGCCCGGCGAGGCACGTCCGAACGGCGAGCCGGCCCGGCCCGGCGTGGGTCAGCCCGGCGTGGGTCAGCCCGGCTTGGGTCAGCCCGTCCCCGGCCAGGCAGGTCAGCCCGGCCAGCCCGGTGTTCCGCGCGCGGGCGAAGCCGGACGGCCGGCGGTTCCCGGACAGCTCCCCGGACAACTCCCGGGCCAGACCCCGGGTCAGCCTCGCGTTCCGGGGGTGAACGACACGGCCCGTCCGGGCGTGCCGAACGCTGGGCAGCCCCGCATTCCGGGCGCGGCCACCCAGAACCCCGCGTTGCAGAATGGCGAGCAGCCGCGCGTGCCGGCTACCGGCGGGGCGGCTCGTCCCGGCCTGCCGGCGATCCCGGGTGCGGCGGGCGCGAATGCCGGCCGTCCGGGCGTGCCTCCGGGCGTGCCGCAGAATGGCGCCCCTGGCCCGGCCATCGTGCCGCGGGCGGTTGTGCCCGGTGCCGCGAACGGTCCTGGTGCCCCCAACGGCGCCCGTCCGGGCTTGCCGCAGCCGGGCGCTCCGCAGCCGGGCGCTCCGCAACTAGGCGCTCCGCAGCCGGGTGCCCGGCAGAACGGCGCGCCCGGGCCGGCGATCGCCCCGCGCCCGAACGTGCCCGGTGCCACCGCCGTTCCGGGTGCTCCTGGCGCCCGGTGCTCCCGGTGCGCCCGTCGTAGGGGGTCGGCCGGCTCTGCCGCCGCCTGCCGCGAACCGTCCCGGTGCCCCGGCGATCGAGCCGAACGCACAGCGGCCGGTCGGTCAGGCGCCGGGTCAGGTGCCGGGTCGTCCAGGTGTTCCCGCGATCCAGAACGCCCGTCCGGAGGCGCCCGCGATCCAGAACGGCCGTCCGGTCGCGCCGCCGGTCCAGAACGCCCGCCCGAACGTGCCGAACGCTCCGGCCGCCCGGCCCGCGCCGCCGGCGATCATCCCGCCGCCCGCGGCCCGGCCGGAGCCGCATGCCGCGGTCGTGCCGAACGTCAACCGTGCGCCGGAGACTCAGGCCAGGGTGACTCCGGCCCCGGCGCCACGGCCGGCTCCGCCCCCGGCGGCCCGTCCGGTCCCGGCGCAGATCGCGCGTCCGGCGCCCCAGCCGGCACCCCGCCCGCAGCCGCAGCCGCCCCCGGCCGCAGCCGCAACAACAGCAGCCGCGTCCGCAACCGCAACCGCAGCCCCGTCCGCAGCCGCAGCCGCAACCGCAACCCCGGCCGCAGCCGCAGCCGCAACGCGTCGCACCGCCGCCGGCACCCCGGCCCGCGCCGGCGCCGGCGCCGCGTCCGGCCCCTCCGGCGGCACGGAAGGTTTGCCCCGGCGGCCGTCCGAACTGCTAGTCGTTCGATAAAGGGCGATCGATAGATCCCGGGGCGCGACGGAAACGTCGCGCCCCGGTGCTATTTCGGCAGCCCGTCCAGCCCGGTCAGCCGCCGTGCCGCCGCACAGATGGCCGACGGCGTGTAGGGTTTCATGACCAGCAGGTCGCGTGGGTTCGCGGTCCTGCCGCCCAGCGCGTCCGGCCGGCCGGTCATGAAGATCACCGGAAGGTCGCCCCGCCGCTCGCGAAAGCAGCGCGCGATATCCGGTCCGCCGAAGCCGCCCGGCAACTGCACATCGGTCAGCAGCAACGAGAACAGGTCCGGTCCGTGCAGCAGCCGCATCGCCTCGATTCCGTCCGCCGCCTCGGTCACGTCGAACCCGTCATCGGCCAGGGCCTCGCCGAGGGTCAGCCGGATCAGGAACTCGTCCTCCACGAGCAGCACTCGGGTGTTATGCATGATCGTCGGGCGGTATGAGCCGCCGGTCCTAGGGGCAAACCACGTCTGCGTGTTTGCGCCAGCCGCACCGAACCGTTTGACGTTGGCGCTGGCAGGCCCATGTCGATTGCATCCGACCAGCCATCGCTCGGCCCATCAATCGAGGACGACATCACGCATGCCCGACGGTCAAGCCGCCGCTCCGAAGCCCGATGCCGCCTTGCACGAGGCCGGTCTGCCGACCTGGGACCTGTCGGACTTGTTCCCGTCGTCGGACGGCCCCGAACTGGCCGCCGCCCTCGCGGAGGCCGAAGCCTCGGCCCGAGACTTCGCCGCCTCGAACGCCGGCAAGCTGGCCGGTCTGTCGGCCGCCGCACTCGCGGCCGCCCTCGACGAATATCAGCGGATCGAGGAGACCCTGGGCCGCATCGTCTCCTACGGCAGCTTGCTGTTCAGCGGCGACGGCACCGATTCCGCACTCGGCAAGCTGTATCAGACGCTGACCGAGCGGGTGACCGCGATCAGCAGCCACCTGATCTTCTTCCCCCTAGAACTGAACCGCATCGACGACGCGGCGCTCGAAGCCAAGCTCGCCGACCCTGGCCTCGCCCGCTGGCAGCCCTGGCTGCGCGACCTGCGCGTGTTCCGCCCGCACCAGCTCTCCGACGATCTGGAGCGGCTGCTGCACGAAAAGGACGTCTCCGGCAGTGCCGCATGGTCGCGCCTGTTCGACGAAACGGTGGCCGGCATGGTCGTCCCCGTCTCCGGCGAGGATCTGACCGTCAGCGCGGCCCTCAACAAGCTGTCCGACCCCGATCGCGCGACGCGGGAAGCCGCCGGCCACGCGATCGCCAAGACGTTCGCGGACGACGTCAAACTGTTCGCGCTGATCACGAACACGCTGGCCAAGGACAAGGAGACCGTCGACACCTGGCGGCACTACCCGCGCCCCGAAAGCTCGCGCAACCGGGCGAACATGGTCGAGGACGAGGTCGTCGACGCGCTGGTGACCGCCGTCACCGGCGATTACGGCCGGCTCGCGCACCGGTATTACGCGATGAAGGCGAAGTGGCTCGGCCTGGATACGCTGCGCTACTGGGACCGCAACGCGCCGTTGCCGGGCGACGACGACCGCCGGATCGGCTGGGACGAGGCGCGAACCACCGTGCTCGACGCCTACGCCGCGTTCTCGCCCGAGCTGGCGGAGGTGGCGCGGCCGTTCTTCACCAATCGCTGGATCGACGTGCCGCCGCGTGTCGGCAAATCGGGCGGTGCCTTTGCCCATCCGACCGTGCCCTCGGTGCACCCGTACCTGCTGCTCAATTTCCACGGCAAGACGCGCGACGTCATGACGCTGGCGCACGAACTCGGCCACGGCGTCCACCAGCGGCTGGCCAGCGCGCAGGGCTACCTGATGAGCGGCACGCCGCTGACGCTCGCCGAAACCGCGAGTGTGTTCGGCGAGATGCTGACGTTTCGCGCGCTGCTGGATGCGAGCGACCCGGCGCGCCGGAAGATCATGCTGGCCGGCAAGGTGGAGGACATGCTGAACACGGTCGTCCGCCAGATCGCGTTCTACGAGTTCGAGCGCCGCGTCCATGCCGAGCGCCGCACCGGCGAACTGATGCCGGATCGCCTGTGCGAGATCTGGATGGAGATCCAGACCGAGAGCCTCGGCCCGGCCTTCACGTTCGACGACGAATACCGGGTGTTCTGGTCCTACATCCCGCATTTCATCCACTCGCCGTTCTACGTCTATGCCTATGCGTTCGGCGATTGCCTCGTGAACGCGCTGTATGGCGTGTTCCAGGACGGCCATCCCGGATTCCAGCAGAAATACCTCGATATGCTGCGCGCCGGCGGGACGAAACGGCACAAGGAGCTGCTCGCCCCGTTCGGCCTCGACGCGACCGAGCCCGCGTTCTGGCGCAAGGGCCTCGACGTCATCAGCGGCTTCATCGACGAGCTGGAGCGTCTGTAGATGTCGGACACCCGCAAGCCGACCCGTGAGGATTCTCCGAATTTCCTGGCCGAGGTCCGCCGTTTCGCCCGCACCTCGGGTGCCGTCGGCGGCATCGCGGCCAGGGTCGCGGGGCAGCGCGTGTTCGGGATCAAGGGCAATGCGGCCGGCCACGCCGAGGATCTGAAGGCCATTCTCGGCGGTCTGAAAGGGCCGCTGATGAAGGTGGCGCAGTTCCTGTCCACCGTCCCGGACGCGCTGCCGCCCGAATACGCCGAACAGCTCGCCCAGCTTCAGGCCAACGCGCCGCCGATGGGATGGAGCTTCGTCCGCCGCCGCATGTCGGCCGAGCTCGGCCCCGATTGGCAGAGCAAGTTCAAGGTGTTCGGCCAGGATGCCGCCGCCGCCGCGAGCCTCGGGCAGGTGCATCGCGCGACCCTGCCGGACGGCACCGAGGTCGCGTGCAAGCTGCAATACCCGGACATGGCCAGCACGTTCGAGGCCGACCTGAAACAGCTCCGGCTGGCGATGTCGCTGTACAAGCGGATCGACAACGTCATCGACACCGACGAGGTCTACGGCGAGCTGTCCGAGCGTCTGCGCGAAGAACTCGACTACGAGCGCGAGGCGTCGCAGATGCGCCTGTACGACGCGATGCTGGCCGACGAGCCGACCGTCCATATTCCGACGCCGGTCAAAAGCCATTCGACGCGGCGGCTGCTGACGATGACCTGGCTCGAGGGCCGGCCGATCATGAGCCGCCTCGCCGAGGACCCGCCGCTTTCCGAGCGCAATGCGCTGGCGACGGCATTGTTCCGGGCCTGGTACGTGCCGTTCTATCGCTACGGCGTCATCCACGGCGACCCGCACCTCGGCAATTATCAGGTGCGCGCGGACGGGACGGTGAACCTGCTCGATTTCGGCACGATCCGCGTCTTTCCGCCCAGCTTCGTCGCCGCCGTCATCCAGTTGCACGAGGCGATCCGCGACAACGACAACGCCAAATCGCTCCGGGCCTATGAGTCCTGGGGTTTCAAGGGCATGACCGACGAGCGGATGGCGGTGCTGAACGACTGGGCGCGCTTCATCTACGAGCCGCTGCTGCAGGACCGCGCGCGAAAAATCCAGGAGAGCAACGACCCGCAATACGGCCGTGAGGTCGCGGAGCGGGTTCATGCCGGGCTGAAGCGGGTCGGCGGGATCAAGCCGCCGCGCGAGTTCGTGCTGATGGACCGCAGCGCCATCGGCCTCGGCAGCGTGTTCCTGCGTTTGGGCGCGGAGCTGAACTGGTCGCGCATGTATCACGAGCTGGTCAGCGATTTCAGCGTCGAGGCGCTGGCCGTTCGCCAGGCCGCCGCGCTGAATGCGGCCGGTGTTCCGCCGACGGTGACCGCCAACG
Source organism: uncultured Alphaproteobacteria bacterium (assembly GCA_963756975.1). Classification (GTDB taxonomy): domain Bacteria; phylum Pseudomonadota; class Alphaproteobacteria; order Acetobacterales; family Acetobacteraceae; genus CAVRQM01. The sequence goes on along the minus strand of CAVWPS010000002.1, from coordinate 606,278 downwards.
CCGCCTGACTTGCGCCGATCCTGCCGCGCCGCCTAGATACGTTGCGCTCACGCAATCCGGAGACGACGACATGCGCCTAGCGGTGCTGAAGGAACGCCGCGAGGCCGAGACTCGCGTCGCAGCCACGCCGGAGACCGTGAAAAAGTATCTGGCCCTCGGCCTGACCGTCTCGGTCGAGGCCGGAGCCGGTCTGACGGCCGCGATCTCGGACGCCGATTACAAATCGGCCGGCGCCGAGATCGCGCCCGACGCGGCGTCCGCCCTGAGCGGCGCGGGTGTCGTGCTCGCGGTCCAGCCGAACGACGCGATGCGGTCCGAAATCCCGCGCGGCGCGCTGCTGGTGTGCATCGCCAATGCCCATTCCGAACCGGCCTCGGTGGCAAACCTCGCCGCACAGGGCGTTGATCTTGCGGCAATGGAGCTGCTGCCGCGCATCACCCGCGCGCAGTCGATGGACGTGCTGAGCAGCCAGGCGAACCTCGCCGGCTACCGCTCGGTGATCGAGGGCGCGAGCGCGTTCGAGCGTGGTTTCCCGATGATGATGACCGCCGCCGGCACCGTCCCGCCCGCCCGCGTGTTCGTCATCGGTGCGGGTGTCGCCGGGCTGCAGGCGATCGCGACCGCGCGCCGGCTGGGCGCGATCGTGTCCGCGACCGACGTCCGCCCGGCCGCCAAGGAGGAAATCCGCAGCCTCGGGGCGACCTTCGTCGGCGTCGAGGATGCGGAGACGGCGGGCCAGACCGGGGCGTACGCGAAGGAGATGACCGACGCGTTCCGCCAGAAGCAGGCCGAGCTGATGGCGACCACGGTCGCGAAAAACGATTTGGTCATCTGCACGGCGCTGGTGATGGGCCGCAAGGCGCCGGTCATCGTGACCCACGCGATGGTCGCGTCGATGCGCGCGGGCAGCGTGGTGGTCGACCTCGCGTCGGACGCCGGCGGCAACTGCGCCGACACCAAGCCAGGCGAGGCGGTCACGACCGAGAACGGCGTGCGGGTGCTCGGCTACAACAACTGGCCCGGCCGGATCGCGGTCGCGAGCAGCCAGCTTGTATTCGAAGAACCTGCTGACGTTCCTGACCACGTTCTGGGACAAGACGGCCAACGCGCCCGCGTTGCCCGAGACGGACGAGATCGTGCGCGGCGTTCTGCTCACGCGCGGCGGCAGCGTGATCTCGCCGCAGTTCCAGCCGCAGCAGGCGGCGTAATGGCCGACGAACCCGAAAACCTAGTTCTGCATCGGCTCGACTTGGTCCTTCGGCTCTGCAATCGGCACCAAGAGACCATGGATCGCATGTCCGACGACCTGCGAAACGTGAAGGTGCGGCTGACGGGGGTCGAGGAGGGCTTGGCCGGCGTGAATCGGCGACTGGATCGGGTTGAAGACCGCCTGGACCACATCGACCGTCGCCTTGAACTCACCGACGCCCGCTGACCGTTTAGGAGCCGCCGATGACCCAGGACCAACTCGCCGTTCAGGCCGACGCGCTCGCCGCCCGCGCCCATGAGCTCGCCGTCAACGCGCACTCGTTCACGACGCCGCTCGAAACGGTCGCGGCCGTGGCGCAGCCGTTCGTCTTCCTGCTCGCCGTGTTCCTGATGGCCTGCTTCGTCGGCTACTACGTCGTCTGGAACGTGACCCCGGCGCTGCACTCGCCGCTGATGGGCGTCACCAACGCGATCTCGTCCGTCATCATCGTCGGCGCCATGCTCGCGACCGGCCTGTCCGATAGCGGCTGGGCGATGGCGTTCGGCTTCATCGCCGTGACCCTCGCCTCGGTGAACATCTTCGGCGGCTTCCTCGTCACCCAACGAATGCTGTCGATGTTCAAGAAGCGCGGGTAAGGGGCACCACCATGTCGGCCAGCTTCACCTCGCTTCTGTATCTCGTCGCCGCCGTCCTGTTCATCCTGGCCCTGCGCGGCCTGTCGAACCCGGAGACCTCGCAGCAGGGCAACCGGATGGGCATGATCGGCATGGCGATCGCCGTGCTGGCGACACTCGCCCACGCCCACATGAGCGCCTGGGGCTACGTGCTGATCGTGGCCGGCGTCGCGATCGGCGGCACCGCCGGCACGATCCTGGCCCGCCGCATCCAGATGACGGCGCTGCCGCAGCTGGTCGCCGCGTTCCACAGCCTCGTCGGCCTCGCCGCCGTGTTCGTGGCCGCCGCCGCGCTGAACGCGCCGGAAGCGTTCGGCATCGGCATTCCCGGCCACATCCACGCGCAAAGCCTGGTCGAAATGTCGATCGGCCTCGCGATCGGCGGCATCACCTTCTCCGGCTCCCTGATCGCGTTCGCCAAGCTGCAGGCGCTGATGTCGGGTTCGCCCATCCAGTTCAAATATCAACACCCGCTCAACGCCGCCCTCGGCGTGCTGCTGGTGGTGCTGATCGTCGTGTTCGTCTCGTCGGGCAGCCAGTTCGTATTCTGGCTGATCGCGCTGCTGTCGATCGGCCTCGGCTTCCTGCTGATCATCCCGATCGGCGGGGCGGACATGCCGGTCGTCGTCTCGATGCTGAACAGCTACTCGGGCTGGGCGGCGGCGGGCATCGGCTTCACGATCGGCAACCTCGCCCTGATCATCACCGGCGCCCTGGTCGGCGCGTCGGGTGCCATTCTGAGCTACATCATGTGCAAGGGCATGAACCGCAGCATCTTCAACGTGCTGCTGGGCGGCTTCGGCACCGGCACCGTCGCGGCCGGTGCGGCGGGCGGCGGGCCGGAGCGGAGCGTCAAGTCGGGCAACGCCGACGACGCCGCGTTCATCATGAAGAACGCGAGCAAGGTCATCATCGTCCCCGGCTACGGCATGGCGGTGGCCCAGGCCCAGCACGCGCTGCGCGAGATGGCCGACACGCTGAAGAAGGAAGGGGTGGAGGTGAAATACGCGATCCACCCCGTCGCCGGGAGAATGCCGGGGCACATGAACGTGCTGCTGGCCGAGGCGAACGTGCCGTACGACGAGGTGTTCGAACTCGACGAGATCAACAACGATTTCTCGACGGCCGACGTGGTCTACGTGATCGGTGCCAACGACGTGACCAATCCGGCCGCGAAGACCGATCCGACGAGTGCGATCTACGGCATGCCCATTCTCGAGGTCGAACGCGCGCGCACCGTCCTGTTCGTAAAGCGGTCGATGGCGTCGGGTTACGCGGGTGTCGACAACGAGCTGTTCTTCCGGCCGAACACGATGATGCTGTTCGGCGACGCGAAGAAGATGACGGAGAGCATCGTCAAGGCGCTCTGAGCGTCGATCCTGGACGGGCTGACCCTTTTCGGCCTGTTCGCCGTCACGGCGATGCTCGTGACCTACGCCTGCGAAAGGCGCAGCCCCTGGTTCGTGCTCGCCTTCGCCTTCTCCTGCGCGCTCGGCTCCGTCTATGGCTTCCTCCAGGGCGCGTGGCCGTTCGGCGGTGTCGAGGCGATCTGGTCGCTGGTGGCGCTGCGCCGCTGGTGGTCGCTGCGGGCCGATGAGAATGTTGCGTGACGCCCATCGCCTGATACCGTCGTCTCCGGCATGCGCGACACCATCCGGTTCATCGACGGGCAGACCGACGCCACCCTGCGGGACGTATCCCCGACGCTGACCGTGCTCGAATGGCTGCGGACCCGCGCCGGCCGGATCGGCACCAAGGAAGGCTGCGCCGAGGGCGATTGCGGTGCCTGCACCGTCATCTTGGGCGAGCCTGATGGCGACGCCATGCGCTACCGCCCGGTGAACGCCTGCATCCTGTTCGTCCCGGCCCTCGACGGCCGCCAGCTTATCACCGTCGAACATTTGGGCGGCGACCATCCGGCGCAGACGGCCATGGTCGACCACCACGCCAGCCAGTGCGGCTTCTGCACGCCCGGTTTCGTCATGTCGCTCTGGGCGCTCGGTCAGACGCCGACCGATCGGACGGACGTGAACGAGGCTTTGGCCGGCAATCTGTGCCGCTGCACCGGCTACCGCCCGATCGTCGACGCCGCCCTCGAACCCGGCCGGAAGGAGCCGGGGCAGGCGGCGATGGCGGCCCGGTTGCGCGACCTGCCGTCCGACCCGCTGCATCTCGACCACGACGGCACGATCTTGGATATGCCGCGCACGCTCGCCGATGCCGTTGCCGCGCGGGCCAAAACCCCGGGGGCGACGCTGCTCGCGGGCGGCACCGATGTCGGGCTGTGGGTCACGAAGGACCGGCGCACGCTGCCGCACGTGATCGCGCTCGACCATATCCCCGAACTTCGAACCATCAGCCGCACCGAAGACCGGCTCGAAATCGGCGCCTGCGTTCCGTACGAGGACGCACTCGAAGCGCTGGTCCACGACTGGCCGGGCATGGAGGACATGCTGCGCCGCCTCGGCTCCCGCCAGATCCGCCATCGCGGCACCATCGGCGGCAATCTGGGCACCGCGTCCCCGATCGGCGACATGGCCCCGAGCCTGCTGGCACTCGACGCGGAGATCGTGCTGGCCGGGCCGGAGGGGATGCGGACGGTCGCGCTCGGCACCTACTTCACCGGCTACCGCCGCACGCTGTTGCGCCCCGACGAACTGATCGCGCGCATCGACATCCCGCTCCCGAAGCCGGGCGAGCATCTGCACGTCAGCAAGATCACGAAACGCCGGGACGAAGACATTTCGAGCGTTTGCGCCGCCTTCCTCATCCGGATCGAGAACGGCATCGTCGTCACCTTCCGCACCGGATTCGGCGGCGTCGCGGCCACCCCTCTGCGCGTCCCCGAACTGGAACAGGCGCTTACCGGCCGGCCCTGGACTCTCGGCACCATCCGCGACGGTCAGGCGGCGCTCGAGAACGCCATAACCCCGATCGACGACGTCCGGGCGTCGGCGGCCTACCGCAAGCGGGTCGCGAAAAACCTGCTGATGCGGCTGTGGCACGAGCTGGCCGAACTGGACGTCGCCGCATGAACGAGATGTCGCCCGTCACCCTCGGCGTCGCCGGCCGTGCCATCCGCCACGACAGTGCGGCCAAGCACGTTGCCGGCACCGCGCTCTACATCGACGACCTGCCCGAGCCGCCCGGCCTGCTGCACGCCTACATCGCCATGGCCGCGCACGCCCACGCGCGGGTGACGCGGCTCGACATCGCGGCGGTGGCCGAAGCCCCGGGCGTCGTCGCCGTCATCACCGCCCACGACATTCCCGGCGTGAACGATTGCGGCCCGGCCGGACCCGGCGACCCGATCCTGGCCGACGGGCTGGTCGAGTACCACGGCCAGGGTCTGTTCGCCGTCGCCGCCACCTCGATCGCCGCCGCCGCCCGCGCCGCCCGCCTCGCCATCGTCGAGTACGAGGCGTTGCCGGCGATCCTGGACGTCGACGCGGCGATGGAGGCGCAGGCGTTCGTGCTGCCGTCGCAAACCATGAAGCGCGGCGACGCGCCGGCCGCGATCGCCGCCGCCCCGCATCGCCTGTCCGGCCGCGTGCGGGTCGGCGGGCAGGAGCACTTCTACCTCGAAGGCCAGGTCGCGATGGCGATCCCGGGCGAGGACGACGACATGCTCGTCCACAGCTCGACCCAGCACCCGACCGAGGTCCAGCATCTGGTGGCGCGCTGCCTCGGCCGCCGCGACCATGCGGTGACGGTCGAGACAAGGCGGATGGGCGGCGGCTTCGGCGGCAAGGAGAGCCAGGCGAGCCAGATCGCCTGCGTCGCCGCGTTGCTGGCCGCGCGCACCGGGCGGCCGGTCAAACTGCGGCTCGACCGCGACGACGACATGCGGCTGACCGGCAAGCGCCACGATTTCAGGATCGACTGGGAGGTCGGCTTCGACGGCGACGGCCGGCTGCACGGCGCGCGGTTCGAGCTCGCGTCGCGCTGCGGTTTCTCGCCCGATTTGTCGGCCTCGATCAACGACCGGGCGATGCTGCACGCGGACAACGCGTATTTCCTGCCCACGGCGCTGATCGTGAGCCACCGTTGCAAGACGCACACGGTCAGCAACACCGCCTTTCGCGGTTTTGGGGGCCCGCAGGGGATGTTCGCGATCGAGCACGCGCTCGATGCCGTGGCGCGCCACCTGAAGCTCGATCCGCTCGAGGTCCGCACCCGCAACCTGTACGGGCCGGGGCGGGACGTGACGCCTTACGGCATGACGGTCGAGGACAATGTCGCACCCGAGATCGTCGCAGAACTGCGGGAATCGTGTGCTTACGACGCCCGTCGGAAAACCATCGCCGCCTTTAACGCCGCGTCGAAGGTGAAGAAGCGCGGCATGGCGCTGACGCCGGTAAAATTCGGAATCAGTTTCACCGCCGTCCACCTCAATCAGGCCGGGGCGCTGGTCCACGTCTACACGGACGGCTCGATCAGCCTGAACCATGGCGGGACGGAAATGGGGCAGGGGCTGTTCACCAAGGTGGCGCAGGTCGTGGCCGACGTGTTCGCGCTTCCGCTCGACGCCGTGCGGATCACCGCGACCACGACGGCCAAGGTGCCCAACACCTCGCCGACCGCCGCGTCGTCCGGCAGCGACCTGAACGGTATGGCGGCGCAGAACGCGGCCCGCACCATCCGCGACCGCATCGCCGCCGCCGTGGCGGCGGTCGAAAACGTGGCGCCGGAGACGATCGTGTTCGAGGCCGGGCGCGTCCACGCCGGGGCCACCAGCATGAGTTTCGCGCAGGCGGTCCGGGCGGCCTACATGGCCCGCACCCAATTTTCGGCGGCGGGCTATTACGCGACCCCGAAAATCCATTACGACCGGGCGAGCCACACCGGCCGGCCGTTCTTCTACTTCGCGTACGGGGCAAGCTGTACCGAAGTCGAGATCGACACGCTGACCGGCGAATACGCCGTCCTCCGCGCCGACATTCTGCACGATGCCGGCCGCTCGCTGAACCCGGCGCTCGACATCGGTCAGGTGGAGGGCGGGTTCGTCCAGGGCATGGGCTGGCTCACCACCGAGGAACTGGTCTGGGACGCCGACGGACGGCTCCGCACGCACGCGCCGAGCACGTACAAAATCCCCACGGCGGGCGACGTGCCGGCCGATTTCCGGGTCGAGCTGTGGCGTGCCGGCGTCAACCGCGAGGACAGCGTGCTGCGCTCGAAAGCGGTCGGCGAGCCGCCGCTGATGCACGGGCTGTCGGTGTTCCACGCGTTGCGCGACGCGATCGCGGCGGCGGGCGGCAACCCGGACATCGACGCGCCCGCGACGCCGGAGCGCGTGCTGATGGCGCTGCCCGAATGAGCTGGCTGACCGCCCTGGCCGACGCCGAACGCGACGGCGAGCCGTGCGTGCTGGTGACGGTCGTCCGCACCGCCGGGTCGGCACCGCGCGACGCGGGTGCCAAGATGGTGGTCACGGCCGACGCGCAATCCGACACGATCGGCGGCGGCGCGCTCGAACACCGATGCACCGCCTATGCGCGCGGCATCCTGGGCGGCGCCGAGCCGGTCATGCGCGATTTCCCGCTCGGCCCCGCACTCGGCCAATGTTGCGGCGGCCACGTCTCCGTCCTGTTCGAGCCGTTGGCCCCGCCGTGGCGCATCGCCCTGTTCGGCGCGGGGCACGTCGGGCAGGCGGTGGCGCGCGTGCTGGCGACCTGCCGTGCCGGGTCGACTGGCTCGATTCTCGGGAGGACCAGTTTCCCGAAAGCCTGCCTGCGAACGTTCATGCGTGTGCGCCCGAGCACCCCGCGTCGCGGATCGCGGACCTGCCGGCCGGCACCACGCTCGTCGTGATGACGCACGACCACGCGCTCGACTTCGCCATCGTCGAAGCCGCTCTCGCGCGCACAAGCCTGGGGCCGGTGCTGCTGATCGGCTCGGCCACCAAGCGCGCCCGCTTCACCCGCCGCCTCGGGGCACTCGCCGACACCGACCGTTTCATCTGCCCGATCGGCGAGACCGGCGGAAAGCTCCCGGCCGAAATCGCCATCGCGGTGGCGGCCGAACTGCTCCGCTTGCGCGCCTCACGACCGCGTGAGACGGTTTCGGTGGCCGGAAACGTGCATGGGGCCTGCGGGTCCAATTGCACCGGATGCGAGGAGAAGGCGTGACGGCAGAAGAGTTCATGGCGCGCGCGGTTGAATTGTCGCACGAGCACATGGCGTCCGGCGCGGGCGGCCCGTTCGGCGCCGTCATCGCGCGCGACGGGCAGATCGTGGCCGAGGGCTGGAATCAGGTCACGTCGACCAACGACCCGACCGCGCACGCCGAGATGGTCGCGATCCGCCGGGCCTGCGCCGCCGTCGGAACCTTCGACCTGCGCGGCTGCGAGATTTTCACCAGTTGCGAGCCGTGCCCGATGTGCCTCGGCGCGATCCACTGGGCGCGGCTCGACGCCGTCTATTTCGGCAACGACCGGGCGGACGCGGCGGCGATCGGGTTCGACGACGAGATGCTGTACCGCGAAATCGGCCTCCCGCTGGACGAGCGTGCGACGCCGATGCACCGCCTGTCGGCCGGCCACGCGCGCGGCGCGTTCGACGCGTGGGCCGCCAAACCGGACAAGGTGGCCTATTAGCGTGCCGCCGCGCCTGAGACTTTCGGGCGTCACCAAACGCTATGCCGCGACCCTGGCGAACGACTCCATCGACCTGACCGTGGCCCCGGGCTCGATCCACGCCGTCCTCGGGGAAAACGGGGCCGGCAAGAGCACGCTGGTCAAATCGATCTACGGCGTCGTGCAGCCCGATTCCGGCACGATCGAGTGGGACGGCGCACCGGTTTCCATCAGCAGCCCGAACGTCGCGCGAAAACTCGGCATCTTCATGGTGTTCCAGCATTTCAGCCTGTTCGAGAGCCTGACCGTCACCGAGAACATCGCGCTCGGCCTTGGCTCGTCCGAACCGCTCGGCGTGCTGGCCCGGCGCATCGCGGAGACGGCGCGCAGCTACGGCCTCGGGATCGAGCCCGCGCGCCACATCAGCCATCTGTCGGTCGGCGAGCGGCAACGGGTCGAGATCGTGCGCTGCCTGCTCGGCAACCCGAAATTGCTGATCATGGACGAGCCGACCTCGGTGCTGACGCCGCAGGAGGTCGATGGCCTGTTCGGCGTGCTGCGGCGGCTGGCGGCCGAGGGGTGCAGCGTTCTGTATATCAGTCACAAGCTCGACGAGGTCGCCGCCCTCTGCGATGCGGCCACCGTGCTGCGCGGCGGCCGGGTGGTGGGCCAATGCGACCCGCGCATCACCTCGCCCGCGAAAATGGCCGAGCAGATGACCGGCACGGCGTTACCCGAATGCCGGCGGACGGCGAATGCGCCCGGCGTGCCGGTGTTTCAGGTCCGGGGCCTGACGCTGCCGCCGGAGGAGCCGTTCGGCACCACGCTGCGCGACGTCCACCTGACGCTGCACGCGGGCGAAATTCTGGGCATCGCGGGCGTTGCGGGGAACGGCCAGACCGAACTGCTGGCCGTGCTGTCCGGCGAACGGCGGTCGGCCGAGGGCACGGTGCAACTCGCTGGGCGAGACATTTCCGGTGCCGGTCCGGAGCGTCGGCGGCGTGCGGGTCTCGCGTTCATTCCGGAGGAGCGGCTCGGGCGTGGGGCGGTGGCGGAACTGAGCCTTGCCGACAACGCGCTGTTGACCTGTTCGGGCCGGGGCCTGGTTCGCGGCGGGTTCATCTTCACCCGCGTGGTGCGCGCATACGCGACAAAAGTGTTCGAGTTGTTCCGGGTGGTCGCGTCCGGGATCGACGCCCGGGCGGACTCGCTGTCCGGCGGCAACATGCAGAAATTCATCATCGGCCGCGAAGTGGGCGCCGCGCCGCGCGTGCTGCTGGCCGCGCACCCGACCTGGGGTGTCGACATCGGGGCCGCGCTGTCGATCCGCCAGCAGCTTATGACGCTGACCGAGACCCATGCTGGACAGCGGGCACCGCGATCCTCGTCGTCTCCGAGGATTTGGCCGAGCTGTTCGAGATCTGCGACCGCATCGCCGTCCTGTCCGGCGGCCGCCTGTCGGAGCCGGAGCCGGTCGCGGGCCTGACGCTAGAGGCGGTCGGGCGGAAGATGGGCGGGGCGGAGCCCGAAATGCCGGTGCGGATCAGGGAAGTCGCCCATGCGGCTTGAGCTGGTCGCGCGCGCGGCACCATCGCGCACGATGGTCTACGCGGCACCCGTGCTGGCGGCACTGCTCTCCATCGCGGGCGTCGCAGCACTGTTCGCCGTCCTCGGCCGCGACCCGGCACAGGCGCTGAAAATCCTGTTCATCGACCCGCTCGCCACGTCCGACGGGCTGTCGGAGCTGGCGCTGAAAGCGGTGCCGCTGCTGCTGTGCGCGGTCGGGATCGCGGTCGGCGTGCGCGCGGGTGTCTGGAACATCGGCGCCGAGGGGCAGTTCACCATGGGTGCCATCGCCGGCGGCGGTGTCGCATTGCAGTTCGGCGGCCAGGATCATGGCTGGCTGCTGCCGCTGATGGGCCTCGCGGGCATTGCCGGCGGCGCGGCATGGGCGGCGATCCCGGCGTTGCTGAAGACGCGGTTCAACGCGCACGAAATCCTCACGACGCTGATGCTGAACTACGTCGCGATCCAGTTCCTCGGCTTCCTCGTCCACGGCCCGTGGAAGGACCCGCAGGGCTACAGCTTCCCGCAATCCAAGCAGTTCGAGCCGGACGCGCTGCTGCCGATGCTCGTCCCCGGCACCCGTTTGCATGTCGGCGCGGTGGTCGCCCTGCTGATCGTGCCGCTGGTCTGGCTGCTGCTCGGCCGCACGCTGCTCGGCTTCCAGGTCCGCGTCGTCGGCCTCGCCCCGGCGGCCGCGCGCTACGCCGGGTTTTCGTGGGCCAAGATCGTCTGGTTCTGCCTGCTGCTGTCGGGCGGGCTCGCGGGACTGGCCGGCATCTTCGAGGTCGCAGGCCCGATCGGCCAGCTCACGCCCGAAATCTCGCCCGGCTACGGCTATGCCGCGATCATCGTGGCGTTCCTCGGCCGCCTCCATCCCCTCGGCATCCTGTTCGCGAGCCTGCTGATGGCGCTGCTGTATATCGGCGGCGAGGGGCTGCAGATGACCCTGCAGCTCCCGCTCGCCGTCACGGGCGTGACGCAGGGGATGCTGCTGTTCTTCCTGCTCGCCTGCGACGTTCTCATCGCTTATCGCGTCCGCCTGCATCGCCGGATTCAGGTGCCCGCCCATGCATGATCCGGTGATCCTGCTGGCGGTGCTGGTCGCGACCCTGCACGAGGCGACGCCGCTGTTGCTGGCCGGCCTGGGCGAATTGGTGACCGAGCGGTCGGGCGTGCTGAACCTCGGCGTCGAGGGGATGATGGCGGCGGGCGCGGCCACCGGGTTCATCGGGGCCGCGGCGTCGCACAGCCTGATCGTCGGACTGATCTGCGCCGTGCTCGGCGGTGTCGCGATGGCGGCCGGGTTCGCGGTGCTGACGCTCGGCCTGCTCGCGAATCAGGTCGCGTCGGGCTTGGCACTGACCATCTTCGGCCTCGGCCTGTCGGCGTTGCTGGGCGCGGGCTGGCAGGGCACGCACATCGACAGCCTCGCGACCGCGATGTGGCCGGACCGGGCGCATGCGGGGCCGGCGCTGCAACAGCTGCTGTCGATCGACCCGCTGATGGTGCTGGCGTTCGTGTTCCCGGTGCTGGTCTCGCTGTTCCTGCGCCGCAGCCGCGCGGGCCTCGTGCTGCGCGCGGTCGGTGAGAGCCACGACGTGGCACACGCGCTCGGCTACCGGGTGATCCGCGTGCGGTTCGCCGCCGTGCTGTTCGGCGGTGCCATGAGCGGCCTCGCCGGCGCGTCTCTCAGCCTCGCCTACACGCCGATGTGGACCGAGGGGCTGGTCGCCGGACGCGGCTGGATCGCGCTGGCGCTGGTCGTGTTCTCGACCTGGAAGCCGCTGTATCTCGTCGGTGGCGCGCTGCTGTTCGGCTTCGTCACCATCGCCCAATACCAGGCCGAGGGCTTTGGCCTCGACGTGTCGCCGCATCTGCTGGCGATGCTGCCCTACCTCGTCACCGTGCTCGTGCTCGTGCTGATCTCGCGCGACCGCGTCCGCCTGCGACTCGCCGCCCCGGCCGCCCTCGGCCGCGCGTTCCACGCAACCGCCTGACCCTCGGAGACCAACACCATGTTCACCCGCCGCACCGTCCTGACCGGCCTCGCCGCAACGCCGCTCGCCGGACTGATCCCGGCGGCGCGGGCCGCCGAGCCGCTAAAAATCGCGTTCGTCTACCCGTCCCCGATCGGTGACGCGGGCTGGGCGTACCAGCACGAGCTCGGCCGCAAGGCGATGATGGCCGCCCTCGGCGACAAGGTCAGCAGCACCTACGTCGAGAGCGTGAGCGAGGAGGGGGCGGACGCCGAGCGGGTGATCCGCAAGCTCGCGACCGACGGCAACGGCATGATCTACACCGTGTCGTTCGGCTACATGAACCCGACGGTGAAGGTCGCGTCGCAGTTCCCGAAAATCGATTTCGAGCACGCGACCGGCTACAAGCGGGCGAAGAACCTCGCGACATACTCGGCGCGCTATTACGAAGGCCGCTACCTCGCCGGCATCATCGCGGGCTCGATGAGCAAGAGCGGCGTCATCGGCTACGTCGCCGCGTTCCCGATCCCCGAAGTCGTGCAGGGCATCAACGCGACGCTCGCGGGGGCGCGGACGGTGAACCCGAACGCCACGATCAAGGTCGTGTTCGTGAGTTCCTGGTTCGATCCCGGCAAGGAGCGCGCGGCGGCCGAGACGCTGATGTCGCAGGGGGCGGATTTCGTGACCCACCACACCGACAGCACGGCGGTGCCGCAGACCGGCGAGGAGAAGGGGGTGCCGACGATCTCCTACAACTCGGACATGTCGAAGTATGGCCCCAAGACCTGCATGACCGGCGTCACCCACATCTGGGGCAAGTATTACACCGACCGCGTGACGGCGGCGCTGGCCGGGACGTGGCACAGCGAGGACACCTGGGGCGGCGTCGGGCAGGGCATGATCGCGCTCGCACCGCTGAACGCCGCCGTGCCGGCCGATGCGCGGGCGAAGGTGGACGCGGCGACGAAGAAGATCGCGGACGGGTCGCTAAAACCCTTCGCGGGGCCGATGAAGGATCAGTCGGGCGTGGTGAAAATCCCGGCCGGCTCGTCGCTCTCCGACGGCGACATCCTGAGCATGAACTGGTTCGCGGACGGCGTGCAGGGCAAGCTCGGCTGACGGTGCAACCCCCTCTCTGGCTGCGCGACCCGCTCGGGATCTCGCAGCCGGGGGCGGAACGGGGCGTGGTCGTGGACGGCTCGCGGATCGTCGAACTGGTGCCGGCCGGGGCGGAACCGGCGACGCCAGGGGTGCGCGTGTTCGACGCGGGCCGTCACGTCGTCGTCCCCGGCCTGATCAACACGCACCACCACGCCTACCAGACGCTCACGCGTGCTCTCCCGGCCGCGATGGACAGGGAGCTGTTCGGCTGGCTCCGCGCGCTCTACCCGGTCTGGGCGCGGCTGACGCCGGACGCGCTGGACGCGGCGGCGACGGTCGCGTTCGCCGAACTGCTGCTGTCCGGCTGCACCACCACCGCCGACCACCACTACCTGTTCCCGTCCGGCCTCGAGCACGCGATCGACATCGAGGTCGCGGCCGCAAGCAGGCTCGGCATCCGCGCCCACGTCACCCGAGGCTCGATGAACCTGTCGGAGCGTGACGGCGGATTGCCGCCGGATACGGTCGTGCAGGACGCCGACACCATCCTGGCCGACAGCGCCCGCCTGATCGCGGCCCATCATGAGCGGGGCGAGGAGGCGCGGGTGCAGGTCGCGCTCGCGCCGTGTTCGCCATTCACGGTCACGCCGGAGCTGATGCGCGACACCGCCGCACTGGCCGAGACGCTCGACGTCCGGCTGCACACGCATCTGGCCGAGACGGCGGACGAGGGTGCGTTCTGCGAACAGCGGTTCGGCTGCCGGCCGGTGGATTACCTGGAGCGGCAGGGCTGGCTGTCGCCGCGCACCTGGATCGCCCACGGCGTCCACCTCGACAGCGGCGAGTGGCCGCGACTGGCGAAGGCGGGTGTCTCGGTCGCGCACTGCGCGTGCTCGAACCAGGTGCTCGGCTCCGGCCACTGCCCCGTCTGCGACCTCGAAGCGGCCGGCGTGCCGGTCGGGCTCGGCGTCGACGGCTCGGCTTCGAATAACGCGTCGAACTTGATCGCGGAGGTGCGCGCCGCCTTCCTGCTCCAGCGCGGCCGTTATGGCGTCGCGCGCGTCAGCCACCTCGACGCGCTGCGCTGGGCGACCGAGGGCGGGGCGGCGTGCCTCGGCCGGCCGGAACTGGGCCGGATCGCGGTCGGGGCACAGGCCGACCTCGCCCTGTTCACCCTCGATGAACTCCGGTTCTCCGGGGCGGGCGATCCGGTGGCGGCACTGATCCTGTGCGGCGCGCAACGGGCCGACCGGGTGATGGTCGGCGGGCGCTGGGTCGTGGAAGACGGGGCGATCCCGGGCCTCGACCTGCCGGCGCTGCTCGCCCGCCACGGGGCCGCTTCCCGAACCATGTGCGGATCGGCTACGACCCCGTAATGAGCGCAGCCTTGAAACAGCAGCAAGCGACCTCGGCCATCCCGACGGCGGAACTGCTCGTCATCATCCGCGAATACCTCGACGCCTCGCGCCTGGACGCGGCGGAACGCCTGCTCGGCCATGTGCTCGACGGCGACCCGCGTCAGCCGGACGCGCTGCATCTGTCGGGCTTCATCGCGTTCAAACGCGGCCGGGTCGAACAGGCGGCCGAGTTGATGGAGCGCGGGTTGCAGGCCGGTGCCGGGGCCACCCGGCAGCTCTGCAACCTCGGCGAGGTCTACCGGCTGCTCGGCCGCGTCGACGATGGCTTGGCGCTGGTTCGCCGGGCGGCCGCGCTGGCGCCCACCGACCCGGTGCCGCACTTCAACGCCGCGATGCTGTATTACGACGCGCAGGACACCGGGCAGTGCATCTCCGCCGCGCGCCGGGCAATCGCGCTGAAGCCGGATATGCCGGAGGCGCACATGCGGCTCGGGCAGACGCTGCTGCTGACCGGCGACTACGCCGAGGGGTGGGAGGAATACGAGTGGCGGTATCGCATCGGCGGCGCGCAGCCGCTGATGCCGGCCGCCTTCGTCGCGCGTGGCGGCGCACGGCCGCAATGGGACGGGGCACCGCTGCCGCCCGGCCAAAAGCTGCTGCTGATCGCCGATCAGGGCTTTGGCGACGTCGTGATGTTCGCCCGCTGGCTGCCCTGGGCGATGGCGCGCGCGTCGGACGTGATCGTCGCGTGCTCGGGCGAGCTGATCGACGTCGTCTCCCGCAACTTTCCGGGGCCGCGCTACCACACGCGCTGGGACGATGTCGGCGCGTACGCGGCCTACATCCCGTTCAGCGGCCTGCCCCGGCTCGCCGGCGTGCGGGTCGCGGATATCCGGGGCGACGCGCCCTACGTCACGCCGGAACCGGTCCGGTCGGCGGCGATGCGGGCCTGGCTGGACGGCGCGGCACCACAGGGCGGGTTGCGCGTGGGCCTCGGCTGGGCCGGCCGGCCGACTCACAACAACGACCGCCACCGCTCGGTGAGGCTGGCCACGTTCGCCCCGCTGGCGGCAATTCCCGGAATTACCTTCGTCTCGCTGCAAAAAGGCCCGGCGGCGGCCGAGATCGCCTTCTGGCCCGGTCCCGCGCCGCTGCTGGACGCCGGACCCAAATTGGAAAGTTTCGAGGACACGGCGGCATTGATCGGGCAGCTCGATCTGGTGGTCGCGGTCGACACGTCGATCAACCATGTCGCGGGCGCGATGGGCAAACCCGCCTGGGTTCTGGTCCCGTTCGCCCCCGATTGGCGCTGGCTGGCCGGACGGCCGGACACGCCCTGGTACGACTCGCTCACGCTGTACCGGCAGGCCGATATCGGCGATTGGGACCCGGTGATCGAACGCCTCGGCGAGGACCTTCTGGCCCGCGCGCGTTAGGTCCTGTGCCCGACCATCGACTGCGCCAGCGCCACGGCGGCGTCGGCCTGGATCAGCCCCGCGCCGACCGCGCCCATCCCGCCGCTGACCGGGGCGCACGTTTGGGCCAGGATGCCGGACACTTGCTGCGGGGTCAGATACGGGTCGGCCTGCATGACCAGGGCCGCCACCGCCGCCGCGTTCGGGGCGGCGGCGGACGTGCCGAAGAACGGGGCCAGCACGCTGGTCATGTCGCCGTCGGGGGCGAGGAAGCTCACCTTCTCGGCCGATATGGGCGTCGCGAGCCGGTTGCCCTCGGCGTCGAACAGGATCTGCCCGGTCCCGACCGAGCTAAAGCTCTCGGGCGCGCCGGAACCGCCGAACGCCGGCGTATTGGCGTAGTTCACGGCACCGACCGTGTTCGCGTCGGGTGAGAGCTCGTGGCCGATGACCGAGCCCGATCCCGTCCCGGCGGCGGGGTCGGTCAGCGTGGCGTTGCCGTAGACGATCAGCTTGAACATCTCGGGCGGCGGAGTGGTGCCGTTGGCGAACACGACGAGCCGGAAGCTGGTCGTGCTCAGCGTATTGGTGAAGTTCAGCACCTGTCGCGGGTCCTGGCCCACGTCGTAATGGGCGGCCACCCCGACCAGCTGTCCCGTGTCGGTATAGAGCGCCAGCCCGACGCTGTCGGAACTGCCCTGGCCGCCACCGATGCTCGCGTAGGGCTGGTCCCATTGCAGGTCGAGATAGGCGACGCCGTGCTGCGGTATGGTCAAGGTCGTGAACGAAAGGCCGCCGAACCGCGCGGTCTGCCAGCGACCGACCAGGCCGGGGAGCGTGTTCACACGCCCGTCGAACCCCTCCTGGATGAAGTTGCTGCCCTCGTTGCTGGCCGCCGTGAAATAGCTGGCGCCGCCACCGACCGCGCGGCCGACCGCGCTTTGGACCGCCGCCCCGGTCTGAAAGAACGGCTCGTCGAGATAGGCGACGTCGTCGACGATGATCTTGCAGCCCGCCGCCTGCAGGCTCGCGATCCCGTCGGCGAAATCGGCTTCGCCATTGGTCGCGGTGTGGAAGAAAAGTTGCGCGCCGGGGGCGACCTGATGGATCAGCTCCGCCATCGCGCGGCCCTCGTCGGCACCCGAATGGCCCTCCTCCTGCACGACGACGCCGGGTGGAAGGTAGCCGTCGGCAACGTTCGAGGCGGCACCGCCCTTCAGGTCGAAGCTGTCCGACAGGATGCCGATTTTGACACCGGCTCCGGTCATGCCGCTCTGCTGACGCGCGATGTCGGCGTGCACCGCCACCGACGAGTTCGCGTCGGGCGCCGCACCGCTCGCGCGCGTCGTGGCGGCGTAGGTTCCCATGACGAAGGTGGCCGATGAGAGGCCGAGCTTGTCGAGCGAGAGGTCCGTCACCGGTGCCAATAGCGGCGGCAGGTCGGACTCGAACGCGGTCAGGTCGGCGGTCTTCTGGGCCACTTCGGTCTCCCCACGCGAAACCGGACGACGGTGTCCGGTGACGGATGGAGAGTGCCCCGTCCAAATTTATGGACAGTTACCGCATGGTGAGATGTCGCCGGTTAGTTGCGCGGGGCCGACAACTCGATCAGCCGGCCCCAGCGGCCCGCCGAGTAGATGTGCGCGTGGATCGCCGACAGCCACCCCATCCGCCGCCATTCCAGGAACAGCGTGTCGTCCATCGCCGCGAAGCGTTCGGGCTTGATGACCTTGAAGCCACGGATGCGGGTCGATCCGCCGGAGGTGAACGTCACCGTCGCCTCCTCCTCCTCCAGCAGGCCCGCCGCTTCGACCGCGCGGCCGAACGTCGCGGCCGCCTGCACGCCCTCGCGAAACGCGTTGCAGAAGGCGATCGTCTCGTTCAGCGCGGGCGTCGGGTGGCCGTCCTCGAACATGCGCTGCCCGCGACCGCTGTTCAGGGCGGGCGCGCCGGGGTCCATGCCGACGAACAGAGTCTTGCTGTTGGGGTCTTCGATGAAGATGAACGGGAACGCGCGCACGTAGGCCGGCACGTAGCTGTCGGCCAGCCAGGTTCCGCCGGGGGCGACGAACAGGTTGTGGCCGTCCTTCAGCCCGAGCAAGGCCACCGGCACCGGGTCCGGACCGGACGTGAACAGGATCGGGAAATGCTGCGCCGCGATCTCCATCTCGGCGAGGCCGAGCGGCACCGACTGCGCACCGGCCGCGAAGCCGAACCCGGTGTCCCGGTCGAGCCGCAGGTCGGGGTGGGTCTGCGGGTTGACCCCGACCACGGTCGAGAAAAACAGCGGCAGGCGCGGGCGGGGCGCGTCGGCTCCCGGAATGGCATCTGACATGGACGACCTCTGGTGCGGCTTCTGACGGGACGCTAGCCGCCGGGCCGAGCCGGAGCAATGGACCGGCCGGCGAACGACAATGGCGAACGAAAACGGGGAGCCGATCGCTCGGCTCCCCGCGCTCAAGTCACGTCGGTCGTGACGGCGTTAGTTTGCCGGCCAGCCGCCGGCGCTCGGCGTGCCCGGGTTGGTGCCGGGACGCGGGTTGAAGTCGGCCGGCGCCGGATCGATCACCACACCGTTCTTGTAGTCGGTCGGCGTGATGCCGAGCGCGTGGCAGCCCTTGCCCGCGTAATGCGGCAGGGTGTGCACGACGGCCGGGTCGATCATGGCGTAGCTGGCCGGCAGCGGCGGGATGTTGCCGAGCAGACGGTCGTTGTCGAACGCGAAGCTCAGATCCTGCATGCCGTAGCCCTGGAAGTCGGCGGGGCCGACGAAGGGCTGGCCGAACTGCGACTTGCCGAGATTGCGGCCGTTGACCTCGTCCGGCAGGTCCGCCAGCGGGATCAGGTTGAACAGGCGGTCGATGAACAGGATGATCGAGCTGTGTTCGGCGTATTCGTGATCGACCGCGTGCGACTTGGCGTACGGGGAGATCACGATGGTCGGGACGCGGAACGCGCCCTCCAGCGGCTGGCCCTCGGGGTCCAGCGCGCGGACGGCGAGCGGCGCGTGGTCGTACAGGCCGTCGCTCTCGTCGTAGCTGATGACGATGGCGCTCTGCGACCAATACGGGCTGGCGGCGATCGCGTTGACCTCGTCCGCCAGCAGCGCCTCGGAGATCTGCGCGTCGGCGTAGGCGGGGTGGTCGTCGCTGCCGGTGAAGTTCGCCTTCACGGCCGGGCTCGACGCGACCGGAACCAGGCCGTCGTTGTTGCCGTAGCCGCCGCGGACGTAGAACACGCCGCCGGCCGCCGGGAGCGCCGTGTTGCTCATGTCGGTGAAGAAGTCACCGAGGCCGTGCAGGTGCTTCTGCTCGGTCGTGTTGTCGCCGACATAGCCGAAATACTGCGCGCCGTTGTGGTGGACGATGTAGGTCGACGCCGTCGCGGGACCGGAGCCGTCGGTCGGCTCGTGGTCGTAGCCTTCCTGGTACCAGGCCCAGGCGGTTTGCGCGGTGGCGTGCTTCTTGATCGCCTTGATGTCGTTCTGCACGTCCGGCAGATCGAGCGCCGGGTTCTGGTCGGCCGCGACGATCGTGTTGATGTCGGTGCCCATGAACGACAGCGGCAGGCTCGCGTAGGTCTGGGTGAACGTCGGCTTGGCCGGGTTCTCGTCACCCGGGTTGAACGTCGGCTTGACCGGCGAGGTGTCGAGGCTCGAACCCGCGAACGGGCCCGGATCGGCGAACACCGGCTCGCCGCCGCCACGCGCCACGTCGGGGTTGGACGTGTTGGCGCTGCTGGTCGACGGATGGAGCGCCCACTGCGTCAGGCCGGACTGGCCGGCGAGCAGCGCGATCGCGTTCGGGGTCGACGGCGCGATGACGGTCGCGTGGAAGTTGTCGAGCAGGGTGAAGCGGTCGGCGTAGCTCCACAGGAACGGAATGGTGTCGCAGTCGAGATGGCTCATCACCAGCTCGGCGCGCTGCTTCTGCAACAGGGTCGGGTTGGCGGTCGGCGGGACGCCGGTCGACGACGCGACGATGTTGCCGTTCGCGTCGGTGGTCAGCTTCTCTTCGTTCAGGGCGTAGCGATCGTTCAGCGTCTTGCCGCCGATCGCGTTGCCGCCGGTGTAGTGGATCGAGTTCACGATGCCGGCGTGGCTGTGATCGACCGAGTCCGTGTCCTCGGGGTTCAGCGCGACGGTGTTGCCGTGGACGTCGGTGATCGTCTGCGGCGCCAGGAACGGGGAGATCGTCCCGACCGTGCCGTCGGTGTTGACGATCTTCTGGCTGAAGCCGGGCTTCGGGGTGTTGGTCTTGTCGAACAGGCCGTCCGCGCCCGGGAAGGTGCCGAAATGCTGGTCGAAGGAGCGGTTCTCCTGGAACAGGACGAACACGTATTTCACCTTCGACTGGAGCGCCGCGATCTTCGCGGCGGCCGAGAGCGGGGTCGGGGTGTGGATGTTGCTCGGCGCGAACGTGGCGCCCACCGTGCCGGTCGTGATGCCCGGGCCGACGATCGGCGTCGGCGAGACGATGCCCGTGGAGGGCGGCGCGGTCTGGGCCATCGCGACGGTGCTCTGCAGCATCGCCAGCGTCGCCACGGCGGCGCAGGACGAGCGCAGCCCTTGCTTGACGGTCATGGTCATATCCTTCCAATCATTGAACAGTCGAACCCAAGCCGCCGAAATCGCCAGCCACGGTCGGGCGGGAAGGAAGCACCCGGCGGCAGCCCCGGTCATCACAGGCCGTTGACCCTTTGGTTACGGCTGTATGACAGTTCGGACGTGCGGCGGTGGCTCAGACGTGAAAACTCTCGCCGCAGCCGCAGCGGCCAGCCTCGTTCGGGTTGGTGAACGTGAACCCGGACGACAACTGCTTCGTCTCGTGGTCCATCACGGTGCCGATCAGGAACAGCGTCGCCTTGCGGTCGACCAGCACGGTGACGCCCTTGTCGGACACGACCTCGTCGGTCGGCTGCGGGGCCGGCACCCAGCTCATGTCGTACGACAGGCCCGAACAGCCCTTCGTGCCGACCGCGACCCGCAGCAGCTCGCCCTGATGCCCGCCCTCGTACATCGCGCGCAGACGCTCGGCCGCGCGCTCGGTCAGCGACATCAGCGGCGGCAGCGCGCGGCGGGTTTTGACCGGGGCAGGGGAGGCGACGTTGTCCATCATGCGATCCTCAATAGACGTTCAGCGCGAGCCGCGCATCTTCCGACATCCGGCTCTGGTCCCACGGCGGATCCCACACGACCTTCACCTCGCAGTCGGACACCGCCGGCACCGCCATGACCGCGTCGCGGACCATGATCGGCAGCTCCTGCGCCGACGGGCAGTTCGGCGCGGTGAGCGTCATCTCGATCGTCACCTTGTTCTGGTCGTCGGTCTCGATCGCGTAGACGAGGCCGAGTTCGTAGATGTTGACCGGGATCTCCGGATCGTAGACCGAGGCGACGGCGGAGATCAGGTCGTCCTCGGACGGTCGGCCATGCTCCTCGCCGTCCGGCGTCCAGCTACCGACCGAGGCGGCGGCGGGGATGTCGTTCATCGCTGATCCTCCAGAGCGGCCGCGAGCGCGTCCCACGCCAGCGTGGCGCACGCCTTTCGCGACGGATATTCGGCAATGCCGGACAGCGGGGCCAGCGCGGGTTCGATCACGGGACCGCCCGCCACCATGCCGCGCAGGCCGGCGGCGAGGGCGCGGATCTCGTCGCGCGAGCGGCCCGGGACGAGTTCGGCCATCAGATCGGCGGACGCGATGCTGATGGCACAGCCCCGCGCCTCGAACCCGAGTTCGGCGACGCGGCCCGGCTCGCGCCGGACGAACACCGTGCAACGGTCCCCACAAGCCGCGTTGTCGGCCCGCGCCGTCGCGTCGAACACATCGAGCCGCATCGCATGACGCGGCGCGCGGGCGCGTTCCATCAGCGTGCGCTGATACAGGTCGCGCAAATCGTCGAAATCGCTGCTCAGCGCGGCACTCACGCGAAAAAACCCTTGATCCGTTCCAGCGTGTCGCCAAGCCGGTCGATCTCGGCCTCGGTCGTGTAGACGCCGAAGCTCGCCCGCGTCGTGCTGTCGACACCGAGCCGGCGCATCAGCGGCTCGGCGCAGTGTTGCCCGGCGCGGACGGCGATCCCCTGATGATCGAGCAGCGTGGCGATGTCGTGCGCGTGCGCCCCGTCCATCGTGAACGAGACGACGCCGCCCCGGTCTTGCGCCGAGCCCATGATCGTCAGGCCCTCGATCGCCGACAGCCGGGTCATCGCGTGGTCGACCAGATTGGCCTCGTGCGCCGCCATCGCCGACAGGCCGAGCCGCTCGACGAAGCGGATCGCCGCCCCGAGGCCGATGACCTCGAGGATGGCCGGCGTCCCCGCTTCGAACTTGTGCGGCACCGGGGCCCAGGTGGACCGCTCCAGGCTGACGGTCGCGATCATGTCGCCGCCGCCCATCATCGGCGGCATCGCGTCGAGCAGTTCGGCGCGGCCCCACAGGATGCCGATGCCGGTCGGGCCGTACAGCTTATGGCCGGTGAACGCGTAGAAATCGGCGCCGATCGCCTGCACGTCGACCGGGCGATGCACCACGGCCTGGCTGCCGTCGAACATGACCTTCGCCCCGTGCGCGTGCGCCATCGCGGCGATGCGCGCGACCGGCGTCACGGTGCCGAGCACGTTGCTCATGTGGGTGATCGAGACGAGGCCGACCCGCCCGTCGTCGAGCAGCCGCTCCAGCGCCTCCATATCCAGATCGCCCGTGTCCAGGATCGGGCACACCCGCAGCTCGATCCCGGTCCGGTCGCGCAGCATCTGCCACGGCACCAGGTTCGCGTGATGCTCCATCTCGGAGATCACCACCGCCTGACCGGGCCGCAGCAGTCCGCCGTAGCTGTAGGCGACGAGGTTCAGCGCCTCGGTCGCGTTGCGGGTGAACACGATCTCGTCCGCCGACGGCGCGTTGATCAGCCGGGCGACGTCGATCCGCACCGTCTCGTAGGCGTCCGACGTGCGCTCGCTCATCCAGTGCAGGCCGCGATGGACGTTGGCGTATTGCGTCTCCATCGCGCGGACCATCGCCTCGATCACCGGGCGCGGCTTCTGCGCGGACGCCGCGCTGTCGAGGAAGGTGAACGGTTTGCCGCGCACGGTCTGGGTCAGGATCGGGAATTCGGCCCGCACCTGCTCGACATCGAGCTTCGGCGCGATGTTGGAGATCATGTTCATGCCGGTGTCTTCATCATGCCAGTGACTTCATCATGGGCGTGTCTTCCACCAATCCTCGACCGCGGACTCCAGCAGCCCGCGCGCCCCGTCATGCGCCACCGGGTCGAGCGCCTCGGCCAGGAACGCCCGCACCAGCATCGCCCGGCTCGCCTCTTCCGGGATGCCGCGCGTCCGCAGGTAGAACAGCTGCTCCGGATCGAGCGCCCCGATCGTCGCCCCGTGCGAGCACTTCACATCGTCGGCGTAGATTTCGAGCTGCGGCTTGCAGTCGACCTCGGCGTTCTCGCTCAGCAGCAACGCCTGATTCATCTGGTAGCCGTCGGTCTTCTGCGCCACCCGCGCGACCTCGATCCGGCCCTGAAAAACGCCCCGGCCGCGATCGGCGACGACATGCTTCACGGTCTGGCGCGAGGCCCCGTTCGGCGCGTCGTGGTTCACCACCGTGGTGATGTCGGCGTGCTGGCTTTGGCCCAGCAACTGCGCCGCGTTCAGCGTGACCTTCGCGCGCGGGCCGGACATGCGGGCGTGGATTTCGGCGCGCGCCAGCCGCGATCCGGCGGCGAGCGTAAAACCCTCGTATTCGGCGTCGGCGGCGATGTCGGCGTACAGCGTCGACAGGTGGAACGCGTCCGCCGCCTCCCGCTGCACCCGCACATGCGTCAGGTGCGCGCCGGCCGCGACCCGCGCTTCCATGACCGGCGCATGCAGATACGTGCCTTCGCCGACCCAGACCTCGATCAGCGCGAGCCGCGCGCCCTCGGCGAGGGTGACCCGGTGGCGGGGATGGAACGACACCGGCCGCCCGTGCGCGTCGGTGCCGATCGAGACGATCATCAGCGTGCCCGCGTCGGTGCCGGCCGGGACGTCGAGCGTCACGCCGTCCTCGGCCAGCATCTCGGACAGGGCCACGATCGGCTCGCGGTCCGGGCGCGACATGCCGAGGCCGTCCGGCAGGCCGGTCACGACGCCCAGGCCGTCCGGCAGGCTCGACAGCTTCGGGTTGTAGCGCCCGTCGACGAACACCACGCGCGGCACGTCGAGGTTCGGCAGCCGTCCGGCGAGCTTGCCCTCGGTCCCGACCGGCACCAGCGGCTCGCTGAACACCATCCCGGCGAGGGCGCGAAGCGGCGTGTAGTGCCACGCCTCGTCGCGGATCGTCGGCAGGCCGTGGTCGCGGAACAACGCCGCCGCCGCACGGCCGCGCGGGCCGTCGGGCAGGCGGGCGGTGAGGCCGTCATGGCGCGAGAGGAACGCGCGCGCGGTCGCGTCCTGCGCGGTGCCGGATTGTACGGCGGCGCTCATGCGGCGGCGGCCTCGATCGTGTGCGCGTAGCCCTCGGCCTCCAGCTCGTGCGCCAGTTCCGGGCCGCCCGAGCGGACGATCCGGCCGGCCGACAGGACGTGGACGCGGTCGGGCACGATGTAGTCGAGCAGCCGCTGATAATGCGTGATGACGAGTGCGGAGAAATTCGGGCCGCGCTGCGCGTTCACGCCGTCGGCCACGATTTTCAGCGCGTCGATGTCGAGCCCGGAATCCGTCTCGTCCAGAATCGCCATGCGCGGCTTCAGCATCGCCATCTGCAGGATCTCGTTGCGCTTCTTCTCGCCGCCCGAGAACCCGACATTCACGTTCCGCTTCAGCATGTCGTCCGGCATCGCGAGCCGCTTGCTCTCGGCCCGGGCGGCGCGAAGGAACTGCGCCGCGTCCAGCTCGTCCTCGCCCCGCGCGCGGCGGACCGCGTTCAGCGCCGTCCGCAGGAAATGCGCGTTGCCGACGCCCGGCAGCTCGACCGGATACTGGAAGGCGAGGAACAAGCCGGCCGCCGCCCGCGCCTCCGGCTCCATCGCCAGCAGGTCGGCACCGTCGAGCGTCGCCGTGCCGGAGGTGACCTCATAGCCGTCGCGCCCGGACAGGACGTACGACAGCGTGCTCTTGCCGCTGCCGTTCGGGCCCATGATCGCGTGGACCTCGCCGGTCGGGACGCTCAGCGAGACGCCGCGCAGGATCGGCTTGTCGCCGATCGTGGCGTGCAGGTCGGTGATCTCGAGCATCAGCCGACGCTCCCTTCGAGGCTGACCGCGAGCAGCTTCTGCGCCTCGATCGCGAACTCCATCGGCAGCTCCTTCAGCACGTCCTTGCAGAAGCCGTTGACGATCAGGCCGACGGCGTCCTCCTCCGACAGCCCGCGGCTGCGGCAGTAGAACAGCTGGTCCTCGGCGATGCGGCTCGTGGTCGCCTCGTGCTCGGTCGTCGCCGTCGGATTGCGGCTCTCGATATAAGGTACGGTGTGGGCACCACACTGGTCGCCGATCAGCAGGCTGTCGCACTGGGTGTGGTTCCGGGCACCGGCCGCCTTCGGCATGATCCGGACCAGGCCGCGATAGGTGTTGTCCGAGCGGCCGGCGCTGATGCCCTTGCTCACGATCGTGCTGCGCGTGTTGCGGCCGATGTGGATCATCTTGGTGCCGGTGTCGGCCTGCTGGCGGTTGTTCGTCACCGCGACCGAGTAGAACTCGCCCACGCTGTCGTCGCCCTGCAGGATGCAGCTCGGGTATTTCCAGGTGATCGCGCTGCCGGTCTCGACCTGCGTCCAGCTCACCTTGCTGCGGGCGCCCCGGCAGGCGGCGCGCTTGGTGACGAAGTTGTAGATCCCGCCTTTTCCGTCGGCATCGCCCGGGTACCAGTTCTGCACGGTCGAGTATTTGATCGTCGCGTCGTCCATCGCGACCAGTTCGACCACCGCCGCGTGCAACTGGTTCTCGTCGCGCTGGGGTGCCGTGCAGCCCTCGAGGTAGCTGACCGAGCCGCCATCCTCGACGACGATGAGCGTGCGCTCGAATTGCCCGGTATTCCGGGCGTTAATACGGAAATACGTCGACAGCTCCATCGGGCACCGCACCCCTTTCGGGATGAAACAGAACGAACCGTCGGTGAACACGGCGCTGTTCAGCGCGGCGAAATAGTTGTCGCCCGCGGGCACGACGCTGCCGAGATACTTGCGGACAAGCTCCGGGTGGCTGTGAACGGCCTCGCTGATCGGGCAGAAGATCACGCCCACCTCGGCCAAGGACGCGCGGAACGTGGTCGCGACCGAGACGCTGTCGAACACCGCGTCCACGGCGACCGGCGCGCGCTCGCCCTCCGGCGGCTCGACTCCGGCCAGCACGGCGTACTCGCGGAGCGGGATGCCGAGCTTCTCGTACATCTTCAAAAGCTCGGGATCGACCTCGGCCAGCGACTTCGGGGCGGCCCGCTTCGGTGCGGCGTAGTAGTGCAGCGCCTGGTAGTCGATCGGCGGATAGCTGTGCTTGCCCCAGGACGGCTCGGTCATGCCCTGCCATGTCGCGAACGCCTTCAGCCGCCACTCCAGCAGCCACGCCGGCTCGTCCTTGCGGGCGGAGATCAGGCGGATGATCCCCTCGTTCAGACCGACCGGGGCGAGGTCCATCTCGATGTCGGTCTCGAACCCCCACTTGTAGCCGGACTGGGTGATCGACTGGACGGTGTCCAAGGTCTCGGAAACGGCTGGCATGACGGCTGGTCCTATTCGACGTGAGTCGGGAGAGCGGGCTGGGCTGCGTGGGCCGGGGACGGCGGCAGGCGGAACGCGGCGGGCACGGCGCAATCGGCGAGGTCGGCCATCGTGACCGCGCGCAGGGCGGTCTCGATGGCGGCGTTGACCACGTCCCAGCGGCCGCGAACGGCGCACAGGTGGCCGACCTCGCAATCGCCCCGCCCGTCCACGCATGAGGTGAGCGCGATCGGCCCGTCGATCGCCGTGATGACATCCGCCACCGAGATCGCGGACAGCGAGCGGGCCAGCCAGTAGCCGCCCCGCGCGCCGCGCCGCGACACGACGATGCCCGCCCCCGCGAGCGCCTTCAGCACCTTGGCGACGGTGGGTTCGGGAACCCCGGTCGCCACCGCGATCGCGGCCGTGGTCGAGGACATGAAAGGCGCTTCCGGAACACGCGCGCCAGCCGGCCGCGACGCGGGGCGGCCCGAGGGCTGCCCAAGCCGGACCAGAACGACGACGGCGTAATCGCTCAGCTTGGAAAGCCTCAGCATGTGTTCATCCGATATGTGAGGCGGCCGGCGACCTTCCGGCCATTCCGGACCGCTCGCGTCCACAATGACCCAAGTGGCGCGGCCGGACATCCCCGTCAAGGTTGCGGCACGAGGGTGGCGGGTTTCGAGGCCGCGCGGCAGAGGGCCGTGACTGGGGTGTTAGCGTCGGTAATGTGGCGGTTCAGACGCTTATGCGCGGGCACCTTTCAAGTCAGACGCGTTAAAACGACAAGGCTGGTAACGAAATTTCTTGCCACTCCGACATGTCGGGTGGCATGAAGGCGTCAGACGCCTACAGATGTAACCAGACCGAAGGATATGCGCGCATGCCGAACGTTACCGTGGTTGGGCCGACCAATGGTCCCTTACATATCAGCAGCGGCTACCTCGCCGCGATCGCACAGGAACTGGCCAACGCCATCGACGCGGGCGTCGCCAACGGGTCGCTGGTCACCGAGACGCCGGTCGGCCCGGGCGCTCCGTCCGTGCCGGCGGGTCAGAAGGCCGAGCTGGTCATCACCGAAGGCCGCACCGTCGTCCTGTCCCCGGGCGATGCCGCCGTTGTCGTCAACGCGCCGAACCTGACGCTGATCGGTGACGGCGAGACGAACCAGTCGGTGCTGTCGGGCACCGGCGGCCTCACCTACCTGACGATGGGCGGCTCCGGCACCGTCGTCGCCGGCGGTGGTGCCAACCACATCATCACCTCGGGCGGCCCCTGGGAAGTCGAGACCGGTGCCGGTAACGACACGCTGCAGGCCATGAGCGGCGCCGCGACGATCGGTGCCGGCGCGGGCGACAACACGATCATCCTCGGCAGCGGCACGGCCCTGGTCGACACGACCGGGAACGACAAGATCCAGGGCGGCAGCGGCAACTCGACCGTCAACGTCGAGCATGGCGGCCTCGCGACCTACACGGGCGGCGCGGGCTCGCTGCTGTTCATCGACTCGGGCGCGGGCAGCACCGTCATGGGCGGCACCGGGTCGGAGACGATCTTCGGCAGCAGCGGCGGCTCGGCGTACTACACGGGCGGCAGCGACGGTAACAACTACATCCAGGGCGCTGGCACCCTGATCGGCGGCGGCACCGGCGACCAGTTGTTCGCGACCGGCAGCGCCAACTCGCTGCTGCAGGCCGGCTCGGGCAACGAGACGCTGTCGGCGGCGCTGTCCAGCGGCCACGACATCTTCCAGTTCGAGAAGTCGACCGCTTCGGGCGCCTACACCGTCTCCGACTTCACCAGCGCGGACACCGTCAACCTGGTCGGCTACGCGGCGAACGCCGCCGCGCAGGCCGAGAAGACCGCGACCGTCGCGGGCGGCTCGACCACGTTCCACCTGGCCAACAACGTCACGATCACCTTCACCGGCGTCAGCGACCCCAAGAGCATCCACATCACCTGATACGCCTGACGCCAAAAACCCCGCCGGCCAGACATGGCCGGCGGGGTTTTCTTTTTTGGCAACCGCTCTCCGCTACTCGCGGGCGACGTAGGTGTAGAAGCGCATCCGGCCCTGCGCGTCCGTTTCCCGGAACACGCCCTGCACCTCGGTCTCGAAGCCGGGGAACGCGTTGAAGGCGCGTTCGAACGTCAGCAGGTAATCGATCATCGGCTGTGCCCGCTCGGTCAGCCGCTCGCCCGGCACGATCGCGGATATACCGGGCGGGTAGACGACCCACATCGTCGTCGCCACGCGGTCCCGGACCTCGCTGATCGGCAGGTAGTCGACCTCGTTGCGGACCAGCTTCTGCATCGCGGCCTTGGCCGGCATGGCGATCGGCGGAAAATGGCTCTCCCTGAACTGCTCGCGCTGCAACCGGCTGGTATCGGCCGCCGCGTACAGCCGGTGCATCTCGCCGCACAGGTCGCGCAGACCGACGCCGCGGTAGCGCGCCGGGCGCTTGGCCGTGAACTCCGGCATCGCGTCCTCCATGCGCACGTTCTCATCATGTAAACGCTTGAAGAACACTAAAGCGGAAAGCAGGTTACCGGCCTTGCTGCTTTCCACGCCGGGGGTGAGTAGAAACAGGATCGAGTTAAGATCGTTCTTCTCCGGCACGATCCGGTTCTCACGCAGGTAGACGGCCAGGATCGGGGCCGGGATGCCGTGCGGCAGATAGGCCCCCGTCACCCGGTCGAACCCCGGCGTCAGCAACGTGAGCTTGTTCGGGTCCGTCATCGCGTAGCCGGGTGCCAGATGGGTGAACCCGTGCCACGCCGCCCCCGGCTCCAGCGCCCACAGCTTGGGGTCGGACGCGAGCCGGTCCGTGGACACCTCGTGCCACTGCGTCTCGGCCGGGTCACCGGCGTCGAGCCGGACGGTGTGCGGCACGAACGGGTCGAAGAACCACTGACGCGCCGGGTCGCTCTCGCGGCCGGACAACTCCGACGCGATGGCGCGCATCTTCTTGCGGATCTCGATCCCGAGCCGGATCGTGTCGTCCCACAGGACCTCGCCCGAGCGGCCCTTCATCATCTGCGCGCCGACGTCGAGCGAGGCGAACAGCGGGTAGAAGGGCGAGGTGCTCGCGTGCATCAGGAACATCTCGTTGAACCGGCGGTGCTCGATCCGCCGCACCTGGCCCTTGATGTGGCGGTCGCGGACGTGGATCTGGCTGGCCTGGCTGAAGCTGGCGAGCTGCTTGTGAGTCGACTGGGTCGCCATGATCCCCGGCGCGTCCTCGTCGAGCCCTTCGAGCCCCATCGAGTAGCGGCCGACATACAGTGGGTGGAACTTCGCGAATCCGGCCCACGCCTCGTCGAACAGGATGTACTCGCACAGGTGCCCGATCGCGCGGACCACTTGGCCCACGTCGTACATCGTGCCGTCGTACGTGCACTGTTCGATCACCGCCGCGCGGAACGGGCGCTTGCGCTGCCATGCGTCCGGATCGCGCACCAGCGGGTTGACCCGGATCGCCTCGCGAAGCCGCTCCTCGCCCAGCGCCTCCGGGTCGATCGGCCCGATCAGCCCGTGCGCGTTGCGGTCGGCCTCGAGGTAGACCGGGATGGCACCGGCCAGGAACATCGCCCCGTGATGCGCCGCCTTGTGGTTGTTGCGGTCGAACAGCACGAGGTCGCCCTCGGCCAGCAGCGCCTGCAGCACGATCTTGTTGGACGCCGACGTCCCGTTCAGCACGAAATACGTCCGCTCGGCCCCGAAAATCCGCGCCGCCGCCTTCTGGGCCGCCAGCGCCGGTCCCTCGTGGATCAGCAGGTCGCCCATCTCGACGA
The DNA here is from genome assembly GCA_963756975.1 of uncultured Alphaproteobacteria bacterium. GTDB lineage: Bacteria > Pseudomonadota > Alphaproteobacteria > Acetobacterales > Acetobacteraceae > CAVRQM01. The sequence continues at coordinate 575,927 of CAVWPS010000002.1, read as the reverse complement.
CCGAGTTGTCGAGGTCGTCGCGGAAGATCGCCTCGCCCATGTGCTCCTTGAAGATGCGGCCGATCGGGCTGCGGCTGTAGAACACGCCGCCGTTGTGGCCGGGGCAGGTCCAGAGCTGGTTGCCCTCCTCGTTGTAGTCGAGCAGGGCGCCGAAGAAGGGCGTGCGGAGCGTGTCGGCGTATTGGCGCAGCCGGCTGACGAGGTTCTTGGCGATGAAGTCGGGCGTCTCCTCGGCCAGGAACACGTAGCCGTCGGCCTCGTGGATCACCTCGACCGGAATTTCCTCCAGCCGGTGGTGGCGCACCAGGATGAAGATCGGCACCTCCAGCCCGCGCTTGCGGATCAGGGTGACGAGCGACGTGGCGCGTCCCTGCGGACCCCGCTTGCCCCAGTCGATGACCACGCAGCCGATCGCGGCGTCGGTGCGGATCACCAGCTCGGCGTCGTCGGTCCGCCGCGCCCGGACGACGGAAAAGCCGTCGTGCTCGACCTCGGTGATGATCTGCGCCAGTCGCTGGCCTTCCAGATCGTCGGCGTCGAACGCCGGCGCGCAAATCAGGAATTTCAGCCGCTGCTCGAACGCCATCGGGCACTCCTAATTCGGAACCCGTTGGCGGGCACACGTGATGCGGAAGGCCGGTGCATATGGGACTGCGCCGGACGCGCCAACACCGATCGGCTGCGCAATCCATGACACGACGATGAAGGTGGCGCACGGCGATGAAGGTGGGGGCCCGCGTGACGAAAGATGTCGGAGTCCTGACGCGCACGCATTTGGACGCCATCTCATGCGAATGTGCGGTTAATTCTGGCTCGAATTGTGCGTAGTCTGGCTGCGATGGAGAGAGCGCGATGATGGAGTCCAGGACGACGCGGGCCCTGCTGACCGCAAAGCGGGACGCGCGGGTGGACGTCCTGCGTGGGCTGGCGCTGATGATGATCTTCATCGACCACGTGCCGGCCAACAAGCTCGGCTGGATCACGATGCACATCTGGGGTTACGCGGACGCGGCCGAGGTGTTCGTGCTGTTCGCGGGCTTCGCGTCGATGCTGGCCTACGGAAAGGCCATTCTTCGCGGGGGCATGGCGGCCGGGCTGGCCCGGATCGGCGCCCGCTGGCTGCGCCTCTATACTGTGCATGTGCTGCTGGTGCTGGTCACTTTGGTCGCGGTCCGGCTCTGGGCGCGGCAGTTCGGGCTGCCGCCGGACTTCGACAACTCGGTGATGCGGATCGGCTGGCGCGGTCTCGCGTGGTGCGTGGCGCTGGTGGCACAGCCCAGCTTCCTGAACATCCTGCCGCTCTATCTGGTGCTGCTCGCGGTCTTCCCGCTGATGTTCCTCGGCCTTCGCTACCGGCCGTGGTCGACGGTGATCCTCTCGGCCGCGCTGTGGGCGGCCGCGGGTGCCGCCCCCTCGCTGAACCTGCCGAACTGGCTCGAGCCGCAAGGCTGGTATTTCGACCCGCTCTCGTGGCAGCTCATCTTCCTGCTCGGCGCCGTGCTGGCGATGCTGCTCGCGCGCGGCGGCGGCGTCCTCCCGGCCCGGCCGTGGCTGACGGTGGTCTCGGCCGCCTACCTCGTCGTCCTCGCCTTTCAGTCGATCCCGTTCGAGGCCTACGGCGTGTCCGCCCATGTCGCCGATCTGTTGCGCCCGTCGCACCTGCCGGGCCTTCGCTGGCTCAAGACGCCGGACAAGACCCATCTGGGCATGCTGCGCATCCTCGACGCCGCCGCCTGGGTCCAGATCATCTTCCGTGCCGGCGCGTCGCGAACCTGGCTCGCGAACGGCGTCAGCCGGGTGCTGGAATCGGCCGGCCGGCATTCGCTGCCGGTGTTCGCCGTCAGCTGCGTGATCGCCCTGTTCGGCCGGCTCGCGGTGACCGCCTGGGGCGACGGGCTCCTGATGCAGCTGGCCGTCAACGTGATCGGCGGCGGATCGCTGCTGCTGCTCGGCTGGCGGCTCGATCATCCGCCCGCGGATGGCTTCAACCTCGGCGACGTGCGCGCGGTCTGGGCGTCTATCCGAACGCACCAACCTCGTGGCTGATCGCGGCTGAGATCTCGCGCATCAGCGCGAACAGCCGTCCCATCGGCTGCAAGATCTCGGCATGCTCGCGGGCATACGCCGCCTCCATCTGCGGCCCGCGCGGCTCGGCATAGTCGCGCTCGGCGGCCGGGTCGGGTGCCGCCGGGAACACCTCGGACAGGATCGCCAGTGCCGCCGGGATATCGAGCCGCAGAATGCGGGTTTCGAGTGCCGCGCGGGTCACGCCGTGGCGCGGCGAGAAGTCGGGGATCGCCACCGCCAGCAGCCACAGCCGGTGGATGAGGGCGAGCCGGAGCGCGTGCAGCAGCACCTCGCGGTCGGCCATCCGGGGCGCGTCGGGCCAGGCGGTCCGCAGCGCCACGTGATCGGCCTGAATACGCCGGAACATCTTTTGCGCCGGAGCCCAGAGCCCTAACCGGTCCAGCGCGCGCGCGACCGAGACCAGCCCCTGCCGCCGTCCGGGCATCCGGTGCGCGTGCCCGGCGCGGTCGAGCCACATGCCGGGATCGAGCGTGTCGACGATGGCGCGCAGCACATCGAGGTCGGAGTGCGCCAGCGCGTGCGCCGGCAGATCGAGCGCGGTCGCGAACCGGGCCGAGTTCTTGCGCAGCTCGGCGAACATCTCGGGGTGGCGGGACGCCGCGGCCCCGAGGCCCTGCAGCGTGTTGGCCATCCAGGCGAGCTGATGCAGGATCGCGTTGTTCGGGATCGCCCGCAGCTCGCGCGGGTGGCGGATCATCGCGGGGCCGCCGCTGCTGTCCGATTGCCGCGCCGCCGGCCGCGACCCGGTCTTGTCCAGCAACGCCGGACCGAACGCGCCGAGCAACCCGGCGTAGCCCTCGTCCTCGACCAGATCGACCATTCCGCTGCCGCACGCGGCGAAGAAGTCGGCCGAGAAATCGGGGTCGTCGTAGATCGGGTCCTCGGCGGCGGCCGGCGCGATCTCGCGCGCGAACGCGTGCTCCGCCATGCGCGCCACCGACGCGCGGGCCAGCGCCGGCGTGCCGAACAGCAGGTAGCCGTCGCCGCCCTGGACGGCACTTTCCTCGCGCACCGCGATCCCGGCGGCGGCCAGCGCCTCGCGCGTGCGGGGCGGGGAGAGGTAGTCGAGCCTTGCCGCGAGCGAGCCCGGATGGGCGCCCCGGCCGACGCTTTCGCCGTGCGTGTCGAACAGCACGATCTCGACGGTGGTCAGCCCGTAACGCGCCAGCGCCTCGGCCGCCTTCAGCCGCAGCCGTTCGATCAGGTATGTCGCCGCCAGCGGTCCGACGTAGCGGCCGGAATCGGAGTAGCCGAATTGCAGCGCCATCCGCCCCGTCGCCTGCAGGTAGGCGCGCCAGTGCGGTGAGCGCAGCGCCTCCTCCAGCACCCTGGCCCCGCGCTCCAGCGCGTCGGCCGTCTCGAACAGCGGGCTGATCTCGATCTGCTTCTCGATGCCGAACAGCTTGGCCAGCCACAATGCCGCCAGCAGCGTGTAGCCGCTCTCGGTCTCGGCGATCAGGAAGCGGACCGGGGTCGCGCCGTCGATGTGCTTGACCATCTGGGCGACCGTCATCATCAGCCGTGCCGCCGACGCGCTCTCGACCATCAGCGCCCCGAAATCGACCGCCACGGGCCGCACCGTGTCGAGGGCGGCGTTGATCCCGGCCAGCAGCGCCCGCCGCCGTGACGCATCCTCCGGCGCGTCCTCCAGGCCGAGGCGCTGGCGGACCACGTTGTGCAGTTGCGTCGCGTTCAGCCGGACATGGGTGTGCGCGAGCGACAGGCCGTGCGCGCGCAGGCCGGACCGCGCGACCGCGAGCGGCAGGCGTTCCGCGTCGTCGGCGACGGCCAGCGCCGCCACGAACAGCGCGTCCAGCGTCTCGGTCGTCAGCATGGCCGCCTCCCGCCCGCCGATCAGCGCGTGCGCGAACGCGGCGACGGAATCCGGGTCGGCCCTGGCCGGAATGGCGGCGATCTGCGCGTCCACCGCGGCGAGCGCCGAGGCCGCGCGCTCGGCGATGGCGGCACCTGACGCGAGCGAGGCGGCCTGCAAGCGCACCCGCTCCAGCTGCGACCGCTTCATCCGCAGCCGAAGCCCGAGCGTGTCCCACCAGCCGATGTCGGTGCGCCCGTCGGTGTCGTAGCCGACCCAGGTCGCGAGGATGACCGGCGACGGCAGCATCTCGGCCCAGCGCGCCGGCCAGGTGCCCCGTGCGGCGGACAGGATCGCGGCGGCGAGCCCGTCCAGCGCGTCGCGGCCGTGCGCGATCGCCGCACCGGCCTGCTGAAACTCCTCCTCCAGCGTCACGCCCTTCGGCCGGTGGCTGCCGAGTTCGCCCAGCGGCGCGCCGTCGCCGGCCGCACGGGCGAGGTCGGCCGACACCTCGGCCGGCAGAGAGAACGTCGGGTGCGCGGTGAACACGGCGGCGAAGCGCGCGCGTTCGACACAGGCGCGGAACGTGGCCAGCGGCACCGGGCTGTCGGCCGGGTCGGGACGGACCAGCCGCTCGGCTAGTGTCGCGATCGCGGCCTCGGTCGCGGCGGGATCGGTGCCGCCGACATAGGCCGCCAGCCGCGCCGCACGATCGGTCGCGGCCACCCGGGTCAGGTGTGCCACCAGCGCCTCGACCGCCTCGACCGGCAGCTCGTCGCGGTCCATCCGGCGCGAGATGGCCAGCGCCGCCGACAGCACCGGATTGCCGAACGGGTCGGCGTCGTGCCGCTCGCGCAGGTCGCGCACCAGCGCCACGAGATCGGAGGCGAGGGCGGCCGGGTCGCGCGTCTGGGTCGCCACTGAATGCTGCATCGCGGAACGATGCCTGCCGGGCACCACATGTGCAACGACCGTGTCATCTGTCCGGGATGGCGAACGGGTGCCGACCCCGGTAGCCTGCCGCCGATGGCCGAGCCCGAACCCACGGACCGCGACGCGGCGCTTCGGCGCGATCTGGGCCGCCACCGGGCGTTCGCCACCGGACTGCTCGTGGCCATGGCGGCGCTGACGCTCGCGAGCTACGCGCTGCCGCAAAACTACGCGGCCGAACTGCTGCAGGCGGCGGCCAAGGCCGGCTTCGTCGGCGGCATCGCCGACTGGTTCGCCGTCACGGCCCTGTTCCGCCACCCGCTCGGCCTGCCGATCCCGCACACGGCGATCATCCCGACCCAGAAGAAGCGGCTCGGGTCCGCACTCGGCCGGTTCGTCGCCGAGCACGTGTTCACCGAGGCGGAGATCGGCCGCCTGCTCGAACATCTCGACCTGCCCGGCATCGTCCACCGGTTCCTGTCCGACCCCGTCTCCGCCCGGCCCGCGGCCGAGGGGCTGACGGCGCTGCTGCCCCGGCTGCTGCGAACCTTGGCCGACGGCCGCGCCAGACGCCTCGTCTCGCGCCTGCTGCCACGCATCTTCGGCGGCGCCGGCGCGGGCCGGATGGTGGCCCAGGCGTTGCGCCACGTCGTCGAGGGCGGCCGCCATCAGGAGGTGTTCGGCTTCATCCTGGCCCGCTTCAAGGTGATGCTCGCCGAAAAGGAAGGCAGCCTGCACCAGGTGATCGAGGAGCGGGTGCGCGAGCAGGGCGGACGGCTGGTCGGCTGGGCGGTCGGGGCACAGGTCGCCTCGCGCGTGCTGCGCCAGATCAACGCCGAGCTGGAGCGCATGAGCGACGACGGCTCCGACCTGCGGGCCGCGTTCGACGAGTGGATGCGCCGGGAGATCGAGCGGATCGAGACCGAGCCCGGCCGCGCCGCCGAGATCGGGGCGGCGATGCGCCGCATTTTGGGCCATCCGACGATGCTGGCGTGGGCCGGCGACGTGTGGGGCCGTCTGCATGCCGCGATCGAAGCCGATGCCGCCCGCCCCGACGGCCGCTCGGTCGCGGTGATCCAGGGGGCACTCGACAACCTCGGCGTGCTGATCGAGGCCGATCCGTCGTCGCGGGCCGCCTTGCTGACGGCGGCGCGTGCGATCGTGGCCCGCCTGCTGCCGACCGCGCAGGCCGAGCTGTCGGGCTTCATCGCGGCCGTGATCGGCAACTGGGACAGCGCCACCGTGGTCGACAAGCTGGAACTGCGGGTCGGGCGCGACCTGCAATACGTGCGGGTCAACGGAACGCTGGTCGGCTTTCTGATCGGCGGGGTTGTCTACGCGGTGCTGCGCGCGACATTCGGCCATGTGGCCTTTTGAGAGGATGTCGCTTTGCGTCTCAGCGTTCTGGACCAGTCCGCCGTTCTCGAGGGTCACGACCCGGCGGAGTCGATCCGCGACAGCATGACGCTCGCGCGCCATTGCGAGGCGCTCGGCTACGCCCGGTATTGGGTCAGCGAGCATCACAACAGCGACGCGGTCGCCGGCTCCGCGCCCGAAGTGCTGATGGCCGCGATCGCCGCCACCACGACGACGATCCGCGTCGGCAGCGCCGGGATCATGCTGCCGCACTATTCGGCGCTGAAGGTGGCCGAGCAGTTCCGGGTGCTGGACGCGATCGCACCCGGCCGCATCGACCTCGGCGTGGGGCGCGCGCCCGGCTCGGACGGGCTGACGGCGCACGCGCTGAACCCGGCGGCGGCCACGGCGGCCGACCGGTTCCCGGCGCAGTTGCGCGACCTGCTGGCGTGGACTCGCGACGAGAGCCTGACCGAGGGGCATCCGTTCGGCGCCATCCACGCGAACCCGCGCAGTTCGACCGCACCGGACGTTTGGGTGCTGGGCAGCAGTGCCTACGGCGCGCAGGTGGCGGCCCATTTCGGCCTGCCGTACTGCTTTGCCCACTTCATCACCGACGGCGAGGGCGCGGCCGAGGCGATCAGCCTGTATCGCGAGCTGTACCAGCCGAGCCCGCAGAACCCGGAACCCCACGCGGCCCTGTGCGCGTGGGCGCTGGCCGCCCCGACGATGGCCGAAGCCGAGCGGCAATACGCGTCGCGCGCGCTGTGGCGGCTGGGGCGCGACCGGGGCGACTACCAGCCGATGCAGTCGCCGGAGGCGGCGCTGGCGCACCATTATTCCGACCTGCAGCGGATGCGGATGGATCGCGGCCGGGCGCGCGCGATCGTCGGCACCGGGGAGGTTGTCGCGGACCAGTTGCGGGCGCTGGCGGCGGAGACCGGGGCGGACGAGATCGCGGTCCTGACCACGGCCTACGATCCGGCCGTGCGGCGCGAGTCCTACACCCTGCTGGCACGGGCCTGGGGCCAGCCGGCGCTGTCGGTCGCCGCCGAGTAGGGTTTTACGCCCGCGCGCGGTGGCGCCACGACCAGACGGCCCAAGCGACGAGCGCCACCGCGATACCGATCGCGATCGCGATGACGGCAAACCAGAGCGCCACCAGCACGACCAGCACGGCCACCGCCATCGCGCCGAGGGCGACGATGACCTGGATCGTGCGGGCGAAAAGGCCCGGCGGCGGCGGTTCGCGGAACTCGCCGTCCGGGGTCATGTCGATGATGAGCGGTTCGTCCATGGCCGTGACGTGGATGGTGTTCGGTTGCGACGCAAGGAGCGCCGCCGTTTCTCGCGCTTGGCTTGGCGAAGAGGCTCGGCGGCGGCGTTTTGCGTCTGAGCCGGCTCAGCCGCGCGCAAACACGCTGACGCTCTCGACCCGCGCCGACCACGGGAACTGGTCGATCGCGACGGCACTCACCAGCCGGTAGCCGCCCGCCCGCAGCACGCTCGCGTCGCGGCCGAGCGTCACCGGGTTGCACGAGACGTAGATCACGCGCGCAACCCCGGACGCGGCGATCGCGGGCATCTGTGCGGCCGCCCCCGCGTGCGGCGGGTCGAGCACGATCGCGGCGGCCCCGGACAGCTCGTTCGCCCGCAGCGGCTGGCGCGCCAGATCGCGCAGCGCCGGTTCGACCCGGCCCGACAGCGGCGGCCGGCGCACGGCGGCGGTCAGCGCCGCGTTGGTCGCCGGATCGCCCTCGAACGCCAGCACGCGGGCGTGCGGGGCCAGCGCCATGGTCAGCGTGCCGACGCCCGCGAACAACTCGACGATCCGCGCTTTCCCGCGCAGCTTCGGCAACCCCGCCAGCACCGCCGCCACGATCGCGGCCTCGCCGTCGGCGGTCGCCTGCAGGAACGCGCCCGGCGGCGGGGCCACCGCGATGCCCGACAGCTCGACCGTCGCGGGACGGAGCAGGCAGGCGATCTCCGGCACGCCGCCGCGCAACGGGGCGGTGGTGATCCGCGGCAGCTTTTGCGCCTGCGCGAACGCGACGAGGCGCGCGCGGTCGCCCGAATCGGGCGTGCCGTCCAGCCGCAGCAGCAGGTCGATGCCGGTGTCGAGCAGGTTCGCGACCGCCGAGCCGTCGCGCCGGAACGCGGCCAGCGTCGGCAGCAGCGCGCGCAGCGGGGCGACCAGCGCGAACAGCGTCTCGTGCAGCACGAGGCAGGTTCGCATGTCGACGATCTCGTCCGGCCGGCCGACCGCGTGCAGGCCGATCGCGATGCCGTCCGGCCGCTTCTGCATGGCCAGATCCATCCGGCGCCGGCTGTGCGAGGCGGCCAGCGCGGGAGGTGCCACCTCGCACGGGAAACCGGCACGGGTCAGCGCGTGCGACAGCGCGCCGGCTTTCCAGGCGGCGGTCGGGGCGGCGGCCCAGTGTTGCAGCATGCAGCCGCCGCAGCGGCCGAAATGGGGGCAGGGCGGGACAACCCGGTCGTCGCTCGGCGTCCTGATCGCGTCGAGCGTCCCGCGCTCGCCGCGAACGGTCGCCTCGACCACCTCGCCCGGCAGGGTGAACGGCACGTAGACCGGCAATCCCTCGGGGCCGTTCGCGACGCCGTCACCATCGGTGCCGACGCGCGCGATCGTCAAACCGGTCACGGCCGATTACTCGGGAAGCGCTGACCCGCCCTGGTTCGACTCGTCGATCAGGTCGGCGGTGGCGAGGTTCGGCATGTCGATCTCGGCCGCAGGCTCGGTCACGGTCGGCTCGATCACGGTCGGCTCGGTCACGGTCGGCTCGATGTCGGCCGGCTGCGGCCGGCGTCTCGCGGCCACCAGCATGAACGCCGGCACATCGCTGCCGAAGCCCACGACCCGCTCACCCGCGTCCTCGTTGCGCGCCCGCTCGGGCTGCCGGTCGCGCGCCTGCTCCGGCGCGCGGGTCGGCTCGGCCCGGCTCTGGTCCCCGCGACCCTGCTCGGGGCGGCGATCCCGGCCACGATTTTGGCCGCGCTCCTGATTCCGCTCCTGGCCCCGCTCCTGGCGCGGCTCACGCAACGGGCGCGGCGTCGGCAGCGGCGGCAGGGCCGGCTGCGGCGCGCTGGCCGGATCGAGCGCGATATCGGACATAACCTCGGGCGCGGCCGCAACCGGCACGCTCCCGCTCGCGCGCGGCAAACGGCGCTTCGGCCCGGCCGCGACCTCGGGCGCACGCGAGACGACCGGAACCGGTGCCGCCGCCGGCGTCCGGGGCGGCGTCTTGGCCGTCGCCTGGTCCGAACCCTTGGACGAGCCCTTCGACTGCCCCTTCTCCGGCGCGGCGCCACGGCCACGCCCACGGCGGCCCTCGGACCACGCGACCTCGTCGAGGCCCTCGATCGTGATCCGCTCGATGACGGCACCGGTCAGCTTCTCGATCGCCTCGACCGTCTGGCGGTCCTCGGAGGTCGCCAGCATGAACGTCCGTCCCTCGCGGCCCGCGCGGCCGGTGCGCCCGATGCGGTGGACGTAATCCTCGGCATGGATCGGCACGTCGAAGTTGAACACGTGGCTCAGCCCGCCGATGTCGAGCCCGCGCGCGGCCACGTCCGAGCAGCACAGCAGGCGGATCTGGCCCGCCTTGAACTTCTCCAGCGTCGCGAACCGGACCGACTGCACCATGTCGCCGTGCAGCGCGCCGACCGAGAAGCCGTGCCGCTGCAAGGACTTGAACAGGATGTCCACGTCGCGCTTGCGATTGCAGAAGATCAGCGCGTTCTGCACGTCTTCCGACCGGATCAGCCGCCGCAGCGCCTCGCGCTTGTCGGTCTCGGCCACCAGCGCCATGCGCGCGGTGATGGTCGGTGCCACCGACGCGGCCTTGCTGACCGTGACGACTTTCGGGTTCTGCAGGAAGGCGTCCGACAGGCGGCGGATTTCCGGGGCCATCGTCGCCGAGAAGAACAGCGTCTGCCGGTTCGCCGGCAGCATCGCCACGATCCGCTCCACGTCGGGCACGAACCCCATGTCGAGCATCCGGTCAGCCTCGTCGATCACCAGCACGCGGCAATCGGTCAGCAGCAGCCCGCCACGCTCGAAGATGTCGATCAGCCGGCCCGGCGTCGCGATCAGCACGTCCACGCCGCGCATCAGCGCGTCCTTCTGGTCGGACATGCTCTCGCCGCCGATGATCAGGGCGTGCGTCAGCTTCAGGTATTTGCCGTAGTCGACGAAGTTCTCGGCCACCTGCAGCGCGAGTTCGCGCGTCGGCTCCAGGATCAGCGAGCGCGGCATCCGCGCGCGCGCGCGCTGGCCGGACAGGATGTCGAGCATCGGCAGGGTGAACGACGCGGTCTTGCCGGTGCCGGTCTGGGCGACGCCCATCAGGTCGCGGCCCATCAGCACGTACGGGATCGCCTGCGCCTGGATCGGGGTCGGCGTCGTGTAGCCCTTCTCGGCCACCGCGCGCAGGATCTCGGGCGACAACCCGGTCGCCGCGAACGCGTCCGGCTCCGGCTCCGACTCCACTCCGGCTCGTCGGTGTCCTCCGGTTCCGGCTCGCCGGCGGGCAGGTCGAAACCTTCCATCCGCGCCGCCTCGGCGGTCTCGGCCGAGGCGTCGGGCGTGCCGACGGCCGCTTCGGGCGCGCCGGTCGCCGCCTCGTCCACGGGCGTGGGATGGGAAAGGGCAGTCGTGTCGTTCAAGATGGTACGTGGCTTCCGTGACGGCTCGTCTTGGGTGGGACGAAAATACGCCGGACATCGTGCCCGGCCACATCACACACCGCGGCGCGCACTCGCAGCCGCCGTCGCGATATCTCGGCTGGGAGCGGTAAAGTCAAGATTGGCGGCACTTCGCAACCGCTTATCGGCGAACTTTCGCGGCCGATCGGGCTAATAGCGGCCATGACGACACCGTATCAGCCCCCAATCGAAGACTACGCCATGATCGGCGACTGCCGGACGGCCGCCCTGATCGGGCGCGACGGCAGCCTCGACTGGCTGTGCTGGCCCCGGTTCGACAGCGGCGCCTGCTTCGCCCGGCTGGTCGGCGGGCCGGAGCACGGGCTGTGGTCGATCGCGCCGGCCGGGGAGGTGGTGCGCACGACGCGGCGCTACCGGGGCGACACGCTGGTGCTCGAAACCACGGTCGAGACCGCGACCGGCACCGTCCGGCTGATCGACTTCATGCCCATGACCCAGACGCCGAACAGCCAGACCGGGTCCACCATCGTCCGCCTGGTCGAGGGCGTCGCCGGCCGCGTCGCGATGACGATGAACCTGGTGCTGCGCTGGGATTACGGCAGCGTCGTCCCGTGGGTCAGCCAGCACGAGGAGCACGAGCACGCGCGGTCGTACGTCGCCGGCCCCGATCAGGCGATCCTGTGGTCGAGCGTGGACAGCCGTGGCGAGGACATGGCGACCAAGGCCGATTTCGCGGTGGGCGAGGGCGAGTGGGCCCGGTTCGTCCTGCAATACGTGCCGTCGCACTTGCCGCCCCCCGATCCGATCGACGCCCGGTTCGCGCTGACCGCGACCGAGACGTATTGGCGGAAATGGTCCGATAGCGGCCGGGTCGACGGGCGGTACGCGGCGGAGGTCAAGCGCAGCCTGCTGACCCTGAAGGCGCTGACGTTCGCGGAGACCGGCGGGATCGTCGCCGCCCCCACCACCAGCCTGCCCGAACAGCTCGGCGGCCCGCGCAACTGGGATTACCGCTATTGCTGGCTCCGCGACGCCACCATCACGCTGTCGGCGCTGATGGGGTCCGGCCATTACGAGGAGGCCGGGGCCTGGCGGGACTGGCTGCACCGCGCCGTCGCCGGCAGCCCGGAGCAGACGCAGATCATGTACGGCGTCGGCGGCGAGCGCCGCATCCCGGAATGGACCATCGACTGGCTGCCCGGCTACCAGGGCTCGGCCCCGGTCCGGGTCGGCAACGCGGCCGCCGGGCAACTGCAGCTCGATGTGTTCGGCGAGGTGATGAATGCGCTGTATCAGGCGCGCGCCGGCGGCCTGGACCAGGACAAGGAGAGCTGGCCGGTCGCGATCGCGATGCTCGACCATCTAGGGCAAATCTGGCGCGAGCCGGACGAGGGCATCTGGGAGACGCGCGGCGGCCGCAAGCATTTCGTGTTCAGCAAGGTGATGGCCTGGGTCGCCTTCGACCGCGGCGTCCGCACGGTCGAGGAGTTCGGCTTCGAAGGACCGGTCGAGACCTGGCGCGCCACCCGCGACGAAATCTTCGCCGCCGTGTGCGAGCAGGGCTTCGACCGCGAGCGCAACAGCTTCGTCGCGGTCTATGGCGGCAAGGAGCTCGACGCGAGCCTGCTGATGCTGCCGATCATGGGCTTCCTGCCGGCCGACGACCCGCGCATCGCCGGCACCGTCACCGCGATCGAGCACGACCTGCTGCGCGACGGCTTCGTGCTGCGCTACGACAATCAGGCCACCGGCGACGGCCTGCCGGGCGGCGAGGGCGCGTTCCTCGCCTGCTCGTTCTGGCTCGTCATCGTGCGCGCGATGCAGGGGCGCGAGACGGAGGCGACGCGTCTGTTCGAGCGGCTGCTCGCGATCCGCAACGATGTCGGGCTGCTGGCCGAGGAATACGACGTCGCCGCGCGCCGCCAGGTCGGCAACTTCCCGCAGGCGTTCAGCCACGTGGCCCTGATCGGCGCCGCGACGGCGCTGGCCCGGGGACGGCCGGCAACCGCCTGATTGGGCGGACGTTGACGCGGCTCGGCTGACGACCGCCGATGCGGCGGTAACCGAGCGGGGCAGTTGTCCCGGCACGAGATGAACGGGACGAACGATGGCGCGCTATCTGGTCACCGGCGGCGCCGGCTTCGTCGGCAGCCATGTCGTCGCGAGCCTGCTGGAGCGCGACGCCGACGTGGTCGTGCTCGACGACCTCAGCCTCGGCCACCGTGACGCGGTGCTGCCACCCGCGCGGCTGATTGAGGGAGACGCGGGCGACCGCGCCACGCTCGACCGCGTGCTGGCGGACGGCAAATGGGACGCGGTGTTGCACTTCGCCTCGCTGTCGCAGGTCGGCGAGAGCATGCGCGAGCCGCTGCGGTACCTGATGACCAACGCCATGACCGGCATGACGCTGATCGACGCCTGTGCGCGCCACGGGATCACGAAATTCGTGCTGTCGTCGACCGCCAACCTGTTCGGGGCCGACGCGGCGCGGCCGCCGGACGACGGCGCGATCGACGAGGACCGGCCGATCGTTCCGGCCTCCCCGTACGGCGAGAGCAAGCTGATGCTGGAGCGGACGCTGCTGTGGGCCGACCGCATCCACGGCCTGCGCAGCGCCTGCCTGCGCTACTTCAACGCCGCCGGTGCCGACCCCGCCGGCCGTCTGGGCGAGGACCACGATCCGGAAACGCACCTCATCCCGCTCGCGATCGACGCGGTGCTCGGCCGCCGCCCGCCGCTCGCGATCAACGGGCGCGACTATCCGACACCGGACGGGACATGCGTGCGCGATTACCTGCACGTGCGCGACCTGGCCGACGCGCATCTGGACGTGATCGGCCTGCTCGACCACCGCAGCGTCGTCTACAACGTCGGCACCGGGATCGGCCATTCGGTGCGCGACGTGATCGATATGGTGGGCCGCGTCGCCGGCCGCCCGGTGCCGGTGACCGAGCAGCCCCGGCGCGGCGGCGACCCGGCGGTGCTGATCGCCGCATCCGGCCGGCTCCGCGCCGACACCGGCTGGTCGCCCCGGCTCGCGTCGCTGGAGCGGATCGTGGAGGACGCCTACCGCTGGCGCACAAATCACCCGCTCGGGTTCGGCGACAACGGGCGCGGGCGGTAGAGGTCAGGCCTCCACCGCGATGTGCGCCGGCCGCCGCACCGCGGCCACCGCCTCCAGCCGGAACTCCCGGGACGCCCCGTCCACCCCGACCATGTCGAACCCCGACCGCGTGAACACATCCCGGCACGGGGTGTTGTCCGGCGTTTCGACCAGGAACGCCGTGATCGCCATGTTGCCGGAGCGCGCCCGCATGTCCTCGACCGCCGAGCTCACCACGAACTCCTCGATCTCCATGCCCAGCACGCGGCAGCTCATCACGTACTGCACGACCGTCGTGCCCTCGAGGTACAGCACGCCGACCAGCCCGTAATCGGTGAACTTGTCGGCCACCGAGAACGCCAGCAGCCGGCCGCCATCGGCCAGGAACCGTTCGATCTCCGCGTGCGCCCAGCGCCGTCCGGTCGTGTTGAACTGGTTCGTCTTGTTGGTCAGCTCCAGCACCCGGCCGAATTGCGGCTGGTCGACCGAGGCGATCGGGATCAGCGTCACCCGGCAATCGAGGCTCGCGAGGAACTCCTGCCGCGTCATCGCGGCGCGCGTTTCCTCGCGCTCGATCTGGCGCTTGATCATCGTCTCGCGCCGGGCCGATTCGTCGGTCAGCGCGGCGACCTGGGTCTCGGCCGACCACAGCAGGATGCGCCGCGTCAGGTACGGGTTGCCGCCCATGACCCGGATCGCCGGCAGCGCCGCCTTCACCGCCGCGCGCTCGACCGGGTTGTCGTCGACGAACACGACGCTTTTCGGCTTGATGTTCAACTCCTGGCAAATTTCCAGGATGTTCTCGGCCTTGGTGCGCCAGTTGATCTTCACCGAGACGAAATCGTCGAGGCTCACGAACGCCGGATCGACCACCTCCGGCCACATCCGGACCACCGTGTCGTGGTCGTTCTTCGACGAGATCGCGACCATGATCCCGCGTGCGCGAAGATGGTGGATCGCCTCCCACATGCCGAGCGGCCAGCCGTCGGTGATCAGCCGCTCCCGGTCGGACCGGTAATCCTCGGCGAGCTGACCGCGCCACAGGGTGTTGTCGAGGTCGAACACCACCGCCTTGACCTGATCGAGCTGTCGCACCGTCCGGTAATGGCCGAGCAACTGGCGCCACACGCAGTCGATGAACTCGTCGAGCTTGGTCTCGTAGAAGGTGTCCATCGGCGGGATCGGCTCGTTGCGGGCGATCCAGCCCGTCATGTCGGCCCAGTGCGCAAGCTGAACCGCGCCATGCGAGTAGTAGAAGAACGAGTCGTCGAGGACGTAGCGCTTGCCGATACTGGCCGCGACGGTGTCGGCGTCGGCCAGGTAGACGTTGCGGTACTCTTTGACCGCGAGCGCGAGATGCTCGTTCAGCTTGCGAATGACATGGACCAGGTCGCCCATCGTGCCGCCGGCCGACAGGCTCGGGCTGGCGCCGCCCTGCGGCAGGATGAAGCTGGCCACGAACGTCAGCAGGCCGTGGCGTTCGTTGTAGACGAGCGCGGCCTTCAGCATGACGTCGATGATGCCCTTGCCGTCCGCGAGAACGGAGTCGAGGTAGCCCGGCTCGTTGAACCGCTTGGCGTACACGATCCGGTCGCCCAGCACGGAGCGCAGCGGGATCTGCACGTACTGAAAGTCGTATGAGTCGATGGCGACCGGCGGCGAGGCGGGCAGCTCGCTCGCGTAATTGAACAAGACGTAGTCGAACGCGACGTCGGGGATGCGCTTGGTGAATTGCTGCTGATAGAGGCCGGTCAGGCAGGAGCCGATCAGCAGCACGCGGTGGACCGGGGTCCGCGTGACCTGCAGATCGTTCGGAAACAGGAAATCCGCGGTGCCGAGCGGCAGCCTCGGCGCGTGGCCCGCCGCGACGGCCTCGATCAGATAGAACTCCGCCCAATAATTCCGGAACACGACGCCGATGCGGCCGAGCGGATCGGTCACCACCCGTTCGGACCGCCACATCACGTCGCCGGATTGCATGTGGATGTCGAGCACGCCGTCCGTCAGGCTCCAGGTCGCCTCGTTGGGGTGCGAGTAGCCCTCGATCCGACCCTTCCCGCCGAAATGGATCTCCCCGAACCGAAATGTCGTGCTGAGCGGTTCATGGCCGCGCTGGCCGAACAACCAAGTCGATTGCGTGAGCTTCGCCTCGGAGAGAACCGTTCCGGCGAGAATTGTCATGTATTGTATACCCCGTCATTACGACAGACGAACGGCGGGATATTTCCCTGACGTCCAGATGAGTTGACGACAGGTCTAAATCGAGGCGGCCGTTTGCCGCAATCGCTACTGTGGTTCGATTCGCTGGTCAGAGCGGTCGTGCGATCATATTCGCGCGAACGATCCCGCTGCCGATCTATGCTTGTAACCAGGCTTTTGAAACGATCGTCTGATGAGCGCGGGGCGGTCTGCCGGGTGAGGGGATCGAACCCCCGACCTTCGGTTTACAAAACCGCTGCACTACCGCTGTGCTAACCCGGCATGGGACCAGCGCCCGTGGAACGGACGCCCGGCCACTCCTCCCCCGGCGCGATGCCGCGGGTCAAGCCCGGATGACGCGACTTTCATAGCGCCCGACACTGGCCTGAGGGCCGCCGGACGACATGTTAACGGGACCGGGCCGCGTCGTGCGGCCGCGACAACCGATTTCGGAGCCGTTGCTCATGAACCGTCCCACTCCCAAGCGCCTTCGCTTCGCCGGCCTGCTGCTCGGCGCGACCGCCCTGGTCGCCGTCGCCGCCGGAACCCGCGTCCACGCCGCCGACACCGCCGCCCCCACCGTTGCCGGGACCGCCACGCCGGGCGCGCCGATTCAGGCCGTCGCGCCGGCCGCGCGGATGCCGGACTTCGCCGACCTGGTCGCCCGCGTGCGGCCGGCCGTCGTCCAGATCACCAACACGCTGAAGGCCGCCCCCGTCAACGACGACGAGAGCGCCGACGGGATGCCGCAAATGCCCGGCATGCCGGGCATGCCGCATATGCCGGGAATGCCCGGCATGCCGCATGGCGAAGGCCCGGCCCACGGCATGGCGCGCGAGGCACGGGGTTCCGGCTTCATCATCGACGCCGACGGCACGATCGTGACCAACAACCACGTCATCCACGGCGCGAAGTCGGTCAGCGTGACACTCGACGATGGCACCGTCCTGCCGGCCCGCGTGATCGGGCACGACACCCGCACCGACCTCGCCGTCCTGCGGATCGACGCCGGCCACAAGCTGCCGTTCCTCGAACTCGGCAAATCGGCCGAGGTCCGGCCGGGCGAGTGGGTCATCGCCATGGGCAACCCGTTCGGCCTCGGCGGCACGGTCACCGCCGGCATCGTCTCGGCCAACGGGCGCGACATCGGCTCCGGCCCGTACGACAGCTACATCCAGATCGACGCGCCGATTAACCACGGCAACTCGGGCGGCCCGCTGTTCACGCAGGACGGCCACGTGATCGGCGTCAACACGGCCATCCTGTCGCCGTCCGGCGGCTCGATCGGCATCGGGTTCGCCATCCCGTCCGACGAGGTTCGCACCATCGTCGCCGGGCTCGAGAAGAACGGCCACATCACCCGTGGCTACCTCGGCGTCGAGACGCAGGAGGTCGCACCGACCCTGGCGCAGGCGCTGAAGGTGCCGCGCGATGCGGCCGGTCACGCGGGCGCGCTGGTCGCCTCCGTGTTCCCGGACAGCCCGGCGCAGAAGGCCGGCCTGCAGGCGGGCGACGTGATCGTCGGTGTCGACGGCCAGAAGGTCGGCACGCCGCGTGAGCTTGCGGTCGACATCGCGGCGGTCAAGCCGGGCGACACGACCAAGCTCGACCTGCTGCGCGACGGCCAGACCAAGTCCGTCTCGGCGCAGGTCGCGGTGCTGACCGGCAACCCCGCCGGTCGCGCGCCGAGCGAGGCGCCGGTCAACAAGGGTGGCCTCGGCCTGGGTCTCGGCGCGGTGCCCCAGACCGGGAACGGCTCCGACGTGACCGAAGGTGCACTCGTGCAGATGGTCCGGCCGGACTCGCCGGCGGCGGCGGCGGGCATGCGGCCCGGCGACGTGATCGTCGGCGTCGGCACGACCGCGGTCGCCTCGCCGGACGAGGCTGTGCAGGCGATCCACACGGCCGAGAAGACTGCCTCGGCCATCGCGCTTCGCGTGCAGCGCGACGGCCATAGCGCGTTCGTGGCGATCAGCGTGCCGAAAGCCGACCCGAGCAAGGATATCCCCGCCGACGGCGCGCCGTCCGCCAATCAGGACGACGACGCCGGCTAACGGTGTCAGGCGTGGCCGGCCGGGGGTAGATGCTCCCGGCCGGCCATCCGCATCAGGTGGCCGAGGACGCGCAGGGCGTCCGGGCCGCCGCGATCCTTGAGGTCGCCCGCCTCCATCGCCGACGCCAGGCTATCGGCCTGCTCGGCGATCAGCATCACCGCGCGCCGAAGCGACTGGTCGGCCAGTTCGAGCTGGTATTCTTCGGGTATCCGGTACCAGGCCTTCGCGGCGAGTGGCCGTTTCCGCCATGTTGGGGTCGCAAGCATCGCAGTGTGTCCCACCCGCGCCATTTTGGCGGTGAGCGCCGCGGAGGTTTTGCGCGCGGTCGATGGGCACATCGTGCCGCGCCCCGGTTAACGCAGCCCTTCCGACGGGTCAGACGGCCGTTTCGGCCGGCAGCACCGGCCGGATCAGGTGAAGCGCCGCCGCGAACGTGCGAACGCGCGCAAGGTGCTGTTGGCGCACCGCGTCGACGATCACCCAGCCGGTCCGGTCGGGGACGACCATGTACGCGGGGTCGATATTTTCGCGAACCCAGACCAGCACATAGTCCGTCAGGCCCGGTTCCAGCCGCTCGGCGGCGCGCGTCGGCAGAAACACCGAGGCGTCACACAGACCCATGACCCGGCCCGCGTCGATCCATCGCGCCAGCATCGCCTGATGCCGCGGCAGGATCCTCTGATGAAGCTGGATGACGTTCGATGGTGGTTTCGCGGCCGCTCGCCGGCGCGGTTTGCGAAGCGCGATCGCGGACGGCACCGCCCCAGCGGCTACTGTTTCCATGTCACGCTTCCTATTCACAGACACGAGAGCTAGCGGTTCGAGACATCGACTTCCATCACGCCCAGGCTCGTTTCGACTCCCTCACCCCCGGTGTGACAAAAACTCCACACTAGAGATAATCCGGTTGTAACGGTTTCGTCAAATACGCCGGACCGTAAAACTCTGCTCCAGCGCGGCGACGATCGCGGACGAGTGGGCCGGGTCGCGCGCTTCGAACATGACCTCGAGCTGGGCGGCCTGGACCGATGGCGAGGTGAACAGCCGGTGGTGCGAGACCTCGATGATGTTGCCGCCGGAGTGGGCGATCGTCCCCGCGATATCGGCCAGCACGCCGGGGCGGTCGGGTATTTCCAGCACCAGCCGTTGCATGCGCCCGTCGCGCAGCAGGTTTCGCAGCAGCACGTTGGCGAGGATGCGGGCGTCGATGTTGGCCCCGCAGATCGGCACGCCGACGCGACGGCCGGCGAACCGCTCGGGGAAGGCGAGCAGGCCGGCGATCCCAGCCGCGCCAGCGCCTTCGGCGACGATCTTCGCACCCTCGGCGAGCAAGGCGATCGCCTCCTCGACGGCGCGCTCGGGCACGACCAGCACCTCGGAAACCAGGCGTGGCACGATCCGCATCGGGATCGCGCCCACGTCGCGCACCGCGATGCCCTCCGCGATGGTCGATCCGCCGACCGAGACCGGCAATCCGGCGAGCCGCTGGGCCATGGCGGAATACGCGGCCACCTCGACCCCGAAAATCTCGATGCCGGGTTTGAGCGCCGCCGCCGCCACCGCGCAGCCGGCGATCAGCCCGCCGCCGCCGACCGGGATGATGAGCGTGTCGAGATCGGGTGCGTCCTCCAGCAGTTCGACGGCCAGCGTGCCCTGGCCCGCGATGACGTGGATGTCGTCGTAGGGCGAGATGAACACCAGCCCGTCGCGGTCGGCCAGCATATGCGCGTGGGCCGCCGCGTCGGCCAGCATCTCGCCGTGCAGCACCACCTCGGCACCCCAGCCGGCGGTGCGGGTGACCTTCATCGACGGGGTGGTGACCGGCATCACGATCACCGCCCTTATGCCGAGCAGCCCGGCATGACGGGCGACGGCGGCGGCATGGTTGCCGGCCGACATCGCGACCACGCCCCGCGCGCGCTCGGACGGCGCTCAGCAACGCCAGCCGGTTCGCGGCCCCGCGTTCCTTGAACGCCCCGGTCGCCTGAAACGTCTCGAGCTTCATGGTGACGCGCGCCCCGGTCGCGCGGTCGATCGGGTCGGCGCGCAGGACCGGGGTGCGGACCACGCTGGCCGCGATCCGGCCGGAAGCCGCCCGCACGTCGGCGAGCGTCAGCACATCGGGGTCGGACAACGGCTTATCAGCCGTAGCTGACGGAGAGGATCTCGTAGGTGCGATCACCGCCCGGGGCCGGCACGGACACGCTGTCGCCGATCTTCTTGCCGATCAGCGCCTTGGCCAGCGGCGAGGACACCGACAGGCGGTGCTGCTTGATGTCCGCCTCGTGCTGCCCGACGATCTGGTACGCGATCTCGCGCTCGGTCTCCTCGTCGACCAGCTTGACGCTGGCGCCGAACTTCACCTGATCGCCGGACAGGCTCGCCGGGTCGATGATCTCGACCGAGGAGATGACCTCCTCCAGTTCGGCGATGCGGCCCTCGACGAAGCTCTGACGCTCCCGCGCGGCGTGATACTCGGCGTTCTCGCTGAGGTCGCCGTGGCTGCGCGCCTCGGCGATCGCCATGATGATCGCGTGTCGCTCGGTGCCCTTGAGGAGGCGGAGCTCGTCCTCCAGACGCAACAGGCCGGGGGCGGTCATGGGGAACTTCTGCAAGGCAAACCTCGACGACTTGCCGGTCGCGAGACCGGGATGAGCGGGGAAGGGGAATGAGTGTTCGCGGACGCGGCCCGCTTGGCAAGGGCCAAGGCGGGGCGGGTCGGGGAACCGTCAATAAGTTGTCGAAAAGTAAGCCTGTAGAGGGGTCACGGCAAGACCGCCGCCGCTGCGGAGCGCCGCGATGCCGAGGGCGGCCGCGCGGGCCCCGGCGATGGTCGTGTAATGCGGCACGCCGTGGGCGAGCGCCGTGCGGCGGATATCGGTGCTGTCGGCCACCGCCTGCGCGCCCGACGCGGTGTTGATGACCAGCTGCACCTCGCCCGAGCGGATCGCGTCCACGCAGTGCGGCCTTCCCTCCAGCACCTTGTTCACGACCCGCGCCTCCAGCCCCGCCTCACGCAGCCGGGCGGCGGTGCCGCGGGTGGCGAGCAGGGTGAAACCGAGGTCGGTCAGCCGGCGCGCGACCGCCATGGCCGCCGTCTTGTCGGCGTCGCGAATGCTGATGAACGCGGTCCCGCCATTCGGCAGCGTCACCCCGGCCCCGAGCTGGCTTTTGGCGAACGCGCGGTCGAAATTGGTATCCAGGCCCATGACTTCGCCGGTGGACTTCATCTCCGGTCCGAGGATCGGGTCCACACCTTCGAACCTGCGGAACGGGAACACCGCCTCCTTCACCGCCACATGGGGGAACAGCGCCGGGGAGCGGAGCGAAAACTCGGACAGCTTGGCCCCGGCCATGACGCGGGCACCGATCTTGGCGATCGGGACGCCGGTCGCCTTGGCCACGAACGGCACGGTGCGGGACGCGCGCGGGTTCACCTCGAGGACGAAGATGTCGTCGTCCTTGATGGCGAACTGCACGTTCATCAGGCCGACCACGTTCAACCCCCGCGCGAGCGCGGCCGTCTGCACATGCAGCTCCTCGACGATGGCGGGCGACAGCGAATACGGCGGCAGGGCGCAGGCGCTGTCGCCGGAATGGATGCCGGCTTCCTCGATATGCTCCATCACACCCGCGACGTGGACGTCGGTGCCGTCGCAGATCGCGTCGACATCGACCTCGATCGCGTCGTTCAGATAGCGGTCGATCAGCACCGGCGTGCTGCCGGACACCACCACCGCTTCGCGAAGATAGCGGTGCAGGCCCTTCATATCGTGCACGATTTCCATGGCACGGCCGCCGAGCACATAGCTCGGCCGGATCACCACCGGGAAGCCGATCCGCGCCACCACGGCGTCGGCCTCGGCGACCGAGCGCACGGTGCCGTTCTCCGGCTGGCGCAGGCCCAGCGTCCGCAACAGGATCTGGAACCGCTCGCGGTCCTCGGCCATGTCGATCGCGTCGGCCGTCGTGCCGAGCACCGGGATGCCGGCCGCCACCAGCGCGTGGCTCAGTTTTAGCGGCGTCTGGCCGCCGTACTGGACGATGCAGCCGAGCACGGTCCCGTTCGACTGCTCCTTGCGAACCAGCGCGATCACGTCCTCGTCCGTCAGCGGCTCGAAATACAGCCGGTCGGAGGTGTCGTAGTCCGTGCTGACGGTTTCCGGGTTGCAGTTGACCATGATGGTCTCGAACCCGGCCTCGCGCAGCGCGTAGGCCGCGTGGACGCAGCAATAGTCGAACTCGATGCCCTGGCCGATCCGGTTCGGACCGCCGCCGAGGATCACGATCTTCTTCTTGTCGGTCGGATCCGCCTCGCAAGACGGCGGCCCGAAGCCGCCCTCGTAGGTCGAGTACATGTAGGGCGTGGCGGAGGCGAACTCCCCCGCACAGGTGTCGATGCGCTTGAACACCGGATGCACGCCGAGCTTTTCCCGCAATGCGGCAACGGCTTGCGGCGTGGTGTCGGCAAGCCGTGCGAGCTGGATGTCGGAGAACCCCTCGGCCTTCAGCCGCCGCAGCCCGCCCGCGTCGCGCGGCAGACCGTCGCGCGCCACGGTCCGCTCGACCGCGACCAGGTGCTCGAGCTCGCGCAGGAACCACGGGTCGAAATGCGACACCTCATGGATCTCGGCCACCGACAGCCCGGCCCGCAGCGCCTGGGCCGCCATCAGCAACCGTCCCGGCCGTGGCGTGGACAACGCGGCACGGAACGCGTCGGCACCGCCGTCGCCCGGAAGCGGCACCGGATCGAGGCCGTTGAGCCCGGTCTCCAGCGACCGCAAACCCTTCTGCAGCGCTTCGGCGAACGAGCGGCCGATCGCCATCGCCTCGCCGACCGACTTCATCGAGGTCGACAGCGTTTCCGGGGCGCCCGGGAATTTTTCGAACGTGAA
This sequence comes from uncultured Alphaproteobacteria bacterium, assembly GCA_963756975.1. GTDB lineage: Bacteria > Pseudomonadota > Alphaproteobacteria > Acetobacterales > Acetobacteraceae > CAVRQM01. The sequence goes on along the minus strand of CAVWPS010000002.1, from coordinate 552,803 downwards.
GCGGGGGATTTTGACGACCACGTAGTCGATCGTCGGCTCGAAGCTCGCCGGTGTCGTGCGGGTGATGTCGTTGGCCAGCTCGTCGAGCGTGTAGCCGACCGCCAGTTTCGCCGCGATCTTCGCGATCGGAAAACCGGTCGCCTTCGACGCCAGTGCGGACGAGCGGGAGACGCGCGGGTTCATCTCGATCACGACCATGCGCCCGGTCAGCGGGTCGATCGCGAACTGGACGTTGCTGCCACCGGTCTCGACGCCGATCGCGCGCAGGCACGCGATCGAGGCGTCGCGCATCCGCTGATACTCGCGGTCGGTCAGGGTCAGCGCCGGGGCGACGGTCACGCTGTCGCCGGTATGGATGCCCATCGGATCGACGTTCTCGATCGCGCAGACGATGATGCAGTTGTCCGCGCGGTCGCGAACCACCTCCATCTCGTATTCCTTCCAGCCGAGCACGCTCTCCTCGATCAGCACCTCGCTGGTCGGCGACGCGTCGAGCCCGCCCTGCACGATGGTGTCGAACTCCTCGCGATTGTACGCGATGCCGCCGCCGGTGCCGCCGAGGGTGAAGCTCGGCCGGATCACGGCGGGCAGGCCGATCTGGGCGATCGCGTCGCGTGCCTCGGCCAGCGTGTGGGCGATGCGGCTGAGCGGGCTTTCGAGCCCGATCGCGGCCATCGCGTCGCGGAATTTCAGCCGGTCTTCGGCGCGGTCGATCACCGTCGCGTCGGCACCGATCAACTCGACCCCGTGGCGTTCCAGCGCGCCGTTCGCGTGCAGGGCCATCGCGCAGTTGAGCGCGGTCTGGCCGCCCATGGTCGGCAGGATCGCATCCGGCTTCTCGCGGGCGATGATCCGCTCGACGAACTCCGGCGTGATCGGCTCGATGTAGGTCGCGTCCGCCAGGCTGGGGTCGGTCATGATGGTGGCGGGGTTGGAGTTGACCAGGATGACCCGGTAGCCCTCCGCCCGCAGCGCCTTGCACGCCTGCGCGCCGGAATAGTCGAACTCGCACGCCTGGCCGATGACGATCGGACCGGCGCCGATGACCAGGATGGAGGCGATGTCTGTGCGGCGGGGCATCTTTATGCTCCCGCCATCATCTCGGTGAAGCGCCCGAACAGATGGTGCGCGTCGGACGGGCCTGGGCTCGCTTCCGGGTGGTACTGCACGCTGAACACCGGGCGGCCGTCGCAGGCGAGGCCCTCGTTGCTGCCGTCGAACAGGCTTTCGTGGGTCGGGCGGACCCCGGCGGGAAGGCTGGCCGTGTCGACCGCGAAGCCGTGGTTCTGGCTGGTGATCTCGACCCGGCCGGTGGCGATCTCGCGCACCGGCTGGTTGGCGCCGCGATGGCCGCGCGGCAGTTTCGACGTCGTGCCGCCGAGTGCGAGGGCCAGCAGCTGGTGGCCGAGGCAGATGCCGAACAGCGGCAGGCCCGCGCCGAGCACGCCGCGGATGGCCGGCACCGCGTAGGTCGCGGTCGCCGCCGGGTCGCCGGGGCCGTTCGACAGGAACACGCCGTCCGGCTTGTGGCCCAGAATGTCTTCGGCGGTGGCGGTGGCGGGCACGACCGTCAGACGGCAGCCGGCCGAGGCGAGCGAGCGGAAGATGTTGCGCTTGGCGCCGTAGTCGACGGCGACGACGTGGTGGCGCGGCTCGGTCTGGCGGCCGGTGCCGTGCGGCCACGCCCACAGCGTCTCGTCCCAGGTGAAGGTCTGCGTGCAGGACACTTCCTTGGCGAGGTCCATGCCCTCGAGGCCCGGCCAAGACGCCGCTTGGGCGGTCAACGCGGAAATGTCGAAGCGGCCGTCCGCCGGGAAGGCGAGCACGCCGGTCGGTGCCCCGAGGTCGCGGATGCGCAACGTGAGTGCCCGCGTGTCCACACCGGCGATGCCCGGCACGCCGCGCGAGCGGAGCCACGCATCGAGCGGCTGGGTGCTGCGCCAGTTGGCCGGCGCGGTCAGGTCGCGGTTCACCACGACGCCGCGCGCCGCGACGTTCGTCGCCTCCAGATCGTCCGCGTTGGTGCCGACGTTGCCGATGTGGGGGAAGGTGAAGGTGATGATCTGGCCGGCGAAGGACGGGTCGGTCAGCGTTTCCTGATAGCCGGTCATGCCGGTCGAGAAACACACCTCGCCCACCGCAGCGTCCGACGTATGGGCACCGAAGCCGCGCCCCCAAAGGACCGTGCCGTCGGCCAGAACGAGGGCGGCGGTCGCACCGTCGGGTGGTGCGGCCGTTTCGGCCGGCTGCCCGGCGAGATCGGCGTACGACAGCCCGGTGGCGGCGATGACCGCGGGCCAGTGCCGGGTCGGGATGGCGCGGGATTGCCGCCACTTTCGCAGCGCCTCGGTTCCGACCCCGAGCGTCCTGGCGGCCGCGTCGGGACCGCCGAGGCGGGCGAGAATGGCTTCGACGTCCTGGGTGTCGCTCATAGGGGTAACGGTATGGGAAAAGATTTCCGGAGCCAAGCTCGAACTTCGTCGGGTGGGAAATCAGCTCCGGATGCGGGCGGTCGCGCTATGCGCTACGTTGGCGATCGTTCGATGGAGGAACTGCACATGGATTTGCGCGAGAATTTCACGGCCGAGTTGAAGGCGGCGATGCTGGCGCGCGACGCGGCCCGGGTCTCGACGATCCGGATGGTCACGGCGAAGCTGAAGGACGCCGACATCGCGGCGCGGCCGGCCGGTCCGGTCGACGATGCGGCTGTGGTGTCGATGTTGCGCGGCATGGTCAAAAGCCGGCGCGAGAGTGCCGAGATGTACGTCACCGGCAACCGGCCGGACCTCGCCGACAAGGAACAGGCCGAAATCGCGGTCATCGAGAGCTTCCTGCCGAAACAGATGGACGAGGCGGCGATGCGGGCGGCGGTGGCCGATGCGGTCGCTTCGACCGGGGCGACGACGGTCAAGGATATGGGGCGGGTGATGGCGGAGCTTCGGGCCAAGCACGCCGCGACGCTGGACATGGCGGCGGCCGGGCCGTTGGTCAAAGCCGCCTTGGGTTGAGGTCTGTGGCGACCAACCCTCACCCAACCCTCTCCCAGGGGGAGAGGGCATTTTCCTGCTCCCTCTCCCGGCTTCTGGGAGAGGGCCGGGGTGAGGGTGCCTGAATGGCGTTAGATGCCTCGTTCCTGGACGAACTGCGCGCCCGCACGCCGTTGCAGGCGGTGGTGGCGCGGCGGGTGAAGCTCGCGCGGTCGGGGCGGAACATGAAGGGGTGCTGCCCCTTTCACGGCGAGAAGACCGCGAGCTTCTACGTCTACGACGACCATTTCCACTGCTTCGGCTGCGGCGCGCACGGCGACGCGGTCAGCTTCGTCATGCAGTCGCAGGGGGCCACGTTCCCGGAGGCGGTGGCCCAGCTTGCCGCCGAGGCGGGGCTGGAAGTGCCGCGCGCGACCCCGGAGGCGGCGGAGGCGGAGCGGCGGCGGCACGATCTGCACGCGGTCGCGGGGCTGGTGGCGGACGGGTTCAAGCGCCGGCTGCACGCGCCCGAGGGTCGCGCCGCGCGCGAGTATCTGGAGCGCCGGGGCGTGCGGCCGGACACCGCCGGCATCTGGGGGCTCGGCTGGTCCGGCGAGGGGCGGGGCGGGCTGATCGCCGAGATGCGCGAGCAGGGGATCGAGGTCGACCGGCTGATCGCCATCGGCGTCGTGCGGGAGGACGAGGACGGCAAGCCGGCGGGCGAGCTGTTCTACAACCGCCTGATCTTTCCGATCCGGGATGCGCGCGGGCGAACGATCAGTTTCGGCGGCCGGACGCTCGGCGACGGGCAGCCGAAATACCTGAACGGGCCGGAGACTCCGCTGTTCGCGAAGCGCCGCGTGCTGTTCGGCATCGACCAGGCGCGCGAGGGCGTCCGCGGCGGGTCGGACCTGATCGTGGCCGAGGGCTATCTGGACGTGATCGCGCTGCATCAGGCCGGGTTCACCGGCGCGGTCGCCCCGCTCGGGACCGCGCTGACCGATGGGCAGCTCGAACTGCTGTGGCAGATGTCGCCTTGCCCGGTGCTGTGCTTCGACGCCGATAGCGCGGGCGGGCGGGCGGCGAGCCGGGCGACCGAAATGGCGCTGCCGCTGCTGTCGCCCGAGCGGACGCTGGCGATCGCGCGGCTGCCGGTCGGCGAGGACCCGGACAGCCTGCTGCGAACCCGTGGCCCGGCGGCGTTGCGCGCGGTGCTGGACGCGGCCCGCGCGCGCCCGCTGTCGACCGTGCTGTTCGAGGGCCTGCGCGACGGCACGGCCCCGACGCCGGAAGCGCGCGCGGCGCTGCGGGCGCGGCTGCTCGATGTGGCGCAGCGGGTCGGCGATCCGTCGCTGGCGCGCGAATACCGGGCGGCGTTCCTCGAACGGCTATGGGAGGAGGGGCGTCGTGGCGCGAGCGGGAAAGCGCCGGGAAAGCGTGCCGTCGCACCGGCGCGGGTCACGCCGACGCCGGCCGGCGGCGATGAGGCGCGGGCGCGGTTGCTGCTGTCGTTACTGCTGGAACATCCCCAAATTCTGCATGACGAGGAAGAAACGATCGGCGATCTGGCAATGCCGCCCCTGTTGCGCCCGATCCACGCCGCGATGCTCGATTGGCTGTCGGGCGCGCCGGACCTTGAACCCGCGCACCTTCGGGACCACCTCGCGCGCCTTGGACACGGCGAGAATATCGACATCGTGCGCAACTCGATCGCCGATCACATGCCGCGTGGCGCGGGTGCCGAGGCGACACGGGTCGAGGCCCTGACGGTCTTTTGGCACTTTGTCGGCCTGTCGCGCGCCGACCGCCTGGAATTGGAGATTACGTCGGCCCGCGAGGCGTTGGCGGTCGATTTCACCGACGCGAACCACGGCCGGCTGGTGGCACTGAAACACGCGCAGGCCCAACTGACTGAGATGACCGGCGATCCGGGCGACCTGATCGACGCCGCCCACTGATCGCCTGAGACCAACGCGTTTTACTTTTATGGAGCCACCGACAGCATGGCCACCAAGCCCGCCGCCGCCGAAACCGCGACCGCCGAACAGGATGTCGACACCACCCTGATCGACACGCAGTCGGCCGCCGTCAAGCGTCTGATCGCGCGCGGGCGCGAGCGCGGCCACATCACCTTCGACGAATTGAACGCCGTCCTGACGCCGGAGCAGACCAGTTCCGAGCAGATCGAGGACGTGATGGCCGGGCTCAGCGAGATGGGCATCCAGGTCGTCGAGGCCGAGGAACAGGAAGACGGCGACGCGACGCCGAAGAAGGACGAGAAATCCGAGGACGCCGAGGCGGAGCCGGACGGCGAGGAGAAGCCGGCCGTCGAGGGGGCGGCGGAGAACATCGGCCGCACCGACGACCCGGTGCGGATGTACCTGCGCGAGATGGGCAGCGTCGAGCTGCTGTCGCGCGAGGGCGAGATCGCGATCGCCAAGCGGATCGAGGCCGGGCGCGACATGATGATCGGCGGCCTCGGCGAGAGCCCGCTGACGTTCCGCGCCATCATCGCGTGGCACGAGGCGCTGAAGGCCGGCAAGATGCTGCTGCGCGACATCGTCGACCTCGAGGCGACGCAGGGCGGCCCGCCGCCGGCCGAGATCGCGGCCGCCGATGGTGCCGCGGACGGGGCCGATGGGGCGGAGCCGACCGGTGCGCCCCCGGTGCCGTCGTTCACGGAGTCCAACGACAACGACGACGACGAGGAAGGCGAGGGCGGCGGGATGTCGCTGTCGGCCCTCGAGGAGAAGCTGAAGCCGGAAGTGCTCGCGACCTTCGAGGAGATCGAGGGGCTGACGCGCAAGCTGTCCAAGATGCAGGCGAAGCGGCTGGAGGCGATCACCGCCGGCGAGGCCGCGAACGTCCGCAGCGAGAAAAGCTACGACAAGCTGCGCGACGAGCTGGTGGCCAAGGTCCAGCAGGTCCGGTTGCACAACAACCGCATCGAAGAGCTGGTGATGCAGCTCAAGCAGCTCAATCAGCGGCTGAACGCGCTCGAGGGGCAGCTTCTTCGGATGGCCGAGAGTGCGAAAGTCCCGCGCGACGACTTCCTCGCGCAGTATCGCGGCCACGAGCTCGATCCCGGCTGGCAGGAGCGTGTTGCGACCCTGCCCGGCAAGGCGTGGAAGCTGTTCGTGAGCCGGCACGAGGAGGAAATCCCGAAGGTGCGCGCCCAGATCGGCGCCATCGCGCAGGACGCGACGCTGCCGATCAGCGAGTTCCGCCGCGTCTACATGACGGTCAGCCGGGGCGAGCGCGACAGCGCGCGTGCCAAGAAGGAGATGATCGAGGCGAACCTGCGCCTCGTGATCTCGATCGCCAAGAAGTACACCAATCGCGGACTGCAGTTCCTGGACCTGATCCAGGAGGGCAACATCGGCCTGATGAAGGCGGTCGATAAGTTCGAGTACCGGCGCGGCTACAAGTTCAGCACGTACGCGACGTGGTGGATCCGGCAGGCGATCACCCGCTCGATCGCCGATCAGGCGCGCACGATCCGCATCCCGGTCCACATGATCGAGACGATCAACAAGCTGGTCCGCACCAGCCGCCAGATGCTGCACGAGATCGGCCGCGAGCCGGCGCCCGAGGAGCTGGCCGAGAAGCTCGGGATGCCGCTCGACAAGGTGCGGAAAGTCCTGAAGATCGCGAAGGAGCCGATCAGCCTCGAGACGCCGATCGGCGACGAGGAGGACAGCCACCTCGGCGATTTCATCGAGGACAAGATGGCGGTCATCCCGCTCGACGCGGCGATCCAGGCCAATTTGCGCGAGACGACGACGCGGGTTCTGTCGAGCCTGACGCCGCGCGAGGAGCGGGTGCTGCGGATGCGGTTCGGCATCGGCATGAACACCGACCACACGCTGGAGGAGGTCGGGCAGCAGTTCAACGTCACCCGCGAGCGTATTCGCCAGATCGAGGCGAAGGCGCTGCGGAAGTTGAAACACCCGAGCCGTAGCCGCAAGCTGCGAAGCTTCCTGGACGACTGACCGTTATTGCGGGGCGCGGCACGATGACGATGCACGGATGGACCATGGCGGCGAGCGGCGCGGTCTACTCGACCGAGCCGACGACCCGCGTCCCGGTGCGCGTGACGTTCCTGCGGATGGACGCGCCGCCGCGCGATCCGGCACCGGAATGGCCGGAGCCGGTCGAGATCGTGCATCGCGCCGACTGCACGATCGCCGAGTACCGCGCCCTGTACGAGACGGTGGGTGCGGATTACTGCTGGTGGCTGCGGCGCACGATGTCGGACCGCGATCTGGACGCGCTGCTGAAATCGCCTTCGGTGCGGATCACCATCCTGCGCGCCGGCGGCCGGGTGGCGGGTTTCCATGAACTCGACCGGTCGGCGTGGCCGTCGGTCAACATCAGCTATTTCGGATTGCTGAGCCACGCGATCGGGCGCGGTCTGGGCCGCGCGTTCCTGCGCGATGCGGTCGATACGGCGTGGGCGTTCGGTGCCCGCGCGATCACGGTGAACACCTGCACCGCCGATCACCGGCGCGCGTTGCCGACGTATGTGGCGGCGGGATTCAAAGTGACCCGCGCTGTGGACGAGGTTTGGGACGTGCCGAACCGGCTCGGGCTCAATCTGCCGGGGAGCGGGTCATGACACGGCCGCATGACCACGTGTTCCTCGGCCCCGACCACGCCAGCGCCGAGCGCCGCACGCGCTGGGTGATCGTCCTGTGCGCGGCGATGATGCTGCTCGAAATCATCGGCGGATGGCTGTTCGGGTCGATCGCGCTGATCGCCGACGGGCTGCATATGAGCACCCATGCGGGCGCCTTGCTGCTGGCCGCGCTCGCCTACGTCTACGCGCGCCGGCTCGCGACCGACCCGCGGTTCAGCTTCGGAACCGGCAAGCTCGGTGACCTCGCCGGGTTCGGCAGCGCCATCATCCTGCTGATGATCGCGCTGCTGATCGGGTGGGAGGCGGTGGGCCGGTTGCTGGCGCCGGTGCCGATCCGCTTCGCCGAGGCGCTGCCGATCGCCGTGCTCGGCCTCGCCGTCAACGTCGCCTCGGTCTGGCTGCTGGCGGGCGGTCACGGGCATTCCCACGGGCATTCCCACGGGCACGGGCACGGGCACGGGCATGGGCATGGGCATGACGACGACCATGGGCACGACGAAGCGCACCGGATCGACACCGCGCGGGGCGCGATGGTTCTCAGCGTGTTCGAGACCGGCCAGCCGCCCGTGTTCCGGTTGCATGCCGAAGCCGGGCCGACCCCGCCGGCGTCCGTCGAGACGATTCGGCCCGACGGCACGCGGCAGCGTTTCGCGATGGAGGACCGGGGCGGCTGGCTGGAGAGCACGGCCGACATCCCCGAGCCGCACGCCTTCGTCGCCGAGCTGACGGTGGCAGGCGAGGTCTACCGCACCGTGTTCGAGGAGCATGCGGCGGCCGGGGCCGCGCACCGCGACAACAACATGCGCGCGGCCGTGGTCCATGTGGTCGCCGACGCCGCCGTGTCCGTCCTGGTCATCGTCGGCCTGCTGCTCGCCCGCGCGTTCGGCTGGTTGTGGATGGACCCGCTGGCCGGCATCGTCGGGGCGTGCGTGATCGCGAGCTGGTCGTACGGCCTGATCCGCGACACCGGAGCCATCCTGCTCGACATGACCCCGGACGCGGCCCTCGCGACCAGGGTTCGCGCCGCGATCGAGACCGATGGCGACCGGCTGACCGATCTGCACCTGTGGCGGCTCGGCCCGGGCCACCTCGGCGCGGTGCTGAGCGTGACGAGCGCGCGCGGCCGGTGCGCCGACGACTATCACGACCGGCTCCGCGCGTTCCCGAGCCTGTCGCATGTCACGGTCGAGGTCACCCCGGCCTAAACGGTCGCCTCGCGCGCCAGCTTTCGCGCCATCGCCGCCTCGAACCCGGCGAGGTCGGGTGTGGCGAGCGCGAACGAGCCGGGGCCGCCGACCACTTCGCGCGTGTAGCTCGCGACCAGATCGGGCTCCTCGTGCAGCACGCAGAGCCCGTTGATGGTCAGGCCGCCGGCGATCAGACGGTCGCGGATCGGGGCCGGGCGCGGTCCGTCGTTGCTGCGGCCGTCGCCGGCGACGTCCAGCACGCGGCGCAGCGCACGTCCCGGCAGCTTGGCGAACGCCGCCTCGGCCGCCAGCAGGGCCGAGCCGAGGGCGGTGGTGCCGGGGCGGACGGCGCGCGTCATGTCGATCACCGACTGGCTGAAGTCGGACAGCGCGGCGCCGCTGTCGAGCCGGGTCCAGCCGACCACCAGCGCGTGCGAGCCGGGGCCGGAGAACAGCAGCACGGCGGCCAGCGTCACCCGATCCTCGCCGACCAGCGCCGCCGCGACCTCGGGCCCGCGCAACGCCCGGCCGGTGGCGCGCGCGATGAAGTCGAATTCGTCGTAATCGACGCTGGCCGAGCCGTCGATCGCAAGCAACAAAGCGAGGTCGGCGCGCGTCATGCACAGGACATATGGCGGGCGGGAACGGAGGGCGAGACATGGCTGGCGCGCATCACGAGGGCGACGGTAACGAACAGGGGCGGGTGACGGTCGAGGTGCTCGACGGGGTCGGCCTGATCACGTTCGACAACGCGAGCCGGCGCAACGCGATCGATAGCGGAATGTGGGATGCGCTCGAGCACGGGATAGAAAGACTGGGCGGCGACGGCTCGGTCCGGCTGGTGGTGTTGACCGGCGGCGGGCATCTGGCGTTCGCGACCGATCCGGCGACGACGGCCGAGGGCGAGGGCGACGACGATACATCGCAGCAGGAGCGGGTGGCCAAGATCTGCGCCTCGATCCGGGCGCTGGACGTGCCGGTGGTGGCACGCATCCGGGGCGAGTGCATCGGCCTCGGGCTGGTGGTGGCGATGGCGGCGGATTTGCGGGTTGCGGCGGTCGATAGCGGGTTCGCGCTGCCGGCGATCCAGCTCGGCCGCGGCTACGACGACGCGGCGGTCGCGACCCTGGTGTCGCTGGTCGGGCCGGGGCAGGCGGCGCGGCTGCTGCTGACCGGAGCGCGGATCGAGGCGGACGAGGCGGCGCGGATCGGGCTCGTCACGCATCTGGTGGACGATACCGACCTGTCCGGCGCGGTGGCCGACCTGGCCGGGCAGATTGTCGGCTACCCGGGCGAGGCGATCAAGGCGGTCAAGCGCGCCATCGTCCGGGCGATCGGCGCGGGTCAAACCGTAACGTCCGGGTAAGGCCCACCCCCAATACTCCGGCGGGTGGACGACAGGACCATTGCCCGGATCGCGCCGAGGCTCGCTTTGCGGGCGTCCGGCTTGCTGCATGCCGGACTGATCGCCGGGTTGAGCCTGTTCGCGATGCAGCAGGCGCCGTCGCTCGCCGACCCGGCGCCCGACCCGGTGCCCGAGGCGTCGATCGAGGTGATGTTCGGCCGCAACGCCGCCGTGGACGCATCCGCCCGCGCGGCCGCGACCGGGCCGGCCGGTGGTGCCGGCGGATCGCTGGCGGCGCGGGCCGCGAAGGGCGGCAGCGCCGGGCTCGATTTCGCGAGGAACGACCCGGCCCTGATCGAGGCGCGGGCCGATCCCGGCAACCGGGCACCCGATTACCCCGGCGAGGCCCAGGCGCGCGGGGAATCAGGGCTGGTCGTGTCGCGAATGGCGGTGGACAGCGACGGCCGGGTCGACCATCTCCAGATCATGCACGGTTCAGGCTTTCACGACCTCGACGACGCGGCGCGGACGGCGCTGCTCAAATGGCACTTCGTCCCGGCGCGGCGGGGCGGCGCGGCGGTCGCCTCGTCGATCGACGTGACGGTCGATTTCGTTTTGGAGTCGCGCTGATGGCCGTGCGGATCGACCGGGTCGTCACCCGTGGCGGCGATGCGGGGCAGACCAGTCTCGGCGACGGCTCGCGGGTCGAGAAGGACAACGCCCGGGTCGAGGCATATGGCGCGGTCGACGAGGCCAACGCGGCGCTCGGGTTGCTGAGGCTGCATATCGCGGGGGACGCGGAGGCGGACGCGATGGTGTCGCGCATGCAGAACGACCTGTTCGACGTGGGGGCCGATCTGTGCGTGCCGGGCGTCGCGGGCGAGCGGCTGCGGGTGACGGACGCGCCGACGCTGCGGCTCGAGGCGGAGACGGCGGCGATGAACGCGACCCTGCCGGCGCTGACCAGCTTCGTCCTGCCCGGCGGCACGCCGGCGGCGGCGCACGCGCACCTTGCCCGCACCATCGTCCGGCGGGCCGAGCGGCGGACGGTGCTGCTGAACCATGCGGAGCCGGTCAATCCGGCGGTGCTGAAGCTGCTGAACCGGATGAGCGACCATCTGTTCGTGCTCGGCCGCAAGCTCAATCCGGGTGGCGATGTCGCGTGGGTGCCCGGCGCGAACCGATAGGGCGCATGACTATCACCAAGTTGGACGGATCGAAATGGGCTAGTCCGCTAGATTTTTTGGCCGCGTTACGGAATGCTATCGGCGCGCCCGAGTGGCACGGGTGGGGCCCGGACGCGTTTGTCGAACTCCATGATTTGGCAAGGTATCAACACCGTGATGCCGCCATACGAGATCAGGGTTGTCGGTTTAGAACATGCTCCTGCCGAGGTCCTAAGCTGCATCGCGCTGATACGCGAAGTGCTAGAGCAAGCCGATCAGGATCACCTTGCCCGAGATGGTGTTCGTTCCGGGGTTCACCTGACCACCATTCCGCCGCCTGAACGCGGGTATCAGTCAGTTCCGCTATGATCTGTCGGCTGGGTCATACCACCACGACGCCGCTGTGCTTGGCCTTGTGCGGCGGCTCCAGGTGGATCGTCGTCACCACGTCCGCCATCTCGATCTTCAACGCGCCTTCGATCCGGTCGCAAATCTCGTGCGCCGTCGCGACCGTCATGTCGCCCGGCACGACGAGGTGGAACTCTAGATACGTGAGCCGGCCGGCGTGGCGGGTGCGGAGGTCGTGCGCCTCGATCGCGCCGTCGGCACTGCGGCCGACCACGGCGCGGATGCGCTCCATCGTCTCGGGCGGCGGCGCCTCGTCCATCAGGCCGCCGACCGAGCGGCCGATGACCAGCAGCCCCGAAACGAGGACGTAGATCGCCGCCGCCGCCGCGACCGCCGGGTCGAGCCATGGCAGGCCGGTGGCGAGCGCCAGGCCGACGCCGAGGATGATCCCGACCGAGGTCACGACGTCGGTCAACAGGTGGCGCGAATCGGCGGCCAGGGCGGGCGAGCGCAACACGGCCGCCTGCCGGCCGAGCCATAGCGCCCAGCCGAGGTTGAGCACCGTGGCGGCGGCGTTCAGCGCGAGGCCGCGCACCGGGGCCAGGATCGGCGCGGGCGCGCGGAAGCTGACCCAGGCGTGTTGTAGAATGACGAACGCGGCGACCAGAATGAGCGCGCCCTCGACGATGGCGGCGAAGAACTCCGCCTTGTCGTGCCCGTACGGATGGTTCGCGTCGGCCGGGCGCGCTGCGAAATGCAGGGCGGCCAGCGCCATGCCGGCGGCGGCCACGTTGACCACCGTTTCCGCGGCGTCCGAGAACAGGGCCGCACTGCCGGTCACGAGGTAGGCGGCGGCTTTCAGCAGCAGGACGGCCGCGCCGATCCCGATGCTGCCGACGGCCAACCGCTCGCTCCGCGTCATGGGTGGGCCCTCATCGGGACGCCATAGCAGTGCGCGGGAGCGGTGGGGAGGCTGTTGGAGGCGGGCGGGTCCGAATTTGATGCCCGGAATGGTCCGGGCACCCACGCGGTTGCGGGGATGGCCGGGTCTTAGCCCGGCCGTGACACGAGAGGCGGCTTAGACCGAGACCTCGCTCCCGTCCTGCGACCAGCGCGTGTGGAACTGGCCCGGCTTGTCGGTCCGCCGGTACGTGTGCGCCCCGAAGTAGTCGCGAAGGCCCTGCAGCAGGTTCGCCGGGCCGTGCGCGCGCCGCAGGCCGTCGTAGTAGGCGAGCGAGGAGGCGAACGCCGGCACCGCGATGCCGCTGCGGACGGCCAGCACGACCACGTCGCGCCACGCCGGCTCGGCTTTCAGCACGGCGTCGCGGAAATAGTCTTGCAGCAGCAGGTTCTCGGTATCCGGGTGACGCTCGTAGCCCTCCCGGATCCGGTCGAGGAAGGCCGCGCGGATGATGCAGCCGCCGCGCCAGATTGTGGCGATCGTGCCGGGATCGAGCTTCCAGTCGTAGGTCTTGGACGCGACCGCCAGCTGCTCGAAGCCCTGGGCGTAGGCGACGATTTTGGACGCGTAGAGCGCGTCGCGTATCTGGTCGATCTCCGCCTGGCTCGCGGTTTTCGTCCCGCCCCGCAAGCCGCCCATCGCAGTTCGCCGCCGCGCGGCGCTGCTCGGGCCGGCCGGACAGGGCGCGGGCGAACACCGCCTCGGTGATGGCGGTGATCGGCACGCCGAGTTCGAGCGCCGATTGCGCGGTCCAGCGGCCGGTGCCCTTCTGCTCGGCCTCGTCGACGATCATGTCGACCAGCGCCTTGCCGGTTGCCGGGTCCTGCTTGCGCAGGACGTTCGCGGTGATCTCGATGAGGTAGGAGTTGAGGTCGCCGGTCTTCCAGCCGGCGAAGATGTCGCCGATCTCGGTGGCCGATTTGCCGTAGACGGCGCGCAGCAGGTCGTAGGCTTCGGCGATCAGCTGCATGTCGGCATATTCGATGCCGTTATGCACCATCTTGACGTAGTGCCCGGCACCGTCCGGACCCATCAGCGCGCAGCATGGCGTGCCGTCGACGCTGACCGCCATCTTCGTGAACATCGGCGCGACCCGGTCCCAGGCGTCGCGGCTGCCGCCCGGCATCATGCTCGGGCCGAGAAGTGCGCCTTCCTCGCCGCCCGAAATGCCCATGCCGACGAAGTTCAGCTTCTTCTCGCGCAGGGATTTCTCGCGCCGGCGGGTGTCCTCGAACAGCGCGTTGCCGCCGTCGACGATGATGTCGCCCGGCTCCATCACGGCTGCCAGTTCGTCGATCACGGCGTCGGTCGGCTTGCCGGCCTTGACCATGATCAGCACGACGCGGGGTTTGGCCAGCGCCGCCACGAAATCGGCGGTGGATGTGGACGACACGAACGCGCCCTCGTCGCCGTGCTCGGCGATCAGGCGGTCGGTCTTGTCCTGGGAGCGGTTGTGGACGGCGACGCGGAAGCCTTTGCGGGCAGCGTTGCGGGCGATGTTCGCCCCCATCACCGCAAGACCCGTCACGCCGAGATCGGCTAGTTGCGCCATCTGATTTTTCCTCCCGAGGGGACACACGCAAGCCGACGATGAAGCCTTCTTCGCCGGCCTGCTAGGTGCCGGAGGGCTCGGCAGCCATTACGGCTGGGGCGACCGCAGCCCCAGATTGGCGCCGGCCGGGGTGCCGGGTGTCACCTGCTCGCGGGTGAACCGGTTGTCGCCGCCGCCGGCGTCGCCGCCTGCGGCGCTGGAGACCGCATTCGGCGCGCTGCTGCCGAGGCCCGACGACGCCGGCCCGGTCTGGCCGTGACAGGCGGCCAGGGCGAGCGGGCTCGCGATTGCGAGGGCGATCATGGTGGTGCGGCGCATGGGGTTCGGTCCTTCGGGTTTCCGGGCCGGACGGTTCGTCGCGGCGGTCCGTACAACACCGGAACGGGTGGATCGTTCGATCGCTTGGTGCGGTCGCGGAAAAAAGGTGTTCCGGCCGCCGGGGTGGTGCCTTGCCGAGCGGCGCACTCGGCCGCACGAGTGCTGGCGTGTCGTGCGGGGAAAGTGGCTCCCGAAGTAGGACTCGAACCTACGACCGAGCGATTAACAGTCGCTTGCTCTACCAACTGAGCTATTCGGGATCGGCGCGCGTTCTAACGCGGGCGTCCCGGGGTGGCAAGCGTGGGATGCTTGCGCTATGCCGGGCGCGGACGCGGGCGTGGTGGAACTGGTAGACGCGCCGGACTCAAAATCCGGTTCCGCAAGGAGTGTCGGTTCGATTCCGACCGCCCGCACCACTCGGCGTTTCAGTTATTCGGTCACGGCCTTGATCGGATACCAGTAGCCGGTCCCCTTCACGCCGACCGAGCCGGCCAGCGCCGCCGCGTCGTGGCCGGTCATGACCAGCTGATCCGAGTTGCCGCTGGTCACGAACCCGGTCGCGGTGGTCGCGTCCAGCCGGCACGATGACGCCCCGGCCGCGCAACGGAACGTGCCCGACAGCTTGGCGATCGACAGGCGCGACACGCCGATCCAGCTATCGACCAGCGTGCCGTCGGTGTCGGTCAGCAGCGACACCCGCCCGGTCAGCGCGTCCTCGCCGAGCTTCAGTTCGACCGGGATCGTGGTGGCGCGGACCGGCAGCACGTTCGGCACGTTGAGGTCGGAGCCGAGACCCGCGGCCACGCCCGACATGGACGCCAGCGCCCGGGTCCAGAAGGCGCGCATCCGCTCCGGCAGCCCGTCTTCCGGCCGCAACCCGTCGGCCATGCCGTAGGCGTAGAACACGCCGTGACGCAGATGGGCGCCGAGCTTGTCGCCGAACTCCATCCGGTCGGCCGGCAGCGGGTCGTAGACGGAGCCGAGGTCGCTATCCTCGGCCATGTCCGAATAGATGATCGCGCGCACGGTCTGCTCGGCGTTGGCGAACCGGCCGCCGTCCGACGCGAGCGCCCGCAGCAGCTGCTTGTGCCGGTGCCCCTCCACCGGCTCGACCGGCTTGGCGTCGTTGGCGATCTTGGTCAGCGCGAGGCCGAGGTCGCGGACGAAGAAGCGCTGCTGGTCGCCGATCTGGTCGAGCGGGCTGCGCGAGAAGACGTAGGTGCCGGCCGCCGCCTCCGCCCGTGCCGCGTCGCCGAGGTTCGGCCAGCAGCCGGTCCAGATCTCGGAACTGGTACCGTCGGCGGGCGAGAGGGCGACCACGGCGACCGATTCGCCCGGCGTCAGCGTGGCGCGCAGCTTGTCGGCCAATTTGCGCGCCCAGTCCGGCTGCTTCAGCCGCATCTCGTCGTCCACGTAGACGACGGTCTGCCGCAGCGTCGGCTGCTTGCAGTAGGCGGGGTCGAGGCCCTGCGTGCCGAACAGCTGCGCGCGGGCGGGGGAGGCGGCGCACACCAGCAGGGCGAGGCCCAGAAATAAATCAGCTTTGCGCACGGACGAACTCCTCGTCGATCTGAATCGGCATCGTGCGGACTTCGAACCCCGTCATGGATGTCTGCTGCGGCGCACGGACGAAGGCGAGGCTGCGGGTCGCCGACATGCGGACGAGGCAATCGCGATAGACACCGACCGCGTCGCGCAACTGGGATGCGAGGGAGGCCATGACGGCGCCCTCATGCGCGTCCACCTGCCGGCGCATGTCGTCCTGCGGCCCGACCCGCTGGCGGCGCGTGGTGGCGTCGGTTTCGGTCTGCAGGCGTTCGCGCTCGTATTTGGCCATGATGGTCGCGCGCTCGTCGACATAGCGGCGATCGGCACGCTCGAACCGTCGCCGCCACCGCTCCCACTGCAACGTCGCGTCGACCAGATCGGGGTCGCGGTCATGGGCGAACAGCGCGATGAACACGCCCACCAGCCACGCGCCGACGTTGGCCAGCAGGCTCACCAGCACGTCGCGCGTGGGATCGATGTCGATGCCGGCCTCGGCCCCGAGCAGGTTGCCGGACGGGCTGACCAGACCGAGCGCCTTGGACGCATAGATGTAGCGCATCCAGCCGGCCGCCCCGAGCACGAGGAACAGGGCAAGGGTGGCGAGCGCGACGTTGCGCCGGTCGCTCCATCGTTCGGCCGACGTGCGGTGTTGCGCGAACCGGTACGACCATTGTTTCCAGATCACGCCGTGCTCGTGCGCCGCGAACGCGATCAGCAGCGCGAGCACGGCGGTGGTGCCGAACGCGATCGCGCGGACGCCGAAGAATTGCAGCACGGTGTCGTAGTTGATCAGCCACTCGGCGGCGAAGATCGCGAGCAGCGCCACCCAGTAGCCGATCGAGCCGCCCCAGGTCCGGGCGTCGCGATTGCCCTCGCGGCCGCGCGCCTCGTCGAACCGGAGCTTGCTGTCCTGGGTGCGCTGCCGGATCGAGACGTAGCGGGAGTTGCCGTTGGCGCGTTGCGCGACGTCGGTCAGTGCCGCGTCGCGGGCCGCCGCCTGCCGCGCGAGGTCGGCCGCGTGCCGGGCCAGCGCCTCGAGGTCGGGGCGGAACGGTTCGAGCTCGTGGTCGAACGGTGCCCGCGCTTCCCGCCAGGCGCGCAGCGTGCGTCCGACCGGTTCGAGCAGGCCGAGCGCCATGCCGGACGACAGCCCGCGTTCCGTCAGGCCGACGGTGCCGAACTGCGCCTCCTCCTCGGCCAGTTTTTCGATTTGCGCGCGGTCGGGCATCGCGGCGACGCCCGCCACCGGGAACGCGATCGCGTTGCGGAATGCCTGCCGGAGCGGGTTGTCGGGGGAGGCCGCGCGAGGTGCCGCCGGTGCGTCGGTGCGGGGTGCTGCCATGGTTCTAAAATGTCTGCGGCGGGCCGAGCGGGGCCGGCGCGACGCTGTCGGGGATGACCGGTTTCAGGTTTTCGGGCGGGCCGGGCGTGACCGGACGGATGCGCGAGACCGGCGGTGTCGTGGGGCGCGGCCTCGGGGCGGCGGCCCTCGGCGGCGGCGCGGCGATCGGCTGCTGCGCGACGGCGGCGGGCGGGGGCATTTGGGCCGCGACGACGGTGAGCGGGATGGCGACGGAGCCGGTGTCGGGTCCGAGGCGGAACAGCGACACCGACGCGGCCGGGGCGGCCCCGGGGCCGAGCAGCGCCATCGTCTCGGGCGTCGCGCCGATCGCGGCCGCGTTGGCGCGCACATCGGGCGAGATGAAGAATTCCACGCGGCGGTTCTGGGCGCGGCCGGACTCGGTGTCGTTCGGAGCGACCGGCTGGTTTTTGCCCATCGCCACCGCCGAGAGTTCGCTGTGCGCGATCCCGCGACCCGCCAGGGCCGCGATCACGCTGGTCGCGCGCCGCCGGGACAGCCCGAGATTGTAGTCGTCGCCGCCCACCGCGTCGGTATGGCCGACGACGGTGAGCTGGGTCGCCGACCCGTCACGGCGCAGGTTTTTCGCGAGCACGTCGAGCACCGACTGGCTGGCCGGGAGCGGCACGTCCGATCCGCTGTCGAAGAAGACGGTGTCGTCGAATACCAGATGAACGACCGAACTCGTCGCGAGATGCCCGGCATCGCCCGTGTAAGTGACCGCAGCCGCGTCGATCGTGCGCGGCTGGGCGGCACCGTAGGCGGATAGCGCCTGATAGCCCGCCAGCCGCGAGGCCTCGGACGCGAACGGCTGCTCGGCGGCGGGCCGGACCGTGGCGCACCCGGCCACGGCAACGAGCAACGCGGCCGCGAGGGCGCGTATCCGACCTCTCATCGCGTTTCCCACCATGTCGATAGGGTCAAATTGCCGTCTCGGCCGCACCGACGCAATGCCGCCTTGCCGCCGGGCCGCCGGATCGGTCCGTTATCGTCTTGAAACGGTCATCGCCGGACGCTTGCCGGGCGCGTCGCGGGCACGGCAGGTTCCGCCACCCATCGACAGGAAGCCCCCATGACCGAAATGCGCGTCGCCTCGACCGTGCGTGCCGCCCTGCTGGCCGCGACCATTTGGGCCGGCGTCGCCGGCGTGGCCCGCGCCGACGTGGGCGACGGCAAGATGGAGAACCCGATTCAGAGCCCGGTCCCGACGGGCCAGTTCATCAGCCCGACCGCCGCGACCGGCGCGGTGTTCACCCGGCTGAACCCGTTCCTGAAGGACTACCCCGGCTACCGCGCGAATGGCGGGATCAAGACGGCGGTCAACGCCAACCAGACCGAGCTGCTGGTGATGACCAGCGGCTACAACAACCTGAACTTTCCGAACGGCCCGCAGCTCGGCAATTTCGACGCGGCGAACTCGACCGAATACGTGTTCGTCTACGACATCGCCGGCGCGAACGCCGGCAAGCCGAAGCTGGTTCAGGTGATCAAGGTGCCCGACACCTATGTCGGCCTCGTCTACGCGCCGGACGGCTTGACCTTCTACGCCTCGGGCGGCGTCGACGACCTGATCCACGTCTTCACCAAAACCCCGGGCGGCGCGGGCCGCTGGACCGAGGGGTCGGGCATTCCGCTCGGCCACGCCGCACCGGCCGGCAACCCGTTCCTGAGCGGCGGCAACGGCCTGTTGCAGCAGCCGGTGGTCGCGGGCCTGGCGCTGTCGCCGAGCGGCAAGACGCTGGTGGCCGCGAACATGTACAACGACTCGATCAGCGTGATCGACACGGCGACGCGGACCAAGAAATTCGAATACGATCTGCGGCCGTTCAACACGACGCCCGCGACCGGCAACGGTGTGGCCGGCGGCGAGACGCCGTTCACGGTGGCGCTCAAGGGCGACGGCACCGCGTACGTCTCCAGCATCCGCGACCGCGAAGTGGTGGTCGTCGACATCTCCGGCGCGGCACCGCAGCTGATCGAGCGGATCAAGCTGTCGGGCAACCCGAACAGCATGGTGTTCAACAACTCGATCACGCAGGACGAGCTGTACGTCACGCAGGATAACGCCGACCGCGTCGCCATGATCGACACGGCGAAGAACGTGGTCCGCAAGGAGATCGACACGATCGCGCCGGCCGGCCTGCTGGCGCGGCAGGAGCGGTACACCGGGGCGGCGGCGAACAACCTCGCCGTGTCGCCGGACGGGACCATGCTGTACGTCACCAACGGCGGCGCCAACTCGCTCGCCGTGATCGCGCTGACCGGGCCGCAGGCCGACACGGTGGTCGGGCTGGTGCCGACCGGCTGGTATCCGAACGCGGTCAGCGTCGGCGCGAACGGCGGGATGATCTACGTCGTCAACGCCAAGAGCGACCCGGGCCCGAACACCAAGAACCTGACCGGTGCCACCGCGAACCTGACCGGCAAGACGTACCCGCAGGGCAACTCGGTGGCGAACAACGAGGCGTATGCGGCCAACCAGTACGTCTTCCAGCTCGAACAGGCGGGTCTGCTGGCGTTCCCGACGCCGAAGGCCGCCGACCTGCCAAACCTCACGCAGCAGGTCGCGTCCAACAACCGCTACAACGTGGCACCCGATCCGCGCGACGCGGCGGTCATGACCGCGCTGCACGCGAAAATCCATCACGTGATCTACATCGTCAAAGAGAACCGCACCTACGATCAGGTGCTCGGCGATATTCCGGGGGCCAACGGCGACAAGTCGCTGACGGTGTTCGGCAAGACGGTGACGCCGAACTTCCACAACATCAGCACGAACTTCACCACGCTCGACAATTTCTTCGACAGCGGCGAGGTGAGCGGCAACGGCTGGGCGTGGTCGACCTCGGCGCGCGAGACCGACACGGTGACGAAGGACATCCCGCTCAACTACTCGACCAGCCCGACGCTCGGCACCTCGCGCGGCGCGCCGTACGAGAGCGAGGGGCAGAACCGCAACGTCGATGTCGGGATCGCCACCACGGCCGGTCGCGACAAGGCGCTGCCGGTCTACAGCGCGGTCACCTCGCAGCTTCCGGGCGGCACGGCGAACCTGCTGCCGGGCACCAACAATTCCGGCGCGCCGGATGGTCCGCAGGGGACGCCGAAGGAGAGCGGCTATCTGTGGGACAGCGCCAAGCGCGCCGGGCTGACCGTCCGCAACTACGGCTTCCTGCTCGACCTGACCCGCTATTTCGGACCGACCCCGCAGTTGCAGATCCCGTTGCTGGAAGACCCGTACGCGGCCCGCACCGTCGTCGCCTACAGCACCAACCCGACGCTGCGGCCGGTCACCGACCCGTATTTCCGCGGCTTCGACAACAGCTTCCCGGACGTGTTCCGCTTCGCCGAGTGGCAGCGCGAGTTCAACGGGTATGTGGCCGGCAACAACCTGCCGAACCTGTCGCTGGTTCGCCTGATGCACGACCACATGGGCTCGTTCGGGTCCGCGATCGACGGCTTCAACACGCCCGAGACGCAGCAGGCGGATAACGACTACGCGGTCGGCCTGCTGGTGCAGACGGTCGCGAACAGCCCGTATGCCGCCGACACGCTGATCTTCGTGATCGAGGACGACTCGCAGGACGGCCCCGACCACGTCGACGCGCACCGCAGCACCGCCTACGTCGTCGGCCCGTACGTGAAGCAGCACGCCGTGGTCAGCACGCGCTACACGACGGTCAACATGCTGCGCACGATCGAGGACGTGCTCGGCATCGACCATCTGAACCTGAACGACGCGTATCTCGCGCCGATGACCGACATCTTCGACCTCGGCCAGGCGCAGTGGACGTTCAAGGCCCAGCCGTCGCCGTACCTGAACAAGACGTCGGCCTCGCTGATGGCGCCGTCGGAGTTCGCCGGCCTCACGACGCTGCTGCCGACCCATACGCCGGCCTGGTGGGACGCGCAGACGGTGGGCTTCGACTGGACCGAGGAGGATCGTATTCCGGCCGACTTGTTCAACCGGATCGTGTGGGACGGGATGCGCAACGGCGCGCCGTATCCGACGGTGCGCGACGGCAAGGATCTCAGCCATGTCGCGGGAGAGTGATCGGATGAACATCGCCACCATCATCGCCGGTGCGGCGGTCGCGGTCGTGCTCGCGGCCGGCGTGGCCCGGGCGGATTGCACGTCCGACATCACGCGGCTGAAGGCGTCGTCGCAGACGGTCGCCAATCCGCAGGTTCGCAAGCTGGTCGAGTTCGACATCACGCGCGCGTTGAAGGAGGCCGGCGAGGCCGACGACGACGAGTGCAAGGAGGCGATCGACCACGCCGACAAGCTGATGGCGTCGGCTAAGCCGGCTCCCTGACGGAAGCCTCCCGCGCGAGCAGCTTGCGCTTGCGCGGGAGGCCCCAGCGATAGCCGGCGAGCCCGCCACCGGCCGCGACGACGCGGTGGCACGGAACGACCACGGCGAGCGGATTCGCGGCACAGGCGCCCGCGACCGCGCGCGCGGCGGTGGGCTGGCCGAGCCGGTTCGCGACCGCCGCGTAGCTGATCGTCTCGCCGGCCGGGATGGTGCGCAGGATTTCCCAGACGCGGCGCTGGAATGCGGTGCCTTGAATGTCCAGCGGCAGATCGTGAGAGGCTGTGCCGTCGACGTGGGCGATCACGTCGCCAAGCATTTCGGTCAACCCGGGGTCGGGGGCTTGCAGCGTCGCGCGAGGAAAGCGCGAGGACAGATCCGTCAGCAGGTCGGCCTCGGTATCGCCGAGCAGGATCGCGCATACGCCGCGCGCGGTCGCGGCGACCAGGACGAGGCCCAGCGTGCTGTGGCCGGTGGCGTGACGAATGACCTCGCCCGGTCCGCCGGCGCGGAACACGGCCGGCTTCATGCCGAGCATGTCGCCGGCCGCGTCGTAGAACCGCCCGGCGGAGTTGTAGCCGGCATCGAACAGGGCCGACGTGACGCTGGCCCCGGCGCGAAGGCCGTCGGTGACGCGGCGGGCGCGGCTCGCGTCGGCGTAGGCCTTTGGCGTCACCCCGGCGATGCGGCGGAACAGGCGGTGGAAGTGGAACGGGCTGAGCTTCGCCTCGGCCGCGAGGTCGGCGAGCGTGGGCGGCTCCTCGGCGGCCTCGATCCGGCGGCACGCATCGGCGACGATGGCGGCCTCGCGTTCGGCCTTCGGCGGCAGGTCCGGGCGGCAGCGCTTGCAGGGGCGGAAGTTTGCCCGCTCGGCGTCTTCGTTCGCCGCGAAGAAGCGGACGTTCTCGGCGCGGGCCGGGCGGGCGGCGCAGGAGGGGCGACAGGTACACGCCCGTCGTGGTGACGGCGTAGACGAACTTGCCGTCGGCGCTGGCGTCCCGCGCCCGGATGGCGGCGAGTCGGACGGGGTCTGGGGTCATGGCGGTCTCCCTTGGTGGGAGTGTTTTGGCGTACGCGGGCGGGTTACGCGTCTCGGGGCTTGCTCGGCAATCGTGGACCCTCACCCCGGCCCTCTCCCATAAGCCGGGAGAGGGAGAAGTGCTCTCCCTCTCCCTTGGGAGAGGGCCGGGGTGAGGGGCGCTTGCGTCAGACCGAAAAATATTTCGCCTTCGGGTTCAGGATGACGATCGCACTCGTCGACTGCTCCGGGTGCAACTGCCACTCGTCCGAGATCGAGACGCCGATCCGGTCCGCGTCCAGCAGTTTCAGCAGCGGCGCCTGATCCTCGATATTCGGGCAGGCGGGGTAGCCGAACGAGTAGCGGCTGCCGCGATAGGCCTGCGCCAGCATCGCCTCCAGGTCGCGCGAATCCTCGTTCGCGTGGCCGAGTTCGGCGCGGATGCGCTTGTGCGTGTATTCGGCCATCGCTTCGGCCATCTCGACCGACAGGCCGTGCAGGTACAGGTAATCCTGATACCGGTTGTCGTCGAACCACGCGCGCGCCGTGTCGCTGGCTTTCTGGCCGACGGTCACGATCTGCAGCCCGATCACGTCGCGCTCGGCATCGTCCACGTCGCGGACGAAATCGGCGATGCACTCGCCGTCCTCGCGCGGCTGGCGGGGCAGCGCGAAGCGGCACAGTTCGGTCGTGCCGTCCTGGTCGAACAGGATCAGGTCGTTGCCCTGCCCGGCGGCTTTCCAATACCCGTAGATCGCTTGCGGCCGCAGGATGTTTTCCGCCTCGGTGATCGCGAGCATCCGCTTCATCACCGGCCGCAGCTCCTGCTTCGCCCAGCCGAGGAAGTCGTCGAGCGTGCGGCCCTGCTTTTTGAAGCCCCACTGGAATTGATACAGGCTGCGCTCGTTGATGAACGGCACGATCGCGCGCGGGTCGCTCTCGATCATGCGCGGACCCCAGAACGGCGGCTCGATCACCGGCACGCTCTCGGTGATGCGGCGGCGGCGCGCCTGGGTGGCCACGATGTCGACCGGCTTGAAGGCGGCGGCACTCGCCTGGCCGAGCGAGCGTTGCGTGTTGCGCGCCTTGCCGACGCGCTTGGCCTGCAATGCCGCGAGGTAGTCGTCGAAGCCGTTGCCGGTGACACGGTCCATCAAATGCAGGCCGTCGAACGCGTCGCGCGCATAGGCGACACGGCCGCTGGCGTAGGCCGCGACGCAATCGTCCTCGACGTAGTTGCGGGTGAGCGCCGCACCGCCGAGCATCACCGGGATGTCGAGCCCTTGGCGGCTCATCTCCTCGAGGTTCTCGCGCATCACCACGGTCGACTTCACCAGCAGCCCGGACATGCCGATCGCGTGCGCATGGTTCGTCTTGGCGGCCGCGATCATGTCGGCGAGCGGGACCTTGATGCCGAGGTTGACCACCCGGTAGCCGTTGTTGGTCAGGATGATGTCGACGAGGTTCTTGCCGATGTCGTGCACGTCGCCCTTCACGGTGGCGAGCACGATCGTGCCTTTCTCCTGCCCCGCGATGCGCTCCATGTGCGGTTCCAGGTGCGCCACGGCGGCCTTCATCGTCTCGGCCGATTGCAGCACGAACGGAAGCTGCATCTTGCCGGACCCGAACAGCTCGCCGACGACCTTCATGCCGTCGAGCAGTACGTCGTTGATGATCGACAGCGGCGGGATGGTGGCCAGCGCCTCGTCGAGTTCCTCGTTCAGCCCCTTGCGGTCGCCGTCGACGATCCGGTCTTTCAGCCGCCCCTCGATCGTCTCCGCGCGCTGCTTCTTGCCGGTATCGGCGAGCTTGCGGTCGGCGAACAGGGCGAGCAGCGCCTGCAGCGGGTCGTAATCCTCGCGCCGGCGGTCGTAGATCAGGTCTTCGGCGATCTTCACTTCTTCAGCCGGGATCAGGTGCAGCGGCTTGATCTTGCTGACATGCACGATCGCACCGGTCATGCCGGCGCGGACGGCGTGGTCGAGGAACACCGAGTTCACCACGGCACGGGCGGCCGGGTTCAGGCCGAAGCTGATGTTGGACAGGCCGAGGATGATCTGCACGTCGGGGAAGCGCGCGCGGATCGCGGCGATGCCTTCCAGCGTCCATTGGCCGAGCTTGCGGTCGTCCTCGCTGCCGGTCGCGACCGTGAACGTCAGCGGGTCGATCAGCAGGTCGCCCTGCGACAGGCCGTGGGTGTCGCAGGCGAAGGCGACCAGGCGTTCGGCGACCGCGAGCTTGCGCTCCGGCGTCTTGGCCATGCCCTCCTCGTCGATGGTGAGCGCGATCACCGCGGCCCCGTGCGTGCGTGCGAGGCGCATGCGGGCCTCGGCCGGGGCATCGCCGTCCTCGAAGTTGATCGAGTTCAGGATCGGCCGGCCGCCGTGCAGTTTCAGCGCACTTTCGAGGACGATCAGCTCGGTGCTGTCGACCACCAGCGGGCTGTTCACCGAGCTGGTGAAGCGGCGGATCACCGCGTCCATTTCGGCCACTTCGTCGCGCCCGACGAAGGCGGTGCAGACGTCGAGGCTGTTCGATCCCTCGGCGACCTGCTCGCGGCCCATCGCGACCGCCGCGTCCCAGTCGTGACGCTCCTGCAGCTCGCGCCATTTGCGGCTGCCGTTCGCGTTGCAGCGCTCGCCGATGGAGAAGTAGCTGTTCTCCTGCCGCAACGGCACCTGCTGGTACAGGCTCGCCACCGCCGGCACCCAGTGCACGGTTCGGACCACCGGGGCCGGCCGGTATTCGCCGCGCTTACGCAGCATCTGGTCGAGTGCGGAGATGTGCTCGATCGAGGTGCCGCAGCAGCCGCCGATCAGGTTGACCCCGTCCTCGGCCACGAACCGCTCGACCCAGCTCGCCATTTCGGACGCACCCAGCGGGTAGTGGGTCTGGCCGTCGACCAGTTCGGGCAGGCCCGCGTTGGGCTGGACCGAGATCAGGCCGGGCCAGTTCTGGGCGATCCAGCGGACGTGCTCGGCCATCTCCTGTGGCCCCGTGGCGCAGTTCAGGCCCATCAGCGGCACGTCCAGCGCGCGGATCACCGTGGCGGCGGCGGCGATGTCGGGGCCGACCAGCAGCGTGCCGGTGGTCTCGACCGTGACCTGGACGAAGATCGGGGTCTGCGTGCCGGCGGCGGCGCGGGCGCGTTTGGCCCCGTTGACGGCGGCCTTGATCTGCAACGTGTCCTGGCACGTCTCGATCAGGATCGCGTCGACCCCGCCCGCGATCAGGCCGGCGGATTGCGCGAACAGGGCGGCTTCCAGCGGGTCGTAGGCGATGTTGCCGAGCGACGGGAGTTTCGTGCCCGGGCCGATCGAGCCCAGCACGTAGCGATGCCGCCCATCCGCAAAGCTGTCGGCGGCTTCGCGGGCGAGTTCGCCGGCGATGCGGTTGATCTCGTGCGTGCGGTCCTCGAGGTCGAATTCCGCGAGGGTGATCGGGCTGCCGCCGAAGCTGTTGGTCTCGACCATGTCGGCACCGGCCGCGAAGTAGCCGCGATGGATGTCGCGGACCATGTCGGGGCGGGACAGGTTCAGCACCTCGGTGCAGTTCTCGCGGTCCCAGTAATCGGCCTTCACATCGAGCGTCAGCGCCTGGACGCGGCTGCCCATGCCGCCGTCGCACAACAGCACGCGGTCGCGCAGCGCATCGAGCAGGGTGGGGCGGGTCATCGGGTTTCCAGTGCGAAGGTCTGTTCACGCGAGGCGGAGTTGGGCCGGGAGGTCTGCGTGGCCCAGACGCGAACGTCGATCGGGCCGGCGATGGTCGTGGTTTCCGGCCGTCGCAGCCCGGCGGCGGCGAACAGGCTGGCGATCGTGGCGTCGGAGAAGCCGGCGTGGCGATGGGCGAGGTGGCCGGTCATGTTCCCGCCCGAATGTGGTGCCAGATCGATGACGACAAGAGTTCCGCCGGGGACCAGGACGCGCGCGGCCTCGGCCACGGCGGCGGCCGGATCGTCGGCGTGATGGAGGAGCATGTGCATGATGGCGACGTCGAAGGCCGCATCCGCGAACGGCAGCCGGTACATGTCGCCTTGCCGCACGCCGACCTCGCCGTCGCCATCACCGAGCGACGCGAGCCGTCCGCGGGCCAGCGCCAGCATTGCCCGGCTCGCGTCGACGCCGACCGCACTCGCGGCCCGGCGGGCGAGGAGTTCGAGCAGGCGGCCGGTGCCGGTGCCGATGTCGAGCAGCCGGCCGACGTTCGCGGGCAGCGCGTCGAGTAGCGCCGCCTCGATGGCGACCGCGTCGAGCCCGAGTGCCCGGGCCTCGTCCCAGGTGGAGCCGGCGCGCTGGAATGCGGCGGTGGCGACGCGCGCCCGCTCGGCCAGCACGCGGGCGGCGGCGCGGCGATCGGCCAGCAGCACCGGGTCGTCGCCCGGCAGGCGCGCCAGCAGGTCGCGGACCAGGCTGCCGGCGGGCGTTCCGGCGGCGGGCAGGCCGAGCCAGACGTTCGCCCCCTCGCGCGTGCGGTCCAGCAGCCCGGCCTCGTCGAGCAGCCGGAGGTGGCGCGACAGGCGGGGCTGGGATTGGCCGAGAATGGCCACCAAATCCATCACGCAGAACGCGCCGCGCGCGGCCAGCGCGAGCAGCCGCAGCCGCGTCGGTTCGGCGCAAGCCCGTAGGGCGGTGAGGAGTTCGTCCATGGCGTCGTCATCGCATAAAGACATCTTTATGTCTACAATGGCTGAGGAAGGCCGCGTGCCTGTCGCGGCGGCGGTAACCGGGCTCGCGGCACCGGATGGCTGGGAGACCGTCGAGGTCGCGGCGGGTCCGCATGTCGCGTCCGGCTGCGCGTGCTGCGTGCCGCGCGGACCATTGTCGCGGACACTCGGCGCGATGTGGCTGGCGGCGGCGCGCGATGGTCGCGACCTGAGAGGTGTTTACGTTTCGGGAACCACTCCGGACGCAATCGCAGCCATGCTCGCCGCCGATGTCCTGTGCGCGGCGCGGTTCCGCCCAGTCACGGCGGATTTGCTTCCCACTTTAGCCTCACCATGATACGCGGCGATCAAATGAGACCGGCGGCGTACGTATGACGTCGAAACGCGAGCACCATTACGGATGCTTCACCTCTAGGGAAGAAATTCGGGCCGGAGCGGAGTGTATCCGTTCGCGGCGAGTGTCACCGGACGGCCAGCGGGAGGATTGCGGATCGTGAGTGAGACGATTGATCGGCGAGAGGGTGATCGGCCAGAGGGTGATCGGCCAGAGGGCTCCGACGAGGCTGCCCCCGTGGGGATGGATGCCGCCGCCTATGCGCTGGAGACACGCCTTCTCGCGATCGACCAGGTAGCCCGCTTCCATCACATGGAGGTCGACCGCGAGTTGCTGCGGTACCCGCGCGGCGAAAGCCCGACGCCGGTGACGCTGGTGCGGTGGATCCGGGACGGCGGCCTGTGGGCCAAGGCGGTCCGGCTGCGCTGGAACCAGCTGATGAAGGTCGAGAGCGCGTCGCCGATCGTGCTGCTGCTCACGGACGGCAGCGCCGCGATCCTCGCCACCTCCGATGCCGCCCGCAACGTGGTCTGGCTGCGCGACCCGCGCGCGCCGTCCGGAGAGCCGCCGATCGCGGTGGACGAGTTGCGCCTGTCGCAGGTCTGGGCCGGCGAGGCGCTGCTGGTCCGATCCGAGCGCGAGCAGACCGACGATACGGCGCCGTTCACGGTCGGCTGGCTCGGGCGCATCGTCATGATGGAGAAGAAGACGCTCCGCGACGTGATGATCGCGTCGGTCGTGCTGAGCTTCCTGACGATCCTTCCGCCGCTCGTCGTCATGACGGTGATCGACAAGGTGCTGACCCATCACAGCGTCTCCACCCTGGTCATGATCTCCGGCTTCATCGCCATCATGCTGCTGTACGACACCGTCATCGGTTATTCGCGGCGTGAGATGATTTCGGTCGTCGGCGCGCGCGTCGACGCGAAGCTGAGCTTGCACGTCTTCAAGCGCCTGCTCGGCTTGCCGCTCGACTTCTTCGAGCGCGAGCAGGCCGGCGTGATCACCCATCACCTGATGCAGGTGAACAAGGTTCGCGACTTCCTGACCGGCAAAATGGTGCAGGTCATGCTCGACATGATCAGCCTGTTCGTGCTGCTGCCGGTGCTGTTCCTGCTGCAGCCGCTGCTGACCTGGATGACGGTGATCTGCGGCGGCCTGATCGCGATCGTGATCATGACGTTCCTGGGTCCGGTGAGCCGCGCGATCTCGCTGTACATCGCGGCCGAGACGCAAAAGAGCAGCGTGCTGATCGAGAGTATCCACGGCATTCGCACGGTGAAGTCGCTCGCGCTCGAGCCGCAGCAGCGCGAGCTCTGGGACAAGCGGACCGCGCTTTCCACGCAGCGCAAGCTCGACTCGATGCGGGTGGCCAACTGGCCGCAGACGATCATCACGCCGATCGAAGGCTTCATGAGCCGTGGCGTGCTGCTGATCGGCGTGGCGCTCGCCCTTGGGTCGAAGGACGCGATCGATACCGGCAGCCTGATGGCGTTCATGATGCTGTCCGGCCGTGTCGCGTCGCCGCTGGCCGGCCTGGCGCGCGTGATGGAGGATTTCCAGGAGGTGCGCGTCGCGGTGGCCCTGGTCGCCGGCGTGCTGAACAACCCGCCCGAAAGCCTCAACCCGGGAGCGGGGTTGCGGCCGCAGATCGCCGGGGCGGTGTCGTTCAAGAGCGTCAACTACAGCTATCCGAACACGAAAACGAAGGCCCTCGACGGCGTGTCGTTCGACATTCCGGCCGGCACGATGCTCGGTCTCGTCGGCCGGTCCGGTTCGGGCAAGTCGACCGTGACCCGGCTGCTGCAGGGCATCACGCGCGACTACGAGGGCTTCGTCCGGCTCGACGCGACCGACATGCGCGAGATCAACCTCGGCCACATGCGCCGGTCGTTCGGCGTCGTGCTGCAGGAGAACTTCCTGTTCCGCGGCACGATCCGCGAGAACATCATCGCCGGCCGCCCGGGTTTGACACTCAGCGACGCCGTGCGGGCCGCCCGCCTGGCCGGTGCCGAGGAGTTCATCGAGCGCATGCCGAACGGCTACGAGACGTGGATCGAGGAAGGCTCGCCCAACCTGTCGGGCGGTCAGCGTCAGCGCCTCGCCATCGCGCGCGCGCTGATCCACGATCCGAGGCTGTTGATCCTCGACGAGGCGACCAGCGCGCTGGACCCCGAGAGCGAGGCTTTGGTCAACGCGAACCTGCAGCGGATCGCGGCCAACCGGACAATGGTGATCGTGTCCCATCGCCTGTCGTCGCTGACGGATTGCGACCAGATCCTGGTGCTCGACCGCGGTGCGGTGGTGGACATGGCTCCGCACGTGGTCCTGCTGGAGCGATGCTCGATCTACCGGCAGCTCTGGATGCAGCAGAACCGGCATCTGGAGACCGGTGGCATGCCGCGTGGCGGCGCCCCGGCCGTCATGACCCAGGCCACCGCGGACTAAGCCGTCGGCCGTGACGTTTCGCAGCGACGCCGAGCGGACCTCGCCCGTGCAGGAGAGTTGGATTCAATGATTAGTTCGCCGAAAAGCAACGAGATCGCCCTTCGCGAAAAGAAGCCGTCGCGACGCGCCCTCGCGCGGCAGACGAGCGATCACAACCAGATCGCGATGCTGGAATTCCAGTCGCCGACCGCCGCCCTGATCGCGGCGCCGATCCCGTTCATGTCGCGGGCGCTGGTCTGGATTCTCGCCTCGATGCTGGCGTGCATCGTGGCGCTGCTCGCCCTCGTGCAAGTCGATCAGGTGGTGACGGCTGACGGCTCGGTGGTGTCGCTGACGCCGAACATCGTGCTGCAACCGCTCGAAGTCTCGATCGTCCGCTCGATCAACGTGCACGACGGACAGCTGGTCCATAAGGGCGATGTGCTCGCCTCGCTCGATCCGACGGTGGTCGCGGGCGACGACAAGAGCACGGCGGCACAGCAGGCGAGCCTGGCGGCGGAGGTGGCGCGGTTGCGCGCGGAACTCGATGGGAAGCCGTATGTCACGGACGGCTCGGTTTACGGCAACCTGATGGCGTCGATGTATATTCAGCGCACCCAGGAGTATCGCTATCACGTCGACAGCCTGACCCAGAAAATCGAATCCGCGCGCGCCAAGGTGGATGCGGCGCACGGCGACGCGAAATCGGCGGCGGATCGTCTTGTCGGGTTGCGCGATGCCGAGGCGCGCCGCGTCGAGCTCGAGCACCTTCAGGTCGGCAGCCATCTGAACACGCTGACGGCCAAGGACGCGGTGCTGCAGATGCAGTCGACCCTGGCCGACGCGCAGGCGGCGGAGCGGGGCGCGACGCAGGATTTGGCGAGCGCCACGTCCGATCTCGCGGATTACATCCACCAGTGGCACTCCGACACGTCGCAACAACTGATCCAGCAGGAGCGCTTGCTGTCGGACATGACCGGGCAGGCGATCCACAACACCGTGCGTCATGGCCTGGTCGAACTGCACGCGCCGGAAGACGCGATCGTGCTGAGCATCGCGCGGGTATCGGTCGGGACCGTCATGCAAAGCGGCGACGAGTTCATTCGCCTGGTGCCGGCCGACGCGCCGCTCGGCATCACCGCCGACATCCAAACCGACGAGATCGGGTTCACCAAGGTCGGCGACCCAGCGACGATCAAGTTCGCGACGCTGCCGTTCATGCTGTACGGGACGGCCGAAGGGACCGTGCAGTATATCAGCGCGGACAGCTTCACCGCGCCGACGCAGAGCCCGCAGCTGCAGGCTCCGTCGACCGACCCGTCGGCACCCACGGAGTCGCAGACGACCTATTTCCGCGCCCGGATTTCGCTGGATCATATGAAGCTGATCAACGTGCCCCCGTCGTTCCGCCTTCAGCCGGGCATGCCGGTCATGGCGGACATCAAAGTCGGCCAGCGCTCGGTGCTGCAGTATCTGCTGGCCCGCGTCGCGCCGACCTTCACGACGGGTATGCGCGAGCCGTGAGTCGGAACGGCGTTTCGGTGGGCTTCGTCTGATGGCGCTGCTTGGCCGCCTCGGCGAGTCGATGCTGTCGGCGGGCGGCGCGTTCAAGCGCGCCGAGAAGCTGATCGCGGCGGGCAAGCGGGTCGAGGCGTTCCCGCTGCTGGCGCGCGCGGCGGGCACCGGCCTGGCGGAGGCGGAGTTCCTGCTGGCCCGGGCCTACCTCGACGGGGCCGGCGTCCCGCCCAGCGGGGTCGAGGCCGCGCGCTGGCTCGAAAAGGCCGCGAACCGTGGCTATGTCGAGGCGCAATCGCTGCTCGGGGCGATGCTGCTGCACGGGGTGACCGGCGGCGTGTCCGCGCAAACCGGCGCGCCGACCCTGTTCGGCTCCGCGCGCAGCGAATTGGCGCCCGACCCGAAGCGGGCCGCCGTATGGGCGCGTCGCGCGGCGGACGCCGGATCGGCGGACGGCCAGGCGCTGCTCGCGTTCATCCTGACGTCCGGGCCCGAAGACATGCGCGACCTGGCCGCGGCGCGGGAGCTGTATCGCCTGTCGGCCGAGGCGGATTGCCCACAGGGCCATCTCGGGTTCGCGCTCGCGTTGTTGCGCGAGGCGCGGACCCAGGACGATTACCTGCCGATCGTCCCGCAGCTGGAGCGCGCGGCGGCGTCCGGCCTCGGCACGGCGGAATACCTGCTGGGCGTGCTGTCCGAGCAGGGGCGCGGCATGCCGCAGGACCTCAGCCGGGCGGCGGCGCTGTATCACGAGGCGGCGAAAAAGGGCGTCCGCTCGGCGCAGGCGCGATACGGCCTGGCGCTGACGACGGGCCAGGGTGTCGAGCGCGACCTTCAGGAGGGCGAGAGCTGGTTGCGACGCGCGGCGTTGCAGGGCGATCCCGAGGCCGCCGCCCTGATCGGCGACATGTACGCGCGCGGCGGCGAGTTGCCGCCGAACCATGCCGAGGCGGCGCAGTGGTTTCGCCGCGCGGCCGAAGCGGGCCATAAGACGGCGGCGCGGGCGCTCGGCCTGCTCTACTTGACCGGGGCCGGATTGCCGCGCGACCCGCAGGAAGCGGCGCGCTGGTTCCGCATCAGCGCCGACGCGGGCGACATCAACGCGCAGCAGGATCTGGCCAATCTCGTGCTGCAGGGCAAAGCCGATCCCGAGCACGGCGTCAAAATCCGCGAGTGGTTCGAGCAGGCGGCGACCGCGGGCGATCTGGTGGCGGCGTTCAATTACGGCATCTGCCTCGCCGAGGGCGTTGGCATCGCGCGCGACGACGCGCAGGCGGTGCAATGGCTCCGGCGCGCGGCCGACGGCGTCGTCAACGCCCAGTATTGGTACGGGCGGATGCTGATCGAGGGGCGCGGCACCCCGGCCGATGTCGGGCAGGCGCGGGTGTGGCTCGGCAAGGCGGCCGGGTTCGGCATGCTCGACGCGCAGGTGGCGCTGGCCGAATTGATGGTCAACGGGCGCGGCGGGCCGAAGGACCACCCGGCGGCGCTCGAGCTGTTCCGGCAGGCCGCGACCAAAGGCCATGTCGGCGCGATGTTCGCGCTCGGCGCGATGCACGGCGGCGGGCACGAAGTGCCGTGGAACCGGGCCGAGGCGCAGATCTGGTTCCGCGCGGCGGCCGAGCGCTCGCACCCGCACGCGCAGCTGATGTACGGACGGTATCTGGCGCGCGGTCTCGCCGGGACGACCGACGCGGCCGAGGCGCGCCTCTGGCTCGGCCGGGCGCTGGCGCAGGGGCTGACCGAGGCGCAGATCGATCTGGACGCGCTGCCGCCCGCGGCCGCGATGCCCCCAGCGGCCCGTGCGACGGCCGAAACCGCCCAGACGCTTCGTCCGACCGGCACCGGCGGAGACTAGGCTGCCCGATCCCGCGCCTTCGACCGCCTCCCCCTTCGACCTTTCGCCCGCCGACCGGGCGGCGGCGGACCGGCGTTCCGCGACCAAGCCCGGCCCGCAAGCGGCGCTCGCGCTTGAGGCGCTGGAGCGCGGCCACAAGGCGTTCGCGGCCGGCGACCTCGACACGGCGGACGAGTGGCTCGATCGCGCGCTCCGGAACGCGCCGACGGACGGGACGGCCAAACTCTCGCTCGCGACCCTACGGCTGACCCGGGGCGATCTCCCGGCGGCGGCGGACCTGTTCGCCGAAGTGGCCCTCGAATGGGACGCGCAGGCGGCGTGGCTCGGTCTCGCGGCGGCCCATGCGCGGGCGGGCGACGCGGCCCACGCGGCCGAGGCTGCCTCGGTCCTGCTGTCGCGGTTTTCGATCGACGAGGTGAGTGGCCCGGTGGCGTTGCTCGCGCGGATCGCGGCCATGGGCGGTCTGCCCGGCTGGTGCGCGCTGTCGACCGACGGGCGCCTGCTGGTTCGCGTGGCGGGTTCGGCCAAGGCGGTCGTGACCTATGACGGGCAGCGCGTTCGCGGCGGGGCCGGCGAGGTGCCGGCCGGGACCGTCGAGGCACGGGTGACGAGCGGTGGTCGCGACCTGCTGGGCAGCCCGATCGCGGTGTCGCGGCAGCGCCGGATCGAGGGATGGGTCGAGCCGTTCGATGGCGGGCTGCGGGGCTGGGCCTGGTATCCGGCGGCGCCGGCGCGCGAGCCGAGACTGCTCGTCTCCGGATCGGGCGAGAGCATCATGGTCATCGCCGACGGCTTCGACGTCGCCGGATCGCGCGCCCTGATGCAACCCAGGAGCTTCGAGGTTCCGGCCCGGACGCTATCCTGGTCGCGCGGCGCGCTGCATGTCGCGACGGAAGACGGGCAGTCGCTCACCGGATCGCCGGTCAATCCCGGCCGGGAGCCGGCGCGGGCGGCGATGGTGGCCGCGGCGACCGCCCGGCTCTGGCCGATGCGCGGGCCGCCATTCGCCTCGGCGCTGGACCGGGCGCTGTCGGATTCGCCCGTTCCGGTGACGATCCCGGCCGCCGCCGATGTCGCCGCGCGGCCCGCCGGCGACGATGCCGGGCGGCCGGTCACGATCGTCATTCCGGCCTACCGGGGAGCCGCCGAGACCAGGGCGTGCCTGGACGCGCTCGCCGAAACCGTGCCGGGCTCGATCGTGCATGTCGTCGACGACGCATCGCCCGAGGCCGATTTGCGCGCGTTGCTCGACGAGCGGGTCGAGGCGGGATCGATCGTGCTGCACCGGGTGGCGCGGAACGCGGGCTTCCCGGCCGCCGCCAATGTCGGCATGCGCGCGGCGGTCGTGGCCGACCCGGACGCGGATATCGTGCTGCTCAACAGCGACACCGTGCCCACGCCGGGGTGGCTCGACGTGTTGCGGCGCGCGGTGCATGCCTCCCCCGGGATCGGCAGCGCCACGCCGTTCTCCAACGACGGCAGCATCGTGTCGTATCCGGACGCCGATGGCGCGCCGATGCCGGACGATCCGGACGCGATTGCGGCGCTGTGCGCGCGCGTGGCCGCCGGCGTGGTGGTGGACGTGCCGACAGCGGTCGGGTTCTGCATGTACATCCGCCGCGAATGCCTCGCCCAGACCGGCGTCTTCCGCGAGGACGTGTTCGCGCAGGGCTACGGCGAGGAGAACGACTGGTGTCTGCGCGCCCGTCATCTCGGCTGGCGGCACGTGGTCGTGCCCGGCGCGTTCGTGGCCCATGTCGGCGGGCGCTCGTTCGGCACCGCCCGCGCATCGCTGATCGCGCGCAACCTCGAGAATTTGGAGCGGCTGCACCCCGGCTGGCGCGCGGCGGTCGGGCAGTGGATCGCGCAAGACCCGCTGCGTGATATCCGGCGCGCGCTCGATCTCGCGCGGCTGGAGCGTGCGCCGACGACGCTGCTGATCACCCATGACGGTGGCGGCGGCGTGGAGCGTTTCATCGAGGCGCGCGCATCGGTCCTTCGGGCGGAGGGGCGGCGGGCGGTGGTGCTGCGCCCGGTGATCGACATGCGCCCGGCCGAACAGCGCGACGATCTCGAACGTCGCTACACGCCGGGGCTGTGCCGGCTCGACATCGACGCGCCGGCGCACGGGGACTTTCCAAACCTGCTGTTTGGCACGGATGAGATCGAAAACGTCGCGGAGACGTTGCGCGCGCTCGGCACCGACGCGGTCGAGGTGCATCACCTGCACGGGCACGACCATGCGGTGATGACGCTGCCCGACAAACTCGGCCTGCCATACGAGCTGATGGTGCACGACCATGCCTGGTTCTGCGCCCGGGTGACGACGGTCGCCTCCGGGCGCTATTGCGGCGAGCCGAACGTCGCCGGCTGCGTCCAGTGCGTCGCCGATCATGGCAGCCGGCTCGAGGAGCCGGTCGAGCCGCCGGAGCTGGTGGCGCGGTCGACGTTCGACCTTATGGGCGCGTCGCGCGTGCTGGTCCCGACGGCGGACGGCGCGGCCCGGCTGCGGCGGCATTTCCCGCAGGTGGTGCCGGTCGTGCTGCCGCATGAAGCCGATCCGCAGTGGGAGCCGACCGCGTACAATCAGGCTGCGGTGCGGGTATGCGTCGTCGGCGCGATCGGGATCGAAAAGGGTTACGACGTGCTGCTCGCCTGCGCGCGGGACGCGGCGCAACGCGATCTTCCGCTGTCGTTCCGGATCGTCGGCCACACGTTCGACGATGCCCGCCTGCTCGACACCGGCCGGGTTTCGATCACCGGGCCGTTCAAGCGGCCCGAGGTCGCCGGTCTGATCCGGGCCCAGAAGGCCGCGTTCGGCTTCCTGTCGTCGATCTGGCCGGAGACCTGGTGCTACGCCCTGACCGATCTGTGGGCGGGCGGGCTATCGGTCGCGGCATTCGACATCGGCGCGCAGGCGGCCCGGGTCCGCGCGAGCGGTCGCGGCTGGCTGCTGCCGCTCGGGATGCCGCCGGGCGCGCTCAATAACGCGTTTATCGCACGTGCCCCGCTTGCGGACACCCGGTCCGTGATGCACACGAAACCCACATCCAAGATCGACGCTCGTACGATGGGTTAGCATCCAACGCCGCCCAAGCACGTAAAGCCTTCGCGCCCCAACCCACGCGCCAGTCAAAGCGCCCAGAGATAACGAGATCGACGATGAGCGACGTCAAGACCGCAGCGACGAACGCCCCGCGCGGCAAGGCCACCGCTTCGGCACCGGCGAAGGTGCCGGCTGTGCGGCGTCCCGATCCGCAGGCCAACGTCGCCGGTGCCGCGACGGCGCCGAATCCCGGCCCGAACCCGGCCGGAGCCAATGCGGGCGCCGGTGCGGCGGCAAGCGCCAAGCTGATGTCCGAACTGAAAGTCAGCGGCCACTTGATGGCGCTCGATCAGGGGCTGTACTGCATCACCCATGCCCCGGCCCCGGGCGGAGAGGGCGGCAATTTGCCGGGTGTGCGGATTTCCGTTCCCCCGCAACCGCCCGGCGCACTGGAGCGGATCGCGATCGCGAGCTTCCGTCCGGACGGCTTCCTGCATTCGACCGGTGACGCGGCGCTGGTTCGGGTGCTGGCGCCGACCGCGCAGGTCCTGGTCACGATCTACCAGTCGGGCGCGCCGGACGGGGTGGCCCCGAACATCCAGGTCCGCCGGCTGATCGAGCCGGCGACGCCCGCGCAGCCCGGTGCCCCCAATGCGGCCCCGGCGGCGAAGGCTCCGGCCGGCCCGGAGGCGGCCGCGAGGCCCGCCGCCGAGCTGCCGGCCGCCCGGCCGGGCTCGGTGATGGAGATGGTGGCGCATATCCAGGAGCGCGCCGATGTCGGCGGCATGCTGGGCGAATGGCTCGGCGAGCGCGGCAGCAAGCGTTGGATCGAGGGCTTCGGCGTGATGCCGCACGGCCTGTCGCCCGCCGACGTGGAGTATCAGGCGGTGCTCGGGCGCGGCTGGCTGTCCCCGTGGGTCGAGGGCGGCCAGTTTTGCGGCAGCCGCGGCATGGCGCTCCCCGTTCTCGGGTTCCGCATCCGCCTGCGAAACGGCTTGGCCGAGACGCACGAGGTGACCTACTCGGCGTCGTTCATCGACGGCAGCGAGATCGGCCCGGTGGCCGATGGCGAGCCGTGCGAGTCCGAGGCGCTGGCGGCGATGGAGGCGTTCAAGATCACGGTTCGCCCGCGCGGCCAGGCGGCGGTCGACGCGGCGGAGCAGGACGAGAGCGGCGCGACGGCGCAGGGCCTCGGCGCGTCGGCCGGCGACAGGGCCCAGGCTGGCCGCAAGCGCGCGGCGGCGGTCGCCGTTCCCGCGGCGCCGGCCGGCAAGGACAAGAAGGGCCGCAAGGGCTGAAGCCCGCCAAGGGGACGGCCCCGCTGGACCGACTGCCTTGAACGTCCTGTTCGTCCACCAGAACTTTCCCGGCCAGTATCTCCATATCGTGCGCCGTCTGGCGCGCGACCCGGCCAACAAGCTCGTCTTCATTTCGGAGAGCAACAAGAACCGGATCGAGGGCGTGCACCGGGCATTCTATCAGCCGCCGAAGCCGGATCAGGCCGGCATCCATCCGATGGCCCGCGATTGGGACCTGGCGTCACGCCGCGCTGAGCTGGTCGCGACCACGGCCGGCAATCTGAAGCGGCTCGGGTTCACGCCCGACATCATCGTCGGCCATCACGGCTGGGGCGAACTGCTCAATTTGCCGGACGTGTGGCCGGGCGTGCCGATTCTCGGCTATTTCGAGTTCTATTACGATTCCGCCGGCCAGGATGTCGGCTACGACGCCGAGTTTCCGGTCAGCGAGGACCGGTTCGCGCGGATTCGCGCGATGAATACCGTGAACCTGATGTCGCTCGCGCTGGAGCAGCATGGCCAGACGCCGACCAAATGGCAGCACACCCGCTATCCCGATTGGGCGCAGGCCCGCATCACCGTGCTGCCGGAAGGTGTTCCGATCGACACCTGCGCGCCCAACGCCGTCATTCGCAAGACACCGTTCGAACTGGGCGGGTTCGAGGTCTCGCCGAAGGAGAAGCTGGTCACGTACGTCGCCCGCAATCTCGAACCGTATCGTGGTTTCCACATCGCGATGCGGGCGCTGCCGACGCTGCTCGCGGCCCGGCCGGACTTGAAGGTCGTCATGGTCGGCGGCGACGACGTGAGTTATGGCGCGCGGTTGTCGGAAGGATGCTGGCGCGAGCATTTCCAAAAGGAACTCGCCGGCAAATACGACGCGAGCCGCGTCCTGTTCGCGGGACAGATCCCGTATCCGGATTATCTGCGTCTGCTGCAGCGATCGGACGCGCATCTGTATCTGAGTTACCCGTTCGTCGCGTCGTGGTCGCTGCGCGAGGCGCTGGCGGCCGGCTGCGTCGTGGTGGCCAGCGACGTCGAGCCGGTGCGGGAGTTCGTGACCGACGATGTGACGGGGGTGATCGTGCCGGGGCTCGACCACGAGCGGGTCGCCGGCACGGTGCTCGAATTGCTCGACGACCAGCGGCGCTCGCGCCGGTTGCGGAAATCGGCGCGGGCGTTCGCCGAGGCCGAACTCAGCCTCGACGATTACCTCGGCCGCTACGAGGCGCTGATGGCGGGGATCGTCGCGGGCAGTGCGCGTTAGGCGGCTTTGGCTGCCGCGATCGCCTTGGTGATCACGGCCTCGGCCGCGGCGCGGTCGGCCCAGCCGGTGACCTTGACCCACTTGCCGGGCTCGAGGTCCTTGTAGCGGGTGAAGAAGTGCTCGATCGCCTGCCGGGTGATCTCGGGCAGGTCCTCGACCTTCTGCACGTCCTTGAACTGCGTGTGGATCTTGTCGTGCGGGACGCAGATGATCTTCTCGTCCTGCCCGCTCTCGTCTTCCATCATCAGCATGCCGATCGGCCGGGCCCGGATCACGGCACCGGGCACGACGGGCGCGTAGGGCGTCAGCACCAGCGCGTCCGCCGGGTCGCCGTCGTCGGCCAGCGTGCCGGGGATGAAGCCGTAGGCGGCGGGATAGGCCATCGGCGTGAACAGGAACCGGTCCACGACCATGGCACCGCTATCCTTGTCGACCTCGTATTTGACCTGCGATCCCTGCGGGATTTCGATCACGACGTTGATGTCGTGCGGCGGGGCCTTGCCGGTCGAAAGTTTGCTGATGTCCATGGTATTACCGATCCCGTCGTTGCGTGCGGGCGCTCATGCCACGGCCCGCGCGCGCGGTGAAGGAGGCCAGTGGTGAACATCACGACCAAGGTTCCGATGACAGTCGAGCAGTTCCTGGCCTGGGACGATCAGCAGGAGGGGAAGCACGAGTTCGACGGGAAAGACGTCGTCGAAATGGTCGGCAGTGCCGCGGCCCACGAGTTCATCGTGGCCAACTCATCTACGCCCTGATGGCGCGCACGCGCGGCACGCCGTTTCGCGTCATGGCGAGCAGTTTTCGCCTGCGTGCCGGCCCGGCCGTGAGGCTGCCCGACGTTCAGGTCTACGACCGGTCGCTCGAAGCCAGCGCGACGATCGCCGACGATCCGGTCGCGGTATTCGACGTGTTGTCGCCGAGCACGGCGCGCACCGATCGCATCGCCAAGGCGGCGAATTACTGGGCCGCACCGTCGATCGCCCATTACGTCCTGGTCGAACAGTCCTTCATGGGGGTCTTCGTCCACTCGCGCGGAGCCTCGGCCTGGCTGCAGACTCCGTTCGGCGAAGCGGAGGAGTCCGTCGACCTCCCGGCGCTCGGTCTGTCGATCCCGCTGTCCGAAATCTACGACGGCATTTCGTTCCCCGCCCAGCACACCACCTGACTTGTCCCGACCCGTCTTGCGTGCGACATGCGCCCCTCGCGCGCGCCCGTAGCTCAACGGTAGAGCTGGCCGCTCATAACGGCTTGGTCGCGGGTTCGACTCCTGCCGGGCGCATCAGCGACCGCGACTTCTGCTCCTGAGAGGACCGATCATGCCCGCCTACCAATACGTCTACGTGATGAAGGACCTGACCAAAGCCTTCCCCGGCGGCCGGGAAGTGTTCAAGGGCATCACCCTGTCGTTCCTCCCCGGGGTGAAGATCGGCGTGCTCGGCGTCAACGGCGCGGGCAAGTCGACGCTGCTGAAGATCATGGCCGGGATCGAGACCGAATACGGTGGCGAGGCGTGGGCCGCCGAGGGTGCCCGCGTCGGCTATCTGCCGCAGGAGCCGAAGCTCGATGAGAGCCTGACGGTCAGCGAGAACGTGCAGCTCGCGTTC
The DNA here is from genome assembly GCA_963756975.1 of uncultured Alphaproteobacteria bacterium. Lineage (GTDB taxonomy): Bacteria > Pseudomonadota > Alphaproteobacteria > Acetobacterales > Acetobacteraceae > CAVRQM01. The sequence continues at coordinate 512,064 of CAVWPS010000002.1, read as the reverse complement.
GGGCCGCTGAAGGCTGCGCTGACCCGGTTCAACGCGATCTCCGAAGAGTTCGCCGAGCCGATGAGCGACGACAAGATGACCGAGCTGCTCGCCGAACAGGCCGAGCTGCAGGAGAAGATCGACGCCGAGGATGGCTGGGAGCTGGAACGCCGGGTCGAGATCGCGCTCGACGCGCTGCGCTGCCCGCCGCCGGACAGTTCGGTCGCACGCCTGTCGGGCGGCGAGAAGCGCCGTGTGGCGCTGTGCCGGCTGCTGCTGGAGCGGCCCGACATCCTGCTGCTCGACGAGCCGACCAACCATCTGGACGCCGAGAGCGTCGCGTGGCTGGAAAAGACGTTGCGCGATTACGCCGGGACCGTGCTGGTCGTCACCCACGACCGCTACTTCCTGGAGAACGTGACGAACTGGATTCTGGAGCTCGAGCGCGGGCGCGGCTATCCGTTCGAGGGCAACTACTCCTCGTGGCTCGATCAGAAGCGCAAGCGGCTGCAGCAGGAGGAGAAGGAGGAAAGCTCCCGCCAGCGCTCCCTTGCGGCCGAGCAGGAGTGGATCGCGGCGACCCCGCGCGCGCGCCAGACCAAGAGCAAGGCGCGTATCCAGAAATACGAGGAGCTGCTGCAGAAATCGCAGGAGCAGGTCGGCGGTGTCGCCGACATCGTCATCCCGCCCGGCCCCCGTTTGGGCGGCACGGTGATCGAGGCCGAGAAGCTGCGAAAGGTCTACGGCAACCGGCTGCTGATCGACGATCTGGACTTCAAGCTGCCGCCGGGCGGCATCGTCGGCGTGATCGGGCCGAACGGTGCCGGCAAGACGACGCTGTTCCGCATGATCACCAAGCAGGAAACGCCGGACGGCGGCAGCATGACGATCGGCGAGACGGTGCGTCTCGGCTATGTCGACCAGAGCCGCGACGACCTCGATCCGGACAAGAGCGTCTGGCAGGAGATTTCGGGCGGCACCGACGTGATCCATCTCGGCAAGCGGTCCGTGCCGAGTCGCGCCTACGTCGGCGCGTTCAACTTCAAGGGTGCGGACCAGCAGAAGAAGGTCGGCATCCTGTCGGGCGGCGAGCGCAATCGCGTGCACTTGGCCAAGATGCTGAAGACCGAGAGCAACGTGATCCTGCTCGACGAGCCGACCAACGATCTGGACGTCGACACGCTGCGGGCGCTGGAGGAGGCGCTGACCGACTTCGCCGGTTGCGCCGTCATCATCAGCCATGATCGCTGGTTCCTGGACCGGCTCGCGACGCACATCCTGGCGTTCGAGGGCGACAGCCACGTCGAATGGTTCGAGGGAAACTTCCAGGCCTACGAGGCGGACAAGCGGCGGCGGCTCGGTTCGGACGCGACCGACCCGCACCGGATCAAGTACCGCCCGCTGGTGCGTTAGACGCGGCAGGTGCCGTTCGCCTCTCTCAACGCGGTCAGCACCGGCCGCCTCGATCTTCGCCCGGTCTGGGGCGGCGACCTCGAGGATCTGGTGCGCCTGAAAGCCGATCCGCGCGCGTTCGGGCTGCTGCTCGGCGGCGTGCGGACGCGGGCGCGGACCACGAACGAGCTGGCGTCCGACATCGCGTTCTGGGGCCGCCACCGGGTCGGCATGTGGATGGTGCGCGAGCATCTGACGCACCGCATGGTGGGCGTCACCGGCATCATGTCGCGCCCGGACGGCCGGGGGATGTCGCTGCGGTTCGCGCTCGCCCCGAACGAGTGGGGCCGGGGTTACGCGAGCGAGGCGGCGGGGGCGGCGTTGCGGTTCGCCCATGACCGCGCCGGGCTGGAGCGGGTGATCGCGGTCGCGCGGGCGACCAACATGGCCAGCCGCGAAGTTCTGGGCGCGATCGGGATGCGCCGCTGCGGCGAGTTCCCGCAGAACGACCACCGGATGCTGATGTTCGAAAGCCTCGCGCACCCCATCTGGGAACCGCGATGCCACACCCGGACACCTGGCTGAAACCGACCGCCGCCGGCTTGTTCTGCGAGCCGGGCGGCTTCTACGTCGATCCCATCGCGCCGGTGGACCGGGCGATCATCACCCATGCGCACGCGGATCACGCGCGCCCCGGCAACCGCGCCGTGCTGGCGACCGCCGAGACGCTGGCGGTGATGCGGGTGCGGATGGGCGAGCGCGCCGCCGGTGACGACCAGCAGATTGTGCGCTTCGGCGAGCGGCTCGGCATCGGTGAGACGACCGTCTGGATGGAGCCGGCCGGCCATGTGCTCGGCTCCGCCCAGGTCGCGATCGAGTGGCGCGGCAGCCGGATCGTCGTCAGCGGCGACTACAAGCGCGAGCGCGACCCGACGACGCGCGGCTTCGTGCCGATCCCGTGCGACGTGTTCGTGACCGAGGCGACGTTCGGCCTGCCGGTGTTCCGGCACGACCACCCGGAGCGCGAGGTTGCGAAACTGCTCGCGAGTGTCGCCCTGTTTCCGGAGCGCAGCCACGTCATCGGCGCGTACGCGCTCGGCAAGTGCCAGCGGCTGATCGCGATGCTGCGCGAGGCCGGATGGGACGCACCGATCTACCTGCACGGCGCGTTGCTGCCGGTGTGCGCGGTCTACGAAAGTTTTGGAGTCCACCTCGGCGAGTTGCGGCCGGCGACGGTCGCATCCAAGGCCGATCTGGTTGGTCAGATCATCCTCGCCCCACCGGGTGCCATCGCGGACCGGTGGGCGCGACGGCTTCCCGATCCGGTCGTCTGCCTCGCGTCGGGCTGGATGCGGGTGCGGCAGCGGGCGAAGTCGCGCGGGGTCGAATTGCCGCTGATCGTCTCCGACCACGCGGACTGGGACGGGCTGCTCTCCACGGTGGATGAGGTGGGCGCACCGGAAGTGTGGGTGACGCACGGGCGGGAGGAGGCGCTGATCCACGCGCTCGGCCTGCGCGGCGTGCGCGGCCGGGCGCTGCGGCTGCTCGGCTACGGGGACGACGACGAGGATGTGCCCGAACTGCCGCCCGAAACGCCGTGAGGGCGTTCGCGGATCTGCTGGAGCGGCTGGCGCTGACGCCCGGACGGCTCGCGAAGATCGCCCTGTTGCGGCGGTATTTCGCCACCGTGCCGGACCCGGATCGCGGCTTCGGGCTCGCCTCGGTCACCGGCGAGCTGAGCTTCACCGCCGCCAAGCCGGCGATGATCCGGGCGCTGATCGAGGACAAGACGGACCCGGAACTGTTCGCGTGGTCGTACGATTACGTCGGCGACCTGGCCGAGACGGTGGCGCTGATGTGGCCATCCCGGCCGTCCAACCGCGAGCCGCCGAGCCTGCCGGAAGTGGTCGAAATGCTGGCCGAGACCGACCGCAGCGACCTGCCGGGCGTGATGGAGCGGTGGCTCGACGCGGGCAATGCATCCGAGCGGTACGCGCTGCTGAAACTGGTCACCGGGTCGCTGCGTGTCGGCGCGTCGGCGCGGCTGGCGAAGATCGCGCTGTCCGAGCTGTCCGACGGCCGGATCGCGCCCGACGATATCGAGGAGGTGTGGCACGGGCTGGAGCCGCCCTACGCGCCGCTGTTCGCGTGGCTCGACGGCGGTGCCAAGCCCGACCCCGAGGACAAGCCGATCTTTCGGCCGCCGATGCTGGCCAATCCGCTGGAGGCCCCGGACCTCGCGGCCATCGACGCGAGCGCGTACCGGGCCGAGTGGAAGTGGGACGGCATCCGGGTGCAGATCGTGTCGACCGATGTCGGCCGGCGGATCTACTCCCGCGGGGCCGAGGATATATCGGGCACGTTCCCGGACGTCGTCGCGAATATCGGCTTTCGTGGCGTGCTGGACGGGGAGCTGCTGGTCGTGCGCGACGGCGAGATCGCGCCGTTCGCGGACCTTCAGCAGAGGCTGAATTGCAAGACGGTCAGCGCCAAGATGGTGCGCGATTACCCGGTGATGGTGCGGCTGTACGACCTGCTGTTCGACGGGCACGAGGATGTTCGCCCGCTGCCGTTCGACGCGCGGCGCAAGCGTCTGGAAGCGTGGTTCGCGCGCGAAAGTCCCGCTGGGATGGATGTTTCGCCGCTGCTGCCGTTTGCCGATCTGGCGGCATTGGCGGAGGTGCGGGAAGGTGCTCGCGCCGCCTCGATCGAGGGGCTGATGCTGAAGCGGGGCGACAGCCCGTATGTGCCGGGGCGGCCGAAGGGGCTGTGGTGGAAGTGGAAGCGCGACCCGCTGACGATCGACGCGGTGGTGATGTACGCGCAGCGCGGTCACGGCAAACGGAGCAGCTTCTATTCCGACTACACGTTCGGGCTTTGGCGCAGCGACGTCACCGGGCGCGAAGAACTGGTGCCCGTGGGAAAAGCGTATTCCGGGCTGACCGACCCGGAAGTCGCGTGGCTCGACAAGTGGATCCGCAACAACACGACGGGCCGGTTCGGGCCGGTGCGCGAGGTCGCAAAAGATATGGTGCTCGAAATCGCGTTCGACGCGGCGCAGCTGTCGGGCCGGCATAAATCCGGCGTGGCGCTGCGGTTTCCGCGCATCGCACGGCTGCGGCGCGACAAGCCGGCGGCGGAGGCGGACCGGCTCGAGACGCTGATGCGGACGATCGAGGTGGCGCGGCCGCAATCCTGACGAGGCGTAACGATCCCGGCTATAGACACTTACGATCGTCGGGGGGACGCGCACCATGGACTTCACCGACACCGTGCTAGCCGGCATCAACCCGGCGCTGGCGATCGCGGTCGCCATCGTCGCCGTCCTGTTCCTGATCGGGTTCTTCGCGGTGATGCGGAACAGCGTCGTGTTCATCGCCAACACCGATTACGGCATCGTCGAGCGCAAATGGGGCGGCGGGCGCGACCGGCGGTTCGCCCCGATGGCGCTCGCGAACGGGCCGGGCTTCCTGCCGGACGTGCTCGGCGGCGGCATCCATTTCCTCGCCCCGTTCAAATACCGCATCCACCGCAAGCCGCGCATCACGGTCGACGGCATCGCCTACCTCGTCGCGCGCGTCGGCTCGCCGCTCGGCGAGGGGCAGGCGCTCGGCGAGTGGCCGGCCGGCGTGGCGGCGGACGACGCGCGCGGCTTCCTCGAACAGGGCGGGCAGCGGGGGCCGCAGCGGCGCATCCTGCGGTCGGGCACGTACGCGCCGAACCTCGCGCTGTTTTGCGTCATCACCGACGGCGACATCCACAAGCTCGGCGTCGGCAACGACCGCGACGACCGCGCACTGCAGGCGCAGCTCGCCGGACGCGCCGCGTTCGACCCGGTGGTGATCGCCGACGACACGATCGGCATCGTCACCGTCCAGGACGGCCCCGGATTGCAGCACGGCGAGATCGTCGCACCCTCGGTCGGCACCGACCCGAGCCAGCCGGAGGCGTTCCACAACAGCTTCCAGGACACGAGCCGGTTCCTCGCCGCCGGCGGCCGGCGTGGGCGGCAGGAGCAGGTGCTGGTCGACGGCACGTATTTCATCAACCGCCTGTTCGCGACCGTCGAGGAGAAGCCGAAGACGAAGGTCGAGATCGGCACCGTGGCCGTGGTCAACAGCTATGTCGGGCGCGAGGCGGAGGCGGCGATGACGGCCGATGGCGGGCGCGGCAAGACGGTGCCGGTCGGCGGCAAGGGCATCTGGGAGAAGCCGCTCGATCCCGGGAAATACCCGCTGAACCCGTACGCGATGGAGGTCGTGCCGGTCCCGACCACCAACTTCCAGCTGCGCTGGATCAAGGGAGCGACGGGCGGGCTGATGTACGACGAGGACTTGCGCGAAATCCCGGTCATCACCCGCGACGCGTTCGAAATCCTGCTGCCGCTGTCGATCGTCGCCCACATCGCGCCGATGGACGCGCCGCACGTCATCCAGCGGTTTAGCGACGTGCGGCGGCTGGTCAGCAACACGCTCGATCCGCTGGTGAGTGCCTATTTCAAGGACGCCTCGCAGGCGCGGACGCTGCTGGAGTTCGTGCAGGACCGGCAGTCGATCCAGGCCAACGCGCTGCTGGCGATGCGCGAGCGGCTCGGTCAGCACCGGGTCGGGATCGAGGAGGTGCTGCTCGGCACACCCATCGCGCCGGCCGGCAACGATCAGATGGAGACGGTGCTGTCCCAGCTCCGGTCCAGGCAGCTGGCGCGCGAGCAGATCGCGACGTTCGAGAGCCAGGAGGCGGCGGCGACCAAGGAGCGCAGCCTGAACGAACAGCGCGCGCTCGCACAGCAGCAGGCGGCGCTGACGGCGTCCGCGATCGCGATCCGGGTCGCCGAGAACGAGGGCGAGGCCGAGGCGTCGCGGCAGGCGAAGCTCGCGCTCGGCATCCGGGCCACGGCGGACGCCGAGGCGTACGGGGCACGGGTGCGGGCGGAGGCGATCGGCGGTGTGGACGGGCTGCTGCGGCAGCTGGCGCTGGAGACGCTCGGGGCGGCGATCCGCGAGAGTTCCAACGCGCTGGTGCCGCAGGTGCTGGTGGAGAGCGGGGCGGGCGAGGGGGGTAACCTGATCGGCACGCTGCTGGCTTTGGCGCGAGGGGCGGGGCGGCCGCCGGCGGTGTAGCAAGGCCCTCACCCCGGCCCTCTCCCACAAGACGGGAGAGGGAGATCCCGCTGGGAGAGGGGCCATGGCACCGCTTGCGTTGCGTGGGCGCGGATGTGATACGGACCGTCACGTATCGAAATAGAGGTGACGCATGGACTCCAACAACCGCGAGATACGATCGCTGATCGACGCCGACGGAAGCCTGCGGATCTGGCTGGAGGATGTGGCGATCCGAGAACCGGCCCCGGACGAGGTGCTCGTGAGGGTGGAGGCCGCGCCGCTCAATCCGTCCGACCAGATCCTGTTGCTGGGGCCGGCCGATCCTTCGACGCTGCGGCAGACCGGCCCTGCCGACCGGCCCGTCATCGAGGGCACTGTGCCACGGGAGCGGCTCGCGGCGATCGCGGGTCGCCTCGGACAAGCGCTGCCGGTCGGCAACGAGGGCGCGGGTACGGTCGTCAAGGCGGGCGCCGATGCGGCGTTGCCGGTCGGGCGGACGGTGGCGATCCGTGCGGCGACGGGAACCTATGCGCGATACCAAACCGTCAAGGCGGCCGATTGCCTGTTGCTGCCCGACGGGGTGTCCGCCCGTGAAGGGGCCGCCGCGTTCATCAATCCGCTGACGGCGCTCGGCATGGTGGAGACCATGCGGCGGGAGGGTCACACAGCCCTGGTTCACACGGCAGCCGCTTCGAACCTCGGGCAGATGCTCAACAGGCTGTGCATGGCCGACGGCGTGGCGCTGGTGAACATCGTTCGCAGCCCCGCTCAGGTTGCCCTGCTGCAGGCCCAGGGTGCGGCGCATGTGCTCGACAGTAGCGCGCCCGATTTCCATCCGGCACTGCTGAGCGCGCTCGAGGACGACCGGTGCGACCCTCGCGTTCGATGCCATCGGCGGCGGCCGGATGGCGAACACGCTTTTATCGGCGATGGAAACGGTGGCGACGCGTCGGCTCTCCGCCTACAGCCGTTACGGCTCGCCCACGCATAAGCAGGTCTACATCTACGGCGTGCTGGATCCGTCGCCTCGCGTGCTCGATGGCCATTTCGGCATGGCCTGGGGTCTCGGCGGCTGGTTGATGACCTGGTTCTATGACCGGATCGGCCCTGTGGATGCCGCCGTTCTGCGCGCCCGGGCCGCCGCCGAGATGACCACGACCTTCGCCAGCCACTTCTCCGCCGAGACCGGCCTTGCCGAGATGCTCTCGCTCGAGACGATCCGCGGCTATACGCGGCGCGCCACCGGGACCAAGTATCTCGTGCTTCCGCAACAGGATCGCGCATGAGCGGCCAACCGGGCCGCAAACGTGACGAGACCTCGCGGCAAGCCATCTTGGACGCGACATTCGCTCTGCTGACGGAGGAGGGCTTCGACCGGCTCTCGGTCGAGCGCATCGCGGCCCGCGCGAGCGTCGGCAAGACCACCATCTATCGCTGGTGGGCCAGTAAGGGCGTGGTGGCCGTGGAGGCGTTTCTCGCCGCCGTCGAGCCATCGATCGCGTTCGTCGATAGCGGGTCCCCACAGAACGACATCGTGCTGCAGATGCAGTCGCTCGCAGCCGTGTACCGCGAGCGGACAGGGCGCCTCGTCCGCGAGATGATCGGGGCGGCCCAGCACGACGAGGCGATGCGGGACGCGTTTATCGCAGGGTTTCTGGAGCCACGCCGCGAGCAGGCGCGACGCGCGATCCGCCGCGGAATTGCTGCCGGCATCGTCCGGCCCGATGTGGATCTCGATGTCGCGATCGACGCGTTCTGGGCACCGATCTACTATCGTCTGCTGGTTTCGGGCGCTTGCCTCGATGAAGCCGCCATCGCGGCGCACGCAGACATCGTGCTGCGCGGCCTGCGGCCTGACCATGCCCGCGCCTAAAGTCCCGGCACCGAGCCAACCTAGAACGCGAACGGCACGATCCGCGCGGCTGCGGGGGAATCCCATGGCAGGTCCAACGCGTCCGGGTTTTCGTGGTCGTAGAGCCGCGACGGCATGTTGATGATGATCGCGTCGGCCACGCCGATGTTCTTCCAGCCGTGATACAGATCGGGCGGCACGATCAGCAGCCCCGGGTTGTGCTCGCTGACGGTGAACGTGTTGACGAGCCCGAACGTGGGCGAGCCGTGGCGGCCGTCGAACACGGCGATTTTCACCAGCCCCGACACCACGAACAGGCGGTCCGTGCTGCGCTGATGCAGGCCCCACGCGCGAATGCGGCCCGGCATCGTCGTCGTCGTGTGGACCTGCACGATGGGGTCGTCCAACTCGCCCCAGCTCGCGCGGGCGACCTCGGTGACCACCCCGTCCTCATGGGGAACCGGGCGGACCGGGCGGAAGCGCAGGCCCGCGATCGGCGTTCCGTGCAGCGCGCCGCGCGCGTCGACCGCCGAACGTTTCGCCAGCAACTCGTCGGCACCCACGACATTCGGTCGAACCGGCACGCGCACCTCCCGATTATCGCGACGCTGTTCGCGACCACGAATCGTACCAGGATAGCGCGGTTCCGGTGAACGATCGCAACGGTTCGACGGTGATGTCCGCCAGCGCGACGCCCAGCCGGCGGTGATCGTCGGGCCTGACGCCAAGGTCCGTGCGCGCCATCGCCGGCGTGTGCAGCGTCAGGATCGTGTCGCGGGCCGGGTGGAGCATCGCCGTCACGACGATGTTCGCGCCGGTCCGGGTCCGCTCGATGGTCGTCGGCAACCGGCGGCCAGCGGCGTCCGATACGGCGACCGCGTCCGGCGCGGTGCGCCCGTCGACGATCGCGAGCGTCACGCGCGCGCGGCCCCGATGTGTGAACGGGATCAGAATTTTCGGGCGCGGGTTCGGACCGGACCAGCGGTGCCGCGCGATCGTGTCCGGCGCGTACCAATCCAGCGCGCGGGGCTCGTCGGTCTGCTCGATCACGACCGGCGCTCGGCCAAGCGGGGTGAGGACTCGCCTCGCGATCCCCTTGTTCGCCCGGTTGCGCGCGAACAGCGCGCCCGGTGCGAACGCGCTGAAATCCGGGTGGCGCATGTGCATGCAGAGTCCGTCGCGACGCGCGTCCGATAGTTCGGGCCACCACGACCCGGGATCGTCGAGCCGTGGGTCGGCCAGCATCGCCGCCTGCTCTCCGGAACTCTGGCGCACATACGAGAGGTAGCGATGGCCGGCCGCGAATTTATGCACGCTGACGCGCCCCGTCGCCGCGAACCGGCAGCCGCCATGGGCCGCGCGCAGCATGAAGTCCGCGTCGTCCGGCGCGGTGATCGTGCGCGGGTCGCGCCATCCGCCGATCCGCTCGGCGACACCGCGCCGGTGCGCGACCGATGACGGCGGTACGAAATGCGTGAGGATGTCCGTCTCGTGTTCGAGCAGGCCGGTCACGCCCAAAATGCCGGTCCCGGGCGGGCCGTGGTACAGGCAGCCGGCGACCACGGCGTCGCAATCCGCCACCAGTTCGGTCGCCTGCTTGAGGCATTGCAGGTGCACGCCGGACCAGATGTCGTCGTGGCCGAGATACGCGACCCACTCGCCCCGCGCGGCGGCGATCCCGGCGTTGTTCGGAGCGGCCTGGCTGCCGGACTGGCGCGCGGTGCCGAGCCAGCGAAGTTTCGGCGAACCGAACGAGGCGATCAGGCCCGGCGTCGCCTCCTCCCCGTCGCCCACCACGATCAGCTCGAAGTCGCCGAAACTCTGGCGGAGGACGGATGCGATGCTGGGGCGGATGTGTTCGTCTCGGCCGTGCGTCGCCATGACGACCGAGAAGAACACCGCCGCCTACCGCCGACGGCGCCGCAACTGGTCGAAGTAGACGATCGCGATGATCAGGCCGCCGGTGATGATCTGCTGCACGAACGAGTTCACGTTCAGCAGGTTGGCCCCGTTGTTGATCGTGCTCAGCACGAACGACCCGAGCAGCGGGCCCTGGATCGAGCCGACCGCGCCGAACAGGCTGGTGCCGCCGATGACCGAGGCCGCGATCGCCTGCAGCTCGTAGCCGGTGCCGGTCGTGGCGTTGCCGATGCCGAGGCGGGATGCGGTCAGGATGCCGGCGAAAGCGGCGAGCGTGGCCGACAGGATGTAGGCGAGGTAGATCGTGCGGGTCACGCTGACGCCCGATAGCCGCGCCGCTTCGGCGTTGCTGCCGATCGCGAACAGGTAGCGGCCCCAGCGCGTGTGGCTCAGCAGGATGTAGCCGGGCACCGCGACGACGATCACCATCCAGAACAGGTTCGGCACGCCCAGGAACGCGCCCTGCGAGAAGCCGGTGAACGAGTCCGGCAAACCCTCGATGCTGGCCCCGTTGGTGATCAGCAGGCCGATGCCGCGCAGTGCGGTGAGCGTTGCCAGCGTCATGATGAACGGCGGCAGGCCGAGTTTCGTGACGCCGAACGCGTGAAACGATCCGATCGCGACGCCGACCAGCAGCGTGATCGCGATGGCGGCCGCGATCGGCGTGCCGTTGCTGATCAGCAGGGTCACGATGACGCCCGCGAACCCGATCACCGCGCCGACCGAGAGGTCGATGCCGGCGGTGATGATGACGAATGTCTGGCCCATCGCGATGATCGCGAACAGCGACGATTGGCGCATCAGGTTGAGAATGTTGCGCCCGGTGAGGAACGTTCGCGTGTCGACCGACAGGAACGCCCACATCAGCAGCAGCAAGCCGAGCAGCGTGAGGCTCAGCAGCAGATCCCGCCGTGCCGTCTTGCGTCGTGCGGTCGCGAGCGCCGCGCCGTGCAGTGCCGCGTCGCTCATCCGATTGCCTCGGTCAAAATGGTTTCCATCGTTGCCGTGCCGCGCTCGTGGCTCGCGACCAGCGAGCCGCGCCGGAACACGTGCAGCGTGTCGGACAGCTGGTAGACTTCCGGCAGGTAGGACGAGATCAGGATGATCCCCGCCCCGTCGCGCAGCAATGTCGCGAACAGGCGGTAGATCTCGACCTTGGTCGCCACGTCCACGCCGACCGTCGGCTCGTCGAAGATCAGCAGTTCGGCGCCGTGGGCGAGCCATTTGCCGACCACGATCTTCTGCTGGTTGCCGCCCGACAGCGACGCCGCCGGGGCACCGCGCCCGGCCGCGACGATGCGGAGGTCGGCCATCTGCTTGTCGGCCGCCGACCGCTCCGCCCCGCCGTTCAGCAGCGGGCCGTTCGAGAGGCGGTCGAAGATCGACATGTTGAGGTTGGTGCCGACGCCGAGACTGAGGCACAGCCCCTGATCGCGCCGGCTTTCCGGCACCAAGGCGAGGCCGCGCTTGATCGCGTCACGCTCGTTGCGGATGCGCGTCTCGGCCCCGTGCAGCAGGATCGTGCCGGAGGTGACCGGGAAGCGGCCGAACACGGACTGCACGAACTCGCTGCGCCCGGCCCCGATCAGGCCGTACAGCCCGACGATCTCGCCCCGCCGGACAGTCATCGAGATGTCCGCGAAACCCCGGCCGGTCAGCGCGCGGGTTTCGAGCAGGGGCTCGCCGAAGGTGAACTCTTCCTTGTGGTAGATTTGCTCGATCGAGCGCGCCGACATCGCCCGGATCAGCGAAGCTTCGTCGGTGTCTTTCGTATTCCAGGTGCCGACCAGCGCCCCGTCGCGCAGCACGCTGACACGGTCCGACAGCTCGAACACTTCTTCGAGGCGGTGCGAGATGTAGACCAGCGTCACGCCCTGCGCCTTCAGACGGCGGATCAGGGTGAACAGCTGGCGCGTCTCGTTGCGGGTCAGGTACGCGGTCGGCTCGTCGAAGATCAGGAATTTCGTGCCGCGCAGTTCGGCGCGGGCGGTCGCGACCAGTTGCTGCTGGCCGATGGTGAGCGTGCCGAGCACGACGTCGGCCGGGATTTCGAAGCCGAGGTCGTCGAGCACCGCCTGCGCCTCGCGCACCATGGCGCGGTGGCGCAGCAGGCCGAAGCGGGCGTGCTCGTCGCCGAGGAACAGGTTCGCGGCCACCGTCAGATGGCGGCACAGCACGACTTCCTGATGGACGGCGTTGATGCCGCGCGCGAGCGCGTCCTGCGGGCCGGTCAGGTCGACCGACTGCCCGAGCCAGATCATCTCGCCGGCGGTCTTCAGATGGACGCCGGTCAGCAGCTTGATCAGCGTGCTTTTGCCGGCCCCGTTCTCGCCGACGATCGCGTGGACCTCGCCCGCGTGAAACGACAGATCGACGCCCTTAAGGGCGTGCGTGCCGGTGAACCATTTGTCGAGGCCTCGCAGCTCGAGAATAGGACCGCCCGTCTCCGGGCGGTCCATCGTTGTCGAAGTGCTCACTTGACCTTCGGGTTGAGCAGCGCCTGGCTGCGCTCGGTGTCCATGTTCGCCTTGGTGATGGTGTTCACCCCGGTGTCGACGTTCGCCTCGACCTTCTCGCCCTTGCTGGCCGCGAGTGCCGTCTTGATGCCGTCGTAGCCCATCCGGTACGGGTCCTGGACGATCAGGGCGTAGATCACGCCGTCCTTCAGCGCCTTGACCAGCTTGTCGTCGTTGTCGAAGCCGATCAGCGCGATCGTGTTCTGCGCCTTGTTCTCGCTGATCGCCTGGCTGGCGCCCTGGGCCATGATGAGGTTCGACGCGAACACGCCTTTGAGGTCCGGGCTCGCGGTGATCAGGTCGGTCATGATGTTCAGGCCGGTCGTGGCCTGGCCGTCGGCGATCTTGTCGGCGGTGAGGTGCAGGCCGGGATACTTGGCGAGCTCTTCCTTGAAGCCCTTGGCGCGCTGATCGAGCGAGCCGACGCCCGCGAGCGACGTGATCAGGGCGACGTCGCCCTCGACCTTGCCGCCGTTCTTGGCCTTGACGCCCTCGGCCAGCGCATCGGCCGCCGCACGGCCGCCCTGCACGTTGTCGGTCGTCAGGAACGACGTGAACGCCTTGCTGTCGGCCGCACTGTCGATGCCGATGATCTTGACCGACTTGGCAGCCTCGTCGATCGGCTTGCCGAGCGCCTGGAACTGGGTCGGCGAGATCACGATCGCGGCCGGCTTGCTGGCGACGGCGTTCTCGAGGATCGAGATCTGGCCGTTGATGTCGCTTTCGGCCTGCGCGCCGAGCTCGGGCACGTTGACGCCGAGATCCTTGCCGGCCTGACGGGCGCCGGCCAGCACGATCTGCCAGTAGAAGCTGGTCGTGTCCTTGACGATGATCGGGATCGTCGGCTGCTGCGCGCGCGCGACGGGGGCGGTCGACAGGCCGAGCGCCATGACGGCACCAGCCAAAAGAAGCTGCTTCAAGGTGGTCTCTCCCAAACGGGCCGCGTTGTCGGCTGCGGCATCCGGCGCACCATGCTTCGCCGCAACGACCGAATCAATCGTCCGACTAGAAATTCGTGAAACGAAGGATCGTTCGCGACCGCCGCATCTGCCCGGGCCGCAACGTCATCGATGGGAAGTCCGGGTGGTTCGGCGCGTCCGGCCAGGTCTGCGTCTCCAGGCACAGGGCGCCCCGGTGCGGCAGTCCGCTCTTTTCCATCATGTTGCCGCTGTAGAACTGGATGCCCGGCTCGGTCGTCAGCACCGTCATCCGCACGCCGCCGGCCTCCACCACCGCCGCCATCTCCGGCTCCGCGCGCGGCCCGTCGGCGAGGACGTAGTTGTGGTCGTAGCCGCCGCCGGCCTGCAACTGCGGGTGCGCGTCGCCGATCCGGGTTCCGATCGGGTGCGGCGTCCGGAAGTCGAACGGCGTGTTTGCCACCGGCATCAGCTCGCCGGTCGGGATCATGTCGGCCCTGACGGCGGTGATCCGGTCGGCGGCGATCGTGAGGTCGTGCGCCAGGATGTCCGGTGCCCCGTCGAGGTTGAAATACGCGTGGTTGGTCAGGTTCACGACGGTCGGCGCGTCGGCGGTGGCGAGGTAGTCGATCACCAGATCGGAGCCGTCGACGGCGTAGTGGACGGTCGCGTGCAGCCGGCCGGGAAAGCCCTGGTCGCCATCGGCGCTATCGTGGGTCAGGCGCAGGCCGTTGTCGCCGTCCGGCTCCGCATGCCAGACGGCGCGGCCGAACCCGTCCGGGCCGCCGTGCAGCGTGTTCGCGCCGTCGTTGGTGGCGAGTTCGTAGGCGTGACCGTCGAGCGTGAAGCGGCCGCCGTCGATCCGGTTGCCGACCCGCCCGACCACGGCACCCCGGTGCGCGGTGTCGGCCAGCGCCACGGCCAGCGTCGGCAGCGGAAGGATGACGTCGCGCACCCCGTCGCGCGCCATCCAGTGCAGTGCCGCCAGCCGCGCGCCGTAGGTCATGACGGTCGCGACCAGCGGGCCGCCCGCGCCGAGCGTGTGGGCTTCGATGTCGTGGCCGTCCGGAGCGCGGCCTAGAAGGGTTGCGGTCATTGCAGGGCTCCTGATCGGGGACGGCACACTGGCCCACGAGCGGCACACCTGGAAAGTGGGGCGGCGACGGCGCACCATCGTCCATAACCGAGGGGGAGGGGGAACACCGTGGACCAGCAAACAATGCCGGCGAGTTTCGACCGCACGACGGACGATGTGGGCAACATCGTCGAGTTCGGGCACGTCAACGTCTTCGTGCCGGATCAGCGCGAGGCGACGCTGTTCTACGTCACCGGGCTCGGCCTGACGCGCGATCCGTTCATCAACGTCGGCGTCGACAACATGTGGGTGAACGTCGGCACGTCGCAGTTCCACCTGCCGACCGGCAAACCGCAGGTCGTGCGCGGCACCGTCGGGCTGGTCGTGCCCGACATCGAGGCGCTGCCCGCTCGCCTCGAACCGGGTGCTGCCGCGCCTCAAGGACGGGCATGCGGCGACGATGCGGATCGTGGGCGACGCGGTCGAGGTGACGTGCCCATGGGGCAACCGCATCCGCTGCCACGCGCCCGACCCGGAGCGGTTCGGCCCGATCGTGCTCGGCATGCCGTATGTCGAACTGGACACGCCCACCGGCACGGTCGAGCGGATCGCGCGCTTCTATCGCGAGATTCTGGGCAGCCCCGCGACGGCGAGCGGGACCGAGTGCCGCGTTTCGATGGGCACCGATTTCACCCTGATCTTCCGCGAGACGGCGACGATGCGGCCCGACTACCAGGGCGACCATCTGCAGATCACGCTGGCCGACTTCTCCGGCCCGCACGCGAAGCTGCTGGCGCGCGGGCTGATCACCGAGGAGAGCAACGCCAGCCAGTACCGGTTTCAGGATATCGTGGATTTGGACACCGGCGATCTGCTGGTGACGGTCGAGCACGAGGTGCGCTCGATGCGTCACCCGATGTACGCGCGCCCGCTGGTCAACCGCTCCGCCTGGATGAACCCGCAGAACTACCGTCCGGGGCTCGAGATGCAGGGCTGGGCCATGCGCGAATGAGCGTCGTCGCGACGCTCGATCATGTGGTCGTCAACACGCGGGACAATCTTGTGGGGGCGGCCGAGCTTTGGCAGCGGCTCGGTTTCGCGCTGACGCCGATGGGCCGGCATACGCTGGGGTCGGCGAACCATCTGGCGATGTTCGGCACCGATTACCTGGAGCTGATCGGCGCACCGGCCGCGCGCACCGACCTGCCGTCGATGCAGTGGCCGGCCGGGCTGAACGGATTGGTGTTCGGCACCGAGGACGCGGCGCGCACGTATGTCGCGCTGCAGGCGGCGGGGGTGCCGGCCGACCCGCCGCTCGATTTCTCCCGTCCGGTCGAGGCGGCGGGCGGGGCGCCGGCGTCGTTTCGCACCGTCAACCTGCAACCGGGGCTGGTCGCGTCGGGGCGGGTCTACTTCTGCGAACACCGCACGCGCGCCCTGGTCTGGCGCGACGAGTGGCGGGTGCATCCGAACGGCGTGGTCGGCATCGAGTCCGCGACCATTTTAGCGCGCGATCCTCGGGTGCTCGGCGATCTGTTCGCCGACCTGTTCGGGCCGGACGCGGTGGGCGGCATTCCCGGCGGCGTCCGGCTCGCCTGCGCGCTGACGCGGGTCGAGGTGGTCGAGCGCGCGGCGTTCGAGCGGCACTGGGGACCATCGGCGTTCCCCGACATGGACCGGGCGGAGGCGATGGCGGCACTGACGTTGCGCACGATGTCACGGACCAAGGTGCGCGCGGCGCTCCGTCAGGGCGGCGTTGCGGCGCGGGAGGAATCCGGGCGGATCGTGGTCGACGCGGCGGATGCGGGCGGGGTGGCGCTGGCCTTCGTGGAGTAGCGGCCGTCCCGTTCGCGGGGATAGAAGGCGGCCATGATCTCGCTCGCCGCACGGCTGCTGAAATTCCGGCGCAAGACGCGGGTCGCGGCGTCGCCGGCGGGACCGGTGGCGCTGACGACGACGCTCGGGTTCCGGCCGCAAAACGGCTTTTACGAGGACGCGGGCAGCGCCGGGCAGACGTTCTGCAGCCGGTACGTGATCGAAGCCCCGGCGTCCCGTGTCCGCCTGTTCTGGTTCAACCACGAGCAGGATGCCTGGACCGTGGACGCGGCCGCCGTGGCCCAAACCAGCGAGGCGACCGCGGCTCTCACGCCGTTGGACGGCGACGGTCGCGACAACCCCGGCGCGTGGCGGCGGGTGACGTTCCCGGGCCCCGACCCGCACCGCCTGACGCTGCCGGGCGACGGCGGACCGGCGGGCGTGCCGGTGCTCGGCATGTCGGACTGGATCGACATCGACCCGGTGCCGCGCCGCGACGGCGGACCGGGCGCGTTGCTGCTGGTGCGGTGTTTCTCGCACGGGCGGATCCGGTTCTCGCCGGGCGGGCCGCCCGATCCCGCGATGGGCCGGAGCTGGGCCGGTGCGTGGTCCGTGGGCGATGCCGCGTCGCCGCCGTTCGCGATGGAGGCGGGCCAACCGCTCGACCTCGTTCACGCCTGCTACGGGCTGCAATACGAAACCGCGACGGCGGGTGCGACCGTGATGGGGATCGGCGACAGCATCATGCAGTCGTTCTCGACGACCAACGGCGTGAGCGGGTTCGGCGCGCTGGGCCTGCGCCACGATGTCCACGCCGGCGCTGCCGGTCAGCTACTTCAACGAGGGCTACGCCGGCCGCCGCTCGGCCGATTACGCGGCGGACGGACTGCGCTCGATCGGCCTGATCCGGCCGCAGGTGGCACTGATCCAGGCCTGGAGCGAGAACGACCCGTGGGCGCGGGAGGAGGCGAGGGGCGCCTACGACCTCGCGATGCGGCTGGTCGACGCGGTGCGGCAGGTGGGCGGGGCGCCGATCCTGGTCACCGCCGCCCCGGTGTTCGGCAAGCGCCCGGCCGTCGAGGTGTTCAGGCGCGAGAGCAACGAGCGGGTGCGGGCGTCCGGGCTCCCGGTGCTGGACCTCGATCAATTATGGGGTGACGGGGCGAGCCCGACCGGGTATCGGCCGGACTACGACAGCGGCGACGCGACGCACCCGAACGACGCGGCGGCGGTGGTGGCGGCCGAGGCGCTGGTGCCGATGCTGCGGGCGATCATCGCCGCCTGAAACGAAACCTTGGCCACTCGCGCCGCGTCTGATGCGACATGGAACATATGATGCGGCGTCGATTGCTCCTGACCACGGCCCTCGCGGTCCAAGCCGCCATCGCCCTCCCGGCATGGGCGGCCGACGCCCCCGCCAGCGCGACGCCGTCCGGCCCGACGCCGTTCGACGCCAACACGGTCCGCACGCGGGCGCGGGAGTTGTCGGCCAAGCCGTACGCGGCGCCGGACAAGAAGCTCCCCGACGCGTTCAACACCATGGATTACGACCATTTCCGGTCGATCCGCTTCGACCCCGCGCACGCGCTGTGGCGCGGCCAGAACCTGCCGTTCGAGGCGCAGTTCTTCCATCGCGGCTTCCTGTTCAAGGACCGCGTCGACATCAACGAGGTCGCGGACGGCACCGCCACCCGGATCGTCTACAGCCCCGACCTGTTCGATTTCGGCCCCAACCCGAAACCGCCCGCCGGCGACATCGGCTTCGCCGGCTTCCGCATCCATTCGACCAACCCGAAGGCGACCGGCACCGACGAGGTCTGCGCGTTCCTCGGCGCGTCCTATTTCCGCGCGATCGCGCGCGGCATGGGCTACGGCATCTCGGCGCGGGGCCTGGCGATCAACACCGGCATGGATCGCGACGAGGAATTCCCCGTGTTCCGGGAGTTCTGGCTCGAGCGGCCGCAGCCGAACACGACCGTGTTCGTGCTGCACGCGCTGCTCGATAGTCCGTCGGCGAGCGGCGCCTACAAGTTCACCGTCCGGCCCGGCGACGACACGACGATGGATATCGAGAGCTACGTCTATCCGCGCGTCGACATCGATCAGGCGGGCCTGGCACCGCTGACCAGCATGTTCGATTTCGGCCCCGCCGCGCACACCGGTTTCGACGACTGGCGTCCGGCGGTGCACGACAGCGACGGGCTGGAATTGTGGACCGGGCGCGGCGAGCAGGTGTGGCGGCCGCTGGTCAACCCGCACAACCTTCAGGTCAGCGTATTCTCGGACGCGTCCCCGCGCGGGTTCGGCCTGATGCAGCGGGCGCGAAAGTTCGAGGACTACCAGGATCTCGAGACCGACTACGAGAAGCGTCCGAGCCTGTGGGTCGAGCCGATCGGCGATCCGGGCGAGGGGGCGGTGATGCTGATCGAGATCCCGACCAAATCCGAGGTCGACGACAACATGGTCGCGTTCTGGCGGCCGAAAGCGCCGCTGAAGGCGAAGTCCGAATACATCTTCACCTACCGCCTGCACTGGTGCGTCGCCGCCCCGATGCTGCCCGAGATCGCGCGCGTGATCGCGACCCGCTCCGGCGTCAGTTTCGGCGGCAAGACGCGGGAGTTCGTGCTCGACATCGGCGGCGGGAAGCTCACCGCCGACAGCAAGCCGCGCCTGGAGGTGACGTCGGATCACGGCAAGATCCTGTCGCCGGTCACGACCTACAACACCGAAGTGCCGAACACGTGGCGGGCCAGTTTCGAGCTGGATACGCAGGGCGCGCCGGTGGTCGAGATGCGGGCGCGGCTGGTCGACGATCAGGGGCCGCTGTCGGAGACGTGGCTGTACCGCTGGACGCCGGCGTGACGCCCTGATGTTCCAGGCTATGCCGGCGGGCACACCGCTCGACATGGTGCCGCAAAGCTTGCGCGCGCGGCCGGCCGCGCGGTTGAAAGTGCGGATCGGCGGGCGGCGGTGGCGGCGGTTCGCGGTCGTCGGCGGCGCGATCGTCCTGACCGTCGCGGCCGCGCGCGAAATGTACGGCGTGCTGGCCGTGGTCGGGCTGACCGCGCTCGAATGCCTGATCCTCGGGTTGTACGTCGCCCTGTTCGCCTGGATCGCGCTCGCCGCGACCAGTGCGGTCGCCGGGTTCGTCTCGCTGATGCGGGCGAAGGCGCCCGGCCCGGTCGGCGAGCCCACCGTCAAGACGGCGCTGCTGATGCCGACCTACAACGAGCCGCCGACCCGCGTCATGGCGGCGCTGGAAGCGATGCGCGCCGCGCTCGACGCGCGCGGCGTCACCGAGTGGTTCGACATCTTCATCCTGTCCGACACGACCGATCCCGATGTTTGGGTCGCCGAGGAGGCGGCGTGGATGGCGCTGCGCTCGCGCCTGCCGCCCGACGCGAAGCTGTTCTACCGCCGCCGGCCGCGCAACACCGAGCGCAAGGCGGGCAACATCGCGGAGTGGGTGCGCGCCCACGGCGGCGCGTATCCGCAGATGCTGATCCTGGACGCGGACAGCGTGATGTCGGCCGAGTTGCTGGTGCGGCTGTCGGTCGCGATGACGGCCGATCCGGCGGTCGGGCTGTTGCAGACGCTGCCGGTGATCGTCGGTGCCGAGACTCTGTTCGCCCGCATGCAGCAATTCGCCGGCCGCGTGTACGGGCCGCTGATCGCGCATGGCATCGCGTGGTGGCATGGCAGCGAGGGCAACTACTGGGGCCACAACGCGATCATCCGCACCGCCGCCTTCGCCGCCGACGCCGGGCTGCCGACGCTGCCCGGCGCGGCCCCGTTCGGCGGCCATATCCTGAGCCACGATTTCGTCGAGGCGGCGCTGCTGCGGCGTGCCGGATGGGAAGTGAAAATGCTGCCCGGCCTGTCCGGCAGCTACGAGGAAGGCCCGCCGTCGCTGACCGACCTCGCCGTGCGCGACCGGCGCTGGTGCCAGGGCAATCTGCAGCACGCGGCGGTGCTGCCGGCGCGCGGGCTGCACTGGGTCAGCCGGCTGCACCTGATGATGGGCATCGGCAGCTATCTGACGGCACCGATGTGGCTCGCGTTCCTGCTGCTCGGCATTTTCGTGTCGTTGCAGGCGCGGTTCCAGACGCCGGACTACTTCCCGACCGGCGAGCGGTCGCTGTTCCCGACCTGGCCGAAGATCGACCCGGTGCGGTCGATGTGGGTGTTCATCTTCACGATGGCGGTGCTGCTGCTGCCGAAATTGCTCGCCTATGTCGCACTGCTTCGCGATCCGGTGCTGCGGCGCGGCTGCGGGGGTGCGATCCGCGCGTTCGTGTCCATGCTGACGGAGACGGTGCTGACCGGGCTGCTGGCGCCGACCACGATGCTGATGCAGAGCTGGGCGGTGTGGGGCATTTTGCGCGGGCGCGAGAGCGGCTGGGTGACGCAGCGGCGCGACGGCGGCGCGGTCGTGTGGTCGGACGTCAATCGCGCGTACGGCAACTACATGGTGTTCGGCCTGCTGCTCGGGGCCGCCGCGTTCGCCGTGTCGCCGTCGCTGCTCGCGTGGATGTCGCCGGTCGTGCTCGGCTGGGCGTTCGTCATCCCGCTCGCCGCCTGGACGGCCGGCACCGGCGCGGGCCGCGCGTTCCGCCGCATGGGATTGCTGCGCACGCCGGAGGAGACCGAGCCGCCGGCCGAGGTCGCGCGGGCGCACGCGATGATGCGCGAGGCGCCGGCTGTGACGGCCGGGGCACTCGCGAGGCTCGCCGCCGATCCGGGGTTGCGCGAGCAGCACCTCGCCATGCTGCCGCCGCCGCGCCGCGCGGGGGAGCCGTTCGATCCGGCGGCGTTGCTGGCCCGGGCGAAGCTGGAGGAGGCGGGGGATGCCAACGCGGTGTGGGATGGGCTGACGCGGGCCGAGCGTGTGGCGTTGCTGAGCGATCCGGCGGCTCTGGCGGGGCTCTAAGCCACCCTCACCCCGGCCCTCTCCCGGGGGGAGAGGGAGAAGAAAGCTGCTCCCTCTCCCGTCTTATGGGAGAGGGCCGGGGTGAGGGTTTACGGCCGGTGTCCTCACCGCACGATGACGTAGTGCATCGTAAACACGACCGTCTCGCGTGTCGTGCGGTGCGCCTGGCGGAAACGGCGGTAAGTGCGCTCCCCGGAATAGGCCCATCAAACCTAGATCGAGCCACTGCGATCCGGACCGACCAACCAAATCCACATCTCGGGCCGAAACGTGACCGTCGCGATTCACCACGAACTGGACAGTGCTGTCGCCCTCGTCCCGATTTTCTGCCGCCTGCTCTGGATAGCGTTTGTGCTGGTCGACGTAATCAAGCAGTTCGCCGAGCCAGTCGGCACCCAAATCCTCTGCGCCGTGAACGTCGCTCACCATTGACGATCGAGCGAGTTGCCGAGGCGGCGCCGCATTCGACGCGTGACGCGTGACGCTCGAGTGCCCCGAGAGATCGGTCGAGCCGAACAGTGTCGTCGGGAAGCCGTCGGCGGTGAAGCGCGGCTGGCTCGGCCGGAACGACCGCACGACGGGACGCGGTTGCTGCCTCGGCGGCGTCGGGCGTGTCGTGGGCGGACGGGCGGCGACCGCCGGCGGCTCGCGGCTGGCGACCGCCGGCGGGGGCGGCGCGCTTCCCGTCACGTCCGGCGGTGCTGCCGTGGCGTTCGGCAATTCGGGCGCGGACGGCGTGGGGCTCGCGGTTTCGGGCGCGGTCGCCTCCGGCACGGGCGGCTCGGCGGTGGCCGGGGGTTCCACCGACGGCGCCACCGGAGGCGTCGGCAGGGCGGGCGTGGGCGGCGAGATCTCGGCGGGCGGCGGCGGCGGGCTCGACGACGCGCTGTCCTGGGTGTCGACACCGGGCGTCTGCGACGGCATCGGCGCCTGCGACGGCCGCTCGGTCGGGGGCAATGGCGATGATTGACGCAATCCGCCGTCGAACAGCAGCGCCACCTCGGACGGGGCGGCCTGCGGGGCTGGCGGCTGCTTGCGGATCACCAGCACCAGCAACGCCACCGCCAGCAGATGCAGCAGGATCGCGGCGGCGATCGACAATCGTCCGGTGCGGCCGTAACGGCGGCGCTGGACGAGACGATCGACCGGGGCAGGGTGCATGTAGCCGAGCCTGGAGGTCCGGGCCGGAATCGAACCGGCATTCACGGATTTGCAGTCCGTTGCATCACCACTCTGCCACCGGACCCGTGCACGGTTTTGCCGCGACTTGGGCACGCGCCGATATCGACTGTCGGCCGAAGCCGGTCAAGCACGCGGTCGGCCCGTTTGGGTTAAGACGCGGACACTTGAGGCGATGCGCCGCTCGCCGTATGAGGCGGTCATGGACACCGCCGATCTTCCGACGACCAAGCCGGCCATGGCGTTGCCCGATCCGCTGTCGCGCGACAGGCTGGCCCGCGCCGCGCACCCGGTCGCGATGCGCGGCGAGGATTTGTACGCAAGGGCACGGAATTTCATGGTCGACGGCCAGGTCCGGCCGAACCGCGTCTACTCGCCGTTGCTGCTCGCCGCGATGCGCGTCGTGCCGCGCCATCGCTTCGTGCCGGCCCCCATGCTGTCGCGCGCCTATGTCGACGAAGGCGTGCCGCTGACCGCCGAGCGCGGCGTCTACGGGCGCACGCTGACCGAGCCGATGGTGATCGCGCAGCTGATCGAGCTGGCGCGCGTGCGGCCCGGCGAGCGGGCGCTGCTGGTCGGTGCCAATACCGGTTACGCGGCGGTGCTGCTGGACGCGTGCCGCGCGAGTGTCACGGCACTCGAGGAAGACCCCGACATGATCGCGGTCGCGCGGCCGCTGCTCGCGGAACTCGCCCCCCGCGTCACCTTGGTCGAGGGCCGGCTCGCGGATGGCTGGCCGGCGCTGGCCCCTTACGACCTGATCCTGATCGACGGCTCGGTCGAGGCGATCCCGCCCGTCATCGCCGGCCAGTTGCGGCCGTCGGCGGCGCAGTTCGGCGGCCGGCTTGTCACCGTCATTCGCGACGACGCGGTCGGGCGCGCCGTGGTGGCCGAGCTGTCCGAGGGGCGGATCGGGCTCGCCCAACACTTCGACTGCAACATCCCGCTGCTCGGCCCGCTCGCCCCGCCGCCGGAGTTCACGTTCTGACCCCGGCTCGATGACGGGTGGCGCGACGACGGCGCGCTGAGGCATTATGATGCGGTTATCGGAGGTGCCTTGCATGACCCGTCTTACGTACGCCGCGATGCTATTGACCTGCGTGGCGCTGCCGACCTTGGCCGGTGCCCAGGGCGTCACCCGATCCGCCGGTCAATCGGCCAGCACGTCCGGCAATCCGCCCCGGACGATCACCTCGGCGACGGGCAAGCAGTATCCGGTCATCTCCGCCAGCCGGATGAACATCGCGCAGGGGCCGGGGATCCACACGATCCAGCAGGCGCTCGGCGCGGCGTACAGCAACAACCCGACCTTGCTGGCCCAGCGCGCCGCGACGCGCGCGACCGATGAGAACGTGCCGGCGCAGATCGCCAACTGGCGGCCGCAGATCGTGCTGTCGGGCGGCGGCGGCCGGGCGTTCGGCACCGACACGCAGCCCGGCGTGTTCGGCAACACGGTCACGAAGCAGACCCGCAACTTCTATCAGGAACAGGCGACGTTCACCCAGCCTCTGTATCGCGGCGGCCGCACGGTGGCGGGCATCAACCGCGCCGAGGATCAGGTGATGAGCCAGCGCGCCACCCTGCAGGTGACCGAGCAGCAGGTCTTCACCGACACCATCGCGGCCTATGTCGGCGTGATCTCGAACTCGCAGGTGCTGCAGCTCGACGTCAACGACGAGCAGGTGCTGGCCAAGCAGCTGCAGGCGACCAACGACCGGTTCCGGGTCGGCGAAATCACCCGGACCGACGTGGCGCAGGCCGAGGCGGCGCTGTCGCAAGCCACCGCCACGCGCGAGGCGCAGGAGGGCGCGCTCGCGACCAGCCGTGCGAACTTCCAGCGCGAGACGGGCGAGCTGCCGGGCGACCTGCTCGATCCGCAGCCGCTGGCGTTGCCGGCCAAGACCGAGCAGGAGGTCGTGGCGCTGTCGGCGTCCAACAACCCGAACGTCGTCGCCGCCCTGTTCGCCGACAAGGCGGCCCGCGAGGCGTTCAACCTCGCCTACGGCGCGCTGCTGCCCACCGTCAGCCTGCAGGGGTCGCAATTCTACACCCAGGGTCAGCAGCAGGCCGGCTTCAACACCAACGGCCAGCAGATCACCGGCCAGGTTTCGGTCCCGATCTACCAGGGCGGCATGGAATACGCGGCGATCCGGCAGGCCCGCCAGCAGGAGCAGCAGGCGCGCAAGCAGCTCGAGGATCAGCGGCGCGCGGCGGTCCAGCAGGCGGTGACGGCGTACGAGAACTACGTCGCCGCAAAGGCCACGATCGCCAGCGACCGGGTCGCGATCCGGGCGAACGAGATCGCGCTCGAAGGCGTGCAGCGGGAGGCCATCGTCGGCAGCCGCACCACGCTCGACGTGCTGAACGCGGAGCAGACGCTGCTCAACAGCCGGGTGACGCTGGTGCAGGCGCTGGCCAACTTCGTGACCTACAGCTACTCCGTCGCCAACGCGGCCGGCCGCCTGACGGCCTACGATCTGAATCTCGCCGTGCCGCTGTACGACGTGAACGCCTATTACAGGGCGGTCAAAAACCTCTGGATCGGCACCGGCGACTTCGCCACCGATCAGCCCGGCCGTTGACGCCCGCCGCCGACCGCCGGCCATCAGCGCGATGACCGGACCGGGCGTGAAACCGGGTGCCGAGCCCGACCCTTCGATGGACGACATCCTGGCCTCGATCCGACGCATTCTGAGCGAGGAGGAGCAGGCGGTGACCCCGCCGCCCGCCGACGACGTGCTCGACCTCGACGATTCGATGCTCGTGACGCCGCCCGCACCCTCGTCATTCGAGCCTTCTTTGGAACCGCACATGCCCGAGCCGGCCGACCACCCGAAAACCGTGGGGCCGACGATCGTGGCCCCGGAAGCCGAGGCTGCGACGACGAACGCCATGGGCTCGCTCCGCCGCACGATCGAGGCGCGGGCGACGCTGGCCGTCAACCGCGGCGGTGCCGGGCCGACCCTGGAAGACATCGTGCGCGACGAATTGCGGCCGGTGCTGAAGGCGTGGCTCGACAACCATCTGCCGCCGCTGGTGGAGCGCCTGGTCGCGGCCGAGATCGAGCGCCTCGTCGCCCGCTCCGCGTCCTAGCGTGAC
Organism: uncultured Alphaproteobacteria bacterium; assembly: GCA_963756975.1. Lineage (GTDB taxonomy): Bacteria > Pseudomonadota > Alphaproteobacteria > Acetobacterales > Acetobacteraceae > CAVRQM01. The sequence continues at coordinate 486,288 of CAVWPS010000002.1, read as the reverse complement.
CCTTCCGCAGCGTTTCGATCCGGCCGAGGCCGAGCCGCGCCTGTACGCCGGCTGGGAGGTTTCGGGCGCCTTCGCCGCCGGGACGCGACCCGGCGCCGAGCCGTTCACGGTGATGATCCCGCCGCCCAACGTCACCGGCAGCCTGCATGTCGGCCACGCGCTGACGATGACGATGCAGGACGTGCTGGTCCGCTACCGCCGGATGCGCGGGCGCGACGTGCTGTGGATGCCGGGCACGGACCATGCCGGGATCGCGACGCAGATGGTGGTCGAGCGCGAACTCGCGCGCGAACAGACGACACGGCAGGCGATCGGGCGGGACGCGTTCACCGGGCGGGTGTGGCGCTGGAAGGCGGAGAGCGGTGGCGCGATCACCACGCAGCTGCGCAGGCTCGGCGCGTCGCTCGACTGGCCGCGCGAGCGGTTCACCATGGATGACGGGCTGTCGGCCGCCGTGCGCGCGACGTTCGTGCGGCTGCACCGCGAGGAGCTGATCTACCGCGACCGGCGGCTCGTGAACTGGGACCCGAAATTCGGCACCGCCATCAGCGATCTGGAGGTCGAGAGCCGGGAGCTGCGCGGCCATCTGTGGCACATCCGCTACCCGCTCGCGGACGGCACGGGCTCGATCACGGTCGCGACCACCCGGCCGGAGACGATGCTGGGCGACACGGCGGTGGCGGTCCACCCCGAGGATTCCCGGTACACCGCCCTGATCGGGCGCAGCGTCGTGCTGCCGATCACCGGCCGCACGATCCCGATCGTGGCCGACACGTACAGCGACCCCGAGAAGGGGACGGGCGCGGTCAAGATCACGCCCGCCCACGACTTTAACGATTTCGAGGTCGGCCGTCGGCATGCGCTGGAGATGCCGAGCGTGATCGATCGCGCGGGCCGGATCACCCTGGCCGAGATCGGCGGCGCGACCACCGAGTTTCTCCGCTCGATCGACGGCATGGACCGTGATGAAGCGCGCAGCACGATCGTGGCGGAGCTGGAGCGGCTCGAAGTGCTGGTCGCGGTCGAGCCGCACACGCATCCGGTGCCGCACGGCGACCGCTCGGGCGTGGTGATCGAGCCGCTGCTGACGGTGCAGTGGTATTGCGACGCGGCGACGCTCGCGAAGCCGGCGGTCGAGGCGGTGGAGCAGGGGCGGACCGTGTTCGTGCCGCGCCAGTGGGAGAACACGTTCTTCGCCTGGATGCGCGAGATCGAGCCGTGGTGCATCAGCCGCCAGCTTTGGTGGGGCCACCGCATCCCGGCCTGGTACGGCCCGGACGGGACGGTGTTCGTCGAGGAGGACGAGGCCGCCGCCATCGCCGCCGCCCGCGCGCATTACGGCCACGACGAGCCGCTGGAGCGCGATCCGGACGTGCTGGACACCTGGTTCAGCTCGGCATTGTGGCCGTTCTCGACACTCGGCTGGCCGGAGAAGACGGAAGACCTCGCGCGGTATTATCCCGGCGACGTGCTGGTGACCGGGTTCGACATCATCTTCTTCTGGGTCGCGCGGATGATGATGATGGGCATCTATTTGATGGGCGACGTGCCGTTCCGCACGGTCGCGATCCACGGGCTGGTCCGCGACGAGCGCGGGCAGAAGATGAGCAAGTCGAAGGGGAACGTGATCGATCCCCTGGCGCTGATCGACCAGTACGGTGCCGACGCGTTGCGCTTCACCGTGGCCTCGCTGTGCGGTCCGGGGCGGGACGTGAAGCTCGGCGCGCAAAAGGTCGAGGCGCAGCGCGGGTTCGTGACGAAGATCTGGAACGCGGCCCGGTTCGGCGAGATGAACGGTTTCGCGCCGCTGGCCGTGCTCGATCCCGCCGAGGCGACGCTGCCGCTGTCGCGCTGGCTGCTGACCGAGGCGAACGGCGCGGTTGCCGCGTGCACGGCGGCACTCGACGACTTCAGGCTCGACGAGTACGCCGCCGCCGCCTACCGCTTCACCTGGGGCACGTATTGCGACTGGTTCCTCGAACTCGCGAAATACGGGCTGCAAGGTGCCGACGCGGATGAACTCCGGCGCGTCGGCGGCCATGTGTTCGGCATCGTGCTGCGGCTGCTGCACCCGGTGATGCCGTTCGTGACCGAGGCGCTGTGGGACGAACTCGGCTACGGCGAAGCGGCCTCGCTGATCCGCACCGCTTGGCCGGAGCCCGTCGTGGTCGATGGCGCCGCCGCCGCGAGCGCCGAACTGGATTGGCTGGTGCGCCTGATCGGCACCGTCCGCACCGTCCGCAGCGAAATGGGCGTGGCCCCGAGCGTGCTCGCCCCGGTTTTGCTGCGCGACGCCGAACCAGCCGATTTGGCGCGTGGAGCCTCTTGGACCGAGGCGATCGGGCGGATGGCGCGGGCGACAACGTTCGGGCCGCTGGTGGGCGATCCGCCGCGCGGGTCGGCGCAGGCGGTGCTGGACCGCGCGACGATCGTGATCCCGCTGGCCGGCCTGATCGACCTCGACGCCGAGCGGGCGCGGCTCGGCAAGGATCGCGCGCGGGGGCAGAAGGACGTCGAGGCGGCGGCCAAGAAGCTCGACAACCCCGACTTTCTGGCGCGCGCCAAGCCCGAGGTGGTGGACGAAATCCGCGAGCGCCTCGACGCCGCGCGGTCCGAAATCGCCCGGATCGACGCGGCGCTGGCCCGGATCGTCGCATGACCGAAACCGCCGTTCTGACCCTGTCCTGCCGCAACCGCCCGGGCATCGTCGCCGCCGTCGCCGGCTATTTGTTCGAGGCCGGCTGCAACATTCTGGACGCGAGCCAGTTCGACTCGACCGAGAGCGGCCGGTTTTTCATGCGCGTCGTCGTCAACACCGTCGGCGAGAGCGTCGACTTCACGGCGTTACGGGCCGGCTTCGCGCCGGTCGCCGACAAATTCGGCATGGCGTGGCGGCTGCGGACGAGTGCGGAGCGGCAGCGGGTGATGCTGATGGTGTCCCGCTTCGACCACTGCCTGACCGACCTGCTGTACCGCTGGCGGCTCGGCGAGCTGTCGATGGATGTCGTCGGCATCATCAGCAACCACCCGCGCGAGACCTACGCGCACCTCGATCTCGACGGTATCGCGTTCCACTACCTGCCGGTCACCAAGGAGACCAAGCTCGAGCAGGAGGCGCAAATCTGGGAGGCGATCCGCGACAGCCACGCCGACCTGATCGTGCTCGCGCGCTACATGCAGGTGCTGTCGGACGGGCTGACCGCGAAACTCGTCGGGCGCTGCATCAACATCCACCACTCGTTTCTGCCGGGCTTCAAGGGTGCCAAGCCGTACCATCAGGCGCACGCGCGCGGGGTAAAACTGATCGGGGCCACGGCGCACTACGTGACCGCGAACCTCGACGAGGGGCCGATCATCGAGCAGGACGTGGAGCCGATCACGCACCGCGACACGCCGGACGATCTGGTGCGGAAGGGGCGGGACATCGAGCGGCGGGTGCTGGCGCGGGCGATCCGGCATCATCTGGAGGACCGGGTTCTGCTGAACGGGAACACGACGGTGGTGTTTTCGGGGTAGGCCGGCGGGCCGCGCAACATCTGTCCGAAACGCCATGCGCCGCGCACACCGCGTCGGCTTCGCATCGGCTCGGGCAGGTGGTTGACCTTGGACGGCGGACGTCGTCGCTCGTGGTGGCGGCTTGGTGCCAAGGGCGCTCGATCGGCGCGAGGCGACCATCGCAGCCGTTTAAGCGTCAATCCGATAGGGTTTGTCGCAGGAAAAACGCCAGGGCTTGCCATCCTTTGCACGGGAGTGGCGGCCGATGACGTCAAACTCGTGTTTGCCGTCATTTCGGATTAGCACCCACACCCATAGCAGAAAGGCACAGGCTTCTAAGCCATACGCATCCGGCATCCCCGTCTGTCCGCTCGTGCCAGACAAGCTGGTAGCCAAACGGATCAAGGTTGAATGGGGGATGCAGAATCACGAGGCCAAGCTGTGCGGCCGATGCGACCGCGACACGGCGCGGCACGGTCAGCACAAGGTCCGAGGCGGCAGCGAGAAGCGCGGCCGTTGCGAAATAGGGCAGCCAGATCGCGATATGCCGGCGTCGGCCGAGCTGGGCCAGCGCATCGTCGATTACGCCGCTTCGCCCACCGAAAACGGTCACCAGCGCGTGTCCATGGGCAAGATAATCGTCCAGAGGAATCCGATCTTCGTCGCAGGCCTTGATCACGGGATGCCCGGCGCGGACGACACACACATAATCCTCCGTGAACAGCAGGCCTTTGTGCAGATGGGGCGCGACCGGATCGTCGGAGTAGAGAACGATATCAAGATCGCCCTCGCCAAGTTTTCGAAACGCCTCCCTATTGAACGGAACGAGCTCCATTCCCGCCGAAGGTGCCGCCGCGCGCAGAAGCGGCAGCACGCCCGGCATCACCGCGATGGCGCCGTAGTCGGTCGTGGCGATCCGAAAGACCCGTTCCGTCGTCGCGGGATCGAAAGCGGGATCACCATCCAGAAACGTCTCGAGGCCCGACAGCGCGCCTGAGAGCGGGCCGGCGATCTGCTCGGCAAAGCGGGTGGGGGTCATCGATTGTCCCCCCTTGATCAGCAGCCGGTCGCCGAACTGGCCGCGCAAACGCGCCAGGGCGCGGCTTACGGCAGGCTGGCTCAGGCCCAGCCGTTCCGCCGTCAGGCTCACGCTCCGGGTCTGGAGAAGCGCCCGCAATATCACGAGCAGGTTCAGATCGACCTTTAAGAAATCCACTTCGCGCATTACCGAATTCCGATCATGCCATTAGACGCAGGCTGATCGACTGGCCAATGTGCGGCCCGTCGTCAACTGAAAGTCGTGGGACCCATGCCCGACCTCCTCGCACCTTCGATGCGCCGCTCCCTGTTCCGTGCCGCCGCGGCCGGCGCCGCACTCGTGGCCGCGCCGCATGGCTCGGCACTCGGCGCCACGGCTTCCCGTGGCTGGCGCCGAAGTGAACTGCGTTTTCAAAGCCGGGGCGCCGAACTGGCCGGCGTCGTGTTTCGCCCCACCGGATCGGGCCGCGTGCCGGGCATCGTCATCACCGGGCCGTTCGGTTCGGTGAAGGAGCAGTCGCCGACGCAGTATGCGACGCGTTTGGCGGAGGCCGGCTATGCCTGCCTCGTCTTCGACGCCCATGGCAGCGGCCAGAGCGCGGGAACACCCCGCCGGTCGGAAAGCCCGGCCGGCCGCACCGCCGACATCGCCGCCGCCATCGAGGCCCTTGCGGCCGATCCCGGCGTGGACGCGGGCCGCATCGCAGGTCTCGGGATCTGCCAGGGCGCCAGCTACATGATGATCGCGGCGGGTCACGACACACGGATCAAGGCCCTGGCCTGCGTCTCCGGCCAATACCTCTACCGGGAGAACCTCGAAGGCTTCTTCGGTGGCGGCGGTCCGACGCTCGACGAACGGATCGCGAGGGGCCGGGCCGCCAAGGCGCGGCAACTCGCCGGTGGCCCCGTCGAATACATCCGGGTCATCGATCCCTCCGACAAGGCCGTCGCCCTGCCATGGCCGCAGATCAACGACTGGTATGCCCGATGGGACGGCATCGGCTGGGGCGCCCGGACCGGCTGGGAAAACCGTGTCACGGCCGAAAGCGACGCCGACATCTGGACCGTCGATGTCCGGACCGCCGCCGCGGCCCTGCGCGTGCCGACGCTGATCGTGCACGGCGAGCAATCGGACGGGTTCGTCGTCGCCGCCCAGACCATGCACGACGCACTGACGGTCGCGGACCGCAGGCTGGTGATCGTGCCGGGCGTGTTCCACACCCGCTTTTACGACGACCCCGAGATCGTCGATCTCGCCGTCGCGGAGCTGCTCCCGTGGCTCGAGGCCCGCGTCTGATGCGGATGGAGGAGAAGGGACCTTTCGCGCCCGCCCCAGCCCTTGCCGGGTTCGCGGGGCCGGTCGCCGCCGAGATCGCCACCTGGCCAGGCGTGATCGCCCGCGCCCATTGGCACCTTTATCGCTCCGGCGAGATCGACGGCGCCGACTTCTACGTGGGTGAGCACGAACTCGGCCACATCCATCTGAGCGGCGAGGCGCATATCGCGATGACCCGCGCCATGCGGGACGCGGCGCTCGCGCGTGGCGTGGGCCATTCGGCGCCCTGGCCCGGATACGAAGGCTGGCTGCACCTTGGCGTCGTCGATGCGACGGCGTCCGAGGCGCTCGCATTGTTTCGGGCCAACCATGCCCGGCTTCAAGACAGGACCCGCTCATGACCCACAAGATGCTGTCCAGCCGCCGCGCCGTCCTTGCGTCCGGCATTGCCGCAGCCGCCCTGCCGATGCTGCGCATCCGCCAGGCCCGGGCACAGGCCGTCGCCCCGCCGCGCAGGGTCGTGTTCGTCGTCTCGAACCCCGCCGCCATGGCGCCCGACAACGCCCCGCTGGGCTACTGGCTACCGGAGCTGGCGCATCCCGCCTGGGCCTTCGCGCAGCTCGGATGGACGCTGGCATTCGCCTCGCCACAGGGCGGCGCGGTGCGGCACGACGCGATGAGCGACCCGGATGGCGGACGCTTCGCGAACCCGCGCGACTATGTCTCCTGGGGCTTCAAGTCCGCCCCTGCCGTGACAGCGGACCTGCTTGCCACGCGGCCGATCTCGGCAATCCGGGTCGAGGACTTCGATGCCATCTTCGTCGTCGGCGGCTTTGCCCCGCCCACCACCTTCATGGGCGACGAGGCGTTGCAGAGGCTGTTCGTGGCGTTCCACGAGGCCGGGAAGGTGTCGGCCGCAATCTGCCACGGCACCTGCATCCTGCTTCGCGCCCGGCGCCCCGACGGCACGCTGCTTGCGGCGGGCCGGCGCTGGACCGGCTACACCAATGCCGAGGAGGACGTGGTGGACCGGGTCATGGGCCGCCGGTTCCAGCCGTTCCGCATCGAGGACGAGGCGAGACGCCTGGATGCGGGGATCTTCGTTCAGGGCCCCGCCTACCGCCCGCACGCCGTTGCAGACGGGCGCCTGATCACCGGCCAGCAGGGCAGCTCGGGGCTTGCCATGGCCGATCTGGTCATCAAGGCACTTGGCTGACGCGCCAGCCTGGGAATTCGAACGCTAGATCCGTGAGCGCAGGCATTGTGGTAGAGCTTCAGAGCACCGTCCGTCGGCGGTCTATTGCTACTCGGCGCGGGGGTTCAATTTTTGGCGAATGGCGCGCTGGCGCGGGACTGCCACTGGTGCAGAACCGCTCCTTGCTATTTTTGCATATCGGCTTCGGCTGGGTGGTCATAGGTGCAGCCCTGCTTGGCGAGGGCAGTCCGAAATCCCGAGTTCGTCGTGCGAGTGCGCGCCCAGCGCGTCCTTCGTCATGAGCTGAACGGCGACCTGCCGCGCAAGCGCGATCTCAACCCCACGGGCGGCGTAGATCTGCGCGAGTTCCTCCGTCTCGCTGTCCGGGTCGCTCGCGAGTTCCTTCGTTTCACGCGCGATGTCGGCTTTTTCGGTATCGGATTGCGAGCTGACCGAGACGTATTCGCCGGCCGCCATCGACATCGCGCCGGCGACCTGCCCGGCGACACCGGCGATCAAGGCTTCGTTGCCGGATGTGGCGGCCGACGCGACGCCCAGGATCAGGCTCGCGGTCGAGATGATCCCGTCGTTGGCACCCAGGACTGCGGCCCGCAGCCATCCGATGCGCGAGATCAGATGGCTTTCCTTATGGATGGCTCTCATGCGGCCGCGTCCTTCTCGGCGATGCGCCGGGCGTCCAACGCCGAATAGCGGCGGCACGCATTACGACCTAGCGCAGCCCAGCATGACCGGGCGCTTACCCGCGCGGGCCAGGCTGCCGGTAGCGGAGGCTACGACCTGCCGGCCAACTGCGCCCGCGTGCTGCCCGGCGGGTGCCCCGTCACGCGCTTGAACGCCCGGCTGAACGCGGCCTGCGACGCGTAGCCGAGGCGATGGGCGACGGTATCGATCGGCACGTGGTCGCTGCCGATCCACTGTGTCGCGAGGCGCATGCGGAGTTCTGCCGCGTAGCGGAGCGGTGTGACGCCGGTGACGGTGTGGAAGCGTTCCGCGAACACCGAGCGGGAGCTGCCGGTTTCGGCCGCGAGACCGGCCAGCGTCCAGTTCCGGCCGGGCTCGCGATGCAATGCCGCGATGGCGCCGGCGAGGCGCGGGTCGCGCAACGCGTCGACCAAGCCCGATGCGCCGTCGCAGCCGCACTCGATCCAGCCGCGCACGATGATCGCGGACAGCACGTCCGCGAGCCGCGCGAGGATGCCGGCATAGCCGATCCGCCGGCCGCGAACCTCGTTCTCCATGGCGCCGACGATCGGCAAGACTTCGGGATGACGCTCCGACAGCGTGCCCACGATCATGGCTTCCGGCATGAGATGCACGAGGCGCTGCATGCCGCCGAGATCGAACTCCATGCAGCTGCTGAAGACGATGGTGTTTTCGGGACAGCCGGGTTTGCCGGCGCAATCCTTGATGTCGGACAGCGCGTCGCAGACCGGCTCGCTCGCGAAGGTCGCGATATCGCGGGAGGGCACGTCGGCTGCGGAAAGCAGCTGGTGGGCGCCGCCATGCGGCAGGAAGACGGCTGTGCCGGCCGGCAAGCTGGACATGGCACCATGGGTCCCGCGCAGAACGACCGTGCCGGCGACGACGACGTGCAGATGGGCACGGTGCGCGATGTCGTCGAAGCTGAGGCCGAACGGTGGCGCCACCTCGATCCGGCGGTAGTCGATGCCGCGCAGACGCATGCCGAGCAGAAGCTCGCTCATGAGGTCGAGCGGGGGCGGAGATCCCTGCGACAGCGACATTTCCATACTCCCGGTCAAGCAGAACGGACTTCCTGTCATAGATCGTCCGGAACGCCCAGTATATTGTGCGCTGCAAGATCGAACCGAGGTACCGCGTGATGAGTGAATATGTCGAACAGGCTTGGGCAGGGGACATGCCGGAGCGGGCGTCCTGGCCGGCCGTCTTCTCCCTGACGCTGGGTGTGTTCAGCCTGGTCACCGCCGAGTTCCTGCCGGCAAGCCTGCTGACGCCCATGGCGGCGAGCCTGAACGTGTCGGAAGGCCTGGCCGGGCAAGCTGTCACCGCGACGGCGGTGGTCGCATTCGTCGCGGCACTTCTCGCCGCCTCCTTGACCCGCAAGCTGGACCGCCGGCTCGTGCTGACAGGCTTTTCGGTGCTGCTGATCGTCTCCAACCTTCTGGTCGCGATATCCCCCAACCTCGTCACGCTGCTGCTCGCCCGGGTGTTTCTGGGCATCGCCCTGGGTGGGTTCTGGAGCATGGCGACAGCCGTCGCGATCAGGTTGGTGCCAGGGCCCATGGTCCCGCGCGCGCTGTCGATCCTGTTCAGCGGCGTCTCGGTCGCGACGATCGTGGCGGTGCCGCTCGGCAGCTATCTCGGCGGCATCTACGGCTGGCGCAGCGTGTTTCTGTTCGCGGCGCTCATCGGCGTGGTGGCGCTGGTCGGCCAGTCGATGTTTCTGCCGAAACTATCGTCCAACCATGTCGCGCGCCTCGATACGCTGGTGGCGGTCTTGCGGCGGCCCGGCCTCACGTTCGGCGTGATCGCCTGCCTTCTCGTATTCGGCGGGCATTTCACGATGTTCACCTACGTGCGGCCGTTCCTCGAACGGATCGCCGAGGTCGACGCCAATGGCATCGCCCTGATGCTGCTCGGCTTCGGCGTGGCGAATTTCGCCGGCACCATTCTGGCCGGCGTTCTCATCGAACGCAGCCTGCGCCTGACGCTGACGATCGCGCCGCTGGTGATCGGCGCTGTCGGATTGGGGCTCGCGACACTGCATCTCGGGCTGCCCGCCCGCGTGGTCATGGTCGCAGCCTGGGGCATGGCATTCGGCGCGGTGCCGGTCGGGTGGTCGACCTGGAGCGCGCGGGCCGTTCCGGACGAGACCGAAAGTGCGGGCGGGATCCTGGTCGCATCGGTGCAGGTCGCCATCGCGGTCGGTGCGGCCCTGGGCGGATCGATCTTCAGTTTTAGCGGCGTGACGGGCGTCTTCGCGGCCGGAGGCATCCTGCTGTTGCTGACTGCGGCAGCCGTGTTCGCGCGGGTGAGGCGGATTTAAGCGACGGGAGACGTGGCCGCTCGTGGGCCACGTCTCCGTGCGTTTTTACCCGACGGCAGGCGGCTTTAGGCCGCCACCGCCATGATCACCTTCCGCAGCGTCTCCGCGATCCGGTCGATGTGCCCCTGCTCGATGATGAGCGGCGGGCTCAGCGCGATGGTGTCGCCGGTGGTGCGGATCAGCAGGCCCTCGTCGAAGCAGTGTTGGAAGATCTGGACCGCGCGCTGGGTCGGCTTGCCGGGGAGCGGCACCAGCTCGATCCCGGCGACGAGGCCCATGTTGCGGATGTCGACCACGTTCGGCAGGTCGCGCAAGCCGTGGATGGCGGCCTCGAACGGGGCCTCCATGGCGAGCGCGCGGCCGGGCAGGTCCTCGGTGCGGTGCAGGTCGATCGCGGCGATCGCGGCCGCGCTGGCGAGCGGGTGGCCGGAGTAGGTGTAGCCGTGGAACAGCTCGATCCCGGCCGGCGCGCCGTCGACGATCGAGTGGTAGACGTCGCCCGAGCAGGCGACCGCACCCATCGGGACGGCGGCGTTGGTGAGCCCCTTGGCCATCGTGATGATGTCGGGGGTGACGCCGAGCCGCTCCGAGCCGAACGCGGTGCCGAGGCGGCCGAAGCCGGTGATGACCTCGTCGAAGATCAGCAGGATGCCGTGCTCGGTGCACTTCTCCCGCAGCCGGTTCAGGTAGCCGACGGGCGGGACCAGGACGCCGGTGGAGCCGGCCAGCGGCTCGACCATCACGGCCGCGATGGTGTCGGCGCCGTGCAACTGGATCAGGTTGTCGAGCGCGTCCGCGAGGTGGGCACCCCAGGCGGGCTGGCCCTTGCTGAACGCGTTGTGCTCCGGCGCGTGGGTGTGCGGCAGGTGGTCGACATACGGCAGTTGCGCGCCGAACTGCTTGCGGTTGGTGCCGATGCCGCCGACCGAAATGCCGCCGAAGCCGACCCCGTGATAGCCGCGCTCGCGCCCGACCAGGCGCACCCGCTGCCCCTGGCCGCGCGCCTTGTGGTACGCCAGCGCGATCTTCAGCGCCGTGTCGGCGGCCTCGCTGCCGGAGTTGGTGAAGAAGACGTGGTCCATCCCGTCCGGCGTCAGCTCGGCCACCTTGGCGGCGGCGGCGAAGGCGATCGGGTGGCCGAGCTGGAAGGCCGGCGCGTAGTCCATGATCCCGGCCTGGCGCTGGATGGCCTCGGTGATCTGGCGGCGGCCGTGGCCCGCGTTGCAGCACCAGAGGCCGGCGGTGCCGTCGAGGATTTCGCGCCCGTCCGGGGTGTAGTAATACATGCCCTCCGCGCGGCTGAGCAGCCGCGGGGTGTGTTTGTACCCGCGATTATTTGTATATGGCATCCAGAACGGCTCAAGGTCGTTCGGGACGATGGGCGAGATTTCGTTCACGCGGCACCTGTACGATTGGCTGCCTTACCGTCGCGCGCCGCGCGGCGGACGGCAAGGACAAAGGAGGTATCGTGGCTGGAACCTTTTACATCGGGACGCGGCGCTATTCGTCGTGGAGTTTGCGTGGCTGGCTTCCCGTGCGGCTGGCGGCGCTCGATGTGCGCGCGGAGGTGATTCCGCTGGCCGGCGGCACGACGCCGGCCATCAAGGCGCTGGTTCCGTCCGGGACGGTGCCGTTCCTGCACCACGACGGCAACCAGGTCTGGGACAGCCTGGCGATCATGGAATACTGCGCCGAGATCGAGCCGGCGCTGTGGCCGGCTGACCGAAAGGCGCGGACGCGGGCGCGGGCGATGACGGCGGAAATGCATTCCGGGTTCCGCGCGTTGCGGTCCGAAATGCCGATGAGCCTGTTCCGGCGCGCCGCGGGTGCCGGACGGACCGCGGCGTCGCTGGCCGACGTGGCGCGGGTGTCGCGACTTTGGGCCGAGGCGCTCGGCGCCTCCGGCGGCCCGTTCCTGTTCGGGGCCACGTTCGGCAACGCGGACGCGGCGTTCGCGCCGGTGGTGGCCCGGTTCCTGACGTACCGGCCGGAGATGGACGCGGTGACGCAGGCGTATTGCGACGCGGTCCGGGCGCACCCGCTGGTAACGCAATGGTATGACGCCGCCGCGAACGAGCCGGCGGAGTGGTTCATCCCGGCGATGGAGAGCGACGCCGCCTGATGCCGACCGTGGCTTTGATCCTGCCGCCGCGCGAGACGTTCGCGGCGGACGGCGCCGGGGCGATCGCGCTGGTGGCCGACCGGCTGGCGCGGTCGTCGTCGTGGCGGACGGTGGTGATCGGGCGCGCGGTCGCGACACCGTTCCCCGGTTTCCGGCCGGTCGCGCGGCACCTTCCCTACACGCTCGCCGTCATCGCCGCGGTGCGGCGGCTGCGGCCGGATCTGGTCGAGGTGCACAACCGCCCGTCGCTGGCGCGCGCCCTGTCGTGGTGGCATCCGCGGGTCGCGCTGGTGTTGCACAACGACCCGGCGGGGATGGGGGGGATGCGAACAGCCGCCGCCCGGGCGCGGATGGGGCGGCACATGACCGGTATCGCCGCCGTGTCGGGCTGGGTCGCCGCGCGCGCCGCCCCGGCTGCCGCGAGCGTGCTGCCGAACGGGATCGAGTTACCGCCGCTTCCCGATGGTGAGCGGCCCCGCACCGTCGCGTTCGCCGGCCGGATGGTCGCCGATAAGGGGGCCGACGTGTTCGTCGACGCGATGGCCTCGACGCTGGCCGATCTGCCGGGCTGGCGGGCGGTGATGGTGGGGGCCGACCGGTTCGGGGCCGGCAGCCCGGAGACGCCGTTCCTGCGCGCGCTGCGGCCGCGCGCCGCCGAAATCGGGGTCGATCTGCTGGGCTGGCTGCCGCATGCCGCGGTGCTCGGCGTGCTGCGGCGCGCGTCGATCGCGGTCGTGCCGAGCCGCTGGCCGGAGCCGTTCGGCCTCGCGGCACTCGAGGCGATGGCGACCGGGGCGGCGCTGGTCCACACCGGCACCGGCGGTCTTGCGGAACTGGTGGGCGAGGCGGGCGTGCGGGTCGCGCCGGGCGACGCGCTGGAACTCGGGCAGGCGGTGGCGGAGATCGCGCGCAACCCGGCGAGACGACAGGCGCTGTCCGAGGCCGGCGTCACCCGCGCCGCCCTGTTCGCGATGGACCGGGTGGCGGCGCGGGTCGACGATTGGCGCGCCGGCCTGCTGGATCGTTTGCCGTCGCGCCACCGCCGCCCCATATCGCCGACAGCCGCGCCCTAAGGAGAATGTTCGCCATGCCCGACGCCAACCAGACGACACAGGTGCCCGTCACCGTGCTGACCGGCTATTTGGGGGCCGGCAAGACGACCCTGCTGAACCGCATCCTGACCGAGCAGCACGGCAAGAAATACGCCGTCGTCATCAATGAATTCGGCGAGCTTGGCGTCGACAACGACCTCGTCGTGGACACCGACGAGGAGGTGTTCGAGATGAACAACGGCTGCATCTGCTGCACCGTGCGCGGCGACCTGATCCGCATCGTCGGCGGTCTGATGAAACGTCGCGACAAGTTCGACGGCATCATCATCGAGACGACCGGTCTCGCGAACCCCGCACCGGTGGCACAGACGTTCTTCGTCGACGACACGGTGCGGGCGAAGACGCGGCTCGACGCGATCATCACCGTGGTGGACGCGAAGAACGTCGCCGCGCGGCTGGCCGACAGTGCCGAGGCCGCCGACCAGATCGCGTTCGCCGACGTGATCGTGCTGAACAAGACCGACCTCGTGACCCCGGAACAGCTCGCCGAGACCGAGGCGACGCTGCGCCGGATCAACCGCTATGCCGTCATCCACCACGCGGTTCGCTCCGACGTGCCGATCGCGCAACTGCTCGATCAGGGCGCGTTCGATCTGTCGCGCGTGCTGGCCCGCGTGCCGGACTTCCTCGACACCGACGAGCACGGCCACAACGACGAGATCGCCTCGGTCGCGTTCGAGGTGAAGGAGCCGATCGACCAGGCTCGGTTCCAGCCCTGGATCGGCGCGCTGCTGCAGGAGAAGGGGGCCGATCTGCTGCGGACGAAGGGCGTGCTGGCGTTCAAGGGCGAGGACCGGCGGTTCGCGTTCCAGGCGGTCCACATGATCGCGGACGGCGACTTCATCGGGGCCTGGAAGGACGGCGAGGCGCGGACCAGCAAGCTGGTCTTCATCGGCCGCAACCTTAACCGCCCGCAGCTCCGCCGGGGGTTCGAGAGCACCGTTGCCCGCTGATCTGGTGACGCCGGACCGCGTTCTGGACGAGCGCGGCCAGCCGTTCGACACCGGCGCGTTCGTCGTCGCGGCCGCTTGGGATGTTTCGGGCAAGGCTGCGTTCGGGCTGGGCGACGGCCGGGTACGGGTGCACGGGATCGAGGCGACCGACACCCCGGCGCACGACGGCGCTGTGCTGGCGCTGACGGCGCATCCGTCCGGCGGATGGGTCAGCGGCGGAGATGACGGCAAGCTGTTGCATGTCGCGGCCGATGGGTCGTCGCGCGTGCTGGCCGATCACGGGATGCGATGGGTCGAGCAGGTCGCGACCTACGCGGACGGCAAGCTCGGGCTGATCGGCTACGCGGTCGGCAAGCGGGCGCATCTGGTCGACGGCACCGGGACGGCGCTGAAAGTGCTGGAGCATCCGTCGACGGTGACCGGGCTCGCGTTCGACGCGAAGGGCAAGCGGCTGGCGGCGAGCCATTACAATGGTGCGAGCCTGTGGTTCGTGGCGAGCAAGAGCGACAACCCTCGCAAGCTGGAGTGGAAGGGAAGCCATACCGGCATCGCGGTCAATCCGGACGGCGACAGCGTCGTGACCGCCATGCAGGAGAATGCGCTGCACGGCTGGCGGCTGTCGGACGGCCAGCACATGCGGATGAGCGGCTATCCCGCGAAAACGGCGTCGCTCGGCTTCACCCGGACCGGCAAATGGCTCGCGTCGTCCGGGGCGGAGGCGATCGTGCTATGGCCGTTCTTCGGCGGCGGCCCGATGGGCAAGGCGCCGGGGGAACTCGGCGGCGGCGACCCGGAGGTGCTGTGCACGCAGATCGCCTGCCACCCGACCGGGGACAACGTCGCGGCAGGGTTCTCGGACGGGACGGTCATCCTGGCCGACATCGCGACGTCCCGGATCCTGCCGGTGTGCGGGCCGGGGCGGGGGGCGGTGTCGGCGCTCGCCTGGCGCGCGGACGGTGCGGCGTTGGCGTTCGGGACCGAGACGGGGTTCGCGGCCGTGGTGGATTTGGGGACTCGGTGAGGGCGGCTGTGCTAAGCGATAACAATGCTTCGTAGCGCGCTCCTCGCCCTCTGCCTCATGTCCGGTGCCGCCCATGCGACGGGCACCGTGCTGGTGGTGAACTCCGCCGCCGCGTCGCTGTCCGTGGTCGACATCGCAACGCACGCGGAACTGCGACGCATTCCGGTCTTGCGGGAGCCGCATCATCTGGCGCTCAGCCCGGACGGCAGCCGGTTGCTGGTCGGCGACACGGTCGGCAATGAATTGCTGGAACTCGACCCGGTGACGTTCGCGCTGCGCCGGCGCATCCCGGTCGCGGACCCGTATCAGCTCGGCTTCAGCCCGGACGGCCGCGTGCTGGTGGTCAACGGGCTCGCGCGCAACCAGGTCGACGTCTACGGCGGCGGCGGACCTGAAGCTGCTGCACCGGTTCCCGCTGCCGACGATGCCGAGCCACATGGCGTTCGCGCCCGACAGCTCGATGGTGTTCGTGACGTTGCAGGGCACCGACAAGGTGGCCGCGATCGACCTCGCCGCGATGCAGGTGCGCTGGCAGGCCGTGGTCGGGCGCACGCCGGCCGGGATCCTGTGGCACGACGGCATGCTGCTGGTCGCCAACATGGGCGAGGACGACATCATGCAGCTCGATCCGGTCGACGGGCACATGGAACGGCGCATCCGCACCGGGCGCGGCGCGCACCAGCTGTTCCTGTCGCCCGACCGTCAGACGATCTGGGTCAATAACCGGATCGAGGGCACGACCGTCGCACTCGATGCGACGACGCTCGACATCAAGCGCAGCTACGTCGTGCCGAGCGGCCCGGACGACATCGACTTCGCCCCGGACGGCCGGTTGTGGATCACCCAGCGATTCGCCCGGACCGTCGCCGTGATGGACCCCGCGACCGGCGCCATCGAAACCGCGCAGGTCGGGCGGTCGCCGCACGGCCTGTTCATCAGCCCGACCGGACACTAATTGCGGCCGTGATGGACACCCTGACACTGCCGTTCGACATGGCCGCCGGCTGGCTGCACGGCCATCTGGTGTTGCCGCTGCTGTACGCGTTCGACCTGATGCAGTGGGAGGATACCGGCTACGGCTGGTCCCTGTTCGCGGTCTACGGCGTCGCGCAGATCCTGCTGACCTACGCCGTCTGCCTGCCGCTGGAACATTACTGGCCGGTCGAGCGATGGCCGGACAAGAAGGCGGTCGCGATCGACGTGCTCTACACCGTGATCGCCCGTGTGGGGCTGCTGCCGCTCGTGACGTTCGTGCTGTTCTACACGCTGCAGACGGCGATGAACGGCTGGCTGACCGACAACGGCTGGGTGCCGCCGACGCTCGAACGGCTATTTCCGGCGCTGCTGGGGCAGCAGGTTCTGACGTTCGCGCTTTACGTCGTCATCCTCGATTTTTCGGACTACTGGCGTCACCGGCTCAGCCACCGGTTCGAACGCTGGTACGCGCTGCACGCGCTGCATCATGCGCAGGTCCAGATGACGTTCTGGTCCGACGACCGGAACCACCTGCTCGACGACGTGATTTCGTTCGTCTGGTTCCTCGCGATCGGCCTGCTGATCGGCATCCCGCCGCTGCAGTTCCCGCTGCTGGTGCTGGTGCTGCGGTTCCTCGAAAGCCTCAGCCACGCGAACACGCGCGTCGGGTTCGGCCGCATCGGCGAGCGGCTGCTGATCTCGCCGCGCTTTCATCGCGCGCACCACGGCGTGCTGGCAGCCGGGCAGCGGTCTTGTAACTATGGCGCGATCTTGCCGTGGTGGGACATGCTGTTTGGCTCCGCCGACTTCGATCGCGCGTATGTCCAAACGGGTGATCCGAGCGCCGAGGCCGAGTTGGTCAACGGTAGCTACTTCGCCCAGCAATGGACCGGCCTGCGGCGGATGCTGCGTGGGCCGCGCGCACCGGAGACTACGGCATGAGCGAGACACTGGAACGAAGCCTCGACCACGCATGGCCGGCCCCGAGCCCCGCGAGGCCGGCCCCGGTCACGCTGGTCATCTCGCGGCACGTGAGCCCCGACAAGGTCGAGGCGTACGAAGGCTGGCTGCACGACATCGCGTCGCTCGCGAGCCAGCACGTCGGCTATATCGGGCTGACGATCCTGCGGCCGAAGCAGGGTGCCGCGGACCCGGAATTCGTCACGATCGCGCATTTCGACACCGACGAGAACCTGGCGACATGGATGGTCGATCCGCGCCGGGTCCGGTTGTTGTCGCGCGCGGAGGAGTTCGGGGGCCGGCCGGCCGAGGTGATCTGCGAGCCGGGGATCGATTTCTGGTTCACGCCCGACGACATGCCCGTCGTCCCGGGCGGGCCCGCCGCCGCGACCCGGCCGCCGCCGCGCTGGAAGATGGCGTCGGTGCTGACCGTGTTGATCTTCCTGTTGTCGCAGGCGCTGATGTTTTCGCTGGCCCCGGTCATCGCGCTCGGCGTGCCGCGCCCGGTGGTGCAATTCGTGGCGCTTGGGATTCAGATCGCCTTCCTGACCTACTGGATGCTGCCGAAGCTGACGCGCGTGCTGGCGTTCTGGCTTCATCCGAAGGTAGACGTTCCGGTATGAGCATGGCGTCCACCGCCGATCTGAAGTCGCTGGCATTGAATGCCGCGCGCGAGATCGCTGGAGTGGACGCGATCGGGGATGTCGACGTCGTCGAGAGCGCCTTCGTGACGGAGCGTTCCCCGGACGATCGGGATGCCTATCAGGTCACCTACCTTTATCATCCGAGTCGATCGGCACTGCGGCCCGGAGCGGCGCGGTCGAAGATCGGTCTTCGGCTCGCGGACGAGTTGTATCAGGTCGGGGCCGCGGTGAGCCGGCTGATCATGCTCGATCAAACCGACTGGGATCGACGCAGGCGTGATTGATCCGGCGGAGTTCGTCTCCGTCGCACGAGGGTTGATCAGTGATGCCGCTCCATCGACCGATGCTCATCGTCGGCGTGCGATTTCGACCGCCTACTATGCTCTGTTCCATCTGGTCCTGAATGCCGGAGCTTGCCGCTTCGTCGGCGACCCTGTCGCCAATCGGGGCGCATTCGCACTGATCTACCGAGGCTACAGTCACGCCGACATGGCCAAGGCCTGCCAGGAGATTGCGAAGCCGACGTTGAGGCAGAGCGTGCAGATACAGCTCGGCTACCGTTCGATGAGCCAGGCGGCCCGTGAGTTCGCGGAGGACTTCGTGTCGATTTAGGAGTTGCGACATTTGGCCGACTACGACCCGAATGCCGTGTTCGACCGTTCCGACGTGGCCGATCTGATCGACACGGTCGAATATGCCATGGCCTCATTCGCTGCCATAGCCGCGGCCGAGCAGGCGGACATGCTGGCGTTGATGCTGGTCAAATCGCGTCCCTGACCGGTCCTTCGAGTATCCGGCCTTTCGAGTATCGGGTCCCGGCCGCGCCAGATTGCCTTTGCCAGAGCCTTGGTGTTCGATCCCGCCCTTCAACGATGAGGGGAACCGAAATGATCCGCAGGACGCTTCTGGCCACGATCGCCGCGTTGGCGCTGCTGTCGACGGCGGCCCGCGCCGACGACGCCGTGCTGAAATTCGGCGCGGACAGCTCGCCTTACCCGCCGTTCGCCTCGCAGGGTGCGGATGGCAAGTGGAGCGGGTTCGAGGTCGATCTGATGAACGCCGTCTGCGCGGCCGAGAGCCTGAAATGCGAGATGGTGGGCACCGCGTTCGACGGGATCATCCCGGCGCTGAACGCCAAGAAGATCGACGTGATCTGGGCGTCGATGTCGATCACGCCGGAGCGCAAGAAGGCGGTGACGTTCACCAACAAGTACTACAACACGCCGTCCGAGATCGTGGCGCTGAAGTCGACCGATCTGAAGCTGACGCTGGCCGATCCGTCGGCGCTGAAGGGCAAGATCATCGGCGTGCAGAGCAGCACGATCCACGCCGCCTACGTCCAGAAGCATTTCGGCGACCTCGTCACGCTGAAAACCTACGACAGCCAGGACAACGCGAATGCGGACTTGCTCGCCGGGCGAGTCGACGCGCTGATGGCGGATAGCATCGCGCTGAACGACTTTTTGAGCAGCCCGCAGGGCAAGGACGCCGAGGTGAAGCTGCTCATCCCGGCCGATAACGATCGCGACGTGATGGGCGACGGCGTCGGCGGGGCGGTGCGCAACGACGACACGGCGTTGCTCGCCAAGCTGAACGACGGGATCGCGAAAATCCGCGCCGACGGAACCTACGACAAGATCGCCAAGAAGTATTTCAACTTCGACGTCTACGGCGGATAGCCTACAGCCGTCTCAGCTTCGAAAGCGCCAGCAGCCCGCCCCCGGCGAGCAGGCCCCAGAACGCGCCGCCGATGCCGAAGAACGTGGTGCCGGCGGCGGAGACCAGGAACGTCACCAGCGCCGCCTCACGCGAATCCAGCGTGGCCGTCGCGGTGTGGAGCGCGGCCCCGAGTGCGCCGAGCATGGCCAAGCCCGCCACCGACTCGATCAGCACCGGCGGCGAGGCGGCCATGAACGCGGTCGCGAAGCCGGCGAACAGGCCCAGGACGACGTAGGCGAGCCCGTTCGTCAGGCCCGCGATCCAGCGCCGCGCCGGGTCCGGGCCGGCGTCCGGGCCGGCGCACAGGGCGGCGGTGATGGCGGCGAGGTTGATCGCGTGGGCGCCGAACGGGGCGGCGAGCAGCGTGCCGACCCCGGTCGCGGTCAGCAACGGCCGCGCGTCCGGGGTGTAGCCGTTCAGGCGCAGGATCGCGAAGCCCGGGATGTTCTGACTCGCCATGGTGACGATGAACAGCGGCAACGCGGTCCCGATCGCCGTGGCGAGCGTGAACGCCGGCATCGTGAAGACGGGATGCGGCAGGGCGTGGGCGAATGTGGCGGGCGGCAGGTCGGTCCCGAGCGCGATGCAGATGGCGGCCACGATGACCGCCGCCGGCACGGCGAGCAGGCGGCGAACCCGGCCCACGACCGCCCAGGTCACGATGATGGCGAGCCCCGCGACCGGCTGCGTCGCGACCGCGTGAACCGGCGCGAGGCAGAGCGGGAGCAGTACGCCCGCCAGCATGGCGGACGCGAGCGGGGCGGGGATCAGGCCGACCAGACGGCTCAGCGGACGCCACATCCCGGCCACCACGATCATCGCGCCGCAGATCAGGAACGCGCCGACCGCCACGCCGTAGCCCCCCGGCACCGGCGGCGAGGCGGCAAGCAGCGCGGCGCCGGGCGTCGACCACGCCACCGACACCGGCAGTCTGAGCCACAGGCTGAGCACGATTCCGCACAGGCCCATGGCCACGCACAACGCCATCAGCCCCGACGCCGCCTGCGCCGGATTGGCGCCCGCCGCGATCAGCCCGTTCACGACGACCGCGAACGAGCCCGCGAAGCCGACGAACGCCGCCAGCAGACCGGCCGCGACCGGCTGCCCGAAAGACTGGGCCATGGCCGCGTCTATGCCGTGTCGAGCTGGCGGATCGGCTCGCGGTGGCGGCCCATCCGCGACTCCGCGTAGGCGAATGCGCGGGTGATGAGCAGCGTGAGCACGATGTAGATCACCGCCGCTTCCAGCAGAGGTTCATACAGCCGGAGCGATTGCGCCTTCATCACCCTCGCCTGACCCATGACGTCGAGCACGGTGATGGTCGACGCCAGGGCGGTCGATTTCAAGGTCAGGATGGTCTCCCCGCCGAGGGCGGGCAGGCAGGTCGCGATCGCGCGCGGGAGCACGATCAGGGCGGTGACGTGGCGCGGCCGCAGCCCGAGCGAGCGGCCGGCCTCGATCTCGCCGCGCGGCACCGTCTGGATGGCGCCGCGCAAGATCTCGCCCGCGTAGGCGCCGGTCGAGACGCCGAGCGCGATCACCGCGTACCAGAAGCCGTCGCGCAGATAGGGCCACAGGACGCTTTGCCGGATCGCCGGGGTCTGCGCGAAGACGGTGCCGAGACCGTAGTAAAACAGGTAGATCTGCACCAGCAGCGGCGTGCCGCGGATCACCTGGATGTAGGCCCAAGCGGGCCAGCGCCGCCACGGGCTGGACGAGACACGGAGCAGTGCCACGACGATGGCGAGCGCCATGCCGGCGAGGACCGCCGTCACCACGAGTTCGATCGTGACGATCGTGCCCTGAAGCAGGTTCGGCAGGATCGAGAGCGCGTAGTCGGCGTCGAACATGCGGACTCAGACCCGGGCCATGCCGCGGCCCGGAGTCCGGCCGATCCGCGATAACACCAGGCTCGACACGGCGGTCAGCACCAGGAACAGGATTGCGGTCACCGCGTAGAAGAAAAAGTACAGCTTCGTCGCCGCGCCGCCGGATTGGCCAGTGTACAGCAACTCGGAAAATCCGACGACGCTGATCAGCGAACTGTCTTTCAGGATGGCGAGCCAAAGGTTGCCCATGCCCGGCAACGCGTTCTGCAGCGCCAGCGGCAGCGTCACCAGCCGGAGCCGCTGTCCTTGCCGCAACGCCAGTGCGCGTCCCGCTTCGGACACACCGACCGGGACGGCCTGGATCGCGCCGCGAAACACCTCGGTCAGATAAGCGCCCTGGACGAAGCCGAGCGTGATGACGGCGGCGGTAAACGCGTCAACCTCGATCCCGAGGCTGTCCTGCAGCGCCTGCGTGCCGCTGTAATACAAAAGGATGATGAGCAGCAGCTCCGGCACGGCGCGGACGAGCGTCGTGTACAACAATCCGCCGATCCGGCCGATCCTGCTGCCGCCGAGCTTAGCCCACGCGCCGAGCAGGCCGAGCACGATCCCGACGGCGTAGCCGCAGACGCTGATCTGGATCGTGAGCCACATCCCCTCGGCGAGCCGGGGTCCCCAGCCGCCCGGACCGAAGCCGATCAGCGCGAGCGAGGCGTCGGGATATGGCGTCGTCACATCGCCACGCTGGCACACGGACCGGTGATCGACAAGCGAACGCGGGCGCGGAACAAACCGGGTCCATACCGCGTCATTGACGCTATGAGCACGAACCCGAAGACCCCTGCCCACGATGACTCCGTCGCCTCGAACACCGTCAAAGACCCGCATGATTGGACGACCGGCGACGAGACGATGACCGGTGCCCAGGCGAGCTATCTGAAAACGCTCTGCGAGGAGGCCGGGGAGGCGTTCGACGACACTCTGACCAAGGCGGAAGCCAGCCTGAAAATCGACGAGTTGCAGTCCAGAACCGGTCGCGGCCGCGACCACTGAGCCGCCCGTTAACGGACGTAAGCGTCCGTCGGGGCCGCGAGGCCGGTCAGGTGAGCGGCGTGAACGTCACGATTCATTAACCCGAAATCTGTTGCGCTTTCTTGATATCTCCGTCTAGTTGGCCATCAACGCGCCGACTCATCGGCGGTAAACCGGCGTTGCGCCGCGCATAAGAAGGTTAATCAGCATGGCTGCTTCAGACGTCTTGGTCCTTGACCTCTCGGCCGACAAAGCCCTCACCGAAGCGCAGGGCGGCGGCGATCCGGCTCTGTTCACGGTTACCGTCGATGGCGTCGATGTAACGCCGGCCAACAACAAGGTCGGCGCGCGGCACTACCGCGGCGACAATCAGCCGGGAAACGTCGGTAACAACAGCGGTGCCCCGACCGGTCGCGACACCGTGTTCCGGATCAAGGTTCCGGCCCTGGGCGCCACGGACGAGCACAAGATCGTCATCACCTTCCTGAACGATCAGGGCGGCGTGGTTCAGTCGACGGCCGAGAACCTCTACATCGACAACATCCTGGTCAACGGAAAGTCGGTCATTTCGAACGTGGTCACGTCGGGTGGCTCGACCAATACGTCCACGTCGGCGGGTCCGGGCGACAATATCGGCAGCAACGGCCCGATCGGCTTCTCGGTCGAGCTGAAGACCGATGCCGGCTCCGTGTCGTTCACCAGCTGCTACCTGCGCGGCACGATGATCGCGACCCCGGCCGGCGATGTCGCCGTCGAGGCGCTGACGATCGGCCAGGCGGTCACCACCCTGAGCGGTTCGGCTCCCGTCAAGTGGGTCGGCCATCGCGCCTACGACAACCGTTTCAGCCAGGGCAACGTCGCCCTGCTGCCGGTCCTGGTCCGCGCCGGCGCGCTTGCCGACAACGTTCCGAGCCGTGACCTCTACCTCTCGCCGAACCACGCGCTGCTGATCCAGGGCGTGCTTGTTCCGGCCGAGGCGCTCGTCAACGGCACGTCGATCGTCAAGATCACCGAAATGGCGTCGGTCGAGTATTTCCACGTCGAGCTCGACCAGCATGGCATCGTGTTCGCCGAGGGCGCGGCCACCGAAAGCTTCATCGACGACAGCAGCCGCGCGGTGTTCCACAACGCGCACGAGTATGCCGACCTCTATCCGAACGAGCAGCGTGGCGAGCCGGTCTACTGCGCCCCGCGCCTCGAAGACGGCGCGATCGTCGAGTCGATCCGTGGCGCGATCGCGCTGCGCGCCGACCCGGCCGCTTCCGATACCGCCGATTTCGGCGGGCTGCTCGGCCGCGTCGGCCCGGTGGTCGACGGCGTGGTTCGCGGCTGGGCGCAGCATTCGGCCAAGCCGGACGTTCCGGTGTGCCTCGAGCTGGTCTCCGGCGGCACCGTCGTCGCCAGCATGCTCGCCAACCGCTTCCGCGCCGACCTCTGGAAGGCCGGCATCGGCAGCGGCTGCCAGGCGTTCGAAGTTTCGGTTCCGGCCGGCGTCGACGCGTCGAGCCTGCGGGTCCGCCGCGCGAACGACGGTGCCGAGCTGGTTGCCGCCTATCAGGTCGAGAGCATCGCGGCCTGAACTAGCGTTTCGGGGCAGCCGGGCGGGAAACCGTTCGGCTGAATCCCCGCGATACGGGAACGGGACGGGCGCAAGCCTCGTCCCGTTTTTGATTCCGGGGAATGCTCAGCCGAGGCGCGACAGGGCGATCTGCGTCGGCAGACTGCCGGGATTGCCGACCAGCCGGGCGCGGAGCCGGCACGCGGCCTCGGTCGTCCGTCCCGTCCGGATCAGGCTGTCGGTGAAAATCTGCTCGAACAGATCGCGTTGCGCGATGCTGCCGCCGGTCAGCTCCATCCTCGGCAGACACCGCGCCGAGCGTCCCGGCCGCCCATGCGAAATCGCCTCGGGCGTGGGCGAGCAGACCCTCGCACGCGGGCACGCACACCTCGCCCCAGGCCCGCCAGGCGCTCTGGGCGGCGGTGGCCCGGATCGCCGCCATCATCTCGTCCGCCGCCGCCTGATCGCCGGCGCGGGACAGGCCATAGAGATACTGCATCGAGAGAAACGGCTGTACGTGGTCGTCGATCCGGCCGCGCAGCCACGGTGCCAATCCGGCCCAGCGGCCGCCCACATCGACGCCGACGAGTTCCAGCCGGGCCAGCAGCGACACCGCGCCGACCTGATCCTGCGGCAACGACGGCTCGTCGTTCCAGACGTGGCGGTCGAACGCGTCGAGCACGGCGGCACCGTCGCCCTGTTCGATCCGCACCAGCGCCAGATGCCAGTGGTTGTGCGTGCGGATGAAGCTGAACCGGCCGTCCCAACTCGGCGCGGCTTCGGTCAGGAACGCGCGCGCCTCGGCGTTGCGGCCCTCGGTGAGCATGATGTGGGCCATCGCGTGATGGCCCCACGGCTCGTCCGGATCGATCGCCAGCGCCGCCATGGCCGCGCGCTCGGCCGCCCGCATGTCGTTGCACTGCTCATGGCCGAACGCCGCCATGCTGTGCGCGTGCGCCACGTCGTCGTTGGCCGCCTGCGCGACCAGGCCGCTGTGCCGCATCCCCGCCGCGTCGCCCCGGTTGAAGCGGTGCATCTGGGCGAGCTTGGCGGCGACGATGTCGCGCGGGTGTTCGGTCGCGATCTCGTCCAGCAACCCGAGCGAGCGGTCGATGTCGTCCTCGGCCCACGCCCGGACGGCCGCGACCGTCTTGCGCTCGCGTCCGGTCGTGCCGGCGACGACGCGCTCGGCCCGATCGAGGTGGGGGCGGGCGGCGTCCGGGGCGGACCGGGTCTCGGCCAGCATGTGCAGGATGGCCACTTGCGCCTGCGCCAGCGCGCAGCCGGGGTCCGCGTCGGCGGCCGCCGCGATGCCCAGCATTCGCGGGTGATAGCCGAGGAAGCCGGTCGCGAAATCGTCCATGGCGGCGAGGGTGGCCGGAGCCGCGTTGCTGACGGTCAGGCCGCGCCAGTCGCGCATGGAGCGGACCCTCAGGTCAGCCACGGCGGCGTGGGCAGACCTTTGGATCGCAGGAAGCCGGGGTTGAACAGCTTGCTCTGGTAGCGGGCACCGCTGTCGCAAAGGATCGTGACGATCGTGTGCCCCGGCCCGAGGTCGCGCGCGACCCGGATCGCGGCGGCGACGTTCACCCCGGCCGAGCCGCCGACCGAGAGGCCCTCGTGGATCAGCAGGTCGAACACCTGCTCCAGCGCCTCGGCGTCCGGGATTCGCAAGGCGCCGTCGATTTCGACCCCTTCGAGGTTGCCCGGCACCCGGCTCTGGCCGATGCCCTCGGTGATCGACGACCCGGTCATCGTCATGTCGCCGTCCGTGCGCCAGCCGTATAGGGCGCTGCCCTCCGGGTCGGCCAGCACGATCCGCACCGCCGGGTTGCGTGCCTTCAGCGCCATCGACACGCCCGCCAGCGTGCCGCCGGTGCCGCAGGCGCAGGTGAACGCGTCGACCCGGCCCTGCGTCTGGTGCCAGATCTCGGGGCCGGTGCTGGCGGCGTGGCCGTCGCGGTTGGCCAGATTGTCGAACTGGTTCGCCCACACCGCGCCCAGTTCCTGCGCCAGCCGCTCGCTCACGTGGACGTAGTTGCCGGGGCTTTTGTACGGGGCCGCCGGGATCAGCCGCAGATCGGCGCCGATCATGCGGAGGAAGTCGATCTTCTCCGACGATTGCGTCTCCGGCATCACGATCACGCAGCGGTAGCCGCGCGCGTTGCCGACCAGGGTCAGGCCGATGCCGGTGTTGCCCGCCGTGCCCTCGACGATCACGCCGCCCGGCTTCAGCGTGCCGCGCCGCTCCGCATCCTGGATGATCGCCAGCGCCGCGCGGTCCTTGACCGAGCCGCCGGGATTCATGAACTCGGCCTTGCCCAGGATCGTGCACCCGGTCGCCTCGGACGCGCGGCGCAGCCGGATCAGGGGCGTGTTGCCGATCGCGGAGACCAGCCCCGCATCGGAGACGGGCGGGGCGATGGTGGCGTGCGGGGGGGTGTGGACGGTCATGGGGCAGCCTGTGATTTCACCCGCCCGACATGCGGCTCCGCACGACGCGCTGCAACCGGTCGCGGGCGAGCCGCAGCGGCAATATTCGTTTACAATCTGGTTCGGCTGGGTTCAGTTGAGACGCAACGATCCGGGGAACGTCCAATGAGTTCTCGCGGCCCAGACACAGGTCCAGCCGCTGACCCGCGAACGCCTCATCGAGGCCCGCTGGTCCTGGGGCCGGCTCGACGGCGAGCCGGCGACACGCTCATTGCGGCTCGGTGCCGACGGCTCCATCAAAGGCTACACCCACGAGAACGAGGCGTCGTGGAGCTTCGACAACGGCCGCCTCAGATTCAATCACCGGGACGGCTACGCCACGTGGCTGTTTCATGTGGTCGCGTCGGGCGACGGCCTGCTGCAATTTCAAGGCGTTTTCCAGCCCAAGACAGTCTGGGCACCGGTGTATCGCCTCTCCGAACAGTCCGCGACCAGCCAGGCTACGAAAGGCGAGCGTCTGCCCCCCAGCCACCGTGACGGCATCCGGCGTATCCAGGTCGGATGCGGTCCCCACCATTTGCGCCCGCATTGGTGGAACACCGATCTGCGGCAGTTCGGCGGGATCGACGAGGCGCTCGATGCGACGAAGCCTTGGCCGTACGAGGGCATCCTCGATTACGTGTACGGCGAGCACTTCCTCGAACATCTGGAAATCGACCAGGCGATCGACTTCCTGATCGAGGCAGGCCGGGCACTCCGGCCAGGCGGCCGGATCAGGCTGTCGACTCCCGCTTTGGAATGGGTGATCCGGTCCCATTACACGTTCCAGACTGCCGGGTCGGCGCAGGATTTCACCGACACGCTGAACACCAATCGCGCGTTCTACGGATGGGGGCACAAATTCCTCTATTCCAAGACCGTGCTCGAACGGCTGCTCAAGGATGTCGGGTACGAGGACGTGCGCTTCTTCGGCTTCGGCCAGAGCGACACTCCGGACCTGCACGCGCTCGAACTGAACGGCCACGCGAACCAGCCCGATTACACGCAGTGGATCATCGAGGGAGAACGGGGCGCGACTGAACTGAAGAAGCCCGAGGCGCTCTACAACGAACTCTGGGACAAATTATTGGCGCATGTGCGGCCCGGTCACTGATCAGGCGGCCGTCATCGAGCCGCCGGGGTCCGCGACAGGCAGGCGGTCGATGCGCTATGCCGACGGTCGGGTTTTTTGGAGATTGCCATGATCAAGAACGTGACGCCGCGCGAGACCTGGGACGCGCTGCTGGCCGATCCCATGGCCTTCCTGGTCGATGTCCGCAGCGAGCCCGAATGGTCGTTCGTCGGGCTGCCGAACCTGGCCGAGGCTGGCAAGCAGCCGGTGCTGGTGCCGTGGCAGGTCTATCCGTCGATGCAGATCAATCCGAACTTCCTGCAAGCGATGCGCGACGCGGGTGCCACGCCGGAGCACGCGATCTACTTCATCTGCCGCAGCGGTGCCCGCAGCATGGCCGCGGCGCAGACCGCCCAGGGTGCGGGCTTCGAGCGGAGCTACAACGTCGCCGGCGGGTTCGAAGGCCCGACGGACGAGCACGGGCATCGCGGCGGCGTCGAGGGCTGGAAGGCCGACGGCCTGCCCTGGCACCAGCGGTAACAGGGGCGCGCCCGCTTTGTCCGTATCGGACAATCCCCGGTTTCACGGCTACATCGACGGCATCACACCGCCTTTCACCATCTCCGGCTGGGCGGTCGGCACGCTCGATCCCGAACACGACAAGCTCACCGTCGTCTTCACCATGGGTGGCAGCGAACTCGGCCGTGGCGAGGCGTCCGGCTACCGCGCCGACCTCACCCATCTCGGCTCCGGACACTTTGCGTTCGCCGTGTTCCTGGGGGCCGGCATCCCGTTCTGGGCGATCTACAACGATGCGATCGAGGTTTCGGTCTGGTCCGGACACGAGCTTCTCGGCGGGTTGGCGTTCGACGCCGGCTTGAAGGCCACCGCCCGGCTGCTCGAATGCGCCATGATCCTGCACGAGTTCGACCGGATGAGCGCGCAGGAGCTTGAGGTCTATCTGCGGATCAACAAGCCGTACGTCGCCGCACCGATCGCCGACGCGCTAGGCGCCTCGATCTCGTCGCTGAAGGCGGATCACACGCTGCTGGAGATCTTCGCGCCACCGCCGCACGGCGCGTTGTCGACGCTCACGTTCAAGGCGGGTCTGCGATCGTCCGATCTGGCGGCCGGTCTCGGGCGGGACGGCTACCTGTTCCTGGTGGGCGGGTCGAACCGCGTGGAGGAGCAGTTCGCCGTGCCGTACGGCGACGAGCACGCCGGACGCGTGGCCGAGGCGTGGGCCGGTTTCGTACGCAGCCGCCGTGAGTTCGCGGCGTCGATCGGGGCCAGGTTCGTGCAGACCGTCATTCCGGAGAAGCTCTCGGTGATGCGGGAGTTTTGGGATGGCAAATCGTCCGCCCCGGCCGCGATCCTGCACGCGTTCGAAGCGATCATCGAGGCCGGCGACCTAGCCGGCGAGTACGTGTCGGGGCTCGCGTCGATCCGCCGCCTGCCGCTCGGGACGCCGTTCCGCAAGATCGACTCCCATTTCAGCCCGCGCGGCGCACAGGCGTTGTTCGAAAGCATCTGCGCGAAGCTCGGCCTGCCGCCCGTCGGCCATCCGGCGTTCGACCGGCCGATCCTGCTCGACGGCGACCTGTCGCGGCGCTTCTTCGGCCACGACATGTACGAGACGAGCATGCAGGCGGCCGAGCCGTGGTTCCGCAGCGGCATACGCGGGATCGAGGCGGTCATGCCGCCGACCGGCTATATCGGCCGCCGCATGGTGTTCCGCAACGAGCACGCGCCGTTCAAGAAGAAGCTGCTGATGTTCGGCAACTCGTTCGCCGACAACCCGGCGTTCCAGGGTTCGCTGTCCTATTGGTTCTCGACCTGGTTCGAGGAATACCACTTCGTCTTCTCGCCGAGCCTGGACGTCGAATACGCCAGCACGATCAAGCCCGACATCCTGGTGTGCCAGACGGTCGAGCGTTTCATGCCGGAGCTGCCAGCGACCTGAGGCCGCCCTACCGGTCGTAGGCGACGCGCAGGACCACGAACCAGTTGTAGCGCGTGTCGATCGGCGGCCCGCCCGCGGACAGCCGTCCGTCCGCCGTGACGGGCACGTGCTTCATCGTGACCGCGTCGTCGACGTTGCCGCCGAGCACGGACAACAGACCCGGCTGCTGCCCGACCACGATGTCGCAATGGCTCGGGTAGCCGCCGGCGGGCAGGTCGGAGAAGCGCATCGGGCGGGGGGTGCGGCTGGTGCAGATCAAGTCGCCGAGTTGTGGCGCGTAGCCGTCGATCGGCTGCGCGTCGACCACGATGCTCGGGTCGTGGCGCGCCGCGTCGTCGATGTAGGTGCTGTGCGACGGCGAGTACGGGAAGCGGTCGCCGGCACCGGCGACGCGCATGACGTAGCTGATGAACGCGGCCGACCACGCGTACAGGGAATCGTCGGACGCATCGAACAACGTGCCGAACGCGTCGTGCTTGCCGGTCCAGGCGGCTTCCAGGCGGCCCGGGCTTTGACCCGTCCACCAATACTCGCCGACCCGCTGCCAAAGCCCTTCCATCCGCTCCGGTTTGTCGTCCGGCAGCGGCGGCGGCCGGGTGCCGGGCGGGTCGTCGTCCACCGGGCTGCCGAACACCCGCCACTCGCGCTGCGCGATCGCGACGGCGGCGGCGCGGCTGAACGGCTCGAACGGTTTGCTCGCGAAATCGGGCACGTTCGGCAGCGCGCGCTCGGCCGCGGTGCCGCCGAGACCGCCGGCACCGCGGGAATGCGGCACGGAGCCGGAGCATGCCGCCGCGCAGAGCGGCAGCATCAGAAGCCAATGCCGCATCATCAAACCGGTGCGTAGGGAAACAGGGCCCGCAGCGCCGGCTCGCTCGCGGCGGCACGGCCGCGCTCGGTGATGAGGCCGGTCACCAACCGCGCCGGCGTCACGTCGAAGGCGGGGTTCGCGGCGGCGCTGCCGAGCGGGATCACGCGCACCGTCTCGATCCGGCCGTCGTCCGTGCGGCCGGTGACGTCGGACACTTCGGCACCGTCGCGCTCCTCGATCGGGATGTCGGCGACACCGTCGGCGACCCGCCAGTCGATCGTCGAGGACGGGCAGGCGACCCAGAACGGGACGCCGTTGTCGTGCGCCGCGAGTGCCTTCAGATACGTGCCGATCTTGTTCGCGACGTCGCCGTCGCGCGTCACGCGGTCGGTGCCGACGATCACGAGATCGACCTCGCCGTGCTGCATCAGATGGCCGCCCGCGTTGTCGGCGACGACGGTATGCGCGACGCCGTGCTGGCCGAGTTCGAACGCGGTGAGCGCGGCCCCTTGGTTGCGCGGCCGCGTTTCGTCCACCCAGACATGGACCGGGATGCCCTGTTCGAACGCGGTGTAGATCGGGGCCAGTGCCGTGCCCCAATCGACGGTCGCGAGCCAGCCGGCGTTGCAGTGTGTCAGCACGTTGACCGGCTCGCCGGGCTTTTCACGCGCTATCGCCGCGATCAGTTCGGCGCCGTGACGGCCGATAGCGGCGCACTGTTCCACGTCCTCGTCGGCGATCTTGCCTGCCTCGTCGTAGGCGACGCGCGCACGATCCTCCGCGCGCGTGTTGCGCAGCACGGTCAGCATCCGCTCGACCGCCCAGCGCAGGTTCACCGCCGTCGGGCGCGCCCGCTCAAGCATCGCGCAATCACGCTCCATCGCGTCCGACGACGGATCGGCCCGTACCGCCAGCGCCACCCCGTACGCCGCGACGGCACCGATCAGCGGCGCGCCGCGCACCTGCATGGAACGGATGGCATGGGCGGCCTCGGCCACGGTGGTGAGGCGCAGGATGTCGACCGACCACGGAAGTTTCGTCTGGTCGAGGATCCGAACCGACCAGCCGTCGTCGCCATCGACCCAGACGCTGCGGTAGGCGATGCCGTCGATTTTCATCGCGAGCCGCTCAGGCCGCGTTTTCGCTGTCGCGCACCAGGCCGAGTTTCAGCATCAGCCCGACGGTGGCCCCCTTGATCGGACGCAGCAAAAGCAGACAGCCGACGATCATCACCGGGATCCAGATCGCAACCTCGAGCCACATCGAAGGGTTGTAGGCGCGCTCGACGCTGATCAGGCCGAGCACGACGACGTGGCACATGATGAACAGCGTGAAATACGGCGGCGCGTCGTCCGCGCGCGCGAGACCGAGCGGTGCCGCGCAGACCGAACACGCCGGCACGACCGACAGATAACCGTCGAACACACGCCCCTTGCCGCAGACCGGGCAGCGGCACATCAGGCCGCGCCCGAGCAGGGTCAGCAGCGGCGGCAGCACCAGATCGGCCACTCCCGGCACGGTGCGCTTCGGCTGCCAGGTCACGGTGGTGTTGCTGTCGGGCATGGCGAACTCTCCTGATGACGTCGGTCGTGTCCGGCGGCCGTGTTGGACGCGGCCCTCATACACGACAGATAGGGCGGAACGACGGAGTTCGTCACCGCGATGCGAGCGTGCCGCGCACGTTGCCGTGTCGGGACACCCCGTAGCGCGGCGACAGCCTTCACGACCGCTCAACATTTGCGGATGTTGACACGGCAACGACCGGAAGTGGATAGCGTATGCAAGGCGGTTGCACGCAAACCGCGCGACACGGAAATCGTTCGTGCGCGCGTCCGACATCGCATCCGTCGACCCGCGCATTCGACATGAGCAAGGACACGGAAATGGCCCAAGACGACAAGAACAACGGCCCCGCCCAGCCGATGGCGATGCGCACGGGTGGGCGTAAGACGGAATCGCGAACGCCGTCCCGGACTGGCGCGCGTGCGCCGGCGAAAGCGGCGCCGGCGCGTGCGGCGGCGAAGTCGGCCCCGGCCCGTTCGGCCAAGGCCAAGGCCCCGGCGGCGAAGACGCCGCGCGCGAAGGCCGCTGTCGCCAAAAGCCCGGCTTCCAAGGCTCGCGTTGCGAAATCGCCTGCGAGGGCAACCGCGAAGCCCGCGCGCGCGACCGCCGCCAAGGCGAGCACGACGCGCGCGAAAGCCGCGCCGACGCGCCGCGCCGCCGCCGCCCCCGCGAAGGCCCCGGCTCGCAAGGCCCCGGCTCGCAAGGCACCCGCTCGCAAAGCGCCTGCTCGCAAAACGCCGGCTCGCACATCGACGGCCCGAACGACCGGGCGGGTTGCCGCCAAGCCGGTGAAAGCCACGCGCGCGACGAGTGCCCGCGCGGCATCGACGCGCGCGGCCGCGACCAAGGCGCCGAGCCGCTCGGCGGCAACCAAGCCCGCGACCCGCCGGACGCCGGCGCGCACCGCGGCGAAGCCGGCGACGCGCGCCAAGGCGGCACCCGCGCGCACGACCCGCGCGACGGCGAAAGCGGCACCCGCGCGCGGTCGCGCCGCCGCCACGAAGCCGGCCGCGACACGCCGCACGCCGGCCGCGTCCAAAACCGCGAAGCCCGCGGCGCGCGCCACAACCCCGCGCGCCACAACCCCGCGCGCCACCGCCACGCGCACGGCCCGGACGGCCACCAAGGCGGCGACCGTCCGCGCGACGCCGGCGAAGACGCCGCGCGCGACCAAGGCCGCGCCGGAGACCACGCGCCGCACCACGCGCTCGTCCGACACACCGGCGCGCGCGACCCGCAAGACGACGGCCGAGCCCGCGAAGGCACCGGACGCGCCGAAGCGTGGCCGCCCGCGCAAGGTGACCCAGGCGGCGATGCCGGCCGGGCACGAGGACGCGCATCAGGGGATCGTGATCGACGACGATGCGGGCGAGCATGGCTCCGCGCCGGAGCACGAGTTCGACGAAGCCTAAGCGCGGCGAGCGGGGTTACGGCAACATCGGCGGCGCACCGGCGAAAGACGACACGCCGCCGAAGTTGCCGACTGTCAGCGCGGGCGTGAGCGCGGGGTCATCGCTCTCGGCGTAGGTTCACGCGCACTGTCCGCAACGCGCGCA
Source organism: uncultured Alphaproteobacteria bacterium (assembly GCA_963756975.1). GTDB lineage: Bacteria > Pseudomonadota > Alphaproteobacteria > Acetobacterales > Acetobacteraceae > CAVRQM01. The sequence goes on along the minus strand of CAVWPS010000002.1, from coordinate 452,876 downwards.
GTGCCAATGCCGCCGCGAGATCCGTGGCACCGGTCACGTCGCCTGCGATGGTCCGAGCAGCCACTGGTCAGCCCGTCCGCGCATCGTCGCGTGGCAGCGTGGCCGCGAACGCGAATGCCGCGTCCGCCATGCGCGCCCGCAGCGCGCCGTCGAACACGATGCGTCGCAACGCCTTGGACAGATCGTCGACCGCGCCGGGCGACACCAGAACGCACGCCTCGGGCGGCACGATCGCCGCTGCGTTTGCCACGAGCGCCACCGGCAATCCGCGCCGCAACGCCTCGAACAATGCGGCGTCTAGGCCGCCCGCGTGGACATAGCAGCCGGCGCGATCCCACGATCCCTCGTCGATGTCGGCCACCATGCGCAGGCGGCCGCCGAGCGAGGCGACCAGCGCCGCGTCGGGCTCGTGCCCGGCCAGCGTCACCGTCCAGTCGAGGTCGGTCAGCCGGGCGACCGCGCGCGACAGGGTGCCCGTCTCGTCGGTGATGCGGCACAGGATGTCGCACGGTCCGGTCGCGAACGGCCCGGTGCTGCGGGGAGGGTTCACACGAGGCTGCCTTCGTACGAGGTCGACACGACCGGGCTTTCGCGCAGCGTCACCTTGATCGTCGTCACCGTCCGCCCGCCATCGCCGAGCGCCCCGTCGACGCAGGCGCGGGTGAGCGCCTGGAACAGCTGGTGCGCGAGGAAGGCCGGCGTGGTGGACTGCCCGGCGAGCGCGGGCAGCGCGTCGAGGTTGGTGCGGTCGATCGCGTCGAGGATGCGCCGTAGCTCGCTTCGCGCCTGTGCGGGGTCGATCAGCGCGTTCAGCTCGTCGAGGCGGGGTGCCCGGAACTCCGCCTCGATCGCGTAGGTGGCGCCATTGGGGGCGTGCGCGACCATGATGTAGTCGCTGACGGCGAGGGTGTACATGCGGCGCGCTCGATGTTCGGGTTTCGCATTGTACGTAGCCTGTGCGGCCGTTGCGTGACGAGATGTGGCGGCCATCAATTTTGCCGCGATGCGTCAGGCCCGCAGCGACATCGCCACCGGTGCCGCGGTCGCCGGTCGCGACATCCCGTACGTCGCGCGCTGCGGCGGTGCCGCGCGGGCGAGCAGGGCGACGACGCGGCCCTGCACCCGGATCGCGCGCGCCAGCAACTCGCGGTTGCGCGTACCCGCTTCGTCGAGCCGGGCGATGGCCGCGCGCGCGGCGTCCCAGCGTGCCGGGTTCAGGGTCGCCAAACCCGCGCGGGCGCGCAGCAACGCTTCGGTCGCGGCCTGCTTTTCGGCGAACAATCCTGTGGCGCCCAGCATGTCCACCACGGCGAGCGCCGCGTTCTCGCGCGACAAAACGTCGGTCAGCGCGTCGGCCGCCGCGATCGGGTCATGATCCATCGCCGGTCTCCTGCAGCCGCATCAACTGACGGAACACCGGCACCGCGAGTCCGAGTCCGCCGCCTTTGCCGAGCTGGTTGCCCATCTGCTCGGTCAGCATCGGCCGCCATGTCGCCTCCGCCGAACCGCCGCCGAACTCGCCGCCGGTCTGGTCCATCGTGTCGAACATCGGCGTCAGCAACGCGCCGATCGCCTGCGCCTCGAATTTCTGGGCCGCGTCCCACGCCTTCGCCGCACCCGGCTTTTTCAGCGCCGCAGCATCCGGAGGGTCGTTCGCACCGAGCGGGATCAGGGTCATCGCACCACCAGATCGGCCTGCAGCGCGCCGGCCGCCTTGATCGATTGGAGGATGGAAATCATGTCGCGCGGCCCGACGCCGAGCGAGTTGAGGCTGCCGACGAGGTCGCCGAGCGTGACACCGCCGTGCAGAATGCCGAGCTTCTTGTCGTGCCCGTCATCGACCGAGATTTGCGTTCGCGGCACCACCGTCGTCTTGCCGTTCGAGAACGGCGCGGGCTGGCTCACCTCCGGCGTTTCGGTCACGCGGATGGTGAGGTTGCCCTGCGCGATCGCGACCGTGCTGATGCGCACGTCGGCCCCCATGACGATGGTGCCGCTCGCCTCCTCGATCACCACTGTCGCCGCGGTATCAGGCTGCACGCGAAGATCCTCGATCGTGGCCAGCGCGTCCATCGGGTCGGTGCCGCGCAGGTTGACGGCGACCGTGCGCGGGTCGGTCGCGCGCGCCGCCCCGGCCCCGAGTGCCCCGTTGATGGCGGCCGCGATCCGTCGCGCGGTCGTCAGATCGGGGTTGCGCAGGCCGAGCCGCAAGCCGCCGCGCGCCTCAAGCTGATACGGCACCTCGCGCTCGACCGAGGCACCGTTGCTGATCCGTCCCGATGTCGGCACGCCGCGCGTGACCGAACTCGCGGCACCCTTGGCGGCGATGGCACCGGTCTGAACCGCGCCCTGTGCCACCGCGTACACCTCCCCGTCGGCGGCCAGCAGCGGGGTGACCAGCAACTCGCCGCCGGTGATGTTGCTCGCGTCGCCGAACGCGGAGACGGTGACGTCGATCCGCTCCCCGCTGCGGGCGAAGGCGGGCAGGCTGGCCGTGACCATGACGGCCGCCACGTTCTTGGTCGACAGCTTCGCCTGCTGGTCGCGTGTGTTGACGCCGAGCCGTTCGAGCATTCCGACCAGCGACTGTTTGGTGAACACGGCGGAGTCGAGCTTGTCGCCGGTGCCGGGCAGGCCGACGACGAGGCCGTAGCCGACGAGCTGGTTTTCGCGCACGCCGTCGACGTCGGCGATGTCCTTGATCCGCACCTGCGCCGACGCGGAACCGGACAGGATGGCCAGCAGCACGGCAAGGATGGGGGCGCGCGTCATGAGAGGAAGTTTCGCCGCGCCGCGTGAACGATCGGCTAACCGGTCGCGGGCAGGATCGCCGCATGATCATCAACGGCCTTTCCCCCGCCCGGTCGCCGCTGGCCGCCCGCCGCCGGAACACCGTTCCCGGCTTTCGGGTGTCCGAACCGATCGGCGCGCCCGGTCCGCCGGCAGCCGCGGCCGGGACCGAGGGCGCGTCGCTGCTGGCCCTGCAGGAGGAGGCGACGCCGCAGGCCCGCGACCGCAAGGCGCGGCACCGGTGCGCCTTGCTGCTGGCCGCCCTGACCCGTCTTCAGCGGGCGTTGCTGAACGGGACCACGGGGGAGGCGGTGGCCGACCTGGCCCGCATCGCGTCCGAGCCGGCCGACGCGGCCGACGCGGCGCTGGGCGGGGCGATCGCCATGACGACGCTCCGTGTCCGGATCGAACTGGCCCGCCACAATCGATCATGATGGGGTGAATTGTCGCGCCCTAACCCCTTGTCGCGACAAAGCGCGCTGGTTACAGAGCGGCCGACGCCTTCATGCCTTATTTGACGCCGGACGTGCCGCCACGGCACCGCCGGCGAAGGAACAGCGGCCATGATGATTTCCCTGCCGCCGGACTACGTTCCGACCGACGACGAGGCGTTCATGAACCCCGTCCAGGTCGAATTCTTCCGTAACAAACTGCTGCGCTGGCGGAGCGAGTTGCTGCGCGAGGCGGACGGAACGCTGGCCAGCCTATCGGAAGGCGGCATCCACGAGGCGGACGTGACCGACCGCGCGAGCGTCGAGACGGACCGCGCGCTGGAACTGCGGACCCGGGACCGCGCGAGAAAGCTGATCTCGAAGATCGACCAGGCGCTGCAGCGGGTCGAGGGCGGCAGCTACGGCTATTGCGAGGAGAGCGGCGAGCCGATCGGGCTGAAGCGCCTGATCGCCCGCCCGATCGCCACCCTGTCGATCGAGGCGCAGGAGCGGCACGAGCGGATGGAGCGGGTTCACCGCGACGACTGAGCTTGCTTGCCGAGAAGCCCTCTCCCTCGGGAGAGGGTTGGGTGAGGGGGCGAGCACCCGAGTTGTCGCAGAAGACCCTCACCCCGGCCCTCCCCCGAGGGGACGGGAGAAGGCGGGCTAGGCGTCGTACTTGTTCAGCCACCCCAATGCGCGCTTCCAGCCATCCTCGGCGGCGTCGCGCACGTAACTGGGCCGGTAGTCGGCGTGGAACGCGTGACCGGCGTCCGGGAACATCACGATCTCGACCTTTTTGCCCGCCCGGCGCGCGGCCGCGGCGGTCGCCTGCACGTCGGCGGGCGGGATGCTGTCGTCCTTGGCGCCATACAGACCGAGCAGCGGGCAGTTGATGTGCGCCGCGACCGAGCCGGCGGTGACGGGCTGGATCGGGCTGGTCGGGCCGCCGACCGGGCCATACCAGGCGACCGCCGCCTTCAGGTTGGGGTTGTGCGCGGCGTACAGCCACGTGTCGCGGCCGCCGCGGCAGAAGCCCATCACCGCCAGCCGTCCCGGATCGCCGTCGTGGGTGGACGCCCAGGTGGCGGCGTGGTCGAGGTCGGACAGCATCGTCGCGTCCGGCGCCTTGAGGATGACGTCGCGGAAGATCTGCTGGATGTCGGACATCTTCGACAGGTCGGCGAGGCGCGCGTACAACTCCGGCGCGACGGCGAGGTAGCCCTGCTTTGCCAGCCTGCGGCAGACATCCTTGATGTATTCGTGGACGCCGAAGATTTCCTCGATCACCAGCACGGTCGGGAACGGCCCGGGGCCCTTCGGCTTGGCGGCGTAGCCGGGCAGGGTGCCGTCGGCGACGGGGATCTGCACCTCGTGCGCGTCGAGCCCGTCGTCGTCGGTGTGGATCGCCTGCGCCTCGACCCGCGTGGTGGCGAGCGTCAGGCCCGCGATCAGGCTGGTCATCAGAAAACCGCGGCGGTTCGGCGTCATCTCTGTCATGTCGGCCTCCGGCAAATGCCGCGCACAATCGAACGCTCCGAGGCCGCGCGTCAATTACGCGCCAGATTAATACGGCGGCAAACCGATCGCCGCCGGGACGGGGAGCGACAGGGCGGCTTCACCCAGCCGCTCGATATGGGTCGCGTGCAGACCGGCGGCGGTCAGGCGGACGACCGGCGGCGGGCCGCGCCCGACCAGCGCGTAGTTGACGACGACCCCGGCGCTGCCGAGCCACAGCGTGGCGCCCGGTTCCAGCTCCGCCGTGACCGTCACCCGGCCGCCGTCGACCGACACCGAACGGCAGCCGCCGCGCAACACGACCGCGATGTTGTCGGCCCGGATCGCGACGTCCCGTGCGGTGCAGACGATCGGCACGCCGCCGGCGTACGGCCCCACCACGATCGGCGGCGTCGGCGGAATGGGCGGCGGCACTTGCCCACGCGGCAGCACGACCAAGCCGGCCGCGAGCGCCGGTCCTGACATTGGCGCAAGTCCGGGAACCAGCGCCGTGATCGCCGCCAGAACCCGGACCAGCGCGCGCGCCATCAGCCGTGCGCCATGGCGGTCTGCAGGTTCTCGTCGATGCGGGCGAGGAAATCCTGCGTGCTCAGCCATGTCTGCTCGCGCCCGATCAGCACCGCGAGATCCTTCGTCATGTCGCCCGCCTCGACCGTCTGCACGCAGACGCGCTCCAGCGTTTCGGCGAAGCGCGTCACGTCCGGCGTGTTGTCGAACTGGCCGCGATAGATCAGGCCGCGCGTCCAGGCGAAGATCGACGCGATCGGGTTCGTGCTGGTGGTGCGGCCCTTCTGGTGCTCGCGGTAGTGGCGGGTGACGGTGCCGTGCGCGGCCTCGCTCTCGACCGTCTTGCCGTCGGGGCTCAGCAGCACGCTGGTCATCAGGCCGAGGCTGCCGAAGCCCTGCGCCACGATGTCGCTCTCGACGTCGCCGTCGTAGTTCTTGCAGGCCCACAGATAGCCGCCTTCCCATTTCAGGGCGCTGGCGACCATGTCGTCGATCAGGCGGTGCTCGTAGGTGATGCCCTTCGCGTCGAACGCGGCCTTGAACTCGGCGTCGAAGATCTCCTGGAACACGTCCTTGAACATGCCGTCATAGGCTTTGAGGATCGTGTTCTTGGTCGACAGATAGACCGGGAAGCCACGGCTGAGGCCGTAGTTCAGCGACGCCCGGGCGAAGCCCTCGATGCTGGCTCGGGTGTTGTGCATGCCGAGCGCCACGCCCGGGCCTTTGAAATCGTGCACGTCCATGATCATCGGCGCGCTGCCGTCGGCCGGGTGATACTGCAGCGTCACCTTGCCCGGCCCGGGGATCTTGGTCTCGGTCGCGCGGTAGATGTCGCCGTAGGCGTGGCGGCCGATGACGATCGGCTTGGTCCAGTGCGGCACCAGCCGGGGCACGTTCGCGCAGATGATCGGCTCGCGGAAGATCGTGCCGTCGAGGATGTTGCGGATCGTCCCGTTCGGGCTGCGCCACATCTTCTTCAGGCCGAACTCGGTGACACGCGCCTCGTCCGGCGTGATCGTCGCGCATTTGACGGCGACGCCGTACTGCTTGGTCGCGTGGGCCGCGTCGACCGTGACCTGGTCGTCGGTCGCGTCCCGGTGCTCGATCCCGAGGTCGTAGTATTTAAGGTCGATCTCCAGGTGCGGCAGGATCAGCCGGTCCTTGATGAAGCCCCAGATGATCCGGGTCATCTCGTCCCCGTCCATCTCGACGACCGGGGTTTTCACGGTGATCTTGGCCATGGGCGCTCCTGCTCGCTAATCCGCTGACGACATACAGGATGGGGCTTGCGCGGCAAGGCGCGACGGGTCGCGTTCGCCGCGAGCCCCGCGCACGACCGATTTGCTCGCCGTGCCGGCGTCGCGATAGCGTCCCGCATGACCGACTCTATCCCGCCGTCCCGACGCGAGTGGTTGCCGACGGTCTTGCATTCGGCGATCCGCCGGGCGCGCCGAGCGGCCGTCCTCCTCGTCGAGGACGATGCCGCCAACCATGTCGTGACCGCGATGATGCTCCGGCGCGAGGGGCACCGGGTCGATGTGGCCGAAAACGGGTTCGACGCGCTGCGGATGGTCGCCGGTTACCCGTACGACCTCGTCTTCATGGATTTGCGGATGGCCGGCATGAGCGGGTTCGAAACGGCGCGGCGCATCCGCGCGCTGCCGGGGCTCGCGGCCACTGTGCCGATCGTGGCGCTGACCGCCAGCACGACGAGCGCCGATCGCGCGAAATGCATCGCGGCCGGAATGGATGACATGATCGGCAAGCCGGTCCGCCACGCCGAGCTGACCGGCATGATCGGGCGCGAATCCTGGTCGGAGGATCGCGAGCCGTTGCGTGGCGTCGCGGAGCCGGCGGCGGAAGACGACACCGGGACTGCCCCCGACCTGGATGCGGACCGTTTGCGCGAACTGCGGCGCGGACTGCACGAGGCGATGGTCGTGAGCCTGTTGAACCGGTCTGTCCGGGACATCGCGCAACGCCTTCCGCTGCTCGCCGCCGCGGTCGCCGCCGGCAATGCGCGCGACACCGAGATGGAGGCGCACGCCATCGCCGGCATCGCCGGGACCTTCGGGCTGTCGGCGATCGAGCGGCTGATGCGCCATGTGATGGCGGCGACCCGGCGCGGCGGTGTCGCGCGGGCGAGCGAGGTGCTTGAACAGATGGACGCCGTGCTGGCCGCCGCCGCCGCCGCGGTCGCAGCCGCCGTCGAGTCTGTCGCGGCGTAGAGCGCGACGGTGCGGGTCTATCTGGCCGGTCCCGACGTTTTCCTGCCCGATCCGGTCGCGCGCGGCACCCGGCTCAAAGCCGTGTGTGCCCGGCACGGGCTGACCGGAATCTTCCCGCTCGATCCGGTGGACGACAATCCGGCATGGCGCGACTGGCCGGAGGCCCGGCGGATCGCCGCGCAAAACGTCGCGCACATGAACGGATGTCAGGCGATCGTGGCCAACCTCACCCCGTTTCGCGGCCCGAGCGCGGACGCGGGCACGATCTTCGAACTCGGGTACATGGCGGCGCGGGGGCCGGTGTTCGGCTGGTCCAACGTGCGCGAGGATTTCTTCGCCCGCACGCTGGCGTTCCTCGGGCCGGAGGCGCGGCGCGACGCGACACGCGGGTGGCTCGACGAGCACGGCATGGCGGTCGAGGCGTTCGGCTGCGTCGACAACCTGATGATCGACGGCGCGATGACGGCGCTGTTTTCCCGCGCCGTGCCCGAAGCCGACCGCTGGACCGACCTCGGCGCGTTCGAGGACGCGATCGCCGCCGCGGCGCGGTTTCTGGGCGGCGGCTAGGCGAACCGGACCAGGACCACCACGACGGCCGCCGCGCAGACGAGCACGAACGCGGCGAAGGTGACACTCGCCATCCGTGGCGCGGGCGTGGCGGCGGGCAGGCGTTTCTTGCCGGTGATCATCGGCCACAGCAGCCGGTGCCCCTTCACCACGGCGTAGAGGATGATCGCGACGACGTGGACCGCCATGAAGCCGAGCAGCACCTTGAACGAGATCGCGTGGACGGTGGACAGCGTGTCGCTGAGGCGCTGCGAGACGAGGTGCGCGAGCGGTCCCTCCGGCCCGCCGTCCGAGTTGGAGAATAGCCCGCTGATAACCTGCACGCCGAGCGAGGCGAGCAGGCCGAGCACCATCCAGCCGCCCGCCTCGTTGTGGCCGACCTGATCGTCCGGCGTGCGGGTGCGGAAATCGCGGAGATGGCGCAGGCCCGCGATCGGCGAGCGGACGAAGTGGCGAAACCGGGCGGTCTCGCTGCCGGCGAAACCCCAGACCAGGCGGAACAGCAATAGCGTCAGCATCGCGTAGCCGGACAGCAGGTGGATCCGCATCCAGGTCACGCTGTTGTCGGCGAGGTTGATGCTGACGTAGCTCAGCGCGATCAGCAGCACGACGAGCCAGTGGAACAGCCGGGTCGGCAAATCCCAGACCCGCATCGGCAGGCGGATGCGGGCACTCGCGGCGGCGGCACCGGAAAAGCGGCGCGGTGGGGTCGGGACGGTGTTGCGGCTCGCGGACATCCCAGATTGATGCCCTATCGTGGGGCATAGCGCCAAGCGGCAGAGAATGATTTGGGGCAATCGTTTGCCGCCGCCCTTCGCAGTGTTAATGTCACGGTTATGTCAGATTTCGGGAGTCCTGCGATTCGGCGAGCTCGGCCGCCGCGCCGTTCGGCGGTTCGTGCGGCGCTCGTCGGGCTGATCCTGTTCGGCGGGGCGGCCGCTTGGGTGTGGTTCTCGGGCTACGCCGCCCAGCCGGGGCCGGCCAACACGGTCCAAGCATACGGCGCGACGGGACATATGGCGCAGGATCGCGCCGTGCCGTCCGCGGCCGTGGCGGCGGCTTCGCGGACACGGACGGCTTCAGCGGCGGCCGGCCAGAGTGCCGCGACCGCGTCGCCGGACTTGCAGCCGCGCGCAGCCATAGCCGCCTCGCAGACCGGGGACGGGCAGCAGGCCGGGAACGTGCAGCAGACCGGGAACGTGCAGCAGACCGGGAACGGGCAGCAGACCGGGAACGGCGCGCAAATCGCGGCCGCCGCGAACAATATGGTTGCGCGGCAGAGTGCCCCGATCACCCCGGCGTCTTCGCAAGACCACGCGGCGTCGCAAACCGCGACGGAACGCCCCGTCGCCGGCGATGCCGTGTCGAGCGCCACGTCGCCGGCCACGCCGTTGCGACCGAGCTTCGACATCGCGCGGGTCACGTCGACGGGCGACGCCGTGCTGGCCGGGCGCGCGACGCCGAACGCCCGCGTGACGATTTCAGCCGGCGGCAACACGATCGCCGAGGTTCACGCGGACGCCACCGGGCAGTGGGTGGCGCTGCCGGTCGCCGCCCTGCCGCCCGGTGCGAACGATCTGCGACTGGCCGCGCAAGCGCCCGAAACTCTGGCCCCGGTCACGGCGAGCGACACGCTGCTGGTCGTGGTGCCGCAACCGGCCGACAAGGCGCCCCCGGCGGGGGTGTCAGTCGGGTCGCCGCCCGCCACGCTCGCGCTGCTGCTGCCGCCGGACGGGCCGCCACGGCTGTTGCAGCGGCCGGCGGCCGACACCGCGACGCCGACGCCGCCCGGCAAGGCGCTCGCGCCGTCGCTGAACCTCGATCAGGTCGACTACGCGGCCGGTGGCGCCATCCGGTTCGCCGGCACCGCCCATCCGGGCGCGGCGGTGCGGCTGTATGTCGACGAGCTGCCGGTCGGCGACACGATCGCGGACAGCGCGGGCCGCTGGGCGCTGGAACCGGCGGCGGCGATCGCGGCCGGCCCGCACCGGGTTCGCGTGGACGAGATCGGCATTCGTGGCCAGGTCCTCGCCCGCGTCGCACTGCCGTTCGAGCGCGCGGTGATCGCGCCCGAGGATGTGCTCGCCGGGCGCGTCGTCGTTCAGCCGCGCCAGACCCTGTGGCGCATCGCGCGCCGCGCCTACGGCCACGGCATCCAGTACACGGTCATCTACCAGGCGAACCGCGAGCAGATCAGCGATCCGAACCGTATCTTCCCGGGCCAGATTTTCGCGGTGCCGGGCCAGGTCTCGCCCGCCCGGTAGCGGTCGTGCTAGCGTCGGCCAAGCGCCGGGAAAACGGGCCGGCCGGATTGGGGGAAAATACGATGCGCCGAACAATGCTCGCAACAGTTGCCGCGCTCGGTCTGACGATCGCCGGTGCCGCGCACGCCGAAACGCTGTCGATCAACGTCGGCGGCCTCGACAAGCAGATCTATCTGCCCGCGAAATTGGCCGAGGTGCTCGGCTACTACAAGGACGAGGGCCTGGACGTCGAACTCGACAGCGAGTCCGCCGGGGTCGAGGGTGCCGACGCGCTGATCGCCGGCGAGGCGCAGGGCGTGGTCGGGTTCTACGACCACACGATCGACCTCGCCAGCAAGGGCAAGCACGCCGAAAGCATCGTCCAGTTCAGCCGCGCGCCGGGCGAGGTCGAGCTGATCGCGACCAAATACGCCGACGCCGTGCACGGGTTCGGCGACCTGAAGGGCAAGTCGCTCGGCGTCACCGGGCTCGGCTCGTCGACCAACTTCCTGACGCAGTACATGGCGGTGCGCGCCGGGTTGCAGCCGGGCGACGTGACCTCGGTCGCGGTCGGCGCGGGCGGCACGTTCATCGCGGCGATGAAGCAGGACGCGATCCAGGGCGGCATGACGACCGAGCCGACCGTGTCGCGGCTGGTCAACACCGGGGCTGCGAAGGTGTTCATCGACATGCGGACGGTGGACGGCACGCGCGCGGCACTCGGCGGCACCTATCCGGCGGCGTGCCTGTACATGTCGAACGACTACGTGGCCAAGCACCCCGACATCACGCTGAAGCTCGCGCGCGCTTACGTGCGGACGCTGAAATTCATCGCGACGCATACCGGGGCCGAGATCGCCGACAAGATGCCGGCCGACTATTACGCCGGCGACAAGGCCGCGTACATCAAGGCGCTCGACGCGGGCAAAGGGATGTTCACGACCGACGGCATGATGCCGGAGGACGGGCCGCCGACGGTGCTGAAGGTTTTGTCGACGTTCTCCCCCGCGCTGAAGGGCAAGACGATCGACGTGACCCAGACCTACACGACCGAGTTCGTGAAGAAGGTCGCGGCGACGCCGTGACCGAGCCCGCTGTCCGGCTTGCGGACGTCGCGCGCCGGTTCGCGACCGCGGACGGCGGCACGATTTCCGCGCTCGAGGATTTCGATCTCGACATCGCGCCGGGAGAGTTCTGCGCGATCGTCGGGCCGACCGGTTGCGGCAAAAGCACGACGCTCGGCCTCGTCGCCGGGCTCGCGAGGCCGCAGGCGGGAACGGTCGAATTGTTCGGGCGGCCGGTCGCGGGCGTCGACCGCCGCGTCGGCTTCGTGTTCCAGCAGGACGCGCTGTTCCCGTGGCGCAACGTGCTCGGCAATGTCGTCGCGGGGCCGCGCTTTCGCGGCGAGGCGGCGGGTGGCGCGGCGGTGCGCGCGCGCGACTGGCTCGGCCGCGTCGGGTTGTCGGCGTTCGAGCGCGCGTATCCGCACCAGCTTTCGGGCGGGATGCGGAAGCGGGTGGCGCTGGCGCAGACGTTCATCAACGGCCCCGAAGTGCTGCTGATGGACGAGCCGTTCTCCGCCCTCGACGTGCAGACGCGCGAGCTGATGCAGGAGGAGCTGCTCGGCCTGTGGGAGGCGAACCGCGCCGCCGTGCTGTTCGTGACCCACGATCTGGACGAGGCGATCCTGCTGGCCGACCGGGTCGCCGTGCTGACCGCGCGCCCGGCGCGGGTGAAGTCGGTCCACGTCATCGACATCCCGCGTCCGCGATCGGTCGCGGAGTTGCGCTACGATCCCCGCTTCATCGAAATCGCGCGCCGGTTGTCGGACGAGTTGCGCGAGGAGGTCATGCGCGCGCGGGCGATGGTGCCGGCATGAGGACAGCGGCATGAGCGGGGAGACGATCACCGTCCCGGTCACCGTCGCGCGCCCGGCGACCGCCGCGAGCCTCGCCGCCAAGCGAAGGCGGTTCGTGCTCACGATGCAGATCGTCATCCTCGTCGCCGTGCTCGGCGGCTGGGAGGGCGCGGTGCGGCTCGGGTGGATCGATCCGTTCTTCTTCGGCCAGCCGACCGGGATCGCCGGCCGGTTGTGGACCTGGGTCACCGAGGGCACGTCGATCGGGCCGCTGTGGCTCCAGGTTTGGGTCACGATGTACGAGGCGACACTCGGCTTTCTGATCGGGGCCGCGCTCGGCATCGTGTGCGGCATCGCGCTCGGGCGGAATGCCCTGCTGGCCGACATCTTCTCGATCTACATCAAGCTCGGCAATTCGATCCCGCGCGTCGTGCTCGGCTCGATCTTCATCGTCTCGCTCGGGCTCGGCCTGTGGTCGAAGGTGGCACTCGCGGTGGTGATGGTGTTCTTCGTCGTGTTCGGCAATGCGTTCCAGGGCGTGCGCGAGGCCGACCGCGCGATCATCGCCAACGCGCGCGTGCTGGGTGCCACGTCATGGGCGGTCACCCGGCACGTCGTCATCCCGTCGGCGCTGTCGTGGATCATGGCGAGCCTGCACGTCAGTTTCGGTTTCGCGCTGATCGGTGCCATCGTCGGCGAGTTCCTGGGTGCCCATCGCGGCATGGGCCTGCTGATCGCGACGGCACAGGGGTCGTTCGACAGCGACGGCGTGTTCGCGGCCATGATCGTCATCGCGTGCGTCGCCCTGCTGGCGGAGTGGGGGCTGACGGTGCTCGAACACCGGCTGGTGAAGTGGCGGCCGGAGGCGTTGCGGGACTGAACGCGCATTGCGTGATGGTTTCGCCTTGCGTATAGAATACCCGTGACAAACAAGGGATTTATACTGTGCGCGCTTGGTATTTGCTGGCCTGCCTGACCCTCGCCGCCACGCCGGCCTGGGCGGCCGATTACGAGCGAAACGTCACCGCAGCGACCCTGGCCGGGCAGCCGGTTCAGATCGGTTCGCATACCTCGGGTTGGGATGGCCGCTGCAGTGCGACCGCCCTTCCGACACTCGTCGTGGTCGACCCACCCAAGAACGGATCGGTAACGACCCGAGACGGAACGGCGGTCGCCGGGACCGGCAGCACCGGATCGAAATCCTGTAACGGCCGCACGTTTCCCGCGACACTCGTCATCTACCAGCCCAAGGCAGGCTTTCACGGCGACGACTCGTTAAAGTATTCCGTCCGTTACCCTTCCGGCCAGGTTACCCGTACCGTCGCCATTCACGTCCAGTAGTCCGAGCGCCGGCGCCAGGCCGCTTCGCCGGGGCGTCAGGTCCAATAAAGCGCTCTCGCGCGTGGCAACCGGCGCGCGAGAGACGCTTCGATCGAGGCGCGCATTTCGGTCATGTGTTCCTTCGGGAACACCCATTTGGTCGAGCCGAACTTGGTCATCTTCCGCGACCGGACCGCCTCGTCCATTTCGAGCTTGCTGCCGGGATACCAGCCGGTCAGCACGTCCTTCGATTTCGGCGTGAAGCGGTGCGTGATGAGTTCGGCGGTGAGGTCGACGTCGGCAATCCCGTCGAGCGCGTCGGCGACGTCGGCGAACAGGCGGTCGTATTCGTCCGCCCAGCCCGGCACGCGCAGGATCGGCGCGACCGTGAGGCCGACCGGGTAGCCGGCAGCGGCCATCGCCCGCAGTGCGGCAAGGCGGCGTGCAACGCGCGGCGCACCGCCCTCGTGCCGCTCGGCCGCGCGCGCGTTGACCGAAAAGCGCACCCTCGTCTTGCGGTTGTGGGCGAGGCCGAGCAGCGGCTCCACCGCGTCGAATTTCGTCGTGAAGCGGAGCTGGACCGGCGCGTCCCACGCGCCGAAATGGGTGATGCATGCGGCGAGGTCGCCGGTCAGGTGTTCGAGCGAGAGCGGGTCGGTGTAGCAGGAGCACTCGAACGTGGTCCCCTCCGCCGCGCGCGCCTCGGAGACGGACGTGACCTTTCCCTGGCCGACCGCCGCCGGGAGTTCGGCCAGGATTTCGGGCAGGTTCGCGTACGCGCGAATGATCGGCGGACCCGCGAGCGAGCCGGCGAGGTAGCAATACGAGCAATGCGCCGGGCAGCCCTCGGCGAGGTCGAACCGCCAGTCGGCCGAGGGTGGGATCGGCTGCAACCGGCGGCGGCTCGGGCTCGCGGTGACCACGGCCAGCGTCGTCTTGGCGTCGCGATACGCGTCCGGCAGGCCGGACAGCCGGTCGGCCGGCAGGCGCACGATCGCGGAGCCGAGCGCGGCGGCGCGCTCCACCATCGCCGCGCCTTCCGGCCACGCCAGGGCGGACGGCGTGACCAGGACGCGCTTGGGAATCCAGGGACCGGACATGGGCTTCGATGTCGGTCGCCAGCGCCGAAGCGCCAATCACGCGACCGTTGAATGACCCGCAACAGAATTGTTGGCAATCAATCGAGGCCGCCGCCAGAACGGCGGCTTCACCACGGAGGAGACGACCATGACAGACGTCAACGAAGCGTCCCGGCGCGGCTTGCTGCTCGGCGGGCTCGGCGTCGCGGCGGCGGCGGCCACCCTGGCCCCGGCACCCGCGCGCGCCGCCGATGCCGCGCCGGTGACGGCCGGGACGCGCACCGCCACGCACGTCACGATGAACGACGGCACGCTCATCTACTATAAGGATTGGGGCGCCGGCCCGGTGATGCTGTTCAGCCACGGCTGGCCGCTGAGCTCGGACGCCTGGGACGGGCAGATGATGTTCTTCGCCCAGCAGGGTTTCCGCTGCGTCGCGTTCGACCGGCGGGGCCATGGCCGGTCCAGCCAGCCGTTCACCGGCAACGACATGGACACGTTCGCCGACGATATCGCGACGCTGATCGCGACGCTGGACCTGCACGACGTGACCATCGTCGGCCACTCGATGGGCGGCGGCGACGTGTCCCGCTACGTCGGCCGGCACGGCGTCGACCGGCTGAAGCATATCGCGATCATCAGCGGCGTGCCGCCGACGATGCTCAAGACCGACGCCAATCCGGGCGGCCTGCCGATGTCGGTGTTCGACGGCATCCGCGCGGCTCTGCTGGCCGGCCGCTCGCAGTTTTGGCAGGATCTGACGGCACCGTTCTTCGGTGCGAACCGGCCCGGCAACACGGTCACCAAGGGCATGCGCGACGATTTCTGGCGGCAGGGGATGATGGGCGGGCTCGCCGGCGAATACGCGTGCGTCAAAGCGTTCTCGGAGACGGTGTTCACCGAGGATCTGAAGAAGATGACGGTGCCGACGCTGATCCTTCACGGCGACGACGATCAGATCGTGCCGATCGCCAACTCGGCCGCGTTGTCGGCCAAGCTGGTGCCGAACGGGACCCTGGTGGTGATCCAGGGCGGCTCGCACGCGCTGCCGATCACGAGCAAGGACGAGGTGAACGCGGCGTTGCTGGCTCTCGCGAAGGTCTGAGCGGAGCGGCCCGCGCGCGCGGCTTGTCATTCCGCGCGCGCACGCTCTAATTACGGGCTGGCGCATTATCGCCCAAGGAAGAAACCGATGCCCAAGGGCGAGCAGCGCGGCAATCGTGAGATCAAGAAGCCGAAAGCCGCCAAGAAGCCGGTGGCGCAGGCCGACAGCGGCCGCTCCGTCGTGAGCCAGGCCAAGCCCGCGTCGACCGACGCGAAGAAGGCGCGGTGAGCGCCTCCGATTCCCCCTCCAACTCCAACGTCCGGTTCGAGGTTCGCGTCGGAATGCGGCGGATTTCCTGCCGCGTCACCGACGACGCCCTCGACGCGGTGTCCGGCCTGACCGGTCCGTCGACGGCGGCCGAGCGGCGGAAATCCTTCGACCGGTTTCGCACGCTGATCGACACCGCCGCCGCGCTGAAATCGGAGACGATGCCGCCCGGTTTCTCGGGTCCGCTGTCGTTGACCGCGACCGATCTGCGCAAGGTGCCGCCGGTGTTCGGCGTGCCGGTGTTCGGCAGTTCCGCGCGCACGCCGACCCGTCCCGCCGACGCGTAGCGCGATGCTGATCGGCGTTCCGCGTGAGATCAAGCGGCATGAATACCGCGCCGGGTTGACCCCGGCCGCCGTGCGCGACCTCAAGGAGGATGGGCACGACATCCTGATCCAGGCCGGGCTCGGCGACGGTGCCGGGTTCGCCGACGCGCAATACGTGGCCGCGGGCGGCAGGATCGTCGCGTCGGCCGCCGAGATTTTCACTGCCGCCGAAATGGTGGTCAAGGTGAAGGAACCGCAGCCGGACGAGTGCCGGGCGTTGCGGCCGGGTCAGGTGCTGTTCACCTACCTGCACCTCGCCGCGGATTCCGAGCAGACGCGGCTTCTGCTGGACAGCGGTTGCGTCGCGATCGCCTACGAGACGGTGACCGACGCGGCCGGGCATTTGCCGCTGCTGGCCCCGATGAGCGAGATCGCCGGGCGGATGGCGATCCAGGTCGGTGCCGCGTCGCTGCAAAAGCACGCGGGCGGGGCCGGATTGCTGCTCGGCGGCGTGCCGGGCGTGCTGCCGGCGAAGGTCGTCGTGCTCGGCGGGGGCGTGTCGGGCAGCAATGCCGCGCGCATGGCGGCCGGCCTCGGGGCCGATGTCACGGTCGTGGACCGCTCGATCGAGCGGCTGACCGATCTGGACACGCAGTTCGGCCCGCGCATCAAGACCGCGTTCGCGACCTCCGAGATGATCGAGGCGCTGGTCCACGACGCGGACCTCGTGATCGGGGCGGTGCTGATCCCCGGTGCGGCGGCGCCGAAACTGGTCACCCGCGACATGGTCTCGCGGATGCGTCCGGGCTCGGTCCTGGTCGACATCGCGATCGACCAGGGCGGCTGTTTCGAGACGAGCCACGCGACCACCCACGACGATCCGACCTACGTGGTCGACGGCGTCGTCCATTACTGTGTGGCCAACATGCCGGGCGCGGTGCCCGGCACGTCGACCCGCGCGCTCGGCAACGCGACGCTGCCGTTCGCGCGCAGGCTTGCCAAGCTCGGCTGGCGCGAGGCGGTGGACAAGACGCCGGGGCTGCGCGCGGGGCTGAACATCTGCGCCGGGCGGCTGACCAACCGGCCGGTCGCCGAGGCGCTCGGGCTGACATACGCCGAGCCGGACCTCGCTGGGTGAGGCGGGGCGGATGAACGTGGGCGCGGTGATGACGCGCGACATCGAGTTCATCGAGGCCGACGCCTCGGTCTGCGACGCGGCGGCGCTGATGGGCGACCTCAGCGTCGGCGCGCTGCCGGTGGGCACGGCGCAGAACCTGCAGGGCATCCTGACCGACCGCGACATTCTGTTCCGGGTCGTCGCCAACGCGCTGGGTGCCACCGAGACCAAGGTCGGCGACGTGATGTCGACCACGCTGTTTTCGTGCCGTCAGGAAGACTCCGTCGCGACCGCGCTCAACCTGATGGGGGCGCGGAATATCCGCCGCCTGCCGGTGCTCGACGCGGACGGAACCATGATCGGGCTGGTCACGCTGTCCGATCTGTCCCGAAAATTGCTGCTCGACAACGGCACCATCCAGCAGGCGGTGCGCGAGATGGCCGACGCCAGCAACTGACGCTCAAGCGGCGAACCCGTGCTGGCTGTGCAGGCGCTCCAGCACGTCGTCGGGCAATGACAGGCGTCGCGCGAGATACAGCAGGTAGGCGCGGTTGACGTCGTCGTGCTTGTCGATCGCGAGCAGCGAGGCCGCGTAGAACAGGGAGGCGACGTGGACGTCGCGCACCTCCCGCAGCAGCATCTCCAGCGGGACGGGCGACCGGATCGCGTCATCGACGAAGTTGCGCCCGCTCGCGTGCAGCGCGCTGGCCGACAGCGCGCCGCGCAACTGGCGCTCCTCGGCGTCGGTCAGGCTGCCGTCGGCGTAGGCGGCCGAAATCGCGGCGCGGATCAGCAATTCGGTCTGACCCTCGTCGAGCTGACCGAACGCGGTCGGCGGCGGACCCAGCATCTGCTGGCGATTGCGCAGATGGGCGAACAGGATCTTGCCGGCCAGCACATCGAGCGGTGCCGCGTCCAGCGGGTCGGATGCGGCCCGAGTCTCCGAGGCTGTTTCAAGCGACGCGACGGCGCGCAGCCGCAACCGTTGCATCGCCCGGCGAAATCCGCTCATCGCGGGCTTACCGGGGCGGGCGCGGTCATCGGCCAGGGTGCCAGCCACAGGATCAGCGGCGGGCCGGCGACCAGGATCAGGATCAGCAACGGCACGGCCGGCCGCAGCGTGACGCCGAACCGCATCCCGGCTCTCGCCAGACCCTCGCGCGCTTCGGACCACGGCGCCATCAGGGCGGCGGTGCCGAGGGCGACCGCGATCAGCAGCGGGTCGGCCGCCCCGATCCGCGCGCCCGCCTCGACCGCGATCGGTGCCAGGACCAGCGCGGCCGGGATTGCGCCGATCGCGCCCGCGATCAGCAGCGCCGCCGCGAGCGCGCGGGCGACCGCGATCCAGCCCGGGACGCCCTGCATCGACGCGACGAGGCCATCGACGAGCTGAGGCTCGATCCCGCCCGCGTGCATCGCGCCGATCAGCGGCAGCAGCCCGGCGACGGTGAACAGCCTCGGCCAGGCGATGCCGGCATAGGCCTCGTCGACCGACATCGCCCCGGACGCGAGCAACGCCAGGGTCGCGGCCAGCAGAGCGATCTGCAGCGCCGCGAACCCGGTGCCCGCCAGCATCAGCGCCGCGAGCAGCAGGACCACCGGCGCGGCCACCAGCCGCTGGCGGGCCAACCGCAGCCGGCGCTCGGCGAGCGGCAGGCAGCCCATGGCGGCCAGCCGCTCCGGCAGCCCGTCGCTGACCCCCTGCAACACCAGCACGTCGCCGGCGCGCAGCGTGATCCGCGCGAGCCGGATCGTCGGCTGCGCCCCGCTGCGCCCGATCGCGAGCAGGCTCAGCCGGTGGCGGCGGCCGAATTCGGCGGCGAGCGGCGTCTGGCCGACCAGTTCGGACGCGGGGGTGACCACCGCCTCGGCCACCGCGAGCCGGCCGGTGCCGGGCAGCGCGCGTCCGCCGGCGATCCGCAGATCGTATTGCTCCATCAGCCGCTGCAGCGTGTCCGGCTCGCAGGCGAGGACGACGATGTCGGCCGGCTCGATGATCCAGTCCGGGCGGGGCGCGATCCGGCGATGCTCCTCGCGAATGATCGCGACCACCCGCGCCGCCTGACCGGTCTCGGCCTCGAGGGCGCGGATCGAGCGGCCGGCCAGCATCGAGCCGGGCGGGACCAGCACCTCGCTGGTGTAACCCTCCGCCGCCGCCGGCGCTTCGAGCGTGTGGCGCGCCTCGACCGGGCCGCCCCAGACCAGCCGGGCGACACCGAACATGACCGTCAACAGCAACAGCCCGAGCAACGCGAGCACGCCGCCGGCCGGGGTCAGCGCGAACACGCCCCAGGGCCGGCCGCTGTCGAGCATGTCGGCGCGGGTTTGCGCCACGATCAGCGCGGGCAAGGTCGCGGTGATGGTGACGAGCCCCCCGAGGCCGCAGGCGAACAGCAGTGCGAGCAGCAGCGGACCCGGCGCGTGGCGCGCGTTCGAGCGGCCGCCGCGCCGGGCGAGCGCGGTCGCGGCCGGCAGCAATCCCGCGAACGCGGCCGCCGGGCCGATCCCGGCGGCGGCCAGCGCCGCGACCAGGCCCAGCACCGGCCCGCGCGCCGGCGGCCAGTGCAGGACCGAAACCGCGCGGCGCAGCACGATGTCGAGCGCGCCCGAGCCGCGCACCGCGACGCCGAGGACCATGATGAACGCGGCGACCGCGACGGCGGGCGACGCGAAACCGGCGAACGCGCGCGCGGGTGCCACCACGCCGAACAGCATCGCCGCGAGCAAGGCCGACATCGCCACGATCTCGGCGCGCACCCGGCGGCTCGCGAAAGCGGCCACCGCCAGGGCAAAGATCACGTCGGCGCGCAAAGCCTGGTCGATCGCGACCTCCCTTATGTCCGAACGGGATTGCCCCGGAGCCGTTCTGGCTGGATGACGGGGGCGTGGTGCGCCGTCAATCGCACAAGGCGACGGAAAGGCCGGCGATGTCCCTGATCGAGGTTCTGGTCGCACTCGTCGCCGCCTGCGTCGGCCTCGCCGTCGTCGCGCGGTCGGTCGGCCTGCCGGCGGCGGTCAGCCTCGTGTTCGGCGGCATGGCGCTGGCGGTCATCCCCGGCGTGCCGCGGGTGGAACTCGACCCGCGCATCGCGATGACGCTGTTCCTGCCGCCGCTGTTGCAGGTCTCGGCGCTTCGCACCGACTGGAAGGCGTTCCGGGTCGAGCTGCGGCCGATCCTGTTACTGGCGCTCGGCCTGGTCGTGTTCACCGCCGCGTCGATCGCGATCGTGGCGCATCTGCTCGATCCCGCCTTGCCATGGGCCGCCTGCGTGGCGCTCGGCGCGATCGTGGCCCCGCCGGACGCGGTGGCCGCGACGGCGGTGCTGAAGACGGTGCGGATCCCGCGCCGGCTGGTGACCATCCTCGAGGGCGAGAGCCTGCTGAACGACGCGTCGTCGCTGATCCTGTACCGCTCGGCCGTCGCGGCCACGGTGACGGCGGTGAACCTGACCGGGGCGGGGACGATGTTCGTCACCTCCTCGGTCGGCGGGGCGCTGGTCGGCTACGTCGTGGGCCGGGTCGCGATCGCGGTCAGCCGGGTGCTGGACGACACGCTGCTCGAGATCGCGACGATGGTGCTGGCCGGGTTCGCGGCCTATCTCGGTGCCGAGTTCCTGAACCTGTCCGGCGTGCTCGGCGCGGTCGTCTGCGGGCTGGTGGTCGGACGGCGGCAGCACGCGGCGCTGTCGGCGCGCACCCGCGTCGAGGCGGCGGCGGTGTGGAACTTCATCGAATTCATTCTCACCAGCCTCGTCTTCATCCTGATCGGGCTGCAGCTGCGCGACGTGGTCGGCCGGCTCGGCGGCGAGGGCTACTTGCATCTGGCCGGAATCGCCGCCGCGATCTCGTTCGTGCTGATCGCCAGCCGCTTCGTCTGGGTGTTCGGCTCGGCCGCCATCTCGCGCATCCTTCCGCGACGCTGGCGGGCGCAGGATTCCGGCCTGCCGGTCGGCCATCTTGTCGTGATCTCATGGGCGGGGATGCGCGGCGTGGTCAGCTTGGCCGCGTCGCTGGCCCTGCCGATCGGTTTTCCGGGGCGCGACCTGATCGTGTTCCTCGCGTTCTGCGCGATCCTGGTGACGCTGGTGGTGCAGGGCACGACGCTCGGCTGGGTGATCCGCAAGCTCCGCGTCGGCGAGGAGGCGGAGCACGGCAACAGCGAGGCGGCGGCGCGGCGTGCGGCGGCCGAAGCGGCGCTGGCCGCGATCGAGGCGCGGGTGTTCGACGGGCGGGTGCTCGGCCTGCCGGACGCGGACATGCTGCGCGAGTTTCGCCGCCGCGCCGCCGCCGCGCGGGATACGGAGCACGGCACGGGGCTCGCCGCGCGCCGGCAGCCGGCCCGGCTACGGCTCGAGCTGGATGCGGTGCGGGCCGCCCGCGACGCCACGCTGCGCCACGCCGACCGGCTCGGGGGCGAACTGCTGCAGGAACTGGTCGAAGAACTGGATTTCGAGGAGGGCCGGCTGGCCCGGGCGCTGGGACACGGGCGCGAGAAATAGGGTCACCTTACCGGGACAGTGAGGACGTCACGGGTCGCGATCCAGCAGACCGTGAATGGCGCGCATCAGCTCGCTCGGCAGGAAAGGCTTGTATAAAACCCGTTCCCGCTCCCGCAATGGCCCGAGCGCGCGCAGCGAGTCCGGGCGGCCGGTGGTCAGGATGATCGGGACGCCCGGGTGGGCGTCGCGCATCATTCGGACGATCGCGACACCGTCGAGCACGCCCGGCATCTGGACGTCGGTCAGCAACAACGTGAACGGTTTCGGCGGACGCTGGATCAGCTCCGCCGCGTGATCGCCGTCGACGGCCTCCGCCACGTCGTGGCCGTCCGCGTGCAGTTCCTCGACGAGCAGCATCCGGATCAGCGCCTCGTCCTCCACCAACAGAATACACATAGGGCAAGACCTTCTGGCTTGGTGCTAAGACATCAACGGATGGCGGGGTTCCGGGATGCGTTCCCGGCTAGGCAATTCCGGCGAGGGGGCGCGAGGTCGCGATGATCGTTGTCAACGACCGGGTCCGGATCGATCCCTCGGAGCTCCAGGAGAGCTTCATCACGGCCGGCGGGCCGGGCGGCCAGAACGTCAACAAGGTCGCGACGGCGGTGCAGTTGCGGTTCGACGTGCGCGGGTCGAAAAGCCTGCCGGACGACATCCGGGGCCGGCTGGAGGCGCTGTGCGGCAGCCGCCTGACGCTCGATGGCGTGCTGATCCTGACCGCGCGGGCGCACCGGACGCAGAAGATGAACCGGGACGCGGCGCTGGCCCGGCTGGTCGCGCTGATCGAAGCCGCGACCGTCGCGCCGCGCCATCGCAGGCCGACGCGGCGAACCTGGGGCAGCGAGCAGCGGCGGCTCGAGGGCAAGCAGCGCCGTGCGGTGGTGAAGCATGGGCGGGGCGCGCCGGCGGCGGATTAGAAGGCGGCGGGTTAGAGGGAGGTCGGGTCGTGGTCGTCCTGCCCGGTCCCGTAAGGCTCGTCCTCATGGGGCCCGTTCTCATGGGGTCCGTTCTCCCGCTGTCCGTCGTCCCGTAGCCCGTTCTCGCCGGATGGTTCCTCGTCCGGCACCGCGTCGGCGCGCAGGCGGACGCCGCGCCCGACCTCGGTCTCGATCGCCTCGCCGACACCGACCGCGGCGAGTTTCCGGCGCAGCTTGAACAGGAACACCGGAAGCACCCGCGACGCCGGCCGGTCCTCCTCGCCGTAGATCGCGTCGAGCAGTTCCTCCGAGGTGACGATCCCGCCACGCGCCCGCCAGATCGCGTTGAAAATCCGAAACTCGGCCTGGCTCAGCGGCACCGGCACGCCGTCCACGCGCAGACCGTCCCATGTGCCGGAGAAGGTGAGCGCGCCCTTCAGGCTGCCGATCGGCAGGACACCCTGCTTGATGCCGGCCGGCGGCCAGCGGCGGCGGGCACCGGCTTCGCTCGGCCCGTGCGTCACCCAGCGCCAGGGCACCGCGCGATCCTGGCCATTCTGGTGGCCGGACTCATGGGTGTCCTGGTCGTGGCCGCCGTAATCGGGATGCGGGTTGTCGGCCTCCCGGTGGAACGGCGGCGCGAGCTGCCGGCCCTCGTCGGGTTCGAGGAACAGCGGCGGCACCATCGCGGTCGGCCGCTCGCGCGCCCGCATCGTCTCGGGCGAAACGGCCGTCTGCGCGAGTGCGCCGGGGATGGTGTCGTGGTCGCCGCCCGGTTCGGTCAGCACGACCATCGGCACCCGCCCGACCTCGGCCCGAATGTGGGCGATCGCGTCGCGCGCGCGCATCTGATCCTCGCTGACCATCAGCACGACGAGATCGTAATCGGAGGCGCGCAGCAAGCGGACGCAGCTGTCGAGATCGGTCGCGAGTTCGGCGATATCCTCGTCGTTGTTCAGCGCGAACGAGACGCTGCGGACCGAGGTCGCGGCCAGCTTGGCAATGAGAAGGCGCACGCTATTCTCCGCTTCCCGACGACGTCCCGCGCTCGGCCTAACATAGATTGGCGCCGTATCGACACCGCGCAACGCGCCCGCATGACGTTTATTTAAGTTTATGTTGGACGCGAGTTAACGGTTGATCGGAGTCGGTTGCAATCCTAACGTCTTGAAAAGGGTGGAGCTGTTCCGTGTCCGGCAATCTGGCATCGCTCGGTGTGAACGCGGGCGAGGCGGCGACGATTACTTACGAGTCGGCCGTGGACGGGAACGGCGACGTGACGGCCGTGAACGGCTTCGCGCCGCAGGGGCCGGGGGGCTACCTGCCGGACGTGGCGCACAAATATGGGGGGCCGACGACCGGGACATCCGGCGGGACCGTCACCTACAACTTCAACGGACCGTGGACCACGTCCCAGGAGAACCAGATCGCGGCCAGCCTCGCGCTCTGGTCCGACGTGGCCAACATTCAGTTTCAGTTCGTGGCCAGCACCAACCCGGACGATGCCCAACAGACATTCTACGACGACGTCAGTCCGCCGTGGGTGAACGACGGGACCTACACGATCGACGCCGAGACGTCGGCGTCATACGTCGGAACCTCGACCATCGCCGAGGTGGCGGGCGGCGGCACGCACGTTCAGACGACCGTCCACGGCTGGACCGATGTCGGATCCTTCACGCAGGATAACGGGTACGGCATCACCACGATGGTGCACGAGGACGGCCACGTGCTCGGGCTCGCGCACACGGGCGACTACAACGCCGCCGGCGACACGTCCGCGACCTACAACCAGCTCAGCGCCTACGACAGCAGGCAGTGGTCGGTGATGTCGTACATCGATCCGTCCGATCACGCGCGCCGCGTATTACAACCAGTCCACCGTCACGAACACGGACTGGAACGGCGGCACGCCGCAGACCTGGATGCCGCTCGATATCCTGGCGGTGCAGCGGCTGTACGGCGTGCAGACCAACGGACCGCTGTCGGGCGGGCAGACGTTCGGCTTCAACTGCAACGTTCAAGGCGCGAGCGAGGATTATTTCGACTTCACCAAAAACCTGACGCCGATCATCACGCTCTGGGATTCCGGGACCGCCAACACGCTCGACCTGTCCAACTGGAACACCGGCTCGACCATCGACCTGCGCGGCGGCCATTTCAGCAGCGCCGACGGACTGACCAACAACATCGGCATCGGCTTCGGCGTCCACATCGACAACGCGGTCGGCACCACTGGCGTCAACACGTTCGTCCTCAACCAGGACAGCGACTACGTGCTCGGGGCCGGCCACGGCGACACGGTGGTTTTCGCCGATGCGGGCGGCCAATGGCGCGAAGCCGAGTTGGCGAGCAACACGTTCGACTGGATCGGCGTGTCGGCGACCGACAGGCTGGTCAACACGTCCTATGTCGCGTTCACCGGCGGCAACGACACGATCGACGCCACCGGGACGTCGGATTACATCTCGGTCTCCGGGCTCAACAACAAGGTGTTCCTGTCGTCGGCCAACGCGACGCTGGAATCGGGCGGCGGCAACACGATCGTGGACGCGGCGGGGTCTGACACGGTCGGCGGCAACAATCCCGGCGGCCTGCCGGGCGACGTCATCTTCGATCAACAGGGCGCGGCGCTGTCCTATTTCGGCTCCAACGGGGCCGACACGATCGTCGCCAACGATGCCACGCTGACGGGCGGCGGCCGGGGCGTTCTGGCGTTCGAGCAGGGAACGGGCGCCCGGATCGACCTCGGCGTATCGGTCGGCGTCTCGACGGTGGTCGGCAACTCGACCGGATCGATCACCGTGACCGGCGGCGACAACGGGATCGACGTGGGCGGCGGCGCGGGCTCGAACCTGATCGAGCTGAACGGCCAAAACGGGGTCGCGTTCGGCGGCGGCAACAATGACAGCATCTATTCCGACACCGGCGGCGGCACGAGCTATCTGATCGGCGGCGCGGGACACGAGTTGCTCGACGCGCGCGGCGGCAGCGGCGAGCAGGTGATCTACGCCGGCAGCGGCAACGACACGCTGGCGGGCGGCACCGGCACCAACATCTTCGCCGTCGGCACCGGGGCCGCGACGGTCGCGGGCGATCAGGGCGTCAATTTGTTCCAGGTGAGCGCGGGCCAGGGCGGCGGCACGCTGACGGTCGATACGTTCGACGCGAACGCCGACTATTTCGGCGTGTTCGGCTACGGCGCGAACGCGGCCCAGATCGCCTACGACACGGCCCGGCCGGACGGTGCGGGCAACACGCTCATCACGCTGGGCGACAACACCCGGATCACGCTGATCGGCGTCACGTCGCTGAACGATTCGGGCCACTTCTTCGGCGGCTAGAACGGCAGCAGCACATCGAGCAGTTGCTGGCCGTAGCGGGGGGTCTGCACGTCCGTCAGCTGGCCGCGCCCGCCGTAGCTGATCCGCGCCTCCGCGATCCGGTCATGCGTGATCGTGTTGTCGCTCGCGATGTCCTCGGGGCGGATGATGCCGGTCACCAGCAACTCGCGCAGTTCGTGGTTCACCCGAACCTCCTGCCGCGCGACGACGACGAGGTTGCCGCCGGCCAGCACCTGCGTCACCACGCCGGCGAGCTTCAGCGTCACCGTCTCGGCGCGCTTGGTCTGGCCGGTGCCGACGTTGTTGACGGTGCTGCCGGTGGCGATCAGCGAGGCGGGTGTGGCACCGCTGATCGCTTTCGGCAGCCGGCTCTCGAGGCCGAACAGGTTCGGGATGCCGGCCGACGTGGCCGCGTTGCGGGTCGCGTTGGTGGTGTCGGACAGGTCGGCCGCGTCGCCGATGTTGACCAGCACCGTGACCAGATCGCCGACCGCGCCCGCGCGCTGGTCGCGGAAGAACGCGCGGCTGCCGGTGCGCCACAGCGCGTTCGCGGTGATCGGTGCGGTGTCCGGCTTCGGGGCCGGCAGGCTGAGCGGGGCGAAGGCGGGGTCGCGCGTGGGATCGCCCGACGGCGTCATCTCGGGCGGCCGGCCGATCTCGCTGATCCGCGACAGGCTGCCGCACCCGCCCAGCAGCAGCATGAGACACAGCGCCCTCATGGCAGCGGGCGGCCGGGGATGCGCGGCGCGGTGCCGGGATCGACCCGCACCGCGTCCGGCCCGATCACGACGGCGCGGATGACGGCGCGGCTGGCGGGGTTCTGGACCGAGATGACGTCGCCGAGCGCCCCCGCGTCGAGCGCCTGGCCGCCGCCGGCCAGCAGCAAACCCGGCACGGACAGGGTGATCGCGACCCGGTCGCCGCGCGCGACCGCGCCGGGATGGGCGAGCGCGGCGGCCGATAGCGGCGCGCCCTCGGGCAGGCGCCGCCGCGGGGCGAGGCCGACGATGTCGCCGAACGTCCTCGCCGCGTCGGGCGGCAGGCCGGACGCGCGCACCCGCCGCATCAGCAAGTCGTCCGGCACGATCGCGACGTTCGCGGCCAGCGGGTGGACCGCGACCGGCACGTCGATCGTCGCCACCACCCGGCCGGACAGGCGCAGCCGCAGCGTGTCCATGCCCGGCTCGCTGATGGCTATCCCGGCGGTGAACCTATCCGCCGCGACCGAGAGCTGCTCGACGATGGCGTGCGCCGACATCCCGTCCGGGACGAGCGGGGTCGCGAAGGCCGGCATGTCGAGGTCGCCGTCGGGCGCTCCGGCCGCCGTCAGCGCCGTCCGCAGCGCGCCGGTGACGAGCTGTTCCGGCAGCGGCTCGCCCGGCCGTTCCAGCACCACCCGGTCGCCGGCCGAGCCGGGCCGCCAGTCGACGCCGAACTGGCGCGCAATGGCGGCGAGCTGCGGGGCTTGCACGACCAGCCGCTCGCCCGGCGCCGGCGACGCGCCGAGCGGCCGGGCTGCCTGCGCGCCCGCATCGTCGAACAGGTCGGACAGCAGCACCATCGGCCCGGCGAGCCGGGTCGCCGGACGCAGAATGGCGGCGTGTGCGACCAGCGGTGCACACAGGGCGAGGAGGGCCACTATGACCGAGGTTGGCGTTCTTAAGCCCTCTCCCCTTGGGAGAGGGTTGGGTGAGGGGGGCGACCCCGCCGGGCTGTCGCCGAAGACCCTCACCCCGGCCCTCTCCCATAAGGCGGGAGAGGGAGACGCGGACTTCTTCACGTAAAACATCAGCGGAGGTTCGTCAGCGTGGACAGCATCTGATCCGACGTCGTGATGACCTTGCTGTTCATCTCATAGGCGCGCTGGGCGGTGATGAGGTTGGTGATTTCCGACACCACGTTGACGTTCGATCCCTCGACGAACCCTTGCAGCACCGAGCCGAAGCCGGGTGCGCCCGGGTTGCCGGTCACCGCGTTGCCCGAGGCGGCGGAGGCGACGAACAGGTTGTCGCCCTGCGCGTCGAGCCCGGCCTCGTTCGGGAACGCGGCGAGCTGGATCTGGCCGAGGTTGGCCGGGGCCGCCGTGCCGTCGATCGTCGCCTGCACCAGCCCGGTGGCGCCGATGGTGATCGCCGACGCGTTCGACGGCACGGTGATGCCCGGCTGCACGACATAGCCGTCGGCGGTCACGATCTGGCCGTCCGGCGACAGCGCGAACGTGCCGTCGCGGGTGTAGGCGGTGTCGCCGGACGGCAGCGCGACCTGGAAATAGCCGCCGCCGCGCACCGCGAGATCGAGCGAGTTCGACGTCTGCGACAGGCTGCCCTGCTCGTCGATGCGGTAGATCGCGGCCGTCTTCACGCCGAGCCCGACCTGTGCGCCGGCCGGCACGACGCTGCCGCTGTCCGACGACGACGAGCCGACGCGGCGCAGGCTTTCGTAGATCAGGTCCTGGAATTCGGCGCGGCGGCGCTTGAAGCCGGTCGTGGTCATGTTGGCGATGTTGTTGGAGATGACTTCGACGTTGGTCTGCTGGGCCTGCATGCCGGTGCCGGCGATGTCGAGCGAGCGCATCGGGGTTACGCCTTCTTCGGCGCGAGCTTGTCGATCGCGGATTGCTCGCGCTCGGCCTCGCTCTGGATGAACTGCGCGGCGAGCTGAAAACTTCGCAGATCGGCGGTCATGCGGGTGATCTCGGTGATCGGCTGCACGTTGCTGCCCTCGACCGCGCCTTGGACGACACGCGGCGCGGCGTCGGCCGTGGTCGTGCCGGCGGCGACGAACAACCGGCCACCCTCGGGCGTGATCGCGGTCGGGTCGTCCGGCGTCACCACGCCGATCTTGCCGACGCGGCCGTTCTCGCTGCCGATCGTGCCGTCGCCGGCCACGCTGACAACGCGGTCGGCGGGCGACAGCGTGAGCGGCTGCCCGGCGGTGTCGAGCACCGCGTCGCCCGCCTCGTCCACCACGCCGCCGGTCGCCGACAGGGTGAAGTGCCCCGCCCGTGTCAGCCGCACGCCGTTGCCGGTCTGGACCGAAAAGAAAGCGTTCGGGTCCGCGAGTGCCAGGTCGAGCGGGTTGCCGGTATGGGTCATCGGCCCGGGGTCGCGCACGAAATAGGTCGCGCGGTCCTGCACGAACGCGGCGCGGCGCTCGGCTGGGTTCGGCTCCGGCAGCAGCCAGTCGGCGAACATCATCCGGCCGGCCCGAAAACCGGGTGTGCTGGCATTGGCGATGTTGCTCGCCGTGACGTCCATGGCGCGCGTCTGCGCCATCAGGCGGCTCATCACGATCGAGGTCGGGTTGTCCATGCGCGCGGTCTCCGGCGTGTTCGGATTGTTACGCTCGCAAGCCGCGTGCCATCGATTTCCGGCGCGGGCCCGAGGATTGAAGCTCGAACACGGCAACCTTTGCCGCTGTGCCCGGCACGAACGGACCGGCTCGAAAGGTTTCGTTCACCGGCGGCGGGCAGGTTGCAACGGCGATGGTGACGAGGTCGGGCGCGTGAGCAAGGTGAAGAAAGCGAGGCGACACCCGATCCCGCCGCGGCGGAAGGTGACGCGCCGAAGAAAAAGAAGTCGAAACTCGTGCTGATCGCGCCGGTCGTGCTGATCGTGCTCGTCGCCGGGTTGTGGTTCGGCGGCATCCTGCCCCCGCTGCTCGGCATGGGCGCCAAGCCGATGGAGAAGGCCGAGAGCGTGGCCGCGCCGCCGACCTTCGTCGACCTTCCCGAACTGATCGCGAACCTCGACGCGGGCGGGCGGCGCGCGTCTTACATCAAGCTGAAGGCCAAGGTCGAACTGGCGCGCGCGGAAGATGCGCCGGCGGTCATGGCCGCGATGCCGCGTCTGCAGGACATGTTCAACACCTATCTGCGCGAGATGCGGCCGGAGGAACTGCGCGGCAGCCTCGGCACGTGGCGCCTGCACGAGGAATTGCTCGGCCGCGCGAACGTCGCGGTCGCCCCGGTGCGCGTCACCGACGTGCTGTTCATCGAAATGCTGGTGCAGTGAGCGGCACCGTCGATCAGGACGCGCTCGCCGATTCGTGGGGCAGCGAGGTCGACGCGCTGCCGACGCGCACGCTCAATCAGGCCGAGATCGACAACCTGCTCGGCTTCGAGGAGACCGTCCCGGAGGAGGACACCCGCACCGGCATCCAGCGCATCATCAGCAGCGGCCTCGTGTCGTACGAGCGGCTGCCGATGCTCGAAATCGTGTTCGACCGGCTGGTGCGGATCATGTCGACCTCGCTGCGGAACTTTACCTCCGACAACGTCGACGTGGGCATCGACAACATCCTGAGCCTGCGGTTCGGCGACTACCTGAATTCGATCCCGCTGCCGGCGATGCTGGCGGTGTTCCGGGTCGAGGAGTGGGACAATTTCGGGCTGATCGTGATCGACAGCGCGATGATCTACTCGATCGTCGACGTGCTGCTCGGCGGGCGGCGCGGCACGGCGGCGATGCGGATCGAGGGGCGTCCGTACACCACGATCGAGCGGACGCTGGTCGAACGCCTGATCGCGGTCGTGCTGGCCGATCTGTCCGCGAGCTTCGACCCGATCTGCCCGGTGACGTTCCGGTTCGAGCGGCTGGAGGTGAACCCGAGATTCGCCGCGATCAGCCGGCTGTCCAACGCGGCCGTGCTGGCGCGGCTGCGGATCGACATGGACGACCGGGGCGGCAAGCTCGAGATGCTGTTGCCCTACGCGACGCTGGAGCCGGTGCGCGAACTGCTGCTGCAGCAATTCATGGGCGAGAAGTTCGGCCGCGATTCCATCTGGGAGACGCATCTGGCCGAGGAGCTGTGGAACACCGAGGTGGCGCTCGACGCGGTGCTCGACGAACAGACGATGCTGCTGTCGCAGGTGATGCGGCTGCGTGTCGGCGAACGGTTGGTGCTCGCCTGTCCGCCGGGCGGGGCGGTGCGACTGCGCTGCGGCGACGTGACGCTGTTCGAGGGCCATGTCGGGCGGCGCAAAGGCCGCTACGCGGTGCGGATCGACGGCGAGAGCCCGCGCGTCGCGTCGGGCGCGGCGTCGTGAACGGGGCGGCGCTGTCGCTCGATGTCGTGGTGCTGGCCGTGCTGATCGCGACGTTGGTGCGCGCGGCGAGGCTGGAACGCGCGCTGCACGTGCTGCGCGGCGAGCGCGGCGCGTGGGAGGCGGCGGTCGGCGGCCTCGGCGCCGGCACGCGCGAGGCGCATGCGGGATTGGCCGAGCTTCGCACGACGGCCGACGGGGTCGCGCGGGACGTGGCGATGCAGGCCGGCCGCGCGGACGGCCTGAAGGACGATCTGATGTTGCTCATCGAGCGGGCCGAGCGGGCGTGCGACCGGATGGAGGACCTGGTTCGCGCGAGCCGGCCGGTCGCCGTCACGGCAACGCCGGAGCGGCATCCGCTGGAGCAGGAGCTACTCGCCGCATTGCGGAGCGTGCGATGAGGATACGCGCACCGCGATTGCTGCCATTGGCGATGGTCGCCATGACCGCGCTGGCCGTGGTCAAGGCGACCGCGCTGGTGCAGGCGGCGACCCCGGACGCGCGCGCCGACGCGCCCGTGACCGAGCCCGTAACGGGTCCTGTGGTCGCGCCGCCGCCGCCCGACCCTCCGGTGGGCGACAGCGAACGCGCGCTCCTGCTCGATCTACGAAAACGCCGCACGGCACTCGACGCCCGCGAGACCGCACTCGCCGCGCGCGAGAGTCTGCTGGCGGCGACGACGGCGCGGCTGGGCACGCGAATGGGGGAGCTGGACGATCTGCAAAAGCGGCTCGAATCGCTCGACACGGCACGGCACGGGCGCGACGACGCGGGCTGGCGCGGGCTGGTGCGAACCTACGAGACGATGAAGCCGAAGGACGCGGCGGCGATCTTCGACGACCTCGACATGCCGGTGCTGCTGCAGGTGGTCGACCGGATGCGCGAGGCGAAAGCGGCCGCGATCCTGGCCGCGATGCTGCCGGATCGCGCACGGACCCTGACCGCCGGACTGGCCCGCCTGCGCTCGGCCGCGAACACCGAGCCTGTCCCCCCATCGTCAAAACCTGGAGTGCCGTAGCATGTCGTTCAACCAGAACGTCCGCGTGCTGATCGTCGACGACTACAAGACGATGCTGAGGATCATCCGCAACTTGCTCAAACAGATCGGCATCCACGACGTGGCCGAGGCGAGCGACGGTGCCGAGGCGATCGCGAGGCTGCGCAAGGAGAATTTCGGTCTGGTGGTCAGCGACTGGAACATGCAGCCGATGACCGGGCTCGGCCTGCTGCAAGCGGTGCGCGCCGACGAGCGGCTCCGAACGTTGCCGTTCATCATGGTCACCGCCGAGAGCAAGGCCGACAACGTGGTCGAGGCCAAGCTCGCCGGCGTGTCCAGCTACATCGTCAAGCCGTTCAACGCGGAAACGCTGCGCGAGAAAATCGAAAAGGTGCTGGCCCATGTGTGAGCGTTCCGAACCCGATCCCGCGACCCTGCTCGACCAGCTCGAGGCGCTCGGCCGCGACCTCGCGGTCACCCGCTCGGAATTGTCGCGGCTGTCGCTGGAAGGATTGGCGACGGACGAAATCCCGTTCGCCACGGCCGAACTGTTCGAGATCGTGGCGCAGACCGAGGGCGCGGCGGAGCGCATCATGGACGGGTGCGAGACGCTCGATCGCGTGGGCGAGCTGCTGGCCGCCGGGGAGCCGCCGGCGCAGCTTGACGCGGCGCAGGCGGTGTTCGCGGCGACGCGGCGCATCTACGCGGCGTGCGGGTTCCAGGATCTGACCGGGCAGCGGGTGACCAAAGTGGTCGACTCCCTGGTCGCGATCGAGGCGGGGATCGCGGCGCTGACCACGGCGCTCGGCGGCCGCCCGCGCCCGCCCGCCGTGCGAAGGCTGGCGGCCCGGCATGGACCCCACCCGTCATCGGTCGCGATGACGCAGACCGATGTCGATCATGTCCTGCGCGAGGTGCGCGTGTGACGCGCGCGGCGCTGCCCACCCTCATGGCGGCGGCGGTCTGCCTGTGTCTCGGCCGGGCGGCCCACGCGCAACCCGTGGCCACGGTGCGGGCCGGCACCCATCCGGGGTTCGGGCGCCTCGTCGTCGACCTGCCGCCCGGTGCGGCGGCGAACTGGCACCGGACAGGCGACGT
Organism: uncultured Alphaproteobacteria bacterium; assembly: GCA_963756975.1. Classification (GTDB taxonomy): domain Bacteria; phylum Pseudomonadota; class Alphaproteobacteria; order Acetobacterales; family Acetobacteraceae; genus CAVRQM01. Next base: position 419,681 of record CAVWPS010000002.1, on the reverse strand, counting down.
GGTGTCCGTGGTCATGACCGGTGCCGGCTGGCCCGCGACGCCGCCCGCGCTGCCGGCACCGTGGCGCGCGGCCACGATCCTGGGCGACACGCTGACGCTCTCGCTGCCGGCCGCCGCCGCGATCCACCCGGTTCGCATCGGCAACCGCCTCGTGCTGGACGGCGTCACCACGTCCGCCCGCCGCCCATCCGCGACCATCGCGGCGCCGCCCATCCCGGACGCGACCCGGCGCGACCACGCGTTTCACGCGCCGACGCCAGCGCCGCGTCCCGAGCCGGCACCGCTTCCCGCGCCGGCGCCGCTTCCCGCGACAGTCGCCGAACAGCCGGCGTCCGCGCCGAAGCCCGAACCGCCGCCGGCCGAACCCCTTTTCGTCAAGGCGCCGGCGGGCGTGGGCGCGGCGGCGTTCCGTCGCGCGGGCGCGGGCGTCGTGGTGTTCGACGCGGTCGTCGCACCGGACCTCGCCATGCTGCCGGGGGCCGGGATCGTCGCGCTCGACAATGCCGTGGCGATCACCGCACCCGGCCTGGACGGCGTGCACGAGGTCGCCGGCGGCTGGGCGCTCGGGCCGGCGACGGTGCTGAGCCCAGCGCCGTTCGAGGCCGCGACCGGAACCGACCGGCTGGCGCGGCTGCCGGAGGGCGAGGCCGCCGGCCGTGTCGTCGCGATGCCGGACCCGGAAGGTGGCGGGCTGCTGCTTATCGGCACGCTGCGGGCGAGCGAACATCCGCCCGCCGCGACGCGGGTGGGCCAGGGCACGCCGGACGCGATGTTCGCCGAAACCTCGCGCGGCGTGGCGGTGGCGCCGCTGTCCGACGCGGCGGTGCTGCGGGTGACGCCAGCCGGCTGGTTGTTCGCGACCGAGGGGGTGGACCATCTCCCGGCGGGGCAGGCGGGCGCGACGGTGGCGCGAGGTGGGCGCGGCGGCGGCGGCGGCGGGAATCGCCCGCTGCCTCGAACTGCCCGATTTGCCTGTGGCCGACCTCCGCCAGCGATTGCGGGTCGCCGAGCAATCGGTGGCCGACGCGCCCGCCGGCGACCGCGCCCATGCCCGCCTGCATGTGGCGGAGGCGATGCTGGCGCTCGGCCTCGGCCTGGAAGCGTCCGGTCAAGTGGACCTCGCGGAGGCCGACGACCCGAGGGTGCGGGCCGAGCCGATGGCGCGGCTGCTCGCCCACGCCGCCGCGTCGCTCGCCCGCCGTCCCGGTTCGGCCGACGTCCCGTCCACGACGTGCCCGGCGGAAACGGCGATGTTCGCGCACGCGGCGCACGCCTTCGCCGAGCGCGCCCCGGCCGACATCGTGGTGCTGCGCGCGATGTCGGCTCCGTTGCGGGAAACGTTGCTGCCGGCGTGGGCCGACGCGGCGGCGACCGCCGATCCATCGTCGCCGCCGCTGCGGACGCTTCTGGCCGAGGATCCGGACCCGGCACTCGATCTCGCGCGCGCGATCGCCGAACCGGATCCGGACCGCGCGCTAGGCCGGCTCGACGCGCTCGCGTCCGGCCACGACCCGGCGCTGCACGTTCGCGCGGCCCGGCTCGCGATCGAACGGCGGCTCGCGATGGGCCGGATCGACGCGCGCGCGGCGGCCGACGCGATGGAGCCGCTGGTGGTGGGCTGGCGCGGCGATCCGGCGGAGCTGGATTTGCGGCTGCGGCTGGCCGGGCTGCGGGCGCAATCGGGCGCCTGGCGGCCGGCGCTGGCCGGGCTGCGGGAGGCGGCGAGCCTCGCCGCGTCGGGCGAGTTCGGGCGAGGCGAGTTCGGGCGGGGCGAGTTCGGGCCGGGCGACATGGCGGCCTCCGTCACGGACCGGGCCCGCTCCACCTTCGCGGACGCGCTGGCCGCCGATGCCGCGCACGCGCTGCCACCGCTCGATCTGCTGGCCCTGGTCGAGGAGAACGCGGCGCTGCTGCCGGCCGACGACGGCGCGGTGGCCTTGGCCGACCGGCTCGCGGACCGGCTGGCCGCACTGGACCTGACCGATCGCGCGACGAGGGCGCTGGCTGGGCTGGCACATGCCGCCCCGGCCGGTCCGCCCCGTGCCACGCTGGGCGAGCGGCTCGGGCGGTTGCGGCTCGACGCGGGCGATCCGCGGGGCGCGCTCGCCGCGCTGGCCGACAGCACGGCGCAAGCCGCCCTGCCTGACGCGGTCGAAGCGCGGCGAACGCTGTTGTGGGCACGCGCCATGGCGGCCACCGGCGATACGGCGGCGGCGCTCGACGCGCTCGCGGGGCAAACGGGTCCGGCGGCGCTCGATCTGCGCGCCGGCCTGCTCGAAGGGCAGGGGCGGTGGGCGGAGGCGGTCGCGGCCCGCGCCGACATCGTCGCGGCCGGAACGCCGGCTCAGGGCATGCTGGATTCGAGTCAGGCCGGGCCCGTGATCCGCCTCGCCGTCGCCGCCTCCCGCGCCGGGGACGAGGCGACGCTGGGCCGCCTGCGCGAGACGGTCGGCCGGATGCCGCCCGGCGCGGACGCGGACCAGCTGCTTCTGCTGACGGCGGCCCCGGTCCGCACGGTCGCCGACCTTCCTCGGGCGCAACGAGAGGCCATTTTGGCGCGACAAGTGATCGGACGATAAAATCCGCGCTTGGGGGAGCAGGGCAGGCCCTCGCAGGTTTCACTTGCGCGCGTCCGGTCTTTTCACCATCTTCCGCCGTCTTGGCCCCTGGGGGCGCGCACATGCGGTGCGTGGCCCAACAGGCCGTCTACTGGTTGGAGGGGGATGTGCGATGAACGCACTCACGCCACTGGGGATGGTCTCGGAATTTCCGAGCGTGAACCAGACTAACGAACTCTTCTCGGTCGGGGCCGAGGAGAAGGATTATTTTGTCGAGCGTGACGGCATGAGGTTCGCCGGCACGCACCTGCTGATCGATTTGTGGGGGGCGACCAATCTGGCCGACCCGGCACATATCGACGCCGCATTGCGCGAAGGCGCGGTGACGGCCGGGGCGACGATCCTGCACAGCCATTTCCACCACTTCACGCCCAATGGCGGCGTGTCGGGCGTGGTCGTGCTGGCCGAGAGTCATATCTCGATCCACACGTGGCCGGAGCGCGATTTCGCGGCGGTGGACATCTTCATGTGCGGCGAGTGCGATCCGCATCTGGCGATTCCGGTGCTGCAGCGCGCGTTCGGTCCGGCGCGGATCGACCTCGACGAGCAGCGGCGCGGCCGGGTGTTCTGATTTCGGCTTGAGTTGAATGGCGGGCCGGGGCGCAAGCTCCGGCCCGTTTTCGTTTGTGGAGCGTGCGATGACCTGGATCGACGAGACGCTGTATCCGGAGTGGGGCCAGCGCTTCCGCGTCGTGCGGGAGATCGCGCGGCAAACAAGCGAATTTCAGGACATCGTCGTGTTCGACAGCGCCGGCCACGGCCGCGTCATGCTGCTCGACGGTGTCGTGCAAATCACCGAGCGCGACGAGTTCGTCTACCAGGAGATGATCGCGCATGTGCCCCTGATCGCGCACGGGGCGGCGCGCGACGTGTCTGATCGTCGGCGCCGGCGATGGCGGCGTGCTGCGGCGGGTGCTGCAGCATCGCGGTGTCGAGCGCGTGACGATGGTCGAGATCGACGGCGTCGTGATCCGCCTCGCGCGCGAACACCTGCCGGCGATCGGCGGCGACGCGTGGGACGACAAGCGGGCGAACGTGATCGTCGGCGACGGCATCGCCTACGTTCGTGACGCGGCGACGGACAGCGTCGATGTCATCGTCGTCGACAGCACCGATCCGGCCGGGCCGGGCGAGGCGCTGTTTTCGGATGCGTTCTACGCCGACACGGCGCGCATCTTGCGGCCGGGCGGGCTGATCGTGAACCAGTGCGGCGTGCCGTTCATGCAGGCGGACGAGCTGCGCGACACGTCCGCCATCCGGGCGCGGCATTTCAAGCACGTCGGCGCGTATGTCGCGGCGGTGCCGACCTATGTCGGCGGGTTCATGGCGCTCGGCATCGCGGGCGACGCGGCACCGACGGTCGATGTCGCGACGATCGAGAAGCGCGCGACCGACGCTGGGATCTTGGCGCACGACGCGATACTGGTCGCCTTCGGTGCATGCGGCGTCGTTCGCGTTGCCGCCCTACATCGCCGACGCGCTGCGCTCGCCCTAGCCCGGCGCGAAGCTTTGCACGAGCGAGCCGGACACCAGCCGCCAGCCGTCGACCAGCACGAAGAAGATCAGTTTTAGCGGCAGCGAGATCGCGGCCGGCGGCAGCATCATCATGCCCAGGCTCATCAGGACGCTCGCCACCACCAGGTCGATGACCAGGAACGGCAGGTAGACGACGAACCCCATCTCGAACGCGCGGCGCAGTTCGCCGAGCACGAATCCGGGCACCAGGGCGCGCCACGGCGTGTCGGCCGCCGTCGCGGGGTCGGTCATGTGGCCGAGGCCGAGGAACAGCCGCAGATCGTCCGGCCGCGCGTTGGCCAGCATGAATTTCCGGAACGGTTCGGCGGCGAGTTTCAGGCCGTCCAGCTCCCCGACGCGGCCATCCATCATCGGCATCAGCCCGGTCTGCCACGCCTGATCGAGCACCGGCTGCATGACGAAGAACGTCAGGAACAGCGCGACCCCGATCAGCACCGTGTTGGGCGGCGCGCCCTGCGCCCCGATCGCGGCGCGCAGCAGCGACAGCACGATGACGATGCGCGTGAAGGCGGTCATCAGCACCAGCAGCGACGGCGCCAGCGACAGGATCGTCAGCAGCGCGGTCAGCTGCACCAGCCGTGCCGTGGCACCCGGCGCGCCGGCCGTGCCCATGTCGATCGAGATCGCCTGCGCGTGGGCTTCGGGCGCGATCAGCAACAACGCCGCGAGCAGCAGCCACTTCATGGCGGTGCCGGCAGCCAGCCGACCACGACATCCTGCGCGCCGCCGACCAGCAGCAGCACATGCCGGTCGTCGGCGCGGACCAGCAGCAGTTTTCGTCGCGGGTCGAGCGCGAGCGCGTCGGCGACCGCAAGCCGCCCCGACGGCGTGCCGAGCCGCGCGCGCCACGCGGCGAACAGGCGGGCGAGAATCATCGTGGCGCGCCCTTCAGGCGTCCGGCGACAGTGTCGAGGCTATCGCGCAGAGCGAGCAGCGCGGGCCGCAGCCGCGCCCCTTCGTCCGGCGGCAGATCGAGGCCCTGCGCGCACAGCCGGCCGGTCCGCTGATCGAGCCCTGTCATGTCGACCCTGCGGCCGGCATCGAGCAACGCGGCGGCGGCGGCCAGCGTCGCCTCGATCGAGCGCGCCTCGCCGAGCAGGTTTTCCAGGCGCGGGTCCGTGGGGGGCGAGAACATGCCCGGAACGGATCACATAGAAGTTGAGGAAAGATGAATGTCCCGGCGGCGGCATCTTAACGTCTTGGCGACGAACGCGTGCTCAAACGGTGGCCATGGATATTTCGGACATCCCGCTTTTCGCGCTGGCCGACAGACGGCTCGCCTGGATCGACCGGCGGCAGACGGTGCTCGCGGCCAATGTCGCGAACGTCGACACGCCCGGCTACCGCGCCCGCGACGTCGCTCCGTTCGGTGCCGCGTTGTCGCGCGCGACGTTGTCGCCGGCCGTGACCGATCCCGCGCACATGGCCGGCACGATTTCACCGGGCGTGGCCGTCGGTGCAGTGGCGAGCGAGCGCGCGCCGGACGGCAACGCGGTGACGCTCGACCAGCAGATGCAGGAACTCGCCGACACAGACGACGCGCATGCGCTGACGGCCGGTCTGTACCATAGCTGGCTCGGCATGTTCCGTACCGCGCTCGGCCACTGAGCAGGGGAACCGGCGATGGACATGGACGCGGCACTCAAAATCGCGGCGAGCGGGATGCAGGCGCAGGCGGCGCGGCTGCGCGTGGTGGCCGAAAACATCGCCAACGCCGACAGCACCGGCAGCGCGCCCGGAGCCCCCGCGTACCGTCGCCGCGTCGTCACGTTCGCCGACCGGCTCGATGCCGCGAGCGGCGTCTCGACGGTGGCGGTCGCCCGTGTGTCGGAAGCGGCGGGGGCGGCGCCACTGAAATACGATCCGTCGCATCCGGCGGCCGACGCGCGGGGCTACGTCAAAATGCCGAACGTCGACCCGTTCGTCGAAAGCATGGACATGCGCGCGGCCGAGCGCGGCTACGCGGCCAACGTGGCCGTGGTGCAGGCGACGCGCGGCATCCTGTCGCGCACGCTCGACCTGTTGCGCGGGTAGCGGGACATGCCGACGCTGACCGTCATGCCGTCCGGTGCCGTCTCGGCCACGCAGGCCGCGCGCGCCTACAGCGACACGGCGAACGTATCCGGCGCGGGCGGCGGGTTCGGCGAGGCGCTGGGCCGGGCGATCGGCGGCGCCGTGGACACCGCGCGCACCGCCGAAAGCCGGGCCACCGAGGCGATCGCGGGCCATGGCAGCCTGACCGACGTCGTGAGCGCCGTGAGCCGCGCGGAGCTGGCGCTGCAGACCACGGTCGCCATCCGCGACAAGGTGGTCGCCGCGTACCAGGACATCATGCGGATGCCGATCTGATGACGGAGACGGAGATCGGCGGCCTGCTGCGGGCGGCGTTCATCGTCGTGCTGAAACTGGGGGCCATACCGCTGCTGGCCGCCCTGATCGTCGGGCTGCTGGTCAGCGTGCTGCAGGCGGTGACGCAGATCAGCGAGCAGACGCTGGCGTTCGTCCCGAAAGTCGCGGCGGTCGCGGCCGCACTGGCCATGCTCGGCCCGTTCATGGTCGCGACCCTGCGCAGCTTCACGCAAATGCTGTTCGACCGCCTGATCGTCATCGGCGGCAGCTGAGTTTTATGGGCGCGATCGACCCGGCGCTGCTGGCGCAACTCCCGGACTGGGCTTTTGGCGCGGCGCTGGTCGTGGCGAGGATCGGTTGCGCCTGCATGAGCCTGCCGCTGATCGGCGAGGCCGAGGTGCCGTCCACCGTGCGCATGGGGTTCGTGCTGGCGTTGACGGCGTTGCTGCTGCCCGGGTTGCTCGGGATCATGCCGGCCATCCCGTCCGGCATCCCGCGCGTGGCCGCGATGGTCGCGGCCGAGATCGTGACCGGCCTGTTCATCGGCTTCCTGTCGCGGCTGGTCATTCTGGCGCTGACCACGGCCGGGCAGGTGATGGCGCTCGCGACCGGGCTGTCGAGCGTGCTGCAGCAGGATCCGGCGCTCGGCACGCAGAACGCGGCACTCGGCCGGCTGTTCACGGTCGCGGCCCCGGTCGTCCTGCTCGCGTCCGGATTGTACGCGGCCCCGCTGACGGCGTTGCGCGGCTCGTACGACGTGATCGCGCCGGGGGCATTGCTGCCGTCCGCACAAGCGTGGCCCGCGGTGCTGGCGGCGGCGACCGCGTGCGTCGCCGTCGCGGTCCGGCTGTCCGCCCCGTTCCTGCTCGCGGGCGTGCTGGCCCAATTCGCCATCGCGCTGGCCGGCCGTGTCGCCGCCCCGCTCGGCGTGGGGCAGGCGCTGTCGGCCGGCCCGATCCTCGGCGGCCTCGCCCTGGTCGCGCTGCTCGGCGGCGGCATCCTGATCGCGTGGCGGAGCGCGGCGAGCGGGCTGTTCGCCGCGTTGCCGGGCGGCTGACCGGTGGCCGAGGGCGACGAGGGCCGGACCGAGCCCGCGACACCGCGCCGGCTGCAACGCGCGCGTGAGGCCGGGCAGGTCGCGTTGTCGCGCGAGGTGTCGCTCGCGCTCTCGCTGGCCGTGGCGGCGGGGCTGTTTTCGACCGTGCTGCCGGGATTGTGCCGCGACACCGCCGTCGCTTTGGCGGCGATCCTGTCACGCGCGGACGAGCTGAGTGCAACGCAGGCGTTCGCGCTGGCCGGGCGCGCGGGGTTGCCGGTCGCGGCGGTGGTCACGGCTGCAATGGCCGCAACCGGCGTAATCGCCGTCGTGGGACAGATCGGGCCGTTCGCACGGATGGCCGCCATCGCGCCGGACTTCTCGCGGATCAGCCCAAAATCCGGCATCGTCCGCCTTATTTCTGTCGCCGCCCTCGGCCGGGTCGGCGGTGCGATGACAAAATTCGCGCTGCTGTCGGTCGCCGTGTCCTGGGCATGGCGCGGCGGCGGGCGGTGGCCCTGGGCTTCGGGCCGGCCGGAGGATGCGGGCTCGCTCGCCGCCGACCTGCTGACGCTGACGCTGCGGACGCTGCTGGCCGTGCTGCTGGTGCAGGGCTTCATCGCGGCCGCCGACCTGTTCCGGGTGCGCCGCCGCCATGCCGCCCAGACGCGGATGAGCAAGCAGGAGATCCGGGACGAGGCGCGCGACGCCGACGGCGATCCCCGCATCAAGGCCCGGATCAGGCGGTTGCGGATGCAACGGGCACGGCAGCGGATGATGGCCGCCGTCCCGGCCGCGACGCTGGTGGTGGTGAACCCGACGCACTACGCGGTGGCGCTCGCCTACACGCGCGGCGGCGGCGGGGCGCCGAAAGTGGTCGCGAAAGGGGTCGACGCGATGGCCGCCCTGATCCGTGAGGCCGCGGCGGCGGCGCGGGTGCCGACGATCACGAACCCGCCGCTCGCGCGCGCCCTCTATAAGGTGGACCTCGACGCGGAAATCCCGGCCGATCTGTTCGCGGCGGTGGCGGAGCTGATCGCGCTGGTCTGGCGCATGCGGACGCCGCACGCTTCGCCGGCACCGCCCGCATGATCCGGCGCGCCTGGCGGCGCTGGCGTGACGCGCGCAGAAAACCGGGCGCGCTGCCCCGCCTGGGCGCGGCGGCGCTGGACCCGCTGGCCGAGCTGCTATGGGAGCACGCTGGCGGCGCGCTGATCGCGATCGACCGCGCGGGCCGGATCGTGCGCGCCAACGCGGCGTCGCGCGACCTCGTGCTGCCGCTCAGTGTCGCGCGGCATCGGCCGGTGCTGGACCTGTTCGCGCCGGAGACGCGCGACGCGTTGTGGGCCGAAATCCTGTCGGCGCTGCACGGCGGCGCGCCGAGGCCGCCGAGGGCGCCATTTCGCGCCGGCCTCGCCGCCGCCGAGCCGGCCGGGGATGCGCCGCTGGTCGCCGTCACCGTGGTGCCGCTGGCCGCGACCGCTGGCGCGGCACCCGCCCGGGCGCAGGGGGCGCTGCTGCGGCTGGTCGACCTGCGCCAGCAACGCGACCTCGAGGCGCAGTTGTCGCAGGCGCAGAAGCAGCAGGCGCTCGGCCAGTTCGCCGGCGGCATCGCCCACGATTTCAACAATCTGCTGGCCGCGATCCTGGGCGCCGCCGAAGCGATCGCCGAGCGCGCGGGCCTTCCGGCCGAGGTCGCCGAGGACGCGGCGCAAATTCGCGCGGCGGCCGAGCGCGGCAGCCAGTTGGTGCGCCAGCTGCTCGCGTTCGGCCGTCAGCAGACCCTGCAGCCGAGGCTGGTGGGCGTGCCGGCCGCGATCGCGGATCTGTCCGGGATGCTGCGCCGGCTGCTCGGCAGCACCGTCCGCCTCGAACTCGACACCGAAGGCGAGGCGGAGCGGCAGGTGGTGCAGGCCGACCCGGTGCAGCTCGATCAGGTGCTGGTCAACCTCGCCGTCAACGCGCGCGACGCGATGGCGGGTGGCGGGGTGCTGCGGATCACCAGCCGCCCGGTCGTGCTGCACCGCGCGCGGAAGGCCGGCGCGGATTCGGTGCCCGCCGGCCGCTGGGTCACGATCGAGGTGCGCGACACCGGGGCCGGCATGCCGCCCGAGGTGCTGAGCCGTGTGTTCGACCCGTTCTTCACGACAAGGCGGGAGCGGGGGGGCAGCGGGCTCGGCCTGTCGACCGTGCACGGGATCGTGCGGCAGACGGGCGGGTTCATCGGCCTTGAGAGCACGCCCGGCGAGGGGACGTGCGCCCGCATCTGGCTGCGGGCGATCGACGGCACGGCCGAACTGAGTATCCCGCGCGTCCCGGAGGTCACCACGGTGTCGCGTGGAACCGTCGAGCCCGCCGGGCGGACGGTGCTGCTGGTCGACGACGAGGAGCCGGTGCGACGGCTGGCCGCCCGCGCCTTGGCACGGCAGGGCTGGCGCATCCTGGCCGCCGGATCGGCCGAGGCGGCGGTCGCCGCGCTGGACGCGGAGGCCGCCGACGCGCCGCCGCTGGCCGCGATGGTGAGCGACATGGTGATGCCGGGGATGGACGGTGCCGCGCTGGTCGAGATCGTGCGGGCGCGCGCCGGAATGGGCCGGCTGCCGGCGCTGCTGGTGTCGGGCTACTCCGAGATGTCGTTGCGGACCGCGCTCGCCGACCGGCCGGCGATGGCGTTCTTGCCGAAACCGTATTCGCTGGGCGAGCTGGTCAGCCGGGTGGCGGCGCTGGTCGAGCGCTCGGGCGGCTGACATTCATTTCGATAGCGTTGACGAACGAATGACGAACAATTAGTTAACCGGCTCGTTGCTACGATGTTCCCCGCGTGACAGACTCGGTAAGCCCGGTGCAATCCTCAACCGGAATTACGGGAGCGCGCACGTGGCGGTGGTCGAGAAGAATAAGGCGCTGGACGCCGCTATGGTCCAGATCGAACGGGCGTTCGGCAAGGGCTCCATCATGCGGATGGGCGCGCAGGCGTGGGACGAACAGATCGAGGTCATCTCCTCGGGCTCGCTCGGCCTCGACCTGGCACTGGGCATCGGCGGCCTGCCGCGCGGCCGCATCATCGAGATCTACGGGCCGGAATCGTCGGGCAAAACGACGCTCGCGCTGCACGTCGTGGCCGAGGCGCAAAAGCGCGGCGGCACCTGCGCGTTCATCGACGCGGAGCACGCGCTCGATCCGATCTATGCCCGCAAGCTGGGTGTGGACGTCGACAACCTGCTGATCTCGCAGCCGGACGCGGGCGAGCAGGCGCTCGAAATCGCCGACACGCTGGTCCGCTCGGGTGCGATCGACGTGCTGGTGATCGACAGCGTGGCGGCCCTGGTTCCGCGCGCGGAGCTGGAGGGCGAGATGGGCGACACCCATGTCGGCTTGCACGCCCGTCTGATGAGCCAAGCGCTGCGAAAAATCACCGGCAGCGTCAGCCGCAGCAACACGATGCTGGTGTTCCTGAACCAGATCCGGCTGAAGATCGGCGTCATGTACGGCAACCCGGAGACGACGACGGGCGGCAACGCGCTGAAATTCTACGCGAGCGTGCGGATGGAAATCCGCCGCATCGGCGCGATCAAGGATCGTGAGACGGTCACCGGCAACCAGACCCGGGTGAAGATCAGCAAGAACAAGCTCGCCCCGCCGTTCCGCAAGGTCGAGTTCGACATCATGTACGGCGAAGGCATCAGCAAGGTCGGCGAGCTGATCGACCTCGGCGTGAAGGCGGGCGTGGTCGAGAAAAGCGGCAGCTGGTTCTCGGTCGACAGCACCCGGATCGGGCAGGGCCGCGAGAACGCGAAGCAGTATCTTCGCGACCACGCGGACATGGCCGAGATGATCGAGAAAAAGGTCCGCGAGCAGTCCGGCGTCATGGCGAACATGATGATGGTCGGCGGCGGGGACGACGACGAGGACGAGACGCGGGAAGCGGCCGACTAGGCTTCGCTTCTCTCGTTCCGCACCATGGCCGGGCTCGACCCGGCCACCCACGCGTCCGCTGCACGACATCGCCGTCGGACCGCGTGGATGACCGCGTCGGGCCGGTCAAAGTGGATCGAGGGACGGGGCCGCCTCGTAAACCTCGACCTCGTCGAGATTCAAGGCCCCTGTTCCGTCCAGCATCACCCGCACGAATCGTGCCGAAACTGGCGGTTCGATGACGCAGTCGAGCGGGTCGTCGTGGCCGCTGAACACCCGGTCGTCGGTTTTCCGGAACACGGGCGTCAATGTCTCCACGCCGGCGCCGGCCATGATCGATAGATGCCGCGCGCGCTCAGGGCGGTTGTCGCGGTTGAAGATGCGGACGCGGCCGACGGGGTGCGGCGCGCCCAGATCGACCTGCCACCAAGGGTTCGCCTCGACGCCGGTGTGGAAGCCGGAGTCGCCGCCCACCATCCCGGTTGTGGCTCCCGCGGCATCGACCAGGTTGGCATCCAGGTCGGCACGTTTGGGTGGGCGCGAAAAGCCGGACAGCGAACTTTGCACCGCCGGGCGATCCAACGCCAAGTTGCGCCCGAACGTGTCGGATACGGCCGGCCGTACACGCCGCCCCCGCACCTCGGTCAGTCCGGCCCGCAGCAGGTCCGCCCGAAGCACAGCAAGCAGGCGGCGGTTGCCGCTCGCGAGGTGGTGGTCGAACAGGCGCAACGCTTTGTCGATATAGCGGTCGCCGGCCAGCACCGAATGCGCGAAGCCGCCGGGCTGCGACGCCCGGGGATCGGTCTCATGGAGCGCGAGATTGCCGAAATGCGTCACGTCGCCGAACGTGCCGAGCGGCACGACGCGAACCCCGTGGGCCTGCATCGCGCTCGACACGAACGTCTCGCAGAACGGCCAGGCGGTCATGTGCCCGCCGGCGCGGAGGCCGCCTAGTCGCAATCGTTCTTCGAACAGCAACCGTCCGACCCCCGCGGAGACGAAGACCGTGCTGAGCGTGCTCCATGATTTCTCGGGATACGGCATGTCCGAGGCCGAGCCCGCGAACACCCAGCCGTCGATCGCTCGGGGGCCGGCCGAGACCACGGCCTCGATGTCTTCGTCGCGCATCCGCCGCGCCAACGGCATCAGCGGGACATTGACCGCAACGTCGTCCTCGATCGCGAAGTAGAAATCATAGCCCGGCCGGGCGAGAACGCCGTCGTAGATGCCGTAATCGCAATTCCACCAAAGCGTGGGTGCGGGGTGAACGGTCGCGAGAGGCAGGCCGTAGGCAGCGAATGTCTCGGCTGTGTGCGCGATCTTCGGATATGGCGCTGTGTCGACCGGGCCGCTCCGTGTCTCGTCGATCAGGATGAACAGGGTCATCCCCGCGGCTTGCCCGGACAGGCGGGCCGCGGCCCGGCGGCTGGACTCGTCCCAGACATAGGTTCGGAACAAAACCGCGACGCGAGGATCGTCGCGCACCCGATCCTACCGGCGGGCGGTGGCGATCAGCCTCAACCCGAACGCCAGCATGACGCCGCCGGCGATACGATCGACCCAGGCCTTCGCGCGTCCGTAGACGGCGCGGGCGCGGCGGGTCGAGAACAGGGTGGCGACCAGCGAATACCAGAACGTCTCGTCCACCGCGACGATCGCCAAGGCGGCAAGCCGGACCCAGAGCGGGGTGTCGGGGCCGAACAGGGTGAGGAAGATGCTGCCGAAGAACACGATCACCTTCGGATTGGTCATCCCGGCCGCGTAGCCGGTGCGCCAGGCGCGCGCCCGGCTCATCGCGGGTCCGACGATCCCGTTGCCTGTCAGCGGCGAGCGGGCGTGCATAATTGCCTGGACGCCGATCCAGACCAGGTACGCGCCGCCCATCAGCTTCATCAGCGTATAAAGCCAGCCGACCTGCGCCAGCAGCACGCCCAGTCCGAGGGTCGCCGCGACCGCCCAGGTGAACGACGCGCTGGCGACGCCCAGGCCGGTGAGCCAGCCGGTCACCCGGCCGTGCGTGATGGCGGTGCGGCTGACCAGGACGAAAGCCGGCCCCGGACTGGCGGCGGCGAGCAGGTTCGCGGCCGCGATGCCGGCCAGGGTCAGTGTGTAGGACATGGGCGCAGTTAAGCGCGCCGCTTCAGGCCAGCGCCAGCCTCGCCCGTTCCGTGATCGCCGCCCACGCGCCGGCCGCCTGATCTTTCGGCGGTGCCAGCCACGACCCACCGACCGCGAGCACGTTCGGCTCGGCGAGGAACGTCCCGGCGTTCTCGGGCGTCACACCGCCGGTCGGGCAGAACCTCGCCGCCGCGAACGGGCCGGCCAGGGCCCGCAGCATGGCGACCCCGCCGACCTGAACCGCCGGAAACAGCTTTACGACCGAAAACCCGTGCGCCATCGCGACCATCAGCTCGGACGCGGTGGCGATCCCCGGAATGAACCCGATCTTTCGGCGCGCGGCCTCGGCGAGCAAGGCAGGCGTGGCACCGGGGCTGAAGGCGAACGGCAGGTCGAGATCGGCGGCGATCGCCAGGTCCTCCACCGTGACGACCGTGCCGAGGCCCGCCATCGCCGCAGGCACGTGCCGCCGGATCGCGGCCACCGCGTCGCGCCCGGCCGGGGTCCGCAGCGTGATTTCGAGCGTCGTGATCCCGCCCGCGACCAGCGCCTCGGCCAGCGGCACGGCGAACGCCGCGTCGTGGATCGTCAGCACGGCGACGACGCGCGCCGCTTTCAGGACAGCGGCGACATCGGTGGTCATGCCGCCACCGCGAAAATCGCCGCACCCTGGTCGGCGGTCGAGACGTTGCGGCGGAATGCCGCGAACAGGTCGCGCCCGACCGTGTCGGCCTCCGCCACCGGGGGTGCGGGCGTGCGGGCCGCGAACTCCTCGGCCGGAACCAGCACGTCGAGCGTGCCGGTGACGGCGTCGATCCGCAGCATGTCGCCGTCGCGGAGCCGTGCCAGCGGGCCGCCGCATTGCGCTTCCGGCGTCACGTGGATCGCGGCCGGCACTTTCCCCGACGCGCCGGACATCCGGCCGTCGGTGACCAGCGCCACACGCTGCCCCCGGTCCTGCAGGACGCCCAATGGCGGCATCAGCTTGTGCAGCTCCGGCATGCCGTTCGCGCGCGGTCCCTGGAACCGGATCACGGCCACGAAATCCCCGGTCAGCGTGCCGGCGCGAAACGCCGCCTGCAGTTCCTCCTGGTCGTCGAACACGCGGGCCGGTGCCTCGACCACATGCCGGTCGGGCTTCACCGCCGATGTCTTCATCACCGCGCGCCCCAGATTGCCGTCGAGCACCGACAGGCCGCCCTGGGCCTGGAACGGCTCCTTGACCCCGCGCAGCACGTCAGGGGCACCGCTCTCGGACGGCGGCATCCGCCACGTCAGGGCGCCGGCAACGTCGAGCGCCGGTTCGGCGGCGTACGCGGAAAGACCGGTGCCCCAGATGGTGCGGACATCCTCGTGCAGCAGCCCGGCCGACAGCAGCTCGCGCACGACGAAGCCGGTCCCGCCGGCGGCGGAGAAGTGGTTCACGTCGGCGCGGCCGTTCGGATAGATGCGGCACAGCAGCGGCGTGATCTCGGCGAGGTCGCGCATGTCGTCCCAGGTCAGCGCGATCCCGGCGGCGGCGGCCATCGCGATCAGGTGCATCGTGTGGTTGGTCGATCCGCCGGTCGCGTTCAGTGCCACGACGGCGTTCACCCAAACCCGTTCGTCGAGCATCTCGCCCAGCGGCGTGTGGTCGTTGCCCATCGCGGTGATCGCGAGCGCCCGGCGAACGGCGGCCCGGGTCAGCTCGTCGCGGAGCGGCGTGCCGGGGTTGACGAACGCGGTGCCCGGCAGATGCAGGCCCATGATTTCGACCAGCATCTGGTTGGTGTTGGCCGTGCCGTAGAACGTGCAGGTGCCGGGGCCGTGGTACGAGCTGGCCTCCGCCTCCAGCAGCTCCTCGCGGGTGGCGCGGCCCTCGGCGTAAAGCTGGCGAACCGCGGCCTTCTTCTCGTTCGGCAGGCCGCTGACCATCGGGCCGGCCGGGATGAACACGGCGGGCAGGTGGCCGAAGCTGAGTGCGCCGATGACCAGCCCGGGCACGATCTTGTCGCAGACGCCGAGGTAGACGGCGGCGTCGAACGTCTGGTGCGATAGCGCGATCGCGGTGCCGAGCGCGATCACGTCGCGGGAGAACAGCGACAGATCCATGCCGCCCTCGCCCTGCGTGATGCCGTCGCACATGGCGGGCACGCCGCCGGCGACCTGCGCCGTCGCGCCCTCGGCCCGTGCCACGTCGCGGATCATCGCGGGATAGTTCTCATACGGCTGATGGGCCGACAGCATGTCGTTGTAGGCGGTGACGATGCCGAGGTTCGGCACCTGTCCCGCGCGCAAAGCCGCCTTGTCGCCGGGGTTCATGGCGGCGAAGCCGTGCGCCTGGTTGGCGCAGCCGAGTTTCGCGCGGAGCGGTTTCTCGGCGGCGGCGCGGCCGATCCGGGCGAGGTAGGCCGCGCGCGAAACGGCGCTGCGGGTGGCGATCCGGTCGGTGACGGCTTCGATATTTTTGTGCATCGGGCGAACTCCCTGAATCCGGGCGGCCCTGGGCGCAAATGCAAACGCGGCCGTCGGCACGATGTCTACATTTGCTCGCGCAAGAATGCAAACGTATCGTGCCGCTCGGCCGCGAATGAATTTAGACGGTTACGACGATCTTTCCGATCTGCTCGTTGCTCTCGAGATACCGGTGCGCCTCGACGATCTGGTCGAACTTGAACGTCTTGGCGATGACCGGCTTGAACGCACCCGATGCCAGCCCGTCCTGCACGTACTTCTTGCCCCGCGCGAACCGCTCCGCGTCGCCGATGATTTCCAGCAGCGTGTAGGCGCGCATCGACAGCCCGGTCATGAAGGCCGGCCCGACCGGGAACGGCGTCGGCTCGGGGCTGAGCCCACCGTAGATGAAGTAGATCGAGCCCTTTCCGGTGGTGTCGCGCCCCATGCCGGCCGCGAGCTTGTCGGCCATCGGGCCGCCGACCGGATCGAACACGATCCGCGCGCCCTTGCCGCCGCTGGCCGCCATGATCGCGGCCGGCACGTCGTCCTCCTCGGTCGCGACGACGGCCGCCGCCCCGGCCTGCATCAGCGCGGCCCGCTTGGCGCCGGTGCGGGTGGTGGCGATCGGGGTGGCACCCACCGAGCGGGCGATCTGGATCGAGGCGATGCCGACGCTGGACGATGCGGCGGTGATGACCACCGCGTCGCCGGCGCCGAGCTTGGCGATGTCGATCAGGGCGCCGTAGGCGGTGAAATACTGCATCCAGACGGCCGCGCCCTGCTCGAAGCTCAGCGCCTCGGGCTTGGCGACGACGTGCATGGCCGGGACGGTCGCGATTTCGGCGTAGCTGCCGTACTGGCCCTGCGAGTAGCCGGGCACGGTGCTGACGGCGTCGCCCGCCTTGAACCCGGTCACGTTCGGGCCGACCGCGCGGACCACGCCCGAGATTTCGTAGCCGATCCGCGACGGCAGCTTCGGCTGCTCCATGTAGACGCCGCGCCGGAACATCGACTCCGCCCGGTTGAGGCCGATCGCCCGGACGTCGATCTGCACTTCGTCCGCGCCGGGGGGAAGCGCGGTCTCGTCCTCGATGGTCATGACCTCGGGCCCGCCGAGTTCGTGGAAGCGTACGACCTTGCTCATGGAGCGATCCTTCTGTGGTGGCGCGACCGACCTGTGGCCGCGCCGGGGCGGGTGCAAGGTGCCGTGGCCCGCACGCCGAGGATGGCCCCGACCGGTGACACAAACCCCACGCTGGGCTAACCCCGCCGCATGGCCACCAGCAACGACATCCGCGCGACCTTCCTCGGCTACTTCGCCCGCAACGGCCACACCGTGGTCGAAAGCTCGCCCCTCGTTCCGCGCAACGACCCCAGCCTGCTGTTCACCAACAGCGGCATGGTCCAGTTCAAGAACGTTTTTACCGGTGCGGAACGCCGGCCCTACAACCGCGCGACCAGCTCGCAAAAGTGCGTCCGCGCCGGGGGCAAGCACAACGACCTCGACAATGTCGGCTACACCGCGCGCCACCACACGTTCTTCGAGATGCTCGGCAATTTCAGCTTCGGCGACTATTTCAAGGACGTCGCGATCGAGCATGCCTGGACGCTGCTGACCAAGGATTTCGCGATCCCGGCCGACAAGCTGCTGGTCACCGTCTACGCCGACGACGAGGACGCGGCGGCGCTGTGGCGCAAGATCGCCGGGCTCGACGACAGCCGCATCATCCGCATCGGCACCTCGGACAATTTCTGGCGCATGGGCGACACCGGCCCGTGCGGCCCGTGCAGCGAAATCTTTTACGACCACGGCGAGGCCATCCAAGGCGGCCCGCCCGGCAGCCCGGACGAGGACGGCGACCGGTTCGTCGAAATCTGGAACCTCGTCTTCATGCAGTATGAGGAGGGGCCGCCCGGCACCCGCGAGCCGCTGCCGCGCCCGTCGATCGACACCGGCATGGGCCTCGAACGGTTCGCCGCCATCCTGCAGGGCAAGCACGACAACTACGACACCGACACGCTCCGCGCCCTGATCGTGGCCAGCGCCGAGGCGACCGGGACCGATCCGGACGGGCCGTTCCGCATCAGCCACCGGGTCGTGGCCGACCATTTGCGCTCGACCTCGTTCCTGATCGCGGACGGCGTGCTGCCGTCCAACGAGGGACGCGGCTACGTGCTGCGCCGGATCATGCGGCGCGCGATGCGCCACATCCACATGATGGGCGCCACGGCCCCGGTCATGTTCAAGCTGGTGCCGGCACTGGTGCGCCAGATGGGCAACGCCTTCCCGGAGCTGGTGCGGGCGCAGTCGCTGATCGAGGGCACGCTGACGCTGGAGGAGGAGCGGTTCGCCGCCATGCTCGGCCGCGGCCTCGGGCTGCTGACGGACGCGACCGAAAAGCTGGCCGAGGGTCAGGCGCTCGGCGGAGAAGTGGCGTTCAAGCTGTACGACACGTACGGCTTCCCGCTCGATCTGACGCAGGACGCGCTGCGCGAGCAGGGCCGCGCGGTCGACGTGGCCGGGTTCGACGCGGCGATGGCCGAGCAGCGCATCCGGGCGCGGGCGGCATGGGCCGGGACCGGCGACGCCGCGACCGAGCGCGCGTGGTTCGACCTGCGCGAGACGACCGGCGGCAGCGAGTTCCTCGGCTACAGCACGCAGACGGCCGAGGCGACGGTCACCGGCATCGTCATCGGCGGCATGACCGTCGAACGGGCGGAGGCGGGCGACGCGGTCGCCGTGCTGCTGAACCAGACGCCGTTCTACGCCGAAAGCGGCGGACAGGTCGGCGATACCGGCACGCTGACGGCCGACGACGGCGTGCTGGTCCGCGTCACCGACACGCAGAAGCGCGCGGGCAGCCTGTTCGCCCATATCGGCGTACTGGAGTCCGGCACGCTTTCGGTCGGCATGGCGGTGCGCGCCGAGGTCGATCGCGCGCGACGGGGTCAGATCGAGGCGCACCACTCGGCGACCCATCTGCTGCACGCGGCGTTGCGCCAGCGTCTCGGCAACCACGTGACACAGAAGGGCAGCCTGAACGCGCCCGACCGGCTGCGCTTCGACGTGAGCCAGCCGACGCCGATCGCGCGCGGCGACCTCGCCCTGGTCGAGGCGGCGGTGAACGCGCAGATCCGCCTGAACACGCCGGTGACCACACGGCTGATGACGCCCGACGCGGCGGTGGCCGAGGGCGCGATGGCGCTGTTCGGCGAGAAATACGGCGACGAGGTCCGCGTCGTCGGCATGGGCGACGGGTTCAGCGTCGAGTTGTGCGGCGGCACCCATGTCGGGCGCACCGGCGATATCGGCCTGTTCCGCATCGTGTCCGAGGGCGGCGTCAGCGCGGGCGTTCGCCGGATCGAGGCGGTGACGGGCGAGGCGGCGATGGCCGCCCTGGCCGACAGCGACCGCCAGCTGGCCGAGGCGGCGGCGGCGCTGCGGGTGACCCCGGCCGAGGTGCCGGACCGGATCGCGACCATGATCGCCGAGCGCAAGCGGCTCGAACAGGTGATCACAGACCTGCAGCGGAAGATGGCGACCGGGGCCGGCGCGCCCCCGCCGGAGGAGATCGGCGACATCATGTTCGCCGGCCGCAACCTGGGCGACATCCCCTCGCGCGACCTGAAAGGGCTCGCGGAGGCGATCGCGACGCAGCAGGGGCCGGGCGTGGTCGCACTCGTCTCGACCGCCGAGGGCAAGGCGAGCGTCGTCGTCAGCGTGTCGGGCGACCTCAGCAAGCGGATCAGCGCGGTC
Source organism: uncultured Alphaproteobacteria bacterium (assembly GCA_963756975.1). Taxonomy (GTDB): domain Bacteria; phylum Pseudomonadota; class Alphaproteobacteria; order Acetobacterales; family Acetobacteraceae; genus CAVRQM01. The sequence continues at coordinate 399,916 of CAVWPS010000002.1, read as the reverse complement.
GATCTTGTGCGCGCGGCTTCAGCGGCCGTTGGTGGCAAAGGCGGCGGCGGGCGGCCGGATCTGGCGCAGGCCGGCGGGCCGAACGGGGCCGACGCGGACGCCGCGATCGACGCGGTGCGGACCATGCTGGCGCGGTTGCCGAAGTAGTCAGCCGCCCGTCCACAGGCGTCGCAGGCCGTCGGTCCAGGCGACCCGGGGAGTCCAGCCGAGCGCACGAAGGCGCGTCGCGTCGAGCACGTTGAACGGCACATCGGCCGGGCGCGCTGACCGGTGTTCCGTTCTTGGTCTCACGCCCGCGACGGTGGAAACGTCTGCGATCACGTCGAGCACCGTGCGGCCGACGCCGCTGCCGACATTGAATATCCGCTTGGGTCCGTCGTCGGTGGCGGCCAGCAACAATGCCGCCACCACGTCGTCGATATGGATGTAGTCGCGCACGAAAAGTCCGTCGCCCCAGACCGTCAGCGCCCGGTCGTGCCGTAGTGCGAGGATCGTGGCGGCGACGATGCCCTGGCCGCGCGCGCCGTCCTGATACGGGCCGTATGGGTTGGCGATCCGCAGGATGGCGGTGCGCGGGCCACCGTGCCGGTCGGCGATCATCAGCAGCCGTTCGGTGATGAGTTTCGCGAGCCCGTAGGTGCCGATCGGCTCGGCCGCGACCGTCTCGCGCACCGGTTCGGGGCCGGTCACGCCGTAAACCGCCCCGCCGGAGGAGGCGAACACGATCCGCCCCACGTGCGCCGCCCGGCATGCCGCGATCAGGGCTTCGGTCGCGGTCAGGCTGGCCGCGACATCGGCGCTGGCGGGCAGGCCGGCCCCGATCAGGTCGAACACGATGCTCACGCCATCGAGCGGCAGCGGCCCCGGCCAGACGCCGTCGTGCCATTCGGCCCCGGCCAGCGCCGCCGCGTCGATCCGTCGGCGGCCGAACGCGGCGACATCGGCCCCGGCCGCGACCAGTCCGCGACACAGGTTGGTGCCGAGGAAACCGCCGCCGCCGAGCACCAGGCAGCGCGTGCCGGCAAGCCGGGTCAGGCGCGCAACACCGTCTCGCGCGCCAGCACGTCGAGCCACGGGTGGCGTTGTTCGACGAACGCTCACCATCGCGCGCTTGTTGTCGCCCTGCTCGGTGATCGTGTTGATCATGCTGTCGGCGTGGACGCGGTATTCGGTCAGCACGTCGGCCACGCCGATGCCCCACAGGCCGCGTTCGGCGAGGCTGCACCAGAGGTCGAAATCCTCCCAGCCCATCGCGTCGCGCTTCACGTAATATCCGCCCGCCGCCGCCCACGCCCATTTCGCGATCATCGCCATGGCGTCGATGTAGTTGCCGACCACCAGCCGCTGCGGCTCGTACCGGTCGCCGCCCTGTTGCGCGTCCGAGCCGTCGAAGAATTGCCGCCGCGGATAGGCGAACGCGGCGAGCGTCCCGCGCAGCACACCGAGCAACGTCTCGGCGCATTCCGGCCGCAACCGGTTATCCGCGTCGAGCGGCAGCACGTACGGCGTCTCGGCGTGCGCAAATCCGGTGTTGCGGCTGCCGCCGAGCCCGGCATTGGTCAGATGGCGCAGCACCAGCAACCGGTTGAACCGGCCCGCGTGGATGTGCGCGAAGTCGAGGATCTGCGCCATCGTCTCCGGGTCCGGCGAGCGGTCGTCGACGATCACCAGATCGAGCACCGCGACCGTTTGCAGGCGCACGCTTTCGAGCGCCTGCGCGATCACGTCGGCGTAGTTGTAGCTCGGGATGATCACCGTCACCTCGGCCTGCCCGCCGGCATCGTGGGCGAACAGCGTCTCGGTCGGCGTCACGACGGGAATTCCGGCCGGGCGCAGGCTGCGCCCGTGCAACTCGTTGACGAACGCCGTCGCCGCCGGTTCGCCGCCCAGTTGCGCGTCGAGGAACGCGCGCACCAGCAACGCGCGGCGTTCCGGCCCGAACGCGAACAGGGCGGCGTGATACGCGTTGCGGGCCATGTCCGCGCGTAATGCGGGATCGTCGGCGAGACGGCGGATCGCCGCCGTCCAGTCGTCCGGCGTGCTGGCCAGGATGCCCGTCTCGCCGTCGCGGATGGCGCGCCGGAACGGCCCGGTCGGCGTCGCGATGGTGGGCACGCCGGCCAGCGCCGCCTCGAACCATTTCAGCTCGCTTTTCGCCTCGACGAAGGCATTGCCCTCGATCAGCGGGGCGAGGTTGATGTCGAACCGTGCGAGTTCCGCCGGCAGCCCGGAAAGGGGCACCTGCTCGCGCCACTCGATCTGATGTTCGAGCGCTTCCAGTTCGGGAAACTCGTAGAGCAGCACGAGCCCGATCTTGTCGAGTTTGTTGAAGAACAGCACCAAGCGCGCATCCTCGCGCGCGCGCAGCAGCGCGATCAGCGCCGGCACGACGATCGCGAAGTCCTTCTGGTGCGTGCGCGTGCCACCGGCGTAGCCGACCCGCAGCAATCCGTCGTCAGTCTTCGCGCGCATCGCCCGCCGGGACGCGTCGTGCGTCGCGCGGTCGAAGCCGTTCGGCAACACGTAAGCCGCGTGCAGCCAGCTTCGCATCGCATGCGCCAGCTCATCGGTGGTCGCGGTCGCGAAATCGACACCTTCGAGCGTCTGGCGCATCCGCGTGAACATGTCGCGCACGCTGCCCTCGGAGGACTGGATGCTGCGAATGCCGTCGATGGTGGAGATCCGCGCGAGTTCGGGCTGGATCATCAGATCGTCGAGGTCGAGCGCCACACGGCCGCCATTGGCCCGCACGATCGCGACGATGCCCTCGACGTGGGCACTCCACGGCACCCGCCACAGCACGACCAGGTCGACGCCGATCAGGGTTCCGCCGTTGATCTCCTCGACATAGATCCAGTCCGCGTCGTGACCGGCCGCGCGCGCGGCCTCGGCGTAGCGGACGCAGCGGTATTCGCAGCCCGGCGTGTTCGGCTCGCCGGCCGCATACAAGACCCTTAAGCGATTCGGCATGGCCGGCGCGACGATGCCGGCATCCGGTGCGGCGACCGGGTCGGGCGGCACCGGTTCGCCGCGCGCGTCGTCGTCGGCGGGGGCGGACAGCACGGCGTCGAGTTCGGCACTCATCTTTGGCACCGGCTCGGGCGCGACGGGCTCGCCGCGCGCGTCGTCATCGGACGGCGCGGACAGCACGGCGTCCAGCTCAGGCGGCGTCTCGTGCCCGCCCGTCGGGTCCGGCGTCACCGGGGCGGCGATCGCGAGCGGCGCGGGTCCCGCCGGTTGTGGCCGCCGTCGCAACGCGGCGCCAACGCTCCGCAGCGGGGCCGACACGCGCCAGGAGGTGGACGACAGGATCATGTTGTTTTCGATCGCGAGGCGGCCCGCGTCGGCCTGCGCGGCCGTCGCCTGCTCGGTCAATTGGGACACCTGACGACGCGCCACGGCCAGCGCCTGCTCGGCCGCGTTGCGCGCCAGTTCGGCATCCGCCAGGGCCGCCCGCGCGATGTCCCCGGCCTCGGCCCGCGTCTCCGCCACCGCGGCACGAACCGCGAGATGGCTCGCGTGATCGCGCGCGGCGGCGACCTCGTCCATGGCGCGCGACCACGTTGCAGCATCCGTCTCCAGCATGGCCAGGCGCGCCTCCAGCCGTCGCAGCTCCAGCTCGGCGGCGACCGCGCGCGCCGTCGCCGTGCGCGCCTGCGATTGCAGCACGTCGAGCGTCCGGTGCGGCCCGCTTGCCCCACCTTCCAGCGTCTTCGCGTAGTCGGCCATCTCCGAGAACTTCTTCTCGAGCGTCGCGACATGGCCGCTCATATGCGCCAGGCCACGCGCCTGCTCGATGGCGCGGCTCTCCAGCACACAGCGCTCGCCCAGCACGGCGAACCGCTCGCGCACCCGCCCGATCTCCGCCGGTTCCGTCAGCGCGCATAGCGCCCGCACGGCATCGGGGGCGTCGGCGCCCACGCACAGCACGCCGAGCCCGTGGGCATGCAGAAACTCGAACGAGGGATGGTGGCCGCGCAGTTCGTCCCACAACCGGAACACGCCGAAATCGCGCTCGCGGACGTTCGTGTCGTGGAACAGCACGATCGCGCGCGGCGACAGTTTTGGCCGCCATGTCGCGTAGTCGTGGGCGACGTCGTCGTAATGGTGGCGGCCGTCGATGTGCAGCAGGTCGACGCTGCCGTCCGGCACGTACGCGAGCGCGTCGTCGAACGTGCTGCGGAGCATTTGCGAGAACCCGGAATAACGGGCGTCGTGAAACGCGCGGAGATCCTCGTAGATGTCCGGCCCGTAGAACCCCGCGTGCACGTCCCCGGCCCAGGTATCGACGGCGATGCACCGCGTCGGCAGCGAGGCGCGCATCACCGCCTCGCAAAACGCGCTGTACGACACGCCGGCATGGGAGCCGAATTCGACGAGCATGTCGGGACGTGCCGCCGCGACGATCCAGTGCGCGAACGGGATATGGCCGTACCAGGCACTGATGACCCCGGTCCGCGCCGGCCGCCAGAACGCCGGGTCGAGCGCGGGGTCGGCCCAAATCAGGGGAGTGTGCTCGGGCATGGGTCAGGCGTCTCCGCGATGCCATGGGCGGGACACCCGGGGCGGGAAGGCGAGGGTGGGCGTGTGCAGATCGAGGCTGTGGTTCGGGCTGAAGAACGGATCGCGCGCGAGTTCGCTCGCCCAGCTTCTTTGCATCGTCGCGATCTCGGCCATGAAGCGCGCCACCTGATCGGGCGCGAAATCGCTGCCGCGCGACTTGCTCTCGTGGTGGACCAGTTCGGCGTACGGCGTGAAGACGATGCGGTAGCCGGCCTCGCGCAACCGCAGACACAAATCGACGTCGTTGAACGCGACGCCGAGATGCTCGGCGTCCATGCCGCCGACCGCGCGCCATGCCGCGATTGGAACCGCCATGCAGGCGGCGGTGACAGCGCCCACTTCGCGCACCAGATGCAGCAGCCCGAACGGCCCGGGATCGGCCGCGTCGGCGCCGATGCCGACATGGCCCGCGACGCCGCCCAGACCCAGGACGACACCCGCGTGCTGCACGGTGCCGTCCGGATACAGCAGCCGTGCCCCGACCGCGCCGATGCCCGGCCGGATCGCGTGGCGCACCATCTCGCGCAGCCAGCCGGGATCGGTCACGGCCACGTCGTTGTTGAGCAGCAGCAGGATCTCGCCCGTCGCCTGTTCGGCCGCGAGGTTGTTGAGCCGGGCGAAGTTGAACGCGCCGTCGTCGCGCAGCACGCGCGCGGGCAGGGACGCGAGATACGTCGAGCGTCGCCGGATCGCGGCTGCCGTTATCGACCACGATCAGCTCGATGTCGGGGTAGTCGGTGCGCGTCAGCACACCGTCGATGCACGGCTTCAGGATATCGAGCCCGTCGCGCGTCGGCACGATCACCGTCACGCGCGGCCAGACCGCCGGATCGGCCGGGATGACACGGTGGTAGTTGTCGATCCCGCCGACGACCTCGACCGTCTCGCCGAGGCTTTCCGCCTGCTCCCGCAACGCGCGCCGCGCGGCGTTCGTGGCGCGTTCCATCTGCGTGCCGCTGAACGTCCCGGCCCCGGGATACAGCCGCCAATGATACAGCACGTGCGGGACGTGGACGACCGGGGCACGGGTCGCGGCGGTGACGCGCAACGTCAGATCGTAATCCTGACTGCCCTCGAAGCCGGCCCGGAACCCGCCGAGCTTCCGCACCATCGCGGTACGATACACGCCCAGATGGCTCACGAAGTTCTGGCCGCGCAACAGCTCCGGATTGAAGTCGGGCTTGAAATACGGGTCGTACCGTTCGCCCTCCGCGTCGAGCTTGTCCTCGTCCGAATAAAACAGATCGCTGCCCGGATGGTCGGCGATCGCGTCGGCCATCGTCTGCAGCGCGTGCGGGTGCCAGCACGTCGTCGTGGTCCAGCAACGCGAGCCACTCGCCGGACGCGAGGGCCAGTGCCGTGTTGCTCGCGACCGAAATGTTGCCGTTGCGCGGCCGCAGCGCGAGCTTTACGCGCGGATCGGCGGCCGCGGCGTCTTGCAAGATGTCGCGGACATGCGGCGCCTTCGAACCGTCGTCGGCGAGGCACAGTTCCCAATGCGGCCAGGTCTGCGCGCGAACCGAGGCGATCATCGCCCGCAGCGCGTCCGCCGGCGTCTCGTGCACCGGCACCAGCACGGAAAACACCGCCGGCGCCTTCGCCCGAACAGCGCGGGCGCGTAACGCGGACAGGTCGTCCGCACTCGGCGTGTCGTGCCGCGCGACCCAGTCGGCATACCGCCCGGTCAGCGCCGGGGCGTGGGCGGCGGCAAGCCCGCTCAGCGTCCGCGCCGGGCCGTCGCGCATGGTGGCGCGAACCGGCCGCGCGGTCAGGGCGAGGGCACGCGCCAGCGCCTCGACCCGGCCGATTTCGCGCAGCGTCACCGACGGTCCGTTGGGCGTGTCGGGCCGCACGCCGCGCGCATCGGGCGGCGTCACCAGCGCGAAGGCCGTGGGCGCGGTGCCCCCAGGCCCCTCCGGCAGCCGCAGCAAGCCGCCCTGCCGGTCGCCCAGCAGGTCCGCCAGCGCCACCTCGTGCGTCCGCCCGCCGGCCGTGATCTGCAATGCCGCACCGCCGGCCGCGAGCGTCGGGTCGGCGGCCACCAGCGCCCAGCCGCTCGGCGCGCGTCCGAGCACGGAGGCCAGCGTCAGCACGCCGCCGGGCCGGTCGGCATCGGGGATCATCGCGTGGGCCGGCCGCAGCAATGCCCGGCGCACGATCCCGCGCCAGGTGGCGGGCTTGGCGCGGGCCGGCTTCGGGTCGGCCGCCAGATGCAGCCGCCGTCCCTGGTACTGACCGTGAAGCAGGAAGTGGACCAGCGCGTTCAGTCCCGCCGCCTCGACATCCGGATTGGCCGCGTAATAGCGCCGCGTGCTGAACGCCGGGCCGGGGTCGCGCCCCTCCGCCGCGCCATGGCCGAGGTAATGCGACGCGGGATCGAACCCGCCGGCGGCCACGTCCGGGTTGGTCGCCAGATACCACCCGGCGTCGAACAGCCCGGAGCGCCGCAGGACGCGCACGGCGCGCCGGTGGGCCCGGCGTTGGCTCAAGCGGTGGGAGAACGGCAGGGGCATGGACCGGCGGCGCTGTTGAGCCGCCGGTGTAGCAGGCCCGCGAAACCGGGTCAGCCGGTGGCGGACGCCTTCTCGTAGGCGATGATCTTGTCGACCTTGGAGGCCGAGCGCGCCGGCTCGAACTCGCTGGCGAGGTATGCGCCGACGATCGATTTCGCCAGCTCCGGGCCGACCACCCGCGCGCCGATCGTGATGATCTGCGCGTTGTTGCTGCCGCGCGCGCGCTGGGCGGAATACGTGTCGTGGGTCTGGGCGGCGCGGATGCCCGCGACCTTGTTGGCGCTGATCGCCATGCCGATCCCGGTGCCGCACAGCAGCACCGCGCGGTCGTGACGGCCGGCCGCGATGTCCTCGGCGACCTTGAACGCGACGTCGGGGTAGGCCGCCGTCTCGCCTTGTTTTGTGCCGTAATCCTCGACCTCGTGACCTGCCGCGACGATCGCGGCCTTCACCGTTTCCTTGAGGTCGTAGGCGGCTTCGTCGCAGCCGATGGCGATGCGCATGGTCGTTGCTCCGTTGCTCCGCCCTCAGGTTTGCAAGTCCAAGCCCGGGTTCAAGCGGCGGGCGGTAACTCGCGGGCGACCGGCACCGTATACCAGACCATGAGATTTCGCGCGCGGACTGCCATGCTTCTGCTGATGCTGGTGGCCGCCGCCGCATGCGGTATCCTGCCGCAAACGGGCGGGACCGAACCCGGCCGTGGCTCCCATCCACGAAGCCACGGCCACCCGTAGCGCGCCAAGACCTTCGACGCGCCTTTTCAGGAGTGCCGCTATGCCGACGCGTTTGCTATTGTTGCTGATCCTGCTCGCCGTCCAAGCCTGCGGCATCCTTCCGCAGACCGGTCCGCCGGGACAGGATCTGTATACCTCCCAGCGTTGACGGAGCGACCGATGAGCGGCCCACCGATCCGGCGTAATTTAGCGACGCGATCGCTTTTCCTGCTGTTGCTGCTGGCCGTGCAGGCCTGCGGCGTGCTGCCGCAGACCGGGCCGCCGGGCGAGAACCTGCACTACTCGCGCCGCACCAACTAGCGCCGGCCGAGTTCGTACAGCGCGACGGCGGTCGCGGCGGCGACGTTGAGGCTGTCGAGCGCCGCGCTGCCGCCCGGCATCGCGATCCCCGCCAGTTCGTCGCAGGTCTCGCGCGTCAGCCGGCGCAGGCCTTCGCCCTCGGCACCCACCACGATCGCGACCCGTCGTTGCGCCAACGCGACGCCCGATAGCGGACGCGCGCCCGCGTCCAGCCCGATCGTCCAGCATCCGGCCGCCTTCAGCGCGATCAGCGTGCGCGCGAGGTTGACCGCGCGCAGCAACGGCATCGTCTCCAGCGCGCCCGAGGCGGCTTTGGCCAGCGCCCCCGTCTCCTCCGGCGCGTTACGCTCCTGCACGATGACGCAGCACGCGCGGAACGCGGCGGCACAGCGCAGGATCGCACCCACGTTGCGGGGGTCGGTCACCTGATCGAGGATCAGCACCGGCCCGGGCCGCTCCAGCACCGCCGCGAGCGCCTGCGACGGCAGCACGTCGGCGAGCAAGGCCACACCCTGATGCACCGCGTCGCGGCCGAGCAGCGTGTCGAGTTTCGCGCGCTCCACCATCTCCGGCCCGATCGGCCAGGGCGGGGCCAGGCGCTCGGACATCGCGGCCTGCGCCTCGGTCGTCATCAGCAGCCGGCGCAGACGGCGCGCCGGGTTGGCCAGCGCCGCCGCCACCGCGTGCGTCCCGTACAGCCAGGTCGTCCCGCGCGGCGCGTCCGGCACCCGGCCGCGCTGGTTCATCACCGGCGCGGGCGGCGCCTCGGCCGGCGGGGGAGGGGTCCGCAGCGTCAGACGCGGCGCGCGCTCGGCATCCGGGGCCGCCGCCGAGTCCGGACGCGGTGCCCGCACCGGCTTCGGTGCAGCCGGGCGCGGGGTGGACGGCCGTGGCCCGGCATGGGCGCGGTCATGCGCGCGCACCGGCCGGCCGGGACCGGCGGCGGCGGCACGCGCGCCGAACTCGCCGACAGGACGGCCGGGACGGCGCGGCGGCTTGGTCGAAGGATCGCGCGGACCATTGCCGGGACCGGCGCCGGAGCCGCCGCGAGGGGAACGAGGTGGTTTCATGCGGCGCACCGTAGACTTTCGCCCGCGCGCCGCGAAGCCGTTTGACACATCCGGCGCACGGCGATACCTCGCGCTCTCTCCGGAGGGGTGCCCGAGTGGCTAAAGGGGGCGGACTGTAAATCCGCTGGCTTCGCCTACGTTGGTTCGAATCCAACCCCCTCCACCAACTTGCGCGCCGCTCCCGAAACGACGACGCTTCCCGCCAACGGTTGGGAGGAACGGCGCCGAATGGTCGCCCCAGTGCTCGTCATGCGCGGGATCACCAAGCGCTTCGGCGGCGTTCATGCCGTGCGCGGCGTCGATTTCACCCTGAATGCGGGTGAGGTCCATGCGCTGCTCGGCGAGAACGGCGCCGGCAAATCGACCCTGATGAACATCCTGTCCGGCGTGCACGCGCCGGATCAGGGCGAGTTGCTGCTGGACGGCGTGCCGGTCCGGCTCGCGAGCCCGCGGGAGGCGCAGGCGAACGGCATCGCGACCATCTTCCAGGAACTCGACCTCGTGCCGTCGCTCGATATCGCGGCCAATCTGTTCCTCGGGCGCGAGACGATGCGGCGCACCGGAACGCTCGACCGTCCGGCCATGACGCGCGCGGCGCAGGCGCTGATGGACGATGTCGAGCGCGGCCTCGATGTCGGCCGCAACGTCGGCGACCTGTCGATCGGGCAGCGCCAGCTGGTGGCGATCGCCAAGGCGCTGGCGCAGGCGACCCGCGTGCTGGTGATGGACGAGCCGACCGCCGCGCTGACCGCGACCGAGGTCGAGCATCTGTTCGTCACCATCCGCCGGCTCCGGGCCCGGGGCGTCGGGATCGTCTACATCTCCCACCGGCTGGAGGAGGTGGCGCGCATCGCCGACCGGGCGACCGTCATGCGCGACGGGCGCGTGGTGGGAACCGTGGCGGCCGATGCGAGCCAGGCCGAGATCGTGCGGCTGCTGGTCGGCCGCCCGCTGGAAGAACTGTTTCCGCCCAAGGCGATCGCGGCGGGGGCCGAACTGCTGCGGCTCGATCGGGCGGCGTTCGACACGCGGCGCACGACCCCCGGCTGGCAGACGCCGCGCGCGATCAGCCTGCTGGTTCGCGCGGGCGAGATCGTGGGTCTCGCCGGGATCATGGGCGCCGGCCGGACGGAACTGCTGTCCGCCCTGTACGGCACCGGCCCGGCCGGGCGCTGGCGCGGCGGTGTCACCGTGGCCGGATCGCCGAGCCGCCTGTCGAACACCCGGTCGGCGCGGCGGGCCGGCATCGGGTTCGTCACCGACGACCGGCGCGGGGCCGGGCTGATGCTGCGGATGACGGTCGGGCGCAACCTCGTCATGTCGATCCTGCGCGCGATCTCCCCGGCCGGGCTGATGTCGCGGAGCCGGGAACGGCGGGCGATCGGCGGCGCGATCGGACAATTCGACATCCGGCCGCCCTCCGAGGCTCTGGTGGTCGGCAACCTGTCCGGCGGCAACCAGCAGAAGGTGGTGCTCGCGCGCGCCGTGCTGGCTGGACCGCGATTGCTTTTGCTCGACGAGCCGACACGCGGCGTCGATGTCGGGGCCAAGGCGGAAATCTACCGGCAGCTTCGCGCACTCGCCGAACAGGGCATGGGCGTCCTCGTCGCCTCGAGCGAGATGCCGGAGCTGATCGGTTTGTGCGACCGCGTCGTCGTGCTGCGCGAGGGGCGAACGGTCGCGGAGTTCGGCGGCGACATCGAGGAGCGTGCGATCATGGCAGCGGCGGCATGATGAAACCCGGCGCGTGGCGGCGCGATCCGCTGGCGTTGATCGTCCGGTTCCAGAGCGTGATCGGACTTGTCCTGGTGCTCGCGGGCGGCATCGCGTTCTCGCCCGTGCGGCACGGACGGATCGTGTTCCTGGCACCCGACAACATCGCCAACATCGTGCGCGCGATTTCGGAGACCGGGATCATCGCGCTCGGCATGACCTTCGTCATCATCACCGGCGGCATCGATTTGTCGGTCGGGGCACTGCTCGGCCTGTCGAGCGTGCTGGCGGCGTCGCTGATGGTCAACGAGGGCTGGGGCATCGTGCCGACGCTGCTCGCGGTGCTGGTCGCCGGCGGCGTGTTCGGCATGGTGCAGGGCTTCATCTCCACACGGTTCCGGCTCGAAGCGTTCATCGTGACGCTGGCCGGGCTGCAGGTCGCGCGCGGGCTGGCCCTCGTGGAATCCGGCAACGCATACATCAACATCGCCTACGGCGACGGCCCGGGCCTCGCCCCGCCGGCATTCGGCGTGCTGGGGCAGCGCCTGTTCGGCAACACCGTGCCGCTCGCGACGCTGGTGTTCGTCGCACTCGCAATCATCGCGACCTTCGTGCTGAACACGACGCGGTTCGGCCGCTACGTGTTCGCGGTCGGCGGCAATGCGCGCGCGGCGCGGCTGTCCGGCATCCCGGTCGGTGCCGTGCGGATCGCGGTCTATGCGATCACCGGCCTGATGGCGGCGGTGGCGGGCATCGTGCACGCGGGACAGTTCAACTTCGGCAGCGCCAACGACGGCGCCGGTTACGAGCTGACCGCGATCGCCGCCGTGGTGATCGGCGGCACCAGCCTGTTCGGCGGTGCGGGCACGATGATCGGGACCATCGCCGGCAGCGTCATGCTGGGGGCACTCGCCAACATCCTTCAGCTCAACAACATCAACGCGGCCCTGCAATTGCTGGCGACCGGCGCGATCATCGTGCTGGCCGCCGTGCTGCAGTCCGTCGTGGGTCGCAGGGACGCAACCCGATGACGTCCTTCGCACGCTGCCAATCGGGTTTTTAGGGGAGATACGCCATGACAGACCGCCGAATGCTCTGGCTCGCCGGACTGCCTTTGCTGCTCGCGACGACCGCCGCGACCGCCGCGCCGATCTATCCGAAATGCGCCAAGGACGGACATTTCGTGATCGGCTTCTCGCAGGCCAACTACGCCGAGCCGTATCGCCAGCACGTCAACAACGACCTGATCGCGCTGACCAAGGCGGTCCCGCAGTTCGAATTGCAGATCGCCGACGGGGCCGGCAACGACAACACGCAGACCTCGCAGGTCGACAACTTCATCACGCAGGGCGTCGACCTGCTGATGATCTCGCCGTTCGAGGCGGCCCCGCTGTCGCCGGCGGTGCAGCGCGCGATGGCGGCCGGCATCCCGGTGATCGAGCTCGACCGCAAGACGGTCGGCACGCCGGGCAAGGACTACACGGCGTTCGTCGGCGGCGACAACTACAAGATCGCCTACGCGGCCGGCGAGTACACGGCCAAGACGCTGCTGCCGGACGGCGGCGAGGTCGCGGTCCTGGAAGGCCTGCCGAGTTCGACGCCGGCGGTCGAGCGGCTGAACGGGTTCAAGGACGGCGTCAAAACCAACCCGAAGATCAAGGTCGTCGCCGAACAGGCCGCCGACTGGCTGCCGGACAAGGCGGAGACGGCGTTCTCGGCGATCCTGCAGGCGCACCCCGACATCGGCGTCGTCTACGCCAGCAACGACATGATGGCGGCCGGCTCGTATCTCGCGGCGAAGGGGGCCGGGAAGGAGGGGCAGGTCAAGGTGATCGGCACCGACGGTCTGCCGGGTCCGGCGGGCGGCATCCAGGCTGTCGCGGCCGGGCAGTGGGCGGCGACGTTCACGTATCCGACCGGGGCCGCCGAGGCGCTCGATCTGGCGAAGAAGATCCTGCTCGATTGCGCGACGTCGGTGCCGGACACCGTCACCGTCTCGACGCTCGCGATCACGCAAAGCAACGCGAAAGATCTGGACGCCAAGCTGAAGTTCTAGCGGCTTCCGACGGGGCGGGTGGTCAGCGGTCGGCCACCTGCCACCCACCCCCGAGCGCCTTGTACAGCCCCACCAGATCCGTCTCGATCTGCGTATCGGCGTCCACCAGCGACCCCCGGCTTTGCAGCACCACGGTCTGCGCCGCGATCACGTTCAGGAAGTCGATCACCCCCTCGTCGTACCGCTGCCGGGCCGCCGCCAATGCCAGCTCGCTCTGGCGCAGCTGCTCGGCCACGTCCGCCCGGCGCGCGCGGGCCTGGGCGTAGGCGGTCATCGCGTCGTCCACGTCGCGCCACGCCTGCAGCACGGTCGACTGAAAGCGCAGCGCCGCCTCCCGCTGTTGCGACTGGCGCAACGTCAGGGTCGCGCGCAGGCGGCCGCCCTCGAACAGCGGGATGTCGATCGACGGGCCCACGCTGAACTGCGCGGAATGCAGGTCGAACAGGCGCGTGAAATTCAGCGACTGCGTGCCCGCACTGCCCATCAGGCTGACGTCCGGGTAGAACGACGCGACCGCGACGCCCGTCTCGGCGGTGGCCGCGTGCAGGGTCGCTTCCGCCTCGCGCACGTCGGGGCGGCGGCGCGCCAGTTCGCCGGGCACGCCGAGCGGCACGGAGGGCGGCGGTGCCGGTTCCGGGGCCGGTCGTGACAGCTCGGCTTCCAGCGCACGCGGCGGTTCGGACAACAGCAGCCCGATCGCGTTGATGAGCCGCGCCTCGGCCGCGCGCAGCGTCGGCAGCATCGACGCGATGCCGGCCCGCTGTGCCCGCGCATTCGCGAGATCGAGCGTGGTGCTGACGCCGTTGTCGAACCGGACTTGCACCAATGCGAGGTTCTTGTCGGCGTCGGCGAGGTCGGTGTCGGTGATCGCCTCCATCGCCTGCGTGCCGCGCAACTGCACATAATCCTGTGCCAAATCCGCGATCGCCATCAACGCGAGGCCGTGCCGCGCTTCGATTTGGGCCTCGGTGTTGGCACGCGCGGCTTCCTCGGCGCGGCGGATGCGGCCGAACAGATCCAGCTCCCACGACGACATCAGGCTGTCCTGCCACAGGTCGATTTCGAGCGGCGCGCCCGGTCGCGGCTCGAACAGCGACACGACCCCGGTCGGGCTTTGCCGCTCGCGCATGTACGAGCCGTTCGCGTCGAGGTGCGGCCTGCGGTCCGACGCGATCACCTGCGTCTGCGCGCGGCCTTGCTGAACCCGCTCGGCCGCCGCCTGCAGATCGAGGTTTTGGGTGGCGAGACGCCCGACCAGCGACGTCAGCTCGGGGTCGCCGAAACTGTCCCACCAGGTCGCATCGATCGCCGACCCGTAGGTGAAATTGCCGGCCGGCTCGGCGCCGTATCGCGCGGCGGCGGGCGCGTCCGGGCGCTGGAAATTCTTGCCCAGCACGCACGACGTGAGCAGCAGCAACAGCGGAAGCGCCGGCCGGAACACCATGCTCAGCGCGCCGTGACCCGGCCGGATTCGTCGCGCTGCTGTTCGCCCTTCACGTCGGCCAATCCGGTGTGGATCGTCGTCTCGACCGAAAACCCGAGCCGCAGCAGGCGCGCGTCGGTCTGGCCGGGCGACACGTCGATCTTCACCGGCAGCCGCTGCACGATCTTGGTGAAGTTCCCGGTCGCGTTGTTCGGCTCGATCGGGCTGAACGCGGCGCCCGTTGCCGGGGGCACGCTGTTCACGACGCCGTCGAGATGCAGCTTGTACGCGTCCACACGGATATCGACATGCTGCCCGGGTTTGACGTGCCGCAGCGCCACCTCGCGGTAATTCGCCTCGATGTACACGCGGTCGAGCGGGACGATGACCATCAGGGCCGAGCCTGGGCCGACGTAGTTGCCGACCTGCACCGCGCGTTGCCCGACCATGCCGTCGACCGGGGCGACGATCCGGCAATACGACAAATTGAGCTTCGCCTGTTCGACTTGCGCCTCGTCGCCGCGCACGGTCGCGTCGGCGGCGCGGCGCTGCGCCTCCAGGATCGGGATCTGCTTGCGCGCCGCGTCTTCCGACGCCCTCGCGCCGGCCGCACTCGCCTGCGCCTGCTGCAGCGTCGAGTCCGCCTCCTGCTTCTGCTGGAACGTGCCGGCCCCGGTCGAGGCGAGGTTGCGGTAGCGTTTCTCGTTCGCCTCCGCGAGGGCGAGCGACGCGCCGGTGGACGTCACCTGCGACGATTGCTGATCGACCAGCGACGGCTGCCGGCTGACATTGCCGCCGGCCTCGTCGCGGGTCGCCTGATCGCGGGCGAGCATCGCCTCGGCACTCGCGAGGGCCGCGCGCTGGTCGCGGTCGTCGAGTGTGGCCAGCGTCTGGCCGGCATGGACGACCTGGTTGTCCTCGACATCGACCGAGGCGACCTGGCCCGGGATGCGCGGGGCGACCGTCGCGTAATGCGCGGTCACGTAGGCGTCGTCGGTCCAGACATCCGGCGTCGGCGAGAAGATGATCACCAGCACGACCGCGATAAAGCCGAGCACGACCACCGCCGCGATCAGGAACGGCCAGCGCGGCGGCGGCTTTTTCGGCGCGGGCGCGGGCGGCGGCGTGCCCTCGACCTTGTCGTCGTCGCGCGCGACCCGTACGGGGCCGATGGTCTGGTTCGTATCCGGCATCGTCCTACTTCTTCGCGAACACGACGCGCGGCGGATAGGTGCGCTCGGCCAGGGTCAGCAGAACCACGATGAGCGCGACCCCGATCGCGGCGAGCACCATGAACGTGTCGCTGACCGTCAGCACCGCCGATTGCTGCTGAACGGCGGCCATGAATCCCGGCAGGCTGCCCGGTGAGCGCGGCTGGCCGGTCGGCAACAGCGGCGGGGCCAGGCCGGTTATCAGCGGCTGCGCCTGCAGCACCGCGAAACGCGCGTGCCCCGCCTGATCGACGAGGCGGTTGTAATGCAGCCCGCCGCGCCAGCGCTGGATCAGCTGCATCAGCCACACCGCCGTCGGCTGTGCCAGCCCGCGCATGAGGTTCACCAGGGTCGATGCCGGCGGGCCGTCGGCGGGGTTCTTGATCGTATTGGTCGCCATCATCAGCAGCGGCATGATGACCATCGGCTGACCGACCGCCTGCAATCCCTGCCACAGGAAGAACTGGCTCGCGTCCCACTCGCTGATCAGGAACGTGTTGCCGATGCAGGCGGCCACGATCAGCGCCATGCCGACGAAGCTCACGACCCGGGCATCGACCCATTCGATGTTCAGGATCAGCGACAGCACCGGCAGCAGGATCAGCTGCGACGCGGCGATCGGGGCGGTGATCAGGAACGTCTGCTCCGGCCGGAAGCCGCCCAGCCGGTCGAGGAACGCGCCCGGCACCGACGACGCCGACTGGTCCAGCAGCAGGAACGTGAACAGGGTGATGGCCGCATAGGCGAAATTGCGCCGCTTCAGCAGATGCAGCCCCAGCAACGGTGTGGCGACGATCAACTCGTTCGCGATCAGCGCCGGCAGCGCCACGACGCTGATCAGCGCCAGGACGCAGATGAACGGCGAGTTGAACCAGTCCCAGCGATCGCCCTGTTCGAGCATCGTCGACAACGCGCCGAAGCCGAGCACGATCAGGACGCCGCCGGTCCAGTCGAACCCCTTGATGCGGTCGTATTGCGGCTCGTCCTGAGCGACACCGTACCAGACCAGCGTGCCGGCGATGGTGAACAGCGGCAGCGCCTCGAAGAACACGAAGCGCCAGTCGACAAGGTCGGTCCAGAGTGCCGCGAGCGCCTCGGACACGTTGGGCGCGAACGTCGCCGTCATCGCGTACAGCGCGAGCCCGTACAGCCGGACCGGCGGGGCCAGCACCCGCAACGCGACCAGCAGCAGCACCGGGACGACGAAGCCGGACGTCATGCCCTGCAGGAACCGCAGCATGTAGAGCACGGTGAGGTTGTCGCAGAACGGGATGGCCAGCGTCACCGCGCAGCTCAGGATGATGGCGAACAGCAGGAAGCGGCGCGGCGTCACGATCAGCGCCGTCCGGGGCGCGAACCCCATGCCGATCACCTGCCCGGTCGCGTACAGGCTCGCGAGCCAGGTGCCGGGGTCGTAGCTGATGCCGAGGCCGCCGCGCACGTCGACCAGCGCGCCCGAGACGACGCTGTCGTTGAACCCCACCGTGAACGACGCGATCACCACGCCCAGCAACCCGAGAAGGGGCCGTATCCGCACGTCGCCCTCCGATGCCGCACCGCCATGGGCTGTAACCCGGGCGGGGGCCGGAGGAACGCGGCCGGGCGGTCAAGAGCGTGTGACACACGTCGCGCCGCCGCGGCGTGTCACCCCTTTACCGCACCCCCCGTAAGCCCCGCGACCAGCGTCCGCTGCAACGCCAGCCCGATCGCGACCGGGGGGAGGGCGGCCAGGATCCCGGCGGCGGCGAGCAGGCCGTAATCGGTGATCCGGCCGGTGGCGAGATTCGCGATCGCGACCGTCAGCGTCTGCGACCGCTCGTTGCTGGTGAACAGCAGCGCGTACAGGAATTCGTCCCACACCAGCAGCACCGACAGCAGCAGCGCCGTGCCGATGATCGGGCGGGCCAGCGGCAGGGTGATCGAGAACAGCGTGCGCGCCAGGGTGGCGCCGTCGGTCGCCGCCGCCTCCTCGAGCTCGATCGGGATGGTGTCGATGCCGCCCTTGATCAGCCACGTCGCGAACGGCAGCACGATCGTCGTGTCGGTCAGGATCAGCGCCCAGGTCGTGTTGAGCAGGCCGAGCGAGGACAGGATGCGGTACATCGGCACGACGAACAGGATCGGCGGCAGCATGTAGGTCGCCACGATCACGAACAGCAGCGGGCTGTGGCGGCCGGGGCGGCGGGAGAACACCCAAGCGGCCGGGACCGCCAGCGCGAACGACAGGATCGTGGTGCCGGCGGCGACGACGAGCGTGTTGCGCAACGCCGCCAGGAACATCGCACCCTGGCTATTGGCCGCGACCGACAGCAGCCGCCCGAACCGCGAGATGTCGAGCCGCTCCGGGATCCAGTGCAGCGGCAACGTGGTGAGGTCGTTGGTGCTGCTGATGCTCATGATGGCGAGCCACACGAGCGGGGCCATCGTCACGACCGCCACGAACACCAGCGCCGCGTAGGCCGCGATCAGGCCGGGCAGACCGCGCTTCATGCCGTCGCCGATTGCTGACGGCGCAGGCTGACCACGTAGAACAGGATCAGCACCAGGCTCAGCACCACCGACAGCAGCGACAATGCGGCCCCGTAGCCGCTGTGGTGGAACGAGAACGCCTGTTGATACACCAGGATCGCCAGCGAGCGCGTCGCGTTCAGCGGGCCGCCATGGGTCATCACCCAGATCACGTCGAACACTTTGACGGATTCGATGATGCGCAGAACCACCACGATCGACACCGGCACCAGGATCGCGGGCCACGTCACCGTCCAAAATCTGGCGAGCGGGCCGGCACCGTCGATGCTGGCGGCGTCGCGCAGATCCTGCGACACGCCCTGCAACGCGGCCAGCAGGATCAGCGCCACCAGCGGCACCGTCTTCCAGATGTCGGCGACCGCGACCGCGTAGAGTGCGACGTCCGGATCGCCGAGCCAGCTGCGGTAGTCGCCGATGATGCCCATTTGCTGAAGTGCCGCGTCGAGCGCCCCGAACTCGGGGTTATAGATCACCCGCCACATCATCGCGTTGATCACCGTCGGCAGCGCCCACGGGATGATGAGCAGGCCGCGCACGAAGCCGCGTCCGCGCAATTTCAGGTT
Source organism: uncultured Alphaproteobacteria bacterium (assembly GCA_963756975.1). GTDB lineage: Bacteria > Pseudomonadota > Alphaproteobacteria > Acetobacterales > Acetobacteraceae > CAVRQM01. Next base: position 381,241 of record CAVWPS010000002.1, on the reverse strand, counting down.
CAGCAGCAAGGCGACCAGCAGGCCGAACACCATCTCGATCGCGACCGTCAGCACGGTGAACAGCACCGTGATGCCGAGCGACGACCAGAAATCGGACGAGCCGAGTGCGGTCGAGAAGTTGTCGAGCCCGACGAAGCCGCCGCCGCCGCCGATCAGCTCGGTGCTGGTGAACGACAGCCGCACCGTCTCGACGAGCGGGTAGCCGACGATGGTGAGCAGGGCGACGACGGCCGGAGCCAACAGCCACAGGGCGCTCCGGCCGCGCATTATCCGACCTTCTACTTGGCGGCGGCGAGACCGGCGGCGGCGGACTGCAACGCGGCCGCCGGTGTGGCGCGGCCGGTGACGACCTGCTGCAGCGACTGCTGCAGGGCCAGCGAGAACTGCTGGTAGTTCACCACCTCGGGGCGGCCGATCATCACCGCGAACGACTTTTGCGCCGCGTTGAGCAGGTCGGTGCGGCCGGCGATCACGGCCGGGTCGCTGAACGACGACTTCCACATCGGCAGGCTGTTGGTCGCGTACGCGTTCTGCACCGGGGCCGAGGTCAGGTACAGCAGGTAGCTCCAGGCCTCGTCCTTATGGGTGCTGTTGGTCGGGATGCACAGCGGCTGCGAGCCGTTGACCGCACCGATCTCGCCCGGCGCCTTGCCCGGGGCCGCCACGACGCCGACCTGTCCGGCGATCTTGGTGTCGGCACTCGCGGTGTTCGCACCGTCCCACATATACGTCCAGTTCAGCGCCATCGCGGCCTGACCGGATGAGAACACGCGCTTCACGTCGTCTTCCACGAATTCGAGCGAGTGCGGGTTCGTGACCTTGTCGGTCATGCTGGTCGCCATCCACTGCGCGGCTTCGAGCCCGCCACCCGTCTGGAACACCGGCTTGCCGGCATCGTCGAGGAACTGGCCGCCGAAGCCCGCGACGATCGCGGTGTAGTCGGCCGTCAGCGCCTCGTTCTGGCTCCAGCTCGCCACGAACGGATATTCGGTGACGCCCTTGTCCTTCAGCAGCTTGCCGTCGGCCTCGACCTCGGCCCAGGTCTGCGGCGGGGCCGTGATCCCGGCCTTGGCGAACATCGCCTTGTTGTAGAACAGGAACTTGCTGTCCACGATCCAGGGCAGGCCGTAATACTTGCCCTCGTATTCGGCGCTGCCGAGCGCCCCGGTCAGGATGCCGTCCTTCAGCGCCGGGGTCATGCGGGACGTGATGTCCTCGATGATGCCGTTCTTGGCGTATTCCGGCGTCCACACGCTGTCGGACAGGATGATGTCGTACGCCTGCGCCGCACCCTTCGCGAGCACCGTCTTGTCGTGCAGCGCCTCGTAGGGGACGAACTCCATCTGCACGGTGATGTCGGGATGCAGCTTCTCGTACGCCGCGGTCATCGCGCGGATTTCGGCCTCGCTATAGCCGGCCTGCGCCTGAAACAACGCGTTCAGCGTCGTCGCGGCCTGTGCGGCGTGCGCGGACCCGGCGAGCGCCAGCCCCGTGACGACGATCTTCGTTGCGTTTCGCATCCTGATAACTTCCCTGATGTCTGGCGTGGCCGAACACTGGCCGACCCCGTAACGACGAGTCAACGACACGCTCACGGTGAGCGAGACAGGGTCACGCCAGCAGGATCACCTTGTTCAGGTTGCGCGGCGACCGCGTGTCGAGCCCTTTAAGCTGCGCCTGCCGCTCGCCGAACACCTGCAGCGCCGGCAGCACGACCAGCGGGCGCACCAGCGCGTCGCCCTCCGGGTCGAGCCGCACCGTGCCGGGGCCGCCGATGCCGAGCACCCGGCCGCCCTTGTCGGTGATCTCGCGCGCAAGGCTCGCCTCGTCGCCGCGACCGTCCGGGCTGTACAGCAGGACCGCGAGCGTGCGCTCGTCGACCAGCGTGATCGGGCCGTGGCGGTAATCGAGCGTCGGGTACGCCTGCGTGTAGCTCGTGCTCATCTCCTGCAGCTTCAGCGCGCCCTCGGCCGCGATCCCCTGCAGCGGGCCGCCGCCGAGGAACACGAAATGCGTGCGTCCCTCGAGCAGCCCGTTCGCAACCTTGTCGATCGCCGCCAGCAGCGCCTCGGCCGCCGACGCGGTGGCGGCGTCGACCGTGATGCCGGCCATCCGCAGACCCATCAGCAGCATCAGGCTGGCGGACGACGTCATCACGACGTCCTCCTCGGCGTGGGTGCGCGCGAACAGCACGTCGTCGGCGTGGCGGGTGAGGCTGCTATCGGCCGCGCACGTCAGCGCGGTCACGTGGTCGCCGGCAGCCCGGCTGCGCTCGGCCGCGCGCACCGTCTCGGTCGATTCGCCGCTGCGGGACAGCGCGATCACGTGCGCCTTGGTGCCGGGGGCGACGTAGTATTCCGGCCGGTGCCACCACTCGCCGCCGGTGACCGCGATCGCCTGCTTGCCGGCGGCGTTGAACGCGGCCGCGACCGTTTGCGCGAGGTAGAACGAGGTGCCGCAGCCGACGACGACGTGGACCGTGCCCCGGTCGTGGTCGGCCGGCGGCATCGGTGCCGTGGCCCAGAAGGGGAACTGCTCGAAGATCGTCCGTTCGGTCGCGTTCATGCCGGGCTCCTGTGGCGCGAGGTGCTTGTGCCGCGACCGGCGATTGCGGCCAAGTGCTTGCAAGAAAATCGGCCGCGTCTTAGGCATCGGCGCACGCGGGTGTAGCTCAATGGTAGAGTTCCAGCCTTCCAAGCTGGCCACGCGGGTTCGATTCCCGCCACCCGCTCCACGCCCACCGCGAGGGCAACTCTTGACTTGGGAACCGGCCCGTCGTTCCTACGGCCACCGGCCGGTGGCCGACCGTGAGGTCGCGACTGCAGGGGTGTAGCTCAATTGGTAGAGCGTCGGTCTCCAAAACCGAAGGCTGCGGGTTCGATTCCCTCCGCCCCTGCCAGGCCGCGCAAATCTTTTTTGTGTCTGAAAGGCTAAGACGGAGATGAGCGGCGTGGCGTTGGATCCGGCGAAATTCGTCCGTGAAGTGCGGGCCGAGGCAGGCAAGGTCACCTGGCCGTCCCGCAAGGAGACGCTGGTCATGACCGGCCTCGTGTTCGCGATGGCCTTCATGGCGGCGATCTTCTTCTTCGCCGCCGACCAGATCATCGGCATCGGCGTCCGCGCCCTGTTCCACGTCGGCTGAGGGGGACGCACGCATGGCTAAACGCTGGTATGTCGTCCACGTCTATTCCGGGTTCGAGAAGAAGATCGCCGAGCAGATCAAGGAGCAGGCGGTCCGCAAGGGTCTCGACGATCAGATCGACGAGGTGATGGTCCCGACCGAGGAGGTCGTGGAGCTGCGCCGCGGCCAGAAGGTCAACGCCGAGCGCAAGTTCTTCCCCGGCTACGTGCTGGTGAAGATGGAGCTGACCGACGACGCGTGGCACTTGGTCAAGGACACGCCCAAGGTCACCGGCTTCCTGGGCACCAAGCTGCGCCCGACGCCGATCACCCAGGCCGAAGCCGACCGGATGCTCAAGCAGACGCAGGAGGGGGTCGAGCGGCCCCGTCCGGCGATCCTGTTCGAGATCGGCGAGCAGGTGCGCGTGGCCGACGGCCCGTTCACCAGCTTCAACGGCACCGTCGAGGAAATCGACGAGGAGAAGGGCCGCGTGAAAGTCAGCGTCTCGATCTTCGGCCGCTCCACGCCCGTGGAACTGGAATACTCGCAGGTCGAAAAGGCCTAAACGCAGCCGCCGCCTCGATGGAATCCATCTACTGGGTTCTGAGCTGGGCGTGCCACCGCCGCTGCCGTCATTGTTACGAGCAGCGGTTCCGCCCCTACGTTCGCGACGACCTCGAAGCCGTCGTCGCCGAGGCCGAGGCCAACGTGCCTCGCGTCCTGGGCAATCTGCCGGACTTCGGTGGACCGCATCGTGCTCTCGGGCGGCGAGGTGCTGGTCGATCCCGTCCGCGCCCGCGTGCTGCTGCCGGCGATGCGCGCCATCCGGACGCGATACGGGGCCGCCACCAAAATCATCGTGCAGACGACGGGCGACCTGCTCACCGACGCGATCGTGGCCGAGTTGCTCGACGCCGGCGCCTGGATGATTTCCGTCGCGGGCGTCGACGATTTTCATGTCGGGCACGAGGGTGCCGAAAAGCAGGCGGCGCTCAAGACGCGGCTCACCGACATGCTTGTGGCACACGGCATGCGCGCGTCCGGTCATCAGGCACCGATGCGGAGCTGGGCGGCCGAGGACGGGCCGGTCTTCGGCTTCTTCGGGGCGACGCCCGACATGTGGATCGGCAAGATCTGGCCGCGCGGCCGGGCGTGGGAGAACGGCCTGTCGACCGCGACATGGGACGACAATTTCTGCGGCGAATGGTCCGGCGGCAAAGGCTTTCTAAACCACGCCTCCATGGGCTCCGAGGTCAGCATCGAGCCGGACGGTGCCGTCTACCCGTGCTGCGTCAAAACCGGTGCCGCACTCGGCTCCCTGCTCGACGAGCGCCTGACCGACATCCTGGACGACGTCGCGCACGAACCGGCGTTGCGCGCGATCGACGCGGGCGAGCCGTGGCGGATGGGCGAGGCGTATGGCTGGACTGCGGAAATTTTTCGCGCGCGGTCGAACACGGTGACGCCGCGCGGCAAAGCCTACGAAAACCCGTGCATCGGCTGCGACGCCTTCCACGCCGAGGTGCTCGGCCCCATTCTGGCCGCCCGCCGGACCGCAAGGATGTCCCGATGCCAGTAACCCGCCGCACCTTGCTGACCGCCGCCGCCCTGTTCCCGGTGGCCGCGTTCGCCGACACGCCGGGCTGGCAATCCACGCTCGATGCAGCACACGGCAAGACCGTCTACTTCAACGCATGGGGCGGCGATGACGCGACGAACACGTTCATCGCGTGGGCCGGCGAGCGGGTCAAAGCCGATTTCGGCGTCACCGTCCGCCATGTCCGCCTCGCCGACACCGGCGACGCCGTGGCCCGTATCGTCGCCGAGCGCGCGGCCGGTCGCACTTCGGGCGGCTCGGTCGACCTGCTGTGGGTCAACGGCCCGAACTTCCTCGCCCTGAAACAGGCCGGCCTGCTGCGGCGCGGCGTGCTCGACCAGTTGCCGAACGCGGCCGCCATCGACACCGGCAAGCCGACGCGGGTCGATTTCACGATCCCGACCGACGGCGACGAGGTGCCGTGGCGAATGGCCAAACTGGTCTTCGTCTATGATTCCGCGCGTCTGCCCGATCCCGCGCGCTCGCTGAACCGCATGGCCGAGTGGGCCGGCGCCCGTCCCGGCCGGCTCGCGCACCCGACCGCGACGAATTTTCTGGGTGCCACGTTCCTGAAACAGGCGCTGGTCGGCCTCGCCCCCGACCGCGCGCCGCTCGCGCTGCCGCCGACCGACGCGTCGTACGCCGCCGCGACCGCGCCGCTGTTCGCCTGGTACGACTTCCTGCGCCCGAATTTGTGGCGCGCCGGAAAAGACTTTCCGGCCGACGGCGGGGCCTGCACGTCGCTGCTGAACGACGGCGAGATCGACCTCACCCTGTCGTTCGACCCGGCGGAAGCGGCGCTCGGCATTGCCCACGGCACGCTCCCCGCAACGGCGCGGGCGTACGTGCTCGACGGCGGGACGATCGGCAACTGCTCGTTCGTCGCGATCCCGTACGACGCCGCGAACCCCGAGGCGGCGATGGTGCTGGCCAATTTCCTGCTGAGCCCCGAGGCGCAGGGCCGCGCCGCCGACCCGCGCGTGCTGGGCAGCCCGACGGTGCTCGACGTGGACAAGATCGGCGACGCGACCGAGCGCAACTGGCTCGAATCGCTGCCGATGCCGCCCGGCACGCTGACCGAGGCGCAGCTCGGCCCGACGCTGCCCGAGCCGCATCCGGCCTGGATGACACGGGTCGCCGCCGACTGGCAGGCGCGCGTGCTGCGCTGAGGCGCGTTCTTGCAACGCTAGCCCCGCTCGCCATTCTCGCGCCGGTCGCCGCCGGCCTGCTCGCCACGCTGCTGATCGCCGCCGGTATTTTGCCGGTGCTGGGCCGCGTCACCCCGTCGTTCGAGGCGGTGCGCGACCTGCTCGACTGGCCCGGATTTTGGGCCGCGACGGCGCTGACGCTGCGGATCGGCGGGCTGGCGACGGCGCTGTCGGTCGCCCTCACGCTCGCCCTGACCCCGCGCATCGCGAAAAGCCGGCTCGCGGCCCCGCTGCTGATCGCCCTGCTGGCCATTCCGCACGCGGCGCTGGCGCTCGGCGTCTCGTTCCTGATCGCGCCCTCCGGTCTTTTGGCGCGCGCCCTCTCGCCATTGGCCGGGTGGACGGTCCCGCCCGATCTTGCCTCCACACGCGACCCATTCGGCCTCGGCGTCGTGCTGGTGCTTGCGTTGAAGGAGACCGCGTTCCTGCTGCTGATCGCGCGCGCCGGCCTGTCGCGAATCGACGTCTCGGGCGCGATCCGGGTCGCCGCCAGCCTCGGCCATCCGCCCGCGCGAGCATGGCGGCTGATCGTGCTGCCCCGGCTGTGGGCCGACCTGAGACTGCCGGTCGCGGCCGTGCTGGCGTTCGCGCTCGGCTCGGCCGACGTGCCGCTGATCGTCGGCCCGCTCACCCCGCCGCCGCTGTCTGTGCAGATCGTGCGCTGGTCCACCGACCCCGATTTGTCGCGGCTGCTGCCCGCCGCCGCCGCGTCGCTGATGCTGGCAGCACTGGCCGGCATCGGCTGGCTCGCGGTCCGTTCGAGCGCAAAGCTCTGCGCGGCTGCCGTGAAAACCGTCGCCGCGCGGGGGCCAGCGGATTCGCGCTCGTTCGCATGGACCGGCCTGCCGTTTGCCGCAGTCGCCGTGCTCGCCGTCGCCGTGCTGCCGCTCTGGGCCGGAGCGGCCTCGTGGCGCTTCCCCGACACTTTGCCGACCGGATGGAGCACCGGTCTTTTGGTCGACCGCTGGACCGGCCTGCTCCCGGTCGCGGCCCAAACCGTCGCCATCGCCGTAGCCACCACCGCAATCGCCCTCGTCCTGACCGTCGCCCGGCTCGGCGCGGGCCGGGGCGCGTCGAACATCGTTTCCGCCGTGCTGCTCCTGCCGCAGCCGACGCTGCTGTTCGGGGCGCTCGTCCTGCTCGTGCGCCTAGATTTAGACGGCGGCGTCGTCGCGATAATCCTGCTGCACCTCGTCTACGTGCTGCCGTACGTGCTGCTGACGCTGGCCGGGCCGTGGCAGGCGCTCGACCCGCGCCACGCCCGCGCCGCCGCGTCGCTCGGCGTGGGACCGATCGCCGCACTCTGGCGCGTCACACTGCCGCTGCTCGCCCGCCCGATCCTCGCCGCGTCCGGCATCGGGGTCGCCGTCTCGGCCGGCCTATACCTGCCGACCCTGTTCGCCGCCGGCGGCCGGATCGAGACGCTGGCCACCCGCACCGTCGCCCTCGCATCCGGCTCCGACCGCAGGCTCGCCGCCGCCGCCGGGCTGCTCGCCTGCGCGCTGCCATTCCTGGCGTTCGCGCCATCGTTGTGGACCGGCCGCCGGTGGCGCTGACGCTCGAACGCGTCTCGGTCGCCCTCGGCCCGCGCGTGCTGGTGCCGCCGCTCGACCTCGCCATCGGACCGGGCGAGGTGGTCGCCCTGATGGGCCCGAGCGGCAGCGGCAAATCGAGCCTGCTCGCCCACCTGACCGGCCACTTGCCCAGCGCGATGACCGGCACCGGGCGCGTCGTCATCGACGGCGAGGACGTAACCCGGCTTGCCCCGCACCGCCGCCGCCTCGGCATCCTGTTCCAGGACGATTTGCTGTTTCCGCATCTGACGGTCGGCGGAAACCTGCTGTTCGGCATGCCGCGCGCGACCCAGGCCCGGCGACGAGTGGCCGAGGACGCCTTGGCGCGAGCCGAGCTGCCCAGCCTGTTCGACACCGACGTGGCAACCCTATCCGGCGGTCAGCGCGCCCGAATCGCCCTGTTGCGGACCATGCTGGCCCAACCCCGCGCGTTGCTGCTCGATGAGCCGTTCGGGCGGCTGGACGCGCCGTTGCGCGAGCGGATGCGGGCGTTCGTGTGGGCGTGGGCGAGTGCGCTGCCGGTGCTGCTCGTCACCCACGATCCGGCGGACATCCCGCCCGGTGCGAGGACGATCACGCTGTCATAGCGCGAGCTGAACCTTCATCGCCCGCGTCCGGTCGCCGGCCAGCTCGAACGCGCGCACCGCTTCATGCAACGGCACGATCTCGGTCAGCAGCGGGGCCACGTCGATCCGCCCCGACGCGATCAGATCGACCGCCAGCTCGAACTCCGCGTCGAACCGGAACGTGCCGCGCAGCTCGAGCTCTTTCGCGACGATCGCGTTGACCGGCAGCGCCATGTCGCCGCCCAGCCCGACCAGCACCAGTGCCGCGCCCGGCCGGGCGGCGCCGATCGCACCGGTCAAGGCGGCCGCGTGGCCGGACGCCTCGAACACGACGTCGAAATAGCCCTTCGCCGCCCCGAACCGGTCCAGCGCCGCCGGATCTTTCCGCGTATTCAGCGCCAGATCGGCACCGACCGTCAGCACGGTCGCCAGCGGCGCGTCGACCACATCGGTCGCGACGATCTCGCGGGCACCCGAATACCGCGCCGCCATCACGCACAACGCACCGATCGGCCCGGCCCCGGTCACCAGAACGCGCCGCCCGAGCAACGGGCCGGCCTGCGACACCGCGTGCAGGCAGACGGCGAGCGGTTCCGCGAACGCCGCATGCTCGACCGGCACGTGGTCCGGCACCGGTACCGCCTGCGCCTCGGTGCAGACCAGCATTTGCCGGAAGCCGCCTTGGACGTGCGGCATCCGCATCGCGCTGCCGAGGAACCGCATCTCCAGGCAATGACGCGGCGTGCCCTCCTTGCAGAACCGGCAGGCACCGCACGGCCGGCTCGGGTCGACCGCCACGCGCTGCCCCGGCGCGACACGGGTCACCTCGCTCCCGACGGCGGACACCGTGCCGGCGATCTCGTGACCCAGGATCATCGGCTCGCGCAGGCGGATGGCACCGGTCCCGCCATGGTTGAAATAATGCAGGTCGGAGCCGCAGATTCCGCCCGCGCCGACCCGCACGGCGACGTCGCGCGGCCCGAGCTCCGGCACGCTCGTCGGCTCGACGCGGAGGTCGCCCGCCGCGTGCAAAACCGCGGCATGGATGACGTCTGCTTGCATGGATCGCACTCCGGTGGCGAGGTGGCATCATGCTCTCAAAACAGGGGTTTCGATAATGCCGGATTTCAACCTGGCCGGCCGTCGCGCGCTGGTGACCGGGTCGGGGCAGGGGATCGGGCTGGCGCTCGCGACCGCCCTGGCGGAGGCCGGGGCGGCGGTGGTGCTGAACGGGCGCGACCGGGGAAAACTCGATGCGGCGGCGGCGGGGCTGCGTGCGACCGGGGCCACCGCCGACGTGGCCGCGTTCGACGTGACCGACCACGACGCGGTGGCCGCCGCCGTCGGAAAGATCGAGGCGGAGCTCGGCCCGATCGACATCTGCGTGAACAACGCCGGCATTCAGCGCCGCGCCCCGTTGCAGGATTTCGATCCGGCGACGTGGACCGAGGTGATGCGCGGCAACCTCGACAGCGTGTTCCATGTCGGCCAGGCGGTGGCGCGCCACATGATCCCGCGCGGGCGGGGCAAGGTCATCAACATCTGCTCGGTGATGAGCGAGATCGGCCGCGCCACCATCGCGCCCTACACCGCGAGCAAGGGTGCGGTGAAGATGCTGACGCGCGGCATGTGCGCCGACTGGGCGCGGTTCGGCATCCAGGTCAACGGCATCGGACCCGGCTATTTCGCCACACCGCTCAATCAGGCGCTGGTCGACGACCCCGCGTTTTCCGAATGGCTTTGCAAGCGCACGCCCGCCGGCCGCTGGGGGCGCGTCGAGGAACTGGGCGGTGCCGTCGTGTTCCTCGCGTCGCCCGCATCGGATTTCGTCAACGGGCAAATCCTGTACGTCGACGGCGGCCTGACCAGCGTCGTCTAGGCGCGTTTGCGGGCCGGGGCCTTTGCCTTCGGCGCGGGCTCCGGCTCCGCCTTGGCGGCGGGCTTTTTCGCCGCCGCCTTCGGCTTGGCCGCCGGTTTCGCCTCGGCCTTGGCATCGGGCTTCGCCTCGCCGCCGCCGAGGCTCTTCTTCAGCGCCGCCATCAGGTCGACCACGTTCGACCGATCCTCGGGCGCCTCGTCCTCCTCCTCGATCTCCTGCCCGGCGATCTTCGCCTCGATCAGCGATCGCAACCGGCTCTCGTATTTGTCCTCGGTGTCCACCGGCTCGTACGCGGCTGTCTGCCGGTCGATCAGCAGTGCCGCCAGATCGACCATCTCCTTGTCCGGCTTCGCACTCGGCACGTCGGCGAACAGCCGGTCCGACGCGTTCAGGTCGCGCGCCTCGAACAGCGTGTGCAGCACGAGACCCTTGCCCATCGGCAGGATGCCCACCGCGCGCTCCCGCCGCCCGATCACAAGCCGCGACAGCGCCATCCGCCCGGTCCGCGCGATCGCGTCGCGCAGCACGACGTACACGTCCTGATCGCCCTCGCCGTCCGGCGCCACGTAGTAGCTCGTGTCGAAATAGACCGGGTCGACGTCCTTCGTTTCGACGAACTTGTCGATCTTCAGCGTCGTGCTGCTCTCGACCTTCACGGACTCGAAATCCTCGTCCGACAGGATCAGGAAGTGGTCCTTCTTGTACTCGTAGCCGCGCGCGAGGTCGCCGCGCTTCACCGGATGCTCGTTGCCCGCATCGAGCGTGATCATCTTCACCCGATGCCCGGTCTGCGGGTTGATGAAGTGGAAATGCAGATTGGCCCGCTCATGGTGCGCCGCGTAGAGCGCGACGGGGCAGGACACGAGCGCGAGGCGCAGCTGCCCGCGCCAGATCGGACGTTGTTCGGCCATATGTCTACACTTTCGGCAAAGGGCGGGCGGCTTCGGCGAAGCCGGCCCAGGGATCGGTCTTCTGTTTGGCCAGCCGCGCCGGAACGGTTTTCAATGTCAGCGCCGCCGGGTCGAGCTTCGCCGTCACCTCGCGCCACGCGAGCGGCGTCGCGACACCGGCACCGGGACGCGCGCGCGGGCTGAACGACGCGACCGCGGTCGAGCCTTGGCCGTTGCGCAGCCAGTCGATCAGGATCTTGCCGTCCCGGATGCTCTTCTTGACCGCGGCCACGTACAGCGACGGGCTTTCCGTCACCATCGTCTCGGCGAACTTCCGGCACCACGCGCGAACGGCATCCCAATCGGGCGCGTCGCGAACCGGGCACACGATATGCAGACCCTTGCCGCCCGACGTGCGCGGGAACGCGGCAAGCCCGATCTTCGCGAGCCGCGCCTTCACGTCGTGCGCGGCGGCCGCCAGCTCCGTCATGGTGATCCCGTCGCCGGGATCGAGGTCGAACACCAGCCGGTCCGCGTGCGCCGGGTCGGACGCCGGGCTGCCCCAGGTGTGCAGCTCGATCGCGGCGAGCTGCACCGTCGCGGCCAGCCCGTCCATGCCGTCGAACGTCAGATACGGCGCACCGCCGACTTCGGCCTCGCGCACGCTGGGCGGATTGCCGGCCATGACGTGCTTCTGGAAGAAATGCTGGCCCGAAATGCCGTCCGGACACCGCACCAGCGCCAACGGCCGTCCCGCCACCGCCGGCAGCGCATGCGCCTCGATCGCCTGCCAGTAATCGAGCAGGTCGCGCTTGGTGATGCCCGGCCACAGCTCCTTTTCCGGGTGCGTCAGACGCGGCCCGCTACCTGCTGCCGCCTTGGCCGGTGGCGCCACCCGGATCAGCTTGGCCGGCTTCGGCGCGGGCGGGTCGTCGGCTTCGGCGTCCGGCGGCTCCCGCACGACATCGGCCGCCGGCTTGTCCGCGCGCAGGCCCAGAAAGCTCGCGTGGCGCAACCGCCCGTCGCCGGTCCAGGTCAGATACCGGATTTCGGCGACCAGCTCCGGCGCCACCCATTTGATCGACCGGTCGAGTTTCTCGCCGCGCCAGACAAGCCCTTTCGGGGCCGTGCTCGCCAGCGGCTCCAGCCGTGCCCGCAACTCGCCGAGCACCTTGTCCGAAAATCCAGTCCCGACCGCGCCCGCGTAGTGCATCGCCCCGGCCGCGTCGAAAAAGCCGAGTTGCAGCGACCCGATCCCGGTGCGGCTGCCGGCCGGCGGGGTCCAGCCGATGACGACGAACTCCTCCCGCCCGGCGCACTTCACCTTCAGCCAGTCGGACGACCGCCCAGCCCGGTACGGCGCATCCGCCCGCTTGCAGATGATCCCCTCGAGGTGCGCCTCGCACGCATGGGCATGCAGCGCGCCCGCCTGGCCGTCCAGATGGTCGCTGTACCGCACGGCACCGGTGCCCGACACCAGCTTCGCCAACGCCTTCTTGCGCTCGACCAGCGGGGCGGGACGCAAATCCCAGCCGCCCTGATGCAGCAGGTCGAACACGTAATAGAACAGCTCGCCGTCCGCCCCGGCCTTCAGCCGCTCCGTCAGCTTGGAGAAGTCGGACCGCCCCTTGGCATCGAGCGCCACCATCTCGCCGTCCAGCATCACGTCGCGCAGACCGAGCGCCGCCACATGCGCCGCCATCCGCGCAAGCCGCGCCGTCCAGTCGTGGCCGTTGCGCGTCAGCAGCTTCACCGCGCCATCGGCGTCGATGCGGGCGATGATGCGGTAGCCGTCGAACTTGATCTCCGACACCCAGCCATCCGCGTCAGGCGTCGTCTCGGTCAGTGTCGCGAGTTGCGGGGCCTGATCGGCCGGCATGCGTCCCTGCACAGCGCCGGCCGCCGGAGCCAGAATCTTGTCCGTCGGCTTCGGCGCGGCGAGCTTGCCGCGCGGGCGAGGGGCGGGGACGCTGGCCTCGATCGCCTCGGCATCGGTGCCCTCGTGCTCGTGGGCGTCATGCTCCTTGATGAGCAGCCAGTTCTCGGCCTTTTCCTTCGGCCGCGGCTTCAGCCGGATCAGCACGAACTTGCCTTCGAGCCGCTTGCCGTGGACGACGAATTTCAGCTCCCCGCGCGCGAGGTCGGCGGCCGGGTCGCTCCCGACCGGCTCCCACGTGCCGCGATCCCAGGTCTCGACGGTGCCTGCCCCGTATTGTCCTTCGGGGATGGTGCCGTGGAAATCGGCGTAGTCGATCGGGTGATCTTCCACATGCACCGCGAGCCGCTTGTCGTGCGGGTCGAGCGACGGGCCGCGCGGCACCGCCCACGACCACAGCACGCCGCCGTGCTCGAGCCTGAAATCCCAGTGCAGGCGGCTGGCGTCGTGCTTCTGGACGACGAAAATCGGCTGGTCAGACGGTGTCGCACCGGGCGGTGGCTCGGCCGTGATCGCGAAATCGCGCTTGCGCCGGTATTCGGCGAGCGGCGCTTCGGGCTTGACGGCGGACTCGGTTCGGATTCGCGGCACGACTGGCGCAACGTGCCCGCAACGGTTCCGGTTCCCGCTAGGCGGGCTCGGTCACCGGCGGATGCGCCTCGACCGGCGGATGTCCCAGATACTGCGTCAACACGTCGGCGGCCGCGCCGTCCGCCTTCACCCGGCCCTGATCGAGCCAGATCACCCTGTTGCACCACTCGGTCACGATGCCCGCCTGATGGGTCGACAGCACCAGGATCTCGGCGCCGCGCACCATGTCCTCCAGCCGCTCGCGCGCCTTGTCGAGGAACGCCGCGTCGCCGGCGAGGAACCACTCGTCCATCAGCAGCACCTGCGGGCGGATCGCGGTGGCCAGCGCGAAGCCGAGCCGCACCACCATGCCGGACGAATAAATCCGCACCGGCAGATCCATGAACGCGTCGAGTTGCGCGAAATCCCGCACGTCCTCCTCGAGACGCGCGGTCTCCGCCTGCGACAGCCCCGAATAAAGCCCGCGCAGCAGGATGTTTTCGCGCCCGGTCAGGTCGGGGTTCATGCCCAGCATCGGGTCGAGCAGCGCGTTCAGCGAACCCTGCACCCGCACCGTGCCGACGATCGGCTCGAAGATGCCGGCCAGCGTCCGCAGCAATGTCGTCTTGCCGGCACCGTTGCCGCCGACCAGCCCGAGCCGGTCGCCCGGCCGCAGGCTGAACGACACGTCGCGGACGGCCTGCACGACGATGCGGTTCTTCGAATCCGACCCCATCCGGCCGGACAGCGACGAGAACAGCGTCTTCTTCAGGCTCCGCGCGGTGCCGTGATACAGCGGGAAATCGACCGACAGGCCGATCACGTCGATTCGCGCCTCGGACACGGCACCCGTCGCCGTCTTCATCGGCTGGCCGGACACCGCGTTCATACCCAGAACGCGATGCGGCCACGAACCCTGGCGAAGGCGAGCCACGCGGCGACGCACAGCGCCAGCGAGTAGCCGATTGCGGAGGCGTAGGTCGTGGCACTCGGGATCGCGCCCAGCAGCGGCTCCCGAAGGACGGCCAGCAGCGAGTAGAACGGATTGAGCGGAAGCAGGGCGGCACGGTCGGCGCCGACCAGCTCCGGCTTCCAGATGACGGGCGTCACGAAGAACGCGATCTGGATGACGCTGGCCACGATCGGCGGGATGTCGCGGAACCGCGCGCAGAGGGCGCCGAGCAGGGCGGAGATCGCCAGGCCGTCGACCAGCCACAGCGCGAAGGCCGGGATCGCCAGCACCGCGCGATGGCCGGGCCAGGTGTTCAGCAGCGCGAACACGGCCACGATGACCACCAGATTGTGGCCGAGCACGAGTACGTTGCGGATGACGATCCGGGCCGCGTACAGCCAGAACGGCATCTGCATCGAGCGGATCATGCCCTCGGCACTGGTGAAACCGACGCAGCCGTCGCCCACCAGGTTCGAGAGGAAGTTCCACAGCACGATGCTCAGCACGAGGAACGGCAGGTATTCGTGCAAATTCATGTGGAACAGGGTCGAGTAGAGCAGCCCCATCGCCGCGACCATGATCGCGGTCGATAGCGTCAGCCAGAACGGGCCGAGCAGCGAACCGCGATAGCGCAGCTTGATGTCGAGCCACGATAGCGTCCAGCACAGCCGCCAAAGTCTTAGCGCCTGCCGGAGATCGGCGAACGCGACCGACTGGCGTGAGACCCAGGTGTCGTGCGGGCGCGCGGTCACGGTGGGCTCGGCCCATCCGCTGCGCCCGACCACCGGGTCTGCCGTCGTGGGGGCGGGAGCGTCGATCGTCGTGTCCGCCAGGGTGGCCTGTCGTGCCGTTGTCATCGGGGACGCGACTACCCGATCGGCCACCCCGGAGCAAACGAAAGCAACGAGAACCGGTGCCGCCGGGACACGCGCTGCCACGAACTTCGATCCACCCCACGGGATTGCTTGTTCACGATCGCGTTCCGGGCTAACGGCTTACGGCCCGTTCCTGATTCGGTCAGCGAACCCCGGCTGAAGCAGAACCGGTTGCTGCAACCGGCTTGATGGAGACGGCATGACCCTCGCGGCCCCCCACGGATCAACCGGACGCGTTCTGCTTCCGGTCGCCGCCCTGTTCGGACTGTCGTTGCTGGCCGGATGCGCCAGCCACAACGCCCGGCTGGACAGCACGCAGGAAGCGGCGGGCTACGCGGCCCACGCCCGGTCGGACTACACCGCGCCCGGCCCGCCGGGCGATCCCTGGGGCCCCTACATCCGCGAAGCCGCCGCGCGGTTCGACGTGCCCGACCAGTGGGTGCGCGGCGTGATGCGGCAGGAATCCGGCGGCCGCCTGTACGAGCACGGCACGCTGATCACCTCGCCGACCGGTGCGATGGGCCTGATGCAGGTCGAGCCCGGCACCTACGACGAGCTGCGCGCCCGCTACGACCTCGGCAGCGACCCGTACGACCCGCACGCCAACATCCTGGCCGGCGTCGCGTACATGCGCGAGCTGTACGACCTGTACGGCGCGCCCGGCTTCCTCGCCGCCTACAACGCGGGGCCCGGCCGGCTCGACGACTACCTGACCCGCAACCGGCCGCTGCCGGACGAGACGCGGCACTATGTCGCGGTGATCGGGCCGTCGCTGTACGGCTCGCAGCCGCTGCGGATCGCCGACGCGCAGAACGTCGCGATGAACCAGATCCCGGTGAACATCCCGTCCGGCCCGCGCTACCCGGTCCGTGGCCGGAGCGGCGGCGGCTATGCGATCGCGTCGAACGATCGTAACGGCCGGCGTGGCCAGGTTCGGTACGAGACGCTGCCCAGCCCGCCGCTGCCGACGCCCGAGCCGCCGCCCACCTACGCGATGGCGCAGTCGCCGAAATCGGGCCGTGGCGGCTTCCACCTGATCGGGCGCGCCTACGCCGACACGATTCCGGTTCCGGTCCGCGCCGGTGCTGCCGCGACCGGCGACTGGGGCATCCAGGTCGGCGCGTTCGCGACCCCGGCGCTGGCCCACGCGGCGGCCGAGCAGGCGCATGGCGGCGTCGGCGGCCATGTCCTGGTCACCGAAACGCAAGGCCCGCACGGCAAGCTGTATCGCGCCCGGGTCGTCGGCCTGTCCCACGGATCGGCGGCCTCGGGCTGCGAGCGCACCGGCCGCGGCAAGTGCATCCTGGTCTCGCCGAGCAGCCAATCCTGACCTGAGATGACCGTCCTCGCCCCGCGCCGGATACCGTCCGGCGCGGTGGCGCTGGTCGTGCTGCTGTGCGCGCTGTGGGGGCTGCAACAGGTCACGGTCAAACTCGCCATCGCCGGCGGCTGGCCGCCGGTGACGCTGGCCGCGATCCGCTCCGTCATCGCCGCCGCCTGCCTCATGGTTTGGGTGGCCGCGCGGGACGGCGGGATCGGGTCGCTGAGACCGTCCAGGGCCGCCCTGCTGCCGGCGATGCTCACCGGGCTCGCGTTCAGCGGGGAGTTCGTGACGCTGTATCCGGGGCTCCAACTGACCACAGCCTCGCGCGGGGTCGTGTTCCTGTACACCGCCCCGTTCTTCACCGCCGCCGGCACGCATGTCTTCGCCGGCGAGAAGCTCGGGCCGCGTCAGGTCACCGGATTGATCGTCGCATTCGGCGGCGTGGCGGCGGCGTTCGCGACCGGCCTGGTGAACGGCGGCGGATCGATCGCCGGCGACGCCCTGTGCGCGCTGGCGGCGGTGCTGTGGGCGACCAACACCGTGCTGGTCAAATCGGTCCCGGCGCTGCGGAATGCCGGGGCCGCGGCGGCGCTGACGTGGCAACTGGTCGGCTCGGTCCCGCCGCTGATCCTGTTCGCCGTCCTGCTGGGCGAGCCATGGCCCCACCCCGACGCGGTCGCCTGGGGCTTTCTGCTGTATCAGGCCGTGGCGGTCGCGTTCGCGAGCTATCTGGCGTGGTTCTGGCTGGTGATCCGCTACCCCGCAGGCCGCATCTCGGGCTTCACCTTCCTCACCCCGTTATTCGGAATCGCGGCCGGGGCGCTGATCCAGGGCGACCCGGTCGGCATCGGCCTCGGGGTCGGCGTGGTCGCGATCGCGGTCGGGCTGCGGCTGCTGAACTCGACCTAGGTTCTACGGCGACAGATTCGGCGTGGCCGAGGTGACCCCGCCATTCTGGTTGCCGTTATGGGGCGCGGCGACGTCGGCGGGCTGCTGGCCGGAGCCGGTCGTGCTGTACGGCGTCGAATTGTTCGGCCCCGCGACCTGACCCGAGGGTGCCACCTGATCGGGGATCGAGCCCGGGCCGCCCGAGGGTCCGACGACGCCCGGATTGGTGCCCGGTGCAGGTACGGGGGCGGCGGTAAAAACCCCGTCCGGCGCGCCACCCGGCGGTGCGGCGGCCCCGGTGCGCGGCACCTGGGCGAAGGCGAGGCTCGGCACGACAAGGGCGGCGGCAACGATGGCGCGGATCATGGCATGCTTCTTTCCGGTTCCGTGACGGAACGCCCGGCACGCATCCCGGTTCAGTGGATTTCCGGCTCCGGCGTCGCCGGTCCGCGCTCCAGCACCCGCCAGTCGCAGCCGTCATGGGCCTGCGAAATCTGCTCGGCCGACAACCGCCCGTAACCCCGCGCATACTTCGGCTCGGGCGGGGTCCAGGCGGCACGGCGTGCGGCGAGCGTGGCCTCGTCCACCTCCAGCGTCAGCGTGCGGGCCGGAACGTCGAGCGCGATCACATCGCCGGTGCGGACGAGGGCGAGCGGCCCCCCGACCGCACTCTCGGGCGAGACGTGCAGCACGCAAGCGCCGTAGCTGGTGCCGGACATGCGGGCGTCGCTGATCCGCAGCATGTCGCGCACGCCTAGGCGCAGCAGCTTTCGCGGGATCGGCAGCATCCCCCATTCCGGCATCCCCGGCCCGCCGATCGGCCCCGCGCCGCGCAGCACCAGGACAGAGTCCGCATCGACGTCGAGCGCCTCGTCGTCGATGCGCGCGGCCATGTCGGCGTAATCGTCGAACACCATCGCCCGTCCGCGATGGGTCAGCAGGTGCGGCTCGGCGGCGCTGAACTTCATCACCGCCCCGTCCGGACACAGATTGCCGCGCAGCACGGCAAGGCCCGCGTCGGCCCGCACCGGGTTTTCGCGCGTCCGGATTACCGCGTCGTCCCAGACCGGAGCCGCGCCGACCGCCTCGGCCAGCGTGACGCCCGCGACCGTCATCGCGGTCATGTCGAGCAGGTCGGAAATGCGCGTGAACAGGCCGGGCAGGCCGCCGGCGTAGTAGAAATCCTCCATCAGGAACGCGCCCGCCGGCCGGATGTCGGCCAGCAGCGGCACGGTCCGCGACAGGCGATCGAAATCGCCGAGGTCGAGCGCCACACCCGCCCGGCGCGCGATCGCGATCAGGTGGACCAGCGCGTTGGTCGAGCCGCCCAGCGCCAGCACCGTCACCGCCGCGTTCAGCAGGCTGGCTCGCGTCAGGATGGTGCTGGGCTTCGCGTCCTCCCACACCAGATCGACGATCCTGCGCCCGACCGCCGCCGCCATCCGCGCGTGACGCGAATCCGGGGCGGGAATGGACGTGCTGCCCGGCAGCGCCATGCCCATCGCCTCGGCGGCGGCGGTCATCGTCGACGCGGTCCCCATCGTCATGCAGGTGCCCCAGGACCGGGCAATCCCGTCCTCCACCGCCAGCCAGTCGTCCGCGTCGATCGTGCCGGCGCGCAGCTCGGCCCAGTATTTCCAGCTATCCGAGCCGCTGCCGAGCGTGGCACCCCGCGCGTTGCCGCGCAGCATCGGCCCGGCCGGCAGCACGATCGACGGCAGATCGGCGGAAATAGCACCCATCAGCAGCGCCGGCGTCGTCTTGTCGCACCCGGCCATCAGGATCAGCCCGTCGAGCGGCAGCGACCGCGCGATCTCCTCCGCCTCCATCGCCAGCAGGTTGCGATACAGCATCGTCGTCGGCTTCATGAAATTCTCGGGCAGTGCCAGCGCCGGGATTTCGAGCGGGAAGCCGCCCGCCTGCAGCACGCCGCGCTTGGCCTCCTCGGCACGGACGCGAAAATGCTGGTGGCACGGATTGATGTCCGACCACGTGTTCAGGATGCCGATCACCGGCTTGCCGGCCCAATCCTCCGGCCCGTAGCCCATCTGCTTGGCCCGGCTGCGATGGCCGAACGAGCGGAGGTCCGCGGGGCCGAACCAGCGGGCGGAACGAAGGGTCTCGGGGTCTTTGCGCACGAAATCACGACACCACGTCGGCGGCCGTGGTAGAAGGGGGCTTCGCACGACCACGCACTCGGGGAGCATCACCGATGCCGTTCGACAACCTGCCCGTGACCTCGCCCCGCTCGCTCGATCTGCTGGCTGAAATCGGCGAGCACCTCACCCGCCGCGACATCGCCGCCGCGCGCGGCAATCTTTGGATGTGGGCGCACGACCCGGTGCTGCTCGACGGCCTGCGGCTCGACCCGGAGCCGGGGCATTACCGGCGCGAGCTGATCTGGCGGCGCGAGGCGATGAGCGCCTGGCTGTTTCTGTGGGCACCCGGCAGCGCCACCCCGGTGCACGACCATCATTGCCTGTGCTGCTACGGCGTGCTGCGCGGCAGCCTGACCGAGACGGTGTACGAGGCGGACGGGTGCGGCGGCGTCGTCCCGGCCGGCCGGCTGGTGCGCGATGCCGGGACGACCAACGCGCTGGTGCCGGAGAGCCCGAACATCCACGCCATGGTCAACGAGAGCGACTCGGTGGCCGTGACGATGCACCTGTACGGGTTCTGCCCGGAGCGGCATCAGAACTCCGTCCGGGCGGTCTACAGCCTCGGCTGAGCGGCCATCGCAAAGGTTTGCTGGCCGTAATTGCGATGGCGGCACGTAAAACCTTGAACCGGACGCCGGTTTGCACGATGTTCCGAACCGTCAATCACCACAGGAGCGTCCCATAGCCCGAGGCCCAATGCCCGCACCGCCGACCCGAGACGGGCCGCGCGTCAACGAAGAGATCAGAGTGCCGCAGGTGCGCCTGATCGACCAGGATGGTGAGATGCTGGGCGTGATGAGCGCCCGCGACGCGGTCAACCGCGCCTTTGCCGTCGGCCTCGACCTGCTCGAGATCAGCCCCAACGCCGATCCGCCGGTCTGCAAGATCCTCGACTTCGGCAAGTTCAAATACGAACAGCAGAAGAAGAAGAACGAGGCCAAGAAGAAGCAGAAAGTCGTCGAGATCAAGGAAGTCAAAGTTCGTCCGAATATCGACGAAAACGACTACCAGGTCAAAATGCGCGCCATGAAGTCCTTCATCGAGGAGGGCGACAAGGTGAAGGTCACGCTTCGCTTCCGTGGCCGCGAGATGGCTCACCAGGATATCGGCATCAAGGTTCTGGAGCGTATCCGGGCCGAGATGGACGCCGCGACCAAGGTCGAGCAGATGCCGAAGATGGAAAACCGTCAGATGGTGATGGTTCTCTCACCGAGGTAGTCGCTGCACCCTCCCCCATTGCGGGGGAGGGCAGGCAGGCACTAACCCCGCAGTTCGGCCAAGCCCCGTAACGCCACCCCATCGGCGTCGAAGTTGGACGGATCGAGCCAAGCCGCAAACCCGTCCCGGACCCGCGGCCACTCGTCGCCGACGATGGAATACCAGGCGGTGTCCCGCAGCCGCCCCTTGACCACCATGTGCGCCCTCAGCAGGCCGTCGTAGGTGAACCCGAGCCGGTCCGCCGCCCGCCGCGACGGCGCGTTCAGCGCGTTGCACTTCCACACCAGCCGGCGGTAGCCGAGCTCGTCCGCCGCCAGCCGCAGCAGCAGGAACACCGCCTCGGTCGACGCCCGGGTCCGCTGCATGTCCGGCGCGAACCAGACATTCCCGACCTCGATCGAGCTGTTCGCGGCCTGCACGTCCATCAGCGACAGCCAGCCGGACACGAGCCCGGTCGCGACCGGCCGCACGGCCCAAACCATCCGCTCCAGCTCGACCGCTTGCCGCCCGACCATGGCGGTCATCTCGGCCTCCGACCCGAACGGGCCGTAGCTGAGGTAGGCCCAGCTCTCGTCGGCTCCCTGCGCCGCGCGCCAAAGATCGGGCGCGTGGCGCACATGCAGCGGCTCCAGCCGGACATACCGCCCGGCGATCGGAATGCGGGCGGGCAGGGGGCGCGGCGTCGCGTCGACGACCGGCCCCAGCGGAACGTCGCTCACTCGGCGGCGATCGCGGGGCGGTGGTTCAGCAGACGGAGCGACCGGTCGATCCAAAGCGCCGTCTGCTTCTCGACCGTCCCGTTCTGACGCAGCCGCTCGTTCAGCGCCGGGAAGTCGACGTGATCCAGCGCCTGATCCTGGTTCGCGCACGAGAACACCACCGTCCGCTCGCCCGTCACCGGGTCGATGTGCGGCTGCAGGCACTGCGCGCAGATCTCCTTCATCATGCACTGCATCGGGCTGTTGATGGACCCGATCGCGGTGTGACCCGGCTTCAGATACGGGGCCAGCACGCCGTAGCGCGCGGCACCCACGGCCTGCATCATCCGGTCCGACCCGATGACGATCACATGCTCCACGTCGGCCAGCGGCACCGCCTGCTCGCCGAGCCGCCCCGACCCGTACGCCGCCATCGCCTGCACGATGTTGCCGACGAACGTGCGGTCGGTCGGGCGCGTCGGCTGAAAACCCGGTGCTTCGTCGGAGCACCAGACGATCGCGTCGGCCGCACGCTCGATGTCCTCGGTCCGGTAGCGGTCGGCCAGCGCCTTGTAGCCGGCGAAGTAGATCACCCGCGTCCCGGCCGCCCGCAGCGCCGCGCCGATCGAGAACAGGACGGCGTTGCCGAGCCCGCCGCCGACCAGGGCGACGGTCGAGTTCGCGTGGATTTCGGTCGCCATCCCGGTCGGGCCCATCAGCACGACGTGCTCGCCGGGCCGCATCTGGGCGACCAGATCGGACGACCCGCCCATTTCGAGCGCGATGACCGACACCAGCCCGCGCGCCGGATCGGTCCAGGCGCCGGTCATCGCCAGCCCCTCCATCGCCAGCAGCGTCGTGCCGCCATCGGCGTCCGACACGCGGGGCGCGAACGTCTCGAAGTTCTGGAGCCGGTAGAACTGGCCGGGTTTAAACGCCCGAGCGGCGGCGGGCGCGTGCAGCACCACCTCGACGATGGTCGGCGTCAGGCGGTTGACCGCGTGAACGGTCGCCGCGAGGTCGTCCAGCGCCGCCGAGCGAACCGCCGCCTGCGTGCTGGCGGGCGCGCGACGGGCGAGGGCGGCCGTGACGACCGGATAGCCACGCTTGGCGCTGCCCATGGCCTTGACCACGTTGCCGAAGAAGCTCGGGTGCAGGTCGCCGAAGAAGCTGATCGAGCGGCCGTCCGGCTCCCGATGCATCAGCACCGCCGCGTTGTCCGGCTTGGCCATGCCGCGCACCGGCGTCACCGGCATCCCGTCGTCGTCAAGCGCCTGGAAATACTTGCCGTCGAGTTTGATCCGCCCGTCTTCCCGCGCCAAAATCGTGTTGGGCTGGGTGCCGGCGGCGACCAGGATCGCGCGCGCCGGCAGCACGATCTCGGTGCCGTCCGCCTGCTTGCAGCGCAGCGCCGCCGCATGGCCGGAGCTGTCGACCTCGACCGCGACCGGGGACAGGTTGGGCGCGAACCGCACGCCCTCCTCCATCGCCTTCGCGACCTCCTCGTGGTTCAGCGTGTAGCTCGGCGCGTCGGTCAGCGCGCGGCGGTAGGCGACGGTCGCCCCGCCCCAGCCGTTCAGCAGCCCGATCAGATCCGGCTCCTGATGCGCGCCGGCCGCACGGGCGCGTTCGGCGGCGATCGCCTCGGCGTGGCCCAGGAACTCGACCGCGATCGCCCGCTCCTCGTCGTTCCAGCGCTTGAACACCGCCGCCTCGCCCCGCTCGGCCACCAGCGCGTGGTGGCGGCGCGCGAAACGCTCCACCTGGCGGACGTAGTAGGCGAGGCTTTCGGTCGCCGTATCGACCGCCGTCAGCCCGCCGCCGATCACCACCACCGGCAGGCGAAGCTGCAGGTTGGCGATGGAGGCTTCCTTCGCGGCACCGCTCAACTGCAGCGACATCAGGAAGTCGCTCGCCTGGCGCACGCCGCGCGCGAGGCCGTTCGGCATGTCGATGATGGTCGGCCGCCCGGCGCCGGCGGCGAGTGCGATGTGGTCGAAGCCCATCGCCCACGCATCGTCGATCGACAGCGTGCCGCCGCCGCCGAACCGCACGCCGCCCGACATGGCGAACGCGCTCCGGCGCTCCAGCAGCAGCCGGATCAGCTTCAGGTAATTCTTGTTCCAGCGCACGGTGATGCCGTACTCGGCGACACCGCCGAACCCGGCCATGATCCGGTCGTCCAGATCCTCGAACAGCGTGTCGGCGTCGCGCACCGGCGTGCGCGGATCGAACGCCAGCGGCTCGATCTTCAGGCCGTCGACCGCGACGACGCCGTGGCCGTCGTTCATCAGGTGATGCGCCAGCGTGAACCCGGCCGGGCCGAGGCCGACCACCAGCACGGTGTGGCCGCTCTCGGGGCGCGGCAGCGGGCGGCGGATGTCGAGCGGGTTCCAGCGCGTCAGCAGGGCATAGATCTCGAAGCCCCACGGGAGTGCCAGCGTGTCGCGCAGGATCGACGTCTCGGCCTGCGGAATGTCGACCGGGTCCTGCTTCTGGTAGATGCAGGCCTTCATGCAGTCGTTGCAGATGCGGTGGCCGGTGGCCGCCATCATCGGGTTGTCGACCGCGATGGTCGCGAACGCGCCGAGCACGTGGCCCTGCGCCCGCAGCTCGTGCATCTCGCTGATCTTCTCGTCGAGCGGGCAGCCGGTCAGCGACACGCCGAACGCGTTCTTCGCGAACGCGCCGGTCTTGCGGTCGCGCAACCCTTTGGAGCAGCTGTCCTTGCCCTGGCTGTGGCACCAGATGCAGTAATTCATCTGATCGAGCGCGTGCACGTCGTCCATGCCGGGATCGGTCAGCCCGAACCCCTCGCGGTGGCGCAGATCGTGTTCCGGCAGCCGCATCATGGTGACGCCGTTCAGCTCGATCGTCTCGACCGGGATCAGGCGTGCGGCGTCGGGACGGCCGGGCAGGTGGAACAGCGTGCCGCTGCCATGGCGCGCGCGGCCGGCCGGGGTCAGCGTCGCCCACGCGGCGTAGCGCATCGCGAGGTCGAGGTTTTCCGTGTCGGTGTTGCGCGTCCAGGTGTCGACATGGACGGCGAACGCGTGCTCCGAAAAGCTCTCGGCGATTTCGCGCTCGATCATCGCCCGCAGCGCGTCGCCGTCGAACGCGGACGGGTCCGAATACGTCTTGACCGCCTGCCGCTGCACGAACAGCCGCTTGCAGGCATGGATCGGGTTCAGCGCCGCCGTCCGCGCGGCGATGGCCTCGACCTCCGCCTCGATGCCGAACAGGGTGGCGACGAAGCCGTTCACGATCGGCCCGAGCGAGACGATCAGCTTGCCCTCGTCCTTGGCGTCGAGCGCGGCGGGGGTGGCGCGGGCGGCCATCAGGCGCGCGTGCAGGTCGGAATCCGTCTCGGCCAGATGGGCGACGAAGCGGCGGTCGAGGTCGATCAGGCCGTCCCGGGTGGCGAGGCTGTCGAAGGTGGCCCCGAAGCCGAGGGTGGCCGGGGCCGGGTTGTCGCGCGCGATCATGTCCATACGGCCAAAGAGGGGGTCCGGTCGGCGCGCGTCAAGCACCGCCGTTGCAACCCCCACCCCGGCTTTAGTGGGAGGCGCCCTCCGCCCCGATCCCGGTCTGGCTGCGCACGAATTGCGCGTCGAACCGGGCCCGTTCGGCGTTCGCCTGCCGCGTCCGGTCCAGCAGCGAGAACACGACGCAGAACAGGAATGCAACCGGCATCGAGAAGATCGCCGGGTTCGTGTACGGCACCGGCGCCGGCCCGGCGTAGTGCAGCACGTCGACCCAGACCGCCTTGCTGCACACGGTCAGCGTGACCGCCGTGATCAGGCCGACGAACCCGCCGGTCAGGGCGCCTGCCGTGGTCAGCCCCCGCCAGTACATCGACAGGATCAGCACCGGGAAGTTGGAGCTGGCCGCCACCGCGAAGGCGAGGCCGACGGCGAACGCGGTGTTGATGTTGCGGAACGCCAGCCCGAGGAGGATCGCCACGATCCCGATCACCACGGTGGCGATCTTGGAGACCAGAACCTCGCTGTTCGCCCCGTCGCGACCGCGGCGGAACACGTTCGCGTACAGGTCGTGGCTGACCGCCGACGCGCCGGCCAGCGTCAGGCCGGACACGACGGCCAGCACGGTGGCGAACGTCACCGCCGCGATGAAGCCGAACAGGATATCGCCGCCGGTCGCCTGCGCCAGCCACACGGCGGCCATCGTGTTGGTGCCGATCAGCACGCCTTTCGCGTCGAAGAAGCCCGGGTTGGCGCGCACCAGCACGATCGCGCCGAAGCCGATGATGAAGGTCAGGATGTAGAAATAGCCGATGAACGAGGTCGCGTAGATCACGCTGCGCCGCGCCTGCCGCGCGTCGCGCACGGTGAAAAAGCGCATCAGGATATGCGGCAGGCCGGCCGTGCCGAACATCAAGGCGAGGCCGAGCGAGATGCCGGAGACGGGGTCGGGGATGAAGCTGCCCGGCTGCAGGATCGCCGCGTGCTTCGGGTGCGCCGCGACGGCACCGGCGAACATCGCCGGGATGTCGAAGTTGAAGTGGACCAGCACCAGCACCGCGATCACGGTCGCACCGCCGAGCAGCAGTGCTGCCTTGATGATCTGCACCCAGGTCGTGGCCAGCATGCCGCCGAACACGACGTAGACGATCATCAGGGCGCCGACGCCGATCTCGGCATAGGCGTAGTCGAACCCGAACAGCGTCGTGACAAGCTGCCCGGCGCCGACCATCTGGGCGACCATGTAGAACGCGACGGTGACCAGCGTGCCGCAGGCCGCGAAGATGCGGATCGGCGTCTGCTGCAGCCGGTAGCTGGCGACGTCGGCGAAGGTGAACCGGCCGAGGTTGCGCAGCCGCTCGGCCATCAGCGTCACGATCACCGGCCAGCCGACGAGGAAGCCGACCGAGTAGATCAGCCCGTCGAATCCGGACGAGAACACCAGCGCGGAGATGCCGAGGAACGACGCCGCCGACATGTAGTCGCCGGCGATGGCCAGACCGTTCTGGGCACCGGTGATGCCGCCGCCGGCCGCGTAGAAATCGTTGGCGGTGGACGCGCGGCGCGACGCCCAGGTGGTGATGCCGAGGGTGATCACCACGAACACCAGGAACATGTAGATCGCGGTCGTGTGGTCGGGTGCGACCGGCATCGCCGCCGGGGTCGCCATGGCGGGCGCGGCCATGCTCGGTGCCGCCATCGTGGGTGCGGGGGCCGCCGGTGCGGCCGGTGCGGCGGCTTGGGCGAACGCCGTCGCGTGATAGAGGATCGTGCCGGAGATGCCGGCCAGCGCGGCGCGCGCGTTCATCGTGCGCCCGCCACGATGCGGCGTGTCAGCTCGTCGTACGTCGAATTGGCGCGCGCGACATACAGGCCGGTCAGCACGATCGCGGCCAGGATGACGAACAGTGCCAGCGGGAAGGCGAGGGTGATGCCGCCGCCGATGTCGATGCCGGTGATGTCCCGCCGCAACGCGCAGAGATAGATGAACCCGAAATAGAGGACGACCATGATGATGAACAGCGTCCAGCTATAGGTGCCGCGCTTGCGGACCAGTTCCTGAAACGCCGGATCGCGTTCGATCCTCGCGGTTTCGAGTCTGGTTGCCTCGTCGTCGACCATTTCGGCCATGTCGCCCCCCGCTCGCGTGACGTTTTTCGCCATCGCATCCGTAATTGTCATACACGTGATGCGGGGGCGCAAGCGGCCGGACGGTCGCGCGCCGATGGCCCGGCCGGGGTGCGGCCGTTACGCCACGGTCAGGAGCCGCGCAGGGTGAGGTCGCGCAAGCCGACGCAGACGATCGCGGCCACCACCAGCAGCCCCGCGCAGACGGCGAACGACAGCTCGAACCCGCCCGCCAGCGCCGTCCGTGCAACCGCGCGGACCGGCGGCGTGAGCGTGGCCGCGGTTCCGCGCAACGTGCCGAGGTCGATCGGCGGCAGCCCGGCACGCGCGATCGAGCCCGCGAACCGGCCCGCGAGCACGGCCCCGGTGACGGCGGCACCCATGGCCCCGCCCATCGCGCGCAGGAACAGCAGGCCGCCGGTCGCGGCACCCACGTCGCGCCGCTCGGCCGCGTTCTGGACGATGATCAGCCCGGTCGGCATCGAGCCGCCGATGCCGAAGCCGATCATCACCATCCCGAGGATCAGCCCGACATGGCTGCCCTCCGCCACCTCGCGCGCCAGCAGGACGAAGCCGATCACCGCGATCGCCAGCACGCCGAGCAGCACCGGCTTCGGGCGGCCGACGCGGCGGATCGTCTGCCCGGCGGTGAACGCGCCGACGACGTTCGATGCGAGGAACGGCACCAGCAGCGTGCCGAACTCGGCGGCGCTGACCCCGCGCATCAGCTGGAAGTAGATCGGCAGCAGGTAGGTCGCGCCGAACAACCCGCCGGCGGTCAGGAACGCGATCGCGACACCGCGGCTGAACGCCGCGTTGGCGAACAGGCGCGGCGGCAGCACCGGGTCGGGCGCCCGCCGCTCCCACCAGACCAGCGCCGCGCCCAGAACGACCACGGCCGCCGTCAGCGCCACGATTTCGGCGGTTCCCGCGTTGCCGGCCGCATTGACCAGAACCAGCGCCGCCGTAATCCCGGCCGCGAGCAGCAACGCCCCCAGCACATCGATCGGCGCGCGCACGCGGTTCGGCTTCGGGATCATCTTCAGCGCCCGGCCCGCGAGCAGCATCGCCGCCAGCCCGAGCGGCAGGTTGGCCCAGAAGATGTAGCGCCACGACAGGCTGTCGGTCAGCCAGCCGCCCAGGATCGGGCCGGCGATGGAGGCGACCGCCCAGGTTCCGGCCAGATACGCCTGATACCGGCCGCGCTCGCGCGGGGCGACCACGTCCGCGATCGCCGATTGCGCCATGCTCATCAGCCCGGCCCCGCCCAACCCCTGCAGCGCCCGTGCGGCGATCAGTGCGGGCAATGTCGGCGCGATCGCGCACAGTGCGGAGGCCACGGTGAAGATGCCGAGTGCGGGCAGCAGCAACGCGCGGCGGCCGTGGATGTCGGACAGCTTGCCGTATAGCGGCGTCGCGGCGGTGGACGTGAGCAGGTAGGCCGACACGATCCACGACAGATGGTCGAACCCGTTCAGATCGGCCGCGATCGCCGGCACCGCCGGGATCACGACCGTCTGGTCGACGGCGGCGAGGAAGATGCACAGCACCACGCCCAGAACCACGTTGCGGATCTGGGTGTGGGTGAACACCGGCGCGTCCGGAGAGACGGCGTCGAGCGGCATCGGGGTCGCGTCCATGTCCGCTCCTTACGCGCGTGCGAGCGGAAAATCAGGTATCGGTCGGCTCCATCCCGCGAAACACATCGCGACCCGCGATCGCCGGCAGCCGGACCACGCTGCCGGACGCGGCGGCGGCGTAAATCGCCTCGATCAGCTTCATGTCCTGCACGCCCTCCTCGCCCGGGGTGCGCGGCGTCTTGCCGGCCCGGATCGCCTCGGCGAAGTGGTCCATCTCCAGCGCGAACTGGTTGTGCTCGGTCATGGTCCGCTCGTCGGTGCCGGTCGCGCGCCCGACCTTCCGGTTCACCCGCAGCCGCAGCCCGGAGTAGCTGAACGCAGGGTCGAGGTCGGCCCACGCCGTGCTGCCATGCACCCGCAGACGGCGGCTCTCGTGGATGCTGTAGGCGCTGACGCAGGTCGCCATCACGCCGGACGGAAATTTCAGCTCGAACGCGCAGATGTCCTCGATCTCGCGGAACCGGGGGTCGTCCTTCGGCTGGGTCAGCCGCGCCGACACCTCGATCGGCTCCTCGCCGGTGACGTAGCGGGCGGCGTTCAGGCAATAGAGCCCGACATCGGGCATGCTGCCGCCACCGGCCAGCGCCCGCACCTGCCGCCACTGCCCGTTCGCCGCGTCGTTCTGGCCGTTCACCGCCTCGATCAGCCGCAGATCGCCGAGCTCGCCGCCGCGGGCCAGCTTGATGACGGCGCGGTTGTACGGCTCGTACTGGCAGCGATAGGCGATCATCAGCTGCTTGCCGGCCGCCTTGACCGCATCGACCATCGCCTGCGCGTCGGCGCTGCTGGTCGCCATCGGCTTCTCGCACAGCACATGCTTGCCCGCCGCCGCCGCGCGCTCGGTCCATTCGCGGTGCATCGCGTTCGGCAGGACGATGTAGACGATGTCGACCGCCGGGTTGTCGCGGATGCGGTCGAAATCGTCGTAGCCGTAGATGCCGGTGTCCGGCAGGCCGTACTGGGCCGCCAGCGCGTGAGCCTTGTCCCGGTTGCCGCTGACCAGTGCCGCCAGCTTCACGTGCCGCGCCTGCGCCAGCCCGGGCAGGATCTGCATCAGCGACAGATGCCCGAGCCCGACCACGGCAACCCCGAGCCTGCGAACCTGGGCGTCGCCGTTGCGGACCTGGGCATCGGGTTCGGACGGGTTCGCCAGCGGCGGCAGCGTGACGGAGTCGCCGTTCACCGCCCCGAGCAGCGCCGCCGGTTCGCCGGTGTCGGGCACGATGTGCGGTCCGGCCGCCTTGGCCTGGGCGGCGACGAGGCCGACGGCGCCGGCGGCGGTGGCACCGACGAGGGTGCGGCGGGTGAGTGGTGGGATCATTGGGGGGACCTCCTGAAGCAACGGCTGTCAGCCGCCCGGTCCCAAACACGTGCCCTGCGCCCGCGTTCCGGACCGCTCAGTATCGTGTCCGCCCGAGGACACTCCGGCATCGCGCCCGCATGATCGTGTAATCCCGGTAACACGGTAACGTGCAACACCCATCAGAACTCGCACAATTATTTATATCGCCCCTAGCTCATTGTTTGAGAGCCCCAAAGCGCTGCGCCAAGCTGAGCAGGCTGGGCTGGTGTCCAGGATCGCGAGGAAGCTGCAGCGACTTACCCTCAAAGCTACTATAAGACGATAATTTCAGCTTCTCAGCGATTGCTACCTTCAGGGTCTTCGGGTTAACAGCCAGTAGGTCGCAGTCGAAGAGCGTGTGAATGTCGGCTCTCAGGAGAAGGCCGTTGGAAACCTTGTCCGTTGTAGGCCCATTATAGGGCGATATATGCGCGGCTTCCAGCACATCCTCGACGTCGCACCCGGTGACAGCGCACTTACCGTTGTAGGCCTCGAGAAGGGCGGTGCGGAAAGCCTGCTGACCGCGCCGTATGCAAATCGCACGCAGCGCGCGCTCGCGTATGTTGAGGGCGCTTATGGGGTCGAAGGCGGGATCGTCGGCCTGTCCGCTAGCAGGTGCCCGCTGGCTGGCTAAAAGAACCGGCGCGAGGCGGCGCTCCAACTCGAGCGCTACGTCGTCGGAAACGGGGAAGCCGCTTGCTTGCGCCGATATCAACCCGTCCGGGACAACGTCTTTGATTGCAAGCAGCGGAAGTAGAAACTCTTTCGTGGGGTCAACAAGACTTTGGAAGCGGATATCTGCCATCCAGCGCGGCTTGGGGGCAGTCGGCGTTTCAAGTTCAATCGGAGCGGTGACGATCTCGCCAACGCCGAAGATCCCCTGGGGAGAAGCGGTGCCCTGCTTGAAAACATAAACCCGGTCACCGGCCCTCGCCCGCTTATGGCTTTGGATGCGCCACCATTCCGTAGTTTCCGGGTTTGCACTCACGCGATCGATCAGGTTGCGGAGCTCGGCCATGGGCCAACCGCGATCCGGAGCTTCTTCGGCGGGGCGGAACGTGAGCCAGAATGAAGTCATGATTGTTTCCGGTGACTGAGAGGGCGGATCTAGATCATGATTGGCCTGCCCACGGAACACATTGTTAGTGGAAGACGCTTATTAACGCGTGCGATTAAGCTGTCCGCCGTCGATCTGCACTGCTGAAGACTATGACTTTGCGAGCGTCAGCCGGCGTAAGTCGATCGGCCTCAACCCGCCGCCGCACTCCCCGCCAACCGCCCACTCAAATACCGCGTCACCGCCCGCTCCTCCGGCGTCAGATGAGCCGTCCCGTCCTCCAGCAACGCCTCCGCATGGTCCTGCAGCCCCGCCGCAAGCGTGCCGTCCAGATACCCCTCGAAAATCGCCGGATGGATGTAACACTTGCGGCAGATCGCCGGCGTGTTGCCGAGCTTCTTCGCGACACTCTCGACCGCCGCCACGATCGCCTTCTTCTGCTTGCCCGTCCCCTCGACCGGATCGAGCCCGGCCAGCGCCAATGCCGCCAGATTAGTCCCCGCCCAGGTGCGAAAATCCTTGGCCGTGACCTCCACGCCCGAGACCTCGTGCAGATACGCGTTCACGTCGTCGGACGTCACCGGGTGGGTCTGCCCGTCGTGGTCGACGTAGTGGAACAGGTGCTGGTCCGGCAGCTCCTGGCAACGGCGGACGATGTTCGCGAGCCGGCGGTCGGACAGGTCGATGTGATGCTGGATGCCGTGCTTGCCGCGAAAGTCGAACGTCAGGTGCGCGCCCTGCACCATCGCGTGGCGCGGACGCAGCGTGGTCAGCCCGAAGCTGTCGTTGGTGCGGGCGTATTCCTCGTTGCCCACCCGCATCATCGTCCCCTCCAGCAGGCGCACGATGGCGGCCAGCACGCGGCGCTTCGGCAGGCCGGTCAGGGCTAGGTCGGCGGCCACCTGCTCGCGGATTCGCGGCAGGACCGACCCGAACACCAGCATCCGCTCGTACTTGCTCTCGTCGCGAACCTCCCGCCAGCGCGCGTGATAGCGGTACTGCTTGCGGCCACGGGCGTCGCGGCCGGTCGCCTGCAGGTGGCCGTTCTCGTAGCGGCAGATCCACACATCCTCGTAAGCCGGCGGGATCGCGAGTTTCCGCACCCGCTGCAAATGCGCCTCGTCTGTCACCTCCGCTCCCGCGTGGTCGAGCACGCGGAACTGTTTTTCGCCGACACGCTCGCGCCGAAACCCCGGCTGGCGGTCGTGGACGTAGCGGAGGCGGGCGGCGCGGGCGGCGTCTTTCGGGTCGACGTGGGGGGTGTTGATGTCCATTGGCGGCAAACGCAGTCGTGCCTTACCGGTTCTTGGCCCGGGCGCGGGGCGCGGCTAGGGTTCGGCCGTCCAAGGAGACTGGCCCCAAAATGTTGATCGGACTGAGCCCGCTGCTGACCCCGGACCTGCTGCACGCGCTGGCCTCGATGGGGCACGGCGACACCATCGTGCTGGTCGACGCCAACTACCCATCGACCCGCAGCCGCCGCACGATCCCGCTGCACGGGGTGCCGATGGACGCCGTGCTGAACGCGATCCTCGACGTGATGCCGCTCGACACGTTCATCGACAGCCCGGCGCAGGTGATGGAGCCGACCGACGGCAAGCTGTGGCCGGCGATGACGATGCTGGACGAGGTGCTGGCCACGCGCGGCGAGAAACCGGCGGCGCGCGTCGAGCGGTTCGCGTTCTACACCGCCGCCGAGGCGGCCTACGCGATGGTCCCGACCGGGGAGCGCCGGTTCTACGGCAACGTGATCCTCACCAAAGGCGTCGTCCCGCCGCCGGAGACCGCATGATGGAAGAGCCGTTCATTCCCCACGGGCCGCTCGGGCTCGGTGGTGCCCCGCTCGGCAACCTGCTCGGCGTGATCGACGAGGAGACCGCGCAGGCCACGATCGCCACCGCATGGGATGCCGGCATCCGGCATTTCGACACCGCACCCCATTACGGTGCCGGGCTGTCCGAGCACCGGGTCGGCACCGGGCTGCGCGGCCGCAAGCGGGATTCCTACACGCTGTCGACCAAGGTCGGCCGGCTGCTGGTCCCGGTGCCGAAGGGCGTCGGCCAGTGGGAGGACAATTTCGAGTACGGCCTCGATTTCGCGCGCAAGCTGGACGTCTCGTACGACGGCGCGATGCGCTCGATCGAGGACAGCCTCAACCGGCTCGGTCTGGCGCGGATCGACATCGCCTACATCCACGATATCGGGGCCGACTGGCTCGGCGACGCGTGGGAGGGCCATTTCGCGGATGCCATGGCCGGGGCGGCGAAGGCGCTGTCCAAGCTGCGCGATCAGGGGGTGATCCGCGCCTGGGGGCTCGGCGTGAACGTGGTCGAGCCGTGCCTGCGGGCGCTGCGCGAGAGCGATCCGAACATGTTCCTGCTGGCCGGACGCTACACGCTGCTGGATCACGGCGGGCTGCCGGAGCTGCTGCCGGAGTGCGAGGCCAGGGGCGTGCACGTCGTGATCGGCGGGCCCTACAACTCCGGCCTGCTCGCGGGCGGCGACACGTTCAACTACGAACGCGCGGCCCCCGATCTGGTCGAGAAGACGCGCGCGATCGCCGCCGTCTGCGCCCGCTACGGCGTCGATCTCAAGGCGGCGGCGCTGCAATTCTGTGCCGCGCACCCGGCGGTGGCGGCGGTGATTCCGGGCGCCAGAAGCCCGGCGGAGGCGGGGCAGAACGCCGAGATGATGGAGATGACGATCCCGCTCGATCTCTGGGCCGAGCTGAAACGGCTTGAGTTGCTGCCCGAGGAAGCGCCCGTCCCGGAAATCTAACTCCCGGAAATCTAACTCCCGGAAATCTAGCCCTCTCCGCCGTCCTCCGGCTCATCGGTCGGCACGCGATACCCCTCGGTCAGCCAGCGGCCGAGGTCGACCTCCGAGCAGCGGCGCGAGCAGAATGGGCGGAAGGCGGCGACGGTCGGCCGGTGGCAGATCGGGCAGGTGTTCAGCGTCGCGGGTTCGGACATTCTTTTGCTAGGCTCCGGGCAGGGTGCGGTCGACGCGCAGGATCAGGGGACGGCCGGCGAGGCGGGCAAGGTCGGCCAACGCGGGGCCGTCGCGCTGCAACGCTTCGGCGACGGTCGCTGGACAGGTGAGTTCGGGCGGCGTGCGCGGGTCCGCCGCGATCTGGCGGGCCAGGGTTCGGAGCGCCGCGAGACCTTCGGCGTGCGGACCGGCGAGCAACTCGTGCAGCGGCGGATGGATTCTGTCGCGCAGGAGTTCGGCGAGCCCGAGCGCCGAGAAGCCGAGGAAGCGGGTCGGCACCGGGTCTTCGGCGACGGCGGCGGCGAACGCGGGGCCGAGTGCCGCACGCCGGCGCGGCGACAGACCGGCCAAATCGACGACGATTGCGCCGCCGAGATTGCGGAGGCGGATCGCGCGGGCCAGCGCCGGCAGGATCGCGGCGTTGGATTCCATGTGCGTCAGCGCCTTGCCGCCCCGTCCCGAGACGCCGGATGAGAGGTCGACGTCGATCGCGACCAGTGCGGGCGTCGGCACGATGCTCATTCGGGCACCACCGGGCAGCGCCGCGTCCTGGTGCGCCAAGGCATCGACGGCGGTCTCGGTCGTGTCGTCGAACGCGGCCGGCACGCGGCGCAGCCGGTCGCCGAACATCGGGCGCAACTCGGCCAGCACAGCAAGATCGTCGGCCTCGATCGTCGCGTCGGGATACCGCTCGGCCATCCGGGCAACGCCGTCCGGGCCGCGTCGCAGCAGGCGGGCCGGACCGGTGGCGAGTTTCGGGAAGGCGGGTCAGGCGCGGCCCCTTGCCGGATTGCGCGGCGCGAACGATGCGGACGGTCAGCCACTCGCCCTCGGTCGCGCCGGCGGCCCCGGCGCTGTCGGGAAGAAAGCCGTCCGGACCTTCGCCGAGTGCGACGAACGCGCCCGCGAGCGCCGGGCGTTGTGCTGCGAGGCGGCCGACATGAATGTCGCCCACGCCGTCCGGTGCGCCGGGCCGGTCCAGGGCGTAATCGAGCAGGCGGCCGGCGCGCGTGACCGCGACCCGGCGCTCACCCGGCGAGCAGGAAACGCGGATCAGGGGATCGGCCAGCCCAAGCCCCTCAGCATCTGCGCCGTCTCGAACAGCGGCAGGCCGACGACGCCGCTGTACGAGCCGGACAGGAAGCGCACGTACGCCGCCGCGAACCCCTGGATCGCGTAGCCGCCCGCCTTGCCGCGCCACTCGCCGCAATCGAGGTAGGCGTCGATCTGCGCGGTGGTGAGCCGGTTGAACACGACGGCACTCTCGCTGACCCGCGCCGAGCGCCGTCCGTCCGGGGCCAGCAGAACGACGGCCGTCAGCACGTGATGACGCCGGCCGGACAGCAGCGTCAGGCAGGCGCGCGCCGTGTCGGCGTCCTCGGCCTTCGGCAGGATGCGGCGGCCGACCGCCACCACCGTATCGGCGGCCAGCACGTACGCGTCCGGCCGAGCGACGGCGGCGGCTTTCTCGGCGGCGAGCCGTTCGGCGTGGGGGCGGGGCTGTTCGTCGCGGCGGGGCGTCTCGTCGATGGCGGCCGGGACGATCTCGGCCGGGACGACGCCGATCTGGGCCAGCAGGTCGAGCCGTCGAGGGCTCGCCGAGGCCAGGATCAGACTTACTTGAAGCGGAACGTGATGCGGCCCTTCGTCAAATCGTACGGGGTCATCTCGACGTTCACACGGTCGCCGGCCAGCACGCGAATGCGGTTCTTGCGCATCTTTCCGCTGGTGTGGGCGAGGATCTGGTGTTCGTTGTCGAGTTTGACCCGAAACATGGCGTTCGGCAGCAGCTCCTGAACGGTGCCGCTAAACTCGATCATATCCTCTTTGGGCATCTAGACTCTTTGCTTGTTGAAGTGGGCCGGAACATGGCTATCGGCCGGACTACGGTCAAGCAAAGCGTGCTCGCAGACTGGCGGCGTGGGCGTAAAGACCTTCCGCGTCGGCCAGTAAAGCGGCTGCCGGACCGATCCCCGCGAGCCCGGCGGACTCGGCGCGGGTCCATGTGGTGCGTTTCAGAAAGTCGTGGACCGACAGGCCGGAGGCGAACCGCGCCGTGCCGCCGGTCGGCAGCACATGGTTGGTGCCGCCGATGTAATCGCCGATGGCGGTCGGCACGTCGCCGAAAAACACCGAGCCCGCGTGCCGGATCCGGGCGAACAGCGCTTCGGGGTCGCGCGTCATGATCTGCAGGTGCTCGGCGGCGACCAGGTCGGCGAGGCGCACGATCTCGTCCACGTCGCCCACGACGATCAATGCGCCGTTGGCCGCCAGCGACGCCCCGACGATCGCCGCGCGCGGAAGTCCCGGCAGCATCGCCTCGATCCGGTCGTCGACCGCCTGTGCGAGGGCCGCGCTGTCGGTGATCAGGATGACCTGCGTCGTCTCGTCGTGTTCCGCCTGCGCCAGCAAATCGAGTGCGATGTGCCCGGCATCGGCGCTGTCGTCGGCCAGGATCAGCACGTCGGACGGCCCGGCGATGGCGTCGATGCCGACCTTGCCGAACACCTGCCGCTTCGCCTCCGCCACATAGGCGTTGCCCGGGCCGACGATGCGGTCGACCGGCGCGATCGTCGCGGTGCCGTAGGCGAGTGCGGCCACCGCCTGCGCGCCGCCGACCCGGTACACCTCGGTCACACCCGCCCGTCGCGCGGCCGCCAGCACCAGCGGGTTCAGGGCACCGTCCGGTGTGGGCACGCACATCGCGATCCGCGCGACACCCGCGACCCGTGCCGGAATCGCGTTCATCAGCACCGATGACGGATACGCCGCCTTGCCGCCCGGCACGTACAGCCCGACCGCGTCGATGGCACCCCAGCGGACACCGAGTGCGATGCCGTCGCCGGGGTCGAGCGTCACGTCGGCCGGCATCTGGGCGGCATGAAACCGCTCGATCCGTCTGGCGGCGAGGTCCAGCGCGCCCAGCAACTCGTCCGGAACGGTCGCTTCGGCGGCGGCGATCTCGGCCGCCTCAATCCGTAGCGTGGCCGGCGCGAACCGGTCGAAGCGGGTGGTGTAGTCGATGAGAGCCGCGTCGCCGCGCGCCCGCACATCGGCAATGATCGCGGCGACCACGTCCGACACCGAACTGGTCGAGGCGTGCGAGCGTGCCAGCAGCGCCGCGAATTCGGCGTCGAATCCCGCATCGGTGGCCGACAGCCGCCTCATAGCTTGGTCAGGGCGGCGCGGAACCGCTCGATCCACTCGCCGACGTCCTCGGGCCGCGTCTTCAGCGCCGTGCGGTTGACGATCAGGCGGCTGGTCACGTGCGCGATCACTTCGGTCTCCACCAGCCCGTTGGCCTTCAGGGTCGAGCCGGTGGCGACCAGATCGACGATCAGCCGGGTGAGGCCCAATCCCGGCGCCAGCTCCATCGCCCCGTTCAGATGGACCACATCGGCGTGGATGCCACGCTGCGCGTAATGCCGGCGCGCGATATTCGGGTATTTCGTGGCCACCCGCACGCGCGACCAGGTGCGCGGGTCGTCGTGCGGCGAGGTGGCGGGCTCGGCGACCGAAATGCGGCAGGCGCCGATGCCGAGATCGAGCGGCGCGTAGATTTCCGGATAATCGTGCTCCAGCAGCACGTCCGCGCCGCAGATGCCGATCTGCGCCGCGCCGAACGCCACGAACGTGGCGACATCGAACGGCCGCACCCGCACGACGTCCAGCGCCGGGTCGCCGGTCGGGAACCGCAGCCGGCGGCTGTCGTCGTCGAGGTAGTCGGGGGCCGGAACGATCCCGGCGGCGGCAAGCAGCGGGCCGCATTCGCCGAGGATGCGGCCCTTCGGCAGGGCCAGGATGATCGGCTGGTCGGCCAAGCGCTTAGCCGGCGATCCGCTCGATATCGGCCCCGCAGGCGGCGAGCTTGGTCTCCACCGCCTCGTAGCCGCGATCGAGGTGGTAGACGCGGTTCACGATCGTCTCGCCGCGCGCGGCCAGACCGGCCAGCACGAGCGAGACCGACGCGCGAAGGTCGGTCGCCATGACCTGCGCGCCCGACAGGCTCGGCACGCCGCGCACGATCGCCGACGCGCCGTGGACGTTGATCCGGGCCCCCATGCGGTTCAGCTCGGGGACGTGCATGAAGCGGTTCTCGAAGATCGTCTCGGTGACCATCGCGGCCCCCTCGGCGACCGACATCAGCACCATGAACTGCGCCTGCATGTCGGTCGGGAAGCCGGGATACGGCTCGGTCATCACGTCGGCCCCGTGCAGGCCGTTGGCGCGCTTCACGTTCAGCCCGGTCGCCGTCTCGGTCACCTCGACGCCGCTTTCCTGCAGCGTCCGCATGACGGCACCGAGGTGGGTCATGCGGGCCCCGGCCAGATGGACCTCGCCGCCGGTGATCGCGGCCGCACAGGCGTAGGTGCCGGTTTCGATCCGGTCCGGGATGATCGCGTGGGTTGCCCCGTGCAGCGACGTCACGCCGTCGATGGTCAGCTTGTCGGTGCCGATGCCCTCGATCCGGGCCCCCATGGCCACCAGGCAGTCGCAAAGGTCGATCACCTCCGGCTCCCGCGCGGCGTTGGCGATGATCGTGCGGCCGTCGGCCAGCGTCGCGGCCATGGCGAGGTTTTCGGTCGCACCCACGGACGGGAACGGCATCACGATCGCGGCCCCGCGCAGACCCTGCGGCGCGGAGGCGAGGACGTAGCCTCCCTCGAGCACGATGGTCGCCCCCATCTGCTCCAGACCTTTGAGATGCAGGTCGACCGGGCGGGTGCCGATGGCGCAGCCGCCGGGCAGGGACACGCGGGCTTCCCGCATACGGGCCACCAGCGGGCCGAGCACCACGATCGACGCGCGCATTTTCCGCACGATGTCGTAAGGGGCCTCGGTATTGGTGATCGGGCCGCCGATCGACAGCGTGCGGCCGTCGTTCGTCACCGGCTCGACCGCGATGCCGTGCTGCGACAGCAGGCTCGCCATGGTCTGGATGTCGGCCAGCTGCGGCACGTTGGTCAGCACCAGCCGTTCATCGGTGAGCAGCCCGGCGGCCATCAGCGGAAGGCCCGCGTTCTTGGCCCCCCCGATCGGGATTTCACCATGCAGCGGCCGCCCGCCGCGAATTCGGATTCTGTCCATCGGCAGGCTTTAGACGCGTCAGCCGAGCCGGGGAAGGGCGACCCCGCGCTGGCGCATGTACTTCCCCGCGCGGTCGGCGTAGCTCGTCTCGCACGGCTCGTTGCCATGCAGGAACAGGAACTGCGCGATCCCCTCGAACGCGTAGATGCGGGCGGGCAGGGGGGTCGTATTGCTGATTTCGATCGTGACCTGGCCTTCCCACTCGGGCTCCAGCGGGGTGACGTTCACGATGATGCCGCAGCGCGCGTAGGTCGATTTGCCGAGGCAGATCACCAGCACGTCGCGCGGGATGCGGAAGTATTCGACCGTGTGCGCCAGCGCGAAGCTGTTCGGCGGCACGATGCAGACCGGGCCCTTGCGGTCGACGAAGCTTTCCGGCGCGAACGCCTTCGGGTCGACGATGGCGCTGTCGACGTTGGTGAATACCTTGAACTCGTCGGCGACGCGGGCGTCGTAGCCGTACGACGACAGGCCGAAGCTGATCTTGCCCTCGGCGCGCTGGGTTTCGACGAACGGCTCGATCATGGCGTGCTCGGTCGCCATGCGGCGGATCCAGCGGTCGGACATCACGGTGATGGCGGCGGTTCCTGTTTTTCGTCTTGGGTCGGCGGCGCTGGCTGCTTGCGCCGGCGGAGATTGGCGCGCAACGCCGCCGCCTCGCGCGCCCGTCGCTCCGCAAGGCGCGCGGCGGCGGCTTCGGTCAGGCCCGGCTTTTCCGAAACGGGGTCTTCGGCCATGCTGCCATTCTAACATGATCCCAGGGCATGATCCCAGGGCACGATCCCAGGGCGCGCGCCCACCGGAGCCAACTCAGCCGTATCCGTATCGACACAGGGAGCAACGTCTCATGATTTCCCGGCCCGTCGCGATCCAACGTTTGCTCGATCTGTTCGAGTCGCCCTCCTACCTCGAAATCGGCGTGGATCACGGGGACACGTTCAGACTGGTCAAGGCCAGCCGGAAGGTCGCGGTCGACCCCAAATTCCACTTCGAGTTTCCCGCGGAGTTCGACGACGACGCGCCCGAGCGGTTTTACGAGGTGACGAGCGACGCGTATTTCGGCGGCATCATCAAGCCGGACGAGCGGTTCGACGTCATCTTCCTCGACGGCCTGCACGTCACCGAGCAGACCCTTCGCGACCTGCTGAACGCGGTCATGTTCATTCGGCGCGACGGCGTCATCGTCATCGACGACGTCATCCCGGCGAGCTATCACGCGAGCCTGCCCGATATCGCCGACTTGTACCGCGTGCGGGAATTCCTCGCCAAAACCGATAGACGGCTGGAGTCCGATCAGGCGTGGATGGGCGATGTCTACAAGCTGCCGTTCTTCATCCAGACTTTCATGCAGCAATTCTCATACGCGACGATTTCCGACAATCACGGCCAAACGGTCATCTGGCGTGACACCCGCCGGCCGCAGGAACTACGGCATTACGCGCTTGAAGCGGTGGGACGGCTCGAATTCAAGGACCTGATCAAGGACGTGGCCACGATGAACCTGATGCCGCTCGACGACATCATGCACTTGATCCGGCGCGGCCGAGGCATGCTCGCCTGAGCCACAGGATGACCCCATGACGGAAGTTCCGTCGGAAACCGTCCCGGCGTCCGGCAGCACGAGCCCGCGCGCGGTCGCGGAGCACCTGGCCGACTTGCCGTTCATCAAGCATTTCGGCGCGGCGGGCGACGGCAGGACCAACGACAGCGCCGCGTTCAACGCGGCACAAGCCGCCGGGCCGGTGTTGCTGGGCCCCGGCTCCTACTACTTCGACGGTAGCGTCGTCCCGACCGCACAGCCCGTGATGTCGCTGGGCCGGGTTAGCCTCTCCCACCACGGCTTGCCCGGCAATGCCGCCCCGTCGAGCTGGAACGGCAACGTCGGATTCGGGTTTTCCCAGGTTCTGGACGCGCGGGTCAGCCAGTCGGTGATGCGGATCGACGCGGTCCTGAACCAGCCCGCGGACGCGACCGGTGAATTGGCGGGGCTGACGATCAACGTCGTCGACGAGTTCGGCCAGAACTCCCCCGGCGTCGCTCTGATCGCGCAGACGTCGGTGGCCGTCGGGAACAGTTCGGGGTCGCTGTCGACGATCAACAGCTACGCGTTCTGGCCCGCCGGCAGCCAGGGCGGCGGCGGCGCGCAGGAGGTCGACGTGCGCAACGACACCGGTGCCGACGACACCGGCGGGGCGACCGTTACGACGAAATCGGGTATTCTTCTGGTCAGCCAGGGGAACAGCAAACCATGGCAGGCGGTGGGGATCACCGCATCGGGCGCACCGTTCATCAACGGCGTGGCGATCTACGCGCCGGCGATCTCGCGCTTCGCCGTGGCTCTGTATGGTGCCGCCGGCCAGAACGAGACGCCCGCGTTCATCGACCATTTCGGGAACGTGCAGGCCGCTTCGACCAACATCACGCCCAACGTTCCCGCGCCGATTTCGTACCAGAGCGTCTTTCAGCTGTTCGGCCGCAGCACGGGGTCGGAGTTCCTGACCACGAACGGCGGCACCGGCGTGGGGATCAACTACATCCCGATCCCAGCCAACTGCACCGCCCGCGTCGACGCCGTCCTGATCGGGCGCAACACCGTCACCGGCGACTCGGTCACGCTGCACAATAACGGCCTGCTGGTTGTCAGCGGATCGAGTGCCGCCAAGCCCGCTGTCGCCGGCACGCTGGCCTTCACCGTCGACGGCATGACAGCGGGCGCGCGCGGCGCGTCGGGCGCTTTCAGGTCGGACACCGCCGGCGCCATCATCGTCCAGGTCTTCCCGCCGCCCGGCGGCACGGCTTTATACCACTGGGCGGCGACGGTAACGTTGAACGTCGTCTTCTAGGGGTCGGACACGCCACGGGCCGGGGGCGAATTGCGCCACCGGCATGAACGAGACGCCGCCGGCCGCTATAGCTGGGCCTCGATGGCGGCCTTGTCGATGACGGACCAGACCTGCGCGATCTTCCCGTCACGAAACTCGTAGAACACGTTTTCGGCGAACGAGACTCGCGTTCCGTTCACGGCGAGACCGAGGAACGTTCCGCGCGGCGTGCAGTCGAATCGCAGCCGCGCCGCAACGAGGGGCGGCTCGCACACCAGCGTCGCAATCTCGAACCGGAGATCGGGAATGTCGGCCACATCGCGTTCGAGCATGTCGCGGTATCCAGACAGCCCGAGCGGTCCGCCGTTGTGCCGCACATCGTCTGCGACGAAACGGCCCAGCCCGGTCCAGTCCCGGGCGTTCAGGCAGGCGATGTACGCGCGGTAAAGACCGGCGATCAATCGTGGTACACGACCGACCGGCCGCCATCGATGACGATGCACGCGGCGTTGATGAACGGCGCTTCGTCGGATGCGAGGAACACAGCGGTCATCGCCACCTCGTCTGGACGTCCGAGGCGGCGCGGCGGGTGCATCGCCATGATGCGTTGCCGCTCGGCCTCCGGGTCGGGGAAGCCGCGCCAGTATTCCTCGGCCAGAGCGGTCTCGATGTAACCGGGCGCGATCGCGTTCACCCGAACACCACGCGGCGCGTATTCGATCGCGAGCGAGCGGGTGAGGCCGATGAGAGCGTGCTTCGCGACGGGGTAAGGGAAGCAGCCGGGGATGATGCTGAACGAGTGGGTCGAGGCGATGTTGACGATCGATCCAGCGCCGGCCTGCAACATGGCCGGAAGGACCGCGCGGGTGACGTGCCAGACCCCCTCGACATCGACCGACATGCAGCGCCGCCAATCGGCCTCCGTCGTCGCGAGCGGGTCGCCGAAGACGTTGATGCCGGCGTTGTTGACCAGGATGTCGGGCGGACCTAGCCGGCTCGTCATCGTGGCCACCATGGCAGCGGCACTCGCGGAGTCGGTGACGTCGGTCTCGATGAACAGCGCGGTCCCGCCGGCGTCCGTCAGCTCGGCGGCCAATCGCGCGCCGGTCGCCGCATTGCGCTCGGCCAGCACCACGGCGGCACCCTCGGCCACGAAGCGGCGCGCGATCGCCTCGCCGATGCCTTGGCCGGCCCCGGTGACGATGGCGCGTTTTCCCTGCAAGCGGCCCATGACCTACCAGTCCACCACGGTGCCGTCGGGCAGCACCGCATTGGCCGCGTGCTGCACCTCCGGCTGGTACGGATGGGCGGCGGCCACCGCCTCGTCGATCTCGATGCCGAGGCCGGGCAACTCCGGGACGTCCCAGTAGCCGTCGCGCAACACGGGGAGGCCGCGCAGCACCTCGCCGAACCAGGGCACGGCGCCGGACATCTCCTCCTGGATCACGAAGTTCGTCGTCGCGATGTCGAAATGCCACGCGGCGACCGTCGCCAGCGGGCCGAGCGGGTTGTGCGGCGCGATGCCGGCACCGGCGTTCTCGGCCATGACGGCAATCTTGCGCGCTTCCGACAAGCCGCCGACGTGGCAGATGTCGGGCTGCGCGATGTGGACGGCGCGCAGGCGGAACAGGTCGTCGAACTCGGCACGGTCCACCAGCCGCTCGCCGGTTGCGATCGGGCAGGGCGAGCGGGCCAGGATGTCGCGCATGGCGATCGCGTCGCCCGGCTGCACCGGTTCCTCGATGAACAGCGGACGGAACGGGGCCAGCGCTTCGATGTATTGCAGCGCCGCACTGGTGGTTGCCGGGCGGCCGTGGAAATCGACCATGATCTCGACATCGTCGCCGACCGCCTCGCGCAGCGCCCCCATGGACCGCGCGACACCGTCGATCTGGCGCGGCGAGGCGGTGTAGTGCGTGTACGGGATCGTCACGATCTTGAGCGCCGTGTAGCCGCGCGCCACGACTTCCAGGCCGCGGTCGACCAGCGCCTTCGCGCTGTCGGTGTCGTAGACGTCGGTCATCTTGCCCATGCCGAGATGGGTGTAGATGCGGAGCCGGTCGTGCGTGCGCCCGCCGAGCAGACGCCACACCGGGACGCCGAGGCTTTTGCCGAA
Source organism: uncultured Alphaproteobacteria bacterium (assembly GCA_963756975.1). Lineage (GTDB taxonomy): Bacteria > Pseudomonadota > Alphaproteobacteria > Acetobacterales > Acetobacteraceae > CAVRQM01. The sequence goes on along the minus strand of CAVWPS010000002.1, from coordinate 337,121 downwards.
GATGTCCCAGAGTGCGACCTCGATCCCGCTCATCGCGGTCTTGCCGATCACGCCGATGCGCCAGAACCCGTGCTTGTTCATCACGCGCACCGCCTGTTCGATGTCGCGCGGATCGCGGCCGATCATCAGCGGTGCCAGGTCGTCCACCGCGCCGACGACGGCGCGCGTCTTCCACTCGAGCGTCGCCTCGCCCCAGCCGTACAATCCCGGCTGATCGGTATCGACGCGGACGAAAACCCAGTTTCGCATCTCGGCGTTGACGACGAGCGTCCGGATCGCGGTGATCTTCATGGCGCGGTCCCGTGCGGTTGCGAGATGTCGTGTGGCACGAACGATATGCCGGCGGCGAGGGTCTGCCCCGGTGCCAGGACGGCGAGACCACCGAGGTCTGGCGCGTGGTGGGCGTCGGCGTGGTGGGTCATCGGCTCGAAACAGAAATAGTCGCCGGCGAAATCGGGCTCGAATTTGCGGTCGGACATGAACACGAAGTAGTCGCGAAAGCTCGGGTCGGCCTCGATCCGCAGTGCCGCACTTCGCTCCGGCCAGGCGATGTCGGCGCGGCCGTCCCAGCCGGAGAAGCCGTTATTGGTCCAGTGGCGCGGCGGCATTTTGGCGTGCGTGAAGTCGAGCGTGCCGGGAACGGCGGTCCGGTCGCCGGGCATGAACTCGGCTTCCTCCGTGAAGAAGCTTGAAGCCGGCGCCCGCAGCGTCGTCTCCGGCGTCAGCGGAAAATACGGGTGCAGTCCGAGGCCGAAGGGCAGGACGCGCTCGCCCTCGTTGCGGACGGACATGGCGACACGCAAAGCGGCCTCCGTCACGGTGAACTCGATCGCCGCCGTGTATGCGTAGGGGCTGGTCGCGTCGGCCTCGCGGCCCATCGTCAGCGTGGTCGCGTCGCCATCGCGCCAGCGCGTCAGCCAGCCGTCGCCGTGCAGGTAGTGGCGGTCCCAGGACTGGTTCGGCTTGAACGCGTAGTCGTGGCCATCGCAGGCGAAGCGGTTGTCGCGGACGCGGTTGCCGAACGGGATTAGCGGAAAGCAGCTCGCGTGCAGCGGGTTGCCGTCGTAGCCGCCCGCCTCACGCAGCATCGGTATTTCGACGCCGTCCGCGCGCCGCCACACGAACCGTGTGATCGCGGCCCCGCGCGGGTCGACGTCGACCGCGATCCGTCCGGACCGCAGTTTCAGCACCCTCGATCGTCCAGCCGGATGACGATCTTGCCGAACCGCCCGCTGGCCGCGAGTTCGTAGGAAGCCGCCGCGTCGCTCAAGCCGAAGCGATCGCGCGCAGTCCTACGGCCAAGGCCGACAACCTGGACATCGTCATGACGCGCATCTTCCCTTTGCACCTGATCCGTGTCCGGTATTCCGAAACGTGGTTCGATCGTAACAAGCGCCGCAGAATAATCGGATCATTCAGCCATGCAAGTCGGAAGCGTCGCCCGCCCGCGCGTTCATCAGGAGCTGTTGCGCGGCCTCGCCCAGCGCATCCTCTCGGGCGCGATCCGGCCGGGCGAGGGGCTGCCGAGCACGCTGGAGCTGATGGCCGAACTCGGGGTCAGCCGGTCGGCCCTGCGCGAGGCGGTCAAGGTGCTGGGGGCGAAGGGGCTGGTCGACGTGCGGCCCCGCACCGGCACCAGGGTGCGGGCGCGGGAAAACTGGAACCTGATGGACCCGGAGGTTCTGGCGTGGGTCGGGCCGGTGCTCGACGACGACATCCTTTGGAGCCTCATCGAATGCCGCCAGCTGATCGAGCCCGGTGCGGCGGCACTCGCGGCGACCCACGCCAGTGCGGCGCAGCTTGCGGTCATGGAGGAGGCGTTCGACCGCATGAGCAAGGCGAGCGACCCCGGCGCGCGTGTCGAAGCCGATGTCGACTTTCACGTTGCGGTGATGAGATCGAGCGGAAACCTGTTTCTGGCGCAGTGGGCGAGCACCGTCTCGACGGTGTTGCTGGCCGCATTTCGCATGTCCACCGACCGGGCGATCTCGGACGACGAAGCGTTCTCCGCCCACCTCGAGGTTTTGGAGGCGATCCGCCTGCGCCAGTCGCAGCGCGCGGACCGTGCCATGCGTCGGCTGTTGGTTGTGGCGACCAAGGACCTGCGCCTATCTGGCGGGCAGCGCGCGTAAGCCGGCCGCGTCAGTCAGGACCATTCCATGGATCAATGCCCCCCGAAACACGCCCACGCGGCGAACGCGCTTGCATGGGAGGAGGCGCCGGACCCGAACCGCTGGACCGCGCTGATCGTGCTGCTGACGGGTGCCTTTTTGCCGGCGTTCGACTTTTTCGTCGTCAACGTCGCACTTCCCGCCCTGCATACCGAGCTGGGCGCGGGGCCGGCGGACATGGAACTGATCGTGGCCGGCTACGGCCTCGCGTTCGCGGTCCTGCTGATTACCGGCGGCCGGCTCGGCGACCTGTTCGGCCGCAAGCGGTTGTTCATCATCGGCATGATCGGCTTCACCATCGCGTCGGCACTGTGCGGGCTCGCGCCGACACCCGGCATTTTGATCGCAGCCCGCGTGCTCCAGGGGCTGACGGCGGCGCTGATGAACCCGCAGGTGCTGGCGATCATCCGCGTCACATTCCCCGAGCATGAGCGCGCCCGCGCCATCGGCTATTTCGGCACCACGATCGGCCTCGCCTCGATCCTCGCACAGCTCATCGGCGGCGCGCTGGTCCAGCTCGACATCGCGGGGCTCGGCTGGCGGCCGATCTTCCTGGTCAACGTTCCGGTCGGCGCGGTCGCGCTGTTCTTCGCCGCGAAGACGCTGCGCGAGACGCGGGCGCACGGACGGCCGACGATCGACATCGGCGGCATCGTGCTGGCGACACTGACGCTGGCGCTGCTGGTCTATCCGCTGGTCGAGGGCGCCGGGATCGGCTGGCCCTGGTGGACGCTTGTCATGCTGGTCGCGTCCGGCCCGTCGCTCGCAGTGTTCGTCTTCTACGAATGGCAGTTGCAGCAAAGCGGGCGGTCGCCGCTGGTCAGCATGCGGCTGTTCCGCGACCGCGGCTTCTCGCTGGGACTGGTCATGGCGATGACGTTCTTCGCCGGCCTGTCCGCGTTCTTCATGGGCCTTACGGTGTTCCTGCAGCAGGGGTTCGGCTACGGACCGTTCGCGACGGGACTCGTGTTCGTCGCATTCGGCATCGGGTTTTCAGGCACGTCGCTGCGCTCGTCGCACGTGGCGCGCCGCATCGGGCCGCGCACGATCAGCGTCGGCACGGCGATGATGGGCACCGGATTGCTCGGCATCGTCTGGCTGGCCGGCCATGCGCACGGGAGTGCGATCAACCTGCTGATCCTGTGGCCGGTGCTGATCTGGTACGGCTGCGGCCAGGGCCTCGCACTGCCCACGCTGGTCGCCTCGGTCGTCGGCAGCAGCCGCATCCCGCCGGAGGAGGCGGGGGCGGCATCGGGCGTGTTCGCCATGGTGCAGCAGGTCGCGTTCGCGCTCGGGATCGCGGTCATCATGGGGCTGTATTTCAGCGTGCTCGGGGCCGGCACGGCGACCGTCGACTACGAGCGCGCGCTGGTCGTCGCACTGTCCTGCAACGCCGGCTTGATGGCGGTCACGTGCGCGCTCGCGTTCATGCTGCCGCGCGGCGCACCGGTCGCGGGCATCGTCGTGCACCTCGACTAAGTCTGGAACGTTTCCCGGTACAGCGGTCCGTCCGGCCGGGTGACCGCCCAATACGACGCCTCGGCCGATCCCGGGCCGAGGTCGAGCAGGGCGAACCCGTGCGTGTAGGCGCCGTCGACGATGTCGAGCTTGATGTCGACGGCGAGCGGAGGCGGGTCGATCAGGCCCGCGATCGGCGAATTGGGTGCGACGCTCGCGCCGACCGGGATCGCGCCGTAGCCGATGTTGCGGCCGCGCGCGACGCCACGGTACGGCCCGTACAGCCACAGGCTGTGCTCGTGTCCCCAGAACCAAGCGTCGATCGGTCCGGACGCCGCAAGCTGCGCGTGCGTCGCCATCAGCAACGGATTGACCGGGTCGTGCAGCGCGGCCGCACCGATCTGCGCGTAGGCGGAGAATGGCTGGTGGTGCGTGAGGAAGATCGTGCGGCCCGGAAAACCTCGGAGCTTGTCCGCGTGCCACTCGATCTCGGCCGGATCGAGGAAGGTCGGCTTGGTATCTTCGTGCAGCGGATCGCGGTCGTTCAGGCCCGTGTCGCCGGCCAGGATCTGCCAGGAGTTGTCGGGTGCGCGCAGGCAGAAATACGAGGCCGGCTGACCGATCTTGTCGAGCAGTCCGTAATAGCCGTGGCCGCCGCTGTAGATGTCGTGATTGCCGCACAGGGCGAACACGCGCGCGTCCGGCATTTCCGCGCGCAGCGGTTTCAGGAAGTGCTCGTCGCATTCCTCCGACGTCCCGGCGTAGTAGATGTCGCCGAGATGGATGACGATGTCCGGGCGTTGCCGCGCCATGAGTGCTGCGACCGCGCGCGCCTCGTCCGTGCCGGTGCCCCAATCGGACAGCAGCCCGATCCGCAGCGACGCGGACGGCGCGGGCACCACGAAATCTTGGAGCGTCGTCCAGCGGCGATAGGGGATCGGCTCGGCCGTCCCGGTCGGCAGGAAGCGGCGCGCGTAGTCGATCAGGACTTCGAGCCAGCCCGGGTCGCACGCGGAAAACATGATCCGGTTCGCGAGCGCCTCATGCCGCGCCCGGTCGCCGTCGATCCAGGCGCGCAGCAGTTGCAGCCCGAGGCTGGCGCAGTCGGCGGCGGCCTCCGGTGTCGCCGACGGACCGGCGTAAGCCGCGCGCGGGTTGGGCCGCGTGCCGATCAGCGTATCGACGTCGCTACGGATCGCGCCCGCCTGACGCCGATGAAGGGAAGCGGCCGCCGATTGCAGCAGCGACAGGATCGGGTTTCGGCTGGTCGGGAAGAGATCCAAATCGTGCTGCCGGACGGTGACGGTTTAAGATCGCGCACCGGCCGGCATCGGGCAACCGCGCGGCTACGGATGCAAAGCCTTCTGCGCCGCGATCACCTTGTCGATCAGCCGGTCTTCCTCGGACTCGGCGGGCGCCGGCGCCTTCAGACGCTCCTTCGCGTGCATGACGGAGTCGGCGAGGATCTCGTCGATGTCCTGCGAGGCATGGAAATCACCGGCGACGCGCTTGACCTTGGAATTGTCGAACAGCGCGGTCCAGCTTTTGTCGCCCATCAGCGGGCCTTCCCATTCCTTGCTGAACCGGACGAGCGTCTCGGTCGGGACGGTCGCGTGGATCGCTTCCACGCCGAGGCCGCGCGCGATCGCCTCGTGGATCTGCCACCAGGTGAAGCCGCGATCGGTGGTGATGTGGAAATCGTCGTTCAGCGCGCCCGGGTTGCCGAACAGGCGCACCAGCGGGCCGGCGACATCGACGGAGCGGGTCAGCGTCCAGACGGACGACCCGTCCCCGGCGAGGATGACAGGCTTGCCGGCGAGCATCCGGCGCATGGCCGAATCGGGATCGCCGACCTGGATCGGCATGCCGGTGCGGACCGTGTGGCTCGGGCGCACGATGGTGTAGGCGAGCTTGTCCTGGCCGCGCAGCAACGCCTCGCACTCGATCTTGTCGCGGCTGTATTTCCAGAACTTGTTCTCGAGTTTCGTGCGCTCGGTCATCATGTAGTGGCGGACCGGCTTTTCGTACACGGACGCCGACGAGATGAACACGTACTGCCCGGTCTTGCCGGTGAACGTCGCGAGGTCGCGCTTCATCTGGTCGGCCGTGTAAAGCCGGAACTGCGCCACGACGTCGAAGTGCTTGTCGCCGAGTTCGCCGTAGGCGGCATCGTTCATGTCGCCGACCAGCGTCTTCACCCCGGCCGGCAGGGGAACGGTGGTCTTGTTCCGGTTGAGGATCGTCACGTCATGGCCGGCGGCCACGGACAGTTCGAGGCAGGGCAGCGAGATCTGTCCGGTGCCGCCGATGTAGAGCACGCTGAGAGCCATGGACGTTTTCCTCTCCGGGGACTTTACGCGAACACTATAGAATGTGTCGGCGGTCACATACAATCTTCGGCGGGCCGGTCAGGTTGCGCCGCTGGCCGCACCCTCGTGCGCGCCTGACGCAGGGCGTTGAGCAAGTCCGAACCGGCGCTTCTGACGTGTTCGATCGTGACGCGCCCGGCCTTCTCCGCGTCGCCCGCCGCGATGGCGTCGACGATCTTGCGGTGCTGCGCGGTCCGCTCGCGCAGATGCGATAGCGAGACCGGCAGCTTGGCACGGGTGGCGTTGATGATGCCGGCGTAGCGCTCCATCCCCTCGATGGCCGGGATGTTGAACTCGCCCTCGAGAATGATCGCGTGAAAGTCGCGGTTCGCGGCTTCGAGCGGCTCGAAATCCATCGGCCGGTTCGCGGCCACGTCGGCGAACACGGCGGCGGCCGCGCGCAGGCGGTCGAGGTCGCTGTGGGTCGCGCGCTGACAGAATCGGCGCACGAAGATCGGCTCGATCGCCTCGCGAATTTCGAAGATGTTGCGGATGAAATCGTCGTCGACCGTCCGCACGCGCGCACCCTGGTTCGGGTTGGCGACGACGAAGCCTTCGCCCTGCAGCCGCCACAACGCCTCGCGAACCGGGTTGGCGCTGACCGCGTAGCGCCCCGCGAGTTCCTCCGTCTTCAGCCACGCGCCCGGCGGGATGACGCCGGCGACGATGTCGCGTCGAAGCTCGGTGGTGACCCGGTGCGAGAGGCTCGATGTCTTGGCCATCCGTCTGATCAGCCACTCCCGGTTCGTCCCGAGAACTCTGTCGAGTATCGGCGAAACTCTATAGACTTTGCGGGGACGTCGTTATAACTCTGGCGCAACCATGCGCACAAGCGCCGTTGCAGGTCTTAGGGAGAAGACGTCGTGAAAAAGCTCGTCGCCGCGACCGCCGTATTGCTTGCCGCCTCCGCTCACACCGCCATGGCCCAGACCACGTTGCACGTCATGAGCTGGCAGACCGCGTACGTCGCGGGGACGCCCTACTGGGACAAAACCATCGCCGGGTTCGAGGCCGAAAATCCCGGGGTCAAGGTCGAGAGCAATTTCGTCGCGTTCAGCCAGTATCTCCCGACCCTGACGGCGATGATCGCCGGCGGCTCGCTGCCCGACGTGTTCAACGGCGGCACCAAGACGGGCGAGCTCGGCCGCGCCGGTCTGCTGGTCAACTTCAAGGACGTGTTCGACGACAAGTTCTTCGAGCAGTTCTTCGCCGGGCCGCTGCGTCAGTACACGTTCGACGGCAAGCCGTACGGCCTCGCCGACATGGCCCAGGATTTCGGCGTCTTCACCAACGATCGCATCATGAAGCAGGTCGGCGTCACCGCCCCAGACACCTGGGACGAGCTGATCGCCGACGTGCCGAAGTTCAAGGCGGCCGGCTACATCCCGCTCGCCTGGGGCAACCTGACGCGCAACACCTGCCCGGACTTCTTCCTGCCGCTGATTGCCCAGTATGGCGGCGACGTCTACGCGCTCGACGACCACACCGCGCCCGGTGTCACGTGGAATTCGAAGCCGGTCGTCGATGCGCTCGCGTTGCTGGAGCGGCTCGCCAAGGCGGGCGTGTTCCCGCCCGGCATCAACGGCATCGACGACCCGCAAAGCTACCAGCTCGCGTATCAGGGACGCGCCGCGATGTTCTACGGCGGCTCGTGGACGCCGAACATCTTCGCCCATGACGGCAGCAAGGATTGGCTCGACAACTTCTCGGTCCACAAAGTCCCCGCGCTGACCGCCGGCAGCGTCCACTTCACCGGCGACGGTGCGGGCGAGGCGTGGTCGGTCAACGCCAAAAGCCCGGTGAAGGATCTCGCGATCAAGTTCGTCGCGTACATGTATCGGCCCGACGTCTACAACATCCGGGCGAAGGGTCTTCAGTCCTTCCCGGTGCTGAAAAGCGCCGTCGACCAGATCGACAACCCGAAGGTCCGCACGATGATCCCGTGGATCACGACGGATGCCGCGGACCACATTCTGTTCGGCCCCGGGAGCTGGGATTCGGTCTCCAACGTGTGCCAAAGCGCGCTCGACGGATCGATTTCGCCGGCCGACGGTGCAAAGAAGATCGAGGCGGATGTGACGGCGGCGCGCACCGACTGATTGCGGCGGGCGTGGTAAAAACACAGGTGGCTCGCCAGAGGCCGATGTCGTTGCGGTTGCGCCGGTCGGTGGCACCCGCCCTGTTCATCGCCCCGGCCGCCATCGCGTTATTCCTGACGATGGCGGTGCCGATGGCCGACGCCGTGCTGCTCAGTCTGCAGCACTGGAACGGGATGGCGCCGCCGAGGTGGATCGGCCTTACCAACTACGAGAACCTCGCGCAGGACGCGACGTTCTTCAAAGCGCTGTGGCACACGGCCTACTTCACGGTCTGCACGGTGATTCTGCAGACCATCCTTCCGTTGCTGATCGCGAGCCTGCTCAGCTCGGGCATTCGCGGCAGCACCGTGTTCCGGACGCTGTACTTCATGCCGGTGATGATCTCGCTCGCCATCAGCGGCCTGCTGTGGGCGATGCTGTTCGAGCCCAATTTCGGCGCCGTGAACACCGTTCTTCGTGCGGTCGGATTGAGCGGCTTCACCCAGCTCTGGCTCGCCGGCACCGACACGGTGATGCCGAGTGTGATTATCGTATCGGTATGGCAGTCGCTCGGCTTCTACCTGGTGATCTTCTTCGCGGCCGTGCAAAGCGTGCCGAAGGAATTGTACGAGGCGGCCGAGTTGGACGGCGCCAACGGCTGGTCCCGCTTTCTGAACGTCACGGTGCCGACGATCAGGCCGGTGATCCTGATCGTCATCGTCCTCAACACCATCAACGGCATCAAGGTCTTCGACCAGATCTGGGTCATGACCGCCGGCGGTCCCGATTACGCCAGCGCCACGCTCGGCACGTATCTCTACGCGATGGCGTTCGGCGCGATGGGTGCGTCGAATTCGCGGCTCGGCTACGCGACGTCGATCGCGATCGTCATCCTGCTGCTCAGCATCGTCGTCTCGGCGGTCCAGCTCCGTCTCGGGCGGCGTCGCGACCTCGATTCCCAGATCGAAGTGTAGGGATGTCCGGCAGCACGGTTGCCAAGCGCAACCCGAACGGCGCGCTGCCCCGGACGATCTGGCCGGTCGCGCTCACGCGCACGCTGATCTACGTCATCCTGATCGCGATCGTGGTCGTCGAGGCGTTTCCGCTGGTGTGGATGATCGTCACATCGCTGAAAGACTCGCACGAGGTTTTCAACACGGTGCTGCCGGGCCAAATCAGATGGGACAACTTCCCGCGCGTCTGGTTCGCGATGAACTTCCCCGTCCATCTCGGCAACTCGCTGTACGTCACGGGCCTGACGGTGGCGCTGGTGGTCGTCCTCGCGACGCCGGCGGCATACGGCTTCGCGCGCTACCGGTTCCCCGGACGGGAACTGGTATTTTACGCATTCATCGGGGTGATGATGGTCCCGCCGCAAGCGGTCCTCATCCCGATGTTCCAGTTCCTGCGATCGCTCGGCCTGCTGAATTCGCTCACCGGCTTGTCGCTGTCCTACGTCGGCGGCGGCACCGCGTTCGCGGTCTTCCTGATGCGGACGTTCTTCCTCAGCCTGCCCGGCGACCTCGGTGACTCCGCGCGCATCGACGGCTGCAACGACTTTCAGGTGTTCTGGCTGATCTACCTGCCGCTGGCCCGCCCGGGCATGGCGACCGTGGTGATCATCCAGTCGCTGTATACGTGGAACGAGTTCATGTTCTCGAACGCGTTCATCACGTCGCCCGAGAGAAAAACGGTGCAGTCGGCGGTGTTTCAGGCGGTCGGGCAGTACGGCACCGACTACACCGCGCTGTGTTCAGGTCTGATGATCGCGCTGGTGCCGGTGGTCCTCGTCTACCTCGTCCTGCAGCGGCAGTTCATCAGCGGGCTGACGGCCGGGGCCCTGAAGGGCTGACACGAACAGCCCGGAAGATGATCCGGTCGCCCGGGGCTCACCGATGTGCCCTGAGCGGGGTGATGTCGGCGACAATCGCCATGAACCCCCGCACCGTGCCGTCGGGACCGAGATCGGGAACGTAGCTGGCGAACGTATGCCCGACGGTCCCATCGGTTCTGACCAGTGCACGCTCGAACCTTTGAGCGGTCCCTTCGAGAGCGCCCATGATGTAGCGCTCGTTCAGCCGGAAGACGCTCCCGAGAAGATCCGGCATCGAACCCAGTATGCGACCATACTGGATCTCAGGCTTCCGATGCGTCCTGACGCACGACTTCGAGATCCAGCGACATTTACGGTGTTCGGCGCGCTTCGTTTGTGAAGTCGCGCCGTGACGATTGAACGAGCCCACCAATCAGATCGGTGATCAGGCCGAGCTTGACGGCGACCCGCTCGGGGCGGTCGCCGGTCTCAGCGGCCAAGCGCAAGACACGGTCGGAGCTGAGTTGGTCTAAGATGATGTCATTACCATATTACATTGTCAGACAGAAAGCACCTTCGCCGCCTGTGAGTAAGATAGCCTCGTTTCCCTAATAAGGTCTTGATCACACGTCAAGTACAGAATTTCAGGGTAGTCAGACAAGTAGACCATAACTTCATCGCGTCGCAATTCATCCGCAACTATCAAAGCAAATTCAACCTCGACTCTGTCTCTATCCAGAACGTGTGATGGATCGACTGGCCCCCAAGTCTGCACGACAGGATTACGTCCAACTGTCGGGATATCTGTTTGCTCAGAAGATAGCCACTCTTGCCTAGTCAATATTGTGATTGAGCCCACAGTCCAGTCCACAAACAATTCTGACTCGCCGACCCTCTCGCTCTCAGACAGGTCAATGGAGTACGCTTCATACCTTCCAAGTTTTACCTCTCTCGCGTAGAGGGTGAAAGCAAGGCCTTCACAAACATGAAGTGTGATGAAGTAACATCCAACGGGCGGATTGTCAGTGAAAGAGATTCGTTTGATTTCGCGTCCAAGCAGAGCGGTAATATCTCTCACTTACGACGACTCCCTATGGAAAGTGTATGGTTCTCATGCGGTTTGGTGCCGTTCGCTGGAATGTCAATCCTGGGTCCCGAACCATAACTAGGGCGGAGTCGAAGGAGCCGAGCCAATCGTGTTCCAACCGTGCTCTCCGTTCTGAAACCCAGAACAACAAAAGCCGACCCCGCCAGGATCGATCCCAAGATAATTAACTAGCGCTTGCTGGTGCCGTTCAAGTCCCGTGCGCCGGCCGGGAGGACTGCGCCATCCATGGCCCCGATGCTGTCGAAGCGGGGTCCGGGCGCGTCAGGGTTGGAAGCGCCGCGCGAGCGAAGCGCGTTGCCGAGGTAACGGGGAGGCTACGACGGTGCGAAAACGCGCCTGATAGCGCGCAACCCATTGACGAGACTGGTGCTGCTGGAGGGGATTGAACTCTCGACCTCTCCCTTACCAAGGGAGTGCTCTACCACTGAGCTACAGCAGCCGCCGTCTCTAAGGCCGCGCACGAGTAGACTTTCGCGATTTGGGAAGCAACCCCCAACCTAGGGCACGAGCCCCGGATGATATTGATCGTCGAGCATGCTGGTCAGCCGCCACAGCCGGTCCTTGCTGCCCGGATAGGCGCGGAACGCCGCCGGCTTGCCCACGATCGCGTCCGACGTGAGATAGGTGTTCTTCGTCATCGGCACGCCGTCCAGCCCGTGATGGGTGACGCTCCAGCCGAGTTCGTGCCGCTCGCCGACGTCCACCACGCGGGCCATCAGGGGGAGCAGGCAAACTTTGTCCTCGTCGCGGCAGCGGTCGCAGACGTCGACGTCGCCGAGCGGCTGGCCCCGCGTGTGGCCGAACGCCGCCCATTTGCGGGCGGTGGTGGCGAAGCAGGTCGACGGGATGAAGCCCTCGGCCACGTAGAACGTGTCGTAGCGCATGGCCCGCGCCAGTTCGCGCATCGGCGGCACCCAGCCGTCCGGGATCGGGCGGCCGCCGGCGTCGAAGAATACGGACTCCCCTGCGATCGCCCAGCATCGCTCGGCCGCGAACGCGGGGTCGGCGCGCATCGCGGAGAACCACTCCAGCGCGTCGCGGGCGAACACGACGTCGTCCTCGGCGAACACGACGAATTCGTGCCGTGCGAATGCGTGGTCGAGCGCGATGCGGCACGTCCCGCAGGTGCCCTGGTTGCGGTCGTTGCAATGCACCTCGACCGAGCGGAACAGAGGGCGGTACTGGGTTGCGATCGCCGCGATCAGATCGCGGACGATGGCGGCGGCGCGGTGCGAGGGCGCGTCCGGGTCGGGATCGGGCGGCACGTCGCACCACAGGATCAGGTCGACGTTCTCCACGCCGCGGCAGCGGACGAGCGACAGGAACAGCCCGGCGAGCGTGTCGCGCTTGATGTAGAGCTGGATCACGACGGCGAGGGGGGGCAAAGGTTCGGTTCCCGAATACGGTCTCAGCACGACGTGGTAGCGCGTGCCGGACACGATTGCAGCCCGTCGGCAACACCTCGACCGCAACGATTTCCGGGACCTGGATCGAGTGGGCGCGCCACCGTTACCTTACGGCGTGCCGCGGCGAACGCGGCGCGTCCAAACGGGGGAGGGCACGGTGCCCAAGTTGCAAATCGGCGGAGTGGCGATCGCTCTGGCGCTGCTCGGCGGTACGGCGGCGCGCGCGCAGCAGCTCAATAGCGGGCCCGGCATCGGCCCGAGCCTCGGGCTGTCGGCACCGGCCGCGCCGGCCCCGGCTCCGGAACACCTGCTGGGCGACCTGTTCGGCATCCGCCCGGGGCTCGAGGCGCACGGCATCAACCTGTCGCTGGACTGGACGAGCGAGGTCGCGGGCAACGTCACCGGCGGACCCAAGCGGGGTGCGACGTACGCGGGACAGGTCGGGTTCGGTGCCGACGTCGATTGGGGCAAGCTGGCGGGATTGCAGGGGTTCGCGACGCACCTGGTCATCGTCAACCGCCAGGGCAGCCTCGACAGCTCGCTGTTCGGCGACTTCCTGAACCCGACGCAGGAAATCTACGGCGCGGGCGGCGATACCGTCATCCACCTCGTCGAGGCGTACGGCGAGCAGACGCTGATGAACGGGCGGCTCGACATCGCAGCCGGCCGTCTGCCGGTGCTGGACGATTTCGCCGCGTCGCCGCTGAACTGCAACTTTATGAACAACTCGCTCTGCGGCAACCCGAAGCTGACGTCGAGTGCGGATATCGGCCTCACTTCCTACCCGGACGCGACGTTCGGCGGGCGCGTGCGGTTCCGCCCGACGCCGTCGACCTACGTCCAGACCGGCGTCTACGAGGTCAGCCAGGGCTTGTACAATTACCAGAATTTCCGCACCGGCTTTAAGTTCGACGGCTCGCAGGACAGCGGTGTCGAGGTTCCGGTCGAGGCGGCGTACGAGCCGGTGATCGGTGCGGCGAAACTGCCGGGGCACTACAAGCTCGGGTTCGCGTTCGACAGCTCGACGGACAAGGCGTTCATCGACAACGCCGCCGCGTTCGCCAGCATGACGCGCGCCACCGGCCACCGGACGGAGGCGTGGGCGCTGGCCGACCAGATGATCGTCCGTAACGGGCCGGGCGCCACGGACGGGATCATCCTGCTCGCCGGCTACGCGCACGGCGACCCGAGCTTCTCCAACTACTCGAACCAGTTCTACGTCGCCGCCCTGGACACCGACTTCTGGGCCGCGCGGCCCAAAGACACGATCGGCATCCTGTTCAACTACACCGGCATCAGCGGACGGCTCGGCAAGGAGCAGGCGCTCGATCTCGAGACGGGAACACCGGTGGTGGACACCGCGACGGGCATCCAGACGCATTCGGCGCTGATCGAGGTGAACTACGACATCCACGTCGCGACCGGCGTCAACTTCGCCCCGGATTTTCAGTATTTCTTCCGGCCGAACGCGCAGTCGAACACGAAGGACGCGGCGGTGTTCGGGTTCAAGTCGCACGTCAATTTCTGATCTCCGTATCGGGAGCGCGGTGGCGACCGACGAGGCGGCCGTCGTCGCGTTGTGGCGCGCGTGCGGTCTGGTCGCGAGCTATAACGATCCGGCCGCCGATTTCCGGTTCGCGAGGGACGGGGCCGGCTCGGACGTGCTGGTCGGCCGCGACGCGACCGGCCGGATCGTCGGCAGCGTGATGGTCGGGCACGACGGGCATCGTGGCTGGCTTTATTACGTCGCCGCCGCACCGGATTCGCGCGGCGTCGGCATCGGCCGGACGATGGTCGCCGCGGCCGAAGCGTGGCTGCGCGAACGGGGCGTGGGCAAGGCTCCAGCTTATGGTGCGCGAGACGAACACGCAGGTGGTCGCGTTTTACGAGCGCCTGGGTTTCGAGGTTGCGCCGCGAGTGGTCATGAGCAAGTGGCTCAAGTCACCGTAGAACGCCACCTTGCGCGGGCTCGACCCGCGTATCCACGCGGTCGGTCGTGACCGGGCTGCCTCGTGGATGACCGGGTCGGTCAGAGCAATGTTTGCATACGCCGAGCAGCCTCCTCCGCGACCAACTCCTTCTTGCTCAGCTTCCCGATCAGCGTCTTCGGCAAAGCCTCGCGAAACTCCACGTGGCGCGGCAACTCCACCGGCGACAACCACGCGCGCAGGAACGCCAGCAACTCGGCCTCCGTCAGCGTCTCGCCGGGCCGCCGCACCACGAACGCCTTCACCGATTCCCCGCGATACTCGTCCGGCACGCCGATCACGGTGACCTCGGCCACCGACGCGTGGCGATAAATCGCCTCCTCGACCGTGCGCGGATAGACGTTGTACCCGCCGCACAGGATCAGATCCTTGATCCGGTCGACGATGGAGAAATACCCGTCCGCGTCCATCGTCCCGATATCGCCGGTCCGCAGCCAGCCATCCGGCGTCAACGTCTCCGCACTTTCCGCCGCCCTGCGCCAGTAGCCGAGCATCACCTGCGGGCCGCGCACGCAAACCTCGCCGCGCACGCCGGCACCGACGCGTAAAGCCGGGTCGGCGGGGTCGCGCAGTTGCAGTTCCGTCAGCGGCAGCGGCTGGCCGATCGTGCCGGGGCGGTTTTCGCCGGTCGACCGGGTTGGCCGTGACGATCGGGCTGCTTTCCGTGAGGCCGTAGCCCTCGACCACGGTGCAGCCGGTCCGCGCCTCGAACCGCGCCTTGATTTCGACCGGCAACGGCGCGCCGCCGCTGATGCAGTAGCGGATCGACGACAGGTCGGCTTTCCCCTCGAACCGGGCGATGGCGTTGTACATCGTCGGCACGCCCGCCATGTAGGTCGGCCGCGTTCGCAGGATGGTGGCGATCGCGTCGGCCAGCACGAAGCGGGGCATCATGATGATTTCGGCCCCGCAGCGGACGGCGAACAGCATCACGCAGGTCAGCGCGAAGACGTGGAAGAACGGCAGTGCCGCCAGGATGCGCTCCCGGCCGGGTTCGGTGGTGTGGAACCACGCGACCGCTTGCGCCGCGTTGGCCGACAGATTGGCGTGGCTCAGCATGGCACCCTTCGGCGTGCCGGACGTGCCGCCGGTGTATTGCAGCACCGCCAGATCCGTCTCCGGGTCGATGGCGACCGCTGCCGGTTTCGTCCGCGTCGCCAGCAGGTCGGGGAGCCAGACATGCTTTGCGTCGCGCGGCGGGCGCACCAGGTCGCGCCGTTTCAGCACCCGCATCGCGAGCCCCTTCGCGCGCGGCAGCATCGGCGCGAACGGACAGACGACGATCCGCCCGATCAGCCCCGCCTCGAGCAGCCGGGCGGCCTTCGGATACAGCGAGGCGAGATCGAGCGTCGCCATGGCCGCGATCTCGGCATCCTGCGCCTGCACCCGCAACTCGTGGTCGGAATAGAGCGGGTTGAAGTTGACCACGACGAACCCGGCCCGCAGCACGCCGAAGAATAGTAGCGGATACGCGGGGCAGTTCGGCAGCAGCAGCCCGATCCGCGATCCGGGCGGCAGGCCCAGCGCCTGAAGCCCGGCCGCGATCCGCTCGGCGGCGGCGGCGGCCTCGGCCCAGCTCGTCTTGCGGCCTAAAAAGTCGAACGCGGGGCGGTCGCCGAACAGCCGGCCGGCGCGGGCCAGCATGTCGGGCAGCGACGAGGGCTCGATCGGCGCGTGCCAATCGACTTCCGGCGGATATTTTGCAAGCCAGGGCCGATCGGCGTCCATCCCGCCGACGACGTTAGAGCGATCGCGGGTCCAAAACCATCAGCGTCGACGTGCCGCTCGCGAGCAGCCGTCCCTGGCCGTCCTCCAGCCGTCCCTCGGCGAAGGCGAGCCGGCGGCTGCGGCTCAAAACCCGGCCGGTCACGATGACCGTCCCGGTATCGACCTTGATCGGCCGGTGATAGGCGATCTTGATCTCGACCGTGGTGACCGACTGGCCCTCGCCGACGGTCGATTGCGCGGCGCACCCCATGGCACTGTCGAGCAGCGTCGCGGCCCAGCCGCCGTGGACGATGCCGGACATGTTCAGGAACCCCGGCTGCGGGTCGGCGTGGACGATCACCGTACCCTCCTCCGCCTGCATCACGCGGAACCCGAGTGTCGTCGCCATGTTCGCGAGCAGGCTCGGGTTGGCGATCCCAGCCTCTAGACGCTCCAATCCGGTCATTAGCCCTCCGCTGGCAACGAGAAAACGCCTATATCCCTAGCAACGACGCTGGAGAATTTCGTGCCCCACACCCTTGCGATCCCTGTCGTGATCGCCGGCTATGCACGCTCACCGTTCCAGCCCGCTGGCAAGGGTGCGCTGGCCGGTGTGCGGCCGGACGATCTGGCGGCGGCCGTGGTGCGGGCCCTGATCGAGCGGACCGGCGTGAAGCCGGAGGACATCGAGGACCTGATCGTCGGCTGCGCGTTCCCGGAGGGCGAGCAGGGGCTGAACGTCGGCCGTCTGATCGGGCTTTTGGCGGATCTGCCGATCGAGATGGCGGGCATGACGATCAACCGGTTCTGCGGTTCGTCGATGCAGTCGGTCCATGCGGCCGCGGGCGCGATCCAGATGGGAGCCGGCGAGGTCTACATCGCCGCCGGGGTGGAGAGCATGAGCCGCGTGCCGATGATGGGCTACAATCCGCTGCCGAACCCGGCACTGCAGGCGAAGATCTCGGCTGCGTATATGCCGATGGGCAACACGGCGGAGGTGGTCGCCCGTCTGTGCAAGATCCCTCGCGCCGACCAGGATGCGTTCGCCGCCGCATCCCACCGGAAGGCGGCGGCGGCCCAGACGGAGGGACGGCTGGCGGCGGAAATCGTGCCCATCGGCACGGTCACGCGGGACGGCTGCATCCGGCCCGACACGTCGGCCGACGCCTTGGCGGCGCTGAAACCGGCGTTCGAGGCGGAAGGCTCCGTCACCGCCGGAACCTCGTCCCCGCTGACCGACGGCGCGGCGGCGGTGCTGGTGTGCACCCAGGCGTACGCCGACCGGCACGGATTACCGGTGCTGGCGCGGATCGTGGCCATCGGCGTCGCGGGGTTCCAGCCGGCGCTCATGGGCCTTGCGCCGGGCGCGGCATGCTACAAAGCGCTCACGCGTGCCGGGATCGAGGCCGAGGCGCTCGATGTCGTCGAGCTGAACGAGGCTTTCGCGTCGCAGGCCCTCGCCTGTATCCGCGACTTGCGGTTCGATCCGGCCCGGGTCAACATCGACGGCGGGGCGCTGGCGATCGGCCATCCGCTCGGGGCGACCGGGGCCAGGATCGTCGGCAAGGCGGCTTCCCTGCTGGCGCGCGACGGCGGGCGGTACGCGCTGGCCACACAGTGCATCGGCGGCGGGCAGGGGATCGCGACCGTGCTGGAGCGCGTCTGATGCGGCGCGTCTGCGTCATCGGGGCCGGCGTGATGGGCGCGGCGATCGCGGCCCAGATCGCCAATGCCGGCGTGCCGGTCCTGCTGCTGGATCTCGGGACGCGCGCGGCCGAGGCCGTGGCGAGGATGCTGAAGACGGAGCCGGCACCGTTCATGGTCCCGTCGGCCGCCAAGCTGATCCAGACCGGGGACAGCGACGATCTCTCCGGCATCGCGGATTGCGACTGGATCGTCGAGGCGATCACGGAGCGGCTGGACGCGAAGCACGCGCTGTATCGCCGCATCGACGCGGTGCGCCGGCCCGGCACGCCGGTGTCGTCGAACACCAGCACGATCCCGTTGTCGGCGCTGATCGACGGAATGCCGGACACGTTCGCGGCGGATTTCTGCGTCACGCACTTCTTCAACCCGCCGCGCTACATGCGCCTATTGGAACTGGTCACAGGTCCGGCAAACGATGCAGCGCGGGTCGCCGACTTCTGCGACCGGATGCTCGGCAAGACAGTGGTGCGGTGCAAGGATGCGCCGGGTTTCATCGCCAACCGGATCGGCACGTATTGGCTCCAACTCGGCGTCAACGAGGCGATCGACCTCGGCATTTCGGTCGAGGAGGCGGATGCCGTCGTCGGCCGGCCGATGGGGATCCCGAAGACCGGTGTGTTCGGGCTGCTCGATCTGGTCGGGCTCGATCTGATGCCGCACATTGCTGGGCACGCTCGGCCGCCTGTTGCCGGCCGGCGACCCGTTTCACGCGAGCGTTCGCGACCATCGCGCTGCTGACGGCGATGATCGCGGACGGGCGGACCGGACGGAAAGGGCGCGGCGGGTTCTACCGGCTCGATCGCGCGAGCGGGCGCGGGAAGGAGGCGATCGATCTCGTCACCGGCGAGTACCGCGCCGCGAGGACGGTCGATGTGCCGGACGGGCGTGATCTGAAAGCGCTGCTGAGCGGGACGGGGCCGTTGAGCGTGTACGCATGGCGCGTGCTCGGCCGCACGCTCGCCTATGCCGCGCGCGTCGCACCCGAAATCGGCGACGATATCTGCGCGGTCGATGCGGCGATGCGGCTCGGCTACGCGTGGAAGCGCGGGCCGTTCGAAATGATCGACGCGCTCGGCGTCGACTGGTTTTTATCGCGTTTGGAAGCGGATGGCGTGGACGTGCCGCCGTTGCTGCGCCTCGGCCAGAAGTTCTATCGGACCGGACAGGCGCTCGGCTTCGACGGGGTGTATCGCGATATCGAACGGCCGGACGGCGTGCTGTTGCTGGCCGATGTTCGTGCGCGCGGAAAACCCTTGTTGCGGAACGGGTCGGCGACGCTGTGGGACATCGGCGACGGCGTCGCGTGCTTCGAGCTGACCAGCAAGATGGGCAGCTTCGATCAGGCGATCATGGAATTGCTGGGCCAGTCGATCGCGCTGGTCGGCGAGAAATACCGCGCATTGGTGCTGTACGGCGAGGCGGACAATTTCTCCGCCGGCGCGAATCTCGGCATGGCCCTGTTCGCGGCCAACATCGCCGCCTGGGGCGAGATCGAGACGCTGATCGACGGCGGCCAGCGCGCGTTCAAGGCGTTGAAATACGCGCCGTTCCCGGTTGTCGCGGCCCCGGCCGGACTGGCGCTCGGCGGCGGCTGCGAGATCGTGCTGCACGCGGACGCGGTGGTGGCGCACGCGGAGACGTATATCGGTTTGGTCGAGTGCGGCGTCGGGCTGGTGCCCGGCTGGGGCGGCTCCGGCGAGCTTTTGTCACGGTGGCGCGACGACCTGCCTCGTGGACCGATGCCGGCCGTGTCGAAAGTATTCGAGCAGGTGAGCACGGCGACGGTCAGCAAGAGTGCCGCGCATGCTCGGGAGCTGCGCTATCTGCGCGGCGGCGACCGCATCGTGATGAACCGCGACCGGCTGCTGGCGGCGGCCAAGGCGCGGGCGTTGGAACTGGTGGACGGGTATGTCCCGCCTGAAAGGCCCGTATTTCGCTTGCCCGGCCCTTCGGGCTATCTCGGCATGACGATGGCCGCCGAGGGGTTTCGCAAGCGGGGGATCGCCACATCTCACGATGTGACGGTGGCGTCGGGCCTGGCCCGCGTACTGTCCGGCGGCCACGCCGACATGCTGGACGACGTCACGGAGGACGAGCTGTTGGCGCTGGAACGGGCGGAGTTCATGACGCTGGTGAAAACGCGGAAAACCCTGGCGCGGATCGAGCACGTGCTCGACACCGGCAAGCCGTTGCGCAACTGATGCAGACGTATACGGCACCCTTGCGCGACATGCGGTTCTGCCTGCGGGAGCTGCACGGGCTCGAAAACCTGACGTCGATCCCGCGCTTCGCCGATCTGTCGCCCGAACTGATCGACAGCGTGCTGGAGGCGGCGGCGACGCTCGCGACCGAAATGCTGCTGCCGATCAACGCGAGCGGCGACGCGGAAGGATGCACGCTGGAGAACGGCGTCGTGCGAACGCCGGATGGATTCCGCGCCGCCTACGACGCGTTCCGCGACGGCGGCTGGAATTCCGTCGCGAGCGATCCGGAGTGGGGCGGGCAGGGCTTGCCCGAGAGCGTGAACAAGCTCGTCGAGGAGATGATCTGTGCGGCGAACCTGTCGTTCAGCCTGTATCCCGGCCTGACGCACGGGGCCGCGCAGGCGTTGCAGGCGCACGGCAGCGACGCGCTGAAGCAGGCGTATCTGCCGAAGCTGGTGGACGGCACGTGGTCCGGGACGATGTGCCTGACGGAAGCCCAATGCGGCACCGATCTCGGCCTGCTGCGGACGCGCGCGGTGACGCAGGACGACGGCAGCTACCGGATCACCGGCTCGAAGATCTTCATCAGCGCCGGCGACCACGATCTGACGGAGAACGTGATCCATCTGGTGCTGGCGCGGACGCCGGACGCGCCGAAAGGGATCAAGGGCGTGTCGATGTTCCTGGTCCCGAAATTCCTGCCGGACACGCGGGCGCGCAACGGCGTCGTGTGCACGGCGCTGGAGCACAAGATGGGGCTGCGCGCGTCGGCCACGTGCCAGATCGCGTTCGACGACGCCACCGGCTGGCTGGTCGGCGACTTGCATCGCGGGATGCAGGCGATGTTCACCATGATGAACGCGGAGCGTCTCGCGGTCGGCATCCAGGGGCTGGGTGTCGCCGAGGCGTCGTATCAGGGTGCCGTCGCCTACGCGCGCGACCGGCTGCAGGGGCGTTCGGTATCCGGCGCGAAACGGCCCGATCTCGCCGCCGACCCGATCATCGTCCACCCCGACATCCGCCGCTCCCTGCTGACGATGCGCGCGTACACCGAGGGGTTTCGCGCACTCGGTCTTTGGGTCGCCGGTTCGCTCGACACGCTTCACAGCGAAGATGCGGCGTTGCGCGAGGACGCGGCCGATTTCACCGCGCTGATGACGCCGATCGTCAAAGCCCTGTTCACCGATCTCGGTTTCGAGGCCGCGAGCCTCGGCGTGCAGGTCTACGGCGGCCACGGCTACATCCGCGATCACGGCATGGAGCAGTACGTGCGCGATGCGCGGATCGCGATGATCTACGAGGGGGCCAACGGCATCCAGGCGCTCGATCTCGTCGGGCGCAAACTCGGCGCGCATAACGGCCGGCTGCTGCGGACGTTCTTTCACCCGGTCGCGGCATTCATCGAGGCGCACCGGGCCGATCCGATGGTCGCGGGGTTCGAGCGCGCGTTCAAAGGGCTGCAGGGTGCGACGGCGCTGATCGCGGAGCGCGGGTTGCGCGATCCCGAGGAAGGGGCGGCTGCCGCCACGGACTATTTGCGGCTGTTCGGCTTGGTGGCGGTCGGGTTCATGTGGGTTCGCATGGCGCGTGTCGCGGGCGACGCGCTGGCCGCCACCCCCCACCCCGGCCCTCCCCCGCAGGGGGGGAGGGTGCAGCAAGCGTCTCCCTCCCCCCTTGCGGGGGAGGGTTGGGGTGGGGGGTCCGTCGACGCAGGTTTTTATCGGGCAAAACTCGACACCGCCCGCTTCTACATGGAGCGCGTCCTCCCGCAGACCGCCGGGCTGTACGCCGCGATCAAGGCAGGCAAAGCGTCGTTGATGGATTTTCAGGAGGCTGCATTTTGACCGAACGAGAGGCGATGGCGTTCGACGTCGTGATCGTGGGCGCCGGCCCCGCCGGGCTGTCGGCGGCGATCCGGTTGCGGCAGTTGCGCCCCGACGCGACGATCTGCGTCGTCGAGAAAGGCTCCGAGGTCGGCGCGCACATCCTGTCGGGTGCCGTGATCGAGCCGCGCGCGCTGGACGAATTGCTGCCCGATTGGGCGGCGCTCGGCGCACCGCTGGAGACGAAGGCCGGCGAGGACCGTTTCCTGTTCCTCACCAAAACCCGTGCGATCAAGCTCCCGACGCCGCCGCAAATGCGCAATCACGGCAACTACGTCGTCTCGCTCGGCAACGTCGTCCGCTGGATGGGCGCGCAGGCGGAGGCGATGGGCATCGAAATCTACCCCGGTTTCGCGGCCGCCGAGCTGCTGATCGAGGATGGCCGCGTGGTCGGTGTCGCGACCGGCGACATGGGCGTCGGGCGCGACGGCGAGCCGACCGCGCAGCATCAGCCGGGGATGGAGCTGCGCGCGACGCACACGATCTTCGCCGAGGGCTGTCGCGGCAGCCTGTCGAAGATGCTGATGACGCAGTTCTCGTTGCGCGACGGGATCGCGCCGCAAACCTACGCGCTCGGCATCAAGGAGCTGTGGGAGATACCGGCTGGCAATCACAAGCCCGGGCTGATCGAGCACAGCATCGGCTGGCCGCTCGACGCCGGCACGTATGGCGGCTCGTGGCTCTACCATTTCGGCGACAATCTGGTCAGCTACGGGTTCGTCGTCGGCCTGGACTACGACAATCCGTATCTGTCGCCGTTCGACGAGATGCAGCGGTTCAAGACGCATCCCGCCGTGCGCGGCCATTTCGAGGGCGGGCGGCGGATCGGCTACGGTGCGCGCGCATTGAGCGAGGGCGGCTGGCAGAGCATCCCGAAGCTGACGTTCCCGGGCGGCTGCCTGGTCGGCGATGCGGCGGGCTTCCTGAACGCCCCGAAGATCAAGGGCACGCACTGCGCGATGAAGTCCGGGATGCTGGCGGCCGAGGCGGTGGACGCGGCCCTGACCGCCGGCGACGCGGAGCCGGCGAGCTACACGACGCGCTTCCACGACAGCTGGCTTGGCGCTGAACTGAAGGCGGCGCGAAACATCCGGCCCAGCTTCGGCAAGCTCGGCCTGTACGGCGCGATCGCGTATTCGGCGGTCGACACGTTCGTCCTGCGCGGCCGTGCGCCCTGGACGTTCAAGCACACGCACCCGGACCACGAGACGCTGAAACCCGCGCGCGACGAAAAGCCGATCGCGTACCCGAAGCCCGATGGCGTGCTCACGTTCGACAAGCTGTCCTCGGTGTTCCTCAGCAACACCAACCACGAGGAAAACCAGCCGGTCCATCTGCGGCTGCGCGATCCGGCGCGGTGGGAGAGCGTCAACTACGACACGTACGCGAGCCCGGAGAGCCGCTATTGCCCCGCCGGCGTGTACGAGGCTGTGGAGACGGACGGCGGCCACCACCGGCTGCAGATCAACGCGCAGAACTGCGTCCACTGCAAAACCTGCGACATCAAGGATCCGACGGAGAACATCGACTGGTCGGTGCCGGAGGGCGGCGGCGGGCCGGTCTATCCCGGCGGCATGTAATCCGCGCTACCTGGGCGGCGGACGCATGGTGCGCATCGCGTCGTGCCCCGAAAGCTCCTCGCCCGCGTCGGCCGGCAGCCGCAGCCCGGCCGGTGCCGCCATCAGCCCGACGAACGCCACCGCCAGTGTCGCCGCGGAAAAGTCCCACAGCGTCGGCACCGCATGCCCCGACAGCGTGCTGACCGCGCCGAGCACGCCGGCGGCGACGGTGATGCCGAGCGAGAGGGAGATCTGCTGGAACGTCGCGTAGAAACTCGTCGCACTGCTCATCATCGGCGGCGGCACGTCGGCGTAGGCGATCGTGTTGTACGACGTGAATTGCAGCGACTGGAAGAACCCCATGCACAGCAGCACGCCGTACAGGACCGGGCGCGGCCAGTCGGGACGGAACTGCGAGACGACGATCAGCAGCAGCATTCCGATTAGACCGTTGTAGACGAGGATCCGGCGGAACCCGAACCGCCGCAGAATTGGCTTGGCGAACGCGCGCATCCCGAGCGACCCGGCGGCGGTGGCGAAGGTGATGGCACCGCTGTTGGCCGCCGACAGCCCGAACCCGAGCTGCAGCAGCAGCGGGAGCAGGAACGGCACGGCCCCGATCGCGATGCGGAACAGCGATCCGCTGACGACCGAGATGGCGAAGGTCGGGATGCGCAGCAGCCGCATCTCCAGCAACGGCCTCGGCTGGTGGCGCGCATACAGCCAGTACAGCCCGCCCGAGATGGTGCCGCACAAGATCAGCAGCGTCGAAAACCCGCCCGCACCGGCACCGCGCGCCGCAAGCTCCAGCCCGAACATGACCGAGGCGAGGCACGTGCCCGACAGCAGCATGCCGAGCAGGTCGAGCGGTCCCGCGTCCGGCACGCGCACCTGCTCGATCCGCCACCACGCGAGCGCGATGCCGACGATGCCGATCGGGACGTTGATCCAGAAGATCCAGCGCCACGAGACGTAAGTGACGAGAAATCCGCCCAGCGGCGGCCCGAGCAGCGGCCCGATCGTGGCCGGCACCAGCAGCCACGCCATCGCCGAGACGAGGTCCGATTTCGCGGTCGAGCGCAGGATGACCAGCCGCCCGACCGGCACCATCATCGCGCCGCCGATGCCCTGGACGATGCGGGCACCGACCAGCTCCGCCACGCCGCCCGATTGGCCGCACAGAATCGATCCGATGGTGAACAGCGCGATCGCCGAGCAGAACACGGTGCGGCTGCCGTAGCGGTCGGCGATGCGGCCGCTGGCGGGGATGAACACGGCGAGGCTGAGCAGGTAGGACGTCAGCGCCACGTTCATCCGCACCGGGTCGGCGCCGAAGCTTTTCGCCATCGCGGGCAGGGCGGTCGACAGCACGGTCGCGTCGAGCTGCTCCATCAGCAACGCGGACGCGACGATCAGCGCGGTCAGGCGGTAGCGGCGGTCAGGCGGGGACGGCATGACCCGAGCTTCGGCCGAAATCGCGGGCCGGACCACCCCCGCAAGCGTGTCCTTTGCGCGCGTGAGGGGCGCTACCCGTCCCGCAACCGGTACCCGACCCCGGGTTCGGTCGCGAGCAGTCCGGCGGCCGTCCCCAGTTTTTGGCGCAGATGGCCGACATAGACCCGCAGATACGCGACATCCTCGACATGCGCCGGGCCCCATACCGCCGTCAGCAGGTGGCGGTGGGTCAGCACCCGTCCGGCGTTCTCCGCCAGCATCGCAAGCAAATCGTATTCCCGGCCGCTGAGCGACACGGCGGTCCCGTCGACCGTCACCGTGCGGCGCGCAAAATCGACCCGCAGCGGCCCGGCGTCGAGCACTTCGGGCACCGCGTCCTCGGCCCGGCGACGCCGCAGCGCCGCCCGGATGCGCGCCACCAGCTCGCCCACGCCGAAGGGTTTTTCCACGTAGTCGTCGGCCCCGCCGTCCAGCGCGGCGATCTTGTCCGCCTCCCGGTCGCGGGCCGACACCACGATCACCGGCACCGCGCTGAACGCCCGCAATCGGGTGAGCACCGCCTGTCCGTCCATGTCCGGCAGCCCGAGGTCGAGCAGCACGCAATCCGGGCTCCGGCTCGCGGCCAGCCGCAGCCCCTCGGCGGCGGTGTCGGCGCGGTCGACCGAGAAACCGGCGGCGGTCAGGGCGGGGCCGAGGAAGCGGTGCATCTGCGGTTCGTCGTCGATGACGAGCACGCTGGCACCGGTCACGCCACTCTCCTCACGCGGGCAGGACGATCGTGATCGCCGTCCCGGGTGCGCCCCCGCGCGGCGCGTCCGGCCGTGGGCTGGTGGCGGTGATCGTGCCGCCCATGGCTTCGGTCATGCCGCGCGCGATCGCGAGCCCGAGGCCCAGGCCCGGGGCCACCCGGTCGCCGCGTTTGGCCCGCGCGAAACTGTCGAACACGTGGGTCAGGTCGTCGGCCGCGATGCCGACGCCCTCGTCGACGACGGAGATCGCGATCGTCGCACCCCGCCGCGTCACCCGGACGGCGACCATCGAGCCCTCCGGCGCGTACCGCACGGCGTTGTCGAGCACGTTGACCAGCACCTGTTCCAGCAGCGCCGCATCCGCCCGCACGGTCGCCGGCCCATCCGGCAGGCTGACCCGCGTGTGCATCGCGTCCGGCACGCGGGCCACCGCCGCCTCGATCAGCTCGCCCACCGCGACGTCGGCGAGGCGCGGCATGACCTGCCCGCTTTCGAGCCGCGTCAGGTCGGTGATGTTGGCCAGGAACCGGGTCATTCGGCCGATATCCTGCTCGATCGCGGCCAGCAGGTCGGCACGGGTCGGCGCGTCCAGGCCATCGAAGTTGGCGCGCAACGTCTCGGCGGCACCCCTGATCCCGGCCAGCGGCGTCCGCAGATCGTGCGACAACGAGCCGAGGAGGGCGGTCCGCAGCTTCTGCGTCTCCTCCAGCGCCGCCCCGCGCGCCGCCTGCCCCGCGAGCCGCACCCGTTCCAGCGCCACCGCCGCCTGGTCGGCCAGCGTCTCAAGCGCCTGCAACGCCGACGCGGACACGTCGCCGCCGGTCGCGCGCACGCCGAGCACGCCTAGCAGCCCGCGCACGGTCCGCATCGGCAGGAACCGCCACGACGCCGATGGCAGCGTGCTGGTGCCCTGGCCCGCCGGCTCCGCCTGATCGTGCGCCCATTGCGCCGCCGCCCACGCACCGGCGTCGAGTTCGGCCGCCGCCGGCGCGCTCGCCTGGACCGCCAGCCCGGCATCGGTCTCGATCAGGACCGCCGCCTGGCCGACGACGGACGCGGCCTGTCGCGCGATTTCGGCCGTCAGGTCGCTTTCGGTCGGCGCGGCGGCGAGCTTGCGGCTGAACCCGGCGATGCGCCGAAGTCCCTCGATCCGCGCCTGTCCCGCCCGCGCCTCCCGCCGCAGCCGCCCCGCCAGACCGCCGGTGACGACGGCGACCAGCGTGAACACGGCCAGCGCGATCACGTCGCGGGGGCTGCCGATGGTGAGTTTGCCGACCGGCGGCAGGAAGCCGACATCCCACGCGACGAAGCTCATCGCCGCCGTGCCGAGCGCCAACGCGAGTCCGCGCAGGCTGGCCGCGCTGACGACCAGGGCGAGGAACACCATGCCCATCGCCTCGCCGGGTACGATGTCGCGCAACGACCAGCCGGCGGCCGTGACGATGGCGACGGCCGCGACGGCGACGATCCACGACAGTGCCGGGCGCGGTTCGGCGAGGCGGATCCGGCGGCGGCGGGCGGACGTCACCGGTACCACGTGCAGCGCGTAATCGGGGGCGCGGCGCAGCAGCTGCAGCGCCAGCGTGCGCCCGATCAGCCGCCGCCAGACCGGGGCGGGCGCGCGGCCGATGACGATCTGCGTCGCGTGCCGCGCGGCGGCGGCGTCGAGCGTCACGCCGACCAGATCCTCGCCCGCCCGCACCTCGATCTCGGCACCGAGCTGGGACGCCAGCGCCAGCGGTCCGCGCGCGATCTCGGCCGTCCCCGGCCGCTCGACATGCAGCGCGACCCAGGGTGCGCGCAGCGCGTCGGCCAGCCGTTTCGCGTGGCGCACCACCGCCTCCGCCCCGCTATCGGCGCCCACCAGCACCAGCACGGATTCCGCCACCGGCCACGGCCCGTTGACCCGGTGGCGGCGCAGCCAGTCGCGCACGTCGCCGTCGACGTGGGCGGCTGCCCGGCGGAGCGCGATCTCACGCAGGCTGGCGAGGTTGCCCTCCTGAAAGAACCCGTCCAGCGCCCGCTTCGCCGTGTCCGGCCGGTAGATGCGGCCATCCGACAGGCGGGTTCGCAGATCGGCCGGCGACAGGTCGATCAGCTCGATCTCGTCGGCCATCTCCAGCACGCGGTCCGGCAGCGTCTCGGTCACCCGGACGCCGGTGATGCGCGCCACGTCGTCGTTGAGGCTTTCGAGGTGCTGGATGTTCAGCGTCGCCCAGACCGGGATGCCGGCGTCGAGCAGTTCCGCCACATCCTCCCACCGTTTCGCGTGGCGGCTGCCGGGCGCGTTGGTGTGCGCGAGCTCGTCGATCAGCAGCAGGGCCGGGCGGCGGGCCAGCGCCGCGTCGAGGTCGAATTCCTGCAGCACCTGGCCGCGATACGGGATGACGCTGCGCGGCAGGACGGGGACGGCACCGATCTGCGCTTCGGTTTCCGCCCGCCCGTGCGTCTCGATCACGCCGGCCAGCACGTCGGTCCCGTCGGCGAGCCGGCGGTTGGCCTGGGCCAGCATGGTGAACGTCTTGCCGACGCCGGGCGCCGCCCCGAGGAACACTTTGAGCGACCCGCGCCCCTCGGCGTCGGCGGCGGCCAGCAACGCGTCGGGGTCGGGACGTGTCTCGGTAATCGACATCCCCCTATCTTAGGGAGTGAGGGCGTCCAGCGCGATGTTCGTCTCCAGCACGTTCACGCGCGGCTCGCCGATCAAGCCGATCAGACGCCCGTAGGTATTGGCGTCGACGGTCGCCTGCACCCGATCCACCGGCAGCTTCCGGGCGGCCGCGATCCTGGCGACCTGCAAATGCGCCGTCTCCGGCGAGACGTGCGGATCGAGACCCGACGCGGACGTCGTCACCATGTCGCCCGGAACGGTGGCGGCGCCCGAGGCTTTGATGTCGCCGGTCACCCGGTCCAACAGCGCCTTGCTGGTCGGCGACAGGTTCGAGCCGCCGGAGCTGTTCGCGTCGTATGGCATGGAGACCGAGTTGCCCTTCGCATCGGTCTCGCTGGTCGCGGACGGCCGCCCGTGCAGGTATTTGTCGGCGGTGAAGTTCTGACCGAGCAAGGAGGAGCCGATCACCGTGTCGCCGTGCCGGATCAGGCTGCCGCCGGCAAGGTTCGGTGCCACCGCGCCCGCGCCGGCGACGAACAGGAGCGGGAAGGCGACCCCGAGGATCAGGGTGAAGAACACGATCATGACGATCGCGGGACGGATGTGGCGCATGGTCAGACGAGCCCCAGAACGGTGAGAAACAGGTCGATGAGTTTGATGCCGACGAACGGCGCGATCAGGCCGCCGACGCCGTAGATGAGCAGGTTGCGACGCAGCAGCGCCGCCGCCCCGACCGGGACGAATTTCACGCCGCGCAGTGCGAGCGGCACGAGTGCGACGATGATGAGCGCGTTGAAGATGACGGCCGACAAAATCGCGCTCTGCGGCGTGTGCAGCCGCATCAGGTTCAAGGCACCCAGCTGCGGATACGTCGTGACGAAGATCGCAGGCAGGATCGCGAAGTATTTCGACACGTCGTTCGCGATCGAGAACGTGGTCAGCGCACCGCGCGTGATCAGCAACTGCTTGCCGATCTCCACCACCTCGATCAGCTTGGTCGGGTCGCTGTCGAGGTCGACCATGTTGCCGGCCTCGCGCGCCGCCTGCGTGCCGGTCTGCATCGCGACACCCACGTCGGCCTGTGCGAGCGCCGGCGCGTCGTTGGTGCCGTCGCCGGCCATCGCGACCAGCCGGCCCTCGGACTGCACCTTGCGGATGTAGTCGAGCTTGTCCTGCGGCGTCGCCTCCGGGATGAAGTCGTCGACACCCGCCTCGGTCGCGATCGCGGCGGCCGTGATGCGGTTGTCGCCGGTCACCATGACGGTGCGGATGCCCATCCGGCGCAGCTCGGTAAACCGCTCGCGGATGCCGGGCTTGACGATGTCCTTCAGTTCGATCGCACCCAGCAGCCGCCAGCCGGACCCGTTATCGACGGCGACGGCGAGCGGTGTCGCACCCTGGCGCGCGATCCGGTCGACCGACGCGCGGAACGCGTCCGGGACGGTGCCGCCGACCAGCGTCACGATGTTGTCGACCGCGCCCTTGCGCCAGCTCTGCCCATCCACGTCCAGGCCGGAGACGCGGGTGTTGGCGGAGAACGGCACGACCGCCGCGCCAGCCGGCTGTTCGCGCGTGATCGACAGCCGGTCGCGCACGTAGGTCAGGATCGAGCGACCCTCCGGCGTGCCGTCGCCGAGCGAGGCGAGCACGGCGGCTTCCGCGAGCGTCGCCTCATCGACGCCCGGCACCGGATACAGCCCGGCCGCCATGCGGTTGCCGAACGTGATGGTGCCCGTCTTGTCCAGCAACAACGTGTCGACGTCGCCGG
Source organism: uncultured Alphaproteobacteria bacterium (assembly GCA_963756975.1). Taxonomy (GTDB): domain Bacteria; phylum Pseudomonadota; class Alphaproteobacteria; order Acetobacterales; family Acetobacteraceae; genus CAVRQM01. The sequence goes on along the minus strand of CAVWPS010000002.1, from coordinate 307,087 downwards.
CCGCTTCCACCGCACGGCCGGAGGTGGCGACCACGTTGAAGCGCACCAGGCGGTCCATGCCCGCGATGCCGATGGCCGAGAGCAGGCCGCCGATCGTGGTCGGGATCAGCGTCACGAGCAACGCGGCCAGCACCGGCACGCCGAGGTCGGTGCCGCTGTAGCGCGCGAGGCCGACCAGCGTCACGACGGCGATCAGGAAGATGATCGTCAGACCGGCGAGCAGGATGTTCAGCGCGATCTCGTTCGGAGTCTTGCGACGCTCCGCCCCTTCGACGAGCGCGATCATGCGGTCGAGGAAGGTGCCGCCGGACGCGGCGGTGATCTTCACCACCAGGAAGTCGGACACGACCTGCGTGCCGCCGGTGACGGCCGAACGGTCGCCGCCGGCCTCACGGATGACGGGTGCGGACTTGCCGGTGATCGCACTCTCGTTGACCGACGCGACACCCTCGATCACCTCACCGTCCGACGGGATCAAATCGTCGATCTCGACCAGCACCACGTCGCCGACGCGGAGCTGGCTCGCCGGGACCGGGCGGAACATCGCGCGGTCCTTCGCATCGATCAGCACCTTGGCCGTCGTCTCGCTGCGCGCCTTGCGCAGGCTTTCGGCCCGCGCGCGGCCACGCCCTTCGGCCACACCCTCGGCGAAGGTCGCGAACAGCACCGTCAGCCACAGCCATACCGCGATCGACAGCGGGAAGGCGGCGGGCTGATGCGTGAACAGGTCGCGCGCGCCGAGGATGGTGACGAGTGCCGCCACGACCTCGGTGACGAAGATCACCGGGTTGCGGATCAGCTTTACCGGATTGAGCTTCGCGAACGCATCCCTTGTGGCGCGCAGCAGGATCGGTCCGTCGAACAGGCCGATCACGTCGGCCGTCTGTGAGTTTGCCATTACCGTGTCTTTCAGTACGTCTTGCCGGAGAGCATTTCGAAATGCTCCGCCAGTGGCCCGAGCGACAGCGCGGGCATGAACTGCAGGCCGCCGAGGATGATGATCACGCCGATCAGCAGGCCGACGAACAGCGGCCCGTGAGTTGGGAACGTGCCGGCCGATGGCGGCGACTTAGGCTTCGCGGCCAGCGAGCCCGCGATCGCCAGCACCGGCACCAGGAACGCGAACCGGCCGAGCAGCATCGCGATCGCCAGGCCGATGTCGAGCAGCGGCGTGTCCGCGCTCAGGCCCGCGAACGCGCTGCCGTTGTTGGCCGTCGCCGACGTCCACGCGTACAGCATCTCCGACAGGCCGTGCGGCGAGATGGTGTTCGCGTCCGGGTTGGTCGACAGCGACGCGAGACCCGACGGCAGCAGCAGCGACAATGCCGTGCCGCACAGCATGCAGAGCGGCAGGATCAGCACCGCCAGCATGGCGAGCTTGATCTCCTTCGCCTGCACCTTCTTGCCGAGGTATTCGGGCGTCCTGCCCACCATCAATCCGGCGACGAACACCGCGAGCAGTGCGAACACCAGGATGCCGTAGAGCCCCGACCCGACGCCGCCGGGCACGATCTCACCAAGCTCCATCATGAACAGCTGCACCGCACCGCCGAGCGGCATGAAGCTGTCGTGCATCGCGATCACGGCGCCGTCCGACGTGGCGGTGGTGGTGACCGAGAACATCGACGAGGCGGCGGTGCCGAAGCGGACCTCCTTGCCTTCCATGTTGCCCATCGCGGGATCGACGCCGGCGTGGGTCAGCAGCGGGTTGCCCCCGGCCTCCGCGCCGTAACAGGCGATGATGCCGACGACGAGGATGATGCCCATGACGGCGGCGAGCGCGCGCCCCTGCCGCTTGTCGCCGACGATCCAGCCGAACGTGATCGCGAGCGCGAACGGGATGACGATCTCGGACCACGTCTCGATCACGTTGGTCCACGCCGTCGGGTTTTCGAACGGATGCGCGGAGTTGGCGTTGAAGAAGCCGCCGCCGTTGGTGCCGATCATCTTGATCGCTTCCTGGAACGCGACCGGTCCCAGCGCGATGGTCTGCTTGCCGCCCTCGAGCGTGGTGGCGTCGACGTATCCGTGCAGCGTGTCGGGCACGCCGCCCGCGACCAGCACGATCGCGTAGACGACGGCGAGCGGCAGCAGCACGTACAGCGTGATGCGCGTGAGGTCGGCCCAGAAATTGCCGAGGCTGCGAAGGCCGCCACCGGCGAACGCACGGCTGACCGCGAGTGCGGCGGCGATGCCGGTCGCCGCCGACAGGAAGTTGTGCACCGTCAGCCCGAACATCTGCGAGCCGTACGACATCGTCTGCTCGCCGGAATACGCCTGCCAGTTGGTGTTCGTGACGAAGCTCATCGCCGTGTTCAGCGCCAAGCGCGGCGACAGGCCCGGCAACCCCTGCGGGTTGAACGGCAGGTAATCCTGCAGACGCAGCATTGCGTACAGCAGGATGAAGTGCAGCGCGTTGATGATCGAGCAGGCCGATCGCGTAGCCGCGCCAGCCCATTTCCGCGTTCGGGTCGATGCCGCTGATGCGATACAGTCCGTTTTCGACCGGGCGCAGTGACCGGCGACAGCCAGGTGCGGCCGCCACCGCTGACCACGAAGATGTAGCGCCCGAGCGGGAACGCGCACACGGCGACGAGAATGAGGACGAGGGCGATCTGCCCGAAACCGATGATGGTCATGGTGCTAAAAATCCTCGGGGCGAACCAGCGCCCACACGAGATAGACGAGCAGCCCGGCCGAACAGATCGCGCCGAGCCAGAGGTCGAGCGTCATCAGATGCGCTCGCACAGCAGGACGTACAAAATCATCAGGGCGATGCCGCCGCCACCGATTGCAATGAACAGAATATCGAACACGCGCCACCTCCCGGTCGGAAATCCAGGCGTCCGGTGTGCGCCCGACCGGCGTAAAGGCGCGATGCGGTTCGTTGCCGGTCCGTGTAAAGGCGGCATAAATCCTCACGAGAGCGTGACTGCGGTGGGTCGGTTTCAAAACCGTGACGCGCCCACACCTGTTGCCGACCAAACGGGGTGGCGGCGTTGCCGGACGGGCGAGTGTTTCAGGGTGACGCGCGGGCGCCGGGCCTTCATTGGGGCGACTTCGTTGCGGTGTCGGCGGGATTGGGCGAGCTGAAGCGGGTCCGGGCGGCGCATTTGCCGGGCAGTTACGCGGAACATCTGTTCGGCCGCGCGTGGGCTGCCTTGGCCGGCGGTTCGGCGGCGGCGGACGTGGCCGACGCGATCGCAGACCGGGCGGTCGTCGCCTGCCGGCTTGGCGCGTTGGATGCCGGGCGGCTCGCGCTGATGGGGCTTTCGGAGACGGAAATCGCCGGGACGCTGAGGGCCGCGCGCGTGGAAATGGGTTTTGACACGCCGGCCGTCGGTGCGCTGGCCGAGGCGGACGCGCCCGAATTCGTGGCGGACCTGTGCCGCCAGCCCCGCGCGGGGGCGACCGCCCCCGGTTTGCCGCGCACCATCCTCGAGCCCGCCGAGAGCCACGGCGACCACTGCCTCGGCGTCGCGGTGCTCGGCGTCCTGATCGCGCGGGCGAGCGGTGCCGATCCGGCGCGCACGTTCCTAGCCGGGCTCGCGCACCACCTGCACAACGCGAAAATGCCGGATAGCGGGTTCGCGGGCGAAGTGCTTCTCGGGGCCGCCCTGGAGCCGGCGGTGGCCCGACTGACGGAGCGGGAGATCGCAGCCCTTCGGCCCGAACTGGCCGCCTCGGTGCGGGACGCGCTGACGCTGGTCGGCGACGCGGTGACGCCGGAGGGCCGCGCGTTCAACGCCGCCGACGCGATCGACCGGGTGCAGCAGGTCCATTTTCACGCCCGGATGGCGTCGTTCACGGCGCGCGAGGCCCTGGTCGACCTGGACCTGGTGCATGCGGGACCGTTGCAGGCGTTCCAGAAAGCCCTGCTGCGCGACGCGGGGCTGATGTGATCCTTCGCAGTCCGGTCACCGGCGCTACCCTGACTGCAGACGGACACACGCTGGCCGCGAAGGGCGAACGATGGCCGGTGATCGACGGCATTCCGTTCCTTCGTGCCGGACGCGAGGCTTTGGCGGCCCGGGCGCTCGCGCTGCTGGATGCGGGCGACGTCGCGGGTGCCACGGCGGCGCTGCTGACCGATCGCGACGACTGGGCGAGCGGGCCCGGCCCGGCCGATTCCGATCTGCGGGCGTTGGTGTCGCACCATGGCGAGATGTCGTTTCGCGATGCGATGCGGCTGCTCGCCTACGGGCCGGTGGCCGACTATCTGGCCCATCGCTGGTCCGACCCGACATTCTTGTCCGGCCTCGCGCTGGCGGATGCCTATTGGCCGGACAGTTCGCCGCGCGTGCTGGAAGTCGCATGCGGGCCGGGGCAGTTTCTGCGCGCGTTCGCGCCGCACGCGCGATCGGTGACCGGGCTCGATGTCGTGTGGTCGAAGCTGTGGCTGGCGCGGCATTTCGTCTCGCCCGACGCCATGCTGATCTGCTGCGACGTCGGGTACCCGTGGCCGATTGCGGACGCGACGGCCGACATCGTGTTCTGCCACGACGCGTTCTACTTCCTCCCGGCCAAGCCGCACGTCGCGGCCGAGATGGCGCGCTGTGCGGCGCCCGGTGCGGTGACGCTGGTCGGGCACGCGCACAACGCGCGCGTGGACAATTTGTCGAGCGGCGCACCGCTGACGCCCGCCGAGTATTCGCGCCTGTTCGAGCCGGCGATCCTGTTCGACGACGCGGCGATGACCGATGCTACGTGCGGCACGCGGCCCCTTCCGCGATCGGGGCGGACACGCGGGCCGCCGCCGTGTCGCTCGCGCACCCGGCCACTCCGCCCCGCGCGGTATCGGGCCGGTTCGACCCGCCGGTCGGGACACTTCGCCTCAACCCCTTGTACGATCGAAGCGGCACCCGGATATTCCCGACCGCGCGTTATGAGGCCGAATACGCGGCGCTGGCGACGTACCCGGACGCGATCGCGCCGAATCTCGCAATGGACGCCGCGGCGATCCGCCGCCGCGTGTTCGTCGATCTGCCCGACCGATGGTGAACTGGGGCATCGCCGGCACGGGCTGGGTCGCGCGCGACTACGTCGTCCCCGCGATCGAAGCGTCGGCGAATGGCCGCTTGATCGCGGCGCACGACCGGGATGCGGCGGCGATGTCTGGGCTGCCCGGCGCGACCACCGACGTCGAGACGTTCCTCGACACGCCCGGTTTGCAGGCGGTCTACGTGGCCACCCCGAACCACGCGCACCGTGCCTTGGTCGAAGCCGCCGCCGGTCGCGGGCTGCACGTGCTGTGCGAGAAACCGATGGCGGCGACGGTCGCGGACGCCGAGGCGATGGTGGCCGCGTGCCGCACCCACGGAGTTCGTTACGCGACCGCGTTCGATCAGCGGTTCCACCCCGCCCATCGCCGGATGGCCGAGCTGATCGCGGCCGGGGCACTCGGGCGCGTGTTCGCGGTCCGCATCGTCTACGCCTGCTGGCTGCCGCCGGACTGGTCGGCGGACAACTGGCGGGTTGACCGCAACCGGGCGGGGGGTGGCGCGCTGATAGACTTGGCACCTCACGGACTGGATCTGGCGACGATGCTGCTGGACGACGCGATCGACGATCTGACGGCGATGGGACAGGCCCGCGTGCAGGACTACGCCGACCCGACCGTCGAGGATGGTGCCTGCATCATCGCACGCACCGCTTGCGGCGTGCTGATCCAGTCGCACATCGCCTACAACTGCCCCGACGCGCTGCCTCGCCGCCGGCTGGAAGTGCTGGGGACGGCGGCGCAACTGGTCGCGGTCGACACGATGGGACAGGTGGCGGGCGGCACGCTGACGTTGACCGACGCCGCGACCGGCGCGTCGCGCGCGGTCGACGTGCCCGGTGCGGAGCGCTCGCCGTTCCTAAACCAGGTCGAAGCCTTTGCGGCCCATGTCGAAGGCGCCCCGTTCCCGTCGTCGCCCGAGGCGGACCTGCATCTGATGCGGCTGATCGCGCGCGCGACCGACATGGCGCGCGCCCCCGCAAATCAGCGGCGACAGGCCGCCTGATGCCACTCCAACCTTACGCCTGCGGGAACTGCGGGCACTGGCAAAAGTATTTCGCGGTTCCGCCGTCCTGCCCGATCTGCACGGATGTCCGCAACGACCTGCCCGATGACGGCTGGGACTTTCGCACGCCGGCGCAGGTCGATGCCGGCCTGACCTGGCATTTCCGCGAAGCCGCGCCCGGCATCCATGACTTCTGGACGACGCCGCGCTTCGGCCTCGACAGTCATGGCTGGCTGCTCACGTATCCGGACGGCAACGTCGCATTCGAGGCGGCGCCGTCGTACTCGCCGGAAGCATTCGCGGAGATCGAACGGCTCGGCGGCATCCGCATCCTGGCCGCGTCGCACCCGCATGGCTACGGCGCGCTGTATCAGTTGCAGGACCACTTCAAGCCCGAGGCGCTGCTGATCCAGCGCGAAGACCTCGAGTGGACCAAGGCGTTTCGCGTCACGTGGCCGTACGACGACACGTTCGAGATCCGGCCCGGCCTCACGCTGCATCACACCGGCGGTCACTACGATGGCCATTCGGTGTTGTACGATGCCGGCCGGAAGGCGTTGTTCGCCGGTGACGCGCTCAAGATCGACTTCGATCCGGACGGAACGGCGGCGCGCATCTCGACGCACAAAGCCTACCACAAGCAGATCCCGCTCAGCCGCGACGAGGCGATCCGGTATCGCCGCGTGCTGGAGCGGCTCGACTTCACCCAGGTCTTCACGCCGTTCGAACATGCGCCCGACACCACCACGGCCGACGCGCTCGCGCTGCTCGATCAGGTGATCGCCGGGCCGCCCTTCACGCATCCCATTCCCATCGCGAGAGGATCGCGCCCATGACGCTACGCTACGGCTATGACACCAACGGCCTGTTCCGGCACCGGCTGGACGACGCGCTGATCATGATCGCCGAGGCTGGCTACGACGGCGTCGCGATCACGCCCGACATCTGCCACCTCGATCCGTACGCGCCCGACATCGAGGCGCAGACGGCGGCGGCTGCGCGGCGGCTGCGCGAGTTCGGGCTGTCGTGCGTCGTCCAGACCGGCGCGTTCTACGTCATCGACCGCGCGGCCAAGCACGCGCCGACGCTGATCTCGCCCGAGCCCGAGCGGCGCGCCGTGCGCATGGATTTCTACGACCGCTGCATGCGGATGGCGGCGACGCTCGGGGCCGAGTGCTTCACGTTCTGGTCCGGCGTGCGCGGTTCCGATGTGACCGAGGCGGACGCGCAGACCTATCTGCTCGAAGGCACGCACGAGGTTGTGGAACGCTGCCGCGCGCACGGACTGGTTGCGGCGATGGAACCGGAGCCGGAGATGATGCTCGGCACCGTGGCGCATTACGACGCGCTCGCGGCCAAGGTGCCGGGGCTGAAACTGGCGCTCGATCTCGGCCACTGCACGGTGACGCAGGATGTCGAGCCGCAGGATGCGGTTCGCGCGCATGGCGGGGACATCGCCGTGGTCCATTTCGAGGACATGCGGCGCGGCGTCCATCTGCATCTGTTCCCGGGCGACGGGCACATGGATCTGCCGGCGTGCCTGCAGGCGTTGCGCGACGTGCGCTTTCGCGGCCTGACGGTCGTGGAATTGTCGGCCGACGCGCACCGCGCGCCGCAGATGGTGCGCGACGCGCGGGAATGGCTGCGCGAGCACGATGCCGGCGCGCGCACGACCCGGGTCGCGGCTTGAACATCTGCTTCATCAGCCGCCGCTTCTTCCCGACGATCTCGGGAATGAGCGTCTACGCGTCGAACCTGCTGCGCGAACTGGTCGCGGCGGGTCACGACGTGACCATGGTCTCGCAATACCGCGCGGACGCGCTCGGCATCCGCGTCTACGGCGGCGGCCCGCCCCCCGAGGTGCCGGGCGTCCGCGTGATCGGGCTCGAACAGGTGGGCGAGCAGAACGCGGGCGATTTCGAGACCGACGTCGAGAATATGCGCCGTACGATCGTCGAACGGCACGCCGAGACGCCGTTCGACATCGTGCACGCGCAGTACGGCTACCCGTGCGGCTGGGCGGCGATGCTGGCCTGCCGCGAAATCGGCGTGCCGTGCGTCGTCTCGATCCAGGGCGGGGACGGGCACTGGGTCGGATCGTGCTGCGAAACCCACCGGCTCGCGATGACGCGCGTGCTCGATCACGCGGACGCCGTGCTGATCGGCGCGCGCTCGTTCGCGCAGGAGGTGACGGACCGGCTCGGCACCGATCCCGCGCGGTTCACCATCGTTCCCGGCGCGGTCGACACCGGCCGCTTCTCCCCCGATCCGGCCCGCATCGTGCCTGACCCGCCGGTGATGCTGTATCACGGCCGTGTCGACCGCCGGAAAGGCGTGCTCGACATGCTGGACGCGTGCCGCGTGTTGCGCGCGGAAGGGCAGCCGATGCGCCTGCTGATCTCCGGGATCGGCCCCGACTACGACGCGACATCCGCCCGCATCGTGGCGGACGGGCTGAGCGACGTCGCCGAGATGACAGGCTACGTCGATTACGACGACGTTCCGGCGATCTATCGCGCAGCGGACATTTTCGTTTCGCCGACCTACGCCGAGGGCTTCTCCAACACCATCCTCGAAGCGATGGCGAGCGGCCTAGCCTGCGTGTCGTGCAACGCCGTGGGTGTGGTGGATTGCCTGCGCGACGGCGAGAACGGGCTTCTGACGGATCCCGGCGACATCCCCGCTTTGGCCGGTTCGCTGCGACGAATGCTGACCGATGCCGGTCTGCGCACGCGCCTTGCGAGTGCGGCGCTGGATGAATGTCGTCGCGTCTACTCGTGGCAGGCGGTCGGCAAGCAGATCATGGGCGTCTACGCGCAGCTGGCCGGCCGCGCGCCGGACCGCGACTGGGCGACCGACCTGCCGATGACGCCGTGCAAATACCGCGCCGAACCGCATCTGCTGTAGCACACTGGAACCGAACATGCCGACCGCGCTGATGATCTCGCCGCATCTCGACGACGCCGTGTTCTCCTGCGGGGCCACGATCGCGACCCTGGTCGAGCGCGGCTGGCGCGTCGTCGTCGCGACCGCGTTCACCAAGTCGTCGCATCCGGCGACCGGCTTCGCGCTGGAGTGCCAGCGCGACAAGGGGCTCGGCGACGACGTGGATTACATGGCACTGCGCCGCGAGGAGGATGAGCGCGCGACCGCGTCGCTCGGGGCGGAGGCGATCCACATGGACCTGCCGGAAGCGCCGTTGCGCGGCTACGAGAGTGCGGACGCGCTATTCGCGGAGTATGTGGACGGCGACACCGTCGACGCGACGCTGACCGCGGCGGTCGACGCGCTGGTCGCCGACCTGAAGCCGAACTTGCTGATGGGACCGTCGGCGCTGGGCGGGCATGTCGATCACCGGCGCGTGCTCGACGTGCTGTTGCGAACGGAGGGCGAGCACGCGACGGCGTTCTGGCGCGATGTGCCGTATGTCGTGCGCCACCCGCAGGCGGCGCTCGATCACCGCCTGGGCCTGCTCGACGAGGTCGCCGTCACCATCGACCCCACATTGACGAAGAAGATCGACGCGGCGGGGCTGTACGCCTCGCAGATCGGCTTTCAGTTCGGCGGTGCCGAGAAGATGGCCGACACGCTCTCGACGCTCGCGCATACGGAAGGTGCCGGCGTTCCGGTCGAGCGGTTTCATGCGACGCCGGCCGGCTTACGGGCCTTGCAGCCATGAAGACATGGCTGGTCACCGGCGGATGCGGCTTCATCGGCTCGACGCTCGCGGACGAGCTGGTCGCTCGCGGGGACCGGGTTCGCATTCTCGACGACCTGTCCTCCGGCCATGCCGAACAGGCACCCCGCGCGGCCGAGCTGATCGTGGGATCGGCGGCCGATCGCGAAATCGTCGGCGCCGCGATGGACGGTGTCGACGGGGTGTTTCACCTGGCGGCGCAGGTGAGCGTGCCGAAATGCGCCAATGACTGGCTCGGCAGCCACACAGCGAACTTGGTCGCGACGATCGCCGTCCTCGAACGGGCGCGCGCGGCGAAAACACCGGTCGTCTACGCGTCCTCGGCGGCGGTGTACGGCGACGCCGCCGAACCGCCGCTCGACGAGCACTCGATCACCCGGCCGCAATCGCCGTACGGGGCCGACAAGCTGGCGAGCGAACTGCACGCCTGGGTCGCTCGCGCGACGTTCGGCGTGCCGACGCTGGGGTTGCGGTTCTTCAACGTCTACGGCCCGCGACAGGACGGGGCGTCGCCGTATTCCGGCGTCGTCTCGGCGTTTCGCGATTGCCTCGCGGCCGGCCGCCCGGTCCGTATTTTCGGCGATGGCCGCCAGACCCGCGACCTCGTGTATGTCGGCGACGTCGTGCAGGCGCTGATCAACGGCATGGCCGCACTTCCCGAAGCGCCGCCGGTATTGAACGTCTGCACGGGGTCCGCCGTCGGTGTCGAAACCCTGGCCCGCACGATGGCGCGCGTCATGGGCCGCGAGGCGCGCATTCAATGGGAGCCCGCGCGCACCGGGGACATTCGCGACAGCCTCGGCGACCCGGCGCTGATGCGCGCGGTCCTCGGGCTGCCACAGCCGACGCCGCTCGCGGCCGGACTGCGCGCCACGGTGTCGAACCAGCGCCTCGCCGCGTGACCGACGATCTGCGGCGCGTCACGGCCGCGTTCCGCGCGACGCTGCCGCCGGACCTCGCTACGTCCGACTTCCCGATCGACGGCTTCGACCGCACCGGCGTTCCCGTCGTGCAGGCCAACATCTTCAGCCCCGGCGAGCCCTGCACCACCGGCCACGGCTACGGTGCGACGCCCGACGAGGCGGAGGTCGGTGCCTGGGGTGAGCTGTGCGAGGAGTTTCATGTCGGAGCCTGGCTGAAACGCACGCCCGAGCTGTTCGCGACCCGCGCCGAACTGGTCGCCAAGCATGGCGAGCGAGGCGTCGCCGATCCGCTGACGCTGTGCCTGCCCGCCGGGTCGCCGTACTCGGACGACATGGAGCTGAGCTGGGTGTCCGCGCGCCGCCATGGCGACAATGCGCCCGTGATGGTTCCGCGTGAGTGGGTGGCGGCATACCCCTACATGCTGGACACGCCGGCCAAACTCATTACGCCGATCACCAACGGCCTCGGCGCCGGCTTCGACCTGCCGCACGCGATCGCGCACGGGATCATGGAGTTGCTCCAGCGCGACGGCAACGTTCTGACCTACCGCGCGCTCGACCGGGGCGTGGTGGTCGACATCGACGTCGATCCCGGCGCGAACGTCACGGCGCTGCTCGACCATTTGCGGACGCTCGGCATCACGCCGATGGTGAAACTCGCCTGCACCGATTTCGGCATCACCAACCTATACGTCGTCGGCGACGACCACGGCACGCCGCTGGTCCCGATCCAGGTGACGGCGTGCGGCGAGGCGTCGCATCCAGACCGGACGCGCGCGCTGCGCAAGGCGCTGCTGGAATTCTGCGGCTCGCGTGCCCGCAAGGCCGCGACGCATGCGCCGCTGCCGATCATGCGCGAACATCTGCCGCGCGACTTCTACGACAGCGAGATCGCCGGCGCGTCGCTGAAGGAGGAGACGCGGGCGGTCGAGGCGATGGCCGAATGGCTGACGCAACCGGCATCGGTGTTGCGGGAGCGGCTCGCGGACAGCGTGTTCTCGGACCGAAGCCACGTAAAACTATCGGAGCTTCCCGATGCAGGTCCGATCGCAAACGCGTCGGACCGTCTGGCCCTGCTCGCGGACCGTCTCGCGGCCGAAGGCCTCGACATCCTCTATGTCGACTGCTCGCCGCCGGACGGGGCGGTGTCGGTGGTCAAGGTGATCGTCCCCGGCCTCGAATCCGAAACCATGAGCTACCATCGCATCGGCTGGCGCGGCGTGCGGCGGCTGCGCGAGCGTGGCGACAAGCTGATCCACAACGCGCCGTCGCCCGGTGCCGAGCGGGTGCGGCTGCGGCCGGAGGACGAGGCGCTGGCCGGCGGTCCCGCGTGGTTCGACAGCGCGGCGGCGGATGCGATCGTGGGCGCGCTGTATCCGCTGTACCGCGAAAGCAGCGCGTTCGCGGCACAGCTCCTGCTGGAACGCCGCGCGGCGCGCTAAGATCGCGCCATGGAGATTCTCGGAGTCGATGGCGGCGGGACGACGACGGTGGCGGTGCGGGTCGACCGCGACGGCCGCATCGTCGGCTTCGCGGTCGGGCGCGACAGCAACCCGCTCGGCCAGCCCGCCTGGGCGGACCACGTCGCGGACGCGGTCACGCGCTCCGGCGGCCCGGCGGGGGTCGCCGTATTCGGCCTGCCCGCTTACGGCGAGGTCGCGGAGCTTTCCGCCGCGCAGGAGACGGTCGCGGCACGGCTCGGCGGCGGCAGGACCAAGGTCGAAAACGACGTGCGGCTCAATCAGGTCGGCGCGTTCGCGGGCGGCCCCGGGCTGCTGCTGCTCGCCGGCACCGGGAGCCTGTGCTGGGGCGTCGGCGCGGACGGGTCGGAAGCGCGGATCGGCGGCTGGGGCGACGGGTTCGGCGATGAGGGCAGCGCCTTCGCGATCGGCCGCGCGGCGCTGAGCGCGACGTCGAAGGCGATCGACGGCCGGCTCGACGGTGCGGCGTTCGCGGCCGCGATCGTGGCCGCGACGGGGGGCTCGCCGGACCGCCTGATCGCCTGGTTCTACGACCATCCCCACCGCCGGCCGGCCGTGGCGGCACTCGCGCGCGTGGTCGACCGGCTGGCGGCGGCCGGCGACCCTGTGGCCGAAGCCCTGCTCGACGCCGCCGCGGACGACCTGGCCGTCCACGTCGAAGCCGCGCGGAAAAAGTTGTCGGCCGATCTGCCGTGGGCGTTCGTCGGCGGCGTCTCCCGCAGCGCCGGAATGCTCGCGCGCGTGACGGCGCGCGTCGGCCGGCCGCCCGAAGCGCCCGTCCTGCCCCCGGTCGGCGGCGCCCTGCTGCGGGCCGCGCGGCTTGCCGGCTGGCCCGCAGACGCGGCATGGATCGCGGCCGTGGCGCGCGACCTCGCCCGCTATGACACCGTCCTTCAGGAGCCGCCCGCATGAAGTTCTATGGCCGCGAGACGACCCGGCGCGAGGTCGCGTCGCTATGCGGCGACACCGCGCAGTTCTTCGGCGTCGACCTGTCCACCATCGCCGACGGCGCGGGGCGCGGCGTCCGCGTGCTGACATTCCGCACCACCGACGGGCTGCGCGTGACCGTGCTGGTCGACCGCGCGATGGACATCCACGCCTGCGAGCACCGGGGTCGCGCGATCGGCTGGCAGTCGCCGACCGGTGTCGTCGCACCCGGCTTGCTGAACGGCGAGGGCGAGGGCGGTCTCGGCTTCCTGCGCGGCTTTTCCGGCCTGCTGAACACCTGCGGGCTCGACCATTTCGGCTTCCCGGAAACCGGCGACGCCGCCCGATACAACTATCCGGCGCGCAAGACCGTCGCCTATTCGCTGCACGGCCGGGTCAACGCGCTGCCGGCCCGCCTCGTGTCGTACGGCGAGCGTTGGGACGGCGACCAATGCACGCTGTTCGCGGAGGGCGAGGTACGGCAGGCGGCGGTATTCGGCGAACACCTCGTGCTGATCCGCCGGATCGAAATCCCGGCCGACGGCTCGGGGCTGACGATCCACGACCGCGTCGAGAACCGGGGCTTCACCCGCACGCCGCACATGATCCTGTATCACATCGACCTCGGGCATCCGGTCATCGCCGAGGGCAGCCGCTACCTGGCACCGATCACGGCACCGATCGTCGCCATGCATCGGCACCGCTACCGCGACCAGGGCGTCGGCTACCGCACGCTGCCGGGTCCGAAAAACCCGTTTCAGGAGCAGGTCTGGCAGCACGCGATGGATGCGGGCGCGGACGGGATCGTGCCCATCGCCGTCGTCAACGACGCGATCGGCTTCGGCCTGCTGCTGGAAACACGGGCGTCCGAGCTGCCGTGCCATCTGCAATGGCAGCATTTCCAGGCCGGCGCGTACGCGATGGGGATCGAGCCCGGGTCGAACTACGCGATCGGGCACGAGAAGGCGGCGGAGCGGGGCGAGCTGATCGAGCTCGAACACGGGGAGGCGCGCGAGTATCACCTCGCCATGTCGGTGATCGACGGTGCCGACGCGATCGCCCGGATTGCGGCCCGCATCCACGCGATCGCGCGCCAGCCGGACGACGATTACCCGGAGCCGACGGGCGTGTTCCCGAAGCTGCGCTAGGCCCGCCATCCGGCGGCGGCGTCGTGCGGGGTGGCGTGGTGCAGCACCAGGCCAGCCGCGCCCGGTCACCGTGATCATCAGACCGCCGCACACGACCGTCGCCGCGACGCCGATCCGCGCGAACAGGGTCGGTGCGGCGGCCATGCCGATCAGCGTGCCGATGTTCCACACCACCAGGATGGCCCGCATCGCCGCCGCCTGATCGCCGGGTGCCAACCGGGTTTGCCGCAGAACGGCGATCGGAATGTCGCCGAGCGGTCCGCCGATCGCGCCCAGCGCCGCACCCGCGCAGAAGCCGGCGACGGACCAGCCCGGCGGCAGCAGCAGCGCCGACGCGCCCATGATCGCGAGACCGGTGCCGAGGATCACGTCGGACCCGAAGATCGGCCGCCCCGGACGGCGCGAAATCCCGCCGCCCATCAGCAGGTTGGTGGCCAGATTGGTCGCGCCGTACGACGCCCAGACCAGCCCGAGCGTGCCGAGGCTGTCCGGGCCGGAGCCGACCATCAGCGGCAATGCCAGAAACATCGACACCCACCAGACCGCGTTGACCGGCCCGATCGTGAGCAGGACGAACCGCAGCACCGGATGGGTCGCCATCGCCCGGAACCCGCGCACGACGCTCGCGGGATGATGGCCGGTCGGCGGCGGGAGCGGACGCAGGCGCCCGGACAGGGCGAGCGCGCCCGCGCTGACGACGAAGCTCGCGATGTCGAGCGTCACGAAGTGGACCACCGGCAGCAGCCCGTCGAGCAATCCGATGCTGGCCGGCCCGATCAGCCGCGCGAGCCGGTCGGTCGTCTCCATCAGCGCGTTGGCGGCCGGAAGCCGGTCGGTGCGGCCGACCAGCGGCGGCAGCACGGCCTGCAGCGCCGGGCGGAACAGCGCCGATCCGGCCCCGAGCGCCACGATCGCGGTGACCAGCGCCCACGCCGGCGGCTGCCCGTTCGCGAGCCATGTCGCCGCCAGAACGGTCAGAGCCGCCGCGCGCAAAATGTCGGCCGCGATCATGACGCGGCGCGGCGCGTGGCGGTCGGCCCGCCCGGCGGTCAGCGCCACCGCCAGGGTCACGGCCGGCAGCAATATCGTCAGGTAGCCGGCGCGCTCGCCCAGCACCCGGACGGCCACCCACGACAGGGCGACCAGAAACGCCTGATCGCCGATGGCCGAAGCCGCCTGACCCGCCCACAGCAAGGCGACGATCGGGTCACGCAGCGAGACGGCGAGCGGCGGCGGTTTCAGCGTCAGGTGCGGCGTACCCATTCGCTCAATTTCAGTCTCGCGCGGTCGAACACGCCCGGTCCGGCGGCCCGGACGTATCCGTTCGCCCCCATGCGGCCGATCAGATCGAGCGCCCCGGTGTCGATGTGGCACCGCTTCGCATCCAGCACCGCGTCGTCGCGGACGTGCATCGCGACGATCCGCCCGATCAGGATGGCCCGGTCACCCGCCAGCTCGACGATGCTGTGCCGCTCGCACTCGAACGCGACCGGGCTGCCCTCGATCCGGGGCGGGGCGACATGGGTCGACGGAATGGTCCGCAGCCCCGCCTCGGCCAGCTCGTCCACATCGTGCGGGAATTCGAGGGCCGTCACGTGCATCGCGTCGGTCAGGCCGAACGGGACGAGGCAGACGACGAACTGCCCGGTGGCGCGGATGTTCGCCGCGCTGTCCTTCAGGGTGCCGGGATCGTGACCGGCGCCGTTGATGCCGAGGCAGATCACCGGCGGGTCGTTGGCGAACGCGTTGAAGAACGAGAACGGGGCGGCGTTGACCTGCCCGGCGGCGTCCTGGCTGACCACCCAGGCGATCGGGCGCGGCACGATCGTCGAGGTCATCAGCTTGTAGCGGTCGGCGGGCGGCAGCGCCGCGAAATCGAACAGCATGGCGGCGCTCCGGCGGCGGGGCCGCACCTTGTCCGACGTTCGCCGCGCGGTCCAGCGTGGCCACACGCGATCGGCTATTTACGTGTGGCATTACCCGCGTGTAATCCGGTCTCAGTTCGCGAGCGGTTCGAGCCGCCGAAATCACGGAAACGGCCGATGCTCCTGCAAGCCTGCCTGAACGGGATGCGATCGAAAACCGAACACGCGGGGATTCCGTGGACCACCGCCGAGGCGATCGTGGCGGCGCGCGCCTCGGTCCGCGCCGGGGCGGGCGAGGTCCATGTGCATCCCCGCGCGCCGGACGGGTCCGAAAGCCTGGAGCCGGACGATGTCGGGGCCTGGGTGTCGGCCCTGCGCGTCGCGTGTCCCGGGACCGAGCTCGGCATCACGACCAACGAGCGCATCATTCCCGACCTGGGCCGCCGCCGCGCCGCGATCGACGGCTGGCGCATTCTGCCCGATTTCGCCTCGGTCAATTTCTGCGAGGCCGACGCGCCGTCGATCATCGGCCGCCTGGCGCAACGCGGCGTGCCGGCCGAGGTCGGCCTGGCCAGCGTCGACGACGCCCGCCGCTACGTCGCCGAGCGCGCACGCGGAATGTGGGTCAAACGCGTGCTGGTCGAACCGGAAGGGGCCGACGGAGCGTCCGCCGTGGCGGAAGCCGAGGCGATCCTGACGATCATCGCCGGGGTGTCGCGGCCGGCGCCGATCCTGATGCACGGGTTCGAAATCGGCGCTTGGCCCGTTTATCTGCGCGCGCGTGAACTCGGGTATTCGGGACGGATGGGGCTCGAGGACTCCCTGTTCGCCGCCGACGGCTCCCCGGTGGCCGACAACGAGGCACTCGTCCGCGACGCGCTCCGGGCCTAAGCCCGAACAAGCTGTAACCAGTGCCCGTCCGGGTCGCGGGTCAGATACGGGGCGGCGACCCCGTCCGCCGCCAGCACCAGCCGGGTCGCCGCGCGGTCGCGCGCGCCGACCGCGACCGGTTTGACGCGATGGCCGACGTGGTAGCCGAGCAGTTCCACATGCGGCGTCGGCGTGCCCGGACGCATCGCCACCACATCGACCACCGGCGCGTCGAGCCCGTCCAGCGCCGCCTGTTCCGGCCCCTCGTTCAGCGTGCGGGCACCGAGCGCGAAGCCCATCTCACCGCGCCAGAACGCGATGCTGGTGGCGACATCCGTGACCCCGATCGCCGAATGATCGTAGCCGAGCAGGCCCGGTCCGGAGCCGCGCCATGCCTCGGGCGTCTTGCCGGACGGGAACGCCAGAAATTCGAGCGGATGGCCCTCCGGGTCACGGAATTTGAAGGCCGAGACGCCGCCGGCCCGCTCGGGCAGGCGGTCGATGCCGGCGCGGCTGATCGGGGTCCACCCGCCGGTCGCCCGCAGCCGCCCCATCGCGGCGTCGATGTCGGACGCGATCAGGGCGATGTGCTGGAACCACGGATCGGTGGAGCGGGCGGGCAGGGGGTATGCGGCACCCGGCGGATCGAACGCGACCAGCTCGACGGTCTGCCGCCCGATGCGCAGCGTTCTCGCGGTCGCGGTTCGCGCCTCGGCCAGCGTCGCCTCCTCAGGCGCCGCGCGCGCGTTATCGGCGGTGAACCCCAGGTCCACGTAGAACCGGGTCAGACGGTCCGTGTCGCCGGCCACGATGGCGACCCGGTCCAGGCGGCGGACCGTCACGGCCATGTCGCACCCCGAACGTTGAGATAGATCGCGAAGAGCGAATCCGATGCGCAGATGAACAGCCGGTCGCGGCGCAATCCACCGAACGCGACGTTCGACACCGTGGCCGGCACGCTCACGCGGCCGAGCAGCTTTCCGCCGGGTGACAGGCAGTGCACGCCGTCCCCCGCCGAACTCCAGAGGTTGCCGTGCTCGTCGGCGCTGAAGCCGTCGGCGAACCCCGGCGTCACGCGAGCGAAATAGGTGCCGTCCCCCACGCTGCCGTCGTTCGAGACGGGGTAGACGCGAATGCACTTGCCCGCATCGGCGGCCAGCAACGGCCCTGTGGCCGCCACGTAAAGCAGCGACTCGCCGGGGCTGAAGCACAGCCCGTTCGGCCCCACGATGTCGGAGATCACCGGCGTCAACCGCCCGTCCGGATCGAGCCGCCACACGTGCTCGGCGATCTCGCTCGCCTGCTTGCCGCCCTCGTAATCGGTGCTGATGCCGTAGACCGGGTCGGTGAACCAGATCGAGCCGTCGGAGCGGACCACGACATCGTTCGGGCTGTTGAGCCGCTTGCCCTCGAAATGGGTCGCGAGTTCGGTGATGGACCCGTCATGCTCGGTCCGCAGCAAGCAGCGCCTTCGGTGAGAGCAGGAGATCAGCCGCCCCAGCCGGTCGCGCGCCTGACCGTTGGCGTAATGCGACGGCGTGCGGAACACCTCCACCCCGGCCTCGCTCCACCGCATCGTGCGGTCGTTCGGCAGGTCCTGGAACAGCAGGCAGCCATGGTCGCCGAACCAGACCGGGCCTTCCGCCCAGCGCAACCCCCCGGCCAGCTTCTCCAACGACGCGTTGGCCAGCACGTAGCTCTTGAACACGGGATCGACGGCCTCGAACCCGGCAGTCACCGAAAGCGGCCGGGCTGGTCGATGGTCGGCGCGATGTCGAGCTGCACGCACATCAGCACGCAGGGCGCGTCGCCGATGGTGCCGGACAGGTGGCCGAGCTGACCCTTGGCGTCCTTGTGCGCGAGCTGATCCTCGCCGAACGACAGCTCGCCCGGTCCCATCTCGGCGCGCGTGCCGTCCATCGCGGTCACGTACCAGCGCCCCGACATGACGACGATCCACTGCGGCTTGCGGTTCGGATGCCAGTCGCCGAACCAGCCCGGCGGCATCACCTCGAACGAGACCGTCGCCGGCGTGGGCGCGTCGTCGTGCATGAATTGCGGCTCGGCCCCGCCGCCGACCGATTTCAGGTCGAACTGCTCGATCGCATGCTGGCTCTGGTGGCTCACGCCTTCGCCGTCGACCCAAAGATGCCAATACGACGCGCTCGGTTTCGTCTCCATCAGCTTCCACTCCCAACGGACGGCACGGACGACAACGGCTCCTGAAACAGCCGCGCGATCGGCAGGGGGCCGGCCGAGATCGCGAACAGCACCAAGCCGCCCGCGACGGCGAAGTTCTTCAGGAAATCCCAAAAATCGGACCGTGCCAGGCTTTTGCCGCGCCGCCAGAAATCGTTGTTGGCCCAAAACGGCTTGTAGAGCAGCGCCGTCGCGGCGCAGAACGCGGCCAGGATCACCGCGCCGATCCGGTCGTGCCAGCCGAGCAGGATCGAGGCCGGGCACCCGAGCTCGATCACGATGCCCAGCACCAGCAGCACGGCACCGCCGGGCAGAATGGATGAGCGCGCCTGTTTCAGCGTGTCCGGCCAGTCGAGGATTTTTTCCAGCGCACTCGGCGGGAACAGCGCCACCATGGCGATCTTGGCCAGTAGCGGGATGAGGGAGTTGAGTGTCGACATGGCATTCCTAAGCCCGGCCCGGCACGAAGGTTGCCGTCCGGAACGAGACCCCATCCGGAACGAGACCCAATCCGGAACGAGACGGGGGCCGGGACGTTCCCCGGACGAAGTTTGAAAAGGGTATTCGATGCAGGCGGTGACGGCGGACGAGATCGGCGGCCACTACGACGTGCTCATCATCGGCAGCGGTGCTGGCGGCGGGGCCATGCTCGACCGGCTGGCCCCGACCGGCAAGCGCATTCTGATGCTGGAGCGCGGCGAGTACCTGCCCCGCGAGCGGGAGAACTGGGACGCGGAGGCGGTGTTCGTCGACGCCCGCTACCAGACAAAGGAGATCTGGACCGACAGCGAGGGCCACACCTTCTCGCCCGGCCTGCACTACTTCGTCGGCGGCAACACCAAGGTTTACGGCGCGGTGCTGTTCCGGCTCCGCGCCGAAGATTTCAAGGCGCGTCCGCACACCAATGGCATGACCCCCGGCTGGCCGATGTCGTACGAGGATTTCGAGCCGTATTACGGTCAGGCCGAGAAGCTGTTCCACGTGCACGGCGAGCACGGCGTCGACCCGACCGAGCCGCCCTCGTCGACGCCCTACCCCTATCCGCCGGTCGCGAACGAGCCGCGCATCCAGAAGCTGTTCGACGACATGGTGCGGGAAGGCTACCATCCGTTCCCGCTGCCGGTCGGCGTCTTGCTGGACGAGAAGGACGGCAAGCCGACGCCGCACAGCGCGTGCATCAAGTGCGACGCGTTCGACGGCTTCCCGTGCCTCGTCAACGGCAAGGCCGACAGCCAGATCGTCGCGATCGACCCGAACCTGCCGCGCGAGAACGTCATGCTGGCGACGGGTGCCTATGTCGACCGGCTGCTGACCGACGCGGCCGGGCGGACCGTGACCGGCGCCGTCGTCAAGCGCGGCGGGCCGGACGGGGCGGAGGTCGCGACCGTGTCGGCCGACATCGTGGTCGTCGCGTGCGGCGCGCTATCGTCGGCGCTGTTGCTGCTGCGCTCCGGCGGCGACGCGCACCCTGACGGTCTGGCCAACGGCTCCGGCCTGGTCGGGCGCAACTACATGCGCCATGTCAACTCGGCCTTCCTCGCGATCAGCCGCACGCCGAACCTGACCAAGTTCCAGAAGACGCTAGGGCTGAACGACTTCTATTTCGGCGCTCCCGATTACGAGTATCCGCTCGGCCACATCCAGATGCTCGGCAAAAGCCATGGCGAGCAGGTGCGCGGCGACGCCATGCCGTCATGGTTGCAGGGTATCATGCCGAATGCGCCGTTCGACTTCATCGCGCGCCACGCGGTCGATTTCTGGCTCACCAGCGAGGACATCGCGAAGCCGGAAAACCGCGTGCATTACAGGAACGGCAAGGTCAACCTCGACCTCGACGACGGCAGCCTCGAAATGCACAAGCGGCTGAAGCAGAAGCTGACCGAAATCCTGGGGAAGGTCGACGTCCACCCGCATCTGATCGACCGGTCGCTGTACTTTGGGCAAAACATCCCGATCGGCGGCACCGCGCATCAGGCCGGGACGTTGCGGTTCGGTACCGACAAGGCGACCTCGGTGCTCGATCTGTCGTGCCGCGCGCACGAGGTCGACAACCTCTACGTCACCGACGCGAGCTTCTTTCCGTCGATCGGCGCGGTGAACCCGACGCTGACGATCATCGCGAACGCGTTGCGCGTGGCGGACATCATCGCGCGGCGGCTCGGTTAGGGGGCGGCCTCCAACGCCTCGATTTCGGCGTCGCTGAAGCCGAAATGATGGGCCGCCTCGTGGATCAGCACCGATCCGACGAGGCGGCCCAGATCCTCGCCCGTCTCGATCCATTCGAGCAGGATCGCCTGCCGGTACAGCACGATCAGGTCCGGCAGCCGGCCGGTGTCGTTGGCCCCGCGCAGGTGACGGGGCGTGCCGCGATACAGGCCGGTCAGGTCGTACGGGCTGTCGATCCCGAGCCCCTCCAGCGTCTCGTCGTCGGCCAGCTCCTCGACGGCGATCGCAATCTCGCCGAGGTGTTTTCGCAACTCGGCGGGAATGCGGGCCATCGCGGTTTCGGCGAGCAGCGCGATGGCGTCGGCGTCGGGGGCGATCATGGGCGCACCATGAAGCGGGCGTCGATTGCGTCAACCCGCGCGGGCGCTAGGCTCCGGCGAAACGGGGGACGCGGCCATGGCGGAACGACTCGACCTGGAGGAGCGGGCGGCGCTCGGGCGCGACCTGCCGCTATGGGCGATGGCCGAAGGGCGCGACGCGATCGTCCGCGCATGGCGGTTCAAGAATTTCTCCGAGGCGTGGGGCTTCATGGCCCGGGTCGCCCTGCTGGCCGAGGCGCAGGACCATCACCCGGAATGGACCAACGTCTACAACCGGGTCGAGATCGTCCTCACCACCCATGATTCGGGCGGCCTGTCCGCGCGGGACGTACGGCTCGCGCGCGCGATCGACGCACTCGGATGACCACGAAACTGCTCCTGGCGATCGACCAGGGCACCACGTCGACGCGCGCGATCCTGTTCGACGAGACGCTGGCGCCGGTCGAGGTGAGCCAGCGTCCGCTGCGGCAAATCCTGCCCGGCCCCGGCTGGGTCGAACACGATCCGGAGGAAATCTGGAGCGCCGTCGAGGACGTTTGCAAGGACGTGCTGGCGCGGGCCAAACATCCGGTTGCGGCGATCGGGATCACCAACCAGCGCGAGACGACGGTGGTGTGGGACCGCGACAACCGGCAAGCCGATTTTCAACGCGATCGTCTGGCAGGATCGCCGCACGGCCGAGGCGTGCCGCGCGCTGGCACCGCACGGGGCCGAGGTCACGGCGACGACGGGCCTCGTGCTCGACCCGTATTTCTCGGCGAGCAAGATCGCCTGGTTGCTGGACCACACGGGCAGACGCGCCGACGCCGAGGCGGGCAGGCTCGCGTTCGGCACAATCGACAGCTTCCTGTTGTGGCGGCTCACGCAAGGACGCGTCCACGCGACCGACGCGACCAACGCCGCCCGCACCAGCCTGTTCGACATCTTCGAGCAGGCTTGGTCCCCCAGGATGTGCGAGCTGTTCCGGGTGCCGCGGAGCATGTTGCCGGAGGTGCGCGACAACGTGTCCGCGTTCGGCGCGACCGGCCTGTTCGGCCCCGACATCCCGGTCAGGGCGATGGCGGGCGACCAGCAGGCGGCGCTGGTCGGGCACGCCTGCTTCGCGCCCGGCGAGATGAAAAGCACGTACGGGACAGGCACGTTCCTGATCGCCAACACCGGCGAACATCCGGCGGCGTCCCGCAACCGCCTGCTGACGACGGTCGCCTACCGGCTGAACGGTGTCGTCACCTACGGGCTGGAGGGCAGCATCTTCGTCACCGGGGCCGCGATCCAGTGGCTCCGCGACGGCCTCGGCATCCTGCGCGACGCGGCGGAGTCCGAGCGGCTGGCCGCGTCGGTCCCGGACAGCGGCGGCGTGGTCGTGGTGCCGGCGCTGACCGGGCTCGGCGCACCGGATTGGGACGCCGACGCGCGCGGACTGATCTGCGGCATCGACCGGGGCACGAAAGCCGCCCACATCGTCCGCGCGACGCTGGACGCCGTGTGCCACCAGACCCGCGACCTGATCGACGCGATGGCGGCCGACGGCATGCCGGCCCCGGCACTGCTCCGGGTCGACGGCGGCATGACGGCGAACGACTGGCTGATGGGGCGGCTCGCCGACCTGACCGGCCTCGCGGTCGAGCGCGCCGGCTCGGGCGAGACGACGGCAAGGGGTGTGGCGGCGCTGGCCGGGCTCGGGGCAGGGATGTTCGCCGATCTGCCCGCCATTGCGGCATTGCGGCAGCCGGACCGGGTGTTCCGGCCGGCCCTGGACGCGGCGTCCCGCACGGCCGAGCACGCGGCGTGGCGCGCGGCGGTCAAACGGGCGCGGTCGCAATAGGAGGGCGGCCCGCGTATATCGGGGCATGACCGATCCAGTCCGCGCGCCGATGTCGGTTAGCGAGTTCATCGCCTGGGAAGAGCGGCAGGAGCTCCGCTGGGAGTTCGACGGGGTGCGCGCGGTCGCCATGAACGGCGGCACCATCGCGCACGAGACCATCGCCGACACATTGCGGGCGCTGTTGCGGGAGCGCCTGCGTGGCTCAGGTTGTCGCGTGTTCGGGCCGGGCCTGAAAATCGCGACCGCCGGCGGCATCCGCTATCCGGACGCCCTCATTACCTGCTACCCGCGTCGAGGGTACGGCCACCATTGCCCCGGACCCCGTCGTGCTGTTCGAGGTTCAGAGCGCCAGCACGGGCGGCATCGACCGGATTGTGAAGCTGCGGGAATACCAGATGATTCCGTCCGTCCAGCACTACGTGATGCTGGAGCAGAGCCGGATCGGCGCTCTCGTCCTCAGCCGGACGAAAGCCGAAACGTGGGAGGCGACGGCGCTCACGCAGGGCGACACGATGGCGTTCCCGAAACTTGGCATCGAGGTCGCGTTGGACGACGTGTATCAAGACGTCGATTTACCGGACGCCGACGCGCCCGAGTGACGCGACTTCGACGTCATCGTGCTCGGCGCGGGTGCGGCCGGGCTGATGTGCGCGGCGACCGCGAGGCAACGTGGCCGGCGCGTGCTGTTGCTCGACCATGCGGCGGAGGCGGGGGCGAAAATCCTGATCTCCGGCGGCGGGCGCTGCAACTTTACCAACACCGCGACCGCGCCGGACCGGTTCCTGTCGGACAACAAGCAGTTCAGCCGCTCGGCGCTCGGCCGTTACACACCCGCCGATTTCATCGCGCTGGTCGACCGCCACGGCATCGCGCACCACGAGAAGGCCGCCGGCCAATTGTTCTGCGACGGTTCGGCCCGCGCCATCGTGCAAATGCTGCTCGACGAGTGCCACGGCGTCGACATCCGCCTCGGCCACCGTGTCACCGACATCTCCGGCAATTTCCGCGTCACCACCGACCACGGCGCGTTCGCGACGAAGCAGCTGGTGCTGGCGACGGGCGGTCTGTCGATCCCGAAAATGGGGGCAACCGGTTTCGCCCACGCCACCGCCCGCCAATACGGCCTGCGCGTCACCGAACTCCGCCCGGCGCTCGTCCCGCTCACCTTCGACGGCGAGCTGCTCGACCTGATGCGGCCGCTCAGCGGGGTCGCACTCGACAGCGAAGTTGCGGCCGGCCGGCAGCGGTTCCGCGACGCGACCCTGTTCACCCATCGCGGCCTGTCCGGTCCGGCGGTGCTGCAGGCGTCGTCGTATTGGAACGACGGCCCGATCACCCTCGACCTGCTGCCCGGCCGCGACGCCGCCGCCTTCCTGCTGGAGCGCAAACGCGACCGCCCGCGTGCCGAACTCCGCACCGTGCTGGCAGAAATCCTGCCGCAACGCCTGGCCGAGGCGCTCGCCGCCACCGTCGCAGTGGTCGGCCGCATGGCGGACATCTCCGACCGGGTGCTGCGGGCGCTAGCCGAGCGGCTGCGCGCCTGGACCGTCACGCCGAGCGGCTCCGAGGGCTACGCGAAAGCCGAGGTCACGCGCGGCGGCGTCGACACGCGCGACCTGTCGCAGCGCACGATGGAGGCGACCGGCGTGCCCGGCCTGTTCGTCATCGGCGAGGCCGTCGACGTCACCGGCTGGCTCGGCGGTTATAATTTCCAGTGGGCGTGGGCGAGCGGGTTTGTCGCCGGGCAGGCGGTGTAGGCGTGCATCCGCACTGCCGTGCGCGCTAGACTGCGGACATGGACATCGCGATCCAGACACCCACGACCTTGTCGGACTTCCTGGCTTGGGAAGAACGGCAGGAGCTGCGCTACGAGTTCGACGGACAGAGAGCGATCGCGATGAACGGCGGCACGATCGGGCACGAGACCATCGGCGCCAATTTGCGACGATTGCTTTACGATTTCCTCGTCGGAACGCCCTATCGCGTCTTCGGCCCGACCCTGAAAGTCGAGGTCGCCGGGCACATTCGCTATCCCGATGCATTTGTCAGCCGGGCCGTGGCGGATCGCACGCAAACGGTCATGCCGGAACCGGTCGTGGTGTTCGAAGTCATCAGCCCCGGCAGTTCGCGGAGACGATCGCTTTGCCAAGTTGCGCGAATACCAGGCGACGCCGTCGATTCAGCAATACGTCATCCTCGAGCAGGACAGCGTCGCCGCCATGGTGTTCACCAGATCCGGCGACATTTGGGATGCGCGCAGTCTGCTACGGGCAGACACGCTCTCGATGCGCTCGATCGGCGTCGACATCGCGCTGCTCGACATTTACGTCGACCTCGATCTGCCCGACCTCGACGACGAGAACGATCCGCCGCCGACCGCATGACCCCGCCCGACCGCACCAAAACGATCCGCCGCGCCACCGCCCGCCTGTGCCGGGACCTCGGCTGGGCCGCGCTGCATGAGGTCGCCCTGCCGGACGGCCGTCGCGCCGATCTTCTGGCCCTGCGCCCCGACGGCGGCTTCGTCATCGTCGAAGTGAAATCCTGCCTCGCCGACTACCGCGCCGACGCGAAATGGCCGGAATACCGCGCCCATTGCGACGCGCTGTTCTTTGCCGTCGACCACGACTTCCCGGCCCACATCCTGCCCGAAGGCCCCGGCCGCATCGTCGCCTGCGAAGACGGTGCCGAGATCTTCAGCCACCCCGAACCGCACCCGCTGACGCCAGCCCGCCGCCGCGCGCTGCTGCTCCGCTTCGCCCACCTCGCCGCCGCGCGCCTCGCCGGGCACGAGGATCCGGAGGGCGTGCTGGCCGCCCGTGTGGCGCTAGCGGCCGAGTAGCCGCTCGACCGCAGCCGCCAACGCCAGCAACCCGCGGTCCGCCATCGGGCCGGCCGACAGCATCAGCCCGACCGGTGCCGTCCCCGGCGCATGGCACGGCAGGCTGATCGAGCACCCGTCCAGGAAGTTGATCGCCGACGTCGCCCGCAGCAGGCGCGCGTTGACCCGTGCCGCTTCATCCAGATCGGTGAGGTCGGCGATGCGCGGTGCCACGATCGGGCAAGTCGGCAGCAGCAGCGCGTCCATCCCGGCCCACTCGGCCGCCATCGCCGCGATGATTTTGGCCCGCGCCTGGATCAGTCGCACCAGATCGGCGGCACTCATGCCGGCCCCGCGCTCGATCCGCCGGCGCACGAACGGGTCGTAGCGATAACCGTCGCGCTCCAGCCTCGTCTCGTGGCACGCCCAGGCTTCCGCGACGGTCAGGTTGCCCCGCGCATTCGCCGCGTCGATGTCGTCGAACGCCGCGACCGACCGTTCCTCGACCACCGCACCTGCCGCGCGCAGCCGGTCGACCGCCGCCTCGAACGCCGTCTCCACCTCCGGAGCCAAATCCTCGGCCCACCCCGCCGGGATCACGAACTTGCGCCCGGCCAGCGCCACATCCGGCAGGGGTGCGAACACCTCGCCAGCCAGCACGGCGTCGATCGCGGCGCAGTCGGCCACCGTGCGCGCGAGCGGGCCGATGCTGTCCAGCGACGGCGACAGCGGCCACGCGCCGGCGAGCGGCACCCGGCGCTGGGTCGGCTTGAACCCGACGATCCCGCACAACGCCGCCGGCACCCGGCACGAGCCGCCGGTGTCGGTGCCGATCGCCACGATCGCCATGCCGTCCGCGACCGAAACGGCGGCGCCGGACGAACTGCCGCCGGGGATGCGCCCGGTCGCCCGGTCCCAGGGGTTCGCCGGCGTCCCGTAATGCGGGTTGAGCCCCATGCCGGAGAACGCGAACTCGGTCATGTTCGTCCGCCCGACCGGCACCATTCCCGCCGCCAGCAGCCGCGCCACCACCGGCGCGTGCGCGGTCGCGGTCGGCGCGTCGCTCAGCGTCACCGATCCGGCGGTGGTGACCTGGCCCGCGACGTCCAGCAGATCCTTGAGGCTGACCGGGATGCCCGCGAGCCGCCCCGGCGCCCGGCCGCATGCGCGCAGCGCGTCGATCGCGTCGGCCTGCGCGCGAGCCGCCTCCGCATCCACGCGGACGAAGACCCGCGCCCCTTCGCCGCCCGCGTCGGCGATCCGTGCCAGACAGATGTCCACCAGAGCGCGGCTGGTGGTGCGGCCGGCCGCTAAGTCGTCGGCGAGAGTTTCGATCGTCATGGCGGCACCGGTTGACGGGGTTGCACGTTCCGTGACGGATGCACAGCAACGGAGACGAGACAATGCCGCCACCGGCGATCGAGGCGAAAATACAGCTCGCGTGGGACATCCGCTGCGGCACCGGCGAAAGCCCGGTGTGGAGCGACACCCGCGACGAATTGCTGTTTTGCGACATCCCGGCCGGGCGCATCCACGCCTACGGCCCGGTCAGCGGCCGGCGCGAGACGTGGAAGCTGCCCGGCGTGGTGGCGAGCTTCGGCCTCTGCCGCTCCGGCCGGCTGGTCGTGGCGCAGCGCGACCGGGTCATCTTGTACGACCTCGAACACGACCGGATCGTGAACCTCACCGACGCCGTCCCGATGCCGCCCGAAAGCCGCTTCAACGACGGCAAGGTCGGCCCGGACGGCGCGTTCTGGGTCGGCACGATGGACACGGCCAAGGACAAGCACCCGACGTCGGCCCTGTTCCGGATCACCGCCGATGGCCGGGTGGAAAAGAAGGCCGAGGGCTACACCACCTGCAACGGCCTCGCCTGGACGGCCGATGGCGCGCGCATGTTCCACTCCGAAAGCCGCCCGGGGTTCGTCGACGCCTGGGCGTTCGATCGCGCGACCGGGACCATTTCCGATCGCCGCACGCTGATCGACCTCGCGTCGGACGGGCGTTGCGACGGCGGGGCCGCCGACATGGACGGCAGCTACTGGTCGGCCGCCGTCGCGGGGCAGCACCTGAACCATGTCGGCCCGGACGGCACGCTGCTCGGCCAGTTGCGCCTGCCGATCCCGTCGCCGACGATGCCGTGCTTCTCGCCGCACGGCCTGTTCATCACGACGCTACGCGACGGCCGCGACGCCGAGGTCGCGGACAATCCGACCATGGGCGGCCTGCTGCTCGCCGAAACGGCGGCATCGGGCGTACCCGCCTTCCTGTTCGCCGACTAAGGCCGCATCCCGCCCCGCCCATGGACAGGGCCTCGGCTACTGCCCCAGGCGCCCTGGAATGAGCCGGACCGTCAGCCCGCCCGAAGACCGCGTGGTCGGCGTCGCCGCCGGAGACCGCGCGACCTCGGGCGGCGCGTAGATCGAGTCGGGCGCGTCGGTCACCGGCTCGGCCGGTGGTGCCGGCAACCGCCAGACCCGCAGCGCGCGCGGCCCCTCCTCGGTCAGGTCGTCCGCGCGGTAGGCGACCCGCACCCGGTCGCCCACGGCCGCACCGGCGCAGGGTTTGCCGTCCTGCGCCACGCACGGCGTCGCGAACTCGACCTTGTCGATCGACAGCGCGGCCGGCGAGACGATGATGACCGTGCCGGTCGACAGGGCGTAACGGCCGGACGCGACATCCCGGCGATCGCGGACGGGGCCGATCTCCAGTGCCGCGATGCCGCCCAGGCCCGCCAGCATCAGCGCCGCGCCCGCCGCGACCCGGGGCCGCCGGGAGCCACGGATACCGGCGGCAAGGACGATCAATCCCGCCAAAACGGCAATTCCGGCCGCCACGAGCGCGAAGATGCCGGCCGCGCCGTCGACGACATAGGCACCGCTGGTCAGCGCATCGTAGACGACGACCTCGTCCATCAGCCGAACGCCCGCAGCACCCCGTCGGGTTGCACACCCACACGCGCGCACTCGGCCGCCACCGCCGCGTCGTCGGCGTGGTCCAGAAGCCCGGTCCGGACCAGCCAGCCGTCGATCCCGGCGGCACGCGCCCCGGCGATGTCGTGCTCCACGCTGTCGCCGATTCCGGCCGCGCGCTCGCGCCCGGTGCCGAGTGCCGCGAAAGCGTGGTCGTAGATCGCGGGGTGCGGCTTGCCGATCCAGGTCACGTCGCCACCCATGTCAGCGTAAGCCTCCGCGATGCGCCCCGCTCCGAATGCGAATCCGCCGGCGGTCAGCATCGTGCGGTCGGGGTTGAGGCACAAGGCGGGGACGCCGGCGCGGGCGAACGGCCCGAGCGCGTCGCGGTAGCTGTCGAGCGACCGGTGATCGCCGTCGGACCCCGCGATCAGCACCACATCCGCCCCGTCGCGCACCGATACGAGGTCGAGACCGTCGAGAAGGCTGTCGTCGTGGCCCCGCGCCACGACGAAAGCCCGCTTGGCATGCCGCACCGCCGGGATGGCGCGGGTCGAGACCAGATTGTGGAACACCTCGCCCGAGGTCACGAACAAATCGTAGGCGTCGGGCGGGATGCCGAGTGCGGTCAGCCGCGTCGCGTTCTGGGCGGCGCGCTTGCCGGAATTCGACAGCAGCACGACCTTCGCCCCGCCTGCGCGCAAGCGCCCGCAACGCGTCCAGCGCGCCGGGATACGGCGTGGTGCCGTCATGGATGGTGCCGAACTGGTCGATCATGAAGGTGTCGTAGCGGTCGCGCAGATCGGGCACGCTCGCCGCCGTTCTCACGCCGCGGCCCCGAGCAGTGCCAGTCCGGCCGTGCCGACCGCCGCCTCCTCCGAGCGCGCCGGCAGCATCTCGACACCCAGCATGTTCGCCCGGATCGCCGTCCAGACCGCGTTGCCGGCCCCGCCGCCGACGCTGCGGACGGAGCGCAGCCTCGGCGCACCGAGTTCGGTCAGCTTCGCGTACGCCCGCGCCTCGATCCGCGCGATCCCTTCGAGCAGCCCGTGCAGGAACGCGACATCGTCGGCGGGGCGCGGCGTCTCGCGCGGGACGAACTCCGGGTCGGCGACCGGGAACCGTTCGCCGGTGCGGGGCAGGGGGTAGTAGTCGAGGCCGCTGTCCCGCGACGGGTCGATCTGTGCGGACAGCTCGGCCAGTCTCCGAGCGTCGAAATGCGCCAGCAGCGCGGCCCCGCCGGTGTTCGAGGCACCGCCGGGCAGCCAGCGTCCGAGCAGGCGGTGGCTGTAGATGCCGAACGCGGGCGCGAACACCGCCTCGTCCGACAGCATTTTCAGCGTCAACGTCGTGCCGAGCGAACTCACCCCGTCGCCCGCCCGGTCGGCGCCGGTGGCGAGGAACGCGGCGCAACCGTCTGTCGTCCCGGCGACCACGCGCGCCGTGGCTGGAATGCCGAACGCGGCGGCGACATCGGCCCGGACCGTTCCGACCGCTGTGCCCGGCTCGACCACCGTCGGCAGGCGCGCGATGTCGTCGCCGATCCAGTCGGGCCAAGCGTTCAGCCGCGAATCGTAGCCGGATTTCAGTGCGTTGTTCGCGTCCGACACGTCGAACCGCCCGCACAGCCGGCCGGCGATCCAGTCCGCCTCGTGCAGGATCTTGCCGGTAGCGGGCAGGCGCGCCAGCGGCGACGTGGCACCCCGCGCCGCACTGTCGGCCGGTGCGATTCGCGCGATCCGGGCGACCGCGTTCGGCGTCCGCCTGATCGTTGTAGAGGCTCGCGGGTCCGAGCGGCCGGCCGTCCGCGTCGATCGCCAGGATCGTGCCCGACGTGCCGTCCACCGCCAGCGCGCGGACGCCCGACAGATCGTGCGTGGCCCCGAGTGCGCCGATCGCCGCCTCGACCGCGCGCCACCACGCCGCCGGATCGCGCCGGTCGGCCGCCGGGATCGGGGCGGACGATTGCCCGACCGGCTCGCGCGCCGCATCGACCAGTGCCGCACGCACGCCCGACGTGCCGAGATCGATCCCGATCGCGACGCCGCTCAAGAAAGCGCGCTCAAGACGCCGTATCCAGCGCCTGCCGGTACTGCTCCGCGTCCCAGCCGAGCAATTCGGCTTCCTCGGCCCGCGTCAGGACACGCAACGCCGCATCGGCCCTCAGCCGGGCTGCGACGTCGGCGAGGCAGCCCGCCATCGCATGCGCGCCGGGCGACGCGTCGGCCGCCATCTCGACACCCACGCCGGCGACGACCCGCATCGGCCAGCGGCTCGGCTGCTGCTGGATCCCCGGCCCGAGGAAGATCACGTGGTCCGGATACAGCGACCCGCGCGACGCGACGGCGAGGCTGACCGGGTCGGTGCCGATGCTGTTCGCACCGTCGGTCGGGCGCGCCGGCAGCCGCAGCCGGCGCGACACGTCGGACAGCAGAGTTTCGGCCGCCGCCACCGTGTCGGCACCGACCACCAGCCCGTGGTTGCCCAGGATCAGCACGTCGACCCCCGGCGCCAGCACGCCGACGATGGCGCGCGCCAGCGGTGCGCCCGGCCGGACATACGGCACCCATCGCCACGACAGCCCGTCCAGCAATGGTGCCACCGCCGCCTCGGCACCCGTTTGGACGGCGCGCGCGATCGTCTCGACGCAATGCACGTGCACCACGATCTTGTGCGGCAGCAGCCCGTGCATCGTCGTCTCGATCGACGGCCGCAGAGTCGTCTCGGCCCATGCGGGGACGAATTGCTGCGCCGCCTCCATCGCGGCCGCATCGTCCGCATGGATCGCGGCCAGCAACGGTGCCAGGTCGACCGGCACCATGATGTCGCGGGTGTCCGCGTGCATCAGCCAAGTCCCCGACGCCTTCACCCACAGCACGCCGTCGCGCTTCAGCGACACGTTGCCGCCCGCACCCTGCACGAGCAGCCGGTCCGCACCGATGCGCGCGGCGTAGGCGAGCAGCGCGCGGTATTCGGGATCGTCCGGGGTCATCGTCAGTTGCTCGGGTTCAGTGGCGGCTCGCCGGAGATATACCGACGCACCTCCTCGGCCGCACCCTCGGCGGCGATCGTGATCGTCTTGACCGAGGCGCCGGCGATATGCGGCGTGATCGTCACGTTCGGCAGTTGCAGCAACGGCCAATCGACGGGCACCGGCTCGACCGCGAACGTCTCCAGCATCGCGCCGCCGAGATGCCCCGAGACCAGCGCCTCGTACAGCGCGTCGTAATCCACCATCGGCCCGCGCGCGGTATTGACGAAGATCGTACCCGGCTTCATCGCCGCGAACTGCGCCGCCCCGATGAACTTCGTCGTCTCCGCCGTCACCCGGCTGTGCAAGGTGATCACGTCCGACACCTCGATCAACCGCTCGAGCCCGACATGCTCGATCCCGTCCGCGCGATCCTGCGCCGAAATCTGCACGTACGGATCGGCGACCACGATTCTGCACCCGAACGCCTTGAGCAGCTTCACCACGCGCGTGCCGATCTGGCCGTAGCCGATCACGCCGACCGTCATCTCCGACAACTCGCGCCCGGTCCGGTCCGCGCGGTACAGGTCGCCGCGCCAGTTGCCGGCGCGCAACGCCTCGTGCCCGGCGCGGATCAGCCTCGTCTCCGCCAGGATCGCGCCGATCGCGAATTCCGCGACCGCGCTCGCGTTGCGGCCCGGCGTGTTGCAAACGCGGATGCCGCGCTCGCGCGCCGCCGCCATGTCGATGTTGACCGGCCCGCCGCGCGACACGGCGACCAGCTTCAGCTTCGGCAACCGGTCCATCATCGCCGCCGACAGCGGGGCCAGCTGCGTCACCAGCACCTCGGCGTCGCCGGTGAACGCGACGATCTCGTCGGCCTCACCCTGATACTCCTTCAGGCCGTCCATCCCGGCCTTCGCGTAGCCGTGCTCCATCGGCTCGTCCGGCCACGGCATGGTCATCGTGCGGACGCGAACCCGGTCGCCGCACGACGCGGCGATCGCGTCGGCGAACCGTTCCGAGAGCATGAAGTTGTCGCCCACGACGGCGACCTCGCAAACCGTGGTGCGCGGTTCAGGCATCGGGCAACTCCGTCTGGTGGGCGGCCTGGAACCGGCGCCACAGGGCCGGCATGGCGTGATAGGCATCGCGGTAGATCGGGAACAGGCGGTCGTACAGCGACACGAGTGCCGCGTCCGGCTCGACGGTCGCTGCGGGACGCGGCGCGATCCACGCGGCGGCGCATGCTTGCATGTCGGGGAACACGCCCTGCTGCACGGCGGCGATCATCGCGGCCCCGGCGGCCCCCGCTTCCTCGTGCGCCGCCGCGCGCAACGGGCGGTCCAGCACGGCGGCCAGAATGGCGCGCAAGGGATGGCTGCGCGCGGCCCCGCCGGTCACCCGGATTTCGGCCGGCGCGCCGCCGATGGCGACGTAGCAATCGCGCGCCGCGAAACACAGCCCCTCGTAGATCCCCCGTGCGAGGTCCATGAACTTCACGTTCTGATCCAGCCCGAACAAGCCCGCCCGCGCGAACGCGTCGGTGAACGGCCCGCGCTCGCCGGCGGTCGATATGAACGGGTGGTACACGATCGACCCCGGCCGCGCGTTGCCGACGCCTTGATCGAGCGATTTCAGCACCGCGGCGCGCGACACGTAGCCGCCGCTCGCCATCGCCGCCGCCTCGATCGCGAGGTCCGCGATCCAGTCGATGTTGAGCGTGGACGCCATGTTGCTCTGCGCCTGCAACGTGTGGCCGGGCACCGGGAACGCCATGCAGTAGCCGGTCATGGCGGGCGAGGGCACGACATGCGCGGTGTCCGACACGAGCCGGATGTGCATCCCGGTCGACCCCACGATGGTCACGCCGGCCTCGGTCCCGCAGCCGTAAATACCGGCACCCAGCGTCGTGCACGCGACATCGACGTAGCCCAGCACGACGGGAAGCCCTGCCGGCAGCCCGGTCGCCTCCGCCGCGCGCGCCGTCAGCGGATGCGATGTCGTCGTCCCATCGACGATCGGCGGCAGCAGGCGCCGGAACCGTTCGATGTCGAGCGCCTCCAGCACCTCGTCGCGATAGCCGCGCGTGCGGAAGTCGCCGAACGTGAACGTGCCCTCGTCCGGGCTGGTCGCGACTTCGCCGGTCAGGCGCAGATACAGGAAGTCTTTCGGATGCAGCGACGCGGCGGCGGCGGCGAGCTGTCCCGGAACATGCGCCTCCCGCCACAGCAACTGCGCCACCTGCTGGCACGCGGCGAGGCCGGTTCCGGTGTAGGCGAACGCCGCCTGCGCCGCCCCGCTCGCGGTCAGATCCTCGACGATCGCGGCCCCGCGCGCGTCGAGCCACAGCCAGCCCTTGACCGACCGGCTGCCCGTCGGCGTCGACCAGCCACGAGCCGTCGCCCTGGCCGGTCACCGCCAGCATCTCGATCCGCGAATCTGGAAATCTCGCAGCGAGGTCCGTGGTGAGTTCGCGCAACACCGCGCACACATCCGCCCAGCTGCGGGTCATGTCCTGTTCGGCACCGCCGCCCGCAAGCAGCTCGTATGCATTCGGCCGGGCCGCCGCCGCCACCTGCAATCCGTTGGTGTCGAACGCGACGGCCTTCACGACGGACGTGCCGCTGTCGATCGCGACGATGAGCGGGCGGGTCATGGGTGGTGGTAGATCGCGGCGGCGCTGTGGCCGTGCGCCAGCGCGTGACCGGTCGCCGCGTCGAACACATGCGCGTCCTCGGGCGCAAAGCCGAACGCCATATCCTCGCCGACACGCGCCGCGACCCGGTGATGCGCGACGGCGACGATGACGCGCGGCCCGAGCTCGATCACGACATGGGCCTGGTCGCCGAGCCACTGGTTGGACACGACATTTCCGTTCAACTCGCCGCGCCCGAGCACGATCCGGTGCGGCCGCACGCCGAGCACGACTTTGGCCCCGTCCGCCGGCAGCGGCACGCCGGGCAGACGCACCAGCTGTCCCGGTGCATCCTCCAGCGCCA
This sequence comes from uncultured Alphaproteobacteria bacterium, assembly GCA_963756975.1. Classification (GTDB taxonomy): domain Bacteria; phylum Pseudomonadota; class Alphaproteobacteria; order Acetobacterales; family Acetobacteraceae; genus CAVRQM01. The sequence goes on along the minus strand of CAVWPS010000002.1, from coordinate 271,895 downwards.
GCGCGCCCTGGGCCACGATCGCCGACATCGCGTTCATCGGCGGCTCGCCCAGGAACGTCGCCACGTACAGGTTGGCCGGCCGGTCGCGCAGCGTGTCCGGTGGGCCATACTGCTGCAGCACGCCGCCTTCCATGATCGCGATCCGGTCGGCCATCGCGTTGGCCTCCGTCTGGTCGTGCGTCACCAGCACCGCCGTCAGCCCGCGCGCCTTCAACGCCGCCTTCACCCGGCCGCGCAGCACCGCGCGCAATTGCGGCTCCAGCTGCCCCATCGGCTCGTCCAGCAGATGCAGATCGGCGTCGCGGGCCAGCGCGCGTGCGAGCGACGCGCGCTGTTGCTGCCCGCCGGACAACGCGCCCGGACGGCGGTCCAGGATCGGCCCGATCTCCAGCATGTCCGACATCTGCGCCACCCGCCGCATCGCCTCCGCGCGGTCGACGCCACGCGACCGGTCCTCCAGGCCGAAGCCGATGTTTTCCCGCACCGTCAGCGGCGGGTACAGCGCGTAACCCTCGAACGCCATCGCCACTTTCCGCCGCGCCGGCGGCAGGCCGTCGATGCGCCGCCCGGCCAACGTGATCGTGCCGCTCGACACCTCCTCGAACCCGGCGATCATCCGCAGCGTCGATGTCTTGCCGCAGCCGGACGACCCGAGCAGTGCGACCAGCTCGCCGTCCGCGACTTCGAGTTCGAGCGCCTGCACCGCGTGCACCTGCTTGCCGTGCTTGCCCGCGTAGATCTTGTCGACATGGGCGATGTTGAGGCTCACGCCGCGATCTCCGTCAGTTCGGTGTGCGGCTCGATCAGCAAACCCGTGCCCGCGTCGAACAGCAACGCGGCACCGGGATCGGCGGCAACCCAGACGGATGCGCCGGATGCGGGCGCGTCGCCGACGACCGACGCCACGATTTCGGTGCCCGTGGCGGTCCGCAGCAGGATCACCAGCCGTTCGTGCAACGGTGTCACCGCGACGACCGTCGCCGGTGCCGCACCGGGTTCCGCGGAATGCAGCAGGCGCAATGTTTCGGGCCGGACGCCCAGCAGTAGCGAAATGCCGGCGGGCACACCGTGCAGATCGACCGAAAGCTCGCCGGCACTCACCCGGCCGCCGCTGACCGTCGCCGGCAGCAGGTTGATCGGCGGATCGCCGAACAGACGGGCGACCGCGACGGAGGCGGGGCGGTCGTAGACCTGCTCGGGCGGTGCCACCATCGCGAGCCTTCCGTCGAGCAGGATCGCGACCCGGTCGCCGAGCGCCATCGCTTCGCGGTAATCCTGGCTGACGTAGATCGTCGCCGCCCCCGCGCGCCGCAGCAGGCGCGGCAGTTCGAGCCGCATTTCGTAGCGCAGTTTCGCGTCCACGTTGCGCAGCGGATCGTCCAGCAGCAGCACGCGCGGGTTGCCGACCAGGGCGCGCGCCAGTGCCGTGCGCTGCTTTTGCCCGTTCGACAGTTCGCGCGGCGCATGGCCGAGCACATGCGTGATCTTCAACAGCTTGGCGACGGCATCGACCTTCTCGGTCGTCTCGGCCGCACTCAGGCCTTTCGCCTCGAGCGGACTCGAGATGTTCGCCCGTGCGGGCATGTGCGGGTAGAGGGCAAAATTCTGGAACGCCATGCCGATGCCGCGCCCCTCGGGGCCCATGCCGGTCACGTCGCGCCCCTCGATCTCGACCACGCAGCGCGCCGCCGGTTCCAGCCCCGCGATCGCCCGCAGCAGCACCGTCTTGCCGCCGCCGGACGGCCCGAACAGAACGAGAGTTTCGCCCGGTGCCACCTCCAGGTCGATGCCGCGCAAAAGCTCCGTCTTGCCGAACTTTACGTGCAGGTCGCGGACACTCAGACCGGTACTCATCCCTTGACCGCTCCCAAACTGAGGCCCTCGACCAGCCATTTCTGTGCGTATAGCGCCAGCGCCAGCGTCGGCAGGATCGACAGCACGATGGCCGCCGCGATCAGGCCGTACGGCAAACCGGCCTGCGTGATGAACGCGAGCGCGCCGACCGTGACCGGCTGCTTGTCGGCGGACGCGAGCACGAGCGCGAAGACGAAGTTGTTCCAGGCGAAGATGAAGCTCAGCAACGCCGCCGCCGCGATGCCCGGTTTGGCGAGCGGGATCGCGATGCGGGTAAAACCGCGCCACCACGAATGTCCGTCGACGCGATACGCGTATTCGATGTCCGGGCTCGCATCCTCGAAATACCCGCGCACGATCCACAGGATCAGCGGCAGCGTGATGAGCTGGTAGACCCAGATCAGCCCGACATACGTGTTCGACAGGCCGAGATCCTGGAAATACAGCGACAGCGGCAGCAGCACGAGCAGCGGCGGCGCGAAGCGGAAGCTCAGCAGGGTGAACGCGATGTCCTCGCCGAGCCGGAACCGGAATCGCGCGAACGCGTACGCCGCCGGCACGCCGAGGATGAGCGAGATGATCACCGACACCGTCGCCAGCAGCACCGAGTTGCCGAGGTTGCGGAGGAAGTCGACCGTTTGCGTGCCGGATCCGGTGTCCAGCGTGCCGGAGAACAACGTCCGGTAGTTCGACAGCGTCAGGCCCTGGAACGGCCGGGGCGTGGTGCTCAGGATGATGTCGTTCGTCTGGAACGACATCATGATGATCCACGCGATCGGGAACAGGAAGAAGATCAGGACGATCGTGATCGCGAGGCCGCGCAGCACGCGCGGCAGGATGTCAGGCGCTCGCATGGGTGCGCTCCCGCAGGCGGCGCATCTGCCGCACGAACACGTTCGACAGGATGTAGGTGATCGCCCACAGGATCATCATCAGCGCGGCCGCGCGCGCGACGTTCTGGTAGGTGAAGAAGTCCAGATACGCCTGCACCTGGAACAGCAGCAGCGAGTTGCCGGGGCCGCCTTGGGTCATCGCATACACGATGTCGAATTGCTGGATGCTGTCGAGCAGGCGGAACAGCGTCGCCGTGATGAGGTATGGCGTCAGCATCGGCAGCGTGATGCGCAGGAACACGAACCAGCCGGGCACGCCGTCGAGCTTCGCCGCCTCGAACGGTTGCGGCGGCAGCGACCGCAGCCCCGCCAGCAGCAGCACCATCATGAACGGCGTGTAGACCCAGACGTCGATCAGCACGACGGTGAACATCGCCGACGACGACGACGACGCCCAGCGAAAATTGTGGATGCCGATATGGCCGATCGCCCATTGCAGCACGCCGAAATTGCTGTCGGTCATCAGCTTCCACATCAGGGCGGCCAAGCGCCGGCGCGCACATCAGCGGCAGCAGCAACGCGACCGAGGCGATGTTGTTGAACCGCGTGCGCTCCCGCAGCAGCATCGCGATCCCGAGCCCGAGCAGAAGCTCCACGATCACGGTCGACGCCGTGTAGATCATCGAGACTTTGACGGTGTTCCAGAATTCCGGGTCGTGGATGAAGTCGACGTAGTTCTGGATGCCGATGAAGCCGCGCATGTACGGCATCGAGAGCATGTAGCGTTGCAGGCTGTAATACGCGGCGGTGAAGAACGGGACCAGAATGCCGATGCACACGATCAGCGCCGGCAGGCTCAGCGCGTACGGCAGCCAGCGCATGAACGATGGGCCGGACTGGCGTGTTTTGATGGCGGTGTCGGACATCGGCGAAATCCCAAGTGGTGGTCGACGAACCCCTCACCCAACCCTCTCCCGAGGGAGAGGGCTTTCGCTTCTCCCTCTCCCACTGGGAGAGGGCCGGGGTGAGGGGTGCTGCGAGAAAGTCTTAGCCCAGGCCAGCCTGCTTCAGCTGCCGGTCGAACGTCGCCGCCAGCTGGTCCAGGCCATCATCGACCGGGATCTCGTTGGCGACCATCCGCTGCAGCGCCGCCGCCCAGTCCGTCGTCAGGTTGAAGAACAGCGGCTGCGGCGTGAAGTAGATCTGCGCCTTCGGAGCGGTCTGCGCGTATTGCCCCAGATACCCCGTGTAGTGGCCGATCTTCGTCTTGAACTCCGGATCGTCCCACACCGACTGCCGGATCGGGTTCACCATGTCCATCTTCCGCGCGCCGAACAGCAGATGGTCGGTGCCCGTCGCCCACTGCATGAAATACCAGGCCGCGTCCTTCTTCTGCGAGAAGTTGGACATCGCGAGCGACCAGATCCACACGTTGGCCGTGACGTCCTTGGCCTCCGGGTTGGCGGCGAACGCGGCGAAGGCGAGGTTGTCCTTCTCCTTGTTCTTCGGGTCGCCGTCCTGGAAGTAGCCGAGAATGTCGGCGTCGTAGATCATGCCGGACTGCCCGGCGCCGAGGTCCTGGCCGACGCGATACCAGGTGTAGGTCGCCCACTCCTTCGGGCCGCTATCCTGGATCATCTTCACCCAGAGCTTGGTGAACGTCTTGCTCTCCGGGCTGTTCATCGCGGCCTTCAGCTTGCCGTCGACCTGCACGAAGTCCTTCGCGCCGTAGTTGGTATAGCCGGACAGGAAGCCCGGGTGGATCGTCGCCCACGACCGGCTGCCGCGCACGCCGATGCCGTAGCCGCCGCCGTTATCCTTCTGCACCTTCGCCGCCGTATCGAGCATCTCCGGCAGGTTCTTCGGCATCTGGACGCCGACCTTGTCGAAGATGCGCTTGTTGTACGTGACGTTGTTGGCCTCGAAGCCCCACGGCACGCACCATTGCTTCGCACCCGGGCCACCGAGCGCGTCGCCCGGCTTGCCCGACCACGCGGTCGAGGCGCGCAGGCCCGGCAGCACGTCGTTCCAGTTGTACGCGGCGGCGGTCTTCTTCGGGTCCTGGATGTACTCGTTCAGGTCGGCGCACCATCCGGCGGGGCCGTACTGCCAGGTCTGATACGCACCGGTCATGAACGCGTCGTATTCGCTGCTGCGCGACGACAGGGCGGCCGTCACCTTGTCGAAGTACACGTCCTCCGGGAAAATGTCGTACGTGACATCGATGCCCGACGCCTTCTTGAAGCTCTCGAGGTCGGCGATCATCGCGTCGGCATAAGGATGCTTGTTCAGCAGCAGCTTAATCGCCTCGCCCTTGTGGGCCATCATGTCGAAGTCGGCGGCGTAGGCGTTCGTCGCGGCCTCGCCCATGATCGCGCCGACCGCGGCGGCGGTGATGCCGATCGCGGACAGACGTTTCACCAGCTCGCGCCGGCCGATCTTGCCCGCCTCGAACGCGGCGGCGAGATCCCTGGCTTTCTCGTTCATCGCAACTCTCCCTGTTCTATCCGCGCGTCATGGTTCGATGGCAGCGACGAGCAGGCGCGCGGTCAGCTCGTCGGTGATCAGGCCGCTCAGCAGATGGCTCCGCAACACGGCATTGATGGCGTGGACCTTTTCGGCACCGCCGGCGACCGCGACCACATCGGGGCGGCCCGCACGCGGCGGCGGCAGGCGCAGTCCGACGACGCGGTCGTGCAATGGCGTCTCCACCAGCCCGCCGTGCGCGTCGTAGCAGTAGCCGAGGATTTCGCCCTTGGCGCCGGCGGCGTGGACTTCGGCCAGTTCGGCCTCCGTCATCACGCCCGCACGGGACAGGAACGCGTTCGGCCCGAGCGAGCCGACGCCCAGCACCAGCAGGCTCGCCTCGGCGGCCAGCGCCAGCGTCTCGTCGACGCCGACCTGCCGCCGCAGCACCGCCGTATCGCCGGCGTCGCGCGCGAACATCGGCACCGGCATCAGGAACGCCTCCGCACCGGTCTTGTCGGCGAACCGGTCGATCACCTCGAACGGGTTGGCCCGGTGGCGGCGCGGCAGTCCGCCGATCAGGCTCACCAGCCGCAGATGCGGGCAGGGCAGGCGGGGCAGCTGGTCGATCGCGGCGGCGAGCGTGCGGCCATGGCCGACACCGATCAGCCGGTGGTGGTCGCGCTCCAGCACGTCGAGCAGGTACGCGCCCGCCGCCATCCCCAGTTCACGCAGCGGTAGCGCGTCGTCGTGCAGCGTCGGCACCACGCGGCACATCGTCAGATCATAGTGCTCGGACAGCGCCTGTTCGGACGCGATGCAGGAGCCGATCGGCCCCTCGACGAACACGCGCACATGCCCGGCACGGGTGGCGCGCGCGATCAGACGGTGCGCCTTGGCATTGGTCACGCCGAGTTTCTCGGCGACCTGGGATTGGGTCAGGCTGCCGGCGTGGTACAGCCACGCGGCGCGCGCGGCGAGTCCCGGCATCCTCCTCCTGCAAGTGACCGGCATCGCCGACCGCAAGTTCCATTGTAGTTTTTTCCCTGGACGCGAAAAAACTTTCACATGCGGTCCGGCCGTCGTCAACGGCTTTGTTGGCGCGTAGCGTCCCGCCGATGGAAGCCTGGGAACACGCCAAAACTCTGTTTCGGACTGCGACGCCGGTCGTCGTGGCGGATGCGGATCAGGGATGGGACACCGCGGCCGACGCGATGGCGGCGCAGGCCGATGTCGGGCTGCTCCTGTTCTGGAAAAGCAGCGTCCCGGGGTCCGGCGCGCCGGACTGCCTGGCGACCGCCGCCATCGGCGCCCTCGAAAACAAGGGTTTCGATGTCCCGCCGTGGGAGCGCGTGATCGCGGACGGCCTCGCGGCGGTGGCGGCGAACGATATGGAGGCGCTGAACGTCGCGCACATGCGCCTATGGGCGGTTCTGCGCGCGGCGACGCCCGATCCATCGCACCCGTCGCAACGGACGGTTCGGTATCCGTCGTGGTCGGCGTTCGACGCGGTAACCGACTGGCCCGCCGACGCTGAAGTCCAGGATTACGCGTCGAAAACCCGCGCGGGATGGCTCGGGCAAATCGTGGGTGCCGCCGCCGGCACCGCGATCGAGGGCTACACGATGGACCGGCTCGCCGAGAAATTCGGCAGCATCGACGGCTACGTCCGACCGCCCAACACGTACAACGACGACCTCACCTTCGAGATCGCGTTCCTCGACGCCTACGCCGCGTGCGGCCCCGCTGTGACCGCCACCGACATCGCCGAACGCTGGGTCGGCCTGATCCCGATGGCGTGGTCGGCCGAGGCGATCGCGCTCGACAACCTCCGGCGCGGCGTGCTGCCGCCCGACAGCGGGCGCACGCACAACCCGTTCGACGAGTGGATCGGGGCGCAGATGCGCGGCGGCGTGTTCGGCATGGTCGCCCCCGGACGCGCCAGGGAGGCGGCGAGGCTCGCCTGGGTGGACGCGGAAATCTCGCACACCGGCAACGGGATTCTGGGTTCCGTGTTCAACGCGGTGCTGACGGCGGGCGCGTATGCGGAGCGTGACATCCGCGCGCTTCTGACGCGCACCGCGAGCCTGTTCCCGGCCGAAACGGAATACGGCGCGGTGCTGGCATTCGCACTCGCGGCATGCCGGGCGACCGGCGACTGGCGCACCGCATGGCGCGCCTGCGACGAACACCTCGACCGCTATCACTGGATCCACGCCTACCCGAACGCCGCCGCCGAAGTGGTGGCACTCTGGTTCGGGGCGCAAGACTTCGATGCGATGGCGGCGATCGTGTGCGGGATCGGCCACGACGTGGACTGCAATGCGGCGCAGATCCTCGGCGTGTTCGGGGTCATGCACGGCCCGGACGCGATCCCGCGCCGATGGAGCGACCCGGTCGGGACCACCATCGACACCTACATGCGCCGCCCGAAGCGGATCGCACTGGACGCGCTGGCCGACTGGACCATATCGGCGGCGCGGCGATGGTGCTGACCCGGTTTTGCATCGGCCGCGAAACTGGTTAGCGTCCCGCCTTCACCTTCCCGCCGACCGTCACGGAGCCGCAGATGACATTCGTCCCGACCACTCGGCGCGCCCTTCTCGCAGCCGCGTTGACCGTTTTCGCGGCAACGGGCGCCCACGCGGCCGGGCCGAAGAAGCTCGTCCTGCTGATCAACGGCACGACCGGCGACAAATCGTTCTTCGACAGTGCCGCGAACGGCATGAAGCTGATCGCGGCCAAATACGGCGACAAGGTGCAGGTCCGCACGATCGAGATGAGCTACGACCAATCCAAATGGCAGCCGACGCTGGACGATATCGCCGGCCAGGATTGGGACGCGATCATCACCGGCACCTACCAGATGACCGACCTCGTCACCTCGGTGGCACCCGACAATCCGAAAAAGACGTTCATCATCTACGACGCCGCGATGGACTACTCCAAAGGCGAGTTCAAGAACGTCTATTCGATCACCTACAAGCAGAACGAGGGCAGCTATCTCGCCGGCATGGCCGGGGCAGGGGTCGCGGCGGCCAACGGCGGCGGCTCGCTCGGCTTCCTCGGCGGGCTCGATATTCCGGTCATCAACGACTTCCTGGCCGGCTACGTCGCGGGCGCGCAGGCGATCGACCCGAAAGCCAAGGTCGCGGTCAGCTACATCGGATCGTTCGACGACGCGGCGAAGGGCAAGGAACTGGCGCTGGCGCAATACCGCACCGGCACCGAAATCGGGTTCAACGTCGCCGGGACAGGCCGGGCTCGGCCAGCTCGCGGCGGCCAAAGATGCCGGAAAATACGCGATCGGCGTCGACAGCGACCAGTCGGCGATCTTCCGCACGACCGATCCCGCGACCGCGGACCGAGTTGTCACGTCGGTGCTGAAAAAGGTCGACGTGAGCCTGCTGCGCGCGGCCGACCTGCTGATGGAAGACAAGCTGCCGGTCGGCCACGAAGAGTCGCTCGGGCTCGCCGAGGGCGCGGTCGGCATCGTCGACAACGACGTGTACCAGAAGGTGGTCCCGGCCGACATTCGCACGAAGGTCGCGGAGGCCGCGAAGGCGATCGCCGCCGGACAGATCAAGGTGCCCGTCGGCGCTCGGCATGGATACCGCGGCGATCAACAAGCTGCGCGACTCCGTTCGCCCCTAATGGATAACCCTGCCGGCGCGCTGATCGCGTTCGACGATGTCGGCATGATCTATCCGAACGGGACGCGGGCGCTGTCCCACGTCTCGTTCGGCATCTTTCCGGGCACCTGCCACGCGCTGTGCGGGGAAAACGGGGCCGGCAAAAGCACGCTGATGAAGCTGCTGTTCGGCCTCGAACAGCCGACGTTCCGGCCGCATCCTGGTCGACGGCAAGCCGGTCGCCGACAACTCGCCGCGCGTGGCCGCGTCGCTCGGCATCGGCATGGTGCACCAGCATTTCAGCCTCGTGCCGTCCCTGACGGTCGCCGAAAGCGTCGCCCTCGGCCACGAGCCGACGCACGGCCCGTTGCTCGATTTCGCGCGTGCGAGAAAAATCGTCCGCGATCTCGGCGCGCGGTACGGGCTGGTGGTGGACCCGGACGCGACGGTCGGCCGGTTGTCGGTGGCGGCCCAGCAAAAAGTCGAAATCCTCAAAGCTCTCGCGCGCGACGTGCGGCTGCTGATCCTCGACGAGCCGACCGCCGTGCTGACGCCGCAGGAAACCGACGAGCTGTTCGCCCGCCTGCGCGACCTGCGCGCCGCCGGTCTCACCATCGTCTTCATCAGCCACAAACTGCGGGAGGTCCGCGCACTCGCCGACCACGTCACCGTGCTTCGTCTCGGCGAAGTCACCGGCGACGCCGCCATCGGGGCGCTCGACGACGCCGCCATCGCGCGCCTCGTCATGGGCCGTGCGACGATCGAGATCGTGCCGCCGCCGCACCGCGCCGGCGCGCCGGTCCTGGTCGCGACCGACATCTTTCGCGCGGCGTCCGACCCCGCCGACAGACTGCTCGGCGTCTCGCTCACGATCGGCGCGGGGGAGGTGCTCGGGCTGGCCGGTGTCGAGGGCAACGGACAACGCGGCTTGGTCGACGTGCTGTCCGGCGTCGTGCGCCCCGATGCCGGCACGCTGACGCTCGACGGGCGCGACGCGCTCGCGGGCGGCACGGCCGGCCTGCGCGCGCGCGGCATGGCGCATTTGCCGTCCGACCGTTTCGCCGACGGCGGCGCCCGCACGCTGTCGCTGGTCGACAACGCGGTCGCCGGCACGTTCGAGACGCGCGCCATGGGCCGCTGGCCGTTCCTGTCGGCAAGCCGTGCGCTGAAACTGACGGAGGGCTTCATCCGCGCCTTCGACGTGCGCTGCCGGGGCGCGCTGCAGGCGCTCGGCGACCTGTCCGGCGGCAACGCGCAGAAGCTGATCGCGGCACGGGAACTCGGCACCGCGCCCACCTTCCTGATCGCCGACCAGCCGACACGCGGCATCGACATCCAGGCGGCGGCCTTTCTTCGCGCCCGCATCGCCGAGCGCGCGGCGGACGGGGCGGCCGTCCTGCTCATCACCGCCGACCTCGACGAACTTCTCGCACTCAGCACGCGGATCGTCGTCCTGTTCGCCGGCCGCATCGTGGCCGAGCACGCGAACGACGGCACGCTGACGCCCGAGGCATTGGGACCCGCGATGCTGGGGCTCACGGACCGGCTCGCCGCGTGATCCGCGCCGCAATCGCCCCGATCGCGTTCGCCGTCATCCTGCTGCTCGCGGTCGTGATGGCCGTCGTGGTGCCGATCGCGTTCACCCTGCCGACGCCCGGTGCGGCGATCGCGACGTTCCTGTTCGGCCCGGGCGGCGATCTCCGCCACCTCGGCAACGTGGTCGAAACGGCGACGCCGCTGATGTTCACCGGCCTCGCCGTGTCGCTGATGTTCCGCGCCGGCATGTTCAATCTCGGTGCCGAGGGCGCGTTCTTCCTCGGCGGTGTCGCCGCCAGCTACGCGATCATCGCGCTGCCGCCGCCCGCCTGGGTGCCCGAGTTCCTCGTCGCACCCTGGGCGGTTCTGTTCGGGGCCGTGTGCGGCAGCGTCGTGTGCCTGATCCCCGGCATCCTGCGATCGCGGTTCGGCGCGTCCGAGCTGGTGTCGTCGCTGATGCTGAACTACGCGGCGTTGTACCTCGGCCTTTACGTCGTGAACTACCTGATCCGCGACCCGATGGCCGGCTCGATGGTCAGCTACAAATTCCCCGCCGCCGCCAAGCTGCCGCGCCTCGTGGCCGGCACGCGCATCCACGCCGGCACCATCGTGGCACTGATCGCCTGCGCGCTCGGGGCCGTCTGGCTGTTCCGCACCCGCTGGGGTTTCTCAGCCCGCCTCGTCGGTGCCAACGCCCGCTTCGCCCGCCATCTCGGCCTGTCCGCGACCCTGATCGCGGCCGGCGTGCAGGCGTTCGGCGGACTGATCGCGGCGGCGGGCGGCGCGATCGAGGTGCAGGGCATGTACATCCGCTTCACCTGGGATTCGCTGCCGGGGCAGGGGTGGAACGGGCTGGTCGTCGCGATCCTCGCCGGCAACAACCCGGCCCTGATCCCGCCCGCCGCGTTCGCGCTGTCCTGGCTGCAGGTCGGCGGCGACCTGCTGGCGCGCAACTTCGACATCCCGGCCGAGGTCGTCGGCGTGGTCGAGGCGCTGGTCATCCTGCTCGCCACGGCCGGCGCCATCCTCCGCAACCCGAAACTGCTGCGGCTGCTGCGCGGCCAGCGCGAAATCCCCGCATGACCTGGCACGACATCGCGGCCCATCTCGGCGGTGCGGCGTTCCTCGGCACCACGCTGCGCGTCACGACACCGATCCTGCTCGCCGCGCTGGGTGCCCTGATCTCCGACCGGGCGGGCGTCATCAACATCGCCGTCGAGGGCACGATGCTGGTCGGCGCGTTCGCGGGCGTGGTCGTCAGCGCCTACACCGGCAGCGCCTGGGTCGGCCTGTTCGGCGCCATCGTCGCGGGCGCGGCGGTCGGTGCCGTGCTCGCCTTCGCGGTCCACGTCCTGCGCGCGGACCTCGTGCTGTCCGGTGTGGCGATCAACATCGCGGCCGCCAGCGGCACGGTGTTGTGGTTGTTCGCGCTGACCGGCGACAAGGGCATGTCGGGCGCATTGCCGAGCAAGGTGCTGCCCGACATCACGCTGCCGCTCGGAACCGGCCCGCTCGGTGCCGTGCTCGGCCACCAGCACGTGCTGACCTGGGCCGCGTTCCTCGCCGTGCCGATCCTGTCCGTCGTCCTGCGCCGCACCCCGTTCGGGTTGCGCCTGCGCGCGGTCGGCGAGGCACCGGCGGCGGCGGCGGCGGCGGGCGTTCGCGTCATTCGCACGCAGGTGCTCGCACTGCTGCTGTCGGGCGGGCTGGCGGCGGCCGGCGGTGCCTTTTTGTCGATGGGCTACGTCACCTGGTTCACCGGCGGCATCTCGGCCGGGCGGGGCTACATCGCCATCGCCGCCGAGGTGATGGGCGGCGGCACCGCGTTCGGCACGGCCGTCGCCTCGGTCATCCTCGGCGCCGCCGACGCGCTCTCGATCAGCCTGCAAGGGCTCGGGCTGCCGAACGAGCTGATGCAGATGGTGCCTTACCTCGTCCCCGTCGCAGCCCTGGTGCTGCACGCCACGCGGCCGCGCTGGGCCGGTTTCAGGAGGGCGTGACGGACGCGATCACCCAAGAAGTCTTCTCCCTCTCCCTCGGGAGAGGGCCGGGGTGAGGGGCGATCGCCGCACAGACCGTGCGTGGAAGCGCCCCTCACCCAACCCTCTCCCGAGGGAGAGGGCTAAGAAGCAATCACTTCGGCTGAACCAAATCCCAAAGGTTCCCGTAAACGTCGCGGAACACGACAACCCGCCCGTAAACCTCGTCCCGCAGCCCCTCGATGAAATCCACCCCCCGAGCGCCGTAGGCCGCAAAATCCCGGTCCACATCGTCGGTGTGCAGAAACAGCGCGACACGCCCGCCGGTCTGATCCCCGATCCGCGCCCGCTGTTCCTCGGTCACAGCCCGCGCCAGCAACAACGAACACCCGCCGCCCGCAGGCCCGACGCGAACGAACCGCTTCGTCGCGCCCAGATGCGTATCCTCGAGCACCGAAAACCCGAGCACGCCGACGTAATACGCGATCGCCGCATCGTACTCGTCGACCACCACCGTCACCGCGGCGATCATCTGCGTCACGCGAACGTCTCCATCAGCAGCCGCACGAACCCTGCCGCGTCGGCGTCGAACGCGACGTCGCAGTTCGCCTCGCGCCCGCCGCGAAAATGCGTGTCGATCACCGTCCGCCCGACCGTCAGCCGCCCCGTCGTCTCGACATCGACATGCAGCCGCCGCGTCGTGATCAGCCCCGCATCGATCAGGCTGCCGACCGCCAGCGCGTCGTGCACCGGCGTCGTGCCCAGGACGTCCATGCGCTGGATGTCGTCGTGCACCACGATCCGGTGGCCGATGAAATCCGCCGCAGCCCGCCCGGCATTGGTGCCGAGTGCGGTCAGCGCCGTGCAATCGTCGCGCGAGATCAGCGCCCGGTGCGTCGCGTCCAGCGGCACCAGCGTGATCTTCGGAAAGCCGGCCGCGAACACCATCGCCGCCGCCTCCGGGTCGCCCCAGATGTTGAATTCCGCCGACGGCGTCACGTTCCCCAGCGCATGCGCGCCGCCCATGATGACCAGCTCCGGCACGCGGCTCGCGAAACTCGGGTCGATCGCGAGGCAGGCGGCGAGGTTCGACAGCGGCGCCACCGCGACCAGCGTGATCGGGTCTTTCGCATCGCGATACGTCTCGAGCAGATACTCGACCGCGCCCATGGTCTCCTTCGGGCGCGTGCTCGGCGGCACCGGCAGCGTCGTCCCGTGGATGCGCCCCGCCAGATCGTCCTCCGCGCGCGGCCGCGGGAAGTCGAGCCGCACGATCGGCCGCGACAGACCCTCGTAGACCGGCACGTCCGGCCGCCCGACATGATCCAGCACCGCCAGCGTGTTGGCCGTGCAGTAATGGACGGCGACGTTGCCGTTCACCGTCGTGCACCCGATCAGCTCGAGGTCTGGGTGCAGGGCGGCCAGCATGATCGCCACCGCGTCGTCGGTGCCGGTATCGACGTCCAAAATCAGCTTTTTGCGCATGAGGCCGGTTTAGCGGTCGGCCAGCTCGCCATCCAGGGGCGGACGAGAGACGGCGCGCCGCTCCGCCCACTCGCCGAGGAACTTTGCCGCGAGCGCCGGGTCGTCGAGGACCAGCACGTCCTCGACGTTGCGGCGCTGGGCGGCGTTGGTGAAGTTGAACGACCCCGCGACGACCGTCCGCGCGTCGATCACGATGGCCTTCATGTGTGCGATGCCCGGCGGCGTATCGATCCAGACCGGAATGCCGGCCGCCCCCATCGCGCGAATGCCCACCCTGGCCCCGCGCTCGTCGGTGCGGTCGAGCACCACGGCCACGTCGACGCCGCGCGCGTGGGCGGCGACCAGGGCGGGGAGGATGACGGTCGAGTTGAACCCGTAAGCCTGCACCCGGATGTCGTGCCGCGCGCCCGCGATCACGTCGGCGATCCGCAGATCGCACCTCTGGCTCGGTACGAAACACACCTCCACGGGGGTGGCGTGGGTCGCAACGGGCAGCAGCAATCCAGCGATGAGGCACAGATACCGCATTCATCATTCATACGTTATTTAATCGTTAATGGCAAGTGCGGATTGGGCACGGAACGGTGGCCGTGGCAGGGTCCGGCCGCAACGAAACGGAGTGCGTGCGGTCATGGACATCACCTGCGTGGCTCCCGTCGGCGACCGCACCGGCGAGGGCGCCGTATGGTCGGCGGCCGAACAGGCGCTCTACTGGGTCGACATCACCCGCTTCCTCGCCCACCGCTGGGACTTCGCCAGCCACGCCGTCCACACCTGGCATTTCACCGAACCCGCCTGCGCGCTGGCCCTGACCGACCGGCCCGGCACGCTGCTGCTCGCACTCGGGTCGCGGATCATCTTGTGGCGGCCCGAAACCGACTCGCGCACCGAGCACGGTTTTACCCTCCCCGGCGCCCCGAACGTGCGGCTGAACGACGGGCGGCCCGATCCGTCCGGGCGGTTCTGGGTCGGCTCGATGAGCAACAACGTGCGGCCCAACGGCGACGACGGAGAGGTCCGCAAAGGCGAGGGCACGCTGTTCCGCATCGGCCACGACCGTAGTGTCGCGACGATGGTCGAGCGGGTCGGCATCTCGAACACGCTGTGCTGGAGCCCGGAGCGGACGAAATTCTACTTCGCCGACACGCTGGAAAACCGGATCGAGGTGTTCGACTACGACGACGCGACCGGTGCCATCGCGAACCCGCGCCCGTTCCTCGCCGGCCACGAGCGCGGCTCGCCAGACGGCTCCAACATGGACAGCGCCGGCCGGCTCTGGAACTGCCGCTTCGGCGGCGGCTGCGTGTTGCGGGTGACGCCGGCGGGCGAGGTGGATTTCGTGCTCGAAATGCCGGTGCCGAACGTGACCACATGCACGTTCGGCGGCCCCGACCTCCGCACCCTGTTCATCACCACCGCCGGCCGTCCGAGCGTCCCGGGCGACCGGCTTGCGGGCAGCCTGTTCAGCGTACCGGTGGACGTACCGGGACTGCCCGAGGGCGCGGTCCGGCTATGAGCAGCGTCAGTCGCAAGCGCTAAAACCCGTAGAACTGCCGAAACAGAAAGAACGTCCAAATCGCCGCCGCCAGCGGCGGCCCGAACGGCACGGCCGTCGCCGCATCCATCGCCCGTCCGCGCAGCCGCATTACGCCCGCGACCGCCAGACCCGCCAGCGCCGCGACCATCAACACCCAGGGCAAAGCCTCCAGCCCCAACCAGGCACCGCCGACCGCGAGCAGCTTGGCGTCCCCCTCGCCCAGCCCGTCGCGCCCGCGCAGACGTGCATACCCCCAGGCCAGCCCGCGCAACGCCGCCCAGGCGAGGATCGCGGCCGCCGCGTGATCGACGACGGCGTCGCGGTCGAGCAGCCACGTCGCCAGCAACCCCAAAGGGACCAGCGGCAGCACGATCGCATCCGGCAGCCAGAACGTCTCCGCGTCGATCCAGGCCGCCGCCAGCAACCCCCACCCGAGCAGGCAACCCCACCAGACCCACTCCGGGTCCGCCGCCAGCACCACGGCCAGTGCCACCGCCGTCGCCGCCAGTTCGGCCGCCAGATGCGCCGGGGCGATCTTGGTCCCGCAGCGCCGGCATCGTCCGCGCTGGACCACGAAGCTCACCACCGGCACCAGCTCGGCCGGCCCTAGCGTCGCCCCGCACGCCTCGCAGGCGCTGCGGCCCCAGACCACCGGCCGCCCCTCCGGCAACCGGCGGATCAGCACCCCCAAAAAGCTGCCGACGAACGGCGCAAGCACGACCGCGATCCACGTCACTGCGCGCGTAAGCCTTTCGGTTCATACATTCACTTGCCAGCTACACCGGACAGGCGGCAATCGACACCGGACATCGGGGCCAATCGTGGACAGCTACATCGCGCCGACGACTGAGAACGACCAGCTTTCGACCCTCGCCGGCCTGCTGGAGGCGGGCGGGCAATGCGACGCGCGCACCATCGATCGCGCCCGGCGGGTGGCCGCCGAAAGCGGGCAGCGGCTCGATGTGGTGCTGCTGCAGCTCGGTCTCGTCGGCGAGCGCGACCTGGCCGACGGCTACGCGACGCTGCTCGGCACCCGCGTCGCGGACGTCGCGCGCTACCCCGTGACCGACCCGCTGCTGCCCGACCGCCTGACGCCCCGGTTCCTCCGCACCGCCCGCGCGATGCCGGTCGCGATCGAGCACGGGCAGCTCGTCGTCGCCGCCGCCGACCCGCTCGACCGGTTCACCCCCGCCGCGATCCAGGCCGCGACCGGGATGCCGGTCCTGCTCGAGGTCGCCGTCCCGCTGGAACTCGAGGCCGCGTTCGACCGGCTCTATCAGGCAACCGTCGCCGAGGATTCCGGCCACAACGAGGGCGAGGCCCCGCTCGAAGAGGACGCCGAGCGGCTGAAAGATCTCGCGTCCGAGGCGCCGGTGATCCGGCTGGTCAACCAGATCATCGGCCGCGCGGTCGAGACGGGGGCGTCCGACATCCACATCGAGCCGTTCGAGGACCGTCTTGCGCGTCCGCTACCGCTACGACGGCGTGCTGCAGGAAGCCGAAAGCCCGCCCGCGCGCCTGGTTCCGGCGATTACATCGCGGATAAAAATCATGGCGCGGCTGGACATCGCCGAGCGCCGCCTCCCGCAGGACGGGCGCATCAAGCTCGCGGTGCGCGGGGCCGAGATCGATTTCCGCGTCTCCACCATCCCCTCGCTCTGGGGCGAGACGGTGGTGATGCGCGTGCTCGACCGGAACGCGGTCGCGTTCGACTACGCCAAGCTCGGCCTGCCCGCACCGGTGATCGCGCAGTTCAGCACCGCACTCGGTCTGCCGAACGGCATCGTGCTGGTGACCGGCCCGACCGGCAGCGGCAAGACCACGACGCTCTACAGCGGCCTGCTGTCGTTGAATTCCGTCAGCCGCAAGGTGGTCACGGTCGAGGACCCGATCGAATACCAGCTGCGCGGCATCAACCAGATCCAGGTCAAACCGCAGATCGGCCTGAACTTCGCGGCCCTGCTGCGCTCGATCCTGCGCCAGGATCCGGACGTCATCATGGTCGGCGAAATCCGCGACCTGGAGACCGCGCAGATCGCGGTGCAGGCGGCGCTGACCGGACATCTGGTGCTGTCGACGCTGCACACGAACTCGGCCGCCGCGACGATCACCCGGCTGCGTGACATGGGGCTCGAAGACTACCTGCTCACCGCCGTATTGCGCGGCATTCTCGCCCAGCGCCTCGTCCGCCGGCTTTGCACGGTCTGCCGCCAGGAGGTCGATCCGGCGCCCGAGATCGTCCAGCGGTTCAACCTCGAAAAACGCGCCACCGGCAAAGTGCGGCTCTGGCATCCGGTCGGCTGCCCCGCGTGCCGCAACACCGGCTATCGCGGCCGCCTCGCGATCGCCGAGTTCATGCACCCCGGCCCGGAGATCGAACACCTGATCTTCGCCCACGCCGACCACTCGCAGATCGAGCGCGCGGCGGTCGAGGCCGGGATGTCGACCATGTTCGACGCCGGGATGGAGGCCGCGCTGGAAGGCGTGACCACGGTCGAGGAGGTGCTGCGCTCGATCCGCAGCGAGGGGTAACCGAACGGTGGCGCAGTTCCGCTACATCGCGCTGTCCCCGGCCGGCGAGGTGGTGCGGGGCGACATGGAGGCGTCCAGCGCCGCCGCCGTGCTGGACATGCTGCGAAAGCAGGGCAACACGCCGGTGCGGGCGGAGGCGGCCGGCGGCGGCCTTGCGGGGCTGCTCACGGCCAACATCGGCGGGCCGCCCAAATTCCGCGCGGGCGAGGTCGCCAACATGACCCGCGAGCTGTCGATCATGCTCGGCGCCGGCCAGGATCTGGACCGCGCGCTGAGATTCCTGGTCGACACGGCGGCGAACAAGCGGGTCAAAATCCTGCTCGACGGGATGCGGCAGGGCGTGCGCGACGGTGCCAGCTTCGCGACCGTGCTGGGCCGCCACCCGAGCAGCTTCCCGAAAATCTACATCGGGCTGGTGCGCGCGGGCGAGGCGGGCGGGCAGCTCGCTGCCACGCTGGATCGGCTGGCACTGCTGCTGGAGCGGCAGCGCAGCCTGTCGGCGACCGTCACCTCGGCCATGATCTATCCGGCGCTGCTGCTGGTCGCCGCGATCGGTGCGATCGTGCTTCTGCTGACCCAGGTGCTGCCGCAATTCGTGCCGCTGTTCGAGCAGAACGGCGCGCAGATCCCGACGCCGACGCGCATCCTGATCTCGCTCGGGGCCGCCGTCTCCGATTACGGCCTGTACGCGCTGCTGCTGACGATCCTCGCCGCCCTGTTCGCGCGACAAATGCTGAAACGCCCGCCGGTGCGGATCGCGGCCGAACGCATGATCCTGCGCCTGCCGATCCTCGGCCGCCTGACGCGCGAAATCATCGCCGCCCGCTTCTCCCGGACACTCGGCACCCTGCTCATCAACGGCCTGCCATTGATCGCCGCCCTCGACATCGTCCGCGACGCGATCGGCAATCTGGCCGCCGTCGGCGCGGTGAACGCGGCAACCGAGAGCGCCAAGGGCGGTGCCGGGCTGTCGCGCGCGCTCGGCGAGAGCGGCGTGTTTCCGGTCCGTACCGTCTATCTGCTGCGCCTCGGCGAGGAGACGGCGCAGCTTGGCGCGATGGCGCTGCGGGCGGCCGAGATCCATGAGGAGAACACCCGGATCGGGGTCGGGCGCTTGATCGCGCTGCTGACGCCGACGATCACGGTGCTGATGGGTGCTGCCGTCGCCGGCATCGTCGCGTCGCTGCTGCTGGCGATGCTGAGCTTGAACGACCTTGCGAACTAGACGCCGCAGCAACGGCTTCACGCTGCTGGAAGTCCTGATCGTCATCGTCATCATCGGCCTCGCCATCGGCATCGTGGTCAGCCGCGGCCCGGCGCGCTCGGTGGCACTCGAAGCCCGCTCGGCGGCGGCCGACCTCGCGCGCGCCTTCCGCCAGGCGCGCGGGCAGGCGATCCTGCTCGGCCGCCCGGTCCCGGTCGTGGTCGATTTCCAGCGCCGGATTTTCGTCGTGGACGGGGCGACGCACCCTTGGCCGGCCGGCGTGGTCCTGTCCCCCGGGGCCGCCCGCGCAAGGACCGAGACCCTGCGATTCGACCCGGACGGGGCCGGCAGCGGCGGCCGGGTCGACGTGACCGACGGGCGGACGGGGCTGACCGTCGCCGTCGACTGGCTCACCGGGCGCGTCACGGTCGGCCCGCGCGCGGTGCCCGATGCGGGCTGAACGCGGCTTCACCCTGCTCGAAGTGCTGATCGCCTTCATCATCGCGGCCCTCGCGTTGGGCGTGATGTTCGACGCGATCCTGGGCGGCATGCGCGCGGCCACCGACGCCGGCCGGGTCGGCGAGGCGCTGACCCTCGCCCGCTCGCGCCTCGCCCTGGCCGGCTACGCCATTGCGACGGGTGCGATCCAGCCCGGCGAGCAGAACGGCACCGAGGGCAACGACTACAAATGGTCGGTCACCGTCGCCCCGGCGGGCGAGGTCCCGATGCCGGTCGCGGGCCCGCAGACGGTCGGCATCGGCGGCACGACCCGCGCCATGCCGCGCGCGGTGCTGTACGCGATCACCGCCACCGTGACCTGGCCCGGCACCGCCGTCCCGCATCAGGTGCGGCTCGCGACCGCGCGGCTGGTGCGGCAGCCGGCGCAGGGGGCGGGGTCGTGAGGCGAAACGGGTTCACCCTGCTCGAAATCCTGGTCGGGCTGATCGTGATCGGCTTCCTTGTCGCGGGCCTCGCGCAGGGCATCCGCTTCGGCTTGTTCGCGCTGGGGCGGCAGAACACGCGGGTGGCGCGCCAGTCGGACCTCGACGCCGCCGACCGCGTGCTGCGCCAGGTCATCGTCGACGCCGACCCCGGCGAGGTGAACGGCCCGCCGACGGTGCAAGGCGGTGCCCACACGCTGCGCCTGATGACGCGCCTGCCGCCCGCCGCCGGATTTCAGGGGCAGGGGGCCGAGGTCGCGATCGGCGTCGATCCCGACCACCGGCTGGTCGTGCGCGCCCTGCCGCACCCGCACGCCGAGCGCCTGACCCCGCTGCCACCGCCGAGATTGTCGGTGCTGGCGGAGGGCGTGGACCACGTCGATTTCGATTACTGGCGGCCGGCGACCGGGCAATCGAAATCGGCCGGCTGGGTGCCCGCGTGGACGAGCGACGGGGCGCCGGGGCTGATCCGGGTGAAAGTCGTGTTTCAGGCTAAGGACCGGCATTGGCCCGATATCGTCGATGAGCCGAGGCGCGATCCGTTCGGGGCACCATAATGAACCGCCCAGCCGTTCAGCTCATTCCGGAGCTTTCCGTCTGCCGGCGCCGGCCCGGAGACCAAGATAACGCCGCCGCAAGTCGTTCTAATGCTGGGCGCAGGGCGGTCCGTCGGTTCCGAACTTCCGGCGCTATGGTGCGACGGTGACCCACCGGTCCGGTCGCCACTCGAACACCGCCGGCGAGATCGCGCGTTGAGCCCGGTCGAACTCGGCATGCGCGACCAACGAGAGCGCCGCGACGCGATCGGGTGTGCCTCCGTCGGCGTATATCACCAGCTCGGCGGACGGCGCGGCGACGATCAAGTGGCCATGGAGCAAGTCCGACAAAGTCGACCAATCCGAGTGCAGCAATAACCGGCTCGACGCGTAGGGGTCATCAGGCAATTTCCCGACCGAGCCGACCGCTGGTGGCCGGGAGAGAGCGACCTGCGGTCGTAGCTCCGCGGCGGTGTTCCGCAGCCCGACATCGTACGCCTGCGCGGCAGTCAGGTGCATTCCCTGAAGATCGCGTGCGCCGATCGAGCGTATCGTTCGCGGCTGGTCGGCGTCGACAAGCGCGATCAGCTCTTTCGGCATGGTCGGCGGCGTGAACGGTGTCGAGATCGTGGCGTAGCTCGGATGTTGCGTCAGGTAATCCGCCGGCCTGACCACGACACGGAGCTGGACCTGTTCGGGCACGGTTGCTTTGGTGTTGAGCATCTCTGCGACGCCGTCGACGTACTGACTAGTCGCTGTGTCGCAGACGCTCGGGTTCGCGCCGCAAACGCCGTAGATGCGATCCAAGTTCAACGTGACCTCGGTGCCGGCGGTCGTGTGCGTCCTCAAGGTCAGCGGAGATACGGTCTCAACCGGTGCGGGAAGACCGGCCACACCTAGCTTGGATGCCATGGAAGCCGTGAACCCGCTGGCCTCGGTGGTGTGCATCGGCGACGCCGCACACGCGGCAAGCTCCGCGACGAGGACGGTCACCAAGATGGCTCGCATGGACGTGCATAGGACGAGGTTTGATCGACGCCGTATGGCCGCGCTTCGAGGCATGTTCGTATCCAGCTGATTCTGCGATCGTGTTCAGCGGTCCGGTTTCGGTCAAGGTTAGAAATGAAATCCTTGGAGCAGCCCCCAAAACTCCACTTTCACCGGACTTGATCCGGTGATCCACTCGGGCGCGGCGGCGCACTTAGCCGGCGACGAACAGCGTGAGTGGGCGGACGGGTAATAAATAGATCGAGCCCGATCAAAGTGCGGCAGATGAAAGCCCCGCCGTGTCGCCACGGCGGGGCTCACTCGCAGATTACTGAGCGAAGTTCGGCAGCACCGTCACGCCCTCGGTGCGGGTCGCGTACAGCTTGTTCACGTCCAGCCCGAGCGCCGTCAAAATCGTCGGCGCGATCTGCGTCGTGTAGACGGTCGCGTAGTTGGTGTTCGCCTTGATCGTCGGCGCACTCACCAGCATCGCCACGTTGCGGTCGTCGTCGGAGAAGCCGCCGTGTTCGGCGAGCTTCGTGCCGCCGGTGTAGATCACGCCGCGCGTGGTGATCGTCACGAAGTCGGGCGTCCGCGCGTCGGCTAGCGGGTTGCGGTACAGCGCGGTCAGGCTCTTGCCGTCGAGGATCGTCTCGATGTGCAGCGCCGCCTTGTTCGCCTTCAGATAGTCGGTCGCGGCCTTCACCGTCGCGGGCGTCCGCGTGTTCGGGTCCAGCCAGACCAGCGCCTCGTCGTCCGCCACATGGAACGCGTAGCCCGGCGTGCTCGTGTACGGCGCGTCGCTCACGGCGACGCGCAGGCTACGGTCGATCGGCGACTGGCCGTGCTTGGCGCTGATGATGATCAGCGTGCTGTCGGTCAGGTTCTGCGCCTTCAAGGCCGCGACCATCTGGCCGATCGAACGATCGACATAGGCGAGCTGCTGCGTCAGCGCGTTGCCCGGCGTGCCGAGCGCGTCGGCGTAGCCACCCATCAGGTTGGCGTTGTCGGCGTAGCCGGCCTTGGCCAGCTTCTGGCCGACGCTCACCGACTGGAAATCCAGGCCCATGATCGCCGGCACGCCGACCTGCTTCGAACCGGTGCTGTCGAGCCCGTTGATCTCGTTCAGCACGGCCGAAACCTTGTAGCCGTCGTTGATCTGGATCTCGGCGTACGAGGTCGTGAAATCCTTGGTCTGGCCGGGGATCAGCGCGTTCACCTCGGGGGTGAACAGGTCGTCGATACCGGTGCCGGACGGCCCCTCGAGGATTTCGTAGGCCGGATGCTTGTCGGCCCAGGCGGTCCGCAGGCCGGCGCGCTTGATGATCTCGAAGATGGTGTTGGTGCGGATGAACTGGTGCGGCAGGATCGGCGCGCACACGCCGTTGGTCAGCTTCTCCGGCAGCTTGGCCGGGTCGATCTGGGTCAGCGGCTGGCCGAGCGTGCCGCCGGCGTTGACCACGTTCTGGTTTCTGTCGATCGCCTCGAACCAGGTGATCTCGGTGCCGGGCTGGCCGGCGCAGTTGCTGCCCGCCGCGAACAGGGTGCGGTCGTAGCTGTCGTCGTAGAACACGCCGGCGGTCTTCGGCGTGGCGCCGGTGACCTGCCCGATCATGCCGGGGAAGCTGTCGGACGGCGCGGTGGTGTAGGCGTTCTGGTAGACGGTGCCGGTCGCGGCGAGCGCCTTGAACGTCGAGTGGCCGGGCTGATTGAGCAGGTAGCGCAGGTCGCTGGCGTGCATGCCGTCGACGCTGATCAGCAGGACATGCTTGTACGCCGGCGCGGCGGTGATGGCGGTGTCGGCGAACGCGGCCATCGGCGCGAGCGCCATGGTGGTCGCGAGCAGGGCGGCCCTGAGGGACGTCATTGGTATCATCTCCGGTTGTGGGGGCTGCGCTTTAGCGCGCGGGAAAGGCTTTGATGATGACCGTTTGACGACGCTGCCGGGCCCGTCCGCGGTCCGGCATTGCTTCGCCGTCACAAAAAGACGCCGGGCTTGACGCCGCCGATGCCGCACGCGTTTGTGGACCGTGCGTCGGGCTGCCGGCGGGCGGGCCGCTGAAGGAGCCGGGCCAATGCTGGACGGGTTCAGGACGTGGTACATCGCCCGCATGACGGAACTCGTTCCGGTCGCGGTCCGGTCCGCATTCGCGGGCCCCGGCGATTCCACGACCGTGGTTGCCGACAGCCTCGCCCCCGATGCCCGAGTTGTGCTGGTGCGGCGGCGTGGCGGACGGGATCAGCCGGGCGAGCCGATCGCGCTCGCGGCGCCGGGGCCGCCGGTCCTCGTCACGGGTCCGCTGACGTTGCGCCTGCCGCGCGGCTTCGTGCTGGAGCGCACGATCACCCTGCCGCTGATCGCCGAGCAGGGCCTGCGCGAAGTGCTGGGGCACGAGATGGACCGCTACACGCCGTTCCAGGCCAACGAGGTCGCGTGGTCCACGCAGGTGCTGCTGCGCGACCGGGCCGCCGAGAAATTGCGCGTGCTGCTGACGGTCCTGCCGCGCGCCACGATCGCGCCGTTGCTGAGCGCGCTCGCCGGCCGCGGTCTGGTGCCGGACCGGGTGGAGGCGGCGGACCGGGGCGGCCCCGCGCGCACGCTGCCGCTGTCGGACGCGGCACCGCGCGGAAAAAGCCGGGTCGGGCTGCTGGCCGGCGTGGCGCTTGCCGCGCTGGTCGCCGCGGTGATCGGCGTGCCGTTCCTGCGGTTGCAGGCGCAATCCGACGCGATCGAGGCCAGGATCGCCGACCTGCAGCCGCGCGCCGACCTGGTCTCGGCGTTGCGCCGGAAGATCGCCGCGCAAGCGAACGGCGTCACCGCGCTGGCCGCCGAACAGGCGCGGCTCGGCGACCCGCTCGGCGCGATCGCGGCGCTGACGCGGGTGCTGCCCGACGACACGTTCCTGATGAGCCTGGCCCTGCACGCGCGGCAGGTCACGATCGAGGGCCAGAGCGGGGGTGCCTCGAAGCTGATCGGCGCGCTGTCGTCCGATCCGGTGATCCAGAACGCCGCGTTCTCGGCACCGGTCACCCGCAACGACGCCGGGGCCGACCTGTTCAGCATCCGCGCCGAGGTCCGGCCCTGATGGCGGCCGCGTCGAGCCTGCTGGCCGAGGGCCGGCGCGGCCGCCTGACGGCGCTCGCGATCACGGCGGTCGCGCTGGCCGCCGTGTGGCTCGTGGTCGGCGCGCCGCTGCTGGATACCTATGCGGAATGGGCGGACGCGAACGCCGTGCGCGCGTCGTACGCGCGGGCGATGCTGCAGGCGACACGGCAGTTGCCCGACCTGCGCGCCGCCGCCGCCGCCGCGCAAAAGGGTCCGGACACCACGAAGGCGCTGCTGACCGGCGAGACCGACGCGGTCGCGGGGGCGGCGCTCGACGGGGCCATCGGCACGCTGGCCACCGCCGCCGGCGCGCACGTGACCAGCAGCGAGGTGCTGCCCGGCGAGGCGGCGGGCGCGTACCGCCGGATCGCGCTGCGGGTCGAGGTTGGGGCGACGTGGCCGGTGCTGGTCCATCTGCTGCAACAGATCGACCATGCCAGCCCGCGCGTGTTCGTCGACGAGATTCAGGTTCACGCGCAGCCGACCAGCGACAAGGACCGCGTGCTGCCGATCGACACCACGCTGACCCTGGTCGGCTTTCGCGCGCCCGGCCCCCCGGCCGCGCCGGCGGCGGCGGCGAAACCGGCGGCCGGGGGAACGCCGTGACCCGGCTCGGTATCCTGATCCTGGGCGGGACCGCGTTGGTGCTGCTGGCCGCCGTGGCGCTGGAAGAGACGTCGCCGTTCGACGACGGCGCGCCGGAAGCCGGCATCGTGCGCGCCGGTGCCGCGCCGCCGCCCCACCCGGCGGCGAGCACGCCGGCCGAGCGGGCCGACGAGACCGACGCGCAGGTGGCCGTCATCCTGGGCCGGCCGCTGTTTTCACGCGACCGGCGGCCCGAGGACGCGGCGGTCGCGGTCGCGGCTGCGGCGGCGGAACTGCCCCGGCTGACCGGCATCGTGATCGGCCCCGACGGCCGCCACGCATTCTTCGCGCCGGCCGCGGGCGGCAAGGCGGCCGTTGTGGCCGAGGGCGGCACGCTCGGCCCCTACAGGATCGTGTCGATCACGGCCGGCGGCGTGCGGGTCGAGGGGCCGGGGGCTCCGCGCGTGCTGACCCCGGCGTTCGGCCCGCCCGGAGCCACGCCGGTGACCGAGCCGGATCCGCAGGCGCTCCCGCAAACCTTTCCGGGCCAGCCGCAAATGAATTTCCAGCCCGGCTTCCATCCGCCGCTGATGACGCCCGGACGCCGCCCGGTGTTCCCCGGCCAGGCCTTCCCCGGCCAGGCCCTCCCGGGCCAGGTCGTGCCCGGTCAGGTGGTGCCCAATCAGCTGGCGCCCGGGCAGGGCGGCCCGCCGGACGCCAGCGACCCGGGCGCGCAGCCGCCACCGCAGGTCGATGGCAGCGTGCCGAGCCAGTTCGAGCGCACGCTGGCCGCGACCCGGCAGGCGAACGGCACCGATTCTCCGCCGGACGCGACGCCATGACGACAAATCCGCGCGACCGACGTATGACCCCGGCCGTGACCTCCGTTCCGATCCGCGCCGCCCTGATCGCCCTCGGCCTCGCCGGCTGCTCGACACAGCAATCGCACTTTCCGGTCGCCTCCATTCCGGCCCCGCTGGCGCAGCCGGTCGGCAACGTCGGCGCCGCGCCGCGGCTGAACGGCCTGGTCGGCACGCCGGGCGCGAGCCCGCCGCCGCAAAGCTCCTACGGCCGGCCCGCCGATGCCGGCCGGTCCAGCGGCTTCGGCTCCGGCCCGGCGATCGGGCGCAGCATCCCCGGCGGGGCGGGCGGCGAATACCAGCTCGAATTCGCCGACACCGACATCCGCGAGGTGGCGGCGCAGGTGCTGGGCGGGATGCTCGGCGTCACCTACACGATCGCCCCCAGCATCCACGGCACCGCCACCTTCCATGCGGCGAGCCCGGTGCCGCGCGACCATCTGCTCGACACGCTGCAGGTCCTGCTCGGCCAATCCGGCGCCGCCGTGGTCGAGTCGGGCAGCGTCTACCGCGTCGTCCCGATCGGGGAAGCCGCGACCGCCGGGCTCGCCGCGTCCGGCGACGCGGTCGGCGGCAGCGAACTGATCCCGCTGCGCTACGCCTCGGCCGACGCGCTGGCGAAGTTGCTCGCCCCGTTCGCGACCAATGGCGGCAAGCTCGTCGCCGACGCGGGCGGCAACGCGCTGCTGATCTCGGGCGATCCCGGCGGCCGGGCGGCGCTGGCCTCGCTGGTGCGCGGCTTCGACACCGACGCGCTGGCGGGTCAGAATTACGCGATGCTGCCGGTGCCGACCGGGGCGGCGAAGGATTTCGCGACCGCCCTGCAGGACGCGCTGCGGTCGGGCCAGAACGGCGCGCTCGCCGGACAGGTGCGGATCGTGCCGCTGGAACGGCTCGGCGCGGTGCTCGTCGCCGCCCAGCAGCCGCGCTACATCGACCAGGTGCGCCGGGTGTACGACCTGGTGGAGCGGCAGCGGAAATTCACCGTGCGCTCGTGGCACGTGTTCTACCTGCAGAACAGCCACGCCAACGACGCCGCCTACGTGCTGCAGCAGGCGTTCACGCCGGGCCACGTGACCGCGCAACCGACGCCGAGCGGGCAAGGGCTGCCGGCATCGCAACGCGTCGGCGTGGGCGGCGGCGGCGGCCTCGGCAACAGCGCCGGCACGGCGGGCGGCATCGGCGGTGGTGGTGGTCTCGGCGGCGGCGGTGGCCTCGGCGGTGGCGGTGGACTGGGCGGCGGCGGGCTGGGCGGTGGCGGGCTGGGCGGTGGCTCGGGCGGGCTGGGAGGCAGCTCCGGCGGGGCCGGTCTGGCCGGTGCCGGCGGCAACGCGGGTGCCGCATCGGCCGGGCTGCAGGGCGTCGGGGGTGCCCAAGGCGGCGGCGACGCGAACCCGCTGCTCGGCGGGCTCGACACCAGCGGCGGGGCCGGCGGCGGCGGCGGCGCGGACGTCGACGCGATGCGGATCATTCCGAACGGCCAGAACAACGCGCTGCTGATCTACGCCTCGCCGGCCGAGAACGACACGATCGAACTCGATGCTGCGCAAGATCGACATCCTGCCGCTGCAGGTCCGCATCGACGCGACGATCGCCGAGGTGACGCTGAACGACACGCTGCAATACGGCACGCAATTCTTCTTCAAGGAGGGCAGCATCAACCAGACGCTGTCCAACGCGACGACGAACGCGATCAACGGCAGCTTCCCCGGCTTCGTGCTGAACGCCGGCGCGCAGGGCGTGCAGGCGGCGCTGTCGGCGTTGCAGAGTGTGACGACCGTCAACGTGCTGTCGTCGCCCGAACTTCTCGTGCTCGACAATCAGCCGGCGCATTTGCAGGTCGGCGCGTTGGTCCCGTATCTGACCCAATCGTCGCAAAGCACGCTCACCACCGGCTCGCCGGTCATCAACTCGATCGACTACCACCAGACCGGCGTCATCACCGACGTGACGCCGCGCGTGAACAGCGGCGGGCTGGTCACGCTCGACATCAGCCAGGAGGTGAGCGCGGTCGACAACACGACCACCAGCACCATCGGCTCGCCGACGTTCAACGAGCGCAATATCGTCAGCCGCGTCGTCGTGCAGGACGGGCAGACGATCGGGCTTGCCGGCCTGATCACCGATAACGTCTCGCGCGGCAATCAGGGCATTCCCTGGCTGAAGGACGTGCCGGTGCTGGGGCTGCTGGCCGGCAGCCAGAACAACACGCGGGTGCGGACGGAGCTGCTGGTGCTGATCACGCCGCATGTCGTGCGCGACCAGCGCGACGCCGAGGCGCTGACCGAGGATCTGCGCGAGCAACTGCCGTACGCGGCGGGTCTGCCGGGCGAGGTCAACCAGTTGCCGCTGTCCGGCTCCCCGGACCCGAGCCAGCGGCTGCGCCAGCAGCTCCGTATCGGGCCGTGAACAACCGGGCCCGGCAACGCGGTTTCGCGCTGCTGATCGTGCTGTGGAGCATGTCCCTGCTCGCCTTGATCGGCACCCAGGTCACCGCCGCCGGCCGCGCGGAATCCCGGATCGCCGCCAATCTGCGTGAGGCGGCGGTGCTGGAGGCGGCGGCCGATGCGTCGGTGCAGGAAGCGGCGCTGCACCTGCTGGATGCCTCGCCGCGCGGCTGGCGGCCCGACGGGAACCCGCATTTCGAGCGTGTCGGCGGCGTATCGGTGATCGTGCGGGCGGAGGCGGAAGGCGGCAAGATGCCGCTCAACACGTCGCCCTCGGTGTTGATCGCGGCGCTGGCCAAGGAAGTCGGCGTCGACCCCCATGCCGCCCAGACGATCGGCGACGAGATCGACAACTGGCGCAACCCGGCCGACTTCCCGACCGGCCTCGGCGCCAAAGCCCCGCAATACCGCGCCGCCGGCCGCGATTGGGGCCCGGCGAACCGGCCGCTGCGCGATCTGGACGAGATGCGGCTGCTGCTCGCGATGACGCCGGAGATCTTCGCCCTGCTGTCGCCGCACGTGAGCGCGTTCACCCAGAGCGCGCCCCCGGCCAACATCGCCGACCCGAAGGTCGCGCGCGCGATGCGGCAGGTCGCGGAACTCGGCCTCGTCCCGCTCAGCTTCGACGAGCCGCCGGTCTGGCACGTGGTCGCCACGGCCACCGACCGCGCCGGCGCCCGCTTCGTGCGCGACGCGACGTTCCAGACGGCGGGGGATCAGGATCCGGCGAACCGCGCGGTGTTGACGCTGGAGTGGCGGGCCGGCGAGTAGACGCGGTGTTTTCGGCGGACGGGGCAGGGACTACGCTGCTGCGACGAGCTTATTCGCCTTCGACCGAAAGGGCTGTGTTTGTCCGAAGCGTCCGCACCGCCGCTGACATTGCCGGACACCCTGCAGCAACGGCTGGAGCGGGTCGCGGCGGCGCGTGGCGAGTCGCTGTCGGCGATGGTCCAGACCGTCCTCAGCCGCTTCCTGGAGGATGCGGAGCGACGGGCGCCGAAACTGGACGAGGTGGTGGCCAAACTCAGGACGCTCGAGCCGGCCCTGCGTGAACGGTCGGTTTCGGCGGTCTGGGTGTTCGGTTCGGTCGCACGCGGGGACGCGACCCGGGACAGCGATATCGACGTCGCGATAGACTACGACGTGGGATCGCGGTTTTCGCTGCTCGATCTCGTGCACCTGAAGGACGTCTTGGGGAGCGAACTCGGCCACCCCGTCGATGTCCTGACGCGAAACGGGCTCAAACCGCTGATCGCCCAGTCGGCCGCCGAGGACATGGTCCGCGTGTACTAGATGGTCGTCCGAACGATCGCGCAGTCGCTCCGCGACATTGCCGAGGCCGCCGCCGATCTGATCGAAATCCTGACGATGGTCGGTCGCGATGCCTACCTTCGGCTACCGGCGGAAAACAGACTGCTGTTTCGCGCCACGAAGAATGCGATGGCCGAACTGGGCGAGGCGTGTCGCTCGGTTCCGGCCGACATGCGGGCGCGGTGGCCGGACGTGGACTGGCAAGGTCTGACGGGATTGCGAAACGTCGTCGTCCACAACTACGGCGCGCTCGACACGGCGATCCTGCTGGCGATCGTGACCCACGACATGCCGCTCGTCCTTGCCGCCGCGTCGGATGAGCTTGCAGGGCTTCCAGCATGATCCCCGCCCGGTTCCGCCGCCTCCTCCCCGACCCCTACATCGCCCTCATCCTCGGCATGGTCGTCCTCGCCTCGGTCCTCCCGGCGCGAGGGGAAGCCGCGACCGTCGTCGGCTGGGCCACGCAGGGGGCGATCGCGCTGCTGTTCTTCCTGTACGGCGCGCGGCTGTCGTCGGCCGCCGTGGTCGCGGGGGTCAGCCACTGGCGGCTGCAGCTGACCGTGCTCGCCTCCACCTTCGTGCTGTTCCCGCTGCTCGGCGTCGCGTTGTCCATCGCCGTCCGCCCGCTGCTCGGCCCGACGCTCGCGTCCGGCATCCTGTTCACCTGCCTGCTGCCGTCGACCGTGCAATCCTCGATCGCGTTCACGTCGATCGGGCGCGGCAACGTGGCGGCGGCACTATGCAGCGCCTCGGTCAGCAACCTGCTCGGCATCGTCGTCACGCCGCTGTTCGTCGGCTGGCTGATGGCGGGCCATGGCGGCTTCTCGGCCGCCGCGTTGCGCGACATCTGCCTGCAACTGCTCGCCCCGTTCATCGCCGGCCAAGTGCTGCGCCGCTGGATCGGGCCGTGGCTCGCGACCCACAAGCGCCTCACCGGCTACGTCGACCGCGGCTCCATCCTGCTGGTCGTCTACTCCGCGTTCAGCGAGGGCGTGGTCGGCGGGCTGTGGCAGCGCGTCAGCCTCGGCGACCTGCTCATGTTGCTGGTGATCGACGCGATGCTGCTCGCCCTCGTCCTGGCGATCACCACGCTCGCCAGCCGCTGGCTCGGCTTCGTGAAGGAGGACGAGGTCGCGATCGTGTTCTGCGGCAGCAAGAAAAGCCTCGCGTCCGGCCTGCCGATGGCCAACGTCCTGTTTGCCGCCTCCACCGTCGGCGTGATCGTCCTGCCGCTGATGCTGTTCCACCAGATCCAGCTCATGGCGTGCGCCGTGCTGGCCCGGCGCTACGGGGCACGGCCGGTGCCGGCGGACAATGAGGTGACGCGCTGACGGCGCGAGCGTCCCGCGTTGACGCCGAACCCTCCGCGCGCCTATACGCCAGCCCTTGTCGCGGTGCCGAGAGGTGCCGCCGTCGTTACATCGCGCTCGGCTTGAACGCCCGCGCGGCCCTCTGGAGATCGTCGTGAAGCGCACCTATCAGCCGTCCAAAATCGTCCGCAAGCGCCGCCACGGCTTCCGCGCCCGCATGGAGACCGTCGGCGGCCGCAAGGTCCTGGCGAACCGCCGCTCCAAGGGCCGCGCGAAGCTGTCCGCCTGAGCGCGCGGCCGCGGCACCGCCGCATCCCATGTCCGAAAGTCTCACGCCGACCAGGCTGAAGCGGCGCGCGGAGTTTCTGCGCGTGGCATCCCGCGGGCGCAAGCAGGCGGTCCATGGTCTCGTGCTTCAGGTGCTCGACCGGGACGACACCGGACCGGCGCGCATCGGCTTCACGGTCACGAAGAAGGTCGGCAACGCGGTCGTGCGAAACCGCACGCGGCGCCGGCTGAAGGAAGCCGCACGGCTGTTGCTGGCAACCGAGCCGGTGACCGGCTGCGACCTCGTCGTCATCGGCCGGGACACCACGCGCGGCCGCCCGTTCGCCGCCCTGACCGACGACCTTCGCCGGGCGCTGGACAAAGCCGGGGCACGCCGGCCATGAGCCCCGCCGCCCACCTCATGTCGGCCGGTGTCGTGACGTATCAGTGGACGCTGCGCCCGTTCATCGGCGCCCATTGCCGCTACGAACCGTCATGCTCGCACTATGCTCTCGGCGCGCTAAAGACCCATGGTGCCGCGCGCGGCGGCTGGCTCGCGGCGCGGCGTGTGCTGCGCTGCAATCCCTGGATGCCGGGCGGTGACGATCCCGTGCCGCCGCCCTCCCGTATCGAACAGGCCGTCTCGTAATCATGGACCAGAAGCGCCTCTTTCTCGCGATCGCGATCTCGATCGTGATCCTGTTCGGCTCGCAGCTGCTGTTCCCGCCGGCGAAACGGCCGGTGACGCCGGTGGCGCAAACCACGTCGCAGCCGCTGCCGGGCACCGCCCCGAAGCCGAGCAACACGCTGGGTGTGACGACGCAGGATGCCGGGCAGGCCCCGGTGGCAACGCCCGCCAACACGCCGCGCCTGAAGGTGAACGGGCCGCGCGTCGAGGGCACGATCAGCCTCGTCGGCGCGCGGATCGACGATCTGGTGCTGCGCGACTATCGCGAGACGCTGGCCAAAAACAGCCCGCTCGTCCGCGTGCTGGAGCCGCGTGGCCAGCCGCAGCCGTACTACGCCGATTTCGGCTGGACCGGCGCAGGGCGTGAAGCTCCCCGATAGCGCGACACTCTGGACCACCACGGCGACCGAGCTCAGCCCCGGCCATCCGGCGGCGCTGACCTGGGACAACGGCCAGGGCCAGGTGTTCACGCTGACCTTCGCGCTCGACGACGATTTCATGTTCACCGTCCAGCAGGGTGTCCGCAACAGCGGGTCGGCCCCGGTGACGGTGCAGCCGTACCAGCGCATCCGCCGCGACTACACGCCCCCGGTCGGCGGCTACTACATCCTGCACGAGGGCCTGGTCGGCGTGATCGACGGCAAGCTGCAGGAAGTGAAATACGCGGCCGCGAAATCCGCCGGCGAGAAGGCCGACGGCGTCGCGTTCACCGGCGACACGACCGGCGGCTGGGCCGGCATCACCGACAAATACTGGCTCGCCGCACTGGTCCCGACGCAGGGCGCGCCGTCCACCGCGACCTACCGCCACACGTCGAACGCGACACCCGGCGGCGCCCCCGTCGACGGTTATCAGGTCGACTACACCGAGCCCGCGACGCTGATCTCGCCCTCCGCCGACGTGACCGGCACGACCCGCCTGTTCGCCGGGGCCAAGGAAGTCCACCTGCTGGACCGCTACCAGACCAGCCTGCACATCACGGATTTCTGGAAGGCGGTCGATTTCGGCTGGTTCAGCCTGATCACGCGCCCGTTCTTCTACGGCATCGACTGGCTGTATCAGCAGATCGGCAATTTCGGGGTCGCGATCCTGATCTTCACGTTCGGCCTGAAACTGCTGTTCCTGCCGCTGGCGAACAAATCCTATCGCTCGATGAGCAAGATGAAGCTGCTCGGCCCGAAGATGACCGAGCTGCGGGCGCAGTACAAGGACGAGCCGCAGAAGCTGCAATCGGCGATGATGGGGCTGTACAAGTCGGAGAAGGTGAACCCGGCGTCCGGCTGCCTGCCGATGCTGATCCAGATCCCGGTGTTCTTCTCGCTCTACAAAGTCATCTTCGTCACGATCGAGATGCGGCAGGCGCCGTTCTTCGGCTGGATCCACGACCTGTCGGCGGTCGACCCGACCAACGTGTTCAACCTGTTCGGACTGCTCCCGTTCGACCCGGCCGCGTCGTTTCCGCTGCTGCACCTCGGCGCGTGGCCGCTGATCATGGGTGCGAGCATGTTCTTCCAGCAGAAGATGAACCCGCCGCCGCCCGACCCGATGCAGGCGCGGCTGTTCCAGTTCATGCCGCTGATCTTCATGTTCATGCTGGCGCGCTTCCCGGCCGGCCTCGTGATCTACTGGAGCTGGAACAACACGCTGACGATCGGGCAGCAATGGCTGATCCAGCGCTCGACACGGCTCGCGAAGCCGGCCTTGGCGCGGGTGTGAGCACCGGCCCTCAATTCACCGAGGCGGCTTCGACCGTCTCGGTGGCGGGTGAGGGCCTGTCCGCGAAGGAGGAGGCCGCCAGGATCGAGGCGGGCCGCCTCCTGTTCGCCGGCCCCTGCGACTTCTTCTTCGCCGCCCAGAAGCTCGAGCAGCTCCCGCCGCCCTCCGGCCCGGAGATCGCCTTCGCCGGCCGCTCCAACGTCGGCAAATCCTCGCTCATCAACGCGCTGACCGGCCGCAATTCGCTCGCGCGAACCTCGTCCCAGCCGGGCCGCACCCGCCAGCTCAACTTCTTCGACCTCGCCGCCCGCATGATCCTCGTCGACATGCCGGGCTACGGCTACGCGCAGGCGGCCAAGGAGGTGAAGGAAGACTGGCAGGGCCTGATGTTCGAGTTTTTGCGCGGCCGCCCGACCCTTCGCCGCGTGGTATTGCTGCTCGACAGCCGGATCGAGGTGAAGGAGAGCGACACCGCCGTCCTCGGCCTGCTCGACCGCGCGGCCGTCACCTACCAGCTCGTCCTGACCAAATCGGACGCGGTGAAGCCGGCCGCCTTCGCCCGCAAATTCGAATCCGTCCGCGCCCTCGCGCGCAAACATCCCGCCGCCTTCCCCGAGGTGCTCGCCACCAGTGCCGAAACCGGCGCCGGCATGCCCGAACTCCGCGCCAGCCTCGCCGAACTCGCCCTCCCGCAGAAAGTCGCCGCATGACCGAGATCGCCGACTCGCCCCTGCTCGACCCTCTCGACCAGCCGATCGAGGAGACCGCGGTCGAGCAGGCCCGCATCCTCGTCCACGCGCTGCCCTACATGCGGCGTTACGCGGGCGAGACGATCGTCATCAAGTACGGCGGCCACGCGATGGGCGACGAGCGGCTGGCCGAGATGTTCGGCCGCGACATCGCGCTGCTGCAGCAGGTCGGCGTGAACCCGATCGTGGTGCACGGCGGCGGCCCGCAGATCAACGCGATGCTGACCCGGCTCGCCATCAACAGCACGTTCATCGACGGCCTGCGCGTGACCGACGCCGCGATGGTCGAAGTGGTCGAGATGGTGCTCGCCGGCAGCGTCAACAAACACGTGGCCGATCTGGTGAACCGCGCCGGCGCGCTCGCCGTCGGCATCTGCGGCAAGGACGGCAACATGATCCGCGCGCGCAAGATGACGCGGATGCGGCGCGATCCCGAGAGCCACATCGAGCAGGTGCTCGATCTCGGCCTGGTGGGGGAGGTGGCGCATGTCGACGTCCGCGTCATCCACGCGCTGACCGGCGCCGGGCTGATCCCGGTCATCGCCCCGATCGGCATGGGCGACGACGGCCTGACCTACAACATCAACGCCGACACGGCGGCTGGCGCCATCGCGGGTGCCCTCGGGGCCGCGCGCCTGCTGATGCTGACCGACGTGCCGGGCGTGCTCGACGCGGACCGCAAGCTGATCCCGGAACTGACGATCGCGCAGTGCCAGGCACGGCTCGACGACGGCACGATCACCGGCGGCATGATCCCGAAGGTCGAGACCTGCATGGCCGCCGTTCGCGGCGGCGTCCGGGGTGCGGTCATCCTCGACGGCCGGCAGCCGCACGCGAGCCTGCTGGAGCTGTTCATCGACAGCGGTCTCGGGACGTTGATCCGGCCGTAGCGGACGTTACCGCCGGCCGAAGCAACACCCGCCCGCGTCGCGACGTTCCGGCCGCTGTCACAACAGGGACAGCGAAGATGGACACCAACGAGCGTAACCCATTGTTCCGGCGGCAGATCGTCCAGGGTGCCGGCCTGGGTCTGGCCGCCGCCGCCGCCATGGCGGCCCCGGCTTCGGCCCAGACCGCCGCCGCGACCCCGGCCGAGCCGACCGCCGCACCGTTCCAGGACCCGGTCACCAAATACCCGAAGCCGCCGTTCGAGAAGCAGTCCCAGCCCTGGCCGGGTCTGGCCAGCAAGATGACCCCGGTGCCGGATCACGGCGAGGCCAGCTACAAGGGCTCCGGCCGCCTGATGGGGCGCAAAGCCCTGATCACCGGGGGCGATTCCGGCATGGGACGCGCCGCCGCCATCGCCTTCGCGCGTGAGGGGGCCGATGTCGCGATCAACTACCTCCCCGCCGAGGAGGAAGACGCGCAGCAGGTCATCAAGCTGATCAAGGACGCGGGCCGCAAGGCTGTCGCGATCCCGGGCGACCTGCGCGACGAGGCGTTCTGCCAGCATCTGGTGGCCGAGGCGGTCAGCGGGCTCGGCGGGCTCGACATCCTGGTCAGCAATGCCGGCCGGCAGCAGAGCCATCAGTCGATCATGGACATCTCCACCGAGCAGTTCGACTGGACGATGAAGACCAACATCTACGCGCCGTTCTGGATCATCAAGGCGGCGCTGCCGCACCTGAAGCCCGGCTCGGCGATCATCGGCACCACGTCGGAGCAGGCGGACAACCCGTCGGCCGACCTCTACGATTACGCGCAGACCAAGGCGGCGACGACCAACTACGTGCGGTCGCTGGCCAAGCAGCTCGGCCATCTGGGCATCCGCGTCAACGGCGTCGCACCGGGTCCGATCTGGACGCCGCTGCAGGTGTCGGGTGGCGCGTCGCCGGACAAGCTGCAACAGTTCGGCGGCATGACCTCGCTCGGGCGTCCGGGCCAGCCGGCGGAGCTCGCCTCGATTTATGTTCAACTCGCAGCCTCGGACGCGAGCTATGCCACCGGCCAGGTCTATGGGTCGGCAGGCGGCACGGGCCACCCGTAACGCGGTCCTCGGACTGATCGCCCTGTGCTTCGCGTCCGGGGTCACGGACGCGAGGCAAATCCGCCTGAAACCCTACACCGTGCCGTCATCGTCGATGTCGCCGACCCTCGAGGTTGGCGACATCTTCTTCGTCACCGCGTCGCCGACCGTGGCGCGCGGCGACGTCATCGTGCTCGGCCTGCCGCGCGACCCGTCGATCGATTACGTGAAGCGGGTCGTCGGACTGCCGGGCGACCGGATCCGGGTGCGCCACGGGTTGCTCAGCATCAACGGCAAGACTCTGGTCCGCACGCCCGACGGCCCCTGCTCGTTCACCACCGGCGACGGCGATCCGGAAGACGCGCAATGCTACCACGAGGTGCTGCCGGGCGGCCGGAGCCACGTCATCGCGAAGCTCAACGACACAGGTCCGTCCAACAACACCGGCGAGTACGTGGTGCCGAAGGGCGATCTGTTCGTCATGGGCGACAACCGGGACAACAGCCTCGACAGCCGGTTCCCGAAGGAGGTCGGCTATATCCCGCTCGAAAACGTTCGCGGGGTCGCGCGGGTGATCTATTTTTCCCGCGACATTTCCCGGATTTTCAAGCGGATCGATTAGGGCCTATCTGCGGCGGATGGCCGCTAACAGGCAAGCAAGTCCCTCACCCCGGCCCTCTCCCAGAGGGAGAGGGAGAAGCGGCTGCTCCCTCTCCCTCTGGGAGAGGGCCGGGGTGAGGGTTTCGCGCGAGCCGCCCGCTCAGTGCCGGTGTTGCAGCCGCGACAGCAGGAAATCCCGGAACACGGCAACCCGCTTGGAACTGCGCAACTCCTCCGGATAGACGAAGAACACGTCGATCTTCGGCGCCGTCACGTCGTCGAGCACCCGCACCAGCCGCCCGTCGCCGATCTCGTTGGCCAGATAGTCGGGCAGGGCGGCCAGCCCCAATCCGCTCAGCACGGCTCCGCGCATCGCATGCAGGCTGTTGACCTCCAGCAGCGCCCGGCGCGGGTCGTTGGCGGCGCGGCCGATGGTCGACAGCCAGTTGATCTCGCCGACCGGCGGGTTGTAGCCGCCGAACAGGATCAGCTTGTGCGCGTCAAGCTCGGCGATCGTGGTCGGCGTCCCGGCGCGGGCCAGGTAATCCGGGCTGCCGACGACATGCCACTCGATGCTCATCAGCGCGCGCTGCACCAGATCGGGCTGGCGGGGCGGGTGCATTCGCACGGCGACATCCGCCTGCCGCATCGCGAGGTCGAGGTCCGCGTCGTCGAGCACGAGGTTCATCGTGACGTCGGGATACAGGTCGAGGAAATCGTGCACCCGGGGCGCCAGCCAGGCCGCGCCGAACGCGACCGTCGTGGTGACCGTCAGCCGCCCGGCCGGACGGTCGCGGCTTTCGGTCAGCAGCGCCTCGGTCATCGCAAGTTTCGCGAACACGTCGCGCACGGTGCGGTTCAGGCTTTCGCCCTGCTCGGTCAGGATCAGGCCGCGCGCATGCCGGTGGAACAGCGGCACCTGAAGCGCCTCCTCGAGCGCCGAAATCTGCCGGCTGACCGCCGATTGGCTAAGGCTGAGCGTATCGCCCGCGTGGGTAAAGCTGCCCGCGTCGGCGACCGCGTGGAACACCCGCAGTTTGTCCCAGTCCATCGCCACCGCGCGCCTCCCCTAGCGCGCGATAAAATCAGTCGGCTGCCATGGCCGATTTGCGCGCGAGCGTATCGTGCCCGCTCGACTCTTGTTCCGATAGCCACTTTTCGGCTTCCAGCGCGGCCATGCAACCGGTTCCGGCCGCCGTCACCGCCTGCCGCCAGATTTTATCCTGCACATCGCCGGCCGCGAACACGCCCGGCACCGACGTGCGCGTCGTGCCCGGCGCGGTGACGACGTAGCCCTCGTCGTCGAGCGCCACCTGTCCCCGGAACGCGGCCGTGGTCGGCGTATGGCCGATCGCGATGAACACGCCCGAGACCGGCAGCGTCCGGTCGCGCCCCGTGGCAACGTCGCGAATCCTCAACCCCTCGACGCTCGCATCGCCCAGGATGTCCTCGACGGTGGCGTTCCAGATCACGTCCACTTTCGGGTTCGCGAACAGCCGGCTCTGCAGGATCTTCTCCGCCCGGAAACTGCCGCGCCGGTGAATGACCGTCACCCGGTCGGCGTGGTGGGTCAGGTGCAGCGCCTCCTCGACGGCGGTGTTGCCGCCGCCGATCACCGCCACGTCGCGGCCCCGGAAGAAGAACCCGTCGCAGGTGGCGCACGCCGAGACGCCGAACCCCTGCAGCCGCGCCTCGTTGTGCAGACCGAGCC
Source organism: uncultured Alphaproteobacteria bacterium (assembly GCA_963756975.1). Lineage (GTDB taxonomy): Bacteria > Pseudomonadota > Alphaproteobacteria > Acetobacterales > Acetobacteraceae > CAVRQM01. The sequence goes on along the minus strand of CAVWPS010000002.1, from coordinate 233,057 downwards.
AGCGGGCCTGCGCGCCGGTCGCGATGATGACGCTGTCGGCCTCGTACACGTCGCCGCTGTCGCCGGTCGCGCGGAACGGGCGGCGGGTGAAATCGACCGAGACGATCATGTCCTGGATGATCCGGGTGCCGACGTGCTCCGCCTGCTCGGCCATCCGGCCCATCAGCTCCGGCCCCTGGATGCCGGTCGCGAAGCCGGGGTAATTTTCGACGTCGGTCGTGATCATCAGCTGGCCGCCCGGCTGCAACCCCGCGACCATGATCGGCATCAGGTTCGCGCGCGCGGCGTAGATCGCGGCGGTGTAGCCGGCCGGGCCGGCACCGACGATCAGCACGCGGGTCGAGTGAATGGTGGGCATGGCGGACTCCGTTGGCGGACAATCCATATCGGACGGTGCGCGTGGCCGGACAAGAACGCTTGCGACGGCTCCGGCGGTCCGGGATATTGCGGGCCGACAGGGGTCCAGGACAGATGAAGACCAATACCGGCGACATGCCGGATCTCGAGCCGGAGAACGGCGCGCCGCTGCTCGACACGATCGACCGCCGCATTCTCGCCGAGCTCCAGGACGACGGCCGCATGACCAACGTCGAACTCGCGCGCCGGGTCGGCATCTCGGCCCCGCCATGCCTGCGCCGGGTGCGGCGGCTGGAGGAGGCGGGAATCATTCGCGGCTATCACGCCGACACCGATCCGGCGCGACTCGGCTGGCAGATCGTGTTCTTCGCGATCGTCGGGCTGGAAAGCCAGAAGGAGATCGTGCTGTCGGCGTTCGAGCGGCTGGTCGCCGCGTGGCCGGAGGTGCGGGAGTGCCACATGATCCGGGGCGGCGGCGACTTCCTGCTGCGGCTGCTGGCCCGCGACGCGGCGCACGAGAACGAGCTGACGGCGCGCCTGACCGGGGCGGCGACCGTGAGCCGGGTGCAGACGCTGAACACCATCCGCACCAGCCTGTCGCGGCCCGGCGTCCCGCTCTGAGGGGTTGGCTGGCGGCGCTGGCCGTCCTCACCGCGCTTCGGCTGCTGGTCGCGGCCACGACGCCGCTGTCGCCGGACGAGGCGTATTACTGGGTCTGGTCGCGCACGCTCGCCGCCGGCTACCTCGATCACCCGCCGATGGTCGCCCTGTTCATTCGCGCGGGCACCATCCTGGCCGGGCAGGGGGTGCTCGGCGTGCGGCTGCTGGCGCCGCTGTCGGCCGCCGCCGGATCGTGGCTGCTGGCGCGCGCGGGCCGCGACCTGTTCGGCGCGTGGCGGCCCGGTCTGGTCGCGGCGGCGCTGCTGAACGCGACGCTGCTGTTCGGCGTCGGCTCGGTCACGATCACGCCGGACACGCCGCTGCTGCTGTTCTGGACCGCGACTCTGGCCGCCATGGCCCGCCTGATCGCGACCGGCGACGGCCGCTGGTGGCTCGCGGCCGGCGTGTCGGCCGGGCTCGCGCTCGACAGCAAATACACCGCGATCCTTCTGGCCCCCTGCATCCTCGTCTGGATGCTCTGGGTCGCCCGAACATGGTTCGCGACACCCTGGCCATGGCTCGCGGCCATCGCCGCCGCGACTCGTGTTCGCGCCGGTCGTGGCGTGGAACGCGGCCCATGGCTGGGTCAGTTTCGTGAAGCAGGGTTCGCGGGCCGGCGACTGGCAGCCCGCGACGGCGGTGACGCACCTGACCGAGCTGATCGGCGGGCAGGCGGGATTGGTGACGCCGCTGCTGTTCGTCCTGTTCGTCGCCGGAGTGGTCTGGGCGGTCCGCGTGAGAACGCCGGCGACCGTGTTGCTGGCGGCGTTCACCATCGTCCCCGCGGCGGTGTTTCTGGAACACGCGCTCGGTGACCGGGTGCAGGCGAACTGGCCGGCGGTGCTGATGCCGGCCGCAGCCCTGGCCGCCGCCGCCATGCCCGGCTTCCGGCGCTGGCTGCGGCCTGCCGTCGGCCTCGGTTTCGCCGTGACGGCGCTCGTCTGCATCCAGGGTGCCGCCGCCCCGTTCGCGCTGTTCCGTGCCCTGGACCCGACGCTGATCCGCACCGGCGGCTGGCAGTCACTTGCCGAACAGGTCGCCGGCATCGCGAGGACGGAGCACGCGGCCTTCGTGGCCGCCGACAATTACGGCCAAGCCGCCGTCCTGGCGCGCCTGCTGCCGCCCGGCATTCCGGTCGTCGGCGTCGACGCCCGCTGGTCGCTGTTCGACCTGCCGCCCGCGAACATCGCCGGCCGGACCGGCCTGCTGCTCCACAGCGACCGCCGCCCCGGCTCGCCCGACCCCGGCGGCTGGTCGGCGCTCGACCGCATCGCCTCGCCCGTCCGCGAGCGGGGCGGCGTGGTGGCCGAGACCTACGGACTGTATCGTGCCACCGCCGCCGTCGACCGGCCGGCCCTGCCAAGGAGACCCGATTGACCCCCACCTTCGACGACGTGATGCGGGCCGCCGCCCTCATCGGGCCGCACATCGTCCGCACGCCGATGCTGCGCCACGCCGCACTCGACCGGGCGACCGGGGCGACCGTGCTGGTCAAACCGGAGCCGCTCCAGCGCACCGGAAGCTTCAAATTACGCGGTGCCACCAACGCGTTACGCTCCATCCCTGAGTCGCAGCGCGAACGCGGTGTCGTCGCCCACTCGTCCGGCAACCACGCCCAGGCGGTCGCCTGCGCCGCCGCCTCGCTCGGCATGAAAGCCACGATCTGCATGCCCACCGACGCGCCGGCCGCGAAGGTGGAGGGCACGAAGTCGTGGGGCGCCGAGATCGTCCGCTACGACCGCGTGCGCGACGACCGGGAGGCGATGGCCGCCGCCCTGGCCGAAAAGCTCGGGGCAACGCTGATCGCCCCGTTCGAAAACCCGTTCGTCATCGCGGGGCAGGGCACGGCGACGCTCGAACTGATCGAGGACGCCGCCACCGCCGGCCTCGCGCTCGACCGGCTGCTGGTCTGCACCGGCGGCGGCGGGCTGGTCGCGGGTGCCGCATTGGCGGTCGAAGGCAAGTCGCCCAAGACGCTCGTCCACCCGGTCGAGCCGGCCGGCTGGGACGACACCGCGCGCTCGCTGGCGGCCGGCGAGCGGCTCGGCAACGACGGTTCGGGGTCGATGCTGTGCGACGCGCTGCTGTCGTTGCGGCCGGGCGCGCTGACGTTCTCGATCAACGGCACGCGGCTCGCCCCGGGCCTCGTGGTCACGGACGACGAGGTTCTGGCGGCGATGCGGTTCGCGTTCCTGCACCTGAAACTCGTCGTCGAGCCGGGCGGGGCCGTGGCCCTCGCGGCCTTGCTGGCGAAGAAGGTCGACGTGGCGGGGCAGGTGGTCGGCTGCGTCCTGTCCGGCGGCAACGTCGACCCGGCGGTCTTTTCGCGCGCGCTCCTTTAGCCATCCGGTAATCCCCGCGCGGCAGGATCGCCGCATGGCCAAGCCCGCCCAAGCCGCCGAAGGCCGACGCCCGATCATCATCCGCCGTCAGGAGGTGGTGGAGGGCGGCCATCATGGCGGCGCGTGGAAGGTCGCCTACGCCGACTTCGTCACCGCGATGATGGCGTTCTTCCTGCTGATGTGGCTGCTGAACGCGACGACCGAGGCGCAGCGAAAAGGTCTCGCCGACTTCTTCACGCCGTCCAACGCCACCAGCCACGCCAGCTCCGGCACCGGCGAGCCGTTCGGCGGCAAGACGCCGTTCTCCGACGGGCAGGCGATCAGCGATCGCGGGGCGGAGGCGATCCAGCCCGGCAAGATGCCGATCCAGCCCGACCCGGAGGCCGACAGCGATCAGCCGCCGACCCCGAAGCGGGAGGCGGGGGGCGGCACCGATCCGGCCGCCACGGCATCCGGCGGCGGCGGACAGGCCTCGGCCGCGTCCACCGTTCCGGTCCGCGCGGACATGCCGGCGCAGGCGGGCAGCGGGCTCGCGCAAAATCCCAAGGCGATGGCGGAGGCGGCGTTGCGGGCCGAGCTGGACCGGCGCGAGCGCGCGTCGTTCACCGAAGCCGCCGCCACGATCCGGGCCGCGATCGCCGCCGACCCGGCGCTGGCCGACCTCGCGAAACAGCTCATCATCGACCAAACGCCCGAGGGGTTGCGGATCCAGCTGCTCGACGCCGACCGCGAGCCGATGTTCGCCACCGGCTCGGCCGCGATTCTCGACCGCGCGCAGGCGGTGCTGCGAAAGATCGCAATCGTGCTGACGCCGCTGCATGAGCGGATCACCATCGCCGGGCACACCGACGCGGCCCCGTACGCGGGCGCGCTGCACAACAATTTCGAGCTGTCGGCGGCCCGTGCCGACGCGACGCGGCGGCTGCTGAACGATGCGGGGCTGGACGAGGCGCGCATTCGCAGCGTCACCGGCAACGCCGACCGCGACCCGCTGCTGCCGGCCGACAAGCTGGCGGCGGCGAACCGGCGGATCGCGATCGTGGTGCTGCGCGACGCGGCGAAACGCTAGTGCTCACCATCGGCGGCCTGGTGTTCCTGCTCGCCTGCGTGTTCGGCAGCTATCTGGCGTCCGGCGGCAGCCTCGGCCCGCTGATCGAGGCGCTGCCGTTCGAGATGCTGACCATCGGCGGCGCGGCACTCGGGACGTTCGTCATGTCGAACTCGATGAACGACGTGAAGCACACGCTCGCCGGTTTCGGGAAAATCCTGAAGGGCTCGCCATACAAGAAGGCCGACTACGTCGAGCTGCTGAGCCTGCTGTTCTTCTTCGTCCGCCTCGCCAACACCAAGGGCGCGATGGCGCTGGAACCGCATATCGAAAAGCCGGAGGAGAGCGCGGCGTTCAAGAAGTTTCCGAAACTGCTGGCGAACCATCATCTGAGCGCGCTGATCTGCGACTACCTTCGCATGGTGGGCATGAACGCCGACGATCCGAACCAGATCGAGGACATCATGGCGCGCGAACTGAAGAAGATGCTGCACGAGGAGCTGCATCCGGCGCACGCGCTGCAGACCATCGCCGACGCGCTCCCCGCCCTCGGCATCGTCGCCGCCGTGCTCGGCGTGGTAAAGACGATGAGCCATATCAACGAGCCGCCGGCGGTGCTGGGTGCGATGATCGGCGGCGCACTCGTCGGCACGTTCCTGGGCGTGCTGCTGGCGTACGGCGTGGTCGGTCCGTGCTCCGGCAGGATCAAGTCGGTGGTGGAGGAAGATTCGATGTTCCTGGAAGTCGTGCGCGCGGTGCTGGTCGCCCATCTGCACGGCAACGCGCCGCAGGTGAGCGTGGAAACCGGCCGCAAGATGGCTCCCTCGCAGCATATGCCGACCTTCGCCGAGCTGGAGAAGGAACTGCAGGGCCTGCAGATCGCATGATCGCGCGCGCCCGGATGGCGGATCTCGACGCGGTGGCCGCGCTCAGCCGGGCGGCGTACGCGCACTACGTCCCGCTGCTGGGCGGCGAGCCGGTGCCGATGAGCGAGCCGTACGCGCCGCGCATCGCCCGGGGCGAGGTCTGGCTGTCGCGGTCACCAGATTTGGCGGGCGTTCTGGTGCTCGAGATGCATGCCGATCACGCGATGATTTTCAGCCTCGCGGTCGCGCCAGAGGAGCAGGGGCACGGTTACGGCGGTGAGTTGCTGAAGTTCGCGGAGGCCAAGGCGAAGGCGGCCGGACTGACCGAGTTGCGGCTTTATACGAACGCGCTGATGACCCGGAACATCGCGATCTACGCGGCCCGGGGGTTCACCGAGACCGGCCGCCGGCCGAACCCGCTGCGGCCCGCGTTCACGATCGTCGACATGGTCAAGGCGCTGGCCTGAACATTCGTCCCGGCGCAGCGCCAGAAGTCCGACGGTCTTTCGGGTCCGCCCCGATCCGCTCATACCAAAAACGGCACGACCGGCGTTACAAGGGTCTTCTTTGCCGAGGAACCCAGCGATGACCAAACCGGCCCGCCCCGTCATGATCACCGGCGCCTCGGGCGCACTCGGGGGCGCGGTCACCGCCCACCTCGCGGGCCTCGGCTGGCCGCTGCGCCTGACCGACATCGCGCCGTTCCCGGGCGAGGTGCCGGCCGGCTGCACGTTCGAAAAAGCCGACCTCGAGGACGGCGTCTCCATCCTGCGCATCGCCGAGGGCTGCGGCACCATCCTGCATTTCGGCAGCCACGCGTTCGAGGCCTCGTTCGAGACCATTCTCGGCCCGAACATTCGCGGCATGTTCCACATCTACGAGGCCGCGCGCCGCGAGAAGGCGCGCGTGGTGTTCGCGAGCTCGAACCACCCGATCGGCTTCCATGAGGTCACCGAGAAACTCGACGCCGATTGCGCGCTGATGCCGGACACGTTCTACGGCCTGGCGAAGGCGTATTCGGAGCTGATGGGCTCGATGTACTGGAACAAGCACGGGGTCGAGAACGTCAACATCCGCATCGGGTCCTGCTACCCGGAGCCGACGCAGGCGAGGCATCTCGCGACGTGGCTCAGCTACCCGGACCTGTCCCGCTTCTGCGAGCGGGCGACGCTCGCCGAGGAAACCGGCCACCTGATCGTCTGGGGCGCGTCGGCCAACAGCCGCACGTACTGGAACGCGGACGGGCGCGAGACAATCGGCTGGGCACCGCGGGACAGTGCCGACGGCTGGGCGGACCGGGTCGGCAACCAGGTCGACCCGAGCCCGGTGGCGCAGCGCTATCAGGGCGGATTTTTTGCGGCGATGGGGTATTCGCGCTGATCGCGGCACGAGCGTTCTGCCTCTGCGCCATGCTGTTCGCCCATCGGGCGATGGCGCTCGACGCGTGCTTCGCGGACAGCGCCGGGTTCTGGCGCGGTCCGGTGGTGAGCGGCGACCAAATCGGGACCGTCGAGACTAATTTTTCGGTCGCCGCCGACGGCCGGCTCGCCGCGACGTATCACATCTCGGTTCCGGACCCCTACGACGGAACGCTGACCGACTTCACGCCGACCGGCCCGTGCGAGGCCGTATTCGTCTGGCACGACGCATACGGGGCGGGCGTGGTGGACATCCGCTTCGACCCCACCCACGGCCGGTTCGACGGGGAGTGGGGCCACATGCTGCCGGCATCCGGCTGGCTGTTCGATGGATTGCGGCTAGCCCCGAACTCCTGAGCTCCGGTTAGCCCCGCAACTTCTGAGCCGTCTCGGCAACGCGCCGGCCGAGCAGACGGCCCGTCTCACGGTCACCGGCGTTCGGGTACTCGTCGGGCCCGCTGTCCGACGGCGAGGTCGCGAGCGCCCCCGAATAGCCGCCCATGCGATTGACGTCGTCCGGCCCGCTGGCTTTCGTGTTGGCCGGCATCAGACCGGGCCCGACCCAAACCATGCTCTGCTGCATCGCCAGCGTGATGAGGTAGGCGATGGTCGAGCCCTTGTCGCCGTTGAGCGAGGCGCTGTTGGTGAAGCCGGCGGCAACCTTGTCCTTCCACGCCTGACCGAACCAGGGCTTGCTCGACGCGTCGGCGAACTTCTTAAACTGCCACGACGGCCCGCCCATGTAGGTCGGGCTGCCGAAGATCACCCCGTCGGCCGCCGCGATCGTCTCCCAGCCGCCCTCGGGCAGCTCGCCCTCGGCGCTGATCGGAAGGATGGTGGCGTCGGCCAGCTCGGCGGCCCCGGCATGAACGGCCTCGGCGAGCTTGGCGGTGTGCCCGTAGCCGCTGTGATAGACGACGGCGATCTTGGTCATGGCGAACTCCTGTTGGCGTGCTGGACGTTACCGTGGGCGAACGAGCCAGGACACCGGTCGTTCAGCGGGGGCTTTTAGCCGTCGATCCGGCTGAAATCGGCGGCGAGGTTCATCGTGTCGCGCACGGCGGCGAGCAGGCGCAGGCGGTTTTTGCGCACGGCGGGGTCGGCATCGTTGACCGTGACGCGTTCGAAGAACTTGTCGAGCGGCTGCGCGAAGGTCGGCCAACGCCGCGAAAGACGCTGCAGAGAAATCGCTGTGCGAGAAATATGTCTGGACTTGGTCACGCACCGTCATGCAACGCGCTCATCAAGTCCGCCTTCGGCATCGTCGACGACGGCACCGACATGATCGTACCTCCCCGCCATGAGGCCCGTCTTTCGCATCTTCGATCCGTAAGATGTTGGCCGCGCGCTTGTAGCCGGCAAGCAGGTTGCGCTCCGTCTTCGGTTCGACCATCGCGCTAAGCGCCTCCGTGCGGTCTTACCAGCTCCCGCACCCGGTCGTCGCCGCGATGCCAATGCCGCCGAGACGATGTCGTGCCGCATGTCCTCCGCGCGCAACTGCACGCGCAGCCGCTCCAGCAAGAACGCCATCAACTCGGCCTTCGTCTCGCCCGCACCGGCCGCGTCCAGCAACGCGCCGAGCGAGACGTCGAGTTTGTTCTCCCGCAAAATCCGCAACACGCCCAACCCCGCGCGGCGCAACGCGAACGGGTCGCCGGAACCGGTCGGAGCCTCGCCGATCCCGAAAAACCGCACGAGCTGATCGAGCTTGTCGGCCAGCGCCACCGCGACGGACACCGGTGCTGTCGGCACCGGATCGGTCGGGCCGCGCGGCTGGTAGTGTTCGGCGATCGCCTCGGCGACCACGGCATCTTCGGTCGGGCGCGCGTAGTACCCGCCCATCACACCCTGCAACTCGGGGAACTCGCCGACCATGCCGGTCGTCAGATCCGCCTTCGCCAGCAGCCCCGCGCGCGCCGCCTGCACCGGGTTCGCCCCAACCAGCGGCGCAATCGCGCGAGCAATCCGCTCGATCGACCGCGCCCGCTCGCCCTGCGTGCCGAGCTTCGCGTGAAACGTCACCGCATCCAGCGCGGCGACACGGTCGGCCAGCTTCACGCGGCGGTCCAGGTCCCAGAAATGCCGCGCATCGGAAAACCGTGCGCGCAGCACACGCTCGTTGCCGGCCACGATCGCCGCCCCGCCGTCGCTCGCGGCGATGTTCGCCGCGAACGCGAAATACGGTGCCGCCGCGCCATCCTTGTCGCGCAGCGCGAGGTAGCGCTGGTTGACCCGCATCGAGACCTGCATGACCTCGGGCGGCAAATCCATGTACTCGGCCTCGATCCGCCCGATCAGCGGCACCGGCCACTCGACCAACCCGGAAATCTCGTCGATCAGCCCCGCATCAGGCACGACCGTCAGTCCGCGCTCCGCCGCCGCGTCGGCAATACCGCTCTCGATTTCGGCGCGCCGCTCGCCCGCATCCGCAAGCACGTGCCGCGCGCGCAACTCGTCGCGCCACTGCGCTTCGGACGACACGATGAACGCGCCTGGCGACATGAAGCGATGCCCCTCGGACAGATCGCCGGACGCAAGCCCATGCGCATCGTCGCCGCCCTGCGCGAGCACGAACGGAACCACGGCGCCGTCCAGCAGACACACGATCCGCCGCAACGGCCGCACCCAGGTGAACGCGCTCGTGCCGCCCCACCGCATCGACTTCGGCCACGGAAACCGCCACAGCAGCGCCGGCATCGCTTTGGCGATCACCGCCGCAGCGTCGCTGCCCGGACTGTCTTTCGTCAGCACCCAAAAGCCGTTCTGCTCGACCAGATCGTCGCGCGCGGCAGAATGTTTGCGCAGGAACCCCGCCAGCGCCTGCTCCGGTGCCGATGTACGCGGCCCACGCTCCTCGGTGCGCGATGCGGGCACGCCGTCGGCCACGGTCGCCGCGAGCGCAATCCGGCGCGCGCCGAAATACGTGCGCACATCGGTCGGCGTCAGCGCCGCCAGAGCCTCACCCAGCAGCCGGGCAAGATCGTCCGCCGCCCGCGCCTGCATCCGCGCGGGAATTTCCTCGCCGAACAGCTCCAGAAAAAATGCGGGCATTTACGCGAGCGCCGAGACGATGTCGGTCTGCGCGAAGTCGTTGCCCTTATAAAGCAGCGGTTCGTCGGCTGCCCGCGCGAGCCCATATGCCATGCAGTCGCCGAAATTCAGAGCTGCAGGATGCCGACCCTTTCCGTAGTTCCGCCACGCCGTTAGCGCGAGGTCGGCGTGGATCGGCTTGAACTCCGCGATACGAAGTGTCCCCTTCCGCAGTAGTTCTTCCATGGCGACCCGAGCAGCGAAGTTCTTTCGTCCTTCGACAACCATCATTGCTTCCAGCCAGTTCGGGGCAGCGATCGATCCCCCGCGATACAGCGCGAGGCAACGCGAGTAGATCGCATGATCCGGCTCTTGCATCACGAGCGCGATGACTGCCGACGTATCGACGATCACGCGGGTAGGCCGTCGTCGTCGTATAGCCAGGAGTGATCCGAGGCTGGCGGCGGATCGATGATCAGCGCGTGGACTTTACGGGCGATGACCTCGATCTCTTCCTGACGAGCGGCAATCTCACGTTCTTCGGCTAGATCGCGGAGAAGCGCCTTCGCCACCGCATCACGTGCGCTCACGTGCCGGAGTTCCGCCAACTCCTGCGCGAGCTTCACAACCTCCGGGTCTTCGGCCCAAGAAATGTCCATCACGCATCCCCCTTCAGCCAAGCCTCGCAGCAGCCCTTCGCCAGCGTCCGCACCCGCCCGATATAGGCCGCCCGTTCGGTGACGCTGATCACCCCCCGCGCATCGAGCAAGTTGAACAGATGGCTCGCCTTGATCGTCTGGTCATAGGCGGGCAGCGCCAGATCGCGCGCCAGCAGCGATGCACACTCCCGCTCCGCATCGGCGAAATGCGACTGCAGCAACGCCACGTCCGCGAACTCGAAATTGTACGCCGAATATTCCTGCTCGGCCCGCAGAAACACGTCGCCGTAGCTCACGCCGCGTCCGTTGAAATCCAGATCGTAGACCCGCTCCACGTCCTGCACGTACATCGCCAGCCGCTCCAGCCCGTACGTCATCTCGAAGCTCGGTGTGACGACCGATATCCCGCCGACCTGCTGGAAATAGGTGAACTGCCCCACCTCCATCCCGTCGCACCACACCTCCCACCCGAGGCCCCAGGCGCCCAGCGTCGGGCTTTCCCAATCGTCCTCGACGAACCGGAAATCGTGCAGCAGCGGGTCGAGCCCGATCGCGCGATAGCTGTCCAGCAGCAGCGCCTGCGCGTTCTCCGGCGAGGGCTTCATGATGACCTGATACTGGTAGTAGTGCTGCAGCCGGTTCGGGTTCTCGCCGTATCGCCCGTCGCCCGGCCGGCGGCTCGGCTGCACGTATGCCGCCCGCCACGGTTTCGCGCCCAGCGCCCGCAACGTCGTCGCGGGGTGGAAGGTGCCGGCCCCCATCTCGATGTCGTAGGGCTGCAGGATGACGCAGCCCTGCGCCGCCCAGAACGCGTGCAGCCGCAGGATGAGGTCCTGGAAGCTCGGACGGTGCGTGCCAATGTTCTGGTCCATCAGCCGGCCTTAGCCTCGCGGGTGAACCCTCACAAGGCCGCATCGTTGCAACGCCGACGCTACCCAACAGCCACATGAGGGTCTGATGACCAACGAGGAACGCGACCTGATCACCCGGTTCATCGAACGGGTCGGCGGCGCGCAGCCGTCCGGCTCCGTTCCCGGCAGCGGGCAGGCGCTGCCGCCGGTCGACCACGACGCCGACGCGCTGATCGGCGACCTGTTCACCAAGAACCCGGATGCGCGGTATCGCCTGACCCAGCTGGCCTTCGTGCAGGAGCATGCGCTCGGCTCGGCGCAGCAGCGCATCCAGCAGCTCGAACAGGCGCTGCAACAGCAGCAGGCGGGTGGCCAGCAGGCGTCGCCGTGGGGCGGTCAGCCTCAGCAGCCGCAGCGCTCGGGCGGCTTCCTGTCGAACCTGTTCGGCGGCGGGTCGCGCCCGGCCGCGCCGCCTCAGCAGCAACAATATGCGCCGCAGCCCCAGTATGCTCCGCAGCCGCAATACGCGGCACCTCAGCAGATGATGCAGCCGCAGGGCTCGGGCTTCCTCGGCGGCGCGCTTCAGACGGCGGCCGGGGTCGCCGGCGGGCTGGTGGCGGGTAATGCGCTGATGAGCCTGTTCTCCGGCAACCACGGCGGCGGCGGCATGTTCGGCAACACCTCCGGACCCGATTTCGGCGGCGGCGGATTTTCAGGCGGGGGGCGGCGGCTTCGGGGGCGGTGGCGGGTTTAGCGGTGGCCCCGACCCGTTCGACCAGGGCGGCCAGGCCAAGGGCGACGCGGCCTCCGACCCGTTCGCGGGCGGCGGCGGTGTCGTCGACCAGTCCGCCTGGACGCCGAGCCCCGATCAGGGCGGTGCCGACCAGGGCGGCTGGTCCCCGGCGGCCGACACCTCCGGCGACTCCGGCTGGACCGACAGCGGCGGGGGCGGCGATAGCGGCGGTGGCGACAGCGGCGGCTGGTCGGACAGCGGCAGCGACGGTAGCTGATGGCGGGGCAGGGGCCGGACCCGACCGGTTTCGGCGGGATCGGCCCCGCCGCCTACGCCTTCCTCGAAGGCTTGGCCGCGAACAACGAGCGGGCGTGGTTCCAGGCCCACAAGGCCGAATACGAGACCGAAGTCCTGGCCCCGGTCCGGGCCCTGGTCGCCGCCGTCTCCGACCGGTTGCAGGTGCTGGGCGTGCCGTTGGTCGGCGACCCGCTGAAAGCGGTGTTCCGCATCAACCGGGACGTCCGCTTCTCGCGCGATAAAAGCCCCTACAAGACCGAAACGGGAGCCGTGCTGTCCCGCGACGGCTCCAAGGGCACCGGCGGCGTGCTGTACATTCACGTCGGCCCCGCCGCCAGCTTCACCGCATGCGGTTTCTACCACCCGGAGCCCGCGCAACTGCAGGCGTTTCGCACCGCGATCGCCGCCAAGCCCGACGCGTTCGGCCGCGCGCTGAAAGGCATCGAATTGTCGTCCGAGGACTCGCTGACCCGGATGCCGCGTGGGTTCGAGCAGCACGCCGACGCTCCGTTCGCGCCGTGGCTGAAGCTGCGGAACGTGATTGCGGCGCGGCCGCTGTCGCGCAAGGAGTTGGCGGGTGCCGGCGCGGTCGAGCGGATCGCCGAACACGCGGTCGCTTGCCGAAGCTACTGGAGTTCGGCTGGTCGGCGACGGCGGGAGTTTAATTCATCGTATCAGCCGTATGGCTGTGACTCGACTTATCGCTTACAGCGACATGGTGGAGAACAGGCAACAGACGCTATATTGGAATGAGCTTGTTCAGCTGAGAATAGATTGCGGTTATATTAGGCGCTATCGCGATAGCCTGACCGCGACCGTCACACGGTTCACCGTCATTCGTGCCGTGGTATCGGTCACCGCGCTTGGCACATGGGCCGTGATCCGCACATATCCGATGCTTTGGGGCGGGATCATCGCCGCCTCGCAGCTTGCGGAGGCGTTGCAGACGGGCATGGGCTACACTAGTCGGCTTCGCGGGGCGACCGCCCTGTCGTTTGCCCTGGACGCGCTCTTCATCGACTGCCTGATGGAGTGGGAAGACGTATTCGGCGGCAAGCTCGATGAGGGGGAGATCACCAAGCGGCGACACCGGCTGATGTCTCTGCGCCACGACGCTGACCGGAAACACCTGCCTACTCCGCTCCCGGTCCGGCCATCCCTCTTGCGACTGGCAGAGGCCGAGGCGAAAGCCTATCTCGAAAGTCTGAACCTCAACGAGGCACCCTAATCATGGCCGAGCCCAGCAGCCTTCCGCGCTCCGGCATCCGCATCCCGATGCCGACGGGTGCAAAGCCGCCCCCGCCCAGCAGCAAGCCCAGCAAGTAACGGCTGCAGCGAGTAGCGTCGCGTCGGGGTCGCCGCTTACCCCGCCGTAGCCTCCTCCAAAGCCGCCTCGGCCTCCATCCAAACCGCCTCGGCCGCCTCCCGCTCGCGAGCAAATCGCCGCAAGCCGCGTCTGCATCGCCGTCACCTCCCCAACCCGGCTCGGCACATAAAGCCCCGGATCGGCGAGCTTCATGTCCAGCCGCGCCTTCTCGCTGACCAGCAGCCCGAGCTTCGCCTCCGCATCCCGCGCGCGCTTGCGCAACGGTGCCGTCAACGCCCGCGCCGCCGCGCGCTCCCGCCGGTCGTCCTTCGGCTTCTCGGTCGCCGCCGCCTTCTGAGGCCGCGCCCGCTCGGCCAGCAGCACGCGGTAATCGTCGAGGTCGCCGTCGTACGGGCGCACCGTCCCGCGATCGACCAGCCACAGCCGGTCGGCCACCAGCTCGACCAGGTTCGGGTCGTGGGTGATCAGCAGCACCGCACCGGCATAGTCGGCGAGTGCGCGCACCAGAGCCTCGCGCGCGTCGATATCCAGATGGTTCGTCGGCTCGTCTAAAATCAGCATTTGCGGCGCGTTGCGGGTCGCCAGCGCCAGCAGGAGCCGCGCCTTCTCGCCGCCCGACAGCGCGCCGACGCGGGTGTTGGCCCGCTCCACATCCAGCCCGAACCGCGCCAGCTGCGCGCGCACCTGCTGCTGCGTCGCGGCGGGGAGGGCGCGCGCCATGTGCAGGATCGGCGTGTCCTCCAGCGTCAGATCGTCTTCCTGATGCTGCGCGAAATACCCGACCCGCAGCTTTGCCCCGCGCGCCACCGTGCCGGACATCGCCTCCAGCCGCCCGGCCAGCAGCTTCGCCAGCGTGCTCTTGCCGTTGCCGTTGGCCCCCAGCAGCGCGATCCGGTCGTCCATGTCGATCCGCAGGTCGAGGTGGCTCAGGATCGGCTCGCCGCCGTAGCCCACGCTGACGCGCTCGAGGTTCAGGATCGGCGGCGAGAGCTGGCCCGGCTCCGGGAAGGCGAAGCGGGTCACGTGATCCTCGATCACGCTCTCCATCGCCGGCATTTTCGCCAGCGCCTTGATGCGGGCCTGCGCCTGACGGGCCTTGCTGGCCGACGCGCGGAACCGGTCGACGAACGCCTGCATGTGGGCGCGCTGGGCGGTGATCTTCTCCGCCATCTTCGCCTGCTGCATCGCCTTCTCGGTGCGGATGCGCACGAACTCGTCGTAGCCGCCCGGCGTCAGCGTCAGCTTGCCGCGATCGAGGTGGGCGATCGCCTGCACGCACCGGTCGAGCAGGCCCCGATCGTGGCTGACCACCAGCGCGGCGCCCGGAAACCGCTGCAGCCACTGTTCGAGCCACAGCGTCGCTTCGAGGTCCAGATGGTTGGTCGGCTCGTCGAGCAGCAGCATCTCGGGGTTGGCGAACAATGCGGTCGCCAACGCGACGCGCATCCGCCAGCCGCCCGAGAAGCTGCCGCACGGCCGCGCCTGCATCTCCTCGTTGAACCCGAGCCCGGCCAGGATCGTCGCCGCCCGCGCCGGGGCACTATCGGCCCCGATGATCGCGAGCCGGTCGTGCACCTCGGCCAGCCGGTCGAGCGGCGTGTCGGGCGAGTCCGCTTCGGCCAGCAGCGACAGCCGCTCCGGGTCGCCCTCCAGCACGGTCTCGAGCAGGCTCGCGTCGCCGCCCGGCGCTTCCTGCCGGACCTGCGCCATGCGGGCGCGGCGGGCGAGCTGGATGTCGCCGCCGTCGACGGCCAGGTCGCCCCAGATCGCCTTCAGCAGTGTCGATTTTCCCGCGCCGTTGCGCCCGACCAGCCCGACGCGCGTGCCGGGCTCGATCGTCAGCGACGCCCCGTCCAGCAGGGTGCGTCCGGCGATGCGGATGGTGACGTCCTTGATTTGCAGCAGGCTCATGGGCGGGGATGTAGAGTGCTGCGGTGCAGTATGCCACTGCTCTATCGTCTTATCCGTCATGGCCGGACTTGATCCGGCCATCCATCGCCGCCCAAAGTTTCAGCGTGGATAGCCGGGTCACGGCGGGCCATGACAATGAAAGATGCCGATGTATCGCCCGCCCCATTTCCGCGAGGACAGCCTCCCCGCCCAGCACGCCCTCATGCGCGCCCACCCGCTCGCCGCTGTTGTCATCGTGCGGGACAACGAGCCGGTTGCCGACCACCTGCCGCTGCTGCTCGACGCGGAGGCGGGGCCGTTCGGCACGCTGCTCGGCCACGCGGCGCGGGGCAATGCGCTGGTGACGATGGACGGGGCGAGCGGCGCTCGCGATCTTCCAGGGGCCGGACGCCTACATCTCGCCCTCGTTCTACCCGAGCAAGGCGGAGCACGGGCGCGTGGTGCCGACCTGGAACTACGTCGTCGTCCACGCCTGGGGACGGCTGCGGATCATCGACGACCTGGACTGGCTGCGCGAGCACGTCGGCCGGCTGACCGACACGCACGAGGCTTCTCGGCCGTCGCAATGGGCCGTCGGCGACGCGCCAGAACCGTTCATCGCCTCGCAACTCAAAGGCATTTTGGGGGTCGCGATGACGATCGAGCGGATCGAGGGCAAGGTGAAGTGGAGCCAGAACCGCACCGAAGCCGATCGGTCCGGCGTC
This sequence comes from uncultured Alphaproteobacteria bacterium, assembly GCA_963756975.1. GTDB lineage: Bacteria > Pseudomonadota > Alphaproteobacteria > Acetobacterales > Acetobacteraceae > CAVRQM01. The sequence goes on along the minus strand of CAVWPS010000002.1, from coordinate 216,854 downwards.
GCGGCGGGGCTGGCCGCTAGCGCCTGAGAAACGCCACCACCGCCGCACCGAACGCCGCCGGATCCTGCGCCATCGCGAAGTGGCTGACCCCGTATAGCGTCTCGAGCCGCGCGCCCGGGATCGACCGGGCGATCTCCGCCGCGTGCTCGCCCCGGATCGCCTCGTCGTGCTCCGCCCGCAGCACCAGCACCGGCGAGCGGATCGCGGCCAGACGCGCGTCCGGCCAGTCCGGCCCGTGCGCCCACATCCGCGAGACCGCCGCCCGGTTGCGCGGGAAATCACCGGGCGTCGGCGACAACCGCCTGAAATCCGACGGCGCGCGAGACATGTAGGCGGCGAACGCCGAGCCGGGCGGGACCGAGGATGTCAGCCCGTCGGGCCGGATGTTGGCCGCGAACGCCACCACGCGCCCGACCCGCTCCGGCCGCCGCACGGCCAGATCGAGCGCCACGATCGCCCCGTCGCTCCATCCCACCAAATCCGCGCGCGACACTCCCGAGCGCGTCCAACACCGCGACCGCATCGTCGCCCATCCGCTCGTATGTCAGGGGCGACGTCCCGAGCGTGCTGCGCCCCTGTCCCCGGCTGTCGATCAGCACGACCGTATGCCCGGCCGCGACCAGCGGCCCGACCTGTCCGCCCCACCAATCGCTGCTGCCCAGCCCGCCGTGCAGCATGACGACCGGCGGCCCGGACCCGATCGTGCCGGCCCAGATATCGGCACCGCCGACATGCACGATCCTCGACGCCACCCCAGGCGGCAGATGCGGCGTCGGCGGCAGCACCATCCAGGCGGGCGCGGCGGCCATCATCATCAGCGCCAATCCCAGCAGCGAAGCCTTCAACATCCGGCCGTCCATGCCCTACTATCCCCGGCAGGGAGATCGCCAAGAAGATGCTCGCCACCAGCCGCGAATTCAAAACCGCCAGCACCGCCGCCATCGCCGATGTCGGCCTGCAGGAAGCGCTGCACCGCACGCGCCCGAGCTTCCCCGCCCGCCGCGCCGCCGCCGTCGCGCGCCTGCCGGAATTCGAGGCGCTGCGGGAGGAAGGCAAGCAGATCAAGGACCACGCGCTCGCGAACCTCGACTTCTACCTCGAAACCTTCGAGGCGAACGTCCAGCGCGCCGGCGGTCACGTCCACTGGTGCACCGACGCCGCCGCCGCGCGTGATGCGGTCCTGAAGATTTGCGAAGCCGCCGGCGCCCGCACCGTGACCAAGGGCAAGTCGATGGTCAGCGAGGAGCTCGGCATCAACGAGCACCTGGAGGCCAACGGCATCGAGCCGATCGAGACCGACCTCGCCGAATACATCCTGCAACTCCGGAACGAGCCGCCGAGCCACATCGTCGCACCGGCCTTCCACCTCAACCGCTCCGACTGGGAAGAAAGCTTTCGGAAGGCCCACACCGACCTCGACCCGACCCGCACCTTCCCGGAGCGGCGCGACATCCTGATCGAGGCGCGCACCCGGCTGCGCCAGAAATTCCTGGCCGCCGATGTCGGCATCACCGGCGCCAACTTCCTGATCGCCGAGACCGGGTCCAGCGTCATCGTCACCAACGAGGGCAACGGCGACCTCACGCAAACCCTGCCGCGCGTGCACATCGTGCTCGCCACGATCGAGAAGGTCGTGCCCACGCTGGAGGACGCGACCGGCCTGCTGCGGCTGCTCGCCCGCTCCGCCACCGGCCAGGACTTTTCCGTCTACACCACGTTCTCGACGGGTACACGGCGCGAGGGCGACCTCGACGGGCCGGAGGAATACCACGTCGTCCTGGTCGACAACGGCCGCTCCAACATGCTCGGCGGCGACTTCCAGCCGATGCTCCGCTGCATCCGCTGCGCGGCCTGCATGAACCACTGCCCGGTCTACGCGACCGTCGGCGGCCACGCGTACGGCTGGGTCTATCCCGGTCCGATGGGCAGCGTGCTGACGCCCGGGCTGATCGGCGTCGACGAGGCGGGCCAACTGCCGAACGCGTCGACGTTCTGCGGCAAGTGCGAGAGCGTGTGCCCGGTCAAAATCCCACTCCCGGGACTGATGCGCCATTGGCGGGAGCGGGAGTTCGAGCGTCACCTCACGCCGTCCACGATCCGCTCCGGCCTGTCGGTCTGGGCGTGGTTCGCCAAGCGCCCCGCGATGTATCGCCTCGCCACCCGCGCCGGCTCGCTCGGGATGCGCGTGCTGGGGCGGGGCAGGGGGCGGTTGCGCAACATGCCGTTCGCGTCCGGCTGGACGTCCGGACGTGATTTGCCGGTGCCCGAGGGCGGCACCTTCTTCGCCCGCTACGAGCAATCGCAACGCAAAGCCCGCCGATGAGCCGCGACCAAGTTCTAGGCGCGATCCGGCGCGGCCTGCATCGCGGCGAGCTGCCCGACGATCAGAAGGCGGTTTTGCGAACGCGGATGAGGGAACACCCGCGCCACCTGATCCCGGCCCGCAGCCGCATCCCGCACGAAAACCAGATCGAGCTGTTCGCCGCGAACCTGGAGCGGGAGTTCGCGACCCACGCCCGCGTCGCCGCCGGGGACGTGCCGGCCGCCATCGCCGAATACCTCGCCGGCCTGAACCTGCCGGCCGAACTGCGGATGGCACCCCATCCGGACCTGCGCGCCATCCCATGGCACACCCGGCCGATGCTGACGGTGACCGAGGGGCGGGCGCACGGCCTCGAGACCGCCTCGGTCCAGCACGGTTACGCCGGCATCGCCGAGACCGGCACGCTGATGCTGCCGAGCGCCCCGGAGCGGCCGACGACGCTGAACCTGCTGCCCGACACCGCCATCGTCGTGCTGCGGACGGCGCGGATCGTCGGTGCCTACGAGGAGGCGTGGGATTTGCTGCGCGCCGAGAACCACGATTCCCGCACCGGCGGCGCCCTGCCGCGCAACGTGATGTTCGTCACCGGCCCGTCCCGCTCGGCCGATATCGAAAGCGTGCTCGAACTCGGTGCCCACGGGCCGCGCCGGCTGCACGTCGTCATGGTCGACGACGGTTGAACCGCGTGCGCGGGGGCACGATTTCCGATCGGTGCGAAGCATCCTGATTCTCCTCACCGTGTTCCTGGCAATCGCCTCCACCACTGCGGCGATCGCCTCGCCGGGCGATAATCCGCAGCGCCGCGGCTACGATTCCGGCGCCCCTCCGTAGCCGCCGCCACGTGTCGGGCTTTACGGCCCGGGACCAACGCGTCACATCCGGACGATGCGAACCCTCTCGCGACGCAAGGCGCTGACCGAGGCCGACCGGAACGAATGGTCGTCCTACGTGACGCTCGTGCGGCCGCTGCCCGGTGTCGCGGTGCCGCCGCCGCCGGCTCCGGACCCGGTCGCGATCCGCGCCGCCGACGGGCCGGCGGCCCGGCACTTGGCCGCCAAACGTCATGCCCGGGCGGCACCGCTCGACATCGGCACCAACCCCGGCGGCCTCGACACGTCGAGCTGGAACCGGCTTCGCGCGGGCAAGCTCCCGCCCGGCCGCACGCTCGACCTGCACGGCCGCACCGCGCAGCGCGCGTTCACCGCGTTGCACGACTTCCTCGCCGACGCGCACGCGGACCGCGTCCGGGTGGTCGAGATCATCACCGGGCTGGGCACCGGGGAGGCGGGCGGCGTGTTGCGGCGCGAGCTGCCGACCTGGCTCAACCTGCCGGCACTGCGCCCGCTGGTGCTGGCCGCCACCCACCCGCACGCCGGCAACGCCGGGTCGGTGCGGGTGCTGCTGCGCCGGCCGCGCCGATGAACCTGCTGCAGCGACAGGTGCAGGACCGCCGCTACCGCGCGATGACGGTGCGGGTCGGCGCGTTCGAGCTGACCAAGAAGGGCGTCGACCGCTGGGACTGGCGCGACCCGTATCACTTCCTGGTCGGATTGAGCTGGGGCCATTTCGTGGCCGCGTTCGTCGCCGCCGAGCTCATCCTCAACGCGCTGTTCGCGACGTTGTACATGCTCGCCCCCGGCAGCATCGCCAACCTCCCGCCCGGCTCGTTCCTGCTCGCCTTCTCGTTCAGCCTCGAAACCCTGGCGACCGTCGGCTACGGCGTCATGGCGCCGCAATCGGTCTACGGCCACGTCGTATCGGCGGTCGAGATCGTGCTCGGCGTGTTGTTCACCGCCATCGTCACCGGCCTGATCTTCGTCCGCTTCTCGCGCCCCCGTGCGGTCGTGGTCGCGGCCAAGTCGATCGTCGTCGCCCGCCACGACGGCGCGATGACGCTGATGGTCCGGGTCGGCAACGGCCGCACCACCCCCCTGGTCGACGCGCGGGCGCAGCTCTCCGCCACCGTCTCGATCTACACGGCCGAGGGGCGGCTGTTCCGGCCGTCGGTCGACCTGCCGCTGATCCGCACGCGCATCGCCAATTTCGGGCTGACCTGGACGCTGATGCACCGGGTCGACGAGGCGAGCCCGCTGTACGGCCTGACGCGGGACGACATCGCCGCGAAGGTGGTCCGGATCTACGCGACGATCGAGGCGCGGGACCCCGTCCTGGCGACCGCGATCCACACGATGCTCGATTGGGGCGCGGATCAGGTGCTGTTCGGCACGCGCTACGCCGACGCCGTCAGCACCGACGAGCTGGGGCGCACGATCGTCGACATGCGGCTGATCAGCGACGTCGAACCGGACGAGTTCGAGGACGAAGCAAGCCTGGATTTCGAGGACGCGGCGGAACTCCCGGAAGCGCCGCCCGAGTTGTTCAACAAAGCTACGCCGTTTTAACGGCGGGACCGCATCTTTCAAATGCTGCGTTCATCACTCCGGCCGGAGCGCACCTTGAACGCGGGAGTCGTTACCAGCACACTGTCACGGCTGCCTCGATCGGGATTTTAGGAAGCGCCTATGTCGGACGAAGCCTCCAAGGATCTCATGCCGGACTTGGCGGCATCGGCCTCGGCGGGATCGGGCAAGGCCGGCCGATCCCGAGCGGGCGCATGCCAGCCCGCCTTGTCCCCGGCGAACCCGGCCCCAGCGGACCCGGCCCCAGCGGACCCTGCCACAACTGGACCCGCCCCAACTGGGCCTGCTCCATCCGCACCGGCTTCAGCGGCACCGGCGTCAACGGCACCGGCGTCAACGGGACCGGCACCAGCGGGACCGGCTTCTTCGGGACCGGCCTGGGCGGGACTGGATGTCGAATGGTACGCGCGGATGTATAGGCCCGAGCTTCGCGACGTCGAGCCCACGCCGCAGTCGATCGAGGCATTCTATCTCTCGGAGGGCGCCAGGCTCGGCCACAACCCCAACCCGTTCTTCGACGAACGCTGGTATCTGGCGGCCTACCCGGACGTGGCGCGGGCGGTGCGCGGCGGGACGTTCGCGTCGGGGTTCGAGCATTACGGCCTCACCGGGCACCAGAACCGCTCGCCGCACTGGCTGTTCTCCGAGACGTTCTACCTGGCGGAATACCCCGATCTCACCGCCGACCTGCTGGCCGAAGGCCGGTATGCCAACGGCTACGATCACTATATCCGCGCCGGGGACCGGCAGTGGCGCAGCGGCCACCTGCTGTTCAACCCCGCCATGCACCGCGACGCGGCGTTGCGCGCTCCGGGCCAAATCGACGATGCCGGCGAATACCGGCGTTTCCTGACCGGCAACCGCCGCGTCGGCTCGACGCATCGGCTGTCCTGGTATTTCGATCCCGTCTGGTACCTGAACACCTATCCGGAGGTCGCGGCCGAGATCGACGCCGGCCGGTGGTCGTGCGCGCTCGAACACTACTTGAGCAACGACCGGCCGGCCGCGTTCGACCCTGGCCAGCACTTTTCCGAAACCTATTACCGCGACCTCTATCCGGACATCCGCGCGACGCTCGACAGCGGGGAAATCAGGAACGCCTTCGACCATTTCACCCGCTATGGCGCGATCGAGCGGCGCAGCCCGCTCAACACGATCGACTTGCAGGACTATTTCCGCTCCGTCTCGGTCCAGACCGACATCGAGCAGGGGCATGTCCGCGACGCTTTCGCCCATTACGAGAGCAGCGGCGGCAAGGCGCCCGTCACGCCCGGCGGCCTGGAAGTCGCCGAGCGCGAGAGCCAGAAGCTGTATGTCATGACTTGCGAGAACATGCTGCCGGCGCTGACCCGCCACCCGCTCGATTTCAGCTACGACGGCGTACCCGCGATCACCGCCGTGATCGTCTGCCGCAACAGGTTCGCGTTCACCATGGCGACGCTGGCCTCGCTTCGCGCCAACTACGCGGGCGCGCTGCAGGTGGTCCTGATCGACAACGGATCGCGCGACGACATCCGCCGGATCGAGGATTTCGTCCGCGGTCTCGACGTCATCCGCTACAGACACAATTCCGGTTTCGTCGACGCCTGCAACGCCGGGCTGGACCGCGTGCGCGCCGAGAGCATGCTGTACCTGAACAACGACGTTCAGTTGCTGCCGGGCGCGCTCGACAGCGCGCACCAACGGCTGTGGTCGTCCGACACGATCGGCAGCGTCGGCGGCAAGATCATCCGCACCCATGGCAAACTGCAGGAAGCGGGCTCGATCATCTGGCGCGACGGCTGGGCGACCGGATACCTCCGCAACGCCGACCCGAACCTGCCGGAAGCCAATTTCGTCCGCGTCGTGGATTTCTGCTCGGCCGCGTTCCTGCTGTGCAAGACCGCCGTGCTGCGCCGGCTCGGCGGCTTCGACGCCGATTACAGTCCGGCCTATTTCGAGGAGGCGGACCTCTGCGTCCGCATGCACGAGATGGGCTTCACCACCGTCTACGACCCGACCGTCTGCGTGATCCACTACGAATACGGATCGACCAACACCGCCGTGTCGGGCGGGATGATGGAACGCAACCATCCGATCTTCCGCCGCAAGAACGCGGAGTACCTTCGCCGCAAAAGCTTCAACGTGCCGGCGCTGGAGACCGCCGCGCGGGCGGTGGCACCGGGGCAAAAGCGGATCCTGTTCATCGAGGACCGGCTGCCGTTCCGCCATCTCGGCTCGGGCTTCACCCGCTCGAACGACATCGTCCACGCGATGGCGGGCCTCGGGTATCACGTCACGCTGTACCCGATCTACCGCCCGACCGAGACGATCGCGACCGTGTTCCAGTCGTTCCCCGACACGGTCGAGGTGATCTACGACCGCGAGCTGCCGGATTTGGAGGCGTTCGTCACCGCGCGCGCCGGCTATTTCGACGCGGTGTGGATCGCGCGCACGCACAACGCCGACCGGCTGACCCCGGTGCTCGCCCGGTGCGCGGCGTCGCTGCCGACCACCCGGGTCGTGCTCGACACCGAAGCGATCGCGGCCGCCCGCAACGCCGCGCGGGACACCGCGCTCGGCGTGCCGCGCGGCCACACCGCGCGGCCGGTCGAGGATATGGTCCGCGATGAGTTGCAGAGCGCGTTCGTCAGCCAGCGGATCGTCGCCGTCAACGAGGTCGACGCCGAGCTGATCCGCGGTGTCGGGTTTCACGGCGTCGACATTCTCGGCCACATGCAGATCGCCCGCGACGACGCGCCCGGCTGGTCGGGCCGGGCCGGGATGCTGTTCCTGGCGTCCATCCCGGACTCGTCATCGCCGAACCTCGACGCGCTCTCGTGGTTCAGCGCCGAGGTCCTGCCGCTGCTCGACGGCATGCTGCCGACGGACGTGGAGTTCACGGTCGCCGGCAACATCAGCAGCACGATCGACCTCAGCATGCTCCGCCGCAACAGGCGGGTGCGCACGATCGGCCGGGTCGACGATCTGGCGGCGCTGTACGACCGGCACAGGCTGGTCGTGGCGCCGACGCGGTTCGCCGGCGGCGTGCCGTACAAGGTCCATGAGGCGGCGGCGAACGGCGTGCCGATCGTGGCGTCGTCGCTGCTCTGCCGTCAGGTCGGCTGGACCGAAGGCGAAGACATCGCGTCCGCCCGGGTCGGCAATGCGCGGGAGTTCGCGGATGCGATCGTCGACCTGTATTTCAACGAATACAGCTGGACGCGGATGCAGCGGAACGCCCTGAACCGGATCCGGCAAGAAAACGCGCCGCACATTTACCGCGAGCGCCTGGCCGGGATCCTCTCGCGGGTGTTTGCCTAGCTCGTCTAGACGATCGTCTCCCGGCCCATCTCCAGAAACTTCTCCGCCCGGCGAGCCTTCAGCGTCGCCGCGTCGAGTGGCAGCAACGGCACCAAGGCCGCCGCGATCGCATCCCCCACGGCCTGGATCGTCTCGGCCGCTCCACGGTGGGCCCCGCCCAGCGGCTCGGCCACGATCACGTCGATCAGTTTCAGCCGCTTCAGGTCGTCGGCCGTCAGCCGGAGCGCTTCCGCCGCCGCCGGGGCCTGCGCGGCGTCCTTCCACAGGATCGCGGCACAGCCCTCGGGCGAGATCACCGAATAGATCGCGTGCTCCAGCATCACGATCGCGTCGCCGGCCGCGAGCGCGATCGCGCCGCCCGAGCCGCCTTCGCCGATGATGGTCGCGATCACCGGCACCGGCGCGTCGAGGCATGCCTCGATCGATCGCGCGATCGCCTCGGCTTGGCCGCGCGCCTCCGCCTCGATCCCCGGAAACGCGCCGGAGGTGTCGACGAACGTCAGCACCGGCAGCCCGAACCGCCCCGCCAGTTCGATCAGCCGGCGTGCCTTGCGATAGCCCTCCGGCCGCGCCATGCCGAAATTGTGCGCCACGCGGGTGTCGGTGTCGTGCCCCTTCTCGGTGCCGAGCACGACCACCGCGCGGCCGCGAAACCGCCCCAGCCCGCCGATCACCGCGGCGTCGTCGGCGAAGGCGCGGTCGCCGGCCAGCGGCGTGAATTCGGTGATCAGGCCGGCCACGTACTCCCCCGCCTTCGGCCGCTCCGGGTGGCGCGCGACCTGCGCCTTCTGCCACGCGGTCAGCTTCGAATACGTCGCCCGCAGTTGCTCCTCGGCCTTGACGGTGAGCTGGGCGACCTCGTCGGCGATGTCCAAGCCGCCCGGCTCGGAATTATCCGCCATGCCGTCGGCCATCTGCCGGAGCTCGTCGATCTTGGTTTCGAGGTCGGCGACCGGTTTCTCGAAGTCGAGGTAATAGCGCATCCGCGCGCAGGTAGCAGTTGCCGCCCCGCCGGTCAGCCCCCAGCGGCAGAGGCAAGGGGGTGATGCGCCTCGACCAGCCGTTGCAGCCGTTCGGCCAAGACATGCGTGTAGATTTGCGTGGTCGCGATGTCGGCGTGACCGAGCAGCAGTTGCAGGCTTCGCAGATCGGCGCCGCGCGCCAGCATGTGGCTCGCGAACGAGTGGCGCAGCACGTGGGGCGACAGTCGCGCGGGATCGAGTCCGGCGCGCGGTGCCAGCCGTTTCAGCATGATCGCGAATCCCTGCCGCGTCATCGCGTGGCGCGGATCGCGGCCGGGGAACAGCCAGCGCGGCTTGTCCGACTCGGCGCGCAGAAGGGCCGCCGCATGCCGCGCCGCGTCCGACAGCGGCACGATCCGCTCCTTCGATCCCTTGCCCCGCACGATCAGCAGCGCCGCATCGCCCGCCAGCGCGCTCGCGGGCAGCGCCAGCACCTCGCTGACCCGCATCCCGGTCGCGTACAGGATTTCGAGCGCCGCCCGCTCCAGCGGTGTCTCGACCGAAGCGAGCAAGCGCATCGACCTCCGCCTCGGACAGCAGCCGGGGCAGGCGGGTGCGCGGGCGCGGCGTCTGCAGCAACTCGGTCGGGTCGTCCTCGCGCACGCCGTCGCGCAGCAGGAAACGATAGAATTGGCGCAACGCCGACAATCGCCGGGCGACGGTTCGGGGCGCCAGCCCTTCGGCGGCCATGGCGGCCAGAAAACGCCGGAGGTCGTCCGCGTCGGCCATTGCGGGCGAACGGCGCATCGCGGCGGCGGCGTGCTCCAGGTCGCTCGCGTAGGCGTCGAGCGTGTTACGCGCGGCCCCGCGCTCGGCCGCCTGCATCTCGAGGAACGCCTCGGTGTGGCGGTCCATCACGGCTGCCAGGGATCGACGACCCGGACCCCGGTGCCGGCGAAGTCGCGGACATTGCGGGTGACGACGGCCATGTCGTGGACCAACGCGGTAGCGGCGATCAGCGCGTCTCGATCGGGCCGGGGATTGGGAATGTGCAGCGACGCGCACCGTCTGGCTATCGTCGCGTCGATGAGAAGAACGCGGTCGGCAAACTCCGGGACGACGACCTTCTCGATCCAGGTTCGGAGCATTCGCCCCTGCACGGGATCGCGTCGCTCGAGCGACAACGTGCCTTGCTCAAGCTCCATGATCGTGATCACCGAAACGACATAAGCGCTTGGGATCGATTGTCGCCTCCCAGGCCGCCACTCGCGGATCGCACCGTCCAATCGCTACTTTCCTAAGCTCCGAGACGACGTTGGTGTCGAGCAGGAACATTACTCCGGGTCGCGCTTGGTTTCCCGATTGGCGCCGCCCCGCTCAGGGAGGTCAAAGTCGATGTCGGCCAGACCAGGCATGTAGAGCATCTCGCCCATTGTCCGGTGCCCGGTAATCAGCCGCTCGTAGTCCTCGAAATTCAGCAAGACGAAGCTAGGCCGCTCGTTTTCCGTAACGATCACAGGGCCGGTCTTCGCCGCCGCCCTGGTCTTCTCTCCGTTTGAGTCGAACTCGAGCGTACTGATCCTGGCCATTTGCCCTCACTTTCCGAACCGGTCGTTCGGCAGCACCTTCTGCACGGCCGTCACATGGGGGTCGGGCGGGAAGGCCCCAAGCACCACCATGCCGACGGCGAAGATGGTGAACCCGAGCAGCAGCACGATCAGCAACAGGCGGCGCAACGGCGGTCCCCAACCCTTGCCCGCCCTGGTCGGCCGGCCCGGCTGTGCTAGCCTTCGCGGTCATGTCACGCAACCTGCCCTGGGCTCCGGACCACATCGCCGAGGCCGACCTGCCCGTGCCGGCGCGAACCCGCGATCGCCCGATCGTGGTGGTCGGCATGATGGGGGCCGGCAAGACCTCGATCGGACGCCGGCTCGCCGCCCGCCTCTCGCTGCCGTTCCGCGACACCGACGCGGAGATCGAGCAGGCGGCCGGCTCGACGGTGGCCGAACTGTTCGCGCGCTTCGGCGAGCACGAATTTCGCGACGGCGAGCGCCGGGTGATCCGCCGCCTGCTGGCCGAGGGACCGGGCGTGATCGCGACCGGGGGCGGCGCGTTCATGGACGCGACGACCCGCGCCGCGATCCATGCCGAGGCGACCAGCATCTGGCTCCGCTGCACGCTGCCGGTCCTGCTGCGCCGCGTGGCCGGGCGCGGCCACCGGCCACTGCTGGCCGGCGGCGACCCGGCCACCATCCTGACCGAGCTGATGGCCCATCGCCACCCGCTCTACGCCGAGGCCGACATCGCGGTGGATTGCGGTGACGAGCCGGCCGAGCACACGACCCGCCTCGTGCTCGAGGCACTGCTCGGCTACACGGCGCCGCGCCGGCTCACCGTCAAGCTGTCGCGCCCGTACGACGTCCTGATCGGCGGCGGCCTGCTGTCGCGCGCCGGCGGCCTGCTGGCGCAATCGCTCGACCAGCGGCGCGCGATCGTGGTGACCGACTCGACCGTGGCACCGTTGCACCTCCCAGCGTTGCGGCGCGGGCTGGAGGTCGCGGGCATCGAGGTGTCCGAGATCGTCGTGCCGGCCGGCGAGACCAGCAAGTCGCTCGCGATGTTCGGGACGGTCACGGACGCGCTGCTCGACGCAAAGGTGGAGCGGCGGACGGCGGTGATCGCCCTCGGTGGCGGCGTGGTCGGCGACCTGGCCGGGTTCGCGGCGGCGGCCACGCTGCGCGGCCTGCCGTTCGTGCAAATCCCGACCACGCTGCTGGCCCAGGTCGACAGCTCGGTCGGCGGCAAGACCGGGATCAACACGCGGCACGGCAAGAACCTGCTCGGCGCGTTCCACCAGCCGCGCGCCGTCCTGTGCGACACGGACACGCTGGCGAGCCTGCCGGTGCGAGAGCTGCGGGCCGGTTACGCCGAGATCGTCAAAGCCGGCCTGATCGGCGATGCCGGGTTCTACGAGTGGTGCGAGGCGAACGGGGCGGCGGTGGTGGCGGGGGGCCGCGACGCGCAATCGGAGGCGATCTTCGCCGCCTGCGCGTTCAAGGCGGGTGTCGTCGGCGACGATGAGCGGGAGGAGAGGCCGTCCGGTGGCCGCGCGCTGCTGAATCTAGGCCACACGTTCGGCCACGCGCTGGAAGCCGACCTCGGCTACGGCACGATCCTGCACGGGGAGGCGGTGGCGGTCGGCCTTGGCCTCGCGTTCCGGCTGTCGGCGCGACTCGGGTTCTGCGACGCGGCGGTGGCGGACCGGGTCGTCGCGCATGTCGCCTCGGTCGGCCTGCCGGCGGAGCTCTCGATGCTGAACCGCCGCTTCTCGGCGTCACGGCTGATCGGGCTGATGGCGCGCGACAAGAAGATGCGCGACGGCCAGCTGCACTTCGTCCTCGCGCGCGGCATCGGGGCGGCGTTCACGAACCCGGACGTGCCGGCGGAAGCGGTCGAAGCGGTGCTGCGCGAAGCCGGCTGCGACGCGTGAGCGCCCTGGCGAGTTAGGGCCGGCGCGCCTACTCTCGAACCCATGGCAACCAAAGCAGCTCAGGTGATGTCGGGTTCGGAGCTGGCCGGCGGGGGAGACCATCAGCGCGTTCGCGCCTTGCAGGCCGACGCCGTCTCTCCGGAAACCCTCGAGGCTCGCCGGCGGCGCACGCTACGTGCTCTGGCTGATGTCGACGCTGGACGCTTGCAGGACGACGAAGACGTCGCGCGATGGGCCGCCCACCTGGGTGAGCTACCGCCTCAGCCTCAGCGTTGAGGCACGTCAGGTGGACCACCGAGTCCACCGACGACCTGTCGCGCTTATTCGACTTTCTCGCGCCACATAGCCAGTCGGCGGCGGCATCCGTCGTCAAAGGCCTGCAAGCTGCGCCGGCGGGTCTGATCGCTCATCCCAAGCTTGGCGCGCGCATATCCGAATTCCGTCCAAGAGACGTGCGGCGTTTGTTCGTCGGAGATTACGAGTTGCGATACGAAGTCCGACCCGATGCGATCATCGTCCTCAACGTGTGGCACACACGTGAGGACCGCTGACATCAGACGGCGGCGGTGCCGGCCTGCTTCTTCTGCGCCCGCAGCAGCCGGCGCTTGATCGTCATCGCCTCGAGCGGGAGCTTCCGGTTCGGGGTCGACAGCAGGAACGCGTCGATCCCGCCATTGTGCTCGACCGTGCGGATGCCGCGCGTCGACAGGCGCATGCGGATGCTGTGGCCGAGCACGTCGGACAGCATCGAGCTTTCCTGCAGGTTCGGCAGGTAGCGGCGGCGGGATTTGTTGTTGGCGTGGCTGACGTTGTTGCCGCTCAGCACGCCCTTGCCTGAAATCTGGCAGCGACGGGACATAACTCGAACTCCTAGGGAACCGCGCGAAGCGGGGTTAGTGGCCGACCCGGCCGGTTTCGTCAACCGCGCGCGCATCGGCGGCGGCCCGTGTCAGCACCCGTGCGACACCCTCCGGGTCGAGCGCCCGCCCGAGCATCGCGACCGCACCGGCCAGCAGCGCGGACGCGATGACGATCGAGGGCATGCCTTGCTTGGTCATGTAGTCGACCGCCTGATCGACCACGGCACCGGCATGGTTCAGCTCCGGCGGGGCTTCGTCGTCGCTCATTGCGCCGGCACCGTCGTCAGAGCCGCGACCGTCTCGTCGTCGATCGTCGTCATCGCCTCGGTCGCCGGATCCTGTTCGGCCTGCCGCGCCCACATCTGCGCGTACAGCCCGTCCATCGCCAAAAGCTCGGAATGGGTGCCGCGCTCGATCACCATGCCCTCGTCGAGCACCACGATCTCGTCCGAATCGACCACGGTCGACAGACGATGCGCGATCGTCAGCGTCGTCCGGTTCGTGGCCGCCACCCGAAGTGCGGTCGCGATCTCCTGCTCGGTGCGCGTGTCGAGCGCGCTGGTCGCCTCGTCCAGGATCAGGATCGGCGGGTTCTTCAGGATCGTCCGCGCGATCGCGACCCGCTGCTTCTCGCCGCCCGACAGCTTCAGGCCGCGCTCGCCGACCTTCGTGTCGTAGCCGTCCGGCAGCCGCAGCACGAAATCGTGCACCTGGGCCGCCCGCGCCGCCGCCTCGATCTCGTCCTGGGTGGCGCCCGGCCGGCCGTACGCGATGTTGTAGCGGATGGTGTCGTTGAACAGCACGGTGTCCTGCGGCACCACGCCGATCGCGGCCCGCAGCGATTCCTGCGTCACGTCGCGCAGATCGTGCCCGTCGATCGACACCCGGCCCTCGGTCACGTCGTAGAACCGGAACAGCAGCCGGCTGATCGTGCTCTTGCCCGCACCCGTGGGGCCGACGATCGCGAGCGACCCGCCGGCCGGCACGCGAAAGCTGATGCCCTTCAGGATCTCGCGGTCCGGCCGGTAGCCGAACTGCACGCCCTCGAACACGACCTCACCGCGGACGCCGCTCAGCACGCGGGCGGCCGGGCTGTCCACGACCTCCTGCTTCTGGCCGAGCAGGCGGAACATCCCCTCCATGTCGATCAGCCCCTGATTGATCTCGCGATACAGGAAGCCGAGGAAGTTCAGCGGCACGTAAAGCTGCATGAGATACGTGTTGGCGACGGTGAACTTGCCCACCGTCATGCTGCCGTCCTGCACCCCGGCGGCGGCCATCAGCATGATGAACGTCAGGCCGATGGCGATGATCACGACCTGGCCGATGTTGAGCATGTTCAGCGTGACCTGGCTTTTCACGGCCGCCCGCTCGTAGCGGGCACGGGTTTCGTCGAACCGCCGCGCCTCGTGCTCCTCGTTGCCGAAGTATTTCACGGTCTCGTAGTTCAGCAGGCTGTCGACCGCCTTGGTCTGCGCCTCGCTGTCGACCGCGTTCATCTGGCGGCGGAACCGCACCCGGTAGTTCGTGAACATCAGGGTGAACGCGATGTAGATCACCACCGCGCAGAACGTCAGCGCGGCGTACCGCCAGTCGAAGATCCGCCACAGGATCGCGGTCGTCAGCAGCAATTCGAGGATCGTCGGGATGACCGCGAACACGGTCAGCCGCAGCACGTTCTCGATCCCCGCCGTGCCGCGCTCGATCCCGCGCGACAGGCCGCCGGTTTGCCGGTCGAGGTGGAACCGCAGCGACAGCTTGTGCAGATGTTCGAACGTCCGCACCGCGACCCTGCGGACCGCGCGCTGCTGCACCTGGGCGAACACCGCGTCGCGCAGCTCGCCGAACGCGGCCGAGCCGATTCGCAGCAGGCCGTAGCCGACGATGATCGCGAACGGGAGGACGATCATCGCCCCGTTTTTGGGCGCGAGCGCGTCGACCGCGCGGCCGTAGACGATCGGGATCATCACCGTCGCGACCTTGGCCGCGATCAGGAAGACGAACGCGGCCACCACCCTGACATGCGCCACGGTGTCGCCGGGCGGCCACAGATAGGGCATCAGGGAGTTGAGGGTGGACCAGGTCGAGCGGGACGGGTCGGCGGTGGTGGCAGTCATGGGATCGGAGCCGGACATGGCCGGGACATGGCATGCAGGGCAGAAGATGCAAAGGATGGCGACGATGAACACTCGAGTGGCGAAACTGGACGGTTTCGCCCGCCACTGGCGCGCCTGCGACAATGCGGCCCTGCCCGGCGACCGGGTGCGGCTGCGGATCGGTGCCGCGTCAGTGGGTTGGCTGAAGCCCGATCTCGCCGCGCGGCTCGCCAAAGCCCCCGGGTTCGCGACCGCCCCGGACGGCATGACGCTCGATCCCGGACAGGTGGCCGGGCTGCACGATCTGGTCGTCGGTCTGGCCGGGCGAGGGCTTCTTCCGCCTCCGCACCGAGAAGTTCGACGTGCGCGCCGATACCGACAGCATCACCGGCGCCGTGCTCGCCACGATGGACCGCGGCGCGCTGCCGAGCTTCGGCGTGGTCGCGCGCGGTGTTCACGTGAACGGGCTCGTGCGGAAGCCGGACGGGATGCACCTCTGGGTCGCGACCCGTGCGGACGACCGGGCGCTCGATCCCGGCAAGCTCGACCACATCGCGGCCGGCGGGGTCGCGGCCGGCGACACCATCGCGGGCACGCTGGCCAAGGAAGCGGAGGAGGAGGCGGCGATCCCCCACTACCTGTCCAGCGCCGCGACGCCGGTCGCGCGCATCACCTACGCCATGGAACGGCCGGAAGGGTTGCGCCGCGACGAGCTGCACTGTTTCGACCTCGACCTGCCGGACCACTTCGTCCCGGAGCCGGCCGACGGCGAGATCGCGCGGTTCGAGCTATGGCCGCTGCAACAGGTCTACGAGACGGTGCGCGACACCGACCGCTTCAAGTTCAACGTGAACCTGGTCCTGATCGACCTGTTCGCGCGGCTCGGCTTGGCGGTCTGAAGCGGCGGCGGTGTCGCCAGAAACATCGTCGCCTCCAATCCGCCGCCGTCACGGTTCCGCAGCACGATGTCGCCGCCGTGATCCCGTGCGACCGCCTGCGCCGCCGAAAGTCCCAGCCCGACGCCGCCGGTCGAGCGGTCACGGGATCGCTCCAGCCGCTGGAACGGCCGTAACACGAGCGCCAGGGACTCGGCCGGAATGCCCGGCCCCCGGTCGCGCACCGTGAGCACGATGCCGCCCGGCGCGCGTTCGAGCGCGATTTCGGTTGCTTGAGCGTAGCGGGCGGCATTGTCGGCGAGGTTCGTGAGCGCGCGCCGCAACGCCAGCGGCCGGCCGGTGTGGCTCAGATGGTCGGGGCCGTCGTAACGAATTTCGATCGACTGATCGCCGAAATCGTCCACGATCGACTGCACCAGTTCGGCCGCGTCGAACGCCGTCGGCGCCTCGCCCTGATGGTCGTCGCGGAAAAACGCGAGCGCCCCGTCGATCATCGCGTGCATCTCGTCGACGTCGCGAAACAGCCGCGCCCGTTGCGCCGCGTCCTCGATCAGTTCGCCGCGTAACCGCATCCTGGTGAGCGGCGTCCGCAGATCGTGCGAAATCGCGATCAGCATCATCGTGCGGTCTGCCAGGAATTTCTGGATCTGCGCCTGCATGGTGTTGAACGCGTGCGCCGCCTCGCGCAGCTCACGCGGGCCGGACGGCACGATCGGCGGCGCCTTCGGGTCGCTGCCGAACCGCCGTGTCGCGGCGGCGAAACTCTGGATCGGATGCGCGAGCTGGCGCGCGGCGAACCCCGTCACCACCGCGCTCGACAGCAGGACGAACACGAGGTTCAGGCTGATCCGCGCCGGCACCGGCAGACCCCAATCGCGCGTGAACGCGGTGAACACCAGCCAGCTCCTGTCCGGCAGCCGCACGGCGAGGAAGCGCGCATCGGGATAGCGGGCCCGATCGGTACACGAACCCGTCGCTCCGTGTCGCAAGCGCACGCCCATTGAACCCGAGCGCGCCCAGTTCCGGCCCGCCGATCTCGCGGCGGAGGTCGGGCCGGCCGATCGCCAGCTCCGGTGACCGCTCGAGCGCCGCCGCGACGGCCGAGCCCGCCGCGTACGAGTCGCCCCGGCTTCCCGGCGTGTCCGCGGCCGTCACGACCCGTGCCCGCATCTCGGGCGGCACCGAAGCCGCGATCCGGATGATGTCCGCGGCGAGCTGCAACCGGGGCGACGCCTCGATCGGCTGTCTGTTCCACCGCCCGCCCACCGCGCCGAACAGGATCGCCAGCACCGCCGTGCCTGCGAGCGCGAGCAGGATCGTCGTCGCAAACCGCGCGGCGATGGTGTCGACCGGCCCGCGCCGTCGCCACGCGTCAATCACGAAGCTCATCATTCGTGGGTCACCTCGGGTGTGAAGACGTAGCCGCCGTTGCGCACGGTGCGGATCACCGTGGGTGCCTTCGGGTCCGGCTCCAGCTTGCGGCGCAACCGGCTGACCAGCACGTCGATGCTGCGATCGTAGGCGGCGTGCATCGCGCCGCGCGCGAGGTCGAGCAGCTGGTCGCGGTTGAGCACGCGCTGCGAATGCTCGGCGAACGCGAGCAGCAGGTCGAACTCCGCGCCGGACAGGATCATCAGGCTCCGGTCGCTCGCCCGCAGCTCCCGCCGCGCCACGTCGAGCCGCCAGCCCGCGAACGCCAGCACCGGCCGCGTCGACGTGCCGGACGGCGGGGGCGGCGTCGCCGTGGACCGCCGCAGCACCGCCTTCACGCGGGCCAGCAGCTCGCGCGCGTCGAACGGCTTGGACAGGTAATCGTCCGCCCCGATCTCCAGCCCGACGACGCGGTCGGTGTGATCGCTCATCGCGGTCAGCATGATGATCGGGACCGCCGACTGCGCGCGCATCCGCCGGCAGATGCCGAACCCGTCCTCGCCCTTGAGCATGACGTCGAGAATGACGAGGTCGATCCCGTCGAGCGCGGCGAACGCGCCGGCACCGTCGGCCGCGACCGACACGTCGAACGAGTGCTTCACGAAGAACATCGACAGCAGGTCGAGGATGTCGCGGTCGTCGTCGACGATCAGGATGTGCGGCATGTCCAGCATTCTCCGCGATTACCACGCCGCCATCCGGCCATGATGTCGGCTGTTCGCGCCGAATATGTCGGCGCCGACACATTCCGTCTCGGCCGTCGCAATACGGACATCCGACCGCAACACGTGGCCGCTAGTCGGGGGGTCGTCCCAATCCGGAGCGATCCCGTCATGACATACGCGACCACGATAGCCAGCCTGACCCGGCCTCTGCCCGTCATCCTCGCGGCCGGATTACTGATGAGCGGCTGCGCGCCGGTGCCGACCGAGGCGGTTGCGCGGGCCGAATACGACCGGGCCAACGATCCCGCCGAGCCGACCAACCGCGCGATCTTCGGTGCCAACCAGTTCGTCGACAGAAACGCGCTGCGACCGGTGGCGCGCGCCTACAGCGACACCGTGCCGGTTCCGGCGCAGCATGGCATCCACAACTTCGTCGCCAACCTCGGCGAGCCGGCGGTCGCCGTGAACGAGGTGCTGCAGGGCAATCTGGGCCGCGCCTGGACCACGACCGAACGGTTCGCGGTCAACACCACGGTCGGCGGCCTCGGCGTGTTCGACGCCGCCACCGATTGGGATCTGGTGCATCACGACGCCGATTTCGGCGAAACGCTCGGTGTCTGGGGCGTGGGACCGGGGCCGGCCGTGCAGTTGCCGCTGCTGGGTCCGTCGAACGTTCGCGACGCGGTCGGGAAGCTTGCCGGATTCGCCACCAACCCGCTCGGCTTCGTGCCGGGCACCGCCGTCGCCCTCGCGACGATGGGGGCGACCGGTGCGGGCGTGGTCGACTTGCGCGCGGGAATGCTGCCGACGACGGACACGCTCGAGCGGAACTCGCTCGATTACTACGCGACCCTGCGCAGCCTGCAGTCGCAGCATCGCGCGGCGCTGGTCCAGGACGGCAAGGCCGGCGGGTCCGGACCGACGGTGCTCGCCGCCGCGCCGGACCCGGCGACGGACCCGAACTGATGGGCGCGGCATTCGGATCGGCAGGGAGCGAGGTCATGACGCGACTCCATCCAAGCACCGTCAACGGCCTTTCGCTGGCCGTCGGCGTCGCCTCGCTCACGATCGGCCTCGTCTCTCTGTTGACGACGCCGCACGCCCCGGTCCCGCACCCCGGCAATCAGGGTCGGCCGCCGCAGGCCGCCACGATCGTGATGTCGACCGACCACCGCGAGCATCCGGGCCATGGCGTCCGGATCCGGTTCCTGACCTCGCCGACCGCCCCGGGGGCGGGCGGGGCCTGCGCCGGCGGTTGTCCGGCGTCACGGACCGGTGCCACCATCCGGGACTGACGCCCTCCCGTTCCCGCCGCCGCCCGCCCGATCTATACCCGCGCATGGCCGAGCATCATCACGACCACGACCACGATCATCACCACGGCCACGGCCACGCGCCCGGCCAATTTCGGCCGCGCGTTCGCGATCGGCATCGCCCTGAACCTCGCCTATGTCGCGGGCGAGGCGGTCTACGGCGTGCTCGCCCACTCGCTCGCCCTGCTCGCCGATGCCGGGCACAATTTCGGCGACGTCCTCGGCCTCGCCGCCGCATGGCTCGCGTCCGTGCTGGGCCGCCGCCGGCCGAGCGACCGCTACACCTACGGCCTGCGCCGCTCGTCCATTCTGGCGGCGCTGACCAACGCGGTCGTGCTGCTGATCGTCACCGGCGGCATCGCGTGGGAGGCGGTGCGCCGCCTGATCGAGCCGGCCCCGGTCGCGGGCGGCCTCGTCATGGCGGTCGCCGCTATCGGCATTCTCGTCAACGCCGCGACCGCCGCGCTGTTCATGTCCGGCCGCAAGGACGACCTCAACATCCGCGCCGCGTTCCAGCACATGGCCGCCGACGCGCTGGTCGCCCTCGGCGTCGTCGTCTCGGGCGCGCTGATCCTGTGGACCGGCTGGCTGCGGATCGACCCGGCGGTCAGCCTGATCGTCGGCTTCATCATCGTCGCCGGAACCTGGGGCGTGCTGCGCGACGCGCTCGCGCTGTCGATGGACGGCGTGCCGCCCGGCATCGACCATGAGGGTGTGGCGCTCTACCTGCGCGCGTTGCCCGGCGTGACCGAAATCCACGATCTGCACATCTGGGCGATGAGCACGACCGAGACGGCGCTGACCGCGCATCTGGTGCGGCCCCAGGCGGCGCTCGACGACGACATGCTCCACGGCGCCTGCCACGATCTGCGCGACCGGTTCCGGATCGTCCACGCGACGCTGCAGGTCGAAAGCGGTGCGGGTGCGCACGCCTGCGCGCTCCGCCCGGACGAAGTGGTCTAGCGCCAGCCGCACCGGGCCGAGCCGTCGACCATGTGCGGCGGGGGCGGGGCCGCCACCGCGACCGGCGGATCGAGCGGCAGGGTGATGCCGCGTGCGAGCAGGTGCAGCGGACCCACGCCGTCGCCGTAAACCGGGTCGCCCAGCACCGGCGTGCCCAGCACCGCGCAATGCGCCCGCACCTGATGGGTTCGCCCGGTGCGCGGCCGCAATTCGAGCCATGTCGTGCCGTCCGACGTCCCGAGCACGCGCCAGTCCGTCACCGCGACCGGCCCGCCCGCATCCGGCCACATCCGCCAGCCCGCCGAAGTGCTGCGCTTGACCAGCGGCGCGTCGACGGTGCCGCCGCTTTCGGCCGGCCTGCCGCGCACCACCGCCCAGTAGACCTTCGCGACCCGCCCCTCCGCGAACGCCGCCTGCAGTGTCAGCAACGTCGCCTTTCGAAGCGCCACCGCCAGGCACCCCGCCGTGTCGGCATCGAGCCGGTGCGCGAGCCACGGCCCGTCCGCCCGCCGGCTCAACTGCGGAAACCAGTCCTCCACAGACGGCCCGCCGCGCGGCCCGGCATGCACGGCGAGCCCGGCCGGCTTGTCGAGCACCACCAGATGCGGGTCGGCGTAGAGGATCGGGATCAGGGCCACGCGACCCAGGCGGCCCGGACGGCCATCGCGCCGTGGCTTGCGGCATCACATTCCATGAATCCGAGTATGCGCCGAACGACGCGATTTGACTCGGGCCCCCACAACGCGGAAGCGGGGCCGCGTGAAACCCGACACGATATGCGGCCAGAACGCGGTCGCCGCCCTGTTCGCCGCCCGCCCCGACGACGTCATCCGCCTGTTCTACACCGAGGCGGCCGTGCCGGTCGTGGGCGGCTGGTGCGCGACTCTGGCCGCCGCGCACAAGCCGTACCGGTTGGTCGAGGCGGCCGAACTCGCCACCATCTCCGGCACCGCCCATCACGGCACCGTCGCGGCGGTCGCGAAGCCCCGCCGCATCCCGATCTTCGACGCCGCCAACCCGCCCCGCGCGCGATTGCTGCTGATCCTCGACGGCATCGGCAACCCGCACAATCTGGGTGCCATCGTCCGCTCCGCCGCGTTCTTCGGTGTGCGGCACATGCTGATCGGGGAAGGTATCGGCCACGCCCTGCCGTCCGACGCCGCCTACCGCACGGCGGAGGGCGGGATGGAGGCGATGGAGATGACCCGCACGCGAGACTTGCCGACGGCCGTGCGGGCGCTCGAACCGTTCTACCGGACGGTCGCCGCGACCCTCACCGCGAACGCCGGCCCGCTATCCGAACTTCCCCGCGACCGCGCGATCGCGCTGGTGCTGGGTGCGGAGGAAACCGGTGTCTCCGACCCGGTCCGCGCCGCCTGCCGCCGCGAGGTGCGGGTCTTCCCGCGCGGCCCGGTGCAAAGCCTGAACGTCGCGCAAGCCACAGCCGTCCTGCTGCACGCGCTAACCACGACCTGACTTTTTCTCCCTCTCCCTCGGGAGAGGGCCGGGGTGAGGGGCGCTCGGGACGAAGGACTGGCCTGCGAAGCGCCCCTCACCCAACCCTCTCCCAAGGGAGAGGGCTTTAGCCAGCCATCTCCACCCACCGCCCATCCCGAGCCGCCCGAAAAAAGCAGTCCCGAGCCCCGGTATGGCAAGCCGCCCCCGTCTGATCGACCAGCACCAGCAGCGCATCCCCGTCGCAGTCGATCCGCATCTCGACCAGCCGCTGCGTATGCCCGGACGTCTCGCCCTTCCGCCAAAGCGCGTTGCGCGACCGGCTGAAATACGTGACCCGCCCGGTCGCCAACGTCGCTTCGACCGCCGCCCGGTTCATCCACGCCAGCATCAGAACCTCGCCGGTGTCGTGCTGCTGGGCGACGGCCGGAACCAGTCCCGCCTCGTTCCACAGAATGTCATCCAGCATGGGCGCGCATCACGGCCAGACCCTGCTCCAGGTCGGCGATCAGATCGTCCGGCGCTTCCAGCCCGATGTGGATCCGCACCGCCT
This sequence comes from uncultured Alphaproteobacteria bacterium, assembly GCA_963756975.1. Classification (GTDB taxonomy): domain Bacteria; phylum Pseudomonadota; class Alphaproteobacteria; order Acetobacterales; family Acetobacteraceae; genus CAVRQM01. Next base: position 194,124 of record CAVWPS010000002.1, on the reverse strand, counting down.
CGCCGCCGAACGCACCCGTCCCGGCGGTGCGCCCGATGAAGCCCGTCGTCGGCAGGATCAGGCTTTCGTAGCCGCCCCAGCTCGCCCCGATTCCGAACAGTTCCACCGCGTCCGCCATGGCGTGCACCGCCTCCTGGCCGAACCGGGGATCGAACACGACGCCGAACAGCGAGCACGCGCCGGTGAAATCGCGAACCCAGAGATCGTGGCCCGGGCACGAGGGCAGTGCCGGATGCAGCACCCGGAACACCTCCGGCCGGCCGTCCAGCCAGCGCGCCACTTCCAGTGCGGACTCCATCTGCCGCTTGAGCCGCAGCGGCATCGTGCGCGCACCCCGCAGCGCCAGCCAGCAATCGTCCGGGCTCGCGAACTGCCCAAGCTCCAGCGCGGCCTTGCGCAGCTTCCGCCAATCGTCGTCGTCCGTGACGATGACCGCACCGAGCAGAACGTCGCTGTGCCCGGCCACGTATTTCGTCAGCGCCTGGATCGACACGTCGACGCCGTGACGGAACGGCTGGAAGAAGTGGATGCCCCAGGTGTTGTCCATCAGCACCTTCGCCCCGTGCGCACGGGCGACGGCGGCCAGCGCCGGCACGTCCTGCACCTCGAACGTGTGGCTGCCGGGGCTTTCCAGATACAGCACCCGCGTCTGCGGCCGCATCAGCGCGTCCAGCTCGGCGGCCGTCGCGGACGGGTCGTAATACGTCGTCGTCACACCCATCCGCGTCAGCATCCCGTCGCAGAACGTGCGGGTCGGGCCGTACACGCTGTCCGGCATCAGGCAGTGGTCGCCGGCCGACAGGAACGCGAGCAGCGGCGTCGTCACGGCGGCGAGGCCGGAGCTGACGATCTGGCAGCGCGTGCCGCCCTCGATCTCCGCCACCACGTCCTCGAGCGCATGGTGCGTCGGCGAGCCCATCGTGCCGTAGACCCAGGCCTGGTCCATCGCGCGCGCGCCGGCGGCGCGGCGGTCGGCTACGGTCGGATACAGCACGGTCGAGCCGCGATGCACCGGCGGATTGACGAACCCCAGCGCGTGCTTGCCGGCGCGTCCGGCGTGCGACATCCGCGTCTCGAACGCCTGCTCACGCTTGTCGATAGAATGGTCGGGCAACGGGTCAGACCTCCACGGGCGTATCGGGGCGGCCGCCCCATTCGGACCAGGCACCATCATACACGGCCCCCTCCGGAAAGCCCGCGACCGCCATCGCCAGGGTGATGACGCAGGCGGTCACACCGGACCCGCAGGTCGTCACCACCGGCCGCGTCCCGTCGATGCCGGCGGCGGCGAGGCGGGCGCGCAAGGCGTCCGGCGGCAGCATCTTGCCGTCCGCGTCCAGCAACTCGTCGTAGGGCAGGCTGGCCGATCCCGGAATATGGCCGCCGCGCATGTTCGGACGGGGCTCCGGCACCTCGGCGGTGAACCGCTTGCGGCTCCGCGCATCGACGACGTGCTCCGACATGGTCGCAAGATTGTCGCGCATGTCGCTGATCGTGCGGGCAATACCGGGCCGGGCCGCCGCGTCGAACCGCACCGGCAACGGCGGCTCCGCGTCGCCGCCGCTGACCGGGCGACCCGCTGCGAGCCACGCCGGCAGCCCGCCGTCGAGCACGGCCGATTGCTCATGCCCAAAGTAGCGCAGCAGCCACCACGCGCGTGCCGCCGAGAACAAGCCGCGCTGGTCGTAGCAGACGATCCGCGTGCCGGACCCGAGCCCCAGTTCGCCCGCGAGCCGCCCGAACCGCTCGGCCGTCGGCGCCATGTGCGGGAGCTTGCTGTCGGGGTCGGAGAACGCGTCGATGTCGAAGCGTTGCGCGCCCGCGATGTGGGCGGCCCGAAACCCCTGCGCCGCGTCGCGGCCCTCGTTCGGCAGGAACAGCGTCGCGTCGATCACGCGAAGGTCGGCGTCGTTCAAAGCCTCGGCGAGCCAGGTCACGGAGACCAGCGGCCCGAAATTCGTCTGCATTGTGGAACGGATCTCCGATGTCCGCCCGCAGGCTATGCACGATCCGGCGGCGGCGCGAGTCGCTGATCCAGGCGCGGTGACCGACGCGCGTGATCTAAGGCCGGGCGATTTCGGCCAGGAGCGCGGCCAGCAGGTCGGCCGCCGCCGGGCCCTTGACCGCGCACCGCCACTGCGCCTCGGCGACGCGCTGGTGCGCCGCGATGGCCTCCTCGGCGGCGGTGATCATGGCCACGCCGCCGGCGGCGCCGGGCGGGCTGTCGGCCGCGAACGGGTTGATCGTCAGCGTGGCACGGTCGCGTGCCCGGTATAGCCCGAACGTGCCGACCGGCTCGGCGCTGGTCAGCAGCCCCAGCTGCAGTCCCATCGGCTCGGCCCGCAACAGCTGTTCGAGCGCCGTGATCTCGGCCCTGGCCGCCTCGCGGCAGCGGGCGCGCGTGCCGGGCGACAGCGGCAGCGACGCGGCGATCCCGGCGTCCAGCAGCCAGCGCAGCCGGTCACGGGAGAAGATGCAGATGACGTTCGGCCGCCGGATCGCGTGCTGGCGCTTTCGCGCCGCCAGCGTGGCGAGCACCTGTTCGGCCGCGTTCCGGTGGCCGTCGCCCCCGGCCGCGTCCGCCGCCTCGATCATGGCGGCGGCCAGCGTCGCATCGAAATCCTCGCTCGTCATGAGGTAGCAGAGCGTCGATTCGAGCAGCTGGAGTTGGTCCGCCGTCTCCTCGATCTGGCGCTGCCGCTCCATGAACGCGATCGTGCGGTTGTAGTATTCGACCCCGATGCCGAGCAGCGACAGCGGCGAGATCTTCAGCAGTTCGGCGAGGCGCTGGATCGTGTCCAGCTTGATCACCTCGCCCTTCTCATACCGGTACAGCGCCGCGCGGGACACACCGAGCCGCCCGGCGATCTCCTCGGCCCGCAGGCCGGATTCGAGCCGGTAGGCACGCAATTGCTGACCGATGTCGGTGAAGCGCAACGCGTTATCCTAACGCTTCCGTGAGCGGCGAAGCTGAGCCAACCGGACGAAGATTTCCATCTTTTTTAGACAACATACAATTTGCGCGGTTCACGCGGCCCCGGTCGTTTTCGGCATTGGCCGTTGCATGGCACCCGGGGTTGGCCGATATGCGGGCCATGCCTCTCGATGGGACTCCTCGCCTGACCGCCGAACGGCTGGTGATGGGCCTGCTGATCGGTGCCGTCACGATCGGCATCTTCTACGTCCTGCGGCCGTTCGTCTCGGCGATCCTGTGGGCGGCGATCCTGACCTACACGACATGGCCGATCTACGAGTGGCTGCGCCGGCACGCGAAGCTCGGCCACACGGGCGCGGCGGCGGTGATGGTGCTGCTGGTCGCGGTCCTCGTCGTGCTGCCGCTGGCGTTGCTCGCCCCGGCCGCCGCGCACGAGGTCGGAAAGCTCGGTGCCGTCACCCAGAACGCGCTCCAGGCCGGCCTGCCGACCGCGCCCACCTGGCTGTGGGACGTGCCGATCCTCGGCGCCGGCATCGGCGACCTCTGGAACAGCTGGGCGGTCGACCTCAGGCAAATGGGCGAGTTCTTCCGCCCGTACTACGGACAGGCGGCCGAGCTCGGCCTGTCGGTCGCACTCGGCCTCGGCAACGGCGTGCTCGAATTCCTGTTGGCACTATTCATCGCGTTCTTCTTCTACCGTTCCGGCGACCGGCTGGCGGTGATCCTGACGACACTCATGCAGCGCGTCGCGGGCGACCGGGCGGGGCGGCTGATCGCGATCACGGGTGCGACGATGCGCGGCGTCGTCTACGGCATCCTGGGCACCGCGATCGTGCAGGGCGTGCTGTGCGCGTTCGGCCTGTGGATCACCGGCGTGCCCCGCGCCCTGCTGCTCGGCACGCTCGCCGGCGCGCTGTCGGTGCTGCCGATCGGCGCACCGGTGGTCTGGATCCCGGCGGCGCTGTGGCTGATGGCGACCGGGCACACGCTCTGGGGCATCCTGCTGATCGGCTACGGCCTGCTGTTCGTCAGCGGCTCCGACTACGTGATCCGCCCGTTCTTCATCTCGCGGGGCGCGAAGCTGCCCTATTTGCTGACCATCCTGGGCGTGCTCGGGGGCGCGATCGCGTTCGGACTGCTCGGCATCTTCGTCGGACCCGTGCTGCTCAGCGTCGGCTTCACCCTGCTCGCCGAATGGTCGCGCCCGGTCGAGGTCGTCGTCATCTGACCGAAGACCGGCGTGCCGCCCGCGGCCTCGCCGCACAGGCGCGCGGCGTGGGCGCGGAAGCGGCGGCGGTCGCGGCGCTGATCGCGGACGGGTTTGAAGTTCTGGGTCAGCGATTGCGGACGCCGTCCGGCGAGGTCGACATCGTCGTCGCCAAGCCGGACCTGCTGGCGTTCGTCGAGGTCAAGGCGCGCCCGAACCTGTCCGAAGCGGCCTACGCCCTGTCGGCACCGCAACGCCGCCGCCTGATCGCCGCCGCCGCGTGGCTGCTGGCCGAGCACCCCGGCTGGGCGCGCCACGACACGCGGTTCGACGTCGTGCTGGTCGATGCCGCCGGCCGGGTCCGCCGCATTGTGGACGCGTTCCGGATCGAAGCGGAGACGGTCTAGACTGTCCCATCACTCGCCGGAGGTTTTCATGCGCCTTGCCATCGCCCCGCTCACCCTCGTGCTCGCCGCCCTGGCCGCGACCCCCGCCATGGCGCAGCTGCCGCCGCTGCCCGAGCCGGCCAGCCCGCAGCCCCAGATGCAGCCGGTGCCGCAGCCCCAGTATGCTGCCCCGGTCCCACTGCCCCGCACGGTCGTTCCGCCGCAGCCGCTGCCGTTCGTGCGGCCGGGGAACCAGATCGGCACCGGGCAGTCGCTGCCGCTGTCGCCGAACGCCAGCAACATCACGCCCGACGACAGCCGCAGCACGATCGCGCCGACCCTGCCGATCCCGCAGATCGGCGAGGACGCGCCGCCGGCCGCCTTCCTCCGCGCCGCCCGCGCCGCCCTGCAGGCCGGCCGCACCGGCGAGGCTCAGGAGGGATTGGAGCGCGCCGAGAGCCGCACGCTCACCCGCTCGACCCGGCCGTCGCTGGCCAACAAGCCGGCCCGCTCGCCGTTCCTGCTGCTGCTGAGCGAGGCGCGCGGGGCACTGGCGCAGGGCGACCGCAACGGCGCCATCCGGTTCATCGACCGGGCCCTGGCGGACCCCGAATCCCGGATGCCGGCGTTCTAGCCTAGGCTTTTCGCAACCCGGCCAGCGCGTCCCGCCACTGGGCCAGCACGGCGGGGCGCGCGAACGCCGCCTCGTAGCGCGCACGTCCGGCCGCTGCGAGGTCGGCTCCACGGGACGGGTCCAGCGCTTTGAGAACGGCATCGGCCAGCGCCGCGGGGTTTTCGCGTGCGACCAAAAGCCCGTCGCCGTCATTGGCAATCAGCTCGCGCGGGCCGTCCGCGTCGGCCGCCACGACCGGGCGTCTCGCGGACCACGCTTCCAAGACCATGTTGCCGAGCGGCTCGACCCGGCTGCTGCACACGAACACGTCGCACGCGGCCAGCAACGCCCCCGGATCGGTGCGCCAGCCCAGGAAGCGCACCCGGTCCGCGACGCCGTTCGACCGCGCGAGTTCGGCGAGCCTCGCGTGCTCCGGCCCGGTTCCGGCGATCGCGAGCGTGCCGGGCAGGGCGGGCAGGGCGCGGATCAGCGTGTCGAACCCCTTGTCGGTGTGCAGCCGCCCCAGCCCGAGCAGCAATGGGCGCGGCAGGCTTGCGAGGTCGGGGGCCGCGATGGCGCCACCAAAATCATCCACGAAGTTCGGCAGATAGTGGGTCCGCGACGCCGGCCAGCCCTGGGTCCGCAGCCAGTCGACGATGCCGCGCGTGTTGCCGATCAGGTGGTCGCACCGCTTGTAGTGGCGCAGCGGATAGTAACCGCCGAGCCGCCCCGCCGAGACCCAATCGCCTTGGGGCATGGCAGCACTGGCCCGGTTCATCCACGCGACCGCGACATCGGGTCTTTGGAACCGGCGCAGCAGCCGTCGCAGCCGCCACGGGGTCAGCAGGTCGTACGGCGGCCCGAACGGCAGCGTGTCGACCGGGATGCCGGACAGCCGCGCCAGCCGCGCCGGATCGGGCCGCAGGATCGCGCGAACCTCGTCGCCCGCCTCGTGCTGCGCGCGCACCAGCCGCTCGTAGAACAGCTCCGCCCCGCCATGCGCGGCCCCGGCGATGATGTGGGCGACGCGCATCGGACCGCTCAGACGGCGCTCCGGGAGAGGCGAACCCAATCTCTAAATGGAACGACGGCGGTCGCTATCGATGTTGGCCTGAAAGCGAATTTCCGCACCGGCTCCGGAACCAGCTGCACGGGGCGGCCGAGCAACTCCGCCAGATCCAGCCGCACCTGCGTGTCCACAACCATCACTCCGCTTGCGCCCCACCTTACCACCAACGCCGCCCGCGTGTACCAGCAACCCATGTGCGGCATCGCCGGTATTCAAACCGCTAACGGGACCGCCCCCGATCCGGCGCTGCTCGACCGTATGCGGATCGCAATCGCGCATCGCGGGCCGGACGGGCACGCGACGCTGATCCGTGGCGACACGGGGCTGCTGCATTTGCGCCTCGCGATCGTGGACGTGGCCGGCGGCAACCAGCCGCTGTTCGGGCCGCACGGCGTCGCCTTGATCGGCAACGGCGAGATCTACAACGACCTGTCGACCCGCGCCGCCATGACCGGGACGCCGTTCGCGACCGGCTCCGACTGCGAGCCGCCGGCGTTTCTCTATGCGACCGACGGCCCGGCGTTCGCCGACCGGCTGCGCGGCATGTACGCCATCGCCATCCACGATTTGCCGCGTGGCAGATTGCTGCTGGCGCGCGACCCGTTCGGCATCAAGCCGATCTACTACGTCGCACGCCCGGACCTGTTCGCCTTCGCCTCCGAGCCCGCCGCCCTGATCGCGGCCGGTCTAGCGGCCGCCTCGGTGGATGCTTCGCGAGCCAAGGAGCTGTTGCAGCTGAAGTTCACCACCGGGCGGGAGACGATCTTCCCAGGCATCGAGCGCGTGCTGCCCGGCGAGACGCTGATCGTCGAGCACGGCCGCATCGTCGAGCGCCGCGTCCGTCCGTCGCTTCCCGCCGGTAATCCGCGCCATGCGAACACGGTGGAAAACCTCGACGCCGCGCTGCTCGACAGCGTCGCCGCCCACCTCCGCTCGGACGTGCCGTACGGCCTGTTCCTCTCGGGCGGCATCGACTCCGCCGCCGTGCTGGCCCTGATGCGCCGCGCCGGGGCGGGCCGCGTCCACGCGCTGACCGCCGGATGGGACGGCGCGGGCGATGTGGACGAAACCGCCGAGGCGGCGCGCCTGGCCCGCATCGCCGGGGCCGATTGCACCCGCGTGCAGATGGGCGAGGCGGAATTTTGGGCACTCGCACCGCGCATCGTGGCCTGCGTCGACGACCCGACGGCCGACGCGGCGATCCTGCCGAACTGGCTGCTCGGCCGCGCCGCCCGCGCCGGCGGCCTGAAGGTGGCGCTGTGCGGGGAGGGGGCGGACGAGTTGTTCGGCGGCTATGCCCGCCACCGCAAGCAGCGCGCTCCGTTCCGCTGGTTTGCCCGCCCGCCCCGCAGCGGCGGCGTGTTCGGCCCCGCCATCGGCGGCTGGCGCGACGGCATCGCGCGGGCCGAGCGGGACGCGGCGATCGCCGGCCGCACGCCGATGCAGCGGTCGCAGGCGGTCGACGTCGCCGAATGGCTGCCGAACGATCTGCTGCTCAAACTGGACCGCACGCTGATGGTCCACGGCGTCGAGGGACGCACCCCGTTCCTCGATCCGGTCGTCGCCCAATTCGCCTATCCGCTACCCGACGCCCAAAAGACCGGCGCCCGCTTCGGTAAGCTGCTGCTCCGACGCTGGCTGGCGAAAACGTTCCCCGAGGCCGGGGCGTGGTCGCGAAAGCGCGGTTTCAAACCGCCGGTCGGCCGCTGGATCGCGGCACAGTCGGAGCGGATCGGCGAGCTGGTCGCGGCCGAGCCCGGAGTTGCGGCTCTCATGCCGCGTGAAAAGGTGCGCGCCGCGTTCGCCGCCGCCGAGCGCGAGCCGCAGCCGGCGTGGAGCCTGCTGCACTACGCGCTGTGGCACAGCCATCACATCCGGGGCGTGGCCAGCGACGGATCGGTGAGCGACGTCCTCTCGTAGCGCGCCTCCGCCAGACCGAGGCCCAGCAGGACGAAGAAGAAGCCGCCGATCTCCATGGCGGTAAAGCTGCTGGCGGACGCGATCGGCCACTCCTGGATCAGGGCCGCCACGAACAGCCCGACCCGCAACGGGCTGCCGCCGCCGCGCCATAATCCGCGCCCGAGCGGGGCGAGCCAGGACAGGATCATCGCGCAGAACAGGACCAGCCCGGGCAGGCCGGCATCGGTCGCCGCCTCGAAATAGTGGTTGTGCGGATGGATGTTGCACACACTCGCCCCGCCGCCGTCGGCCAGATGCTGGGTCGCGCGGTCCCAGGCGACGAAGCTGGCCGGGTCGGAGCAGCCGAAGCGGTAGCCGCCGAAGCCGCGTCCGAACACCGGATGCTCGGCCACGATGACGGCCGCGCGGGCGTAGATCAGGCCGTAATCGCTGTCCGGGAAATCCTCCATCTGCGCCGAGAATTTTTGGACCAGCCGGTGCCAGGTCGGCGGCGAGACGACCGGGGTCGCCGCGATCAGCACCGCACCCGCGATGAGCCCGGCGGCGACCAATCCGCGTATGCGCCGCAGCAGCAGCCCGGAGACGAGCAGCCCGAAGATCGTCAGCAACAGGGGCATCCGCTGGCCGATCAGAACGATCACCGCGACCGAGCCGATGGTCAGGACCAAGCCCCAAAGGCGCCCGGCGCGGTTCAGCGCGGGCAGCAGGAACGGAAACAGCAGCCGGGACAGCGGGGCACCGGCGCGCGGATGTTCGAACGGCCCGGTCAGCTCGCCGTCGCCCATGCGACGAAAACCCTGAATGTCGCGGCCGGTGACGAACTGCAGCAGGGTCTGTGCGGCGATGTAGATCGCGCACGCGTCGAGCACCCAGAGCAGCCAGCGCCGGATCGTCGCGGACGACAGCAGCCAGAACTCCAGGGCGGCCACGAGCAGCAGGAACCGCCCGGTCGCGAGCGCCTCGCCGAACGAGAACCAGCCGCCGGCGGACCATGCGGGGATCGAGCAGACGATCAGCCAGCCCCACCACGCGGCGGCGATTTTGACCCAGCGTGCGCGAAGCCACGTCCAGTCGGCGTTCCTGACGCAGGCGAACAGGAAGCTCGCGTCGATGAGGGCGATCAGGATGTCGGCGATGGCGCGGCCGTGCATGAGGAACGCCGGCAGGATCAGCAGCGCGGCGGCCGCGAGGAATTTGGGCATCAGGAGTCCTTCTGGCGAGAACCCCTCACCCCGGCCCTCCCCCGCAAGGGGAGAGGGAGCAGCATAGCTTCTCCCTCCCCCCTTGCGGGGGAGGGCCGGGGTGAGGGGAGCAACGCACTCAGATCGAGCGCCGCCGATAGCACGGGTTCGATCCAATCCACTCCAGGCCGGAACCAGGCCGCATACGCCGCCGCCACATCCGCCTCGCCGCGCGCAAACTCCAGCGCCGGCGGCAACCCGGATTCGAGCCGCACCGCCGTGCACAACGGGTAATCGCGGACCCGCCACGCCGGATCGTGCGTCGGGAAGAACGCCACGCACGGCACCGCCATCGCGTCGGCCAGATGCACCATGGCCGTGTCGGTCGAGACCACCAGCCGCGCCGCCCGCACCTGCGCCGCCAACCCGGTAATGTCCGCAGCCTCGGTCGGCCGCGCGACCGCGATCCCGCGCGCCGTGCAGAACGCGGCGATGGCGTCCGCTACCGGGTCCGGCATGTCGCGCAGGGCCATCGAGCTTTTCGGCGCACAGCAACACCGGGCCGTCCGGACGTGGCGGCGCAAGATCGAGTTGCGGTGCCAGCCAGGTATTTCGGCGCGCGGCTTGCGGGACGCCCGCCGGGTCGATGCCGAGTTTGCCGAGAAAGAAGTCGATCATCGCGACACCGCGAAATGCCGGGTCGAAGGCGTAGTCGCGCAGATCGAGCACCCGGCCCGGCACGTCGAGGGCGACATCGGGCGTTGCGGCACTCCAAGGGAGTTCGGCGACGGGAGCCATGCCGCTGACCGCGTAGAGCGACCGGATGACCGGCGACAGACCCGGCAGCCGGTACAGCACCGGATCATCTATCGTGCCGCGTCCGATCGCGACCCACAGTGCCTGCAACCCTAAAATCCCGTCGCCCAGGCTGCGGCCGAAGCCGTTCAGGATGGCGGTCGTCAGCCCTCGACCGCCTCGACCACCGCGATGCTCAGCAGACGGTCGATCACCTCGGGCTCCTGCGCGCCGGCGATCGCGTGGTGGCCGCCGATGACGAAACAGGGCACGCCGTTGATGCCGAGCCGGTGCGCGCGAAGGTTCTCGGCGTGGATCATGTCGGTCTCGGCCGTGCCGGCGAGCAGGCGGGCGGCCCCGATGCCGTCCAGGCCGCAGGCAATCGCGATCGGCACCAGCACGCTAGGGTCGCCGATGTCGCGCCCGTCGCAGAAATGCGCCGCGAACAGCGCGTCCACCACCGCGTCGGCCGCGCCGAACCGGGCGGCCCAGCGGACCAATCGGTGCGCGTCGACCGAGGACGGGGTGCGGCGGATGCGGTCGAACCGGAACGCCATGCCTTCGAGCCGCCCGACCTCGGCGATCGAGCCGTACAGCCGCCGCGCCCGGTCCTCGCCGCCGAACTTGCGGACGACGTAGTCGGCGCGCGGCATCCCCGCGCGGGGCATGTCCGGGTTCAGCAGGAACGGCCGCCACTGGATGTCGAACGCGAGGTCGGGCCGGCGGGCCAGCGCGCGACGCAGCCGGCGTACGCCGAGGTAGCACCACGGGCACACGAGATCGTGGACGATCTCGACCGTGATGCGGGCGCGCGGGGTAACGGCGACGTTCACTGGTTGCTAACACTCCTCCGAGTCGCGGTTTGCAAGATTGTGACGGTGCCCGTCCACTGCAAACCGCAATCAGGCGTCGTAGCGCCGCAACAACGCGACCAGCCGTCCCTGAACCCGCACCCGGTCGGCCGGGAAAATTTGCGCCTCGTACAGGACGTTCGCCGGTTCCAGCGCGACCGACTGCCCGCGCTTGCGCAGGCGTTTCAGCGTCACCTCGGTATTGTCGATGAACGCGACCACGATCTGCCCGGTCTCGGCCGTCTCCGCCTTGCGGATCACCACCGTGTCGCCGTCCAGGATGCCGGCCTCCACCATCGAATTGCCCGCCACCTCCAGCGCGTAATGGTCGCCGGAGCCGAGCAGCGCCATCGGCACCTCGATCGTCGTGCCGTTGTCGCGCAGCGCTTCGATCGGGGCGCCGGCGGCGATCCGGCCGTACATCGGCAACTCGATCGCACCCACATCCCGCGCCGGGCGCACGCCCGCGAACCGGCCCGAGAAATTGCCGCGAATGACGTTCGGCTCGAACGGGGCCGGCGTCGACGGCACAAGCGCTGGGGCCAACCGTGTGACCGGAGTCGCGACCGCGCCGTCGTTCGGCATTTTCGTGATCTCGAGCGCCCTGGCCCGGTGATGGTGGCGGCGCAGGAAACCGCGCTCCTCCAGCGCCGAGATCAACCGGTGGATGCCGGATTTCGACTTCAGGTCGAGCGCGGCCTTCATTTCCTCGAACGACGGCGAAAACCCGGTGGCGCGGATGTGGCCGTCGATAAAACTCAGCAGCTCGTGTTGCTTGCGGGTCAGCATGTCGTCTCCCGGGTCAGCCTGGGCTGTCGGAACAAACCGGCAACTAACGAGATGTTCTATGTAAGTTCTCGTAATCGCGTCAAGCGCATCGTTTTCTCAGAGTCCGTCACGGTCGAGCGCCAATATCAGCACCGTGTCGCCCGAAGCCGCCGGGGCCGCGTGGGGTGCCCGCAACAGCAGCGCGTCGGCCTCGGCCAGCACCCGGTGCAGCCCCGACGCCTGATGCTCGAACGCGGTCGCGACCAGCATGCCGTCCGGGTCGCGCGACAGCCGGCAGCGGAGATGGTCGGCGCGGGCATCGTTGGCGGGCAGGGGCGCCGCCAGTCGCGCGGGCTCCCACGCGGGCGGCGCGTCGGCCAGGCCGGCGAGGCGGGCGATCAGCGGTTTGGCGAACAGGATCGCGGTCACCACGGTCGAGACCGGGTTGCCGGGCAGGCCCAGCACCGGCATGCGGCCGAACCGCCCGGCCATCAGCGGTTTGCCCGGCCGCATCGCGATACGCCAGAAATCGAGCGTCATGCCGGCCGCGAGCAACGCGGCCCGCACCAGATCGTGGTCGCCGACGCTGGCCCCGCCGCTGGTCAGCAGCAGATCGAACCCCTCGGCCGAGGGCAGCGAAGCCGCCAGCGCGTCCGCATCGTCGGGTGCGATCGGCAGCACGGTCGGCTCGGCCCCGGCGCCACGGACCAGGGCGGCCAGCGCCCACGCGTTCGAGCCGACGATGCCGCCGGCCGAAATCGGGTCGCCGGGCCACGAGATTTCGTCGCCCGTCGAGAGGATCGCCACGCGGGGCCGGCGGTGGACGCGCAGCCAAGGCACGTTCGCCGCCGCGATCAGCCCGATCGCCCGAGCGCCGAGCCGTGTGCCGGCCGGGACGAGCACGTCCTTTCGGCGAAAGTCCGAGCCGGCGCGGCGGATGTGGCGGCTCGCCACCGGGGCGACCGTGAGCGTGACGACATCGCCGTCGCGAACAGAGTCCTCCTGAACGACGACGGCATCGGCCCCGTCCGGCATGACGCTGCCGGTGAACAGGCGCACCGCCTCGCCTTCGCGGACAATGCCGGACCACGGATGCCCGGCTGGAGCTTCACCAACGATCCGCAACGATTGTTCGATGCCGCGAACCGCGTAGCCGTCCATGGCGGACACATCGGCGGGGGGCTGTGTCACGCGCGCCAGAACCGGTTCGGCCAGCACGCGGCCCCAGGCGTCGGCGACCGACACGATCTCGGTCGCGACCGGCGGCACGCCGTCCAGGATGCGGGCCCGCGCGTCCTCGACCGACAGCATGGTCAATCCTGCCGGAAGTCGCCGGACTTGCCGCCCGATTTGCTGACGACGCGCACCGCCTCGATCCGCATGCCGCGATCGACCGCCTTGCACATGTCGTAGACCGTCAGCGCCGCGACCGTGGCCGCCGTCAGCGCCTCCATCTCGACCCCCGTGCGCCCGACCGTGCGCGCGGTCGCCGTGATCGAAACCCCGTCGCCGTCGGCTTCCAGTTCGACCGAGACCGAGGACAGCGGCAGCGGATGACACAGCGGGATCAGCTCGCTGGTGCGTTTGGCGGCCATGATGCCGGCCACGCGCGCGACGGCGAACACGTCACCCTTGGCGACACCGCCATCCACGATCAGCCGCAGCGTTTCCGGCCGCATCGCGACGCTGGCCTTCGCCACCGCCTCCCGAACCGTCTCCGGCTTGTCCCCGACATCGACCATCTTCGCCCGGCCGGCCGCGTCGAGGTGGGTGAGGCCCGCTTGCAAATGGGTCAAGCCGTCCCGCGCAGCCGCTTGGTGGCGGCGATCAGATCGGGTTGCCGCAGCAGGCTCTCGCCCACGAGGAACGCCCGCGCGCCGAAACCGGTCAGCGCGACAATATCCTCGTGCTCGCGAATGCCGCTCTCGGCCACGATCACCCGGTCGGCCGGAACGTGCTTGGCCAACTCGCCCGTGACCGCCAGATCGGTCGTCAACGTCTTGAGATTGCGGTTGTTGATGCCGATCAGCTTGGTCTTCAGCTTCAGCGCCCGCGACAGCTCGTGCGCGGTGTGGACCTCCGCCAGCACGTCCATCCCGAGCATGACGGCAATGCTCTCCAGCTCCTCCATCATCTCGTCACGAAGGGCCGCCACGATCAGCAGGATGCAGTCGGCCCCATGCGCGCGGCTCTCGTAGACCTGCCACGGCTCCAGGATGAAATCCTTTCGCAGCACCGGCAGATCGACCGCCGCGCGCGCCAGCCCGAAATCCTCCAGGCTGCCCTGAAAATACGGGCCGTCCGTCAGCACCGACAGGCACGTCGCCCCGCCGGCCGCGTATTCGGCGGCCAGGAACGCGGGCGCGAACAGCTCGCGGATCATCCCGCCCGACGGCGACGCCTTCTTGATCTCCGCAATCAGAGCGGGTTGCGTGGCTTTCTTCAGTGCCGACGCGAAGCCTCTCGGCGCGCTGGCCGCGATGGCGCGCGTCCGCATCGCGTCCTCGGGCACCGCCGCCTTCCGCCGCGCCGTCTCCTTTTTGGTGGAGACGCAAATCCGCACCAGCACATCCTCGTCGGTCTCGCTCAAGCCGCCTCCTCCATACGGGTCGCGTCCCGCAACCGTTCGAGCACGCCGAGCGCCGCCCCGTTGCCGAGCGCTTCTTTGGCCGCGGCCAGACCGTCCGCAAGCGTGCCGCGTCCGGCCACGACCAGGGCGGCCGCCGCGTTCAGCGCCACCGTGTCGGCGTACGGCCCCGGTGCCCCACGCAACAACGCGAGCAGGCTCGCCGCGTTCGCCTCCGCGTCGCCGCCCCGGATCGCGTCGACGGGCGCCGTCCGCAAGCCGAGCGCCGCCGGATCGAGGCTGAACGTTTCGATGCCGAACCCGTCCCAGCTCGCGACGTGGGACTGTCCGGCGACGGTCAGCTCGTCGAGTCCCTGGCCATGCACGATCCAGCACGCCTCCGTCCCGAGCCGCGCGAGTGCTTCGGCCATCGGCACGCACCACGCGGGGTCGAACACGCCGGTGAGCTGCCGCCGCACGCCGGCCGGGTTCGCCATCGGGCCGAGCAGGTTGAAGATCGTCCGGAACCCCAACTCCACGCGCGGTCCGGCCGCGTGGCGCAACGCCGCATGGTGGCGGGGCGCGAACAGGAACACGCAGCCGACCTGCGCCAGGATGCCCGACAGCCGGTCGAGCGGCACGTCCACGTCGACGCCGAGTGCGGTCAGCACGTCGGCCGCCCCGGAGCGCGACGACAGGGCGCGGTTGCCGTGCTTGGCGATCGGCACGCCGCATGCGGCGACGACGAAGGCGACGGCGGTGCTGACGTTCAGCGTCTGCGCCCCGTCGCCGCCGGTGCCGCACACGTCGATCGCACCCTCCGGTGCCGTAATCCGGTGCATCCGGGCCCGCATCGCGCGGACGGCGCCGACGAATTCCGCGACCGTTTCGCCCCGCACCCGCATGGCGGTCACCAGGGAGGCGATCTGCGCCGGGGTCGCCTCACCGGCCATGATCACGTCGAACGCCGCCTCGGCCTCCGCCTCGTCCAGCGTGGCCCCGCCGGCGACGCGCAGCAGGGCCGGCTTCAGGTTCGTCACGCTTTAGGCCGCGAGCGCGGGCGCGTTCCGGCGGGTGGCGATGCGGATGAAGTTCGACAGCAATTTGCGGCCATGCTCGGTCGCGATGCTTTCGGGATGAAACTGCACCCCGAAGATCGGCAGCGAGCGGTGGCGCATCGCCTGCATCACGCCGTCGCCGGAGTGCGCGGTCGCCACCAGCACGTCCGGCAGCGTGTCCTCGCGCACGATCAGGCTGTGATAACGGGTCGCCAGAAACCCGTCCGGCACGCCCGCGAACAGATCGAGCCCGTCGTGGTGGATGGCACTCGTCTTGCCGTGCATCGGCGTTGTGCCGCGCACCACGTCGCCCCCAAAAACCTGGCCGATCGCCTGATGGCCGAGGCACACGCCGAGCAGCGGGATCCGCCGCTCGGCCGCCGCCACGATCAACGCCATGCAGATCCCGGCCTCGGACGGCGTGCAGGGACCGGGCGACAGCACGATCGCCTCCGGCTTGGTCGCCAGCGCCTCGGCCACGCTCAGCGTGTCGTTACGCCGCACGTCGCACACGGCCCCGGCCTCGCCCAGGAAATGGACGAGGTTGAAGGTGAAACTGTCGTAGTTGTCGATCAGCAGGAACATGGTTTTAGAATGCGACTCAGGCGCTGGCCGCGTCCAGAGCCGCCATCTGATCCGCCGACAGATGCAGCCGCGTCGCCGAGACGAGGTCGGACACCTGATCGAGCGACGTGGCACTCGCGATCGCCGCCGTGACCGACGGGCGCGCCATCACCCACGCCAGCGCCACCTGTGCCGCCGTCGCCGACAGCTCTTTGGCGGCAGCGTCGACGGCCGCCAGCACCCGCGTGCCCTTGTCGTTCAGATATTTCTCCACCCCGCCGCCGCGCGGGCTTTTGGCGAGGTCGGCCGACGAGCGGTACTTGCCGGACAGGAACCCGGCCGCGAGCGAGAAATACGTGATGATCCCGACATCCTCGGCCACGCACAGATCCTCGAGCGGACCTTCGAGCAGCGGGCGCTCCATCAGGTTGTAGTGCGGCTGCAGGCTTTCGTAGCGCGGCAGGTTGTGCGCGGCCGACACGTCCAGCGCCTCCCGGAGGCGTTCGGCCGAGTAGTTCGAGCAGCCGATCGCCCGCACCTTGCCGGCCTCGATCAGCCGGGCGAACGCGCCGAGCGTGTCGGCGAGCGGCGTCTCCGCGTCGTCGAAATGGGCCTGATACAGGTCGATCCGCTCGACCCCGAGCCGGGCCAGCGAGTCGTCGCACGCCTTGGCGATCCACTCGGGTTTCAGGCCGCTGTCGCCGGACCCCATCTTGCCGCCGACTTTCGTCGCGATGACCACCTTCGCGCGCCGCGACGGATCGCGCTTCAGCCAGTCCCCGATGACCCGCTCGCTCTCGCCGCCCGAGTGGCCGGGCGCCCAGGCGGAGTACATGTCGGCGGTGTCGATCGCGGTGAGGCCGGCGTCGAGCAGCGCGTCCAGCAGGGTCTCGGATTTGGCGGGGTCGGCGGTCCAGCCGAACACGTTGCCGCCGACCATGAGCGGCGGGATGGTCAGGCCGGAGCGGCCGAGGTTGCGGTGGTCCATGGTGGATGGCTCCCGGGTGTGGCGTTGGGGAGGTGGATACGTCGGTTGCGGGAGGACGCCAAGGCGCGACTGCGGGCCAAGTTATGCGGCGCGTTTCGCCTGACGCTACTTCCGCCGCGGCGGGCAGCGTACGTCTTTAGGCGTCGATAAACGCACGCACCCGAGCAGGCATCTGGGGGCGGGTCGGGAAAACGGCCCATATCCCGATTGCCAATGGCTGAACGCCGGTGAGCACGAGTTCGCTGCAGTTCTCCGCGTTCAATCTCGTCATGCACATCCCGGTAGGTCGGCATAGCAACGCCGACGCCGGGGACACAGGCCACTTGCACCGTATCGACGGTGCTGGCCGACAGCGACAAGGACCGGATCGTGCGGTGGAACAGGCGAGCGCCGCGTTCGGCTTCTAGGACGGCCAACCTGCGGCTGACCAACATCGGCGTCAGGCTCATCCGACGAGCCGCCGCCGGCGGGCTACCGCCGGATGCAATGGCGCGAAACAAAGCCGCTTCCGCAAGATCCATATTATAACAGCCGCCGATATACTGCTTATCGCCCACCCTATCTTTTCCGTCGCACAGGCAAAGCTAAGTTCACTTCCAGTAAGCGAACGATCAATCGCTTTGGCTTGGCTGCGCCCGATTTAATGCTTGTGGAGGTCTGGACGATGGACATCGACACCGGCGCGCTGTTCGCGCCGCTCGTTATCAACGGCCATGCGGTCAAAAACCGGCTCGCGGTCGCGCCGATGACGCGCATCTCCGCGACCGAGGACGGCCGGGCGACCGAGACCATGGCCCGCTATTACGAGCGCTTTGCGCGGGGCGGGTTCGGAGCGATCGTCACCGAAGGCATCTACACCGACCGGGCATTTTCGCAGGCCTATGTCGGCCAGCCCGGCATGACCGACGACGCGCAGGCCGACGCCTGGACGCCGGTCGTCGGCCGCATCAAAGCCAACGGCGCGCTCGCCATCGCGCAGTTGCTGCATGCCGGCGCACTGAGCCAGGGCAATCGCTTCCGCGAGGGCACGGTGGGCCCGTCCGCCATTCAGCCCAAGGGCGAGCAGATGACGTTCTATCACGGCAAGGACCGCTACGGGCTTCCGGCCGCGATGACGGACGAGCAGATCGCCGACGCGATCGCGGGCTTTGCCGGCTCGGCCGCGCGAGCGATCGAGGTCGCCGGGTTCGACGCCGTCGAGATCCACGGGGCCAATGGCTACCTGCTCGATCAGTTCCTGACCGACTACGCCAACGGCAGACCCGATCGCTGGGGCGGCACCGTGCGGAACCGCATGCGATTGATCCTGGACACATTCGCGGCGGTGAGGGCGAGCGTCGGCGCGTCGGTCCCGATCGGCGTCCGCATCTCGCAGGGCAAGGTCAACGACTATCACCACAAATGGGCGGACGCGGAGCGCGATGCGGAGGTCATCTTCGGCGGCCTCTCCGATGCCGGCGCCGACTTCATCCATGTGACCGAGTTCGAGGCGTGGAAGCCCGCTTTCGCCGCCGGCGGCCCGTCCTTGATGCAACTCGCCAAGCGCCACGCGCCCCGGGCGGCGATCTTCGCCAACGGCGGCCTGCACGGCGCCGGACAGGCGGTCGCGGCACTGGGTGACGGTGCCGACATCGTCACCTTCGGCCGCGGGGCGCTGGCGAACCCCGACCTTCCCCGGCGCTTGTCCGAGCGCGTCGCCCTCAGGGATTTCGATCCGGCGATCCTTGGGCCCATCGCCGACATCAAGGCGTCAGAGCTGGCGATGTGACGCCAACTCGGCCCGACGGTTCGACTTCATAACCATTACCTCGTGTCTCGCCCTTCGTAACTGGGCGGCTACGAGGTCCGGGATAACAGGAATGGTCTAGGCACCCGCCTATTCCATGCTTCTGTTGGGCAACCAAGGTAAGGACCACATAAATGGCTAAGTTCGCGCTACTGGTTGAGTTGCAGGCTAAACCAGGAAAAGAAGCTGAAGCCGAGGCGTTTTTGGCGAAGGAGGCCGCGCTGGTCAGAGGGGAGCCTGGCACGTTGTCATGGCACGCCGTGAAGGTCGAAGGCGAGGTCGGCGTTTACAGGGTGTTCGATACGTTCGATGATGAAGCTGCCCGCGAAGCCCATTTGAACGGCGAGGCCGGACAGGAGCTTGTGGAGAAGGCGGACGAGTTGTTCTCCGTGACCCCGAGGGTCCATCGGCTGACGGTTATCTCTCAGAAATAAGGCATCCACTGCGGCCTTTCGATGTGGCCGACGATGCCCTGTCCGTTCGAGTAGGGCGGCTGACCCGATTCATAGGTCAGCCGCCCGTCTTTTCGCTTACGGGATGTCGTGGCCGATGTAATCGAACCGGCCGCTCGCGCGGTCGCGTGGTGACGGCGGTGCTGGGTGGCCATGGTGGGCCTTGATTGAAGACGCCGATCCGAGCGGCACAATGACCTCGATGCCCTCGGTCTCCAATGCAGATTGTAGCTACGACCTAGCGGGGGAACCTGACATGACGACCACATTAGAGCTTCATGGTGCGCAGACCGGTAACTGCATCAGAGCAGCGATCGCGCTTGAGGAAGCTGGTCTATCTTACACGCCCAAGCTCGTCGACCTTTCCAGCGGTGCGCATCAGGGCGCACCGCATCTCGCGCTGAACCCGCTTGGAAAGGTCCCGGTCCTGGTCGAAAAGGAAGAAGGCCAACAGCCATTCATACTCTGTCAATCGAACGCGATCATACTGCATGTCGCTGAAAAGACAGATGGTCAGCTAGTTCCTAACACGGGTCGTGAAAAGGCCATCGTGTTTGAGCGATTCTTCTTCTTTGTGGTCGACGTGATCGCCGTGAGCCATGCGGCATTTTCTCTTCGCGCCTCAAGCGACCTCGGAGCACGGACGGTGCTGACGGATCGAGTGCTCGCGACGCTGCAGACGGCGGAGAGATACGTCGGCGAGGACGAGTTCGTTGCTGGCAAGACGTTCAGCATCGCCGACATTGCGGGCTTCACTATCGCTCAATCGGTCAAATCCGATCTTCCGTGGCCAAAGCTCCCGAATTTGCTAAGATGGTTCAAGTCAATTGAAAGGCGTCCTGCTGTGGAGCGTGGGCTTCAGGCCTTCAATCAGACGTCGGAATGAGCTGATCGCGTCAGGCGCGCAAAACCAAGCGCTCGAACGTGTGGCGGCCAACTCCTGCGGCGTCGTGGGCGCGGCATGCTCGGCGAATTAGGCCATGGACGGATCGCGCCCCGGTACGCTGTTCATGCACAAGCCGTCGCGTGCGGCTGGTGCCCGCCCTGTCGAGCCGGGGCGGCACGGGCTAGCGTCGCCTCCGAACCGGAGTTTCAGCCATGTCCGACTACGATCTGTACTACTGGCCCGTGCCGTTTCGCGGACAGTTCGTGCGCGCCGTGCTGGCGTTCGCGGGCAAAACCTGGACGGAGCGCGGCGACGACATTCCGGCGCTGATGGGCGGGGCGGTGGCCGACATGCCGGTGCCGTTCATGGGCCCGCCCGTGCTGGTCGACACAGCGGCCGGCTTCGCGATCGCGCAGATGCCGGCGATCATTCTGTATCTCGGCGAGACGCTGGACCTGCTGCCGGCGACCGCCGCGTTGCGGGCGATGACGATCAAGGTGGTGAACGACGCCAACGACGTGATCGACGATCTGACCCTGGACGGCGGGCGGGAGATGTGGACGGCGAAGCGCTGGCGGGATTTCGCGCCGCGCCTGCGGAAGTGGATGTCGCTGTGGGAGGAGACCGGGCGGCGGCACGGTCTGACGGCGGAGGCCGGCTTTCTGCTGGGCGGGGAGGCGGCGGGGATCGCCGACGTGGTGACGTCGGTGTTGTGGTCGACGATGGCAGGCCGGTTTCCGGCGATCGGGGCAATGCTCGGGGACGCGGCACCGATGACGGCCTCGCTGGTCCGGCGGGTGTCCGGACTGGCGCCGTTGATGAAGCTCGCGGCCGAGGCTAGGCGGGATTACGGCGATCTGTATTGCGGCGGTGAGATCGAGGCTTCGTTGCGCAAGGTTCTGGGCGCCTGACCTTCTCCCTCTCCCTTGGGAGAGGGCCGGGGTGAGGGGCGCTACGGGCTCCTTCGATTAGGAAGCAGACCCCTCACCCCGGCCCTCTCCCGAAGGGGGAGAGGGAGAGGTTAGCTTAGTGCTCGCGGATGGCCGTACGACCCTTGCTCGACGTCGAGGGCGGCCCGGTCCCAGTGCGCCGTGTTCGCCGCGGCGTCGTATGTCGTCTGCAGGAAACTCAGCAGCGTCGCGTCGGGATCGTGTGCCGTTCGCACCGCGTCGTACGGCAACAGAAACTCGCCCAATGCCGGATCGAACCGGGCCTCCGCCGGCGACACCGGCGCGTCGGCAAAGCCGGGCGGGGAGGGATAGCTGTAGGAGTAGAAGCAGGCGTGCTCGACACCGCCGCCGCCCGGCCAGAATCCCGCGCTCGACACCTCGTGCGAATACGCCTCGCGCGTCACGGCGTCCGACAGATGCGGGATGCCGCCCGGGTGCAGCGGCGCGCGGCGGCCGGAGAAGCGCGTGACCGCCAGATCGAGCGCACCCCAAAACATGTGCACCGGGCTGCATTTGCCGGTGAAGCGGGTGCGGAACAGGGTGAAGACGCGGTCGCACTGGATCAGCGCCAGCCAGAACGCCTTGGCCGA
The DNA here is from genome assembly GCA_963756975.1 of uncultured Alphaproteobacteria bacterium. Taxonomy (GTDB): domain Bacteria; phylum Pseudomonadota; class Alphaproteobacteria; order Acetobacterales; family Acetobacteraceae; genus CAVRQM01. Next base: position 172,559 of record CAVWPS010000002.1, on the reverse strand, counting down.
GGCGCCGTCGTACTCCCGCCGCACCGTGTCCTGCGGGAACGGCGCCGGGTTCGGCAACTCGTTCGGGATCGTGTCGATGTCGACCGGCACGCCCAACCGCGTCAGCGTCCGCATCACATCGTCATAAAAATCGGCGACGCTTCTCGGCTCCAGTGCGATCCGGCCCTGCGCGCCGTCGCTGACCCGGATGACCAGCGCATTGGCCACAAAGTCGAACTCCAGCTCGAACCCGAGTGCGCCGTGCGGGATCAGGCCGGTCGTCAGACCCCGCGCCGAAACATAGAATGTCACATGCCAGGAGTGGTTGATCCACGGCGTCCGCGCGAGCCGGATCTTGCCGACGATCTGCGTCCAGAGCTGCAGCGTGTCGAGCGTCGGCCGCAGCGCGGCGTACGGCAACTCCGGCCACATCGTCATGTCAGGCGCGGAAGAACGCGAGCAGGTCGGCGTTGATCGTCTCCGCATGCGTCGTCGGCATGCCGTGCGGAAAATCCTTGTAGGTTTTCAGCGTGCCGTTCTTGAGCAACTTGGCGGCGAGGGGGCCGGCCGCCGCATACGGCACGATCTGATCGTCCTCGCTGTGCATCACCAGCACCGGCACCGTGATCTTCTTCAGATCCTCGGTGAAATCGGTCTGCGAGAAGGCGACGATGCCGTCGTAATGCGCGTTGGCGCCGCCCATCATGCCCTGCCGCCACCAGTTGGCGATCACCGCTTCGGATGACTCCACGCCGGGGCGGTTGAACCCGTAGAACGGCCCGGTCGGCAGGTCGCGGTAGAATTTCGACCGGTTTGCCGCGAGCGCCGCCTGCAACCCGTCGAACACCGATTTCGGCAGGCCGAGCGGGTTCGCGTCCGTCTTGACCATCAGCGGCGTGACGGCGGACACCAGCGCCGCCTTGGACACCCGCGTCTCGCCGTGCCGGCCCAGATAGCGCGCCACCTCGCCGCCGCCGGTCGAGTGGCCGACGTGGATGGCGTCCTTCAGGTCGAGGTGCTCGGTGAGGGCCGCCAGATCGTCCGCGTAATGGTCCATGTCGTGGCCGCCGGCGGTCTGCGTCGACCGTCCGTGGCCGCGCCGGTCATGCGCGATGACGCGGTAGCCGTGCGCCATGAAGAACAGCATCTGCGCGTCCCAGTCGTCGGCCGACAAGGGCCAGCCATGGCTGAACACGATCGGCTGGCCGGAGCCCCAATCCTTGTAGAAGATCTCGGTGCCGTCCTGCGTGGTGATCATGTCCATGGGTCGATCTCCTCGGTGATGAACGAGTTACGCAACGAAACGGGGGCCTGACCTAGCCGGCGGCGAGGTTCACCCGGGCCGCCTTGTTGATCCGCACGGCCAGCGTCTTGTAGCGCTGCGCCAGTCCGGCGAGGCTCGTGACGCCGAGCCTGTCCTTCATGAACCGGCAGGCGAAGGCGCGGCGCTGCTCGTTCTGATCGACCGGCGCGTCCGCCTCGTTCGGCATCAACAGCAGGTTGCCCTTTCGCGCGGCGATCAGCTGGCCTTTGACGTCCTTCTGGACCTTGCATTCGTCGCGCAGCTCTTCCAGCAATCCCTGGTCGGCCCCGAACATGTCCTTGCCGATCATCAGGTCGACGGCATCGAGCAGGCGCTCGAGATATTTCGACGACTGGATGATCGCCTTGCCGGGATCCTCGTCGCCGTAATGCTCGAGGTCCTTGAGGAAGTCGCCGAGCTGTTCGTTGAACGATTGCAGGCATTGGTCCTTCGGGATTTCCGCGCGCCGCGAGGTTTTCAGGGCACCGACGCTGGCGTCGATCCTCCCCTGTGCCGCCGTCTCCCGCAGCTTGCGAGCCTCGGCTTCCATCTCGTCGTAGGCGGCGCGGCCGCCGAGTTCCACGATGACCGCCTGCGCTTTCGGCGGCAGCGTCTTATCGGCCTCGGTCAGGATGCCGGTCGTGTCGGCGACGACGGTCGCGGTGCCCTCGGCCTCGGCGGCCTGGGTCGCGGTCACGACATGGGCGAACGGCCCATCGCTTTGGTACGCCTCGTTGGCGAAGAACATCGTCAGCGCCTTGGAGCGGCCGAGCTGCTGCAGACGCTCGCCCAATTCGGCGGAGAGCGCCGTCGTGAGCGTGCCGAGGCTTTGTTCGAACGCGGCCGCATCGCCTTTCGCGAGCGCCGCCTGGGCGGGCGCGATGGAGCCGGAGTCGATCTTCAGGTCGCGCAGAACGGACCCGGCCTCGCCGAGCGCGTCGCTGACGAGGTCGGGGTCCAAGGGCTTCACATCCAGCGCCTTCTGGACGCCCTGCAGCGCCAGGATGACACGCTCCTGCCGGATCACCTCGCCCTTCTTCTTGGTGTAGACCTCGTTGGTGGTCTCGAGCGTCGCGTCCTTCAGCGCGTGGTCGATCTCGCGCGCCAGACCCTCGGAGTCCTCCTGCAAATCGGCGATCTCGATGCCGGAAGCCCGCTTGCCGCGCTCCTGCAACGCGAGCGCGTGCTCCAGCAGCGTCTTTTCCTGCGCGTCGAGGCGCGTTTGCTCCTCCGACATGTCCTGACCGGCGCGCTGCCCGATCCGGGCTTCGAGTTTCTCGATTCCGTTGCCGATGATGTCGGACAGCGCGACGCGGTAATTGATGTCCGCCTCCTCGAACTGCCGCTGCACCTTGATCTGTTGCGCGACATCCTCGCCGCATGCGGCGATCGTCTCGTGGCGCAGCGTCTCGAATTCGCCGCCGCTCATGTAGCGCCGCATCTTCATCAGCGCCGCCACGTCGCCGGTCGCCACCGCGTCCGGGTCCGGATTTTTCACCAGGCCCGGTGCCCCTGCGTACAGGTTCGTGTCGAACACCGTGCCGCCCTCGCCACCGAATTCGGCGCGGAACCAGTCGTTGAATTCCTTGACCATCTCGAAATCGTAGATCGGCTCGCCGCCGGGCGTTCCGTCCACCGTCCCGTGCTTGTTGATGCTGATGTCGTAATCCGACGTGGGATCGGTGCTGCCGACCGAGACCCAGCCCTTTCCCGGCCCGACGGCCAGACCGTATTTGCCGAGCTCCGCGGTGAGCCACTGGTCGACGCGCTTTTTGCGGTAGTCGGCCAAGAGCTGCATCTGCGTCTTGTCGCCGGCATAAATGGCCTTGGCCCCGGTCCAGGTGTTGCCGCAATCTTTCAGCGCCTGCAGCACTTCGGCATCCGTCGGGGGCGTCGCCGCGCCGATCCGCGGAACCTGCTGGCCGCCTGGGGCCGTGGCGGCCGGAACCTCGCCCGGCACCGGCAAGCGGGAGGTCAGCGGCGGCAGGCAGGCCTCGACGATCTCCTCCAGCGCGGCGGCCGTGGTTTCGAGGATGCCGGTCTGCACGCGAAATTTGGCGGCCGCGCCCGCGAGCCAAACCTTCGCCTCGTCGATCTGGGTCCGCCAGTCACCAAGGTCGCGGCCGGTGTCGGTCAACGTCTCGGAGGCGGCTTTGTAAAGCTCGGTCCGCGCCTCGGGGTCTGCGGTCAGTTCGTCCGCCCGCGTTCGCAGAATGGCCGTCGCCGCGGCGCGCTCCTGCGCGACGCGGGTCAGCTGCTGCAGCGACATCTCGATCAGCCGCGTTTTGCTCGCGGCGATCAGGCCGCTCACCTCGTTCACCTTGGCGGTCGTGAGCGGCTTGCTGGTGGCGGCACCGCGCACGTCGTCGTCGGCGAAGCGTTCGACCTGCGACCTGGTGGCGGCGAGGGCGCTCGCGACATAGCCGAACCGGCCCTGCAGCTCGGCCGGTTTCGCCGCCCGCGTCGATTTCAGCACCTGCCGCTCGACCCGCAGCAGCTCGGCATAGGCCACGTCCAGCGCATCGGCGTGCTTGCCCTTGCCGGGCGGAGGCGTGAAGCCGAGCACACGCGCGATCCAGTCGTTCTGAACAGTGGTTGCCGACATGCGGGCGAAACTCCGGGAGTGGAACGGTTCGCCTTTGTAGCGCGGATTCTGGCCGGTGGCGCGGGCTAAGCGACCGTCGCCCGTGCGCCCTGGCGGCCGATCGCGAGCGAGGCCACCGCCGCCAGCAGGCACATCACACCGGCCGCGAAGAATGCCGGCAAGTAGGTCGACCACGCGTCGCGCGTCCATCCGGCGCCGTAGGTCGCGACGGCGGCGCCGAGCTGGTGGCCGCAGAACACCCAGCCGAACACCATCGCCGCCTTCTCCCGCCCGAACTCGGCCCCCGCGAGGCGGACGGTCGGCGGCACGGTCGCGATCCAGTCCAGGCCGTAGAACACGCCGAACAGCGATAGGCCGTGGAACGTGAACGAGGAGAACGGCAGCACCATCAGCGACAGCCCGCGCAGCCCGTAATAGGCGAACAGCAGCGTGCGGCTGTCCATCCGGTCGGTGAGCCAGCCGGAGCCGATGGTGCCGACGAAATCGCACGCCCCCATTAACGCCAGCACGCCGGCCGCCGTCGTCGCCGCCATGCCGTAATCGTGGCAGAGCGCGACGAAATGGGTGCCGATCAGCCCGTTGGTCGACAGCCCGCAGACGAAGAACGTGCCGAACAGCAGCCAGAACGTCGGCGTCCCGGACGCCTCGCGCAGGATCGCGAACGCCTGCGCCACCGCGTCCCCGCCCGGTGCGCGGACCGGAACGATGGCGGTGCCCCCGAACGGGGCGAGGCCGAGGTCGGCCGGGTGGTCGCGGCCGAACAGCACGACCAGCAGGCCCGCGAGCGCGCAGGCGCAGGCGGGCGGCACCAGCGCCCAGCGCCAGCCGTAGACCTCCGACAAATGGGCGGCGAGGGGCAGGAAGATCAGGCTGCCGGTCGCCGCACTCGCGGTCAGGATGCCGATGACGAGGCCGCGCCGCGCGTCGAACCAGCGGCTCGCGACGGTGGCACCGAGCACCATGGCGGTCATGCCGGTCCCGATGCCGACCAGCAGGCCCCAGGTCAGCCACATCTGCCACGGTGCCGTCATCCGGGTCGCCAGGGCCACGCCGCCCACGATCAGGACCATGGCGCAGGCCACCACGATCCGCAGGCCGTGGCGCGCGATCAGGGCGGCGGCGAACGGGGCCATCAGGCCGTACAGCGCGATCCGCAGCGCGAGCGCGCCCGAGACGGTGGCGGCCGACCAGCCGTATTCGGCCCGGAGCGGGGTCATCAGCACGCCGGGCATGCCCATCGCGGCGGCGGTGGACAGCATGGTGAGGAAGGTGATCGCGATCATCACCCACCCGTAATGGATACCGGCGCGGGCGAGACGGGCGTTCAGGGCGGCGGCGAGCATGCGGACGGTCCTCGGTCGGCGGGTGCGGACCCTGGTGTCTGTCAGGATAGGGTGTGGCGGTTATCCGTGGGAAGCGTTGGGCATCGAGCACGAGGATACCGATGCCGCGAATAGTCCGCCTTACCGACGAGGCCATCATCGACATGAGTGGCGTCTCGACTTGGCTCGGTCAGGAGGGTGCCGGAGCGAGGGCACGATGGCGACTTGCAGCACTCAGGGAAGCAATCCGGCGGCTTGCTCGCCAGCCCTACCTACATCCCAAGGGAGAGATAGCCGGCACCCGACGAATGGTCGTCGGCGGCCATAGCGTGATCTACCGAGTTCTACCGGATGACCAGCGCAACGACAGCGCGGGCGAGGTATTTGTCATCCGTGTCATCTCCCCCCGGCAGCATCTATCCCTAACTTAAGCCGCTTTGCGGGGGTGGAAGCTCATTGGGAGTGCCGATGCTGTCGACCCATTCCGAAAACGCTTGGAACGATACTGTTCGGCCAAGACGGATCGACTCCAGGCCCTCGCCGATCCGCCCGGCTTCCCACGCGAGCCGCTCACGGCGTTGTTCCTGAGTCTCGGTGACCGCCGTCTCGTCGACCTCGACAAAACTCTGTGCCTCGTTCGTCATCGACGGTCTCCCGATCTCAAGCCTCGATGATGCGCTCGCGGGTTCGTCCGACAAAGCGCAATCAGCGGATCAGCCCCGTCAGCGGGCTCGATGCCTCGGCCGCCATCCGGCGCGGCATCCGTCCGGCCCGGTGCGCGAGCCGTCCCGCGATCACGGCGTGCTTCATCGCCGCCGCCATCGCCACCGGGTCGCCCGCGTGGGCGATGGCACTGTTCAGCAGCACCGCGTCGCAGCCCAGCTCCATCGCCATCGCCGCGTCGCTGGCCGTGCCGACACCGGCGTCGACCAGCAGCGGCACCCGCGCTTGGGACACCAGCAGCGACAGCATCGCGGGGTTGCACAGGCCGAGGCCCGAGCCGATCGGGGCCCCGAGCGGCATGATCGCGACGCAGCCCATGTCCTCGAGCCGGCTTGCGGCGATCGGGTCGTCGGCGCAGTACACCATCACCTCGAACCCGTCGGCGATCAGGGCGGCGGCCGCTTCGAACGTCGCCGGCATGTCGGGATACAGGTGGGGCGGCGGGCCGAGCACCTCGAGCTTCACCAGATTCCAGCCGCCGGCCTCGCGCGCGAGGCGCAGCGTGCGGACGGCGTCATCGGCCGTGTGGCAGCCGGCGGTGTTGGGCAGATAGGTGATGCGCTTCGGATCGACGTGATCCTGCAGCATCGGCGCACCGGGATCGGACAGGTTCACCCGGCGGACGGCCACGGTGACGATCTCGGCACCGCTCGCCTCGATCGCGGCGGCGGTCTGCTCGAGGCTTTTGTACTTCCCGGTGCCGACGATCAGGCGCGAGGCGAAGCTGCGGCCGGCGACGGTCCAGCGGTCCTGCTGGTCCGTCTGTGTTGCGACATTCGTATCCATCAGCCACCCCCGATGAAATGCACGATCTCGATCGCGTCGCCCTCCGCGAGCCAGGTCAGCGCGTAGGCCGAGCGCGAGACGATGGACGCGTTTCGCTCGACGGCGATCTTGCGCTCATCGAGGCCGACCTGGGTCAGCATCTCCGCGATCGTGGCCGGGGGAAAGCGGCGCGGCTCGCCGTTCAGGGTCAGGGCGATTTGCTTTGTCATGCGCCACAGTGTGGGAAGTCCGCGGCCGGCCGACAACGCCATTTGCCGCAACACAGGGTGGATGCTAGTCGCGGCGGAGATGTCGCCGCAAAAACCCCTGAAGCAGGTGGCCGTGCTGAACGGTCCGAACCTCAACATGCTCGGCCTGCGCCAGCCCGAGGTCTACGGCCATGCGACGCTGGACGACGTGGAGGCCGTGTGCGCCGAGGCGGCGGAACGGCACGATCTCGCGATCGACTTCCGGCAGACCAACTCCGAGGGCGAATTGGTGTCCTGGGTGCAGGAGTGCCGGGGGCGGGCGTCGGCGATCGTCATCAACCCGGCCGGGCTGTCGCACACCTCCGTCTCGGTGATGGACGCGCTGCTGGCGGTCGACCTGCCGGTCGTCGAGGTCCACATCAGCAACATCCATCGACGCGAAGCATTCCGTGCCCACTCCTACGTCTCGCATGCCGCGACCGGCGTGATCTGCGGACTCGGCGTGCACGGCTATGCCCTGGCCATCGACGCTGTCGCCGCATTGCTGTCCGAGGAGCCCGCCTGATGCCCAAACCGTTCGACGCCGAGGCCGTCCGCGCCCTCGCGGCTATCCTGGTCGAGGCCGGGCTGACCGAGGTCGAGGTCGTCTCGGGCAATTCCAGCGTTCGCCTGGTCAAGACGCCGGCCGCGGTGATGGCGGCGGTGGCACCCGGCCACGCGCCCGCGCCACCGCCGGCCACGACGGTCGCGGCCGTCGCGGCGGAGCCGGACGATGCCGACCACCCCGGCGTGATCCCGAGCCCGATGGTCGGCATCGTCTATCTGACGCCGGAGCCCGGGGCGGAGCCGTTCGTGACCGTCGGCCAGCTTGTCGCGGCCGGGCAGACGGTCTGCGTGATCGAGGCGATGAAGACGTTCAACCAGGTCAAGGCGACGCAGGCCGGGACGGTGTTGCGCATCCTGGTCGCCAGCAGCGATCCGGTGGAATACGGCCAGCCGCTGCTGATCGTCGCCTGACGCCGCAATGGCCGCGTTCCAGAAAATCCTGATCGCCAACCGGGGCGAGATCGCGCTGCGGATCCAGCGCGCCTGCCGCGAACTCGGCATCCTGACCGTCGCCGTCCACTCGACCGCCGACGACGACGCGATGCATGTCCGGCTGGCCGACGAGAGCGTCTGCATCGGGCCGCCCGCCGCGCGCGACAGCTATCTAAATGTCGCCGCGATCCTGTCGGCCGCGACCGTGACCGGCGCCGACGCGATCCATCCCGGCTACGGCTTCCTCAGCGAGAACGCGCGGTTTGCCGAGATGGTGGAGGCGCACGGCCTGACTTTCATCGGCCCGTCGCCCGAGCACATCCGCATGATGGGCGACAAGATCGCGGCCAAATCGGCGATGCGCGGCCTCGGCGTGCCGCTGGTGCCGGGCTCCGATGGCGGGATCGAGGATCTGGAGGAGGCGCGGGAGATCGCCGGCCGGGTCGGCTATCCGGTGCTCATCAAGGCGGCGGCGGGCGGCGGCGGGCGCGGGATGCGGGTCGCGGCCGACGCGGACGGGCTGGAGGACGCGTGGCGGACGGCGCGGGCGGAGGCGCGGGGCGCGTTCGGCAACGACGCCGTCTACCTCGAAAAGTATCTCGACCGGCCGCGTCACATCGAGCTGCAGATCCTGGCCGACAATTTCGGCGATGTCGTCCATTTCGGCGAGCGCGACTGCTCGCTCCAGCGCCGCCACCAGAAGCTGCTGGAGGAGGCGGGATCGCCCGTGCTGTCCGCCGTGCAGCGCGACGAGCTCGGGGCCACCGTCACGACGGCGCTAAGGACGCTCGGCTACCGCAACGCCGGTACGCTGGAGTTCCTGTACCAGGACGGGCAGTTCGCGTTCATCGAGATGAACACGCGCCTGCAGGTCGAGCATCCGGTGACCGAAATGGTCTGCGGCGTCGATCTGGTGCGCGAGCAGATCCGCATCGCGTCCGGCGAGCCGCTCGGCTACGGGCAGGCGGACGTGAAATTCTCCGGCCACGCGCTGGAATGCCGGATCAATGCCGAAGATCCCGAGACGTTCATGCCGACGCCGGGCCGGGTGACGGCGTTCCACGCGCCGGGCGGCCTGGGCGTGCGGGTCGATAGCGCGCTGTACGCGAATTATGTCGTGCCGCCGTATTACGACAGCTTGGTCGCCAAGTTGATCGTCCACGCGCCGACCCGGCCCGAGGCGATCGCGCGGATGCGGCGCGCGCTGGCGGAGTTCGCGGTGGTCGGGATCAAGACGACGATCCCGCTGCACGAGCGGCTGATGACGGCCCCGGAGTTCGTCGCCGGGGATTACACGATCCATTGGCTCGAGGATTTCGTCGGCGGAACGCATCCGGTGGAAAGCCCGGACCGCACCTGACCGGCACCGGCCGGGCGCCGCGCTCAGTCGTCGTCCGTCAGATATCGCTCCCGCCAGGCATCGTTGATCGGGCCCGCCTGTCGCGCCAGCCGGATCGCGCCCGGGTCGAAGCCGAGGTCCGGGATGCCGATCGCGGCACCGACGCGGGCCACCTCGGCCGCCGGGTCCGCCACCAGCCGCTCGTATGACACGCCGACCGGCACGATGCCGTTGACGGCGAAAAACCGGTCGAATTGATGGATCAACTCGGTTAACCCGCCCAGCATCGACGTGATCTGGGCGCGATCGAATTTCGGCTCCAGCCTCGTCGCCTGATGAGACTTCCATGCCCTCGTCTGTGCCGCGAGCGTGAACGAGATCGCCTGCGCCAGCCGGTCGGCGCGCTCGATGTGGATGAACGTCGCCCGCGCCATGACCTGATCCATGATCCCGGCCCGGATCAGCAGCAACAGGTGCATCGGCGCGACTTTGATCACGAACCGTCCGTCGCGAACGGCGGGCGCGATCATGGCATTCAGTGTCGCGTGCAGGGTGTCGTGCCCGCCCACCCGGGCCGCCTCGAGGACCACCGGCCAATTCAGCAACTCCTCCCCGACGTTCAGCACCCCGGTCGACCCGAGCGCCTCGCACAGATAGTTGGAGCCGCTGCGATTGCTGAAACAGACGAACACGACCTGCACCCCGTCGAGGGCGGGCAGGGGACCATGCGTCATCGCCCCGAGCCGCTCCTCGATCTTCGCCTGATGCGGGTTGACCGGTCCGCCGAACGGCCGGGCTTTGGTCGCGCGCGTCAGAGCCAAGCGTTATTCGCCGGCCAGGAAGCGGGCGCGCCACTCCATGTTGATCGACGTCGCCTGCCGCTCGAGCCGCATCTCGGAGCGGTCCATCGTCAGATCCGGCAACCCGACCATCTGACCCACGGCGCTGACCTGCCGTTGCGGGTCGGCGACCAGCGTCTCATACACGACATGGGCCGGCGTGATGCCGTTCAGCCCGAAGAACACGTCCAGCAACCGGTTCTGGTCGGCGAACGCGCGGATCAGCATCGAGAGCTGCTTGCGCGAGTACACCAACTGCGTCTTGGGATCGCGTTTTTGCGTCATCAGCGACGTCCAGGCGCTGGTCTGCGCCGCGATCTCGAACGAGATCGCCTGCGCCAGCCGGTCCGCGCGCTCGACATGGACGAACCGTGCGTTCGGCATGACCGCGGCCATCAATCCGCTTCTCACCAACACCTCGATATGCGCGCTGGACACTTTGACCACGTAGCGCCCGTCGCGGATCTGCGGCCGGATCAGGATTTCGAGCAGTTCGTCGAGCGAATGCGCGCGCAGCTTGACCGCCGCCGCGACCAGTGCCGGCCAGTTCATCAATTCCTCGGCGACGTTGTAGACGCCGGTCGAACTCAGCGCCTCGCACAGGAAGTTGGAGCCGCTGCGGTTCGTGTAGCAGACGAACAAAACCTGGACGTCTTCGAGATAGGGTGGCGGCGCCGCCACCAGCCGGCCGAAAAAGGTGCGCAGGTTGGAGAGATGCGGGTTGACCGTCGCGTTGAACAGCTCGACCGGCCGCGCGGGCCTGGTCTCCCTCGGATTGGATCGAAGCGCGACGACGTTGCCCATGGCTGGCATCTATTAACAGTCCGGGCGGTAATCGCAAGGAAATGCGCACCGATAAGATGACGTTTGTCTGACGGTGGGGTTTCAGAATTCTGACGAGTGGGTTTTGGAACCTAGTCCGGTCCGGTCATCGACGCGGCGCGGCAAGGCGGCTATGCGACGACCGAACGCGACCGACGGAGCCTTCCGATGGCCAGAACCGCCACCGCCGACCTGGCCGCGATGCGCCGCAGGCTGCCCAACATCTGGGATCTTGCGGCGATTTTGGTGGTGTTCGGCGTGCTCGTCGCCCTCGCGCGCGTCGGGCCGGAGACGCTGAAACCGCTCTCCGCGCCCGAGGCGACGGCGATCAGCCTCGATCCGTCCCATTTGCCCGCCTACGCGCTCAGAACCACGCTGCGCATGTTCGCCGCCCTGTTCGCGTCGCTGGTGTTCACCTTCACCTTCGCGACCCTGGCCGCCAAAAGCCGGCGCGCGGGTCTGGTGATGATCCCGCTGCTCGACATCCTGCAATCGGTGCCGATCCTCGGCTTCCTGTCGTTCACCACCGTGTTTTTCATGGGCCTGTTCCCGGGCCGGATCGCGGGGCTGGAGCTGGCCGCGATCTTCGCGATCTTCACCTCGCAAGCCTGGAACATGGCGTTCAGCTTCTATCAGTCGCTGACCACCATCCCGTCCGACCTGAACGAGGTCACGCGCTCGTTCAACCTGTCCGGCTGGCAGCGGTTCTGGCGGCTGGACGTGCCGTTCGCGATGCCGGGCCTGATCTGGAACATGATGCTGTCGATGTCGGGCGGCTGGTTCTTCGTCGTCGCGTCCGAGGCGATCTCGGTCGGCGACACGTCGTTCAAGCTGCCGGGGATCGGCAGCTATGTGGCGGTCGCCCTCGACCACCGCGACGTGCACGCGGTGTTCTGGGCCATCCTCGCGATGTTCCTGGTGATCCTCGCCTACGACCAGTTGCTGTTCCGCCCGCTGGTCGCGTGGTCGTCGAAATTCCGGTTCGAGATCGTGGCCGGCGCCACCAGCGAGCAGCCGTGGGTGCTGAAGCTGTTCCGGCGGACGCGGCTGCTGCGCGCCGTCAGCGAGCGGGTCGGCCTCGGCTTCGGCTGGATGCAGTCGCTGCGCCTCGCCGCCCCGGCCCGCCGTCGCCGTGTCGCCGACGCACCCGCCAAGCCGCCCATGCGGGGCGCGTCGCGGCTGATCGACGCCGGGTTCCTGGTGATCGTGGCCGTGGTCGTCGGGTTCGCCGCCTGGCGGATCGTGACCTACGTCTCGTCCAGCGGCGTCGTGTGGGGCGACGTGCGCACGACGTTCGAGCTGGCCTGCATCACCCTGCTGCGCGTGATCGTGCTGATCGCGCTGGCGAGCCTGCTGTGGGTTCCGATCGGCGTCTGGCTCGGCCTGCGTCCCAACTGGGCGCGCCGGGCGCAGCCGGTCGTCCAATTCGCCGCCGCGTTCCCGGCCAATTTGTTCTTCCCGATCTTCGTCGTCGTGATCGTCCGCTTCAACCTGAACCGCGACATCTGGCTGACGCCGCTGATGATCCTCGGCACGCAGTGGTACATCCTGTTCAACGTCATCGCCGGCGCCTCGGTATTTCCGGGCGACCTCCGTGAGGCGGCCGAGAATTTCCGCGTCGGCGGCTGGCTGTGGTGGCGGCGGGTGATCCTGCCCGGCATCCTCCCGTATTTCATCACCGGTGCGCTGACCGCGTCGGGCGGATCGTGGAACGCGGCCATCGTGAGCGAGATCGCCCAGTGGGGGCCGACCACGCTGAACGCGCACGGCCTCGGCAACTACATCGCCCATCAGACGATCGCCGGCGACTTCCCGCGCATCGTGCTCGGTGTGGCGATGATGTCGGCGTTCGTGCTCGCCTTCAACCGCGCCGTCTGGCGCCCGCTGTATGCTTACTCCACCCGCCGGCTGACGATGTGATGAAGGATATTCCCATGGACGCGCCCGCATTGCTGACCGTGAGCCACTGCCGCCAGTCGTACCACAAGGACAGTGCCGCCGATCTGCTGGTGCTCGACGACGTGAACCTGCGCCTCGACACCGGCGAGATCGTCGGCCTGCTCGGCCGCTCCGGCTCCGGCAAATCCACCCTGCTGCGGATCGTCTCCGGCCTGCTGCGCCCCACCGCCGGCGACGTCGTCTGGCAGGGTGCCCCCGTCACCGGCCCGGTCCCGGGTGTCGCGATGGTCTTTCAGTCGTTCGCGTTGTTCCCGTGGCTGACGGTCGCGCAGAACGTGGAACTCGGGCTGGAAGCGCAGGGCCTGCCGCGCGCCGAGCGCGAGTCTCGCGCCGAGGACGCGATCGACCTGATCGGGCTCGGCGGCTACGAGAACGCGTATCCGAAGGAGCTGTCGGGCGGCATGCGCCAGCGCGTCGGCCTCGCGCGCGCACTGGTGGTGCATCCCGACCTGCTGCTGATGGACGAGCCGTTCTCCGCGCTCGACGTGCTGACGGCCGAGACGCTCCGCACCGACCTCATCGACCTGTGGACCGACGGCAAGCTGCCGCTGAAATCGATCCTCATGGTGACGCACAACATCGAGGAGGCGGTGCTGATGTGCGACCGCGTCCTGGTGTTCAGCAGCAATCCCGGCCGGGTCGCGACCGAGCTCGCGGTGCCGTTCGCCCATCCCCGCAACCGGCTCGACCCGGCGTTCCGCCAGATGGTCGACGACATCTACGCCGTCATGACCCGCCGCGCCGTCGCCCCCGCCGCGACCACCCCCAGCCAGACGCAGGCCGCCCCGGTCGACGCCACGTTCGGCTCGGCGCTGCACGCGGTCAGCACGAACCTGCTGTCCGGTCTGGCCGAAAGCCTCGCCGGACCGCCGTACAATGGCCGCGCCGACCTGCCGGCACTGGCCGAGGCGCTGCAGCTGGAGGCGGACGAGCTGCTGCCGCTCGGCGAAAGCCTGGCCCAGCTCGGCTTCGCGGTGCTGGAGGAAGGCGACCTTCGCCTGACCGACGCCGGCCGCGCGTTCGCGGTGGCCGACATCGAGCCGCGAAAAGAGCTGTTCGCCGCCGGCCTGCGCCAGCACGTGCCCCTGGTCGCCGCCATCCGCCGCACGCTGGACGAGCGGCACAACCACCGCGCCGCCTACGTCCGGTTCCTCGACGAGCTCGAGGATCACATGAGCCCGGAATACGCGACCGAGACGATGCGGACGGCGATCGCCTGGGGCCGCTACGCCGAGCTGTTCAGCTACGACGAGGAGGCGCAGGCGTTCTTCCTCGACGAGGACGAGGACGAGGAGGAGCCCGCGCCCGCGGAGTAGGGTCGCTTCAGGTGATGTAGGCGCGCGCTGTGTCGATCCCGAGGATGTACATCACCGCACCGGTTTTGGGATCGTTCAGCATCGCGAGATTCTCGGGGCAGGGCGACCAAATGCGATTGGTGAGCGGGCCTGCCGGCGCGGGCGGTCTCGGTTGCACCTCGACGGCGAACGCCCAGGTCTTGCCCGGAATGGGGTGAACCCGAAATTTCGGCTCCTCGAATATCCGTCGCGCCGCCTCGACGGACCAGATCGAGACGTGCCCGCGCCGCGTCGGGTCGACATAGGACGGATCTTCCTTACGCACGAACTCCGTAAGGCCAGTGTTGAAAATGTAGCACGCACCGGGTGAGGAGGCCGCGTAGAGTTCGGCCGCGAATTTGCGCATCATTTTCGGCGTCAGGTGTTCGATCACCTCGATACAGCAGCCGGCCTGAAACGTTTGGCGCGCGGCGGCGATCGAGCCGACGATGTAGTTTGGATGCGCGGTCCGCTGCTCGATCGGTGGCGGGAATAGCTCCACCGCGTAAAACTTCGATGCGGACGTCGGCATCGCCCAGGACAGCGCATCGAGCAAGTAGCCGGGCCCGCTGCCGATATCGACGAACCGCTCGATCGGAATGCGACAATACAAGATGATTTCGGCGACGCGCGCGAGCGCCACGCCCCAGGAGCGCACGCGCGCGTCGGCGACCTCGAACGACCAGTAATTGGGATCGTACTCCACGATGGCGATGCCCTTGTCGATGCGGGCATAAAAGCGCGGGTCGATGAAGATGAAATCGCAATTGTGGCATTCGTAGTAAGCAAAGCCTTCGATGGTCTTGTAAGGCGGACTGTCCTGGGCCGCGCACAAGGGACAACGAACGTGCCGGATCGCCATTTTGATCTCCGGAGTGGGGCTGCGCCTCGAGTATAATCGAGGACGTTCGAGCCGACAAAAGCGATCTGCCTCGGGCCGGTACGCCGAGTTGTTCGGCTACGACGAGCAGGCGCGGGCGTTCTTCCTCGACGAGGACGAGGACGAGGAGGAGCCCGCGCCCGCCGAGTAACTCCCTCGTTGGTTGCCGGCCCCGCGACCGTGGCGCAACCATGCGCCGCCATGACGGGAGAGACATGATGAAGCGACGCAAACTAGGCACCCAGGGCCTCGAGGTGGCCGAGATCGGCCTCGGCTGCATGGGGATGAGCCAGAGCTACGGCGCGTTCGATGAGGCCGAGAACGTGGCGACCCTGCACCGGGCGATCGAACTCGGGGTCGACTTCCTCGACACCGCCGAGGTCTACGGCCCGTACACCAACGAGGAGCTGCTCGGCCGGGCGCTCGGCGACAAGCGCGGCAAGGTGCTCATCGCGACGAAATTCGGCTTCGACATCAAGGGCGGCAAATCGGTCGGGACCAACAGCCGCCCGGAACGCATCGCCGACATGGTGGAGGCGTCGCTGCGGCGGCTCAAGACCGACCACATCGACCTGCTGTATCAGCACCGCGTCGACCCGAACGTGCCGATTGAGGAGGTGGCCGGCGTGGTCGGACGCCTGATCGCGGCCGGCACCGTGCGCTTCTTCGGCCTGTCCGAGGCGGGCGTCGGCACCATCCGCCGCGCCCACGCGGTGACCCCGGTCTCGGCCGTGCAGAGCGAGTTCTCGCTGTGGGAGCGCAACCTCGAAGGCGACGTGATCCCGGCGTTGCGCGAGCTCGGCATCGGCCTCGTCCCGTTCAGCCCGCTCGGCCGCGGGTTCCTGACCGGCGAGGTCAAGCGCGCCGAGGAGTACGAGGAGGGCGATTTCCGCCGCAACGACCCGCGCTACCAGGGCGAGAACTACGACGCCAACATGCGCGCCGTCGGAATCGTGCGCGGCATCGCCGACCGGCTCGGCGCCACCCCGGGGCAGATCGCGCTCGCCTGGGTGCTGGCGCAGGGCGACGACATCGTGCCGATCCCGGGCACCAAGCGCCGCGACCGGCTGGAGCAGAACGTCGGCGCCGCCGCCGTGACGCTCACGAAGGACGACCTCGCGGCACTCGACGCCGCGATGCCGTCCGGCGGCACCGCAGGTCCGCGCTATGGCGAGAAGATGATGGCGATGGTCGACCGCTGAGCCGCCGGCGCTGGAACCGGCCCGGGCGCGCCGCGTCTAGGCCGGACCTCAGCGGGAGACGGACCATGATCGACGCCATCGGCTACAGCGCGGCCTCGCGCCACAGCGACCTCAAGCGCACCGCGTTCCAGTGCGACGAGCCGGGCGCGCACGACGTCCAGATCGCGATCGAGTTCTGCGGCGTCTGCCACTCCGACATCCATCAGGTCCGCAACGAGTGGGCCAACACCGTCTATCCGTGCATGCCGGGCCACGAGCTGGTGGGGCGGGTGACGCGGGTCGGCTCGGCCGTCACCAAGCACGCGGTCGGCGACATGGTCGGCGTCGGCTGCATGATCGACAGCTGCCGCGAGTGCGAGGCGTGCCGCGCCGGCGACGAGAACTATTGCGAGGGTCCGAACAGCTGGCTCGCGACCTATAACGGCCCGATGATCCCGCGCGCGAAAGCCGGCCAGAACATGTACGGCCGCGACAACACCTTTGGCGGCTACTCGAATACGAAGGTCGTGTCCGAGGATTTCGTGCTGAAAATTCCGGCCGCGCTCGACCCTCGTCAGGCGGCACCGATTCTATGCGCGGGCGTCACGACGTATTCGCCGCTGAAGCACTGGGGCGTCGGTCCCGGCCATAATGTCGGGATCGTCGGCTTCGGCGGCCTCGGCGACATGGCGGTCAAGCTCGCGCGCGCCATGGGGGCGACGGTGACGGTGTTCACCACGTCGCCCGAAAAGGCGGAGGGCGCGCGGGCGATCGGGGCATCGCGGGTCGTGATCGAGGGCGACAAGGCCGCCTTCGCGGAGCTGAAGGGCAGCTTCGACTTCATCCTCGCGACGATCCCGCAGAGCTTCGACCTGAACCCGTTCCTGCCGCTGCTGAAGCGGGACCGCGCGATGACCGTGGTGGGCGCGCTCGACAAGCTGAAGCCGGTCAACAACATGGTCGTCGCCGGCCACCGGCTGAGCGTCGCGGGCTCGCTGATCGGCTCGATCCGGGAGACGCAGGAGGTGCTGGATTTCTGCGCCGAAAAGGGGATCGGGCCGGACGTGCAGGTGATCGACATCGCCGATATCAATACGGCGTATAAGCGGGTGGTCGATGGCGACGTGCGTTACCGTTATGTGATCGACATCGCGACGCTCCGGTAGCCGCCCGCGCCGTCACGGCCTCGTGTTGCGGAGCACGCGGTTGTGGGTTAAGCCCGGCCTGAAACCGGGCAGGGCTTGTGCGCGTGAATGAAATCGTTGGACTCGACGTTAAAACCAATGCTTTGACGCGTAAACGGATCATGGTCACGGGGGGAGCCGGTTTTCTCGGCTCCCATTTGTGCGATCTGCTGATCGCGGCCGGTCACGACGTGCTCTGCGTCGACAACTATTTCACCGGCCGCAAGGACAACATCGCCCATCTGCTCGGCCACTCCCGGTTCGAGGCGATGCGCCACGACGTGACCTTCCCGCTGTATGTGGAGGTCGACGAGATCTACAACCTCGCCTGCCCGGCCTCGCCGATCCACTACCAGTTCGATCCGGTGCAGACGACCAAGACGAGCGTCATCGGCGCGATCAACATGCTCGGCCTCGCCAAGCGCGTGAAGGCGAAAGTCTTTCAGGCGAGCACCAGCGAGGTCTACGGCGACCCGACCGTGCACCCGCAGACCGAGGATTACCGGGGCAGCGTCAATCCGAACGGCCCGCGCGCCTGCTACGACGAGGGCAAGCGCGCCGCCGAGACGCTGTTCTTCGACTACCACCGCCAGCACAAGACGCGGATCAAGGTGGTGCGCATCTTCAACACGTACGGCCCCCGGATGCATCCGAACGATGGCCGCGTGGTCTCGAACTTCATCATGCAGGCGCTGCGCGACGAGCCGATCACGCTGTTCGGCGACGGCTCGCAGACGCGCGCATTCTGTTTCGTCAGCGATCTGCTCGACGGGTTCGTCCGCATGATGGCGACCGGCGACGACATCACGGGACCGGTCAACGTCGGCAACCCGCACGAAATCACCGTGCGCGAACTGGCCGAGCGGATCGTCGCACTCACCGGCTCGAAGTCGAAGATCGAGTATCGCCCGCTGCCGCAGGACGACCCGACGCAGCGCTGCCCGGACATCACGCTCGCGCGCCGGCTGCTCGACTGGGAGCCGAAAGTGCCGCTCGAACAGGGGTTGCGGCGAACGATCGACTATTTCGCGCGCCTGATCGAGGGCCGAACCGACGACGCGCCCATTCCCAACGGCGTGGGCTGAGGCGGTGAAGATCGCGATGATCGGCGGGGGCTATGTCGGCCTCGTCTCCGGCGCGTGCTTCTCCGACCTCGGTGTCGATGTCTGCGTGGTGGAGCGCGACAAAACCAAACTCGACCTATTGCGCGCGGGCAAAATGCCGATCTACGAGCCCGGGCTGGACAAATTGGTGGCGCATAACGTCGCCGCCGGCCGGCTGCGGTTCACCGACGATCTGAGCGACGGTGTGGATGGTGTCGAGGCGGTGTTCATCGCCGTCGGCACGCCGACCCGTCGCGGCGACGGCCATGCCGACGTGAGCTACGTCAACTCGGCCGCCGAACAGATCGCGCGCGAGCTGAAAAGCTACGCGGTCGTGGTGACGAAAAGCACGGTCCCGGTCGGCACCGGCCGCAGTATTTCGGCACTGATGCGCGCGGCGCGGCCGGACGGCGAGTTCGACGTCGCCTCCAACCCGGAGTTTCTGCGCGAGGGCAGTGCGATCGGCGACTTCATGCGGCCCGACCGCGTGGTGATCGGCGCCGACAGCGACCGTGCGCGCGAAGTGCTGCGGCGGCTGTATCGCCCGCTGTATCTGATCGAGGCGCCGATCCTGTTCACGTCGCTCGAAACCGCCGAGCTCACCAAATACGCGGCCAACTCGTTCCTCGCGATGAAGGTCACGTTCATCAACGAGATGGCCGATCTGTGCGAGAAAGTCGGCGCCGACGTGCACGACGTCGCGCGCGGCATGGGCCTCGACAAGCGGATCGGCGGCAAGTTCCTGCACCCCGGCCCGGGCTACGGCGGCTCGTGCTTCCCGAAGGACACGCTGGCGCTGGCCCGCATCGCGCAACAATGGGGCGCGCCGTCGCGGCTGGTGGAAGCCACGGTCGAGATCAACGACACGCGCAAGGCGTCGATGTCGGACCGCGTGATCGCGGCGTGCGGCGGCAGCGTGCGCGGCAAGACGATCGCGGTGCTCGGCCTGACGTTCAAGCCCGAGACGGACGACATGCGCGACGCGCCGAGCATTCCGATCGTGCGGAATTTGGTCGAAGCCGGCGCCACCGTCCGCGCCTTCGACCCGGAAGGCATGGAGCAGGCGCGCCCGGCGATGCCGGCCGAGACCGTGTTCTGCGCGACCGCGAGCGAGGCGATGGACGGATCGAATGCGCTGGTGCTCGTCACCGAATGGAACGAGTTCCGGGCCATCTCGCCGCAGCGGCTGCTAAAACTCGCCGACAAGGTGGTGGTGGATTTGCGGAACGTCTTCGACCCGGTCGCTATGCGCCTGTCCGGCATCAGCTATCACAGCATCGGCCGCTGATTCAGTCGGGCCACCAATCGCCGGTGATCTGCTCCGGCGTGTAGTCGGGCAGTGATTCAAGAACTGCCGTTCCCTCGCCGTGGCCACGCAACGCCCTCGCGGCGAAACGCCTCGCGACCGGCACCTGCCGGCGAACCAGGTCCGGGACCGATCCGGTCAAACTCGGGCTCTGCTGGAGAATGGCCTCGATATCGGCGCGGGCGTGCGACACCGTCTGCTCCCATCCGAGCCGGGGATCGCTCGCCGGTGACGCCTGCAACTTCATCAGGTGCTCGGCGATCGTCCTGATATGCGAGCCCAACTCCCGCCGGTCCCGCCCTGCCAACGCTTCGATTTCCTCGGCCAAATTCATCCAATCGAGTCCGCTCGCGTCGCCCGCGGCGGCATCGCGCAGCAGGGCCGCCTGCTCGATCGCCCAGGCCGCGTAATCGCGCTCGTAGAGCGTCTCCTCGGTCCGGGTCATGCTGAGTGGCTGATCCATTGCGCGACCCTAAACCTCCGCCACCGCCCGTTCCACTACTTCACCATCATCGCCAGATAGTTCACCGCCGTATCCCGGCTCGCCCGCCACTTACCGCTGAGCGGAATGGGCACCATCCCGGTGACCTCGCCGGGCGACAGCCCGGCCGCGCGTGCGTACCCGGCCAGTTCGTCAGGCGTCACGAACCGGTTCCAGTCATGCGTCCCGACCGGCAGCAGCCGCAGCACCCGCTCCGCGCCGACGATCGCGAACGCGTAGGCGCGCCAGGTCCGGCTGATCGTGGATACGAACAGCCGCCCGCCCGGTGCCACCAGCAACGCCAGCAGCCGTACGAACGCGGCCGGGTCGGCGGTGTGCTCGATCACCTCCAGCGCGCACACCGCGTCGAATGTTTGCCCCGCGTCGCGCAACGCCTCGGCCGTGGTCGCCCGATAATCGATTTTGAGCCCGCCAGCGTTCGCATGCGCCCTAGCGACCCTGATCGGGGCCTCGGCCGCGTCGATCCCGGTCACCGCGAAACCCTTCTGCGCGAACGCCTCGGCCGCGATGCCGCCGCCGCAGCCGACGTCCAGCACCCGGCAGCCGGGCGGGATGCGCTCGGCCACCCAGCCGGTCCGCAGCGGGTTCATCATGTGCAGCGCCGCCATCGGCCCCGACCGGTCCCACCATGTCGCCGCCAGCCGGTCGAACTTTTGGACCTCGGCCGATCTGACCGACGTTCCCCGCGTGTTGCCCAAAGCCGACGCCCCCCGGTATGTCCCGCGTTCACATAAGCCTGGATCGCCCCTCCCGCATGGCCCGCATCGTGATGAAGTTCGGCGGCACGTCGCTCGCCGACCTCGACCGCATCCGCAACGTCGCGGACCGGGTCAAGCGCGAGGTCGATGCCGGCCATGAGGTGGCCGTGGTCGTCTCCGCCATGGCCGGGGTCACGAACCAGCTGGTCGCGTGGTGCCAGGCGCTCGGCCCGATGCACGACGCGCGGGAATACGACGCCGTGGTCGCGACCGGCGAGCACGTGACCGCCGGCCTGCTGGCCATCGCGCTGCAGGAGATCGGGGTCGAGGCGCGCTCATGGCAGGGCTGGCAGATCCCGCTCCACACCGACGGCGCCCATGGCCGCGCCCGGATCGACCGGATCGACGGCACCGAATTGCTGCGCCGGATGGCGACCGGGCAGGTGCCGGTGGTGGCCGGCTTCCAGGGCGTCGGGCCGGATCGCCGCGTGACGACGCTCGGGCGCGGCGGCTCCGACACGTCGGCGGTGGCCCTGGCGGCGGCGCTGAAGGCCGACCGGTGCGACATCTATACCGATGTCGACGGCGTCTACACGACGGACCCGCGAATCGTTGCGCGCGCCCGTAAGCTCACTACGATAGCGTACGAGGAAATGCTCGAGTTGGCCTCGGTCGGGGCCAAGGTGCTCCAGACCCGCAGCGTCGAGCTCGCAATGAAGGAGGGCGTACGGGTGCGGGTTCTGTCGAGTTTTCAGGACCTGCCCGGAACGCTCGTGGTGGGTGAGGACGAAATGCTGGAAAAGGAGCTGGTCGCGGGCATCGCCTATACGCGCGACGAGGCGAAGGTGACGGTCAAGCACGTCCCGGACCGCCCCGGCATCGCCGCCGCGATCTTCGGGCCGCTATCGGCCGCCGGGGTCAACGTCGACATGATCGTCCAGAACGTGTCCGCGTCCGGCACCACCGACATGACGTTCACCGTGGCGCGCAGCGACCTCGCCCGCGCCCGGGCCGTGCTGGAGGCGGAGGTCGCGGACATCCGCTACGGCGAGATCACCGACGACCCGAACGTGGCCAAGATCAGCGTCGTCGGCATCGGCATGCGCAGCCACGCGGGCGTCGCCGGCATCATGTTCAAGGCATTGGCCGACAAGGGGATCAACATTCAGGTCATCAGCACGAGCGAGATCAAGGTTTCGGTCCTGATCGGCGCCGAATACACCGAGCTCGCGGTGCGCGCGCTGCATACGGCGTA
This sequence comes from uncultured Alphaproteobacteria bacterium, assembly GCA_963756975.1. GTDB lineage: Bacteria > Pseudomonadota > Alphaproteobacteria > Acetobacterales > Acetobacteraceae > CAVRQM01. Next base: position 150,213 of record CAVWPS010000002.1, on the reverse strand, counting down.
CGGCCTCGATGCCTGACGCAACCATCGCACCCGCCACCATGCGCTCCCCCGCCCACGACGCGGCGCGGGACAAGCTCGACCGGCTTTGGGCGACTGGCCGGACATTCCTAGGCACCGAGACGGCGATCATGGCCGGCGCGATGAGCTGGGTCAGCGAGCGCCATCTGGTCAGTGCGATCAGCAACGCCGGCGGCTTCGGTGTCATCGCGTGCGGTGCGATGGAGCCGCCGAGGCTCGCGGAGGAGATCGCGGCCACCCAGGCGATGACGCAGCGCCCGTTCGGCGTGAACCTCATCACCATGCACCCGCGGCTGGCCGAGCTGATCCAGGTCTGCCTCGCCGCCCGCGTGACCCACATCGTGCTGGCCGGCGGCCTGCCGCCCGGCGGGGCCATCCGCGCCATCAAGGACGGCGGCGCGAAAGCCATCTGCTTCGCGCCCGCGCTGGTCCTGGCCCGCCGCCTGATGCGCTCCGGTGCGGACGCGCTGGTGATCGAGGGGTCGGAGGCGGGGGGTCATATCGGCCCGGTCAGCCTGACCGTGCTGGCGCAGGAAGTGCTGCCCTGGATCCGCGACGTCCCGGTGTTCGTCGCCGGCGGCATCGGGCGCGGCGAGGCGATTCTCGGCTTCCTCGAACAGGGGGCGGCCGGCGCGCAGCTCGGCACCAAGTTCGCCGCCAGCACCGAAAGCATCGCGCACGAAAATTTCAAGCGCGCCTTCGTTCGCGCGTCGGCCCGCGATGCGCTGCCGTCCGTCCAGCTCGACGCGCGATTCCCGGTCATTCCGGTGCGCGGCCTCACGAACCCCGGCGCGCAGCGATTCCTCGACCGGCAGGTCGAAGCGATCCGCGCCGTCGACGCGGGCGAGATGACCCGCGAAGCCGCACAGCTCGAAATCGAGCATTTCTGGGCCGGCGCCCTCCGCCGCGCCGTGATCGACGGCGATGTCGAGCAGGGCAGCGTCATGGCCGGGCAGTCGGTCGGCATGGTGACCGAAATCGCACCGGTCGCCGCGATCATCGCCGAACTCGTCGATCAAGCCGTGGCCGCACTCTCAGCGCGCGGCTGAGGGAGCGCGGGGGCGTGGCCAACCTGCCGCGCCGCCTGCTCGCCCGCCTGCGCGACCTGATGGCGCGCGAGGCGGTGCCGCTTCCGGCGCTGACCCACCTGATCGCCGCCGAACTCGTCTCGGAAGTCTGCTCGCTCTACGTGCTCCGCCCCGGCGACGTGCTGGAACTGCGCGCGACCGAGGGGCTGCGGCCGGAGGCGGTCGGCCACACCAGGCTGCGGGTGGGCGAGGGGATCATCGGCCTCGTCGCGGCGACCGGTCAGCCGATGAACCTCAGCGACGCGCCGAGCCATCCGGCCTTCGTCTACCGGCCCGAGACGGGCGAGGAGCGTTACGCGTCGATGCTCGCCGTCCCGGTCCGCCGCGCCGGCCACGTGCTGGGCGTGCTCGCCGTCCAAAACCGCGCGCACCGGAACTACGACGGCGAGGAAGTCGAGGTGCTCGAGACGGTGGCGATGCTGCTGGCCGAGCTGCTGACCGCCGCCGGGATCACCGATGGTGTCGCCGAGGGCGTGTCGGCCACCGTGCCCCGCCGCTTCTCCGGCACCGCACTGGTGCCCGGCATCGCGATCGGCCCGGTCGTGGTGCTCGGCAGCCACCGCCCGCCGCACCGCCTGCTGTCCGACGACCCGGCGGCCGAGCAGGAGCGGCTGTCCGGTGCCGTCGACCGGATGCAGCGCGACCTCGACGAGCTGATCACGACCCGCATGCCGGACGGCGACGCGCCGCGCGAGGTGCTGGAGGCCTACCGGCTGATCGCGGCCGACGCCGGCTGGGTCCGCCGCATCTCCGAGGCGATCGGCAGTGGTCTCACGGCCGAGGCCGCGACCCACCGGGTGCTTGGCGAGCTGCGCGACCGGATGCGCCGGATCACCGATCCGTATCTGCGGGAACGGCTATCGGACGTCGAGGATCTGGCCCGCCGCCTGCTGTCCGCCCTCGGCGGCCCGGGTGCCGAACATACCGACATTCCCGACGGCGCCATCCTGATCGCCCGCCGCCTCGGCCCGGCCGAACTGCTCGAATGGCACGCGCGCGGCATCGTCGGCGTCGTGATCGAGGAGGCGAGCGGCAACGGCCACGCCGCCCTGCTGGCCCGCGCGCTATCGTTGCCGACGCTGTCCGGCGCCCGCGGCCTGCTGGACGCGGCGGAGAACGGCGATTTCGCCGTGCTGGACGCGGACGAGGACCAGTTCGTGCTCCGCCCGGAGCTGGAGGTCCGCACCGCCTACGCCCGCGCCGTCGCCGCCCTGGCCGAGCGTGCCGCCGGGTGGGCCGCGTTGCGCGATCAGCCGACCGAGACCGCCGACGGGCTGCCGGTGTCGCTGATGCTGAACATGGGCCTGCCGCTCGAACTGCCGCAGCTGGACGTGACCGCCGCCGACGGCATCGGCCTGTTCCGCACCGAGATCGCCATGATGGCGCGCGGTGCCATCGTCGATCAGGCCGAGCAGGTGCTGATCTACCGCCGCGTGATGGAGGCCGCCGCCGGCCGCCCGGTCCTGTTCCGCACGCTGGACCTCGGCGGCGACAAGCTGCTGCCCGGCACGCCGCCGCAGGACGAGGAAAATCCGGCGATGGGCTGGCGGTCGCTCCGCATCGGCCTCGACCGCCCGGTCGTGCTGCGCCGCCAGTTGCGCGCGATGCTGATCGCGGCCGACGGCGGCGCGCTGTCGGTGATGTTCCCGATGGTCGCGACCGTCGCCGAATTCCGCGCCGCCCGCGCGTTGCTGCTGGCCGAGGCCGGCCGCGTCGTGCCCCCGCCGTCGCGCCTGTCGGTCGGCACCATGCTCGAAATCCCGTCGCTGCTCTGGCAGTTGCCGGCGCTGCTGGGCGAGGTCGACTTCCTGTCGCTCGGCACCAACGACCTGATGCAGTTCCTGTTCGCCGCCGACCGGGGCACCCCCGGCATGGCCGGCCGCTACGACACGCTATCGCCCCCGGTGCTCGACATGCTCGCCGCCGTCAGCCGTGCGGCCGACACCGCCGGCGTGCCGCTGTCGCTGTGCGGCGAAATGGCGTCGCGGCCGCTGGAGGCGCTGGCGCTGGTGGGGCTGGGGATCACGCGCCTGTCGATGCCGGCCTCCGCATTGCCGGCGGTGAAGGCGCAGCTGGCGGCGACCGACATGGTGGCGTTCCGGGATCTGCTCGATACGGCGCGGCTGGGGGCGGGCGGGGCGCCCAGCTTGCGGGAGACGCTGAGTTCCTGGGTCCGGGAGCATGCGGCGGTGGATTGAGGGTGGTCGCTCCTGTGCTACATTGTCTTACAGGCAGGGGTGAACGGCCATGGGGACAGCGCGCGACGGTCTGGCGAGCGTGAGTTTGGGGTCCGCCAAGGACATCGGTCTGCGGTTGGTGGCGGACGGCCGGTTCGAGAACCTGTCGGAAGCCTGTCGCGCGGGTCTGAGACGCTTGGCGGAGGATGCGCGCGTGGTCGACCGCTTGGTGGCACTCGGAGACGAGGGCATGGCAAGCGGCATCGACGACCAGTTCGACATCGACGTCTTCGTGGAGGAAGCCCGGGCGAGCAGGTGAAGCTCGCCTGGTCCAATCTGGCCAAGGCTGAACTTCGGGAGCTGTATCGTTTCTCGGTGGAGCGTTGGGGGCACGAGGTGGCCCAGCGCTACCTGGAAGACATCCGAACCGCCGCCCGGCAACTCGGGGTGTTGCCCCATCGCGCAAAGCTGCTTCGAGGACCGTATCGGATCTTGCGCGTCCGATCGCACTATTTGATCGTGCACCTGGACGAAGCCGCCGACCGTGTCACGGTCGCTCGTGTGTTGCATTCCGCGATGGACCTCGCGCGTCATCTGCCTTGATCGGGGGTGCACGTTCGGCCCTGTCGCACGGAAATCGATCGCCTAACCAGATCGAAGCCATCGGGAATGAGCGGCATTCGGCATCGATCGTCCCGCCTACGGTGGCGAGGCACCACGAAGGCCGTGCCCCATGACCGACAAACTCGCCCGCCTGCTCCCCGGCATCCTGCTCTGCCTGCTTGTCACTGGCGTCGCGACCGCGCTCCAATACGCCGAGATCGCCCTCGTCGGTCAGGCGTATCTGGAGGCGCTGGTCCTCGCGATCCTGCTCGGCGTCGCGGTCCGGACCGCGTGGACGCCGGGTGCGATCTGGCATCCCGGGATCGCCTTCAGCGCCAAAATCCTGCTCGAAATCGCGGTCGTGCTGCTGGGCGCGTCGGTCAGCATCCGTACGGTGCTGGCCCTCGGGCCGCAGTTGCTGGGCGGTATCGTGCTCGTCGTCATGGTCGCGATCGCCAGCAGCTACGGGATCTGCCGAGCCCTAAAACTGCCGCAGCGGATGGCGATCCTGGTCGCGTGCGGCAACTCGATCTGCGGCAACTCGGCGATCGCGGCGGTCGCCCCGGTGATCGGGGCGGACGGCGACGACATCGCGTCCTCCATCGCGTTCACGGCGGTGCTCGGCGTCATCGTCGTGCTGCTGCTGCCGTTGCTGGTGCCGGTGCTGCTGCTGTCGCTGACGCAATACGGCGTGCTGGCCGGCCTCACCGTCTACGCGGTGCCGCAGGTGCTGGCGGCGACCCTGCCGATCGGGGCGCTCAGCAACCAGGTCGGCACGGTCGTCAAGCTGGTGCGCGTGCTGATGCTCGGCCCGGTCGTGCTCTGCCTGTCGCTGCTGACGCGAAAGCTGCGCGAGGAGGCCGACGAGGCCGCCCCGACCGTCACCGCCGGCGACCGCCCGAAGCGCGGCAGCCCGGCCCTGCACGAGCTGGTCCCATGGTTCATCGTCGGCTTCCTGATCGTGCTGGCCCTGCGCTCGACCGACATCATCCCGGCCGTCGCGGTGCCGCCGATCAAGACGACCGCGAACCTGCTCACGACGATCTCGATGGCCGCCCTCGGGCTGGGGGTCGATGTGCGCGTGGTCGCGAAGGCGGGGTTGCGGGTGACCACGGCGGTTACGGTGTCGCTGCTGGTGTTGGGGGTGATTAGCTTTGGGCTGATCCGGGTGTTGCACGTCGCGTGACGCGCGACCGTCGATCATTACGCCACGGACGGAACGCTGAGTTATGATCTGTCCTACAGAATCGAGCGTGATACCGATTCCGAGGCTCGTTGCTAATTGCTAATAGCCCCCGAGCGTTACGCGGCCTGAGCCTCGGCAACCACCTCGGCCACCGTTTCCGGACTACGCGAAATAACCATCAGCAGAACCCGCGCCGCCGGGTCGGGCCGCCGCAGACCCTGCTCCCAATCACGAACCGCGGCGACGGCTAACCCGAACCGCTGGGCGAAGGCCGGCCGGGTCAGACCGAGGCGATCCCGGATAGCGCGTACATCCACGTCCCCGGGCGGCAGATGCACGCGCGCCGCGTCCTTCTCGCCCCGCACGATCGCCGTGGCCTCCTGCAGTGATTCGATCAACTCGCGTCCGAACTCGGTGTCCTCTTCGACCACTATCCCGCTCCCTGCTTCATCCCCGCCGCCAAGCCGGCCACGACTTTTCTCTGCGCCGGACTGAGGTCGCTCTGTTCGTTCTTGCCGTAGATCAGCAGGGCAAGAATGGGTTGGCTCTCGGTCAGCACGTAGTAGATCACCCGAAAGCCGCCGCTCTTGCCTCGGCCCTTCGGTGCAAACCGCAGTTTTCGGACACCACCGAGGCCCGGCATCACATCACCCGCCATCGGGTCGCGAGCCAGCGTATCGATCAACTCGGCCCGATCATCCGCCGACAGCAACGCATCGGCACGACGGCTGAAGATCGATGTCTCCAGGACCGCGTGCGTCATGACTTACGTTACAGCATTGCTGCACCTCAGATCAACAGCAATGCTGTAGCGTAGTTCGACAGGACGAACCGAGCCGCCAAGAATTCCCCTCCGGTTGGCATCCCCACCACCGAGGTCTACAACCCCGGCGACATCGGCCCCTCGGGACCGGCCGCTCAACGACGAGAGACCCAACGACCCCATGCCCACGCTCGCGGACCGCTTCGGCGACGATCTGGCCAGCGGACCCGCCCCCTCGGCCGCCAGGGTCGGGGCCGACCTGCGTGCCGCGCGCGAAAAATTCGGCTGGACGCTGGCCGACATGTCCGCCCACCTCCGCATCCGCATCCCGTATCTCGAGGCGATCGAGGACGGGCGGATCGGCGATCTGCCGGGCAACGCCTACGCCGTCGGCTTCGTGCGGGCCTACGCGCAGTCGCTCGGGCTCGATCCGGACGAGATCGCGCGCCGGTTCCGCTCCGAGGCGGCGGAGGTCAATCGCAAGACCGAGCTCGCGTTTCCGGCCCCGGTGCCGGAGCGGGGCGTGCCGGCGCTGGCCGTCGTGCTGGTGGGGGCGATCATCGCGGTCGGCGGCTATGCGGCGTGGTACCGCATGAGCGGCGATCAGCACCCGAGCCATGAGGTGGTGCAGCAGGTCCCCGACCGGCTGGTTCCGCTGGTGACGACGAAGCCGGACCCGGTGGCCGACGCGGTCCCCTCGGCGACCCCGGCCCCGACCGCCACGGCAACGACGACGCCCACCCCGACGCCGTCGCCCACGATGCCCGCCGCCGTGGCAACCCCGGCCACAGCCACGCCTTCCGTGCCGCCGCGCCCCGATGGCGGCCGTATCGCGATCCACGCCAAGACCAACCTCTATGTCGAGGTGAAGGACAACACCGGCGCCATGGTGTTCCACCACCGCTTCAAACCCGACGAGACCGAGGACATCCCGCCCGCACCCCCCGGCAAGACGCTGATCATGGCGACCGAGGACGCGGGCGGCACCGAGCTTGTGGTCGACGGGGTGACCGCGCCGTCGCTCGGCCCAGATAAGAAGTTCAGGCGCGACCTGACGCTCGATCCCGACGCCATTCTGGCCGGCAAGCTCGCGTATTCCCCCCCGGTCACGTTCCCGCCGCGCACGCCCACGCATCAGAACCAGTAGGCCGCCAATCATGAGCAGCTACCGCCCCTATCAGGACATCACCCGCCGCCGCAGCCGCCAGATCATGGTCGGCACCGTGCCGGTCGGCGGCGACGCGCCGGTCACGGTGCAGACGATGACCAACACGCTGACGACCGACGTCGCCGGCACGGTCGCCCAGATCCGCCGCGCGGAGGCGGCCGGCGTCGACATCGTCCGCGTCTCGTGCCCGGACGAGGAGAGCACGGCCGCACTCGCCGACATCATCCGCCAGGTTCGCGTGCCGGTCGTGGCCGACATCCATTTCCACTACCGCCGCGCGATCGAGGCGGCGCGGGCGGGGGCGGCGTGCCTGCGCATCAACCCCGGCAACATCGGCAGCGCGGAGCGGGTGCGCGAGGTCGTGGCCGCCGCGCGCGAGCACGGCTGCTCGATGCGGATCGGCGTCAACGCGGGCTCGCTGGAGCGGCATCTGCTGGAGAAATACGGCGAGCCGAACCCGGAGGCGCTGGTGGAAAGTGCCCTCGAACACGCGAAAATCCTCGAGGATCACGACTTCCACGAGTTCAAGATCAGCGTGAAGGCGTCCGACGTGTTCATGGCCGTCGCCGCCTACACGCAGCTGGCCGAGGTCTGCGACCACCCGCTGCACATCGGCATCACCGAGGCCGGGTCGAAGCGGGCAGGGACGGTCAAAAGCTCGATCGGCCTCGGCAACCTGCTCTGGGCCGGGATCGGCGACACGATGCGGGTGAGTTTGTCGGCCGAGCCGGAGGAGGAGGTCCTGGTCGGCTGGGACATCCTGAAGTCGCTCGGGATCCGCCATCGCGGGGTGAAAATCATCTCGTGCCCGTCCTGCGCGCGGCAGGGGTTCAACGTCATCGAGACGGTCCAGACGCTGGAGGAGCGGCTCGCCCATATCGAGACGCCGCTCACGCTGTCGATCATCGGCTGCGTGGTGAACGGCCCCGGCGAGGCGCTGATGACCGATATCGGCGTCACCGGCGGCGGCGGCGGCAAGCACATGGTGTACGCGGCCGGCAAGACGGACCACACGATGTCCGGCACCGGGATGGTGGATCATATCGTCGAACTGGTGGAACGCCGGGTCGAGCTGCTGAAGGCGGCGAAGGCGAACGAGAAGGCGGCCGTGAAGGTTGCCGCCGAGTAGGTGGCGCTTAGGATCGAATACCGGCTAAGGGCTCGCAAACAGCTTGTCGACCTCCCGTTTGCGGACGGCGAGCGCATCGCGCGAAAGCTCGAGGCATACGCGGCCGATCCGACCGCGTCGGGCCATGATGTTGTCCCGTATCAGGGTCACCCGGGCGAGTTCAGGCTGAGATCCGGCGATTGGCGTGTTATCTTCGAGCGCTACGACGACGCCATGATCGTCGTAAAAGTGTCTCATCGCAGGGAGGCGTACCGATGAACGATGTCGCGAACGACCCGACCGACCTGTTGGATCGGCTCGAGGACGAGAACGACCTTCTCGAGTTCAAGATTGCCCGGATCGAGCGTGAGTTCATCCCGACGATCCCGGGCGTCGTCGTCCACCGCACGCTGCATGGCGAGGACCCGATCCTGGTCTGGCGCGAATACCGTGGCTTCACGGTCGCCGAATTGGCGGCCCGTGCAAAAGTGTCCGAGGACGCCGTGACTCAAGCCGAGACAGGCGCGCCGATCGATCGCATTGTACTCGGCCGGCTTGCCGAGGCGCTCGAAACGACAGCCGACGAACTGATCCCGAGGCTTTGGGATTAACGTGCAGTTTATTCAATTCGCTGGCCTCGCGCTGTTCGCAGTTGGCATTTCGAACTCAGCGGTCGCCGCTGATCGGGCTTCTGCCGCAGTGGCGCTGTTCCGGTCGTTCTGTCTCAGCGCGCCCCCGAGTTTCAGCTCTATCGATCGCAAGGCGACGGAGGCGGGCTATCCTGTATTTCTTAACCGAGACTTCCCCGTGCCAGGCGGGCCCGGGCACACGTTTAAAGTCAAGGACTGGCTCGTTCCAGAACAGGGCACGCCCATCATGCTGACGTCCGCCGAGGCGGCGAACGGGCCGCTGCACCTTGCTGGATGCGGGTTTGCCGCCCCGGATGCGGATGGCCACGAGGTCGCGCGATTGTTGACCGCCGAACCTCTGCTTGGCCAACCAGTCAGACCGGCCTATCGGCTGCCAAGTGGCGGAACGGGCGTCACCTGGGTGGCGCATTTCGGGCCAGCGGTTGCACCTGCCGATTCCCAGTTGGTGTTGTCATTCGACGTTCCGGGGCGACCCGGACCCACGGCGTCGCTTTCGTATAGAACTCATAATTGACGTCGTTGTTCTCAATGTTTTCGCTTCGACCGTGACCGCCCTTCAACCCGCCCGAGGCACCCGCGACCTGATCGGCGACGACCAGCGCCGCCACACCCATGTCGTCGACACCGCCAAACGGATCGCCGGCACCTACGGGTTCGACGAATGGGCGACGCCGATCTTCGAGGATACCCGCGTGTTCTCCCGCAGCCTCGGCGACACGTCCGACGTGGTCGCCAAGGAGATGTACAGCTTCGACGACCGGGGCGGCGAAAGCCTGACCCTGCGCCCCGAGGGCACGGCCGGCGTCTGCCGCGCGCTGGTGACCAACGGCCTGACCCAATCGCTGCCGCAGCGGGTGTTCTACGCCGGCCCCATGTTCCGCTACGAGCGCCCGCAAAAAGGCCGCTACCGCCAGTTCCACCAGATCGGCTGCGAGCTGATCGGCGCGCCCGAACCGCTCGCCGACGCCGAGGTGATCGCCTGCGGCTGGGACATTCTGTCCGCGTTGGGCATCGCCGGCGACATCGTGCTGGAGATCAACACGCTCGGCGACCGTGAAAGCCGGGACGCCTACCGCGCCGCCCTGGTCGGATACTTCACGGACCATCGCGAAAATCTGTCGGCCGACAGCCTGACGCGGCTCGAGCGCAACCCGCTCCGCATCCTCGACAGCAAGGACGAGGGCGACCGTCGCATCGTCGCCGACGCCCCGGTGATCGCGCCGCATCTGACGCCCGGCGCACAGGCGCATTACGATTCCGTGCGCGACAATCTCGTCCGCTTCGGCGTGCCGTTCACCGAGAACCCGCGCATCGTCCGTGGCCTCGACTACTACAACCACGTCGCGTTCGAGTTCGTGACCTCGGCCCTGGGCGCGCAGGGCACCGTCATGGCCGGCGGCCGCTACGACGGGCTGGTCGCCGAAATGGGCGGCCCGCCCACGCCCGGCGTCGGCTGGGCGGCCGGGATCGAGCGGCTGGCGATGCTGCTCGCGGGCGTTCCCGCAGCCCCGCGCCCGGTCGCCGTCATCCCGGCCGGCGACGGGCACGAGGCCGCCGCGATCGATGTGCTCAAGGCCTTGCGCGCGGCAGGAATCCGGGCCGAGATCGGCTACCGGGGTAACCTGAAGCGCCGGATGGAGCGGGCCAACAAGGCCGGCAGCCGCGCGGTGGTGATCGTCGGCGATACGATCGCGTTGAAAGACCTCGATACCGGCGAGCAGGTCGACACCGATATTTCGGGGCTGGCGGCGCTCCTGACGCGATGAGTTTCTCCGACCGCCTCGACTGGATTCTCGGCCGCACCGACGAACTGCGCGCCCTGCTCGGCGAACAGCTCGGCGGCGAGGCGTTCGTCAAAGCCTCGCGCGAGCTGGCCGAGCTGGAACCGATCGAGGCGCGGGTGCAGGAACTCCGCACGGTCGAGCGCGAGATCGCCGACGCGGAGTCGATGCTGTCCGACCCAGAACTGCGCGGCATGGCGGAGGCCGAGCTGCACGACCTGCGGGCCCGCCTGCCGGACCTCACGCGGGCGCTCCAGGTCTCCCTGTTGCCGCGCGACTCGGCCGACGACGGCTCGGCCATCCTCGAAATCCGCCCGGCCGCCGGTGGCGACGAAGCCGGGTTGTTCGCGGCCGAACTGTTCGCGCTCTACCAGAAGCACGCTGCCCTGCACGGCTGGCGGTTCGAGGTGCTGGAATACGACGACACCGGCCTCGGCGGCATCAAGGGTGCCATGGCCGAGGTCAACGGCCGCGGCGTGTTCGCGCGCATGAAGTGGGAGAGCGGCGTCCACCGCGTCCAGCGCGTGCCGGCGACCGAGAGCCAGGGCCGCATCCACACCTCCACGGTCACGGTCGCGGTGCTGCCGGAAGCCGAGGAGGTCGACATCGAGATCGACGAGGGCGACCTCCGCATCGACGTCTACCGCGCGTCCGGTGCCGGCGGGCAGCACGTGAACAAGACCGAGAGTGCCGTGCGCATCGTCCACCTGCCGACCGGCATCATGGTCGCGATGCAGGAGGAGCGCAGCCAGATCAAGAACCGCGCCAAGGCCATGAAGATTCTTCGCGCGCGGCTTTATGAGGCGCAGCGGTCGAGCCTCGCCGCGACCCGGGCGGCCGACCGGAAAGGGCAGGTCGGCACCGGCGACCGCTCCGAGCGCATCCGCACCTACAACTTCCCGCAAGGCCGCGTGTCCGACCACCGGATCAATCTGACGCTGTATAAGATCGACCGCGTGATGGGCGGCGAGCTGGACGAGTTCACCGACGCGCTGATCGCCGAGGATCAGGCGGCCCGGCTGTCGGCCGAGGCGTGACGCCCCGGGACGCGACGACCATCCTGCGTGACGCCGGGGTCGAGCATCCGGCGCGAGAGGCCCGGCTGCTGCTGACCCATGCGCTCGGCCTGCCGCACGGGTCGGTGCCAAGCCCGCTCGCCGTGCCGCCCGGCTCGTTCGCCGAACTCGTGGGCCGGCGGGCGGCCCGCGAACCGCTCGCCTACATCACCGGCCGCCAGGGGTTTTGGACGCTCGACCTGTCCGTGTCGGCCGCCACGCTGATCCCCCGGGCGGACTCCGAGACCATGATCGAGGCACTGGTCGCGATCCGCCCCGATCGCGCCCGCGTCGGTAGCATTCTGGACCTCGGCACCGGCACCGGCGCGCTGCTGCTGGCCGCCCTCGTCGAATACCCGGCCGCGTTCGGCATCGGCGTCGACCGCAACGAAGCCGCTTGCGTGCTGGCGCGCGACAATGCGGCGGCGCTCGGCCTGGATCGCGCCGCGTTCATCTGCGCCGATTGGGCGGCCCCGCTGGCCGGAGGCTTCGACATCGTGCTCGCCAACCCGCCGTATATTTCGCATGCCGACATCGCCGGCCTCGACCCGGAGGTCGCCCGGTACGAACCGGCGCTGGCGCTGGACGGCGGACCGGACGGGCTCGACGCGTATCGCGCCATTCTCCCGGCGCTCCACACGCTGCTGCTGCCCGGCGGAGTCGCGTTGTTCGAGCATGGGGCAGGGCAGGGACCGGCGCTCTGCGACCTCGTCGTGGCGAATGGATTGCGGCTGAAAGGTATCCGAGCGGACCTTGGGGGACTCGACCGGATCGCGCTAGTTGACCGGGCGTGATGGTCCGACTATCTGCTTGATCTCGCAGGCACCGCGCCCGATGGCGCGGGACCCGGCTGGCAGCCGGGATCGGCCGTGCCCCGCGCCGACCCGAACGAACCAGCGCGGTGATGCGACGAACGCGACAGTAACGCTCGGTCCATCTGACCGTTGTCGTCGCGGCAACCCGAACAACGAAGAGCAATCGGCGACAGCATGAACATGAAGCGGATGCGCGGACGCAACAACCGCGGCGGCCCTGGCGGCGGTCACGGCGGCGGCGGACAGGGCGGCGGCGGAGCGGGGGTGCGCCAGGGCGGCGGCATCCCGATGAACCGCAACCACGTCTTCGACAGCAGCGGACCCGATCTTCGCATCCGCGGCACCGCGCAGCAGTTGTTCGAGAAATACCTCCAGCTCGGCCGGGACGCGACCGGCGTCGGCGACCGCGTGATGGCCGAAAGCTACTTCCAGTACGCCGAACACTATTTCCGCATCATCAACGCGATGACGCAGGCGCAGATCCAGCAGGGCGGCGCGCCGGCCCCGGCGCAGAACGGCCACCAGAACGGCCGCTCGCCGCGCGACTCGAGCTTCACCGAGATCGCCGACGAGCAGGAGCGCGAGCAGGACCGGGAGAATGACCGGGAGCAGCAGGATCGCGAGGACGAGCCGGCCGGCTACGGCGACCAGCCCGAGTTCTTGGCCGAGCCGAACGGAGCGGTGGTCGAGCAGCGCCGCATCCCGATCGCCGCCGAGCCGCCCGAGGCCTAACGCCGGACGCCTGAGCCGGCCTGCCTGGAGTGCCTGACGCCGGGCACTCCAGGACCGCCGTCCTAGTCTAGAACACCTCGACCCACGGCCGGACCGCGAGTTCGTCGGTCCAGCAACTCCGCTCCTGCCGCACCAGACCCAGCATCGCCGCCGCGATCGCATCCGGGTTGAGCCGCCGGTCGTCCGTCCCGCCCGGCACGTCGATCGATCCGTCCACCACGATGTGCGCCACATGCACGCCCTGCGGGTGCAATTCGCGCGACAGGCTTTGCGACAGACCGCGCAGCGCGAACTTGCCCATCGCGAACGTCGCCGACCGCGCGAACCCTTTGACCCCCGCCGACGCGCCGGTCAGCAGGATCGTGCCCCGCCCGGCCGCCAGCATTCTGCGCGCCGCCTGTTGCGCCACCAGGAACGCGCCGTACGCGGTGACCATCAGCGCGTCGCGCACCGCCGCCGGGTCCAGGTCGGTCACCGGCCCCCGCACGCGCGCGCTCGGGTTGTAGACCACCAGTTCGGCGTCGGGCACCGCGTCGAACAAGGCCGCCACCTGCGCCGGATCGCTTGCGTCGCACGCATGCGCGGTGCCGCCCACTTCGGCCGCCAGCGCGGCGGGCGCTCTGCGGGAGGCGAGCGCCACGCCATAACCCTCGCGGGAGAGCAGGCGGGCCAGCGAAGCCGACAAACCCGGCCCCACTCCGACAATCAATGCGTTCGGCAATGTCTCGGTCCTTCATGAGCGGATTGCGCCATGAGACCTCCGCGCATCCCGCCCCGGACGCAAGGGCCTAGTCGGCCGCGTCGCCGATCGCCGTTCCGGTCCGCCGCCGCCGCCGGCCGACCCAGAACATGCGCGCGAAGATGTCGCTGCCGAGCAGGTGGTGCAGCACCGCCAGACCGGCATGCGCGACCAGATAGGCCCACATCAGATTGGCCATCAGCCGGTGCAGATCGAGTGCCGTGTGGCCGATCCCGGTGCGCTGGGCGAAGAAGAACACCGTGCCGGTCGCGGCCATCGCGGTCAGCACCAGCAGCCCGAGACCGTGCACCGCGCTGGCCAGCGCACCGTCGGAATCGTCCGGCGCCCGCAAACTCGCGATCCGCCGCGCCTGCGCCGCGACATCGGTCCAGACATCGCGCAGCCGGGCCACCGAGAACCAGGGCACCAGCCGTGAAAACCTGGTCTCGCCCCGCCGGATCATGGTCCAGAGCCAGAACACGCCGGCCACGGCCAGTAACAGCAATCCGGCATACTCGTGCAGCATGAAATTCCACGCCGGATCGTCGCCGGGATCCGGTCGTTGCATGAACTGGCTGCCGATCAGCTGATGCAGGACCAGCGTCAGGATCAGCAGGTGCAGCACCCGCGTCAGATTGGAGCGCGCCATGCGTCAGTCCCTGTATGCCGTGTGGCAGGCTGAGCACTCCGCCATCAGGTGGGTGAAGGCGGCCTTCAGCGCCGCCGGTTGCGCGGCCGCCGGAAACGAGGATTTCGCGTCCGCGGAGAACGTCACGAACCGGGCGCGGTAATCCTGCGCGTCGGCCGAGTTGCCGTGCAGCCGCGCGGCGATCTGGTCGGCGTCGTCGGCGTATTGCTGCAGCGCCGCGCGCGCCGCCGCCGCGTCGAACGTGGCATGACCGGACAGCATCGCGCCGACCGACTTGGACGAGCGGTTCCAGCCTTTCATGGTCTGGACGAGACCGCTGGCGGCGACCACCGCGGCCGGTGCCGCGACGAGCGCGATCGCGAACCCGATGCTCGATAGCCGAAGCCTCATGCCGAACCCCCGTTGCGGTCGCGAACACCTTAGCGCCCGGCGATGACAAGTGCCTGACGCGGCGGCTGCGCCCCGCGTAAGGGTGGGGTAACGCTCATGTGCCAAGCGAGCGCGATCGGAATGGTGAATGAGCGATGCGCCTGTTGTTCGTCGAGGATGAGGCAAGCCTGGCCGGGCTGATGCGCGCGGCCCTCGAACAGGGCGGCTTCGCGGTCGATGTCGCGCCGGATCTGGCGCAAGCGGCCGACTACCTCGCGATCGGCCAATACGACACGATCATCCTCGATCGCGGATTGCCGGACGGCGATGGCCTCACCCTGCTACGTCAGCTCAGGCGCGATTCCAGCGTGCCCATCCTGGTGCTGACCGCGCGCGACGGCTTCGACGACCGGGTCGCGGGTCTCGACGCCGGGGCCGACGACTATCTCGTCAAGCCGTTCCACATGCCCGAGCTGATGGCGCGCGTGCGTGCCCTGCTGCGCCGTCCCAATGCGCTGCTCGGCGTGACGCTCGGCATGGCCAACCTGACGCTCGACACCGCCAGCCGGCAGACCTTCGTCGACGGGGCCGATGTCGGCCTGTCGGTGCGCGAGACCACGTTGCTCGAACAGCTGCTGCGGCATCAGGGCCGGGTGGTGTCGCGCGAATCGCTGGAGCGCTCCCTGTATAGTTTCGACGCGCAACTCGGGTCGAACGCGATGGAGGTGCTGGTGTATCGGCTGCGCCGCAAGCTCGCCGACACACCGGCGCGGCTCAGCGTGCACACCGTCCGGGGCGTCGGCTACCTGCTGACCGACACGCCTTGAAGCCGGTCGCGCCGAAGCCTCGTTCGCTCGCCAACCGGCTCGCCTTGCGTCTGGCGGCGGTGATGATCGTCGCCGTGCTGCTCGCGGCCGCCGCGATCGCGTGGAAGGCGATCGAGACCGTCTACGACCTCGACGATGTCGGGCTGCAAAATCAGGTCGCCCTGATCGTGACGGAGCTTCCGGCGGCCGCGACCGCGGCCGTCACCCTGCCGCCGTCGCTCGTCGCCTCGTTCCGGGCCTCCGCCGGTGACAATGTGTTCGCGGTGTTCGCGGGCGACCGGCTCGTCGCCGCCTCCGACGGAGCCGCCGTCGGCCGCCTGTTGCCGCTGCTGCCCCGGCCGTTCGAGGGCGGGTTCTTCAAGCTTCCGCCGAGCGAGGGCCATGACCACGGCTTCGTCGGCCTGGTCGGCTACAAAGGGCCCTGGCGGGTCATCGTGATGCAGGGGCGGGACCAGTCGGACGTCCTGCTCGACAGCATGATCGGCAATTTTCTGCTGGCGACGCTGTGGCTGCTGCTGCCGATCGGCGTCGCCACGGTGCTGGTCGGCGTCATCACGTTGCGGCGCGGCCTGCGCCCCCTGACCGAGGTCTCGGCGGCGGCGGCCCGCGTCGGTCCCGGCCATACCGGGGCGCGTCTGCCGGCCGCCGGGCTGCCGCGCGAGATCGTGCCGATCGTGCTCGCGGTCAACGACGCGCTGGACCGGCTCGAACAGGCGCTGCTGGCGCAACGGCATTTCGTCGCCGAGGCCGCGCACGCGCTGCGGACCCCGCTCGCCGTCCTGACCGCGCGGCTCGACACGCTCGACGCGACACCGGGCATCCACGCGGCGCGCGCCGATACCGAGCGGATGGCCCGGCTGGTGGGCCAGTTGCTGCGGATGGCGCGCGTGGACGGCCTGCCGTTCGACCTCACCGAGCCGGTCGAACTGCACGCGGTCGCGGTCGAGGCGATCAGCAACCTGGTCCCGCTCGGCCTGCGGCGCGGCATCGAAATCTCGCTCGACGAGGCGCCGGTCGCCACCCTGCACGGCAACTTCGCCGCACTCGTGGTGGCCCTGACCAACCTGATCGAGAACGCGCTGGCGCATGCGCCCTCCGGCTCCGTGGTGGAGGTCGCGATCGCCGCCCCGGCGACCGTCCGCGTGCTCGATCGCGGACCCGGCGTGGCGCCGGACCAGCGCGCCCGCATCTTCGGCCGGTTCGAGCGCGGGACGTCGCCGCGTTACGACGGCGCGGGACTCGGCCTCGCGATCGTGGCCGAGATCGCCGCCGCGCACGGCGGCGCGGCGCGGGTCGAGGAGCGGGCGGGCGGCGGCGCGGCGTTCGTGCTCGAACTGGCCGGTTCTCCCACGGGCCGCTTGCCCGAAAACCGTCACGCGGCTATATCGCCCGCCTGCCCAGATGCGGTCGTGGCGGAATGGTAGACGCGCAAGCTTGAGGTGCTTGTGGGGGAAACCTCGTGGAAGTTCGAGTCTTCTCGACCGCATACTCCGGCCCGGTTGCGCCGGACCCCGGTTGCCCCGATAGCGGGTGAGGGCCAAGGTCCGAGCGACCTTGGAGGCAGCCGTGGACGACGATTTCCGTAAAGCAGCGCTCGATTATCACCGGTTCCCGCGCCCCGGAAAACTCGAGATCACGCCGACCAAGCGGATGGCGACCCAGCGCGATCTGGCGCTGGCCTACTCGCCCGGCGTGGCGGCCGCGTGCCTCGAAATCGTCGCCGACCCAGCCAGCGCCCGCGAACTGACCGCGCGCGGCAACCTCGTCGCCGTCATTTCCAACGGGACCGCCGTGCTCGGCCTCGGCAATATCGGGGCACTCGCCGGCAAGCCGGTGATGGAGGGCAAGGCCGTCCTGTTCAAGAAATTCGCCGGCATCGACTGCTTCGACATCGAGGTCGACCAGCAGGACCCGGCGAAATTCTGCGACGTGGTGGCCGCGTTGGAGCCGACCTTCGGCGCGATCAACCTGGAAGACATCAAAGCCCCGGAGTGCTTCGCGATCGAGGCCGAGCTGCGCTCGCGGATGAAGATCCCGGTGTTCCACGACGACCAGCACGGCACCGCGATCACCGTCGCCGCCGCGATCCGCAACGCGCTGGTGCTGCAAGAAAAAAAGCTCGGGGACGTGCGCCTCGTGACCTCCGGCGCGGGGGCGGCGGCCCTCGCCTGCGTCGATCTGCTGGTCGAGATGGGCCTGCGGCCCGAGAACGTCACGCTGACCGACATCAAGGGCGTCGTGCACGCGGGGCGCGAGAACCTAGACGACCGCATGGGCCGCTACGCCCGCGTGACCGACGCGCGGACGCTGGAGGACGTGCTCGACGGGTGCGACGTGTTCATGGGCCTGTCGGCACCCCGCGTGCTGAAGGCCGAGTGGCTGGGCAAGCTCGCGCCCCGTCCGATCATCATGGCGCTGGCCAACCCGGAGCCGGAAATCCTGCCCGAGGCGGTGCACGCGGCACGGCCGGACGCGATCATCGCCACCGGCCGGTCCGACTACCCGAACCAGGTCAACAACGTCCTGTGCTTCCCGTTCATCTTTCGCGGGGCGCTCGACGTCGGGTGCGACCACGATCAACCAGGCGATGGAATTGGCCGCGGTCGAGGCGATCGCCGAGCTGGCCCGGATCGAGGCGAGCGAGGTCGTGGCGGCCGCGTACGGCGGGACGGCGCCAGTGTTCGGCCCCGAATACATCATCCCCAAACCGTTCGATCCGCGCCTGATCCTGCAGATCGCGCCCGCCGTCGCGCGCGCCGCGATGGCCACCGGAGTCGCCACCCGCCCGATCGAGGATTTCGGGGCCTACACCCGCGACCTCGAGCGGTTCGTGTTCCGCTCCGGCCAGCTCATGCGCCCGGTGTTCGAGGCCGCCCGCGCGCGGCCCGACGGCACGCTGGTGCGCGTCGTCTATGCCGAGGGCGAGGACGAGCGGGTGCTGCGCGCGGTGCAGACGCTGGTCGACGACGAGATGGCGTCCCCGGTCCTGATCGGCCGCCGCGCCGTGATCGAGGCGCAGGCGCGCGCCATGGGATTGCGCCTGCAGGTCGGCCGCAACGTCGAGGTGCTCGATCCGGCCGACATGCCGGAGGAGCGGTTCGGGGCGCTGATCCGCGACTTCCAGACCGTCATGGGCCGCCGTGGCGCGCCCCCGGCCGCGGCCGTGCGGCGGCTCGCCATCCGCCCGACCGCGCTGGCGACCATGCTGCTGCGCACCGGGGCCGTGGACGCGGCGATCTGCGGCGGGGCCGGCGATTGGTGGAAGCACATCGAGGATCTGCTGCCGCTGATCCCGCGCCGCGAGGGCGTCAGCCGGGTCTACGCCATGTCGTGCCTGATCCTGCAGGCGGGCGTGCTGTTCGTCTGCGACACGCACATGGTCACCGACCCGACCGCCGAGCAGGTGGCCGAGATGACCCTGCTCGCCGCCGAGGCGGTGCAGGATTTCGGGGTCGCGCCGAAAGCGGCGTTGCTGAGCCACTCGATGTTCGGCGCGTCGCGTTCGCCGTCGGCGCGCAAGATGCGCGAGGCGCTGACGCTGATCAGGAAGCGCGCCCCGGATCTGGAGATCGACGGCGAGATGCACGCCGACGCCGCGTTGTCGGAGGCGATCCGGGGCCGCGCCGTGCTCGACAGCCCGCTGACCGGGACGGCGAACCTGCTGGTGATGCCGAGTCTCGACGCGGCCAACATCGCGTTCAACCTGGTCAAGGCGGCGGGCGAGGGGCTGACGATCGGCCCGTTGCTGCTCGGGCTGAGCCGGCCGATCCACGTGGTCACGCCGAGCGTGACCGCGCGCGGCATCCTCAACATCAGCTCCATCGCGATCCGCCACGCGCTCGCGTCCGAGCGGCCGGCACCGCCGGCCCTCCCGGGGTAGGCCGTGCCGTATCTGGTCGCGGGGGCGGCGGCGCTGCTGCTGCTGTTCTGGCTCGCCCGCGCGTTCTCCCGCGCCAGCGTCTCGTCGATCAAGGTGTTCGGCGCGTGGCTTCTGGGCCTGGGCGGCGCGGCGGCGATGGCGCTGCTGCTGTTCAGCGGCCGGGGCGGGTTCGCGTTCTTCCTGCTGCCGGTGTTCGGACCGCTGCTGATGCGCTGGCTGCGGCGCAAAGTGCCGGGCATGGCCGGCGCGATGCCGGGGGCCGGGCGTGCGCCGAGTTCGAAGATGACCCGCGCCGAGGCCTACGAGGTGCTCGGCCTGCAACCCGGCGCGAGCAAATCAGAAATCCAGACCGCCTACGTCCGCCTGATGCGCGCGGCACACCCCGATAGCGGCGGCTCCGACTGGCTGGCCGCGCGGATCAATCAGGCGAGGGACGTGCTGGTCGGTTGAGCCTCCTTGTCTCGCCGCCCCCCGCATGGCATGGCGAGATGAATTGGAGGAAAGGTTTAGCGACGTGATCAAGCCGCTACGCAAAGCCGTGCTCCCCGTGGCGGGCCTCGGGACCCGGTTCTTGCCGGCCACCAAGGCCATGGCCAAGGAGATGCTGCCGGTCGTCGACAAGCCGTTGATCCAGTACGCGGTCGATGAGGCGCGCGCCGCCGGGATCGAGCAGTTCTGCCTCGTCACCGGGCGCGGCAAGACCGCCCTCGTCGAACATTTCGACATCGCCTACGAGCTCGAGGCGACGCTGCGCGAGCGCGGCAAGCACGTCGAGCTGAAGATGCTCAACGACCTGAAACTGCCGCCCGGCTCGATCGCGACCGTCCGCCAGCAGGAGCCGCTCGGCCTCGGCCACGCGATCTGGTGCGCCCGCGCGTTCATCGGCGACGACCCGTTCGCGATCCTGCTGCCGGACGACCTCGTGCTGAGCGAGGTGCCGTGCACGCAGCAGCTGGCCGAGGCGTACTACCACACCGGCGGATGCGTGGTGGCCGTGACCGAGGTGCCGCACGACCAGACCAGCCGCTACGGCATTCTGGACATCGGCGCCGACGACGGTCAGCTGGTCGAGGTCAAGGGCCTGGTCGAGAAGCCGAAGCCCGAGGACGCGCCGTCGAACCTGTCGATCATCGGCCGCTACGTGCTGATGCCGGAGGTGATCGCCGAGCTGGCGCGCATGGATCGCGGTGCGGGCAACGAGGTCCAGCTCACCGACGCGATGGCCCGCCTGATCGGCCATGTCCCGTTCCACGGCCTGCGTTACGAGGGCCGCCGGTTCGATTGCGGCGACAAGGTCGGCTACCTCGAAGCGCAGCTCGCCTTCGCGCTGCGCCGCCCCGACCTCGGTCCGGCGGTACGGAAATTCCTGAAGCACTACGTCTCCGAGGCCGACCACACCGCCTGAGTCTCACACCTTGTCCGAGGGTTCGCCGATGCCGTTCACCCATGACTTCAATCCGACCGTGCTGCGCGAATACGACATCCGCGGCATCGTCGGCGACACCCTGCACCCGGCGGACGCGTTCGCGATCGGGCGCGTCTTCGGCACCGTCGTGGCGCGCAACGGCGGCCGCACGGTCGCTGTCGGCTTCGACGGCCGCGTGTCCTCGCCGGACCTCGAGCCGCGTCTGGTCGAGGGCCTGAAAGCGTCCGGCATGGAGGTCATCCGCGTCGGCCTCGGTCCGACGCCGATGCTGTACTACGCGTCGACCGTGATGGAGACCGACGGTGCCGTCATGGTCACCGGCAGCCACAACCCGGCCGACTATAACGGGTTCAAGATGATGCTCGCCCGCAAGCCGTTCTTCGGCGAGCAGATCACCGAACTCGGCAAGATGGCGCGCGGCGGCGACGTGGTCGAGGAACTGGCCGGCACCGAGCGCAACGTCGACATCACCGACCAGTACGTCGCCCGCCTGCTGACCGACTGGGACGGCGGCGACCGGCTGCTGAACGTGGTCTGGGACAACGGCAACGGGGCCGCCGGCAACGTGCTGAAGCGCCTCGTCGCGGGCCTGCCGGGCACGCACACGATCCTGTTCGGCGACATCGACGGCCGCTTCCCGAACCACCATCCGGACCCGACGGTGGCGAAGAACCTCGTCGACCTGCAGAAGGCGGTGCTGGAGCACAAGGCCGATGTCGGCATCGCGCTCGACGGCGACGCGGACCGGATCGGGGCGGTGGACGACACCGGCACCGCGATGGCCGGCGACCAGATGCTGGTCGTGCTGGCCCGCGACGTGCTGAAGAACCTCCCCGGCTCGACCGTGATCGCCGACGTGAAGGCGAGCCAGGTCCTGTTCGACGAGGTCGCGCGCGCCGGCGGCGTGCCGCTGATGTGGAAGACCGGCCACAGCCTGATCAAGGCGAAGATGGCCGAAACCGGCGCCCCGATCGCGGGCGAGATGAGCGGGCACACCTTCTACGCCGACAAATGGTACGGCTTCGACGACGCGCTGTATGCCGGCGTCCGTCTGCTCGGCATCGTGGCGCGCATGAGCGGCAAGCTGTCGGCGGTCCGCGAGGCGCTGCCCCACGTCGTCAACACGCCGGAACTGCGCTTCGCCTGCGACGATGCCCGGAAGTTCAAAGTCATCGACGAGGTCGCCGGGCGCCTGCGGGCGTCGGGCGCGAAAGTGTCGGATATCGACGGCGTGCGCGTCTCGACCTCGGATGGCTGGTGGCTGCTGCGCGCCTCGAACACGCAGGCCGTGCTGGTGGCGCGCGCGGAGGCGAGCGACGACGCGGGGCTGGAGCGGCTGAAGGCGGCGCTGGTCGAGCAGCTGATGGCGAGCGGCCTCGAAGCCCCGGATTTCTCGGGCGAGGGCAGCCACCACTAGGGCCGAGAAAGCGGGCGGCGGCCGAGGTTTCACCGGCACCGCCCGCCGAGCAGTGTTCCCTAGATCCGCCGCGGAATGGCGTCCGCGAAGAAGTCGGTCACATGCCGGACCCGGGTCGGAACGAAGCGTCGTTTCGGCCAGACGAGGTTGATGTCCCTGACATCGCCCATGAACTCCTCCAGAATCGTCACGATGTCCGGATGGCCGAGTTCGTCGGCGAGCGACACTTTTGCGAACAGGCCGATGCCGATTCCGGCCAGAACGGCGGCCCGGATGGTCTCGACACTGTTGGACGACAGGGTCCCGTCCACCGGCACGCCGAACCGGCCGTGGCGTCCCGCGAAGCGCCAGATCGCCGCCTCCGGTCCGCCGCCATATAAAAGACAGTTGTGCCCGGCGAGCTCCGCCGGCGCCTTCGGTGTCCCGCGCCGCTCGAAATAGCGCCGCGATCCGACACAGACGAGCGGTGTCGTCGCCACCCGCCTGACGACCGCGTCCGGTTCGGTCACCGGCCCCACGCGGATCGCGAGGTCGATCCGGTCCTCCACCATGTCGCGCATGAAGTCCGAGAGAACGAGGTCCACCTTGAGGCCGGGATTGAGCGCCAGCAGGTCGGGGATCAGCGGCAGAATATGCAGCCGGCCGAACGTGCTGGCCGCCGCGATCCTGATCGAGCCCGAAACGGTCGTAATGCTGCCGGTCAGTTCGCTGTCGGCGTCCTCGATCTCGTCCATGAGCGGCTTTGTCCGGTCGTAATAGTGCCGCCCCTGATCCGTCAGCGTCACACGCCGCGTGCTCCGGTTGAACAGCATCACGCCCAGCCGCTTTTCCAGCGCGCCGATCGCCTTGCTGACGCCCGACTGGGAATCGCCCGTCGTGCGCGCGGCCGCGGAAAAGCCGCCTGCCTCGACCACTGCGATGAAGGCGTTCAGCTCGTGGAACCGGTCCAACCCATTCTCCTCGAGAATAGAAGTCATGGGTTATTACGCCATTATCCCTGGTTCCGACATCGCCCATCTCCTCGTCTCGCTACACTCGAAGGAATGGCGTCATGAACATCGATCTTACCGGCCGTAAGGCCGTCGTTACCGGGTCCACCGCCGGGATCGGCCGCGCCATCGCGGAAGGGCTGGCGCGGGCCGGCGCCTCGGTCGTGATCAACGGCCGCCGCGAGGACAGGGTGGCCGCAACGCTGAGCGGGTTGCGCGAGCTGTTCCCGAAGGGCGACTTCACCGGCGTCACCGCCGATCTCGCGACCCCGGACGGCGCGGCTTTGCTGTTCGCGCAGGCACCGGATGCGGACATCCTCGTCAACAACGTGGGCACGGGCCGCCCGAAGCCGTTCTTCGACATCGGCGACAGCGAGTGGGCCGATCTGTTCGAGCTGAACGTCATGAGCGGCATCCGCGCCTCCCGCCACTACATGCCGGCCATGATGAATCGCGGCTGGGGTCGCGTCGTCTTCATCAGCAGCGAGTCGGCACTCGCGATCCCGAAGGACATGATCGACTACGCGATGACCAAAACCGCTCAGCTCGCGATTGCGAGGGGGCTGGCCGAGGTGGCCGGCGGAACCGGCGTCACCGTCAACTCGGTGCTCCCCGGTCCGACGAACTCGGAAATCATGGACGGCTGGATGAACGCCACGGCCGAGGCGCAAGGCATCACGCGCCAGGAGGCCGAGCAGCAGTTCCTCAAGACGATGCGCCCGACGACGCTCCTCAATCGTTTCGCGACGACCGAGGAAGTCGCGAACCTGGTCGTCTATGTCTGCTCGGAGCAGGCGTCCGGAACGACCGGCACGTCCTTGCGGGTCGACGGCGGTGTCGTTCGCACGATCGCGTAAGGCATCGCTCGCAGGCGCGTTCGGCGCGGGTCCACCAACCGAAATGTCGAACGCGTCAGGAGCGCGTCGGGGCGCCCCAGCCCGGTGCCGCCCGGGCCCGGCGGCTCCGGCGCGTCAGCCGTGCGGAGACCAGTACCGTCGCGAGCGAGCCGCCCGCCAGCACGGCCGTGATGAGCGGCAGCCCGGACAGCGACATCCCGCGCAGCAGCGCCGCCGCACCGACCCACGCGCCGGCGGCGTTGCCGAGGTTGAAGGCGCTCTGGTTCAGCGCCGACGCGAGCGTCGGGGCACCTGCCGCGTGGTCCACGACGCGCGTCATCAGCGGCGGCCCGCAGCCGAACATCGCGGCACCCCAAAGCGGCAGCAGCGCCACCATCGCGATCCCGCTGCCCGAAACCCAGCACAGCACGACGCTCGACCCGATCAGCACCGACAGCAGCACGACCAGTGCCCGCACCTGCCCCCAATCGGCCATCCGGCCGCCGACCAGCATGCCGCCGGTGATGCCGAGCCCGAACAGCAGCAGCGCCCAGGTGACGACATGCGGCGACAGATGGCCGACATCCTCGAGCAGCGGCGTGACGTAGGTGAACGTCGCGAACAGCCCGGCCGACACCAGCGCGCTCGCCAGCATCCCGAGTGCGACCTGCGGGCGGCCCAGCACCGCCAGTTCCCGGAACCCGCGCCCGCCCGTGTCGCCCGCCAGTTTCGGCAGCCACAGCGCCAGGGCGGCGGCGGCGGCCAGACCGATCGGCACGATCGCCCAGAACGCGGCGCGCCAGCCGAGCCACTGGCCGATCGCGGTGCCGCCGGGCACGCCGAGCACGTTGGCCAGCGTCAGGCCGGAGAACATCAGCGCGATCGCCTGCGCCCGCTGTCCCGGCGGCACGACCTGCGTCGCGACCACCGCGCCGATGCCGAAGAACGTGCCGTGGCAGAGTGCCGTCAGCACGCGCGCGGCCATCAGCGCCTCGTATGTCGGCGCCAGCGCGCAGGCGGCGTTGCCCGCGATGAAAATCCCGATCAGGGCCAGCAGCGCGGTCCGCCGCGCGACCGGGGCGAGCAGCACGGCGATGATGGGCGAGCCGAACGCGACCCCGAGCGCGTAGCCGGTGATGAGCAATCCGGCGCGCGGGACGGCGACGTTCAGATCCTTCGCCACGTCCGGCAGCAGGCCGGTGATGACGAATTCCGTGGTGCCGATGCCGAACGCGGCCAGCATCAACGCCACCAAGGGAAGAGAGAGTTTCATGCCGCGTCGCACCGTGATGGTGCCCATTGCATAGGCCCGACGCCGTCGCGTCGATAGGCTTCGCGACAGATGTTCACGCAACCGTTCCAATTGTTTCAGCCCGCCACGGCGTCCAGCAGCCGTGCCACCGACAGCACGACCACCAGCCGCTCCGGCATCCGGAACACGCCCTCGCACAGGGCGGCCCAGCCCGGCGGCAGCGTGGCCGGCACCGGCGCGAACAGCTCGCCCGGTAAATCGGCCACCTCCGTCACCCGGTCGGCCAGCAGCGCGTAAAACGCCGGGCCGTGCGCGACCACGACCAGCATCGGCGGCGTGCCCGACGCGGTACTCAGCCCGAGCGTCACGCGCGGATCGATCACCACGACCGCGCGCCCGCGCAGGTTGAGCCCGCCCGCCACGCCGCGCGGCGCTCGCGGCAACGGGGTCATCGCGGGCGTCGGCAGCACGTCGCGCGCGGCCGTCACCCCGATCGCGAACGCCTGCCCGCCGATCTCGAGCCGCAGCATGCTGTCCGGCCCGAGCCAGGGTTCGGACCGCGCCAGCCCCCGCCGGTTGTCGTCCGGCCTCAAGCCGCGACCGCCAGCGAGCGCTCCAGCGCCGCGAGCAGCGCCGCACGCTCGAACTTGCGGATGTGGTCGGTGAACCCGGCGAGGCGGCCGGCCGCGATGTCCTCCGGGCCGGTGCGCGCGGTCAGCGCGATGACCGGCAAGGCGGCCCACGGACCGGCCTCCCGGATCGCCACCACGAGGTCGAGGCCGCTCATCCCCGGCATGTCGAGATCGGTCACGACCGCGTCGAACACGATGCCGTGGTCGCGCAGGCGCAGCGCCTCGGCGGCCGAGGGCGTGCTGGTCACCGCGTAGCCGGCCGTCGTGAGCGTCGGCACCAGAAGCTGGCGGAAGAAGTCGCTGTCCTCGACCACCAGCAGCCGAGGTGCCGCTTCAGCCGACACGGCCGGCTGATCGAACCAGCCGGGGTCGATCCGGGTCAGCCAATGGCGCACATCCAGCACCGCCCTTGCCTCGCCGTTCAGCAGGGCGGTGCCGAGCACGCCGGGGCGCACGCCGATATCCCTGACGTCCAGCGTCTCGGTCACGACATCCTCGATCCGGTCGACCAGCAACGCCGCGCGCCGCGAGTCCTGAAGCCCGTCGCCGTCGCCGACGATCAGCACGGGCACGACGGCCGCCGGCGCGATCGGACCGGCGCGAAGCGTTCGCGCGGCGAGCAGCCGGTCGCCGAGCTTGACGGTGTAGCCGCCCGCGACCGTCCCGTCGCCGAGCGGCGCCAATGCCGCCGCCTCGACCTGCTCCAGCCGCGCGATCAGGCCGAGCGGCACCGCCATCTTCTGACCGGACGCGGTGAACAGCAGCAGCGGAATCGCATCGGCCGCGTCGGTGGCCAGCACCCGCCCGGCCGCCGCGTCGGGGACGGGCGACGGCGCGATCGCGGCCATCCGGGCGAGGCCCGCGGCGTCGAGCACGAGCGCCAGCGCGCCGTCGCCCAGGATGGCGGTGCCGCCGAACGCGGCGACGTCCCGCAGCAGGGCGCAGAGCGGCGTCACGACCAAATCCTCGGTGTCGAACACCGGGTCGACCACCAGGCCGTAGGTGATCGCGCCCGTTCGCACGACCACCACGTGAAGCGCCCCGGCTGATGTATCGGCTGGCGTACCGGCTGTCGTATCGGCGGCCGGCGCGATCCCGAGCAGTTCGCCCAGATCGATCAGCGGCACCAGCCCGTCGCGCAGCCGCAGCAGCGCCACGCCGTCGATCGTCTCGATGCCGGCGCCGTCGCGCTCGGTCGCCGACGCGACCGGGGCGCGCACGATCTCGGACACCGCGCCGCGCGGCAGGGCGAACCGCTGCCCGCGTGTCGCCACCATCAGCACCGGCAGGATCGCGAGCGTGAGCGGCAGGGTCAGCGTCAGCGTCGTCCCCCGGCCCGCGACCGAGGCGACCGCCACCGAGCCGCCCAGCCGCTCGATCCCCGTCTTCACCACGTCCATCCCGACGCCGCGCCCGCTGACGGTGGTCACCGCCGCCGCCGTCGACAGGCCCGCGCGGAACACCAGCCCGATCGCCTGCGCGTCGGTCATGGCGGCGAGGTCCGCCTCGCTCATGAAGCCGTCGGCCTTCGCGCGCGCGCGCAGGCCGGCCACGTCGATCCCGCGCCCGTCGTCGCGCAGCGTCACCACGACCGAAATGCCCTCCTGCCGGGCGTCCAGCACGATCCGTCCGGTCGCGGGTTTGCCGGCGGCCAGGCGCGCGTCGGGCGGCTCGATCCCGTGGTCGCAGCTGTTGCGGATCATATGGCTCAGCGGGTCGCGCATCTGCTCCAGCACCTGCCGGTCGAGCTCGGTCGCGGTGCCGGTCGTTTCCAGCACGATCCGCTTGCCGAGCGACAGCGACAGGTCGCGGACAAGGCGGGGCAGGCTGGCCCAGGCCTGTCCGACCGGCTGCATCCGGGTTTTCAACGCGGCCGTTTGCAGCTCCGTCGCGATGGCGCCGATCCGCTGCGCCAGCAGGCCGAGCCTCCCGTCGCCGCCGTCGCGCGTGTCGGCCATCCGTTCGGCGTGGAAGACCAGTTCGTTGCGCGCCAGTACCAGCTCGCCGACCGAGGCCAGCAACTGTTCGAGCACCGGGACCGCGACCCGCAACGTGCTGGCCTCGACGTGCCCTTCGACGTGGCCTTCGACGTGGCCCTCGACCGGCCGTGCGTCCCGCGCCGCCTCGGTGACGGGTGCCGCCGTCGCCGCGCCGCCGGACGCGGCGCGCAGCATGGCGAGCACGTCGGCGTCGCCGCCCGACGGCTCGCGTCGCCGCCCACGGGTTTGGCGCAGCAGCGCCCCGAGCCGGTCGAGGGCGACCATGATAATGCCCACCGTGTCCGGCCGCGCGGCCACCCCCGCCGTCGCGTCGCGGCGCAACTGGTCCAGCACCCCCTCGATCGCATGGGCGAGGGCGGCGAGCCGGGACAGGCCGAGGAAGCCGCCCGTTCCTTTCAGCGTGTGCATCACCCGGAACGCCTCGCTCAACGCGGCGAGGTCGGTCGAACACTGCTCCAGGCGAAGCACCGCCGGCTCGATCGAGACCAGGCTCGCCTCCGCCTCGTCGATGAAATCGCCGAGCAGCTCGAGCACGCCGTCAGGTCCGGCTTGGTCCGTCGGGACCTCGGACCGCAGGCCGCCGACACGCTCGTCGGCCGGGTGAGGGGCACCATCCATTCGCGGACCGTGGCGCGCCGCGATGAAGCCGGCGTTAAGCCCGGGCGAGTTCGCGCGAAGGCGCGGGACGCCGCCGGCTCAGATCCAGTCCAGCCTCAGCGTCGTCCCCGTCAGCCGGGCGCGCACGCCGTCGCGATGGACGATCGCCGCGCAGGCGACGGCCATGAGGGTCACGGGGTCGGCCGCGAGCACGGCCGCATGGGTCGCCGCGCGGTCGGCGATCAGGTCCGCGAACCCGGCCGGCCACGCGCTCGCGATCGCCACGCTCACGCCCAGGCCATCGCCCGACACCGTGATGGTGGCGCCGGGCGGCACCGACTCGGCCGCCACGGCGATCGCGTGAAGCAGCGCGGGCACCCCGTCCGACGGCACCGCTTGCGTGAGGCCCTGGAGATGCGGGATCAGCCGCGCCGCGCCGGGCAGGCCGGCCCACAGGCGCAAGACCCCGGCCGCGTCCATCGTCTCGCCGGACGCGAGCCACGCCGCCCGGATCAGCCGCAACCGCGCCGACAGCACCGCGGCCGTCTCGCGCGCCACCTCCAGCGCGTCGGCCGCAAGCTCCGGGTCGGTCGACGCCAGTTCGACCGCGCCCTCGAGCGCCCCGGCGGCCCCCGCGAGATCGTGCACGATTCGCTGGATCAGCACGCCACCGAAGCGCGTCAGATGCGATAGATGATCCATGCCGTCTCGATGCCGTTGCCGGGTGAATGAACCATGAACGACGTAACCGGACCACGACAGAGCGGCGGCCACGCGCTGGAGCCGGGCCAGTGGGTGCGCCATCCGCGTGAGCCGGATTGGGGCGTGGGTCAGGTGCAATCGGTGGTCGGGCCGCGCGTGACGGTCAATTTCGAAGGTCGCGGCAAGGTCCTGGTCAACACCGCCGTGGTCGCGCTCGCCGTGGTCGATCCATAAGCCTTGCGCGACCGAGCCCGCCGACCGACGTTGAGCCAGCCATGAGCTTCATCGCCCCCAAGCCCGTCGAACCGCCGCTGATCGACCCGTTCGGCCGCGCCATCACCTATCTGCGCGTCTCGGTCACCGACCGCTGCGACCTCCGCTGCGTCTATTGCATGGCGGAGGACATGACGTTCCTGCCGAAAAGCCAGGTGCTCGACCTCGAAGAACTCGAGCGGCTGTGCGCGGCGTTCGTCCGGCTCGGCACGACGAAATTGCGGATCACCGGCGGCGAGCCGCTGGTCCGGCGCGGCGTGATGGGGCTGTTCCGCAACCTCGGCGACCGGCTGGGGCATGGGCTGGACGAGCTGACGCTCACGACCAACGGCACGCAGCTCGAGAAATACGCGGCCGAGCTGTTCGACGCGGGCGTGCGCCGGGTCAACGTCAGCATGGACACGCTGCGGCCGGAGATTTTCAAATCCATCACGCGCTGGGGCAAGCTCGACGCGGTGATGACCGGGATCGCGGCGGCGCAGGCGGCGGGCCTGGCCGTGAAGCTGAACGCGGTCGCCTTGCGCGGCGTGAACGAGGACGAGTTCGACGCCATGATCGCCTGGTGCGGCGAGCGCGGGATCGGCCTCAC
The DNA here is from genome assembly GCA_963756975.1 of uncultured Alphaproteobacteria bacterium. Taxonomy (GTDB): domain Bacteria; phylum Pseudomonadota; class Alphaproteobacteria; order Acetobacterales; family Acetobacteraceae; genus CAVRQM01. The sequence continues at coordinate 119,892 of CAVWPS010000002.1, read as the reverse complement.
GCTGATCGAGACGATGCCGCTGGGCGAGGTCGGGGCCGATCGCGTCGACCAATATCTGCCGCTCTCGGTCGTCCGCGCCCGCCTGCGCGAACGCTGGACGCTGGACGAGACGGATTACGCGACCGGCGGCCCCGCCCGGTATTTCACGGTGCGGGAGACCGGCGCGCGGCTCGGGTTCATCACGCCGCTGACCCACAATTTTTGCGAGGGCTGCAACCGCGTCCGGCTGACCTGCACCGGGACCCTATACCTGTGTCTCGGCCAGGACGACGCGGCCGACCTGCGGGCGGTGCTGCGCTCGGGCGCCGACGACGCGACGCTGGATGCCGCGATCCGCGACGCGATCACGCTGAAGCCGCGCGGGCACGACTTCGTCATCGACCGCCGCCGCAACGCCCCCGCCCTGGCGCGCCACATGAGCACGACCGGCGGCTAAAACCCTGTCCGTCGCGGCCGGCGTCAGTTCGGCTGGACGACCACGGTTCCGGTGGCGGGTGCCGGGGACGGCTGCACCACGACCGGCGTCGATGTGTCGGTGTAGCTGAAGCAACCGCCGAGCGGGGCGAGGCAGATCAAGGCGAGCAGGGCGCGGCGCATGGTCGGTCCTCCGATTCGGTCTGCGAACCTTAGGCCGATGGCGCCCAGCCCGTCATCATCGCAAGCCGCAGCGTCGCGACAATGCGCCCGTCCTCGGCCGGCAGCGCCGAAAGTGCGGCGGGGAACAGCGCCCGGACCGGTATTTTCCGCTCGCGCGCGACAATGGCGTTGCCCTCGCCGGCCGCGCGGAGGTCGCGCAACAGGTCGAGCGGGTCGGCGTACAGCAGCCGGATGTCGTCGAGATCGGCGACCGGCACGGCAAACCCGGCGCGTTGCAGCAGGCCCGCGCAATCGCCCAGCGTCGGGAACGGCGAGACGCGCGGCGACAGCCCGCCCGACAGCGCCACCTCGGCGTCGGTGAGCGCGGTCCGTAGCTCGTGAAGCGTGCCCAGCGCGGGCACGCTGGCCAGCAGCAAGCCGTCGGGGCGCAGGCAGCGGCGGATCTGGATCAGGCAGCCGGGCAGGTCGTTGACGGCGTGCAGCGACAGGCTCGCGACCACGAGGTCGAACGCGCCGGCGCCGAACGGCAGGAACTCCTCGTCCGCCACCACCGCCCGCCCGCCGGCCCGGGCGGCCATGGCGGCGGACAGGTCGCACGAGACGACGTCCATGCCGCGCGCCCGCAGCATCGGTGCCACCACGCCGCGGCCGCCGATGTCGAGCGCGTGGGAAAACTTGAGTTTCGTGTCGTCGAGCCGGTCGAGCAGCCGCTCCGCCGCGTCGGTCAGGATCGCCGAGACGCGCCCGACGGTCGCGGCCGCGCGATCGCGGTGGCGGCGGATGGCGGATCGGTCGAAGATGTCGGTGATTTCGTCCATGGGAGCGTCCGGATGGCGGGACTCGCGATATGGGGCAGATCGTTGGCCGCGTCAGCCGCATGGTTCTCGGCACGCGGGCTGGACGCGCTGTTGCCGCCGACCTGCCTCGGCTGCGACGCCGCGACCGACGCGCCGGGACGGTTCTGCGCGGCCTGCTTCCGGACGGTCGGCTTCATCGGCCGGCCGTGCTGCGACGCCTGCGGCCAAGGCTTCAGCTATGCGCGCGAGGCGGCACCGGGCGGGCTTTGCGCCGCCTGCGCGTCGGACCGGCCGACATGGGGACGGGGACGCGCCGCGTTGCGCTACGACGGCCCGGCGATCCCGCTGCTGCTCGCCTTCAAGCACGCCGACCGCCCGGAACATGCGCGCGCGCTGGCCGCGATGATGGCGCGCGCCGGGGCCGAGCTGTTGCGCGACGCCGATGTTCTGGTGCCGGTTCCGCTGCATCGCGCCCGCCTGCGCAAGCGGCGCTACAACCAGTCGGTGCTGCTGTGCCGCGCATTGACCAAATTGTGCGGCGTGCCGGCGCTGCCGGACGCGCTGATCCGGCCGCGCGCCACCCCGGCGCTGGGCCATCTCGCGGCCGAGGCCCGCGCGGCCGTGATGGACGGCGCGATCGCGGTCCGCCCATCCCGTGCGGCGACGCTGGCCGGGGCCAGGATCGTGCTCGTCGACGATGTGATGACCACCGGGGCGACGATCGGGGCCTGCGCTAAAGCCGCGCTGGCCGCCGGGGCCGCCCGCGTCGACGTGCTGGTCGCCGCCCGCGTGCCCGATCCCCGGTCCAATGGACGCATGGAGGGCTTGCGCGAGGCGGTCCGCGTGACGACCCTGTGACCAACCACGGAGAGACCATGCCGAACGTCGACATCTACACCCAGCCCTGGTGCCCGTACTGCTCGCGCGCCAAAAACCTGCTCGACCGGAAGGGCGTCGCCTACCGCGAGATCGACGCGCCGAACGGCACGCCCGAACGCGCCGAGAGCGTGCGCCGCGCCGGCGGCCTGACCAGCGTGCCGCAGATCTTCATCGACGGTGCCCATATCGGCGGCAGCGACGACCTCGCCGCGCTGGATCGCTCCGGCAAACTCGACGCGCTGCTGGGTGTCGCCGCGGGATGATCCACTACGCGCTCCGCTGCGGGGCCGGCCACGCGTTCGACGGCTGGTTTCGCGACAGCGCCGGGTACGAGCAGCAGGCGGATGCGGGCCTGATTTCGTGCCCGGAATGCGGCGAGCGGCAGGTCGCCCGCGCCCTGATGGCCCCGGCGCTGCGAACCAAGGAGCGCCCGCCGGCGCCGACGAAGGCCGTCGTCCCGCCGCCCGACATGCCGGACGCGATGCGGGCGCTGCTGCAGAAGGTGCGCGCCGAGATCGAGGCCAAGTGCGACTACGTCGGCGACGCGTTCGCGGCCGAAGCGCGCTCGATGCACGACGGCGACCAGGAGCACCGCCCGATCTACGGCGAGGCGACCGACGCGCAGGCGGAGGCGCTGGAGGAGGACGGCATTACCATTGGCCGCATCCCGTGGATTCCGCGCGCCGACGGGTGAGCCGATCCGGTCAACCGGGGCGCTGTCCCAAGAACTCGGAAAACCGGAGCAAATAGCCGTCCGGGTCCATGATCAGGACTTCGCGCTGCCCTCGCAGTTCGGGGCCGACGCGATACCAGGCATCCGACGGCCCCTCGTAAATCGGCCAGCCGGCAGCCTCCAGCCCGGCCACGATCGGGGCCAAATGCTCGACCATGATCTGAAGGTTCAGCCCGCGCCCGAACGGCCGAGACGTCTCTGCCGTCTCCCAGCGCCCATTCAGCTCGCAGAGCATGATCTGCGCGTCGCCCAAGGCCAGATAGGCGAACCGCGCGTCCGGCCGGTCGTAGACGACGCGGAACCCGACCACGCCGCACCAGAACGCCAGGCTCGCCGAAATATCCGTGACGCCCAGTTCCGGCACCACGGCCGCCCAGACCGCCGGGGCCGCGCCGGAACCCGGCGCGGTTTCGCGGGCCCGGGCGGCGGCGTCAGCCACCCGTCTTCTTCGCGGAAAGATCCACGTCCACGCCGACTTCGAGTGCCACCCACTGGGCGCTCGCCCAAGACCCCTGGCCGACGCCGAACGCGGTGCGGACCAGTTGCAGGCGGCCGGTCGCGTGCGCCGTGTCGCCGTTGACCGTCAGCGTGAAGGGCAGCGTCTCCGGCACCGTCTTGTCGCGCATCGTGAGCGTGCCGACCGCGTCGTAGGCGTTGCCGCCCTTGGACACGAACTTGGTCGCCTCGAAAATCGCCTTCGGGAATTTCGACGCGGCGAACCAGTCGGCCCCCGGCATCGCCTCGTCCTTCTGCGGATCGCCGGTCGCGGCACTCGCCGTGTCGATCACGATTTTCGCGTGCCCGCCCTCGGGGTGGGCCGGGTCGAAGCTGATCGTGGCCGTGTACGTCTTGAACTCGCCCTTGAACGGCGTCCCGGTCTGGGTGCCGGAAAAGCCGATATGGCTGGCGGCGGGATCGACGCTCCAATCGGCCGCGAAGGCCGGGGTGGCCGCGAGCAGCAATCCGGAAACAAGCAATGCGCGCATGGCGAAAAACCTCAGGAGTTGGTGGGACGACGCCACAGCGGCAGCATGCGCCATAGCACGGCGTCGCGCTCGACGATCTGGTGGCGAAGTGCTGCCGCGATGTGCAGGCCGGCGAAGGCGATCAGCGCGAACCCGATATAGGCGTGGATCGTTTTGAATACGGCCTCGTAGGTGCCCTTGTCGGGCAGGGTGGACAGCACCGGCAGATGCGGCCACGGCACGAGGCCGAACAGCACCGTCGGGATGTTGTAGACGCTGGCCGATACCATCGCCCATCCGGTCAGCGGCATCGCCAGCATGAACGCGTATAGGATCAGATGCGTCCCGTGCGCCGCCCGCTTCTCGAGTACCGGCAGACCGGCCGGCAACGGCGGCGGGCGGTGGCCGAGCCGCCAGGCGATCCGAACCACCACCAGCAGCAGGATCGTGATCCCGATCGACTTGTGCAGCTGATACCAGCCGAACAGCGTCGCGGGCGGGATCGTCAGCTGCGTCATCGCGAGACCCAGCGCCAGTTGCGCCAGAATCCCGAGACCGATCGCCCAGTGCAGCACGATCGCGACGGCCGTGTATCGCTGGCCGCGCAGCGGTACCGCCAGCATACGGTCGGCCGTCGCGTCGCTCATATCAGGGCTTCAGGAACGCGCCGCTCAGCGTCAGCGTCGTCTCGTCGCCGATCGCCGGAGCGTATGTGGTGACACCGAAATCCGAACGCTTGATCGTGCCGCTCGCCTGGAAACCCAGCGTGTACACCTTGAAGAACGGGTTCGGCCCGGCGCCGAGGAACGCGACGTCCAGCGTGACCGGCTTGGTGACACCGTGCAGCGTCAGGTCGCCCGTGACCTTCGCATGGTCCTTGCCGGACGCGACGACCTTGGTCGACTTGAAGGTGATCGACGGGAACTGCTTCGCGTCGAACCACTTGTCGCCGGCCAGCTCGCCGGTGAGCTTGGCGCTGGGCGTGTCGATGCTGGCCGCGTCGATCGTGACGTCGAGCTTGTCGTTGGCCGGCGCCTTCGGGTCGACCGTCAGGGTGCCCGACACCTTGTCGAAGCGGCCGTGGTAGACCGAGAAGCCGAGATGGCTGACGGCCCAGTTCACCTGCGTGTGGTCCGGGTCGACGTTGTAAGTGCCGGCCTGCACGGCGGCGGTGTCACGGCTCGCCTGCGCGAACGCGGGGGCGGAGAGGGCGGTGGCGGCGAGGATCAGGCTGGCGGCGATAGCGGACTTCATGCGGGAGACTCCGGCTCGGTGATGTGAGCGGGATGTTGCGTATCCGAAGCACCGGGAAAACCGGGAAAATATTGTGTGTGTCCATCGGATTTGGCGATGGACATCACTGCTTGATAAACGCCCCGTTCAGCGTCAGCCGCGTCTCGTCGCCGATCAGCGGGGTGTAGGCCGACACGCCGAAATCCGAGCGTTTGATCGTGCCGGTCGCCTGAAAACCGGCGAAATAGGCGCCGAACACCAGATTGAGCCCTGCGCCGACGAAGTGCGTATCGAGCGTCACCGGCCGGGTCACGCCGTGCAGCGTCAGGTTGCCGGTGACCATCGCGCTGTCCTTGCCGGTCGCGACGACGCTCGTGGAGCGGAACGTAATCGTTGGAAACCGCTTCGCGTCGAACCAGCCATCGCCGGTCAGCTCGGCGTTCAGCTTGGCGCTCGGCGTGTCGACGCTGGCGGTCTGGATGGTGACGTCGAGCCGGTCGTTCGCCGCGTTCTTCGGGTCGAGCGACAGCGTGCCCGACACGGCATCGAACCGGCCCTCGTAGATCGAGTAGCCGAGGTGGCTCACGGCCCAGTTCACCTGCGTATGGTCGGGGTCGATCTTGTACGACCCGGCCCTGACCGCGTTCGGATCCCCACTTCCTTCGGCGAACGCGCACCCCGACAAGGTGGCGGCGAGCAAGGCGGCGGTCGCGAGCATTGTCTTCATGCGGCGGAGCATAGTGCGGAAATCCGATACGGCTCCATCCGCCTGCCTTATGATCCTCGCCATGGATGCGCTGTCGCTCGATCAGCTGCGGGTGATGCTCGCGGTCGCCGACCACGGCAGCTTCTCGGCCGCCGCCCGCGCCATGGGCCGGGCGCAATCGGCGGTGACCTACGCCGTGCAGGCGATGGAGCGGCAGGTGGGCGTCGCGTTGTTCGACCGCACCGCGTACCGGCCGGTGCCGACCGACGCCGGCCGCGCCTTGTTGCCGCGCGCCAGACGGATCGTGGACGAGGTAGCCGCGTTGGGCGCGCAGGCGAGGGGCATCGCCGGCGGGCTGGAGCCGGAGCTGTCGATCGTGGTCGACGCGCTGTTCCCGATGCCGCGCCTGGTCGCCGTCCTGGCCGCGTTCGGCGAGCGCCACCCGACCGTGCCGACCCGCCTGTTCGTCGAGGGGCTGGGGGCGGCGGCGGCACTCCTGCTGGACGGCACCTGTGCGGTGGGGCTGTTGCCGCTGCCGTTCGCCGACGTGGACGCGCTGGTCACCGCCCCGGTGCTCGACATCGAGCTGATCCAGGTCGCCGCCCCATCCCATCCACTGGCCGCCATCGACGGCCCGATCCCGCCCGAGGCGCTCGGCGCGCACGTGCAACTGGTGCTGACCGACCGGTCGGAGCGGACGCGCGGGCGGGATTACAACGTGCTGTCGGGGCGGACGTGGCGGCTCGGCGACCTGGGTGCCAAGCACGCGTTGCTGCTGGCCGGGCTGGGATGGGGGAGCCTGCCGAGGCACCTGATCGAGGACGATCTGACGCAGGGAAGGCTGGTGGTGCTGCGTCCGGCGGAGAGCGTGTCGCGGGTGCTGCTGCCGTACGTCGCGGCGCACCGGCGGGGGATCCCGCTCGGGCCGGCTGGGAGTTGGCTGTTGGGGGAGCTGACGCGGTCTGGGGAGAAGGCTTAGCCGCTTGCCCTCTCCCTCGGGAGAGGGTTGGGTGAGGGGTGGCCGCACACCCTGACGGCGCGGCAGAGACCCTCACCCCGGCCCTCTCCCAGAAGGCGGGAGAGGGAGAAGAATTAGACGTTGAACCGAAAATTCAGCACGTCCCCGTCGGCCACCACGTATTCCTTGCCCTCGATCCGGGCCCGCCCGGCCTCCTTCGCCCCGGCCTCGCCGTTCCCCGCCACGTAATCCTCGAACCCGATCGTCTCGGCCGCGATGAACCCGCGCTCGAAATCGCCGTGGATCACGCCCGCCGCCCCAGGCGCTTTCGTCCCGCGCGTAATGGTCCAGGCGCGGGCCTCCTTCGGCCCCACGGTGAAATACGTCACCAGCCCGAGCAGCCCGTACCCGGCCCGGATCACCCGGTCGAGCCCGCTGTCGGACAGGCCGAGTCCCTCCAGAAACTCGCCCCGGTCCTCGTCGGGCAGCTGCGACACCTCCGCCTCGATCGCGGCGGAGACGACGACCGACGCCGCGTGCTGGCTTTCGGCCATCGCGGCGACCTTGGCCGAGAAGGCGTTGCCGGTCGCGGCCGACGCCTCGTCGACGTTGCAGACGTACAGCACCGGCTTGCTGGTCATCAGTTGCAGCCGCTTCGCCGCCTCGACGTCGGCCGGCGCGATCGCCGTGCGGGCCGCCTTGCCGGCCGCCAGAGCGACCGCGATCGGCTCCATCAGGGCGACCGTCGCCATGCTCTCCTTGTCGCCGCCCTTGGCGCGCTTCTGCAGCGCCGGCAGCCGCTTCTCCAGGCTGTCGAGGTCGGCCAGCATCAGCTCCGTCTCGACCGTCTCGGCGTCGCGGATCGGATCGACGCTGCCCTCGACGTGCGTGACGTCCGGGTCCTCGAAGCAGCGCAGCACGTGGACGATCGCGTCGACCTCGCGGATGTTGCCGAGGAACTGGTTGCCCAGACCCTCACCCTTGGACGCGCCGCGCACGAGGCCGGCGATGTCGACGAACTCCAGGCTGGTCGGCACGATCTTGGCCGATTTGCCGATGCGGGCGAGGGTGGTCAGGCGCGGGTCGGGGACGGCGACGCGCCCGACATTCGGCTCGATCGTGCAGAACGGGTAGTTCGCCGCCTGTGCCGCCGCCGTTGCCGTGAGCGCGTTGAAAAGGGTCGATTTGCCGACGTTCGGCAGGCCGACGATGCCGCAGTTGAAGCCCAATTCTCAAACCTCCTGTGTCAGCAGCGCGACCCGCGTCATGAACGGCTCGGCCTCGTCGCGCGTCAGCAGCGGGGCCGCGTCGGCGACCGCGTCCAGCAGGGCCGCGAGCCAGGGCTGATCGACCTTCGCGAAATCGCCGAGCACATGCCCGGTCACGCGATCCTTGTGGCCCGGATGGCCGATGCCGAGCCGCACCCGCCAGTAATCGGGCGTCCCGAGCATCCGGTCCATGCTGCGCAAGCCCGTTATGGCCGGCCGCGCCGCCACCCCGCTTCACCCGGACCTTCCCGGGCACGAGGTCCAGCTCGTCGTGGAACGCGGTGATCGACGCGGGCTCGATCTTGAAGAAAGATGCCGCAGCCTGAACGCTTTGGCCGCTGTCGTTCATGTACGTCATCGGTTTCAGCGCCAGCACCTTCTCGCCCGCCACGGTGCCGTCCGCGACCAGCCCCTTGAACCGCGAGCGCCACGGCGTGAACCCGTGGCGCGCGGCGATCGCGTCGATCGCGAGGAAGCCGATATTATGCCGCTGACGAGCCATCCCCGGCTCGGGATTGCCGAGGCCGACCCACAACCGCATCGGATTGTCAGGCCGGTGAGGCTTCGGCGAGGTCGAGCCGGCGCTCGATCTGCCACGACACCGGCAGAACCAGGCTTTCCGGCTCGACGCTCATTACTTCTTGGCGGCGGGCTTGGCGGCGGCCTTCGCGGGGGCGGCGGCCGCGGCGGCTGCGGGCTTGGCGGCCTGCTTCGGCGCGGCCTTCGCCTTCGGACCCGCGAGGGCGGCGGCGGCGGCGGCGTCGGCCGCCACGGTCTCGGCACCCTTCGCGGACGGGGCGACGGTCGCGATCACGAAGTCACGGTCGGCGATCGTCGGGCGCACGCCCTCGGTGCCCTTCAGATCGGACCAGCGAACGTTGTCGTTGATGTCGAGCGGGGCGAGGTCGGCGTCGAAATGCGCCGGCACATTGTCAGGGTCGCACAGGCATTCGACCGAGCCGCGCACGACGTTCAGGATGCCGCCGCGCTTCAGCCCCGGGCTGGTGCCTTCGTTCGCGAACACCACCGCGATGGCCACGCGGATGCGCTCGCCGGCCGCGAGGCGCTGGAAGTCGACATGTTCCGGCCGGTCGGTCACCGGGTGCAGCTGCACGTCGCGGATCAGGGCGCGGGTCGGCGTGCCGTTCCCCAAATCGACCTCGAACAGGCGCGAACGCCAGCCGCCGCGATGCGTCTCGCGCACCACCGTCTTGGGGTCGAGCGAGATCAGGATGGGGGTCTGCTTGGCGCCGTAGATGACGGCCGGAATCCGTCCGTCCCGCCGTGTCGCGCGTGCTGCCCCCTTACCTGCCGCCGCGCGAACCTGGGCCTCGATCGTCGTGTAGTTGGCCATGGTCTGCTCCGAATGGGTGGCGTTTCGGACAATCCGGAAACGCCGAACGCCGGCCTCCAGGGGTGCCGGCAAGTGGCGGGGTGTCGCACACGCGGCCCGTTAAGCCAAGGGCTGTCGCGGTTGGCCGGGCGTCCCTATAAGCCGCGCACCAAACAAAACGAGTGAGCACGATGGCCATCGAACACACCCTGTCGATCCTGAAACCCGACGCGACGCGCCGCAACCTGACCGGCCGGATCAACGCCAAGTTCGAGGAGCAGGGGCTCCGCATCGTCGCGCAGAAGCGGTTGCAGCTGACGACCGGCCAGGCGGAGGCGTTCTACGGCGTCCACCGCGAGCGCGGCTTCTTCCGCGACCTGGTGACGTTCATGACATCCGGCCCGGTCGTCGCCCAGGTGCTGGCCGGCGAGGGTGCCGTCGCCAAGAACCGCGAGATCATGGGTGCCACCGACCCGTCGAAGGCGGCCCCGGGCACGATCCGCGCCGAGTTCGCGGAGAGCATCGAAGCCAATTCGGTGCATGGGTCCGATAGCGCCGAGAATGCCGCGACCGAGATTTCGTTCTTTTTCGCGGGGACCGAGATCGTCGCCTAAACCCTCACCCCGGCCCTCTCCCATAAGCCGGGAGAGGGAGCAGCCGCTTCTCCCTCTCCCATCGGGAGAGGGCGGGGTGAGGGGCGCTCAGCCGAAGAAGTAGGCCAGCAGGATCAGCAGCACCGCGATGCCGATCGCGGCCCGCGTCGTCGTGCCGGTGAACCACGACCAGAACCGCATCCGGTCCGCGATCAGCCCGTCCTCGGTCGTGGGTGCGGCGACGGCGGCGGCGGGTGCCACCGGTGCGCTGTGTTCGCTAAAGGCGGGTACGTCGGACATGGGCAAACTCCGTCTGCAACGCAGACCGGTCTAGGGCAGCGGCACCGGATTTGCCAATATCGCCGCAGCGTCCGGCACCGCCGAACCCTTGCCGATGAACTCGGCCAGGGTCGCGGGATACAGGCGGTGCTCGGCCGCCAGCACGCGGGCCGACAGCGTCTCCGCCGTGTCGCCCGGCAGAACGGGCACGGCGGCCTGTCCCAGGATCGGGCCGGCATCCATCTCCTCGGTCACGAGGTGGACGGTGCAGCCGTGCAGCCGGCATCCCGCCGCCAGTGCGCGCTCATGCGTGTGCAGGCCGGGGAACGCCGGCAGCAGGCTCGGGTGGATGTTCAGCATCTTTCCCGCGTAGCGCCCCACGAACCACGGCGTCAGCAGCCGCATCCAGCCGGCGAGGCACACGACTTCGATCCCGTGCTCGTCCAGCGCCTCGGCGACCAGCCGCTCGTGCTCGGCCCGGTCCCGCCGGTTTTCCACCACAGCGGTCGCGACACCTCGCCCGGTTGCAAAATCCAGTCCGGGCGCGTCGGCGAAATTCGAAACGACGAGGTCGATCGTGGCCGGAAAGCGGGGATCGGCCGCCGCCTCGACCAAGGCCGCCATGTTGCTGCCGCGTCCGCTGATCAACGCCGCGCAGCGAACCCGCTTCAACCGGCGAGCCAGTCGTCCGGCGTGTCCACCTCGACCCGCGCCGCCCCGCCGCCCGGCACCAGACGGCCGATCTCGACCGGGTCCTCGCCGTGCTCCCGCAGCAGCGTCATCGCCGCCTGCGCGTCGGGCACGACCAGCGCCATGCCGATCCCGCAGTTGAACACCCGCAGCATTTCGGTGTGCGGCACCCGGCCGGTGCGCGCGAGCCAGCCGAACACCGGTGGCGGCGTCCAGCGCCGCGCGTCGATGTCCGCGGCGATCCGCCCCGGCAGCACGCGCGGCAGATTGCCCGGCAGGCCGCCGCCGGTGATGTGCGCCGCCGCCCGAAGCAAACCCGCCCGGTGCAGCGCCAGCACGGCGGAGACGTAGATCCGGGTCGGCTTCAGCAGGGCGGCGGCCAGCGACAGTCCGGGCGCGAACGGGGCCTCGTCATTCCACGACAGCGTGGTTTCGGCGACGATCCGGCGCACCAGCGCGAAGCCGTTGCTGTGCACGCCGTTGCTCGGCAGGCCGATCACGGCGTCGCCCAGCATCACGCCCTCCGGCAGCAACGTGCCCCGCTCGGCCGCACCGACCGCGAAACCGGCCAGATCGTAGTCGCCGTCCACGTACATCCCCGGCATCTCGGCCGTCTCGCCGCCGACCAGCGCGCAGCCGGCCAGACGGCAGCCCTCGCCGATGCCGGACATCACCTCGGCCGCCTGCTCGACCGACAGCCGGCCGGTGGCGAGGTAATCGAGGAAGAACAGCGGCTCGGCACCCTGGGCCAGCAGGTCGTTCACGCACATCGCGACGAGGTCGATGCCGACATTGGCGTGCATCCCGGCCTCGATCGCGACCCGCAGCTTGGTGCCGACGCCGTCGGTCGCCGCCACCAGCACCGGATCCTTGAACCCGGCGGCGCGCAGGTCGAACAGTGCCCCGAACCCGCCGATGGCACCCACCGTGCCCGGCCGGTCGGTGGCGCGCGCGAGCGGCTTGATCCGCTCGACCAGCGCGTCGGCCGCGTCGATGTCGACGCCCGCATCGCGGTAGCTGACGGGCGGCGGGCCGGGTGGGATCATCGCGCTAAAGCACTCCTGCAACTGGCAAAGGACATTGTGGTGCGGCATGGTTCGCACCGTGAACCGATCCGGGGCGGACATGACCACGCGGGCGAGACTGCCGCAACGGCCGTCCGTCTCACCGTGAGCATCAGCCAGGACCGGGCCACGCTGCTCGCCCCGCCGCTGCCGCCCACCCGTGTCGCGGGTCCGGTCGCGTCGACTCGCGGGCAGCGCACCGGGTTGCTGGTCGGGCTCGTCGTCGTCGGCTGGCTCGCCGTCTCCCTGTTCGCCTCGATCCTGCTGCCGTTCGTGGTCGCGGGCGGCATCGCGTATTTCCTCGACCCGGTCGCGACCCGCCTGTCGCGCGCCGGCGTGCCCCGGCTGCTCGCGGCCCTGCTGCTGATCCTCGCCCTGATCGCCGCCGCCCTGCTGTTCGCGCTGCTGCTGTATCCACTGATCGTCAACCAGGCCGGCATCCTGATCGACCGCGTGCCCGGCTATATCGGCGCCGTCCGGGTGTTCGCCGACACCGTGTTCGCCAGACTGCAAACCCGGCTCGGCCCCGAGTTCATCGACCAGCGGGTGCGAGAACTGGTGGTCGGGCAGGCGGGCGAGCTGCTGAGCTTCGCCGCCGGAACCCTGCGCGGCCTGATCGGCAGCGGGTTCGCGATCTTCAACGTGCTGTCGCTGCTGATCGTGACCCCGATCGTCGCGTTCTACCTGCTGCGCGACTGGCCGGCGCTGATCGGCGGGATCGACGCCTGGCTGCCGCGCCGGTACGAGGGCGTGCTCCGGGCGCAGGCCCGGGAGGTCGACCGCATCCTGGCCGCGTGGCTGCGCGGGCAGGCGATCTGCTGCGTCATCCTGGCCGTGTTCTACGCCGTCGGGCTGTCGCTGGTCGGGCTCGACCTCGGGCTGATCGTCGGCATTTCGGCCGGCCTGCTGTCGTTCATCCCCTACGTGGGCACGATCACCGGGGCGGTCACCAGCATCGGCCTCGCCTTCGCGCAGTTCCCGACCTGGACCGGCGTGCTGGAGGTGGCGGCGGTGTTCTTCCTCGGCCAGATCCTCGAAGGCTACGTGATCTACCCGCGCTTCCTCGGCGACCGGGTAGAGCTGCATGCGGTCTGGGTGATCTTCGCCCTGTTCGCCGGCGGTGCCGCGTTCGGCTTTCTGGGCGTGCTGCTCGCGGTTCCGGTCGCCGCCGTGATCGGCGTGCTGTGCCGGTTCTGGCTGCACCGCTACCTTCGCAGCCCGCTCTACCTCGACCCGCCGGCCCCGCCGCCCTGAGCCGTCAGTTGGCGCTCCCGCTGCCGGCCCCGCCCGAGGCGCACGCGGACTTCCTGGAGGGCGCGAACAGCGCCGACGCACGCGCCTGGCTCGACCGGGTCGCGGCCTGGCCCGGCGGGCGGCTGCTCGTGTGGGGCAACGCGGGGGTCGGCAAGACGCACCTGCTCGCCCGCTGGAGCCGCGGCGTCGGCGGCCACCGCGTCGCCGGGTCCGGCCTGATCTTCCCGGCCGACACGGGGCCGCTCGCGATCGACGACGCCGAGGACGCGGACGAGACGGTGCTGCTCCATGTCCTGAACGCCGCCGCCGAGGCCGGATCGCCGGTGCTGCTCTCCACCCGCACGCCGCCGGCGCGGTTGAAGATCGGGCTGCCCGACCTCGCGAGCCGGCTGCGCGCCACCAACGCGGTCGAGATCACGGCACCCGACGACGCCCTGCTCGCCGCCCTGCTCGCGCGGCTTTGCGCCGAGCGCCAGCTCGCCGTCGCCGAGCCGGTTCAGGCGTTTCTGCTGGCCCGCCTGCCGCGAACGCCCGCCGCCATGCGGGAGGTGGCCGCACGGCTCGACCGGGCGGCCTTGTCGGCGGGCAGGGCTGTCACGCGGGCGCTCGCGGCCGCCGTCGTGGAAGAGATGACGGTTTTGTGGCACGTCTCCGAACCATGAAGTTTTCGCGTCTGCCGCATCAAGCAGTGTCAACCGCCGCCCGGCCCGCCCAAAACGGGGCCGCATCCAGGCGGAGCCCTGCTTTGAATTCGAACGACGAGGACCACGGTCTTCCGGCGGCCGACAGCGAGACGATCGTCGACGACAGCCCGCTGCGCGACCGGCAAGCGATGCACGTCCCCGGTGCCGGGGCCGCCGACGTGTGGGACGCGCCCGCATCCAGCAAAACCGCGTCCGTCGCGGCCCCGATCGCGATCGACCGCCCGGAGCGGTTCATCAACCGCGAACTCTCCTGGCTCGACTTCAACGCCCGCGTGCTGGAGGAGGCCGGCAATCCGCGCCACCCCTTGCTGGAGCGGCTGCGGTTCGTCTCGATCAGTGCCGCGAACCTGGACGAATTCTACTCGGTCCGCGTCGCCGGGGTGATCGGTCAGGCGAAGGCCGGCATCACCAAGCGCACCGCCGACGGCCGCACCCCGGCGCAGCAGCTCCCGCAGATCGAGGCGCGGGCGCACACGCTGATGACCGCGCAGCAGGCGACATGGCAAAACCTGCGCGGCGAGCTGGACACGGCCGGCATCGTCGTCGCCGACCCCGGCACGTTGTCGCCGTCCGAGCGCGCCTGGGTCGAGGCGTGGTTCATGGAGCGCGTGTTCCCGGTCCTGACCCCGCTCGCCATCGACCCCGCGCACCCGTTCCCGTTCATCCCGAACATGGGCCTGGTCATGGCGCTCCGCCTGATCCGGGACCAGGACGGCCACGGCATGGCGGCGCTGATCCCGCTGCCGGCCCAGGTCGAGCGGTTCATCCGGCTGCCGCGCGAGCCGTCGGAGGCGGCCGACGCCATGCCGCGCACCCGCTTCATCCTGCTCGAACACGTCGTCGGCATGCTGCTCGGCCGCCTGTTCCCGGGCTTTCGCGTGCTCGGCCACGGCCTGTTCCGGCTCACCCGCGACACCGATGTCGAGTTCGAGGAGGAGGCCGAAGACCTCGTCCGCTCCTACGAGACGGCGCTGAAACGCCGCCGGCGGGGGGTCGCGATCCATCTGTCGGTGTCGTCGAACCTGCCGGCCGAATTGCGCGAGCTGGTGACGGACGAGCTGGATGCCGACGCGGCCGAGGTCCACGTGCAGGACGGGCTGCTGGGTCTGGTCGACCTGAAGCAGCTGATCGTCGACGACCGGCCGGACCTGCTGTTCACGCCCTACACGGCGCGCTTTCCGGAGCGCATCCGCGACGTCGGCGGCGATTGCTTCGCGGCGATCCGGGCCAAGGACATCCTGGTCCACCACCCGTTCGAGAGCTTCGACGTCGTCGTGCAATTCCTGCGGCAGGCGGCGGGCGATCCGAACGTGGTCGCGATCAAGCAGACCCTGTACCGCACCAGCCGCGACAGCCCGATCGTCGGCGCGCTGATCGAGGCGGCGGAATCCGGCAAGTCGGTCACCGCCCTGGTCGAGCTGCGCGCGCGCTTCGACGAGGAGACCAACATCCGGCTCGCCCGCGCGCTCGAGGCGGCCGGCGTCCAAGTGGTGTTCGGCTTCACCGAGCTGAAAACCCACGCGAAGCTCAGTCTCGTCGTCCGGCGCGAGAGTGGCACGCTGCGGAGCTACGCCCATTTCGGGACCGGCAACTATCATCCGATCACGGCGCGCATCTACACCGACCTCAGCTTCTTCACCTGCGATCCGGCGCTGACCCGCGACAGCGCGCGGCTGTTCAACTTCATCACCGGCTACGCGACGCCCGAGCGGATGGAGGGTATCGGCTACAGCCCGGTCACCATGCGGACCCGCCTGATGGAGCTGGTCGAGGCCGAGACCGAGGCGGCCCTGGCCGGCCGACCGTCCGGCATCTGGCTGAAGCTCAACAGCCTGGTCGACGAGCGCATGATCGACGCGCTGTACCGCGCGAGCCAGGCCGGCGTGCCGATCAAATGCGTCGTGCGCGGCATCTGCTGCCTGCGGCCCGGCATCCCCGGCCTGTCGGAGAACATCCGCGTCAAATCGATCGTCGGCCGCTTCCTCGAACACGCGCGCATCTGCTGCTTCGCCAACGGCCATGCCCTGCCGAGCCGGAAGGCGCTGGTGTTCATCTCGTCCGCCGACTGGATGGCGCGCAACATGGACTGGCGGGTCGAGACGCTGGTGCCGATCACCAACGAGACGGTGCACGCCCAGGTGCTCGATCAAATCATGGTCGTGAACCTTCGCGACACGCTGCAATCGTGGGAGTTGCAGGCCGACGGAAGCTGGCCGCGCGTGCCGGCGGGCGAGGGGCGGCGGCGCGTCTCGGCGCACGAATACTTCATGACCAACCCGTCGCTGTCCGGGCGCGGCTCTGCGTTGCACGGCGGCGAGGGCGCGGGCCACGCCGCGATGCCGCGCCGCCAGGACCGGCTGGTTCAAGACCGGGTGCGCCAAGATTGACGTTCGAACGCAGTGCCGTCGTGGACCTCGGCTCCAACTCCGTCCGCCTCGTCGTGTTCGAGGGACGGGGACGCACGCCGGTCCCGATCTTCAATGAAAAAGCCGTGCTGCGGCTCGGCCGGGGGCTGCAAACCACCGGCCGGCTGAACGAGGAGGGCGTCGCGGCCGCGCTTCAGGTGATGGCGCGGTTCCACGCGATCGGCCGCGCGATGGGGGCCGACCCGTTCGAGGTGCTGGCCACCGCCGCCGTCCGCGACGCGAGCAACGGGCCGGCATTCGCCGAAGGGCTGCGCGCCGTCATGCCCGGTGTGGACATCCGCATCCTGCCCGGCGAGGAGGAGGCCGCGTATTCGGCCGAGGGGCTGCTGTGCGGCATCCCGGGGGCCGACGGCATTCTGGCCGATATCGGCGGCGGCTCGCTGGAAGTCGTGCGCGTCGCGGGCGGTGCCCGGGGCGACGCCAAGACGCTGCCCCTCGGCGTGATCCGCCTGTCCGACCGCGCCGGCGGCGACATCTCCCGTGCCCGCGAACTTGCGGAGGCGGATTTGGCGGGCGTGCGCTGGCTGTCGGGCGGCGAGGGCCGGGATCTGTATCTCGTCGGCGGCGCGTGGCGGGCGCTGGCGCGGCTGCACATGGCGCTGGCCGGCTACCCGATCAGCATCGTCCACCAATACATCCTCTCGCGGGAGGTCGCGCGCGAGATGGCCGGCGAGGTCGGCACGACGCAGAAGCGGCTGATGGAGCGGATGCCGGGAATGCCGCGCAAACGCACCGAGGATCTGCCGTACGCGGCCGTCGTCCTGCGCCGCCTCCTGCGGGCGACCGGCGCGCGCCGGGTCGTGTTCAGCGCGTGCGGGCTGCGCGAAGGCTGGTACATGCGCCTCGTGCGTCCGGAAATCCGGGCCGAGGATCCGTTGCTGGCCGAGGCCCGGGCCGCCGCCGACGCGACCGGCCGCGACCCCGACCTGCCGCCGGCGCTGATGGCCTGGACCGCGCCGCTGTTCGCCCCGACGTTCGAGACGTCCGACGCGCGGCGGCTGCGCGAGGCGGCGTGCTGGCTGTCCGACATCGGCAGCCACGACCACCCCGAATACCGGGCCGAACAGTCGTTCATGCGCGTGCTGCACCATCCCGGCGTCGGCATCGACCACCCGAGCCGCGCCTTCCTCGCCTGCGTGCTGGCCTATCGCTACGAGGCGGAACCGGACGCCCCGTTCCTGCAACCGGTCCGCGCCCTGCTGTCGCCGGACGCCGCCCTGCGCGCGACGACGCTCGGCTGCGCGCTGCGCCTCGCCTACACGCTGTCGGCCGGCACGCGCGCGCTGCTGGCGCAAACGGCATTGGTGGTCGACGGCTCGCTGGTGCTGCGGCTGGCCCCGAAGGGCAGCGGCGTGTTCGCGGGCGACAGCGTCACGAGGCGGCTCGATCGGCTCGGGGCGGCGATGGGTCTGACCGCATCGACCGAAGTGTTGCGCTGACCTCACCCGCGTCGGCGATGCGGCCCCGGTTGCGGCCGGTCAGGTCGCGTTTGGCGAACGGGAACCCGAGGCCGAGCAGGGCGCGCCACAGATGGATCGAGGGATTGAGCGCATGCCCGGCTTCTTCGGCCCGCTCGATGCTTTTCGCATGGGCCGCCTCGGCCTGTGTCGCGGGCGTGCGGGCATGATGGTTCCGCGAGCACGGTCTCGATCGGCCAAAGTGCCGCAAGCCGTAGCCCGGCCTGGGACATCGCGCGCGAAAACCCGAGTTCGCCGGTGCGGATCGCCCATTCGCGGGACCGGACCGGGCGGATGCCCGCCCAGAACGCTGTCCAGGCCGGATGCGCCAGGGCGGCGGGGCCGGCGAGCAGGAAGAACGACTGCAAATGCGGCTCCCGCTGCCGGCTGTCGGTCAGCGCCCAGATGTCGGCGCGATCGAAGCTCATCCGGTCGAACAACGGTTTTAGCGGGGCGATGGGTCCGTGCAGGCTGTCGTTGACCAGCAGCAGGGTGTCGGCCCGGATGTCGAATGCCAGCATCGCGGCCCGCCACGCGGAGAAATCGTGCCCGGCATTTTTGCGCGTGAGCCAGCCGGCGCACCGCGTTTGCAACGTCGCGCGTGCCTCGGGCGAGAGCGGCCCGTTGCTGGCCACGAACACGCTGCGGCCCGCGTCGCGCAGGGCGTCGATGTAGCCGAGCACTTCCGCCGACACCGCGCCGGCCGGATCGAAAACCGCCATGATCGCGACGTCCGGTCCGGGTGCGTCACCGGTCCAGCTCGAAAGGATTGCGGCCGGATCGCGGCCCCGGGCGAATGCGGCGGCGGCATGGGCGGGCACTGCGACCGTGGCGATCCGCCAGCCCCGCCGGACCGGGCGGAGCAGGCGGCGCAGTCCGCTCAATGCGGGTCGATCGGTGCGGGCGGCACCCCGCCGGCCTCGATCGCCTCACCGGCGAGCAGGCAGACATCCTCGCGAAAGCGGCCGGCGATGACCTGAACCCCGACCGGCACAGTACCCACCATGCCGGTTGAGACCGTGAGCCCGGGCAGACCCAGGATCGGCAACGCGATCTGCGTCATTTGCGCCTCCCACACCCGCGCGAACGCGGCGTCGCCCTGCAGATCGAGATTTTGCGGAAACGGCAGCTCGGCCGAGACCGGCAACAGAACGACCGGGTTCGTATCGAGGAAGACGTGCCACATCCGGGCGAGCGCGTTGCGGCGGGTCAGGATGCCGGAGAACGCGGCCTGGTCGATCGCGCGCGCCGTCCGGCCATGGAACCGCAATACGGCAAGCGCCCCGGGATCGCCCTCAAGCTCGGCCGCCGCGAGCATCGCCTCATATCCGTCGCCGAGCCACAGCCGCGTCTGCAACGCCGCCGCCTCGCGCAACGGCGGCAGATCATCGACCTCGTCGACGACCCAGCCCGCCGCCCGCAACCGGCCGGCGGCGTCGTGCAGGGCGGCGGCGATCTCGGGCGCGGTGTCGAGCCCGTCCGGCCGCACGCACATCACGGCCCGTTTCGGCACCGGCGGACCGTCCAGCGGTGCCGGAATCCACCACGGGTCGCGGGCGTCGCGGGCGGCCAGCGCCGAGAGTGCCAGCCGGAGGTCGCCGATCGTGCGCGCGATCGGCCCGGCCACCGCCGACAGTTGCGGCCCGATCGTCCGCTCCGGCACGGTCGCGTTGTAGGCCGCCACCCGGCCCGGCGTCGGGCGAAGGCCGTGCACGCCGCAGGCATAGGCCGGATAGCGGATCGACCCCGCGATGTCGGTGCCGAGCCCGATCGCGCCGATCCCGGCCGCGACACCGGCCGCGGCACCGCCCGACGATCCGCCCGGCGTCAGAGCCGCATCGCGCGGGTTGTTCGTTGCCCCGTGCAGCAGGTTTTCGGTGAACCACCGGTACGAGAACGCGGGCGTGTTGGTCCGGCCCACGATCACCGCCCCCGCGCGGAGCAGATTGCTCACCACCGGGCTGTCGGTCGCGGCGACCGCGCCCCGCAACGAGCGCACCCCGTTGGTGGTCGCGAACCCCGCCTGATCGATGTTGACCTTCACGGTCACGGGCACGCCCGCCAGCACGCCGGGATCGTCGCCGCGCGCGATCGTGGCGTCGACCGCGTCGGCCTGCGCGAGCGTCGTCTCACGCCGGTGATCCACGATGGCGTTGATCGCCGGATTTACCGCATCGAGCCGCGTCAGTGCGTCGAGCGCCACGTCACGGGCGGACATCTCGCGGCGGCGGATGCGGGTGGCGAGGTCGGTGGCGGTCAGGCGCCAGAAATCGGTCATCCGGCCGGTTCAGCGGTCGGCATTCATCCGCTCGCGCAAGATCCGGTTCGTCGTCGCCTGGGGGTCGGACCCCTGCCGGCGAAGCCAGGTCAGCACGTCCCATTCGAGCTGGACGGTGGTCAGGTTTGCTAGAACCCGCTCGCGCGCACCCGGACCGCGCTGCGCGGTCGCCCACGATGCCTCGGACGGCTCGGGGATATCCGCCGTGTCCGGTTCGACATCGTCGCTGGCGAGTAATTGGTCGCGAAGTCGCTGGGGAAGCTGGTCCTCAACCACCGGTCGCGTAACGTCGTCGTTCATGAATGGTCGCCTTTCGCAGGCCGATGACTCTGATCAGTTCCGGATCGTCCGGATCCGGAAAGGTGTGCACGACGACGATCAAGCGTGAGAGGGCGAAGCCGTAGCACAGCCACCGTTCCTCGCGTGTCTCGTCGAAGGTCGATGATAGCAACATGGTCCGGATCGGCGAACACATACGCGGCTAGGTCGAAGTCGAACCCGTGCTTGACCCGGTTCCGCCGTTCCTTCTCCGCGTCCCAGACGAACCGCACGGGCTCAGCGCGCCCAGGCGGCATCCACCTCCGGCGACGACAGCTCCGGCACGCGCGCGATCAGTGCCGCATGCAGCTCGTGCCGACGGTCCCACAGATCGCGATACCACGCCGCCCGCCGCCCCATCTGATAGGCCAGCATTCGGGTGCGGATCACCTCGGCCCGTGCCGCGTCGGCCATCGCGCGCGCCCCCGCCGGGTCGTCCAGCAGGCGCTGCAATTTCGCCTGCAGTTCGTCCGCGTCGCCGAACAGCATCCCCGTCTGCCCGTCGCGGACCGAGCCCGCGTAGACCGTCCGGCTCGCCAGCGGCGTCACCCGGTGCGACGCCGCCTCGATGAATTTCAGGTCCGATTTGCACCGGTTGAACACCGTGTCGGCGAGCGGCATGAACGAGATCTCGCACGCGGTCAGCAGGCTCAGATACGTCCGGTAATCGACCAGCGGCGCGTATTCCTTGTTCGGCGTCCGCAACGCCTCGAACAGGCCCTGATCGGCCACGATGCGGAATTTCAGCCGGTCGCCGGCCCGGTCCGCGACCGCGTTCAGCGCCGGCACCAGCGACGGCCAGTCCTCCTCGCGGTTCAGCCCGCCGAAGAACAGCGTCATCGGCTGCCCCTCGACATAGTTCGCGACGTCCGGGATCGCCGCGACCGCGTTGGCGAATACCGCCACTTCCGGATTGCGCTCGCGCAACACCTCGGCCAGCGGCTCGGTCGACGTCTGGACGGCGTGCACGCCCTTGAAATTCTGCAGGTCCACGACCCCGCGCAGGGCGGGGATGTAATCCGGGTGGTCGTCGAACTCGCACACCAGCAAGTAGCCCATCGCCAGCAGCCGGCGGATGTTGGCCTGCCCGGCCTGCGCGTCGAGCAGCGGGCGGTGCAGCACCAGGATGCGCGGCACGTCGCCCTGAAGCGGCGCCACTTCGGCCAGTGTCGCCAGCCGCGGGCTCATCCCGGGTTCCGCCGCCAACGCGCCGAGCGGCTGGTCGACCCGCACCTCGCTGACGCCGCCGACCGGTGTCAGCCGGGTGCCGATCACGGTCACCGTCCGCACCTCGCGCTTATGGGCGCGCCAGACATGCTGCAGCGGTTTGGAGCGTCCGGCATACGCGGCCGGATCGAGCCCGAGCCGCTCCAGCGTCGGCCGCATCGCCTCCGCCCAGGCATCGGCGCGCTCCGGGTCGAACACCCGGCCCTTGATGTCGTACGGCACCAGCCCCGCCGCCCGCAGCCCGGCCAGCATGCCGGCCGGGTTGAACCAGCGCAGATGGGTGCGGTCGAACAGCCCGGTCTCGTCGTAGGCCCACGCGCCGCGAACGATCCGCTCCACGAAGCTCCAATGCTCGACGTTGGGCACGCAGATCACGACCGTGCCGGACGGGGCCAGCGCCTCGGCCTGCCGCCGCAGCACCGCCCACGGATCGCGCAGATGTTCGAGCACGTCGCCATAGACGATGCAGTCGAGCCCGGCCGGCGGCAGCTCGCCCGCGAACGGCACCGGGTCCACCTCGACATCGACGGCATACAGCCGGTCCAGCCGCCGCGTCGCGAGCTCGGCCACGCTCGGGTCGGCCTCGATCCCCAGCAGGCGCGCGCGCGGATTTCGGCGACGGTAGCCTGCGGCGAGGCTCGCGGAGCCGCAGCCGACATCGAGCACGGTGCGCGCCGACAGCGGGATGCGTTCCAGCAGATCCGGGTTGGCGACGTCGGGATAGCTCATGACATCCTCGCGCAGCCGCACCCGTTGTCGCCGCCGCCCGCCATCGCGATCCGCACCACTGCCCAGCCCCGTCGTTCGTCCCGGATCAAGCACGAATGAAAACCGAGCGCCATGCCGGTTCTGTCGCCCTAGGCGACCTCCTCGCGCGCCGGCCGGCTCAGCGCGTCCTCGGCGGCGGCCCGCTCGACCCGTGCCACGCGCGCGTCCGCCTGCTCGGCGATCCCCGCCAGCAAACCCTCGACCGCCTCGACACAAGCGCGCGCGACCGCCAGCCCGGCACGGGCCACGGTCAGCGCCGCCTCGGTGTCCTGCGAGGCTTCCTCGGCGGCGGCCGCCGCGTTCCGGCCGACCGGCAGCCACGCGGCGAACGCCTCGACCGCGCCGTCGCCGGCGTCGAGGCTGACCGCCGCCTCCATCTCCCGCGCGATGCGCTCGTCCGCCGCCCGCGCCGCCACCCGTGCCTGCTCGGACCGGACGAGGCAGCGCGCCACATCCTCCGCCGCCGCGTCGCGCGATTGTTCACGCAGGCGGAGCGCGGTCCGCAACGCGTCGATGTTCATGCCGCGCCCACGATCGCGCGCAGCGCCGCGAAGGCGTCGGCCGCCGGCGTCACCTCGTGCTTGTTCTGCGCGATCAGCGCCTCGATCCTCGGTGCCAGGGCCAGCGCCCGGTCGGCGTCTTGGTCCGACCCCGGCGCGTAGGCCCCGAGCCGCACCAGATCGGCCAGACTGGCGGCGCGGGTCAAAATCGCGCGCGCGGCGGCGACGTCCGGCACGGTCCCGGGCGGGAGGCAGCCCGGTGCCGTGCGCGACAGGCTGCGCGCGACGTCCACAGCCGGATACCGGCCGGCCTCGCCGATCCGCCGGTCGAGCACGACATGGCCGTCCAGGATGCCGCGCGCCGCGTCGGCCACCGGTTCGTCGTGGTCGTCGCCGTCGACCAGCACGGTGAACAGCGCGGTGATGCTGCCCATGCCGGGCCGGTCGAGGCCCGGCCCCGCGCGCTCCAGCAGGCGGGGCAGTTCGGAGAAGACGGAGGGCGGGAAGCCGCGCGTCGTCGGCGGCTCCCCGCCCGCGAGCCCGATGTCGCGCAGCGCCGCGCAGAACCGGGTGACGCTGTCCATCAGCAGCAGCACCCGCTTGCCCCGGTCGCGAAAATGCTCGGCCACCGCCATCGCCGCCCATGCCGCGTCGCGCCGGATCAGCGGCGAGGCGTCCGACGTGGCGATCACGGTGACCGAGCGCGCCCGCGCCTCCGGCCCCAGATCGTCCTCGAGGAACTCCCGCACCTCCCGCCCGCGCTCGCCGACCAGCGCCAGCACGACCACGTCGCAATCGACGCCGCGCGCGAGCATCGCCAGCAGCGTCGACTTGCCGATCCCGGAGCCCGCGAACAGGCCGAGCCGCTGGCCCTCGCGGCACGGCGCGAACAGGTCCAGCACGCGGGTGCCGAACTCGACACGCGGTCCGAGGCGCGCGCGCGTGGCCGCCGAAGGTGGCGATGCACGCATTGGTTGCAGGTGAGGCCCGGCCGGCAACGGTCCACGATCGTCGAGCGGCCGGCCGAGCGGGTCGACGACGCGGCCGATCCAGCCGTCGCAGACCGGCAGCCCGGCGATCGCGGGGCCGAGCGTCGCCCGCGCGCCGGCCACCAGCCCGCCGAGGTCGCCCCGCGCGAGCGCCGTCGCGTGCTGGCCGGAGAAGCCGACGATCTCGGCGGAAAAACCGCTTTCGTCGCCGCCGAGCCGCAAAATCCCGCCGACCGCGGCCAGTCCGGACAGCCCGCCGACGCGCAGCGTGGCTCCGGTGACACCGGCCACCTCACCGGACACGACATGACGCTCCAGTGCCCGCAGCCGGTCGCAGGCTGCTTCGGACCGGCTCGCGAAAGAAGCATGCTGCATGACGGGGACCATCCGATGTCTCATTCTTGGAATACAACCGACAGGTGAATAAGGGGTGACAAGCCGTCCATATGCCCGTAGTGTGCAACCCACGGTAGCAAGGATTGCAAAACATGCGCGTTCTTCTCGTCGAAGACGATACCATCGCGGCCAAGGGCCTGTCCCTCATCCTGCGCGGCGGTGGCAGGGGTGCGGTCGTCGATGTCGCCGATTCCGGGGAGGAGGCGCTGGAGCTGTCCCGCCACTACGAATACGACATCGTCGTGCTCGACATCATGTTGCCGGACATGGAGGGGTACGAGGTCGTCCGCCGCATGCGCGCGGCCCGTAATGAAACGCCGGTGCTGATCCTGTCCGGCCTGTCGCGGCCGCAGGCGAAGGTGAAGGGGCTCGGCATGGGGGCCGACGACTTCATCACCAAGCCGTACGACCAGGCGGAACTGCTCGCCCGCGTGCAGGCGATCGTCCGCCGCTCGAAGGGCTACAGCCAGCCGACGCTGCGGCTCGGCAACGTCGTGCTGAACCTCGACACGCGCGAGGTCACGGCCGACGATACGCCGGTTCACCTGACCGGCAAGGAATACGCGATCTTCGAGCTGCTGGTGCTGCGTAAAGGCATGGTGCTGACCAAGGAGGCGTTCCTCAACCATCTATACGGCGGCATGGACGAGCCCGAGATGAAGATCATCGACGTGTTCATCTGCAAGCTCCGCAAAAAGCTCGCAGCCGCCGGGGCGGTCGACCTGATCGCCACGGTCTGGGGACGCGGCTACATGATCCGCGACAGTTCAACCGACGCGAGAATGCCGGTCGGCGTGCCGGTGCACGAGCTGGAGCCGGCCTGGGAGGCGGCGTAGTCAACCGGTCAGGTCGGCCGGGCCCGGCCCTGGCGTCCAAGCCTGCCCGCCGCCGCGTGGATGACCGGGTCGAGCCCGGTCAGGGCGGGTGTCTGAAGCGCGCCGCCCGTCCGACACTGGCTGCCCGTCCGACACTGGCCGCCCGTCCAACACTGGCCGCCCGTCCGACACTGGCCGTCTCCCGCCGCCTTGCGGGAGACGGCCGGGGGCCCGGCACCCCACCGGCTTACCGCGCCTGAAACTGCGTCGCCCCGAACAGCCGCTCCCGCTCCTCCGGCGTCATGCTCTCCCGCCGGTGCTCCATCAGCACCTCGACCCCGCGCCGCACCGCAGGCCTTGCCTCCATCGCCGCCAGCCAGCGCGCCACGCCGGGCAGCGCCGCCACGTCGACGTCGCGCGTCTCCGGCGCCCGCACCCACGGATACGTCGCCATGTCCGCGATCGAATACTCGTCGCCCGCCAGCCACGCCGCGTTGGACAGCCGTGCCTCGAGCACGCGGTACAGCCGCTTCACCTCGTTGCCGTAACGGTCGCGCGCGTAGGCGATCTCCTCCGGCGCGTAGCTGAAGAAGTGGTTGCGCTGGCCGAACATCGGGCCGACGCCGCCCATCTGGAACATCAGCCATTGCAGGCAGGCGTAGCGCGCGCGGGGCTCGGCCGGCATGAACCGCCCGGTCTTCTCGGCCAGGTAGATCAGGATGGCGCCGCTCTCGAACAACGAGAACGGTTCGCCGCCCGGCCCGTCCGGATCGACGATCGCGGGAATGCGGTGGTTCGGCGTGATCGCCAGGAACTCGGGGCGGAACTGCTCGCCGGCGCCGATATCGACCGGGATCGCGCGATACGGCAGCCCCGTCTCCTCCAGCATGATGTGGACCTTGTGGCCGTTCGGCGTCGGCCAGCTCCAAAGGTCGATCGGCTTCGCATCGGGCATGTCGGCGCTCCGTAAGGGGGAGGCCTGCAGATAGAGCGCCACGCGCGCCGTCACCAGCGCAGCACCGTCTTCTCGTCCCGCCCGCTTCGCATGGTCCGCATCGCCGCCGTCTGCCACTCCTGCACCGGCATGAAGCGGGGTGCGAGGAAGTGGTAGGTCCGCTGCACCAGCGCCCACGCCGCGTCGTCGAGCCGTTGCGGCGGCATCCGCCACGCGTTCAGGATCGGCTCCCAGGCGCGGCGGCTCCGGTGCAGCCAGTCGCGGTTGGACCGGATGAAGACGCGCATCGTCTCGACCGTGCGCAGCGTCGTGATGATCTGGCTCGTCTCCCGGTCGATGTCGGCGAACCGCCGGCCGATCTGCGTCAGCGCGATCGCCGATAGCCGCTGCACCTGTTTGAGCGCGTCGAGCCGCGTGCTGTCGCCGCGCCAGCCGCCGCCGAGTGCGGCCGCACTCGCGACCAGCTGCCGCACCGTGCCGAGCAGCGTGTCGCGCAACGCCTCGATATACGCGAGCTCGTCGACCACGGTCGCGATCAGCGGCAGCACCGCCTCGGCGTTCGGCACGCCGATCGCGGCGGCGGCCTCGGACAGCGCGCGCTGGATCGACGCCCGCAGCCCGGCATCTTCCGACAGCCGCCCGAGCGCGGGCGCGGTGTCGCTGGCGTGCCCGAGCCACGTCACGAGCTGGATCTGCACGTTGCGTTCGGCCCTGGCCCGGTGCTCGGCGCGGGGCTGCCAGCTCGCCTCGCCGCTGATGATTTCGGCCGGCAGCGGCTCGCCCGGCCGCAGCCCGGCGACGTAGTCGAGCGACGCCGCGATCAGGACGAGCATCCGCCCGTCCGGCGAATCGTCGCGGATGTCGAGTTCGCGTTGCAGGCTGCGCAACGGCACGATCGCCTGCCGCCCTTCGAACGGCATCGCCAGCACCGGCGCGCCGTCCGCGTCGCTGCGGCGGAACAAGATCGGGCCGAGCACGGCGAACCCGCGGTGTTCCAGGACGCATGTGGTCGGCATCGGCTCCATGCCCCCAGCATCGCCCGGACCGGTGATGAAAGGATCAACGGCCCCGTTAACCGATCCGTCAGCCGCGTCCCGGATATTGAGACGTTCCGAAGCGGGTGAGACAGGTCATGACGATGCTCGATAGCACTGAACGGGGCGACGTGGCCGAAATCGATCCCGATTGCCGGTCCGGACCCGCGCCCCACCCGGCGCAAGCGGCGCGCGCGGAGCATCGCCGCCTGCGCCGCGACATCGCCGAGGCCACCCGCGCCGGCGGCTTCGAACTGCACTATCAGCCGCGCATCGCGCTCGGCTCCGGCCGTCCGACCGGGGCGGAGGCGCTGCTGCGGTGGCCGCACCGCCGTCGCGGCATGGTCCCGCCGGCCGCCTTCGTGCCGGCCGCCGAGCTATCGGGGCAGATCGTCGCGATCGGCGCCTGGGTGTTGGGCACCGCGTGCGCCGAGGCGGTGGCGTGGGCGGAGCCGGCCTGCGTCTCCGTCAACGTCTCCGTCCGCCAGCTCTCGCGCACGCTGCTGCTCGATCAGGTCGGGCTCGCGCTGGAGCGATCCGGCCTGCCGCCCGACCGGCTCGAACTCGAACTGACGGAGCGGCTGCTGATCGACGTCGATGTCGAGATGCTGCTCACGCTGTCGGCGATCCGCGACCTCGGCGTCGGCCTCGCGCTGGACGATTTCGGCACCGGGTTCGCCTCGCTGGCGACGCTGAAGCGGCTGCCGCTGACGGTCCTGAAACTCGACCGCTCGCTGATCCGCGACGTGCCGCACGACCGCGAGGACGCGGCGATCGTGCGCGCCGCGATCGCGACCGGCCACGCGCTCGGGCTGAGCGTGGTGGCGGAGGGGATCGAGACGGAGGTGATGCGAGTGTTCCTGGCGGAGTGCGGCTGCGACGAGGGGCAGGGGTGGCTGCTGGGGTTGCCGATGCCGGGGCCGCAGGTTCGGGGCGTGCTGGCCGCCGCGTGAACCCTCGCCCCGGCCCTGCTCCCAGGGGAGTGGGTTGGGCGGGGGGCGCTCGCCGCCGGCCGGCAGCTTCAGCCAGCCCCGTTTTGCGACTTCTTCCGGAACTCCGCCGCGGCTTTCCGGATCTCGTCGCCATGATCGTCCAGCATCTGCCGCGTGATCTCTTCCCGCGAGCCGACCGTCCCGTGCTCCGGGCAGAACACGCGGTCGCCCGGTGCCGGTTCGCCCTGGTGCTGCTCGATATGGAGATCCTGGCCGCAGACCGGGCATTTGGGGGTGACGACGATATCGGACATCGCAAATTCCTCGGACGTGTTCGGGCAGCCTTTGCACGTCCGAAACGCCCGGTGGCAAGGGTCAGCCCTTGTTGCGCATCAGCCTCGCCTTGTCGCGCGCCCAGTCCCGCTCGGCCACCGCGTGCCGTTTGTCGGCCTTCTGCCGGCCCTCGGCCACGCCCAGCAGCACCTTCGCCAGCCCGCGATCGTTGAAATGGATCTGCAGCGGCACGATCGTCTGTCCGGCGCGGGCGATGGCCCCGAACAGGCCGTCGAGCTGCTTGTGCTTCAGCAGCAGTTTTCGCGGCGCGCGGGGCTCGAAGCGGCTCAAGACGCCGCCCTGGTATTCGGGGATGTACGCATTGAACAGGAACATCTCGCCGTCGCGCTCGCCCGCCCATGCCTCGGTCAGCGTGGCGCGCCCGTGGCGCAGGCTTTTCACCTCGGGGCCGAGCAGCACGATGCCCGCCTCGACCGTCTCCTTGATCGTGTAATCGTAGCGCGCCTTGCGGTTCTGGGCGGCGATGCCGTGGCTGATCAGGCCCGACTTCGATTTCGTCTTGGTGTCGGCGGCCATCAGTTCAGCAGGCCCACGCTCACCAGGGCCGCGCGAACCCGCGCCCGGGTCTCGGCCGCGACCGGGGCCATCGGCAGGCGCGTCGTGTCCCCGCCATGGCCGAGCAGGGCGGTCGCGTATTTCACCGGCCCCGGGCTGCTCTCGCAAAAGATCGCGTCGTGCAGCGTCAGCAAGCGGTCCTGGATCGCCATGGCCTCGTGCGTGCGCCCGTCGCTCCAGGCGTCGTGCATGGCGGCGCACAACCGAGGCGCCGCGTTCGCCGTGACGCTGATGCAGCCGTGCCCGCCGGCCGCGCGGAAGGCGATCGCGGTGTGGTCCTCGCCCGACATCTGGATGAAACCCTCGCCGCAGGCCGCGCGGGTGTGCAGCGGGCGCGCGAGGTTGGCGGTGGAATCCTTCACGCCGACGATATGGGGGTTCAGCGACAGCCGGGCCATGGTCTCGACACTGATGTCGACCACGCTGCGGCCGGGGATGTTGTAGATCACCAGCGGCAGGTCGGTCGCGTCCGCCACCGCCGAGAAGTGCAGGAACAAGCCCTTCCTGGGTCGGCCGGTTATAATACGGTGTCACCACCAGCACGCCGTCCGCCCCCACGGCGCGCGCGTGCTGGGCCAGGCTGATCGCCTCCGCCGTGCTGTTCGACCCGGCCCCGGCCAGCACCGGCACCCGTCCACGCGCCACCGCGACCGTGATTTCCACGACCCGGCGATGCTCGGCGTGCGTCAGCGTCGGGCTCTCGCCGGTGGTCCCGACCGGGATCAGCCCGTCCGTGCCCTCGGTGATCTGCCAGTCCACGAACCGCTCCATCGCCGCCTCGTCGACCGAGCCGTCGGCGCGCATCGGGGTGACGAGCGCCACCATGGAGCCGTGAAATTTCAACCGTCCTGTCGTCATGGCCCATCGTAGGAACCGGGGGGTCGGGTCGCAAGCGCGCCGCGGGCTGCTACGATGCGCGCCATGATTCGGCTCGTCCTTTTCCTGGTTCTGTTCAGCGGGGCCGCGCGTGCGGAAGACCTGATGGCGGCGGTGCGCGCGGACCATTGGGCGGCGGCGGCGGCGGCGGCGGAAACCTACGCCGACCCGGTCGTGCCGAAGCTGGTCGAATTCTATCGCCTGCTGGCCCCCGGCGGCGGACGGCTGGCCGAGATCGCCGCCTTCATCGACGCGAACCCGGATTGGCCGCAGCAAGCGACACTGGTGCGCCGTCGAGACGAGGCGCTGCTGCTCGACCCCGACGATGTGGCCGTCGCCGCCCTGTGCGACGACGCGCACCCGGCCGAGGCGCGGGCGCTGGAGCGGTGCGCCGAAGCCTTCGACGAACTCGGCCGGCACGAGGACGCGGTGCGGACGGCCCGGCGCGGCTGGATCGCCTCGGTCCCGGACCCGGCTCGCGACGCGGCGGTGCTGCTGCGCTGGACCGGCGTGATCGGGCCGGCCGAACAGCGCGCACGGTTCGACGAACTCGCCTGGACCGACACCGCCGGTGCCAGCCGTCAGGCCGCGATGCTCGATCCCGCCGATCAGCCGGAGGCCGAGGCGTTGCTCGCCTTGCGACGCGACGACACGCGCGCCTCGCTGCTGCTGTCGATCTTGCCGGAGGCCGACCGCGCGACCCCCGCGATGATGCTGGAAACGGCGAAGTGGCTGCGCCGGGCGAACCGAGACAACGAAGCTTTGGAATTGTGGGAAACGCGCGGCGGTCCGGCCGAGCAGGCGGCCCCGGCCGAGCACCTGTCGGCGTTCTGGGACGAGCGCAACCTGCTGCTGCGCCGCCGCCTGCACGACGGCGACGCGACCGGGGCCTACGCCCTGGCCGACGGCGCGCGGCAGGTCGCCCCGGAGCCGGTCGCGGATGCCGCGTTCATCGCCGGCTGGATCGCGCTGCGCCGGCTGTCCGACCCGGCGCTGGCGCTGACCCATTTCCGCCAGCTCGCCGCACTGTCCCGCGCCGCACAGACCCGGTCGCGGGGGGAATACTGGATCGGCCGCGCCGCGACCGCGGCCGGGGACGCGGCGGCCGCGCGCACCGCGTTCGTCGCGGCGGCCGCGTACCCGAGCACGTTCTACGGCCAGCTCGCCGGTTCCGTGCTGGGCAACGACGCGGCGGTGGCCGACGCGATCCGCGCCCGCGCCGACCCGCCCTGGACCGCCGATCAGGCGCTCGCGTTCTCGGGCCGCGAGCAGGCGCGCGCCGCCGCATATCTGGTCGCGTGGGGCGAGCCGCGCCGGTCGGCGGTGTTCCTGCTGCGGCTGACCGAACTCGGCGGCGAGCCGTCCGACCTGTCGCTCGCGGCCCGGCTCGCGACCGGGTTCGGGATGCCGGAATCGGCGGTCGCGATCGCCAGGCGCGCGGGGCGGGACGGGACGGTGCTGCTCGGCACCGGCTGGCCGGTCGGGGTCGAGGTGCCGCCCGGATCGCCGGTGGAGGCGCCGCTGGTGCTCGCGATCATCCGGCAGGAGAGCAGCTTCGATACGGCGACACTCAGTCCGGTCGGCGCGCGCGGGCTGATGCAGCTGATGCCCGGCACGGCGGCGGCGCAGGCGAAAGCGCTGAATGTGCCAGAAACCGCCGGCGCGCTGGTCACCGATCCGGCGCTGAACGTCAAACTCGGCAGCGCCTATCTGCGAACGTTGATGGACCGGTATGACGGGGCGGTCCCGCTTGCCGTGGCCGCCTACAACGCGGGGCCGTCGCGGGTGGACGGGTGGCTCGCGGCCAACGGCGACCCGCGCACCGGTCCGGGCGCGGGGACGGACATGATCGACTGGATCGAGCTGATCGGGTTCGCCGAGACCCGCAACTACGTCGAGCGCGCGGTCGAAAACATGGTCGTCTACCGCGCCCTGCTACGCCGGACCGGCCCGAACCCGCTGCGCGCCGCCGCTGGTCCCGCTTGAACGGGTGGGTGCCGGTCGCGTCCGTCGCGGGCGTCGGGCGCGCGCCGTGGGCACCCGGCACGGTCGCCTCGGCCGTCGCGGCGGCCAGCGGCGTCTTGCTGTTGCGGTTCGGCGTGTGGGGCCCGCTGCTCGGCGCATTTTTCGCGACCGCGCTCGGGGTGGCCGCGCTGACGAGGCTTGGGCCGAAAGTGGCCGACGGCGATCCGGGCTGGGTGGTGATCGACGAGGTCGCCGGCCAGTGGCTCGCCATCGCGGGCGTCGCCGCATGGTCGCGGCCGTGGTGGGGTGCCGCCGTCGCGTTCGCCGGCTTTCGGCTTCTGGACATCCTCAAGCCGGGGCCGATCGGCTGGCTCGACGCCCGGCACGGCCCGGTCGCGATCATGGCCGATGACGTCGCGGCGGGATTCTGCGTTATGGTGATCCTGACTGTCATAGGAATGTCATAAGTGCTGCTGTCGATGGAGACCCGGCGCGAGGCCGGCCGTGCCGCGCGCGAGACGGTGCCGCGTGCCGGACAGGCCGCGTGGCACGCCGCCACCGGCCGCGACGCGCTGGACCGGCTTCGCGCCGCCGATTCGGCCAGGATTCCGGCGCTGCTGCCACTGCGGTACAAGCGGATGCGGGCGGACGCGCTCGCCTACCTGCGCGGCACGGCGGCGCTGATGGCGGCCGATCTGGGCGCGCAGCCGAATACCGGCCTGATCGTGCAATCCTGCGGCGACGCGCACCTGTTCAATTTCGGCAGCTACGCGGCGCCCGACGGCGAGCCGGTGTTCGACGTGAACGATTTCGACGAGACGCTGCCAGCCCCGTTCGAGTGGGACGTCAAGCGGCTGGCGACCTCGCTGATGCTGGCCGGCCGCGCCCATGGCCCCGCGCTCGCCCGCCGCGCCGCGCGCGCGTACCGGACCCAGATGGCTACGTTCGCCGCGATGCCGCCGCTGATGGTGTGGCGGTCGCGGGTGGATTTGGACGCCGCGCTCGACACGATCACCCCGAAGGCGGTGCGCCGCCGCGAGCAGGCCCGGTTGCACGACCGGCTTTCCGCGACTCGCGACATGGCGGCCCGGCTGGTCGCAGAGGACGGCACCTTGCGGCTGCCGGAGCGGCCGCCTTCGGTGTTCCGGCTCGGCCCCGAGGAGGGCATCGCGCACGCCGCGTTCGCGACCTGGCTCGACGGGCTGCCGACCGAAACCCGCGCGTTGCTCGACCGGTTCGCGTTGCGCGACGTGGCCTTCAAGGCGGTCGGCATCGGCAGCGTCGGCACGTTCTGCGCGCTCGGGCTGTTCGCGGACGCGGACGGCAACGCGCTGATCCTGCAACTCAAACAGGCATGGGCGTCGGTGCTTGAACCGTTCGCCGGACCGAGCCGCCTGAGCAATGCCGGCCAGCGCGTGGTGGTCGGCCAGCGCATCCTGCAGGCGGTCTCGGACCCGCTGCTCGGCTGGTCCGCGCCGAACCCGGACGGCAAGCAGTTCTACGTGCGCCAGTTGAAGGATTCGCGGCTCGCCTCGTTCGGCGGCCAGATCGAGGCGGAGGCGTTGCGCGCCTATGCCGGCCTGTGCGGCCGCGCGCTCGCCCGCGCCCACGCGCGTGGCGGGGACGCGGCGACGCTGGCCGGCTACATGGGCGACGGCGACGTGTTCGAGGATGCGGTGGCCGGCTTCGCGCGATCCTACGCGGCACAGGTCGAGGCCGACTTCGCCGCGTTCGCCGAGGCGGTCGACAAGGGCGAGCTGCCGAGTTCGGACGCGCCGCTGCGCGAGGGCCACTGACCCGGCGCGGGATCGTGCTACGACTCTGCCCATGACGCTGCCGCTCGACCTAGGCGAACTGCCGCTGCCGGACTGGATGCCGCACTGGCTGGCGACCGTTCTGCTCGTGATCGCAGTGCTTTACGCGCTGATGTTGCTCGCCATCCCGTTCAGCACGTTCGGCGTGAAGGCGCGCATCGAAGGGGTGGAGCGGCAACTGGACGAGATCAGCGCCGAACTGGTGCGGATCAGCCGGGCGCTCGGCGGCGAAATCCTGATCGAGCCGGAGCGCCCGCGACGATCGGAACCACGGCTGGATTGGCGGCGCGAATGAAGATTGCAGCGATCCAGATGGCGTCCGGCCACGACCGGGCGAAGAACATCGCCGACGCGACGGCGCTGATCGACGCGGCGGTCGCGGCCGAGCGGCCGGCATTGGTGATGTTGCCGGAGGTGTGGAGCTGCCTCGGCGGACCGCGCGCGGGGAAGTTCGATGCGGCCGAGGATTTCGGCTCGCCCGACCCGGACGGCGCGTATCTGGCGTTGCGGACCCTGGCGATCCGTCACGGCATCTTCGTCCATGGCGGCTCGATCCTGGAGCGCGGCACGGGTGACCGCCTGTTCAACACGTCGATCGTGTTCGACCCGCAAGGCGCTGAGATTGCGCGATACCGGAAGATCCACCTGTTCGACATCGTAACGCCGGACGGCACCAGCTACGGCGAGAGCGCCACCTTCGCGCCCGGCGAGGCGGTGGTGACGGCCGATGTGGGCCAAAGGCTCGGCTTGGCGATCTGCTACGACCTCCGCTTCCCGGCACTGTTCGCGGCGCTGCGCCGTGCGGGGTCCGAGTTGATCGCGCTGCCGTCCGCGTTCACCACGCCGACCGGCCGTGCCCATTGGGAGGTGCTGATCCGCGCCCGCGCCATCGAGACGCAATGCGCCATGATCGCGCCCGCGACCTGCGGCACGCATGAGGGGCCGGACGGCAAGCCGCGCACGACCTGGGGCCACAGCATGATCGTCGACCAGTGGGGCACGGTCGCCGCCTCGCTCGGCGACGAGCCGGGATGGTGCGCGGCCGAAATCGACCCGGCGGCGATCGCGACAGTCCGGCGCGACATGCCGGTCGCGCAGCACGCCAAACCGCTTTGAACCTCGCCTTCGTCGCCTCGACCGTGCCGCTGGCCGAGCAGGCGCGGCTGACCCTGAGCGAGCGTTACGGGCATGTCCCGCCGGAGCGGGCGGACGTGATCGTCGCCCTCGGCGGCGACGGGTTCATGCTGGAGACGCTGCACCTGACACTCGATCGCGGCACGCCGGTGTACGGCATGAATTGCGGCTCGGTCGGCTTCCTGATGAACGGCTACGCGGAGGACGACCTGCCGGCGCGCGTCGCCCGTGCCCAGACCGCCGAGCTGTTCCCGCTGCGGATGCATGCGGTGACGGCGACCGGAAGGGTCGAGGAGGCGATCGCGCTGAACGAGGTGAGCCTGCTGCGCCAGCTTCGGCAGGCCGCCAAGATCCGCATCAGCGTCGACGGCACGGTGCGGCTGCCGGAGCTGATCTGCGACGGCGTGCTGCTGTCCACGCCCGCCGGCTCCACCGCATACAATCTGTCGGCGCACGGCCCGATCGTGCCGCTGACCGCGAACCTGCTGCCGCTGACCCCGATCAGCGCGTTCCGCCCGAGGCGCTGGCGCGGCGCGCTGCTGAGCAGCTCGGCCGAGGTGCTGTTCGAGGTGCTGGAATCCGACAAGCGCCCGGTCGCGGCGGTGGCCGACTTCACCGAGGTGCGCGACGTGCTGAGCGTCGCCGTGTCCGAGGACCGGACGACGCATGTGACCATCCTGTTCGACCCCGACCTCGGCCTGTCGGAACGGATCACGCTCGAACAATTCACCGCGTGACCAGGCAGTTCTGGGTGCTGGCGGCGACCATCCTCGGCTCCGGGATGGCGTTCATCGACACCTCGGTCGTCAACGTCGCGATGCCGACGCTTCAGGACCGGCTGAACGTGGACGCCGCAGGGGTGCAGTGGATTATCGGCGCCTACACGCTGACGCTCGGCGGCCTGATCCTGACGGGCGGTGCGATGGGCGACCGGTTCGGCCGCCGCCGCGTGTTCCTGTGGGGTGTCGTCGCGTTCGCCGTCGCCTCGGCCGCGTGCGGGCTGGCCCCCAATGCCGGCGCACTGATCGTCGGACGCGGGCTGCAGGGCGTCGGCGGCGCCCTGATGGTCCCCGGCAGCCTCGCATTGATCGCGGCCAATTTTCCGGGCGAAGCACGCGGCCGCGCGGTCGGCACCTGGGCCGGGGCGGCGGCGCTGACCACCGCGCTCGGCCCGGTGCTGGGCGGCTGGCTGGTGGAGACGGTCGGCTGGCGGGGCGTGTTCCTGATCAACCTGCCGCTCGCCATCGCGACGTTCTGCATCGCACGGGCTTACGTGCCGGAGAGCCGGTCCGACGATCCGGGGCCGCTCGACTGGATCGGGACGGGGCTCGTGACCGCCGGGCTGTTCCTGCTGACGTTCGCGGCGATCGGTGCCGCCACGTTCGGCACCACGCTGGCGCTCGCGACCGGGGCCGCCGGGATCGCGATCTGCGCCGGGTTCGTCGTCTACGAGGGGCGGGCGGCGCACCCGATGATGCCGCTAGTTTTGTTCCGGAGCGGCGCGTTTTCCGGGGCCAACGTGTCGACCCTGCTGCTGTACGCGGCACTCGCCGGGTCGCTGTTCCTGCTGCCGTTCGCGCTGATGGCGGTGCGCGGCGACACGCCGACCGAGGCGGGAGCGTCGTTCCTGCCCATGTCGCTGGTGCTCGGCCTGTTCGCGCGATCCAGCGGGGCGATGTCGCGCCGCACCGGCGTGTGGTGGCCCATGGTGGTCGGCCCCCTGATCGCCGCCGCCGGGTTTTTGGCGCTTGGCTGGGCGGTGCCGCCATCGGTGAGCTTTTGGCGTGGATTGCTGCCGGCGATGCTGGTGCTCGGCATCGGCATGACCATCGTGATCCCGCCGCTGTCGACAACGGTCCTGGACTCCACGCCGGACCGCCTGTCCGGCACCGCGTCCGGCATCAACAACGCGACCGCGCGGATCGCCGGGCTGCTGGCGGTCGCGCTGCTGGGGACGGCGGCGGCGATCTGGCAGGCGGCCGCGCTGGCCCGGCTGCACCCCGGCATGGTGGCGATCGGCTTCGCGTCGGCCGGCTCTGGCGTCGATCAGGCGGCGGTGCGGGTCGCGTTCATGGTGGCGTTCCGCGAGACGACGGAGGTCTGCGCGGCGCTGGCGGCCGGCGGCTTCGGTTGCGGCTGGGTTCATGCTTCGGCGGACCTGAAGTCCCTCACCCCGGCCCTCTCCCAAAAGACGGGAGAGGGAGAAGCGGCTTCTCCCTCTCCCTTGGGAGAGGGCCGGGGTGAGGGGCGCTTCGGTATTCAGCCGACCGGCAGGTAACGCCACACCGAAGCCGGCGGGAAGTTCAGCGGGGTCCAGGCTTCCCGGCGCGGCACCAGGCTGTGCTTGCGCGCGGGCAGGGGGGACGTGGCGCAATACGAGTAGTGCAGGAAGCCGCGTCCCGGGGCGACGGCTTCGATCGCGTCGATGAAGCGGCGCTGTTCCGCAACCGGCAGCAGCACCAGCGGGATGCCGCACACGACCGTGCCGATCTTGCCGTGCGTCGCCTCGGCCAGCAGCGCCGGCAACTCGCGGGCGTCGCCGGCGATGACGGTCACACCCGGCAGCACGCGGCGCAGGTGTTCGGCCATCGAGGGCACGATCTCGACCACGATCAGCCGCTCGGCCGGCACGCCGCCGTCGAGCAGGGCCCGGGAAATGACGCCGGTGCCGGCCCCGAGTTCGAGCACGTACTCGTTCGGCGCGCGCTTCGTGTGGGCCACCACACGGCGGCACAGCGACGTCGAGGACGGGACGATCGAGCCCATCTGCAGCGGGTTCGCGATCCAGCGGCGGAAGAACATCCACGGGTTGGAGACCTCGGCCCCCGGATCGCGGGTGTCCACACGCCCGGACGACAGTGCACCAGCCTTCATCCGGACCTCCAACGATTGGGGGCGCGCTGCCCCGGTGAGCGCGAGATAGGCCGAACCGCACGCCGGTGCAAAGGCTTTGCGTCAGCCCGCGATCAGGGCCAGCACGGCGCGCGCGGCGGCGTCGGACGGGGTGCCGAATGGTGCACGGAGGCTGTCGATCACGGCGGCGAATCCGTCGCGCTGCGCCTGTGCCGCCGCCGTGTCGCGCACCAGCCGCACCACCGTCTCGGCCAGCAGATCGGCCCGGCACCGCGCCTGCAGCAGCTCGGGCACCAGCTCGTGGCCGGCCAGCAGGTTGACCATCGCGACGTGCTTCACCTGGATCAGCCGTTTCGCGAGCGCGGCCGAGACCGGGTTCACGCGGTAGGTGACCGCCATCGGCACGCCCGCCAAAGCCAGTTCCAGCGTGCTGGTGCCCGACTTGGTCAGCGCGGCCGACGCGGCGGCATACGCATCGTGCTTCTCGTCTGTGTCGGTGACCAGGATCGGCGCGGTCGGCCAGCCCGCGGTCGCGCGCCGCACCGTGTCGGCCACGGCGGCGGCGGTCGGCACCACCGGCACCACGCCGGGCAGTTCGCGGGCGAGCAGGGCGAGCGTCTCGCCGAACACCGGCAGCAGGCGCGGAGCTTCGCTGCGGCGGCTGCCCGGCATCAGCACGACGATCGGCCGGTCGTCCGCAATGCCGTGGCGGGCGCGGAACCGGGCGCCGTCGCCCCGGTCGGCGCCGCTCTCCAGCACGGGGTGGCCGACGAAGGTCGCCTCCAGCCCGTGTGCGGCGAACCATGCCGGCTCGAACGGCAGCAGGCACAGCAGCCGCTCCCAATGGCCGGGGAACGATTTCACCCGCCACGGGCGCCAGGCCCAGACCTGTGGCGCCACGTAATGCGCGCGCAAAATCCCGTCGGGGCGGATGGCGCGCAGGACGCGGAGCATGAAGCCGGGGCTGTCGATGGTGACGACGACGTCCGGCCGTAGCGTGCGGATGTCGGCGATCGACGTCGTGCAGCAGCCGGCGCAGGCGGCGCACGCGGGGCAGCACCTCGAACAGGCCCATCACCGCCAGTTCGTCCATCGCGAACAACGGCGACAGGCCCTGCTCGGCCATCCGCGCGCCGCCGACGCCCGCGAACGGCAACGTCCGGCCGGTGCACGCGCAACGCCGCCATCAGCCGCGCCCCGAGCACGTCGCCGCTGTGCTCGCCGGCGATCAGGTAGATCGTGGTCACGCCGGTTCGGCGACCGGGCAGGGCGGGATCGCGGCCGGCCAGACGAGGTGGTTGCGAACCGCGCCGCCGCGCCGCACGATTTCGATCTCCGCCGGATCGAGGTCGGCGATCACCCAGCCGGGCTCGTCGACCGCGCCCTCGGCCACCACGCCGGTCTCGTGGAAGCCGCGATCGACCGGGCCGTAGATCGCGGCACGGCCGAAATTCGTATCGAGTGCCGCGCACCAGGGTGCCGGTCCGACCGTCGGCGCGACCGCGACGAAACACTGGTTTTCCATCGCGCGCGCCCGTGCGGCGATGCGGATCCGCATGTCGCCGTGGCGCGTGTCGGTGCAGGACGGGACCAGGATCAGCCACGCCCCGGCCTCGACCTGGGCGCGCACCACGGACGGGAACTCGCTGTCGAAGCAGGTCGCGATGCCGATAAGGCCCCAATCGG
The DNA here is from genome assembly GCA_963756975.1 of uncultured Alphaproteobacteria bacterium. Taxonomy (GTDB): domain Bacteria; phylum Pseudomonadota; class Alphaproteobacteria; order Acetobacterales; family Acetobacteraceae; genus CAVRQM01. Next base: position 80,507 of record CAVWPS010000002.1, on the reverse strand, counting down.
TGCGGAACACCGAGGGCGGCGGGCCGGGCGCGATGTCCCACCGCTCGGCCTCGAACCGGGTCATGACGTGTTTGTCCTGGTGCGCCGTCCGGCCGTCGGGCGCGATCAGGTGGGCGCGGTTGAGCGTCCGCCCGCCTTCGGACCAGGGCATGGTTCCCGGCATCAGCCAGATCTTGTGCCGCCGTGCGACGACGATCGCCGCCTCCAGCAACGCCGGGCCCAGCGCCGCCGCGCGCACGATTTCGCCCTCGATGTCGGGCTCGGGGCCGAATGCCGGCTCCATCGCCGCGTATTCCGCGAACAGCAGCAGTTCGGCCCCGGCCCACGCCGCCTCGGCCACGGCCGTGTCGAGCCTTCGGGCCCAGCCCGCGACGTCGGTCGGGCGGCCGACCGGGCAGGCGCGGGTGGCGAGCTTCACAGGCGTTTGACCCAGACGTCCAGAATGTTCTTCACCGGGTCCGGCCCGTCGACCTGCTTCCAGCTCATCGTGACCGCCACGCCCGGCAACGGCGCGTAACCCCGATGACGCCAGAACTCGTCGAGCGGCTTCGCGCCGGCCGGTTTCAACGGGTGGTTTTCGGGGCGGCGGACGGAGCAGAACGCGGCCATTGCGGCTCCTTGCGAGCGCGCGTGCGCCTCCCGCCCGGTGAAGAAGGCGACGCCGATGCCCTGGCCGCGATAGCCCACGCGCAGCACGCTCTCGCCGAAATAGAACACCGTTTTGGGATCGATCCCGGCCGCTATGAACGGCGCGATCACGTTCGCGGACTCGTCCTCCATCGGCAGGCACGACGCGCAGCCGACGACCTCCTCGCCATCGAACGCGACGACTAGCCCGGCGCGCGCACTGGTGCCCATCGGGCCGAGCTTGGTCCACTCCGCGTCCGACTGCGCTTCGTACAGATACGGCCACGCGCGAAAGACTTCGCGGCGCAAGCGGCCGAGTGCGGGGAGATACGGCTTCGTCGCGTCGCCCGCGAACGTCTCGATGCGAATGGTCATGGGCGGCGCTTGCCCGACCCCGGCCCGCATTGCAACGCGCGGCGTGTGCTGCAATGTGCCGCCGCGACGAACGGGGAGTTTCGACATGAAGCGCGTCATCTTCACCGGCGGCAGCGGCAAGGCCGGGCGGCACGTGGTCAAGTATCTGCTGGACCGGGGCTGCGAGGTGCTGAACCTCGACCTCAAGCCGATGGACGACCCCCGCGCGCGCACCCTGATCACCGACATCACCGATAGCGGTCAGGTGTTCAACGCCATGACCACGACGATCGAACTGCACGAGTTCGCGCCCGATCTGCGGGCCAAGCCGATCGACGCCGTGGTGCATTTCGCGGCGATCCCGCGCGTGATGATCGTGCCGGACAACGAAACGTTCCGGATCAACACGATGGGCACGTACAACATCGTCGAGGCGGCCTCGAAGCTCGGCATACCGAAGATCATCGTGGCGTCGTCCGAGACCACGTACGGCGTGGTGTTCGCGCCGCTGCCGACGGAGCCGGAGTATTTCCCGCTCGACGAAGAGTACCCGGTGTCGCCGTCCGACAGCTACGCCCTGAGCAAGATCTGCAACGAGGCGACGGCGCGCGCATTCGCGAAGCGGTACGGGCACGACGTCTACGCGATCCGCATCGGCAACGTGATCGAGCCGCACGAATACGAGAACTTCCCGACGTTCTTCGCCGATCCCGGCATGCGCAAGAAGATCGCCTGGAGCTACATCGACGCGCGCGACCTGGGGCAGCTGGTGCTGCGGGCGATCCAGACGGACGGTCTCGGGTATCAGGTTTTCAATGCGGCACAGGACGATTGCAGTTCGGATCTGCCGACGGCGGAGCTGCTGCGGCGGTTTTATCCGAACGTGCCGGTTCGCGGGGAATTGGGCGAGTTCGAGACTTTGCTGAGCAACAGGAAGGCGAAGGAGATGCTTGGGTTTTTGCCGGAGCATTCCTGGCGGCATGCGGTGAAGTAAGTCAGACCCTCACCCCGGCCCTCTCCCAGTAGTCGGGAGAGGGAGAAGAATGCTGCTCCCTCTCCCGGCTTATGGGAGAGGGCCGGGGTGAGGGGCTACTCCGCCGCCTCGAACCGGGCCGCCCTACGGGCCGCCCGAGCCGCCGCCGCGTTCGCATCGGGCTTTTTGCGCCACAGCGGCCGGGCCAGTGCGATCGCCGTCACGACCAGGCCCAGCACCAGCACGTACGCCGACGCATGAATACCGCGGCTGAAATCGAGGTTCGCCGCCAGCACCCGCTCGATCGGCGCGTGGTTGCGCCACGCGTACCAGCCGGCCTCCATCACCGCCGTGACCAGGGCCGCCAGGATGGCCAATTCCGGCAACGGCCAGCGGCGCGGCTGCCAGGTGCGCGGCTCGAGCCGCCATAGCATCAGCCAGACGAACACGCCCGCGCAGCAGCGTGGCATTGGTCACGTCGAGCTTCGACTGGAAGAAGTAGTGCAGGATGCCGAGTGCGGTCAGCACGTAGACCGTCTTGTGCAGCCGCTTCCAGCCGCGCCCGAGCCGCCGCTGCCAGCCGTTGGTGGACGTGAAGGCCAGCGCCATCAGTCCGGCCAGCGCGATGAACCCGATCGTGAGATAGAACCGGCTCACGATCTCCGACGCGACATGCAGCAGATTGCCGTTCTGGTCGCCGACGTAGAACAGGAAATGCGCGCCGAGATAGCAGGCGGCGGCGACGCCCAGCATCCGGCGCAGCATCAGCACTTTGGTGCTGTCGACCACCTGCCGGGCCGGCGTCACCATCAGCGAGACCAGCAGAATGCGGATCCCCCAGAGCCCGGTGAAATGGTTCGCCTGGATCCACGGGCGGGCGGTCAGATCGCCGGTCGCGAACTGCACGGCCAGCAGCAGCGCCGGCAGCAGGATCAGCGCCAGCGTCGCCGTCTTCAGCCACGAAAACCGGCCGACCGGATCGCGCACCCAGCCGCGCACGCCCGTCTTCCGGCCGGCCGCCATGGTGGCGCTCATCACTGGTCTCCCTTGACGCGCTTGAAGCCGGGGGGCGGCGAGAACTCGGCCGGGTCGGCCGATCCGTAATCGACCCGTGTCGCGGTGATCAGCGTCCGGTCGACGCTGCGGGCGCGCAGCAGCACGCCGTCGTCGGTGATGCAGACCAGCACGGGCTGGCCGCCGCTGTCGCGCGTGTCCCACTCGGTGCACGCGACCCCGGCGACCATGCCGTCCCCCATCCGGCGGAACGGCGCGCCGCGAGGGACGCCGGGCGTGCCGGTCGCGTCGCCGGAATCGACTTCGACGAAGGTGCGGTCGGCGACTTTGACCGCGATCAGGCGATGGCGGCCGTAATCCATCAGCATGTAGACGCCGGTGGTCGGCGGATCGACGCGCATCCGGTTGCCGGCGACATCCCAGCGCATCCGCTCGGACAGGATCTGCTCGCCGCCGGTCGGGCTCGGGCGCGGGATTTCATAGGTCACGTCGACATCGCGCGTCGGGCGGATCGGCGGCCGGCTATCGTCGGCCCAAGCGGGTGCCGAGAGCGCGGCGAGCATCAGCAGGGTCGTGGCGGCACGGAGCATGACGGACCTTTGTCGAAGCCGGATATTACGCTGTGCCGGCGTCGGGGTTACCCGAGGCGGCCGGCTCCGGATGCGTCCCGCGCAGCCGGTCGATGTCCGCGGCCAGCTCGGCGGGGTCCGGGGCGGCCTGCCAGCGCGCGGCGGTCGCGACCGCCTCGGCCAGCCGCTTCTTATACTCGTCGCGCGGGATTTCGACGGTGCCGAACTGGGCGAGGTGCGTGGTCACGAACTGCGTGTCCAGCAGCCGGAACCCGCCGAGCCGCATCCGGGCGACCAGATGGACCAACGCCACCTTGGACGCGTCGCGGGCGCGGCTGAACATGCTCTCGCCGAAGAACACGCCGCCGAGTGCGACGCCGTACAGGCCGCCGACCAGCGCGCCGTCCGCCCATGCCTCGACCGAGTGGGCGTTGCCCTGCTTGTGCAGCGCGTTGAACAGCCGCTCGATGTCGGCGTTGATCCAGGTGTCCTCGCGCCCGGTCGTCGCTTCGGCGCACCCGGCGATCACGGCCGGAAAGGCGGTGTTGGACGTCACCGTGTACGGCCCGTGCAGGACGGTGCGCGCGAGGCGGTGCGGCAGGTGGAACCCGTCGAGCGGCAGGATGCCGCGCAGTTCCGGGTCGAGCCAGTACAGCTTCGTGCTGTCCCGGGTCTCGGCCATCGGGAACAGCCCCGCCTGGTAGGCGCGCAGCATCAGCTCAGGCGTAACCTCGAAGGCGCGACGCGACATGCTCGCAATATGGGCCTGAACAGGGCCATGACATAGCAAAGACTGATCTCAGGGCGGGGCCGCCATCTGCGCCAGCACGCGCTCGAACGGCTCGGCGGAAATGCGGTTGTCGCCCCTGAACGGGTTGCTCAGCGCCACGATCACCAGCAGCACCAGGGCCCCCGACACGACCAGCAACGCCGACATCGCCATGTGCATCCGCAGGCTGGCCGAGCCGAGGAACGAGGTGAAGACGAGGCTGATGGCACCGCCCGCGAGCAGTACCACCCAGACGATCGACGGCACCGAGGCGCGTCCCGCCAGCAGCCGCTGCCGCCGCGCCGTGCCGAGCTGGCCGAGGTCGCTCAGCAACAGCGTGTGCAGGTCGCCGTCGGCGATGTTGCCGGGGCGCAGATGCAGCGCCGTGCGGGTGATGTGGTCGAGCGGCGCCGAAAACTGGTGCATGACGGCGCCGCGCGCCTGCTCGGGCCATTCGGTCGTCACGACATCGCGCGCGTACTGCGTGATGTCGGCGCGCATGGACGCCATGTCGGGGCCGTTCAGCCCCTCGGTGAGCTGGTAGACGTTCTGGACCAGCGACGCCTCGGTGTCGGTCACCGCCTGTGCCCCGATGTAGCCGTCCCAGGCGAGCATGGCGACGAAGGCCAGCAGCACGGCGTATGTGGTCCCGATCACGCAGAAGATCGCCGACGCGGCCCCGCTGTGCCCGGCGCGGACGTGCATCGGCACGAGCCGGCGGGCGACGGTCTCGACGAGGGCGACGCCGAGCAGCCCGATGCCGACCATCAGCAACCCCGCCGCCCAGGTCGGCAGGCTGGCGATCTGTTCGGGGTGCATCAGCATGGGGCGGGGTGTTCCACTGCCGAGGCCTGAAATGGTATCGTCCCCGTTCCGAACATGGAGTGGGCCGATGAGTCTCGTCTTCTATTACATCCCGATGTCCACGGCGAGCCTGACCGAGGCGGTGCTGGCCGAACTCGATGTGCCGTGCGAGCGGGTGAAGCTGGCAGGCCAGAGCGGGGCGACGTCGACGCCCGAGTTTCTGGCGATCAACCCGAACGGGCGGGTGCCGGTGATCGTCCATGACGGCGTCCCGATCTGGGAGTCGTGCGCGATCACGATGTATCTGGGCGAGATGTTCGGGGTCGAGTCCGGCCTGTACCCGGCCCCGGGACCACGGCGCGGCGAGGCGATGAAGTGGATCGCCTGGGCCAACGTGACGCTGGGCGAGGCGGGGATGCGGCTCGCGCACACCGGCGAGGAACAGGCCCGCGGCGACATCGCGGAGCGGCTGAAGGTTCTGGACGGCGGGCTGGCGGGCAAGCCGTTCCTGCTCGGCGACTACACGCTGGCCGACACGCACCTGCACGGCGTGATCGCCTGGTTCGGGATGATGGGTGTGGATTTCTCGCACACGCCGAATATCGGCCCGTGGGCGACGCGGTGCGGCGAACGGCCGGCGCTGGCGAAGCTGATGGCGAGCTGGCGGGAGGGGGCTGGCTAAGCCTTCCTTCACTTTGGCCGCACCATCCGGTGCTGCTTCCGCCCCGCCGACAGCTTCAACACCCCGTCCACCAAATCGCCGGCCGTCACCACGCGCGCCTCGTCCGTCACCGGCGCGTCGTTCAGCCGCAGCCCGCCGCCCCGGATCAGCCGCCGCACCTCGCCGTTGCTGGCCGCGAGGCCCGCCGTCACGCACAGCCCCAGCAACGGCATTCCGGCCGCGAGGTCGGACGCGGCGACCGTGATCGACGGCAGGTCGGCCGCGTCGCCATCCTCGAACGCGCGGCGTGCGGCACCCGACGCCTGCCCGGCCGCGTCCCGGCCATGGGCGAGTGCGGTCGCCTCGGTCGCCAGGATCTTCTTGGCCTCGTTCACCTCCGACCCGGCCAGTGCCGCCAGCCGGTCGATGTCCGGCAGGGGCAACTCGGTGAACAGGCGCAGGAAGCGGCCGACGTCGGCATCCTCGGTGTTGCGCCAGAACTGCCAGTAGTCGAACGGGCTCAGCCGGTCGGCGGTCAGCCACACCGCGCCTTGCGCCGTCTTGCCCATCTTCGCACCCGACGCGGTGGTCAGCAGCGGCGTCGTCAGGCCGAACAGGGCGCGGCGGTCGGTGCGGCGCGCGAGTTCGACGCCGGAGACGATGTTGCCCCACTGGTCCGACCCGCCCATCTGCAGCGTGACGCCGTGGCGGCGGGCGAGCTCGCGAAAATCGTAGCTCTGCAGGACCATGTAGTTGAATTCGAGGAAGGTCAGCGGCTGCTCCCGGTCGAGCCGCAGCTTCACGCTGTCGAATGTCAGCATCCGGTTGACCGAGAAATGCGGCCCGACATCGCGCAGCAGGTCGATCCAGCCGAGCCCGTCGAGCCAGTCGGCGTTGTTCGCCGTCATGGCGCCGGTCGCGGAATCGTCGAAGCGCAGGAACGGCCGGAACACCCGCGCGATGCCGGCCATATTCGAGGCGATTTGGGCATCGGTGAGCATCTGCCGGCTCTCGTCCTTGCCCGACGGGTCGCCGATCCGCGTGGTCCCGCCGCCCATCAGCACGACCGGCCGGTGCCCGTGCCGCTGCATCAGCCGCAGCAGCATGATTTGCACGAGGCTGCCGACGTGCAGGCTGTCGGCGGTCGCGTCGAAGCCGATATAGCCGGCGACCGGACCCGCCTCGGCGAGCCCCGTCATGTCGGTGCACTGGTGGACGAAGCCGCGCGCTTGGGCTTCGTCGAGGAACGGGCTGGTTGCGGTCATGGGACGCTGCTTAGCCGCGTCCTCGCACACCGGCAAAGCCGCGTCCCGCCACGATGTCGCTTCTCCCTCTCCCCTCGGGAGAGGGCCGGGGTGAGGGTCGGCGCGGCATCGAAGCTGAGCGATCCCGGCCGGTTGCAAACGACTGCGCCGTCGCGCCCCTCACCCCGGCCCTCTCCCCGGGGGAGAGGGAGAAGACAGCGCCGCTTCTCCGGTCATGCGATTGGGCTAGTGTCGCGGACGGAGGCTGACATGCGCGCGATCGGGCTGATGAGCGGCACCTCGCTGGACGGGGTGGATGCGGCGGTGATCGAGACGGACGGGGAGACGGTGACCTCGCTCGGGCCGTCGCTGACCCTGCCGTACGACGCGGCGCTGCGGGCCGATCTGCGGCGGCTGCTGGCGGACGCGCCGGGGCTCTCGGCCGACGATCCTCGCGTCACCGATTGCGCGGCGCGGCTGACGCAGCGCCATGCGGAGGCGGTGGCGGCGTTGAGACACGACGGCCGACATCGTCGGCTTCCACGGCCAGACGATCTTTCACGATCCGGCCCAGCGACGGACGTGGCAGATCGGCGACGCGGCGGCGCTGGCCCGCGCGACCGGCGTCCAGGTTGCCTGGGATTTCCGCAGCGCCGACGTGGCAGCCGGCGGACAGGGCGCGCCGTTCGCGCCGGTGTTTCACGCCGCCATGGCAGCGTCGCTCGACAAGCCATTGTGCGTGCTGAATTTGGGTGGTGTCGCGAACCTCACCTGGATCGGCGCCGGCGGTACGCTGCTGGCGTGCGACACCGGCCCGGCGAACGGACCACTCGACGATTGGATTTTTGCGAACGGTGGCGCGGCGTACGATGTGGACGGTGCGATCGCGGCGGCGGGGCGGGTGGACGCGGATGTGCTCGGGCGGTTGATGGCCGACCCATACTTTTCGATGCCGGCGCCCGAAATCCCTGGACCGGCTGCATTTCGCGACCACGCTGGCCGGAAGCGGGCTTGACGAAATGTCGATGGCCGACGGGGCCGCGACCCTGGTCGCGTGGATCGCCGAGGCGGTCGCGCGCACGACCTTGCCGAGCCCGCCGCGACGCTGGCTCGTCACCGGCGGCGGGCGGCGCAACCCGGCGATCATGGCCGCCCTGGCCGAGCGGCTGGACACGCCGGTCGAACCGGTCGAGGCGGTCGGCTGGGATGGGGATGCGCTGGAGGCGCAGTGTTTCGGGCTGCTCGCGGTGCGGGTGCTGCGTGACTTGCCGCTGAGCTTTCCGGGCACGACCGGCGTCGAACGGCCGATGCGGGGTGGGCGCGTGGCCCACCCCTAAGCGTCAGTCGGCGGCCAGCGCCATCTGGCGGCGGGCCATCTTCTGGGTCACGTGGTCGTCGATCGCCTCGGCGATCACGTCGGCATGGCTTGCGAAGACATGGTCCGCACCCGGCAGGATGCGGTAATCGACGGTCACGTTCTTCTGCGTGTTCAGCTTGTCCACCAGCTTGCGGATGGCGGGCTCGGGCACGAGTTCGTCCGTTTCGCCCGCGATCATCAGGCCGCCGCACGGGCAGGGGGCCAGGAAGCCGAAATCGTAGTGGTTGGCCGGCGGTGCGACGCTGACCCAGCCGGAAATCTCCGGCCGGCGCATCAGCAGCTGCATGCCCACGAACGCGCCGAACTGGTAGCCGCTGATCCACAGGCCGCCCTGCTGCGGATTGACCGCCTGCATCCAGTCCAGCGCCGCCGCCGCGTCGCCGATTTCGCCGAAGCCGCCGTCGTAGCGGCCCTGGCTGCGGCCGACGCCGCGAAAGTTGAACCGCATCACCGAAAAGCCGAGGCGCTGAAACGCCTGATACATCGTATACGCGATCCGATTGTTCATCGTTCCGCCATGAAGCGGGTGCGGATGTAGGATCAGCGCCAACGGGGCACCGGTTTCCTTGCTGTGGTGATAACGACCCTCCAGCCGGCCGTCGGGGCCGGCGAACATCACTTCAGGCATAATAAATGGCATCCACGTTCGAGGCACCTGGCCGGGCCAACCAGGCGGGAGTGCCAAAGCCTCGTGCGTCCTCAGGGACGGCACGACGACCGAGGCAGGCGGGCCACACTATAGTGGCAAATGCGCAAGCCCGATAATGAAAACGTCGCGAAGCTTTCATGTTCGCGCGCAAGCCAGCCGTGCGCGAAGCAATCGGCTACCCTAGATATGGTGATGGCCTACCTCGATGCCAACGCGACCGAGCCGTTGCGTCCCGCGGCGCGCGCGGCGCTGATCGCGGCGCTGGACGCGACCGCGAACCCCTCGTCGGTCCACGGCCCCGGTCGCGCCGCGCGCGCGATCCTGGAGTCCGCGCGGGAGCGGATCGGGGCCCGCTACGGCTGCGCGGCGTCGGGCGTGGTGTTCACGTCGGGCGGCACGGAGTCGGCCGCCCTCGCCATACACATGCTGGGCGAGGGGCGGCGGGTGCTGACCGGTGCCACCGAGCACGACGCGGTGCGCGCCTTCGCGGCCGCCGAAACCATCCCGGTCGGCCCGGACGGCGTGATCGACCTCTCCGCCCTCGGGACGATGCTGCCCGGCGCCCCGGCGCTGGTCTGCGTGATGGCCGCGAACAACGAGGTCGGCACGATCCAGCCGATCGCCGCCATCGCCGCCCTGTGCCGGACGCATGGCGCGCTGCTGTTCACCGACGCGGTTCAGGCGGCCGGCCGGGTCGGGTTCGATCTGGCGCGCTCGGGCGCCGACGCGGCCGGCATCTCGTCGCACAAGCTCGGCGGTCCGCAGGGGGCGGGCGCATTGCTGCTCTCGCCCGCGCAGGCGGACCGGGTGCGGCCGCTGATCGCCGGCGGCGGGCAGGAGCGGGGGCGGCGGGGCGGCACGCCCGGGGTCGCGACGATCGCCGGCTTTTCCGTCGCGGCCATTGCCGAACCGGCCGACCTTTCGTCGTTGCGCGACGCCGTGGAGTCGGCCGCCGTCCGATGCGGGGCCCGCGTGATCGGGGCCGGGGCGGACCGGCTGCCGAACACCGTCTCGCTGTGGCTGCCGGGTGTCGCGGCCGCGACCCAGGTGATGGCGCTCGACCTCGCCGGGATCGCCGTGTCGGCCGGGGCCGCCTGCTCGTCGGGAAAGGTCGGCGCGAGCCATGTCTTGGCCGCGATGGGTCGCGCGGATGCGGCGGGCCAGACGGTGCGAGTGTCGCTGCCGTGGAACGCGACGCGGGACGACGTGCACGCATTCGCGCGAGCCTACGGCGCCCTGGTCCAACGCGTCGCCCGGCGCACCATATCGGTGTGATGGACGGGCTGATCTACCTCGACAATCAGGCGACCACGCCGTGCGACCCGCGCGTCGTCGACGCGATGCTGCCCTGGTTCACCGCCAGACCCGGCAACTCCCACAGCATCGAGCACGCGGCCGGCCGCGCGGCCGAGGCGGCGGTCGATGCCGCGCGGGACAAGATCGCCGCGCTGATCGGGGCCGATCCGCGAGAAATCGTGCTCACCTCCGGTGCCACGGAGGCCAATAACCTCGCCATCAAGGGTGCCGCCCGCTTCGCCGCCACCCAGGACTCCGCGCGCCGACGGGTCGTGACGGTGGTCACGGAACATAAATGCGTCGTCGAGAGCGCGCTCGACCTGCGCCACGAGAACTTCGAGCCGGTGGTGCTGCCCGTCGGGCCGGACGGGATGCTCGACCTCGACCGGCTGGCCGAGGCGTTGCGCAAGCCCACGCTGCTGGTCAGCGTGATGGCGGCGCACAACGAGATCGGCGTGCTGCAAGATGTCCCGGCGATCGCCCGGATGGCGCACGCGGCCGGGGCGCTGGTCCATACCGACGCGGCCCAGGCGGCCGGGAAGATCCGGATCGATGTCGGCGCTTGGGACGTCGATCTGCTCTCGCTCAGCGCCCACAAGGTCTACGGCCCGAAAGGCGTCGGCGCGCTGTATGTGCGCCGCCGGCCGCGCGCGCGGATTTTGCCGCTGTTCTCCGGCGGCGCGCAGGAGCGGGGCATGCGGTCGGGCACCCTGCCGGTGCCGCTGATCGTGGGCTTCGGGATGGCCGCCGTCCTCGCGGCGGACGAGCTGGACACGGAATCGCGTCGTATCGCGCAGCTGCGCCAGCGGTTCTGGGTCGGCCTGCACGCGCTGATCCCGGACCTGGCGCTGAACGGCCACCCGACGCGGCGGCTGGCCGGCAACCTGAACCTGACCTTCCCCGCGATCACCGCCGCCGAACTGATGGCCCGCACGCCGGAGCTGTGCCTGTCGACCGGCTCCGCGTGCAGTTCGGCGTCGGTGGAGCCGTCCTACGTGCTGACCGCGATGGGGCTCGATCCCGCGCGGGCGGCGCGCACCTTGCGGATCGGCATCGGACGATTTACCTCGGCGGCCGAAATCGACCACGCCGTGGCGGCCCTCGCAGCGGCCTCATCTCTCCGTTCGGACATTCAAGCACATGCCTAAAATGGTTTTCGTCCAGCGCGACGGCTCCCGCAAGGAAGTCGACGCCCCGCTCGGCCTGTCCGTGCTCGAGATCGCGCACAAGAACGACATCGACATCGAGGGCGCGTGCGAGGGCTCGCTCGCGTGTTCGACATGCCACGTGCTCGTCGACCCCGCGTGGTTCGGCAAGCTGGCCGAGCCGACCGAGGACGAGGAGGACATGCTCGACCTCGCGTTCGGTTTGGAGAAGACGTCCCGCCTCGGCTGCCAGCTGGTCATCACGCCGGCGCTGGACGGGCTGGTGGTGAAGCTGCCGGCGGCGACGCGTAACGCTCAGGGATGAGCGGCAAGGCCCTCACCCCGGCCCTCTCCCAGAAGGCGGGAGAGGGAGCAGCCTTCTCCCTCTCCCCCTGGGAGAGGGCCGGGGTGAGGGTCTGGCGATGAAGATCGTCGTCGCCATGTCGGGCGGGGTCGACAGCTCGACCGTCGCCGGCCTGCTGCACGCCGAGGGGCACGAGGTCATCGGCGTCACCCTGCAGCTGTACGACCACGGCCAGGCGACCGCCCGCAAGGGGGCGTGCTGCGCCGGTCAGGACATCCACGACGCGCGCCGGGTCGCCGACACGCTCGGCATCCCGCATTACGTGATCGACGCGGAGCAGCGGTTCCGCACCGCCGTCGTCGCCAACTTCGCCGACAGTTACGCGCGCGGCGAGACGCCGGTCCCCTGCATCCGCTGCAACATGACGGTGAAGTTCACGGATTTGCTGGAGCTCGCGCACGATCTGGGCGCCGAGCGGCTCGCGACCGGCCATTACGTCCGCCGCGTCGACGGGGCGGACGGGGCCGAGCTGCACCGCGCCGCCGACCCCGCCCGCGACCAGAGCTGGTTCCTGTTCGCCACCACGCGCGCCCAGCTCGAACGCAGCCTGTTCCCGCTCGGGTCGTACGCCGACAAGATGTCCGTCCGCGCCCGTGCCGCCTCGATGGGCCTGTCGGTCGCCGAGAAGCCCGACAGCCAGGACATCTGCTTCGTGCCCGCCGGCAGCTACGCCGAGGCGGTCGGGCGCATCCGGCCCGATGCGATGGCGGCGGGCGAGATCGTGGACGAGGCGGGCGGCGTGGTCGGCCGGCACGACGGCATCGCGCGCTACACGGTCGGGCAGGCGAAGCGGCTCGGCCCCGCCGCCGCCGGCCGCGTCGTCACCCGCATCGACCCGGTGTCGCGCCGGATCGTGATCGGTGCCCGGGACGGCGGGCAGCGTCGGCTGCGACTGCGCGAGACCAACTGGCTGTCCGGGGGCGGCCCGTGGCGCTGCACGGTCAAACTGCGCGGGCGGGACGAGCCCCGTGGCGCGGTCGTGACGCCCGGCGCGTCCGAGGTGGTTTTGGACGAGCCGGCCCGCGCGGCACCGGGTCAGGCGTGCGTCGCCTACGACGGCGACCGGGTGCTCGGCGGCGGTTTCGTCACCGCGGCCGATTGACGAGGTGGGGCGGCGGGGCTAACTCGCCCCTCCGGTCCGGCGGTGTAGCTCAGTGGTAGAGCAGGGGAATCATAATCCCTTGGTCGGTGGTTCAAATCCGCCCACCGCTACCGGGTCCATATCCGCATACTTGCGAGCGTTCTCGCCGCGGCTGGTTTTGCCGCTGCTGGTTTTGACCAGCCATCCCGGGTCCACCATCCGGATATCGCCGCACGCGACGCCGGTATCGGCCATCACCGCGTCGCCGATCGCGCGCACGGGGTCGGCACCCGATCCGTCCCGTTCGGCGACCACGACCAGCTCCTCCGACCCGTGGCGCTCGTTGTAGCGGCCGAACGCCACGCAGCGGCCGGGCTTGACCCCGGCCACGCGCGAGACCGCCGCCTCCACGTCGTGCGCCATCACGTTGCGGCCCTGCACGATGATGACGTCCTTCAGCCGCCCGGTGACGAACACCTCGCCCCCGTCGAGGCAGCCGAGGTCGCCTGAGCGATACCACTCGCCGTCGAACGCCGCCCCGGTCGCGACAGGGTTGTTGTGGTAGCCGCGAAACAGGAACGGGGCGGCGATCTGCAACTCGCCGACCTCGCCGTCCGGCACGGGTGCCCCGTCGCGGACGACGCGGACCGTGGCGCCCGGGACCGGCTTGCCGTTCGACAGCAATTTTATGCCGCCGACCTCCAGCGCGCGAACGGGTTGACCGACGACCGACTGGCTGACCGCGAACACCGTCTCGGCCATCGCGTAGCAGGTGCTCAGCGTGCCCTCGCGCAGCCCGTGCGGGGCGAAGGCGGCCTGAAACGTGGCCATCGCGGCCGGCTTGCACGGCTCCGAACAGCTGATGAGGGCGCGCACGCTCGACAGATCCCATCGCCGCCCGCCGCCCCGCGCGGCGCGGGCAAGGACCAGGAAGGCGAAATTCGGCATCCAGGCATGGGTCGCGCGGTGTTCGGCGATGGCGTCCAGCATCAGCCGGGGTGCCGAGATCCAGACGAACGGGTCGAGCGAGACGATCGGCGCCCCGAGCCACATCGGCAGCAGGAAGCTCGAGACGAGCCCCATGTCGTGGTACAGCGGCAGCCAGGTCGCGACCCGCATGTCCCGCGTGTCGCCGAGCGTGGGCGCATAGGCGGCCAGCTGGGCGGCGATGGCGTCGTAGGTCAGCGCGACACCCTTCTTCAGCCCGGTGGTGCCGGAGCTGTGCTGGAGCAGCGCCACGGCATCGCCCGGCGGCGGCTCGATCGCTCCGGTATCGGTGCCCGAGATGGAGAGGGCGACCGCGCGCGTGCCGCTCCCCTCGGCGCAGGCCGCGACCTCCGCCAGCAGCGCGTCCGGCGCGATCACCAGGGCGGCGCGGGCGAACTGGAACACGATGCGGTGCTGCGCCCAGTAGCTCGCATGATCCTGCTTCGCACTCGGCTGCGGCAGGAACGCCGGCGCGCACCCCGCCAGCATGGCGCCGAGGAACGCCGCGTGCGCGTCCGGCCCGTGATCCGCGATCAGCAGCACGATGTCGCCCGGCCCGGCGCCCTCGGCGCGAATGAACCGCGCGACGGCACGGGCCCGGGCGAGCAGCGTGGCGCGGGTTACCGTGTGCCAGCCGTGGTTCGCGTAATAGGTCGCGAACGGCGCTTCGGGTGTCCGCGTCCATGTGGCGCAGAACAGGCCCGAGGAACGGGTTTTCCGCCGGCATCGCGTCAGCCCGGTTTGCCGGCCGCCTCGGTCCGGATCAGCCGCGCGAGGTCGCCGACGTCGGCCAGATCCTGCAGCTTGGAGCCGTCGACCTCGATCCCGAGCGCGTCCTCGATGTCCATGATGATGTCGAAATGCTTCAGCGAATCCCAGCCGACCACGTCGCGCGCCGTCATCTCCGGCCGCAGCGCGACGTCGCGCCCGAACACGCGGGCGAAGATCGGGCGCAGCACGGCGTAACTCTCGTCCTCGGTCATCGGCGCAATCTCCTGCAAGGTGGCGTCGTGTGGCGCAACCGACTAAACCCCGCGACGAATTCGCAAGGAGTGTCGCATGGCTGTTCCGGAGCAGACCACCGGCGAAACGCGCGACCCGGCCGAGATCGCGGCGGAGTGCGTCAAGCGTGAGGCTTGGGCGGAAGCGGTGCCGCTTTGGTGCGCGGCGCTGACCGCGCGGCCCGGTGACCGGACGGCCACGGTGGGCTTGGGCGAGGCGCTCGCCAACTTGGGCGCGCCCGGTGCGGCGGCCGTGCTGCTGCGCGACATCCTGGCGAAACATCCAGACGACAGCCGGCTCGCGGCAAGCGTGACGCACATGGCCGAGCGCGGCCGGGACTGGCCGCTCGCGATCGAGATCCGCCGCCGGCTTTATGCCGAGGCCCCGGACAGCGCCGACGCGGCCGCGTCGCTCGGCCGGGTGCTGCGCGACGGCGGCAAGCTCGGGGAATCGGTCGCCGAACTGGCGGCGGCGAACGCCCGGTTTCCGGACAACTACGAAGTCCTGCGGCAGCGCGCCGTCACCGCGATGGTGGGTGAGCATTGGTCGCTCGCGCGCGATTGCTGGGCCAGCATGGTCCGGATCAATCCGAAGGATGCCAATGCGGTCAGCCGGCTCGCCATGTGCACCGAGCGCGCGGCGGCGGCGGTTCAGGCGGCGGCGGCTCAGGCGGCGATGCCCGCCGTGACGCCCCGGGCGCCGAAGCACACCGCGACGGCCGAGCTGCTGGCCGTGCTGAACGACGTCGTGACCCTCGGCGTCGCCCCGGACCTGCCCGAACTGCTGCGGGACTACGGCGTCGAGCCCGCCGGCCCGTTCGCCGCGGCGCAGGCCAGCAGCCGCGGCGTGATCGAGGCGGTGCGGGCGCGGTTCGCGGGGTTCGGCGATCCGGCGCAGATGCGGCTCGAGGCGGACGGGGCCGAGTACCGCGTCGTCGATACGCGCTTCGACATTCGCTCGCCGAGCCACGTCGCCACGTCCGAGGTCGCATCGCCCGACATCCTCGCCCGCGCCGGGGCGGCGCAACGGGCGGCGCGGGATATGGCGCTGGGCCAGATGGAGACCGGGGCGAAGCTGTTCGTCCACGCGGCCCCGGCGCTGAGCGATGCCGAGATCGACAGCCTGATGGGGGCGATGCGCGACATCGGGCCGGTGACCGTCCTCTTCGTCCGAGCCTCCGACCCGGGCACGATCGAGGAAATCCAGGAGGGCATGTTCGTCGCCGGCATCGACCGGTTCGACGCTGGCGACCCGAGCCGCATGTGGATCGAGTTCCTCGCCGTGGCCCATCGCAGGCTCGCCGCACGGGCGTCGATCGCCGGGTTCGCGTCGCGCCGTCGCGCCGCCTAGATTTTGGCCAGCGAGGCGCTTGACGAGGTCAGCGTCGCGGTCGACGCGGCACGTCGCCGCGCCTGGCCGGAGGCGGTGGCGCATTGGTGCGCCATCCTCGGCAGCCGTCCGGCCGACCGGCTGGCCAATATGGGGCTGTCGGAGGCGCTGGCCGCCCTCGGGGCCGGACGGGCCGCGGCCGCGCTGATCGACGACGCGCTGACGCAGCATCCGGACGATCCGCATCTGCTGCGCTCGATGGGCCAGACCGCCGAGCGTGGCCGCGATTTCGCGCGCGCGGTGCGGGCCTGGCGGCGGCTGTCGGAGGTGACGCCGGCCGAGGCGTATCCGCTGGCGGCCCTCTGCCGCAGCGTTCGCGACGGCGGCGACCCCGAGGCGGCGGAGGCTCTGCTCGCCGACGCGAGGGCGCGGTTTCCGGACAGCGCCGACATCATGGTTCAAAGCGCGGTGACCGCATTCGCCCGCAACGATTGGGCCGAGGCGCGGGACCGCTGGACCGACGTGCTCCGGCTGATGCCGGCCCATCCGGCGGCGGCGGAGCGGATTTCGCAGTGCGAGGCCCGCCTTGTCGCGGGGCCGCCGGTGGTGGGCGCCAGGATCGAGCCGGGTTCGATCCGGCGCCCGACCACGCCGGAGCGCACCGCCATGCTGGGCGAGGTGGTCAACCTCGGCGAGAACTGCGAGGTCGGGCTGCTGCAGCGCGAATACGGTGCCGAACCGCTCGGCCTGCTGCGGTGGGCGCGCACGCCGGCGCGCAACTTCGCCGCCGCGTTGGAGGAGCGGTTCGCGGGCTTCGGCGACCCGGCGTTCACCGAGCTGTTCACGCTGGACGATCGCTGGTTCGAGCTGAACACCCGCTACGCGATCCGCAGCCACACGGCGGTTCTGGTTCCCGGCTCCGACCGCGCGGCGGTGATGGACCGGCAGTGCCGCAAGCAGCGCAAGCTGGCCGAGTTGCTGGTCCACCAGATGGCGACCGCGAGCAAGCTGTTCGTGCTGCAGGGCGCGCGTCTGACCGACGCCGATATCGAGCGGTTGTCGCGCGGCCTGCGCGCGATCGGGCCGGCGACGGCGCTGTTCATCCGGGTCGCCGAGGCGGACGCGCCGGTGGGGCGCGTCGAGGAGGTGGCGGACGGCATTCTGGTCGGCTCGATCGACCGGCTCAGCGATAGCGTCAGCGGTGTGGTGGAGGTGATGTCGCCGGCGGTGATGCTTCGGCTGATCGAGGCTGGGTACGCGCGGATGATGGAGAGGCGTGCTGGCTGACCTCTCCCTCTCCCCTTGCGGGAGAGGGCCGGGGTGAGGGGGGCGACACACACAGACACCGCGGGCGCCTCTCCGTGATGGTTCGAGTCGCCGAAACGACCTCCCACCCCAGCCCAACCCCACAAGGCGGGGGAGGGAGTGGGACGTTAGCGGCGCAACACCGCTTCGATGGCGGCGCGAACCGGGGGTGGCTGATCGGCCAGGGCCGCGTCCAGGCGGGCGAGGCGGTCGCGCAGGTCGCCGACGCGGTCGAGCAGCGACAGCACCAGGGCCAGGTGATCCACCGCCAGATCCGCGTCGTGCCGCAGCGCCCGCACGACCCGCACCCGGGCGACGTGCTGCGTGTCGAACAACCAGTCGGGCGGGTCGCCGTCCGGCATGACCCAGCCGCGGGCGATCCAGTCGCGCAGCTCGGGCTCGGCGACGCCGGGCACGATCGCGATGACCCCCGGGATCCGCATCATTTCGACCGCTCCATCAGCCCGGCCCGCGGATCGAACGGGTGTTCGGGCTGCCACTCGCGCAGGAACGCGGCCAGCGCCGGCTCCGGCTCGCTCGGCAGCACGAGATCGATTTCGACCCAGAGGTGGCCGCCCGCGATGCCCTTGCCGCGCAGCCGCATCCGCGCCCCGTCCTGCGTGCCGGGCTTGATCGTGAGGCGCACCGAGCCGTCGATCGTCGGGACCTCGACCGAGGCGCCGAGCACCGCTTCCTGCAGCGTCACCGGCAGGCGCACGACGACGTCATCCCCGCTGGCATCCGGGTCGCGCCGGAACACCGGGTGTTCGGCGACCGAGACTTCGACCAGCGCGTCGCCCGCCGCCGCGCCATTGGTGCCGGGCCTTCCCTGGCCGCGCAGGCGCAGCACGTGGCCGTCGCGCAGGCCGGGCGGGATGGTGACGTCGAGCGTGCGGCCGTCCGGCAGCGTCAGCCGTTTGACCGCCCCGCGCGCCGCGTCGAGGAAATCCACCGTCAGCGTGTACGACACATCGGCTCCCTTGCGCGGGCCACGCGGCCGGAACGCGCCGCCGAACAGGCTTTCGAGATCGTCGGCGTCGAAGTCGAACCCGCCGGCGCTGCCCTGCGCGGTCCGGCGCTGGCCGGGCTCCTGCCGGCGGGTGCCGGGCGGCGGCCGTTCGTTGCCCTCGGCGTCGATCTCGCCCCGGTCGAAGCGGGCGCGCTTGTCGGGGTCGGACAGGATGTCGTTGGCGGCATTGATCGTCTTGAACGTTTCCGCCGCGCGCGGGTCGCCGGGGTTGAGGTCGGGGTGGTGCTTCTTGGCGAGCTTGCGGTACGCCTTGCGGATCGCGGCGGCGTCGTCCGTGCGCCGGACGCCGAGCGTGTCGTACGGGTCGGTCATGGCGTCATCATAGGACGGAGCGCGCGCGCCGGCCTAGGGACTCAGCCATGCGGGACCGCTGACGCAACGGTTTCCCCTTAGATAGAATCGCCACGGGGCCTCCGCCGCGCGCGAAATCCCGATGCGGGGTCCGGCACCGACCGGCCCGCGCGGCCGCGAATTGGGGGCCAGGCGCAGCGGCGGGCCGGACTCGGCGGGCTGGCACAGATCGATGCCGTCGAGCGCGCGGTCGATCGCGAGAGCCGCGGCCAGCCGGCCCGGCCCGCGTCCGATGTCGCGCGCGGCCGCACCCCCGCGCCGCAGCGCCATGGCGGCGACACCGAATTCGGGTTCGATCGCGCGGATCAGGACGCCCGCGCCGACGCCCTCCGTCTCGCTGGCGACGTTCAGCATCCAGCAGCTTCCGTACGCCCGGTAGACGTAGGCGTGCCCGAGCGGCAGGAACAGCGACCGGTTGCGCGGCGTGATCCGCCGGTAGTGGTGCGCGGCCGGGTCGCCGGGCGGGTATGCTTCGGTCTCGACGATTCGCCCACCCGTCGCGCCTTCGGGTAAATTGCGGATCAGTAATTGTCCCAGCAGGAAGCGCGCGAGATCGAGTGTGTCGCGGGGAAGCTCCGAAACCGAAAACGTTCGCACTATCGTGATCGGCTCTCGTGTGAATCCAGCGTTCTACAAAGCGAGTTATCGAGAATATTCTGTGTCAACGGGGACTTGTATCTCTGAACTGTCAACAAATGTCGGGGCTGCACTTGCAAACAGCCGCTTAGACCGAACACAATATGGTCGACATAAAGAAAGTGAGACATATGACCCGCAAAGCCCTTCCGACCCCGATGCCGCGCGCGCGCGCCACCGCTATGCCGCAGCAGGACATGGTGCCGCGTGGCTCGCGCCGGGGTCATCCGATACCGGCCATCATCCAGGTTCCGGCGACCGATCAGCGGATGGAGGTGTTGCGCGACACCCTGACCTCGCTCGTCCGGCGCGATGGCCGCGACCTGACGGCGCGGCAGCTGACCACCTTCCTCGCCATCTACACCCATACCGAGACGCATACGGTCAGCAGCCTCGCCGACCTCATGAACGTCTCGCGCCCCGGCGTCACCCGCGTCATGGACCGGCTCGTGCAGTTCGACCTGATCGCGCGTGAGGAGGACCGCGAGGATCGCCGCCGCGTGCTCGCCCGCCGCACGCTGCGTGGCCTGCAATTCTTCCGCGAACTGGCCGGGATGGCCCGTGAAGCCGCCGGGGCCGAAATCCGGTCGGATTCTCGCGCCGCCCGCAACTAAGCCCGCAACTAAGCCCGCAACGAGGACCAAGGACGCCGCCGCCGTCAGGTGCGGCGGCTGGCGCCCATGATGACGATCCCGAACACGGACGCCATCAGGGTGATGATGCACACCAGCCAGCGTGCCCGCACCGCGACGGCCGATTCCTCGTGCGCGAACCGGGCGCGCATGGCCGTCCGCTCCGCCGGAACCAGGGCCGCCGCGTCTGGCTTGAGCGTGCCGTCCGCGTTGAACAGGGCGGGCGCACTGTCGTCGAGGTCGAGTTGCAGGTCGGCCAAGGCGGCGGCCGGACCGGGTGGCGAGCTCAGCACCCGGTCCAGCGTCGCCTCCCGCATGATCTCGCGCTGAAGGGGCAGGGGGGCGGCGAAGCTCGCGAACAGCCCCACGAGCCCCACGGCCGCGAAGGCGGTCATCAGGAAGCCCGCCCATGTCCAGTCGATGCGTTTGCCGCGCGATGCGATGGCGGGGATTGCGGTGTCGGACATGGCGAAAGACCTCGTCTGGTTGACTTGCGGCGGGCCTGCCGTTAGGTCGCGCGCTCGGCCCGGCACACAAGTGCCCCGCCATGAACCAGAGCCTTTAACCCAGTTAGCGACGAGTGCCATGAAGATCCGCAACAGTCTGAAGTCGGCCAAAACCCGCGACGCCAACTGCCGCGTGGTGCGCCGTCGCGGGCGCGTCTACGTGATCAACAAGAAGAACCCGCGCATGAAGGCCCGCCAGGGCTGACTTTTTGCTGCGCGCGACGACGCTGGTGGCCAGCGTGTTGCTGGCCGCCGCAGCACCCGCGAACGACCAGCTTTACGCGGCCCTGAAGGCCGCGCCGGACGAGCAGGCGGCCAGTGCCGTCGAAGCCCGGTTGCACACCCTGGCGCGTGCCGCAGGGTCGCCGGCGGCCGGGATCCTGGTCGACCGCGCCGTCCGCGAGTTGCAGGCCAACGCGCCCGGACCCGCCACCGACGATCTCGACGCCGCATTGCTGATCGACCCGGGCTTTACCGAGGCGCTGTCGATGCGCGCCGCCGCCAAGCTGATGGACGGGCACGCGCGGGAAGCGGCCGCCGATGCCGGGGCGGCCCTAAAGCTCGATCCGCGCGCGTTCTCGGCGATGCAGACGCTGTCCCGCGCGCTGGAGGCGCTGGGCGACCTGAAGGGCGCGCTGGCGGCGTGGGATCAGGCGCTGACGCTCGACCCGCAAACCCATGACGCGCAGCAGCGGCGGACGGTGTTGAGCCGGCGCGCGCTGGGCGAGGATATCTAGCCGCCCAGGCCGGGCAGTTCGGCCGCGAGCGCGTCGATGGCGACCCGGACGCGCAGCGGCAGATGCGGCGTTTCGGGCCAGACCGCGTGACTGTCCGACACCAGTGCGAACGCTTCCGGCAGAACGCAAACCAGCGCGCCCGAGGCGACCCGATCCCGCACCAGCCAGCCCGGCAGCCACGCGAGCCCGAACCCCGCCACCGCCGCGTC
The DNA here is from genome assembly GCA_963756975.1 of uncultured Alphaproteobacteria bacterium. GTDB lineage: Bacteria > Pseudomonadota > Alphaproteobacteria > Acetobacterales > Acetobacteraceae > CAVRQM01. The sequence continues at coordinate 58,855 of CAVWPS010000002.1, read as the reverse complement.
CGCGATCGCGCCCAGATCGTCGAATCGCAACCGAGTCGGCGGGGACAGTTCGAGCGGTGGAGTATCGTCGCGAGAAAACCGCCACCGCTCGACCCGTCCGCCGCGCGCGTAGACGATCGCGGTGTGGCGTGAACAATCGTCCGGCGTGGCCGGTGCGCCGTGGCGCTCGATATAGCCGGGCGAGGCGAACACTGACGTTCGCGGGCGCGCGACGAGTTGCGCCATCAGCCCGGGTGCGTCGCCAAGTTTGCCGTTGCGGATGGCGAGGTCGAAGCCGTCCTCGATCAGGTCGACCGGGCGGTCGCTGAAGTTGAGGTCGATCCGCAGGTCCGGGTGGGCCGCGGCGAGGCTCAGCAACACCGGGGCGACGCACAACCGGCCGAACAGCACCGGGACCGACACACGCAGCTTGCCGCCGACCGTGGTGCGGCCGGAGTTGAGCAGCGCCGCGCCCGCCCGGAGTTCGTCGAGCGCACGGCGGCAGTGGTCGTGGAACGCCTGGCCGTCTTCGGTGAGGCTGTGGCGGCGGGTGGTCCGGTGAAACAGCCGCACCCCGAGTCGCTGTTCCAGCCGGGCCACGGCTTTGCCCACGGCCGAGCGGGACACGTTCATCCGCCGTGCCGCCGCCGAGAAGCCGCCGGTTTCCACGACGGTGACGAAGGCCGGGATGTCGTCGAGGGCGAAGTCCATTGTCGCGTTCCAGGCACCAAAGACGGTTGAACTTAGCGCCACTGCCGCAGCTAAGGAACCACCAAGTGCCGGTCTCACTCATCGGAGGCCAACATGCTCGATCGTCGTCTGTTGCTCGGTGCCGCTCTCGGTGCCGCCTTGATCCCCGCCCTGCTCCCCGCCGTTTCGCATGCGGAGGACGCGCCGCCGGCCGCCGAGCGGCTGATGGCGCTCGGACCGGAAAACGAGATCATCGCCGCCCGCATTGGCGTGTGGGATGTGACGCAGACCTTCTGGCAGACGCCCGGTGCGGCGCCGAAGACGACCGCGCTGGTGGCCGAGCGCCGCATGGTCGGATCGCTGCTGGAGGAGACGCTGCACCCGGCGGCTGCCGGTCTCGCAGGGCCGATCAACCGGATCGACTACCTGAAATACAACCGCGTCGAAGGGCGGTGGGACTACGTCTCGCTCGACACGACGGCGGTGGTCGGGATCATGCCCGCCTGGAGCTTTGTGCGCGGCGACGGAAAGACGATCAACCTGACGTTCATGCCGTTCGCGACGGTCGGGACGGGTGCGGAGCCGTCGGGGCAGATGGTGCGGATGGAGCAGGAGATTTCGTTCGACGGTCCGGACCGGGACAGGAAGGACCAGTTCTTCCTGCTGGCGGATGGCGGCGGCAGGCGGTGGCTCGGGATGCGGTACGCCTACACGCGGCGCCCCTGACGGCATCCGTCTCCCTCTCCCGGTCCGGGCGAGGGAGACGGCAATGTCACTCCGGCACTTCGTCCGTAATCACCTTGAACCCGGCCAGCGTGCACGAGCCGAACGTCGTGCTGATCGCGACGTCGGTCGCGTCCCGCCCGCGTCCCATCAGGATCCGCCCGATGCGCGGAATCGAATGGCGCGCGTCGAACGTGTACCAGCGGCCGCCCAGATACGCCTCGAACCAGCCGCTGAAATCCATCGGGGTGGCACCGACCGGCACGCCGATATCGCCCAGATAGCCGGTGCAATACCGGGCCGGCACGTTCATGCAGCGGCACAGCGTCACCGCCAGATGGGCGAAGTCGCGGCATACGCCCTGCCGCTCGGTGTAGGCGTCGAACGCGGTCTTCGTCGGCCGCGCGAACTCGTAGCCGAACGTGATCCGGTCATGGGTGAATTCGCAAATCGCCTGCACCCGCGCCCAACCGTCCTTGATGTGCCCGAACAGCGACCACGCGATGTCGCTCATCCGGTCGGTCTCGCAGTACCGGCTGCCGAGCAGGTAGACCAGCGCGTCGTCCGGCAGGTTCTCGACCGGGATCATCTCCGCGTCGGGCGCCCGCTCGTCGAGCTCGCCGTCGTCGTGCACCAGGAAATCGTTGGTGATGACCAGCCGGCCAACGGGTGCCACGATCCGGTGGACCGTGTTGCCGAACATGTCGCGATACGTCGTGGACGGGATCGGCGGATCGAACGTGACGGTGTCGGGCGACAACAGCTCCGGCGCCAGCTCCGGCAGCGTGCTCAGCATCAGCATCATCGGCGTCGCACGGGGGCAGTCGTAGATGATTTCATAACCGCAGCGGATTTTCATGCCGGTGTCCTAAAGATTTGCGCGGCGGCGTTGGCGGGTTCGGGTTCGGCGGTGACCGAGACCGAGACGGTCATCCCGAGGCTGTCGGACGGGAAGCCCGTCCAGGTGCCGGACAGCGGCACCGCGTGCGCCGCGTCGCGCACCACGGCGACGCGGATCAGGTCGCGGCTGCCGACGATGCCGTTGGTCGGATCGAACTCGACCCAGCCGGCACCGGGGAGGTAGATTTGCAGCCAGGCGTGCGTCGCCCCGCCGCCGCGCCGGTTTTCGCTGCCGGGCGAGTGCAGGTAGCCCGACACGAACCGCGCCGCGAGGCCGAGCGAGCGGGCCGCCTCCATCATCAGCACGGCGAAGTCGCGGCACGTGCCGCTGCCGAGCCGCAGCGTGGCCGCCGGATCCTGCGTGCCCCGTTCCTCGCGCCCGATATAGGTGAAGTCGCGGCGGATCGCGTGCGTCATCTCGGCCAGCAATTCGCGCGTGCGCGTGGTGCCGTCGCGGCGCAGGAAGCGGCGCGCCCAGCGATCGACGGCGCGCTTCGGATCGGCGTATTGCCGCTCGACCGAGCGCAGCAGGTCGGGCGCTTCGTCGGCGCCGTAGCTGAACGGGATCGCCTCCGCGTGCTCCTCGATCGTGAAATCGGTCGCGTGCTGGGCGGAGTGCTCGAGCCGGATCGTGCTGTCGAACACAAGCTCCGACGCACGGCCGGCGAACCGCGCATGCGCCACCGAATTGCCGAACACGTCCTGCGTCCAGCGAATGCCGGCCGGCTCCGGCGTGATGACGAGCCGGCTCTCGAGCAGCTTCTGGTCGTGGCTGTCGCGCGGCCGGAACATCATCCGGTGCTCGCCGAGCAGCACCGGCTGACGGTAGCGATACGTCGTGACGTGGTGGACGTTGAGGATCGGCACGGTCAACCGCTCTGCCATTGCGATTGCGACTGGCTCTGTTCGCCGCGGCCGAAGAACGCGTAGCTCAGATGCCGGCTGACCTCGATCAGGCGGACCTGCATGAGGTCTAGGAATTCGTGCAGTCCCTGGGTCAGGATTTCGGTGATCGACAGCGTGCTGAGCAGGGCCCGCAACCCGTCGAGCACCTCGGCCGCCTGGTTGCCCGGCCGCAGCGAATAGCGGGTGCGGAGTTCGGAGAGCAGCATCTCGGTCTCGCGCACGCACAAATACAGCGAGCGCGGGAAGCGGCGGTTCAGCAGCAGGAAGCCCGCCACCTGCGAGGCCGTCATCGCCCCCGAATGCAGCCGCCGGTACGCGTGGTATCCGGCGGCGGAGCGAAGCAGCGCGTTCCACTGGCTGACATCGAGCGGCGAGCCGATCTCCGCCTCGCGCGGCAGCAGCATGTGGTATTTCATGTCGAGCAGCCGGGTGATCTGGTCGCCGCGCTCGATCAGCCGGCCCATCTGGTAGAAATACCAGCCCTGGTCGCGATAGAACGTGCCGTCGGTGATCCCGGTATGGGTCTGGCACGCCTCCTTGACCTCGGTCAGCAGCAGGTTGCGCTGGCCGGGTGCGAGCTCGGACGGGCTGAGCTGCGACAGCCGGTTGTGGAACACGTTGAGCTGCACCCACATCTCGGTCGAGATCAGCGGCCGCAGCGCGCGCGCATTCTCCCGCGCCGAGCGGATGCCGCTTACGATCGAGGTCGGGTTGGCCGTGTCGCTGACATAGAACCGGATGACGCTATCGGTGTCGGCGTTCTTGTAGCGGGCGAAAAACCGGTCCTCGTCGGAAAACAGTTCGACGATCGAGCGCCAGTTCTGGCCGCCCCGGCTATCGCGCGAGAACGTCTCGTTGACGTCCAGGATGCGGGCGAGGTTCTCGGTCCGCTCGACATAGCGGGCCAGCCAGAACAGGTCGTCGGCCGACCGCGCGAGGAGTGTTTCAACCACCGGTCGACGGGCCTTCAGTCACAGACGGGCCTTCGACCACCCAGGTGTCCTTGGACCCGCCGCCCTGCGACGAGTTCACGACCAGCGTGCCGCGCCGGAGTGCGACGCGCGTCAGGCCGCCCGGCAGCACCCAGGTTTTCGCCCCGGTGATCGCGAACGGCCGCAGATCGACGTGGCGCGGCTCGATCTTGCCGTCGATCAGGGTCGGTGCCACCGACAGGCTGATGCAGGGCTGGCTGATGTAGTTGGCCGGGTCGGCGAGCAGGCTGGCGCGGCACGCCTCCAGCTCGGCGGCGCTCGCTTGCGGGCCGATCGTGATGCCGTAGCCGCCGGCCTCGCCGACCGGCTTGACCACCAGTTCGGACAGGTGCGCCAGCGTGTAGGCCAGCGCCTCCGGCTCGCGGCAGATATGCGTCTCGACGTTCGGCAGGATCGCGTCCTGCCCGAGATAGTAGCGGATGATGCGCGGCATGTAGGCGTAGACCGCCTTGTCGTCGGCCACACCGGTGCCGACCGCGTTCGCGAGCTGCACGTTGCCGGCGCGGTACGCCCGCATCAGCCCGGCGACGCCGAGCGTGCTGTCGGCCTTGAACACTTCCGGATCGAGGTAGTCGTCGTTGATCCGGCGATAGATCACGTCGACCGGCGACAGCCCGCCGGTGGTCCGCATCCAGACCCGGTCGTCCTCGACCACCAGATCGCGGCCCTCGACCAGCGGCACGCCCATCTCGCGCGCGAGGAACACGTGCTCGAAGAAGGCCGAGTTGTAGGTGCCGGGCGACAGCAGCACGACGCGCGGATGCTCGATCCGGGCGGGTGCGAGCTGTTCCATCGCGGACGCGAGCTGCAGGCCGTAATTCTCGACCGGCCGCAGCCCCATCGCGTCCAGCAGGTCCGGAAACGCGCGCTGCATCATGTGGCGGTTTTCGATGACGTAGCTGACGCCCGACGGCGTGCGCGCGTTGTCCTCGAGCACCATGAACGTCCCGTGCTGGTCGCGCACGAGGTCGGTGCCGCAAATATGGACATAGGTGCCGTGCGGCAGGTCCAGACCCCGCATGACGGGGCGATAATTGGCGTTGCCCAGCACGAGGTCGCGCGGGACGACGCCGTCGTTGAGGATGTTCTGGTCATGGTAGACATCGTGCAGGAACAGGTTGATCGCGGTGATCCGCTGCACCACGCCCGCCTCGATATGCGCCCATTCCTGGGCCTGGATCAGGCGCGGGATCACGTCGAACGGCAAAATCCGGTCGATCGAATCCTTGTCCGAATAGACGGTGAACGTGATGCCGAGATTGTAGAGTTCCGCCTCCGCCGCCGCCGCGCGATGCTGCAACGCGCCGACCGTCAGCCGCCCGAGGCGGTCGCGCACCGGCTGGTTGGCCGGATCGCTCATCATCTCGCAGTAGAAGCCGCCCGGGTCGTACCCGCCGAGCACGGACAAATTCAATCCCTGGTTCAAAATCGCCCGATCCAAATTCGCTGTTCGCTCCGGATATTCGCTCACGCCGTCTGCAACATCGGGGCCAACGCTTGGCTGGTTGTCGCGGTCCCGCGCGACCACGCGATGGAGGCGCGGCACAGCGCGTCGATCGTGTCGATCACCGGTGCCCCGAACGACCGGAGTTCGGCCGCGCCCCGGTCGCCCCATAACAGGCTGATCGGCAGCTCGGTGCAGCCGAGGATGACGGCGTCGGCCCCGCGCGCGACCAGCCGGCGGGTGACCTCGGCGATCGGGGCGAAGCTTTCGGCGACGCGGTTGCCCTTGACCGCCGCGATCGCCGGCATGACCAGCTGCGCCGTTTCCTCCTCGGTCGGCTCGAGGAAGCTGTGGCCGTACCGGGCGAGGCCGGCCGGATACAGCTTGAGCGCCAGCGTGGCGGTGGTGCCGATGATGCCGATGCGCGAGCCCGGCGGCACTTCGCGCGCGAGGTCGCGCCCGGCCGCGTCGACGATGTGCAGCAGCTCCATCCCCTGCGAGCCCAGCAGGTCGGCCCAGCCATGGACGGTGTTGCACGGGATCGCCAGCGCGCCGCAGCCGGCCGCCCGCAGGCCGCGCACGGCGGCGAGCAGGGCAGGGCGCGGGTCTTCGGCCCCGCGCACGCCGAGCAGCGCCGGACCCCGGTCCGGGATGCGCGGATCGGACCACAAGATCGCGGGGACATGGGCCTGGTCGCAATCGGCGTCGGTCAGCAGGGTGAGCCGCGTCATGAACTGGGCGCTGGCCAGCGGGCCCATGGCGCCGAGGACGCCCAGCATACGCCCGTGCTCGTGATCGATCATCGGGCGGTGGTTACGCCGCCGCCCGTTGGCTTGGCAATCTAGTCCCCGCCGCGTGTCGCGCCTCCCCGTCAAGGAGCGCCGGGGCGGGGTCCTCAGGCCGCCCGCAAATCCGGCATCCTGAACGCTGGAAACCGCAGATCCGGCACCCGGCAATCCGGGGAGTGCCAGAAATTGGCACTCGTCGCCGCCCGCGCGACCAGCGCCCGCATCGCCGGATCCTGTGGCGCGTCCTCGGCGGTCAGCGCGTCCATCGGCACGAAATACTCATGCGGGTGGGGCACCTGCGTCGCCACGAACCCGGCGTAGTGGCGGGATTGCAGCGCGTACATCACCCTGATGTCGCGCACCGGCACGATCAGCGGCTCCACGGGCTCGGCCCGCAGCAGCCCGATTTCGCGCCAGCGGGGGATCGGGTTCTGCTTGTCGGCGTGGCCGAGCAGCCATCTGATCGGACAGACGGCGACCAGGGAATGCGTGGAGGGGGCGAAGCGGGAGCGTTTGTCCAGCAGGTTGCTGACCGTGGCGCAGGCCTCGACCGCGAAGATGTCCACGAAGATTTCCACAGGCGAGCCGCCGAACGCGAGCCAGAGCCCGTCCGGCATCGTGCGAAAGCGATTGCTGCCCGCCAGCTTCAAGAACGGATTGTAACGCTCTGACGCAGGGGCCGGCCGGCCGCGAAACCAGCAGTTCCGCCCACGACGTTCCACCGGGTAGCCGGGCGGGCGTTGCGGCCATGTGCGCAGGCGAGTCCGTACTAGGGCATCCAGAGTTTGAACACTCGGCAAAACCGCGTCTCCTGCACTTTGCGGCCAGTTATCTGGCCCGCGCACAAGCTACGCAGCATCAACGACGGCTGCTAGGTGGCTGACTCGATTGGAGTCTTTGGCAAGACCACGCTTTCGCAAGCTGGTGTCAAAGCATCCTATACCGTAACGTTATATGTTCGTCACGACCGGATTCGACCGGGAAAATCAACTCAATCCGGTCTCACGGAATCGTGAGTCGAACGAACACCTTAGGACGGTTTGTTGAAAGTCGCTGTCAACAGCCTGTGGAAAACTTCGCCGGGACGACACACCGGCCGAACTTAACAAAAAATACCGTGACGCGGCCCGCTCAGCCCCGGTCCGAAGCCGGAACGTAATCGCGCTGCGGCGCGCCGGTGTAGATCTGGCGCGGGCGGCCGATCCGCTGCGCCGGATCCTCGACCATCTCCTTCCACTGGCTGATCCACCCGACGGTCCGGGCCACCGCGAACAGCACGGTGAACATGCTGGTCGGGAAGCCCATCGCCTTCAGGATGATGCCCGAATAGAAATCGACGTTCGGGTACAGCTTGCGGCTGACGAAATACTCGTCGTGCAGCGCGATCCGCTCGAGCTCCATCGCGAGGTCGAGCAGGGGGTCGTCCTTGATGCCGAGCTCGCCCAGCACCTCGCGGCAGGTGCGCTCCATGATCGTCGCGCGCGGGTCGAAATTTTTATAGACCCGGTGCCCGAAGCCCATCAGCCGGACGTGGCTGTTCTTGTCCTTCACCTGCGCGATGAAGTCCGGGATGTTCTCGACGCTGCCGATCTCGGTCAGCATCCGCAGCACCGCCTCGTTGGCGCCGCCATGCGCGGGCCCCCACAGCGACGCGATGCCGGCCGCGATGCAGGCGAACGGGTTGGCCCCGGTCGAACCCGCGAGGCGCACCGTGCTGGTCGACGCGTTCTGCTCGTGGTCGGCGTGCAGGATCAGGATCCGGTCCATGGCGCGGGCCAGGATCGGGTTCACGTGGTAGTCCTCGGCCGGCACGGCGTTCATCATGTAGAGGAAGTTTTCCGCGTATCCGAGGTCGTTGCGCGGATAGATGAACGGCTGGCCGATCGCGTATTTATACGCCCAGGCGGCGATCGTCGGCAGCTTCGCGATGAGCCGGAACGCACTGATTCTGCGGTGATCCGGATCGTCGATGTGCAGGCTGTCGTGATAGAACGCGCTCATCGCGCCGACCACGCCGCACATCACGGCCATCGGGTGCGCGTCGCGGCGGAACCCGGAATAGAAGCTGCGAAGCTGCTCGTGCAGCATGGTGTGGCGCATCACGCCGTCGTGGAAATCCACACTCTGCGCCTTGTCCGGCAGCTCGCCGTTCAGCAGCAGGTAGGCGACCTCGAGGAACGTCGAGTGCTCGGCGAGCTGCTCGATCGGGTAGCCCCGGTGCAGCAGGATGCCGGCGTCGCCGTCGATGTAGGTGATCTTGCTCTCGCACGCCGCCGTGCCGCCGTAGCCGGGGTCGTAGGTGAAGATGCCGAGCTCGCCGTACATCTTGCGGATGTCGGCCACGCGGGGTCCGATGCTGCCGTCGATCAGCGGCAGGGTCGCGCGCTGATCGGTGCCGTCGATGGTGATCGTGGCCGTGCCCGTCATGTGCGCGAACTTCCTGCTATTCGTTGAACGTTACCGGCAAGTAGGGCCGAGATGACGGGCACGCAACCTTCGCAGGTGCAGCATGGACCTAGGGCGCGCTCTGCCACATGCCGCGGCGGGCGGCGCGGGCGCGGGCCATGGCGGCGTTCAGGGCGGCGTCGCCATCCTGCGGGCGGGCCCATCCGGCCTCCACCAGATCGGTCGCGACGTCGCTGCCGGCCGCGTCGCAGGTCGCCTGGGCGAACCCGCGCGTGTCCCGCCCATCGAGCGAGCAGTGCAGCGTGTGGCCGCGCACGATCTCGGCCAGCGCCTCGACCGCCGCGATCCCGCAATCCGTGCGCTGACCGCAGGCATCGCCGCGTGCCGGTGAGACCACGTCCTTCAGCCGCACCAGCGCCGTGCCGAGGCGCAGCGTCTGCCCGTCGATGACTTGCGTGTCGAGCGGATCGGCGCTGGCCTGGCCGGTCAGGACCGGCACGCGGCCGAACAGCTCGGCCGGTTCGGACAGCAGCAGCACGACACCGACGACGGTGGCCGCGATCAGTCCGGCGGCAAGGCTCGGCGCCATGCGGCCCGAGCGCCGGGCGCGGGCGCGGCGGGCGATCGAGCCGGCGCGAAAGATGCGGCGGGGACGGCGGACAGGCAATCACCCCTCCTCACGGTCGTGTGCGCGAAATCGAAGGCCCGGTTAATCCGGCCTCCCCGACTCCGCAAGCCCGAGTCGCCGCGAGTCGTCCGTTTCAGTGATGCCCGATCTCAGGGTTGCCCGGGCGATTCCGGCAATTTTGGGGTGGTGAAGGTGCCGAACACGCCCCGCAACGCGCCCGGCGTCAGCAGGCTGAGCGGGTTCACGTCGATCGAGGGGTCGGACAGTTTGCCGCCGAGGCCGAACATCGCCGCGACCACGCCGCCGCCCTTCTCCGGCGAGAACAGCCGCCCGACCAGCGGCAGCCGGCCCGGGAGCGTGTTCAGGATCCAGGCCGGCACCACCGTCCCGCGCACCTTCAGCACGCCGCGCCCGAGATCGACCTGGCCCTTCGCCGTGACCCCCAGCGAGAGCGACACGGCGCGCGCGGCGTCGGTGGTCAGCACATCCCCGGTCAGCCGGAACGGGATGGTGAGCTTGGTGACCCCGACGCCGGGCCCGCGCAGCAGGTCGACGATGCCGTACAGCGTCAGCGCCTTCAGCAGCCGGGCCACGAACGGCGCGTCGCGCACCCGGAACGCGGTCACCGTCGCCGTGCCGGTCGTCGACGGGTGCCCGGCCGCGTCGAGGCCTGGGGTGCCCTGGATGTCGAGCACGCCGCCGCCGATCGAGTTCGTGACCCCGAACCCGGCCAGCACGCCGCCCAGATCGGCGGTGCGCGCCGTGATCAGCCGGCCGAGCGGGGTCGGGCGCATGACGACCCGGAACGGCGCGGGCGGCGCGTCGGTCCGACCAGAGACCTCCAGCAGCCGCACCCCGCTCGCGTCGCGCTCGACCCGGCCATCGACGTCCAGCAGGGCGCGTCCGTCGCCGAGCGCCACCCGGCCGATCTTCACCGACGCCCTGATCGGGGTCGGAGGCTGACCGGGGCCGTCGTCCGGCTTGCCGGAGATGGCCTTCCGCACGCCGGTCAAGTCGAGCGTCGGGCCGGCGACGTCGATCACGTAGCCGGTGCCGGGGGCGGCCGGCAGCGCGACCGTGCCCGACAGGTCGACGGCACTGCCGAGCCGCAAGGTCCGCACCCGCAGCACCGACGGCCTGCCGCCCGCGATGTCCGCCGAGCCGTCGATGTCGATACCGGACCCCTGCGCGTGAACGCTCTGGATCGAGCGCAGGCCGCTTTTGTCGAAGCCGATCACGGCGCTCGCCGCGACCGGTGCGCCGACCGGCTTGCGCCATGGCAGCGGGCCGGCGGCGAAACCGGCATTGGTGAGGTCGGCCTTGGCACTGATGGTGGTCGATCCGTCGCGGCGGGCCTGTGCGTCGGCGACGACGCCGAAACTGCCGGTCAGCGCGGTCCCGACATCGAGGCCGACGCCGCGCAATCGCTCCGGATTGAGGGTCGCCGCGACGTGCGCCTTTTGCGTCACCTGCGAGGGCGGGCCGTTCCGGAAATCCATGTCGACCCGCGCCGTGGCCGGGATGTGGGCCACCGACGCCGTGCCGGCGATCGTCAGCCCGTCCGCGGTCGCGTGCAGTTTCAGCTGCCCGTGCTCGAGATCGCGGCCCGCGACCAGCTTGCCGATCCGCACGTCGCGCAACGTGTCGTCGGTCGAGATGCCCAGATCGTCCATCGAGACATCGTCCTTGAGCGGCAGGTGGGCGATGTGGATCCTGCCGTCGAGGCTGCCCGAGGTGTCGCCGAGCGGCACGTCGCTCTTGCTGAGCAGGTTCAGGCGCGGGTTGCTGAGCGTGCGGATGATGTCCGGCAGCTTGCCCCGGATCGGCCCGTCGATCATGGCGAACTGGTCGTCGCCGGCGATGCCGGTCAGCCGGATGGTCGAGCCGTCGAGCACGATCGACGTCCCCTGCTGGCGCGCGCGGGAGACGGCGAGGTCGATCTCGTCCGGCTGGTGGATCGACATGTGCAGCTCGCCACCGACCATCGGCGGCACCGGGCGCAGCCACCACACGGTCATGCCGTGCGCGTCGAGCCCGCCGTCGATCCGCGTCAGCGCGACGTCGGACAGGTCGGCGGGCGCGGTCAGGTCGGCTTCGACGTGGACATGGTCGGCGTAACCGGCGGTGATGTTCTCCGTGATCCAGGGCCGCGTGCCGGGACCGCCGGTGCCCTCGGGCCAGATCGCGGCGAGGTCGGCGAACGCGGCGCGGTCGACATCGAGGGTGGTCGTCGCCGCGAAGCCGGAGCCCGTCTTGTCGCCGTGGACATGGCCCGAGAACGTCGTGCGCGGGCCGTCCGGGCTCGGTGCCGTGACCAGGGTCAGCGCGGTCGTGTCGACGCTGTCCGGCGTCGCGTCGATGCCGAGCGTCAGCGACAGGATCGGCGCGGTGCCGAGGCCGACCCGCAGCAGGCCCGGCCCGGCCTGCGCGTCCAGATGCGCCCGTTGCGGCGCCAGACCCGCCCCGAGCGTGCCGTCGACGGTCAGCGCGACCGGCGCGTCGAACGCCGACAGGGGTGCCAGCGAGGGCAGCAGGTCGGCGTAGTCGGCCGGGTCGAGCGGCGAGACGGCGGCGTGCACCGTGGTCCGCGACCCGTCCGCCGCCGCCTCCGCCGTCACATCGACGCTCGCCTTGCGGTTGCCGGTCGCGAGGTCCGCGTGGGCATGGCCGTGCAACAGGCCGCCCGGGTCGCGGTCGAGATCGACATTGCCGGCGACCCGTGCCGCGATCCCGATGCCGGCATCGGCCGCCTCGACCGTCAGATCGTGCACGTGCAGCGACCGCAGCGTGTTCAGCGATTTCGGGATGCCGCCGCCGGGCTTCTGGCCCGCCGACACGACGACGACGACGACGACGGGATCGGCGCGCCGGCGACGCTGACCGCCCCGTCCGCCGTCCTGCCGACCCGGATCGCCACGCCGTCCAGGTCCAGCGTCCGCGGCACGGGGTCGCCCGCGATCAGGCCGGCGACCGACGCCGAGGCCGCCACATGGCGCACCGTCGCGTCGCCCCCGCGCAGCCGCACATCGTCGGCGGTCAGCCGCAGCGGTGCGGCGGCGCCATCGCGAAGGCCGTCCCAGGCGACCGCGAGCTTGCCGATCGTGAGCGGATGGCCGGCGGCGGCGGCCCGCGCCTCGATCGGCGGGATCGCCCACGGCAGCTCCAGCGGCCCGCGCCCGAGCCGCGCCAGCAGCGCCACGACCAGCAACGCGGACGCCAGCACCGCCGTGATCGCGAACACGATCAATGCCGAGACGATCCGCGCCGCCCGTGAGGCGCCCGCCCGTGCGCCTGCCCGTGCAACTGCCCGGGGGTCGGCCGCCAAGGCAGGTGCGCGCACGGGCGGCGCGCATGCCGCTTGACCGTCCTGCGTGCTCACCGCCAGCGTGCCGCCGCATGTCCGAAACCGCCCCAGCGATCGTCGCCGCGCATTGGCCGGATGCCGCCGATCCGCGAGGCGCGAGGCTGCTGGCCGAGCGGCTGCCGGACGCGCCGTGGCGGCACACCGGGTCCGGGGCCGCGCTGATCGCCGCCCTCGGCGGCAACGCGCCCTATCTCGCCGACCTCGCCGCCCGCGAACCCGCGTTGCTGGAAGTGCTGGCCCAAAGCGGCCCGGCCGCCGTCGTCGGCGACGCGATGGCCGAGCTGTCGCGGACCGAAGCCGATTCGCCGCCCCAAAAGATCATGGCGGCGCTGCGAAAGGCCAAGCGCGCGGTGGCACTCGCCGTGGCGGTCGCCGACATCGGCGGCCTCTGGAGGCTCGACCGGGTGACCGGCGCCTTGTCCGACCTGGCCGACGCCGCGCTGTCCCTGTCGGTCGACCACGCGCTGCTCCGCGCCCATTCGGCCGGCCGGCTGACCCTGCCCGATCCGGCGCACCCGTCCCGTCACGCCGGCTTCGTCGTGCTCGCGATGGGCAAGCTCGGCGGTCGCGAGCTGAATTATTCGTCCGATGTCGACCTCGTGCTGCTGCACGATCCCCGGCCCGGGCTCGTGGCGACCGACGCCGCGACCGCCACGTTTACACGCATGGCGCGCGAAATCGTCGCATTGATGGAGACACGGGACGCCGACGGCATGGTGTTTCGCACCGATTTGCGGCTGCGCCCGGACCCGGCGGCGACCCCGCTCAGCGTCAATCTGACGACCGCGCTGTCGTATTACGAGGCGATGGCGCAGAGCTGGGAGCGTGCGGCGATGCTGAAGGCGCGCCCGGTCGCCGGCGACATCGCGATGGGCGAGGGCTTCCTGGCCGCGATCCGCCCGTTCGTCTGGCGGCGCGGCCTGGATTTCGCGCTGGTCGCCGACCTGCAGGCGATGAAGCGCCGGATCGACGCGCACAAATCGACCGGCCTGCTGGCCCACGGCAGCCCGGCGGCGCGCGCCCTCGGCCACGACGTCAAGCTTGGCGAGGGCGGCATCCGCGAGATCGAGTTTTTGGCGCAAACCCTGCAACTGGTCTGGGGCGGCCGCGAGCCCGGCCTCCGCTCGCCCCGTACCGTGACGGCACTTCGTGCCCTGTATCGCGCCGGACACATCCAGGCGCGGCCGGCGGGCGAACTGATCGCCGCCTACCGGTTTTTGCGCACCGCCGAGCACCGGCTGCAAATGGTCGCCGACCGGCAGACGCAGCGCCTGCCGGAGACCGAGACCGGGCTTGCCGCCTTCGCGACCTTCATGGGGTTCGCCAGCGCGGACGCGTTCGCGACCGTGCTGCTGCGCCATCTCGGCCGGGTCGGGCGCGCGGGGCGCACCGTGTTCGGCACCGTGGCGGCGGGGGATGGCGGCCTGGATGTTCCGGCACTCGGCCCGCTGCCGCCGGAGTTGCTCGGCCGCGTCGCCGCGATGGGCTTCCACGATCCGCAGACCGTGCTCGACGTCGTGCGCGACTGGCAGGCCGGCCGGCCGAGGGCATTGCGGAGCGAGCGGGCGCGGGAGCTTTTGCGCGGCGTGCTGCCGGTGCTGCTCGGCGCGATCGGACGGCAATCCGCCCCGGACGCGGCGTTCGGGCGGCTCGACCGGTTCATCGCCAGATTGCCGGCGGGCGTCCAGATCCTGAGCCTGTTCGCCCGCAACCCCGCGCTGATCGAGCGGATCGCCGCCGTACTGGGCGCCGCACCCGCGCTGGCCGAGCACCTGTCCAACTCGCCCTCCGCCCTCGACGGGCTGCTGTCCGGCGACCTCGGCAGCCCCGACCCGGCGGCGACGCTCGCGTCGAGGCTGACCGTCGCGGGCGGGATGGAGGAGGCGATCGGCGTCGTGCGCCGGTTCGTCCGCGAGGAGGATTTTGCGTTCAGCGTGGCGACACTCGAGGGCCGGATCGACGCGGACTCGGCCGGTGTCCGGCGTTCGGCGCTGGCGGACGCGGCGATCGGGGCGTTGCTGCCGTACGTGACGGCCGAGGTCGTCAGACGCCACGGCACCGTCGCCGGCGGGGCACTGGCGATCGTGCTGCTCGGCAAGGCGGGGTCGCGGGAGATGATGGCCGGCTCCGACCTCGACCTGATGGTGGTCTACGATCACCCGCCGGAGGTCACGGCCAGCGTCGGCGGCCGGCCGGTGTCGCCCGGCCAGTGGTTCCTGCGCGCGACCCAAGTCCTCGTGGGTGCCTTGACCGCGCCCGATGCGGCGGGCGCCCTGTACGCGGTCGACATGCGGCTGCGCCCGTCCGGCAACAAGGGCCCGGTCGCGGTGTCGCGGAGCGCCCTGCTGGCCTACCACGCGCCCGGCGGCGGGGCCTGGACGTGGGAGCGGATGGCGCTGACCCGCGCCCGGATCGTCGCCGGCGACGCGGCCTTGTCGGCCGCGCTGGCGCTAGACATCGCCGCCGCGCTGACGCCGGGCGAGGCGGAGCGGGTGCGGGCCGACGTGCTGTCGATGCGCGAGCGGATGGCGCGCGACATCGACACGACCGGCGGCCCGTTCGGCGACTGCAAGCAGCGGCCGGGCGGGCTGATCGACGTGGAATTCGTCGCCCAGGGCCTGCGGCTGATTGTGGGCGTGCGCGAGGCCGGCATCTTTTCCACCCGCGAGATGCTGACCGCGCTGGATCTGGACGCCACGGATCGCGACACGCTGCTGCTGGCCGACCGCGTGTGGCGGACGGTGATCGGCCTGACCCGCCTGCTCGGCTTTTCGGACGAGGCGATGGCACCGGCCGGTCTGGCGAGAATCGTCGTCGCGGTGCGCGTGGCCGGGCTCGAGGCGGTTGGACAGGACGGGGCGGTTGACGATGCCGGGCTGCGTGGCAGGCTCGACGAACTGGCCGCCGACGTGCGCGCGATTTTCGTGCGCGTGTTCGGCGAGCCCGCATGAGGATTGTTGCGATGGGCCTGACCGCCGGCGATGACGCGCCCGATTTCACGATGCCGGCCAGTGGCGGGCGGACGGTGAGCCTCGCCTCGCAGAAGGGAAGGCCGTTCGTGCTGTATTTTTACCCGAAAGCCGACACGCCCGGCTGCACCACGGAGGCATGCGCGTTTCAGGAGGCGCTGGGCCAGCTCGGCCACATCGGCGTCGACGTGATCGGCGTGTCGAAGGACAAGATGAAGCCGATCGAGGCGTTCGCCGCCAAGTTCGGGCTGGCGTTTCCGCTGGCGTCCGACGAGAGCGGGGTCGCCGAGGCCTACGGGGTCTGGGTCGAGAAAAGCATGTACGGAAAGAAGTACATGGGGCTGGAGCGGTCGACGTTCCTGATCGGCAAGGACGGCCGGATTGCGCGGGTGTGGCCCAAGGTCAAGGTCGCCGGTCACGCGGCCGAGGTGATGGACGCGGCGGCGGCGCTTTAGGCCGCGAGACCCTCACCCCGGCCCTCTCCCATAAACCGGGAGAGGGAGAAGGCTGCTCCCTGTCCCGACTTCTGGGAGAGGGCCGGGGTGAGCGACTAGCGCGCTAGCTCTCGTCCCCGGTCTCGGTCTCGACCTCGACCACCTCGTCATCCGTGTCGAGCTCGTCGGCCGCCTCGGCCGCCTCGTCCTCTTCCTCGGTCTCCGCCTCGGCCACGACCTCGACTTCGGCGTCCGGCTCCTCGGTGCCCGGAACCGGGATCACCTTGGCCCGGCGGCGCTCGTCGATGACGTTGCCGCCGCCCCGGCGCATGCGCGGCTGCTCGGCCGGCTGTTCGGTGCCGCATTTCGGGCAGACCGCCGGTGTATGCGTCAGATCGTAGAATTTCGTGCTGCACGAGACGCAGACGCGCTTGGTGCCGAGCTCCGGCTTGGCCATGGCCATATGCCCCTGTGTGAAGGGGCGGGGCCTTGCCACCCACCGGCCGCGCTGTCAAACGCGCCGCCCATGACCCCTGGCCCGAAACCGCTCTCCGCCCGCCGTCCCGCCACCGGATTGCGGGGCGACGTCCGTGTTCCGGGCGACAAGTCGATCTCGCACCGCGCCCTGATGTTCGGCGCGATGGCGGTCGGTGAGACCCGGATCACCGGCCTGCTGGAAGGCGAGGACGTGCTGCGGACCGCCGCCGCGATGCGGGCGCTGGGTGCCACCGTGACGCAGGACGCGCCGGGCGTCTGGCGGGTCAGCGGGCGCGGAGTCGGCGGCATGGCGGAGCCGGCGGACGTGCTCGACATGGGCAATAGCGGCACCGCCGCGCGACTGCTGACCGGTATTCTGGCCAGCCACGGATTTTTCTCGGTGATGACCGGCGACGCGAGCCTGCGCGGCCGGCCGATGCGGCGCGTCACCGACCCGCTGGCCGCGTGCGGCGCGCGGTTCCAGTCGCGCGATGGCGGACGGCTGCCGCTGGCGATCCAGGGTGCTTCCGAGCCGTTGCCGCTCACCTACACGCTGCCGGTCGCCTCGGCCCAGGTGAAGTCGGCCGTGCTGCTGTGCGGGCTCAACGCACGGGGCGTCACCACGGTGACCGAGCCGGTGGCGACCCGCGACCACAGCGAGAACATGCTCCGCCATTTCGGCGCCGACGTATCGGTGACCGTCGCCGGGGGCGGCCGCGTCGATCCGCCTCGTCGGCCAGCCCGAGCTGGTGGCGGCCGATGTGGTCGTGCCCGCCGACCCGTCGTCGGCCGCGTTCGCGATCGTCGCCGCGTTGCTGGTCCCGGGGTCCGACATCGTGTTGCGGGGTATCGGCTTGAATCCGCTGCGGACCGGCCTGATCGCGACGTTGCGCGAGATGGGCGGCGACATCGCGGTCGAGCATCCGCGACTCGAAGGCGGCGAGCCGGTCGGCGACCTTCGCGTCCGCCACTCGGCATTACGCGGCGTCGAGGTTCCGGCCGACCGCGCCGCGTCGCATGATCGATGAATATCCGGTGCTGTCCGTCGCCGCCGCGTGCGCCGACGGGGTGACGCGGATGCGCGGCCTGCACGAGCTGCGGGTGAAGGAGAGCGACCGGCTGGCCGCCACCGCCGCGTTGCTGACCGCGAACGGCATTTCGGTCGCGATCGACGGCGACGACCTTTCGGTCACCGGCAACGGATCGGCCCCGCAGGGCGGTGGCGCGGTCAAAACGCACATGGACCACCGGCTCGCGATGAGCGCCCTGGTGCTGGGCCTCGCCACCGAGAATCCGGTCTCGGTCGACGACACGGCGTTTATCGAGACGAGCTTTCCCGGGTTCACGGCGTTGATCGCCGGACTGATCGACGGACCGTCGCCATTCCGTTGATCGTCGCCATCGACGGGCCGGCGGCGGCGGGGAAGGGCACGCTCGCCCGCCGCCTCGCCGAGCATTTGCGGCTGCCGCACCTCGACACCGGACTGCTGTATCGCGCGGTGGGCGTCAGGCTGCTCGATGCGGGCGTGGATGCGTCCGATGTCGAGGAGGCCGTGCACGCGGCGCGGACGCTGAGCGTGTCGGAGCTGTCGCGTCCCGACCTGCGCGGCCCGGCGGCGGACGCGGCGGCGGCCTCGGTCGCGGCGATCCCCGGCGTGCGGGCGGAATTGTTCGCCTTCCAGCGCGGGTTCGGCGCGGCCACCGGTGCGGTGCTCGACGGCCGGGACATCGGCACCGTGATCCACCCCGATGCCGGCCTAAAATTCTGGGTGACGGCGACGGCCGAGGCGCGCGGCCGGCGGCGTTGGCTGGAGCTGCGGGCGAGGGGGGTCGAGGCCGCGTTGGCCGACGTCGTGGCCGACGTGATGGCGCGCGACGCGAGGGATGCCGCGCGGCTGGTGCAGGCGGCGGACGCGCACGTGATCGACACCAGCGAGATGGACGCGGACGCGACGTTCGCGCACGCGGTGACGCTGACGGCGGCCCGTCGCTCTCTCCCGTCATGGCCGGATCGAGTCCGGCCATGACAAGTCTCCCCGTGACAAAACGAGATTCGCGGCGACCTTACTAGGCAAAAGCCTGGGTTTGTCTTGACTTCACCTCCGGCGAGGGTGTCTCTGCGCCCATCCGAAACCGGCCTGCGCCCATCGGTGGCGCGGGCAAGTCGTGTTCCATCAGCGAACGCGCACAACCCGCTTCCGGCCTGAATGGCCGGCCGCCCGAAGGACAGACGCATCCACATGGCTTCGCAAGTTCTCGCCCGCCCCCACGACACCGACGCGCCCAACATGGGCGCCCATTTCGGCGGAGAGGATTTCGCCTCCCTGCTCGACGAACAGCTTGGCCCGCAGGGCGGCTTCGAAGGCTCGGTCATCACCGGCCGCGTGCTGCGCCTGACCGAGGAATTCGCGATCGTCGACGTCGGACTGAAGTCCGAGGGCCGCGTCGCGCTGAAGGAATTCGGCATTCCGGGCCAGCCGGCCGAGGTCAAGCCGGGCGACACCATCGACCTGTTCGTCGAGCGGTACGAGGATCGCGACGGCACGATCGTGCTCTCGCGTGAGAAGGCGCGCCGCGAGGAAGCCTGGACCAATCTCGAGCGCGCGTTCGAGCAGCAGCAGCGCGTCAACGGCACGATCTACGGCCGGGTGAAGGGCGGCTTCACCGTCGACCTCGGCGGCGCGGTCGCGTTCCTGCCCGGCTCGCAGGTCGACATTCGCCCCGTCCGCGACGTCGGCCCGCTGATGGGCAGCCCGCAGCCGTTCCAGATTCTCAAGATGGACCGGGCGCGCGGCAACATCGTCGTCAGCCGCCGTGCGGTGCTGGAGGAGACTCGCGCCGAGCAGCGCAGCGAGCTGATCCAGGGCCTCAAGGAAGGCATGATCCTCGACGGCGTCGTGAAGAACATCACCGATTACGGCGCGTTCGTGGACCTCGGCGGCGTCGATGGCCTGCTGCACGTGACCGACATCGCGTGGCGCCGGATCAACCATCCGAGCGAGGCGCTGCAGATCGGCCAGGCCGTCCGCGTCCAGGTCATCCGCTTCAACAGCGAGACCCAGCGCATCAGCCTCGGCATGAAGCAGCTCGAGGCCGATCCCTGGGATGGCGTCGCCGCGAAGTATCCGCCCGGTGCGAAGTACACCGGCCGCGTCACGAACATCACCGATTACGGCGCGTTCGTGGAGCTGGAGCCGGGCGTCGAGGGTCTGGTGCACGTCAGCGAGATGTCGTGGACCAAGAAGAACGTCCACCCGGGCAAGATCGTCGCCACCTCGCAAGAGGTCGAGGTCATGGTGCTCGACGTCGACAGTGCGAAGCGCCGGATTTCGCTGGGCCTCAAGCAGGTGCAGCGCAACCCGTGGGAGGAGTTCGTCGACGCGAACCCGCTCGGCAGCACGGTCGAGGGCGAAATCCGCAACATCACGGAGTTCGGCCTGTTCATCGGGATCGGCGCCGAGATCGACGGCATGGTCCACATGTCCGACCTGTCGTGGGACGAGCCGGGCGAACTGGCGATGGCCAAGTACGAGAAGGGCCAGATCGTCAAGGCGAAGGTCCTGGACGTCGACGTCGAGAAGGAGCGCATCTCGCTCGGCATCAAGCAGCTGGCGGACGATCCGGCGGCCAACGTGCTCGATCGGGTGCACAAGAACGACATCGTCACCTGCGTCGTGACGGCGGTCCAGAGCAACGGGATCGAGGTCAAGGTCGACGAGGTCCTGACCGGCTTCATCCGCCGCGCCGAGCTGTCGGCCGACAAGTCCGAGCAGCGTCCGGACCGGTTCGCCGTCGGCGAGAAGGTCGATGCGCTGGTGCAGTCGGTCGATCGCGCCGCGCGGAAACTGTCGCTGTCGATCAAGGCGCGCGAGCAGGGCGACAACAAGCAGGCGATCGCCGAGTTCGGGGCCACCGATAGCGGCGCGTCGCTGGGCGACATCCTCGGGGCCGCGATCCGCCGCCGGAACCAGCAGGCGTTCGGGGAGTAACAACTCCCCGCCCGCCGACCCCTCACCCCGGCCCTCTCCCAAGGGAGAGGGAGCAGCCGCTTCTCCCTCTCCCGCTTTGGGAGAGGGCCGGGGTGAGGGTCTTTACCGCTCGACTATCGCGTAGACCCAACGACTTAGCCGCCATGTCTGTTGACGCATAACACCCGCTCTGGCAGCGTAAAGACCTCCGCAAGCAGGATCGAAGCGCCGCGATGACCAAGTCCGAACTGATCGCCGACCTCGCGGCATCCCACAGCCACCTGCTCGGCCGAGACCTCGAACTGATCGTCGGCACCATTTTCAACGAAATCGGCAGCGCCCTCGCGCGCGGCGAACGGGTCGAGCTGCGCGGCTTCGGCGCGTTTACCGTCAAGCGGCGCGACGCGCGGACCGGGCGCAACCCGCGCACCGGCGTCGCCGTCCCGGTGCGCGAGAAAGCCGTCCCGTTCTTCAAGGCCGGCAAGGAGTTGCGGGAGCGGGTTAACGATTCGGGCGAGGAAAGGCCCGCCGCGCGCCGGCAGGTCAGGTCCCGCCCGGCCGGAATTCCCGCGTGATCGTTATCCGCCTGATCGTCGCGATCCCGCTGCTGTTGATCGGCATCCTGTTCGCGCTGTCCAATCGCGAGCCTGTGAAACTCGGGTTGTGGCCGACCGACTACGCGATCCAGGTCCCGGTCTCGCTCGCGATCCTGGTCGCCATGGGAATCGCGTTCTTCATCGGCGGAATCGTCCTCTGGATCAGCGTCCTGGGCGCACGCGGCCGGGCGCGGTCGGCCGAACGGGCGCGCGAGCGGTTGCAGGCCGAGGTCGCGACCTTGCGGAGCGATCTGGCCGCCGCCCAGCTTCGGGCGGAGCGGAGCGGCACACGGCTTCCGGCCCTGGCCGATCATCGCGGGTGACCCGCGTCAAAATCTGCGGGCTGAACGACGCGGCGGGGTTCGATGCGGCGGTCGCGGCCGGTGCCGACTGGCTCGGCTTCGTGTTCTTCGCCCGCTCCCCGCGCCATGTCACCCCGCGCGACGCCGGCACGCTCAGCGCCCGCCATGCCGGTGGCCCGCCGCGCGTCGGCCTGTTCGTCGAGCCGACCGACGACGAGATCGACGCGACGCTGGACCGTATCCCGCTGAACATATTGCAACTGTATGCCTCGCCCGCCCGCGCGGCGGAGATCGGGGCGCTGTTCGACCTTCCGGTCTGGCGCGCCGTCGGCGTCGCGGCGGCGTCCGACTTGCCGGGCGCGATGGACGGTGCCGCCGCGTTGCTGATCGAGTCCAGACCGCCGGCCGGCAGCGACCGGCCCGGCGGCAACGCGACGCGGTTCGACTGGTCGGCCACATCCGGCTGGACCGCGCCCGGACCGTGGCTGCTGGCCGGCGGCCTGACGCCGGACAACGTGGCCGAGGCGGTGCGGACGAGCGGGACCGAGGCGGTCGATGTATCGTCCGGCGTCGAAAGCGCGCCAGGCGTCAAAGACCCGGCGCGGATTGCCGCGTTCATCCAGGCCGCACGCGCTTAATTCGAGCCGGGGTCGCCCACCAGCGTCGGCGCATCGGCCGGGATCGCCGGGCGAACCACCGGCACCGGCAGGGTCCGCACATCACGGCCGAAGAAGCTCTGCGGCTCGGACGGGACCGCGTCCATCGCGTGCTCGGCCTCTCCCACGCAGACCTTCGTCCCGGCGGCGACGGCCACCCAATCGCCCATGCGGTCCATGTTGGACAGCAGGCAGGCGTCGAACACCGTCATTTTCAGCCCGGCCCCGCAGCCGAACGACGGCCGGTCTGGGCGGGCGGCGGTGAGGATGATGCGGTTCGGCCGCTGCATTCTTCCGCGCGCGAAGCCGCCGCTGAAGCAGCCCGAGATGATCACGACCGTCGGTGCCGAGCCGCAGCCGGCCGACAGCGCCCGGTCGAGCGCCGCAGGTTTCAGAAAATCCTCACCGAGCAGGAGCGTGCCGTCATGCGCACCGTGCGAGGTCGCGAACACGAGGCAGCCTTGACCGCGCGCGGGCCGCATCGCCGCGACCGCGTTCAGCATGCCCGCAAGCGACGTGCCGCCGCCGAGGGCGGGATCGGCACTGAGGCGGGTGATTTGGGCGCCCCCGGTCGCAAGCCGGTCGCGCATGCCGGCCACGGCGTCGTCGAACACCGGCAGCGAGGCGTCACCGGCGACCAGGACCGCCAGTTCCGGCGCGGGCGCGGCCGCCACCGGGTCCGGGCAGCCGAGCAGAACCGCGAGAACAAGCCATTTCATGCCGCCGCCGCACGCTCCCGCAGTTTGGCCGCCATCGCCGCGATGCCGTTGCCCCGGTTGGTCGAAAGGTTGCCGAGCAGGCCGAGTTCCTTGAGGAACACCGGCGGGGTGGCCAGAATCTCCGCCGGCGTGCGGCCCGAGTAGACCCGCAGGAGCAACGCGACGAGTCCGGAGACGATCGCCGCGTCCGAGCTGCCGGCGAAGAACAGGCGGCCGTCGGCCTCGGTGCTCTCCATCCAGACGCGGCTTTGGCAGCCCGGCACGCGGTGCGCGTCGTCGGCCCATTCGGGCGGGAAGGGCGGCAGCTTGCGGCCCCAGCCGATGATCTGCTCGTAGCGGTCGAGCCAGTCGTCGAACAGGTCGAGTTCCTGGCGGACTTCCTCGATGGCTTCGGCGCAGGTGGGTTCCTGGGGGGTCAGGAACGCAGCGGGCAGCCCCTCACCCCGGCCCTCTCCCGAAGAGGGAGAGGGAGAGGTGGCTGCGGCGTGAGGGTGGGCGCTCACAGGATGAACCGGCTCAGATCGCTCTGTGTCGCCAGCGGTTCGACCCGCTCGCGCACGTAGGCGCCGTCCAGGCGGATGGTCTCGCCGCCCTTGTCCGACGCCTCGAAGCTGATCGCCTCCAGCAGCCGCTCCAGCACGGTCGCGAGCCGCCGGGCGCCGATGTTCTCGACGCGGTCGTTGATGTCGGCCGCCAGCTCGGCGACGGTGTCGATCGCACTCTCCTCGAAGTCGAGTGTCACCCCCTCGGTCCCGATCAGTGCCGTGTACTGCTTGATCAGGCTGTGTTCCGGCTCGGTCAGGATGCGCCGCAGATCGGCGCGCGACAGCGGGGCCAGCTCGACGCGGATTGGCAGGCGGCCCTGCAACTCGGGCAGCAGGTCGGCGGGCTTGGCGAGGTGGAACGCGCCGGACGCGATGAACAGGACGTGGTCGGTCTTCACCGGGCCGTATTTCGTGTTGACGGTCGTGCCCTCGATCAGCGGCAGCAGGTCGCGCTGCACGCCCTCGCGGCTCACGTCGGCCCCGCGAAACCCGCCCTCGCTGCGCGCGCAAACCTTGTCGATCTCGTCGATGAAGACGATCCCGTTCTCCTCCGCGTGGCGCACCGCGTCGCGTGTCACGCGGTCGGTGTCGAGCAGCTTCTCGGCCTCCTCGGCGATCAGCGCCTGACGGGCGGCGGCGACCGTCATGCGGCGGGTCTGCTGCGGCGCGCGGCCGAACATCCCCTTCATCATCTCGCCCATGTTGATCACCTGGCCGGGCGGCATCCCGGGCAGGTCCATCCCGGGCGTCGAGCTTTTGCTCTCGACCGAAATGTCGATTTCCTTCTCGTCGAGCTCGCCCGAGGCCAGCATCCGCCGAAACTTGCCTTTCGTGTCGGCCGCCGCCGTCTCGCCGGCGAGTGCCGTGACCAGCCGCTCCTCCGCCGCCTGTTCGGCGCGGGGCTGGACGTCCTTGCGGCCTTCCTCCTTCAGCATCGTCAGGCTGACCTCGACCAGATCGCGCGCGATGCTCTCGACGTCGCGGCCGACATAGCCGACCTCGGTGAATTTGGTCGCTTCCACCTTCAGGAACGGCGCCTGCGCCAGGCGCGCGAGCCGGCGCGCGATCTCCGTCTTGCCGCAGCCGGTGGGGCCGATCATCAGGATGTTCTTCGGCACGACCTCCTCGCGCAGGCCCTCCGGCAGCTGGTTGCGGCGCCAGCGGTTGCGCAACGCGATCGCGACCGCGCGCTTGGCGTCGTCCTGACCGACGATGAAACGATCGAGCTCGGCCACGATTTCGCGTGGCGACAGGGTTGGTGTTTCCATGGTCCGGTCCTTACGAGATCGTCTCTACGATCACGTTATGATTGGTGTAGACGCAGATATCGGCCGCGATCCGCATCGCCTTGCGCGCGACCTCCTCGGCCGTCAGCTCCGGCATGTCGATCAGCGCGCGCGCGGCGGCCAGCGCGAAGTTGCCGCCGGAGCCGATCGCGATCACGCCGTCATCCGGCTCCAGCACGTCGCCGTTGCCGGTCAGGGTGAAGCTGCGGTCCTTGTCGGCGACGGCCATCATCGCCTCGAGCCGGCGGAGGTAGCGGTCGGTGCGCCAATCCTTCGCCAGTTCGACGCAGGCGCGTTCGAGCTGGTTCGGAAACCGCTCGAGCTTCGCTTCCAGCCGTTCGAGCAGGGTGAACGCGTCGGCCGTGGCACCCGCGAACCCGGCGATGACGTGGCCGTTGCCGATCCGGCGGACCTTGCGGGCGTTTCCCTTGATGACGGTCTGGCCGAGCGTCACCTGTCCGTCGCCCGCCATGGCGACCTGCGCGCCGCGCCGGACGCACAAGATGGTGGTCCCGTGCCAGCCGACGGGATCGTGTGAAGTGGTCTGTTGCATGCGACCGAAATGGGCCGGTAACGGGGCGGCGACAACCCACCCCGCCGTTCGGCGGACCGTCAGTTGATGGTGCGCTGCCCGTCGCCGGGGTCGTTGGTCAGGCGCAATGCCTGTTTCGGCTCGTCGGCGACGCGGCCCTTCACCGGCAGCGCGCGGCCGACGACCATGACCGGCTGCGTCGTCCGGGTCAGCGCGGTCACGAACGACCGGCCCCACGCGAGCGGCGAGCGGTGTTCGATCGCGCCCCACAACGCCCGCCAGCGCTGCTGCCGCTCCGGCAACGGCATCGATAGCGCGGTGTGCATCGCATCCGCCATCGCGTCGGAATCGTGCGGGTTGACCATGACCGCGGCGTCGAGCTGCTGGGCGGCACCCGCGAACCGGGACAGCACGAGCACCCCCGGGTTCTCCGGATCCTGCGCGGCCACGAATTCCTTCGCCACGAGGTTCATGCCGTCGCGCAGCGGCGTCACCACGCCCACGTCGGCATGGCGCAGATAGCCGGCGACCACGTTCCGGTCGACGCCGCGCGAGACCAGCCGAAACGGCGTCCAGTCCGGGTCGCCGTAATCGGCGTTCAGCGCGCCCGTCTCACGGTCGAGTGTCGCGCGCAGAGTCTGGTAGCTTTCGACCTCCTTGCGGGACGTGGCCGCGATCTGCAGCATCGTCACGTGCCGCCGCCACGCCGGCCGGCTTTCCAGCAGAGTCCGCAATCCCTGCACGCGCTGGATCAACCCCTTGGTCGGGTCGAGACGCTCGATCCCCAGGATCAGCTTCTGGCCATCGAGGCTGCGGCGAAGATTGCTGGCCGCGGCACCGTTCTGCATGTCGGCCGCCATGCGGGCGAAGCCGTGCGGCTCGATCTCGACCGGGAACACACCGAGCCGCACCGCGCGGCTGACGCCGTCCCGGGTCACGGTCAGCATGTTGCCCTGGCTGCGCGCGGCACCGGCGAGCAGCTCGGCGGCGGCGGCGAAATTGGTGAGGTCGTTCTCGGTCTGGAACCCGATCAGGTCGGCGGCCAGCATGTCGCGCACCAGCGACGCCATCTCGGGCGCCGCCGCCAGCACGTCGCACGAGGCGAACGGGATGTGCAGGAAGAACCCGATCGCGTTGCGGACACCCTCGGCGCGAAGGGCGGCGGCCATCGGCAGCAGGTGGTAATCGTGGACCCACACCGTGTCGGACGGATGCAGCAACGCGGCGAGTTCGTGGGCGAGCCGGACGTTGACGGCGCGATACGCCCGCGCGTCCGCCCGGTCGTAGCGCATCAGCTCCGGCATCGTGTGCAGCAGCGGCCACAGCACCGCGTTCGAGAAGGCGTTGTAGTAGCGGTCGTGCTCGTCGCGCGTCAGGTCGACCGTCGCGTAGTCGACGCCGGCGGCGTGGACCACCTGCACCGGCTTGGTCTCGGCATTGTCCGACACCTTGCCGCTCCAGCCGAACCAGAGGCCGCCGCGGCGCTCCATCAGCCCGTCGAGGGCGACGGCCAGTCCGCCGGCCTGCGGCCCCGAAGTCGGGACCGGCACGCGGTTCGATACGACGACGAGGCGGCTCATAAGGCCTCCAGCAATGCGACGGGCAGGGTGCCCAGGGCGGCTCCGACCGGCAGGGACGCCCCGCCATCGGCGTGTGCGGCGTTCCCGGTCAGAACGTCGGACCAGCGCCGATCGGCGACGGTCTTCGGCAGGCTCACGAACGTTTCATTCCATGCGGCGACCGGAACGAGCGGCAGCGTCGCGTCCGCGTCGAGCAGCGGGACGGGAAGGCGGGTGGCGAGGGTGACGCAAATCCGGTCATCCAGCACGCGCGCGAACGCGATGACATGCTCGGCGGCCGGGCCCTCGACGCGCAACGGCTCGTAGGTGCCGTCGGCGAACAGCGCCTCCTGCGCGGCCCGGAACGCCAGCGCGCGGGCGATGACCCGCTGCTTGATGCGCCCGTCGTGCCAGTGCGCCAGCAGGTCGGCCGCCGGTTCCTGCCCGCCGAGCGATGCGCGCCGTGCGTCGAAATCGACCGGGCGGCGGTTGTCGGGATCGACCAGCGTCAGATCCCAGTATTCGGTGCCCTGATACAGATCCGGAACACCGGGCCCGGTCAGCCGGATCAGCGTCTGCGACAGCCCGTTGATCGCCCCCGCCGGCGCGATCCGGGCGGCGAACTCCGCCATCTCGCGCCCGACCGGGGCGGTCCGCGCCGGATCGAGGCAATGGTCGAGCATGGCCTTGGCCGCGCTCTCGTAAGGCTCGTTCGGCAGCGTCCAGCCGCTATGCAGCTTCGCCTCGCGGATCGATTTCTCGAGCCACCCGTGCAGCCGAGTTTTGAACGCGGCCAGTCCGTCGGTGTCGTCCGGCGACAGGTCGAGCGGCCAGGCGGCGACGATCGTCTGGTAGATCATCAGCTCGTCACCGGCGTCGGGCGCCATCTCGCCGTCGATTTCGCGCCGTGCCGCCGTGTTCAGGCGCATCCAGCGCCGCACCGCGTCTTCCCAGGCACCCGGCATCTCGCTCAGCACGGCGAGGCGGGCGCGGGTGTCCTCGCCGCGCTTGTGGTCGTGCGTGGCGGTGGCCAGCATCGCGCGGGGCAGGCGCTGGCGGCGTTCGCGCGCGGTCGCGTGGAACGCCTGGACGGGCAGGGACCATTGCGACGGCTCGCTGCCGACCTCGTTGCGGCTCAGCAGGCGGCCGTAGCGGTAGAACGCCGTGTCCTCGACCGATTTGGCCGCGGTCGGCGCGGAGAGCTGCTGGAACCGCACCATGGTCCGCAACCGCTCGCGCTTCAGGGCACCGGCCGGGATCTCGCGGATGCCCTCGCCGAGCAGGATGTTCTCCACCACGCCGAGCAGCTCCTGTGCCGCGGCCGAGGCGGTGCGGCGCGCGCCCGCCATCGCCCACGCGAACGCGGAGCGGTCCGCATCGGAGGCGCCGGCCGGACCGGAATAAATTCGGTAGGTGTGAAAGTGGACCAACAACTCCTCGAGCACTCGGCGGACACCGGTAAGTGTCCAGTCGCGTGTGTCGATATTGCGGCGCAAAATGCGGTGGATCGCGAACGCGCAGGACCACAGCTCGCTCGACAGGGCGTCGCGCAGGATCAGCCGGCGCGCCGGCTCCGCCTCGGCCGAGAACACCGCCGCGCGACCGGTCAGCGACGTCCAGAGCAGGGTCAGCGGTGCCTCGCCCGCCGGGTCGTGGAGGACGGCCGAGACCTCGTTCATGAAATCGTAGCCGGTGGTGCCGTCCGTCTGCCACTCGCCGATCAGGCGCTCGTGGGCGAACAGGATTTTTTCGACCCAGATCAGCGGGGCCGTGTGGCGCAGCGCCTCCGGGCGGTGCTTCACGACGGCGGCCATGGCGCGCCGCAGCTTGCGGCAATAGCCGTGCGGGTCCGCGAGGCCGTCGACATGGTCGATCCGCACGCCGTCGATCAGGCCCTCGGCGTAGAGTTCGAGCACCTTCGCGTGGGTCGCGTCGAACACGGCGGGCAGTTCCTGGCGAACGCCGGCCAGCCCGTTGATGTCGAAGAAGCGCCGCCAGTTGATCTCGTCCGACGCCGCCCGCCACCACGCGAGCCGGTAATGCTGGCGCTCCAGCAAGCCGTGCAGCCGGTCGCGGCTGTCGTCCGTGTGCGGGTCGAACGCGGCGAGCGCGGTGGCGAAATCCTGCGGCTGCGCCTCGAAGGCGGCGCGCAACGCGGCGCGGCCGTCCTCCGCACGACGGCGGGTGAGGTCGCGGTCGTCGCCGACGGCTTCCGCGAACGGCTCGGCCAGGCCATCGAGCGCGCCACCGGCCGCGCGCAGGATCGCCGGGTAGTCGCGCGGCGTGACCGGGAAACGATGGCTGTCGTAGACGGAGACGTAGAAGCGACCGTCGGCGTGGTCGAACTTCAGCCGGATGTCGCCGCCGCGCAGAACGATACCGTACGCGCCGCCGAGGAACGGGGCGAGCAGCTTGCCGCGAAGCGTGCTGTTCGGAGACTCCCAGTCGATGTCGAAGAACTCCGCGAACGGCGACGCGCGGCCCCATTCCAGGACATCGAGCCACCACGCGTTGTCGGCACCGCCGACGCCCATGTGGTTCGGCACGATGTCGAGGATCAGGCCCATGTCCCTGGCGCGGAGTGCCGCGACGAGGCGGCGCAGCGCGTCCTCGCCGCCGAGCTCCGGGTCGATGCGCGTGTGGTCGACGATGTCGTAGCCGTGGGTCGAGCCGGGCCGCGACATCAGCAGCGGCGAGGCGTACAGGTGGCTGATGCCGAGGCCCGCGAAATAGTCGACCAGCCCGGTCGCGCGATCGATCGGAAAGCCCGCGTGGAATTGTAGCCGCGCGGTCGCGCGAAGATTTGGCATCAAGCCTCCCGTGCGGCGCGGAACCCTTCCAGGCGCGCCTCGATTTCAGGTGCGTCGAGCAGTTGGCCGGCCGGCCCGTCGTGACGACGCCGCCAGTTCGGATGTTCGTCGGTGGTGCCGGGAAGGTTCGGCTGCTCCTCGTCGGCGAGCACGTCCTCGATCGGCAGCAACACGAAGTCGCACGCGGCTTTCGCGGTGTGTCTGAGCGCCGCGTCGACGGCGGGCCATGTGTCGTCGGGCGCGGGCTGGTCGCCGCCGGCGGCACCGCTGTCGCGCATCGTCGCCCATAGCAGGCCGCGCTCGTGGGCCCGTGTCGCGTGCGCGGCGCCGGCGTCCGTCTCCCAGCCCATGCGGGCGCGCCAGTCGATGTCGTGGCCGCGCCACCAGCCGGCGATGGTCGGCAGGTCGTGCGTGCTCGGCATCGCGACGGCCTGGCGCGACCACTCGTGGGGCGGGCGGAAGCGGTCGAAATCGCGCTCGAACCAGAGCACGCGCAAGCCCAGAAGCCCGCCGTCGATGAGCTGTTCCTGGAACCCGTCCGGCACGGTGCCCAAATCCTCGCCGAGCACCACCGCCTGCCGCCGCGTGGCCTCGAGCGCGACGATCCGCAGCATGTCGGCGACCGGAAACGACAGGTAGGCCCCGTCGCGCGGGCCCATGCCGTCCGGCACGACCCATAGCCGCGCGAGGCCCATGACGTGGTCGATCCGAACGCCGCCAGAGTGCCGCAGCGCCGCGCGCAGCATTTCGATGAACGCGCCGAACCCGTGCTGGCGCAGGCCGAGCGGCGAGAAGGCGGCGATGCCCCAGTTCTGGCCGCGCTGGTTCAGCAGATCGGGCGGCGCGCCGATCGACAGGCCGATCATCGTCTCGTCCTGCCGGCTCCAGGCATGGCTGCCACCGCCATCGGTCCCGACCGCGAGATCGGAGATCAGGCCGATCCGCATTCCCGCACCGCGCGCGGCCTGTTGCGCGTCGCGCAGACCATGGTCGGCGCGCATTTGCAGCCAGGCGTGGAAGGCGACCTCGTCGCTGTATTCAACGGCGAAGGCGGCGACGGCGGCATCGGCCGGATCGCGGTATCGCGTGGGCCAGGTCCGCCAGCTCCATGACGCGGGATCGCGGCCGTAGAAATGCGCGTGCAACGCCTCGAACCGTGCGTGCCGCTCCAGCGCCTCGCCGCCTTGGGCGCGGAACGTGGCCAATGCCGCCGCACCGTTGTCGCGTTCGCGGTCGAACAGGGCGCGCAACTTCGCGAGCCTGACGCGCCCCGCCCCCGGCCAGTCGACGAACGCCAGCGCCTCCAACTCCGGGTGCGGCTCGGGAGAGTCGCCGTGCAGCACGTTCAGCATGATACGCGACGACGGCGCGTACGGGCTGAACCGGTCGGGATCGGCGGAGAACTGCGCGTGCACCGGGCTGATCGCGACAGCGTCCGCACCACGCCGCGCGGCCGCCTCGGCGAACCCGGCGAGCGCGGAAAAATCGCCGATGCCGCCGTCGCCCGGGCGGCGCAGGCCATAAAGCTGCACGGCCATGCCCCATGGCCGCCGGCCGGGCACGCTCGGGCAGGATGGCGGGGCCACGCACAGCACCGTCGTGCCGCGTTCGGTGGCCAGCGTGTGATACCCCGGCACGTCGATCCGCACGTCGCCCACGCCGGCGACGACGCCGCCGTGCTCGAGGCTCACCTCCCACCCGCCTTGCATGGGAAACGCGGTCCCGAGCGTCGTCGTCGTCAGCGGGCGCAAATCGTCGTGCGACGCGCGCATGGCTTCGAGCGAGCGTTCGACCGCCGCGTCGTCACCGGCCTCGACGTTGGTCGCGGCCAGCACCGCGCGCAGCGTCTCGGCCCCCACGTCGTGCCATTGCCCGTGTACGTCGCGCCAGTTCGGCAGCACGCCCGCCATCCGCGCGAGGTCGCGCAGGGCGGTGTCGCTCATGTTCGCTCCAGCAGGAACGCCACGGTGGATCGCGGCGGCAATGCGCCGCCGGACAACTTCGCGGCGTCGCCCGTATGGCTCTCGAACAGCACCGGCCCGTCCGGTGCCCGGTCGACGTGCACGATCCCGGTGCCGAAATTGGTCGCGATCACCAGTTCGGCCCCGTCGCCCATCTGCCAGCGCGCGATCACCGCCGTGTCGCTCAAGCGCCGACGCCCCGAGCGACGCGGCGCCCTTGATGCGCGAGAACAGGTGGCGCGCGCGCAGGCCGAGCAGCAGCTTGACGTGACGCACGGTGTCCTCGTCCTCCTCGACCGGATCGGGGCAGGCGAGGGCGAAGGTCGACATCGCGTTCGGGTCCGGGATCTGCTCGCGCTTCTTTTCGTCGGCGAACGCGGCGAAACCCGGCGAACTCCTTGCGCCGGCCCTCACGGACCAGATCGGCGAGTTCGTCGTGGTGGTCGGTGAAGAACGGGAACGGCGCCTGGCTGCCGTACTCCTCGCCCATGAACAGCAGCGGGATCTGCGGGCTCAGCAGAAGCAACGCCTGCGCCGCGCGCATCGCCTCCGGATCGACGCTGCTGGTCAGCCGGTCGCCGAACGCGCGGTTGCCGATCTGGTCGTGGTTCTGCAGGAACGCGACGAACGCGGTCGGCGGCAGATCGGCGCTCGGCTCGCCCCGATGCTGGCCCTTGAGGTTGACCTCGCCCTGAAACGCGAACCCCTCCGCGAGGCACCGCGCCAGCTTGCCGGCGGCGTCGGCGAAGTCGGCGTAGTATCCCTCGGTCTCGCCGGTCAGCAGGACGTGAAACGCGTGGTGGATGTCGTCGGCCCATTGCGCGTCGAAGCCGCCCTCGCGCATCAGGCTCGCCCGGTTGTGCTCGTGTTCCAGCACGAGGTGGACATGCCGCCCCGGTTCGATCGCGGCGCGGATGCGCTGGCCCATGACGACCGGGAATTCGAGGTCGAGGATCGCGCCGACCGCGTCGAACCGCAGCCCGTCGAAGCGGTATTCACGCAGCCAGAAGATCGCGTTCTCGATGAAGAAGTCACGGATCTCGGCGCGCTCGTGGAAGATGGCGGCACCCCACGGGGACGACCGCGTCTCGTCGAAGAAGCTCGATCCGCCGTAGACGTGCACGTAGGCGCCGTCCGGGCCGAAATGGTTGTAGACCACGTCGAGGAACATCTGCATCCCGAGGGCGTGCGCGTGGTCGATCAGCGCCTTCAGCTCGCCCGGCGTGCCGTAGCTGCTGTCGGGCGCGTAGGGCAGCACCCCGTCGTAACCCCAGTTTCGCGCGCCGGGGAATTCGTTCAACGGCATCAACTCGATCGCGGTAAAACCCATCCGCAGCCAACGTTCGAGGTTGTCGCGAATGCCTTTGAACCCGCCCATGACGCCGGGGTGGATTTCGAGCAGCACCGTCTCATGCCACGGTCGCCCCATCCACGGCCCGCCATCCGGTCCGACATCGTGCCATTCATGCGCGTCCGGATCGACGACGACGGACCAGCCGTGCACGTCGCCGTCCTGCAGGCGCGACGCGGGATCGGGCACTTCCATGCCGTCCGGCAAGCACGAACTTGTAGTGCGTGCCGGGCGGCGCGCTCGGCTGGTCAGCGTGAACCAGCCGCCATCCTCGGCCGCCATCGGTGCCACCGCGCCGTCACGCACATGCAGGCGCACATGATCGCACTCCGGTGCCCAGATCGCGAACCGCGTGTGCTCGCCTTCCTGAAGATCCGCCCCGAACGGCAGATGATGCGCGTGGCGTGTCGCCATCAGTTGCGGACCATGATGACGGTGGCCAGCGGCGGTAGCGTCATCGTCAGCGATGCCGGCAATCCGTGCAGCGGCTCATCCCTTGCGATGACCTGTCCCTGGTTGCCCATGTTCGACCCTCCGTACGTCGCCGCGTCAGTGTTCAGCGCCTCGGTCCAGGCACCGGCGCCCGGAACGCCGAGGCGGTAATCGACGCGCGGGACGGGGGTGAAGTTGCACACGACCAGCACCGGCGCGTCGCCGTCGAACCCCTGGCGGACGAACGCGAACACGCTCTGCTCGGAATCCTCCATCACGACCCAGCGGAACGCCTCCGCATCCGCGTCGCGCCGGTACAACGCCGGAGTGGAGCGATACAACGCGTTCAGGTCGCGCACGACGCGCTGCATGCCGGCGTGCGGGTGGTAGTCCAGCAACTCCCACGCGAGCTGGCCGTCATGGTCCCACTCACGCCACTGCGCGATCTCGCCGCCCATGAACAGCAGCTTCTTGCCGGGATGGCCCCACATGAAGCCGAGATACGCGCGCAGGTTGGCGAATTTCTGCCAGTCGTCGCCGGGCATTTTCCCGATCAGCGAGTGCTTGCCGTAGACGACCTCGTCATGGCTGAGCGGCAGCACGAACCGCTCGGAGAAGGCGTAGACGAGGCCGAACGTGATCTCGCCGTGGTGCCAGCGGCGATGCACCGGCTCCTCCTCGATGTAGGCGAGGGTGTCGTGCATCCAGCCCATGTTCCACTTGAAGTCGAACCCGAGGCCGCCTTCGCTCGCGGGGCGGGTGACGCCGGGCCACGCCGTGCTTTCCTCGGCGATCAGCAGCGCGCCGGGATTGCGCTCGTGCAGCACGGTCGACAGCTCCTGCAAGAACGACACGGCTTCGAGGTTCTCGCGGCCACCGTACTGGTTCGGCACCCACTCGCCCTGCTTGCGGCTGTAATCGCGGTACAGCATGGACGCGACCGCATCGACGCGGATGCCGTCGACGCCGTACTCCTCGACCCACCACAGGGCGGACGCGATCAGCCAGCCGCGCACCTCGTTGCGGCCGAGGTTGAAAATGTAGGTGTTCCAGTCGGGGTGAAAGCCCTCGCGCGGATCGGCGTGCTCGTAGAGCGGCGTGCCGTCGAAGCGGGCGAGGCCGTGCGGGTCGGACGGGAAATGCGCCGGAACCCAGTCGACGATGACGCCGATGTCGTGCGCGTGGCACGCGGCGACGAACGCGCGGAATTCCTCCGGCGTGCCCATCGCGGCGGCGGGCGCGAACTGGCCGAGCGGCTGATAGCCCCACGACCCGCCGAACGGATGTTCCATGATCGGCATGAGTTCGACATGGGTGAACCCGAGACGGGCGAGGTAGGGCACCAGCCGGCGGATGAGGATCTGCCAGACCGAGCCCTCGTCGGCCTGCCGCAGCCACGACGGCGCGTGCACCTCGTAGATCGACAGCGGCTGATCGACGCCGTGCGGCGGTCGCTTGTCGTTCGGACGCTCCCACGCCAATGCCGCCACGACCGACGCGGTGGCCGGCGGCAGCTCGGCGCGGCTCGCCACCGGGTCCGCCTTCAACGGCAGCAGCGCGCCGTCCGGGCCGACGATCTCGTATTTGTACAGGTCGCCGGGGCCGACATGCGGCAGGAAGATTTCCCAGACGCCGCAGCCCTGCCGCAGCCGCATCGGCGCGCGCCGCCCGTCCCAGCCGTTGAACGGACCGACGACGGACACGCGCCGCGCGTTCGGCGCCCAGACGGCGAACTTGGCACCCGCGACGCCGTCCATCGTGACGGGGTGCGCGCCGAGCACGCGCCCGACATCGCGGTGGCGGCCCTCGGCAAGCAGGTAGATGTCCATCTCGCCGAGGATTTCGCCGAACCGGTAGGGGTCCTCGGCGATCCAGGTCTGCCCGTCGCCCGCGGTGACGCGAAAACGGTAGGGCATCTCGGCCGGCAGAAGCGCGGTCCAGAAATCGCCCTCGACGCGGGTCATCGGAACCGCCTTCGCGTCCTTGGCCCCGATCACCTCGACGGCGGCCGCGTCCGGAATGACGGCGCGGACCGCGCAGCCGCCGTCGACCTCGTGCGGGCCGAGGACGGCGAACGGATCGCCGTGCCGCGCCTGCAACAGCGCGGTGACGGCAGTGTGGTCGGGTCGCCCGTCGGTCATGCCGAGGCTCCTTCATCGGTGACGCGGTGGCCGATCGTGAGCAGCCCGCGCAGTGGAATCGCGAGCCACGCGGGCCGGTTCGCCGCCTCGTAGCGAATTTCGTAGGCGGCCTTCTCGATCAGGAACAAATCGAGCAGCGCCTGCTCCGCCCCGGGTGGAACCCAGGGGGTTTCGGCCGCATGGAGGACGCCGTTGTAGCCGGCCAGGAACGCGGCCGAGGCGGTGCGCGCGAACCCGTCGATCATCCGGTGCCGGCGTTCGTCCTCCCCGGCGGCCGCGGGTGTCAGGTTCTGCGACGCGGCCGCGGCGGCGTAGTCGAACGACCGCAACAAACCCGCCACGTCGCGCAGCGGGCAGGATCGCGCGCGGCGCTGTTCCATCGTGCGCGCGGGTTCGCCCTCGAAGTCGATCAGGTAGGCGTCGCCGCCGACGACCAGCACCTGACCGAGGTGGAAGTCACCGTGCACCCGCGTGTTGAGCGCACCGGAGCCGGCCCGTGCCAGCCGCTCGACCGCCCGATCGAGCGCCGCGCGCATTCCGAGCAACTCATCCAGCATCGTCCGGGCACCGTCCGGCGGCTCGATCTTGCCGAGCAGGTCGAACGCCTGACGCAGCTGTTCCCGGGCACCGTCCGCCCAGTCGCGCAACACCGTGGCGTCGGCCGTCTGCGGCGCGAAGTTCGCGTCCTCGGTCGGGGCGGAGAGGGCGGCGTGCAGCTCGCCGAGGCGGCGGCCGAGCACCGTCGCGAACGGCGCGTATTCGCCCGCCACCGGGTCCTCGTCCGACTCGGTCGCGGTGTCGGCGAGGCGTGCGAGCAGATCGAGCGTCCAGCCCCAGCCGTCGCCCTGGTTGCGCACGAAACCCTGCACGATCACCAGCGTGTTCGGCGTGCCGTCGGCGTCGATCCGCACGACCTCGCCGAACAGCGGGGCGGTGTTGCCGAAGCCGCGCTCGGTCAGATAGCGCGTGATCTCGGTCTCCGGATGGATGCCGGCCGCGACGTGGCGAACCACCTTCAGCACCAGCAGGTCGTCGACGATCAGCGAGCTGTTGGACTGCTCGGCCGACAGACGGCGAATGGTCGTGGTGTCCGGCAACGCGATGTCGGCCATCAGCGAGGTCGGGCGGAAACTCAGCCGCCCGTTCTCGATCGCGACGTCGCGCGGGTCGCGCAGGCCCGCCAGCATCGCTTTGGTGAAACCGTCGACCGCGAAGCCGTCGCTCAGCAGACCGACGCGGCGGCCGCGCCGCACCCGCGCCAGCGCCAGCCGCTCGGCCAGCGGGTTGGCCCCGCCGTCTTCCCACGCGATCCCGAGCGGCAGCACGTAGCGGTCGCGCCCGCTGGCCGTTTCGGTATCGATCTCGGCCAGCAGCACGTCGGGAAAGCCGGGCAGGCGGGCCGCATAGGCGACGCGCACACCGGTCATCGCCTCGGTCTTCGCCGCGTACCACCGGCGCTTCGGCACGTAGGCGGGCAGCACCTCGCGGTCGATCGTCCGGCGTGATTCCGGCAGCAGCACGTCGGCGATGCCGTCGCGCAGCACGAGCGTCGAGAGTTCCGGCAGCGGCTCGGACGGGTTGACGTGCCAGCCGGGCAAAGTCGCCTCCGTCGCGAGCAGGAACCAGTAGAAGCCGTAGGGCGGCATCGTGAACAAGTACGGCAGCGTGCCGATCGGCGGGAACACGGCACCGCCGACCGCGTCGACGGGCATTCGCTTGTCGAACGCCGATAGATCGACCTCGACCGCCTGCGCCGTCCGCGAGAGGTTGCACACGCAGAGGATGACCTCCCCCTCGTACTCGCGAAGATACGCCATGACCTTG
This sequence comes from uncultured Alphaproteobacteria bacterium, assembly GCA_963756975.1. GTDB lineage: Bacteria > Pseudomonadota > Alphaproteobacteria > Acetobacterales > Acetobacteraceae > CAVRQM01. The sequence goes on along the minus strand of CAVWPS010000002.1, from coordinate 21,473 downwards.
CGGTTGCCGGGATACAGGAACCGCAATTCGCCGCGTCCGAACGCCGCGAACCGGCGGCGCACGGCGAGCATCCGGCGCATCCAGCTGAGCGGGGAGTGCGCGTCTGAGGATTGCGCCTCGACGTTGATCGCCTGGAACCCGTACAGCGGGTCCATGATCGGCGGCAGCACCAGCATCGCCGGGTCGGCGCGGCTGAAACCGCCATTGCGATCCACCGACCACTGCATCGGCGTGCGCACGCCGTCGCGGTCGCCGAGATGGATGTTATCGCCCATCCCGATCTCGTCGCCGTAATAGATCACCGGCGTGCCGGGCATGGACAGCAGCAGCGAGTTCATCAGCTCGATCCGCCGCCGGTCACGCTCCATCAGCGGGGCGAGCCGCCGCCGGATGCCGAGGTTGAGCCGCGCGCGCTTGTCCGACGCATAGGTCTCCCACAGGTAATCCCGTTCGCTGTCCGTAACCATTTCGAGCGTAAGCTCATCGTGGTTACGCAGGAAGATCGCCCATTGGCAATTATTCGGGATCGCCGGCGTCTGGCGCATGATGTCGGTGATCGGAAACCGGTCCTCGCGCGCGATGGCCATGTACATGCGCGGCATCAGCGGGAAGTGGAACGACATGTGGCATTCGTCGCCCTCGCCGAAATAGACCTGGGCGTCCTCCGGCCACTGGTTCGCCTCCGCCAGCAGCATCTTGCCCGGCGCGTGCAGATCCATCTCGGCACGGATGCGCTTGAGGATGGCGTGCGTCTCGGGCAGGTTCTCGTTGTTGGTGCCCTCGCGCTCGATGAGATACGGCACCGCGTCGAGCCGCAGACCGTCGATCCCGAGGTCGAGCCAGAAGCGCATGATCGACAGCACCTCGTCGAGGACGGCCGGGTTGTCGAAGTTGAGGTCCGGCTGGTGGCTGTAGAACCGGTGCCAGAAATAGGCGCCGGCCACCGGGTCGTACGTCCAGTTGCTTTTCTCGGTATCGACGAAGATCACGCGCGTGTCGGCATAGCGGGTGTCGTTGTCCGACCAGACGTAGAAATCCCGCTCGGGCGAGCCGGCCGGCGCGTTGCGCGCGCGCTGAAACCACGGGTGCTGATCGGACGTGTGGTTGATGACGAGTTCGGTGATGATTTTCAGGCCGCGCGCGTGCGCCGCCTCGACCAGTTTCCGCACATCGTCGAGCGTCCCGTATTCGGGATGCACGCCACGATATTCGGCGATGTCGTAGCCGTCGTCCCGGCGCGGGCTCGGGTAGAACGGCAGCATCCAGATCGCGGTGACGCCGAGTTCGGCGACATAATCGAGCTTTTCGATCAGCCCCTGGAAGTCGCCAACCCCGTCATTGTTTCCGTCAAAGAACGATTTCAGATGCAGTTGATAGATGACCGCGTCCTTGTACCAAAGCGGGTCCTGGGTGGCCGGAGAATTCATGTCGTTCATCAAATTGGTCCTCAAACGTCCGGTGCGGCGCGCCAGACAGTGTACGGCGCGTCCGGCGTCAGGGTCACGCGCTGCCACTTGCCGGTCAGCGTGAAATTCGTGTCGTGCAAAACGTCTTCGCACGCGAGCGTGGCGCTATCGGGGAGCAACCACTTGTACAGCGGCAACTCGATGTTCGGCGTGTGCGTGCCGTACGGATCGAAACTCACGGCGCAGATCAGCACGTTGCTGCGGTCCGGCGTCGCGCGCTCGAACACCATCACCTGCGGGTCGTCGCACGGCAGGAACACCGTATCCAGATGCGTGTGCAGCGCCGCGTTGCGCCGCCGCACCGTGTTCAGCCGCGCGATCTCGGCAGAGATGTTGCCGGGCCGGTCCCAATCCCATGCGCGCAACTGATACTTTTCGCTGTCCAGGTACTCTTCGCGGCCCGGGACCGGCGTCGCCTCGCACAACTCGAACCCGGCGTACATGCCCCAGTTTCCGGACAGCAATGTGGCGAGCGCCGCGCGGATGAGGTGCGCGGGCCGGCCGCCGTTCTGCAGGAAGGGCGGGTTGATGTCGGGCGTGTTGACGAAGAAGTTCGGCCGGAAGCAATCGCGCCACGGCTCCTCCGACAGCTCGGCGAGATAGGTCTGCATCTCGGCGCGGGTGTTGCGCCATGTGAAGTAGGTGTAGCTCTGCGTGAAGCCGACCTTGCCGAGCCGCGCCATGATCTTCGGCCGCGTGAACGCCTCGGCCAGGAACAGCGCGTCCGGATAGCTCGCGCGCACCTCGTCGATCATCCATTCCCAGAACGGGAACGGCTTGGTGTGCGGGTTGTCGACCCGGAACACCCGCACGCCGCGCTTGGCCCACAGCTTCACCACGTCGCACAGCGCCACCCACAGATCGGGGACGGCACCCTTGGCGTAGAAATCGACGTTGACGATGTCCTCGTATTTCTTCGGCGGGTTCTCGGCGTAACGGATCGTGCCGTCCGGCCGCCAGTCGAACCAATCCGGATGCTCCTTCAGCCACGGATGGTCGGGCGAGCACTGGATGGCGAAGTCGATCGCAAGCTCCATCCCATGCGCCTCGGCCGCCTGCCGCAGCGCCTCGAAATCGGCCAGCGTGCCGAGCTCCGGATGCAGCGCGTCGTGGCCGCCCTCGGCCGAGCCGATCGCGTACGGGCTGCCCGGGTCGTCGGCCGCGGGCGTCAGCGAGTTGTTGCGGCCCTTGCGGTTGGTGCGCCCGATCGGGTGGACCGGCGGGAAATACAGGATGTCGAACCCCATCGCGGCGATGCGGGGCAGGTGCGGGATCACGTCGCGCAACGTCCCGTGACGGCCGGGCTCGGGGGACATCGAGCGGGGGAACAGCTCGTACCAGCTGGCGAACTCGGCCCGGACCCGGTCCACCTCGACCGGGAACACGGCGCTGACGGTCGAGAAGGCGCGAGTGTCGCCACGGTCCATGGCCGTGGTGGCCGCCGGCGACAGCAGCAGTTCCGCCTGTTCCGCCTGGGTCTTGAGCGCGCCGAGGCGGGTGAGGATGGAAGCCGCCTCCTTCGCGCGATCGGCGACGGCGTCGACCATCGCGGCACCCTCACGCAGCTCGAGCGAGACGTCGAGGCCGGCGGCGACCTTCTTGGTCAGCTCGTTCTGATAGGTGGCGAAGGCGTCGCGCCAGACGAAGACGCGAAACTGGTAGCGGCCGATCGCCTCGGGCGTGAAGCTCGCGGTCCAGCGGTCGTTGCCGAGGTGGCGCATCCGCACGCCGCGCCACGGGGCCTCGTTCGCCGGCCGCCACTGCAGCACGGCCCCGAGCGTGTCGTGGCCGTCGCAGATCAGGTCCGCTTCCACCGAAATGGCGTTGCCCAGCGTGGTCTTCGCCGCGAACCGGCCGCCTTCGATGGTCGGGGTGACGGCCTCGATCCCGATCCGGCCGGACCCGGCCGCCGTCGCGGCGCTCACGGCTTCCTTCGGGCGGTCGCGCAGGATCGGCGGCAGCTCGGCCGCCGCCGTGCTGGTGACGCGGCCGTCGGTCCCGATCTCGGTCGTGACGACAAGGCTGCCCTGACGCCGGGTGAACGCGACCCTCGGTCCGGCCTTGGGCACCGCCGGGGTGCTGCCGGGCTGCGTCCGTGCGGCGGCGGTCAGCGCGGCGATCGCGGCGTCGTCGGACTCGCCCGGAAGCTCCGCGATCCAGCCGTCGCCGAGTGCCGCCGCGAGCGCCGGGTCGCCGTCGGTGGACAAGATGAGCCGCGTCGCCTCGTTGACCTCGGCGAGCCGGACCCAGGTGCCGTCGCGCGACAAGTCGAAACCGGCGGCGTCGAGCAGGACGCCGGCACCGCCGCGCCATCCGGCCGCCGCGCGCAGACCCGACAGGTGGGGGACGACGAACAGGCCCGGCACGGCGTCGGTCAGGGCCGTGACGAACTGGGGCGGTACGCCGTCCGCATGATCGACGATCAGGCCCGCGACACCGGCCTTGACCCACGCGGTCGCGCGTTCGGCCCACCACGTCAGCGCCGCCGGCGAATCGAAATCGGTGGTCGCCGCGAGTTCGGGCATCCGGGGGTCGACGATCTGCCAATCCGGCGCGCGAAACGCCGCCGCGGAGGGACCGCGCGGGTCGACCGCGTCCATCCGCAGGGACAGCCAGAGCCGCAGTTTCGCGGCTCTCGCGGCGGTCGCGACGCCGGCCAGGCCGGCGCGGACAGCATCGACATCGACCAGCAATCCGCCGGCGGTGACCGGGGCAGGGGCCGCGACGACGATGTCGGCGAGGCCGATCGCGGCCACTCGCGAGGTCACGGCCGCCCAGCCGGACGGCTCGGACGGGGCGTGCGCGCGGCAGCCGCGGATCAGCGGGCGGGATGGCATCGGGACTGTCTCCATTCCGTCGGTCAGTGTTGGTGGCGAGGTCAGGCCCGGACGTAGCGAACACGCGCGGCAAGCGCGAGACAACCGGACAACGTGACCGATTGCCGCCGGTTGCCGCGCCCGCGATCGGCCGGGCTCAGCCCAGCCGGACTCCCCCGGTGACCGCCTGATAGGTCGCGATGGCCAGGGTCATCGGCTCGAACGGCTTGGTGATGACGAACGCCGGCTCGGACGCCTCTCCGGTCAGCAGGCGCTCCGGGTAGGCGGTGACGAAGATCACCGGCGCATCGATGCCGCGCAGGATGCTGGCGACCGCGTGGGCGCCATCTCCGCCGATGCCGAGATTGATGTCCGCCAGGATCAGACCCGGCCGCGCCCGCCGCGCGATTTCGATCGCCTCCGCCTCGCTGGCCGCGACGCCGACCACGCGGTGGCCGCATTCGGTGACCAGTTCCTCGATGTCCATGGCGATGATCGGCTCGTCCTCGATGATGAGGACATCGGTCGCGGCGGCCGCCCGCAGCCGCTCGCGCGCGTCGCCGAGCAGGGTTTCCGCCTCGGCCAGGCCGATCCCGACGATCCGGGCCGCGTCGGCCGGACAAAATTCCTCGAGCGTGGTCAGCAGCAGCAACTGACGCTGCGCGCTCGACAACCCTTCGCCGGAGGACGGGGTGCGGCCGCGCAGCGTCACCTCCCGGTAGAGCGAAATCCGGTCGCCGCCGCCCGCCGCTTCGCCGAGAATGGCGCGCAAGCTGTCCGCGACCAGCCCGTCGCCGAGCGACTGGTCGCCGGTCAGCGCCCTCGCGTATCGCCGCGCATAGGGCAGGACGCGGATCAGTTCTTCGCGACGCGATATATTCATGACGCGATCATGCCTTGCGAACAATCGATTGGGCGAGCTTTTAGCCCTCGCGCACCATAGGGCGGATAGCTGGAATTTCCGAACACGATCCAACGACGATGATGATCGCGCTGCTTCCCGATCTGCGGGGTTACGCCCGCTTCCTCGCCCGTGACACCGCGCGGGCCGATGATCTGGTGCAGGACGCCGTGCTGCGGGCGCTGGCCGCGATCGCGCAATTCCAGCCCGAGAGCAGTATGCGCGCTTGGCTGTTCACCATCCTGCGCAACGTTTTCTTCGAGCAGTCGCGCCGCCGCAAGACCGAGCGCAACGCGCTCGACCGTGCCCCGCCGCCCGAGGCGATGGTGGCCCCGGCTCAATCCGGCCATCTCGATCTCGCCGATCTGGACCGCGTGCTGTTCACCCTGCCGCCGTTGCTGCGCGAGGCGCTGCTGCTGGTCGGCGTGCAGGGGCTCGACTACGCCGAGGCGGCGGCGATCTGCGGCGCGCCGGTCGGCACCGTCAAAGCCCGCGTGTCGCGCGCCCGCGCGGAACTCGCGCGCCGGATACGCGTCGATCCGGACGGACGGCGCGACGGCGAAAGCGTCGCGCGGGACGATCCCGCGTGACGCCGAACATGGATGATCGTTCATTCTGCGGTCTGCAATGCACGGCCCATCGGCCGCTGCCAATCCGCCCGCGCGGAACGGATGCGCGTCTCGCGCATTCGTGAGCCGGGCGACGCAACCGCTTCGCCGCTCGTTCATTGCCTGGTCATGATCGAACAAACGGAGCGTCTGATGTCCCAAGCCGTCGAGGCCGACGCCGCGAAGCCCGTCGACTTCCATGACCAGGTGATCGCGATCCTGCCCAAATTGCGTGTTCAGGCGCTGGCGCTGACCCGCAACCGGGCGAGTGCCGAGGATCTGGTCCAGGACGCCGTCTGCAACGCGCTGTCCGCGAGCGAGAGCTTCATCCCCGGGACCAACTTCCCGGCCTGGATGCACCGCATCCTTCGCAACCGGTTCATCAGCAACCTTCGCAAGCGCCGCGACACGACGGACATCGACGACGTGCCGGCGGCGTTCTTCGCGTGCGACGCGCCGCATGAGGATCGTCTGGCGCTGAAGGAGTTGTCGAAGGCGATGAACAGGTTGCCGACCGATCAGCGCGAGGCGCTCGTGATGGTGGCGATCCAGGGCATGAGTTACGAGGCGCTGGCGGAGTCGACCGGTTGCGCCGTCGGGACCGCGAAAAGCCGGGTGTTCCGCGCGCGCCGCCAGCTGGAAATCTGGCTGCTCGGCGAGGACAAGCAGTCGATCGCCGACGCGCGCGAGCGTCGCGCGCTGAACGAGCGCGACATGGCCGAGAGGTTGTCGCTCGCCCGGTTGCGCCGGATCGTGTCGGCCGAGGCCGGCAAGGACGCCTGGACCTGATCGGAGAGCGGAACAAACTCGCGCCGGGAGCGAATCGTCTGAAACCGGTAGACCCCGGGCGGGTTACGGTAGTCCTCGTTGCGCGCCCGCCGGTTCCGGTGGAGCCTCGCGGGCGCATTAACTTTTGGTGTTGTCGAACGGATGCCGCCGCGAAAGCCTCCTTCGGACGCTGAACGACCAGCGCCGAAGGCCGGTGGCGGGCCCGCGAAAAGCCGGCCGGATGCCGGCGTCGCGACGCCGGTCGTGGGGGCCGCATCGGTGGCGGGCAGCGCGTTCGACGTCTTCGTCCAGCGCGGCCTGCACCAGATCTACGACCGCGTCCTCAACGAGCCGATTCCGGAAGACCTGCTGAAGCTTATCGACGACGCGCGCCGAAAGTGAGCGGCCCGCCAGCGGAGATCGGCGTCACGTCGCGCGCGGCCGCGGCGGTCCGGCGGACGCTGGGCACGGTGCGGGTGCGGCTGTTCGCGCTCCTCGTCGTCGTCACCTTGCCGCTGGTGACGTTGTCGACGCTGACGATCCTGCAGAACGCGCGGCTGCGGCACCGCGAGGACACCGAGAGCGTGCGCCTTGCCCGCGCGTCGGCGCTCGCCTCGGGGAACCCGGCCCGCGCGCCCGGCCGCGTCTGGCGCGTCTCCGGCGATCTGGTCGCGACGCCCTTGAACGCGGCCACGCTCGCGGCCGATGCCCCGGCGACGCTTGCCGATGTCGTGGCGCATGGGGCGGACGGGATCGCGGCGTCCTCGCTCGGCGGCGCGATGATGTATTATGCGACCGCCCCGGCGGGGGCGGCGGGCGTGCTGCTGTTCGCGGTCCCCGCCGGGCCGCAGCTTCGCTCGGCCCCGACGCGCTGCTGGGCCGGCGACTGGCCGAGGTCGCGATCCTGCTGGTGGTCGGGTTCGCGGCCGTGGCCTACGGGGCCGACCGGCTGGTCGCGGCGCCGGTCCGCAGGCTCGGCCGCGCGGTCGAGCAATGGCGCGTGGGCGGCCGGTTCGCGGGGCCGCCATCGGACCTCGCGGGCGGCGACATTCGCGCGCTCTGGACCTCGTTCGAGCACGCGACGGAGTCCGTCAGCCGGCGCGAGCAGCAACTCCGCACCGCGTCCACGCATCAGGAGCTGTTGATGCAGGAGATCCACCACCGGGTGAAAAACAACCTCCAGATCGTGGCCTCGCTGCTCAACCTGCAGGCGAGCCGCATCCGGGTGCCCGAGGCGCGGGCCGAGTTCCAGGCGGCCCGCGACCGCATCCGGGCGCTCGCGACGCTGCACCGCCATCTGTACGCGTTCGGCGAGCTGCACACGATCAACATGCGCGCCTTCCTGATCGAGCTGTGCGAGCAACTGCTCGCCGCATTGGGGGAGACCCCGGCGGGCGGGCGCATCAGCCTCGCCATCGACGCGCCGGAGCTGAAAATCTCGTCCGATCAGGCGGTTCCGATCGCGCTGATCGTGACCGAATGCGTGAGCAACGCGGCCAAATACGCGTTCCCCGGCGGACGCAGCGGCCATATCTCGGTCAGCATGATCGTCGTGACCGAGCAGGGGGACGATGTCGGCCACCTTCGCATCGACGATGACGGGATCGGCATTCCGGCCGGCAAGGCCGAGACCGAGGCCGGGACGCGCGACGGCATCGGGCTGAACCTGGTCCGGGGTTTCGCCAAGCAGCTCGGCGCGTCGGTGCGGATCACCCACGAAACCGGCACGCGGTACGACATCGCGATCCCCTTGGTGCGCGCGCGGGAGCCTGAGTCCGGGGGAGAGTCACTGGCGGCCTGAGCAACTCGCTTATATCAGCGGGCGATGGCACGGACACGCGGCGCAGGCGGGATTTGGTTGGCCGGGCAGGCTCGCGCGGCGCGGCGCGGCACCCGTGTCGCGGTGGCGCTCGGGCTGGTCGCCACCGTGTTCGGCGCGATCGTGGCGCTGCGGGTCGGCCATCTGATCGGGGTTGCCCGGCCGCCTGCGGCACTCGACCTGGCCGTGATCGCGGCGGCCGGGATCGGGCGCATCCTGGTACTCGCGGCCGGCGAGGTCGCGGCGCAAGGGGTGGGCGCCAATGCGCGGCGGCGGCTGCGGGCCGGGGTGCTGGGACGGTTGCTGGACATCGGCCCGTCGCTGCTGCGCTCCGGTCATTCCGCCGCCTACACCGGGGCGGTGGTCGACCGGATCGAGTCGCTCGACGGCTATTTCAGCCGCTACCTGCCGGCGGTGACGCTCGCCGCCGCCGGGCCCGCGCTGGTCGTCGCGGTCGCCCTGTTCGTCGATCCCTGGGGCGCGCTGATCCTGGCCGGGTGCGCGATCCTGGTCCCGTTCGCCATGGCGCTGGCCGGCATCGGCGCGGCCCGCGCGGCGCGACAGCAGCTGCTGGCGCTGGACCGGCTGCAGATCCGCTTCGTCGACCGGGTGCGCGGCATCGCGACCCTGGTGTCGCTCGGGCGCGGCGGCGACGAGACGCGCGCGCTGAAAGTCGCCGCCGACGAGCTTCGCGTGCGGACGATGCGGATCCTGCGGGTCGCGTTCCTGTCCTCGGCTGCGCTCGACCTCGCCCTGGCGCTCGCGATCGTCGTCAACGTGCTGCGCCTGACCGGGCGGCCCGGCGGTGCGGTCGCGATGGTGCTGCTGACGCTCGAATGCTTCGCCCCGCTGCGAAATTTCGCGCTCGCCTACCAGGACCGCAGCCAGGCCGCCGCCGCCGCCGACATCGTCGCCGCGCTGCCGCCCGCACCCGAGCCGCGTGACCGCAACGCCGAGCCGCGCACCATCCACGCGCACGGCGTCTCGATCGCGTTCGAGCGTGTGACGCTGCGTTGGGATCCGGCGCGCCCGCCCGCGCTGAACGAGCTGTCGTTCCGCGTGCCGGCCGGCGAGACGCTGGTGCTGGCCGGGCCGTCCGGGTCCGGCAAAAGCACCGTCCTCGAACTCCTGCTCGGGTTCGCCGTGCCCGATTCGGGCCGTGTCACGCTGAACGGCATCGACCTGCGGGACATCGCCCCCGACGCGCTGTCGCGGCTGATCGCCTGGGTCGGTCAGCGCCCGGTCCTGCTCGCCGCGACGCTCGCCGAGAACATCCGCTTCGCCCGGCCCGACGCGAGCGAGGCGGACGTGCTGGCCGCCGTCGACGCGGCCCGGCTCGGCCCGTTGCTGGCCGAGCTGCCGGACGGGCTCGGCACGCGGATCGGGGAGGGCGGGTTCGGCCTGTCCGGCGGGCAGGCGCAGCGGCTCGCCATCGCGCGCGCGTTCCTGTGCGCCGCACCGGTGCTGCTGCTCGACGAGCCGACCAGCCAGCTCGACCCGGCGACCGAGCGCGACGTGCTCGACAGCCTGCGCCGCCTGCTGATCGGCCGCACCGCGATCGTGGCCAGCCATAGCACCGCCGTGCATGCGTTCGCGGGCCGCCGGCTCGACCTGCTCGACGGACGCGCCGTGGTCCGGGCCGCCGCGTGATGGGCGCGTTGCTGCGAATTGTCGGCCTGTGGCGGCCGCACCGGGCCCGGCTGTTGCTGGGTGCGGTGATCTCGCTCGGCGCGTTGTCCGCCTCGCTGATCCTGCTCGGCGCGTCCGGCGCGCGGCTCGGCCTCGTCGCGGGTGCGATCGTGCTGTTGCGGCTCGCGGGCGTGTTTCGCGTCGTGCTGCGCTACGCCGAGCGGCTGGCGACCCACGACGCGATGTTCCGCGCGCTGTCGGACGTGCGGGTGTGGTTCTTCGGCGGCCTCGTCCGGCTCGGCGGCGGCGGCATCGGCATGGGCCGCACCGGCGACCTGCTGGCGCGCGTCGTGGGCGACGTGGAAGCGCTGGACGGGCTTTACCTCCGCATTCTGGTGCCGCTGTGCGGATTGCTGATCCTGATTCCGGTCGCCACCATCGTCGCGGGCCGGGTGACACCCGTGCTCGGCTTGGCCGTTCTGGTCCTGATCGTCGCGGCCGGGATCGTCATGCCGGCGATCGCCGCCCGGCAATCGGCCGCGATCGGCCGCGCGGTGACGCTCGGCCGCGCCGGCTTGCGGACGGCCGCCCTCGACACGCTGACCGGCTTGCGAGAAGTGCGGGCATTCGGGGCCGCCGGCCGGATGCTGGCCGCGGTGCAGGCCCGCGAGGCCGAGCAGCACCGCGCCGAACGCCGCCTCGCGCGACGGCTCGCCCTGGTCGGCGGCATCGCCTCGCTCTGCGGGTTGCTCGCGCTGCTGCTGGTGCTGGCGCAGGTCGGCCGCGAAAATCTGGCCGTCGTGCTGGTGGCCGTGCTGGTGCTGACCACCGCGTTCGAGACCGCAGCCGGCCTCGCCCGCGCCGGGGCCGCCGCCGGGCTCGCGTCGGCCAGCGCCGAACGATTGGTGGACGTCGCCGATCGCCCGGCACCGAGTGCCGACCCCGCGACGCCGGCCGCGATCCCGGCCGGTTCGGCGCTGCGGTTCGAGGCGGTCCGGTTCGGCTGGGATGATCGTCGCACGCCCACATTGGACGGTTTTTCCCTGACCCTGCCGGAGGGGATGCACGCGGCGGTCGTCGGCCATTCGGGTGCCGGAAAATCGACCATCGCCGCGCTGGCGCTTCGGATCGCGGCTCCGTCGGCGGGACGGGTGCTGCTCGGCGGCACCGACCTATCGACCTTGGCGGCCGAAACGGTGCGCCAGAAAATCGGCTGGCTCAGCCAGACCTCGCACCTGTTCGACGATTCGCTCCGCGCCAACCTGCTGCTGGCCCGGCCGGGTGCGACCGACACGATGATTTTCGAGGCGCTCGCGGCCGCCGGCGTCGCCGATTTCGTCCGCGCCCTTCCGGACGGGCTGAATTCGTGGCTCGGCGAAGGTGGTGCCCGCGTGTCCGGCGGGCAGCAGCGGCGGCTGGCACTGGCGCGAACGCTCCTGTCCGACGCGCCGGTGCTGCTGCTCGACGAGCCGTGCGCGGGACTCGACGCCGAAGCCGAGCGTGCGTTCTACGCGACGCTCGCCACCGCCGCGTCCGGCCGGTCGGTGCTGCTGCTGGTGCACCGGCTGACCGGGGCCGAGCGGCTCGACCGGGTCTGGCGGCTGCAGGCCGGGCACGCGGTGGCGGCGGCGAGCTGAACCGCTATTTGTCGAGCGTGGCCGTGACCGCGACGGTGATCGAGATGTCCGATTGCCCGGCCACGACCGCGACCGGGACCGGCGCGGCCGACCCCGGCGCGGGCACCTTTTCCGCGCGCATGGTCGCTGTGTCCGGGTCCGGCATTCCGTAGAAGACCTGCTGCGGGTCGACGTTGATGCTACGGATCCCGGCGATCTTATGTCCCGCCGCCTGCGCCACCGCGTCGAGCTGGCGGACGGCAAGCGTCGTCGCCTCCGCCGCCAGCGCCTGCCGCGCCGCGTCGATCTCGTCCTCGCGCGGGGTCAGCGTCACTTGGCCAACCGTGTTGGCACCGTGGGCGAGGCTGCCGTCGAGCAGGTCCGGCAGCTTGTCGACCTCGGCCCGGAACGACACGGTCAGCGTGCCGGTGTAGCCGACGATCCGGTCGGGGAGCCCGTGGCCGCGATCGGTCTCGGTCTGTGGCTCGACATCGATCGTGTCCGTCTGCAGCCGCTCGGTCCCGCCGGCGCGAAGAAAGCCGAGCAGCGCCTGCGACTTCGTGCCCAGATCGCGCTGGACGGCGGCGACGCCGTGGCCGTGCAACTCGATGCTGACGGTGACGTCGGCCACCGTGTTCTGCAGACGGCGATGCGCGGTTGCGTGCGCGTTCACCGTGCCTGGATAGTTGCTAAAATCTAGCAACATTTGGGTTTTTGCAGCATCTGCAGGTGGCGCGTCCGCAGCGAACGCCAGCGCCGGGATGAAGCAGGCACCGAGTGCCAGGGCTATCGTGGTCCGCATCGCATCCTCCGGGTTCGTTACCGATCGCGCGGGCCGTTTCGCCCGTTCCAGTCCTCATACCACGCCCCGACCGCCTCGATCGGCAATGGACGCCCGATCAGGAAGCCCTGCGCCGTCCCGACGCCGAGTGCCGCCATCCGGTCCCAGATCACCTCGGTTTCGACCCCCTCGGCGGTGATCGTCAGACCCGCCGCCCGCGCCGCCTCGATCGTCTCGCGCAGGAAAGCCTCGTCGCGGCCGTCGCCCCGGACCACGCTCATGTCCAGTTTCAGCCCGCTGAACGGCAGCGCGAGCAGGGCGCGGTGGTCGCGCATCGCCGGCCCCACGTCGTCGATGGTCAGCCGGTAGCCGAGGCCGCGCAACTGCCGGATCGCGCGGCCGAGCACGTCGACGCGGGTGACCGCGAGGCTCTCGGTCAGCTCGATCATGACCCGTTCGGCCGCGATCCCGGCGGCGAGCCGCGTCCGTTCGAACCACGCGAGCGCTCCCGCGTCGAGCATCACGTCGAGCGGGACGTTCACCGCGACCCAGACGTCCATCGTCTCGAGAAGCCCGTCGCGCCAATCGTCGAACACGCGGCGGATCACCGCCTCGGTCAGGGTCCACGCGAGCCCCGCCGCCTCGATCTGCGGCACGAACAGGCTCGGCAACAGCGTGCCGCGCGTCGGGTGGTCGAGCCGGGCCAGCGCCTCGAACCCGGCCAGGCGGCGGTCGGCGATGCGGACCACGGGTTGATACAGGGGAGAAATCCGGCCGGACCAGATCGCCGACCGCAGATCGTCGACCGATAGCGGCCCGGTGTGCTCGGTCACGCCCGATCGATCTCCGCCGGGCGAGGACTGGCCATACAGGATGAGTTACCGCCCGAAACCGATAACGCAACGTTTAAATTCGAGAGCGCCGCACGCGGTCCCGGATTTTAGCGGACCGGCTTGGTGGCGGCCTGGATCGTCACCGCCGGCGCGGGCGCGCGGCGCAGGCGTTTGGCACCCAGGAACAACAGGATCGGGGCCGCGATGAAGATCGAGGACGAGGTGCCGACCACGATCCCGAACAGCATCACCCACGCGAAGCCGGAGAGCGTGGCACCACCGAACAGGGCGAGCGGCAGGGCGGCGAGGAACACCGTCATCGACGTGCCGAGCGTCCGGTTCAGCGTCTCGTTGATCGACAAATCGATCAGCTCGCGCAGCGGCATCGTCTTGTACTTGCGTAGGTTTTCGCGAACCCGGTCGTAGACGACCACCTTGTCGTTGGTCGAATAGCCGATGATCGTCAGGATCGCGCCGACCATGACGAGGTCGAACTCGAACCGCGTCACCACCAGGAACCCGACCGCCTTGGTCACGTCCAGGATCAGCGTGATGACGGCACCAACGGCGAACTGCCACTCGAACCGCAGCCAGATGTAGACCAGGATCATCGCGAGCGAGAGGCCGAGCGCCCACAGGCCGTTGTTGAACAGCTCCTTGGACACCGATCCGCCGACCTGATCGGTCCGCAGCACCTTCGTGCCCGGCTGCGCCTGCTCCAGCGCCGCGCGCACCTTCGTCACGACCGCCTGGTTCGCCTGCTCGGTCGGCTGCACGGCGGCGCGGATCATCACGTCCTCGGGCGCGCCGAACCGCTGGACGCCGACCTCCGGCACACCTTGGGACTGCAACGCCGACCGCAGCTTGCCGAGGTCGGCGGCGGCGGGGGCGCGCGCCTCCATCACGATGCCGCCCTTGAAGTCGAGGCCGTAGTTGAGGCCCGGGTAGATGTAGAGCGCGATCGAGGCGGTCGACAGCACGGCCGAGACGATCAGCCCGATGAACCGGCCGCGCATGAAATGCAGGCTCGTCCCCTCCGGCACGAGGCGCAGCGCGGGCTTGAGCCAGGCGGGGTAGGTGGTGGTGCGGGCCATGTGCGCGTCCTCAGACCGGCAGCAGCGACGGGCGGGTGGCGGCATACCAGCGCACCATCAGCAGCCGGGCCACGACGGTCGCGGTGAACAGGGTGGTGACGATGCCGACGGTGATCGTGACCGCGAAGCCGCGCACCGGGCCGTTGCCGAAGATGAACAGCATCACGTGGGCGAGGAACGCGGTCGCGTTGCTGTCGATGATCGTGGTGTAGGCGCGGCGGAACCCGACCTCCATCGCGTTCAGCGGCGAGCGGCCGTTGCGGACCTCCTCGCGGATGCGCTCGTTGATCAGGATGTTGGCGTCGACCGCCATGCCGAGCGTCAGCAGGATGCCGGCCATGCCGGGCAGGGTCAGCGTGGCCCCGATCAGCGACAGGACGGCGAGCATCAGCACCAGGTTCAGCACCAGGGCGACGTTCGCGAACCAGCCGAACAGACCGTAGAAAATGCCCATGAAGGCGACGACCAGCAGGAAGCCGACGCCGAGCGAGATGGCACCGGCGCGGATGCTGTCGGCCCCGAGCTCCGGCCCGACGCTGCGCTCCTCGATCACCGTCAGCGGGGCGGGCAGGGCGCCGGCGCGCAGCAGGACGGCGAGGTTGGCGGCGCTCTGCGCGTCGAAATGGCCGCTGATCTGGCCGCTGCCGCCGGTGATCGGCTCACGAATCACGGGGGCGCTGATGACGTCGTTGTCGAGCACGATCGCGAACCGGTGGCCGACATTGGCGGTGCTGACGGCGGCGAACCGGGCGGTGCCGAGGCTGTCGAAGGTGAACGACACCACCCATTCGTTGTTCTGCGTGTCGAGTTTCGCCCGCGCGTCGGTGAGGTTGGCGCCGTCGACCTCGACATGGCGGAACACCGCGATCTTCGCACCCGGCGTGTCTTCCATCGGCAGCAGGTCGGCACCGGGCGGTGCCACGGTGGAGCGTGGGTCGGCCGCGTCGTCGGTCAGGCGGAAGGTCATCCGCGCCGTCTTGCCGAGCAGCGCCTTGATCTGGGCCGGGTCGTCGATCCCCGGCAGTTGCACCACGATCCGGTCGTTGCCCTGGCGCGCGATCACCGGATCGGCGACGCCGCTGCCGTCGATGCGGCGGCGCACGATCTCGATCGACTGCGCGATCGCCGAGCTTTCGCGCTCGGCCAGACCGGCCTTCGACAGCACCATCGCGATGCCGTCACCGGTCGCGACCACGTCGATGTCGGACTGACCGGGCGTGCCGGCGGCGGTGGCGACATCCTTCAGGGCCGTCGCGGCGGTGTCGCGCTTGGCCGCGTCCGGGATGCGGGCGACGAGCCGGTTGTTCGCCGCGTCGACCGCCAGCGTGTACGGCCGCACGCCGGCCCGGTCGAGCGCGCGGCGGGCGCTGTCCTGCATGCCGTCGAGCCGTTCGCGCACCACGGTCGCCATGTCGAGTTCCAGCAGCAGGTAGCTGCCGCCGCGCAGGTCGAGGCCGAGGTTGATCCGGTTCCAGGGCACCCCGCCGCCGGGGCTCGGCAGCACGTTCGGCGCGGCGAGCAGCAATCCGATCACGCAGACGATCAGCACGAACAGGGTTTTGGCGCGGCCGAAATACATCATGGGCGGGCGTGGAGGCTCCAGGCGGCCTGGAGAGCGGCTCCGGGCGGCGGCGGAGTAATGACGACCGGGGAACGGCGACGCAACCCGCACGGAATGCTAAGGCCCTCGCATGTCCAAGACATCATCTCTGCGCGTCGGCGTCGTGGGGTGCGGCCATTTCGGCCGTTTCCACGCTCTCAAGATCGCCTCCGGTGCAAGGACGAGCCTGATCGGCGTCAGCGACCTCGATCCCGCCCGCGCCGGAGTTTTGGCCCGCGAGACGAAATGCGCGGCCATGGCCTGGCCCGATCTGCTCGCCGCCTGCGACGCGGTCGTCGTGGCCTCGCCCGCCGAAACCCACCACCGGCTCGCGTCCGAGGCGCTGCTGGCGGGACGGCACGTGCTGGTCGAAAAGCCGATCGCGGCGACGCTGGACGAAGCGGATTCGCTGGCCGAGTTGGCGCGGCGGGCGGGAAAGGTGCTGCAGGTCGGCCACCTGCTGCGCTACTCGGCCGAACACCGCGCCATCACCAGCCGGATGCGCCGGCCGCTGTATATCGAGTGCGTGCGGATCGCGCCGTTCAAGCCGCGCGGGACCGACGTTTCGGTCATCCTCGACCTGATGATCCACGACCTCGACCTCGTGCTGGCCCTGGTCGACAGCCCGATCGCGGCGGTGGACGCGCTCGGCGCCCCGGTCGCGAGCCTGCACGAGGACATCGCGAACGCCCGGGTGCGGTTCGAGAGCGGGGCGGTGGCGACCATCACCGCGAGCCGGATTTCGCTGAAAACCGAGCGGAAGATGCGGCTGTTCAGCCAGGAGGGCTACATGTCGGTCGATTTCACCGGCCGCAAGCTGACCATGATCGGGCGCGAGCGCGGCTTTCCGCTGCCCGGCACCGGCGGCGGCCGGCTGGAGGAGGTCACGTGGCGCGACCACGACGCGATGGAGGCCGAGCACGCGGCGTTCGCGGCCAGCGTGCTCGACGGGGCACCGGTCGTGGTGGACGCGCAGGCCGGACGCCGCGCGCTGGCGGCGGCGCTGGCCGTGGGTCGGGCGATGGCCGAGTCGCGGGCTGTGGCTGAATCGTCCGGCCTCGTCGTCGCGGGCGGATGACAGTTTCAGCCGATGACTTTATTATGAGCGCGCTTACGGCTTCCACTTTCAGAACCTCTGGAAAAGATGCACAATTAAGTCATGGGCGACGAAGCTGACTTCCTGACCGTCGATGAGCTTTTGTGCTTTGCGCTTTACTCGACCATGCACGCGCTGGGCCGGGCCTACGCGCCCCTGCTGGAGCCGCTCGGGCTCACCTACCCGCAATACGCGGTGATGATCGTTCTGTGGGAGCAGGACAATCTTGCCGTGCGGGAGCTTGGCGCGCGGCTTCATCTGGATTCCGGAACGCTGACCCCGCTGCTGAAGCGGATGGAAGCGGCGGGCCTGGTGGATCGTCACCCGCAGCCGCGAAGACCAGCGCGTGGTGCGGATCACGCTGACGCCGATCGGCCGCGCGATGCGCGAGCAGGCGCGGCACATTCCGGGCGCGGTCGGTTGCGCGATGGGCGGCGACCTGCCGGGGCTCGTGGCGCTCCGCGACGACGTTCTGCAACTTCGCAAGTCCCTCCGGGCCAGCGTGAACTAAGTCGGCTCCGCTAACCAATTCGTCTTGTTGACGCCCCCGGAATAGTGCATGCCTGCGCAGTCGTTGCAGGGGAGCATCAAGTTTGTCGGACGTTCCAGTTCCCGGCCCGGTGCCGGCCGCCAAGCGAACCTATCCTCGCCTCACGAAATACGCCTCGATGTTCACCACGGTCTGCGCCGTGATTATCGCGGCGGCGTTCGTCTATGACTGGCTGGCACCGGCGAGCCTGCTCGATTGCGACGACAGCGCCGTGCAGACCGGCATTCGCGACATCTTCCACGACAACAAGACCGAGGTCACGGCGATGACCAACTTCAAGTCGGGGGCCGAGACCGCGACCGGCCGCGCCTGCGGTGTCGATCTCGCGTCGACCGGCAACGCCCCGGCGCACATGGACTACCGGCTGTTCCTGAAGGACGGCCATACGCAGATCCAGACAGGCAAGATCACCAGCCAATGATGCCGAAAGCGGCGTGCCTGGCGGCGGCACTCGCGGCAGGATTGGCCGCATCGGCCCATGCCGGGCAAATCCCGGCCAAGTTCGTCGGCGCCTGGGGGCGCGAGAATTGCACCGTGCTCGTGGTCCGGTTCGGACCCGAGACATTCGCGAGCCCGGCCGACGGACCCGCCATGCCGGTGCTCGGCGCGGTGGAGGCGGACGGCACCCTGAACGTCACCTACACGAACCCGGACGTCCCGAAGCCGGTCACCGACACCTACGCGGTGGTCGGCGACAAGCTCAAGATGTTGAGGACGTCGGTCGGCGGTGACGTCCTTGCCGAGTTCGATTCCGCGCCTTGGGACCACTGCCCTTAGTCACGTCGCGGAACGCGAACCGCCTCACCCCGGCCGGTGACCGCCCACAACCTCATCGACACGCATTTTGCAGCGCCACTTTCGGACCCACGCGGCATGCGGGTCCGAGCAGCAGCCGCTCCATAACAACGTCGCACGCGCCCATACCGGCGCGAGCCCCTCGACCGCCTAGGTTCAGGCGGCCAGCGTCGCCGCGGCCGCCCGCCGCCGCTCCTGCACCTGCGTGTGCATCGACTTCTGGAGCTTCTCGAACGCGCGAACCTCGATCTGGCGCACCCGCTCGCGGCTGATGTTGTACTGCTGGGACAGCTCCTCGAGCGTCGTCGGGTTATCCTTCAGCCGCCGCTCGATCAGGATGTGCCGCTCGCGGTCGTTCAGCGTCTTTAGGGCGCCGGAGAGCAGCGCGCGGCGGCCGGTCAGCTCCTCGTTGTCGGCGAGCACCGTCTCCTGGCTCTCGGCGTCGTCGACCAGCCAATCCTGCCACTCGCCCTCGCTATCGGCGCGGACCGGCGCGTTCAGGCTGTTGTCCGGGGCGGCGAGGCGGCGGTTCATGCTCACCACGTCCTGCTCCGGCACGGCGAGCACGTGGGCGATCCGCGCCACCTGCTCCGGCTGCAGGTCGCCGTCGTCGATCGCCTGCATCTGCCCCTTCAGGCGGCGCAGGTTGAAGAACAGCTTCTTCTGGGCGGCGGTCGTGCCGATCTTCACCAGCGACCAGCTGTGCAGGATGTATTCCTGGATGGCGGCGCGGATCCACCACATCGCATAGGTCGCGAGGCGGAAGCCGCGGTCGGGGTCGAAGCGCTTGACCGCCTGCATCATGCCGACGTTGCCCTCGCTGATCAGCTCGCCGACCGGCAGGCCGTAGCCGCGATAGCCCATCGCGATCTTCGCCACGAGGCGCAGATGCGACGTGACGAGCTTATGCGCCGCCTCGGTGTCCTCGCTGTCGCGCCAGCGGTGCGACAGGCTGAGTTCTTCCTCGGGCGTCAGCATGGGGAATTTGCGGATCTCCTGGAGATACCGCGTTAGGTTGCCCTCGGGGGCGACGTTGACGACGCTGGCGGCCATGATCAGGCTCCCTGTGTCCGGCGATCCGGGCGTTCCTTCCCAATACGGCGAAGGGGTCGCTGCGGTTTCCGGGTCTCTGGTGCGGTAAACCCGTTGTCACCCAAGGCGGCACCGATGGACGTTCGGTCTGGCTGCCGCCCGGGCTGGGTCGTTCGGGAGGCACCGCTCCCGCCGTGATTTAGGGTGATACTCCGCACCCGGCGCGTGGTCAACCAATTAAGACTGCACAGGTCCGGTTAATTCCAGCGTCCGCAGCAGGGCAGCCATGTCGGGTGGGGGCGGGGTGTCGAACCGCAGCGTCTCGCCGGTGCGCGGATGGGTGAAGCCGAGCGTCCTTGCGTGCAGCGCCTGACGCGGGAAATCCAGCAGCTGCGCCCGCACCGGCGCCTCCAGCCCGCGCGCCAGGGCGGGGATGCGCCGGAGGTAGACCGAGTTGCCCACGACGGGGTGCCCGCGCGCCGCCAGATGGACCCGGATCTGGTGCGTCCGCCCGGTCGCGAGCCGGCATTCGAGCAGGCTGACCGCGCCCCCGTGCTGGTCCAGCAGGCGGTAGCGGGTCAGCGCCGGCTTGCCGCCACGCGTCACCGCCATCCGCTTGCGGTCGCGCGGATCGCGGCCGATCGCACCCTCGATCTCGCCGTTGGCCGGGTTCGGCAGCCCCCACACCAGCGCCAGATACGCCCGCTCCACATCGCGCGCGGCGAACGCGGCCGACAGGGTGGCGAGCGCGGCCTCGGTTTTGGCCACGACCATCACCCCGGACGTGTCCTTGTCGAGCCGGTGGACGATCCCCGGCCGCCGCTGCCCGCCGATGCCCGGCAGCGTGTCGCCGCAATGGTGCAGCAGCGCGTTGACCAGCGTGCCGGTGAAATTGCCCGGGGCAGGGTGGACGACCAGCCCGGCCGGCTTGTCGAGCACGATCAGGTCGCCGTCCTCGTACAGGATCGTCAGCGGGATCGCCTCCGGCAACGGCTCGGCGGAGACGGGCGGCGGCGCCATCAGCACCAGCGTCGTCGCGGCCCGCGCGGCGGCGGCGGGCTCGCGGGCCGGGCGGCCGTCGATGGTCAGGTGCCCGGCCTCGATCAAATCCTTGATCTTGGACCGGCTGCGGCCGCTGCGTTCGGCCAGCAGCCGGTCGAGCCGGGTGCCGGCCTCCTCGGCGGCGACACGGTGGACGAAGGCGGCTGGCGGCGCGTCGTCATCTATGGTGTCGATCAGATCGTCGTCGGCGCTGTCCATGGGTGGTGCTAACGCCGGTTGCGGGGAATGGGAAATGACACGGCTCGGCTGGCTGAAGGCGGCGGTGGCGGTGATGTCGGTCCTGATCGTGGCCGGAGTCGCGACCATCGTGGTCACCATCATCCGCCGCGCGGGTGGCACGACGGTCGCGGCCGGCCCGGCGGCGCTGCACGAGCCGGCGGGGACGCGCATCGCCGCCGTCACCGCGTCCGGCGACCGGATCGTGCTGTCGCTGACGGGCGGCGGCCCGGACCGTCTCGCGGTGCTGGACGCGCGGGACGGCAGGGTGCTGCTGCGGGTGGCGCTGACCCCGTGATGGTGACGCCGTGAAGATGGTGCGCAAGGGCGACCTGCCGACCAAGGTGTGCGCCGTGTGCGGCCGGCCGTTCGCGTGGCGCAAGAAATGGGCGAAGGTGTGGGACGAGGTGCGCTACTGCTCCGACGCCTGCCGCCGGGCCGCCAAGCCGGCGTCAGGCTCATGACGGCCCTGCTGAACCATGACGGCTTGAAGTCGGCCCGCCCACCCGGTAGAAGCCCGCCACGCGGTCCTGTTCGTCTAGAGGCCTAGGACACCGCCCTCTCACGGCGGTAACAGGGGTTCGAATCCCCTACGGGACGCCATTCTCAAATCATAGCCGGCGTGACGTTCCGCTTCGGCGCCTGGGCACTTCGTGTGCCGCCCCGACCGGTCGCCCAAGGCGATCTCCTCTCTCCCCTGAAACAAGTCCGACGACCACGCGCAACGGGATGCCGTGCGTGTGCGACGATTCGTCCGGCGTGGGCGGCTGCTGCAAATCATCGCATTCGCT
>CAVWPS010000001.1:0-1189027 GCA_963756975.1 uncultured Alphaproteobacteria bacterium | reverse complement strand
TTTCAGCTCTGGCCTCGACAGCCATTCGCGAAACGCAGCCCGTAGAGCATCAAGAAGATCGACACCGAGGTCCACGTAGATCGCCAAGAGTTCGGCGACGTTTCGTGGCACGGCACGGATCCGGCCGTGCGGCAGCGGCCTGGTGGTAAGACAGATCGCGGAGAAGCCGTTTTTGCCGTCACTGCACCCCCAAGATTACGCCTGCGACGCCGGAACGAGGAATGCTGGGCACCCGTCGTGATCGCTTTTACGAACCCCGTAAAAGATTTTATCGTCGGGGCTTTGCGAGGGGGGCGGCAGCACAATCACCTGTCCCGTGCTCATGATGAGTGGGTCCAGGGGCTGATCATCGCCATGGAGTTTTCCGTAGGCGGTCTCACGCATCCCGGGAGGCACCCGCTCGATCAGCACGAAAGGCGTGGCGAGCCTGAGAGCTACCTCCATCGCCATTTCAAACAGGCACAGAGGAGCCGGGGTCCGTTGCCCCAGGTCAGGTTAAGATGAGGGACATCAGATGGGAAGTCATCCCGCAGCGGATATACCGAGGGGAGAGAGCTTTGGCCGACGAAGGTTATGCCGACCCGTTCGACCACCCGGATATCGCTGGACAGCTTCCGTTGCCCCAGTTCAACGTCGAGGTCGACGATCAGCAGGTTATTGTCCGGGTACCTGCGTGCCCCCCTCTGCAAGCAACCAATTTCCCGCCGAAGTCGGAATCCGACGCGAGCAGGGCGGCCATCCCTTTTGCGGCGGGATAAGTAAATCATCCGGCCGCAAAAGGGATGGGTAGAGTGCCTCCAGATAGGCTTGCCAGGAACTCATCCGGCACGCGGTGCCGTCACGGCCGCCGCCGCAGTCGCACCACCGGACCCGGGTGGGATCTTCACCGCTCCGGTTGAAGTGATTGAGATCACAATCGGCTTTGGGCTGACGCTCGACGGTTCGGACATCGTCACCAGCAACCTGTTCGCGCTGCTCAACACATCCGTGCGGTGGTCCTCGGCCGCCTGACGGTGCGGCGGCTGCACGTCCCTGTCCTCGGGCGTCCCCTTCCAGGGTATCGGCTTGCTCGGTGAGATGATGTAGCCGTTCGCCTCCCCCTGTGTTTCGCATAGCCATTTCACCTGCTCGACCGGGATTGTTTTGTCGACGCCTTTGTCTGGACCGAGGGCGGTGTAAGAACAGTGATGCGGCAGATGATAAACGTTCCAGTGCAGCCGATCGTCGTTCTTGTGGTATTTGGTGATGTCGACGATCTCCGCGAGTTCGGCGTAGGTGACATCCCCCGAGAAGAGGATGTCGGTCTGGAACCCGCCTTCGAGGAAGCGGGTCTGGAAGACCAGCAAATCACCATTCCTGTCCTCCAGCCCACGCTCGTTGGTGCGCACGGCATGCGGCGAATGAGCAAAGAACTCGACGCCGTCGGCGGCAAGCGTAAAGCCTCCGACGAGCCTGCCTGCATCGACGAAGCAGTAGCGGAAGTCGTCGATATTCAGCCCCTCGCGGTAGAACCAATCCCTGAGCCGCTCCGGGCGGGAGAAAACTTTAATGCCTTTGCCGTTACGCAGGCGGTGCCGAGCTTCTGATCGTATTATACGGGCGTCACCGTCGAGGTTCTCCTCCGTGAGCGCGCCAGCCGGAACCCACAAGGTCTCGATCTTGTCGGGACCGTCGCCCTGGTTATTGGTCGCCCACTCGAGATGAAAGAAATCCAGACGAAGCGCCGCAGCAGTGGTCGTGGTCCAGATGCGTAAACGCGACCACGCTGTAGCTGCTCCGACCTGCGGCCTTCAGGTCCGCCTGGCGATGTCGGGAGATCGCAGCGTTTATCGTCGGCCTCTCCTGATTTGGTTTGGGCGTAATCGACGAGCATCCGGCGGCCATCTCGCAATTCAATCAGCGTGGTATCGGCGCAACCGAGCGGGTAGCAGGTTGTCTGGGTCGTTTTAGGACACTCCTTCACTGGTGGGGGTTTAGATGGCGATCAGATCGGGCGTGACCGTGGCGGTCAGTGCCTCCCAGCTTTGAGGTAGAAGTTCGGGCGCATGCTCCCGGATGAGGGCGAGGGTGAGCTGCTCGCCTCGCCTGGACAGCTTCTCGATCCACTCGTCAGACATCGCGCTGAAGTCTGTCGGATACCCGGCGACTGATGCTCTGCGCACCAGGTCGATGGGCGGATACTTCAGGGCTTCATCGTTCTGATCAAGATACGGAAGAACAAAGTTCTTTAGACCACCAGATCTTTTGAGATCGAAGAGCCGCTGCATGGTCGCGTTCTGGGCGCGGGCATGAACCGTAGAGAACGAGGCGTTCATCCGCGCTTTGACGAAGATGCTGGGTTCTTCCGTCCTCAGCCCGTAGCCTGCCCTGCACGCAACGATGATATCGACTGCTTCGACGCCGATGCTGATTTTAGGGTCGCGGTCCGGCCATAGCGGTGCCAGTCCGAGGTTGTCGTAAACCCCGCCGTCGGTCAGCGTGACCCGTTGTGATATCAGTGAGCCATCCCGCTTTTGAAACGTCGGAATTTCATCAAGGGCTGGCAGGAAAAGAGGATAGGCCGCCGATGCTGCGACCGCATGAGCGACGGAAATTGTTTCCGGGTCCATCTTGCCGATCCGGTAACTGCCAGCCTCGCGCCTGCCGAAGTAAAACGCCGATCCCGTCCGCAGTTCGGTCGCAATCGCGACCCAACGTGGACCATCTGCCCTCAGCGAACCAAGGAGTTCGCCATTAAAAAGCAACATGTCCATCGTTCGCCGGAGAATAGTCGTCCGGCTGGCAAATCGAACCGGCATCCACTTGTTGGGAGCCAAGCCGCCGTTGGCCCTGGCATCGGCACCGAACAGCATCGCGAAGAGCGTGATATGAGCTTGAAAGGTAGAAGCCACGTCCAGGTTGCGAGGAGCAGCGTGAGACAGGCAACCGCCTTCACGCCCTCCATTGTTGTGATGGCCGTCCTTAGGGACGGGCGCAGCAGCCCGTTCCTGAGCACGGCACCTACCTGCGCCTGGGACTTCGTTAAAGGTTCCGGACCGAACCACATACATGCCGCCGATAACGCTTCCGCCGGAGACCGTCGACATTACACGCGCATTCTCAAGGATCCAAGTCGGTCGAGCGTGCGCAGGCATCCCAGGTGGAACGCCATGGCTCTGGACCCACCGCCGGACAAGGCGATGCCCACGGTCGGTCGCTGATCACCCTGAGAGATGGACAACTAACTCTTTTCCCGGATCGATACTAATTGCAGAAAATAAACGAAACACCACATGGTGTGGCCATAAGTCAATTCAAGCCCAATATGTTGATACTTGGGGGCTGGTGAGGTCATGCGACACAAGTCGGCGGCCACGCCAATCCCAACCGCTTTCGGTCTGCCGTCGCCGATAACCAACAAGGGCGAGTGCCCGGGCGGCCACGGACTAGAGCCCCATCTGTGATGAGCGTACATCCCATGTCTTCCTCGACACCGCCGCCGA
The DNA here is from genome assembly GCA_963756975.1 of uncultured Alphaproteobacteria bacterium. Classification (GTDB taxonomy): domain Bacteria; phylum Pseudomonadota; class Alphaproteobacteria; order Acetobacterales; family Acetobacteraceae; genus CAVRQM01. Next base: position 1,185,545 of record CAVWPS010000001.1, on the reverse strand, counting down.
GGCGCGGCGTATAATTCTCTGACCTCGATGACCTATGCTGTCGTCGGGATTCGATTTGGACATCCGCCTCTCAGGAAGGTTTGCGAATTTCTTTTTCAGCGGATGTCCAAATCGCTGTCATGAGCGGCATAGGGAGACGAGAGGATCGACATGCTCCAGACAAGCGTCGCTGACCCGCATCCCGTTGAAGACTTCGAAGCAGCCCATCCTGGCCATTCCCGCCGCCGGGCTGATCCGCCTCAATGCGGTGGCACGCCTGCTCCACGGGAGCACCGGAATGGATCCGAGCGATTTGCTTCAGGAGGCTTATTTGCGCGCCTTGGCTGGAAGTCGTTTCCTGGCAGCAGGCCGCGTGACATTGATGTGGTCAAGTTTTTGATCGGGGCGATGGAAAGTATCGCAGACAGCTCTCGGGCAATGGTACAGCGGCGGCAGTTAAGCGTAGTGGCGAGAGGAGATTTCTCGCCGGGCAACATCGAAGGATTGGCCTCCAGGACGGGGGTGCTCTTCGAGGGGAGATCCGCCACTCCGTCCGCCGCCGAGGACGACGCGCTGCGCAGTGAGGAGATGTCATCTGATGCCGAAAGACTTGTCGCCTGGCGCGATGAACTTGTTGCCGCCTTCGACGACGACGAGCAGGGGCAGCTTCTTGTGATGGGGATGATGGACGGCCTTCGGGGGAAGGAGTTGCTTGAAGCGACCGACCTGACGGAGGCGCAGTTCCCGACGAAGTATAAGAAGGTTCAACGCCGCATTGAGGCTCTCCAGGCAGCGAGGAGAAGGCCATGAACTTCCAGGATGAGAAGAAGGCCCGGGAAGAGATTAGGAATGTCGAGCGCGCGATGGCCGCTCGTCTCTCCGAACTGTCCGACGCCGATCTGGAAGCGGAACTGCGGGAAGACGGCATCGACCCCGGGCAAGATGCCGCGCATGCCGCCTCCGTTCTCGAGCGTGCGGTCGGCCGAGCCAGAATGGCCGCGGCCCGGGCCGGTCTCGCCGCCAGCCGTTCGAGGCGGAACGCGGCGAAGGTGGTCGGCTCGCCGGCGTCCTGGAGGATGCGAAGGGACTGACGATGGCAGCCCCGCACGGGACGGAGCAGTCGGAGGCCGACATCGCCTCAGCAGCTGACGATCTTGCCGAGCTGGACGCACTGGACGGTGAGAGCCCCGGGAAGTGAATGTGTCGCTGTCAGCCGCGGAGCGCATCCTGAAGTCGCTTGCCGTCGAGACGCCGGACGAAATCGATCTTGAAGTCATCGGCTGGCAGATGGGTATCGCAGGCATTAGATATCGCAGGCTGGACGGTTGTGAAGCTCGGATCGTCGGTCGACGTGGCCGGGCAATCGTCAGTGTGCGCGAAGGTGTGCGCGTTCGGCACGACAGCGGTTCTCGATCTGCCATGAACTGGGGCACTGGCATCATCACCGGGGGCAGTTCCTTTGCTGCAAAACATCGGATATCGGGGAAGGTGCCCGGGACGTGGCCCAGGCCAAGGAGGCGGTCGCAAACCGGTTCGCGTCTGACCTGCTGCTGCCGGCTTACATGCTGAAGCCCATCGTCAGCGGTTTGAACAGCATCGAAGCTAAAACCGTTGAAAAGGTGGCGAACACGTTCCGGGCGAGCCTGACCGCGACCGCAATCAAGCTGGTCCAATTGGTTTCAACCCCAAGCATGGTGGTTTGCCATACCCGTCTTGGCAAAAAATGGCACTTTCCAGGTCCCTCGGTGCCCAGGACATGGTCGCCGAAGCCGGAGATCGACCAGGCCAGCCACGGGTTCAGCCTGCTGTTCCAGGATCGCCCGAACCAGACGACGGCAAAGCGGGTCGGTGCGCACGCTTGGTTTGATCGCAGGGACGCTGAGCGTTTCGAGGTGTGGGAGCAATCATTCAGGACCGTCGAGGGCGAAGTGCTGACCGTCCTAACCTTCAAAGACCAGAGTATGTTCGAAAACGATCGCGGGTAGGTTTGCCCTGGCCGGCGCGCATCAAGGTGCGGCAGTAGGATATCCTACACTATTGTAGACGCGCCTGCGGTTAAGCTGCGGGCGAGCGTAAGCTGAGCGGGAACATTATCAAACTGTGTGGTGAGGCTCTGCAGTGCGCGAGTTAGGCGTGCACGCTCTCAAACTGAGCCAATGCTTCCGAACCATTTGCCCCCAGTGACCAGACGAGATTGGAGCACAGCAAGGAGCCAATTCCGTCCAAGGGATGTATCACCATGAAGGGCGGCGCACCCACTCCCCCGTGATGACCAGGTGTTGACCAAACTGCCCGAGGCAGTTGCCGCCAGGAATATGCCGACCCTAACATATTAATCTATTACGAAAATCTGGAGCGGGCGAAGGGATTCGAACCCTCGACCCCAACCTTGGCAAGGTTGTGCTCTACCCCTGAGCTACGCCCGCGCTCCGCCGGACCGAATAAGCGGCTTCGGCCTCCGTTGCAAGCCGGTGACGGCGCGGGTTTTCGGCGACTTGTCCCGTGACCGCTGCGTATCATCTACCGTCGGATGGGCGACACGGCGGAGGCGGCTGCATGGACTATCTGATCGGACAGAAACGACCCGCGGCGGCGGCCGCAGCGGCCACTGTGCCGGCGGCGGGCTCCGACCCCATGATCGTCGACGGGTCCGAGGCGACCTTCATGGCCGACGTGGTCGAGGCGTCGCGCGACATCCCCGTGATCGTCGATTTCTGGGCGACCTGGTGCGGCCCGTGCAAGACCCTCACGCCGGCGCTGGAGCGGGTGGTTCGGGCGGCGGGCGGCCGGGTCAAGCTGGTCAAGATCGACATCGACCAGAACCGGGCGCTGGTTCAGCAACTCGCCCAGCTCGGCTTGCCGATGCAGTCGGTGCCCACCGTGGCCGCGTTCTGGAAGGGGCAGATCGCCGACCTGTTTCAGGGCGCGCTGCCGGAGAGCGACATCAAGCGGTTCGTCGAGGCGCTGCTGAAGCTCGGCGGCGGCACGATGCCCACGACGGACCTGCTGGCCGAGGCGCGCGCGGCGTTCGACGATGGGCAGCCGCAGGACGCGGCCGAGCTGTTCTCGGCCGTCCTGCAGGCCGAGCCCGAAAACCCGGAGGCCTATGGTGGCCTCGTGCGCGCGCTGCTGGCGATGGGCGAGGACGAGCAGGCCATGGCGGCGCTGGCCGAGGTGCCCTCCGCGATCGCCGAGCACGCCGAGATTTCGGGTGCCCGCGCCGCCCTGACGCTCGCCGCCGAAGGCCGCGTGGCGCAGGGCCAGCTCACGGCGTTGCAGGCGCGTCTGGCGGCCGATCCGGCCGACCATGAGGCCCGCTACGACCTCGCGACCGCGCTGAACGCGACCGATCGCCGGGCGGAGGCGGCGGACGCGCTGCTCGACATCATCCGGCGGGACAGGACCTGGAACGACGGAGCCGCCCGGCTGCAGTTGCTGCGCTTTTTCGAGGCGTGGGGGTTCGACGACGCGGCCACCATGACCGCGCGCCGTAAGCTGTCGACATTGCTGTTCGCCTGACCCGGACATGAGCGGCGACACCATCCCGGTCTTCCCGCTCGACGGCGCTCTGCTGCTGCCGCACGGGCGGCTGCCGCTTAACATCTTCGAGCCGCGATACCTCGCCATGGTCGAGGACAGCCTCGCCGCTGGACGGCTGATCGGAATGGGACAGACCAATCCGAACGTGCCCGCCGGGCCGAACGGTCCCGCGCTCTACGGCGTCGGCTGCATCGGCCGGATCGTGAGCTTCAGCGAGACCGATGACGGCCGCGTCCTGATCACCTTGCTCGGCATCAGCCGGTTCGCGATCGACGCCGAAATCGAGATGCGCCGGGGGTACCGGCGCGTTCGCGTCGACACATCCCGGTTCGCCGACGATCTGGATTTGCCGGGCGGCGGCTCCGGGTTCGACCGCGCGGAACTGCTCGAGGCGTTGCGCGGCTATTTCCATACCCGCGGCTTCGACGCGAACTGGGACGCCATCGAACAGATGGAGGACGACGCGCTGATCGTGACGCTCGCGATGGTCTGTCCGTTCGAGCCCGCGGAGAAGCAGGCGTTGCTGGAAGCGGACACGCCGGCGGACCGGGCGCAGGTGCTGCTCTCGCTGCTGCGGATCGACGCCTACGACCAGGGCGGCGACCGCCAGCGCGCGAGTTGAGCGCGCTCGATCCCCGGCTTCTCCTCGATCCCCGGCTTCTCGACGTGCTCGTCTGCCCCGTCACGAAGCAGAAGCTTCGATACGACGAGGCGGCCGGCGAGTTGATTTCGGATGCCGCCCGGCTCGCGTTTCCGATCCGCGACGGCATCCCGATCATGCTGCCGGACGAGGCCCGCCCGCTCTAGGGACGATTCTCGACGCGATCGATCCTGTTCGGCGGCCGGGGACAGCGCCTAGCCGAGGGTCTTGATCGTCTCGGCGTTCGTGCCGTCCGACTTGCGCCGGTCAATACATGTGCTGACCGCCATTGATCGACAGCGTGCTGCCGGTGATGAAGTCCGCGTCGTCGGCGGTCAGGAACACCACGCCGCGCGCGATGTCGTCGGCCTTGCCGAGCCGCCCGACCGGGATGCGCGCGATGATCTTCGTGAGCACGTCGGGCGGGACGGCGCGCACCATGTCGGTGTCGACGTAACCGGGCGCGATCGCGTTGCAGGTGATGCCGAACCGCGCCCCTTCCTGTGCCAGCGCCTTGGTGAACCCGTGAATGCCGGATTTCGCGGCGGCGTAGTTGACCTGCCCGTACTGTCCCGCCTGGCCGTTGATGCTGCCGATGTTGACGATGCGGCCGAACTTCGCCGCGCGCATCGCGTCGAACGTGAGTTTGCACAGGTTGAAACAGCTGCCGAGGTTGGTGTCGATCACCGCGTCCCACATGTCGCGGCTGAGTTTGGCCAGCGTCGCGTCGCGGGTGATGCCGGCGTTGTTGACCAGGATTTCGACCGGCCCGTGCGCCGCCGAAATTTCGGCGACGGCGCGTTCGCAGGCGGAAAAATCGGCCGCGTCGAACCGCATCGTCGCGATCCCGGTCTCCCGGGAAAACGCCTCGGCCGCCGCGTCGTTGCCGGCGTAGCTCGCCACCACCGTGCGGCCGGCGGCTTTCAGGTGCCGGCTGATATCGGCCCCGATCCCGCGCGTGCCGCCCGTCACCAAAGCAACCTTGCCCATGCCCGTCGTCCCCTGTCCCGATTGACGCCTCGCCGTTGACCGGCGTCCGGGACGGTAGCGCGCGCGGGATCGGATGGGCAAAGCCCGGCCGACCTCGTATGGAGGCGACATGGGTTCGAGCGCTCCCGTGGCCGGTCCGGTGCTGTCCGTGGTGGTGCCTTGCCACAACGAGGCCGACGGGCTGCCCATCCTGCACGCCCGGCTCGGCGCCGTGATGGACGGCCTCGGTCTGTCGTGGGAACTGGTCTGCGTCAACGACGGCAGCACCGACGCGACGCTCGGCGTGATGCAGCGCCTGCGCGACGCCGACCCGAGGATGGCGGTGGTCAACCTGTCGCGCAATTTCGGCAAGGAGGCGGCGCTGACCGCCGGGCTCGACCACGCGCGGGGCGACGCGGTGATCGTGATCGACGCCGATCTGCAGGACCCGCCGGAGCTGATCCCCCAACTCGTGGCCCATTGGCGCGAGGGATACGATGTCGTCTACGCGCAGCGGCGGCGGCGCGACGGCGATGGCTGGCTGAAGCGCGCCACCGCGCGCGGGTTCTACCGGCTGATGTCGCGGGTCGGCGGCGTCCGGCTGCCGCGCGACGTCGGTGATTTCCGGCTGATGAGCCGCCGCGCGACCGACGCCGTGCTGACGTTGCGCGAACACCACCGCTTCATGAAGGGCATCTTCGCCTGGGTCGGCTTCCCCTCGATCGCCGTCCCGTACGACCGCGCGGCGCGCGAGGCGGGCAGCAGTTCGTGGTCGTATTGGAAGCTTTGGAACCTCGCACTCGAGGGCATCACCTCGTTCACCACCGCGCCGCTCCGGATCGCGACCTATGTCGGCCTGTTCGCGGCACTGCTCGCCTTGGTCTACGGCGTGTTCCTGATCGCGCACACCATCGTCATGGGGACCAGCGTGCCCGGCTACCCGAGCCTGATGACGGTCGTGCTGTTCATGGGCGGCGTGCAGCTCATGACGCTCGGCATCCTGGGCGAATACGTCGGCCGCGTGTTCAACGAGACCAAGCACCGGCCGCTGTATCTGCTGGAGCGCGTGCTGCCGTCAGGGTTTTACGGCGACCACGCAGGCGCTGAGCCCGCCCAGGCGGTTGTGCCGCATCAGCCTGAGTTCGGCGCCGCAGATCGCGGACAGCACGGCTGACACCGGCGCGGGCAGGTCCGCCATCTGGCTGCGCGCCGCCGCGCGCGGTCGCAGAAGGTGGCCGAGCTTGCGGCTCAGCGCAGCGATTGGCAGGACGCCCGCGTAGAAATAACAGCCGAGGGTCACGCGCAAACCGGCCGCGACCAGCGCCCGCTCGATCTCGCGCAGCGTGTAGCGGCGGAAATGTTCCAGCCGGACGTCGTGCCCGCTCCACATCCATCCGAACGCCGGCACGGTGACCAGAAACCGGGTGCCGGACGCGACCCGCGCCACGTAGCTCGCGACCAGCCCGCGATCGTCGGGCACGTGTTCGAGCACATCCATCATCAGCACCAGATCGGCGGCGGACGGGCCGATCTCGCGCCGGAACAGCAGCGGTTTGCCGTGCTCGCGGTCGTCGCGGTCGGCCGGGTAGCCGGGATCGACACAGACGGCGCGCGCCGCATTGGTCCGGCGCAGCATCGCCCTGCTGAACAGCCCCGATCCGGCTCCCACGTCCAAAATGTCGGATGCCGGTTCCGCGTCGAGCAGGCGCAGCATCGCGGCCGTCTTGGCGCGATAATACCAGTGCCGGGCCGCGTCGGCGACCAGGTCGGCCTCCTTGAGGTCCATCAGACGATCCGGGTGCCGTAGGCCTCGGACATCGCCGCGATCCGGCCGAGCTTTTCGGCGAGCGGGCTCCAGTCGTCGCGCTCCGCGATCGGCGTCCACAGAGCCTCGACGTCGTCGACCAGCATCGTGCAGGGCGTGCGGCCGGCGAAGTACGGGTGATCCAGGTTCGCGCTGGCCGCCGCCGTGTGCGCCTCGAACAGCGCGGCCACGTCGCCGGCCGCGTAAGCCTCGGCCGACGGGCTGCTTGCCGCGCGCCCGGCACTCGCCATGCCGCCGCGCCAATCGAACATCGCCTGCTCGAACGCCACCCGGCTCCGTTCCAGAAAACCGCCCCAGCCCTCGACCAGCGCCTGATCGGCGTCCGCTCCCGCGCTGTCCAGCCCGAGGCGGCGCAACGTCGCCTCCCGCAACGCGGCCTCGTACGCGGGCCGGAACAGATCGAGCGCCGCCTCCAGCGCCGGTTGCGAGGCCAGCGGCAACAGGCATTCGGCGAGCCGGACCAGGTTCCACAGCAGCGTGCCCGGCTGCCGGCCGTAGGCGTACAGGCTCTGATGGTCGAAATAGGCGGCGGTGAAGCCGGGATCGAATGTGGGCAGGAACCGCCACGGGCCGTAATCGAAGCTCTCGCCGGTGACGTTGATGTTGTCCGTGTTCAGCACGCCGTGGACGAACCCGGCCGCCATCCACGCCGCCCCGGTCCGTGCCACGCGCGCCGAAACCTCGGTCAGGAACGCCGTCGCGCGGTCGGCCGTGTCGTCCCGCCAGACGGACGGCATGTACGTCGTGATCGCGTGGTCCATCAGCCGCCGCGTCGCGTCGACATCCGCCAGCGCGGCCTGCCGCTGAAAGCTGCCGATGCGGATATGCGAGTGGTTCAGCCGCACCAGCACGGCGGAGCGGGTGGGGGAGGGCTCGTCGCCCCGCTGCAACTCCTCCCCGGTCTCGATCAGGCTGAACGTCTTCGACGTGTCGACGCCGAGCGCCTCCAGCATCTCGGTCGCCAGCAACTCCCGCATGCCGCCCTTGAGCGTCAGCCGCCCATCGCCGCCGCGCGACCACGGCGTCCGGCCGCTGCCCTTGGTGCCGAGGTCGAGCAATCGGTCGTCCGCCAGATCGTGCAGTTGCGCGAACAGGAAGCCGCGCCCGTCGCCGAGGTCGGGGTTGTACGAGCGGAACTGGTGGCCGTGATACCGCAACGCCAGCGGCCGCTCGAAACTGCCCGGCAACGGCTCGAACCGGCCGAAATGCGCGATCCACTCCGCGTCCGACAGCCCACCGAGCCCGACGCGCCGCGCCCACCGGTCGTTCCGCCAGCGCAGCACCGCCTTCGGAAACCGCGCCGGCTCGACGACGTCGTAAAAATCTCCGCCGAGGTCCGCGTGGCGGGTCGACGGCTTCAACGCTCGACGCACATGGCGACCCCCATGCCTCCGCCGATGCACAGCGTCGCCAGACCTTTATGGGCATCGCGGCGCTTCATCTCGTGCAGCAAGGTCGTCAGCACCCGCCCGCCCGAGGCACCGATCGGGTGGCCGAGCGCGATCGCGCCGCCGTTCACGTTGGTCCGCTCCGGGTCGAAACCCATCTGCTGGTTGACCGCGCACGCCTGTGCCGCGAACGCCTCGTTGGCCTCGATCAGATCGAGGTCGGCGGCGGTCCAGCCGGCCCGCTCCAGCGCGCGGCGGCTGGCCGGGATCGGGCCGGTGCCCATCACCTTCGGATCGACGCCGGCGGTCGCGAAACTCGCGATCCGCGCCAGCACCGTCAGGCCGCGACGGTTCGCCTCGGCGGCCGACATCACGACGATCGCCGCCGCCCCGTCGTTCAACCCGCTCGCGTTGCCCGCCGTGACCGACCCCGCCTTGTCGAACGCCGGCTTCAGCTTCGCCAGGATCTCGGCCGACGTGTCGGGGCGGATGTGCTCGTCGTCGCTGACCACGGTCTCGCCCTTGCGGCCCTTGACCGTCACCGGCGCGATCTCGTCGCGGAACCGGCCCGCGGCGCGGGCGGCGGCGGCGCGGGTCTGGCTCCGCAGCGCCAGTTCGTCCTGCATCTCGCGCGTCACCTGATGCTCGCGCGCGACGTTCTCGGCGGTGTTGCCCATGTGGTAGCCGTTGAAGGCGTCCCACAGGCCGTCCTTGATCATGGTGTCGACCATCGACAGGTCGCCCATCTTGGTGCCCTGGCGAAGATGCGCCGCGTGCGGGGCCAGGCTCATGCTCTCCTGGCCACCGGCGACCACGATCGCCGCCTCGCCGGCACGGATCTGGTTCGCGGCCAATGCCACCGTCCGCAGGCCGGAGCCGCACACCTGGTTGATCCCGAACGCGGTCCGGCCCTCGGGCACGCCGGCGGCGATGGCGGCCTGCCGCGCCGGGTTCTGCCCCTGTGCGGCGGTCAGCACCTGCCCAAGGATCACCTCGTCGACCTCGCCCGGCTCGAGCCCGGCGGCGGCCAGGGCGGCCCGGATCGCGACCGTGCCGAGCAGGTGCGCCGGGGTCGCGGCGAACGCGCCGTTGAAGCTTCCGACCGGCGTGCGCTGGGCGGCGACGATGACGATGTCTTCCATGGAGGCGTTCCCGTTGTTTCTGTTCTGCCAGATATTTAGGGCGCGCTAAGCCCCGATGCCAACGCCCGCAGCCACTCGCGCAGCGGGGTCCAAAGTTGCGCTTCCGCTTGCGAGCCCGCGACCATGCCGACATGCCCCGCTTTGGCGTCGTGAACGGTCGCGTTCGGCAGCTTCGCCGCCAAGGCCCGCGCCGATTCCGGCGGCACGATACGGTCGCGCCCCGGGATCGCCACGAAAGCGGGCACCGCCAGTCTTCCCGGATCGACCACGGTGTCGGCCACCCGCCAGCGGCCCCTCATCGGCGTGTTGTCGCCATACCAGCCGCCGAGCACTTCGCGCGCCACGGGAGCGGCGAGGGGGATGCCGTCCGCGAGCCAATCTTCCAGCGCCACGAAATTCCGGGCGCGGTCGGAATCCTGCGGCTCGGCACCGAACGCGCGGTAGCGTTCGGCGACGTCCTCGAGCGTCGGGCGCGCCAGCATCGCCTGCAACGCGTCGACCGGCAGCGTCCCGCTCGAGGCCATCAGCGGCTCCAATGCCGGAACCACGCCGGCCCAACCGGCGGGATCGATGCCGGCGTGAAAATCCCACGGTGTGGCGAGGAACGCGACACCTCGCACGGAATCTGGACGGCGCAGCCCGGCGGCCAGCGCCAGCAGCCCGCCCATGCAGTAACCGGCCAGGATCACCGGGCCGCCGGCGGCATGTATCGCGCGGTCCAGCCGGCCTCCGATGTAGTCGGTCAGCGTCCACGCACGCTCGCGCCCGGGCCAGCCCCAATCCAGCAGCAGCGTGCGAATGCCGGATGCCGCGAACCAGCGCAGCATGGACCGGTCCTCGGTCAAGTCGAGCACGTAGGCACGGTTGATGAGGCTCGGGACGAACAAGACCGTCGGCCCCGCTGAAATCCCGGCGGAATAGTCCAGCAATCGCGCATCGCCCTCGGTCCAGATCGCCGGCGGGTCGACCAGGGTCCGCGCGAACGGATGCCGCCGGTACGCGGCGATCCCCGCGATCAGCGCCGGGTCAGCCTTCAGCGGGGAGATCGGGCCGTGCGCTGTCGCGATCCGCGTGGCCGTCGCGTGCGCCAGGTGCATGGCCAGCGGCCGCGGGCCGCGCCGCCGCATCGGGCCCGGGAACTGGCTCGCCGAGAACTCCGCGCCCATCATCCAGCACCCGGTCCAGTGCCGCCGCCTGGGCCTCGCGCACTTCCCGGTCGTCCGCCAGCGCCCGCATCTCGCTCTGCACGATGGTGAGCCAGTCGGCGCTGAGGCTCGCGCAAGCAGGGTCGACGGACGCCGGGGTCAAAGCCCACCGAAGCGCGTCCGATTGGGATCGCTGGGGCCGTGTGCTACATCTCTATGCATCAATATCCGCCGAAGGTTCCGATCGATGTCGCTAGCCGCAACCCCGTCCGGTCCAGATAAGGTTCAGTCGCAGCCCCTGTCGGGGACTGTGTCGCAGCCGGACATCGACACGCAGCCCGATACAGCCCAGCAGCCGGACGGCCTGTCCAAACCAGACGGGCCGGCCAAGCGCGCCACCGTCGTCGTCAAGAAATACGCCAACCGGCGGCTCTATAACACCGAGACGTCCAGCTACATCACCCTCGACAGCCTCGCCGAGATGATCCGCGACGGCCGCGACTTCATCGTCTTCGACGCCAAGACCAACGACGACATTACGCGCGGGGTGCTGACCCAGATCATCGTCGAGGAGGAAAGCAAAGGCCGCGCCCTGTTGCCGACCAGCTTCCTGCGCCAGCTCATCGCGGTTTACGGCGACAGCGTGCAGAGCCTGATGCCGCGCTATCTCGAGCAGGCGATGAGCAGCTTCGTCCGCCAGCAGGAAAACGTGCGGCTGGCGATGGAGAAGACGCTCGCCCCGTTCATCCCATTCCCGATCGAGGAGGCGGCGCGGCAAAACATGGCGGTGATGGAGCGGGCGATGAGCCTGTTCTCCCCGTTCGGTTTCCGCGAGCCCGAACTGGCTGCGCCCACGCCTCAGCCCGCGCCCGCCCTCGCGGTGACGACCTCCGACGCGGAGGTCGAGGCGATGCGAAGCGAGATCGAGGCATTGCGTCGCGAGTTGCAGGCGAGCCGGGCCGCGAACGCCGTCGTGGCGCTCGCGCCCCATGTCTCCGTGCCCGTGCCCGTGCCCGTGCCCGCGCCGCCGCCCGTCAAACTGAACGGCCCGAGGCGGGTCACCAAGGGCGGCTAGTCTAGAACTCAGGCCGCCGCCTTCACCCCTGACGGGTCGAGGCGGTAGCCGCCGCCCTCCGTCACCAGCAACCGCGCATTGGACGGATCGGGCTCGATCTTCTGCCGCAACCGGTAGATGTGCGTCTCCAGCGTGTGCGTGGTGACCGCCGCGTTGTAGCCCCAGACCTCGTTCAGCAAGACCTGACGCGCGACCGGGCGGGTGCCGGCGCGATACAGGAATTTCAGGATCGCCGCCTCTTTCTCGGTCAGGCGGATGCGGCGGTTGCGCTGCAGCTCCTGAAGCAGCTTGGCGGCCGGCCGGAACGTGTACGGCCCGATGGTGAACACCGCGTCTTCGCTATTCTCGAAGATCCGCAACTGCGCCCGAAGCCGCGCCAGCAGTTCGGCCAAGCGGAATGGCTTGGCGATGTAGTCGTTGGCGCCGCTGTCGAGCCCGCGCACCACGTCCGCCTCGTCGTCCGAGCCGGTCAGCATGATGATCGGCACCTTGACGCCCAATCGCCGCAGCCGCGCGCACAGATCGCGTCCGTCGCCGTCGGGCAGCCCGACATCGAGGATCACCGCGTCGAACCGCGCTTCCTTGGCCGTCATCCGGGCTTCGGCGTCCGCCACCGAGTGAACCTCGGTCGCGGTAAACTCGCCATCGACAGCGAGCTGCTCGGCCAGCATCTCGCACAACGCGACATCGTCGTCGACGATCAGGATCGGACGCTCGCCAGCCATCAACTACTTCCCCTTCGCCGTCGCCCGCCCCGGCCGCCCAAGCGGCCCGGGACTCGAGCGGGTCCACGAATTGTGTGCAGGCTCAACGGCTCTCGGGCACAGTGGCCCCAAACCCGTGCAGCGGCAACGTCCGCACATATCCGTGAGTTGCAGCGATGTTTCTTCCGCAAGCACGCGATATGTGTGGCCGGCACGGCGATCAGACGCCACAGGACGACCGATGGCACCAGAGTCGATGCTGCTTCACACGCCGGCCGCTTCGGACCGGGTCGTACGCCGGGTCCAGCGCGCGCTCGCGGAGCTGCGCCGGGGTGCGGCCGTGCGCCTGACCGGACCCGGCGACACGCTTCTTGTTCGCGCCGCCGAAACGTCCGGTGCCGATTTTCACGACGGCGCCGTGCTGCTGCTCGCCGCATCCCGGGCGTCGCTGCTCACGATCCGGCCGGAGCCGGCGACCGGGCCGGTGGTGGCGCTGAACCTTCCGGCCGGCTCCGACCTGCGCGCCCTGGCCGACGCGTCGCTGATCCAGCGCGGCATCGGCGAGCTCACGCCCGCCACGCCGCCGCCCCTGGCCGCCGCCGCGTTGCGCCTCGCCAAGCACGGCCGCCTGCTACCCGCTCTGCTGGTCGACACCGTCGCGGACGACGACGTCGTGTCGGTCGACGTGACCGAGATCGACGCCTATCCCGCGCACCTCGCGGCCGACCTGATCGAGGTCGCGTCGGCCGTGGTCCCGCTCGCGACCGCCGCCGATTGCCGCGTGGTCGCCTTCCGTCCGCGCGACGGCGGCGCCGAACAGGTCGCCGTCCTGATCGGCCAGCCCCCGCTCGACCGCCCGGACCGGCCGGCACCGCTCGTGCGGCTGCACTCCGAGTGCTTCACCGGCGACGTGCTCGGCAGCCTGCGCTGCGATTGCGGCCCGCAACTGCACGGCGCGATCGCCCGGATGGAGGCCGAGGGCGGCGGCGTCATGCTGTATCTGGCCCAGGAGGGGCGGGGCATCGGCTTGGCCAGCAAGCTGCGCGCCTACGCGTTGCAGGACCGGGGCCTGGACACGCTCGACGCCAATCTCGCGCTCGGCTGGGGTGCCGACGAGCGCGATTTCGCGGTCGCCGCCGCCATGCTGCGCGCCCTCGGCATCGGCCGGGCGCGCCTGCTCACCAACAACCCGCTGAAGGTCGCCGCCCTCGAAGCGGCCGGGATCGAGGCCGAGCGGGTCAGTCATTTGTTCGCGGCGAACGGGGTCAACGACGCGTATCTGGCGACCAAGCGCACCCGCTTCGGCCATCGGTCGGACTGACATTGCCGTTGCCGTCTCGTATCTGGACCGACCGGCGGGTGCGCCGCGCGCGGTTCGCAGCCGCCCGGCGACGCCTGCTGTTCGTCATCGGCGGGTTCGCCGTCGGCGCGGTGGCGGTCGGCATCGCCATCAGCGCCGACGCCGCCGGCCGCCTGTTCCAGATCCTGCTCGGCCACGCGCCGCTGATCCCGCTGATCCTCACGCCCGCCGGCTTCGCAATCGCAAGCCTCTGTGCGCGAAAGTTCTTCCCGAACAGCGGCGGCAGCGGCATTCCGCAGGCGATCGCGGCGCGGCATCTGACCAGCCCGGCCGCGCGCCTTCGCCTCGTCTCGCTGCGCCTCGCGGCGGGAAAGGCGCTGCTGCTCCTGCTCGGCCTCGTCTGCGGCGGTTCGATCGGCCGCGAGGGGCCGACGGTGCAGGTCGGCGCGTCGATCATGTTCGCCGTCGGCCGCCTTTCGCCGCGCCGCCAGCCGGGCCTGATCCTCGCCGGCGCCAGCGCCGGCGTCTCGGCCGCGTTCAACACGCCGCTCGCCGGGATCGTGTTCGGCATCGAAGAAATGAGCCGCTCGTTCGAGGCGCGAACCACCGCCCCGGTGCTGGGTGCCGTGATCGCCGCCGGCCTCACGTCGCTGATCCTGCAGGGCGACTACACCTATTTCGGCGTCACTCACGCGACGCTGCACGGGACGGAGGGCTGGCTCGCCGTCCCGCTGCTCGGCGTGCTCGGCGGCCTGTTCGGCGGCGGGTTCAGCCGCGCCCTGGTCATCGTCGCGGACCGGCTCGCGCGGCCGGAATCGCCCGGCCGCGTCTGGCGATGGATCCGGGCGCGCCCCGCGATGTTCGCGGCCGGCTGCGGTCTGGTCGTCGCCATCTGCGGCCTGCTCTCGCACGGCTCGGCATTCGGCACCGGCTACGCGCAGGCGCGGGCCCTGGTGCAGGGCGAGGCGCAGACCCCCGGCCTCGCCTTCGCGGCCTACAAGCTCGTCGCCACGCTGGCGTCCTCGATCAGCGCCATCCCGGGCGGCATCTTCGCGCCTTCGCTCGCGGTCGGGGCCGGGCTGGGGGCCGACGTCGCCGCGCTGTTGCCGTCCGCCCCGGCGCAGGCGCTGGTCGTGCTCGGCATGGTCGCCTACTTCGCGGGGGTCGTGCAGGCCCCGATCACCGCGTTCGTCATCGTCGCCGAGATGACCGGCGACCACGCGATGGTGGTGCCGCTGATGCTGACCGCGCTGGTCGCCTTCTTCGTCTCGCGCCTGATCTGCGCCGAGGGCGTCTATCACGCGCTCGCCCGGAACTTTCACGCCTGAACCCGCGCGGCCCGGTCCTTGCGTCACCGGGACGAGGATCGGGGGAGGGCGGGATGGCAGGCGGTGTTTCGAGTTCGCACGGGACCGACCGCGGCATGGCCCCGGTCTCGGTCGCGAGCCCCGCCCGCACCGCCGCCGATCCGCTACCGACCTTCGGCGAGGTGTTGGACGCGCTCAACCCGCTGCAATATTTGCCGGTGGTCGGCACGATCTACCGGGTCGTCACCGGCGATCAGGGCAGCCCCGGCCTCCGCACCGCCGTCTCGGCGATCGTCGGCATGCTGATGGGCGGGCCGGTCGGGTTGCTGACCAGCATGGCCGGCGACCTGTTCGAGCGGATGGTCCACCCCGAGGCCGCGGTCCGCGCCGCACTCGTCCACAGCGCCACGCCAGCGGTTGCCGCCGACATCCCGCCCGCGCCCGCGATGGTCAGCCGGGCGATCATGGCGTACACCGAAACGACACAGCGCGTGGCGGGAGTGGGCAGATGAACGCGTCGTTGCACCGGGACGGCGGCGGTGCCTGGCTGACGTGGCGGGATCGCCGCGTTCCCTGCGCCATCGGCCGCGGCGGGGTCCGCGTCCACAAGGAGGAAGGCGACGGCGCCACCCCCGCCGGCACGCTGAAACTGCTGCGCGTCCTGTATCGCGCCGACCGCATCCCGGTCCCCCGCACGACCTTGGCCAAAGCGCCGATCGGCCCCGGCGACGGCTGGTGCGACGATCCGGCCTCGCCCGACTACAACCGCCCGATCCGCCTGCCGCACGACGCCCGCCACGAGCGGCTATGGCGCGACGACGCGCTCTACGACCTGCTCGTCGTCCTCGACTGGAACATCTCCCCCGTGGTGCGCGGTCTCGGCTCGGCGATCTTCCTTCACATCGCCGCCCGCGACCTCGCCCCGACCGAGGGCTGCGTCGCGGTGTCGTCGTCGGACCTCGTGACACTCCTCGGCGACGGCGTCTCCGCCATTTCGGTGAGCGGCTCGACCCAGTAATCGGCGAACGCCAGCGTTCGGACCGCGAGGCACCGCGCGGCACCGGTCATCAGCTCGGCGTCCCCGTTGGTCCAGCGCCACCCCGGCTCCAGCGCGTGCCAGCCCGCCCGCAGGCGCGGATCATCGAGCGGGATGCCCACGCCGTCGAGCGTGAGCCCCGCCACCGCGACGCCGAGGCGCCGGTGGTCGGGATCGGCAATCCGCACATGACCCGGAACCGTCGTCCGTGACGCTAGGCGCACCCGCTCCGTGCCGGCCGGCAGATGGACCCGCCCCGACCCATCCCAGGGCAGCTCGACCCCATCGGCCAAGACCCGCAGCGCCGCCTTCCGGGTCAGCGCGAAGCCGCCCTCGATCGCCCGCGCCCGCAAACGCTCCCGCACCGCCGCCAGATCCGGCCCGCCGAGCGTCAGCTGCGCGCAGGCCCGATCATCCCAAACCGCGCGCGAGAAATCCGGGTGCAGCATCACCGCCGCGCCGCAATTCTCGAACGCCGAGCGGTTGCCGGTGTCGAGATAGCTCTCGCACGCCAACCCCTCGGCCAGCACGACGTCGTGGTCCGGCAGCTCGATATGCCAGTAGGTCACGGTATCGGCCGGCACCTGCACGATGGTCGCGCCGTTCATCAGGTAGCGCACCGGGATCAGCAGGTCCGGCCCGTCGAGATCGCTCACATGGACGGCGTGATCGGGCGACAGAAACAGCTCGCGCTCCGGCCGCCCCGGCCCGAACGCATGCGCCGCCACCCGCACCGGCCACACATCGTGCGGGGCCGGGTGGCGTGTGCAATCGGTCCGGCGGCGGCCGATCCATTCGACCGGCCGCAGCTCGCCCCACGCGGTCCGAACGTGGTCGCCCACTCGCAGCCGCTCGATCGCGACCGGGCCATGGTCGGTCGCGATGCGCGTGCCCTCGGCGAAGCAGGCGGCGGCGAGGACGACCGAGCTGTTGGTGGCCGCCTCGACCTGCTGATCGAGGGTGGGGGAGGCGACGAAAGCGTCGCCCGCATAGCTGCCGAGGAGCGTCACGGTGGCGACCGCGGACCCGGCCTCGGTCAATGTCAGCGTGCCGGTCCCGGCCCCGGTCGATGTGTACTGCGCGGCGGTCTCCGTGCCGTTGACCAGCAAGGTGTCGCCGAGCGCGAACCCGGCGATGGTCAGCGGCGTCGTCTGGCTCAGGGACAGCGTGCCGCCGGTGCCGACGAACTGGATCGTCTCGCCCGCCGCGACCTGTCCGCTGATGATCAGGTTGGCCCCGGCTTCGACGATGATCGTGCCGGTGCCGGTGACGTTGCCTTCGATCGTGCCGAAGCTCGCCGCGTCGTCGATGGTCCCGTCGTTGCGGACCGACGCCAGGACATAGAGCCCACCGAAGGTCGTGGCATGTACGGTCTGGCCGGCATCGACGGTGAGCAGGCCGGCGGCGGCACCGCCCAGCGTGCCGACCTCGAGCGCGGAGCTCGCGTCGACTGCCAACGTGATCGTAGCGACGCCGGTGCCGCCGATCGACAGGGCCGCGATCTGAGCCCGGCCGCCGTGCGCAAGCACGAGCGAGCCGTTCATCAGTGCCAGCGTGCCGGTCACGTCGAGCGACGCCCCCGCCGCCGCCACGTTGAGCACACCGGACGTCACCGACGCGGTGCCGGCCGTCAGCGTGGAGTTCGCAGTGACGGCCAGCCAGCCGGCTCTGCTCGTGCCGTCCGCGACGGTCAGGCTGCCGAACCCGAACACGCCGGACAGCCCGGTGCCGTTGGTGTTCGCGGTCACCGCGGCCGCATACCCCTGGCCGCTGAGCACGGTATAGCCGTTCGCGGCCGAGCCGAGCACGACCGTATCGAGCGTGCCCGGCGCGTCCGTGGTGCCCCAGGTCGTACCCGTTCCCCAGTCGCCGCCCTGAACCTGTGTGAAGGTCTGGGCCGGGTGCGTGTCGGGCGCGGGCGCGGGCAACGGCCCGTTCAGCAACGTGCCCTGTGCCAGGACGATTTCGGTCCCGGTCGTCTGCGGCGTCGAGAAGATCGATGCGTCCGGCAGCAGCAGGAAACTGTTGCCGTCCAGGCTGCCGCTGACCGCGAGCGACCCCACGACGGCACCGCCCGCGTCGCGCAGCGTCAGCGTGCCGGCATTCGCGCCGCTCGCGGCATACGCGACGCTCGCGACGGTATCGGCCACCACGAGCATGTCGCTCGTGTCGAAATTGGTGATCCGTCCGAGCTCCGTCGAAGCAACTTGCAGGATCAGCCTGCCGTTGCCGGCGAAGCCGAGGGTTTGCGTCGCCGCGACCGCCCCTTGGAGGAGGAGGTTGGACGATTGCTGGACGGTGATCGTGCCGCTGCCGCCGATCGCACCCGTGAACAGATCCTCCGAGCCGAGCCCGCCGCCGGCGGAAATGAGCCCGTCGTTGCGCACCGGTCCGTCGAAAATCCCATCGGAGTCGACGACCGTGATGCCGGTGCCGATCGTGATGGTGCCCGCGACCGAAGCCGCCCCGATCGCGATGGAGGAATTCGCGTCGACCGCGACCGTCCCGAAACCGGCCAGCGTCAGCCCGCCGGCGACCACCCGGCCTCCGTCGTACGCATACAGCAACCCGAGCAGGCCGCCGTCGCCCACGGCGAGAGTCGTGGCCGACAGCAGGCCGCCGGCGACATCCAACGCACTGTTGATCTGGGCGACGTTGGCGGTGAGCGTGCTGCCGGCGGTCACCGTCACCGTCGCGGGCTCGTAGACGAAGGGTGAGGTATTGTAGACGCCGACCGCCAGGGTGCCGATGCCAAAATTGCCGGCGAGTTCGATCGTGCCGATCACGGTCAGGCTCGCCGCGTCGCCGTTGCCGTCGATCACGGCGACGGTCTGCGCGGCCGTGCTGCCGACGGTGGTGGGTCCGGTGATCGTGACCGCGTTGGTCGCACCGGGTGCCGTGGTCGCGGTCGCGCCCGTGTTCGCATCGGTCCAGTTCGCGGCGGTCGCCCACGAGCCGCCCGCCGCCGTCGTCCAGCTATAGGCGTCGCTGCCGGGGTTGGTCACCGCCGGAACCGCCGGCGTGATCTGCCCGGCTGTCAGCGTCAGCACGCCGGCCCTCTGGCTGTCGTACGGCGTGAAGACGAAGGTCTCGCCCGCGAAGTTTCCGCTCAGCGTGAGCCGTTGGACGACCGTCGAGCCGGCGAGGAAATCGACCTCGCCGATGCCGTTGCCGGTCTGCGTGTAGGTCGCACTCGTGACTCCGACCTCGGCGGTGACGATCGCGTCCCCGATCGAGAAGCCCGCGATCGTGGCGCTCACGACCGGGTTCGGACCCGGCTGTGCCGCCGCGTCCGAGAGCTCGTTGGCGCTCGACGCCAGATACAGCGTGCCGGCCGTGCCCGCGAAGTCGATCGTTAACCCGGCGGCGGCCGTCGAATACAGGTTGAGCGTCGCCCCGGTGCCGATCGCGATCGTGCCCGCCCCGGTCACGGCCGCGTAGAAAAACATATCCTGGGTGTCGGCCACCGTGCCCTGCACGAGCGTCGGGGTGAGCACGCGGGTGAACCCACCAAGCGTCAACGTCGTGCCCGCATCGATCGCCAGCGTTCCGGCGGTCGCGATCGAGCCGCCGCCGATCTCCGCCGTCGATGTCGGATCGACCGAAAGCGTCAGGTCCGATCCCATCGGGCTCACGAGCGACGCGGCCGAGAACGACCCGTGGTCGAACAGCTCGATCTCCGTGGTGCTGGATGTGATCGCCGCACCCGCGACCACGAGCCGGGCACCGGGTCCGGCGATCTCGACGAAGGCGGTCAGGTCGGCACTGCCGGCGGACACGGTGCCGCCCGAGAGCACACGCAAAGGCGGGCCGTACTGCTGGCCGGCGTCGGACAGCAGCCCGAATGTCGTGTTGCCTGCGAACGCGACGAATCCGGTGGCATCGAGTGTCGCCGCCGAGGCCGGCCCGTAGATCACGTCCGGCGTTATGGTGTCCGAGTTGATCGTCGCCGTGTCATCGGCACCCGGCGCGGTGCCCGCCCCCGGCGTCGTGCTGTCGATCCAGTTCGCCCCGGCGTCCCAAAGCCCCGAGCCTGCGGTCCAAGTGTACGTCGAAGCCATGACCGATCATCCCGTTTCCCGTTCCGTCGATCATGCACAACGTGTGCACGACCGACAACGGTGCCTGGCCGGGGGTCAGGCGATCGCGTGCTTGTCCTCGACCACGGTCTCGACGATCGACGACGGCTCGTACAGGATCCGCCCCAGCACGCCGGCCAGCATCGCGCCGGCGATCGGCGCGACCCAGAACAGCCAGAGCTGCCCCACATGCGCGCCACCCGCGAACAACGCCGGTCCCATGCTGCGCGCCGGGTTCACGGAGGTGTTCGTGACAGGGATCGAAATGAGATGGATCAGCGTCAGCGCGAGGCCGATCGGGATGCCCGCGAACCCGGTCGCCGCACCCTTGGACGTCGTGCCGATGATGATCATCAGGAAGAAGAACGTCAGCACGAACTCGGCGAGGAAGCAGGCTTGCATCGAATACTTTCCGGGGCTCAGGTCCCCGTATCCGTTCGAGGCGAAGCCGCCGGGCACCCAGCCCGGCAGCCCCGAGGCGATCACCCACAGCACGCCCGAGGCGGCGATCGCGCCGATCACCTGGATCGCGATGTAGGGGACGACGTGCTTGTTGGCGCAGCGGCCGGCCGACCACAGGCCGAGCGTCACGGCGGGGTTGAAGTGCCCGCCGGAGATGTGGCCGACCGCGTACGCCATCGTCAGCACGGTCAGTCCGAACGCGAACGCCACGCCGACGAAGCCGATGCCGTATTGCGGGAAACCCGCCGCCAGCACCGCCGCACCGCAGCCGCCGAACACCAGCCAGAAGGTGCCGATGAACTCGGCGACCAGCCGCCGCAGCATGTCGTTACGCAAGATCGCCACCGGATAATTGTTGATGACTCAATCCTAACGAGGGCGGTCCAATCCGGTCAACTCGTTTCGGCGTCGTCCTTCGGGGCCGGGCGGACCCGCAACCGGCGGATCCGGCGCGCGTCGCTGTCGAGCACCCGAAACTCCACACCGGACTCGTGCCGCAGCACCTCGCCGCGCGCCGGCACCCGGCCCGCCAAGCCGAACACGAGCCCGCCGAGCGTGTCGATGTCCGCCTCGCGCTCGTCGTCGGTCATGATGCGGCCGAGCCGATCCTCGAACGCCTCCATCGGCATCCGCGCGTCGACGTCGAGCGTGCCGTCGGCGCGCTCCGTCACCAGCGGGCCCATGATCTCGTCGTGCTCGTCGGCGATGTCGCCCACGATCGTCTCGACCAGATCCTCGATCGTCACCAGCCCGTCGATGCCGCCGTATTCGTCGACGACCAGCGCCAGGTGCATCCGCGCCTGGCGCATTTGCAGCAGCAGATCGAGCACCGGGATCTGCGGCGCCACCATCAGCGGCCGGCGCAGCAGCGTCTCGAGCCTGAAATCCTCGGGGCGGCCGATGTAGCTGAAGACGTCCTTGATATGCACCATGCCGGCGATCTCATCGAGCTGCTCGCGGTAGACCGGCAGGCGGCTATGGCCCTCCGCCCGGATCTGCTCCCGCGCGGCGTCGAGCGTCACGTCGAGCCGCATCGCCACGATGTCGGCGCGCGGGATCATCACGTCGTCGGCCGTGATGCCGCGCAGCCGCAGCACGTTGGCGATCAGCGCCCGTTCCTGCCGGTCGAGCCCCGGCGTATCGCCGTCATGGCCATGCGGACCCTCGGGGCCGGCATCGTGCGCGGCCTCGGCGACCAGTTCGGCGATGCTGTCGCGCACGTTCGGCTCCGGCCCGCGCCGCAGGCCGATCCGCCGCAATAGCCCCTCTCGCGCGGACGAGCTCATTTCACCCGCCAAGGGTTCGCGACCCCGATCCGGGCCAGCAACCGCGCCTCGGCCATTTCCATCGCGCGCGCCTGTCCGGCATGGCCGTGATCGTGGCCGTCCGCGTGCAGCGCCCCATGCACCACGAGGTGGGCCAGATGATCGGCCGGCCGCCGCCGCTCCCGCGCCGCCTCGCGCCGAACCACGCCGAGGGCGAGCACGATCTCGCCGGGCCAGCCCGGTGCCGCCGGCTCGAACGTCAGCACATTCGTGGGTTTATCGCGGCCGCGATGCTCGGCGTTCAGCCGGCGCACGGTGCGATCGTCGGTCAGCACGACGTCGGCATGGCTGGACGCCACGCCCAAGGCCCGCGCCACCACCCGTTCGACATCCGGCACCAGCGCGCGCCAGCCCCGGTCGTCGACAGCGACCCGGCCATCCCGCGACGGGACGGCCGGGCCTAATCGGGAAACATCCATCCTACTTGCCCGCGACCTCCGCGGCCGGAGCCGGGACCGGCTCGCGGCGAGTTCTGGCGCGGGTGTCCTTCTCCGCGTCGGCCCGCTGCTCGTAGGCATCGACGATCCGGGCCACCAGCGGGTGGCGCACCACGTCGCGCTTGTCGAACCGGCAGACGCCGATCCCCGGCACGCCCTCCAGCGTATCGAGCGCGTCGCGAAGTCCCGACCGCATCCCGGACGGCAGGTCGACCTGGCTGAGGTCGCCGGTGATGACCATGCGGGTGCCCTCGCCCATGCGGGTGAGGAACATCTTCATCTGAACCGGCGTCGTATTCTGCGCCTCGTCGAGGATGACGAACGCATGGGCCAGCGTCCGGCCGCGCATGAACGCGAGCGGCGCGACCTCGATCTCGCCGGTGCCCATCCGCCGCACGACCTGCTCGCCCGGCATCATGTCGCCGAGCGCGTCGTAGAGCGGGCGAAGATACGGATCGACCTTCTCCTTCAGATCGCCCGGCAGGAAGCCGAGCCGCTCGCCCGCCTCGACCGCGGGCCGCGACAGCACGATCCGCTCGACTTTTCCCGCTTGAAGCATCGCGACGGCCTGCGCGACCGCAAGATACGTCTTGCCGGTGCCGGCCGGGCCGATCCCGAACACCATCTCGTGCTTGCCGAGCAACTCCATGTAAGTCGTCTGCCCCTGCGAGCGCGGGCCGACCGGACCCCGCCGCGTGCGGATCGCCGGCAGGTCGGCCAGCGGCAGCCGTCCGTCCGGGAAGCGGGGGTCGTCGACCTCGCGCATCCGCACCGCCGCGTCGACATCGGCCATCGCGACACCCTCGCCCCGCTCGAGCCGCCTCCAGAGCCCGGCGACGACACCCTGCGCCGCGTCGACCAAGCCCGGCTCGCCCGCGATCGCCACCCGGTTGCCCCGGCACGACAGCCGCACGCCCAGTCCCTGTTCCAATCGGACCAGATGCCGGTCGTGATCGCCGAGCAGGAGTGCCAGCAGGGCGTTATCGTTGAACGTCAGCGTCGTGGTCTTGCTCGCCTGCGGGGCGATGATCGGTGAGACAGCCTGGGTCAGCGGGTTCAAGCGCAAGCTCGCTCCTGTGTGTCGGGGTGAAGGATTCCTGAGAGAGATGTGGGCGTGGCGGCGGCGATCGTCACCGTGGAGACGCCTCCGATCAATGACGGGGGCGCAAGGACGTGAACGGGCTGCAGCCAAGGCGTGCGGCCCGATAGCTGCCCCGGACGGCGTCCGGGGCCGGTGAACAGCACCGGCACGGAAAGACCCGCCGTGGCCGTGTTGAACGCGCCCTGCTGCTCGCGCAGCAACGCCTGCAGCACCTGCAGCCGCGTATCCTTGACGGCCTCGTCGACCTGGACGGGTGCGGACGCCGCGGGGGTGCCGGGGCGGGGCGAGTATTTGAAGCTGAACGACTGCGCGAACCCGACCCGCCGGATCAGGTCGAGCGTCGCCTCGAAATCGGCCTCGGTCTCGCCCGGATGGCCGACGATGAAGTCGCTCGACAGCGCGATGTCGGGCCGGGCGGCGCGCAGCCGGTCGACGATGCCGAAATACTCCGCCGCACTGTGCCGCCGGTTCATCGCGGCCAGCATCCGGTCGGAGCCCGACTGCACCGGCAGATGCAGGAACGGCATCAGCGCCTCGACCTCGGCGTGCGCCCGGATCAGCGCCTCGTCCATGTCGCGCGGGTGGCTCGTCGTGTAGCGGATCCGCAGCAGGCCCGGGATGGTCGGCGAGCTGGCGTAACAGCCCCGCGAACCCGTCCGCTCCCGCACCGTGCCACGCGTTGACGTTCTGGCCGAGCAGGGTGATTTCGCGGGCACCGAGATCGACCAGCCGCTCGGCCTCCGCCATCACCGCCGAAGCCGGCCGGCTGCTCTCGGCCCCCCGCGTGTAGGGCACGACGCAGAACGAGCAGAACTTGTCGCAACCCTCCTGCACGGTCAGGAACGCGGTCACGCCCTGGGGGCTCGTCTGGGCCGGCAGCGTGTCGAACTTCTCGACCACCGCGAAATCGGTCTCGATCACGGCCCCGGCCGCCCGCGTGGCGCGCGCCACCATCTCGGGCAGGCGGTGATACGATTGCGGGCCGAGCACGAGGTCCACGTAGGGCGCCCGGCGCAGGATTTCCGCACCCTCGGCCTGGGCCACGCAGCCGGCGACGGCCAGCACCATCCGCCCGCCGCTTTTGGCCCGCGCTTCCTGCAACAGGCGCAAGCGGCCGAGTTCCGAGAACACCTTCTCGGCCGCGCGGTCGCGAATGTGGCAGGTGTTGAGGATCACCATGTCGGCACCCTCGGGGTGGTCCACCGTCGCGTAACCGATCGGTGCCAGGACGTCGGCCATCCGGCCGCTGTCGTACACGTTCATCTGGCAGCCGTGCGTGATGACGTGCAGGCGGCGGGTGTTGGCGTTCAGGTCGTGGGTTTCCCTAAAAATCGCAGCATGACGTGAACCATCGCGCACTCGCGGGGGGTCGCGTCAAGCGCGAGCACGAGTTGTCGCGATAGGTTCATGGAGCGAGCCGGCTCAGCAAGGCTTCGATGTCGCGGGCCAGCAAGTCGTCCAGGGTGAACGGGCAGGTTTCGGGCAAGGATCGCGGCTCGCCGGCATCCTTGCGCGTGCGACCAGCCCGCTTGAGCGACCAAGCATAAAGGTCGGCCACGTCGATCCGTTGACGCATCGACGGCGCATACCGTTGCACGGCGTCGTCCAGGAACGCACCGACCTCGTCGAACCAGTGATCGACCGCCGGACTGTCCGGGTATGCGTAGATCCACAAGATGTGGGTCATCGCCTGCTGCAGCAAACTTCTGCATCGCCGGAGTTCCGACATTCCCACGTCGAAAACCTCCTCGATGACGTTCGGCCAGTCGACGGCCTCGTTCACCCGCTCCCCCGCCGCGAGCCGGCGCAGGAGGTCGGCCTGCTGCTCGGACCAGAGCAGGGTGTCGCGTTCATACAGTCCGTCCGGCATCGTTCCCTCCCTCCATCCTAAAGTCCGGCCGCGTAACCAACCTTGTCCGGCCGCGAACCTCGACCGCAACCATCGAGGCTCACCACGGCATTATGCGCGACAATCCCGTCCATACGTTCCTGCAATTTCTGGCCGGCGGCATCCCCGACCAGCTGACGGTCGCCAAGACCATGCCGGCCGTCGCCGTCCTGCTGGTGGTCCTCTACTGGTCCGCCCTCGTCGGCGGCATCGTCGTCGCCGTCCTGAACTGGCGTCGCGATCCCGCGCAGCGAACCGCCCACGGCATCGGCGTGTTCGTGCTGCGGATGGTCATGGCAGGCATGTGGTGGCTCGGCATCCTGTGGAAACTGCCGCTGCCGGTCTCGGACGGCTTCAAATACTGGATGGACCAGACGGTGAAGGGCAGCTCGTTCCAGTTCCACGCCGACATCATGCAGGCGTTCCTCGATCACATCGCGATCGCGCAGCCGCTGGTGTTCCTGCTGGAACTGTCGATCGGCATCTCGCTGATGATGGGGTTCCTGGTGCGCCTGTCCGGCACGCTGGCCGCGCTGTTCACGTTCAACCTGCTGATCGGCCTCTACAACATCGGTAGCGAGTGGCCGTGGACCTATGTCGGCATCATCGTCGCGCACGCGATGTTCGCGCTCGAACACTCCGGCCGCCGCCTCGGCCTCGACAACCTGCTGCGCCTCACCGCCTGGGGTCGCGGCTCGTCGTCCTCGGCCCGCGCGTTCCGGGCCTTGTCCTAAGGGTGCGCCGCCAGCGCCGGCCCGCCGTCCTCGACCGGGACGGCACCGGCACCGGCAGGCACGGCACGGGCGCGGACCGGGCGGTTCTGCCGCAGCGTGGCCGCGCCGTCGGCCACCGCCGCCCAGGTCGCGGCGGATAACGCCTTGCGATTGGCGAAATCGCGCGGATCGAGCGGCGCGTGCAGCAGCACCGTCGCCCGCAGCCCGCGGAACTGCGCCAGCCGCCAGAAATGGCTGCCGATGTCCATGTCGCCGTACCATGCGAACAGCGGCCGGGTGCTGCGGCCGGCGGGCAGGTAGCCGAGCCGGTCGTAGACGACCGAAACCGGCTGCACGATCGGCGGCAGCCCGCCGGCGGTCGCGGGCAGTTCGGCCACCGACAGGAACGCCGAGCGGAACGGCATCACGCGGGAGCCGTCGCTGGTCGTCCCCTCGGGGAACAAGATCAGATTGTCGCCGGCCCGCAGCCGCGCCCGCATGTCATCGCGCTCGCGCCCGGTGCTGGCCCGCGTGCGGCGGACATAGACGGTGCGCCCCAGCTTCGCGACCAGCCCGATCACCGGCCAGCGCTCGACCTCCTCCTTGCTGATGAAGCAGGCTTCGAGCCGGCCGCCGAGCACCAGGATATCCAGCCACGACGAGTGATTGGACACGAACACGACCGGCCGCCTGCCGCGCGCCGGGCCGCGAACGGCGGGCTGGCCGATCGATCGGACCCGCAGCCCCATGATGCGGCACATCACCGACCAGTAGATGCGTGCGAACCAGACCTTGGCGTGGCCGGGAACGACGATCAGGATTGCCTGAACCAGGCACGCGATCGCGGTCCAGAGTGCGATCGTCACCCCGCGCCGGATCGCGCGCAACGGCCGCGAAATGCGCCGGTTCGGGTTGGTGGGCAGAATGAAGCCGTTCTCCTCCGCCTCCGGGTCGCGCCGGCGGAGCAGCGGGAGGCGCTTGGCGCGAAGACGAACGGGAGGCTCTGCGGCGTCCATGCGATAATCCGTAGACCGCGCGCCGGTTGCAGACAATGACCGCGTCGTGACAGTTGCACCGGCCAGCCGATCCAGGCGTTGTGCGGCGTCATGCGCGATTTCTTCGCCCGCCCGCGACGCTGGTCGCCGTTTGCGTTCGTGGCCGTGCTCGCGGCCTCGCCGGACGTGCGCGCGGCCGACCCGCAGCCGTACACCGTCCAGATCGCCAGCACCGGCGACGCGGCGCTCGACATGGCGATCAACGATTCGGCCACGCTGGTCACCCTGCGGGAAAAGTCCGCGGTCGGCCCGTTCGCGCTGGTCGCCCGCGCACGGTCCGACGTGCCGCGCGTGGTCACCGCGCTGAACAGCTACGGCTACTATCTCGGCAGCGCCACCATCACGATCACCACGGCGGACGGCCGCGCGCGGGGGCTCGACGATCCCGACCTCCCGGCCGCCCTAGACGCGCAAACGGGTCCGGTCGTGGTCCACGTCGTGCCCACGGCCGGCGCGCTGTTCCACCTCGGCCACGTGGCGCTGACCGGCGACGTGCCACCGGGCAGCGCCACGGCGCTCGACCTGCCGTCCGGCGCGCCCGCGCGGGCCGCCGACGTGCTGGCCGCGCGGTCCCGGCTGCAAACCGCCTTGCGGGACCAGACGCGCGTGCTCGCGACCGTCGCCGCCCCGGTCGCCACGCTGGACGTCGCGCACACCACGCTCGACGTCTCGTACGCGGTCGCGGCCGGGCCGCGCGTCGACATCGGCGCCATCACCATCACCGGTGCGACCCGGCTGCGCGAGCCGGTGATCCGCCGCCTGCTCGATTTGCACACCGGGGAGCCGTTCGACCCGAAACTGCTCGATCAGGCGCGCCAGGACCTGACGGCCCTCCCGGCGGTCGGTGGCGTCGCGTTGATCCCCGGTACCGCGCTCGACCCGAACGGCCGGGTGCCGCTTTCCGTGCAGGTCAGCGAGCGCAAGCGGCACGCGGTCGAGCTCGGCGCCAGCTTTTCGACCGACCAGGGCGGCTCGGTCACGGCGAGCTGGACCGACCGCGACGTGTCCGGCGGCGGCGAGCAGCTCACGCTCTCCGCCAGCGCCACCGAGATCGGCGGCAGCGCCTCGCGGCAGGCGGGCTACGATGTCGAAGCGCGGTTCGCCGTGCCGCAATCGTATGGCGGCACGCTCACCTACGACGCGCAGGACCTGCTGGAATCGCTCGATGCATACCGGCGGCGCGCGGCGGTCGGCAGCGTGATCTACAGCCGCAAGCTGACGAAAGAGGTCTCGGTCAACGGCGGCGTCTCGTTCGAGCAGGCGCGCATCGATCAGGAGGGCGTCACGCGGAGCTACTCGCTCCCGCAGCTGCCGCTCGGTGTCACGTTCGACAGCACCGGCTCGCTGTTCGACCCCATCCACGGCGTGCGCGCGTCGCTGACGGTGACGCCCACCGACAGCCTGGGAAGCGGCGGCGGCCAGCGCTCGGCGTTCTTCCTGATCACGCAGGCCAGCGCGTCCACCTACCTCGACCTCGGCGCGTGGCTGTTCGGCAAGGCGCCGGGCCGCAGCGTGCTGGCCGTGCGCGGGTTGGTGGGCGACATCTCGGGTGCCGGCACGTTCGACGTGCCGCCCGACCAGCGGTTCTACGCGGGCGGTGGCGGCACCGTGCGCGGCTACCGCTACCAGTCGATCGGGCCGCGCTTCGCCGATAACCGGCCCGTTGGCGGCACGAGGGTCGAGGTCGGCAGCGTCGAATTCCGCCAGCGCTTCGGCCAAAGCTTCGGGGCCGTCGTGTTCGCCGACGCGGGCGAGGTCACCGCGCGCGACGCGGCGTTCCCGGGCGGCGGCGCGGTGCAGATCGGGGCCGGCGCGGGCGTGCGCTACTACACGTCGTTCGGCCCGATCCGGGTCGACGTCGCGGTGCCGCTGAACAAGCAGGCCAACCAGAAGACCGACGTCGTCGAAGCCTATATCGGCCTCGGGCAGGCGTTCTGATGCGGCGCTGGATCAAATGGCTTCTTGTCATTCTGGCCGTCATCGTCGCCCTGCCGGTGGTGCTGGTTGCGGTCGTGCTGGTCGCGCTCAACACCGCTCCCGGCCAACGCTTCCTCGCGTCGGAGGCGGGATCGCTGTCCGGCGGCCTCGTCGCACTCGACGGCGTGTCGGGCGGCCTCCCCGGCGGTCCGCGCATCCACCGGATCGAGGTGCGCGACGCGCAGGGGCCGTGGCTGGTGATTTCCGACGCGGCACTCGACTGGTCACCGCTCGCCCTGATCCACGGCACCGCCAGCATCCGGGCGCTGACCGCCCGCGCGATCGAAGTGCGGCGTCTGCCGGTCTCCTCCGGCCCGCCCGCCAGCCCGTCGGCCGGCGGATCGAGCCTGCCGGTGACCGTCGACCTCGCCCGCCTGCACGTCGACCGGATCGACGTTTCCGCAGCCGTCGCCGGCCATGCGGCGTCGCTGGCGGTGGACGGCTCGGCCCATGTGACCTCGTTGCAGGACGGGTCGGCCGATGTGACGGTGACCGGCCTCGACGCGCCCGGAACGCTGCATCTGATCGGGCGCATCGACCCGCGAACGCTGAAAGTCTCGCTCGCCCACGACGAGCCGGCGCACGGTCTTCTGGCGACGCTCGGCGGGCTGCCCGACCTCGGCGCGCTGACAATAAAGCTCGACCTCGACGGTCCGTGGACCGCGGCTGCCACGACGCTCACCGCGACCGCCGGCCCGCTCTCGGCCGACGCGCACGGCACGCTCGACCTGCGCACGCCCGCCGCCGACCTCACCGTTTCCGTGCATGCCCCCGCGATGGCCCCGGCGCCGGGCGTCTCGTTCGACGCGGTCGCACTCGACGCCCATGTCGTAGGGCCGCTCACAGCGCCGGCCGGCACCGGCACGCTGCGGATCGACGCGTTCACTGCGGGCGGTGCCACGATCCATCGCCTCGACGTCGACCTGCACGGCGACAAGGGGCGGGCAGGGGTGACGGCGCGGCTCGACGGCCTGCGCATCCCGGGTCCGCAACCCGACCTGTTCGAGGCCGACCCGCTCACACTCATCAGCCGACGCGACCCTGTCCGATCCGGCGCTGCCGGTGACGTTCGACCTCAAGCACACGCTGCTGGCCCTGAACGGCACGGCGACCGTGAAACCGGCACCGTCGGTCAAGGCGCATCTGACCGTGCCGGACCTGACTCCGCTGGCGGCGGCGGGCAACGTCGCCCTGTCCGGCTCGACCGCGCTCGACATCGCCGCCAGCCAGGACGCGGCCGGTGCGCTCGATGCGACCCTGACCGGAATGCTGGGCATCACCGGCGGCCTGTCGCCGGTGCCGGCGCTGATCGGCCCGGACGGCCGGATCGACCTGTCGGCGCATGTCGCCGGGTCCGACCTGACGCTTCGCAAGCTGGACCTGCACGGGTCCGCGCTGACCGTCGCCGCGTCCGGCGGCCTGATCGGCGGCAAGCTCGACGCGACCGCCGATATCGGTCTGCCCGACCTGCACATCCTGGCCCCGACCGTCTCCGGCAACGCGACGCTGCACGCGCACGCGACGGGTGCGACGGACGATCTGGCGCTGGACGCCGACCTCGCGGGCGACGTGGCCACGGCCGGCGTGCCGAAAGGCCATGTGACGGCGCAGGTTCGCGCCACCGGCCTGCCCGCCAATCCGGCAGGCCACATCGGTGCCGACGGCCAGCTCGACGGCGCCCCGGTCACGCTGTCGGCCGAAATCTCGCGCGACGCGGGTGCGACAAAACTCACCATCGACCGCGCCGACTGGCGCAGTGCCCACGCCGAGGGCGCGTTGACGCTGGCCGCCGGAGCCACGTTGCCGACCGGCCATTTGGCGCTCCGCATGACCCGGCTCGACGATCTGCGCCGCATTACCGGCCAAGCGATCTCGGGCGCGATCGACGCGATGGTCGACCTGTCCGCCACGACCGCGACCGCGAAGGTGCGCGCTACCCGCGCCGGCATTCCCGGCACCTCGGTCGCCTCCGCCACATTGGACGCCCGCGTCGAAAACCCCGCGCAACTCGGCCGGGTCGACGCGACGCTGGTCGCGACCGGTATTTCGGCGTCCGGCATCACCGCCGACGCCCGCGCCACGGTCGCCGGTCCGCGCACCGCCCTTGCGATCGCGGCCGACGTCGCCGCGCGGCAAGCCGGCCAGCCGGTGACGCTTCGCACCCGCGCCGTGCTCGATCTGCCGGCCCAGACCGTCGCCGTCTCCGAACTGGCCGCCACCGCGCACGCCGAGACCGCGCGTCTGCTGTCGCCGGCCCGGGTCAAATTCGGCACCGAAATCTCGGTCGACCGCCTGCGGGTCGGGCTGCGCCAGGCGGTGCTCGAGATCGCCGGCCGTGCCTCGCCGACGCTCGATCTGACCGCCCGGCTGAGCAACGTCACCGCCGACCTCGCGCGCATCGCCGACCCGACCCTGATGGCCGACGGCACGTTGTCGGCCGAAGCTAGGCTGACGGGCACACCCACGCGGCCGCAGGGCACGGCCCGGATCGACGCGCGAGGCATCCACCTTCGCAGCGGCCCCGCCGCCAGCCTGCCGCCCGCGAACCTGAGCGCCACCGCGACGCTCCGCGGCACGGCGGCCCAGCTCGACGCAAGGCTTGCACTCGGGCGCAACACGCTGGCGGTGACCGGCACCGCGCCGACCACGCCGTCCGGTCCGCTCGATCTGCATGCGACCGGGGCGCTGGACCTCGCCGTGCTCGACCCGGTGCTGACGGCGTCCGGGCGGCGCGCGCGCGGGCAACTCGCCCTCGACGCGACGGTCACCGGGTCGCTGACGGCACCGAGCGCGCGTGGGAACGCCCGGCTCAGCGGCGGCGAATTCCAGGATTTTTCGCAGGGCGCCCGGATCTCGCAGATCGAGGCGCAGATCGACGCGAACGGCGGCACCATCAGTCTCACGAACCTCTCGGCGCGCGCCGGCACCGGCACGATCCACGCGAACGGCACGATCGGCCTGCAGGGCACGCGCCCCGTCGACCTGCATTTGACGATGGCCCGCGCCCGCCCGCTGTCGTCCGACCTGCTGACGGCGACCCTCGACGCCGACCTCGCGTTACGCGGGTCGCTCGGCGGCCGGCTCGACGCGACCGGCAGCGTCACCGTGCAGCGGGCCGACATCCGCGTGCCCGACAAGCTGCCGGCCAGCGTCGCCGTGCTCGACGTCCGCCGTCCCGGCCAGAAGCCGCCGCCGCCGCCATCGCCCGGCCCCGATATCGGCCTCGACCTCGCCATCCACGCGCCGCAGCAGGTGTTCGTGCGCGGCCGCGGCATCGACGCGGAGCTGTCGGGCGAACTGCGCGTAAAGGGCACCGCCGCCGCACCCAGGCCGCAGGGCGGGTTCGAGATGCGCAACGGCACGATCAGCGTCGCCGGCCAGACCCTGACGTTCACCACCGGCAAGGTCGGCTTCGACGGCAGCGGCAAGATCGATCCCACGATCGACTTCGTCGCCGACAACACGACGGGCGGCACGGTCGCGACGCTGGAGGTCACCGGCTACGCGAGCGACCCCAAAATCCTGCTGTCGTCGGTCCCGGCACTGCCGCAGGACGAGGTGCTCGCCCACCTGCTGTTCGGCCAGAGCGTCGCCGCCCTCGGCCCACTGCAACTGGCCTCGATCGCGGCCGCGCTGGCACAGCTGACCGGGGTGACCAGCGGCAGCTTCGACCCGCTGAACAGCATCCGCAACGGGCTCGGCCTCGACCGGCTCTCGGTCGGCGGCGGCAGCGGCGGGTCGGGCGCGAGCGTGCAGGCCGGCAAATACGTCGCCCGTGGCGTCTACGTCGGCGCCAAGCAGGCGACCTCCGGCGGCGGCTCGCAGGCGACGGTCCAGATCGACATCACGAAGGGCCTGAAGCTCGAGACCGATGTCGGCACCGGCGGCGCCAGCGCCCAGGGATCGGCGGCCGGCAGCTCGACCGGGACCAATGTGGGCGTCACATATCAGTTCGAATATTGACGGTGGATCGCGCCCGCGCTCGGCTGTCACGTGCATCGCGCCTGTCGAGACACGGCCCGGCAGCGTGTCTGGACAGCTCGGCGGCGAACCCGAACCCGTCGACAGCCATGGCCCGGCGGTCGTCTAACCGGCGGCTCGCGATCCGGGGTGAAAATGCGCGTACACCCGCGCGGCGAGGTCCTTGTTGATCCCCGGTGCCGCTTCGAGGTCGGCGAGCCCCGCCTGCTTGACCCCGCGCGCGCTGCCGAAATGGTTCAGCAACGCGCGTTTGCGGCCGGGCCCGATCCCGGCGATCTCGTCGAGTTCGCTGGTCACGAGCGATTTGCTGCGGCCGGCGCGGTGGGTGGTGATGGCGAACCGGTGCGCCTCGTCGCGCAGGCGCTGCAGGAAATACAGGACGGGGTCGCGCGGCGGCAGCTGGAACGGCGCGCGGCCGTCCATGTGGAACCACTCGCGCCCGGCGTCGCGGTCCGGGCCTTTGGCGATCGCGACCAGCGGCAGGTCGCCGATGCCGAGGTCGGCCAGCACGCCCTTGGCCGCCGAAAGCTGGCCCGCGCCGCCGTCGATCAGCACGAGGTCGGGCCAGCCGGGCGGCAACGCGGACGGGTCGGGGTTCTCCTTCAGCGCACGGCCGAACCGGCGCTCCAGCACCTCGCGCATCATCGCGAAATCGTCGCCGGGCGTGATCGGGCCCTTGATGCCGAACTTCCGGTACGCCTGCTTTGTAAAACCCTCCGGACCGGACACGACCATCACGCCGTACGCGTTGGTGCCCATGATGTGGCTGTTGTCGTAGACCTCGATCCGTTCGGGCGGCGCGCCGAGGCCGAACAGGTCGGCGGTGTGGGACAGCAGCTTCGCCTGCCCGGCGGTCTCCGCGAGCCGGCGTTCCATCGCCTCGCGCGCGTTGGTCAGCGCGTGATCGAGCACCGCGCGCTTCTCGCCGCGCTTCGGGACCGCAAGCTCGACCTTTCGGGTCGCCCCGAACGTCGCCGCCTTCAGGCCGAGCGCCTCCTCGACCAGGTCGGCCTCCGGCAAATCGTGGCTGCACAGGATCAGCGGCGGCGGCGGCTTGTCGTCGTAGAACTGGGCGATGAAGGCGCTCAGCACCTCGCCCGGCTCGTCGGCGCGGGCGTGGGCGGGGAAGAAGGCGCGGTTGCCGTTGTTGCGGCCGCCACGGATGAAGAACACCTGCACGCAGGTCTGGCCGGCGCCCTGCCACGCGGCGATCACGTCGGCGTCGGTGATGCTCTCGGGGTTGATGACGCCGCCGCCCTGGACGTGGGTCAGGCCCCGGATGCGGTCGCGGACGGCGGCGGCGCGCTCGAATTCCAGCGTCTCGGCCGCGCGCTCCATCTCGGCGGCCAGCTCGCGCTGCACCGCCGCACCGCGGCCGGCCATGAAACCCTTCGCCTGGTTGACCAGCCCCTGATAATCCTCCGCCGAGATGCGCCCGACGCAAGGGGCGGAGCAGCGGCGGATCTGGTGCAGCAGGCACGGGCGGCTGCGGTTCGCGAACACGGTGTCGGCACAGGAGCGTAGCAGGAACACGCGCTGCATCGCGGTAACGGTCTGGTTGACCGCCCACGCGGAGGCGAACGGGCCGTAGTAGCTGCCCTTTCGGACCTGCGCCCCGCGATGCTTGGCGATCTGCGGGAAGGGATGGTCCTCGGTCAGCATCAGCCACGGGTACGATTTGTCGTCCCGCAACACGATGTTGTAACGCGGCTTCAAGCGCTTGATCAGGTTGGCTTCGAGCAGCAGCGCTTCCGCCTCGGTGTGCGTGGTGACGATCTCCATCGCCACCGTCTCGCTCACCATCCGACGCAGCCGCTCCGGCAGCCGGCCGATCTGGGTGTAGCTCGTCACCCGCTTCTTCAAGCTGCGCGCCTTACCGACGTAGAGCGCGTCGCCGCGACCGTCGAGCATACGGTAGACGCCGGGGACCAGCGGCATCGTCTCCAGAGCCCGCTCGATCACTGCAACGCCGATGTCACGAGAATCGCTCATTTCCCGGTCAGCACCCTTGTGGATAAAGTTGGGGAAGAAATCGCAGTCGACTCGTGCCGGCCACAGCCGGTTTCCCGCCGGGGAAACGCACAGCGCGGGCCGGCCGGTTTAAGCCATTCAAATTGTTGTTTAAATCAAGTCCGATAGTGACATAACTTAACCGTGACCGCCATCATGCTGTAATATCAGCCGAGTTGCGGTGCGGTGGGCTAATCGTTGCGCGCCCGTTCGATCTCCACCCCAGCCGCCGCTCCGTCGGGCAGGATGTCAAGCTTCTCAAGCCGCACCCGAACCCGCTCGACCCTCTCGTCGGCCAATATGCCGTGGGCGAGCCGCTCGGCCAAGGTCTCGACGAGGCGGACATGGCCACGGCCGATCTCCTCGACGATCTTGCCGTGCACCGCGGCGTAGTCGAGCACGCGGCCGAGGTCGTCGGCCCCGACGCCGCCCTCGTCGCGGACGAACAGGTCGACGCCGACGCGGATGCGCTGGGTGCGGCCGAATTCGGAGGCGTAGGCCCCGATGCTGGCCTGGAAGATCAGGCCGTGGAGGAAGACGCGCCTCATTCGGGGTCCGCGGCCCCGTGGGCGGCCGACCATTGCAGGTGCTGCCCGCCGTCGAGCGCGATCATCTGCCCGGTCATCGCCGGCAGGCCGAGGATCATCAGCACCGCGTCCGCGATCTCGGCGGGCGAGGTGCCGTGACCGAGCGGGACCGAGGCGGATTGGCGCGCGAACTGCTCCGGCGTCTGGCGCGCGCTCGCGATCGCGGGGCCGGGGCCGATGCCGTTGACCCGGATGCGCGGCGCGAGCGCCAGCGCCATGGTGCGTGTCAGCGTCCACAGCGCGGCCTTGCTGACCGTGTAGGAGACGAAGTGCGGCGTCGGCGACCAGACGCGCTGGTCGAGAAGGTTGATGACCGCACCCCGCGCCTCGGCCGGCAGGGCGGCGGCGAAGTTCTGCGTCAGCACGAAGGGCGCGCGGAGATTCGCCTCCATGTGCGCGTCCCAGCCGGAGCGGGTCGTGTCGGCCACCTCGTCACGCTCGAACCGGCTCGCGTTGTTCACCAGCACGCCGATCGGGCCGAGGGCGGCCATGGCTTGGGCGATCAGCGGCGCGACCTCGGCTTCGCGCGCGAGATCGGCACGGAGCACGACCGTGCGGGTCGGCAGCGTGGCGGCCAGCGTCTCGGCGTCGGCCACGCTGTCGTGGCAGTGCAGGGCGACCGCGAAGCCCGCCCCGGCCAGCCGTTCGGCGATGGCGCGGCCGATCCGCCTCGCGGCGCCGGTGACCAGCGCCGCGCGTGGGATGGCGTCGTCGATCAATGCTTGCCCAGACGTCCCGGTGTGGTCAGCCGCTTGCCCTTGCGCATCTTCGCCGGATCGTAGCCGCCGCCGCCCGGCCCCATCGGCGTCGGCGTTTTCGGCGCGCGGCCGGACTGGGGGCGGAGCGAGGACGAGGCGGCGGGCGGGGCGGGCAGGCCGAGTTCGACCGCCTCGAGCCGCTTGATCTCGTCGCGCAGCCGGGCAGCCGCCTCGAATTCCAGATCGGCGGCGGCGGCGCGCATCCGCTTTTCCAGCTCGGCGATCGAGGCTTTCAGGTCCTTGCCGACCAGCTGCTTCAGATCGCTGTCGGCGACCGGGGCGATGGTGACGTAATCCTGCTCGAACACGCTCTCGAGCACGCGGCCGATCTGCTTGCGGACGCTGACCGGGGTGATGTCGTGGGCCACGTTCCAGGCGTGCTGCTTCTCCCGCCGGCGGGCGGTCTCGTTGATCGCGAACGTCAGGCTGCGGGTCATCGTGTCGGCGTACAGGATCACCCGTCCGTCGATGTTGCGCGCGGCCCGGCCGATCGTCTGCACCAGGCTGGTCTGCGAGCGGAGGAAGCCTTCCTTGTCGGCGTCCAGGATGGCGACGAGCATGCACTCCGGGATGTCGAGCCCCTCCCGCAGCAGGTTGATGCCGATCAGCGCGTCGAACACGCCGAGGCGCAAATCGCGGATGATCTCGATCCGCTCCAGCGTGTCCACGTCGGAGTGCAAGTACCTGACTTTGATCGAATGCTCGGTCAGGTACTCGGTCAGATCCTCGGCCATCCGCTTGGTCAGCACCGTCACCAGCGCCCGGCCGCCTCGCGCGGTCGTCGCCTTGATCTCGCCCAGCAGATCGTCGACCTGCCGCTCGACCGGGCGGATTTCGGTCACCGGGTCGATCAGGCCGGTCGGGCGGATCACCTGTTCGGCGAACACGCCGCCGGTGCGCTCCAGCTCCCACGGGGCCGGCGTCGCGGAGACGAACACGGTCTGCGGCCGGAACCGGTCCCACTCGGTGAATTTCAGCGGCCGGTTGTCGATGCAGGACGGCAGCCGGAAGCCGAACTCGGCCAGGATCGATTTGCGCGCATGGTCGCCGCGCTCCATGCCCCCGACCTGCGGGACGGTGACGTGGCTCTCGTCGACCATCAGCAGGGCGTTCTCGGGCAGGTATTCGAACAGGGTCGGCGGTGGCTCGCCCGGGCGGCGGCCCGACAGGTAGCGCGAGTAGTTCTCGATCGATTTGCAGGAGCCGGTCGTCTCCATCATCTCGATGTCGAACGTGCAGCGCTGCTGCAGCCGCTCCGCCTCCAGCAGTTTCCCGCGCGCGACGAAATCGTCGAGCGTGTGTTTCAGCTCGATCTTGATGTCGCGGATCGCCTGCGTGAGCGTCGGGCGCGGCGTCACGTAGTGGCTGCTGGCGTAGATGCTGACGTCGTCGAGCGAGGCGGTGATCTCGCCGGTCAGCGGGTCGAACTCGCGGATGCTCTCGATCTCGTCGCCGAACAGGGCGATGCGCCAGGCGC
Organism: uncultured Alphaproteobacteria bacterium; assembly: GCA_963756975.1. Lineage (GTDB taxonomy): Bacteria > Pseudomonadota > Alphaproteobacteria > Acetobacterales > Acetobacteraceae > CAVRQM01. Next base: position 1,147,644 of record CAVWPS010000001.1, on the reverse strand, counting down.
GGTCCTCGTAATGGCTCGGGAACACGTCGACGACCTCGCCCCGCAGCCGGAAATTGCCGCGCTGGAAGCCGGCATCGTTGCGGCGGTATTGCAGCTCGACCAGGGCGCGGGCGAGGGCATCGCGCTCGATCCGGCCGCCGACCTGGAGCTTGACCACCATCCGGCCGTAGGTCTCGACCGAGCCGATGCCGTAGATGCACGACACGGAGGCGACGATGATGACGTCGTTGCGCTCCAGAATGGACTGGGTGGCCGCGTGGCGCATCCGGTCGATCTGCTCGTTGATCTGCGAGTCTTTCTCGATATACGTGTCGGTCCGGGGCACGTATGCCTCGGGCTGATAGTAATCGTAGTAGCTGACGAAGTATTCGACCGCGTTGTCCGGAAAGAACGACTTCATCTCGCCGTAAAGCTGGGCGGCCAGCGTCTTGTTCGGGGCCAGGATCAGCGTCGGGCGCTGCATCGCCTCGATCACCTTGGCCATGGTGAACGTCTTGCCGGACCCGGTGACACCGAGCAGGACCTGATCGCGCTCGCCGGCCTGGATGCCGGAGATCAGCTCGCGGATGGCGGTCGGCTGGTCGCCCGCCGGCTCGAACTCCGACACGACGGTCAGGCGTTTCGTGAGCGGCCGGGCCGGCTGCCGGTTCGGCGTGAACGCGTCGGATGCGGCTTGCGCCTGTTCGGGGGTGCGGACGATGAGCCGGGCGATCGCCGCCTCCCGCGCGGCCTCCTCGGCGAGATCGACGGGATGGTCGGCGTGCGCCATATCGGCGCGGATCAGAACGTCGGACATGATGATAATGTGGCGACGCGACCGGCCTGCGTCGAGGCCACCGGGGAGGAGCCACCCATGTCGAAGATCACCCAGTGCCTGCTGGCGGCCGGCATGCTGGCTGTTCCGGCTTTCGGCTCGCGCCGCTGCGCCGTCGGTCGTCCGATTGCTCGACGGTCCTGACCCATATTCAGGGCCTGCACCTGGCCGGGCCACCGAGCGCGGTGGCCGGCGGCGATCCCGACACCTGCCGCTACGACAATCTGGAGATCGTCACCGACACGCGCGGCAGCTTTCGCGGCGGCTACCGCGCCGACAGCGTGCTGGTTCGCGGGATCGGCTTCGATCCGGGCGCCAGCACCGGCCCGGCGATGACGCTGCGGGTGGAGGCGCGCGGGGTCGTGCACACCTACCACCTCACCAACGCCGCGATGGAGTACATGCTGTCGCAGCAGCAGGCCAAGCTCTCGGTCACGCTCGACGTCACCTACGATCCGGGCGCACATACGTGGGTGCTGCACGAACTGAGCCTCGACGGCGAGCGGCTCGGACACGTGTCGCTCGATGGTGAGGTGGATGGCGTTGGGCCGGTCCACAGCGCCGACCAACTCTCCGTCGCGGCCAAGTCCGCCGCGATCCGCCGGATCCATGGCACTCTCGACAGCACTGTCTTCGTGACCTCGATGGTCCTGCCGATGATCCTGGACCACTTGCCGCAAGCGCCGACGGCCGACGCGGTGGAGGTGGCGGTCCGCGCGGAGATGACGACGCTGGCCGGCCGGGCACGCGCCTTTCTGACGGCGTCCGGCGCGTCGGCCACGACCGTCGCGGCGGTCACGACCGCGATCACCGATTTCCCGCATGCGCAACACCCGATGGACCTGACCGTCACCGCCGCCACTCCGCTGCCGCTGAGCGATATCGTCACGGTGGGGACTGTGCCGGACGGCTATCTTACGCTCGCCAAGCGGGTCGCGGTCGATGCGACCTACGCCGGGCCGATCGGCCCGAGCCCGGCCCGCCCGAGCCCGGGCCGCCCGTGACCGGCTGCTTCCGCTTGGCGGCTGTGGTGCTGGTGGCCGCGTCCCCGGCATTGGCCCGGCCATCGTCGCCGGGCCTGTCGCCGGCGGAGCGCTGCGCCGCCTGGATCGACGGTTTCCACGCCGATCTGGGCCACGGCGAGCCGGTTCCCGTCACGGCGCTACCAGGCGGCGGCTGCCGCTACGACCGGGTCAGTTTCGCGACCGGTCTGGCCGTCGAGTACGACGTCGCGGTACTGGAGGTGCGGGGCATCGATTTCGACCCGACCCTCGATGCCGGGCCGCCGATGTCGATCCGGATCGACGCGCGCGGCATCGACGAGACGCGGACCGGGCTTTCGGGCGTGCAGCAATGGATGGCGCGCCAGATGGCGACACCGTTCGACGTGGTGGTCGATCTGACGTTCGATCCGGTCGCGAAGGTGGCGACGCTGCATGAGCTGAGCGTGACGGCGCCGGTCGTCGGGCGGGCGGAACTGGATGCCGTGGTCGAGGGGACGGACGAGATCGACGATCATGCATCGACGCGGTTCGGGTTGCGGGCGCTGCATACACGGCTCGACAGCCGGACGTTTCTGACCCATTTCGTGATGCCCGCCGCGATCGAATTCCTGGCGCAACCCGATCCCGCGAACGACGTCGCGGAGGCCAAGCTGGAAGCGACGGTATTCCTGACCGATGCACTGCCCCGCGCCGGCGCGTCCAAGACCACGATCGCCGCGATCCTCGGCGTGGTCGCCGACCTGCCGCAACTGCGTCACCCGTTCGAATTCACCCTCACGACACCGGCGGGCCCGATCACGATGCACGATATCGACGAGGCGATCCGCGGGCCGGACGGCGTGGCCGAGATGATGGCGAAGATGCGGGTCGACGCGACCTACGACGGTCCGTTCACCAAGACACCGTCACCATGATCGGCGCGGTTCGCGGCCACGCCCGAACGGTCTCGGCCCTGCTGCTCGGCCTGATCGCGTGGATCGTGCTGCCGGCACTGCGGTCGGCACCGTGGGCACCGGTGACGCGCGACCTTGTCGCATGGGATTTCGGCTGCCTCGCATACCTCGTGCTGATCGCCGCGATGTTCGTCGGCAGCGGCAAGGCGATCCAGGCCAACGCGAAGCGGCAGGAGGAGGGCGAGTGGACGGTGTTCGGCCTCACCATCGCCGTCGTCCCGATCAGCCTGATCGCGATCCTGGTCGAGTTTTCGGCCAGCAAGGAGATGCCGGAGCCGGGCCGGGCGCTGCATATCGGCCTGGTCGCCGCGACCGTGTTCGGGTCGTGGTTCGTCACCCACACCGTATTCGCGCTCCGCTACGCGCACGAGTATTTCGAGAGCAAGGCGGACGGAACGATCGTCGGCGGGCTCGACTTCCCGGGCGGCGAGGCACCGGATTATTGGGACTTCTTCTATTTCGCGATCGTGCTCGGGATGACGTTCCAGGTGTCGGACGTGCAGGTCACGTCGCGCGAGATGCGGCGGCTGGCGACGGCGCACGGCGTGATCTCGTTTCTGTTCAACACCGTCATTCTGGCATTGGCGGTCAACATCGGGGCCGGGCTGCTATGAGGTCCGGCGAAACAGCATGTTCGCGAACGTGTAGCGCAGGCCGAAGCGGTCCCACGACACGGCTTTTCGCCGCACGAGAAGTCCGTAGGGCCGGCCACGGCCAAACCGGCCGACGCGGCGAGCGCGATCATCGCGTCGAGTTCGGGCTGGGTGAAAATGTGGACCGGGGTGCCGTAGGCGGATTGGCCGGCGGTGTCGACCGGCGTTTCCCAGTAATCGCACGAGACGAACAGATGGCCGCCCGGTCGCAGCAGCCGCGCCTGTTCGCGGAAGAACGCCGGCAGGTCGACGCCGTGCTCGATCACGCTGAGGCACGCGATGAAGCCGAACGTGGCGCCCGGCAGGCCGGAGCCGGTGACGTCGCCGTGGCGGAAGGTGATGCCGTCCGCGTGCTGTTCGGTGTCGAACACCGTGTTGATGCCGGTCAGGTTCGTAAAACCGAGGCGGCGCAGGCCGGGCAGGAACGTCGAATACCGCTCCGCTCCCGCGTCCAGCACCGGCGTGTCTCGCGCGGTGGTGCGGGCGGCGTGGACGGTGGCCAGCAGACCATCCCAGCATTTGGAGCGATCGGGATGCGCGGGCAGGCCGAGCGTCGCGGTCAGCCGGACCGCCTGTTCGATGTCCGCCTTGCCGGACAGGGCGGTGTTGGTTTGCCGCGCGGTCCAGCCCAGCAGATCGGGCTCCGCACCGCGGACGTAGTCGGCGGCCAATCCGGTGCCGTGCCGAACATCGTAGATCGCGAGCGCGCGTTCGGCGACGGTATGCATCCGGTAGATGCCGCCGGCGACGATCGCCTGGGCCAGCAGCATGCGGTCGGTGACGCGCGCCTCGTTGGCGAAGAACACCGCGTCGGCCCACATCAGCCGGTCCGCCCCTTGCGCGCCGGACGGTGTGACGGCGGCGCGCATCGCGGGCTCGTGCAGCCGGATGAGGCCGAAACCTTGCTCGCGCAGATGCGTGTCGATGTCGGCGAACAGCGGCTGGCCGGTGCGGAACGCGACGAACGCGGTTTCGGCGTGGATCACGGCGGTGCGCGCCAGCACGGACGTGGCACCCTGCAGCGTCATCAACTCGGCACCCTCGATGTCGAGTTTCAGGAAGTCCACCGCCTCGATGCCGGCGAGCAGATCGTCGAGGCGCTGGGTGGCGACCGTCTCGCCGTTGCGGTCCACCAGTCCGGCGAGGCTCGCGACCGTGCCGCACACGGCGCGGTCGAGCGGGAACAGCGAGGACGAGGCGGGGCTGTTGCAGGGGTGGAAGCGGTGCGTGCCGCCGTCGCCGACGAATGCCTCGACGATCAGGCTGTCGTCGCCGTCGGCGGCGCGGCGGGCGGCGGCTTGCTCGGCCAGCGGTTCGAACCCGATCACGCGCAACGGGACGCCGAGGCGGCGCAGCGGTTCGTAGACGTGCGCCTCGTGTGCCAGCGCCTGCGCGCCGACATCGACGATGACGAGCGGACCGTCGAGCAACGCGACGGCACCGGATAGCGCGTGTTGCGGGCGGGTGATGGCGTTCATCGGTCTACGCCGCCCTTTGCATCGGCGTGCGCGCGGCGACGGCGCCAGCGAGCGTGCCCGCGAGTGCGGCGAACGAGCGGTGCGCGACGGTGGCGCGGGCGGCGGCGCGCATCGGGCCGCGCATTGAGTGCCACCGCATCGGCGGCGCGTCCGAGCACGGATGTCAGCGCGTCGTCCGATCCCGCCGCATACAGGAAGCCGTTGACGCCGTCGGTGACTTCCTCGGCCATCGAGGGCAGGTCGGGGACGATCGCGGGGCGGCCGAACCCTTGCGCGAGGGTGAGTGCCCCGGATGTCAGGATCGCCTCGTATGGCAGCACGACGCAATCGGCGGCACGGATGACGTATTGGATTTCGGCGTCGGCGATGTCGCGCGACAGGATGCGCAGGCGGGGTTCGGGAATCTGGACCCGTGCCGCGTTCGGCTGCCGACTGCGGCCGGCGACGACGAGCCGCAGGTTCGGCCGTTCGGCGCTGGCGGCCTCGAAGGCGCGCAGCAGGCGAGGGATGCCTTTGTAGCCACGGATCGCGCCGAAGAAGCTGAACACGATGTCGGCGCGGTCGAGACCGAGATAGCGGCGCGCGGCGCGGTCGTCGACGTCGTCCGGGTAGGCATCGCTGTAGCGCGGGTGGCGGGACAGAACGATGGCGTGCGCGGCCACGCCGAGGCCGGTCGCGTGCGCGGCCCCGGTCCGGTTGTGGACATGCACCACATCGGCACGCCGCGCGAGTTCGCGCTGCATGGTGGCGTTGACGGCGGGAAACCGCTCCTCGTGCGGGGCGAGGTTGTGCATCGTCCACACGAACAGGCCGCCGGACGCTCTGAATGCCTCGAGCGCGGAAAGAAAAGCCGCCGTCAGCGCCGACGCTTCGCCTTCCGTCGTCGCGGCGACGTAGACCGGCTGTTCCCAGCCGAGATGGAACACCGCCGCACCGGTCGCCTGTTCGATCGTGCCGGGACGCACCGTATAGCCGTGGCGAGTCAGCCCGGCCGCGAGCGAATTCTGGTACGGGCTGGATTCGCTGAAGTTCGGGAAGAATAGCCAGAGGCGTTCGGGATCGGCCATGCGGTCATTAGGACCGCATAGTCCTAACGAGCCGTTGAGGGCTTCTCCACCGCACCCGGCAACAACAATGCGATCAGCCCCGTCCATCCGGTCTGATGGCTGGCGCCGAGACCGCGTCCGGTGTCGCCGTGGAAATACTCGTGGAACAGGACGTGATCGTCCGGCGGGTCGTCGCCGGCCAGTGCGGGACGTTTGCCGTCCGGGCCGCGCAGGAACAGCCGGGTCAGCCGCGTCGTCAGCTCGTCCGCGACCTGATCCAGCGTCAGCATCGTGCCCGAGCCGACCGGGCATTCGACGGTGAACTCGTCGCCGTAATACAGGTGGAACTGCCGCAGCGATTCGATCAGCAGGTAGTTCACCGGCATCCAGACCGGGCCGCGCCAGTTGGAGTTGCCGCCGAACAGGCCGGAGCGGGATTCGCCGGGCTCGTAGGACACGGCGAGCAACGTGTCGTCCTGATCGAAGACGTACGGGTGCGCCTCATGCACTTTCGACAACGAGCGGATGCCGTGCGGCGACAGGAATTCGGTTTCATCCAGCGCGCGCACCAGCAGCATTTTGAGCCGGTGGCCGCGCAGCAGCGACAACAGATGGCGCTCGCCCTCCGCCGGTTCGCCCCACCGCGAGACGAGGTTCGCGAGGTCGGGCCGGTAGCCGAAGAACCAGTGCAGCCTGAAACTGAACTCCGGCAGGCGGCGGAACACGTCCGCGTCGAGCACTTCGACGGCGAAGATCGGGATCAGGCCGACCATCGAGCGGACGCGCAACGGGACCGGCGGCTGACCGTCGATTTCGAGCACGTCGTAGAAGAACTGATCCTGCTCGTCCCACAGACCCTGCTTGCCGCCGAGCTGCGTCATGGCCTCGGCGATATACAGGAAATGCTCGAAGAACTTCGTCGCGATGTCCTCGTAGACGTGGTTCTCGAAGCTGAGTTCTAACGCGATCCGCATCAGGTTCAGCGCGTACATCGCCATCCACGCGGTGCCGTCCGACTGCTCCAGCATCCCGCCGGTCGGCAGCGGCTTGGAGCGGTCGAACACGCCGATGTTGTCGAGGCCGAGAAAGCCGCCCTGGAAGATGTTTCGCCCCGTCGTGTCCTTGCGGTTCACCCACCAGGTGAAATTCAGCATCAGCTTGTGGAACACGCGTTCGAGGAACGGGCGGTCGGCGATCCCGGTCCGGTCGCGGTCCATGGTGTAGACGCGCCACGCGGCCCAGGCATGGACCGGCGGGTTGCTGTCCTCGAAATTCCACTCGTACGCGGGCAGCTGCGAGTTCGGGTGCATGAACCATTCGCGCGTCAGCAGCACGAGCTGTCCCTTGGCGAACTCGGGGTCGATCATCGCGAACGTCACGCAGTGCAGCGCCAGATCCCACGCCGCGAACCACGGATATTCCCAGGTGTCCGGCATCGACATCACGTCGGCGCTGTTGACGTTGCGCCAGTCGCCGTTGCGGATGAAGCCGCGTCCCGGCGGCGGTGGCGGTTCGGCCGGGTCGCCGTCGAGCCACTGCGTGATGTCCAGGCCGTAGAACTGCTTGCACCACAGCATCCCGGCGAACGCCTGCCGCTGCACCAGCCGCGCGTCGGCGTCGCGCATGGAACGTTGCAGCACGCCGTAGAACTCGTCCGCGTCGGCGATGCGCGCCGCGAACACGGCGTCGAAGTCGTCGAAGGCCGGTGTGGACGCGTCGATGCGCAAGCGCAGGCGGAGCGTCAGGGTCTCGCCGGGTGCGACGGTCGCGACACGCATCGCGGCGCATTTGGTGCCTTGGCCGGCGACCGCCTCGTGCTTGCCGTTCACGACATAGTCGTTGATCCCGTCCTTGAACGGCCCGGGCGCGGACGTTCCGAACAGGCGCGGCGTGTTGGTTTCGTTGTCGCAGAACAGCAACTCGCCCGCATCCGCCTGCATCGTCATCGGCGAAGGTCGGGGTGGCGCGCTGCAACCGTCAGCGGGCCGGTGGGGCGAAGGCTCGGCCGCGCGGCATCGCCGGACCACGTCCAGGTGTTTCGCGCCCAAAGTTGCAGCAGCAGGTTGAGCGGTGCCGGATCGGGGCCGCGATTGGTCGCGGTGACGCGCATGCAGATGTCGTCGGGCGACGCCTTGGCGTACTCGATCACCACGTCGAAAAAGCGCTTGTCGGCGAGCACGCCGGTGTCGATCAGCTCGTATTCCGGCTGCTTGCGGTCGCGGCGCGCGTTCTCCGCGATCAGCTGATTGTACGGGAACGCGGCCTGCGGGTACCGGTACAGCATCCGCATGTAGGCGTGGGTCGGCAGGCCGTCGACGAAGTAGTACGCCTCCTTCACGTCCTCGCCGTGATTGCCCTGGCCGTTGGTGAGGCCGAAGAAACGCTCCTTCAGGATCGGGTCGTGGCCGTTCCACAACGCGACGCCGAGGCACCAGCGCAACTGCCCGTCGCCGAACCCGCCGATCGCGTCCTCGCCCCAGCGCCACGCGCGGCTGCGGGCCTGGTCGTGCGTGGTCGAATCCCATGCGTCGCCGGTGGCGCTGTAATCCTCGCGCACCGTGCCCCACTGGCGGTCGCTGAGATACGTGCCCCAGCGACGCCATTGCGCGTGGTCGCCGTCGTGAAGGCGGCGGCCTTCGGCGGTCTCGGCGACGTCTCTCATGCGCGGAACAATCCTATTTGACGGCGCCGAGCGTCAGGCCGCCGATGAGCCAGCGTTGCAGGGCCGCGAAGACCAGCGCCACCGGCAACGTCGCCAGCAGGGCGGCGGCCATGACCTGGTTCCACTCGACCGTGTAGCGGCCGGCGACGAGGTTGACGACGCGCAACGTCAGCGTGAGGCGGGACGGGTCGCGCAACAGCGTCAACGCGACGGTGAATTCGTTCCAGCAGGCGACGAACGTCACGATCGAGGTCACCGCCAGCGCGGGCGCCGCGACGGGCAGGAACACGCGCCACGCGGCACCGAACCGGCCGCACCCGTCGATCCACGCCGCCTCCTCGAGGTCGGGCGGGATGGTGCGGAAATAGGACGACAGCATCCAGGCGGCGAAGGCGATGTTGAACGCGGCGTAGACGACGATGACCGAGATGCGGGTGTCGACCAGCGTGCCGTCGCCCCACGGGATCAGGGCGGCGAGGCGGAACAGGCCGAGCACCAGCAGGATCGGGCTCAGCATCTGCGTGATGAGCAGGAATTGCCGGTACGCGCCCCGCGCCGGCAGCGGCAGCCTTGCCATGGCGTAGGCGGCGGGGGTCGCGATCAGCAGGCACAGCAGTGTGGCGCACACGCTGATCGCGATGGAGTTCAGCAGTGCGACGCCGAAATCGGCCGCGACCCACATGTCGGCGATGTTGTGCCAGGCGAGCGTGCTCGGCAGCCAGTTGGGTGGGTAGGCGAGCACGTCGGCGGTCGGCTTCAGCGCGGTGCTCAGCATGACCGCGAACGGGAACAGGGTCAGCAGCACGAGCGGCGACAGGATCGCCCACGAGACGACCGCGCGAACGAAGGACGCCCGCTTCACGCCGCCTCCTCGCCCTGCATGCGCAGGTAGATCGCGGTCACGCCGAGCACGATCACCAGCATGACCAGCGACACGGCGGCGGCGGGGCCGGGGCGGCCGAGGCGGAAGGCGAGTTCGTAGAGGTAGGTGACCAGGATGTGCGTGCCGTTATCCGGGCCGCCCTGGGTCATCACCCAGATGATCGGGAACGAGTTGAAGACGTAGATCGTGTTGAGCACGACGGCGATCGCGATGAACGGGCGCAGCAACGGCCATGTCAGATAGGCGAACGCCTGCGCCGGACGCGCGCCGTCGAGCCCCGCCGCCTCGTAGATGTCCGGGTTGATGGCGGCCAATCCGCCGAGCAGGATCGTGATGGTGAACGGCACCGAGACCAGGATGCCGACCAGGACTTCGACGGCGAACGCGGTGGCCGGTGTGGCCATCCATTGCAGCGGGCCGGACAGCAGGCCGAGTTTGGTCAGGCTCGCGTTGATCAGGCCGTGGTCGCCGTTGAACGACCACAGCCAGACGATCGCCGACATCGACAGGCTGATCGCCCACGGCAGCATGACGATCGTCCGCGCGAGGCCGCGTCCGTGGAATGGCCGGTTCAGCACGAGGGCTGCGGGGAGGCTGGTGATCAGCGTGCCGCCGACGACCAGGATGGTCCAAAGCAGCGTCCGCAGCAGGGCGGCGCGGAAGATCGGATCGGACGCGATGGTGGTGAAATTGTCGATGCCGACGAAGCCGCGGATCTGGCCGAACCGCGACACCGACGACAGCGACAGGCGCGCGATTTCGAACAGCGGGTAGCCGATCACCGCAAGCGCCAGGATCAGGCTGGGTGCGACCAGCCCGAGTGCGAGCATGCGGGGAGAGGCGGCGCGTGCCGTTCGCGCCGCCATCAGGCTACGTTCCGAGAGCCCAGGCTACTTTCCGAGAGCCAGGTCGGCCTGCGTCGCCGCCGCGTCGAGCGCCGCCTTCGGCTCGGCCTTGCCCAGATAGACCGACTGCACCGCGTCCGACACCGCCTTCGCCGTGTCTTCCCAGCCGGTGACGGTCGGGGCGAAATGCGCGGTCGGCAGCAGGCTCACGAACGTCTGCAGGCGCGCGTTGCCGGTGAAGTACGGGTCGGCGGCCTCGGCCTTCGTGGTCGGCAGGAAGCCCTCGCCCTTGGTGAACGCGATGCGCGGGCCGGCGGTGAACAGGTAGTCCAGGAACTTGATCGCGCTCGGCTTCACCTTGCTGTTCTTGAACAGCACGACCGAGTCGGTCACGGCGTAGGTGGCGGCCGTGCCGTCGTTCGGGATCGGGGCGATGCCGTAATCGAGCGTCGGCGCCTCCTTCGCGATCTGGTTGATCAGGAACGGTGCGGTGATGACCATGCCGAGCCGGCCCTGCTTGAACAGGTTCTGCAGATCCTCGCGGGCGTAGTTGGTGACGCCGTCCTCGGCCTCGCCCTTGTCGATCATCGACTTATAGAGCGTCAGCGCCTTGACGCCGGCGGGGGAGTCGAACGCGGCCTTGTTGTCGGCCGTCACGACGTCGCCGCCGTTGGTCCAGAGCGCGTAATACCAATAGACGTCGGTTTCGATCTGCTTGCCCTGGATGCCGAAGCCGGCGACGCCGCTGGCCTTCAGCTTGTCCGCGTCGGCGGCCACGTCTTCCCAGGTCTTCGGCGCGTCGGTGATGCCGGCCTTGGTGAATAGCGCCTTGTTCCAATAGAGCGCCCGGGCCGAGGCCGCGATCGGCAGGCCGTAGGTCTTGCCGCCGATCTGGCCGGGGGTCAGGAACGGGCCGATGAAGCGGTCGTGGAACTCACCACCGATCGCGGTGTCGAGCGGCTCGGCCTGATCGTCCTTCACGAAATCCAGCAGCCAGCGGGTGCCGATGATCGACAGGTCGGGGTTGGTGCCGCCCGAGATGTCGGTCTGCAGCGTCTGCAGCAGCGTGTCCCAGTTCACCACGGTGACCTTGACGTCGATGTCCGGGTTCTTCGCGTGGAAGTCGGCGGCCATCTTCTCGAAATACGGGCCGGTCGCGTCGCTGTAATACGCGGCGGTGAATTTCACCGTGTCCGCGTGCGCCGCGATGACGGGGGCGGCGATCAGGCCGGCGGTGGCGAGCAGGCGGGACAATCGGGACATTCAGGAAACTCCGTTCGGGACATGCCGTGTGCGGGCGCGATCCGAACACGTCCCGACCGGCGCGCCAAGCCCGTTTCGCTACCGGTTCCGCTCCTGGATCACGACGGCGTCGCAGTTGCGCCGCCCGGAAAGCAGGCAATCCTCGATCGTGTCCCGCTTATCGAGCGCCTTCATCACCACGAGTGAGGCGACCACCAGGGCCAGCAGGATCGCGAGTGCGGCAAGGCTCGCGGTCTGGCGGTTCGACGCCTGCTGCTCGTCCTCCCGCTGCCGGTTCTGCCGTATCGCCCTGGCCATGCCGCATAGATAGGCAGTGTGGGGCGGGATGGCTATTGACAACGACATGATGATCGCCACCCGCCACATATCCAGGGACTGCCCGAAGATGGCCGCCCTGTGCCGCCGGATCGGGCCGGCGCGCATCACCGTGGCACGCGAGCGGGAGCCGTACGAGGCGCTGGTCCGCGCGATCACGCATCAGCAGCTGCACGGCCGCGCCGCCGAGATGATTTTGGGGCGTTTCATCGACCTCTGCCCCGAAACGCCGTTCCCGACGCCGCGCGCGGTGCTGGACCTCGACATCGCCGCGATGCGGGGCTGCGGCCTGTCCGGCGGCAAGGTGCTGGCGATCCGCGACATCGCGCTGCACGCCCACGAGGGCATGATCCCGACCCGGCGGCAGGCGGCGCGGATGGACGACGAGGCGCTGATCGAACGGCTGACCCCGATCCGGGGTGTCGGACGGTGGACGGTGGAGATGATGCTGATCTTCACCCTCGGCCGCCGCGACGTCCTGCCGGTCGACGATTTCGGCGTGCGCGAGGGGTATCGGCTGCTGCATGGGCTGGAGGCGCAGCCGAAACCGAAGGCGTTGGGCGCGATCGGGGCGGCGTGGGCGCCCTACCGGTCCACCGCGACCTGGTATCTGTGGCGCGCGGCGGACGAGGGTAAGACGATCAAGCAGCCTGCCTGAGCAGCTCGCCGATATGCGTTCGCAGCCCGAAGAAGCCCTTCGTGCAGTGCGGCCAGGCATCGGTATCCCAGCGGCGGCGCAGGCGGGTGGCAATCAGGGGCGCGAGCGCGTCGGCGGTGGGTCCGACCGGCGCGTAAGGCGTGACGACCGGCACGTTGCTGCCCGCCGCCCAGCTTCGCACGTCGGACTGGCCGAGGCGCAGCGGTTCGACCCCGAACAGGCGGCCGGCGCGGCCCAGCGCCTCGTCCACGGCGGCGTCCGAGAAGTCCGCCACCCTATCCGCGATGCCTCGCCGGGCCATGCCGGGGAACGCCGAAACCCCGGCCACGGCGATGACGCGGGCGGTCCCGAGTTCGAGCGTCTCCGGGCACAGATCGTCGTCGTGCAGCAGCAGTGCCACCTCGCCCGACGGCATCGGATCGGCGGCGCTCAGCGGGACCGACGGATAGACGTGCTCCTCGGTCAGCGGCCCGGCCAACTCGTCGAGTTCGCCGCGCGGGTCGAAGCGGCCCTGCGTGTAGCGGGCGATATTTTCGGCGCGGGCCAGATAGTTCTTGCCGCGCGTATGCAGGCCGGCGACCCAGCGCCAGGATAGCGTGTTGCTGGCCGGATCGCCGTCGAGCAGGTGGCGGGCGAAGAAATCCGCCCCCAGCGCCCACGGCAGGCGCAAGGTAAAGATCCAGATCGAGGCGAACCACATGCGGGTGTGGTTGTGCAGCCAGTTGGTCGCGACCAGCTCGCGCGCCCAGGAATCGAAACACTCGATGCCGGTGCGGCCTTCGGTGGCGTCGGCGAACACACGGCGCAGGCCGCCCTCGGTCGCGAGCCGGTTTTCGTCGCGAGCAATCTGGTCGCGGTAGCCGGTCCATACCGAGGGGTGCTGTTCGAGCCAGCCTTTCCAGTAGGTCCGCCAGAACACCTCCTCGACGAACTTTTCGCTCGCGGCCCCGGTGGCGTCGCGCGCGGCGTCGACGACTTCGGCCTCGGTCAGCATCCGGCGGCGGAGATAGGGCGACAGGGCGGCGGTGGTCGGGCACGAATCCGGTCCGGCGTCTGCGTTACGTCCGGCGGCGTAGATGCGACCGGTGCGGGGAGCGATGGATGCGAGCCGCTCGAGGGCGGCGGCGCGCGTGGGCGTGAATGTCGGCATTGAGCCGATATGGGCTAGGCGGCGAACTCGTCGACGGCGGCCACGAAGCCGTCAGGGTCCTCGGCGTGGATCCAGTGGCCGGTCGGCAGCGTTTTGGCGGTCGCGCGCGGGAAATACGCGTGGATGCGGGGCCATGCGGTCTCGATCACATAGTCTGACTGCGTGCCGTAGAGGAATAACGCGGGGCCGTCGTAGGTGCCGGGCGGGTCCGGCCAGCCCTCGATCGCGGGCAGGGCCGCCGCGATTTCGGCGAGGCCGACGGTCCAGCCGGTGCCGGGCCTGAAATTCTGCAGCAGGAACGAGCGCACGCGGGCTTCCGGGATTTCGGGCGCGAGCGCCTCGTCCGCGGCGGCGCGCGACAGGCCGGGCGGCAGCTTCCGCATCGCGGCGGTGAAGACGCGAAAATGCGGCGGATACGGTTGCGGCGCGACGTCGGCCACGATCAGGCGCTCGACGGCCGAGGGGTTCGTGAGCGCCAGCGTCATGGCGACCTTGCCGCCCATCGAATGGCCGAGCAGACGGCATGGCAGCGCGTCGAGCGCGGCCAATGTCTCGGTCACGTCGGCCGCCATCGTCGGGTAGTCCACATCCGGGCTGTGCGGGCTCGATCCGTGGTTGCGCAGGTCGAGTGCGAGCACTCTCCGGCGGATCGCGAGACGGCTCATCACCGCGCCGAAATTGGCCGCGCGGCCGAACAGGCCGTGCAGCAGGACCAGCGGCGTGCCGGTCTCCGGGCCGCGCGCCGCCGCATGCAGGATCAATCGGCGACTTTCAGCACGATCTTGCCGATATGGGCGCTGCTCTCCATCCGCCGGTGCGCGTCCGCAGCGTCTGCGAGCGGGAACACGTCGCTGATGACCGGTGCCACCCGGCCGGACACGAGCAATGGCCAGGCATGGGCGTGCAGGGCCGCCGCGATCGCCGCTTTTTCGCCCGCCGTGCGCGGCCGCATCGTGGAGCCGGTGACGGTCAGGCGTTTCATCATGATCGGGGCCAGGTTCGCGTGCTCGACCGTCGTGCCGCCGAGAAATGCGATGAACACGAGCCGCCCGTCGCGGGCGAGGCTCGCGATGTTGCGGGGAAAGTAGTCGGCCCCGATCATGTCGAGCACGACGTCGACGCCGCGCCCGCCGGTGATTTTCGCTGATCTCCTCGGCGAAATCCTGCGCGCGGTAGTCGATGGCGTGGTCGGCGCCGAGGCGCAGGCAGGCGAGGACTTTGTCCGGGCCGCCGGCGGTGGTGATGACCGTGGAGCCGAGCGCCTTTGGCAAGCTGGATCGCGGTGGTGCCGATGCCGGACGTGCCGCCGTGGATCAAGGCGGTCTCACCGGCGACGAGGCGGCCGTGGCCGAACAGGTTGGCCCAGACGGTGAAGAACGTCTCCGGCAGTGCCGCCGCGCGGATCGCGTCGTAGCCGGCGGGCCACGGCAGGCATTGGCCGGCGGGGGCCAAGGCGTATTCGGCGTAACCGCCGCCGTTGACCAGCGCGCACACGGCGTCACCGACCGCGTGACCGGCGACGTTCGAGCCGGTGGCGGCGATGGTGCCCGCGACCTCCAGCCCGAGGCGAGGGTTCGCGTCGGGCGGCGGCGGGTAGGTGCCCTGCCGCTGGGCCACGTCGGGGCGGTTCACGCCGGCCGCCTGCACCCGGATCAGCACGTCGTTCGGGCCGGGTTCCGGCTTCGGCACATCGGCGATGCGCATCACGCCCGGGTCGCCCGGCGCATCGAAAACGATGGCGCGCATGGTCGCCGCGCCGGCCGTCAAACCTCGTCGGCCGGCGTCAGGAAGCCGCGCGCCAGCAGTTCGGCGACGACGCCCTCGGCCAGCGTGTCGGCGGGTGCGGTCATCGTGCGCAGATGGATTTCCGGCGCGGGCGGCGGCTCGTACGGGGCGCTGACGCCGGTGAAGTTGGGAATCTGGCCGGCGCGGGCGCGGGCATACAGGCCCTTCGGATCGCGCAGCTCGCACTGCTCGATCGGGGTGTCGACGAACACTTCCAGGAACTCGCCGTCCGGCAGGCGCGAGCGGGCGGCGTCGCGCTCGGACACGTACGGGCTGATGAAGCTGACCAGCACGATCATGCCGGCATCCGCGAACAACGCGGCGACTTCGCCGACGCGGCGGATGTTCTCCACGCGGTCGGCCTCGGTGAAGCCGAGGTCGCGGTTGAGCCGCTGGCGCACGTTGTCGCCGTCGAGCACGTAGGTGTGCCGTCCGAGCGCGTGCAGCCGCTTCTCGACCAGGTTCGCGATCGTCGACTTGCCGGAGCCGGACAGGCCGGTGAACCACAGCACGACCGGCTTCTGGCCTTTCAGGGCGGCGCGCGCGGCCTTGCTGGTGTCGATCTCCTGCCAGCGCAAATTGGCGCTGCGGGTCAGCGCGAAGTCGATCATGCCGACGCCGACGGTCGCCGCCGTCTGCCGGTCGATCGCGATCAGGCCGCCGAGTTCGCGGCTGACCGAATACGGCGTCCACGCGACCGGGGCGGACAATGCGACCTGCACCTTCGCGACATCGTTGAGGCCGAGTTCGTCCGCGTGCAGTTTCTGGCGCGTGTTGACGTCGATACGGTGGCGGATACGGGTGACGGAACCGGGCACGGTTCGCGTGCCGATCTTGAACAACAGCGTGCGGCCCGGCGGCAGCTTGTGCTCCGAAAGCCAGATCATGTGCACCGCGAACTGGTCCGCCGCGTGCAAGCGGTTCGGCGGCTGCGGCCAGCGCGTCGCCGCGTGAAATGTCGATCTCGTGGTCGAGCACGATCGTGACCGCGTCGCCCGCGCGCGCCTCCGGCAGGTCGCCGTCGTAAGTCACGATGCGCGCCACGGTCGCCGTCTGGCCGGAGCCGCTGGTCGTCACCGAATCGCCCGGGCGCACGACGCCCGTCGCGATCGTTCCGGCGAAGCCACGGAAGTCGGCGTCGGGGCGGGACACCCACTGCACCGGCATGCGGAACGGGCCGCCGACGGGCGTGCGCCGGATTGAAGCCGTCGAGTGTCATCAGCAGCGAGCGGCCGGAATACCACGGCGTGCGCGGGCTGCGGATGATGACGTTGTCGCCGTCGCGCGCACTGATCGGGATCGCGTCGATGGTGGCGAACCCGGCGGTCGCGACGGCCGCGCGGTAATCGGCGACGATGCCCTCGAACACGCCCTGATCGAAGTCGATCAGATCCATTTTGTTCACCGCCAGCAGGATGTGCTGGATGCCCATCAGGCTCGCGATAAAGCTATGGCGGCGGGTCTGCGTCAGCACGCCGCGCCGCGCGTCGATCAGCACGATGGCGACATCCGCCGTGCTGGCGGCGGTCGCCATGTTGCGCGTGTACTGCTCGTGCCCGGGGCTGTCGGCCAGGATGATGCGGCGGGTGCCGGTGGTGATGAAGCGGTACGCGACGTCGATCGTGATGCCCTGCTCGCGCTCGGCTTCGAGACCGTCGAGCAGCAGCGCGTAATCGACCGCGTCGCCCGCCGTGCCGTGCCGCACGCTGTCGGCGGCGAGCTGCGTCGCCTGATCGTCGAGCACGTTCTGCGTGTCGTGCAGCAGGCGTCCGATCAGCGTCGACTTGCCGTCGTCGACGCTGCCGCAGGTCATGACACGAAGCAGGCCGGTCGCGTCGGATACGGCGGTCGTCGTTGTCGCGGGGGCGAGCAGCGTGTCCATCAGAAGTATCCCTCGCGCTTCTTGCGTTCCATGCTGGCACTCTCGTCGCGGTCGATCAGACGCCCGCCGCGCTCGCTCTGGCGCGCGCCCAGCGTCTCCTCGACGACCTCCTCGAGCGTGGCGGCCGTGCTCTCCATCGCGCCCGTCAGCGGGTAGCAGCCGAGCGAGCGGAAGCGCACCATTTTCATCTGCGGCACTTCACCCGGCAGCAGCCGCATCCGCTCGTCGTGGACCGCGATCAGGCTGCCGTCGCGCTCGACCACCGGGCGCATCGCGGCGAAGTACAGCGACGGGATCGGGATCTGTTCGGCCAGGATGTACGACCAGATATCGGCCTCGGTCCAATTGCTGATCGGGAACACGCGCAGGCTTTCGCCCGCGTTCAGCCGCGTGTTGAACAGGTGCCAGAATTCCGGCCGCTGGTTCTTCGGATCCCAGCCGTGCGACGCCGAGCGCACCGAGAAGATGCGCTCCTTGGCACGCGATTTCTCCTCGTCGCGGCGTGCGCCGCCGAACGCCGCGTCGAAGCCGTGCAGGTCGAGCGCCTGCTTCAGGCCCTCGGTCTTCATGACGTGCGTGTAGTAGCTGGAGCCGTGGTCGAACGGGTTGATGTTCTGCGCCCGCCCGTCCTCGTTCACGTGCACGATCAGACGCAAGCCCAGCTCGCGCGCCATGCGGTCGCGGTGCTCGTACATCTCCTTGAACTTCCACGTCGTGTCGACGTGCAGCATCGGGAACGGCAGCGAGCCGGGCGCGAACGCCTTCTGCATCAGGCGCAGCATGACCGAGCTGTCCTTGCCGACCGAATACAGGAACACCGGGTTACGGCATTCGGCCGCGACCTCGCGAATGATGCGGATGCTCTCCGCCTCCAGCGCCCGCAGCCAGCTCGGCTCGGCGCTCATATCGACACCATCGTGTCGGCGAACACGGCGCCGGCGGCGGCGGCGGGCGGCAGGCGGCGGGCGAGACCGGCGGCGAGCCGCTCGGCTTGTACTCTGATGTCCGGCACGGCGGTGCACTCCCAGAAAACGCCTCGGGTGATCGGGCCCAGGGCCCACAAATCGGATGCGGCGCTGCCCTCGGCGTCCACGACCTGGAACGCGTCGGTGACCTGCATCCCGAGGCCCTGCGCGTCGAACCGCAGCAGGCCGCGTGTCAGCAGGTTTTGCAGCAGCGTGTCGGCGCAGCGGGACGCGCGCTCGGTGCCGGTCGCGTTGATGACCCGCTGCACGCGCACCTGGCGCTCGGGCGCGTTGCGCGGGCGGACGATCACCGTGCCGCCCTCGGCGTCGGCGTCCTCGATCCCGCCCCAGCGGCCGCGCACGATCTGCAAGTAGCCGCTGTCGCGCAGGCGGCGGATCAGGTTCGCCGACGGCGGGGCCAGCCGGTGGCGATGCACGTCCCAGAACGGGCGGAGGTGGCGCAGGAAGCGCGCGCGGTCGCGCTCGGTCAGCCCGCGCCAGAGGTCGACGGTATCGGGGCGCATCGCGTCGATCACGGCCCGCCACGATCCGCCCTCCGCCTCGACGCGCGCGACCTCGCGCCGGACGCGGCGCAGCAGCCCCATCAGCGACGACCGCTCGGCCGGCGTGAACACCGGCCGCGCGACCGGCTTGGCCGCCGCGTGCTCCTGCGGCAGCAGGCCACGGCGGGACAGGGCGATGACCGGGCCGGGGAAGTCGGAGTTATACATCGACACGACGAGGTCCATCGTCGTGAGGCCCGTGCCGACCACCAGCACCGGCAGCCCGGGCTTCAGGCCATCGAGCGTGCCGGGCGCCCAGGCGTTGGAGCGGTAGACCGCCGTATCGGCGTCCGAGCAGGGCAGGTTGCCGATCGCGAGCACGACGCCGGAGACGCGGCGTGCGGGCGATCCGCCGCCGAACATCAGCTCGTAGCCGCCGCCCGGCACCGGCGCGATGTCCAGCACCTCGTCGGCGACCAGTTGCAGCCGGCTGCGCGCGGACGGCTCGGCGGCCCCACGGTACAGCATCGCGGCGAGGTAGCGCCCGTACAGGGCGCGCGGCGCGAACCGGCCGACGTCGGTGGTGTGGACCTGCTCGCCGCACTCGACCTCGTTGGATTGGAGCCAGGTCTCGAAGCTGTCCGGCTGGTCGGCGAAGGCGCTCATGTTCGCCGCGCGGACGTTCAGCAGGTGGCCCCGGTTGAGCGTCGAATAGGCGGTGCCGCGACCGAAGCTCGGGGCCCGCTCGCACAGCAGGACGCCGACACCTTGCGGCAAGGCGCGCAGCAGGTGCAGCGCCGTGATGGTGCCCGAGAAGCCCGCGCCGATGACCGCGATCGGCGGCACCGTGGGAGGACCGGCAGTGGCGAAATCTGTCGGATCGGTATCCATGACGCCAGTTACCGGGGCCGGCACCTCCGGCGCAACCGCTGTAACATGTCAGACGATCGCTAAAATTCCATCCGTCGCGAGCATGCGGGCGATCCAGCGGCCGATCCCCGGAGTGCGCGCCATGTCGAACCCGCCCTGATCGGCGACGTGCGTGTAGGCGAACAGGGCGATGTCGGCGACGGTGCGGCCGCCATCGACCAGCCAGTCGTGCGAGGCGAGCCGGCGCTCCATGATCGACAGCGCGCGGTTGCCGCCCTCGGTCAGCTTGGCCATGCGCTCGGGGTAAAGGTGCGCCTCGCGGCGGAGGCTCATCAGGTTGCGCGCGACCGCGACGTTCGGCTCGTGGCTGTATTGCTCGAAGAACAGCCATTCGTGCACCCGCGTCCGGGTCAGGCCGGGCGGCGGCAGCAAGGGCGTGCCCTCAGCGAAATGGAGCAGGATGGCCCCGCTCTCGGCCAGAACCTCGCCGCCGTCGAGCACCACGACCGGGATCTGACCGTTCGGGTTGAGTGCCAGGAACGCCGGCGTGCGGGTGCCGCCCGCGTTGCTGTCGACCTCGGCCCAGGCGTACGGGATGCCGAGCGCGCGCAAAACGGTCGCGACCTTCCAGCTGTTGCCGGACGCCATGTAGCCGTGAACGGTGATCATGCGACCGCCATGCGCCGGGGCCGCTCGAAGTTCAACAGCACGAGCCCGGCCAGCACCGGCCACAGCAGGGCGAGGCCGTAGAGCCACGAGGCGGCGGGCGCGGGGCCGGAGGCGGTGTCGAGGCCGCGCGTGTTGACGATCAGGCCGGCGCAGGCGCTGCCGATCGCGTTGCCCGCCATGACGACGGTCGTGATGGAGGCGGCGGCCAGCGCACTCTCGCCCTCGGTCGCCGCCGTGAACACGCGGGTGCCCAGGTGCGGCCAGCACATCCCCATGCCGAGGCCCATCAGCAGCAGGCTGAGCCCGAGGGCCGGAACCGCCAGCGATTGCGGGATCGCGGACGGCATGATCAGCGCCAGTCCGAGCAACCCGGTGGCGACGCAGGCCGGCCCGGCGCGCAGGATGTGCGCGGTTCGCACGGTGGAGAACGACGTGCTGCCGGTGGAGCCGGTGGTCCAGCCGAGCGACAGCAGGGCGGCGAGATAGCCCGCGTGCAGCGGCGACAGGCCGTGCAGCCGTTGCAGGAACAGCGGCACGAACACGTCGGTGTTGAGCCCGAGCAGCAGCAGCACCATCGCGGCGTAGGCGGCACCGAGCGGCGTGCGCGGATCGCAGGCACCGCGCGGCAGCAGCCGGTACGGCCCGGCCGCCTCGCTCCAGGCGAACAGGCCGAGGCCGATCACGGCGACAACCACGCCGGCCGCGTTCACCGACGCGCTGCGCGCGGCACCGCCGACCGAAAGCGCCACGATCGCCATGGTCAGCACCCCGAGGCTGCGCCATGCCATCTTGCGCGCGTCGGGAGGCGCCTGCGTCTTCGGCAGGGCGAGGTGGACCAGCAGCGCGAGCGGCGGGACTGCGAGCAGCAGCGTCCAGAACGCCGCGCGCCAGGCGTGCGCCTCGGCGAACATCCCGCCGATCGCGGGGCCGAGCAGCGTCATCGCACCCCATGCGATCGAGATGGCCCCAAGTGCCCGGCCCCACAGCGCCGGCGCGAACAGGATGCGGACCTGGGCGAACGAGAGCGCCGACAACATGCCGGCCCCGACGCCCTGGACCAGCCGGCCGGCCAGCATGACGCCCATGGTGGGGGCCAGCGCGCACAGGCCCGAGCCGACCGCGAACAGGCCGAGTGCCACCGCGTAGGACGTCCGAGCGCCGAATCGCAACAGGCGCGGGCAGGCGACGGCGCCGAACAGCGAGCCGACGACATACAGCGTGGTCGCCCAGGCGAAGAACCGCAGGCCGCCGATCTCGGCCACCACCGACGGCATGATGGTGATGGTGATGAACACGTTGATCGCGTGCACGACCATGCCGCCGGTCACCACGGCCGTACGCGTCGCGTTGCCGTGCCGGAGCAGGTCGCCCCAGCCGGGGTTTTGAGGTTCGGTGTCCATCGCCGCTTTCGTCCCGCTGCAGGGCGTGCTTAGCCGAAAGGACTGCGGAACAGCAGGCGGGGGAGCGGCAAAATGCGGGTCACGATTCTGGGTGCGGGCGGTTTTCTCGGCCGCAAGCTCGCCAACCGCCTCGCGGGCGAAGGGGCGGAGCTGACCCTGTTCGACCTGACCCCGCCGCCGGTGCCGGAGGGCAACGGTGCGATCAGCATCGGCGGCGACATCGCGACGCTGCCGGTCGCCGCGATCCCGCCCGGCACCGATGTGGTGTTCCATTTGGCGGCCGTGGTCAGCTCGGCCGCCGAGGCGGATTACGCGCTCGGCCGGCGGGTCAACATCCACGGGACCGAGGCGGTGATCGACGCCTGTGCCGCGCTCGACCGGCCGCCGCGCGTGGTGTTCACGAGTTCGGTCGCGTCGTTCTCCGCCCGCCCCGGCCAGGTGCTCGACGACGAATCGCGGCAGATCCCGGCCGGCACGTACGGCGCGCAGAAGGCGGCGGCCGAGCTGTTCCTGGCCGACGCGAGCCGGCGGGGGATGCTGGACGCGGTGTGCCTGCGTCTGCCGACGATCCTGGTGCGGCCCGGCCTGCCGAACCGGGCGGCCAGCAGCTTCGTCAGCGGCATCGTGCGCGAACCGCTGCTGGGCGAGCCATCCGTGTTGCCGGTCGCCGACGACGTGGCGCTGTGGATCGCCTCGCCGAGCCCGCGCCCTCGAATGGCTGATGCATGCGGCGGCGATGGACACCGAAAAGCTCGGGCTCGACCGGTCGCTGAGCCTGCCGGGGCGGAGTGTCACGCCGGCCGACATTCTCGCCGCACTCGAGACGGTGTCGCCCGGCGCCTCGTCGCTGGTGCGGCGCGAGCGCGATCCGGCGATCGAGCGGATCGTCGCGAGCTGGCCCGGCGCGTTCACGGCGACCCGGGCCCGGGCGCACGGATTTACGGAGCAGGAGCCGCTACTGGACCTCGTGCGCGCCTTCACCGGCGACGATTTGCGCGACACGCGGGCGATGCGGGAGGGATTGCGAAAGGTTTAGCTCCTAACGCGCCATAGCGGGTTGCCCGACGCGGCGGCCCGGCCCAGAACGGAATCCTAGCTAGGTCAACCGCCAAGGATGAGTCTGCTCAGCGCCGCCGCCGCTCGCGTGACCCCGCCCGGCGCGACCCCGGCAGGTCGCGCACGACAAAACCGGTTCGGGGCCTGGGTCATCTCCGCCCCGCAAACCCTGCGCGCCCTGGTTCGCGCCGACGAACTCGGGCTGATCGTGCTGGCGATCCTGGTCGGCGTCACCGCAGGCCTTTGCGTGACGGCGATGAGCGTCGGCACGCAGTGGGCGCACCGGGTGCTGTTCGCCCTTCCGTCGCATCAGCGACTGAGCGGGCAGGTGTCGTTGCAGATCGCGCGCGCCGTGCTGGTGCCGGCGGTCGGCGGTCTCGCGGTCGGTCTGCTCGGCCTCGCGATCGCGCGCTGGCTGCCGCGTCAGGTGGTCGACCCGATCGAGGCCAACGCGCTGTATGGCGGCCAGATGTCGGTCCGCGACAGCCTCGGCGTGGTCGCGCAGACGTCGCTGTCGAACGGGGTCGGCGCGTCGGTCGGGCTCGAGGCCGGATACACCCAGATCGGTGCCGCGCTCGGCTCGCGGATCGGGCGCGCGTTCAAGGTGCGGCGGGCCGATCTGCGGCTGCTGGTCGGCTGCGGCGCGGCCGGCGCGATCGCGGCCGCGTTCAACGGCCCGTTCACCGGCGCGTTCTATGCGTTCGAGCTGGTGATCGGCACCTACTCCCTGGCCACGCTGGCGCCGGTGATGGGGGCGGCACTGGCCGCGACCCTGGTCGGGCGCGCGCTCGACCCCGGGCAATATGGGTTCGACCTTCAGGTGCCGACGCGCATCCCGCTGGAGCACTACGCGGCGTTCCTGGTGCTGGGCGCGATCTGTGCCGGGGCCGGCATCGCGCTCATGCGCGGCGTCACGCTGACCGAAAGCCTGTTCCGCCGCTCCCGCCTGCGCCCGTGGCTGCGGCCGGCCATCGGCGGCCTCGCGGTCGGCGTGCTGGCGCTGGTGACGCCGCAGGTCATGGCGGCCGGGCACGAGGCGCTCGCGATCGGCCTCGACGCGCCGTACACGATGAGCCACATCGCGCTGCTGATCGGGCTGAAGGCGGCGGCCTCCGCGATCTCCATCGGTTCCGGCTTCCGCGGCGGGTTGTTCTTCGCGAGCCTGCTTCTGGGTGCGCTGATCGGCAAGCTGGCGGCCGGCCTGATCGCGCTGGTCGCGGTCACCGCCGCGATCCCGCCCGTCGTGTGCGCGCTGGTCGGCATGAGTGCGATGGCGGTCGCGGTCGTGGGCGGGCCGCTGACGATGGCGTTTCTCGCGTTGGAGGCGACCGGTTCGCTGCCGATCACGGTTGCCGTGGTGGCGGCCAGCGTCGTGTCGGCGGTCACGGTGCGCAGGACGTTCGGCTACTCGTTCGCGACGTGGCGGTTCCACCTGCGCGGCGAGGCGATCCGGTCGGCGGTCGATGTCGGCTGGGTTCGCAACCTGACGGTCGGGCGGATGATGCGGCGCGAGGTTCGGACCGTGCGCGCCGACACGACGCTGGCGGCGTTCCGGCGCGACTTCCCGCTCGGTGCCGAGCAACGGGTGATCGTGACCGATACGGGCGAGCGCTACGCCGGGATCGTGCTGGTCGCCGAGGCCCATGCGAGCCAGGCCGAACGGGCGGAGAAGGTGTCCGACCTGCTGCATTACGCCCGCGACGCGCTGCTGCCGCAGATGAACGTCAGGGACGCGATCGCGAAGTTCGCGAGCGCCGAGAGCGACGCGCTCGCGGTGGTGGACGGGGCGGAGTCGCGCAAGGTGATCGGCATCCTGACCGAGCAGCACGCGTTGCGGCGGTATAGCGAGGAGCTGGACCGCAGCCGGCGCGAACTATCGGGAGAGCGGGCTTAGATCGTCCGCTTCGATCGGCGCACGATCAACCCGGGCCGGACCCGTTCGTTCCGGTGAGCCGCGCCCGTACCCGTTCCGCGAGCCGGTGCAGCGGCGGATCGTCGATGCCGTGGGCCCGCATCTCGGCCTCGGTATGGAACAGGTAGTCGGCACACGAGCCGAGCTCTCCGCGCGCGGTCGCGAGGCATTCGACCACGTCCTCGTCGGTGAGGGTGCCCGCGTAACCCTTGCTTTCGGGGTCCATGGTGAAGGCCAGCACGGCGCGCGGCACCCCGTCCGCGTCGACCGACGGAAGCCAGCGGGGCACGTAGCTGCCGGCCAGCATTTCGCGCCGCCACAGCAGATCGAGTTCGTCCCGCACCAGCGCCGGTTCCACCCGCAGCGCCATGCCGTCGCAATGATCGCCGCCGATCAGGCCGAGCAGCAGGCCGGGGCACTCGAACGTGCCGCGACCGGCGCGGGCGGTCAGGCAGAACCGGCGCTGCCAGCCGGGCACCCGCACCTTCCGGCGTTCGGCGACATGAACGGTGGGGTTCCACATCAGCGAGCCGTAGGCGAACAGCCATGCGCCGTCGCGGGCGAGCGAGGCCGGGTCGGGGTGGGCGTCCAGCGTCGCGCGAAGGTTCTCGGCGCGCTCGGCCTCGGTCAGCAGCCGCATCCGGCCGCCTGCGGCCATCGCGTCGAGCGCACCCGCGAGCAGCATCGCGCGGGTGATGGCGTGCACGACCGGCGCGTCAGCCAATCGGCTGGGCGATGCTGTCGTGAGCCGGCCGGCCGCTCGCGAGCAGGTCGCGGATTTCGGTCAGCAAGACCTGATCCGCGGTCGGCATCGGGGCCGCTTCCTCGACCACCTTCGGGCGGTTCAGGCGGGACAGCGCGCGCACCATCCAGAACACCGCGAACGCGACGATCAGGAACTGGATGATCGCGTTGATGAACAGGCCGATGTTGATCGTCACCGCCCCGGCCGCCTTCGCCGCCTCGAGCGTCTCGGTGTGCGGGCCGCGCAGGGTGACGAAGAAATTGCTGAAATCGACGCCGCCCAGCAGCAGCCCGATCAGCGGGTTGAAGATGTCCTTGACCAGGCTGCCGACGATCGCGGTGAAGGCGGCACCGATGATGATGCCGACCGCGAGGTCGACCACGTTGCCGCGCATGATGAACGCGCGGAACTCAGCCGCCCAGCCCGGGGGTTTGATCGCCAGCGCCATGCTCGCCTCCTTGGTTTGGCGGCGAGCCTAGCGCGACCGGTTGCGAGCCGGAATTGCTTTCTGGACGCCGCCCGTCAGGCGGCGCCGGTCACGTACGCCTTCAGGCTGTCGACCTCGTGCGCCTGCTGCTGCAGCCGCGCCTTGACCACGTCGCCGATGCTGACGAGGCCGATGAGGGCACCATCCTCGACCACCGGCAGATGGCGGAAGCGGCCATGGGTCATCGTCTCGAGCGCGTCCTCGTCCGAGGTCGAGCGGGTGGCGCACTGCACGCCGCGCGTCATCGTGCTCTCGACGGTCAGCGACAGTGCCGACGCTCCGTGCTCGGACAGGGCGCGGATCACGTCGCGCTCGCTGATGATGCCGAGCAGATCGCCGCCGAGCTGCCGGACCACGCAGGCGCCGATGCGGTGGCGCGCGAGCAGGTCGATGAGGGCACCGAGCGTGGCATCGGGCGGAAGCGAGACGACGGCCGAACCTTTTTCACGCAAAATGGAGGCGATGGTCATGGCGGTTCCCTTCGCGGTTACGCGGACCGGATGCGGCTGTCGCCGTCCCCCGGGCCTGCGGAGACCGGCGTTCTTCGGCCCCTCGCTCAGCGTGCGCGCGGGCGTCATCGAACTGCAAGACGAACCGGTCGCCGCCGCTCCGGCGACGCATCACGGTTTCGTTGTGCGCGGCGGACGGCGTCCCGCCCGGCCGGTCGCCGGCGCGCCGCGCCGGGGTTCGCGCGACCCAGTAGCGGAGCTGATGGCTCGCCATCACGACGAGCTCTCGCGCACGATCGGACGGCGGTATCGTCAACGCCGCCGGCCCGGCCGTCCAGCGCCGTCCGTCCTCCGGCCGATGCCACCCATCCGTGAGCGCCGGGTCGCCGAGCGCGACCGGCACGCCGTCCAGCGCCAACCCGACCACGCAGAGGCCGAGCGTGCGGTGGTCGGGCCGGCCCGGCATCGTCTCGGCCGGACGGGCGACGAGGCTGTCGAGGCAAAGACGGCTCACGCCCGCCGGGATGGTCGCGCGGTACGTCGGGCCTTCGGACCGGACGGCGAGCGGGCGCTCGTCGGCGGTGACGCGGAACGCCGGGTCCGAGCCGAGGCGGTTGCCGAGCGCGTGGGCGCGCAACAGCAGGTGGCGCTGGATATCGAGCAGCGCCGGACCCTCGGTCAGCAGCGGCGCGCAGGCGGCGGCGCGGCCCGCCGACGACCCATCCGCCGCCGACCGCGCCGTGGGCGAAGCTGGCGCGGTTGCCGGTGTCGAGGAAGCTCTCGGCCGGGGCTCCTTCCGCGTACAGAACGTCGTGCCGGGCGAGTTCGACATGGTGGTAGGTGACCAGCGCCTGCGTGGTCTGGACGATCGTGGCCCCGTTCAGCAGGTGGCGGACGGGCACAAGCGCGCCGTCGATCAGCAGCGCGTGGTCGGGCGAGAGGTACAGGTCGCGCGACGGCACGTTCGGGGCGAGCGCGCCGGCCACGACGCGGACCGGGCGGATGTCCCATGGCCGGAGATGACGGTCGCAGCGAACCCGGCGGCTGCCGGTCCAGACCACGCGCGCGGGCAGGCGGCCGATGACGGTGGCAACCCGGTCGCCGGGCCGGAGGTCTTCGACGAGGCTGAAACCGTCCGGCGTGCGGATGCGGGTTCCGGCGACGAAGCAGGCGGGATCGGACCCCGACTGAGAAAAGTGACCGAAGCCGGGGACGGCGGCATAGGACTGGCCGGTCGTGAACGGCTGCGAGAAGAAGGCGAAGTAGTCGCCCGAGCCATCGGTCAGAACGGTTCCGCCGGACACGTCGAACACCGCGTCCATGCCGGTCTGAAAACCATCGGCGGCGCGGGTGAAGACAACCGTGTCGCCGGCGGCGGCGATCGTGCCGGTCAGGGTGACGTCGGCCGACCCGGATGCCGTGATCGTGACGGCGACGACGGTCTGGCCGTCGGCCGCGAATGTCGGTGTGACGTGTTCGGACCATACCGCCGGGTCGAACGGGGTGGCTGAAAAGACGTCGGTTCCGTCGCTCATGCATCGCTCCCGTGATCGGCCCGCGTGAGGGTTCACAGGATCGCGTTGCGAAAGCATGAATGGGCGATGCGCCGTTCGTGGACCGACCCGCTCTTTGCCGCCGTTCTGCTGCCCGGCCTCGGGGCGGCCCCGGCGCGCCACCCGGTTTCGGTGACCGAGCCGCCGTGGTCGGCCCTGGTGCGGGTGCAGGTGCCCGGCGTCTCGCGCTGCACCGGCTTCCTGATCGCGCCCGGCCGGGTGGTCACGGCCGCGCACTGCCTGTGGGGGCAGCGGACCCTGCGCATGGTGCCGGCCGAGTCCGTGCATGTGCTGACCGGCTACGATCACGGGCGATATCGCGCGCACTCCGTCGTGTCGGCGTACCGGACCGGGCCGACCTATCGCCCGCGTGGCGGTGCGGGGCAGGGCGACGACTTCGCGGTGCTGACGCTGGCCGTCCCGATCGGCACGGTGGCGCTGCCGTGGGCGACGCGCATCCAGCCCGGCGAGGCGGCGATGCTGGGTGGCTACGAGCAGGACCGGGCGGAGACGCTGCTGGCCGACACCGATTGCCGGCTGATGGGCGGGATCGGTGATACCGGCGGCCGGCCGCTGATCGCCCATGCGTGTGCCGCGACGAGCGGAACCTCGGGCGCGCCGGTGCTGGTGCGGGGGCCGGACGGCTGGGCGGTGGCCGGGGTCAATGTCGCCGCCGTGATCGGCGACGTCGGCGGCCTCGCGGTCCCGGCGTCGACTGTCCGCGCGCTGCTCGACGCGCCGGGAGGGTGAGGAGGGGAGGTCGCTAAGCTAGCGGTTGACCTGCTCCGATAGCGGGATGTCGGCGTCGGACGGCTCATAGAACTTGGCGCACTCGGCCCGCAGGACGCCGCCGACCAGGGTCAGATCGTCCTTGTACGCGTCGCGGATGAAATCCATCGTGTCGAGCTGCCGGTCCTCGAAATACATCTCGTGCACGTCCTCGCGGCCGGCCCCGTAGACGATCCGCTCGATCTTCGACCAGATCGACGCCATCGAGCACATGCCGCACGGTTGCAGCGTCGAATACAGGGCAGCGCCGCGCAGATCGTCGGCCGAGAGGCCGGCGCAGGCGCGGCGGATGGTGACCATTTCGGCGTGCGCGGTCGGGTCGTGGCGCAGGCCGCATTCGTTGAAGCCTTCGGCCAGGACGTGGCCGTCGCGGACGATCACGCAGCCGATGCCGTTGGCCCCCTCGGTGCGCTCGCCCTTCGCCGCGAGTTCGAGTGCGCGGCGCATCCAGCGGAGGTCGTCGTCGTTGGCGGTTTGTGTGTCCATGAGCGCGCCAACGCGGCTCAGCGCATAAGGTCGCGCAACGTCAGTGCGATCACCTCGGTGGCGCGGTGCATGTCCTCGGGGCGCACCCGCTCGTCGGCGCGGTGGGCGTTGGCCTCCTCGATCGTGCGCGGGCCGGCCCCGTAGAGGGCGACGGGCACGCCGGCGGCCGCGTAGTGGCGGGCGTCGGTATAGAGCGGCACGCCGCCGGCCGCGACCGGCACGCCGAACGTCTCCGTCGCGTGCTCGCAAAGGAGCGACGCCAGCCGGTCGGTGCCGGGCAGCGGCGTCAGCGGTTCGGCGAGCAGGATGCGGCGGACGGTGACGGTTGCGGCGAACGGGGCGGCGGCGCGGGCGACGGTGTCGCGCAGGCCGCGTTCGACGGCGGCCGCGTCCTCGCCGGGCACGATGCGGCGGTCGAGCCGGAACACGACGCGGTCGGGCACGACGTTGGTGTTCACCCCGCCCGAGATCAGCCCGATCGTGAGCTGCGGCGCGCCGATGCCGGGAATGGCGCTGGGATGCGCCGCGAGGTCCGGCCTAAGCGCGTACAGGGCGGCCAAAATCGCGGTCGCCGCCTCCAGCGCGTCGATGCCGGTCTGCGGCCGTGCCGCGTGGGCGGAGCGGCCGCGCACTTCGACCTCGAGGTGCAGCGCGCCGTTATGGGCGGTGGTGACGCCGTAGCTGAAGCCGGCGCAGATCGCGAGGTCGGGGCGGCTCAGGCCGTCCTTCAGGATCAGCGCCGGGCCGATCTCGCCGCCGGTTTCCTCGTCGAACGTGACGTGCAGTTCGACCGTGCCGCGCGGCGGCTCGCCCTCGTGGTCCAGCGCCCGCATGGCGAAGGCGTAGGTGGCGATATCGGATTTGGAGACCGCCGAGCCGCGCCCGTACAGCCAGCCGTCGCGCTCCTCGCCGCCGTACGGGTCGGTGGTCCAGCCCTCGCCGGGCGGCACGACGTCCGCGTGGGCGTTCAGCGCGATCACCGGGCCGGGCCCCCAATGGCGGCGCGCGATCAGGTTCGTGCAGCTCACCATGCCCGGCGGCGGCGACCCGTGCCGCATCGACCGGGTAACGCTCGACCACCAGCCCGAAATCCTCGAGCAGGTCGGCGATTTGCGCGGCGGCCCCTGAAAGATCGCCGGGCGGGTTGTCGGTCGGCAGGCGCACCAGTGCCCGGAGCAAGGCCGTTTGCGCGGCGCGGGCCGCGCGCAGGTGCTCGATCACGCGGCGGCTAGACGCTCGGTGTACCAGGTGCAGAACGCGTCGACCATGTACTCGGCCGCCGAGTATGGCCCCGGCTCGAACGCGTCGCTGGCGGCCCCGGCCTGGGACCAGCTCACGAAATTCTGGTCCTGCTGGTTGGTCGCGCGCCAGACGGCGGTGAGGTTCGGGACGTCGTAATCGACACCCTCGACCGCGTCCCGGTCGACCAGCCACGTGGTGCGGAGTGCGGTGCGGTTCGCCGCCAGCGGCAGCACGCTGAACGTCACCGCATGGTCGCCGAGGAAGTGGAACCACGCGTTCGGCTGCGTGTGCAGGTGCAGCGTCCCGAGCCGCGCGTTGGTGAACCCGCCGACCAGTTTGCGGCACGCGCGGCGGGCGTCGAGCGTGTAGCTCTCGCCGGGGCCGTCGAGCGCCAGACGCTCGGTGCGGAACCCGGTCGGGCGGCCGGACAGCTTCTCGATCGGGCGCCAGGGCAGCCCGGCCTCGTCCCAGATCGCCGCCATTTCCGCCCGCGTGCGGATGAAACGGTCGTGATCGTCCTGCTGGTGCGCCGGGATGTCGTAGTCGCCGAAGAAGTGGAACAGGCTTTTCAGAAGCTCCGGGTGACCGCCGCAATGGTAGCACTCGCGGTTGTTCTCGATCGTCAGCTTCCAGTTGCCCTCCTCGACGATGTCCTCCTGGTGGGCGACCTTGCAGCGGTCGATGGCGTGCGGCGCGAGATAGGGCGCGACTTCGGCGGCCATGTCGTCGAAATCGGCCGGCGGGCTTTCCGATAGGCACACGTAGATCAGGCCGGCCATGTCGCGCACCGCAACAGGCTTTAGATTGTGCCGGTCGCCCGCGACGCACTCCGGGAACAGCTCGGCGTGGATCAGCTTGCCGCCGAGGTCGTAGGTCCACTGGTGATACGGGCAGACGAGGTTGCCGGTGATGCCCTTCGCGTCGAGCAGCAGGCGGCTGCCGCGGTGCCGGCAGACGTTGTGGTACGCCGCCACCCGGCCGTCGTCGTCACGGACGAGGATGACCGAGTTCTGGCCGATCTGGACGGTCACGTAGTCGCCCGGCTCCGGCAGTTCCGGGCCGCTGGCCACGAACAGCCAGTGCCGGCCGTAGATCAGCTTCATGTCCGCGTCGTGCGCGGCGGGATCGACGTAGAACGGCGCCGGCAAATTGTGGTTGGGCCGGCGGGCGGCGATCAGGCCGGGGATGTCGAGCGGCATGTTCTACAGGTCTTTCGCGAAACGGAGGCCGTCATAGACGGCGGCGTGGATGTTGCGGCTCGCGACCACGTCGCCGATCCGCATCAGGCGGTAGCGGCCGGCTTGGTTGCGGACCACGGTCTGCGCCCGGCCCGCGAGCAGATCGTCGTAATCGACCTCGCCGAGGTTCACGCTGCCGGGCAGCAGCGCGAAATACAACTCGTCGGCCGGCAGCGTGCCGTGCTCGACGACGACCTGATCGACGGTCCGCTCGGTCGTGACCGGGCCGAAATCGCTGCCGATGGTGGCCACGAGCTGGTTGCCGTCACGCCGCACCGACAGCAGGCGCGACAGCACGGTGATCTTGACGCCGTGGGCGTTGAAGGCGCGGGCGTAGATCGCGTGGTTCAGGCCGCCGATCTCGGGCGCGAAGTTGCGCTCGGGCGTCACGATCTCGACGGCGCTGCCGGCCTCGGCCAGCATTTCGGCGGCCTGCATTCCCGGATGGTTGCCGTTGTCGTCGAACACCAGCACGCGGGGCGCGGGTGCGACCTGACCCGACGCGATGTCCCACGACGAGACGACGAGTTCGTTGCCGGATCGCAGCACCTCGGTGTCCGGCATGCCGCCGGTGGCCACGATCACCACGTCCGGTTCCAGCGCGAGCACGTCGGCGGGCTCGGCATAGACGTTGAACTGGAAGTCCACGCCCAGCGCCTCGCAGCGCGCGACGCGCCAGTCGACGATGCCGATCAGCTCGCGGCGGCGCGGGTTCCTCGCGGCGAGCAGGATCTGGCCGCCGGCCTTGTCCGTCGCTTCGAGCACCGTGACGTGGTGCCCGCGCTCGGCGGCCACGCGCGCGGCTTCGAGCCCGGCGGGGCCGGCACCGATCACGACGACGCGCCGGCCCGGTGCCGCAGCGGGCTCGATCGTGTGCGGGATGGTCGCTTCCCGGCTGGTCGCCGGGTTGTGGATGCAAAGCGCCTCGTTGCCCTCATAGATGCGGTCGATGCAGTAGCTGGCGCCGACGCAGGGGCGGATCGTCTCCTCCGCGCGCGCGATCACCTTGCGCACGATATGCGGGTCGGCGATCAGGGCGCGGGTCATGCCGACCATGTCGAGCAGGCCGGCCGCGATCGCGTGCCGCGCGGTCGCCACGTCGTTGATCCGGCCCGCGTGCAGGACAGGGAAGTTGGTCGCGGCGCGGACCTGGCCCGCGAAGTCGAGGTGGGGCGCGGTCGGCATGCCGGAGATCGGGATGGTGTCGACCAGATTGTTGTCGTGATCGATATGGCCGCGGATAATGTCGAGGAAATCGAGGTCGCCGCCGGTGGCGAACCGCCGCGCGATCTCCATCCCGTCGGACCGGGTCAGCCCGGTCTCCCAATCCTCGTCCGCCACCATGCGGATGCCGAGCAGGAATGTCGGCCCGACCGCCGCGCGCATCGCCTTGGCGACCCGCAGCGAAAAATCCATGCGGCCGTCGAGGTCGCCGCCGAACGCGTCGGTGCGGTGGTTGGTGGCCGGCGACCAGAACTGATCGGGCAGGTGCCCCCACGCATTGAATTCCAGGCCGTCCAATCCGGCCGCCTGCATTCGCTGCGCGGCGGCCGCGTAGTCGGCGACGACGCGATCGACGTCCCACGGCTCCATCGCTTTCGGAAAACCGCGATGCGCCGGCTCACGAATAGGTGATGGCGCTAAAATCGGCAGCCAATCCGCTTTATTCCATGCGGTCCGGCGGCCCATGTGGCTGATCTGGATCATTACGGCGCAGCCATGATCGTGGCATTCGTCGGACAGCGACCGCAGCCATGGCACGATATCGTCGCGATAGGCCAGCAGATTGCCGAATACGGGCGGGCTGTCGCGCGACACGACGGCCGATCCGGCGGTCATGGTCAGCGCGACGCCGCCGCGCGCCTTTTCGACGTGGTAGAGCCGGTAACGCTCCTTCGGCATGCCGTCCTCGGAATAGGACGGCTCGTGCGCGGTGCTCATCACCCGGTTGCGGAGCGTGAGGTGGCGCAACTGGTATGGCCGCAGCAACGGGTCGGTGGACGATCCGGGCGAAAGGACGGGCGCGATCGCGTTCATGAACACAGGATGCATCGGCCCGGGCCGTAATACCAGATGCGGCCCGACGGTTCCCTGGTCCCGGAAACAAAACTTCCACGAGCTTGTTCCGGAAGCTATGGCGACTCGCGATTTTAACCGCTAGAAGCCATTCGTCCTACTTCAACCGGAGCCAAAGAATGGCCGACAACCTCTCTCGCACGATCAAGGCCGGCTTGCGCCGCATCGCCGCCGGCAACAAACGTTTCGCCCCATTCTTTCAGTGGGCGGTCGAACAGCCGGAAGGCACGCGGGAGACGCCGCTCGACGATATCGAGACGGCGGTCGGGCTGTCGCGCCTGCAGGCGGTGAGCCTGTGCAAGCAATTGCAGGACGCGACCGTCGGCCGTTTCATCGCCGGCCGGCGCGGCCGTCCGTCTCGGCTCGAATGGAACGTCGATCCGCGCGCGGTCGGCGCGGTGATCGCGCAGTCCGAAGAGTCGCCGGAGGAGGAAATCGACGAGGAGACGGCGCCGCGCCGCGCCCGCGCCCAGCAGCACCAGCAGCAACGCGCGCAGCCGGAGCCTGAAGTCGCCGTCCAGATGTCGGATCGGGAAGACGAGGATCGTTACGCTTACCGGCTGCGCCAGGATCGCCAGGTTCATTTCGCCCTGCCGGTCGACCTGACGCAACGCGAGGCCGCGCGGCTGGCCGAATTCGTCCGGGCGCTCGGACTGCCCGACGAGCCGGACGGGGCGGCCTTCGGTCTGGACTGAGGCGCCCCGGGCCGACGAGGCCGCTCGCCGGCCCGAACCGTGGGCGACATCGTCTCGGTTTGGGTTTATGTTCGCTTGAACTCGTTGATTGCGGAACCGCTATCGAAACGCCTCGTTCAACGTAACGGGAGCGGATCATGGCGGGTTCACCACACGGCCAGGGCGTCTGGGTCCGGGGGCAGTCGGCGGCGGCCAAGCTCGACACCCGGTTCGGGCGGTTCGGACGGTTGTTTCCGGAACTGCCTCACCTGGACGACGCGACCGACGACGCGTTGCGGGCCCTCGCCGACACGATGCGCGACGACGCGACGCTGCCCGACAACCTGAATATCCCGTCCGGCTACACCTACCTCGGCCAGTTCATCGACCACGACATCACGCTCGACGTCACGACCGCCGGTCAGAAAGAGAACGACCCCGACGCGGTCCTCGATTTCCGGACGCCGGCGCTGGACCTCGACAATTTGTATGGGAACGGTCCGGGCGCTCAGCCGTCCCTGTATGATCGGATCGACGGCCGCAAGCTGGCCCTGGGGCAGACGATTCCCGGCGGCGCCGGTGACCCGGGCATCAAGAAGCCGCTGCCGAACGATTTGCTCCGGACGCGGCAGGGACTGGCGGCGATCGGTGATCCGCGCAACGACGAAAACCTGCTCGTGGCGCAGACCCATGTCGCTTTCATAAAGTTTCATAACAAAGTGGTCGACCGGATCGTGGCCGATGGAGCCACCGGCACCGACGACGCGATTTTTACCGAGGCGCGACGGATCGTCACCTGGCATTTCCAGTGGATCGTGCTCAACGACTTCCTCAACCGTGTCGCGGACATGAACGATGTCCGTGACGTCCGCACCGCCGGCCGGAAGCTTTTCCTTTTCGAGCGGACCGGGAAATACCAGCAACCGTTCATGCCGATCGAGTTCTCGGCCGGCGCGTACCGCCTGGGGCATTCGATGGTGCGCGAGGCGTACAGCTACAACCGGGCGTTCTTCAACATCGATTTCGGCCTGCTGTTCCAGTTCACCGGCAAGTCGGGCGGCATCGTGGGCGACCTGTCGGGCGTGCCGGGGCTGGCGCAGACACTGCACCTGGATCTGCCGTTCGTGGTGCCGGGCCTGCCCGGCGACTGGTGCATCGACTGGAACCGGTTCTACGAGCTCGACCCAGCCGACAAGCCGACACCGGCCGGATCGCAACTGCCGGCCAAAAACCCGAACCTGCCCCCGGGCGGGGCGACGGCGTTCAAGCGCAACTTCTCGCGCCCGCTCGACCCCTACCTCGCCGCCAGCCTGCACACCCTGCCCGGAGCGAGCGGCAGCCTGCCGTTCCTGAACATGCTGCGCGGCAGGAACCTCGGCCTGCCGAGCGGCCAGGATGTCGCGCGCGCCATGACCGCAAAAGGCGTGCCGGTGCCGGTGCTGACGGCGGCCGAGATCGGCGGCAGCGGGGCGGACGGGGCGAAAGCCCGGCAGCTCGGTTTCGCCGAACGGACCCCGCTTTGGTATTACATCCTGAAGGAGGCGCAGCTCCAAGCCGGCAGCCAGCGCCTCGGCCCGGTCGGCAGCCGCATTCTGGCCGAGGTTTTCATCGGGTTGCTGCAGGGCGACCCTGCGTCGTTCCTGAGCAAGCAGCCGGACTGGACGCCGACGTTGCCGAGCGCCAACGCGGGCGACTTCACCATGCCCGACCTGCTGCGGTTCGTCGCCGATCTGGACCCGGTCAACGAGCCGTCCACCTTCGCGCCCTGAGGTCGGGCGGCATGTTCGGCAGCACCCTGCTCGACGTGGCGCTCGGGATCGTCGCCACGTTCCTGCTGGTGAGCTTGATCTCGAGCGCGGTGACCGAAGCGATCTCGTCGGTGCTGAAGCTGCGGCACCGGACGCTGCGGGCCGGTGTGCAGAGCCTGCTGAA
Source organism: uncultured Alphaproteobacteria bacterium (assembly GCA_963756975.1). Classification (GTDB taxonomy): domain Bacteria; phylum Pseudomonadota; class Alphaproteobacteria; order Acetobacterales; family Acetobacteraceae; genus CAVRQM01. The sequence continues at coordinate 1,111,207 of CAVWPS010000001.1, read as the reverse complement.
CGATCCGCAGTTCACCGACCTGGCGCTCGAGCTATACAACCATGCCCTGATCAGCCCGCTCGGCCACGGGATGGCGACCACGATTGGCGAACTCCAGCATCCGCCGGCCTATATCGACCCGCACCAGTTCGCCACGGCGCTGCTCGATGTGCTGGAGGCCCGTGCCGGCAACACGGTTCCCCCGCCCGCGAGCGTGATCGCCGCGATCCGTGACCCGCAACTGCGAGAGACGATGCTGGCGCTGGACGCGCGCGCGACCCGGCTCGGCACGCGTCTGTCCGACGAGGTCGGGGGCTGGTTCGACGACGCCATGGACCGCCTCGGCGGCTGGTACAAGCGGCGGGTCCAGTTGATCAGCTTCATCGTGGCCCTCGCGCTCGCCTTCATTCTGAATGCGGACGCCATCCGTGTCGTGTCGACATTGTGGGACCGGCCGGTGGTCGCCCAGATGGCCCATGTCGGTATCAGCGTCAAAGAGCTGATCGACCAGCTTCAGTCCGATAGCCTGATCGGCTGGGGCAGGGCGCCCGCGGGCTCTGCCGGCTGGGGACTGGCCGCGATCGGCTGGTCCATCACCGCGTTCTCAACCCTGTTCGGGGCCGCCTTCTGGTTCGACGTGCTGCAGAACGTCGTCCAGGTGCGCTCGACCGGCGCGACGCCCGACGAAAAGCTCGACGCGGCCGCCGCCCGGAGATAGGCCGCCCGCTTGTCGTAGCCGGTTCCGTGCGCTAGGTGCGGGCGTCACGGCCGGCGCGCGGGCGTGGTGGAATTGGTAGACACACCAGATTTAGGTTCTGGCGGCGTAAGCCTTGGGGGTTCAAGTCCCTCCGCCCGCACCACACCCCGCCGGATCACGCGCGGTCCCCCCAACCCCCTTTCAGGATTTCCCGCTCCGATGCAGGTCACCGAGACGCTTTCCGACGGCCTCCGCCGCGCCTACGCGGTCGTCGTCCCCGCCGCCACCATCGCGGTGAAGCGGGACAAGCGGCTCGCCGCGGTCGCGAAAGACATGAAGCTGCCCGGCTTCCGGCCCGGCAAGATCCCGCCGAACATCGTGCGCCAGCGGTTCGGCGGCGCGGTGATGGCCGAGGTGCTGGAGGAGAGCGTCAACGACGCCACCCAGCAGGTGCTGACCGATCGCGGCCTGCGCTCGGCCGGCCAGCCGAAGGTCGCGCTGACCGGGACGATCGACCCGCGCTCGGACACGGCGTCCGACCTCGCGTTCACGGTCGAGGTCGAGCTGCTGCCCGAGATCACCCCGCCCGAGCTGTCCGACATCGAGCTGACCAAGCTGGTCGCGGTGCCGTCCGAGGCGACGATCGACAAGGCGCTATCCGAGATCGCGACGCGGCAGCGCACGCTGACCGCGATCGAGGAGGAGCGGCCGGCCGCCACGGGCGACGTGCTGACGGTCGATTTCGCGGGCAAGGTCGACGGCGTGCCGTTCGACGGCGGCACCGGCACCGATATGGATGTCGAGATCGGCGGCAGCGGGTTCATCCCCGGCTTCTCCGAGGGCATGATCGGGATGAATGTGGGCGAGGCGCGCACGATCGACGTGACGTTCCCGGCCGAATACGGCGTGCCCGCGCTGGCGGGGAAGCCCGCGACGTTCGACATCACGGTCAAGACGATCAAGACGGCGAGCGTGCCGCCGATCGACGACGAGCTCGGCAAGACGCTCGGGTTCGAGGGGCTGGACGAGGTCAAGGCGCTGATCACCAAGCAGGTGCAGCGCGAATACGACCAGCTCAGCCGGATGCGCCTCAAGCGCGAGCTGCTGGACCGGCTGGCCGAACGGGCGAGCTTCCCGGTGCCGGAGAGCATGGTGGACGCCGAGTTCGGCGCGATCTGGCAGCGGATCGAGGCGGACCGGAAGACCGGCTCGCTCGACGCCGAGGACGCGGGCAAGGACGACGACACGCTGAAGGCGGAATACCGCGCGATTGCCGAGCGGCGGGTGCGGCTCGGGCTGTTGCTGAGCGAGATCGGCCGGGCGGCGAACGTGACCGTCGGTGCGGACGAGATGACGCGCGCGATGCGGGCCGAGGCGGGGCGTTATCCCGGCCAGGAGCAGCAGGTCATCGAGTTCTTCCGCAAGAACCAGCAGGCGGTCGAGGGGCTGCGCGGCCCGATCTTCGAGGAGAAGGTCGTCGATTACGTGCTCGGGCTGGTCAAGCTCGACGAACGGACGGTGACGCCGGAAGAGCTCGCGGCCGACCCCGCCGGGCCGACCGAGACCGCCGACGCCGAACCCGGGCAGGTGGCCGGGACTGCCGAGTTGGTCCCGGCCGAGGGCTGATTGGACGCCGCGCCACACCTAGTTAAGTTCTTGCCGGCCACGATGGCCGGTGCTCACGGAAGGTTTCAAAGACGATGAGGGATCGCGATCCGGTCGCCCTGACCGCCAATCTCGTGCCGATGGTGGTCGAGCAGTCCGCCCGTGGCGAGCGCGCGTACGACATCTATTCGCGCCTGCTGAAGGAGCGGATCATCTTCCTGACCGGTCCGGTCGAGGACCAGATCAGCGCCCTGATCTGCGCGCAGCTGCTGTTCCTGGAGAGCGAGAACCCGTCGAAGGACATCTCGTTCTACATCAACAGCCCGGGCGGCGTGGTCTCCTCCGGCCTCGCGATCTACGACACGATGCAGTACATCCGCTCGCCGGTGAGCACGGTCTGCATCGGCCAGGCCGCGTCGATGGGCAGCCTGCTGCTGGCCGGCGGGGCCAAGGGCAAGCGCTACAGCCTGCCGAACAGCCGGGTCATGGTGCACCAGATTTCGGGCGGCGCGCAGGGTCAGGCGACCGACATCGAGATCCAGGCGCGCGAGATCCTGCGGATGCGCCAGCGCCTGAACGAGATCTACGTCCATCACACCGGCCATCCGCTCGACGAGATCGAGCAGAAGATGGAGCGCGACACCTACATGTCGCCGCAGGAGGCGCTGGATTTCGGGCTGATCGACGAGGTCGTCCTGAGCCGCCCGGTCCCCGACTCCGATACGCCCAAGGTCTAGCCGGGCAGGGTTGCGGTCGGTTGCACGGGGGAGGCGGCATGCCAATCTCGTGCGATGACTTCGGCGGGCCGACGTGGTTCGTTAGGCGCTATTGACAGACGGCCAGGGCCGTCAAACCCGTTTCGCTTGTCGGACGCGGGTACACGGTCCTAGGTTGACACACGGGTCCCGCTCATAGGCCGGGACACCCAGGAGATCCGATGACCAAGGCCGGCGATTCGAAGAACACTCTGTATTGCTCGTTCTGCGGCAAGTCGCAGCACGAAGTCCGCAAGCTGATCGCGGGGCCGACCGTCTTCATTTGCGACGAGTGCGTCGAGCTTTGCATGGACATCATCCGCGAGGAGCACAAGACGCACCTCGTGAAGTCGCGCGACGGGGTGCCGACGCCGAAGGAGATCTGCAAGGTCCTGGACGATTACGTCATCGGGCAGGCCCATGCGAAGCGCGTGCTCTCGGTCGCGGTACACAACCATTACAAGCGGCTGGCGCACGGGGCGAAGAACAACGACGTCGAGATCGCCAAGAGCAACATCCTGCTCGTCGGCCCGACCGGCACCGGCAAGACGTTGCTGGCCCAGACCTTGGCCCGCATCCTCGACGTGCCGTTCACGATGGCGGACGCCACGACCCTCACCGAGGCGGGCTATGTCGGTGAGGATGTCGAGAACATCATCCTGAAGCTGCTGCAATCGGCCGACTACAACGTCGAACGGGCGCAGCGCGGCATCGTCTACATCGACGAGGTCGACAAGATCAGCCGCAAGTCCGACAACCCCTCGATCACCCGCGACGTCAGCGGCGAGGGCGTCCAGCAGGCGCTGCTGAAGATCATGGAGGGCACCGTCGCCTCCGTGCCGCCGCAGGGCGGGCGCAAGCATCCGCAGCAGGAGTTCCTGCAGGTCGACACGACCAACATCCTGTTCATCTGCGGCGGCGCGTTCTCGGGCCTCGACAAGATCATCTCGGCCCGCGGCAAGGGGTCGGGCATCGGCTACGGCGCCGAGGTTCGCGCGCAGGACGAGCGCCGGATGGGGGCGATCCTGCGCGAGGTCGAACCGGAGGATTTGCTGCGTTTCGGCCTGATCCCGGAGTTCATCGGCCGTCTGCCGGTCGTCGCGACGCTCGAGGATCTGGACGAGCCGGCGCTGATCGAGATCCTCAGCAAGCCGAAGAACGCGCTGGTCAAGCAGTATGGCCGCCTGTTCGAGATGGAGGGCGTGAAGCTCGCCTTCACCGAGGACGCGCTGGCCTCGGTCGCGCGCCGTGCGATCGCCCGCAAGACGGGTGCGCGCGGCCTGCGGTCGATCATGGAGCAGATCCTGCTCAATACGATGTTCGATCTGCCCGGTCTCGACGGGGTCGAGGAGGTCGTGGTGAACCGCGAGGTGGCCGAAAACCGTGCCGGACCCGTGTTCGTGTACGGCAAGGAGCAGCAGTCGGCCTGAACCGGCTGTTGCCGGGCCTTGCGGCCGGGCTTCGCGTTACCGATGTTTGCATCTCGTTCCAGATGATCGCCGTATGAGTTGGGGTCGTCGCGCCTGAGGTCCGTGCCATCGTGGGCGGGCCGTCGCCGCTAGCCTCCGGTCTTGGCGGACCGTCTCCCGAGGAGGTCTCCCATGGCGAAAGCCGCCGCTCCCAAAACCCCAGTTGCCACGCCCGCCGCCGCCGAGCCCGAGAAGGCCGCGGGGCCGGTGGCCGTGGCGAGTGCGCCCGAGCCGTTGCCGGTGCTCCCGCTGCGCGACATCGTCGTCTTCCCGCACATGATCGTCCCGCTGTTCGTCGGGCGCGAGAAGTCCGTGCGGGCGCTCGAGGCGGTGATGAAGGAGGACAAGCAGATCCTTCTCGTCGCCCAGAAGAACGCGACCCAGGACGACCCGGCCGTCGACGACATCTATCGCGTGGGCACGATCTCGACGGTGCTCCAGCTGCTGAAGCTGCCCGACGGCACGGTCAAAGTGCTGGTCGAGGGCGGCCGGCGCGCGCGCATCACCGGCTTCCGCGACACCGACAGCTTCTTCGAGGCGTATGTCGAGCCGATCGAGGAGCCCGCGGGCGACCCGAAGGAGGTCGAGGCGCTGGGCCGCAGCGTGATCGGGCAGTTCGAGCAGTATATCAAGCTCAACAAGAAGATCGCGCCCGAGGTGCTGGTCAGCCTGAACCAGATCGAGCAGCCGGCGAAGCTGTCCGACACGGTCGCGGCCAACCTCAACCTCAAGATCGCGGACAAGCAGGAACTGCTTGAGATCGCTCCGGTCGCGGCCCGCTTGGAGCGGGTTTACGCGCATATGGAATCCGAGATCGGCGTGCTGCAGGTCGAGAAGCGCATCCGCAACCGCGTCAAGCGGCAGATGGAGAAGACGCAGCGCGAGTACTATCTGAACGAGCAGCTGAAGGCGATCCAGAAGGAATTGGGCGACGGCGAGGACGGCAAGGACGAGACCGCCGAGCTGGAAGCCAAGATCCGCAAGACGCGCTTCTCCAAGGAGGCGATGGAGCGCGCCTTGTCCGAGCTGAAGAAGCTGCGGACGATGAGCCCGATGAGCGCCGAGGCGACGGTGGTTCGCAACTACCTCGACTGGATGCTGTCGATCCCGTGGAAGAAGCGCAGCAAGGTTCGCAACGACGTCGAGGAAGCGAGCAAGGTTCTCGAGGCCGACCATTACGGCCTGGAGAAGGTCAAGGAGCGTATCCTCGAATACTTGGCCGTCCAGTCTCGCTCGACCAAGATCAAGGGCCCGATCCTGTGCCTCGTCGGCCCGCCCGGCGTCGGCAAGACGTCGCTCGGCAAGTCGATCGCGAAGGCGACCGGGCGTAACTTCGTGCGCATGAGCCTCGGCGGCGTGCGCGACGAGGCGGAGGTGCGTGGCCACCGGCGGACCTACATCGGCTCGATGCCGGGCAAGGTCATCCAGGGCATGAAGAAGGCCAAGACCAGCAACCCGCTGTTCTTGCTCGACGAGATCGACAAGCTGGGTGCCGATTGGCGCGGCGATCCGTCGTCCGCCCTGCTCGAAGTGCTGGACCCGGAGCAGAACGCGACGTTCGCCGACCACTACCTCGAGGTCGATTACGATCTGTCGGACGTGATGTTCATCACGACCGCCAACAGCCTGAAGATGCCGCAGCCGCTGATGGACCGGATGGAGATCATCCGCATCCCCGGCTACACCGAGGACGAGAAGGTCGAGATCGCCAAGCGCCATCTGCTGAGCAAGCAGACCGAGGCGCACAGCCTGAAGCCGGGCGAGTGGACGGTGACGGACGAGGCGATCCGCGACCTGGTGCGGTACTACACGCGCGAAGCCGGCGTGCGCGGGCTGGAGCGGGAGCTGGCCAAGCTCGCGCGTAAGGCGGTGCTCGAGATCGTGACCAAGAAGGCGAAGAAGGTCGCGGTCACGGCGAAAAGCCTCGAGAAATACGCGGGCGTCCGGCAGTTCCGCTACGGCGAGGCGGAGGCCGAGGATATGGTCGGCGTCGTCACCGGTCTGGCCTGGACCGAGGTGGGCGGCGAGATCCTGACCATCGAAAGCGTGATGGTCCCGGGCAAGGGCGCGGTGAAGACCACCGGCAAGCTCGGCGACGTGATGCAGGAGAGCGTGTCGGCGGCGGTCAGCTACGTCCGCAGCCGGTCGATCCAGTTCGGCATCAAGCCGACCCTGTTCGAGCGGCGGGACATCCACGTCCATGTGCCCGAGGGTGCGACGCCGAAGGACGGGCCGTCGGCCGGTGTGGCGATGGCGACGTCGATCGTGTCGCTGATGACCGGCATCCCGGTGCGGCGCGAGGTCGCCATGACCGGCGAGATCACGCTGCGTGGCCGGGTGCTGCCGATCGGCGGGCTGAAGGAGAAGCTGCTCGCCGCTCTGCGCAGCGGGATCACGACGGTGTTCATCCCGAAGGAGAACGAGAAGGACCTCGCCGAGCTGCCGGAGGCGGTCCGCAAGGCGCTGACCATCATCCCGGTCAGCCATGTCGACGAGGTTCTGGGGAAGGCGCTGGTGCGTGCGCCGGAGCCGATCGAGTGGGTCGAGCCGCCGGAGCCCGCGACGCCGGTGATCACGGTCGATCAGCACGGACCGTCTCTGCCGCACTAGAAAGAACGCGACCGGGGTAGGCGTTGCCCCGGTCGCGCCAAAATTCCCTGGAATTGTTCGCGCGTACGGGAGATTTGGCATGAACAAAGTCGATCTGGTGGCGAGGGTCGCCGAGACTACCGGCTTGCCGCGAGGCGAGGCGCTGAAGGTCGTCGAGGCGGTGCTGTCCGCGGTCGAGGATGGCTTGAAGGCGAAGGAGGAGGTTCGGCTGACCGGCTTCGGCACGTTCAGCCTCGCCACCCGCAAGGCCACGACCGGGCGGCATCCCCGGACCGGCGAGCCGATGCCGATTGCGGAGTTGATCACGGTGCGGTTCAAGCCGGGACGGTCGCTGAAGGAGAGCGTCGGTTCCACGGAACCGGAATGATTGGGCGGTTAGCTCAGCGGTAGAGCGTCTCGTTTACACCGAGATGGCCGGCGGTTCGATCCCGTCACCGCCCACCAGCTTCTACTTGGGTTGCACGGGTGACGCGCTGCCGGGTGTGCCGGGCGGCGGGATCACGGGCATGGTGCCCACCTGCGGGGTCGCGGGCGGCGTGACCATGCCGGGGTCGACGGCGGGCGGCGGGACGACGAGCCCGGGCGTGGCCGGGACGCCCTGAACCGACGGCGTCATGGTGCCGGCCATGGCCGGGACGCCGATCGCGCAGGCGCCGCACAGAATTACCGATAACAGTCCGAATTTCATTGCCGCATCCTCCACCCGCTGAAACGGGCACGCCGCGCGGCGGTTGCGCCAGGCATCTTGCACGCCGGTTCGAACGTAACAGGTCTCTAGCGGCACTTTTTTCACGGGGAGGCGGGCATGCGCGTGGCGTCTTGGAGGCCGGCGATCGGCCTGACGATGGTGTTGGCCCTGACCCCGGCGCTCGCGCCGCGATCGTTCGCGGCCGATTCGCCTGCAACGGCGCAACAGCCGCGCCCGCGCCGTCCGACGCCGAGCGGGCGACGATCCGTCAGGTGATCGAGAAGCAGATCGCCGCCTTCCGCGCCGACGACGGCCCGGGTGCCATGGAGGAGGCGGCCCCGTCGATCCGGCTGATGTTCGGCAACGACCCGAACGTCTTCATGTCGATGGTCAAGCAGGGCTACCAGCCGGTCTACCGGCCGCGCTCGGTGACGTTCGGCGCGCTCGAGGACCATAACGGCACGCCGGTGCAGCATGTCGACGTGATCGGGCCGGACGGGACGCCGCACACGGCGCTGTACTCGATGGAGCGGCAGCCGGACGGCGTGTGGCGTATTTCCGGCTGCACGATCCTCGACGCGGCCGCCGTCGGGGCATGATGCGGCTGTGCGCGCTTGACGGGCCGCACCCCCCGCTCTAGACGAGCCGCCTGCCGCTGCGGGTGTAGCTCAGTTGGTTAGAGCGCCGGCCTGTCACGCCGGAGGTCGCGGGTTCGAGCCCCGTCACTCGCGCCAGCGGCAGAAATCCTCGAGCTTGTGATCGGCCGCGTCCCCTTGCCGGGCCGTGCCGCATCGCGGCATATGGGCTTGCCATGCGGAGCGCCACGATGCCGATCCTCGCCAACTATCTCCCGATCATCTTCTTCATCGTCATCGCCGCCGTCATCGGCAGCGCCATGGTCGGCGGATCATTGCTCGCCGCCCGGCAGCGCCCGTACGGCGAGAAGGTGTCGGCCTACGAATGCGGGTTCGAGGCGTTCGACGACGCGCGCCGCCGGTTCGACGTCCGGTTCTACCTGGTCGCGATCCTGTTCATCATCTTCGACCTCGAAGTCGCCTTCCTGTTCCCGTGGGCGGTCAGCCTGGCACACATCGGGTTGTTCGGCTTCCTCTCGATGCTGGGCTTCCTTGCGGTGCTGACGGTCGGCTTCATTTACGAGTGGAACAAGGGCGCGCTCGATTGGGAGTGAACCCGCCGTGTTCGCCCACGGATTGCTGGAGGATCTGACATGAGCGAAGCAACCGAGCAGGACATTTCCTGGAACCGTCAGCACCTCCCGCCCGGCCCCGAGCAGGAAGCGGTGGTCCGCGGCATCACCGGCGAGATCACCGATAAGGGCTTCGTCGTCGCCAACGTCGACAAGCTGGTGAACTGGGCGCGGACCGGCAGCCTGTGGCCGATGACGTTCGGGCTGGCCTGCTGCGCGGTCGAAATGATCCACGCCTACATGCCGCGCTACGATCTGGACCGGCTCGGTGTCATCCCGCGCTCCTCGCCGCGCCAGAGCGACGTGATGATCGTCGCCGGCACGCTGACCAACAAAATGGCCCCGGCGCTGCGCAAGGTCTACGACCAGATGGCCGAGCCCCGCTGGGTCATCAGCATGGGTAGCTGTGCCAATGGCGGCGGCTATTACCACTATTCCTACAGCGTGGTTCGCGGCTGCGACCGCGTGGTGCCGGTGGACATCTACGTCCCGGGCTGCCCGCCGACCGCCGAGGCGCTGGTGTACGGGATCATGCAGTTGCAGAAAAAGATCCGTCGCACCGGGACCATCCTGCGTGGTTGACGCGGTCACGCTATACGACCGCGCTGTCGTGCTGGCCGAGGCGGTCGGCACCATCCAAGGCGTGCGGCACGCGGCGGTGGAGAAGGGCGAAGTTGTCGCCCACGCCCGCGCCGACTCGATCTTCGAGATTTGCACGATCTTGCGCGACGACCCGCGCTTCGCGTTCGAGCAGTTGATGGACCTTTGCGGGGTCGACTGGCCCGAGCGGAACCCCCGCTTCGACGTCGTCTACAACCTGCTGTCGGTCACGCTGAACCAGCGGGTGCGCGTCATCGTCGACTGCGCCGAGGACGAGCCGGTGCCGTCGATCCACGCGATCTGGCCGGTGGCGACGTGGTGGGAGCGGGAGGCGTGGGATCTGTTCGGCCTGGTATTTTCCGGCCAGCCCGATCTGCGCCGCATCCTGACCGATTACGGGTTCAAGGGTCATCCGCTGCGCAAGGACTTCCCGCTGACCGGCTACACCGAGGTCCGCTACGACGAGGACCGCAAGCAGGTCGTCTACGAGCGGGTCAAGCTGACGCAGGATTTCCGCAACTTCGACTTCCTCTCGCCGTGGGAGGCGCTGACCACGCTGCCGGGCGACGAGAAGGTCCATGAGACGCGCGCCGAGGGAAAACTCGGGCAAGCGGCGTCTGCCGGAGCAAAGCCATGAGCGAGACCATCGTCGACGGGCCGCGCACCCAAACGATCGAGATCGACAGCCACGCGATCAATTTCGGCCCCCAGCATCCGGCCGCGCACGGCGTGCTGCGCCTGGTGCTGGAAATGGACGGCGAGGTGGTCGAGCGTGCCGATCCGCATATCGGGCTGCTGCATCGCGGCACCGAGAAGCTGATCGAAGCCAAGACGTATCTGCAGGCGATCCCGTATTTCGATCGCCTCGATTACGTGAGCCCGATGTGCATGGAGCATGCGTTCGCGCTCGGCACGGAAAAGCTACTCGGGATCGACATCCCGCTGCGCGCCAAGTGGATCCGCACGATGTTCAGCGAGATCACGCGCATCCTGAACCACCTGCTGAACGTGACGACCTACGCGCTCGACGTCGGCGCGATCACGCCGAGCCTGTGGGGGTTCGAGGAACGCGAGAAGCTGATGACGTTCTACGAGGCGGCGTCGGGTGCGCGCCTCCACTCCAACTATTTTCGCGCGGGCGGGGTCAGCAAGGATCTGCCGGCGGGGATGGAGGAGCAGATCGGGGCGTGGGCGCGGACGTTCCCGAAATTCATCGACGATCTGGAGAACCTGCTCTCCGGCAGCCGCATCTGGAAGCAGCGCACGGTCGACATCGGCACGATGTCCGCCGAGGAGGCGCTGGCGTGGGGGTTCACCGGCCCGTGCATCCGCGCGTCCGGCATCGCGTGGGACCTTCGCCGGTCGCAGCCGTATGAGATGTACGACCACGTGAAATTCGACATTCCGGTCGGGCGGAACGGCGACTGCTACGACCGCTACCTCGTGCGGATCGCCGAGATGCGCGAGAGCGTGAAGATCATCGTGCAGTGCCTGGAGCAGATGCGGCCCGGGCCGATCAAGGTCGCGGACCACAAGATCGCGCCGCCGCCGCGCGCCGAGATGAAGCGGTCGATGGAAGCGTTGATCCATCACTTCAAGCTGTATACCGAGGGCTACCACGTGCCGGCCGGTGCCACGTACACGGCCGTCGAGAGCCCGAAGGGTGAGTTCGGCGTCTATCTTGTCGCGGACGGGACCAACAAGCCGTACCGGTGCAAGATCCGCCCGACCGGCTTCGCGCACCTGCAGGCGCTGGAATACATGGCGCACCGGCACATGCTGGCCGACACGGTCGCGATCATCGGATCGATCGACGTCGTGTTCGGCGAGATCGATCGTTAGGAGGCGGCGATGATGCTCGATGGTGGCGACGGCTCGACCGGTCTGGAGGTCGCGCAGCCGACTTCGTTCGCGCTCGATGCGCAGAGCCATGCGGCGATCGATGTGTGGGTGTCCAAATACCCGCCCGGCCGGCAGGCGAGCGCGGTGATCCCGGCCTTGTACGAGGCGCAGAAGCAGATGTTCCGCGAGACCGGCAGCGCGTGGCTGCCGACGGTCGCGATGGACGCCGTGGCGGCACGGCTCGGGATGGCGCCGATCCGCGTCTACGAGGTCGCGACGTTCTACCTGATGTTCAACACGACCCCGATCGGGCGCTACCATCTGCAGGTCTGCACGACGACGCCGTGCTGGCTGCGCGGGTCGGACGCGGTGACGGCCGCCTGCCGTGCCGAGACCGGGATCACCGGCTGGCATCAGACGAGTGCCGACCGGATGTTCACGATGACCGAGGTCGAGTGCCTCGGCGGCTGCGTGAACGCGCCGATCCTGCAGGTCGACGACGATTACTACGAGGACCTCGACGGGCCGCGCACGACCGAATTGCTGCAGGCGCTGCGGCGTGGCGAGCGGCCGAAGCCCGGTTCGACCATCGGGCGCATGACGTCCGCCCCCGAAGGCGGCCCGACCACGCTGCTCGACGTGCCTGCGCGCAATCATGTTCCGGCGGAGTGAGCCATGCTGGCCGATAGCGACCGCATTTTCACGAACCTCTACGGCACCCAGTCCTACGGGCTCGAGGCGGCCAGGGCGCGCGGCGACTGGGACGGCACGGCCGAGATCCTGGCGCGCGGCAAGGACGCGATCGTCGACGAGATGAAGGCGTCCGGCCTGCGCGGGCGCGGCGGCGCCGGTTTCCCGACCGGCCTGAAATGGTCGTTCATGCCGAAGGTGGTGGGGGCGAAGCCGCACTACCTCGTCATCAACGCCGACGAGAGCGAGCCCGGGACGTGCAAGGACCGGGACATCATGCGCCACGATCCGCACAAGCTGATCGAGGGCGCGCTGATCGCCAGCTTCGCGATGCTGGCCCACGCCTGCTACATCTACATTCGCGGCGAGTATTTTAATGAGGCCGTCAATCTGCAGGCGGCGATCGACGAGGCGTACGCGGCCGGGCTGATCGGCGAGAACGCGTGCGGGTCGGGCTACAAGTTCGACCTGTATCTGCATCGCGGTGCCGGCGCTTACATCTGCGGCGAGGAGACGGCACTGCTCGAGAGCCTCGAGGGCAAGAAGGGCCTGCCGCGGCTGAAGCCGCCGTTCCCGGCGGCGGTCGGGCTGTATGGCTGCCCGACGACGGTCAACAACGTCGAGACGATCGCGGTGGCGCCGACCATCATGCGACGGGGCGGCGCGTGGTTCGCCGCACTCGGCCGCCCGAAGAACAGCGGCACGAAGATCTTCTGCGTCAGCGGGCACGTGAACAAGCCGTGCAACGTCGAGGAAGCGCTCGGCATTCCCATGCGCGAGCTGATCGACACCTATTGCGGCGGCGTGCGCGGCGGGTGGGACAATCTGCTGGCGGTCATCCCCGGCGGCTCGTCGGTGCCGCTGCTGCCGAAGTCGATCTGCGACACGGTGCTGATGGATTTCGACAGCCTGCGCGACGTGAAGTCGGGCCTCGGCACGGCGGCGGTGATCGTGATGGACAAGAGCACCGACGTCGTCCAGGCGATCGCCCGGCTGGCGCAGTTCTACAAGCACGAGAGCTGCGGGCAGTGCACGCCCTGCCGCGAGGGCACGGGCTGGATGATGCGGGTGATGAACCGGATGGTGCAGGGCCGGGCGGAGCTGGAAGAGATCGACACGCTGGAGCAGGTGACCCGCCAGATCGAGGGTCATACGATCTGCGCGCTGGGCGACGCGGCGGCGTGGCCGATCCAGGGGCTGATCCGGCATTTCAGGCCGGCCATCGAGGAGCGGATCGCGGCCTACAAGTCGCGCGGGCTGCCGATCCCCGCGTTGCCGAGGGATCAGGCGGGACCGGCGGCACCCTTGTTGCTGGCGGCGGAGTGACGCGATGACAAAGCTCACCATCGACGGGATCGAGGTCGAGGTTCCGGCCGGCTCCGCGCTGATCCAGGCGTGCGAGGCGGCGGGGCGTGAGATCCCGCGCTTCTGCTACCACGAGAAGCTGTCGATCGCCGGCAACTGCCGGATGTGCCTGGTCGAGGTCGAGAAGGCCCCGAAGCCGGTCGCGTCGTGCGCGTACCCGATCGCCGAGGGCATGGTCGTCCACACCGACAGCCCGATGGTCCGCAACGCAAGGCGCGGGGTGATGGAATTCCTGCTGATCAACCACCCGCTCGATTGCCCGGTGTGCGACCAGGGCGGCGAGTGCGACCTGCAGGACCAGTCGATGGGCTATGGCGGGGACAGCAGCCGCTACCGCGAGAACAAGCGGGCGGTGAAGGACAAGTATTTCGGGCCGATCGTGAAGACGATCATGACCCGCTGCATCCAGTGCACCCGCTGCGTGCGGTTCGCCACCGAGATCGCCGGCGTGCCGGAACTGGGTGCGACGTCGCGCGGGGAAAACCTCGAGATCGGCACGTATGTCGAGCACGCGCTCAGCAGCGAGCTGTCCGGCAACCTGGTCGACATCTGCCCGGTCGGCGCGCTGACGTCCAAGCCGTATCAGTACACGGGGCGGCCGTGGGAGCTGAAGCACACGGACGGGATCGACGCGCTGGACGCGGTCGGCAGCCATATCCGGATCGACACGCGCGGGGCCGAGGTGATGCGGGTGTTGCCGCGCGTCGACGACGACATCAACGAGGAGTGGATCGGCGATAAAAGCCGCCACGCGATCGACGGGCTGCGGGCGCGCCGGCTGGATACGCCATGGGTCAAGCGCGACGGCCGGCTGGTGCGGACCACGTGGGACGACGCCTTTGGCGCGATCGCGGCGAAGGTCTGGGGAATGGACGGTTCCAGGATCGGGGCCGTGGTCGGGGATCTGTGCGACGCCGAGAGCATGGTGGCGTTGCGCGACCTGTTGGCGGCGATGGGATCGTCGAAGATCGAATGCCGGCAGGACGGGGCCGATTACAGCACCGCGCACCGGTCGCACTACGTGTTCGGAACGGGCATCGCCGGGATCGAGCAGGCGGACGCGATCCTGCTGATCGGCGCCAACCCGCGCGCCGAGGCGACGCTGATCAACGCCCGCATCCGCAAGCGGTATCTGATGGGCGGGCTGACGGTCGGTGCCGTCGGTGCCCACGCCGAACTGACGTACCCGGTGACCTGGCTCGGCGACGGGCCGGAGGCGCTGCACAATCTCGGCGCGTTCGGCGATGTGCTTCGCGGCGCGGAGCGGCCGATGGTGATCGTCGGGCAGTCGGCGCTGCGCCATCCCGGCGTCATGGCGCGCGCCTGGGCGCTGGCCGCCGAGTTCGGGATGTTCAAGCCGGATTGGCACGGGTTCAACGTGCTGCACACGGCGGCCGGCCGGGTCGGGGCGCTCGACCTCGGGCTGACCACCGACGGCGGCATGGACGCGCTGATGGGCGGGAACGTCGATCTGCTGTGGCTGCTCGGTGCCGACACCTTCGACACTGGCCGGATCGGGGCGGACACGTTCGTGGTCTATCAGGGTCACCACGGCGATGCCGGTGCCGCGCGGGCCGACGTGATCCTGCCCGGTGCGGCCTATACCGAGAAGAACGCGACCTACGTGAACACCGAGGGGCGGGTGCAGCACACCAACCTGGCCGTCTTCCCGCCGGGCCAAAGCCGTGAGGATTGGCGCATCTTGCGCGCGTTCAGCGGCGTGATCGGGCATCCGTTGCCGTACGACGACCTCGACGGGGTCCGGGCGCGGCTGGTGGAGGTGAACCCGGTCTTCGCCGAGATCGGCGCGCGGCCGGCCTTCGGGGCCGATCTGCCGGCGCCGGCGCATGGCGACCTCGGCGGCGGCGTGTTCGGCCGCTGGTTCGAGACGTATTACCAGACCGACCCGATCAGCCGGTCCAGCGTCACGATGGCGGCGTGCGTCGCCGAGATCGGGCCGAGACTCGGCGAACAACTTCGTATCGCGGCGGAATGACCATGGGTTTTTGGCACACCGGCCTCGGGATCGCGATCGTCACGCTGGCGAGGACGCTGGCGATCCTCGTCCCGGTCCTGATCATGATGGCGTATCTGACGCTCGCCGAGCGGCGGGTTCTGGCGGCCATCCAAATCCGCAAGGGTCCGAACGTCGTCGGCCCGTTCGGCATGTTCCAGCCGTTCGCCGACGCGATCAAGATGGTGATGAAGGAGACGATCATCCCCGAGGGGGCGGATCGCGTCCTGTTCCTGCTCGCGCCGATGCTGACGTTCGGGCTCGCCTCGATCGCGTGGGCGGTGATCCCGCTCGACGACGGCTGGGCGATCGCCAACATCAACGTGGGCGTGCTGTATCTGTTCGCGATCAGCAGCCTGGGCGTCTACGGGATCATCATCGCCGGCTGGGCCAGCAACTCGAAATACGCGTTCATGGGTGCCATGCGATCGGCGGCGCAGATGGTCTCGTACGAAGTCTCGATGGGCTTCGTGATCGTCACCGTGCTGCTGTGCGTGGGCTCGCTGAACCTGAACGACATCGTGCTCGCGCAGCGCCACGTCTGGTTCGTGCTGCCGCTGTTCCCGATGGCGATCATCTTCTTCATCTCGACGCTGGCCGAGACCAACCGGTCGCCGTTCGACCTGCCCGAGGGCGAGAGCGAGATCGTCGCCGGGTTCATGGTCGAATACAGCGCCATGGCGTTCGCGCTGTTCTTCCTCGGCGAATACATGAACATGATCCTGATGTCGTCGCTGACGACGATCCTGTTCCTCGGCGGGTGGCTCGCGCCGTTCGGGCTCACGTTCATACCGGGACCGATCTGGTTCTTCCTGAAGGTGTGCGCGATCCTGTTCGTGTTCATCTGGATCCGCGGCACGTTCCCGCGCTACCGCTACGACCAGCTGATGCGGCTCGGCTGGAAGATTTTCCTGCCGGCCTCGCTCGGCTGGCTGGTGCTGACGGCGGGCTTCCTGCTGGCGATGGGCTGGCTGCCCGACCTCGCTTAGCACCACCGGCTTGTTACAACGGGCCGCGCGCGGTAGGCGTGCGGCCTCACGGGAGTAGTCGACATGGCGTTCCTCGACCGCACCGCGCGCGGCATCCTTTTGGGCGACATCATCGGCGGAATGGCGCTGACGTTCGGCTACATGTTCAAACCGAAGGCGACGCTGAACTATCCGTACGAGAAGAACGTGATCAGCCCGCGTTTCAAGGGCGAGCACGCGCTGCGCCGCTACCCGAACGGCGAGGAGCGCTGCATCGCGTGCAAGCTGTGCGAGGCGGTGTGCCCGGCGCAGGCGATCACGATCGAGGCCGAGCCGCGCGCGGACGGCTCGCGCCGCACGACCCGGTACGATATCGACATGACGAAATGCATCTACTGCGGGCTTTGCGAAGAAAGCTGCCCGGTGGACGCGATCGTCGAGGGGCCGAACTTCGAGTTCGCGACCGAGACGCGCGAGGAATTGTTGTACGACAAGGGCAAGCTGCTGGCCAACGGCGACCGGTGGGAGCCGGAGCTGGCGGCCCGGCTCGAGCTCGACGCGCCGTACCGCTGAGGAGTTCGCGGTGACCGTCGCCTCCCTCGCATTCTACGTCTTCGCGCTGATCCTGCTCGCGTCGGCCACCATGGTCGTCAGCAGCCGCAACCCGGTCCATTCCGTGTTGTTCCTGATCCTCGCGTTCTTCAACGCCGCCGCGTTGTTCCTGCTCGCGGGGGCCGAGTTCCTGGCGATGATCCTGGTCATCGTCTACGTCGGCGCGGTCGCCGTTCTGTTCCTGTTCGTCGTGATGATGCTCGACATCGACACGGTCTCGCGCCGCGAGGGCCTGCAGCGATACGCGCCGGTCGGTGCGGCTGTGGGCGTCGTGCTGCTGGTGGAATTGGGCGCGGTGCTCGGCGGCTGGAAATTCGCCCCCGGCTCGATGTCGCTGCGGCTGGCGCCGAACGCGCTCGAAATCCACAACACCCAGCAACTCGGGCGGCTGATCTACACCGACTACATCTTCCTGTTCCAGGCGGCGGGGTTGGTGCTGCTGGTCGCGATGATCGGGGCGATCGTGCTGACGTTGCGCGACAAGGCGGACCGGCCGCAGGCGGCGTCGCGGCGGCAGAACATCGCCGCCCAGGTCGCGCGCAGCCCGGCCAACACGCTGGTCATGGTCGACGTCGCGTCCGACCGGGGCATCGGCGCGGTCTTGCGCCCGCTGGTGCTGACGGGGCCGGCCGAGGACACCGACGATCTTGTCCACCACGAGGACAACCACGTCCACGACGCGCATCAGGATCATTAGACGATGGTCGTCGGCCTGTTCCACTACCTGACGGTGAGCGCCATCCTGCTGGTGCTCGGCGTGTTCGGCATCTTCCTGAACCGCAAGAACGTCATCGTCATCCTGATGTCGATCGAGCTCGTGCTGCTCGCCGTCAACATCAACCTGGTCGCGTTCTCGGCGGTGCTGAACGATCTGGTCGGGCAGGTGATGGCGCTGTTCGTGCTGACCGTCGCCGCCGCCGAGGCCGCGATCGGCCTGGCCATCGTGGTGATCTATTTCCGCAATCGCGGCTCGATCGAGGTCGAGGACGTGACGTTGATGAAGGGCTGACCCGGACGATGCTGTACGCGTTCGCGGTGCTGCTGCCGCTTTTCGGTTCGATCGTCACCCTGTTGTTCGGGCGCGGCATGGGCACCC
Organism: uncultured Alphaproteobacteria bacterium; assembly: GCA_963756975.1. Classification (GTDB taxonomy): domain Bacteria; phylum Pseudomonadota; class Alphaproteobacteria; order Acetobacterales; family Acetobacteraceae; genus CAVRQM01. The sequence goes on along the minus strand of CAVWPS010000001.1, from coordinate 1,093,010 downwards.
GCCCGGCGCGCGCGATCACCATCGCCTGCATGGGCATCGCCGCCGGCTGCGGCGTCGCGTCGTTTATCCAGCTCGTCTACCAGGGCGTCCCGCCCGGCACCGTCTCGCTCGGGACGTGGATCACCGCCGGCAGCTTCCATGTCGAATGGGCGCTGCGCCGCGACACGCTGGCCGCCGTGATGGTCGCGATGGTCACCAGCGTCTCGACGCTGATCCACATCTACAGCGTCGGCTACATGGCCCACGAGAAGGGCGCGTGGCGCTTCTTCAGCTACTTGTCGCTGTTTACCTTCGCCATGCTGATGCTGATCACGGCCGACAATTTGCTGCAGCTGTTCTTCGGCTGGGAAGGCGTCGGCCTCGCGAGCTACCTGCTGATCGGCTATTGGTATTACAAGAAATCGGCCAACGACGCGGCGATGAAGGCGTTCATCGTCAACCGCGTCGCCGACCTGTTCTTCGCGGTCGGCATCGCGCTGGTCTGGTCGCTGTTCGGCACCATCCAGTACGGCGAGATTTTCAGCGCCATCCCGGAACACCTGAACGCCACCTACCACGTGCTCGGCTCGACGTTCCGCGCCTACGAGGTGATCGGGATCCTCCTGTTCATCGGCGCGATGGGGAAGTCGGCCCAGATCGGCTTCCACGTCTGGCTGCCGGACGCGATGGAAGGCCCGACGCCCGTCTCCGCACTCATCCATGCGGCCACGATGGTGACGGCCGGCGTGTTCCTGATGTCGCGCATGTCGCCGCTGATGGACCATGCGCCGGGGGCGCTGTCGTTCGTGACGTTCATCGGGGCCACGACCGCGTTCTTCGCGGCGACCATCGGCTGCGTGCAGAACGACATCAAGCGGGTGATCGCGTATTCGACGTGCTCGCAGCTCGGCTACATGTTCGTCGCCGCCGGCGTCGGGGCCTATCAGGCGTCGATGTTCCACCTTCTGACGCACGCGTTCTTCAAGGCGCTGCTGTTCCTCGGCGCCGGCGCGGTCATCCACGCGATGAGCGACGAGCAGGATATGCGGAAGATGGGCGGCATCTGGAAGCTGATCCCGGTCACATACGTGATGATGTGGATCGGCAACCTGTCGCTGTCCGGCGTGTGGCCGTTCTCCGGCTATTTCTCGAAGGACGCGATCATCGAGGCGGCGTGGGGCAGCCATACGCTGGTCGGCCATTACGGGTTCTGGATGACGCTGATCGGGGCGTTGCTGACGGCCTTCTACTCGTGGCGGCTGCTCATCATGACGTTCCACGGCAAGCCGCGCGCGTCGGCCGAGGTGATGGCCCACGTCCATGAAAGCCCGCCGGTGATGCTGCTGCCGCTGGTGGTGCTCGCGATCGGCGCGGTCGGGGCCGGCTGGGTGTTCCGCGACCAGCTGATCGGCGAGCATTGGCAGGAGTTCTGGGGCAACTCGATCGCGGTCGCGACGGATAATCACGCGCTGCGCGCGATGGAGCAGGTTCCGGGCTGGGTCAGCGCGGCCCCGACCGTGGTCGGTCTGGTCGGGATCGCGATCGCCTATCTTTGCTACATGGTGTTCCCGGCGGTTCCGGGCCGCGTCGCGGGTGCGTTCCCGGCGCTCTACCGGTTCCTCGCCGCGAAATGGTATTTCGACGACATCTACAACGCGATCTTCGTCCGCCCGGCCCGCTGGCTGGCGCGTGAGTTGTGGCAGATCGGCGACGTGCGGCTGATCGACGGGATGCCGAACGGCCTCGCCGCCATCGCCGCCGGCGGATCGACGCAGGTGATGCGTCTGCAGACCGGCTCGATCGCGGTCTACGCCTTTGTCATGCTGATCGGGCTCGTGAGCCTCGTCGGCATCTTCCTGCTGTTCCTGCGCTGACCGCGAAGGCCAACCCCGCATGAACACTCTCGGTTTCCCGCTGCTTTCCATGCTCACGTTTCTGCCGCTCGTCGGTGTCGCCGTGCTGTCCATCATGGGCGGCGGCGACGCGGCGGCGGCGGCGCGGTCCGCCCGCTACACGGCGTTGTGGACGAGCCTGATCGTGTTCGCGCTCGCGGTGCTGATGTGGGTCGATTTCGACCGTCACGTCTCCGGCTTCCAGTTCATCGAATCCGTCGCGTGGATGCCGAGCTACGGCATCACCTACAAGGTCGGCGTCGACGGCATTTCGATGCTGTTCGTGGTGCTGGCGGCGGCCCTCACGCCGCTCTGCATCCTGGCCAGCTGGGAATCGATCACCAGCCGCGTGCGCGAGTACATGGCGGCGTTCCTGATCCTCGAGACGATGATGATCGGGATGTTCTGCGCGCTCGACTTCGTCGTGTTCTACATGTTCTTCGAGGGCGTGCTGATCCCGATGTACCTGATCATCGGGATCTGGGGCGGCCAGCGGCGCGTCTACGCCTCGATCAAGTTCTTCCTCTACACGCTCGCCGGCTCGGTGCTGATGCTGCTCGCGCTGCTGTGGATGTGGTCGTTCGCGGGGACGACCGACATCCCGACGCTGATGGCGACCCAGTTTCCGCACCAGATGCAGATCTGGCTGTTCGTCGCCTTCCTCGCCTCGTTCGCGGTCAAGGTGCCGATGTGGCCGGTCCACACCTGGCTGCCGGACGCGCATGTCGAGGCGCCGACGGCGGGCTCGGTCATCCTGGCGGGCGTGCTGCTGAAGATGGGGGCGTACGGCTTCCTGCGCTTCTCGGTGCCGATGCTGCCGTGGGCGTCGCAGTATTTCGCGCCCCTGATCTTCGCCTTGTCCGTGGTCGCGGTGATCTACACGTCGCTCGTCGCACTCGCGCAGACCGACATGAAGAAGCTGATCGCCTATTCGTCGGTGGCCCATATGGGCGTCGTCACGATCGGCATCTTCACGTTCAACGCGCAGGGCATCGACGGCGCGCTGTTCCAGATGCTGAGCCATGGCATCGTCTCGGCGGCGATGTTCCTGTGCGTCGGCGTCGTCTACGACCGGCTGCACACGCGCGACATCGCGCGCTACGGCGGGCTCGGCGACAGCATGCCGGCCTACGCGCTGACCTTCATGCTGTTCACGATGGCCAATGTCGGGCTTCCCGGCACGGGCGGCTTCGTCGGTGAAATCCTGGTTATGATCGGCGCGCTTCAGGTCAATTTCTGGCTGGCCCTGCTCGGCTCGACCGGCATGATCCTCGGCGCCGGCTACAGCCTGTATCTGTATCGCCGCATCATCTTCGGCGCGCTGACCAAGATCGACCTGCGGGCCCTGCTCGACATGAGCCCGCGCGAGATCGCGGTGTTCGTGCCGCTCGCGCTGGTGACGCTGTGGATGGGCATCTACCCGTCGAGCTTCACCGGCGTGTTCGACGCGACCGTCGGCTCGATGGTCGAGCATCACCGGGTGGCGCTGCTGGCCCAGCCCGTTATCGCGGGGATCGCGCCATGACCGCCCAGAGTTTCAACTGGACGCTCGCGATCCCGGAGATCGTGCTCGGGCTGCGCCGCGATGGCGGTGCTGATCTTCGGCGTGCTGATGCAGAAGACGCGCGACGCCTACCTGCTGTGCTCGATGCTGGCGGTCGGCTCGCTGTTGCTGACGGCGCTGCTGGTGATCGCGGGCGATCGCGGGGTCGGCTTCAACGGCCAGTTCACGTCGGACACGTTCAGCCATTTCGCGAAACTGCTGATCCTGATCGCGTCGGCGATGGGGATCGTGGTCAGCCTGGATTACGCCGAGCACCAGAACCTGCGCCGGTTCGAGTTCCCGGTGCTGATCATGCTGTGCTCGGTCGGCATGATGACGATGGTGTCGGCGACCAGCCTGATGACGCTGTATCTCGGGCTCGAGCTGCAATCGCTGTCGATCTACGTGCTCGCCGCGTTCGCGCGCGACCAGTTGCGATCGGCCGAGGCGGGGCTGAAATACTTCGTTCTGGGCGCGCTCGCGTCCGGTTTGCTGCTGTACGGGATCACGCTGATCTACGGCTTCTCCGGCTCGATGTCGTTCGACCGGATCGCCTCGACGCTGACCGACCCGCATTCGGCGTCGCTCGGCCTGATCGTGGGCATCGTGTTCCTCGTCGCCGGCCTCGCGTTCAAGATCAGCGCGGTGCCGTTCCATATGTGGACGCCCGACGTGTACGAGGGCGCGCCGACGCCGGTGACCTCGTTCATGGGAACCGCGCCGAAGGTCGCCGCGATGGCGTTGCTGGTGCGGGCTATGGCGACGCCGTTCGGCCATCAGCTGTTGCAGTGGCAGCAGCTGATCGTGCTGGTGGCGATCTGCTCGATGCTGCTCGGGTCGCTGGCCGCGATCGGGCAGCGGAACATCAAGCGGCTGATGGCGTATTCGTCGATCGGCCACATGGGCTACGCGCTGATCGGGCTCGCGGCCGGTACGCCGACCGGCATTCGCGGCGTGCTGATCTACCTCGTCACCTACGTGTTCATGAACGCTGGCACGTTCGCCTGCATCATCGCGATGCGCCGCCGGGGGCGGATGCTGGAGCAGGTGTCCGACCTGTCGGGCCTCGGCCGGACCGATCCGATGCTGGCGATCTGGCTGACGATCTTCATGTTCAGCATGGCCGGCATCCCGCCGTTCAGCGGGTTCTGGGGCAAGTATTTCATCTTCTCGGCCGCCGTGAACGCGCATCTGTGGGCGCTGGCGGTGATCGGCGTGCTGACCAGCGTGGTCGGCGCCTACTACTACCTGCGCATCATCAAGGTGATGTATTTCGACGAGCCGGTGGAGGCGTTCGACCCCCGCCCGGCCTCGCTCACGCTGGTCGCGGCCGGTAGCGGCCTGTTCACGACGCTGTTCTTCCTGTTCCCGGCCCCGATCGTGGGTGCCGCCGACGCAGCCGCGCGGGTCCTGTTCGGGTGAGCGATCCGCCGCCGTCCTGGCGGCTGCAAACGTTCGAGGCGCTCGACTCGACCTCGACCCTGTGCCGGACCCTGGCCGAAGCGGGTGAGCCGGAGCGGCTTGCGGTCGTCGCGCGCCGCCAGACCGCCGGGCGCGGCACGCAGGGACGGGCCTGGGTCAGCCCGCCGGGCAATCTGTTCATGTCGGTACTGCTGCGTCCGACCGAGCCGGCACGCTCGATCGGGCAGTTCTCGCTGCTGGCCGCCGTGGCGCTGGCCGACGCGCTGTCGCCCTATGCGGACCGGCTGCGGCTGAAATGGCCGAACGATCTGATCGTCGACGGCGCAAAGCTCGCGGGCATTCTGGCCGAAAGTGCCGTCGATGCTGGCGGGCGGCTCGCCTGGCTGGTCGTGGGCTTCGGGGTCAATGTGGCGACCGCGCCGGAGGTGCCGGGCCGGCCGACCGTCTCGCTCGGCGACCGGGTGCACGCCGAGGCGCTGGTGCGGCCGATCCTGGACAGCCTCGATCGCTGGCGGCTGGTTCGGTTGCGCGACGGGTTCGGCGCGGTGCGCGCGGCATGGCTCGCGCGCGGGCCCGACCTCGGCAGCCACATCGCCGTCTCGTCCGGGGCGGCCGGCACGGTCGGCGGCCAGTTCGCGGGTCTGGACGACGAGGGCCGGTTGCTGCTGTCGGCCGGCGGGCGGGTGCGCGCCTTCGCGACGGGCGAGACCTGATGCTGCTGGTGATCGACGCCGGCAACACGAATATCGTGTTCGCGGTCCATGACGGGGCGGATTATCGCGGCACCTGGCGCATCGCGACCGAGCCGCAACGGACCAGCGACGAGTATGCGGTCTGGCTGTTCGGCCTATTCGAGCTGTCCGGGATCGGCCGCGACGGCGTCTCGGCGGCGGTGATCGGCACGGTGGTGCCGGCGACGCTCTATCATCTGCGACGGCTGGTGCGGGACTGGTTCTCGGTCGAGCCGCTGATCGCGAACTCTGCGGTGAACTGGGGTTTCAAGATCCGGGTCGACCGGCCGGAGGAGGTCGGGGCGGACCGGCTGCTGAATGCGCTGGCCGCGCAGACGGCCTATCGCGGACCGCTGATCGTGATCGATTTCGGCACGGCGACCACGTTCGACGTCGTCGACGGGGACGGCTCCTACATCGGCGGCGTGATCGCGCCGGGGATCAACCTGTCGATCGAGGCGCTGCATCACGCCGCCGCCCGCCTGCCGCGGATCGCGATCGGCCGGCCGCAATCGGTGATCGGCAACGGCACGGTCGCGGCGATGCGGTCGGGCATTTACTGGGGCTATGTGGGAATGGTCGAAGGGCTGGTCGCCCGCATCGTCGGCGAGTTCGGCCGGCCGATGAAGGTGATCGCGACCGGCGGGTTGGCGTCGCTGCTGGCCGAGGGTGCCACGGTGATCGAGCGGATCGACGCCGATCTGACACTCGACGGCCTCAGGCTGTTGGCGGATCGTAACCCGGCCCCCACATGGACTCGCGACAGATTGCGCCCCTCGGAGGGCGATTAGCGCCCGTCTTTCGCCCCGAACGGGGTGGAGCGGGCTTTTTGGGCCAGAGAAGAACAATGAACGCCGTCAACACGGACCTCGCGTTCCTGCCATTGGGCGGGACCGGCGAGATCGGGATGAACTTGAATCTGTATCGGACCGGCGGCCAGTATCTGGCGGTCGATTGCGGGATCGGCTTCGGCGGATCGGAAATGCCGGAGGTCGAGGTGATGATGCCCGACCCGGCGTTCCTCGCCGAACGGCGCGACCGGCTGGTCGGGCTCGTGATCACGCACGCGCATGAGGACCACATCGGCGCGGTCGCGTGGCTGTGGCCGCAACTGCGCTGCCCGGTCTACGCGACCCCGTTCGCGGCGGCGGTGCTGCGCCGCAAGCTCGGGGAGCAGCAGCTGGTCGGGCAGGTGAAGCTGCACGTGATCCAGCCCGGCGGCAGCTTCGAGGCCGGGCCGTTCCAGCTGCGCTTCATCCGCGTGGCCCACAGCGTCCCCGAGGCGCAGGCGCTGGCGATCACGACACCGGCCGGCGTCGTGCTGCACACGGGCGACTGGAAGCTCGACGCGGCACCGCTGGTCGGGCCCGCGACGGACGAGGACGCGTTTCGCGAGCTCGGCGACAAGGGCGTGCTGGCGATGGTCTGCGATTCGACCAATGCGATGGTCGAGGGGCATTCGGGGTCGGAGGCGGATGTGCGCCTCGCACTCGCCAACCTGATCGGCGGTCTGAAGGGCCGCATCGCGGTGACCTGTTTCGCGTCCAACGTGGCACGGGTCGAGAGCATCGCCATGGCCGCGCGCGATTCCGGCCGGACGGTCGCCGTGGTCGGGCGCAGCCTGCGCAACATCGAGGCGGCGGCGCGCGAGTGCGGCTACTTCAAGTCGCTGCCGCCGTTCATGGGCGAGGACGACGTCGCCAACATTCCGGACGAGAACCTGCTGATCCTGGTCACCGGCAGCCAGGGCGAGCCGCGGTCGGCGCTGTCGCGGATCGCGTCCGACACCCACCCGCGCGTGGAGTTGGGCGAGGGCGACACGGTGGTGTTCTCGAGCCGGATGATCCCCGGCAACGAGCGCGCGATCGGCACGGTGCAGGACAATCTGGCCCGGCGTGGCGTGCGATTGCTGACGGCGGAGGCCAACCCCGGCATCCACGTCTCCGGCCACCCGGCGCGCGACGAGTTGCGGCACCTGTACGCGCTGGTGCGGCCGAAGCTGAGCGTGCCGGTGCATGGCGAGTGGCGGCATTTGGCGGCGCACGCCGCCCTGGCGCGCGAGATGGGCATCCCGAGCGTGATGCTGGAGGACGGCGACGTGCTGAGCCTGTCGCCCGGCGTGCCGGAGGTGATCGACAGCGCGCCGGTCGGCCGGCTGGTGCTGGACGGCAACCGTCTGGTGCCGCTGCAGGGCAGCGTGATGGGGGCCCGCCGCCGGATGCTGTTCAACGGCGTGGTCGTCGCGTCGATGGCGGTGGACGAGGCGGGCCGCCTGCGTGGGGCGCCGCGCGTGTCCGCACCGGGCCTCTACGAGCCTGACGATCCGGAGATGGCGCGCGTGGCGGGCGAGGTGGCGCAGGCGATGGGCGATCTGCCGGGACAGACGCGGTCGGATCAGGCGGCGCTGGAGGATGCGGCGCGGGCGGCGGTGCGACGCGCGCTAGGCAAGCGGCTGCAGAAGCGGCCGCTGGTGGACGTTCATCTGCTGCGGGTCTGAGCCGCGATGGGGTGGTTCACCGGATGCGTTCTGTACGTCCTGATCTGGTGGATGACCCTGTTCGCCGTCTTGCCGTTCGGCAATCGCCCGGTGATCGACCCGAGAGCGACGCCGGGCGGCTGGACCGGTCACCCCGAGAAGCCGCGCCTGTTGCAAAAGGCGGTCGCGACGACGCTGGTCGCGAGCGTGCTGTTTCTTGTGGCGTTCGCGATCATCCATAGCGGCTGGATCAGCTTTCGCAGCGGCTGGTGGGCGTTGCCGGACGACTAGGCAATGATCGCACGGTCGCGGTCGGTTTGCTCTGAAAACAGGCGTTTCCGGGCTGCGATGCTGATTTCGCCGTGCGCCACATCGCCTTTTCGTTGGACGAACGGCGCGCAATGCGCGAATCATCACGACAGGGCGGGCGTGGGGCCCGTCCTGTCGTGAGATTGGCGTATCCTCCCTAAACTTGGCCTGTTGCGCTCTTCTCGGCGCGACAGGCCTCTTCTTCTTAACGGGTGCCGCGACACCTGTCATCCCGGTTTGAGTGCCTGAAAGCCATTTCGCGCGCGATTCTTGCGCGAAGTTCGATGCTGCGCTGCACAAAGTTGCGCGGATGGCCCCCAGGTGTGGCCTGGATGTGATCGGATGTGTCCGCTACGGTACGGTGCTCCCCCACCAAGGCAGGACCGCCACGCCGATGCGCCTCACGCACGCGATGATTCCCACTCTGAAAGAGAACCCGGCCGAGGCGCAGATCGCCTCGCACCGGCTGATGCTGCGCGCGGGGCTGGTCCGGCAGACGGCGTCGGGCATCTATGCCTGGCTGCCGGCGGGCCTGCGGGTGCTGACCAACATCGCGCGGATCGTGCGCGAGGAGCAGAACGCCGCCGGCGCGCAGGAAGTGCTGATGCCGACGCTGCAATCCGCCGATCTATGGCGCACCAGCGGCCGGTACGATGCCTATGGCCCGGAAATGCTGCGAATCCAGGACCGCCATGGGCGCGACCTGCTGTACGGGCCGACGAACGAGGAGATGATCACCGATCTGTTCCGCCAATCGGTGAAAAGCTACCGCGAGCTGCCGCAGATCGCGTACCACATCCAGTGGAAGTTCAGGGACGAGGTCAGGCCGAGATTCGGTGTGATGCGTGGGCGAGAATTCCTGATGAAGGACGCCTATTCGTTCGATCTCGACTACGCCGGTGCCGTGGTGAGCTACCGTCGGATGATGCTGGCCTACATGCGGACGTTCCAGCGCCTCGGCGTCCGCGCGATCCCGATGGTGGCCGATACCGGCCCGATCGGCGGTGACCTGAGCCACGAATTCATCATCCTGGCCCCGACCGGCGAGAGCCAGGTGTTCTACGACGCGGCATTCGAGACGGCGGATTACTCGGGCGCCGACGTGAGCCACGCGTCGGAGGACGATCTGGCGCGGTTCTACGAGGGCGTCACGACGCCGTATGCGGCGACCGACGAGAAGCACGACGAGGCGGCCTGGGCGCAGGTCGCGAACCGGCGCGAGGGGCGGGGGATCGAGGTCGGGCACATCTTCTACTTCGGGACCAAATACTCGCAGCCGATGGGCCTGACGGTCGCCGGGCGCGACGGGACCGCGGTGGTGCCGCACATGGGCAGCTACGGGATCGGCGTGTCGCGGCTGGTCGGCGCGCTGATCGAGGCGAGCCACGATGAGGCCGGGATCATCTGGCCGGAAAGCGTGTCGCCGTTCCGGGCGTCGATTCTCAATCTGAAGGTCGGCGACGGCGCGTGCGACGCGATTTGCGAGCGGCTCGAGCAGGGGCTCGGGAACGAGGCGCTGTACGACGACCGCGACGAGCGGGCCGGGGTAAAATTCGCCGACGCGGACCTGATGGGCCACCCGTGGCAGATCGTGGTCGGCCCGCGCGGGGCGGCGACCGGGACGGTCGAGGTGCGGCGGCGCGGCAAGGGCGAGAAGACGGAGATGTCGGTCGAGGACGCGCTGACCCGGGTGGTCGGCTGACGCTTGTGGGTCGGCTCACGTGAGCCCACATTGGTGGCTCAGGTGAGGGCGTCGCGATGTATCCGGTCGATGTGGCGGGCGTGGTCGAGGTGATGGGCGGCCAGCATGTCGTGCATCTGGCCACCGACACGGTATCCGGGCTGCAGGATGCGATTGCGCACGGCCTGCCCGTCGTCGTCGCGCGCAATGTTGCTGCCTCGATAGCACCAACCAACGCGCTGATGCGGAAGCGGGTTAGCGACATGATCGCCTCTTCGGCGACCCTGAAACGCCGCAAAACTCTGTCGGCCGAGGCAGGCGAACGGGCGGAGCGGTTGGCGCGTATTTCTGCCTTGGCACGTGTGGCGCTGGGCGACGATGAAGAGGCGCAGGAGTGGCTTACAAGACGGCACATGCTGTTCGGTGCACCGCCGATCGAAGTCGCGGCAACCGAACTCGGTGCGCGCGATGTCGAGCGAATTTTGCTGAACATCCAATACAGCCTGCCCCTGTAGCCGGTTGCTGATCTATCGGATCGGGACGACGGCATTTCCGGTCTGGGACGGGACCGGCGCGTCCATTGTCGGCGGACGTTGGAACGACGTCGGAACTCCCGCGATCTACACCGCCGGTGCCCTGTCTCTCGCGATGCTGGAGCGACTGGTCCAGCGAGAGCGGCTGCGGTGGACCGTGGTCGTGGAGGCCCGGGTGCCGGACGATCTGGACATCGAAGACGCGTTTCGCGATCCGCCCCTAGGCTGGCTCGACAAGCTGAGCCGGACGGCACGCGCCCGGGGCACGGAGTGGCTGGCTTCGGGCCGGACCGCGTTGCTTCGCGTGCCTTCCGTGATCGTCCAGCGCGAGCCGAATTACGTCGTCAACCCCGCGCATCCCGACGCTGGTTCGATCGTGGTGACGGCGCCCGAACCGCTGATCTGGGACGAGCGCCTGTTCGGGATTGCGCGATGACCTTGACGCGTCGCTCTGCACGGCGGACGTAGCGGCATGTTCGGACCCTTCGAGCGTGCCGTCGCCGGCCGCTATCTGCGTGCGCGGCGGGGGGAGCGGTTCGTCTCCATCATCGCCGTTTTCTCCATGGTCGGCATCGCGATCGGCGTCGGCGCGCTGATCGTCGTGATGTCGGTGATGAACGGGTTCCGCGACGAGTTGCTGGGCCGCATCCTCGGCCTCAACGGCGAGCTCGCGATCTATGCCGCCGGTCCGCCGCTGCACGATTTCGATGCGATCGTCGCCAAGGTGCGCGGGCTGAAGGACGTCACCTCCGCCTACCCGATGGTGCAGGCGCAGGCGCTACTGACGTCCGATCAGGGCGACGCGAGCGGCGGGCTCGTGCGCGGCGTGCGGCCCGAGGATCTGAAGAACGTCCATGTCGTGGCCGGCGGTCTGGCCGAGGGCAGCTTCGACGATTTCAAGGGACCGGAGGCCGCGGCGATCGGCGTCGAGCTGGCGCGGCGGTTGCGGGTGGGCGTCGGCGGCACGTTCACGCTGGTGTCGCCGCAATCGCAGGCGACGGTCGTCGGCGGTGTGCCGCGCATGAAGACGTACACGGTGGTCGCGACGTTCTCGACCGGGTATTTCGAGGCCGACCAGAGTTACGTCTATCTGCCGCTCGAAGCCGCACAGGTCTTTTTCAAGGACTATAACGGCGTCACGCAAATCGAGGTCGGCGTGCGCGATGCGGACCGCGTGGGTGTGGTGAACCGCGAAATCCAGACCGCGTTGCGCGACGAGCCGCAGGCGATGCGGATCGCCGATTGGACGACGGCCGACAGCTCGCTGTTCAACGCGGTGAAGATCGAGCGATCGGTGATGTTCCTGATCCTGTCGCTCATCGTCGTCGTCGCCGCGTTCAACGTGGTGTCGAGCCTGATCATGATGGTGAAGGACAAGACGCGCGACATCGCGGTGCTGCGCACGATCGGCGCGTCATCGGGCTCGATCCTGCGAATTTTCGTCATGTGCGGCGCGTTCGTCGGCGTCACCGGCACGCTCGCGGGGGCGGCGATCGGGATTGCGTTCTGCCTCAACATCGAACGGATCCGCCATTTGCTGGAGAGGCATCAGCGGGGCGAACCTGTTCAACCCCGCGATCTACTTCCTCGAGCAACTGCCGGCCAAACTCGATTGGCGGGAAGTCGCACAGGTGATCGGCATGGCGCTGATCCTGTCGCTGCTGGCGACCGTGTACCCGAGCTGGCGCGCGGCGCGGACCGACCCGATCCAGGGTTTGCGCAATGGTTGAGGTTTTGGCGCTGCAAGGGGTGCGGCGCACGTTCCGGACCGCCGGCGGCGTGCTGCATGTGCTGAACTCGGCCGACCTGTCGCTGAACGCGGGAGAGATCGTCGCACTCGTCGCACCGTCGGGCGCCGGCAAGTCGACGCTGCTGCATCTGGCGGGGCTGCTGGAACGGCCGGATGGCGGGCAGGTGATCCTGAACGGGCGCGATTGCGCGAAGCTGGACGACCGGGCGCGCACGGCGCTGCGCCGGGACGCGATCGGGTTCGTCTACCAGTTCCATCATTTGCTGCCGGAGTTTTCCGCGCGCGAGAATGTCGTGTTGCCGCAGCTGATCGCGGGCAAGACGCGCCGAGACGCCGAGACGCGGGCGGAGGCGTTGCTGACCTCGTTCGGCCTTGCGTCGCGGCTGGGGCATTTGCCGGGGCTGCTGTCGGGCGGCGAGCAGCAGCGGGTGGCGATCGCCCGCGCACTGGCCAACAATCCGGCGGTGCTGCTGGCCGACGAGCCGACCGGCAACCTCGATGTCGCGACGGCCGACGCGGTGTTTGCCGAGCTGCTCGACAGCGTGCGGGCGCATGGTCTGGCGGCGCTGATCGCGACCCATAATCCGGAGCTGGCGCGGCGGATGGACCGGATCGTGACGCTGCGCGATGGGCTCGTGGTGCCCATATAGTCGCGACCATGCCAGCCGAGTTGCCAGCCAAGAGTTTCGTCCATCTGCGCTGCCACAGCTCCTATTCGCTCAGCGAAGGGGCGATCAAGGCCGACAAGCTGGCGCTGCTCGCGCGCGACGGCGGGATGCCGGCGGTGGCGATCGCGGACACGGCCAACTTGTTCGGGGCGCTGGAATTCAGCCAGGCGTGCGTGTCGCGTGGCGTGCAGCCGATCATCGGCTGTCAGGTGGCGCTGACCCGGGCCGATAACCCGAAACTCGACCCGGACGGGATCGTGCTGCTGGCGCAGAACGCGGCCGGGCTCGCGAACCTGCAGCGGATTTCCAGTCGCGGGTTTCTGGACGCGGCCGGCGGCATGCGGCCGCAGGTGTCCCTGGAGCGGCTCGGTGAGAACGCCGACGGGCTGATCCTGCTGACCGGCGGCGGCTCCGGCCCGCTGTTCCGGCTGTTGCGGGACGGGCAGGATGCCGAGGCGCGAAAGTATCTGGCGGGGCTGGCCGACTGGTTCGGCGACCGGCTGGTGGTCGAGTTGCACCGGCACGGCGCGCCGCACGAGGCGGAGGTGGAGCCGCGCATGATCGCGCTGGCCGACGCGCTCGGGCTGCCGATCGCGGCGACCAACGAGGTGTTTTTCGCCACACCGGCGATGCATCAGGCGCACGACGCGCTGCTGTGCATCGCGCAGGGACGGACGCTGGCCGAACGCGACCGGCGCACGGTCAGCCCGGAGGCGTGGTTCAAGCCTGCGGCGGACATGCGCGCCCTGTTCGCCGACCTGCCGGAGGCTTGCGACAATACTCTTGCGATTGCGCGCCGCTGTTCCGTGATGGCCGAGACGCGCAAGCCGATGCTGCCCGGCTTTACGGTCGAGCAGCGCAGCGAGCCCGAGATGCTGCGCGCGATGGCGACCGAGGGGTTGGAGCGGCGCATGACCGCGCTGTCGGCCGACGCGGACCAGCGCCGCATCTATGCCGAGCGGCTCGACTTCGAACTCGACGTGATCGAGGCGATGGGGTTCCCCGGCTACTTCCTGATCGTCGCCGACTTCATCCAATGGGCGAAGGCGCACGATATTCCGGTCGGGCCGGGGCGCGGCTCGGGTGCCGGTTCGGTCGCCGCGTGGGCGCTGACGATCACCGACATCGACCCGTTGCCGTGGGGGCTGCTGTTCGAGCGGTTCCTGAACCCCGAGCGCGTGTCGATGCCCGACTTCGACATCGACTTTTGCCAGGACCGGCGCGACGAGGTGATTTCCTACGTGCGCGACCGCTACGGGTCCGACCGGGTCGCGCAGATCATCACGTTCGGAAAGTTGCAGGCGCGCGCCGCCGTGCGCGACGTCGGCCGCGTGCTGGCGTTGCCGTTCGGGCAGGTGAACCGTGTTGCCGAGCTGATCCCGAACAATCCCGCGAAACCGGTGACGCTGCAGCAGGCGATCGACGGCGAGCCACGGTTGCAGGCGATGCGCGCCGAGGACGAATCCGTGCGCCGGCTGCTCGAAATCGCGTTGCAGCTCGAGGGGTTGTACCGCCACGCGAGCACGCACGCGGCGGGTGTCGTGATCGGCGACCGGGCGTTGATCGACCTCGTGCCGGTCTACCGCGATCCGAAATCGGACGCGCTGGTGACGCAATACTCGATGAAATACGTCGAGCAGGCCGGGCTGGTGAAGTTCGACTTCCTCGGGCTCACGACACTGACGATCCTGAAACGCGCGGTCGGGCTGCTGGCCGCGCGCGGCATCGCCGTCGACCTCGACCGGTTGCCGGTGGATGACGGGCCGACCTACGCGATGCTGGCGCGGGGCGACGCGGGCGGCGTGTTCCAGTTCGAATCGCCCGGCATGCGCGACGTGTTGCGGCAGATGCGGCCCGACCGGTTCGAGGATCTGATCGCGGCGGTGGCGCTGTACCGGCCGGGGCCGATGGCCAACATCCCCGATTACTGCAAGCGCAAGCACGGCGAGGCGTGGGCCCCGCCGCACCCGGACCTGACGGCGATCCTCGGCGAGACCTACGGCATCATGGTCTACCAGGAGCAGGTGATGCAGATCGCGCAGTCGATGGCGGGCTACAGCCTCGGCGGTGCCGACCTGCTGCGGCGCGCGATGGGCAAGAAGGTGCGCTCCGAGATGGACGCGCAGCGCAAGACGTTTACCGACGGCGCGATGGCGCGGGGGGTCACGGCGGAGAAGGCCGAGGAGGTGTTCGACCTCATGGCGCGGTTCGCCGATTACGGGTTCAACAAGTCGCACGCGGCGGCGTATGCGCTGGTCGCGTATCAGACGGCGTGGATGAAGGCGAACCATCCGGAGGCGTTCCTGGCCGCGTGCATGTCGCTCGCGATGACCAACACGGACCGGCTCGCATCGCTGCGGCAAGATGCGTCTCGCGCCGGGATCAAGGTGTTGCCGCCCGACATCAACCGCAGCGTCGCCGATTTCTCGCTGGAGGATACCGACACGGGGCTCGCGATCCGCTACGCGCTGGCCGCCGTCAAACGCGTCGGGCGGTCGGCGATGGACGCGCTGGTCGCGGAGCGGGGATCAAAGCCGTTCGCCTCGTTGGCCGATCTCGCGGGACGAGTCGATCCACGGCAGATGAACAAGCTGCAGCTCGAAAGCCTCGCGCGGGCGGGCGCATTGGACGAGTTAGAGCCGAACCGGGCGCGGGCATTCGGCGCGGCGGAGGCGGTGATCAAGCGCGCGCAGAGTGCGGCCGAGGCGCGGGCGTCGAGCCAGGTGGCGCTGTTCGGCGCCGTGCCGGACGCGGCCCCGGAGCCGCTGCGGGTGCCGGACGCGGCGGACTGGCCTGATCTGGAGCGGCTGGCGGCGGAGGCGGAGGCGGTGGGCTTCCATCTGACCGCTCACCCTCTCGATGCCTACACGCCGGTGCTGCGGCGGATCGGCGTGATCGGCTCGGGCCGGATCGAGGCGGAGGCGCGGGCGGGCACCGGCCGCGCCAAGCTCGCCGGCATCGTGGTCGCGAGCAAGGAGCGGACGACCCAGAAGGGCAGCCGCATGGCGTGGGTCCGGCTGTCGGACGCGGCCGGCAGTTATGAGGTGACGCTGTTCTCCGAGGTGCTGGCGCGGAGCCGGTCGATGCTGGCGGCGGGGCAGATGCTGCTGGTCTCGGCCGAGCTGAAGGTCGAGGGCGAGGCGGTGCGGATCACGGCGCTCGATGTCGGCACGCTCGACGATGCGGCGGCGAAGGCGGCGGGCGGCTTGCGGATCTGGCTCGACCGGCCGGATGCGGTCGAGCACATCCGGGCGATGCTGTCGCGCGAGGGACGGGGACGCGGCGAAGTGCGGCTGATCCCCAGGTTCGGCGACGCGGCGGCGCCGGAGGTCGAGGTGCGGCTGCCGGGCGGGTTCAACACGAGCCCTAAGTCTGGCGCAGGCGATCAAGTCGCACATGGGCGTGCAGCGGGTCGACATTCAGTGATCCGGCCGTTCCGGTCCGGCGGACACCGATCGCGCTGGCCGATCTGTGGGTGCGGGCGTGGGTCGAAACCATGCCGTCGATCGATTTCGCGGCACGGCGGCCTTGGATCGTCGAGCATCTGGCGCTGCCCGCGAAAACCGTGGTCGCGGGCGAGCCGCCGGTGGGGTTCGCGATGCTGTGGCCGGAGCGCGGCGAACTCGATCAGCTGGCGGTCGATCCGGCGGCCTGGGGCAGCGGGGTCGCGGACGCGCTGATGGGCTGGGCCAAGTCGGTGTGCCCGGCGGGACTGTGGCTCGACGTGAACCAGGACAATGTTCGGGCGGCCGCCTTCTACCGGCGGCACGGGTTTGTCGTCGTCAGCGCGGGGACGAACCCCGGCGGAACGCGGCCGATCTGGCGGATGCGCTACGGCACCGCTTTGGCAGCCGGGGGCGGATCGAGCGGCACCGAGGTGATGGCGGCCGGCGTCGGGACGGACGGGACCGTGTCGGCGGGCGGCGGCGTGGCCGGCACGACCGGCGCGGGCGCGGCGGTTGCCGGGGCGACGGTGTAGTCGGGGACGATCCTGGCCTGGGCACCCGCGATCAGCAGCACGCGCTGGCCGATCGGCAGCGGTTTCAGGTCGCGCTGAACCACCGAGAGCAACTCGCCATTGGCCTTCCGCACGATGTATTCGAAGCCTTGCAGCTTCCCGGTCGTCTTCTCGACCGCGCCGCCGACGAGGCCGCCGATGATGGTGCCGCCGAGTGCGCCGAACGCCGAGCCGATCCCGCCGGCGGCCTGCGAGCCCGCGATTCCGCCGGCCGCACCACCGGTCACGACGCCGACCGTCCCGTCCGCGCTGATCGCCACCTGCCGGTAGCCGACGATCTCGGCCTGGTCGACCTTGTTGACCTGCTGCACGGCGCGAACGTCGTAGGTGCCGGGCGTGAAGTCGGGGCCGCAACCGGCGAGCAGCAGGCACAGGGCGAGCTGAGCGGCACCGCCGGATGGTCTCCGCGTCGCAATCACCTGACCCACTCCATAAATAGCGTAGTAGTAGTTATTCGCTGCTGCCTCCACCGTCTCCGGCCACTCGCAGTTTGCGTATCGGAATGGTGTCCACGCGGCAAACTAGTCAGGAGGGCGTCGGACCGATGATCACGCTGGAAGCCGAAGTCGCTGGAATAGCCGAAGAGTTGGTGCGGCACGGGCTGTCGCCGCGAACGCGGGTGCACGTGTCCGTCGAGGTCATCGACGATAATGCCATGCCGATGGCGGCAATGGTGCAGGCGGGTGGTGCTTTCGACTGGTTGGCCGATGAGCCGGACCTGTATGACGAGAGCGACGTCATCGACCGCCACCATTAGAGGTGTATGCGTTCGGCAGCATCGTCCTTGCGCGGTTTCCGTTCACCGACCTTTCGGGCGCGAAGCGTCGTCCGGCGCTTGTCGTCTCGGCTGACGGGCGCAAATCGGACCTCGTTGTCAGTTTCATTACGTCTGTTCTGAGGGACACTGCCTACTCAGCTCCGATCGACGCGACTCCCCTGTCAGGGCTGAAGACCGCGTCGGTCGTGTTGTTCGATAAATTGGCCACCCTGAACCTGACGGTGATCGACGGCCGGATTGGTTCGGTGTCTGCCGACTGGATCGCCCAGCATCGCGCGACCTTTCTGGGAGTATTCGGGTTTTCCACACCCTAGCTCGCCTTGCGCCTACACGCCCGGTAAGGCATACCCCGGCCGCCGACGGGAGACTCCGGTCGGTAATTCACACGCGGGGCGCCTTTCCGGTCCGTCCATCAGGGCGATCCGGGTTCGGTGTCGCGAGACATGGCCCCGCGGAGGCACAACCGAACACGGAAAGGAGCACGCTCATGGCGATGCCCGATTTCTCACTGCGTCAACTGCTCGAGGCCGGCGTCCATTTCGGCCACCACACCCGCCGCTGGAATCCGCGGATGGAGCCGTATCTCTTCGGCGTCCGCAACCAGGTCCACATCATCGACCTGCAGCAGACCGTCCCGTTGCTCGACCGCGCGCTGCGCGCCGTTCGTGACGTGACCGCCGCCGGTGGCCGCGTGCTGTTCGTCGGCACCAAGCGCGCCGCGGCCGAGTACGTCGCGGACGCGGCCAATCGCTGCGGGCAGTATTACGTCAACCATCGCTGGCTGGGCGGCATGCTCACCAACTGGAAGACGATCACCGGCAGCATCAAGCGCCTGCGCCAGATCGACGAGACGCTGGCCGGCGACACGACCGGGCTGACCAAGAAGGAAATCTTGGACATCACCCGCGACCGCGAGAAGCTCGAGCGCGCGCTCGGCGGCATTCGCGACATGGGCGGCCTGCCGGATATCCTGTTCATCATCGACACGAACAAGGAAAAGCTGGCCGTCGAGGAGGCCACCAAGCTCGGCATCCCGGTGGTGGCGATCCTGGACAGCAACTCCGACCCGACCGGCGTCACCTTCCCGATCCCCGGCAACGACGACGCGATCCGCGCCATCACGATGTATTGCGACCTGGTGTCGGGCGCCGTGCTGGACGGGATCAGCGCCGAGATGGTCGCCAGCGGCCGTGATATCGGCGCGTCGGAAGAACTGCCGCCCGAGATCCTGCCGCCGCCGGCCGAGGTGATCGAAGCCGCGCCCGTGACCGCCTAGTTCTTCGAGGAAGTTAGACAGATGGCCGACATTACACCCGCCTTGGTCAAGGAACTGCGCGAGCGGACCGGCGCCGGGATGATGGACTGCAAGAAGGCGCTGACCGAGAGCGGCGGCGACACCGAGGCCGCGGTCGACTGGCTGCGCAAGAAGGGCCTGTCGGCGGCGGCCAAGAAGTCGGGCCGGGTCGCGGCCGAGGGGCTGGTCGGCGTCGCGTCGCGCGCGCACGCCGCCGCCATGGTCGAGGTCAACTCCGAGACCGACTTCGTCGCCCGCAACGAGGCGTTCCAGGCATTCGTGTCCGGTGTCGCCGCCGTCGCACTCGCGGTCGGCGAGGATGTCGAGGCGATCAAGGCGGCCCCGTATCCGGGCGGCAGCCGCACGGTCGCCGAAGAGCTGACGCACATGATCGCCACGATCGGCGAGAACATGAATATCCGCCGCGCGCGGGTGATGACGGTCAGCAAGGGCGTCGTGGCGACCTACATCCACCAGGCGGTCAAGCCGGGCCTCGGCAAGATCGGCGTGCTGGTGGCGGTCGAGAGCGACAGCGAACTCAACGCGCTGGAAATCCTCGGCCGGCAGGTCGGCATGCATGTCGCGGCGACGCGGCCGGAATCGCTCGACGTCGACGGGGTCGATCCGGCGGCGCTGGAGCGGGAGCGGGCGGTGCTGACCGATCAGGCGCGCGCGTCCGGCAAGCCCGACGCGGTGATCGCCAAGATGATCGAGGGGCGGATCCGCAAGTATTACGAGGAAGTCGTGCTTCTGGAGCAGGTCTGGGTGCATGACGGCGAGAGCCGGGTGCGCGCGGTCGTGCAAAAGGCCGGCGCGGAGCTGACGGGATTCGAGCGCTACCATCTCGGCGAAGGCATCGAGAAGACGGTCGGAGACTTCGCGGCCGACGTGGCCGCCGCCGCCGGCCTGACGCCCTGACCGTTTAACCGACAATGACCGACGCCACGCCCTACCGGTATCAACGCGTCCTGTTGAAGGTGTCGGGCGAGGCGCTGATGGGCCGGCGTGAATACGGTCTCGATGTCGACACCGTCACCCGCATCGCGATGGATGTGGGTGCGGTGATCGAGACCGGCGCGCAGGTTTGCCTCGTGCTCGGCGGCGGCAACATCTTTCGCGGCATCGCCGGTGCGGCGGGCGGGATGGAGCGCGCGCAGGCCGACTACATGGGCATGCTGGCGACGGTGATGAACGCGCTCGCCATGCAGAACGCGCTCGAGAAATGCGGCGTGCCGACGCGGGTGCAGTCGGCGATCCCGATGTCCACGATCTGCGAGCCGTATATTCGCCGGCGCGCGGTGCGGCACATGGAGAAGGGGCGGGTGGTGATCTTCGCCGCCGGCACCGGCAACCCGTTCTTCACCACCGACACGGCCGCGGCGCTACGGGCCGCCGAAATGGGATGCGACGCGCTTCTGAAGGGCACGCAAGTGGACGGCGTATACTCGGCCGACCCGAGGCGGGTGCCGGACGCCGAACGGTTCGACACGCTCACCTACCTGGACGTGCTGACGCGCGATCTGGCGGTGATGGACGCGGCGGCGATCAGCCTCGCGCGTGAAAATCATCTGCCGATCCTGGTGTTCAACATCCATGCCGCCGGGGCGTTCGCCCAGGTGATGCGCGGCGAGGGACGGTTTACGACGATCCTGGAGACTGGTTAGCGGCCCTGAAGCCGGAACTCTCCGTCTCGGAGGCGCGGCGCATCGCGTTGACGGCTCAGGGTTTCAACGGGCTGTCCCGTGGCGGCGTCGTCGGCGCGGCCGCGATGCGTAATGCGATCGACCGGCTCGGCCTGCTCCAGATCGACAGCGTGAACGTCCTGGTTCGCGCGCACTACCTCCCGCTGTTCTCCCGCCTCGGGTCGTACGACCCGGCCGCCCTCGACGCGCTCGTGCTGAAAAAGCCGCGCCGCTATTTCGAGTATTGGGGCCACGAGGCGTCGCTGCTGCCGGTCGACTGTCAGCCGTTGCTGCGGTGGCGGATGGCGCGGGCACTTCGGGGCACGGGCGCTTGGGATCGCCTCAATCCGTACGCGACCGAAAAACGCGCCGAGGCCGACGCCTTGCTGGCGCGCATCGGGGCCGAGGGGCCGCTCGCCGCGTCCGACGTGACCGGCCGTGGCGCGTCCAAGGGGATGTGGGTCTGGAGCGACGCGAAGCACGCGCTCGAATGGCTGTTCTGGGCGGGGCTTGTGGCCGCGACGCACCGGCGGAGCAGCTTCGAGCGGGTGTACGACCTCCCCGAACGCGTGCTCCCCCGGGCGATCCTGGACCTGCCCACGCCGACCGGGGTCGACGCAAGGCGGGCGCTGCTGGCGCGGTCGGCGCGGGCACTCGGCATCGCGACGGCCGACGATCTTCGCGACTACTACCGCATCCCGGCCGCCGATGCCGCGCTGCCGATCGGGCAGCTGGTCGAGGAGGGGACGGTCCTTCCCGTGCGCGTGCGCGGCTGGTCGCAGCTTGCGTATCTGCACAAGGACGCGCGGGCCGGCCGCAAGATCGAGGGTGCGGCGATGTTGTCGCCGTTCGACCCGCTGATCTGGCACCGCCCGCGAACCGAGCGGCTGTTCGGCTTCCGCTACCGGCTCGAAATCTACACGCCCGCCCATAAGCGCGAGCACGGCTACTACGTGCTGCCGTTTCTGCTGGACGGTGCGCTCGTCGCACGGGTGGATCTGAAGGCGGACCGGAAAGGCGCCACGCTGATTGTCCAACGCATGCATATCGAGCCGGATGCGCCGCCGGATACGGTCGAACGGCTGATGGCGGAGCTCGGCCTGATGGCGTCATGGCTTGGATTGTCGAGCGTCGTCATCGCGCCCGGTCAGGCGGTCGATCCATGACCAGCTTCCTGCGCACCTACGGCGACCCCGCGACGCTCCAGACGCCGGCGGACGTTGCCGTGGTCATGCCCACGATCCTGCGCCCGTCGCTGGTTCGCGCGGTACAGTCGGTGTTCGCGCAGAATTTCGCGGGGCGCATCCAGATGCTGGTCGGGATCGACGCCCCGCTCGGCTCGCTCGATCTGCTCGACGAGGCGTGCGCCAACCGGCCCGGCAACGTGGTGCTGCAGGCGATCTACCCCGGATATTCGACGTCGGCCCGGCATGGCGGTGTGACGAAATCCGTCGCCGGCGGAGCGTTGCGCTGCGTGCTCAGCCTGCTCGCGAACAGCCGCAACATCGCCTACCTCGACGACGACAACTGGTTCCATCCCGACCATCTGCGACTGCTCTGCGACGCCCTGAAGCTGGCGCCCTGGGCGTGGTCGCTGCGGTGGTTCGTCCATCCCGAGACGGCGCGGCCGATCTGCGTCGACACCTGGGAATCCGTCGGTCCGGGCAAGGGCGTGTTCGCCGAACATTTAGGCGGCTTCGTCGATACGAACTGCCTGATGCTCGACAAGACGCAATGCGAGGCGGCGCTGCTGGGGTGGAACACGCCGCGCCCCGGCGACCTTTTCGGCCAGGGCGAGGATCGCGTCGTGTTCGACATCCTGCGCCGCCAGGACAGCGTCGGCACCATGCAGGCGACGGCGTTCTATCGGCTCGATCCGAACGACAGCATGCAGCCGACGCGCCTGCGCTTCATGGGCGACCGGTACGCGGCTGCGGGCTCGTCGCGGCCCAACGCTTAGGGTGCGCCGAGCGACGGCGTCTCACCGGGCGTCACGCGGAATAGTCGGGCCGGCCGATGTCGGCGATGAGGTTTGGCTGGTTCGGCTCCCAGCCGAGGATGGCCTTGGTCCTAGCGCTGGACGCTGGGCCGTTGCCCGCCACCCACGTCGCGAGGCCGCCGAAATGCGCCTCGGCTTGCTCGGGCGTCAGCGATGTTGCCGGCAGGCCGACCTGCCGGCCGATCGCCTCGGCGATCAGTCTGAACGGCACGCCCTCGTCCGCTACGGCGTGAAACGCCTCGCCCCCGGCACCCCGTTCGAGCGCGAGGCGGAAGACGCGCGCCGCGTCCAACCGGTGCACGGACGGCCAAAGGTTTTCGCCGCCCCCGACATACGCGCAGACGCCCTTCTGGCGCGCCAATGCGGCAAGCATGGGGACGAAGCCATGGCGCTCCCCGGCACCGTGAACCGAGCGGGGGAGGCGGACGACGGCGGCCCGCAACCCGCGTTCGGCCAGCGCGAACGCCGTCTGCTCCGACGCGCGCGGGAACCCCGGGATCGTGGGTGGCCGAGCGTCCTCCGTGAACGTCTCCCCCGCCGGCAGCAGGCCGAAGCCGCCCGTCACGACGATCGGCCGGTCCGACCCGGCGTACGCCTCGCCAAAGACCTCGATCGCGTCGCGGTCCTCCTCGGCCAGTTCGCCGATCCTCGAGAAGTCCAGGCCGAACGCCGTATGGATGACGCCGTCGGCTGCGCCGGCACCCGCCCGGAGCACGTCCAGGTCGCGCAGCGAGCCCAGAAGGGGCGTCGCTCCGGCGGCGGCCAACGGGTCGCCCTTCTCCTTCGAGCGCACCAGGCCGACGACGGAATGGCCCGCCGCGATCAGTTCGCGGACGACCATCGATCCCACCCAGCCGTTCGCTCCCGTCAAGAACACGCGCATATCGACTCCTCCGATTGGCGGGACCAAATGTGCTCCCGCGCGTCAGTGCCTGACATAGGCGCGTGTCAGTGACTGACAATAGGAGGGCGGTTTGGCAGGGCGAGACGAGGGGGATGTGCGCGCCCGGCTGCAGCGGTCGGCGTTAGAACTCTTCGCCGGGCGGGGGTACGACCGGACCACGGCGGCCGAAATCGCCGAGCGGGCCGGCGTGACGGAGCGGACGTTCTTCCGCCACTTCCCCGACAAGCGGGAGGTTCTGTTCGACGGCGAGGCCATCCTGCGGGCCGCGCTGAGCGCGTCGATCGCCGAGGCGCCGGCCGGACTGGGGCCGCTCGGCACGCTGTTCCGGGCATTCCGGTCGGTCCTGCCGATGCTCGAAGCCAACCGGCCGTTCGCGAAGCCCCGGCACGAGGTGATCTCGAACACGCCCGCGCTGCGTGAACGCGAGTTGGCGAAAATGACCGCGCTGACCGATGCGCTTGCCGCCGCACTGACCGCACGCGGTGTTGCGGATTTGGAGGCGACGCTCGCGGCACGGACCGGCATGGCTGCTTTCGGGCACGCCACGATCGCATGGCTGGACGATCCGGAAACCGGTCTCGGCGAGCGTCTCGATTTAGCTTATCGCGCGCTGAACGCGCTGTTCCGCACGCCGCCCGCCGAGAACTAGCCCTCGTCGCGACTCTTCGACCGGCGCTTCGTCCGTCGGCGAACCAGCCCGGGCGCGGTCGCAAACCGGTTTCGGCGCGCGTCTGGGTCTCGCGTGGCGCACGCTGACCGCCATTCTAAAACGCTGCTGCCGACAGCCGCTCCCTCAGGAGCGGCACGACGAAATCGATGAACGCGCGCTGCTTCAACGGCAGCCGGTTCTGTCTGTCGTAGACCAGATGCACGGGTGACGGCGCGGGCTCGAACGCGCGGAGCACGACCGCCAGCCGGCCGGCGCGCACATGCTCGACCACCTGATACGACAGCGCGCGGACCAGGCCCGCACCGGCCAGCCCGGCGTCGATCGACGCCTCGATGGTGTTCACGCCGAGGCGGGAGCGGAATGTGGTGCTCGTCTCGACGCCGCCACTTTCGAAAGCCCAGGTCGTGGGCAAGGACACGCTGTCGAACGACACCACGCGATGTTGCGCCAAGGCGTCGGGCGTCGCGGGCTCTCCGTGTCCCGCGAGGTAGCCGGGGCTCGCGCAGACGACGCGGCGCACCGTGCCGAGATGCGTGGCGATGAGGCCGCTATCGGGCAGCGCGCCGATCCGCAGTGCGACGTCGACCTGGTCGTCCAGAAAATGCGTGACCCGGTCCGTGAGCACGAGATCGGTGCCGATTTCGGGGAAGGCGCCGAGGAAGCGCATCACCACGGGCAGGACGTGCAGGCGGCCGAACATGACCGGCGCCGTCACCACCAGGTCGCCTTTCGGCTCGGAGTATTCACCGGCGGCGGCGCGCTCCGCCTCGGCTAGCTGTTCCAGGATCGCCTTGGCGGCGCTGACGTAGCTGCGCCCCGCAGGTGTGAGATCCAGGCCCTTGGCCGACCGGATGAGCAGCGTGGCACCCAGATGGGTTTCGAGCTCGGCCACCCTGCGACTGACGGTCGCAAGCGGTAGGCCGAGCGTTCGGCTCGCCTTGGACAAACTGCCGCTGTCCACCGCCGAGAGCAGCAGGGACATGGCATCGAAGCGGTCCATGAGCCTTCCGGATTATGAGAGGTCGCTTCCCGATACTACCGTCTGCCCGCGGCATTCCGAAAGGCCGAAGTAAGCATCAGGGCTACGGCACAATCGCCCAAAGCCGCGAAGAGAGGGATGCGAGCGATGACCAATCTCACCCACCACCGATATGCGGTCGTGAACGGCCAGAGGATTTTCTACCGGGAGGCGGGCGACCCGGCCAAGCAGACTATCCTGTTGCTCCATGGCCTGCCGACCAGCAGCCAGATGTTTCGCGACCTCATGCCCATGCTCGCCGACCAGTTTCATCTGATCGCCCCCGATTATGTCGGGTTCGGTCACTCGGACGCGCCGTCGCGGGCGATTTTCGACTACACGTTCGACAATCTGGCGGCCCATGTCGCGGGCTTGGTCGATGTGCTCGGACTGACCTCGTACCTGCTGTATATGCAGGATTACGGCGGCCCCGTCGGGTTCCGCCTGTTCACGCATCGCCCCGAGCGGGTGGCCGGTTTCATCATCCAGAACGCCAACGCCTACATGGAGGGTGTCGGCGACGCGCCCAAGAAAGCGCTCCTGCCGCTGTGGGAAAAGCGCACGCCGGAGACCGAAAAGGCCGCCCGCGAGTTCATCGGACCCGAAGGCACCAAGTTCCACTGGACGGTCGGCGCGAAGGATCCGGAGGCGATCAATCCGGATAATTGGGTGCTGGATCAGGCGTTCCTCGATCGCCCCGGCACGCAGGATTATCAGGTCGATCTGCTCGAAAACTACAAAACCAACATCGCGCTCTACCCGGAATGGCAGGCGGGCTTTCGCACGCATCGGCCGAAGACGCTGATCGTGTGGGGAGAGAGGGACCCGTTCTTCATCCCGGCGGGCGCGCGGGCATACCTGAACGATTTGCCGGAAGCGAAGCTGATCTGGCTCGATGCCGGCCATTTCGTGCTCGACGAAACCCGCCAGCAGGTCGCGACCGAGATCAAGGCGGTTTTCGGACGGACGGAGCCGAAGAAGTGCTCGATGGACTTGGACCAGGCGCAGAATGCGCACCTTCGGCCCAGCGGTGACTGAGGAGCCTGCCACCGCAAGCTGATCGACCGGGGGCGATGGCATCCAATGCCGTTGCCCCTCTCGCACTCTCGCACCCTGAACGCCGCCACCTAGCGCCGTCCGCCGCCCTCGGCGCATACTGCGGTCACAAAATTCCGACCGCCGTTCAGGAGTGCCCAACGTGGCGACCGACCTTCCGAGCCTGAAGACCGACCTCACACGCCGAATGGACGGCGCGCTCGAGACGCTGCGGCGGGAGTTTGCCGGACTGCGCTCGGGCCGTGCCAGCCCGGCGCTGCTGGAGCCGGTCCGGGTCGAGGCCTACGGGACCGAGGTGCCGCTCACCCAGGTCGCCAACATCGCCGTGCCCGAGGCGCGGATGCTGACCGTGCAGGTTTGGGATCGCAGCCTGGTCGGCGCGGTCGAGCGGGGCATTCGCGACGCGGGACTCGGGCTCAACCCGTCGGCGGACGGGCAGCTGGTGCGGGTGCCGATCCCGATGCTGACCGGCGAGCGGCGGACCGAGCTGTCCAAGGCGGCCGGGCGCTACGCGGAGGGGGCGAAGATTTCGGTGCGCGGCGTGCGGCGCGACGGGATGGAGCAGATCAAGGCGGCCGAGACGAAGAAGATCGTCGGCCAGGATGAGAGCAAGGGCTGGACCGACGAGGTGCAGAAGCTGACCGACGGCTATATCCGCAAGATCGACGAGCAGCTCGCCGACAAGGACCGCGAGATCAAGCAGGTCTGAGATGGCGGCACCGGTTCCCGTCAGCGCCGTGGCGTGCCCGACCGACGAGGCCGGCGACGGCGCGCGGCGGGCGGATCACGTCGCCATCATCATGGACGGCAACGGCCGCTGGGCCGCGGCGCGGGGCCTGCCGCGCGTGGCCGGGCATCGGGCGGGCGTGCACGCGGTGCGCCGGACGATCGAGGCGGCGGTGGCCCAAGGCGTCGGCTGGCTCACGCTGTATGCGTTCAGCAGCGAGAACTGGCGGCGGCCGGCCGACGAGGTGCTCGATCTGACCGGGCTGCTGCGCCACTACATCCGCTCCGAAGTGGCGGCGATGGCGCGGGAGGGCGTGCGGCTGCGCTTCATCGGCGACCGCGCCCGGTTCGACGGCGACTTGAGGCGCGATCTGGAGCAGGCGGAGGCCACGACCGCCGGCAACACGCGGCTGAACGTGACGGTGGCGCTGTCGTACGGCGGGCGGGCGGACATCGTCGCGGCGGCGCGGGCGGCGGCGGTCGCGGTGGCGGAAGGGCGGCTCGATCCGGCGCGGATCGACGAGGCGAGTTTCGCCACGCGGCTGTCGACCGCCGGAATCCCCGATCCGGATTTGATCGTGCGGACCAGCGGCGAGCAGCGGCTGTCGAATTTCCTGCTGTGGGAGTCCGCCTACGCCGAGTTCGTGTTCCTCGATGTGCTGTGGCCCGATTTCAGCGCCGACGATCTGGCCGCCGCCCTGGCCGCGTTCGCCCGGCGCGACCGGAGGTTCGGTGTCCGGCCACGCTGAGCCCCATACCGGACCGGTGTCGTGGCCGTCGCGGGAATTGCGGTTGCGGACGCTCTCGGCCCTGGTGCTCGGACCGTTGGCATTGCTGGCCGTGTGGGCCGGCGGACTGGTGTTCGTCGCACTCATCGCCCTCAGTGCGGTGCTGCTGGCGGCCGAGTGGCTCGGGCTGACCGCGCAGGTGATGTCGGTGCCGGGACGGCTCGGGATGCTGGCGGCCGGCGTTCCGTATCTGGGATGTGCCGCCGTGGCGCTGGTGTGGCTGCGGGGGCGGCCGGATGTCGGGCTGCGCGACACGCTGTTCCTGATCGCGGCGGTCTGGGGCAGCGACATCGGCGCGTTCGCCATCGGACGGCTGGTCGGCGGACCCCGGATGGCGCCGGCGATTTCGCCCGGCAAGACATGGAGCGGTGCCGTCGGCGGCCTGGTCGCGGCGGCGATCGCCGGGGTGGTTGTTGTGTGGTGGTCGGGCGATGTGGTCGAAGCCGGCGTGGTTATCGCGGCGCTCGCGCTGGCGGTGGCCGCGCAGTGCGGCGACCTGCTGGAGAGTGCGATCAAGCGGGCGCTGGGCGTCAAGGATAGTGGCGGGTTGATCCCCGGGCATGGCGGCGTGCTGGACCGGCTGGACGGAATGCTGATCGCGGCCCCGGTGGCGGCCGTGTTGGCGATGGCGGCGGGGCAGGGTCAGGTGGTGTGGGGCGTATGGCGATGACGCGGCGGACGATTTCGGTGCTGGGTTCGACCGGCAGCATCGGCAGCCAGACGCTGAGCCTGATCGCCGACGCTGGCGAGCGGTTTTCCGTGCGGGCGCTGGTGGCGGGGCGGAATGTCGATCTGCTGGCCCGGCAGGCGCGGGCGCATGGGGCCGAGATCGCCGTCGTGTCCGATCCGGCGTGCCTGCCGGCGTTGCGGGACGCGCTGGCCGGAAGCGGAGTCGAGGCGGCGGCCGGGCCGGAGGCGATCGTGGAAGCCGCGTCGCGGCCGGTCGACTGGACCATGGCCGCGATCACCGGGGCGGCCGGACTGGCACCGACGCTGGCCGCGATCACGCTCGGGCGCACGGTGGCGCTGGCCAACAAGGAGGCGCTGGTCTGCGCCGGCGACACGATGCTGGCCGCCGTCCGGGCGCACGGGGCGACGCTGCTGCCGGTCGACAGCGAGCACAACGCGATCTTCCAGAGCATGGCGGACGGCAACCACGGAGCCGTGGAGCGGATCACGCTGACCGCGTCCGGCGGCCCGTTCCGCACCGCCACCCGCGAGGAGATGCGGGTCGCACGGCCGGAGCAGGCGCTGAAGCACCCGGTGTGGTCGATGGGCGCCAAAATTTCGATCGACAGCGCCACGATGATGAACAAGGGGCTGGAGCTGATCGAGGCGGCGCGGCTGTTCGGCATGGGCAGCGAGCGGATCGGCGTGCTGGTGCACCCGCAATCGGTGGTGCACGGGCTGGTGCACTACGCGGACGGCTCGGTCATCGCGCAGCTCGGCAGTCCGGACATGCGGGTGCCGATCGCGCACACGCTCGGCTGGCCCGCGCGGCTCGACACGGCGGCCCCGCGGCTCGATCTGGCCCGGGTCGGGCGGCTCGATTTCGACGCGCCCGACCTCGACCGGTTTCCGGCGCTGGTGCTGGCACGCGACGCGCTGATCGCGGGCGGCACGGCCCCCGCGTTGCTGAGTGCGGCCAACGAGGTCGCGGTGCAGGCGTTCCTCGACCGGCGGATCGGCTTTCTGGACATCGTCGACATCTGCGCGGCGGTGCTGGACGAGGCCGGGGTTACCCAGGTTTTAGGCCTGGACGACGTGATCGCCGCCGATGCCGATGGCAGGCGGCTTGCCGCGCGCCTATGTGACGCACAAGCGGATCGGCGGGGCCGGGACGCGGCCTGACCGTCTTCAGCGCGACCTCCTCAAACCGGGATTTTAGCTCGTGTTCGATTTCCTGCCCGCGCCGCTCAGCTCGATCGTGCCGTTCGTCATCGCCCTCGGCATCCTGGTGTTCATCCACGAACTCGGCCACTACCTCGCCGCCCGCGCGGTCGGGGTTCATGTCGAGGCGTTCTCCATCGGGTTCGGCAATCCGGTGGTGAAATGGACCGACCGGCGTGGCTGCGAGTGGCGGATCGCGTGGCTGCCGCTGGGCGGTTACGTGAAGCTGCACGGGCAGGAGCAGCCGACCGAGGCGGGGGCGGACGTGAAAGCCGCCTGGATTCCCGGCAAGACGTTCCACGAGCAGCGGGTCGCCGCGCGGGCGTTCGTCATCGCCGCCGGGCCGATCGCGAACTTCCTGTTGGCGGCGGTCCTGTTCATCGGCCTGTTCGGCGCGGTCGGCCGCGTGATCCCATTGCCGACGCCGCTGGTGTCCGAGGTGTCGGCCAATGGCGCCGCCGCCACCGCCGGCCTGCGGATTGGCGACCGGATCGACACGATCGACGGGGTCGCGACGCCGACCGTGACCGACGTGATCCGCATCGTCTCGGCCAACCCCGACAAGGCGCTGGCACTTACGGTGCACCGGGGCGACGCCGATCTGCCGCTGACCGCGACGCCGCGTGCCGAGGGTGACGGCGCGAAGCGGATCGGGCGTCTCGGCGTGGCGCTGAGTGCGAGCCGGATCGAGCCGGTCGGCTGGGCGCAAGCGGTCCCGGACGGGCTGGCGCGGACATGGAATGTGACCGTCGGCACGCTCGACGGCGTGTGGCAGGTGATCACCGGCCGGGTTTCGGTTCGTGAGCTCGGCGGGCCGGTCCGGATCGCCCAGCTCTCCGGGCAGTTCGCGGCCGAGGGCGTCACCAGCCTGATCGGGCTGATCGCGCTGCTGTCGGTCAATCTGGGGCTGCTGAACCTGTTCCCGATTCCGGTGCTGGACGGCGGCCACCTGCTGTTCTTTTTGGCCGAGGCGATCCGGGGCCGGCCGCTGCCGCCGCGGGCACTGGATTACAGCCTGCGTGCCGGTGTGGCGGCGATCGCGGCACTGTTCATCTTCATCACCGTCAACGATCTGTCCCGCATGGGGCTGTTCCATTGGGTAGCCGGGCTCGTCGGGCGGGTCTGACGCGCCGCCGCCATACGGAGGCATGTGGCGTCGCGCACGCGGTTGTGGCTATGGTCCGCCGCGAGCGATGATGCCGGATTCGGCCTTCGCGCCCGAAGGAGACGAGTTCTTGGTCCGAGTCCGCCACCGCTACCGTCGAATCACCTCGTGGTGCCCGCTCGCGCTCGTCGGACTGACGCTCCTGGTCGCCGCGTTCAGCGCGTCGCCGGCGGCACGGTCGCAAGGGTTGCCGGGGGCCGGAACCAGCAATTTCGCCTCGGCGCCGCTGGCCGGCGGGACGATCGCCGACATTCGCATCGAGGGTAGCAACCGCATCGAGGAAGGCACGATCCGGTCGTACATGCTGGTGCAGCCGGGCGATCCGTTCGATCCGGACCGGCTCGACCGGTCGCTGAAGACGCTTTATTCGACCGGTTTGTTTTCCGACGTGAACCTGCGGCGCGACGGCAACACCCTGATCGTGCGGGTCGCGGAAAACCCGCTCATCAACCGGATCGCGTTCGAGGGTAACCACAAGCTTACCGACGACCAGCTGCGCCCCGAACTGCAGCTTCGGCCGCGCGCCGTCTACACGCCGGCGATGGCGCAGTCGGACCGGCAGAAGATCCTCGATCTGTACGCGCGGCGCGGCAAGTTCGCGGCCGCCGTCGAGCCGAAGATCATCATGCTCGACCAGAACCGGGTCGACGTCGTGTTCGAGATCCGCGAGGGCAACGACACCTACATCAGCCGCATCGCGTTCGTCGGCAATCATGCGTTCGGCAACGACCGGCTGCATGAGGTCATCGGCAGCCGCGAGGAAGCGTTCTGGCGATTCCTGTCCACCACCGACAGCTACGATCCGGACCGCATCAACTTCGACAAGGAGCTGCTGCGGCGGTTCTACCTGAAGAACGGCTACGCCGATTTCGAGGTGACGAGCGCCACGGCCGAACTGACGCCCGACCGGACCGCGTTCTTCGTCACGTTCACGATGAACGAGGGCGAGCGCTACAAAATCAGCAAGATCACCATCAACAGCACCCTGCCGCGCCTCGATGGCGCGAGCCTGATGCCGTCGCTCGAGATCGCGACCGGTGATTGGTACGACGGCGACGCGGTCGAGCGGACCACGCAGACGCTGACCGACGCGGTGCAGGCACGCGGCTACAGCTTCGTCGAGGTCAAGCCGCGGATCGCCCGCGACAAGGAGAAGCACACGGTCGAACTGGTGTTCGACGTCGCCGAAGGGCCGCGCGTCTACGTCGAGCGGATCGACATCAACGGCAACACTCGCACCGAGGACAAGGTGATCCGGCGCGAGTTCCGGCTCGCCGAAGGCGACGCGTACAACGCGGCCCTGGCGCGCCGCTCGCGTCAGCGGCTGGAGGATCTCGGCTACTTCAACACGGTCGCGATCACCAACCAGCCCGGGTCGGCACCGGACCGCGTGGTGCTCAACACCAACATCAACGAGAAGGCGACGGGCGAGCTGACGCTCGGCGGCGGGTACTCGACGGATTCCGGCGCGCTGGTCAACGTCGGATTGCGAGAGAAGAACCTGATCGGCTCCGGCATCGACGCGGGCATCAACGGCGTGCTGGCGCAGCGGCGGTCGGAAATCGATCTGTCGATCACCGACCCGTATTTCCTCGACCGCAACATCGTCGCCGGCATCGACGTCTTCCACGTCAACAACAACAACCAGACGACGGCGCAGTATAGCGAGCGGCGGACCGGTTTTTCGCTGCGGGCCGGCTATGAGTTCAGCGACCACCTTCGTCAGGCGCTGACGTATTCGCTCGTCGATCGCGCGATCTACAACATCGCGACCGGCGCGTCCGTCTACGTCCAGGACGAGGTCGGGCGATCGATCCTGTCGCAGATCGGCCAGACGCTGACCGTCGACTACCGCGATAGCGTGGTCGATCCGCACGCCGGGTTCGTGGTGCGGTTCGGCACGGATTTCGCCGGGCTCGGCGGCGACGCCGACTATGTCCGGACCAAGATCGACGGCACCTACTTCATTCCGCTCCAGTCGATCACCGGCGACGAGGATTGGAGCATCGCGCTCTCGGCCGGCGCCGGCTACCTCATCAACACCGGCAGCACGCGCGAGAAGATCGTCGATCGCTTCTTCCTCGGCGGCGACAACCTGCGCGGCTTCGAATCGGGCGGTGCCGGGCCGCACGCGGTGCTGGGCGGCGACAGCCTCGGCGGGCGGTTCATCGCGACGCAATCGACCGAGTTGCGGTTTCCGCTGCCGATTTCGGCCGATATCGGCCTGAGCGGACGCGCGTTCGTCGATGTCGGTGCCCTGTCCCAGGTCACGCAGATCCCGGCCGGCGGGCCGATCACCGACTACGCCGGTCCGCGCATCGGTGCCGGCGTGGGCTTGTCGTGGAAGACGCCGTTCGGGTTGATCAACCTCGACGTGGCAGACCCGGTGGTGAAAAAGCGCTATGATAAAACTCAGATTTTCCGTTTTGGTTTCGGCACGAGGTTCTAGCTTGAATTATCCCACGACATCCGTCTCACGCATTCGGTCGGTTGCGGCCGCGCTGGCGATCGCGACCGCGTTGGCGGCATCTCCCGCATCCGCCGAGGATTATTTCATCCCCGGTCAGGCCAAACCGGCCGCGCAGGCACCGGCACGGCCGCGCGCACCCGCGCGGCCGGCCCCCCGTCCCGAGACTGCCGTCCAGCAGCAGACCGGGCCGCAGCAGCCGCTGCCGCCGCAGTCCGACGACAACACCGACGCTTCGGTCGCGGCCGCGCAGATGCAGCTGCCGCCGGCGCAGGAGATGCCGGCGTTGCCGAAGACGACCTCCCCGCCGGCCGCCGTGATCGGCGTGATCGGCGTGCCGGAGGTGATGCGCGCGTCGGCTGCCGCGCAGCAGGTCGAGAAGACCATCACGCAGCGCCGCGAGAAGCTCGCGCAGGACGCGCAGAAGGAGCAGGCCGCGTGGCGCGACATGCAGCAGGCGCTGGTCAACGACCGCGCCAAGCTGTCCGACACGCAGGTGCGGGCGCGCGAGCGTGAGTTGCAGGAGCGCATCACCAACGCGCAGAAGCAGTTTCGCGAGCGCGGGCGCATCATTCAGGACGCGGCGCAATACGCGCTCGCCCAGATCGAGCGGACGCTGGTCGGCGTGATCCGGCAGGTCGCCGACAGCCATGGCATGAACCTCGTCTTGCATCGCGCACAGGTCGCGCTGAACACGCAGGAGTTCGACATCACCGAGCAGGTCGCCGAGCAGCTCAACAAGCTGACGCCGACCGTCGTCATCCCGCCCGAGGGGCAGGAGCCGCCGATGCAGCCGACCGCGTCCGCGGCCCCGGCGGCGACGCCGGCCGCGGCGCCCGCTCCGGCCGCGCCGGCGCCCTGAGACGGACGGTATTGAGACGGACGGTATTGAGACGGACGGCATGACGACCCTCGGCGGGCATGACGCCGCGAGCTGCGGCGACCCGCGCTTCTTCCGGGTCGCCGGGCCGTTCACGGCAAGCCACGTGGCCGAAGTCGCTGGCGGCACGCTCGACAGGTCCGCCGGAGACGCGACGGTTGCGGCCGTCGCCCCGTTGCAGGCGGCGGGCGCGTCCGACATCAGCTTTCTGGACAACAAGAAGTACCTGTCGGTGCTTGCCGCGAGCCGGGCGGGTTTCGTGATCGTCCACCCGGACTACCGGGACCGCGTGCCGGCAGGCTGCCGCGCGATCGTGACCGACGAGCCGTATCTCGGCTGGGCGCGAGTGGCGGCACTGTTTCACCCGGAGCCGCCGATGCTGCCCGGCGTGCACCCCTCGGCCGTGATCGCGGACGGGGCGGTGATCGATGCCACCGCCGAGATCGGACCGTTCGCCGTCGTCGGCGAGGGGGCGATCGTCGGCCGGGGCGTCCGGGTCGGTGCCCACGCGGTGATCGGGCGGCACGTCATCGTCGGCGCGGATGGCTGGATCGGCGAGCACGCGAGCGTGAGCCACGCGATCCTAGGGCAACGCGTCGTGCTCGGCCCGGGCGCGCGGATCGGCCATGAGGGGTTCGGTTTCGCGATGACCAAGGCCGGGTTCGTGTCGGTCCCGCAACTCGGCCGCGTGCTGATCGAGGACGACGTGCATGTCGGGGCCAATACGGCGATCGATCGCGGCTCGGTGCAGGACACCGTCATCGGGGCCGGGTCGCGGCTCGATAACCTGGTCATGATCGGGCACAACGTCCGCCTCGGCCGGTGCTGCGTCATCGTGGCGCAGGCCGGGATTTCGGGATCGACGGTGCTGGAGGATTTCGTGGTGGTGGCCGGACAGGCCGGGCTGATCGGGCATTTGCGCATCGGCCGCGCGGCGCAGATCGGGGCGCAGGCCGGCGTGATGGCGGATGTCGAGGCGGGCAGCACGGTGCTCGGCGCACCCGCCTTGCCGATCAAGGCGTTCTTTCGGCAAGTTGCGGCGTTGCGGAGACTGGCAAAGGGGCCTGCGGCCCGCGCGCCAGCCCACGACACGGCCCGCGATACGGAGAACGCCCAATGAGTGCCGACCTGCATGCGACGCTGGACAAGCTGGTGAAGTCGACCGAGCACCGGGCGCGCCCGACCCTCGACATCGCCGACATCATGAAGGCGATCCCGCACCGTTATCCGATGCTGCTGATCGACCGCATGATCGACGTGGTGCACGATCGCTCGGCGACCGGGATCAAGAACGTCACGTTCAACGACAACTTCTTCCAGGGGCATTTTCCGGGCCACCCGGTGATGCCGGGCGTGCTGATCATCGAGGCGATGGCGCAGACGGCCGCGATCCTGGTCGTCGAGTTGCTCGGCCCGGCGGCGTCCGGCCGGGTCGTCTATTTCATGTCGATCGAGGGTGCCAAGTTCCGCCGTCCTGTCGTGCCGGGCGACCAGCTTCGCATCGACGTGGTCAAGGAGCGCAGCCGGGGCGCCGTCTACAAGTTCAGCGCCGTCGCGCGGGTGGACGGCGTGTCGGTGGCCGAGGCGACCTATGCCGCGATGATCATGGACAGCAAGCCCGGCGACAGTTCCGCGTCTTGATCCATCCCACCGCACTGATTGCCCCGGGCGCCAGGCTCGGAGCCGGCGTTCGCGTGGGCCCCTGGTGCACGGTCGGCGCGGACGTGGACCTCGCGGACGGCGTCGAGCTGGTCAGCCACGTCGTGGTCGATGGCCGGACGACGATCGGTGCCGGGGCCAAGCTGTTCCCGTTCGTGACGGTCGGGCTGGCGCCGCAGGATCTGAAATACGCGGGCGAGGCGACCCGGTGCGTGATCGGGCCGCGGACGATTTTGCGCGAGCATGTCACCGTGCATCGCGGAACCGTCACCGGCAGCGGCGTCACCGTGGTCGGGGCCGATTGCCTGCTGATGGCCGTGGTGCATGTGGCGCACGATTGCGTGCTGGGCGACGGCGTGATCGTGGCCAACAACGTCGTCATGGGCGGCCATGTCCAGATCGGCGACCGGGCGGTGATCGGCGGATCGGCGGCGTTGCACCAGTTCGTCCGGATCGGCACGGGTGCCATGGTCGGCGGCGTTTCGGGCGTCGAGGCCGACGTGATCCCGTTCGGCAGCGTGCTCGGCAACCGGGCGCGGCTGGTCGGGCTGAACGTCGTGCAACTGCGCCGGCGCGGGTTCGAGCGCAGCCGTATCCACGCGCTTCGCAGTGCGGTGCGGCTGCTGTTCGGCGGCGCTGGGCTGTATGCGGACCGGCTCGCCGAAGTGCGCGCGAGCTGGGGCGACGAGCCGCTGGTCGCCGAGGTGCTGGCGTTCGCCGACACGCCGAGCCGGCGCGGCTTGATCCGCGCCGCCCTGCCCGGCACGGCAGAGCAGGATGACGACGCCGGATAAGCCAGCCCTCGGCATCATCGCCGGCGGCGGCCCGCTACCCGGCCGCGTCGCCGCCGCGGCGCTCGCGGAGGGGCGGGCGGTGTTCGTGGTGGCGCTCGAAGGGTTTGCCGAGCCCGCGGTGATCGGTGCCTACCCGCACGCGACGGTGCGGATGGGCGCGGCGGGCCGGATCCTGGCGCTGCTGCGGGAGCATCACTGCAGCGATGTCGTGCTGATCGGGCCGGTGCGCCGTCCGTCGCTGCTGCATCTGCGGCCCGATGCGGAGGCGGCGCGGCTGCTGGCGCGCGTCGGACGGGCGGCGTTCGCGGGCGACGACGGATTGCTGGCCGCGATCCACCGCGTGATCGCCGATGAAGGGTTCCGCATCGTCGGCGCGCACGAGATCGACCCCGAGGCGTTGGGACCGGCCGGGCAGCTCGGGCGGATCGCGCCGGACCAGGCGGCCCATGCCGACATTGCGCGCGCGATCGCCGTCGTGCGGGCGCTCGGGGCGGTCGATGTCGGGCAGGGATGCGTGGTCCAGCAGGGGATCGTGCTCGCGGTCGAGGCGATCGAGGGGACCGACGCGATGCTGGCGCGGAGCAAGACACTGGCACGGCCCGGGCTCGGCGGGGTGTTGGTCAAGCTGGTCAAGCCGGGGCAGGATCGCCGGGCGGACCTGCCGACCATCGGACCGCGCACGGTTGATCGCGCGCGCGCGGCCGGATTGCGCGGCATCGCTTTCGAGGCGGGCGGAACCATCCTATTGGAGCGTGCCGCGAGCATCGCGGCGGCGGATCGGGCGGGATTGTTCCTGCTCGGCCTGGACCCCAGGGAGGTTTCGACATGAGCCAGACGACGAACACCGAGAAACCGCGCTACCTGCACACGATGTTGCGGGTCGGCGACCTCAACCGCAGCGTCAAGTTTTATACCGATCTGTTCGGCATGTACGAGATCCGGCGCACCGACGTGCCCGACGGCAAATACACGCTGGTGTTCATGGGCTACGGGCCGGAGGACACCAACACCGTCCTCGAGCTGACCTACAACTACGGCACGGATCATTACGACATCGGCTCGGCGTTCGGCCATCTCGCGGTCGGCCTGCCGGACATCTACGGCGCGGTCGAGAAGATGCGGAAGGCGGGTGCGAAAATCACGCGCGAGCCGGGTCCGGTGAAATTCGGCACGACGGTGATCGCGTTCGTCGAGGATCCGGACGGCTACAAGATCGAGCTGATCGAACGCAGCTGAGCGGCGTCCTAGCCTCGGCCCGGGCGTGGCTGCCGGCGCGCGAGACGGTGCGCATCGGCGTCACCGGGCTCGCGCGCGCGGGCAAGACGGCGCTGCTGACCTCGCTCGCGGCCAATCTGCAGGCGGGTCCGGCGGCGTTGCCGGCGTTGGCCGAGCGGCTCGAAGGGCGGGCGTGGTCTGTGGCACCGTCGCCGGCCGGGGCGACGTCGATGCCGCGATTCGATGTCGGCTTTCACGTGCGCGCACTGGCGGCCGATCCGCCGTCGTGGCCCGCGCGGACCGATGCGGTGAGCCTGCTGGCGCTCGACCTGGACGTGACGCGGCCGGGTCTCGCGTCGATGCTGCCGCCACGACGGTTGCGGCTGGAGTTCCTGGATTACCCGGGCGAGTGGCTGGTCGATCTGCCGATGCTGGGCGCATCGTTCGAGGCATGGTCGGCGGCCGCCCTTTCGCGACTGGACGAGATCGAGGCGGCCGGGCCGTTTCGGGCCTTCGTCGCCGGATTGCCGCGCCACTGCGGGGCCGACGAGGCGATCGCGGCGCAGGGGGTGGCGCTGTATCGCGCGGCGCTGGACGGCGCGCGCGACGCCGGGCTGGCGCTGTTGCAGCCGGGACGGTTGCTGATGCCGGCACCCGGGCCGGAGCCGCCCTGGGTGTCTTTCTTTCCGTTCAGCCGGATCGGGCGGCCTGCGCGACCTGTTGTCGCGCCGTTACGACGCGTACCGCGACGCCGTGCGCCGGGAGTTGTCGGAGCCCGGGCTGGGACGGCTGGACCGGCTGGTGGTGCTGGCCGACCTGCTCGGGGCGCTCGCGGCCGGACCGGCGGCGTTCGCCGATGCGGCCGCCGCGCTCGGCACGGTGTCGCGCGCGCTGCGGGCGGCGAGGGCGCCGGTCTGGCTCGCGTGGCTGGCCCCGCTATTGCCGGCGCTGGGCGGGATCGGACGGACGGCGTTCGTCGCCAGCAAGGCCGATCACGTCGCCGACCGGCAGCGTGGCAATCTGGCGCGGCTCATGGGGGCGGTTTGCGGAGCGGACGGCGATGACGCGGCGTTTGCCGTGGCCGCGATCCGCTGCACCGAGGACGTGGTCTGGCCGCTCGACGGGCACCCGGTCAGCGCGGTGCGGGGGCGGGTGACGGGGGAGGGCAAGATGGGCCGCTCGTATCCCGGCGAGGTGCCGGACAGCCCGCCCGACGCGGCGTTCTGGGCGCACCCGTTCCTGCGGCTGCCGTCGTTCGAGCCGGCGCGGATCGGACCGGGGCCGAGGGCGGCGATCCCGCAGATCGGGCTGGATCGCCTGCTGGTCTGGCTGATCGGGGATTTGCTGTGATCGGCCCGCGATTCGAGCTGGAGGAGGCGCCCGCCGCGCGGCTCGAATTCGCCGACGAGACGGTGCGGGCGCCCCGGCTCGGCGTGGGCTCGGGCGTGTTGCTGCTCGCCGGCATTTGCGTGCTGCTGCTGGGGTTCGCGTCGCTGAGTGCGGGCAACTTCATCGCGGCACAGTTTCAGCGCGCACCGGCGCTCGGGTGGGGCACGCTCGCGGTGGCGGTGCTCGGCTTCGGCCTGCTCGGGGCGGCGTTCTGGCGGGAAGCGTCCGGGCTGGCCGCACTCGATGCGGTCGACGCGACGCGGCGCGCGCTGGCCGATCCGGACCGGCAACGCGCCACCGCGCTCGCGTGGGCCGCGCGAACGCCGGAAGGCCGGGCGGTGCTGCCGGCGTTGCGGGCGGCCAACGACCCGGACGCGATCGTCGCATTGCTGCGGGCGGGACCGGGGGCGGCGCTGCAACGCGACGCCCGGGCGCTGGGGCGGAGTGCGGCGATCCAGGCGGCGACCGCGACGGCCGCCATCCCGTCGCCGGCGCTGGAGTCGCTGCTGCTGGCGTGGCGCGGCGTGCGGCTGGTGCGCGAGATCGCGGCGCT
The DNA here is from genome assembly GCA_963756975.1 of uncultured Alphaproteobacteria bacterium. Lineage (GTDB taxonomy): Bacteria > Pseudomonadota > Alphaproteobacteria > Acetobacterales > Acetobacteraceae > CAVRQM01. Next base: position 1,053,081 of record CAVWPS010000001.1, on the reverse strand, counting down.
GCACGGGATGCGGCCGGGGCTGCTCGGCACGCTGGCGCTGTTGCGGCGCGTTGCCCTTTCGGCCGGTTTCGTGCTGGCGGCCGAGGCCGGGACGGAGGCGTTGATCCGCACGGTGGGCGGGTTGCCGCTGATCGCGCTCGCGGCCGAACATGCGGTCGGGGCGACGGTCGCGGCACGGCGAATGATGGTGCTGGCGCGGGTGACCGAGGCTGCGTGCAGCCCGTTGCCGCCTGAGTAGTCAGTCGGCGGCCAGTTCCCGCGCGACCCGCCCGGTCATGCCCTTCAGCGCCGCGACGATCCGCTCCGCGGCGCGCAGATATACGATCCGGTCGTAGTGGTTGCCGCCGATCTGAACCTGCTCGTCGCTGTCGATGCACTCCGAAAAGGGAACAAGCGCGACGTACGGATAGGCGTGGGTCAAGCTCCGTCATCCGTGCGTTGTAGTCGGCTATCGCGGCCGCCGGCCGGACGATGGCGTCCGTGCCGCGGATGCGGTCGTGGTCGAGTAGCAGAATGAGTTTCGATCCGTGCGGTATCCGCTCGATAAATGCGCGTGTGGCAGAATCGCATTCCTCACGGGAGCGCCAAGTGACCGGTTCATAGTTGCCGCGAATGTGGCGCGCTGCCGCTAGTACGATCTCGTCCTGGCCGGTTTTGACGTAGTGATCATTCTCGACTGCTCGTTTGATCTGAGAGTCTTCGTAGGAAAAAAAGGTGTGGCTCTTGCCAAGGGGGTGGATTGCGAGTTCCCAGCCTTGGCCGCGATGCCTAAATCGATACCCAGATCTCGCGTCCATGCCGAAGCTAAATACAAACGCCGTTCCGCTGGGTGCATCCAGATAGTCGCCCGCCGCATACTCGATGGGCAAACCAAACGTGTTCGCTTCGGCACGGAACGCGTCGGGTGTCCGATCGAAAGCTGATAGCGCAAGCGCAACGCTGTTTATCCGTACGAACATACCGTCCGCAGCGACGTAGTTGCCGCGGACTTCCACCTTGCCCGTGTATGGACCGAGATAAACGCCGACCGAGTTCGCCTCGCAGCCGCCGTACAGCCGGATCTCCGGTGCTACTGGTTCGATGTCGCGCAACGTCGTCCTCCAGCGTCGGCACCAAGCGGATCCAGTCGATCTCGCGCGGCACCGACAGGTCGGTCAGAACCTCGCCGACGACGTTCAGTTCGGGCCGCCCAAGATGCTCGTACAGCCATTGCTCGACGAACATGCCGAGAGTGCGGCACGAGAAGCAAAAGTGCTTCAGTTTCCGCTGTGCGGCCCCGGGAACATGCTTGCGCCTGCCGCTCACCAACACAAAAAAGCCTACGAATCCGTAGTCGCCGTATTCATCGACTACCCGGACGAGGCCGACCAGTGGTGCCCGCGTGTCGATCTGCTTCAGGAGCTCGGTTCGCGCCTGCTCCGGATCATCGGGTAGCCGGCATTTGGTGAAGTTCAGCTGGCTGGTGCGGTTCACCAGCTCGACCGCGCGGTCGATGTGGGCGTGTACGTCGTACTCGATGCAGACCCGGATATTGCAGCCGCGTAGGAACGCGGCGCTGTCGCCGCCGGCCGCGCCCTCGTCGCGCTTGCGGGTTTCGAGCAGCTTGTATTGCGCGAGCCGGGTGAGGCCGCTGTCGTCCTTGCCCTTGAAGCGGGGGTCGTCGAGCATCCGGCTGATGAACGTCTCGTTCTCGACCTGCAGGCCGGGTACGACGGCCGCCAGCTTCGGCGCGGTTGTTCGGGTTGTCGTCGATGAACATGACGGTCGCCGGGCGGAGCTGCGCGGTTTCGATCAGGGACGCGAGACGATGACCCTTCGGCTCCCACGAGATGCTCGGGAACACGAAGTAGTCGAGGATGCCGTGGTCGCGCAGGATCGGCAGGATCGCCGCTTCATCGTTCTTCGAACAAATCGAGCTGATGATCCCGCGGCGGGCCAGTTCGATGACGATGTCGTGGTGCGCGCGCACGTATTCCTGGATGCCGCCCTCGGTGAGGGTTCCTTTCCAGAAGGTCTCATCGAGATCCCAGATGACCAGGCGAACGGCTTCGGCCACGAGCTCCATCTCCGAGAATGCTAAGCGCGCGATCTTTCGCACGGGCGGACGGCGGCGGACAAACTTATCCCGAAAGCTCGGCATCCAGCGGGTCCGGCGGCGCGGTCGCGTCGAGGGCGGATTGCAGCATCCACGCGGCCGCCATCCGGTCCACATGGGCGGTGCGGCGCGCCCGGCTCGCGTCCTCGGACAACAGCTGGCGCTGCACGGCGGCGGTCGACAGGCGCTCGTCCCACTGCGCGGTCGGCAGGCCGGTCGCCTGCTGGATCGCGTGCGCCCAGTCGCGCGCCGCCTGTCCGGCCGGGCCGAGTGTGCCGTCCATCGACAGCGGGAGGCCGACGACGAGGCCGCCGACGCCTTCGCGCTGGGCGAGCCTGCGGATTTCCATCGCGATCGGGGCGAGTTTGCCGCGCGGCCATTGCGCGTAGGGGCTGGCCAGCATCAGCATCACGTCGGACAGGGCGATGCCGAGCGTGCGCTCGCCGGGGTCGATGCCGACGAGGCGCTGTCCACGGCGCAGGCCGGCGCGCAAATCGGTCATGTTGATCAGGGGCATGGCCGCCCTTATGGTCCCGCCACACGAACTCGCCAAGGAGACCCGATGTCGCTCGACCCCGCGACGGTGCGCCGCATCGCCCGCCTTGCCCGGATCCGGGTCTCAGACGACGAGGTTTCGTCGTTGCAGGCGGAGCTGGGCGGCATCCTCGGCTGGGTGGAGCAGCTCAACGCGGTCGACGTGGACGGCATCGAGCCGCTGACCGGCGGCGGCCATCTGGCGCTGCGGATGCGGGCGGACGCGATCACCGACGGCGGACAGGCGGAGGCGGTGCTGGCCAATGCGCCGGACCGGGTCGGCGGCTTTTTCGCGGTGCCGAAGGTGGTCGAGTGACCCACGACTTTACCCTGGCCAGCGCCGGCAAGGCGTTGCGCGGCAAGGCGGTCAGCGCGCGTGAGCTGACGGACGCGCATCTGGACGCGATCGCACGGCTGAACCCCGATCTCAACGCGCTGATCACGGTGACCGAGGACGCGGCGCGGAGTCAGGCCGATGCGGCGGATGCGCGCCTTGCCGCCGGCGACGATTCGCCGCTGCTCGGTATCCCGCTGGCGCTGAAGGATTTGTATTGCACGGCGGGTGTCCGGACGACGGCGGGAAGCCGGATGCTGGAGCATTTCGTGCCGACGTACGAGAGCACGGTCTCGGCCAAGCTGCGCGACGCGGGCGCGGTGATGGTGGGCAAGGCGAACCTCGATGAGTTCGCGATGGGGTCGTCCAACCTGTCCAGCGCGTTCGGGCCGGCGAAAAGCCCGTGGTCGCGCGACGATGGCGCGGCGGTGGTGCCGGGCGGCTCGTCCGGCGGATCGGCGGCGGCGGTTGCGGCCGGGTTGGCCCTGGGTGCGACCGGCACGGATACCGGCGGTTCGATCCGGCAGCCGGCGAGCTATTGCGGGATTGCGGGGATCAAGCCGACCTATGGGCGCTGCAGCCGCTACGGCGTGATCGCGTTCGCGAGTTCGCTCGATCAGCCGGGCGCGTTCGGGCGGACGGTCGAGGATTGCGCGATCCTGCTGGGTGCCATGGCCGGCTTCGATCCGCGCGACAGCACCAGCGCCGACGAGGCGGTGCCGGATTTCCGGGCCGCCTGCGCGCGCGGGGTCAAAGGGCTGCGGATCGGCATTCCGCGCGAATACCGGGTCGACGGCATGCCGGCCGAGATCGAGGCGTTGTGGCGGCAGGGCGAGGCGTGGCTGCGCGACGCCGGGGCGACGGTGGTCGACGTCTCCCTGCCGCACACGAAATACGGGCTGGCCACGTATTACATCGTGGCGCCGGCGGAGGCTTCGTCGAACCTCGCGCGCTACGACGGCGTGCGGTTCGGGCTGCGGGTGCCGGGGGCCGACCTGACCGAGTTGTACGAGAACACGCGGGCGGCCGGGTTCGGCGCGGAAGTTCGGCGGCGGGTGCTGATCGGGACTTACGTGCTCTCGTCCGGCTACTACGACGCCTATTATCTCCGCGCGCAAAAAGTGCGGGCGTTGATCCTGCGGGACTTTACCGAGGCGTTCCGCGACGTCGACGCGCTGCTGACGCCGACCGCCCCGTCCGCCGCGTTCGCGGTCGACGAGACGCCGAGCGATCCGGTGACGATGTATCTGAACGACGTGTTCACGGTGCCCGCGAGCCTCGCCGGCATTCCCGGGCATGTCGGTCCCGGCGGGCCTCGCGCGCGGGCTTGCCGCTCGGGCTGCAAGTGCTCGGGCGGCCGTTCGACGAGGAGGGCGTGTTCGCGGTGGCGGCCGCCCTCGAACGCGCGGCAGGGTTCAACGCCAGACCGGGAGTGCACGCATGAGCTACACGCTGCCCGGACGCGAGGCCCCCTGGGAGGTCGTCGTGGGGCTTGAGGTTCATGCTCAGGTCACCAGCCGGAGCAAGCTGTTCTCCGGCGCGGCGACCGAATACGGGGCCGAGCCGAACACGCAGGTGAGCCTGGTGGATGCGGGCTTTCCCGGGATGCTGCCGGTCATCAACGAGGAGTGCGTCGCACAGGCGGTCCGCACCGGGCTCGGCCTGCGGGCGCACGTCAATCTGACCAGCCGGTTCGACCGCAAGAACTATTTCTACGCCGACCTGCCCGCCGGCTATCAGATCAGCCAGTTCGCCCACCCGATCATCGGTGCCGGCGTGATCGAGATCGAACTCGATGGCGGTGTCACCAAGCAGATCGGTGTCACCCGGCTGCATCTGGAGCAGGACGCGGGCAAGAGCCTGCACGACCAGGATCGCACGCGCAGCTTCATCGACCTGAACCGCGCCGGTGTGGCGCTGATGGAGATCGTCAGCGAGCCGGATATTCGCAGCCCCGAAGAAGCCGGCGCGTATCTGCGGAAACTGCGCACCATCATGCGCTACCTCGGCACGTGCGACGGCAACATGGACGAGGGCTCGCTGCGGGCCGACGTGAACGTGTCCGTGCGGCACGCAGGCGAGCCGTTCCGGACACGCTGCGAGGTGAAGAACGTCAACTCCGTCCGGTTCGTGATGCACGCGATCGAGGCGGAGGCGAAGCGGCAGATCGAGGTGTGGGAGGACGGCGGCACGGTCGATCAGGAGACGCGGCTGTACGACCCTGCGCGGGGCCACACGCGGTCGATGCGGTCGAAGGAAGACGCGCACGATTACCGGTATTTCCCGGACCCGGACCTGCTGCCGCTGGTGCTCGATCCGGCATGGGTCGAGGCGCTGAAATCGCATTTGCCGGAGCTGCCGGACGAGAAGCGGGCGCGGTTCGTGAGCCAGTACGGCATTCCGATCTACGACGCCGGCGTGCTGGTGGCCGAACAGGCGACGGCCGATTTCTTCGAGACGGTGGCAAAGGGTCGCGACGCGCGGCTGGTGGCCAACACCGTCACCGGCCCGCTGTTCGCCGCACTCAGCAATACCGGGACCACGCTGCTCGATCCGCCGCCGTTCGCGAAAAACCTGGGCGGGCTGATCGACCTGCAGGCCGACGGCACGATCAACGGGCGGATCGCCAAGGACGTGTTCGAGGCGATGGTCGAGACCGGCGAGGACGCCGCCGCCATCGTCGAGTCGCGTGGGCTGCGTCAGGTGGTCGACACCGGTGCCATCGACGCGGCGGTCTCGGCCGTGCTGACCGCCAACCCGGACAAGCTGGCCGAATACCATGGCGGCAAGGACAAGCTGTTCGGCTTCTTCGTGGGGCAAGTGATGAAGGCGATGGCGGGCAAGGGCAATCCGGCGCTGGTCAACGATGTGCTGAAGCGGCGTTTGACGCCCGGGTGAGCGTTGCCTAAGAGGGGCGGGCAAACGTCGTGTATGAGAAAGACTCCTCAGGCGGAGGGGTGGCCGAGCGGCTGAAGGCGACGGTTTGCTAAACCGTTGTACGGTGTAAAGCCGTACCGTGGGTTCGAATCCCATCCCCTCCGCCAAAGAGCCCTGTTCCGCACGGCGAACCGGCCCGTCCCGCAGCTCCGGCCGTCGCAGCCGATCCGCCCCCTTGACCATCCCGCGGCCACCGGCTCAACCCTCGCCGATGAAGCTGCCACCCGAGGCTCCTGCGCTGCCAGAGCGGCTGATCGGTTGCGCGAGGATCCTTCCCGACCGGTTCTCTATTCTGCCATTCCTGCCGAAGGACGCGGCGTTCGCCGAGGTGGGCGTGGGCTTCGGTGATTTCTCCGCCGCCGTGATGGAGGCGTGCCGGCCGCGGCGCTTCATCGCGATCGACAATTTCGAGCTTCACCATGAAACAGAGTTGTGGGGTCGCCCGCCCGCCGACGTTTTTGGAACGGGCACGCACCGGGACTTCTACGAGGCGCGTTTCGCCGACGCGCTCGCCGGCGGCGTCATGACGATCCTGGCGGGCCAGAGTGGGGATTGCCTGGAGCAGGTGCCCGATCGCAGCCTGGACATCGTCTATGTGGACGCCGATCACCGGTACGAGTTCGTGAAGCGGGACATCGACATCGCCGGGCGGAAAGTCCGGGAGAACGGCTGGATGATCGTCAACGACTACATCATGGTCGCGGCGTTGGAGGCACCCGTTCCGTACGGGGTCGTGAACGCGACCCACGAATTCATGCTGAAGAATGATTGGGGCATGCAGTACCTCGCCCTGCACACCCGGATGTTCTGCGATGTCGTTCTGAGGCCGGCGCATCTGCTGAACGACGACAGCGTCGCACTCCGCGCGGAAGTTGCGGCGCTCCGTGCGTCCAGGTCCTGGAGACTGACGGCTCCTCTCCGCGGCGTCGGCGGCTCGCTGCGGCATCTGCTCGACCGAACGTCTCGGCCCGCTGCCCGGTGACACGCCGCGCGTCCGATGTGCTGGTGTTGGCACCGCCGTTGAATGCGAACCGGTTCAGCCCGGCGAGCCGCCGGATTTGCGCGTGGAACGCGGCGAACTCGTCGACACCGTTGTCGCCAGTCCGGAGTCGGGTGACCCGCGCGGAGACGGCGGCCCGCGCAGTCCTGAAACGGTAACGTCGCCCACATCTAGTCGAGGCAATCGGTGCGAAGACCCGAATTTATCTGATCAGCCGCGATCGTTCGACAGACGCCGGCTCGACGCCTCCAGCCTCTCGGCTTTCTCGTTGGCGAGCGTCAGGATCATGCACGACAGCGCGGTCTGGTGGCGCAGCAGCACGACGATGTGGTCGTCGGTGACGTCGCCTTCGATACCGCCCTCGATGGCCCACGCATTCAGCTCGGTCAGGCGTCTGGCCTGCTCTTCCGCCGCCTGCGCGAGGCTGGCGACATCGCTGTCGCGCAATTTGGCTTTATGCATTCCCACGGGGCACCTCGAACATTTTAGGATCGCGACATAGGCCGTTCCGTAAAGGTTATTGGGGCAAAATTCTCTTGTCTAGACGCCTTGATGCATTGCGAACCGGTCGATTGTGCAATCGAGGCTTGGTCTTGAAGTCTTGCGCCTGAGGACTTTGGCCGGCGCATCCCGCGGTCGGGACGCGCCGGCTCGCGATCGGGCTCTAGCGAGACTTCTTGTAAAGCTTGCTCGCGATCTCGAACATTTCCTCCGGCGCGTAATCCGGTGCGAACGCGCCGTAATTGCCTTGCAGGTCGCTGATCTTGCCGCCTTCCGGGTGACCGTCGACGACTTCCAGCTCGCCCGGAGGATCGCCCGGCAGGGCCTGTTCGCCGTGGCCCCAGATGCCGGCCATTTCGGCGTAGTCGTGCGGGCTGAAGCGGTACAGGCGGCGGTGGCTGCCTTCGTTCAGGTACTTCTGGCACTCGGGAATGCGGTCGAGGTTGATGTTCGGCGTCGGCAGCATCTTCTCGATCTCGACGCCGGTCAGCTTCTTCAACGCCAGCGCGTAGGCGTGGGCGTGGACCGAACCGCGCACCAGCAGGTAGCCGCAGACCTCGCGGCCGGTTGCCTCGGTCATCGTCTCGTAGACGCGCAGCTTGTGGATGCGCGCGCCGCATTCGAGGTGGAAGTTATGCAGCAGGTCGATGATGACGTTACCGGTCGTGGTGACGAAATCCATGTTCCAGCTGACGCCGTTGGAGTTCATCGGCATCGAGCCGCCGCCGTTTGACAGGAACGAGCCCGGGAGCACCGTGTCCTGCATCGCGGCGAACGGGGCGGCGGAGACGTCGACGTCCGGGGTCGGGTCGCCGGGGCCGTTGGCGAGCATCGCGACACCGTTGCCGACCAGCTCGATATGGCCGAGCTCCTCGGCGGTGATCGCGGCGACCAGGCTGTAGAACGGGCGCAGTTTCGACTTGCTGCGGAAGTTGAAGCTCTGGAACAGGTAGTTGCCGAGAGTCGACATCTCGCCGTATTTGCCGCCGAGCAACTCCTGAAGCGCGGCGGCGGCGTTCGGGTTGGGGGCCTTGGCCTCCGGGATCGCGGCCTGCAGCTTGTCGATGCGCATGAACATGGGTCTGGCTCCGGATTTTTGATCTGCCATCGCCAAAAGCGCCGGGTCCGGTTTGGTTGCACTCCGCCATAACTGCCCTCTCGACCGCGCGCCTCGAATGGTCCTACAATCGGGGCGCGGCGACAGAGAGCGCCCGAGGGAGGGACTGTTGATCGATCCGGCGTGCGCATGACCGAGCCTTTGCTGCGCATGCGCGGGGTGGATAAGGCGTTCGCCGGCGTCGCCGCCCTGAGCGGTGCCTCGCTCGAAGTCGGACAGGCCGAGATCCACGCCCTCGTCGGCCAGAACGGCGCGGGCAAATCGACCATGATCAAGGTGTTGACCGGAGCCGTCGCGCGCGATGCGGGCGAGGTGAATTTCGACGGCGTGCCGGTCGCGTTCGCCACACCGCAGGACGCGCAGCGCGGCGGGATCAGCACGATCTACCAGGAGATCAACCTGGTGCCGTACCGGTCGGTGGCCGAGAACATCTTCCTCGCCCGTGAGCCGAAGCGATTCGGGATGATCGACTGGAAGCGGCTGAACCGGGACGCGGCGGAGACGCTGCGGCGGTTCCGCATCGACATCGACGTCAAGGCGCCGCTGCAGCGGTATACGATCGCGATCCAGCAGATGGTGGCGATCGCGCGCGCCGTCTCGCTGTCGGCCCGGCTTGTCATCATGGACGAGCCGACCTCCTCGCTCGACGAGGAGGAGGTCGAGATCCTGTTCGACGTGATCCGCCAGCTGAAGGCGGAAGGCGTGTCGGTGATCTTCGTCAGCCACAAGCTCGATGAGCTGTACGCCGTGTGCGACCGGGTGACGATCATGCGCGACGGCCGCACCGTCGCCACCAGTGCCATGGGCGACATGAGCCGGCTGCAGCTGGTCGCCGCGATGCTGGGGCGCGACCTGGCCGAGGTCGAGCGGCAGGGATCGACCGGGTTCGGCAACAGCGGCAACGTCGCCCGCGACACGGTGGTCGAGGCGGCCGATCTGCGGGTCGGCCGGCGGGTGCGCGACGTGAGCCTGACGGTGCGCGCGGGCGAGATCGTCGGATTGGCCGGATTGCTCGGGTCGGGACGGAGCGAGACGGCGCGGGCGCTGTTCGGGGCCGACCCGGCGGAATCGGGGTCCATCCGCATCCGGGGCGTGGACACCGTGATGCGGACGCCGGATCAGGCGATCGCGCTCGGGTTCGGCTTTTGCGCCGAGGATCGCAAGGTCGACGGGATCGTCCCGGAGATGAGCGTGCGGGAGAATCTGACGCTCGCCCTGTTGCCGAAGCTGACCCGGGCCGGCGTGGTCGACACGGCCAAGCAGAGCGAGATCGTCGACACATTCATCCGCAAGCTCGGCATCAAGTGCAGCGGGCCGGAGCAGCGGATTCGCGAATTGTCGGGCGGCAACCAGCAGAAGGTGCTGCTGGCCCGATGGCTGTGCATGAGCCCGGCGCTGCTGATCCTCGACGAGCCGACGCGCGGGATCGACGTCGGCGCGAAGGCGGAGATCCAGCGGCTGATCGAGGAGCTGGCCCATGACGGGCTGGGCGTGCTGATGATCAGCTCCGAACTCGATGAGCTGATCGAGGGTTGCGACCGCATTTTCGTGCTGCGCGACGGGGAGACGGCGGCGGATTTGTCCGGCACCGGAAAGACGCCGGACGCGGTGATGCACGCGATGGCGACCGGCGCGTCGGCCGTCGAGGTTCCGGCATGAGTGCCGTGCTGACCGCGCCGGCCGCGAGCCCGCGCCGCGATTGGGGACGGCTCGCGCAACGGTGGGGCGCCGTGGTGGCGCTGATCGTGCTGCTGCTGTTCAACGTGGTCGTGACGAACAACTTCGTCAGCGTGCAGACGCTCGACGTCAACCTCACGCAGGTCTGCAACATCGTCATCGTCGGCACCGGGATGACGCTGGTGATCGCGAGCGGCGGGATCGATCTGTCGGTCGGCTCGCTGATGGCGATCTCGGGATCGCTGGCGCCGCTGATCTTCGGTGCCATGATGTTCAGCGGTGTCCCGTATATCGGCACGGCACTCGCGTTCGTCGTGCCGGTGCTGGTCGTCGGCGTGTTCGGGCTGTTCAACGGGTTTCTGGTCACGCGCTTCCGGATTCAGCCGATCATCGCGACGCTGATCCTGTTCATCGCCGGACGCGGAATCGCGCAGGTGATGACCAACGGCAACCTGCAAACGTTCCACCGGCCCGACTTTCAGTACATCGGCCTCGGGCGTCCGGCCGGCGTTCCGTTTCAGGTCATCCTGATGGCCCTGATCGTGGCGGTGGCCGGCTGGGCGCTCGCGAAAACGCTGTTCGGGCGGCAGTTGCTGGCGGTCGGCGGGAACGAGAACGCGGCGCGGCTGTCGGGCGTGCCGGTGCGGTGGGTCAAGCGCGTCGTCTACACGATCAGCGGGCTGCTGGCCGGGGTCGCGGGACTGATCGTGATCTCGATCAACTCGTCGGCCGACGCGAACCTGGTCGGGCTCGGCATGGAACTCGACGCGATCGCGGCGGTCGCGGTCGGCGGTACGCCGCTGACCGGCGGGCGGGCGTCGATCTGGGGCACGCTGGTGGGGGCGCTCATCATCCAGCTCGTGCGCTACACGCTGCTCGCCAACGGCGTGCCGGATGGCGCGGCGCTGATCGTCAAGGCGGGAATCATCATGCTGGCCGTGTTCCTGCAACGCCAGGTGCGGGCATGAGCGCCACCACGTCGTCGGTCGCACCCATGCGCGTCCGCTTCGTCGGCGCGGTGTCGCGCACCGGCGTGCTCATGGCGCTGATCCTGCTGCTCGTGTTCGGCGGCCTGCGCTACGACCACTTCCTGTCGTCGTACAACATGCTGGAGCTGCTGCGGTACAACGCCATGTTCGGCATGATCGCGCTCGGCATGACGTTCGTCATCATGACCGGCGGGATCGATCTGTCGGTCGGCTCCGTGGTCGCGATGTCCAGCGTCGTGGCCGCCTACGCGAGCCCTTACGGCATGGTTGCCGGCGTCGCGGCGGGGATGGCGGCGGGTGCGGCGGCCGGGCTGATCAACGCGATCGCGATCGCGCGGCTCGGGATCCTGCCGTTCATCGCGACGCTGGCGACGATGCTCGCCGCGAGCGGCACCGGGCTGCTGCTGGCCAACAATACGAGCGTGTCGGCAAGCTACGACAGCGGGTTCACCAACCTCGGCCAGGGCGACATCTACGGCATTCCGGGACCGGCGTGGATCGCGGCGGCGATGTTCGTCATCGGATCGTTCGCGCTGAACCTGCTGCCGTTCGGGCGGCACGTGCTCGCGGTCGGCGGCGGCGAGGAAGCGGCGCGGCTGATGGGGCTGCCGGTGCGGCGGGTCAAGATGATCGTCTACATCGTGTCTGGCGCGCTGGCCGGGCTCGCGGGCGTGATGCTCGCGTCGGAGACGGGGGCCGGACAGCCGACCGAGGGTGCCGGGTGGGAGCTGATCGCGATCGCGTCCGTGGTGGTCGGCGGCACGCTGCTGACCGGCGGCGTCGGCTCGGTGCTGGCCAGCCTGACCGGCGTGCTTCTGCTCGGCCTGATCTATAACATTCTTAATTTCGAGAACGGCTACGGCGTCATCAGCCTGTCGTCATACTGGCAAAACGTGGTGCGCGGGGTGTTCCTGCTCGTGGTCGTCATGATGCAGGGACGTCTCGCCGATCGGGAGGGATCGAAATGACGGGTCGTTATTCCGAGGCGGAAATCGCCGCCTTCGCGGACCGGTTCGACGCGGACGGCTTCGTCGTCCTGCCGGGGCACTTCGACACCGAGCGGTTGCGCGGGTGGCGGACGGCGTTCCAGCCGTTGCTGGACGCGCATCTGGCACGGGAGGGCGACAAGCAGAATCGCGGGTCGCACCGGCATTACGTGACGCTGCCGTTCGCGGCACCGTTCAACGACCCGGCGATCTTCGAGGATGCGGACATCCTGGCCATCGTCGAGCGGGTGGCCGGCAAGAACCCGGTGATGTGCCAGCTTGCGACCGACACGCCGCTGCGCGGGTCGGATTACCAGCCGATTCACCGCGACACGCCGCCGCTGTTCCCGGAAATCGGGTTCGAGCCGCCGAGCTATCAGCTGGCGGTGAACTTCCCGCTGATCGACGTGACGCCCGAGCACGGCCCGGTCGAAATCGCGCGCGGCACGCACCGGCTGCCGAGGGCCGACGGCGAGGCGATGCTGGCGCGTGGCGACGTGCGGCTCGAACCGCATCCGATGCGGCTTGGCGACGTGATGATCCGCGATGTGCGCGGGTTGCATCGCGGCACGCCGAACCGCACCGACGAGCCACGGCCGATGGTCGTGATCGGCTATAGCCGGAACTGGCTGTACCGGCCCGAGGTGTCGATCACCGTGCCGCGCGCCGAATACGAGGCGTTGTCCGAGCGGGCGAAGGCGTTGCTCCGGACCAATCCGATCGTCGATGCCGAGGCCGTCGCGCCGGGCGTCGAGCGATACGAGAGCTTCCTGCACTGACGTGACCGTCGGATGCGGGCGAGGGCCTTCAAACAAGACCACCTGGGAGGATTACGATGCGTAGACAAATTCTGATGACCATGCTCGCTTTGCCGGTGATGATCGCCGGCGGCGTGGCGCTTGCGGCCGACCTGCCGACCCTGGCCCACAAGGACACCTACAAGGTCGGCTTCGCGCAGACCGAGAGCAACAACCCGTGGCGTCTGGCGCAGACGGCCAGCATGAAGGACGAGGCCGCCAAGCGCGGCTGGCAGCTCGTCTACACCGACGCCGCCGGCTCGGCCGCCAAGCAGGTGAGCGACGTCGACAGCATGATCGCGCAGCATGTCGACGTGATCTTCCTCAGCCCGCGTGAGGAGAAGCCGTTGATCCCCGCGGTGATGAAGGCCAAGCGCGCCGGCATTCCGGTGTTCCTGATCGACCGCAACGTCGACCCGACGCTCGCCAAGCCGGGCAAGGATTTCGTCTCGTTCATCGGGTCGAACTTCATCGAGGAAGGCCATCGCGCCGGCGACTGGCTGGTCAAGGCGACGAACGGCAACGCGAAGATCATCGAGCTGCAGGGCAGCCTCGGCAGCTCGCCGGCGAACGATCGCAAGAAGGGCTTCGCCGACGCGATCGCCGGACATCCCGGCATGCAGATCATCGCGAGCCAGAGCGGCGACTTCGCCCGCGACAAGGGCCGGCAGGTGATGGAGACGCTGCTGCAGGCGCACCCCGAGGCGACCGCCGTGTACGCCCACAACGACGAGATGGCGATGGGCGCCATCGCGGCGCTCGAGGCGGCCGGGCGGCATCCGGGCAAGGACATCACCATGGTCTCCATCGACGGCGAGAAGGATGGCCTGCAGGCGATCATCGACGGCAAGCTCGGTGCCACGGTCGAGTGCAACCCGCGCTTCGGGCCTTCCGCGTTCTCGGCCGCCGCCGCGTACGGCGAGGGCAAGCCGGTCCCGCCGACCGTGGTCAACTCGGACCATTTCTACGACAAGGACAACGCGCAGGCCTCGCTGGCCGGCTCGTATTGACGACGCCTGTCTGACCACGTCCTGACGATGGTGGTGCCGGACGTTGTCCGGCACCACTGGACGGGCCGCGAAAGCTCGGTATCGTTCCGGCGATGCGCGCAGCGACCATTCTTGTTTGGGCGGCCATTGCGTCTCCGGCGCCGGCTGCCGCCGGCGTGTTCTCCCCGCAGCCGCCTTTGGACCGGTTCGAGGGACGAACCATCGTGACCGGCACCGATCTGCGGAGCCGCCCGGCGGGGCTGGCGATTTGCCTGACCGACGTGCTGGTCAAGGTTTCGGGCGATGGCGGGCTGACGAACGATCCGCGGGTGAAGGCGATCGATCCCGTGCCGCTACTCGCCGGCCTCACCTATGTCGACCGGTTCAGCGGCATTCCGCACCACGACGACCAGGGCAGTTCCGACCGGCCGTTCTACATGACCGCTCGCTTCGACCCGGTGAAGATCGCCGCCACCCTGCGCGGGCTCGGCGAGCGTCCATACGACGGTGTCCGGCCGGAGCTGTTCACCGTGGTGTTCATGGACGTCGCGAAGGACGCCCGCCTGCTGCTGGCCGACGATGCCGGCGCCGTTCAGCGGCTCGACGCCGTGCGCGAGCAGGCCGATCGGGTCGGAATGCCGGTCCATGTTCCGAGCCGGCCCGACCTGGTCGACGCGGAATCGTTCGAGGGCCATCCGATGCTGAGCGGCACACTCGATTTCGACGACGCGGCGCATGCATGGCTGGGTCACTGGTCGATGGATCTGGGGGCCGATCACCCGCACGACTGGCGCACGTCCGATGCGTCGTACGACGAGGCGTTCCGGTCGGGCCTGGTCGGCGCGCTCGGCGTGTTCGCGGGCCATCCGCCACCGGTGTCCGTCAAGTGACGCTGCCGGGGCGGGCCGATGTCGTCGTCGTCGGCGCCGGAGTCGCGGGGCTTTATTGCGCGTGGCGGCTGCTGGCGCAGGAACCGTCGCGGTCGGTTCTGGTGGTCGATCTGCTCGACCGGATCGGCGGACGCCTCGACACCGATCTCGTTCACATCCGCGGCCTCGACCGGTTCGACGCCGCCGGCACCCTCATCGCGGGCTGCGATGTCGAGGTGAAGGAAGAGGAGGGCGGGATGCGGTTCAATTCGACGATGACCGAACTGCTCGCCCTGATCGAGGCGCTCGGCATGTGGGATCAGGTCAACCGGTTCGGCATGGGCGACGACAACAACCTGTTCCACATCCGCGGCCGCAGTTTCACCGCCGGCGAGAGCAAGCGGGACAACCACGCGATCTGGGCCGAGCTGTACAACCTCGATCCGAACGAGCGGAACAAAAGCCCGGGCGAGATCGTCATGGCGGTCTACCGCGACCTGGTGTTCGCGAACGGCGAGCAGCCGCCCGATAATCCGACGCCGGAGTTCTGGCAGACGGTGCGGCTCGATTTCGAGTTTCAGGGTGTTCGTCTGAACCAGTGGGGGCTGTGGTCGCTGCTGCGCGCGTTCGGATTGTCGCCCGAGTGCATCCAGATGCTGGCCGACACGAGCGGGTTCCAGGCACCGTTCTTTTCGGCCATGAGCGCCGGATCGGCCTACCAGCTGCTCGAGGACTTTCCGCTCGATCCGATTTTCTACGCGCTGGAGGCGGGCTTCGGATCGCTGCCGGCGACGCTCGGCCAGCAGATCGCCAAGCAGGGCGGGACGATCGCGCTCGAAACGCGCGTGGCCCGCGTCACGCCGACGGAGTTGGGGTTCGTGCTCGGCATCGACGGTGCGGACGACGTGTCGTGCGCCGATCTGATCCTGGCGATCCCGCCGTTGCCGTTGCGCAAGCTGCTGGACGCCTCGCCGGGCTTGGCGCCGGCGTCGCCCGCCGTCGACGCGGCGATGGCGGCGATCGTGCCGATGCAGCTGTGCAAGGTGAATTTGTACTACACGCACGCATGGTGGCGCGATCACTCGGAGCTCGCGGCGCTGCAGGTGAGCAACGGCGGCAGCTTCACCACGCAGCCGATGGGATCGGTCTACGTGTTCGACCCGATGCGCGGCCAGGATGCCAGCGGCCCGGCGGCGCTGACGATCTACTGCGATTGGCACAAGACGGAGTTCTGGTCGCAGTTGCAGAGCATCGGGCCGATGTTCGACAGCACGCTGCAACGCGAACACAGCGCGGTCGTGCCGCAGGTGCTGTATCCCGCGTCGGCCGCGATCGTGGCCGAGGCGACGGTGCAGTTGCGGACGCTGTTCGGCGTGATCGCGGTGCCGCGCCCGGTGCTGACCAGCTTCCGGCTGTGGAGCGGGGAGCACGAGTTCGGCCACGCGTACCACCAATGGGCGCGCGGTGCCGACGACCGCGCGGTGATCCGCGACATCGCCAACCCCATGCCGCGCCTGTTCTGCTGCAACGAGGCGTTCTCCGACGACCAGGGCTGGGTCAACGGATCGCTGCGTTCCGCCGACATCGCGCTGGCGGCGGGCTACGGGCTGGCCCCCCTGCCGCCGCCGACGCGGGCGTTGCCGGCGGCGTAGCGGGTCAGCCCCGGACCAGCCCGCCCATCGGCGAGATGCCGGCGGAGCCTGGGAACACGGTCGGCATCGACGCGGCCGGCAGCCCCATATGCCCCTCGCAGCACGCCCATCGCGACCGAGCGGACGTCCACCGAGGGTTGCAGGTCGCGACCCTGGTACAGACGGTTGGGAGCGAGGCCCGGCCATGGTCCGACCACCCGGCCGCCGGCGACGGCGCCGCCGGCGAGCAGCATGGCGAACGCGGTTCCGTGGTCGGTGCCGCCCGTCGTGTTGACGGCGGCGGTGCGGCCGAATTCCGTCACGACCATCACGACGGTGTTCGCCCAGACCAACCCCAGCGACAGTTTCAGCCCCTCGATGATGCCGTCCAGCGCCGCGAGCCCGGTGGCGATGCGCGAGGCTTGGGCGTCGTGCGTGTCGAACGGCCGCGTCCCGATCACGGCGACCCGTGGCCCGGCGTCGGCGCGCAGCAGGGCGCCCGCCTGCCACCCGGTTTGCGCGCTGCCCGGCACGCCTGCGGGAAGCGATCCGGCGGCCGAGAGGAAGCCCGCGAAGCTGGTCCGGTCGCTGGTCGCCGTATGCATGGCCGGGCCGAGCAGGGGATCGGCCGCAACGACCTGGGCCATCGCGGCGGCAAGCGCCGGGGATGGCCGGGTGAACGGGTTCGGGGCGTAACCGGCCACCGGGATCGCGCCCCGGATCAGCAGGGGCGTGTCGGTGCCGAGCGCCACGCCGGTCTCGGTTGCGCCGGCGCGCACCGGAAGCAGGCCGATCGCCCGGTTCAGCCAGCCGCCGGCCAGCAACTGACTGGCACCGGATTGCAGGTAATCCTGCCCCTCGAAATGGCTGCGCGTGTAGCCGCAGTTGCCGACCGCGTGGACGGCCAGCGCCTCGCCGCGCTGGAACATCGCGTGCACGAACGGCATGGCCGGATGCAGGCCGTAGAAGCCTCCGAGGTCGAACAGGCCGCCGGCGGTCCCGACCGCGCCGCTCAGCAACGGGGCGCGGAGTTTGGCGAGATACGGGTCGCCGTAGGGCGCGATCATCGACAGCCCGTCGAGACCGCCGCGTGCGTTGATGACCACCAGGCGCGCGTTGCCCGACCCGGCCGCGAACGCGACGCCGGTTCGCGCCGTCAACGCGACCGCGCCGAGGCCAAGCAGGGCCTCGCGCCGTCCAAGCAACATGCGGTCGCCCGCGTGGTCGGCGATCATGTGTCGCATCAGCGCCTCTGGAATTCGGGTGACGTGAGCAGCAACGCGATCTGGTCGCGGGTCGAAGTGGCCGCGTTCACCGCCTGGATCGTCGCGGTGCTCAGCAGCGGCCCGATCCCGGCGGCGACGAGGCCGCCGGCGGTCGCGAGCGGGAGCGACGCCGGGATGGTGTTCGCCCAGTCGCCGCGCAGCAGCGTGCCTTCGGGGCTGATCCAGTCGGCCGCGAGATCGGACCAGCCATTCGGGAATGGCGGGGACCACAGCGGTTGTCCCATCGCGAACAGGATCTGGTCGATGTTCGGGAACGCGTCGGGCATGGCGCCGAGCCCGCGCAACGCGGCGATCACGTACTCGACCGGGGTTCGCAGCTTGGTCAGCGGGACCCAGGCGCTCGGCATTCGCACGATGGCGGCCGCTGCGGCCCCGAGATTGCCGCCGCTGCCGGCGAGCGCCGCGGTGACGGTCTGGATGTCGCGCGGGCTCGGTGCGTCGCCGGTGAAATGCGTCACCATCTTGGTCGCGAGCTGGCGATAGGTGAGCGGGTGCGTGCCGAGCCAGAGCAGCGCCGCCTGCAAGCCGGCGAGCGTGTTCGGGTAGCTGTTGCCCATCAGGATTTGCGTGCCGGGCTGCGCGCGGTTCGCGTTGTAGGCGAACCCCAGCGGCGGGTTCCACATATTGACGTTGCAGCCGGTCAGCAGACAGGCGAGCGCGTCGACATCCGCCTGCGTGTACCCGCCGCCGACGCCGACGGTGAACAGCTCCAGCGTTTCGCGGCCGAGGTTCTCGTTGATCGTGACCGCAGTGCCGGTCTGCCGCAGGATCTGGAGCCCGGCGGGGCTGTTCGGCCCGATCGAGGTGTCGTTGCTGAGCGAGTACAGCATCGCGGGATGCAGGATCGCCGCGAGCAGCATGTCGCTGTAGCGCCCGGTGACGTTCGGCCGGATCGCCTCACGGACATAAACGCCTGCGGTCGCCATCGTCGGGATCGTGCCCGCCATGATCGGCAGGTGATTCATCCATAGCCATACAAGCCGTTCGCGAAATGGGGTTGGTGTCACGAGCGCATTGCCGAGCAGCATGCTCACCTCGGTCGCGAACAGATCGTCGACCTTCATGCCGAACGCCGCTCCGGTCGCCGAACCGGCTGTGGCGCTCATGGTGCTGTCGATCAGGGACAGCGCCTGCGCGGTCGTCGGAAGACCCGCGCCCGGGATGGTGTTCGACCCTTGCAGTTGCGACAGCAGCCACGCGACCGGGTCCGCCGGTATCGTGGCATTGGGGCGTCCACCCAGGCCGAAATGATTGAACGCGACCGCCGCCGCCTGACTTGTTCCGAGTCCGCTCATATCGCACCGCCGTTGCGTGCGCCTTCATCTAGCGCCGACGCACTAGACCCGATGCGGATTGATAAGCGATGAAGGCGGACGCGGGTGCGCGCACACCGCACTCTCGTGCAGCATGGTTTCGCGAACCGGTCTTATCGTCTCGCCTCACGGGAATTCATGGCTCACGCAAGTTAAAGAGGTGTTTCCGCTCGGGTTGTTTTCGGGAATTGCGACCGGCCTCAACCAGTTCGTTTCCAATGACACGGGATGACATGACGCCCGATGACACTTGACCAACTCCGCGTGTTCGTCGCCGTCGCCGAGCGTCTGCATGTCACCCGTGCGGCGGAGGCGCTGAACCTCGCGCAGTCGGCCGCGAGTGCCGCGATCGCCGCCCTGGAGGCCAAGCACGGCGTGCGATTGTTCAACCGGGTCGGGCGGCACATCGAGTTGACGGCATCCGGCTCGGCGTTCCTGATCGACGCGCGCGCGGTGCTGGCGCGCACCGCGGCGGCGGAGCGGACGCTGGCCGACATCGCCGGTCTGGCGCGCGGCATCTTGTCGGTCCAGGCCAGCCAGACCATCGCCGGCTACTGGCTACCGCGCCATCTGGTCGCGTTCCGTGCGGCGCACCCGCGCGTCGAGATCAGGCTCGGGATCGGCAATACCGCACAGGTCGCCGAGGCGGTCCGGATCGGGGGTGCCGAGCTTGGCTGCGTCGAGGGGACGGTCGACGACCCGGCGCTGGCCGGCCGGGAGATCGCGCGCGACCAGCTGCTGATCGTGGTCGGCCCCGAGCATCCGTGGGCCGGGCGCCACAAGGTCGAGCCGGGCGAACTCGCCGACAGCCAATGGGTGCTGCGGGAGCCGGGATCGGGCACGAGGTCGGTGTTCGAGGCGGCGCTGACGGCGTTCGGCGTGGGCAAGGTGCCGGTGGCGCTCGAACTGCCGAGCAACGAGGCGGTGCGGGCGGCGGTGGAAGCGGGGCTCGGCGCGTCGGCGCTGTCGGCCTCGGTCGCGGCGTCGGGGATCGAGGCGGGGTTGCTGCACCCGGTGGCGCTGCGGTTGCCGGACCGGGCGTTCACCGTGCTGCACCACCGCGAGCGGTCGCTGAGCCGGGCGGCGGCGGCGTTCCTGGAGCGGCTCGCCTAGACGCCTTCGGCGCGGATGGCCCGCACGAGCAGCCCCGGGCGAACGGGACGCGGGGCCGGGCGGCGGATCGAAGCGCGATGGCGGCCGACGTGGGCGGCTCCCGCTTGATGTGCTCAAGCTGGATGCGCGACACGGATCAATCGAACGGCCGCTTGCGATCGCATCGAGCGGAAAAAACCAGATCGGATTTTGCCCATGGCCCCACGCGTGATCGATTCCCACCAGCATTTCTGGGGCGACATCGCCCTGCCGTGGATGAGCGGGCCGTATGCCGTGATCGCCGGACCGCACGGGCCAGAGACGTTGCGTCCGGCTCTGCGCCAAGCGGGCGTGGATGCGACGGTGGTGGTGCAGGTGCAGGCGTCGCTCGACGAGACGCGAGAGTTTCTCGCCATCGCCGAGGCGACCGACTTCGTCGCCGGGGTGGTCGGCTGGGTGCCGCTCGACGCGCCCGATGTGGCCGACATCATCGCGGAGCTACGGGCGGGGCCGAACGGCCGCTGGCTCGTGGGGGTGCGCCATCTGGTGCATGACGAGGCAGACCCCGACTGGCTCGGCCGGCCCGAGGTCCGTCGCGGGCTGGCGGCGGTCGCCGATGCGGGGCTGGTGTACGATCTGCTGGCGCGGCCGCCGCATCTGCCGGCCTGCATCGCGGTGGCGCGCGATTTCCCGGATATGCGGCTCGTGCTCGACCATATCGGCAAGCCGCCGATCGCCTCCGGTGCGCGCGAACCCTGGGCGAGCCTCGTAACGGAACTGGCGAGCCACACGCAGGTGCGGTGCAAGCTGTCGGGCATGGTGACGGAAGCCGACCTCACCGCTTGGAGGCCGGACGATCTCAGACCGTATATCGAGCATGTGTTGGAAGTGTTCGGGCCGGAGCGCTGCATGTTCGGCTCCGACTGGCCGGTGTGCCGGGCGGCGGCCGATTACGGCGCGGTGAAAGCCGCGCTGGAGACGGTCCTGGACGGGATCGGCGTTTCGGGTGCCGACCGGGCTGCGATCATGGGCGAGACGGCCGAGCGGACTTACGAGCTGGCCGCGGTGTCCGGCAGCCGTTCCACGTCGTCCTCGCCCAGATAGCTGCCGGAGCGGACCTCGATCAGCGTGAGCGGGATGCGGCCTGGGTTTTCGAGCCGGTGGACGGTCCCGATCGGCAGGAACAGGCTTTCGTCCTCGCGCACCAGCGATTGCTCACCGTCGCGGGTCACGAGGGCGGTGCCGTGCACGACGACCCAGTGTTCGGCGCGGTTGTAGTGGCGCTGCATGGATAGCTTCTGGCCGGGGTCGATGACGATCCGCTGAACGTTGAACCGGTCCCCGCTGATCAGCTCCTCGTGGAACCCCCACGGGCGGTAGACGCGGTTATGCGCCACCGCCTCGTGCCGGCGTTCGGCGCGGAGGCGCTCGACGATCAGTTTGACGTCCTGCGAGCGGGCGCGGTCCATCGCCAGTACCGCGTCCTCGGTCACCACGACGACGACATCGCGCAGGCCGACGACGGCGGTCAGGATGCCGTCGGAGCGGACGTAGCAGTCGTGCGAGCCCTGCAGCATCACGTCGCCCACGCCGACATTGCCGGCGCTGTCCTTTTCGCCGAGATCCCAGAGCGCGTTCCAGCTGCCGACGTCCGACCAGCCGAGCTCTGCGGGCACGACGGCGGCCCGGTCGGTCCGCTCGGCGATGGCGACGTCGATCGATAGGGAGGGGCAGGCCCGGAACGGCTTTTCGGCGAGGCGGATGAAGTCGAGGTCCGACGTGCGCTCGGTGATGGCGCGGCCGACGCTGGCGAGGATGTCGGGCGCGTGACGCCGCATCTCGGCCAGCAGCGTCGCCGCCGTGAACACGTACATGCCGGAGTTCCAGAGATGGGTGCCGGTGGCGACCATCGCGGCGGCGGCGGCGGCGTCCGGCTTTTCGGCGAAGCGGGTCAGCGCGTGCACGCCGGGCAAGCCGTCGAGCCGCTCGCCGACCTCGATATAGCCGTAGCCGGTCTCGGGCGCGGTCGGGTGCATGCCGAACGTGACGACCTTCCCGGCGCGCGCGGCGACCACGGCGCGGGCGAGCAGGCGGTGCAGCTGGCCGGTGTCGCCGATCGCGGCGTCGGCGGCCATCATCCAGAGCACCGCGTCCGGGTCCGTCTCGGCGACCAGCAACGCGGCGGCGGTGACGGCGGGGGCCGAGTTGCGCCCGACGGGTTCGAGCAGGATGCGCGCGCCCTCGGCGCCGGCCTGGCGCATCTGCTCGGCCACCAGGAAGCGGTGCTCCTCGTTGCAGACGACGATGGCGGGCGCGAAGGCACGGCCGAGGCCGCGCGCGACCGTCTCGGCGATCATCGAACGCTCGCCGATCAGCGGCCAGAACTGCTTCGGGAAGCTTTCCCGGCTGACCGGCCACAGACGCGTGCCGGAGCCGCCGGACAGGATGACGGGCACGATCCGGCCATCGGCGGCGAGGTCTTCGAGCGACGGGGCGTGCAGGGCGGGATCGAGTGCGTTCATGGCAGTGTCGTAACCGGCTGTGGCTTGCATCGTGGTAGGGGCGCGGCGCGGCTTTTGTCCATGATCGGGCTTTCGACATCGAGACGGTCCGGGACGAAGCCGGCCGGCAACGCGGTCTGGCCCAGGACCCAGCCCTCGAAACGCCGCAGCCAGGTGTCGGGCGGGATGCCGTCCGGTCGGGTGCCGCGCAGCACGGCGATGACGCAGAGCAGTCCGAGCGTGCAGTCGATCCGGTCCTCGCCGGCCGCGTCGGAGCCGAATCCGTCTACGATCGCGCTTCCGGCCGCCGGGTCCGCTGTCACGCCGAGGCGGGCGCAGGCCGCGAGCAGGGACGGCGCGGCGGCGGCGCGGACGGATTGCGCGCGCTTGGAGCCGGCGAGCCGGACGCCGAGCTGGCGCATCGCCTCCGCCGGATAGGTCTCGGCCACGACGATTTTTTCGCGCGTGAGCAGAGGCAGAAAGTCGCCCTCGAACGGCCAGAGCCGGAGCAGTTTCCGGCAGGGGAGCAGCAGGTCGCGCCATGCCGAGATGGCCGCCTTGCCGGACTGGTTCGGGCCGAGGGTCCAGAACAGCGAGGCGCCGGCCGGGCGCTCCGCGGTGGCGCGGTCGCAGGGGCGGGACAGGTCGGCGGGCGAGGCGAGGCCGAGGGCGATGGCGTGCGCGGCGCGGTTCAGGCCGGGCGGGTTGGCGCGCGGGAAGAACGGGCGGCGCGGGCCTGCCTCGTCGATCGAATTGGCGACGCGCAGGAAGTCCGGACGGTTCGGCAGGTCCGCGAGGAAGGCCGGAAAGTTCGCGACATCCGGCAGATGGGCGGTGACGAAGGCGCGGGGGAGGCCGAGCGGGAGGTCGAGGCCGAGGGCGACGGGGCCGCCGCCCGCGCGCTCGAGCAGGCGTTGGGCAAGGGTTGAGACGTCGCCGACCGGCTCGGGTGCGGACATGTGCCAGAGCCCGTCCACGGGCCGGGCCACGGCCATCCAGCGCTTGCGCGGGTCGACGCTCCAGTCGGCGTGGGCAGCCAGGGCGGCAGGGAGCGGGGTGGCCGGGATCAGAGCGGCTTGTGGGCGCGGTCGAGCAGGCGCTTCAGCAGGCCGGGCGGTTTCGTCACGGCGGCCGCGTCGCGCTTGGCACGCTCGGCCGCGGCTTCGGCCTGCGCTTCCGCGCGGCGTTTGGCGTCGAGCCATTTCTCGACGCTCATGCCGGCCTTGGCGGCGCGGCGTGCCTCGTAGGCCATCTGGCCCTCGGACATACGCGGTGGTGCTGGGGCTTTTTGCGGCGGGGTTTTGGCCGTTGCCTTGGTCATCGTCGGTAGCGCTCCTCGGGCGGCCGACTGTGGCAGTGTGCGGCCGGGGCGACAATGGTTCGCGGAGGAGTTCGAGGGTGGAGACACGGGTCAAATCCGGGATCTGGGTCGGCATGGCGCTGCGGCTCGGCCAGCGGGACGGGCGATTCGGCGTGGTGGTCCGGCGCGGCGACGAGGACGCGGGCGGCGTGCTGGTTGTGCTGCGTGGCGGCGGGGGCGTCTGGGTGCTGTCGCAGGTGCGGGCGTCGAACGGGGAGATGGGCTGGATGCGCGCCACGGGCCCCGATCCGGTCGACGAGCCGGCGGCCGATGCGTATGTCGCGCGGCAAGTCAGGGTCGATCCCGATCTGTGGGTGCTCGAATTCGAAAGCCCGGACGGGTTGCCGCCGTTCGAGGGGAAAATTCTGTCGTGAGCGAAGACGTGGTCAGGCTGTTCGGGGCGTCGGGATTCAGACCGACCGACATGGACGCGGTCGGCTTGCCCCCGCTGGATCTGGCGGACGGGTTCGCCGATATTTTCGACGGACATCTGAAGCCGCGACTCGCCAAGCGCGCCGACGGATTTGCCCGGCTGTTCGAGGTGCTCGCGCGCCAGCCCGGGCCGCTGCTGATCGTCGAGACCGGGACGCTCCGGGCGGCCGGGAATTGGGAGGGCGACGGGCAGAGCAGCGTGATGTTCGACCTGTTCGCGCAAGCCGAAACGCTGCGCGGCCGGCCGGTGTCGTTTCTGTCGATCGATCTGTCGGTGGCGAGCATCGGCGTGGCCCGCGCGGTGTGCAGCCATGCCACGACCCTGCTGTGCACCGATTCGGTGCATGGCCTGCACACCCTGTCGCGGCTCGCGTCCAGCCGGCGGATCGCGCTGTTGTATCTCGATTCGTTCGATCTGGACGTCGCCGATCCGATGCCCTCGGCGCGTCATCACCTGATGGAGTTGACGGCGGCCGCGCCCATGCTCGGGTCCGGCAGTCTCGTCATGGTCGACGATTACGACGTGCCCGGGATCGGCAGCGTGGGCGGCAAGGGGTTGCTGGTCGACGCCTACATGGGCGCGGTCGGGGCGACCGTGCTGCACACGGGCTACGCGAAGCTCTGGCGCCTCCCTTAGGATCACGGATGCGTGTGCGGCCCGGACACGCTGTGGCCGATGCGCCACATCTGTTGCGTAACTCTCTCATGGGCGGCGTCAGGGCCGGATGCGCGCTGGTTTCGGCTGCGGGCGGTCGTTACGGTCCAACCCACAGGACAGCGGCGGTCCCGCGAGCCCTGACTTCCCGGTGGACCGTTGGTGCCGCCACGAACGAGAACGAGGAGATGGATCACATGAAGCTCCGCAGCGCGCTGCTTACGGCAACCCTGCTGGCGGCCCCGGCCGTGGCGATGGCCCAGCCTGTCGACGGCCTGTATATCGGCGCCGGCGTCGGCTACGACTACAAGTTCGATACCAAGATCAAGCGCGCCCAGCCGGATTTCGGCAGCACGGTCGGTTCGCCGGTCGGGCAGAAGTTCCGCGGCGATGGCGGCTTCATCGGTGACGCGAGCGTCGGCTATGGCCTCGGCAACGGCCTGCGCGTCGAACTCCAGGGCGACTACAAGTTCAACCACCAGCGTCTGCGCGGGACCCGGGGTGGCGACACGAACGCCGCCAACGGGACGTTCCAGGGCGGTGCCAACCTGCAGAACTACGGCGCGTTCGTGAACGCCCTGTTCGACTTCGACATCGGGTCGGACACGTTCTTCCCGTATGTCGGCCTCGGCGCCGGCTACGAGTTCACGTCGGCCCAGAAGGGCTCGGTCTACCTCCCGGGTGCCGCGCCGCAAGCCGGCTACACCCTGAACACGAACAGCTATGGCAGCTTCGCCGCGCAGGGCATCGTCGGCGTGGGTATCGCGCTGACCGGCATCCCTGGCCTGTCGCTGACCACCGAGGCGCGGTTCACCGCCCTTCCGGAGAGCGTCAAGCTGCGTGGGACGCAGAACATCAGCGCCACTGGCGGCCGGGCTTCGCTCAAGCTCGACAACCAGTATGACGTCGCCGCCTTGATCGGCCTGCGCTACGCCTTCAACACGCCGGAGCCGGCGCCCGCGCCGACGCCGGTCGCGCCGCCGCAGGCCGACATCACGCGCAGCTACCTGGTGTTCTTCGACTGGGATCGCGCCGACCTGACCAGCCGCGCCCGCCAGATCATCTCCGAGGCCGCCGCCAACGCAGCCAAGGTTCATGTGACGCGGATCGACGTCTCGGGCCACGCCGACGCTTCCGGCACGGCCGCCTACAACCAGCGCCTGTCGCTTCGCCGGGCCGACAACGTGGCCGCCGAGCTGGTCCGTCTCGGTGTCGCGCGCAGCGAGATCTCGGTCATGGCGTTCGGCGACACGCACCTGCTGGTGCCGACCGCCCCGGGCGTTCGCGAGCCGCAGAACCGCCGCGTCGAGATCGTCCTGCACTAATCGGGACGCCTTCCGGTCTGACCGGAAGACAAACTGGAAAGGCTCCGGGGTTCGCACCCCGGGGCCTTTTCTCTGTGGGACGCCCTGTTTTCTTCGTGGCCCTGTCTCTGTTCGGAGTCCGGGCCGGAACCCGGGCACAAAAAAGGCCGCCGGGCTTGCGCCACGGCGGCCGTTCCCGGATCGGGGCGGATTACTTCTTGGCGGTCTTGGTCGACTTGACCTTAACGGTGCCGCCGGCCGGGCAGTCGGTCAGCGCGATCGGCTGCGCGATGGCCTTGGTGCTCGCGAAGACCGGCAGGTCGGTGCCGGTCTTCAGCGCCATGACCTCATCGAACATGCCCATGTTCTGCTTGCAGAAGAACGACCCGGATTTGATGCCCTCATCGGCCTGCGAGTTGGCGAGCAGGGTGATGTAGTCGTCGTGCTGCTTCTGGGCGCTGCGGCCGTAGGCGCGCTGGAAGTAGTTCGTCAGCGCCCGCTCCTGGCTGACCAGGTCGGTCCGGTAGCGGCTGATGAACGCGTTATACTTGTCCATCGAGCCGAGCTTGGCGTCCGACTGACACGACAGGGCGGTCACCATCAGCTGGCTCTTCAGCCCGGCGACATTGAACGCCGTCTTTTCGACGGGACGGGCGCACTGCTCGGCCTGCGCGGACAGGGAGCCTGTCAGCAAAGCGGCGACGGTGAGAGCGGAGAGAAGCGGTCGCATGTATGAGACTCCGAGCCGGTTGAGGTTTTTCGGTCGATCGGCCAAGCCACCGCTCAGCCCCGAGGTGAGCTAAGCCCTGTAACATCCGGAAATGCAATCGGAATGCGCGACAACGATGCTGTCATTCTCTCGGCTGTGCTCCGATCGCACCGGCCTCTCGCGAGGTCGGGCAATGCGCGCCGTCGAATCCCGGACCGGCTCCGAAGCCGACCGCGCCGGCCGTCCATAACCAACGTGTGACCGCGCTGCAACCGAAGTTGCGAGCGCGCAATGAGACGGTCAGGCGGAGGCGGGGACCGCCATGCCTCGCGCGACGCCCGGCCGGACGGCGGTTTCGGCGAGCCAGCGGGTGAGTTGCGGCATCGCGGAAAAGTCCACGCCGAGCCGGTCGCGGGCGGCAACGACCCAGGGATACGTCATGATGTCGGCGAGGCCGAAGCCGCTGCCGCCGAGGTTCGCCGATTTCGCGAGCCGCGTGTCGAGGACGCCGAGCACGCGCGCGACCTCCGCCTCGAATTGGGCGATGGCCGCTGGAACCGGCTCCTTCGCGAACACTTTGAAATAGCCGAGCTGGCCCAGCATCGGCCCGACATGGGCCGCCTGGAAGAACATCCATTCGAGCGTGTCGCCGGTCGGCAGCAACTGGCCGGATTTGTCGGCGAGGTACAGCAGGATGGCACCGCTCTCGACCACCGTGCGGCCGGCGTCGCGGTCGACGATGACCGGGATTTTGCCGTTCGGGTTCATCGCCAGGAAGTCGTCGGTCCGGCTCTCGTTCTTCGAGATGTCGGTCGGGATGACGGTGTATTTGAGACCGACCTCCTCCAGCATGATCGACGCCTTGCGTCCGTTCGGCGTGGACCAGGTGTAGAGGTCGATCATCGGGCAGGCTCCTTGTTCAGTGCCATCAGGGTCAGGATCTCGAACGCCATCTGTGCGGCGACTTGTGCCGTGGCGGTCGTCTGATCGTATTGGGGCGCGACCTCGACCACGTCGCCGCCGGCGACATGGAGTCCGGCGAGGCCGCGCAGCAGACGCTGGCACTCACGCGGGGTGAGGCCGCCGACTTCGGGCGTCCCGGTGCCGGGCGTGAACGAGGGGTCGCAGCTGTCGACGTCGAAGCTGACGTAGAACGGCCGGTCGCCCACGACGGCGCGGGCGCGGGCGATCACCGCCTCGATCCCCATCGCGTCGACTTCCTCGGCGTGCAGGACGGTCATGCCGGTGTCGTGGCTGAACTCCCACAAATAGTCCGCACCGCCGCGGATGCCGATCTGGATCGTGCGCTCAGGGTCGAGCACGCCGTCCAGCACCGCCTGACGGAACGGGCCGCCGTGATGGAACTTGCAGTTCTCGTAGACGCCGGACGTGTCGCAGTGGGCGTCGATGTGGACCATGCCGACTGGCTGTCCGTCGCCCAGCGCGCGAAGGATCGGGTGGCTGATCGAGTGGTCGCCGCCGATCGCGATCGCGCGGACGCCGGCGGCGCGGATCGTGCGGAAATGAGCCTCGATGTCGGCGTGGCTCTGCTCGAGGCTGAAGCGGCTGGAGAGCGGCACGTCGCCGATGTCCGCGACCGCCATCTCGGCCATGGGGGTGGTTCGCAGCACGCGGTTATAGGGGCCGATTCGCTCGACGTTGCGCACCGCGCGCGGGCCGAGGCGGGCGCCGGCGCGGTTGGTCACGCCGAGATCCATCGGCACGCCGACGAGGGCGACATCGAGGCCGGCGAGCGAGGCGTCGGGGCGGTACGGGGCACCGATGAACGTGGGGATGCCAGCGTAGGGAAAGCCGCGCCGGCCGCCGGGCGTGAAGACGAGGTCGGCCGCGCGCTGGTGGACCGGGTCGCGGGTTTGGTGCGGCTTGTCGTTCGGGTAGCGCGCGCGCCACTCGGCTAGCTTTTGGGCGGCGTCCGGACTGGTGCTGTCGGTCATGGGGGCAGCGCATACCAGTGCGCAGAGTGCCGGACAAACGGGGCGGCGATCGGGCCGCCCCATGGGTCTTAGCGGATGCCGGCGTCGATCAGCGGCACGAGGCCGGAGATGGTCTGCGGCGTCACCACGCCGGCGCCGGTATTCAGCACCAAACCGGGCATCTTGTACTTGGCGGTCATCACGCATTGCAGCACCGGCATGAAGCCCTGCAGGTACAGCAGCTGGTCGAGGGTCGCGGAGACGTAGCCGCTTTTCAGACCGTCGATCGTCGCCGGGCCGAGGTCGATGCCGCCGACGGTGACCTCGCCGGGCTTCTTGCCGGCCTTTTTCAGCACTTCGGCCAGCACGCCGGTGATGCCGCCGTGCTGCGTGCCGATCGCCTTCAGGTCCGGATGGGCCTGGACGTAGGCGGTCAGGACCGGGATCGCGAGCGACGGGTCGGAGTTGGCCTCCTGCGTGATTTCGAGCCGGTCCACCTTCAGGCCCGCTTTTTCCAGCGTGTCGGCGAGGCCCTTTTCGGACTGGCCGCGCTCGGCTTGGCTGAACACGCCGTACACCATCGCGGTGTCGCCCGACTTCAGGCTGCCGGCCTTGATCATGGCGTTCGCCGTCAGCGTGCCGCCCGCATAGAGGTCTACGCCCGCGTAGCCGAAGCCTTTGGTGCCGAATTCGGTCTGCAGCGGGGTCAGCGGGCTGTTGCCGTCGGTGACGGTGACGCCCTGATCGGTCGCCTGTTTCACGAGGTCATGGAACGCGTCGCTGCCGGGGTGGCCGGTGACGACGATGCACGCGGGCTTGGCGGCGAGGGCTTCCTTGAACTGCTGGATCATCGTCTCGGGCGCCCAGGCGGAGAACTGCTCGTTCAGCTTGTCGACGCCGAGCGCCTTGGCGGCGGCCTCGGCCCCGGTCTGGCGGGCGAGGGTGGCACCGTCGCCGGCGTTGCCGCCCATCTGCATGTAGATCGTCATGCCCTGTCCGGGCGCGTCGGCGGCGCGGGCGGCGGCACCGAGCGCCAGCACGCAGGCGGTCGCGAGGAGGATGGTCTTCATGGTCGTTTGCTCCTGGTTTCTTTTTTATGAGGGTGAGCGGGCGGGCGAGCGCCTGCGGAAGCGGGCCACCAGCGCCTGACGGCGCTGCGGCTCCTCGACCAGCAGGTAGAACACGATGGCGATGAGGAAGATGAGGCCCTGGACGGTTCGCACCCACGCGCCGGTGAGGCCGGAGGCGACGAGGCCCGCTTCCAAAATCCAGATGATGAAGCAGCCGAACACCGAGCCGACGATCGTCGCACGGCCGCCGAAGATGGAGGTGCCGCCGATCAGCACGGCCGCGATCGCGGTCAGCAGGTAGCCCTGCCCCTGGTTGCCGAAATAGTTCTTGTTCTCGAGCGTGAGCATGATCGCGGCGAGCGAGGCCAGCACGCCCATCAGCGTGAACAGCTTGATCTTCTCCACTCCGACGTCGATGCCGACCACGCGTGCCACGTCGTTGTTGTCGCCGATGAACAGCACGTGCTCGCCGAAGCGGTGGCGGTTGAGGATGAACCAGAGCAGCACGAGGATGCCGAGCGTCCACAGCGCCTGCACGCTGATCTGATCCTGCCAGGCGACGCTGTTCGGGTCGCCGACCACGCCGACGATGACGTGGTAGACGCTGCTGTCCTCGGCACCGCGCAACGCGTAGCTTTTGCCGCCGGACAGCACGGTCGCCATGCCGGACCAGAAGAATTGCGTGCCCAGGGTCGCGATGAAGCTCGGGATGCCGAGGCGTGCGATCAGCCAGCCGTTGACGACACCGACCAGCGCGCCGGCGGCGACGGCGCCGAGGACGGCGAGCCAGCCGAGCTCGTATTCCTTGAACAGGACGGCGAACACGTAGCCGGAGAATGCGATGATGGCCGGGAACGACAGGTCGATCTCACCGGCGCCGATGACGAAGGTGAGCCCGGCGGCGAGCAGGATCAGCGGCGGGGCGGTCGACAGCAGCGTCGTGTAGATGTTCGGGTGCAGGAACACGATCGGGGCCGTGTACATGAACAGGCCGAGGATCAGCGCGAACACGACGATGATCGGCAGGCCCTCGATCGCCAGCCATTTCGGGGTCGCCTGATGCCTCACTGTGCGTGCGCCTGCAGGCCGATCAGGTACTCGGTCAGCTCGGGCACGGTCATGTCGCGCGGTTCGATGTTGGCGACGATGCGGCCGCGGTCGAGCACGACGAGGCGGTCGGCGACCTCATGCACGTGGGCGAGGTTGTGTTCGATATAGATGCAGGCGCGGCCGCTGGCTTTGATGCGGCGGACGAAGTCTAGGACTTTGCGGACCTCTGCGACGGCGAGAGCGACGGTCGGTTCGTCGAGGATGATGAGGTCGGAGTTGAAGTGCATCGCGCGGCCGATCGCGATGCCCTGCCGCTCGCCGCCCGAGAGCTGGCCGACGGTGCTGTCGACCGAAATGCCGACGCCGCGAAAGCCGATCGTGTTGAGCAGGATGTCGTTCGCGATGCGCTTCTCTTCGCGGATCTTGATGAAGCCGAGACGGTTGGTGATCTGGCGGCCGACGAAGAAGTTGCGCCAGAGCGGCTGTTTCTCGCCGAGCGACTTGTCCTGGTACACCGTCTCGATCGACATCGCGTGCGCGGCACCGACCGAGAACGAGGTGGCGTCGATCTCCCGGTCGCGAACGAAGATGCGGCCCGCCGTGGGTGGCATGACGCCGGTGAGCGTCTTGATCAGCGTCGATTTGCCGGCGCCGTTGTCGCCGATCAGGCCGACGACCTCGTTCCGGCCGATCGCGAGGTCGATGTCGCGGAGCGCATGGATCGCGCCGAAATACTTCTGGACACCCTCCATCCGGACGATGTGCGCGAAGTCCGGCTGATGAGTGGGCTGGACCTGAGCGGTCACTGTTTCGATCCCGTTGGGCGTTTGGACGCGTTTGGCGACGTTTCGGGGCGTTTTGTCCGACCGAACGGCCTTCCTGTCAACGTTCCGGCCGGGTAGCTTCCCCGCAACGATCAGAGGGGAACGCCATGCCGGAAGAGACGCACATCGTGCTCGACAAGCGCTTCAAGTCGCTGATTTTCGGGCACACCAAGCTCGAAAAGCTGTGGACCGGCGCGCGCTGGGCGGAGGGGCCGGCCTGGATGGCTGCCGGGCGGTATCTGGTGTTCTCCGACATCCCGAACGACCGGCTGCTGCGCTACGACGAGTGCGACGGGAACGTTTCGGTGTTCCGCCAACCGGCCAACAACGAGAACGGTCACACGGTCGATCGCGAGGGCAGGCTGATCGCGTGCGAGCATCGCGGGCGTTGCATCAGCCGGACCGAACACGACGGGCGGCGGACGGTGCTGGTGTCGCACTGGGAGGGCAAGTCGCTGAACAGCCCGAACGATGCGGTGGTGAAGTCGGACGGGACGATCTGGTTCACCGATCCGACGTACGGGATCGACACCGAGTACGAGGGCGACATGGCGACGAGCGAGATCGGCCATAGCCACGTGTTCCGGTTCGATCCGGCGAGCGGTCGGCTCGATATGGTGATCGACGATTTGCGGCAGCCGAACGGGCTCGCGTTTTCGCCCGACGAGTCGACGCTGTACGTGGTCGATACCGGGTTTACGCACGACGAGACGGTGACGCCGAAGATCGTGGCGTACCCGGTGTTGGACGGGGCGCGCGTCGGCAAGGGGCGGCTGTTTCAGGAGAGCGATGCCGGGCTGTACGACGGGCTGCGCATCGATACGCACGGCAACATCTGGACCAGCGCCGGCGACGGCGTGCATTGCATTCATCCGGACGGGACGTTGATCGGCAAGGTTCCGGTTCCGGAGATCGTGGCCAACGTTTGTTTTGGGGGCGCTAAATTGAACCGGCTGTTCATCTGCGGGCAGACTTCGCTGTATTCGATCTTTCTGCACGCCTACGGGATCAGCCCGTTCGCCAAGGGTGCGCGCGCATGACCGGTCCGGCTTGGCGGGGCGTATTCCCTGCTGTCACGACGCAGTTCCGCGCCGATTACTCGCTCGATCTGGACGCGACGCGGCGGGTTGCGGCGGCGCTGATCGACGATGGCGTGAACGGGCTGATCGCGGTCGGGTCTGTCGGCGAGAACTCGACGCTGTCGCCGACCGAAAAGCGCGAGGTGGTCGCGGTGATCGTCGACGCGGCGGCAAAGCGGGTGCCGGTGCTGGCGGGCGTGGCGGAGATCACGACCGAACAGGCGCGGGCGTTCGTGCGCGACGTCGCGGGATTGGATGCGGACGGGGCGATGGTGATGTCGCCGATGATCTATAACGCGCAGCCGTCCGAGCGGCTTGCGTGGTTCACGGCGATCGCCGCCGCGTCCGATTTGCCGCTGATGCTGTACAACAACCCGCCCGCCTACCGGAACGACATCACGCCGGACGAAGCGAAGTCCCTGGCCGCGATCGATACGATCGTCGCGATCAAGGAGAGTTCCGGCGACACGCGGCGCTTCGTCGATCTGTACCGGGTTGTCGGCGACCGATTCGCGCTGTTCTGCGGGCTCGACGACGTGGTGCTGGAATGTCTCGCACTCGGTGCCGTCGGGTGGGTGTCGGGGTTGTCGAACGTGTTCCCGCGCGAGTGCGGCCGGTTGTTCGAGGCCGGGCTGACGGGCGATCGTGCGGAGGCGCTGAAGCTGTACCGGTGGATCATGCCGTTGCTGCATCTCGATGCGCGCGCCGGACCTCGTGCAATGCATCAAGACGTGCGAGGCGATTGCGGGACGGGGCAGCGATCTGACGCGGCCGCCGCGGTTGCGGCTCGAAGGGGCGGCGCGGGCGGAGATCGACGCGTTGATGGCGGACGCGATGGCGCATCGTCCGTGACGGCGGTGTTCGGTGGCGTGCCTCCGGGCAACCACATCTTTAGCTGCCTCGACGGGCATACCTGCGGCAATCCGGTCCGGCTGGTCATGGCCGGCGGGCCGCAGCTGGCCGGGCGCTTCGATGTCGGAGCGGCGGCTCGACTTTCTGGCGCGGCACGATTGGGTGCGGCGCGCGCTGATGTTCGAGCCGCGCGGGCACGACGTGATGAGCGGGTCGATTCTGTACCCGTCGACGCGCGAGGATTGCGATGTCGGCGTGCTGTTCATCGAAGTTTCGGGATGCCTGCCGATGTGCGGGCACGGGACGATCGGGACGGTGACGATGGCGGTCGAGCACGGGCTGATGGTGCCGCGCGAGGATGGCAGCGTGATGCTGGACACGCCGGCGGGAATCGTGCGGGCCGAGGTGACGCGGGATGGGGCGCATGTCTCGTCCGTGCGGATCACCAACGTCGCGTCGTATCTGGCGGCGCGTGACGTGGTGCTGGACGTGGAGGGATTTGGGCCGTTGGTGGTCGACGTCTCGTATGGCGGCAATTTTTACGCGATCGTGTCGCCGCAGCCCGGATACGAGGGGCTGGACGCGTTGGGCGTTGCGGGCGTGCGCCGGTTGTCGCCGCTGGTGCGCGAGGCGGCGCGACGGGCGGTGCGGCCGGTGCATCCGGTCGATCCGAGTATCGCGGGTGTGAGCCATGTGATGTGGACCGACACGCCGCGCGATCCGCGCGCGCACGCACGCAACGCGGTGTTCTACGGCGATGCCGCGATCGACCGGTCGCCGTGCGGGACCGGGACTTCGGCGCGAATGGCGCAGTTGGTCGCGCGTGGAGCGCTGCGTGTGGGCGACGCGTTTGTCCACGAAAGCGTAATCGGGACGCTGTTCGATGGACGGGTCGAGGCGGACGCGGATCTGGCGGGGACGGCAGCGATCGTGCCGTCCGTGTCGGGGTGGGCGCGGATGACGGGGATCAACACGATCTTTGTCGATCCCCGCGATCCGCTAGCCGGTGGGTTTCAGCTGGTCTGACGCGCCGTTACTTGCCGGCCCAGATCGCCTTGTAGTGATCCCGATAGCCGTTATCGGGATCGAAGACGTTGTTCGGGCCGCCGTCGAACGCGACGTTGTCGGACGTGACGAGGTGGATGCCGGGGACGAAGCCGGACCAGGGCTGCTTCGCGAACGCGCGGTTCATTTCGTCCACGAGCTGCCAGCCTTGCATGTTCAGCGGCTCCGGCACGGTCGCCATCTGGTACTGCTTGCCGCGAATGCGCTCGTAGGCGCTCTCGCTGCCGTCGCCGGCGCTGATGGCGTGC
Organism: uncultured Alphaproteobacteria bacterium; assembly: GCA_963756975.1. Classification (GTDB taxonomy): domain Bacteria; phylum Pseudomonadota; class Alphaproteobacteria; order Acetobacterales; family Acetobacteraceae; genus CAVRQM01. The sequence goes on along the minus strand of CAVWPS010000001.1, from coordinate 1,017,851 downwards.
GGGGCGCCGTCGCCCTTGATGCCGGCCGCCGAGAGCGAGGGCGGCATGAAGTCGAAATAGGCGTCGTTGATCGCCAGCGAATACGTCCATTTGTCGCCGAAGCGCTGCAACAGCGACGTGGTGAGCTGCGGCATGCGGCTGCTGCTTTCGGCGATCGGGCTGTCCTCGAAGCTGAGCACCGTGCAGCCGGGGCACTGCTTGATGACGGCCTCCATCGCGCGCGCCTTGAAGAGCGCGATCTGGTACTGGCTGTCGGTGAAGATCACGACGCCCGCGTGACCGTTGCTGTCCGCGACCGCCGCCTGCGCCGCCGTTGCCGCGACATCGGCCGAGACGGAGGTGACGTTGGCGAACAGGCCGGCTTCCGCGTCGGGGCCGGGCTTCGGGCCGCTGTGCCAGCCGACCAGCGGGATGCCGGCGTCGGCGGCCTGCTTGAAGCCGACCTTCTGCTCGTTCGTGTCGAAACCGCCGACCACGATGCCGTCCGGCTTCAGCGCCAGCGCCTGATCGAGGGCGGCGGTGCGGGCCGACACGGTGCCCTGGCCGTCGAGCGTGCGGACGGTCCAGCCGATCGCGGCACCCGCTTCCTCGACGCCCGTGCTGACGCCCAAGATGCCGCCGTTCTTCTGGTCGCCGGAGACGAAGATGATCGTCTTGCCGGTGGCGGCCTTCGGCCCGGTGGTCGGGCCTTTCCACTCGGAGACGCGCCCCGTCGCGGCGGCGACGGTTGCCTTGGCGGTCGCGACCATGTCGTCGGCGTAAGCGGGGCCGGTCAGCAGGAGACTGGCGGTTGCCAGCAGCAGCAGGCGGGTCATGGCGTTTCCTTTGTTGTTGTTATGGGCACGGGTCTGGCGGTTCGGGCGGCACCGCGACGGCGCTGGGCGTAGCCGGCGATGCCGATCGCGACCAGCAGGGTGAGGCCGTTGAACATCGGCTCGATCCAGAAGCTGCCGCCGAACTGCTGGATGCCCGAGATGCCGATCGCGAGGATGGCGACGCCGACCAGCGTGCCCCAGACGTTGACGCGGCCGGGCTTGATCGTGGTCGAGCCGAGGAACGCGCCGACCAGGGCCGGCAGCAGGAACTCGAGCCCGACGCTGGCCTGGCCGATGCGGAGTTTGCTGGCGAGCAGAACGCCGGCGAACGCGGTGATCAGGCCCGACGCGACGAACGCCAGAATGGTCATGCGGCGGACCGCGATGCCGTTCAGCGCGGCGGCGCGGGGATTGGCACCGATCGCATACATGTAGCGCCCGACGGGCAGGTATTCGAACACGACCCACATCAGCACGGCCAGCGCGAGCACGTAAAAGCCGGTGATCGGCAGGCCGGCGATGGTGGTTCCGCTCAATGCGTAGAAACCCTCGCCGAGCGCGCCGATGACCTGACGGCCTTTGGAGTGCCAGAGGGCGATGGCGTAGAGGACGGTGCCGGTGCCGAGCGTCGCGATGAACGCGTCGATCTGTGCGACTTCGACCAGCAGGCCGTTGAAGAAGCCGACGGCGGCACCGAGGGCGAGGATGATCAGCACGGCGACCGGCCAGGGAACGCCGTATTTCTGCAGGCTGATGACCAGGATGTGCCAGAGCACGATGCCGTAGCCGACGGTGAGGTCGATCTTGCCGGTGACCATCGGGATCATCGCGGCGAGCGAGAGCAGCGCGATGATCGCCTTGTCGCTGATGACGGAACGCAGGTTGAGCAGCGTCGGGAAGGTGTTCGGCAGCAGCACCGAGAACAGGACCGCGAGGCCGACCATCAGGATGACGAGGCCGTAGACCGGCAGGAAGCGGCCGATGCGCGCGGTGCGCGAGACGCCGGCGAGCTCGGCGCGGGTCGGCTCGAGCGCGGTCGACTGGATGCCGGCCATTACGCCGCCTGCCGCGAGACGGAGGCGGCGTCGATCAGGCGTTCGACCGTCAGCGCGTCGCCGGCGAGTTCGTCCACGATGTCCCCGCGCGAAAAGACCAGTGCCCGGTGGCAGAGGCGGGCGACCTCCTCGAAATCGGTCGAGACGACGAGCACGCCGAGGCCGCGCCCGGCGGCGGTGGCGGCCAGGCGGTAGATGTCGGCCTTGGCGCCGACATCGACGCCGGCGGTCGGGTCTTCGGCGATCAGGAGCTTGCGGTCGGTCGCGAGCCAGCGGCCGACGACGACTTTTTGCTGGTTGCCGCCGGACAGCGCCTCGATCGGCAGGCCAGGGGCGTTCGGCGACAGGCCGACCCCGTCGCCGACCGTTTTCGCACGCGCGGCTTCGGTAATAGGGGAGAGCAGGGTGCGCCAGGAGCGGCCGTTCGCGGCGGGGTTCAGGAACGTGTTCTCGCGGATCGAAAGACCGGCGGCGCAGCTTTCCTCGCCACGGTCGCGCGCGATCAGGCCGATGCCGCAGGCCATGGCGGTGCGGGGGTTCGAGAGGTCGGGTTTCTGGCCGCTCAGCGTGACCCCGCCGGAATGGGATTGGGCACCGAACAGGGCGCGGCCGATACGCTCCTGGCCCGCACCGCGCAGGCCGACGAGGGCCACGATCTCGCCGCGTCCGACGTCGAACGAGACCGGGCCAGCGTCGCCGGCGACGAGGTTGCGGACGCTCAGCAGCGGCGTGACCGCGCCGGATGGTGCCGACTGGAAGCGGTCGAGGGCGCGCCCGACGATCATCTCGATCAGGGCGTCGGGCGAGGTTTCGGCGATCGCGCACGCGCCGACGAGTTTGCCGTCGCGCAGGACGGCGACGCGGTCGGCGATGGCGAACACCTCGTCGAGCCGGTGGGAGACGTAGATCATGCCGACGCCGCGCGCGCGCAGCGGACGCAGGGCACAGAACAGGCGCTCGACCTCATCGGCGGGCAGGCTCGCGGTCGGTTCGTCCAGCACGAGCACGTCGGCCTCGGCGGCCAGCGCGCGGGCGATCGCGACCAGCGATTTTTCGGTGCGCGAGAGGTCGCGAATCCGGGTGCTGGGGTCGAACGCGGCACCGACGCGGGACAGGGCGTCGGCCGCGCGGGCGTCGGCGGCGCGCCAGTCGATGCGGCCGGCGCGGCGCGGGTAGCCGAGGGCGAGCGCCACGTTTTCGGCGACCGTCATCCACTCGATGAGGCCGAGATCCTGGTGGATGAACGCGACGCGGCCGGTTTGCTGAGCGGCGTTGTGGGGTGCGCCGCGATACAGCACGGCCCCGGAATCGGCGGTGTGGATGCCGGCCAGGACTTTGATCAGGGTGGATTTGCCGGCGCCGTTCTCACCGAGCAGGGCGAGCACTTCGCCGGCTTTCACGTCGAGGGAAATCGAGTCGATGGCGAGCGTGCCGCCGAAGCGTTTGGTCACGCTTTCGAACCGCAACAGCGGGGCGTCGGTGTCGGCCATCGTCCCTCCCGTTCGACCCTGTGACGGCCGTTACGTTGACGTTACCGTGAGCTTCGTGCGGTGACCAGTGCCGGCGGACCCGACCGGGCGGCCGCGGCGATCGGGGCGTTCTTCGACCGCATTCTAAGGCAGGCGCGCGGTAACCTCGATTTCGATTTTCATGCGCGGGTCGGCCAAGCCGGCGACGAACATCGTGGCGGCCGGCCGGACGGTGTCGAACCAGCGGCGGAGAACCGGCCAGCAGGGTTCGAAGTCGGTGGCGACGGGCAGGATGTAGTGGACGCGGACGACGTCGGCGACCGTGCAGCCGGCTTCCGAAAGGGCGGCGGCGATGGTGCGGAGCGCCTGTTCGGCTTGTTCGGCCGGGTCGTCGCTGATGGTCATCGTCGCGTAGTCGAAGCCGGTGGTGCCGGCGACGAACACGTCCCGGTCGGCGATAACGGCGCGGCTGTAGCCGATCAGCGCCTCGAACCGGCTGCCGGACGAGATGAGGCGGCGCACGCCCTATGCGGCCTCATCCATCCGGGCGAGCACGGCGTCGCTGAGCCGCGCGGCCTCGATCTCGCGGGCTGGGCGGTGGTTGATGGATAGCAGGCCGTAGAGAACGCCGGAGACGATCAGGCCGACCAGCCAGCCGATGTCGATGCCGCCGAGCCGGTCCGCGACCGGGCCGACCCAGAAGGTGCCGACCACCCAGAACGGGACGGAGACGAGAAGGCCGAGGCAGTAGGCGAGGAGGCCGCGGGCGCTCCAGCTGCCGTAGACGCCGTCGGCGCGAAACAGGTCGGTGACGGCGATCATGCGGCGGCGGATCAGGAAGTAGTCGACGAGGTTGATCGAGGACCACGGCACCAGAAGATACAGCATCACGCTGAGCGCCGCGTAGAGCGAGTCGATCGCGCTGGCGTTCAGGGCCAGCGCGATGACGAGCCACAGGACGGCCATCGCGGCCGTGGTGACGATGCGGGGTGCCCGCGACGCGGGGAGCGGGTGGATGCTGTCGATGCCGGTCAGCACGGTGAGTGCCGCGCTGTAGGCGTTCAGGCCCATCGTCGCGAGCAGGATCAGCACGCTGAGCACGGCCAGCACCGTGCCGAAATGCGGGAACAGGGCTTCGCCCGCGTCGCGGAGCGCGAGCAGGCCGTCCGACGCCCCGAAGCGCACCGCGAGCCAGCTGCCGAGCGCCATCAGCCAGATCGCGCTGAGCGACGCGCCGATGTAGACGGCCGCGATCAGGGCACCGTTCGCGCGGCGGCGCGAGAGATAGCGGGTGTAGTCCGACACGCACGGGCCGTAGCTGAGGTTGAACGCGGCGCAGGCGGAAAATTGGGCGGCGAATGCGACGGCACTCCAGCCCAGCACGACTGGTGCCGCGCCGGCCGCGAGCGGTGCGACGGGCAACGTGACGAAGCCGCCGAACAGGGCGACGGAGAGGATCAGGAGTAGCGGCAAGCTGATCCAGAACAGCACCCTGAACGACAGGTGCAGCCAGTCATGGCCCCACACCGCGAGCGCGAACGAGACGACCGCGAGGCCGACGCCGACCGCGGTCGCGTTCCAGCCGAACATGCCGTTGAAACCCTGGTCGATCAGCATGGTTTCGACGACGTTGAAGGCGAGGAAATTGAACAGCGCGCCGAACAGCGGGACGATGACGCCGCGCACGCCGAACTGCGCCCGGCTTTGGACCATCTGCGGCACACCGAGGCTCGGGCCCTGGCTCGCGTGGACCGCCATGAAGGCGGTCCCGAACAACAGGCCGGCGATGCTGGCGAGCAGCGTCCAGCCCAGCGACAGACCCATGCCCGGCCCGATGAAGCCGGTCGCGATGGTCAGGAAATGGAAGTTGGCGAGGAACCAGAACACGCCCTGGCCGCGCACCGACCCATGCCGCTCCCGCGTCGGCACATAGTCGATCGCGTGACGCTCGATCGTGGCGAGGCTCGGCGATGCGTCGACGGTCATGCTGCTGCTTTCGGAGAGGGGCGGCGGAAGGGCCGACGGCGGACTTCGCCCGGTGCGGAAAACAGTCTAGGACGCGCAGCGCGGGCGGGGGAAGCATCGTGGCCGGTGGCGCGATCAGGGCGGACATGCATCGACCGGCGGTCTCGACGATGGCCGTGCGGCGGCGCGTCGCATGACGGAGCAGCGCAAGGCGATCCTGCGCGACGGCCTCGATCTGGCCGCGATGACGGGGCTCGAGATCGGACCGCTCGCCGATCCGGTGGTGCTGCGGAGCGAGGGGCGCGTGCTGTACGTCGATCATACCGACACCGCGCATCTGCGCGAGACGTATCGCGACAACGCGCTGGTCCCGCTGGAGCGGATCGTCGATGTCGATGTGGTGTGGGGCGAGACCGTCCTGGCGACCGCGCTGGCCCCGGTGCTCGGCGACGGCGTTCGCGTCGATTACGTGATCGCGAGCCATGTGGCCGAGCATGTGCCGGACCTGGTGACGTGGCTCGGCGAGATCGCGGACGTTCTGGCACCGGACGGCACGCTGAGGCTGGTGATGCCGGATCGGCGGTTTTCCTTCGACGCGCTGCGCGAACCGACGCGGCTGACGGACACACTGGCCGCCTGGGTGCTGCGCGCGCGCCGGCCGCAGGTGCGCGACGTGCTGGATTTCCGGCTGCATTACGCGCCCGATGTGCGGCCGCAGGCGATCTACGACGGCACCGAGCGCCGCGAGGATTTGGTCCGGGCCCATAGTTTCGAGGTTGCGGCGCAGTGCGCGGGATGGGCACGCGACCTCGACGTCTATCTCGACGTGCATTGCACCGTGGTGCATCCGGGCGAGTTCGCGCGACTGCTGGCGGACCTGGCGGCACTCGGTCTGGTGCGGATGGCGTGCGCGGGAATGATCGACTCCCAGGTCGGCCACTTCGAGTTCTTCACGTTCATGACGCCGTGCGACGATCCGGCCGTGGCGGCGGCGAGTTGGCGCGCGGCGGCCGAGCGCATGGCCGATCCCCTGCCGGGCTCCGTCGAGGATCGCGCCGCGCGAGAGACGGCGATCGCGCGGCTGAACGAGACCAACGCGCGACTCTCGAGCGAACTGCACGAGGCGCGCGCGCGCATCGCCGGCCTCGAGCAGTCGCGGTCGTGGCGACTGACCGCGCCGTTACGCAAGCTGCGACGATCCCGGTAGCCGGCCGCTTGCCCCGGCGCGGCCGGCGTCCGGATGGCTGTTACAGAGCGCGGGTCGACGCCGCACCGGAGACGCTGCTGGTTTCGGTGGCACCAGCACCGCGCAGGCTCGTCGCACCCAGATCGTTCTCGATGTCGGCTTCGGTCCGGCGGACCGTGTCGGTGATGGTCTTCTCGTCCGTGCGAACGTCCTTGCGAAGCGCGATCTCCTCACGCACGCGGACGTCCTTGGAGACGACGGCTTCCTCGCTGGTCTCGGTCGCCTCGATCACGCGGTCGCGAAAGACGTCCTCGTTGGCGCCGGCGGCGCGATCGACCGGCCGCCGCTCCAGCGTGACGTGCTCCTGACGCAGGCGGATCATTTCCGTCACCGGCGTTTCGGTGACGTAGGTGCGGACCCGGACGCGGCCGTGGCTCACGTCGCGTTTGCCGACGTTCAGACGCTCCTCGTACAGCGACACCACGTCGTCGGTCGTCCCCGGCACGCTAGCCGACCCCATGGTGGCCGACCCGGTTGTGGCCGGGCGCGCGGCGGTGGACGCGGCGACGGACCTCGTGCCGGCCGCCGCGCCCGGTGCCGTCATCGCCGCGGACGACGTGGCGGGCCCTTCCCAGCCGGCGGCCCGCCAAGTCTGCTCGCGGGCGTCGTAATCGAGAGCGCCGTATTGCTCGAGAATGTCCATCGCCTTGGTGGCCTGCTCGTGCTCGACCGTGGCCGATACGAGCACGTCCCCACGGCTGACGCCTTCGGTGTAACTGCCCGTGTCCTCGTCCGGCAGGAACAGCGCGCGGATCGATTCGAAAAAGCCGCGATCCTCGTGCGTCGCGGTCGCGCTCCCGGGCGTTCCGGTCGCGGCACTCGAGACGGAGCGGTCGACGATGTGGATCGCGCCGGGCAGAACGGCGAGGCCGGAGCGCAGCGCATCGGCCGCGCGTTCGGCGTCGGCCCGGGTTTCGAACATCGCGGTCACGGTTTGGGTCGCCATGTGATGGTCTCCTTGCTTGCGATTGAAGAAGAACGCCAGGTCAGGGCTTGGGCTTGGGTGGCAGACGATCGACGATCGCGACCTGCCTCCGCAGCGGCCGCGTTTCGGTGACGTGCGTCACGTCGACGATCCGGCGCAGATGAATCTCCTCGCGAAGGACAAGCTGCTTCACGAGCACCTCCTCCACGACGGGCACGATCGTGACGCCGTCGACTTCGCGAATGACGGGTCTTTCGGTCACGACGTGGCCGAGTTGCACACGCTCGACAACGACCCGTTCACGCGCCAGATCGATCCCGGTCGCGCCCTCGATCGTTTCGGTCGACACCGTGACGCGCACGCGCCCTGTTTCGACCGTCCGCTTCGTCAGAGATAAATGTTCTTCCGCGAGCGGAAGGGTTTTCTCCGTTTCATCGACGCCGTCTTGCACCGCCGGCCCCCGCGTTCGCACGCAACAACACTGGCGGTCGCGCAGGGTTTCGGCATCGAGACCGGAACAATTCTGGTCGCGTTCAGCCCGGCTTGGCGCGGGACAGCCGGATTGCGGTCTGCATGACGAGTTGCCGGTCGGCGGCGGTGCAGGCGCGGTAGAGGCGGAGTAAAGCGAGTTCGGCGGCGTTCGCGGTGCTCGCTTCCGGCAGGGCTGGGCCGATCGGGCCGACCAGCAGATGTCCGACCGAGACGCCGAGCGCGCCGGCGACCCGCACCAGGTTCGCCTGAACCTGGCCCGCGCGATCCGTCTCCCACTGCGCGACCGCGCTGCGGCTAACACCGACGGCGGTGGCGAGATCGGCCTGGGTCATGCCGCGCGCGAGGCGCGAGTGACGGATACGCTCGCCCATACCGGGGGCGACGGCGCCAACGGGAAGCTCTGGGGTTGCTGGCATGTGAGGTGTCCTGACTGCAATGGGGCTGACGTTAGTCATTATTGATGACTAAGTCACGTTAGAAAAATTGACACTCCCGCGCCGAAGCATCTAACGTGATGTTAGTGAAACAGGAGCGTTCGCATCATGGATCAGGCCAAGGATCGACCCGCCATGCCGTCCGGGGATTGCACGAGCTGGGGCGTGCTGGTGGCCGGCACGCTGCTGGAGGGGCGGGCGTGGCCGGGGTTCGGGCTGCTCGGGTGGGATTGTCCGCTGGCCAGCCCGGATGTCGCCGCATGAGCGTCGTGTTGGACGCGGACGGTGTGATCGCGGCGCTCGAGGCGGCGGGACGGACCCTGATGGCGCTGCCGGACCGGGGGCCGTCGACCAAGCTGCGGTCGTCGGCGCTCGAGATCCTGCGGACCGCGCTCGAGATCGAGGAGGCGCTGCCGGGGCCGCGCCTGCAAGTCCCGCATCCGACCGGTGCCGACATCGACGCGATGGACGTCGCCTGGGCGTGGCTCGGGCTGATCCCGTCCGACCGGTACGTGCTGCGGCGGATCGTCGGCGCGCGGGCGCTGGTGAGCCCGGCGACCGACCGGCATCTGTTCAGCTGGCGGCGGCTCGGGCTGTTGCTGGGGGCGGATCACAAGGCGGTGCAGCGATGGCACGGCGAGGGGATCGGGAGGATCGTGGCGGCGCTGGCCGCACCCGTCACGCAGGTGGGGTTGCAAGCCGCGGGGCGGCGAGGCACGCGGGCGGCATGAACGAAGACGCACCGACGGACGCCCCCATTCGCGATTTGACGGTCGAGGAGCTGGCGCGGACGAACCTGTCCGTGCTGCGCCGGTCCCGCTACGGCCTGAAGCTGCGCGACGGCACGTGGCAGGAGCAGGCGCGCGAGACGTACGACCGGGGCAACGGGGCGGCGATCCTGCTGCACGACAAGGCGCGGGACCGGGTGCTGCTGGTGCGCCAGTTCCGCTTCCCGGCTTGGGTCAACCCGGTGGCCGGTCAGGCCGAGGGCGCGTCACGCGGCTTTCTGATCGAGGTGCCGGCCGGATTGGTCGAGGGCCGCGACCCGGCCGAGGCGGTCCGGCGGGAAGCGGCGGAGGAGGCGGGCGTGACGGTCGGCGAGGCCAGGCTGGTGCTGGACTGCTACATGAGCCCGGGGTCGGTTACCGAGCGGGTCAGCCTGTTCATGGCCGACTACACGCCGCAGGACCGCACCGGTGCCGGCGGCGGCCTGATCGAGGAAGGCGAGGATATCGGGCTGATCGAGGTCGGCTTCGACGACGCGATGGCGATGGTCGCCGACGGGCGGATCGCCGACGCGAAGACGATCATTCTACTGTATCGCGCCGCCCTCGAACGGGCCGCCATCCTTTAGAGCGGCTGCAGGGCGACCGTTGCGAGGCCGCGGTCCAGCATGCCGAGAGCGGCCGCGGCGGCGCGGCTGAGATCGATGATGCGGCGGCGGGTGCCGGGGCGATCGGTGATCCGGACGATCACGGACTGGTCGGTGCCGACCAGGGTGACGCGGACATGGCAGCCGAGCGGGAGGGTCGCGTGGGCCGCGGTCAGCTCGTTCTCGTTGTAGCGGCTGCCGTCGCTGGTGCGGTTTCCCTGCCAGCGGCTGCCGCCGTACCAGCTCGCCAATCCGGTCTGAACGGGTTTGGACGAGGGGATCACAGTGCGGAACGTGACGTCCTGGATCAGCGGTCCCGAAGCCCCGGCTTCGATCGAGGCGAACGGCGTGACGTGGGGCCGCAGCGGACTGTCGAACGCGAGGTCGTCCATCGGATCGGAAAGCGGTTCGCCGGAGTGGCGGGCGACGGAACTGGGCGAGCGGTGGTGGACCGAGGCGATCTTGGTGGCGTGGTGCGTGGCGGCGTGCGCGGCGGCGGTTCCGAGCAAAAAGGGAATGGCGAAGGCGGCCGATAGGCCGGTGATGAGAAAGCGGGTCAATGTCACCTCGTCTTGTCGGCGACCCCCGATAGGCCGGAGTTCGCGGTGTGGGACTTGGGGCGCGCCGTGAAAATCACGCGACCGAGAGGCATAGGCGATGGCGTTGGCGGAAAGATCAAGCGAAAAATTTCCAGGCTTCTTTGAAGGTCCGGCGCACGATTTGCAGTCACGGCCCGGACGACGCCCGCGGATGCTGTCCGAGAATGAAGGATTGGCCCCGAACTGAATCGGGCTTTGTTGTGGCCGGACAGGCCGGCCATCATTCGCTGTGTCCTGTAACGCGTTGTTCTGTGGTTACTTACCGATCGACTTGGGACAGCGTGACTGGCAGAAACGGGCTAGGAAAATAAGTTTTAGGCAGAGGACGATTTTCCTTGCCCGGACACCCCGGTTTGGCGTAGGTTTCGCTCCATGATCGACGGTGTGCGCGACCAGAGGGTCGCCGCCGACGACGGATCGGCCAAAACGGTTTCGGGGGGTGAATGGCGGGCAACGACCGTCGGTCCCCACGCGAGTCCGTCGCGGTCGCGACGGCGGAGACGCCGCTTCTGAGCCTCGCGGATTGGGCCGGGATCGCGGTGGCCCCACTTCGGCCGGCGGCGCATCACCGGTTGCTGCTGGACGCGCTGGGCGATGTCGAGGCCGGATCGTGCGACCGGCTGATCGTCTTGATGCCGCCGGGGAGCGCCAAGTCGACGTACGCGAGCGTGGTGTTTCCCGCGTGGTGGCTGCACCGGCATCCGACCGCGAACATCATCGCGGCGAGCCACACCGAGACTCTGGCCCACCATTTCGGACGGCAGGCCCGGGGCATGGTTTCGGATCACGCCGACAGGCTGGGGCTGACGCTGGCACGCGATGACCGGGCGGCCGGGCGATGGAGCGTCCGGCCGGCGGCGGGCGGACGGGGTGGCGACTATTTCGCGGCGGGCGTGCGCGGGCCGATCACGGGGCGGCGGGCCGACCTGGTGCTGATCGACGATCCGGTGCGCGGTTATGCCGAGGCCGACAGCGCGGGCAGCCGGGAGTCGCTGTGGCAGTGGTTTCAGGCCGACCTCGTGCCGCGGCTGAAGCCGCGCGGGCGGATCGTGCTGATCATGACGCGCTGGCACGAGGACGACCTGGCTGGGCGATTGCTGTCGCTTGGCGGGGACTGGCGCGTGTTGCGGTTGCCGGCGCTGGCCGAGGCGGACGATCCGCTCGGACGAGCGGAGGGTTCGCCGCTGTGGCCGGACTGGGAAGACGCGGACGCGCTCGCGACCAAGCGGGCGGCGGTCGGGGAGCGGGTGTGGGCCGCTTTGTTCCAGCAATCGCCCCGGCCGGACCGGGGCACGCTGTTCCGGCCCGAGCGGGTGACGGTAAGCGACGTGGCGCCGGGGTGCGCACGGGTGGTGCGCGCGTGGGATTTGGCGGCGACCGAAGCCGGATCGGGGCGCGATCCGGATTGGACGGTGGGGATCAAGCTCGGGCGCACGATGCAGGGCGCGCTTTGCGTGCTCGATGTCGTGCGGCTGCGCGGAGGACCGTTCGAGGTGGAACGGGCCATCCTCGGGGCGGCCGATCGCGGACGGGGCGGATGTCGCGATCGGGCTGCCGCAGGATCCCGGTCAGGCCGGCAAGCAGCAGGTTGCGTATCTGACCGGAAAGCTGGCCGGCTGGCGCGTCGTGGCCAGCCCCGAGAGCGGCAGCAAGCTGACGCGGGCGGGACCGGTCAGCGCGCAGATCGAGGCGGGGTTGGTGACGGTGATGCGGGCGCCGTGGACACGGCCGCTGCTCGATGAGCTGCGGGACTTTCCGCACGGGCGCAAGGACGATCAGGTCGACGCGCTGGCACGCGCCTTCGCGCTGCTGACCAATGACGGTGCCGGCGGACGCCGGTTGCAGGTGTCGCTGCTGGGCCGCTGAAGCGGAGGTTTCAAGAATGTTCGATACCATTTGCGGGCTGGTCGGGAGCGATCCCGACCTGCCCGTTCGCGCGCGCCGGTTGGATATTTACCGGCGCGTCCTGGACGGGCGATTGTACGACGTCTTGCCGTACGAGTTTCACGAGGAGCGGTCGGCGGGGGGCGAATATATTCCGCTGCGGCAGCGCCGGCCCTCGGTGCGGTATGCGCTGGCGCGGATCGTGGTCGACGACAGCACGAGCCTGCTGTTCGGCGACGGGCACTTTCCGACGATCGACGGGCCGGACCCGCAGGTTCGCCGGGTGCTGGCCGACGTCGCCGACGAGTGCGGTCTGAACGCGGTGATGCTGGAGGCGGCGCGGACCGGCAGCGTCGGAAGTGTCGCGATCGCGATGCGGGTGCTGCGCGGGCGCGTGTTCTTCCGCGTGCTGGACACGATGTTCCTGACACCGGTGTGGGACGCGAACGAGCCGGACCGGCTGCTGCGGGTGACCGAACGCTACAAGGTCGCGGGCGCGCTGCTGATGGCACGCGGCTACGATGCGTGCGAGCCGAGCGCCTTGTATTGGTTCACGCGGGAGTGGGACGACGAGAGCGAGCGGTGGTTCCTGCCGCAAACCGTCGGTGATCCTGGCCCGCCTGTGGTGGATACGGTTCGCAGCGTGCGCCACCGGCTCGGGTTCGTGCCGATCACGTGGATCCGCAACCTGCCGGGCGGCGACGATGTCGATGGCGCGTGCACGTTCGCGGCGGCGATCGAGACCGGGATCGAGATCGACTACCAGCTCAGCCAAGCCGGACGGGGCCTCAAGTATTCGTCCGATCCGATGCTGCTGATCCGCGAGCCGGCGGCACCCGACGGCGAACTGGTGCGGGGCGGCGGCAACGCGCTGGTGGTCGGCGCGAACGGTGACGCGAAGCTGCTCGAAATCAACGGGACCGCCGCCGAGGCGGTGATCGAGTACGTCCGGACGCTGCGGGAGTACGCGCTCGAGGGCGTCCACGGGAACAGGGCCAGTGCCGACCGGCTGTCCGCCGCCCAGAGCGGACGCGCGCTCGAACTGATGAACCAAGGCCTGGTCTGGCTCGCCGACCGATTGCGCGTGTCCTACGGCACCGCACTGCTCGAACTGGCGCGGATGGTGTTGCGGGCGAGCGCGACCATGCGGCTGCGCGTGGCGGGCGCGCCGGTCGACGCGCTCGATCCGGCCGCGCGCTTGTCGCTGGCATGGCCGCGGTGGACGCCGACGACCGCCGACGAGCGCGCGAGCGACGCCGCGAGCCTGGTCACGCTGCTGAAGGCGGGACTGATCAGCCGCGAGAGCGCCGCGAAGTCGATCGCCGACGCCTGGGGCGTGATCGACGTGCACGCCGAACTGCGGCGCGTCGAGGGCGAGACAATGGAAATCCGACCGGAGGACGCATGACGGAAGTCGACACGACGGACAACGCCGGCCTGACCGCCGCGGCGCGGGTGAGCGCGCTGGAACTGCAGATGGACGAACTGCAGATGGCCCATCAGGCGGCGCTGCTGCGGATCGGGCTGCGGCACGAGGCGCAGCGCGCGGGGATGGTGGATCTGGACGGGCTGCGGCTGGTCGATCCGAGCAGTGTCTCGGTCGACGCGAACGGCGAGGTTGTCGGCGTGGCGGCGCTGATGGCCGACCTCCGCCGCGCGAAACCGTGGCTGTTCGGCATGTCGGGGACGGCGACGTCGTCGACGCATTCGGCCCCGCCCGCCCAGCCGGCGCAGGCCCGCCGCGCACCGGACATGACGTACGGCGAATGGCAGCTGGCGCGGGCCGCCCTGCTGCGGCGCATCTGAACACACATAGACAGGATCGAGCACCATGGGCATCCAGAACTTCCCGACCAGTCTCCAGGCCATCATCCAGCAGGGCTTCCTCGAGCGTGAATTCGAATATGCGCTGACGTCGCGCATCGGCTACCGGGCGATCGCGGACCGCGAAAAGTTCGCCGTCGGCATCGGTGAGACGCTGACCAAGACCCGCGCCGGGCTGAAGCCGAGTGTGACGACGCCGCTGTCGCCGGCGAGCAACACGAACCTCGATAACGGGATCGCGCCGACGGGCTTCAACGTCGAGCAGTATACGATCACGATCAATCACTACGCGGCGACGACCGACCTCAACATGGTCACGAGCCGCGTGGGCATCGCCGATCAGTTCCTGCTGAACGCGGCGATCAACGGCGAGCAGGCGGCCCGCAGCCTCGACGAGTTGGCGCGCAACGCGCTGTTCGCGAGTTATTTCGGCGGCAATACCCGCGTCCGTGCGACCCTGACGGTCGCGGGGCCGACGATCGCGGTCGACGATCTGCGCGGCTTCACCACGGTGTTCAGCAACGGCGTGCAGGTGCCGGTGGGTGGCACGACCAGCATGACGGTGACGGTCGGCGCGGACGTCTATACCGTTGTCGGCGTGGCCGTCGATGGGGTGAACGTCTCCACCACACCGGGCGGCGTCAGCGGTTCGCTGACGATGAGCGGCACCGTGTCGGTGGCCGACGGAACCGCCGGGAACACGGTGCAGGCGTCGACGGCGAGCGCGATCATGCGGCCGAACTTGCGCGGCAACGTGACGCAACTGGCGGTTGGCGACAGCCTCGATATGAGCACGCTGCTGAACGCGGTCGCGACATTGCGGCAGAACGCGGTGCCGGAAATCGACGGGGCGTTCAACTGCTACCTCGATCCGGTGAGTGCCAGGCAGCTGTTCGCCGACAACAGCTTTCGTCAGTTGTTCACCGGCGCGACCAGCGCAAACCAGGTTTTCAAACGCGGCATGGTCAACGACTTCCTCGGGCTGCGGTTCGTCCCGACCACGGAGGCGTATGTGCAAGCCCATCCCACCATCGCCGGTGCCGTCGTGCGACGGCCGATCATCTGCGGCAAGGGCGCGCTGATCGAGGGCGATTTCGCGGGCATGGCCGCCGATGACGTCCGGCCGGCGGACAGCATCGTGAACCTGATCGACGACATCGCGATGGTCACGCGCGAGCCGATCGACCGGCTGCAGCAGATCATCGCGCAAAGCTGGTACTGGATCGGCGGGTTCTGCACGCCGAGTGACGTCACGACAAACCCGACGACGATCCCGACCGCGACCAACAGCGCGTTCAAGCGCGCCGTGATGGTCGAACACATGGGCTGAGCCTTTCGCGCGGAAGCGTTCTTATCGGGAGGAGGGTCGGATGGCGTTCGGCGACGATGAGCGGACCGCCATCCGGCGGCACTGCGGGTACGGCGCGTTCGGCGCTGACCCGAGCGGGTTCGGCGGCTGGCGGTTCTTCCAGGCGGCCGGGCTGCTCGAATACCGGATGAGCAACCTGAGCGCCTCCGAGGAGACCGTGGCGCGGCAGTATTTGACGCAACTGGCGGTGCTCGAGACGGAGGTCACGACCGTCGGCGACCGGCTCGACACCGCGCAGGCGGCGGTGTGGACGCGCAATCCGGCGGAATTGCGCGAGCGGCTGCAACTGCTCGATACGTGGCGGCGGCGGTTCTGCGGATTCTTGGGCATCCCCCCCGGTGCGGAGCTGGGCCCGTCCGGCGTCCGGGTGGTGGTCTGATGGACGGGATCGTTCTGTCGGATCTGATCGCCCGGGGCAGCGGGATGGCGGCGCGCGCGACGGGCGGGCCATGCGTGCTGTTTCGGCCCGCGTCCGCGTTGTCGCCACTGCGCCCGTCGGGTGCGTTGATGCAGCTGCCGGTGCGATTCGTCGCGAGCGCGCGGCGCGCGGGGAGCCTGCCGCATCCGGTGCATGAGGCCGTGCTCGACGGGGCTTATGTCAGGGTCGGCGACGTTCTGGTCGATGCCGGCGGCACGAACTGGATCGTCGCGGCGTGCGAAACCCTGCTGCCCGTCATTTGCGTCCGGGCGGCGAGATCGGTGTCCGTGTCGCGCGGCGGAACCGGGGGCGGAGATACCGGGCTGTCCGCGTATGGCGGCCGCGGTCTAGCGGCGATGCTGCTGGCGAACTGGCCGGCGAGCATGGTGGCCGCGGGAACGGGTCTGGACCGGACGGGCATTCCAGGCGACGTGGCCCCGGGTGCGTGGAGCGTGCTGCTGCCGCTTTTGCCGAGCGGGGCTTGGCCGCGCGCCGGCGACGTGTTGACGGACGATCTCGGGCGGTCCGGAACGGTGGTCGACGCGGAGCCGACCGCCAATGGGTGGCACCTTACGGTGCGTCAGGCGGTGCCTTGATGGCCGATCAAAGCGATGTCGAGACGGCGCTCGCGGCCTTGGTCGCGGGCTATCTTTATCCGAACGGACCGGCCGCGCCCAGCGTGGTCGGGTTCGGCTGCCGGATCTACCGGGGCTGGCCGCAACGCCTGGCGCTCAATGCGGATGTGGCGGCCGGCGTGGCGCATGTGGGCGTCGTCGGCGAGGCGGCTGGGCAGCGGACGACGACGCGCTATCCCGACGAGTGGCGCGTGGCGACCCGAACCGTTCCGACGCTGACCGCGACGGCGGCTCCGGGACGTGTGACTTTCGCCGGGATCGCGTCGACCGGGCAGCTGGCCGGCGTCAGGGTGGCGGGTGCCGGATACGTTCATCGCACGGTCGCGGGCGACACGCCGGCGAGTGTGGCGAACGCGCTGGCGGCGATCGTGCCGGGCGCGAGCGCGGTGAATGCCGTGTTGAGCGTTCCGGGCGTGCTGCCGGTGGCGCGCGTGACCGCGGACCAGGCCGGTGCGCGCGAGACGAGGCGGCAACGGCAAGGTTTCAGCGTCCGATGCTGGACCGGCGTTCCGAGCATGCGCGACGTGCTGGCCGGGGCGGTCGACGGCGCGTTGTCGGCGGTCGATTTCATCGGGCTCTCGGATGGCACGGCGGGGCGGTTGCGGTTCGTGAGTTCGACGACGAGCGACCAGGCGCGCGACGCCGGGCTGTTTCGGCGCGACCTGCTGTACTCGGTCGATTACGCGACGACGCTGACGGCGGAACTGCCTTGCCTGATCTTCGAGCGCACGGTGATCGACGCGAACGGGACGATCGCGAGCGACACCGTTTCCTAAAAACAACGAATTGCATGGAGCGAGGACGCGATGAACATCAAGCTGGTCGTGGTGCGCCCGTTCGGGTCGTACCGGCGTGGCGACGAGGTGACGGATACCGGCGAGATCGCGCGGATCCAGACGGGTGAGGCGGCCGGCAACGTGGTGCGGGTCCTGCTGCCGATCCCGCCCGGCAGCAGCAACGGGGGGAGCGTCTGACATGCCCATCTTCCAACAGGGCGCGCTCAACACGACCGCGCTGATCGTGCCCGATCTGTATGTGCAGATCGTGCCGCCGCAAACGCTGGCGCTGAACGGCGTGCCGACCGACATCGTCGGCATGGTCGGCAGCGCGAGCTGGGGCCCGGTCGGGATGCCGGCGATCGTGTCGACGATGGCCGGCTACGCGGCGACATTCGGCCCGCTGATCGCGCGCAAGCACGATTTGGGCACGCAGGTCGCGATCGCGGTGCAGCAGGGTGCCCAGGATTTTCGCTGCGTGCGGGTCAGCGACGGGACCGACACCGCCGCGAGTGCCCTGTTCCCCGGTACGGCCTGCGCGCTGACGGCCTGCTACACGGGGACACTCGGCAACCAGATCGTCGCCAGCCTGTCCGCCGGATCGCAGGCGGGCAGTTGGCGTCTGACGGTGTTCGCCCCTGGGCTGGTGCTCGAGGTTTTCGACAGGATCGTCGGTGTCGGGGCCGCCTTCTGGACGGCGCTGCAGACGGCGATCAACCAGGGCCAAGGGCCACAGCGCGGACCGAGCCAGATCGTCGTCTGCAATCCGGGCGCGACGTCGGTCGCGCCGGCGCCAATGTCGGCGAGCTTCGCGTCGGGAACGGCGGGCAACGACGGCGCGACCAATATCACGTCCTCGGCGCTGGTCGGCGCCGACGTGACACCGCGGTCCGGAATGTACGCGCTTCGCGGCCAGGGTTGCAGCATCGGCGTGCTGGCCGATGCCGACGAGGCGGCGCAATGGGGGACACAGGCGCAATTCGGCCTGTCCGAGGGCGTGTACATGATCCTGACCACGCCGGCCGGCGATTCGATCTTGAACGCGGTCGCGGCCAAGGCGCAAACGGGGCTGAACAGCTACTCCGCCAAGCTGATGTTCGGTGATTGGCTATGGTGGAGCGATCCGATCGGCCAGGTGATCCGCCTGGTCAGCCCGCAGGGTTTCGTGGCCGGACGCCTCGCGAACTTATCGCCGGAGCAGTCGAGCCTCAACAAGCCGCTGTATTCGGTCGTCGGCAGCCAGAAATCCGGCACGCCGGGCAGCGGACAGTCCACGACGTATGCCATGGCCGAGCTTTCCGCGCTGTTGCAGGCGGGGATCGACGTGATCGCCAATCCGCAACCGGCTGGATCGTTCTGGGGCGTTCGCGGCGGCCACAATTCCAGCACCGATCCGACCGTGCAGGGCGACAACTACACGCGCATGACGAACTACATCGCGGCGACGTTGTCCGCCGGGATGGGCCAGTACGTCGGCGAGTTGATCAACGCGACGCTGTTCCGCCGCGTTCGCGCGACGCAGATGAGTTTTCTGCAGGCGATGCTCGGGCAGGGCATGCTCGGGAGCACGGACGGAAGCCTGCCGTTCACGGTCGTCTGCGATCTGACCAACAACCCGCAGAGCCGAACCGCCCTCGGTTACGTGCAGAGCGATGCGCAGATTCGGTATCAGGCGATCAACGAGAAATTCATCGTCAACATGCAGGGCGGCCAGTCGGTGGAGGTGCAGCGACAGACGCTGCCCAGCGCCGCCGGCGCGCTCCAGGCCTGAAAAGGGAGAGCGTAGATGGCGAGCAACAGTTTCTCGGTTGGGCGTGACTGCCAGCTGGTGGTGATGGGGCCGTTCGGACGCGTGGACCTGACGCACGTGACGAGTTTCGAGTGCCGGCAGTTGACCGCCGCAATCCGGATCGACCGGATCGACGGCATGCAGCTCGCGGCCGACTTGCCCAAAGGCTGGGACGGCAGCTTCGAACTCGAGCGGGGGAGTTCGGCGGTGGACGACTTCGCGGCCGAACTCGAGCAGACCTTCATGGCGGGCAGCGCGGTCGCGCAGGCCACGCTCTACCAATACGTGAACGAGACCGACGGCAGCACCAGCACGTTTCAGTTCGACGGCGTGGTGTTCAAGCTGGCCCATGCCGGCGTCTGGCGTGGCGACAGCAGCGTGAAGCAGCGGCTGGAGTTCTTCGCCGCCCGCCGGATGCGCGTTTGATGGCGGGCGAGACGCCGGCGGCGCAGATCGTGGCGACCGCGCAGGCGACGACGAATGTGGCCGATGCGACCGGGCGCGCGCTGACGGTGCGCAAGCCCGGCGCGCTGGACCGGCTGAGGCTGTTCAAGGCGGCGGGGGCGGCGCTGGCGGGGAACTCCGCCTGGCTCGGTCTGGCCACGCTGGCGGCGAGCGTCGTGGCGCTGGACGGGATACCGGTGCCGTTCCCGGTCAACGAAGCGCAGATCGAGGCGCTGGTGGCGCGGCTCGGGGATCACGGCATCGCGGCGATCTCGGGCGCGCTGATGGCGATGCGGGCGGCGCCGGACCCGGACGCCGCAAAAAACTGAGCCGGCACCCCGATCTGGTCGATTGCCTGTTCCTGATCCGGAACGGGGTGCCGTTCGATGTCGCGTTCAGCCTGTCCGCCGACGAGCGGTTGGCCTGGGTTGTGGCGCTCGGGACGCTCGATGGCGGGGTCTTCGACTTCGGCCGGCACGTTTGGGAGAGACCGCGATGGACGAGCACGCGCTGAGCGAGGGCGGGTCCGACGACGTGGGTGTCGGGACCGCGCTGCTGATGGCGGATCTGGAGGCGGCGATCGCGTCGGCCGGCGAGGAGATCGCCGTGTTGCGGCGGGTCGCGGAAGGTGTTCCGCAGGCCCGGCCCGGATTGCCCGGTGAGCCGCAGACGCAGCCTGTCGCGGCCGATCCGGATCAGGCGATCGCCGGTTCCGAGCGGCCGGCCGCGTCGCCGGCCGATCACGTGGCCGCCATCGCCGCGGAGCCGGCGGCGGCCCCGCCTCTGACGATCGAGCCGGCGAGAGTCGCTTCGGTCGCGCTGCCCGACCGCGAGGCGGCGGACGGCCGGCCGCCGGTTGGACCGGCGCACGTGGCCGCTCCGACGGCGGAGCGGGCGCCGCTGCGCGCGGGGCCGGAGCCGGACGTGCCGAGCGAGACACCGGATGCCGGGGCGCGCCCGGATGTCAGGACGACATCGGTGACGTTGATACAACCGCGACCGGTCGCGCCGACGCTCGACCGATCGCCCACGATAGGCCGCCCGGCGGCACCGCCCCCGACCGAGACGTCGCGGGAAGCGGGTCCAGCCTGGGTCTGGCCCGCCGCGGCCGGCGTCGCGTCCCCTTCCCTGGAGGATGCCGGCGCGGCCGACGGGATCGCTGCCCCGCCGGCGTTCGAACCGGCCATGGGCCGTGCGGCACCGTCCGCGGAGGCAGCCCCGGTCGAGCGAGTGGCACCGGCGGCGGCCGGTGACGGACCGGCTGGACCCTTGCCCGGCAGCGACCAGGGCCGGGGCGGTCCGGCCACCGGGTCACATGGCGGACCGACCGAGGGCGACGTGTTCCTGGACGGCGACCGCGTCGGCCGCTGGATGGCACGGCATCTGGCGCGCGAGTTGGGCGGCCCGGCGGCGTCGGGGACGGCGTTCGATCCACGCGTCGGACCGGCCTGGCCGGGCGCTTTGCACGGAAATTAGGGGTCAATATGCTGGTGCTAGGACCGATCACGTTCGACGCCTACGAGTTGCCGGCGCGGCTTGGCCTCGGCGGCCGTCAGCGGGTTGCGACCCATCAGCTGCCGGACGGAACCCGCGTGCTGGATGTGATGGGTCGCGATGACGGACCATTGCGCTGGTCCGGCATGTTCACCGGGCCCGAAGCGCCGGCGCGGGCGCGGACACTCGATCAACTTCGGGCCGAGGGCGGTGTGTGGCCGCTGAGTTGGGATGCGTTTCGCTACTTGGTGGTGATCGATGAGCTGTCGCTCGGGTTCGAGCGTCCGAACTGGATCACCTATCGGATCAGCTGCACGGTGGTGGCCGATCAGAGCGCCGTCGCGGCGCTTGTGGTGGGAAACGTTTCAGCTGCGAGCTCGCTGATCGCGGCGGACATAGCCGTCGCCGGTGGCTTCGGGTTCGACGCGGCGCAATCGGCGGCGGCACTGGTCGGCGACACGCAGGCGGCGCTGGCCGAAACGGTTCCGGATGCGACGAGCGCGGCTGGCGTGTTCGCCTCGGTCGCGGCGGCGGGTTCGGTGGCACGGGCGGCGGCGGCGCGCGGATACGCGCAACGGGCGCTGACCAACAGTTCGAACGGGGGCTGACCGATGCTGACCATCACCGTTGCCGGCGGCGATCTTTACCGTGTCGCACTCGAACAATACGGCGATGCGACCGCCTGGACCCAGATCGCGCAGGCGAACGGCCTGGCCGACCCCGTGGTGCAGGGCGTGCGGACATTGCTGGTTCCGCCCTATGCGGGAGGCGGCCTTGTCGTACTCTGACCGGGCGCGACGACCGGGTCTGACGGTGCTGGCCGACGGCGCGCCGGTTCGGGGTGCGATGACGGCGCATGTGGTGAGCACGAACCACGCCGGCGCCGACCGGTTTCGGGTCCGTGTCGCGCTGTCCGCCGACGCTGCGATGGGCATCGGCTTCTGGGGCTCGGTGGACGGGACGGCGCTTGAAATTCGGTTCGGCCTCGGCGGATCGAGCGCGCTTGCCGTCGAGGGCTTGATCGATCGGGTGGATGTCGATGCGGTGCGGCGAACCGTCACCCTCGACGGCCGTGACCGGACCGCGGCCCTGATCGAGGCGCGGACGACCGAGGCATTCGCGAACCGCACGTCCTCGGAGATCGCGAGCTTGCTTGCCGGGCGGCATGGGCTGACGCCGGATGTGGCGGCGACGAGCACGCCGGTCGGCCGGTACTGGCAACTCGAGCATGACCGGGTGACGCTCGACCGGTTCAGCCGGGCGCGTACGGAATGGGATTTGCTGGTGAGCCTGGCGGCGCACGAGGCATTCGACGTTTGGGTGCGTGGGACGACGCTGTTCTTCCAGCCCCGGACGAACGCGGCGACGACGATGGTGCTGCGGACGCGGGCCGGCGTGGATGGTCCGGCCAATGTGACCGCGCTTCGGCTGGAGCGGGCGCTGACCCTTGCACGCGACATCGAGGTATCGGTGAAGAGCTGGAACAGCAAGCTGGCGAAGGGCTTCACGCAAACAGCGCGCGCCACACGACAGGGGCGCGGTGTTACCGGCGAGGTGCTTCGTTACGCGTATGTCGTGCCGGATCTTCTACCGGATGCCGCCTTGGCCTTGGCGCAGCGGACGCTGCGCGAGTTGTCGCAGCACGAGCGCGTGATCGAGGCGGAGATGCCGGGCGACCTGACGCTGGATGCGCGCGCCTGCGTGCGCGTGGCGGGAACCGACAGTGAATGGGACCAGGATTACGTCGTCGACGAAGTCACGCGCAGCTGGGACGCGCATCGCGGATTTCAGCAGACCGTGCGTGCCCGCAACGTGTCCAACGGCGTGGAGATCACGTGATGCAGCATGTGCTGAACGCGATCAAGGCGCATGCCGCGGCGCTCGACGGCGCGCAGGCGCAGCCACGCTTCGGCACGGTGGCGAGCGTCGATCCGGCGCGCCACGCGGCCCGGGTGACGATGCAACCCGAGGGCGTGCTGAGCGGGTGGTTGCCGGTGCTGAGCCCCTGGGTCGGCGCGGGTTGGGGCATCGTGTGCCTGCCGAGCCCGGGCGAGCAGGTGTTCGTCATCGCCCAGGAGGGACAATCCGAGCACGGCGTGATCGTCGGGCGAGCGTGGAGCGATCAGGCACGGGTTCCGGTGGCGCCGGCCGGCGAGCTTTGGCTGCAGCATGCGACCGGCGCGAACGTGCGGCTGTGCAACGACGGCACGGTTCGCGTGCAGGGCGATCTGCACGTCAACGGCGACGTCTATGACAAAAACGGCAGCCTCGACCGGCTGCGGCAGCATTACGACGCGCACACGCATGGCGACCCGCAAGGCGGCGCGACGTCGGGACCGAACCCGACGGATTAGACCCGCCCACCACAATCCAAACCGACGGAGGCCGAGATGGCCGATGCGTGGCACCTGTTCGGCGGCGACCTGTCGGTCGTGGCCAGCGGCGACGTGGCCGTGATCGATGGCGCGACGGAGGGACAGCAGCGCGTGCTGCGCCGGTTGCTGACCAATCCGGGCGATTACCTCTGGCACCCGACATACGGCGCGGGACTCGGGCAGTTCGTCGGCCTGCCGACCGACACGGCGCGGATCGAGGGCGTCATCCGGGGCCAGATCTTTCGCGAGGCGGCGGTGGCGCGAACACCGGAGCCGGTGATCGCCGTCGAGGGTGCGGCCAACGGCTCCGTCTACGTGACGATCCAGTACGCCGATGCGACCACCGGCGAAACGCAGCTTCTCGACTTTACCGTGGGAGGGCCGACATGAACCTGCCGTTTCAGACGTTTCAAACGACCGTCGGCAATGCGGCCGCGGCTGTGCAGGGTGCCGCCGCGGAACTGCTGGATCTCACGGTCGGAAGCACGTTGCGCGCGATGCTCGAGGCGCATGCCGGCATCGCGCTGTGGCTGCAGTGGCTGATCGCGCTGCTGTTGCAGACGACGCGGGCGGCGACCAGCACGGGACCCGATTTGGATAGCTGGGTCGCAGACTTTTCGGTGTCGCGACTGCCCGCTTCGGTCGCCGGGGGCCGCGTGCAGTTGTCGCGCTTCGTCGCGGTGACGCCGGCGCTGATCCCGGTCGGCCTGCCGGTTCGCACCATCGACGGCGCCGCGACCTATACGGTCGTGGCCGAGCCGGCCAACCCGCTTTGGCAAGCCGCGACGAACGGGTTTTCGGTACCGATCGGCACCGCGACGGCCGATGTGCCGGTGGTCGCCGTGATCGCGGGCGCGGCGGGCAACGTGCAGGCGAACACGGTGACGCTCGTCGCGTCGGCGCTGCCGGGCATCGACACGGCCACCAATGCCGCGCCGATGTCGGGCGGGCTGGACGCGGAGAGCGATCCCGCGCTGCGGGCTCGGTTTCAGCTGTTCCTGGCGAGTTTGTCGCGCGCCACGACAACGGCGATCGAGGCCGCGGTGCTCGGCACCCGCCAGGGGCTGACCGTCGCGGTGACCGAGAACGCTCTGCCGAACGGGGCACCGCAGAACGGGTTCTTTACCGTAATCGTGGATGACGGCACGGGTTCGCCGCCGCCGGCCGTCCTGCAGGCGGCGGCGGCGGCGGTCGAGGGCGTGCGGCCGATCGGGTCCGCTTACGTCGTGCAGCCGCCAACGATCTTTCACGTTTCCGTCGAGCTGATCGTCACGACGCTGAGCGCCGCCAGCCATGCGACGGCGGCGGTGAACGTGGCGGCGGCGGTGACCGCGTTCGTCGATGCGTTGCCGGTCGGGGCACCGTTGCCGAACAGCCGCATCGTGCAAGTCGCGTTCGACGCCGATCCGAGCGTGTGGAACGTCGTGAGCGTCACCCTGAACGGCACGACGTCCGACGTGATACCGGGGCCCAGTACGGTCCTGAAATTGTCGTCCGTGACGGTGATCTGAGCCATGATCGGTGACGCTCAGGACATGGCGGGACGGCTTCGGGCGGTGCTGCCCGCACGGTGGTTCGGCGACCGGACGCCGGTGCTCGGCGGCATGCTGGCCGGGGCCGCGCAGATGGCGAGCGCGACCTATGGGCAAATCGGCTATGCCCGCGCGCAAACGCGAATCATGACCGCGGCCGGGGTCTGGCTCGATCTTGTCGCGGCCGACTTCTTCGGGCTGCGGCTCACGCGCGGGCTGGGCGAGTCCGATGCGGTATTTCGGGCCCGCATCCTGGCTGCGATGTTCCCGGCGCGCGCGACCCGGGCGGCTGCCGTCGCGGCTGTCGCGGCGCTCGGCGTCGGTGCCCCGACGATCTTCGAGCCGATGCGGCCCGCCGATACCCGTGCCTGGAACCTGGCGCTCGGCTACGGCGTGGCCGGCGGCTGGGGCAGCCTGACGATGCCGTTCCAAGCCCTGGTCCAGTTGCCGGCGGCCGCCGTCGCGGGGCCGTCGTTGCGGGCGCTGGCGACGGTGCTTCCGGCCGCGACGATCGCGTGGACGCGGCCGGCCGGGCCGGCGCTGGTCCTTTGATCGCATCAACAACAACCTTTCGGATGGAGGCGGCATGGACCGCGTGATCGTCTATCCCGGCAGCATCCCGCTCGACACGGATATGCTCGATACCAACCGCAATACGATGATCGGGCTCGGGGCGCTGTTGGCCGCGACACTCGGGCTCAATCCGGTCGTGGACGGACTTGCGGTGACGCCCGGTGCGGCGGGCGGGCTGGCGATCCGGATCGGGCCCGGATCGCTGAGCGGGTTGCAGCGGCTGGACGCGACGCCGTACGGGTCGTTGCCGATGCAGACCTCGCTCGGACTTGCGAAGATGGGCATCAACACGGGAGCGGTCGATCTGACGCTGACGGCCCCGACGGGTTCGGGGCAGGCGCAGACGATCCTGGTCGAGGCGAGTTTCGCCGAGACCGATGGGCAGGTGGTCGCGCTGCCGTATTATAACGCCGCCGCCCCGACGCAGCCCTGGCTGGGTGCCGGCAACAACGGCGCTTCGCAACCGACGCGGCGGACGCAGACGGTGGCGATAACGCTGAAGGCCGGCGCGGTGGCGGCAGCGGGCCAGACCGTCGATCCGGCCGCCGATCCGGGCTGCGTGCCGCTGGTCGCGATCACGCTTCTGGCGGGTCAGACGACACTCGTTCAGGCGAACATCCGCGCGGTGCCGACCAGTCCCGGCATTCCCTACAAGCTGGGGCAGTTGCGTCCCGGGATGTCGCAAGCGCAGGCGTTCACCGCATCCGGCACGTTCGTCGTTCCGGCGAACACATCCATCCTTCGAGTGACCGTGTTCGGCGGCGGTGGAGCGGCCGGCACGCATCCCAGCCTTCCCGGCGGCGGCGGCGGTTCCAGCGGACAGTCGGTCGGCTTTCTGCCGGGCCTGCTGCCGGGGCAGCCGATCGCGATCACCATCGGCGGTGGCGGCCAGCCAGCGCCGGGCGGCGGCGGCGGCGGCAACGGCGGCACGAGCGCGTTCGGTCCGTATATGGCGGCGACCGGCGGACAGGGTGGCGCCGGCGGAACCGGCGGCGCGGGCACGTTCACCGGCGGCGCGGGCGGCTTCGGGCTCGGCGGCGCGGTGAACAGCGCCGGTAGCTGGGGTTTCGACGCGATCCCGATCGCGGGGAAGGGCGGCGATGGCGGTGGTCCGGGCGGCGGGCGAGGCACGTCGAACGGGGCGGCCGGCCTCGGCGGCGGATCGCCGGGCGGCGGCGGCGGCGGCGGCGGCTCGACCGCGCCGAGCGGCGGTGTCGCCGGCGTGGGCGGAGCCGGAGCGTCCGGGCTGATTTTGGTGGAGTGGTAATCATGGCGACATACGCGCGTCTTCAAAGCGGCGCGGTGGCGGAGCTGTTCAGCACCGTCGCACCGATCGCGACGCTTTTTCCGCCGGGGCTGACCTGGGTCGACGTGACCGCGACACCGCAGGTGGCCGTCGGGTGGTTGAGCCAGGGCAACGGGTTCGCGGCACCGCCCCAGTCGATCGCGCCGACCCCGCCGGCGCTGACGATCGCGGCGACGCTCAGCGCGATGCAGGCCCAGCTGACCGCGCTGCAGACGCAACTGACACAAATCTCGGCAAGCCTCGGGAGCAAGACATGACCGGACCCATCGTCACGCCGAGCAGTGCCAGACGCGTCCCGCTCGACGGATTTCTGCCGGTGCCGCGTGGTAGCGCGCCGGGTGCCGCGCAGCTTCCGGTATGGCCCGCGAAAGACCCCGGCGACGTGCTGGATTACGAGGTCGACGCGAGCCCGGCGCTGCTCGACAGCGAGGGCGACGCGATCGCGACGGTCTCCGTCACCGCGCAACCGGCCGGCCTGATCGTCGGCGCGACGGCCGCGATGGGGTTGATCGGCGTCGTCTGGCTCAGCGGCGGGACGGCGGGAACGACGTACACCGTCCAGCTGACGATCGGCACCGCCGGTGGCCGCATGTTGTCACGGGCCGTTCTGCTGCCGGTTCAGTCGTTGTCGACCATGGCGCCGGGTGCCGGCGCGGGCACGGCCAACGCGCTGACGACCGAGGCGGGCGTGGTTGTGACCAACGGCCAGGGAGCCCCGATCCTCGTTTCCGGCTGAGCTGCCGACCTTTCAAACCAACGAACTGGAGTCACGATGCCGACGATCTCCCAATTGCCGGCCGTGACGGCGTTAGGGCCGGACGACAAGGTCATGTTCGACCAATCCGGCGTGAGCGTCGCGATCCGGATGGCCGATTTGCTGGCGGCGACGCAGCCGATCCTGACGATCGCGCCCAACGTCGTGCTGGCGCGTGTGACAGGCGGGTCGGGCGGACCGCAGCCGGTCCCCCTCGGAGCCGGCTTGACGCTGCACGGCGGGGCTCTCGCGGCCGACGTGTCGGTTGTCGCGACACTCGCGAGCCCCAAGCTCACCGGCACGCCGACCGCGCCGACGCAGGCCGCCGGTGACGCGACGACCGCGCTCGCGACGACCGCCTTCGTCGCGGCGAGCCAGCCGGCGCTGCAGTTTGTCGGCGACGTGCTGGGGTCGGGCAGTTCCCCGGTGACGCTCGTGCTGCCGCCGATCGCGACGCCCGGCCAGTATGCGAAGGTCACGGTCAACGCGAAGGGTCAGGTGATCGCGGGTGCCGGGCTCGTGGCGTCCGACGTGATTTCGGGGCTGGGGTATACGCCGTACAGCGCGGCCAACCCGCTCGGGTTCATCGGGTCGGCACAGCTCGGCACGCTCGCGCGACAGAACGCGGCGACGGTGGCGATCAGCGGCGGCACCGTATCCGGTGCCGATGTCTCCGGCGCGACATCGGCGGCGGTGGGCGGGGTTGCGCGCACGACCTCGCAGCGGCTCGGCGACGAGCTGAACCTGCTCGATTTCGGCGGCGACCCCGGCGGGATCAACGACAACGCGGCGGCGTTCGCGGCCGCCATGGCGGCGGTGCCGGCGGGCGGCGTCGCCTGCATTCGGCTGCCGCGCGGCACGTACGCGTTGAGTTCCGTCGTCAGCCAGCCGGCCGGGCGCACGATCAGCGCGCGATTCGAGGACGGCGCGACGCTGAGCGGGAACGGATACCTCGCGTTTGCCCGGGCGGAGAGCAAGCAAGGCGCGTTCAACGTTCGCCAAGTCGGCAGCGGGTTCGGCGCGTACGCCCCAACGCCGGCGAATGCGACGAGTTACGCTTTCGATCAGCAGATCATCGAGAGCGGCGCTTACAACTCGGCATCGGTTCGAACGGCTTGGGCGCGCAATTACACCAACATCAACCGGTATGCGAAGTATTCCGGCGGCATCGATTTCGCCGAGATGAACGTCTACGTGTGGCCCCGGCTGCTCGACAACTCATCCGGGTGGGGTCACTGGGAGATTATCGAGTCCGCGATCTACGATGAAGACACCGCGGTCCGGGCGCAGCTGGGCGCTTCGGCGGAGCACTCCGAATTCGACATCGTCAACAACGGCCCCGATCACGGCTGGACCTATAACTCGGCGATCGGAACACCGGTCCAAGGGATGTCGATCGATCCGTGGGGACAGAACGGGCCTTACGGCGGACACATCCTGTATGCCTACGGGAGCGTTGGCAGTTACGACGGTCTCGGCGGCGGCCTGAACGATCGTTGGGTGAGCTACCCGGCAATTTTCGGCAGCCCGAATCCGGCGGCCGTGCCGCAGGGGGCTTCCCTGATCGTGACGTTCGACGCGACGGCCCATGCGCAGGCGAGCGTGCAGGGCGGCACCGTCGCGGCGGTCACGGTTCAGGCCGGTGGCGGCGGATACACAGGCGCGCCGACGATCGTGTTGTCGGGTGGCGGCGGGAGCGGCGCGGCCGCGACGGCGACGATGCTCGGGGGCGCCGTGGTCGCGGTGACGGTGACCAACCCGGGCAAGGGTTACACCTCCGCGCCGGCGGTCCTGTTTGCGGGCGGCGGGGTGGCGCCGCCGACGCCGACCCCGATCACGCTCAATCCGGATGGGAAGCACGGCGACCTTGCCTCGATCGCGGCGGCGATCCGTGCCGCCGGCATGCAAAACGTCGGCGCGTCGGTGTCGAGCTGGGGCGGCGCGGTGTCGCGACTGGTCGTGTTCGGGACGGCGCCCGCCGACATCGGCACCTTGACGCTGGGGGGCACGGCACTGGCCGCACTCGGGCTGAGCGGCGCGCCGACGTCAGGCCCCCGCGACGACACCGTGGTCGCGTTCAGCGGCGGCGTTTCGGTTTCGGTGGGTGACAAGTTCATCGTGAACGGCGTCACGGTGACCGTCGGCGGGACGGGATCGCAGTCGGACATCGCGGCCGCCATCAACGGAGCCAATCTGCCGGGCCTGGTCGCCGATCTGACCGCGAACGGCAAGCTGGTGGTGACGAGCTGGCTGGTGACGCAGCCGGGCGGGCTGGTGCTCGATCAGCCGGCCGGGTTCACGACGTTGCAGAAGCTGGGCTGGGTCCGTGGCGCCATTCTGTCCCCGCCACCGCCGAAAGCGTTCGCGACCGCGAGGGGCGAGCTGGGCGCGGGTAATTGCCTCGTCACCGACGCGATTTCGGTCGGCGCCACCGACCTGCAGGGCAACGTCTACGGGCCGATCACGGTCGTGCTGAACGGGGGTTCCGGTTCCGGAAATGTCGCCGACGTCGCGGCGTCGCTGAGTGCCGCGGTGCAGGCGGCGGGTTGGTCGTCGTCGGCCGCGGCGGTCCTGACCGCCAACCCTCAGATCGTCAACGTCACGACGCGGACCGGCGGTGCCACCGCGGGTCTGATCGTGCGCAACACCGCCGGCGGCACTCTGACGCTGTCCAATGCGCGCGGGACGCCGCTCGAGACGCTGGGAGTGTCGGCGGGGACGTATCACCCGGGCGGCTATTCCGCGGCGTCGCACACGGTGTTCCTGGCGGCCCCGGATTCGATCGCGCCACAGGGACGCGGCGCTTTCATGGGCGGCGCTTCCGTTCCCGACCCCACGGTCTGGCCGCATGCGCCGGTCGAGGCGCGCGGAAATTTCGCGCACGGTCTGCGGCTGGACAAGGCGCATTTCGGCGATGGCGCGGCGGTGCTGATGGCGCCGGGACACTCACTGGCGTGGGGTGTCACGGGAGCGACTCTGAGCGGAACGGCCGCCGGGTTGGTCGCCAACGTTCCCATCAACCTGCCCGGGCTGGTTCTGATCGGGTTGCCGACGACGTCCGCGGGCCTTCCGACCGGAACCGTCTGGAACAACGCCGGCGTGCTCTCGATCGCCTGAACTTCATTGGAGGCTTCGATGCACAAACGAGTCGCGGCGGCGGTGTTGCTGACCCTGACGGGAGCCGCGCACGGGCAGCAGCTTCCATCGCCACAGTTCAACCTGCCCACGATGACCGACAATTCGGCGCGCGCCGCGACCACCGCATGGGTCAAGGGACAGGGGTTCATCGGGCCGGCCGGCGACGCGTCCGCGGCGACGGTCGCGGCACCCGGAGGCAGCGTCGCGCGGACCCTGGGCGCACGGCTCTCGACGACGTTCAACGTGCTGGACTACGGAGCGGTCGCGGACGGGACCACCGATATCGGGCCGGCGCTGAACGCGATTGCGCGTTTGCTGGTGCCCGGGTCGTCGAACATCGTCACCATCCCGGCCGGCAATTATCGTTTGGCGAGCGCCGTGGTGTTCAACGGTGTCGCGCCGATCCTGCAGGGACAGGGCTACGCTCAAGGGCCCAATCCGACGAACGCCACCGGGACGTGGATCAAGATCGACCAGACCGGGTTCGTGCCGTTCACCTTCCAGGGGACCAACGCGCGTGGCGCGAAGGTCCGTGACATCGCCCTATGGCAGGCGCAGCCCGCCTACGGCGCGGGCTGGCAGCCGACCGGCTACGACTACGTGTTCAAGGTGCTGAACGCGCTTGGCGAGGTCACGTTCGACGACGTGCTGTTCGCGGGCGTGACCCGGGGCATATACGCGGACAATTCGGGCCGGCTGAACATTCGCGACGTGCAGGGGCAGTTCTACGTCGCCGGTGTCGAGATCGACGACTGCTTCGACATCCCGCGCATCGAGCGCTTGCACGCGTGGACGTTCTCGAGCGCCGACCCGAACGTGGTCGGCTGGCAGGAGGCGAACAGCGATACGGTGATCCTGCGGCGGGTCGACGGGATCTTCATCAGCGACCTGTTCTCGCTCGGTGCCCGCAGCGTGCTGCATCTGACCAGTGGCGCGAACGGCGTGACGACCAAGGCGTATGTCGACAATCTGTACGCGGATTTCGCGCAGTACGGGGTTTGGATCGACGGCAACGGCACGACGGCGCAGTTCGCCAACGTCACCACGCAACACAACGACCAGACGGTTCCGGGCGCGATGATCGCGGGCGGGAAGGGGCTGTACGTCAACGCGACCAACACGACGGTGCAGGCCGCGAACTGGCGGACGGATCTGACGCCCGGCAGCGCGATCGACCTCGAACAGGCGGGCAACACGCTCTCGATCGGCAGCCTGTGGGTCAATGGCTGGAACCAGGGCAAGACGGCGGCCCCGGCGGTGACGCTCGCGCCGGTGACGGGCGGGGCGCAGAACGTGCTGCAGATTGCGAACACGCCGCTGCTGACGAATGGGAACGGCGGGGCGCTGGTCAACACGGGCGGCGGGAGCGCGCAGCGTTCGGTGCAGATGAACGTGGCGGGCGGCGCGGTCAACGAGCCGCGTTTCTACACCGGGGCGGCCGGATCGGCGATCAGCGGCCAGGCGATCGGGCCGGATGCGGCGATCGATTTCGCGCTCGGCGCGAAGGGGGCGACCGGGTCGCTGCGGTTGCAGTCGAACAATCAGACGGTCGTCCGCGTGGATGCGGCCAATGCGAGCACCGACGACATGCTGGTACGCGGCGGGAGTGGGGCGCTGAATCTCATCCTCGAAGGCGGGGACGCGAACGTCGATCTGTATGCGCAGGCCAAGGGGCCGAACGGCGGGATCCGCTTGCAGGCGAACGGGGCGACGACGCTGCGGACGGACAATCCCAACCTCGGCAACACCGACCTGCTGGTGCGGCCCGGGACCGGGGCGATCAGTCTGGTGACGGAGGGCGGACCGGCGCAGGCGGATCTGACGCTCGCGGCGAAGGGGACCGGCAGCGTGCGGCTGCAGTCCAACGGAGCGACCAGTCTGCGGGTGGTCGACCCCGCGGCCGGAGATACCAGCCTGCTGGTGACCGAGAACGTCGGCAACGTGACTGTCTCCTCCGAGAACGCAGCCAGCGCCGGCGATCTTTTGCTGGCGGGGCAGGGCGCGGGCAACGGGGTTCGCGTCCTGGCCAACGGCGTCACGGTGCTGCGGGCGGATAGCCCGGGTGCGGGGACGTCCGACCTGCTGGTGCGGAGCGGTGGCGGGACGATCGCGCTCACCGCCGAGGACCCGGGGGCGAACGCGAACATCGTGTTCAATCCGAAAGGTGCCGGGACGGTCGTGGTACCAACCGCCGGAGCCCAGGACAACAGCACGAGCGCGGCGAACACGGCCTGGGTTCGTTCGTTGCTGGCCGCGAGCGGGACGCAGGGTCCGACCGGAGCGACGGGTGCGACCGGACCGCAAGGCGTCGCCGGCCCACAGGGCGTGGCTGGAGCGACGGGGCCAGCCGGTCCCTCCGCGAATGCGACCCTTACCGGCACGAGCACGATCAGCCTGCGCAATGGTGGCAAGTTCATTGTGCAGGGAACCTCGGCCGGCGTGGGGCAGGTCAACTCCGGTCGCTATCTGCTGGTCGCGAGCACGGCATCGACGGCGGTTGCGCGGTTGACGTCGGACGGAGCGGCGGCCGGGGCGGGCAACTGCGTCAACCCCGCCGCGAATACGGTCGTTAGCGCGTACGTCGACGTGACCGGCATCGACGTCACGACGGGGGCCAGCGCCGCGCGGATGCGGTTTCTGGACGTGATGATGCTGCGGGGCGCGAGTGCGAGCGCGACGACGGTGGTCAATGGCGGGACCGCCCAATCCCCGAACGGGGTGATCGGGACCGCGGCCGCGCTGTTCGCCATCACCGCCGACACCGTCAACGGCTGCCTGAACGTGAGCGTAACGCCGCCAAACGCAGACGCATGGCACTGGGCCGCGCGCATCGGCACGACGGAGATGCAGTGATGTTCGACGACATTGGGCCGCTCACGTTCTTGGAGCGGGTTGCGAGGCTGGAGGAGCGATCGGCCCTGATCCTGCCGATCCTGGACGAGATCCAGGCGGACCAGAAAAAGATCGCCGCGACGATCGCGCGGGCGGGCGGCGCCGTTCGGGTGCTGCTGATGCTCGGCACGCTGGTCGGGGTGGCGGGCGCGGTGCATCGCCTGGCCGACTGGGCGACGATGGCGGCCGGTGCGATGACGGGTGGCGCATGAGCCCGTTCGAGCAGGCGTTCGCCGTCGTGGTGGACCATGAGGGGCCAGGCGACCGGGACCCGAACGACCCCGGCAACTGGACCGGCGGGCGGGTCGGTTCCGGCAGGCTGGGTGGAACGCGATACGGCATATCGACGGCCGCGTATCCGACGATCGACGTGATG
Organism: uncultured Alphaproteobacteria bacterium; assembly: GCA_963756975.1. GTDB lineage: Bacteria > Pseudomonadota > Alphaproteobacteria > Acetobacterales > Acetobacteraceae > CAVRQM01. Next base: position 983,900 of record CAVWPS010000001.1, on the reverse strand, counting down.
TCGCTGTCGCTGTCCGACGCCCGGGCGATCTACCGGCGCGACTACTGGGATCTGGTCGCCGGCGACGCCCTGCCACCACCGCTGGCGCTGCTTGTGTTCGACGCAGCCGTCAATGCCGGGGTTCGGGCCGCGAGCCAATGGCTGCAATTGGCCACCGGAGCAGTGGTGGACGGTAAAATCGGGCCGCTGACGCGAGCGGCCGTGGCGGCCACCGTGGAGCGCGAGGGCGGGGCGGCGGTTTGCGCCGAGTTTCAAGCGCGGCGAACGGTGTTCATGGCCGGTCTGCCGACCTGGAGCCACTTCGGACTGGGCTGGGCGCGGCGGCTCTGCGCGCTGCCGTATCAATCGCTGCAGATGACGACAGGAGCTGCCTGATGTTGCCACTGATCCCTCTTGCGCTATCGATCGCGCCCGAACTCGCGCGCTGGTTGTTCGGCGATAAAGCCGAGGCGACCACCGCCGCGGTGTCCGCCGCGATCACCCAGATTACCGGCACCCCGGATCAGGCGGCCGCGCAGGCGGTGCTCGCCCGCGATCCGCAAGTCGCGGCGAATTTGCGAGTGGAGCTGGCCCGCATCGCCGCCGACGCCGAGGCGGCCAGTCAGCAGGCGACTTTGGGCACATTGCAGGCCGGGCTGAAGGATGTCGCCGACGCGCGCGGCCAGACGATCGCTCTGGCTCAAGCGCGCAGTGCGTCGCAATACGCGCCGGCGGCCGTGTCGCTCGTCGTATTGTCGACCTTCGGCCTGGTGATGTGGGCGGCGCTGACACGATCGCTGCCGGATGGCTCCGAGACGGTGTTGAACATGTTGCTTGGAACCCTGGCGGCGATGGCGACCAGCGTCGTTTCGTATTGGGTCGGAAGCAGTGCCGGAAGCGCAACTAAAACTCAGATGCTGTTCCACGTCGCTTCCAGCCAGACGGGCGCGAATACGCCCGCGTGAGCGCGGGTTCGCCGCAATCTGAACACAGGCTGAATCTTATACGGATCGATCGGACGGGCTGCCACCGAGACGATGTCGTTTTTCAAACGCACCTGCATCCACTGATTGGCAACGATCGTAGCCTACGTGTCGGACGTTAGAATGGCTTCCGGACAGATCACGAGACGTTCGCGAGGTTGCAGATGTTCGAGCTGACTTCGTATGTTTCGAGGACAGCCAACCCTATTTGGAGATGCGCTGAGATGGCCGCCCTGACCAACAACAACCGTCTTCCGGCAATTATGCGTGATACTATCGTTGGTCTCGTCCGCAAGGACGGCGCCGATCTGTCCGCGCGCCAGCTGAGCGTTCTTCTGATCTGTTATCTTGAGGACGGACCGCACACCGTTCGTGGGCTCGCCGAACGACTCAACGTTGCCAAGCCCGCCATCACGCGTGCGCTCGACCGATTGGAGCAGTTCGATTTGGTTCGCCGCGCCCCGGATTCGCGCGACCGTCGCAGCGTGCTCGTCAGCCGGAGCGCGGTCGGTGCCGCGTACATTACCAACCTGCGCGCTCTGATGCAGTCGGCGGCGCGTGTTCATGGAACGGAAGTGAAGGCGATGCCGATGCTTCGCGCGGCTGCCGGCTGAAAAGCTTGCGCGCGACGAGAAGCGCTGTCGCAACTTCCGTCGTCATCTTGCGTCATGGAGTCCTGCCGTTGTTCGGGAGGACATCATGGATAACATCGGGGACACGGACTCTCCTCTGGAGCCGTCCGAAAATCATCTTCAGCGCATCCGGGAGCGCGCGTATCATCTGTGGGAGGCCGATGGCCGGCCGGAGGGGCAGGATCTGGAGTATTGGGAGCGCGCTCGCGAACTCGATGCGTTCGAGAGCCATCCCGGTGCCGCGCTAATCGATCCGAACGCGGTCGAACGGGCCGACGAGGCGTCGCTCGAAGATAACCTTGGGGAATTTCCCGACCGGTCATCCGATCAGGGTGAGCATCGTTCGTCACCGATGACCCGCGTCGAGGCAGACAAGGCCGCCGCGTCGATTTAGCCCAGCGCGCGGAGCGACAGCCGGGCTTCGGGACTTGGCCGGGGGATGGTGGCCGTGAAAGCCGCCACGCCCTCGCTCAGTCCAGCAGCCTCGAGGTCTGCGCGCCAGGTATCGCGGCGACCGCGCCATTCGACCTGTCCATCGATGAGCAGTTCTATTCGGCTGGCCGCGTCCGCCCAGCCGTGTAGCGCGTGAAGCCCTTGCGATGGCCGAGCCCTGTCCATGGTGCCGCGGCCGAGCGCCGCGCCTCGTCCGGTCTCCGCGAGCCCGTACCGATCCCGGAGAGATTGAAGCATCGGGCCGTGGTCCAGCCTTTCGGCGATGGGTCGCGTCGCTCTCGGGTGTTGACCCGCCGAGAGAGTGAATTGGCCCCGGGGGTCCGGGCCGTGCGGGAGGAAGCTCTCGCATGGCAAGCCTTCCGCCAAGATCGCGTCATGCCGGTCGAGCGCGATATGCACGTATTCCAGGTTCACTGCCGTTCGGTCGCGCGTGATGCGCCGGCCGTCGCACAGCGCCACGGCGGGGACCACGCGCGGGCCGATTGCTGTGGCGAGCAGAACCCCATGAAGCGGCGAGAGGCGGAGATCGGCCTCCGGGTGCCCAGGACCGAGCGCGCCGGCGCGCAGCAGAACCGGATCGAGGTATGGTTTGCCTATTCGCCGCCAGCCTTCGATCTTGGTGCGGCCGATCCATATGGCCCGGCGCGCGGCCCCGCCGGCCGTGCAGAGCCAGGTCCGCGGCGTCACGCGGCCCGCCTCGATCCACCCGCTCGGCGTTCGCAGCCGGGTCGACGCCGTGAAGCAGGGGATTACAGTGATCGAAACGCCGCCGAGGCCATCCGCCGCTTCCGAGAAGGTGGCATGTTGCGGATTGAGACCGGGCGTGAGGTCGATCGCGATCGCGCCGTAAAGTCCGAGATCCAGGGTTCCGCCGGAGCCGACTGGGGTCCAGGTCAGCGCGCCCATGGTCGCACCGGCGATTTCGAGAACGTCCGCGAACCCGAAGCCCGTCACGAGGGCGCCACCAACGCCACCGAACGTTTCCAGCGTCGTTCCGGGTCCGGTGAAATCAATCGTTGCAGCTCCGAGTCCGCCGCTCGCGAACAGCGTCGCACCGGTGTCGAGCGTGATCGTGCCGCTTCCCGTTATAGCGCCGAACACGCTGAGGGTGCCGGTCGAGACTTCCATCGCTCCGAGCAGCGTGACGGCCGCCTCGATCGTTCCCGTGCCGAATAACTTGCCGTCATGCGCGACCGTAACCCCGCCGGGAGTCCGACCGCCGTTGTCGCCGACCAGGAGGCCGGTGTCGGCGGACAAGCGGATCGTTCCGCCGGCAAGTTCAACCATCGAGGCGGTGATCACGCTTGCCGAGTTGCCGTCGAGGAAACCCGCGAGCGACAGCGTTCCGGCAACGGACAGGACAGCGCCCTGCACGGAGAGTATGCCGGCGTGAACGGCGGCGCTTGTCACCGCCATGTTCGTACCCGCCGTCAGGACCAACGCGTCGGACGACGCCAGACCGACCGACAGGGCCGTCGCGGTGAACGGACCTGTCAGGGCCACCAGCCCGCTTGCGTCCAGCACGGCGCAGTTCCCGGCTCCCGCCAGCGTTGTCAGCCCTTGCGTCCTGCCCGCGATCGTCACCGTATCCTGCCGGCCCGGCGCCCGCGCGACCGCGCCCGAGATGCCGCGCCAACTTGCCGGATCGGCCCATCGTGTGCCGGCCCCATCCGCCCAGATGAAATCCCCGGCCGGTGCGGACGACGCCGCGATCGCGGCGACCGGAGGCGGCGGTGCCGGCCCGCTCAACAAAAGGCTTCCGCCGTCGCCGTCGGGAACCGCGACGATCAGGGTTGGTGGGGCCGAGGCCACGCCGATCGTCCCGAGCACCCCTTGCGCGCTTGCGAGCACCAAACCGTACGAGCCGTCCGCCAGGGCGCTCGTCGTCACGGACGTGATCTGACATCCGGCAATGTCGATCAATGCGTCGACCGGCAGCCCGGCCAATTCCGCCTCGAAGGCGGACAGCGTGCTGGCGGCCAATATCAGCTCGCTTCCGGCGCCTTCGAGCGATACCGTCACACCGGCGGGTGTTGCCGCCGGGGCGAACAGAACCGAGCCTGCTTCCAGCATGACGGCCGCCGAGCCCGCAACGAGGATGCCCCCGAACAATGAGGCGGTTGTGTCCGCCGCGATCTCCAGCGTCGAGGATGCGCCGAGAGTGATCGCGCTTTCGACGTCGCCGGACGCCGTGCCGGTCTGGCCCGGTGGGATCGAGAGAGGCAGCGTCATCACCTACCTTTGCCGAGCGGGACGGTGGCGATCTGGCGCGCACGGCATGAAAAAAGGATGAACAGCGGTGCCGTTCATCCCTTTCCATCAAGTCAGGCCGTAGCGAATCTTAGCTCTTCGAGGCGCCCGACTTGGCGGCGCTGGACTTCGAATGCGCCGTGGTCGAGTGACCATGGGCGGCGGTGGACGCCTCGTGAGCCGCCTTGCTGTGCGTCTCGGCGGCTGCATGGTCGGACTTCGTGTGGTGCTCGGCAGCCGTGCGATGCGACTTCGCGGCCTTCTCGTGATGCTCGGCGGCGTCGGTATGTGCCTTGGTCGGCATGGGTCGAATCCTCGATACAGTGTTGTTTGCAGTCAACCTCAACCGGCAGGAAGCCGGTATCGGTAGCGGGCGAAACGCGACCGCGGGCGGATCGTTCCGCGCGAAGTTCGATGCAACCTTGGCGCTCGTTGCGCGTCCCTGTCGCGGGACCCGGAACGCATCGGCGGCGGGCAGCAAAGAGGATTTCGACATGGATTCCGATCGCATCAGCGGCGAGGGCAACGACCTCAAGGGCCAGATCAAAGAGGGCCTCGGCAACATCACCGGCGACAGCAAGTTGCAGGCCGAGGGCACCGCGGACCAAATCGCGGGCATGGCGCAGCGGACGTACGGCCAGGCGCGCGACACCTTGCGCGACGCGGCCGACACCGTGTCCTCCCAGGCGGGCACTGTCGGAGAGTGGCTCGATGACACGATCCACGAAAAGCCGCTGTATGCCCTTCTTGCGGCCGGCGCGGTCGGCTACGTGCTCAGCCTGCTCGTCCACCGTCGCTGAGGCGATGGGAGCACCGGCCGGCCTTGGCCGGCCGGTGCCCGACCGCGTCAGACGTGCTGTAGGATGGCCTCGGCCCGGCTGACGTCGAACTCCCCGGGTTGCTCGACGGCGACGTAGTCCGCGATGCCGTTCGTGACGACCAGCGCGAACCGGTTCGCGCGCACGCCCATTCCGCGCGCCGTCAGGTCCAATTCCAGGCCGAGCGCCTTGGTGAACACGCCGGAACCGTCGGCCAGCATCGTAATGCCGTCACCCACGCCGTTCGTTTCGGCCCAGGCTTGCAGCACGAAGACATCGTTGACGGCGAGGCATGCGATGGCATCGACGCCTTTCTCACGGAATGTCGCGGCATTCGTCATGAAGCCGGGTAGGTGTTTGGCGCTGCAGGTTGGCGTGAAGGCCCCGGGAACCGCGAACACGACGACCTTGCGGCCGGCGAAGAACTCCTCGGTCTTGAGTTCCATCGGACCCGAGGGGCCGAACGTCATGAGCGTCGCCGCCGGGATCGCGTCGCCGGCTTCGATCGGTTTGGTCATCGCACACTCCGCAAAATGGTGGCCGCGTGTATCGCACGCGCATCAGGCTGTCATCCGAGCCTTGTGCAGCGATCCCAGACTACGAAATTAGCGCGGTGACCCCCGTTCCAACCGAATTCCTGACCGGACAGTTGCTGCTCGCGATGCCGCAGCTTCGTGATGAGCCCTTCCAGCAAGCCGTCATCCTCATATGCGCCCACAATGCCGACGGGGCGCTCGGCGTCTGCGTCAACCGTCCGCTGGTCGCGTCGACGTTTTCGGAGCTGCTGAACCAGCTGGGAATTTCCGCGCGGGCATCGGCACGCACCCTGCCGTTGCATGAGGGCGGCCCGGTCGATCAGCGGCGTGGCCTGGTCCTGCATTCGACGGATTGGGCCGGCGAGGCGACGCTGCCGATCAGCGGCGGGCTTGCCTTGACCGGGAGCCTCGACGTCTTGAAGGCGATTGCGGATGGCGGGGGGCCGCGCGACGTGCTGTTCGCCCTCGGTCACGCCGGTTGGGGACGGGGGCAGCTCGAGCGCGAGATCGCGGAGAACTCCTGGCTGACCACGGACGCCACGGACCCCGACATCATCTTCGGCACCGCCGACCGGGGAAAGTGGCGGCGGGCCCTGGCGACGCTCCGGGTCGATCCGGGTCTTCTCAGCGACGTGGTCGGCCACGCCTGACCGCTACCAGCGGAATCTCGGGATCGCGGCGACCGGGCTTAGTCCCATTTCGGCGGCCTCGCGGTCCGCGTGTTCCGGCGAGTCGTGCGCGTGGATGCCGCCCAGCACCCAGCAGCTTGCGATCCCCGCCGCCGCGGCACCCGCGATATCGGTCCGCAAGGCGTCGCCGATCGCCAGCGCCCGCGTGTTCGGCACCCCGAGCATCTTCAATGTCGTCGCGTAGACGGATGGATACGGCTTGCCGATCCATTCGACCTGTCCGCCCCGCCCCTCGTACCAGACGGCTAGCGCGCCGGCGCAGATGATGCGGGCGCCGTCGCGGACGACTTCCAGATCGGGGTTGGCGCAGATCATCGGCAAACCCGCGTCGAGACACGATGCGAGTTCCGGCAGATAGCTGTCGAACTCGCTCGGGCCGTTGGCGTCGTTCGGCCCGGTGTTCACCAGAAGGTCCGCATGTCCCGGTTGCGTCACGATCCGAAGATCATGCCCCTCGAACACGCTCCGGTCGCGATCCGGCCCGAGGTGATAGACGCGCGCGCCCGGCTTGCCGGCCAGCGCGGTCCAGGTCGCCTCGCCGGATGTCATCACCGCCGAATAGAGTTCGTCGCCGATCCCGAGCTCGCGCAGCCCCGCTTGCGCCGCCGATGCGCGTCTCGGCGCATTGGACAGCAGCACGACAGGCTTGCCGGTCGACCGCAGCCGCGCCATCCCGTCGATCGCGCCCTCGTAGGGCGTGACGCCGTCGTGGATCACCCCCCAGAGATCGACGATGAACCCGTCGGTACTCGTCGGCGAGCTCTCTGATTCCGTCGAGGTGACGCATGGGACATTCTCCGTTGCAGGCGACCTTCTCGCCAAGATCGCTCGTCCGGGCTACAGCACGAACGTGTACCGCCAACCATACCTTGAGACGTGTTGCCGTAGCGCGCTGCATCGGTTGCTGCTGGTCGGCGTCGTCGGACGGCCGCCCGGCATGAAGGACGGGCCCTGCCTGGATCGTCTGACCGGCATGGGGCTGGCCGAGCCGGGCGTCGATGGTCGCTATCGCGCCACGGCGGCCGGATTGTCCCGGCACGCCGAGGAAATCGCGCCGCATGGGCACGGCGGCCGCCACGCCGCCTGATCGTTCAGGCCATCGCCGCCGTCCGTAGCCTGCCCCAAGCCGGGTCCGCGAACAGCACGCGGCCGCCGTTCGCGGCGCTCACCAACAGCATGTCTCCGCCGGCCACCAGATCGCCCGCCGGTTCGAAATAATCCGGCTCGACCGCCACCTCGATCGTATCGCCGGACGTCTTGTAGTGCCACAGGGTGAACCCCTGCGCGTAGGCCAGCACGGACAGATTGCGGACGGTGAACGCCATGATAGCTGCTCCTTATGGTGGAATGTCAGAACTCGGACGGCACGCGGACCAGCCCTTTGACCCGAAGCGGCCAATCGAGGCGGCCGATCGCCTCCCGCCAGATCGCCGCGTCGCCCCGCTCCGACCGCCGGGCCGGGTCCGGCGCGCGCCCGCGTTCGCCCCAGACGCGCAAGATCCTCGCGTGCAGCAGGTCGATCCGGCGCTGACGGTAGAGCCCATCGAGGCAGCGCAGCACGTCTTCCGGCACGATCGACCGTCGCGCCGTATCGAGCGGGCGAGACAATCCGTCGCGTCTCGCCGCCAGGGCGGCCATCGTCCAGAACCAGGCTTGCTCCGTCGAACAGAACGCGTCCGTGTCCTGGGTGCGCTCGGTTGCTGACAGCGCGATCGGCTTCTGGGGTGAGAACATAACAGGAACATAGTCGGCACGCGCAGTTTCCCGCAACAAGAATATGCAAACATTCCTATTTCTCTTTACATCCGCGCCGTCGCTGCCGCATCTCGTCGCATCCACCGGAGACTCGGGATGAAACACGAGGATGTCTGGCGCGCACTCGATATCTTGGCCGCCGAGCACGGCCTGTCGACGTCTGGCCTCGCCCGGCGGGCGGGACTCGACGCGACCACGTTCAATCCGTCCAAGCGCCGCATGCCGGATGGCCGCGCGCGATGGCCGTCGACCGAGAGCCTCGCGAAGGTTCTTGACGCCACCGGCGCGTCACTCGACGCATTCTCGGCGCTGGTGCAGGGCGGCCGGGCGGTTCCGCACGGCACCGGCTCGCGCGGCCTCGCGCGGGCCCCCGTGCTGGGTCTCGCGGCCCAGGCCGCCCGTCGCATCCCCCTGATCGGGCTCGCACAGGCCGGTAACGAGGGCTATTTCGACGACGGCGGCTATCCGGTCGGCGGCAGCTGGGACGAGGTCTCGCTGCCCGACGTCGCCGACTCCAACGCCTACGCGCTGGAGATCAGCGGCGACAGCATGGAGCCGGTATTTCGCGACGGCGACACCGTGATCGTCTCGCCGGCAGCCCCGATCCGCCGTGGCGACCGTGTCGTCGCGCGCACGCGCGAGGGCGAGGTGCTGGCGAAGGAACTCGCGCGCCGCTCCGCCCGCCGGATCGAACTCCGATCCCTCAATCCCGCGCACCCCCTGCTGACATTCGAGCTGAGCGACCTGTTGTGGCTGCACCGCATCGTCTGGATCAGTCAGTAGCGGTCAGAAGATCCCGTCGAAGAACCCGCCGCCGGACTTCTTCGCGGGCTTCGCCGGTTGCGCCCGTCGGGTCACGGAATTGATGGTCGCCGGCGGGCTCGCGGCCGACGATGTCGTGTTCCGCTTCCCGCTCGCGTGCATGAACGCCGCGCATGTCCCCTCGTTTTCATCTCCGGTGCCGAACTGCACCGTCGGCAGCAGCGCGCCGAGCGGGGTCAGCAGGACACCGAGCGCGACCGCGGCACCCCCACGCGCCGCCAGCTCGCCCACATTGGGCTGGATGCTCGGGTTCTTGAACGTGCCCTTGATGCCGATGTCGGTCGGCACCGAGCCGACGCTCAGGTGCCGCGCCTCGGTCCGGAACCGCAGGTTCAGCGCCTCGCGGCCGAGATCGATGTCGCCGGTGCCGACCACGTCCGCTTCCGACGTGCTGACGATCATCGCGTTCGAATTCAGCACGCCTCGCCGCAACCCCATATCCATCACGAAACAATCGAGATGCGCCTTGTTGGGAACGCCCAGCGCGCTCAGCAACGCGTTGCCGAACTCGAGCCCCGAGAGATCGACCAGCAACGCCGACAGATTGCCGCCGGACATCATCAGCTTCAGCCCGCCGTCGCCGTTGCCGACCAGCGACGACAGCGAATTGCCGGTGCTGTCCAGCTCCGCGCGTCCGCCGAGCAGCCCCGCGCCCTCGATCGCATGGGTGGCCGCGAGCATCCGCCCGACATCGACGTGATCGAACGCGATATCGGTCTTGGTCTTGAGGTCGCCCTTTCCGGCCGGCGCCAGCGTCGAGTTGATGACGATGCTGCCGCGCCCGACGCGGAACGTCACGGGATGGATGTTGAAGCGGCCATCGTCGATGTCGAGCTTCACCGCGATCGCGTCGAACGGCACCGACCGCCCCTCGATGTGCTCGCCCTTGTAGTCCAGATGGACGTCGGCGGCGGTGAAGCGCGGCAGGTTGATGGGAATGTTCGGCAGCAGTTGCGAGCTCGCCTCCGCCTTCCTGACGGCCGCCTTCTGCTCCGGGGTTTGCGCGGGCGTGCTGGTCCGCCCCGGTTCGGAGCCGACGAACCCACCGAGGTCCGCGAGATCGACGCTCTTGCTGGTCAGCGTCGCATCGACCACCGGCCGTTGCGGCCCCGGATCCTCGATGATGCTGCCGCCGAGATCGGACGAGCCGAGCCGGCCGGCGAAATCGGTGAACCGGACTTTCCCGGCGCTGTAATCGAGGTTCCCGGCGATGTCGTACGGCGGCGTCTGCGGGATCGGGATACCGGTCAGCGGGAACAGCAGCCCCATGTTGGGCCCGCTCAGATGCAGCTTGAGGTCGGTGCCCTTGAAGTGCAGCGGGTCCTGGACCGTGCCGCTCAGCGCGAGTTTCGTCGGCCCGTTCTCGGCCGTCGCGTCGATCGCGTACGGCGTGGCCGCGTCGCGCAACGACAGCAGCGCCCCGCCGACCGCATGCGCCGTGATCGGCTGGCCGGCGTAGGTGCCTTTCGCGTCCAGCACCAGCTGGTCGGGCTTCGCGGGGTCGGACGACGGTGTCGCCGGCGGCGCGGCCGACACCGGGGCGGCGGGCACGCTCCCTTCGGGTGCCTTGACCCCGGCGACTTCGGCGGCGGGCGGTTTCGCGGCGTCGAACGCTTGCGTCGCGATGGCGATCTGGAAATCCGCCTTCGCCTTCGGGATCACCACGTGCGCCGCCCCGTCGGCGATGGTGAGGGCGTCGACGCGGACCGGCTTGGCCGGCGCCGCGTTCGGCTGCGAATTCGTGAATGCCGGGAAATCCCACGTCGCGTGCCCGTCCGCATGCTGAAGCGCGTTGATCTGTGGTTTCGCCGCAACAATGCGGTCGATCACGACGTTCCGGCCGTGCCAATACGCCATCGCGTCGGCGGTGACGGACAGCCGGTCGAGATGCGCGAAATACGGCGCTTCGGGGAAGCCGTCCGGGTTCGCGATCTCGACCCCGTCGGCGATCGCCGTCGGATGGCGGCTGAGTTTCAGGTCGAAATGCGTCATCGTCACCCGCCGGCCCAGCGCGGCGCTGGCGCGGGATTCGATCAGCGGCCGAAACCAGTCCCAGTTCCAAAACCATATCAACGCCGCGATCGCGATAACGATGACGGCCAGGATCATCAGGCCGATGTGCCGCTTGCGCTTGCGCGTGGGGGCAGGGTGCGCGGCGCGCAACGCCCCGGGCGCGGCGGTTGCGGTATTGTCCATGGGTCGCGAACGCATTGTCCGCCGCCGCGGTTCCGCCGCTTCCTTGACACCTCTTTGGGCCGCCGATACAGCCCCGAACGTCATGCAAACCGGTGACGACGACGGCGCCGAGGGCTCGTTCGAGCAGCGTCTGCGCGCGGCGCGGGACAAGCATGGGATGGATCGGCCGGTGGTCGTGGGCGGTGCGAAAGCGCTCCCCGCATCGGCGCTCGGGGTTGGGCTGCGCGTCGGGGTGGAACTGGTCTCCGCCCTGGTGGTCGCGGTCGTGATTGGCTTGCTGCTGGATCGTTGGCTGCACACCAGCCCGATCTTTCTCGTCGTCTTCGTCCTGATGGGCGGTGCGGCTGGGGTGGCGAACGTGTATCGGCTGATGGGACCGAGCGCCGAGGCGAGGCGACGGGCGATCAATGGGCGGGGAGACGGTTTAGGTGGCGGTTGAAGGCGGAATTGACGCGCTCGGGCAGTTCAAGCTGCACCATGCCCTTGGCGCGCTCGGCGCATCGGTAAACTTCACCCAGTCGAACCTGCTGATGGTCTACGCGGGTGCCTGCATCCTGACGTTCCTGATGCTCGGCATGCGCCACCGCTCGGTCGTGCCCGGGCGTCTGCAGGCGGCGGCCGAGCTCGGCTACCAGTTCATCTACCGGATGTGCATCGATCAGATCGGCGAGGAGGGCAGGCGGTTCTTCCCGTTCGTCTTCACGCTGTTCTTCTTCATCCTGTTCGGCAACCTGCTCGGCCTGTTCCCCTATGCGTTCACCTTCACGAGCCACATCGCGGTCACGGCGACGCTCGCCATTTCGGTGATCGTGATCGTCACGATCGTGGCGCTGCGGATCCATGGCTGGAAGTTCTTCACCTACTTCTTCCCGGCCGGCGCGCCGAAGCTGTTGGCGCCGCTGATCATCCCGGTCGAAGTCATCTCCTACCTCTCGCGCCCGGTCAGCCTGTCCATCCGACTGTTCGCGAACATGGTCGCCGGCCACGTGATGCTCGAAGTGTTCGCGAGCTTCATCCTGATGCTGTCGGCGATCGGCATCGCGGGCACGATCGGGGCGGCGTTCCCGCTCGCGCTCAACGTCGTGCTGATCGGGTTCGAGCTGCTGGTCGCGTGCTTGCAGGCGTACGTGTTCGCGATCCTGACCTGCATCTACCTGCACGACGCCGTCCACCTGCACTGACGGCTCGGCGACGGCTACAAGCGTTTGAAACCCTGAACGAGACAAAAGGACTGATATCATGGACGTAGCAGCCGCCAAGGCCATCGGCGCCGGCATCGCCGTCATCGCCCTCGCGGGCGTCGGCATCGGCATCGGCAACATCTTCTCCTCGCTGGTGACTTCCGTCGCGCGGAACCCGTCGGCGCGCGACCAGGTGTTCGGCCTCGGCATTCTTGGCTTCGCCCTGACCGAGGCGGTGGCGCTGTTCGCCCTGCTGATCGCGTTCCTCATCCTGTTCACCTGATCGCTCCGATGCGCCTCGCGCTCCCGGTTGCGGCACTCGGTGTCCTGAGCCTCGTCCCGGCCCCGGCCGGGGCGGCGGAGGGGATGCCGCAGCTCGATTTCGGCAATCCGATGATGACGGCCCAGATCGTCTGGCTCGTCATCATCTTCGTCGTGCTCTATCTCGCGCTCGCGCGCTGGGCATTGCCGACGGTCGAGGGTGTGCTCGAAAATCGCGCGACCGTCATCGCCGCCGATCTCGAAGCCGCGCGCCGCGACAAGGCCGAAGCGGATTCCGCGATCGAGGCGCAGTCGGCCGGCACCCGTGCCGCGCAGGCGCAGGCGCAACACCAGCTCGCCACCGCCGTGGCCGACGCGAAGGCTGCGGCTTCCGCGCGGTCGGCCGAGCAGAACGCCCGGCTCGACGCGCAGCTGACCGAGGCCGAGGGTCGCATCCACGAAGCGCGCGCGTCCGCCTTGGGCGCGTTGCGCGAAGTCGCGACCGACACCGCGTCGGCCGTCGTCGCCCGGCTGAGCGGCATCGTGCCGGATCGGGGCCTCGTCGACCGGGAAGTCGAGACCGCCATGGCCGCGCGCGCGGCATGACCGCCCGTTAGGATTTACCCGTGCCCCCGCATCACCCGTCGCTGTTCGCCGAGCCCGCCACTTGGGTCGCCATCGCGTTCGTCATCTTCGTCGTCCTGTTCGGGCGCAAGCTCTGGACGCCGCTGGCCGCCATCCTCGACAAGCGCGCCGAGGAGATCCGGGGCGAACTCGCCGAGGCGTCGCGCCTGAAGCGTGAGGCGAGCCGGATGCTGACCGAGGCGACGCAGCAGCGTGAACGCGCGGCCGCCGACGCCAAGGCCCTGATCGAGGGCGCGCAGGCCGAAGCCGCCCGCCTGTCCGCCGCCGCCGCCCACGAGGCGGAACGCTCCGCCGCCCGCCGCGAGAAGATGGCCCACGACCGCATCGCCGCCGCCGAAAAGGCCGCCGTGACGGAGGTCCGCCTCGCCGCGACCGACATCGCCACCCGCGCCGCCGCCGCCGTCATGGCGACGACGGTCGACGGCCCAGCCGACGCCGCCCTGATCGACGGCGCCATCGCGGGCCTGCCCGCAGCCCTGGCCCGCCGCGCCGCTTAGGCTCAGACCCTCACCCCAACCCTCTCCCAATAGCCGGGAGAGGGAGCAGCCGCTTCTCCCTCTCCCGCCTTATGGGAGAGGGCCGGGGTGAGGGCCTAGCCCCTTACCGAGCCGGATGGGCCCGGTTCTGCTGCAACTGCTCCGGCGTCAGCCGAAACCCGACATAGACCGTATAGGCCGTCGCGTTCTTCTGCTTGCTCACCGGCAGGCTGAGCGAAATCTCGTCGCTGTCGGCGCGCTGCTGGTCGACGTTCGGCGGGAAAATCGCGTGCAGCAGGTAATCGTGCTCGTCGAGGATGCGGCTACCCTCGGCCACGGCGACGAAATACGGCAGGTCGATCTCGCGCGAGGGGTCCGCCGGGCCGCGCGTGATGTCGAACCCCACACGGATCGTCGCCGCGACGAATCCCGGGTCGCCCGGCGCGCATCGCCCCGGCACGCCGACGATGCGCGCCTGAAACACCAGATCGGTCAGATCCCGCCCGGACCCGGCATACGTCCCGATGTCCGACGCCTCGGGCAGCAGCTTCAGCGCGGGGCAGAGCGGCGCATATTTCTCGCCGTTGCCGACGCAGCCGGCCAGCGTCAGCAACGGCAGGGCCAGCGCCGCGAAACGGGCAAGGGCGGAGGCTGTGGTCGGCATCGCGGACTCCTGTGGGGCGGCCCCATGGTGGGGCCTCGTCGAACGTTCGGCAATCGAGGTGGCCGTGCGCCGCTTCGCCCTGTAGCCTCGCCGTTCACCGATCCGCGAGTCACCGCCGCCCGATGGCCGTCTACACCGATGTCTCCGATGCCGCCCTGTCGTCGTTCCTGGCCGAATACGAGATCGGGTCGCCGGTCGCCTGCAAGGGCATCGCCGAGGGCGTGGAGAACAGCAATTTCGCCCTGAAGACCACCACCGGCGACTACATCCTCACGCTGTACGAAAAGCGCGTCGATCCCGCCGAGCTGCCCTGGTTCCTCGGCCTGATGGACCACCTTTCGGCGCACGGCATCACCTGCCCGCGTCCGGTGCCGGGCCGCGACGGCGAAAGCCTGCGTCATCTGTGCGGGCGGTCGGCGGCGATCACCACCTTCCTGCCCGGCGTCTGGCCCCGCCGGCTCCAGACCGCCCACGCGTCCGCCGTGGGCGCGGCGCTGGCACGCCTCCACGCCGCCGGCACGGGCTATGCGCCGACCCGTCCCAACGCGCTCGGCCCCGCCGGCTGGCCCCCGCTGCTGGCCCGCAGCCGCGCCCATCCCGACGCCGCGACCCTGCCGCCCGGACTGCTCGACGAACTCACCGTGGCGCTCGCCGCGATCGAGGCCGCCTGGCCCGCGCCCGGCCTGCCGGTCGGGCATATCCACGCCGACCTGTTCCCGGACAACGTCTTCTTCCTCGACGGCCGCCTGTCCGGCCTGATCGACTTCTATTTCGCCGCGACCGACCTGCTCGCCTACGACGTCGCCGTCTGCCTCAACGCGTGGTGCTTCGACGAGGAGCACCGCTTCGACCCTGCCATGGCCGCGACGTTTTCCCGCGCCTACGCGGCCGTCCGCCCGCTGAGCGAAGCGGAGCGCGCGGCCCTGCCGGTGCTCGCCCGCGGCGCCGCGCTGCGGTTCGCCCTGACCCGCCTCTACGACTGGCTCGCGACCCCCGCCGGCGCGCTGGTCACGCGCAAGGACCCGATGGCCTACGTTCTTCGCCTGCGGGCCCACACGGCCATCACGGACGCCGCCGCCTATG
The DNA here is from genome assembly GCA_963756975.1 of uncultured Alphaproteobacteria bacterium. Classification (GTDB taxonomy): domain Bacteria; phylum Pseudomonadota; class Alphaproteobacteria; order Acetobacterales; family Acetobacteraceae; genus CAVRQM01. The sequence continues at coordinate 968,477 of CAVWPS010000001.1, read as the reverse complement.
GACTCTGAACCGCGCGACGACACGGTCACGATCTGGACCGACGGCGGCTGCAAGCCGAACCCCGGTCCCGGCGGCTGGGCCGCGATCCTGGTGCTGCGCGGCCACGAGCGCGAATTATCCGGGGCCGAGCCCGCCACCACGAACAACCGCATGGAACTGACCGCCGCCGCCGAGGCTCTGGAGGCGCTGACCCGCCCGTGCCGCGTCGTGTTGCGCACGGACAGCGAATACCTCCGCCTCGGCATCACCCGGTGGCGGGAAGGCTGGGTCCGCCGCAAATGGCGCACCGCCGGCGGCGATCCGGTGGCGAACATGGACCTCTGGCGCCGCATCCTCGACGCCGCCGCCAAGCACGAGGTCACGTGGGAGTGGGTGCGCGGCCACTCCGGCGACGTCATGAACGAGCGCGCCGACCGCCTCGCCACCGCCGCGCGGGACGTCATGCTCGGGCTCGCCTGAGTGCCCGAGGGCCACACCGTCCACCGCCTCGCGAACGCGTTCACGGCCCAGTTCGTCGGCCACCGCGTCGAGGCCAGCAGCCCGCAGGGCCGCTTCGCCGAGGGCGCCGAACGGCTCGACGGCCGAGATCTCGTGGCCGTCCGAGGCGCACGGCAAGCAGATGTTCCTCGAATTCGCGACCGCCGGCTGGCTGCGCGTCCACCTCGGCCTCTACGGGATGTGGCGCTTCCACGGCGATGGCCTCGACGGCATCGGCCGCCGCCGTCGCGGCACCGCCGACGCCGACGCCCCGTTTCCGCCCGCGCCGAGCGGTCTCGTCCGCCTCCGCCTGCTGACGGAGACGCACGTCGCCGACCTCAGCGGCCCCACCGCGTGCGAGATCGTCTCGCCCGAACACAAGCTCGCCGTGATGGCCAGGCTCGGCGATGACCCGCTGCGGGCCGACGCGGACCCCGACCGCGCCTATGCGAGGATCCATGCGTCGCGGAGCGCGATCGGCCAGTTGCTGATGCGCCAGGACATCGTCGCCGGCATCGGCAACATCTACCGCGCCGAATTGCTGTTCCGCGCGCGCATCGAACCGCATCGCCCCGGCCGCGACATCTCGCCCGCGACATGGCGCGCGATGTGGCGCGACCTCACCGGCTTGCTGGAGGACGGCGTGCGGACCGGCCGGATCGTCACGACCGGCACGACATCCAGATCGAAAACGGCGAAAACCCGCCGGGGCTCCACCTGGGTCGCCCACCGCGCCGGCAAGCCATGCCTCGTCTGCGGCAATCCGGTGTCGTCCGAGGCGATGGCCGGGCGCAAACTATACTGGTGCGCGCACTGTCAGACGGGGTGAGCGCCGCGTCACGTCGTCAATATCGCGCAGGCCGCCGGATCGCCGAACCGCCGGAATAATGTCAGCGCCGCCGCCAGGACCTCCGGCCTGGTGCGCGCGGCGAGCAGGTCGGCGCGGAACTGCTCCGCCCAGCCCAGCAACCACGGCGACCCGATCAGCAGCCACCGTTGGCTGAACGCCGCGTGCCAGCGCGCGAACTCCGCCATCAGGCGCGCCGCCTCGGCCGCGACCGCCGGCTCGGCCAGCGCGTCGGCCGGGACCGTTTGCCGCGCGCGAACCGCGTCCAGCGCCTCCGCGTCGGCGACCAGCACGCCCCAGAACTCCAGCCCCGTCGCCGCCTTGCCGGATCGCTTTCCCAAATCGGCTCGGCGGCCGCGGCCACCGCGGGCAGCGGTTCGATCGCAAGCGCCGTGCCGGTCACGCCGCCCCGGACCGGGATCAGGCTGACCACCGTCTCGAGCGCCGGGTCGGGCCGGCACCGCAGATCGACCTCGTGCGTCGTCTCGCCGCTCAGCCGCAGCCCGCAGCTTGTCGCGTTGCGGTTGATGACGACCGCCACGATCCGCTCCGGGCGCGCGCCCGTCCACCGTCCGGTTTCGCCGAGGCCGAGACGATGGACCGGCGCGGTGACGATCGGGTTGATCCGCGGCGGCCCGGGCGTCACGCCGTCCGGCACGACCAGCCGCACCGTGCCCGTGCCCCGGTCCGGGTGCCACCCAGTCCACCGGCTGCTCCAGCCCGGACAGCACGCACGCCAGCAGCCGCCCCACCACGATCTGGGCCGGCGGGCTCGGGTGCATCCGGTCGGCCATGAACACATCGGCGAGCGGCGTCCCGGCCGCGTGGCGCCAAAACACCGCCGCGATGTCGAGCACCACGACCGGCCGCGCGGCGGTCGCCAGACCGTCCAGCAACTCGGGCGTCAGCGACGGCGCGTCGCCGGCCAGCGTCGCCTGAAACGGCAGCACCAGCGCCAGCACCCGCGCCCCCGGTTGCCGCCGCGCCACCTCGTCCAGGAACAGCGCCAGCGCCGCCCGCCGTTGCGCCGCGCCGTATAGCCCGAGCTGCTCGAACATCTGATCGGTCGGCGACGTCTCGATCACGATCCAGTCGAACGCGATGTCCCAGCCCGGCATCGTCAGCGCGTACAGCAGCATCGCATTCGGACACGCGCCCAGCGCGAACCGCCGCACGTCGAACCGTTCCGGGTCGAGATGGGCGGTGTAGCCGTGCCGCAGCAGCGAGTTCGAGTTGCCGATGATCGCAACCCGCGGCCGTCGCGCCATCTACGGTTTCGGCGCGAACAGGGCGGCGGCTGTCGCGTGACCCAGCTTCGAGAACAGATCGCCGGCCGCCGCCATGAACTCCGGCCGCCGTTCGGCCGTGAGCGCGGCGGCGCGGATGTCCCCGGCCCAGACCCGGAGGTCGGCCGGCAGCGTCATCGCCCAGCGTCGCGCGTGGGCCGCGTGCCACAGCGCCAGTTCCGCCATTGCCGCCGCGCCCGCGATCTCGCCGGTCGTAAGCCACGCGCCGACGAGCCGCCCGATCGTGAGCGCCATCGGCGGCGTCGGCCGTCCCGTCTCGGTCAACAGCATCGCGTCGAGCGGATCGCCCGCCGCGATGTGCTCGTCCTGCAACGCACCGACATCCAGCACCGCCAGCGGCCCGGGCGCGCCGGCCAGAATGTCGCGAAACATCGTCACCCGGGACCGCCGCGCGTCCCGCTCCGCCGGGCGGCAGGGCAGGGCGACACACAGCGACGGCGGCCCGCCCACGCCCCGCCGCCCGTCGCCCGCCAACAGCGCGGCCCGGCCCAGATCGAACGGCGACGCCTCGAACACGATCCGGTCGAGGCCGGCCGGCCAGCTCCCTTCCAGCTTCAGGCGATGCGGTTCGAGCCCGTCCGGCAGGTCCGCAACCCAATCGTCCCACCCGCCGCCGTCGGGCGCGTCCAAAATGCCGACCCGGATCACGACGCCACCTTACGCCGTGCGGCGACCGTGTAGCCGAACCGGTCGAACGCCGGCAGCGCCGCCCGCAAGTAGTCGAACATCCGCACCTGGTCGGCGCGGGAGAACATCGCCTCGAACTGGCGGGCGGTGCCGGCCCGGAAAAACGTCGGCCCGCTCGGGTCGGGCGTTTTGTCGCGCAGGTTGGCCAGGCTGGTCTGCGCGACCGCCGCCTCGATCGTGGCGGGGTCGGTGGCCACGCCGGCGAACGCGAACGCGCGCGCCGCTTCGGTCCGGCCGTCGGTCAGCATGTCCTCGTACCGGGTCACGCGAACCCGCTCCGGCCACAACTCCAGCGCCGCCAACGCCTCCGCCTGCGCGCCGATCCAGTCGTCCAGGATCGCCCGCACCAGCGCCCAGACGCCACCCCTGAGTGCGACCGGCACCCCGTCCCGCAGTACCGGGATCAGCTCCGTCACCGCGTCGGCATGGCTCGCGAGTTCCGGCGGGGCCAGGGCGCGCGCCATCAGCGCCGCCTCGTGGTGCAGCCGCGACACCAGCACGTCCAGCGGGTGGCGCACGCAATGGACGAATAGCGCCTCCGGCAGCGCCTCCATCATCCGCCGCGCCATCGCACTGTTACCGGGGCTCTTTTCGGCGATCACGCGACACCCGAACCAGCCGCGATACAGGGCCAGGACGTGCCGCAGCGTCGCCGCGTGCGCGAGGTCGGTGAGCTGCTGGAGGTCCATCCCCGGCGGAAACCAGCCGTTCGTGTAGCGCGGCGGGGCCACCGCGATCAGGCCGAAGAACGCGCCCTCGCCGTTGCCGATCACCTCGGGGTGCGCGTTCAGCAGCATCTGCATCCATGTGGTGCCGGATTTCGGCGCGCCGCCGACCAGCACCGTCCGGTCCGCGCTCCCCTGCCGCCCGGGCACGAACGGCGGCGTCTCGCGGTCGGCCGGATCGAACGCCCAGCCGTGCGGCCCCGCTGCGACCACGCCCAGATCCTGCGAGGCGAACGTTCCGGGCGTCGTCTCGACCAGGCAGCGGATCAGCTGAGCCGCCCGAGCCCCGCCTCGAACGCGATGATGAAATCGAGCCGCCGCCAGCCGGGCCGCCCGTCGAGTGCGGCGACCGTGCTGAATTTCGGGTTGAACCAGAGGTTCGCATACTGAAGGTCGCCCGCCGCGCCGTCGTCGCCGAGCGGCAGGATGTGCAGTGCCGGCGTGCGCGCACCCCGCGCCGGCTCGTGCCAGTACCAGACCGAGCCCGCGAAGGCCGGCGCGACCGGCGGCGGAAAGACCGTCATCGTGCACCAGACCCGGTCATGGCCCATCGGCCGGCCCGGCGCGGGCATCGCCTCGCGCACCTTGATCAGCGTGAATTTCAGCGGCGTCGGTTCGGCGCTCATGCGGCCTTGCGCCAGTCCACGGTCGCAAGCCCCGCGCCGAGTGCCGCGACCGCCCCCCGCAACCGCTCCCGCCACGCCGAAAGCCCGGCATCCCGCGCGGCCGCGAACGCCGTAGCCGGGTGTTCGCCGGTGTCCGGATCGCGCCAGCCGGGCGAAAACCAATCCGCCAGCCCCAGCTCGTCGAACAGAAGCCGCGTCTTCGGCTGGGTCAGCCCATGCACCACGCACCCGGCCTCGATGGCCGCGATCGCGCCATGCAGCCGCAGGCTCACCACCATATTCGCGCGCCTGCATAGGGCGAGCAGCGCCGGCCAGTCGCCCGGCCGCAGCGGGTCGGGAACCCCGCGCCGCGCCAGCGCCGCGCAATCCAGCGCCGGTTCCAGCACGGCCGTCTCGACCCGCCATCCCCGCGCCAGCGCCGCGGTCCGCCACCCGAGCATGCCGTCCAGCGCCGCCGCGTCCTCGGCCCCGTTCGGCACCCGGGGGATCAGCAGCGCGTCGATCGCGCGTTCGCCGCGGGCCGCCGCCGCCGCCGCCGGCGCCTCCGTCGTCAGCACCGCCCGCGCCAGCACCGGATCGGGAAACCACGCCGCATCGGGCCGCACCCGCCGGACCGCCTGCAATGTCTCCGCGTCGCGCACGCCGACCCATGACGCGTGGGCCAACAGCACGTCGTAGGCGGCCGCATGGGCGTCCAGCGCCGCCGCGGCGCCGCCGACGCCCAGCATCACCACGGGCAAGCCGCGCGCCACCACCGCGTTCGCCCAGCCCGGCTCCGACAACGGGAAATGCGGCGTGCCGAACAGCCCGCCGCCGCCGATCACCAGCAGGTCCGCCTCTAGCCCGAGCGGCCCCAGCACCGCCCCGGTCGGCAATACCATCCCGTCCGGTGCCGGGAACGTGGACCGCCGCTCCCAGGAACTCGCGCCGAACACCGTGCCGGCCGGCAACAGCGGCCTGAGCAGGTCGGCGACCGCGCACGCCTGCGCCGAATCGCCGATATTGCCGTTGCCGAACGCCCCCCACAGCACGACCCGCTTCGGGGCACCCTCCTGCCGGGGCCACCCGCGCGACCCGCCATCGGCCGACATCGCATCCAGCGCGCCGCGCCGCCGCTCCCGCTCGCGGCACTCGGGCGTCTGCATCAGCAGCCGCCCGAGCCCGGTCCGGTCCAGCCCGAGCGACTGATGGTGCGCCACCACCGCCGCCGATTCCGGCCTGCGGTCCAGGATCAGCCGGAACAAATCCTCGACATCGGCCGCCGTCACGCCGGGCGTCTCGAGGTCCGTCAAAATTTTAGCGACGCCACCGCCGCGTTCAGCCGCGCCCGCGCCTCGGTCACCCGCGTCTCCGCCCCGTCGATATCGCGCGCCAGGGTGCCGATCCGGTTTTCGGACGCGACCAGGTCGCCGAGCAGCCTGGCGTGGAACGGGTCGGTCGCCGGCACGGCCGCGAGATTGCGGCGCACCCGGTCCTCGTCGTCGGTCAGCCGCTTGCGCTCGGCCACCAGCGCCGCCCGGGCCGCTTCCGCCGTGGCCAGCCCGCCGCGCAGCCCGACCACCTGCTGCAGCGCCGCCCGCGCGCCGGCCGGCAGATCGCCGTCCGCGATCATCGCGGTCAGCGCCGGCGTCTCGGCATCCACGATCACGACGGTGCTCGACACCAGCCGGTCGGCCACCACGGTCAGCGTCTTATGCTCCCCGGCCGCGAGCGGCATCAGGAACCGCCACTGACCCTCGGTCTGATCGAACGGCTTCGGCGTCTCCGCCCCGAGCGCGCTGTCCGCCTCGCGCGCCACGCCCACCAGCACCGCGCGGGGCTCGTCGGCGGCCCCGGTCAGCGCCACTGTCGTCGTCGTCCGCTCCCGCTCGGTCGTGGTCAGCACGCCGTCGGCCGCCGTCAGCCCGGCGAGTTGCTGGTTCGCGCGCTCGGTCCACTCGGCGTCGACCGCCCCGTCCTCGGCGAACCCGAGCAGCCGGCTTTGCCCGTTCGGCAGCGTTCCCAGCAGGGCGTCGCCGGCGAACAGGCTGCCGGCGGCGGACGTCGAAACCGGTCCGGCCGGCAGCGTGTGGCCGGTCGTGTTCTCGATCCGTGCCGAGACGATCGGATGGGCCGCGTTCGGGGCCAGATTGTCGACCAGCCGTGCGGGCAGGGACACGGTCAGGAACGGCACGCTCGCCGTCCGTCCCGCCGCCAGGTCGATCGTTTGCGCCAGCGCGAAGATCGACGTCGCCGCCGCCTCGGTGGTCGTCGACGGCGGCGGGGGCGGCGCTGCCGCGGGCGCGCTCACCGGCGCCGGCGCCAATCCCGGTGCCGCTCCGCCCACGGCCGCGGCTTTCATCGACCGCATCGCCATCGGGGCCGGGACAGCGCGCGTGTCCTCCACCGGCGCGATCCGGTCGGGCCCGGTATCGGCCACCACCGGGCGCGCGACGTCGACCACCGCGTAGACGTCGTCGTCCATCGTCACCGGATTGCCCGCGACCAGGCTCAGCGCGACATCGTGCCAATCGGCGGCCCCGGTGTTCTCGACCACGGCCCAGCCCTCCAGCCGCGCCGTCGTGGCACCGTCGGCGTCGGGCGTGCCGAGCGACAGCCGCCAGGTCGGCTTCCACAGCGGCACCGGCAGCACGACGTCGACCGCGACCGCGCGCGGGCCGCCGGTCGCCGTCTCGATCCGCACCGTCCGGCTCGGCTTGGCCCCGCCGGCGCCCCGGCCCGCGTCGGTGCCGGCCAGCGCGTCCTCGATCCGGGCGCGCAACGCGTCGTCGAGCAGCTTGATCTCGCCCGAGTTCTCCAGCACCGCCTGTCGCAGCCCCTCGGCGGTCAGGATCGTCAGCCGGGTCACGGCCCCGCTTCGGTCGGCGCGCACGATCCGCCCGGTCATCGTGATCGTGTTCGCGTCGAAGCCCGGCTGCAGGATGCTGACCCGCGCCCCGGTCAGCGCCGCCAGCCAGTTCGGCTGATCGAGCGCCAGCGCGGTCGCCCCGGTCGCCACCGAAACCTCGCGCGCCGGCCCCGCCGGATCGCGCACCCGGACCGAGCGCAGCGCGTCGGCGACCGAGCCGACCGGCAACGGCAAATCGAGCGAGACCGAGCCTTGGACGTCCTTGCCGCCATCGGCGTCGTAGCTGAACACGCCAACTCCGGCCTGCGTCAGCGCCAGGGCCCGCAGCGTCAGCGGCGTCGCGGGGGGCTGGCCCGAATCCCCGGCCGAGTCGGCGGTCGCTGCGATCGCGGGCGGGCAGGCGGCCAACATGGTGGCGAATACGATCCGTGCCGTGGTCGTCATTTGTTCCCCATGCGCCGCAATAGCGCTCAGCCTACATCACCTGCCGGGACGGGCGCGAGATGCTTCGAGGTGCCATCCTGTGACGTTAAACCCGCAACGGGTGTGACATATGGGCAACTATCACTTGAAAGCCGCCGACAGCTACGCTTTCTTGTGTTGCCGCTACTGTTCGGCCCCGTAATCATAACTGCGCTGTCTCACCATCGCATCCAGAGGACGCAAAAGATGACCTTCTCCCGTCGCAACATGCTTCAGGCCGGTGCCGGCCTGGCGCTCGCCGCCCCGGCGATCATCGGGCTCAACGAAAAGGTAAACGCGCAGGCCGTCATGGCCGACGCGCTTTCGGTCATGGCGTCCGACCCGCGCCTCACCCTCTGGGTGCAGCTGATCGCCGCCGGCGGTCTCGAGGCCAGCGCCCGCGCGACCACGCCCTACACCGTCTTCCCGGCCTCGGACGCGGCGTTCGCGAAGTATCCGCAGATCACCAAGGACCTGCTGGGATACCAGTACGAGACCGGCACCCGGAACGGCGCCGCCCCGTACCCGGACACCTCGAAGATCGTGAAGCTGGTCCGCAGCCACGTCGTCGCGGGCAAGCACTTCCCGAGCGAGATGATGGGCAACAAGGTCACCGTGACCTCGGTCGCCGGCACCCCGATCACGTTCGACGGCACCGCCCACCCGGTGACGGTCAGCTGGGTCTCGCAGGATAACGGCGCTCAGATGACCGCCACGCTGGTCGATCAGCCGCTGATCGCCACCAACGCGGTGATCTACGTCCTCAGCGACATCGACGTCTAAGCCAGCCTGAACCGAGACAGCGCGAAAGCGGCACCGGCGATGACCGGTGCCGCGTTCGCGTCGATACGCCGCCGCCAGAACGTCTAGCCGCCGAAGCCGAGGAAGCCCGCCTGCGGAACCGGCGTCCCGGGCTGGCCGGAAGGTGCCGTGGCGAGGGCATTGCCCGGTGCCGCCGTTTTGGGCGAACGCCCCGATTGCGGCGCGCCCTTCCCGACATAATTGCGTGGCAGGCTGACCGATGGCCGCGCCGTCGCCGGCGGGGTCGCCGCCTGATCCGCCGACACGCTCTGGCGCGCCGCCTTTCCGCCTTTCCCGCTGGCCGCCGCGGCCGGGGCGGCCGTGCCCTGCGGCGGTGCCGCGCCGGCGTTGCGATAGGACAGCAGCAAGAACGTGATGTCCTTGCGCGACAGGTCGATCGACAGCGCCAGCGGCGTCATCCCGAGCACGTTGCGCCCCTGCAGATCGGCCCCGCGCGACAATGCGTCGCGGGCCTCCAGCAGATCGCCGCGGTTGATGGCGTCGAACAGCGCGTCGGTCGGCTGGAGGTCGATCGCCTCGCCCGCGCGGGCCGCCTCGTCCGGGGTCGATTGCGCGCCCGGCAATGCCGGCGGCAGCGACTCGCGCTGGCTCGGCGCGGTTTTGGCCTGGAACGGTGGCTGGAAGCCGTTATGGGCCGCCGATGGCGTCTGCGCCGCCGCCATGCCCGAGGCCGCGATCACGCAGAGCGTGGCACCGGCAATCACCAATCCGGATCGAGTGTTCGTCATGCTGTCCATCCTCAACCGCGCGGGTTCAGGATCATCAGCCCCGCATTCAGATACGCGGCGTAGCACACCCAGGCGAGATAAGGCACGAGAAGCCATGCGGCGAGCGCGTGGCGGCGCCGGAACGCCGTCACGGTCCAGGCGACGGCCGCCACCAGCGGCACGATCACGACAAGCCCCAGCCCGATCGAGTGCAGGCCGAACATCGCCGGCGACCACAGGGCGTTGAGCCCGAGCTGCCAGCCCCAAAGGCGCAACGGACGCAGGGCCGCCGGCGTCGCGCCCGCCCGGGCGATCCTGCGCCAGACCAGCCATGCGGCGACGCCCATCAGCGCGTAGAGCACCGTCCAGACCGGCCCGAACAGCCAGTCGGGCGGCGTGCCCGGCGGATGCGCCAGCGTCGGGTACCATGTCCGGACCGCCGGGATGGTCACGACCGCGCCGGAAACGCCGGCCAGCAGCGGCAGCGCCAGGAACCCGGCCAAGGCCAGCCATTCGGCCCGCCGGCTCGGCGGCGGGTTTCGCGCGATCTGGATCCTCCGCCAGCCGCGGCCGCGCTCCGGCCGGCCGTCCGGCCCGTCGCGCGGCGGTGCCCGGGTGAATCCGAAACAGCTCATGCGTCCCGCCTCGTCCATCGCCCCGATGATCCGCCTCCCGCCTCGCCGAGCCAGGTCAGCGCCAGCGCCGCCAGTAAAATCGGCAGCAGGATCGCCGCCGGCAAGAGCGGCCGGCTGTTCCGGCCGGTCACACGTTGCGCGCCGCGAACGGGCAGCCCGGCCCAACCGTCGCCCGCCGCGCGGCGCCCCGGCTCGGTCCGCCGCAGATCGGGCACTCGCGCCGACCCATCCGCGCCCGCCAGCCACGCGACCCCGCCGCCGCTGGCCGCCGCGCGCGGCCCGAGCACCGTGGCGGTCGCGCGCAGATCCTCGAACTCCTTCGCGTTGCCGAGCCGCGCCGCCGCGAACGCGACATGCTGGCCGTCCGCGACCCGCCAGACCCCCGGGGCCGCCGCGTCCAGCCGCGCCGTCGCGACGCCGGGCGAGCCGGGCACCGCGATCATCGGATGCTCCGATGTCGAACCGTCCGGCGCGGTGACGGTCAGCGTCGGCGGTGCCGCGTCCGACAGCGTGTGCCGCTCCACCCGCAGCACGCCGCCGTCCAGCGTCGCCGACAGCCGCTCCTCCTCCAGCGCCGGCTGGCGCATCAGCCAGTGCGCGACCCGGCGCAGCAGCTCCGCCTGCGGGCCGCCGCCGTCATGGCCGCGCGACCACAGCCACGCCTGATCGGTCATCAGCATCGCCACCCGGCCGCGCCCGACATGGTCGAGCAGCAGCAGCGGCCCGGCCCCGCCCGGCGCGTCGTCCGGCGTCGCCATCACCGCGACCGCGTGGCCGGCCCCGGACGCGGGGTCCGGCAACAATCGCCGGTACCACGATCCCCACCGCGTGGCGTCCGGCAGCCCCTCGGTCACCGGATGCCGCGCGCCGATCGCCGTGACCGCCGGCTTGAACGCGCCCTCGCGCAACCCCGCGACCGTCGTCATGTCCGCGCCGTCCACATCCTGCGGCCACGCATGCGCCGGCAGCACCGGCCGCAGCGGCGTCGCATCGAGCGAATCGGGCGAGGCGAACTCCGGCCCGACCTCCACCAGCAGCGCGCCGCCCTCGCGCACGTAGTTCGCGACGTTGCGGAGGTACGGCAGCGGCAGGAAGCCGCGATTGGCGACCCGGTCGAAGATGATCAGGTCGAACTGCTTGATCTTGTCCTGAAACAGCTCCTGCGTCGGGAAGGTGATCAGCGCCAGTTCGTCGATCGGCGTCAGGTCGTCTTTTTCCGCACTCCGCAGAATGGTGAAATGCACCAGATCGACCGCCGGATCGGATTTCAGCAGCCGCCGCCACGTCCGCTCGCCCGGGTTCGGCTCGCCCGAGACCAGCAGCACGCGCAGCCGGTCGCGCACCCCGTTCACCGTCAGGTTGACCCGGTTGTTGATCCCGCTCGCCTCGCCGGCCCACGGATCGGCGGTGATCTCGACCACCGTCGGGCCTTCGCGCGTGATCGGCAGCCGCACCGTCCACGGCTGCCCGACCGCGACCGTCTGCACGATCGGCGTCGCGTCGTCCCGCGTCAGCGTCAGCCGCACGCTGTCCGCCTTCGGTCCGGCGCCCAAATCGTCGACCACGCCACGGATCGCGACAGTGCCGCCGACGACGCCGAACTCCGGCGCCTCGATCAGCCGCAGCCGCCGGTCGTGCTCCTCGCCGGCACCGGCCAGCAGCGCGTGAAACGGGGCCGTTGCCGGGGTGGCGGGCGTGTCGTGAACCTGCCCGTCGGTCACCGCCAGCACCGCCGACAACTGCTCGGCCGGCACCGTCGCCAGCGCCCGGTCCAGGGCGGCGAACAACCGCGTCCCGTCCTGCCCGGCCTCCGGCACATCGACCGTCCGCAGTTCGAGCCCGGGCAGGGAAGCCGCCTGCGTCCGGATGGATTGCTCGGCGGCGGCGGCCAGGGCGGCCCGGTGTCCGACCGACATCGACGCCGAATGATCGACCACCAGCACCGCGATGTCCGGCAGCATCGCCCGCACCTCGCGCTCCAGCCGAGGCCCGGTAAGGGTCGCCAGCAGCAGGACGAACAACACCGCGCGAATCCACGTCCCTCGCGCCCGCCGCAAGACGGCGAACCCGATTGCGACGACGCAAAGCGTCGCAAGGCCGACCAACGCCCAGACCGGCAGCAGCGGGTCCCAGCGCAGCCCGAACGCGATGTGAGTCATTGGCCCAGCCGCTTCAGCAGCGCCGGCAAATGCACCTGATCCGCCTTGTAGCTGCCGGTCAGCGCGTAGACGACGAGGTTGACGCCGAACCGGTACGCCAGCGTCCGCTGCCGCTCGCCGCCCGGCAGCGTCGCGAACGGGTACTGCCCCTGATCGTCGACCGCCCACGCCGCCGCCCAGTCGTTGGCACCGACCACGATCGGGCTCACCCCGTCATTGCTGCGATCCTCGTCGCGCGCGACGTACACGGGGGCCCCCGCGTACCGGCCGGGGTAATCGCGGAGCAGGTAGAATGCGCGCGCCAGGACATGCTGCGTGCTGACGGCGGCCAGCGGCGGCACGTCCAGCGCCACCCCGCTCGCCGGTTTCACCAGCGCCTGCAACGCCGCCCCCGCGCCGCCGTCGAGCGCGCTGCCGGAGCCGCCGTCGCGGCTGTCGATCACCAGAATGCCGCCATGCGCCATGAACGCGTTCAGCGCGACGATCTCCGCATTGCCCGGCGGCGGCATCCCGGCGGCGAGCGGCCAATACAGCATCGGATAGAACGACAGATCGTCGGTGCCGGGCGTCACGGCGTCCGGCTCGTCCAGCGTCACCGCCGTCCGCGCCCGCAAATAGGCCGACAGCCCGATCAGCCCCAGCCGGGACACGTCGTCCACCGCCGCGTCGCCGGTGCGGATGTAGCCGAGCCGGCTCGACAGCGCCGCCGCCGGTGCGGCCGGGGCCGCGTGGGCCGTTCCCATGAACGCCAGCAGCAACCCGGCCACGGCCGCGCGCCGCAGCAGTCCGCGCGCGCCGAGCGCCAGCACGCCCTCCAGCACCAGCAGCAGCGCGGCCAATCCCAGCAGCGGCGGCCCGAGTGCGATGCCGCTCGCCTCCCCCCGCAACGGCCGCGACTCGGCACCCGGGATCGCCGGCGCGATGTCGGGCGGGGCCAGGTTCGCCGCTAGATCGAGCGCCCGGCGCGACGCCTCCGGCCCGTAAAACCCCGGCGGATGGCTCGGCCCCGCCCGCGTCGTGCCCAGCGCCCCGGCCGCGATCGCCAGCACGCCCTGCGGTGGCGGCCCGAGCACGCCGTCGCCGTCCAGCGTCGCCGACGGGGTCAGCGGCATCGTCCGGTCCTCGGCCGCCGGCGCGTCGCCGGTCGCGTTGCTGGTGGTCAGCGTCCGGCGCAGCAGGTCGACGAAAAACCCCGACAGCGGCAGGTTCGACCAGTCGGCGTTCGCGGTCACATGCACCAGCACCACCCGCCCGAGCCCGACCGGGCGCTGTGTGACCAGCGGCGTGCCGTCGCGCAGCCGCAGCCACGCGGCCGCGCCGAGGTCGGCGGCGGGGTCGGCCAGCACCTGCCGCGACACCAGCACGTCGGCCGGAACCGGCAGACCGGCATACGGCGAGCCGGCCGGCACCGGCGCGATCGTCTGCGGCTGGTCCCACGACATCGTGCCGCCGAGTTGCCGTCCCGCGCCGAGCAGCGGCACCGGCAGCAGCGGGTCGCGGATGCCGGTCGTGGTTGCCCCGGCCATCTCCGGCCCGGCGAAGCGCAGCAGCAACCCGCCATCGGAGACGTAACGGCTCAGCGCGTCCGCGTCGGCGGTGCCTTCCTGCAAGGGCCGGTCGGGCAGCAGGATCATGGCGGGCTTGCGCGCGATCGCGGCCGTCAGCGTGCCGCCCGAAATTTCGGCGACCGGGGCCAGCGCGCGCCGCAGAAAATAGCCGGCCCCCCGCAACGGCGCGTCCTGCCCATCGCCGGAATCCGCACTCGGCGCCGCGCCCACCGCGTCGGGCAGCGCCACGTCGTGCCGTCTGGCACCCACGTCCAGCAGGCTGACCGACCCGGCCCCGGCCACCACGGCCAGCCCGCCCTGCGCCGGTTCCGCGATCACGAGCCGTTGCAGCCGGTTACGCGGCTCCGGCGGCAGTTTTAACGTCGCGCGCCCCGTGGCCGACCCTTCGGCGAGCGCCACGTCGACCCGAGCCAGCGTGCGTCCCGCATCATCCTGCGCCAGCACCGCGACGTTTTTGGCCGGCAGGTCACGCCCGGCACGGGCGACGCGGGCGACGATCCCGTCGCCGGTCGGCAGCGCGGGCAGCATCAGCAGCGCCGGCGGACGCCCCGTCTCGAGCGTCGTGACCGGCCCGACCGCGTTCAACGCGCGCGAAAACGCCGCGAACCCGGGCCCATTGAGCCCGTCGCCGACATACAGGACGGAGCCGTGGCCGCCCCACGCCGCAACCGAAGCCGCCGCCGCCGCGCGATCCGTCGGCCACGGTTTCGGACGCCAGGTTGCCGCGACACTCCGCGCCGACGCGGCATCGAGGTTCTCGAGCGGTGCGGCCGCACTCTCGGCCGGCGCGGTCGTCAGCAGCGCCACCGGCCGCTGGTCGCGCGCCGCCCCCGCCAGCGCCGCGTCGACCGCCCGTGCGCGCTCGCCCCAATCCGCCGCCGAGGCCCAGCCGTCGTCCACCGCCACCAGCAGCGTCCCGGTCCCGCCGGCCCCGCGCCGCTCGCCCACGACCGGCCCCGCCAGCCCCACGATCAGCAACGCCGCCGCCAGCAGCCGCAACACCAGCAGCCATGGCGGCGTGCGCGCCGCACTCCGGCTGGTCGGCGGCAGATCCCGCAGCAGCCGGGTCGGCGGGAAGGTCAGCCGGCGCGGGGCAGGGGGCGTCACCCGCAGCAGCCACCACAGCAGCGGCAGCACCAGCAGCGCCGCCAGCAGCCAGGGCTCGGTAAACCCCAAGCTCACGCGGCCATCCTCACGCGGCCGTCCTCACGCGGGCGTCCCGTCGGCCAGCGCCATCCACAACGACAGCAAAGCCGCCTGCGCCGGCTGATCGGTCACATGCAGCCGGTACAGCCACCCCGCCGCCCGGCACGCATCCCGCAACGCCGCCATATGATCGGCGATCCGGGCCGCGTAGCCCTCCCGCGCATCCTCGGCCCGCTCGATCACCAGCGCCTCGTCACCGCCGGGTGCCGCGAGCCGCACCCGGCCCGAAAACGGCAGCTCCAGTTCGGCCGGGTCCAGCACCTGCACCAGCACGCCCGCCGCCTGCCGGGCCGCGAACCGCCGCAGCATCGACGCGGTCTCCTCCGCCGGGCCGAGCCAGTCGCCCACCAGCACCGCGCGCCCGAACCGGGGCAGCCGGTCCGTCGCCGGCGCGCCGTCGGCCGACGCGAGCGCGTGCGCCACCGCACTCAGCGCCCCCACGCCGCCGAACGCCGGGCGGTCGCTGGCCAGCAGCCGCACCCGCTCGCCGCCCCGCAGCAGCAACGCCGCCATCGCGAGCGTCAGCACCGAAGCCCGCTCGCCCTTGGTCGGACGGGTGTCCGCCCCGCGCCACGCCATGCCGGGATCGGACGCGGCCCACAGCCCGACCGTCTGCGCCGCCTCCCACTCCGTCTCGCGCACGAACGGGCGTCCCGCGCGCGCCGACAGCCGCCAGTCGATCCGCCGCGCCGCTTCATGCGGAGAGAGGGGGCGCGACTGCCAGAAACTATCGCCCGTGCCGGCCCGCCGCCGCCCATGCGGGCCCGTCTGGACGCCGGCCGCGATCCGCTCGGCGGCCAGCACCAGCCCCGGCAGCCCCGCCGCGACCTTTTCGGCCTCGGTCGCGGCGTGCGAGACGCTCACCCGAGCCGCCCGACCATCCCCGCGATCACCGCCCCGAGCGTGACACCGTCCGCGCGCGCCGCGAACCCGAGCGCCATCCGGTGACGCAGCACCGCAGGCGCCAAGGCCGCCACGTCGTCGACCGAGGGCGACAGCCGCCCGTCCAGCACGGCACGCGCGCGGGTGGCCAGCATCAGCGCCTGTGCGGCGCGCGGCCCGGGGCCCCAGCGGACATGCCGGCGAACCTCGTCGTTGTCGGTCGTCTCCGGCCGCGCACCCCGCACCAGTTTCAGGATCGACTGCAGCACGCTCTCGGCCACCGGCACCCGCCGCACCAGCGCCTGCGCCCGCACCAGTGCCTCGGCGGTCATCGCGGGCTCGGCCGCGTCCGTCTCCGACCCGGTGGTGGCGAGCAGCATCGCGCGCTCCTCGGCCTCGCTCGGGTAGCCCACGTCGATCTGCAGCAGGAACCGGTCGAGCTGCGCCTCCGGCAGCGGATACGTCCCCTCCTGCTCGATCGGGTTCTCGGTCGCGAGCACATGGAACGGTTTCGGGAGCGCGTGATCGGTGCCGGCCACCGCGACCCGGCCCTCCGCCATCGCCTGCAGCAGGGCCGACTGCGTGCGCGGGCTCGCGCGGTTGATCTCGTCGGCCATCAGCAACTGGCAGAACACCGGGCCGGGCAGGAACCGGAACGCGCGGCGTTCGCCTTCGTCCAGAATTTCGCTGCCTAAAATGTCGGCCGGCATGAGATCGGGCGTGAACTGCACCCGCTTGCTGCCGAGGCCCATCACCGTCGCCAGCGTCTCCACCAGCCGCGACTTGCCCAATCCCGGCACGCCGACCAGCAGCGCGTGCCCGCCCGCGAGCAGCGTCGTCAGCGCCTGATCGACCACGTCGTTCTGACCGATGATCGCGCGCCCGACCTGCACCCGGACCCGCGCCAGCGTCGCCCCCAGCGCCTCGATCTCGTCGAGCGTCGATATTTCGGTGTCCATCACGTCAGCATTCCACGACTCTGCAGGGGCAACCAGTCTCAGTCCTGTAATGTCGATCGCGGAACGCATCGCGACCGGCGCTGCCACGCCGGCACCACAAACCGCCCGGCCCCGCTTCATTGGCGGCACCCGCGTCCCATATCGGCAAGACGACCGAGGGGAGGGGTGCATGGCCGGACAGCGTTGGAGGGGCCGATGAGCCTGTCGATCGCGCGCACGCGCACCGCCGCCACAGCCGCCGCGCACGCGCCGGGCGCCGGATGCCAGACCATGCCGTTTCGTATTCTTCGCGACGGCACCTGGCTTTATCGGGGCAGCCCGATCGACCGCAAGCCGATGGTCTGCCTGTTCGCCTCCGTCCTCAAGCGCGACGAGGCCGGCGATTTCTGGCTCGAAACCCCGGTCGAGCGCGGCCGGATCGAGGTCGAGGACGCGCCGTTCGTCGCCGTCCAGCTCGACTGGTCCGGCTGCGGCCGCACCCAGCGCCTGAGCTTCCGCACCAACGTCGACCAGTGCGTCACCGCCGACGCCGACCACCCGATCCGCGTCGCGTTCGACCCGGTGACGCTCGACCCCGTACCCTATCTGAAAATCCGGTCCGGGGCCGGCCGGCATCCGATCGAGGCGCGCATCGGCCGCGCCGTCTACTACGAACTCGTCGCCCTCGCCGAGCCGCATACCGTGCACGGCATCGACATGCTGGGCGTCTGGAGCGCCGGGCAGTTTTTCCCGCTGGGCGAACTTCCCGTTTGAGTTTGATGTTCGCGCGCGACACGCTGCGCACACGACTTCGCGAAAACCCCGTCGGCCCCGCCACATACGATCTGCCGAACGGGGCCGAGAAAGCCGTCCGTCCGGCGGCGGTCCTGGTGCCGATCATCCTCGGCCCGGCCCCCGGCGTGCTGCTCACGCGCCGCGCCGGCCACCTGTCGTCGCATGCGGGGCAGGTGAGTTTCCCGGGCGGCCGGATCGACGCCGAGGACGCCTCGCCCGAAGCGGCCGCCCTGCGGGAGGCGGCCGAGGAAATCGCGCTCGACCCCGCGTTGGTCGAAGTCGTCGGCCGGCTCGCGGACCACCACACCGTCTCCGGCTACCGCGTGACGCCGGTCGTCGGCCTGCTGCCGGACGGTCGCGCGCTCGAATCGCTCGGCCTCACCCCGTCCCCGTTCGAGGTCGACAGCGTGCTCGAATTGCCGATGGCGGTCCTGCTCGACCCCGGCGCGCCGGAGCGACGGCGGGCGTCGCGCGGCGGCGAAGCCGTGACGTTCTGGGTCTGGCCGCACCCGAGCCACTTCATCTGGGGTGCGACGGCCGCGATCCTCGTCGACCTCGCGCGCCGGCTGCGCGGGGAGCGTGTGTGATCCGCTGGAGCGAGGCGGCGCTGGTGGCCTTGCCGTTCGTCCTGTTCGCGGCCTGGCGTCTGGCCGGCACCGACCGAAGCTGGGCGCGCGCCCTGCTGTGGGTCGCGGTCGGCGGCCTCGTGCTGGTGGCGGGCACCGGCATGTGGCTCGCGATCGCCCGGGGCCGGACGCCGGACACGCCGTATGTTCCGGCCCGCGCGATCAACGGCCGGATCGTCGGCGGTGATTGAGCCGCCCTTCCTGAGCGACCCGGCGTTGCTCCGCCTCTGGGACGTGCTGCCCAGCGCGCGGGTGGTCGGCGGGGCCGTGCGGGACGCGATCGCGAACGTGCCCGTCGCCGACATCGATCTCGCGACGCCGGACGAACCGGACGCGATCATGGCCGCGCTGAAGGCCGCCGGCCTGCGCGGCCTGCCGACCGGCATCGCCCACGGCACCGTCACGGCACTGGTCGACGGCCGTCCGTTCGAGGTCACCACGCTTCGACGCGACATCGCCACCGACGGCCGCCACGCAACCGTCGCCTTCACCGGCGATTTTCAGGCCGACGCCGCCCGCCGCGATTTCACGTTCAACGCCATGTCGCTCGACCGCGACGGGACCCTTCACGACTACTTCGACGGTGCCAGCGACCTCTCGGCCGGCCGCGTCCGGTTCGTCGGAGAACCGGCGACCCGCATCGCAGAGGACTTTTTGCGCGTCCTGCGCTTCTTCCGTTTCCACGCCCGCTACGGCACCGTCCCATCCCGACGCCGCCACCACCGGCGCCCTTCGCGCCGGTGCGGCGGGCCTGAAAATCCTGTCGCCCGAGCGGGTCTGGAGCGAGATCAAGCGCGTCCTCCTCGCCCCCGACCCGGTCGCCTCGCTGCGTCTCGCCGAACAGCTCGGCGTGCTCGGCGCGGTGTTGCCCGGCGCGGACGGGCTGGACCGTCTGGCCGCCCTCGTCGCCGCGGGCGCGCCCGCCGACCCGCTGCTGCGTCTCGCCGCCCTGACCGGAGAGGACGCGGACACGCTCGCCGGTCGCTGGCGGCTCTCCAACCCGGAGCGCGACACGCTGACCGGCCTGCGCCGCGCGCCGCCCGCCACCGACCCCGCATCGCTCCGCCGCGCCCTGGCCGACGCGACGACCTCGCTGGTGGCCGGCCGGCTATGGCTCGCCGGTGCCGACCCGAGAGTCATCGCAAGCCTTCCCGAACCCCCGGTCTTCCCCCTGCAAGGCCGCGACCTGATCGCCGCCGGTGCCAGCCCCGGCCCCGCGCTGGGCCAGCATCTCGCCATGCTCCGCGCCGCTTGGCTGGACGGTGGCTGCGTCGCCGACGCGGATATCGCTGATCGCGCTGTGGCGGTCAGGGATTTAGCGCGGCCGGCACGATATCGATCGTGGTCTTGCCGAAATACTCAGACACGAATTTGAACTGCCACTGCAACGTGTCGCCACCGGTGTAACGTTCGGGAACGGCCCAGAACGCATTCAGGATTTTCGGCCTCTCCCGGAAACGGAACACCATGGCAGAGCCGGGATCCTTGCCCGCCGCCCAGTTCTCCTGGCGCTCGCGTATAAAACTCGGCAACGCCCGATAATCGGCGATGAGGTCGGCCAGGCGATCCCCGGCTGCGGGTGTCAGCAGGATCGCCACGGCGAGCAACGGCACGGCTACCCCGGCCAGGGCCGCTGCGCGCGGGTCGAGCCGCCGGATCGGGCCCGTGCGGGCCAGCGCCGCCCCCGCGACGACGCACAGGAGAACATAGAGGCACTGCCGGAACGTCGACTGCCGCTCACAGCACGCAAACCCGAAGGTGAACAGGGCAGGCGCGATCGACAGGTAGGCCGTCCCGACAAGCGCCGTCGCCAATCCTGCAAGTCTCAGCTTCGATGGCCCCGTCCGTATGGCGCGCAGCCCGGCTGCGAACCCGGCGATCAGGGCGATGTGGGATAGCGCGGCGAGCGGACTGCCGACCAATTCGCGCCCAAGCTGCGCGGCACCGCCCCGGAGGCTCGCCAGCGTGTGCCGGAAATACGTCGGATCGGTCGTGAAGTGCTCCGAACCGCTCCGCACCCGGACCAGCGATACGACCAGGAGCACCGTGAGCCCCGCCAGAAAGGGCGGTCCCCAGAACCACGCGGCGTTCCGTCGGCCGGTCGTCAGCGAGTGCAACAGCGGCGGGGCGGCAAGGCAGCAGACGAACATTCCGCCGACCTCGGCGCTCCCGGCGGCCAGGCAGAGCGCCGCGAGGAAGGCAAGCCGTCGGCCTCGTAGTGTCTCGCCGGACAGCAGCGACAGGGCGACAAAGGTGATGGCGCCGAGTGCCGGCAAATACGCGAGCGCGCTGATCGGCCAATAGAACGCCTCCGCGACCGGGTGACCGAGCAGAAACAGCGTCAGGACAGCCACACCGATAGCCCAGCCGGCGATCCGTGCGGTGCCCGGCCCCATGGCCCGCCCGATCCGCCAGGCTCCCAGCCCACCGCCCGCCAGCAGCAGGCCCCAGGCGAGGCACAGCGGCAGCCAAGGCATCTGCCGTCCGGTTGCCTCGACCAGCCGCCCGTAGCCGAACAGCAGACCAATCCCGATCGGACGCGGGCTCCACGACAGCACGTCGCGAACCCAGGCGACCGGCCCCGCGTGCAGCCATACCAGGACCGCGTATTCGTCGCCCTGCCACTCGGCACCGGGCAGCAATCCCGCGTGCAGGGCGATGACGCCGATATAAATCAGGATCGCCGAGGCGCTGAACGCGGCGGTCAGGCGCGTAGTGGTCATGTGGATTCCGACGGGAAGCCTCACCTCATATTTCGACCCGGCCCGGATGCGAAATCGCCCGAACTGGCGGCCCAACCCCGCGACTGATACGACCCCGCACCATGGACGCCTTGCCGCCGCCCGAACTGAAGACGCCGCGAGAGCGCCTGCTGGGCCGCCTATGGAGCGGCTACGTCCGCCGTCAGACCGGCCGCCTGTGGAGCGTGGTGGCACTCACCCTCGTGCTGGCCGGGACGCAGGCCGTCTACCCGGTGCTGATCGACCGCGCGATCGACATGTTCGAGGCCAAGGACGCCCGCATCCTCTATCAGGTGCCGCTGCTCGTGCTCGCGGTCACCGCCATCAAGGCCGCCGCGCAATACCTGCAGACCGTGCAGGTCGCACAGCTCGTCCTTCTGGTGATCCGCCGCCTGCAGCAGGACATGTTCGGCCACCTGATCCGCGCCGACCTCGCCCGGATCGAGCGGGAGGCGCCGGCGGCACTCGCCGCCCGCTTCACCACCGACGCCGCGACGATCCGCGAGGCGATGACCCGTGCGGTCAACGGTCTCGCCGACGGCGTCACCGTGATCGGCCTCGTCGCCTCGATGCTGTACCTCGACTGGGAGCTGAGCCTGATCGCGGCGGTCCTGTACCCGATCGCCGCCCTGCCGATCCAGCGCATCGGCCGCCGCATCCGCCGCGCCTCGGGCGGCATGCAGGAGCGGATGGGCGAGACGTCCACCCTGCTCAACGAAAGCTTCAGCCAGGCCCGTGCCGTCCGCGCATGGCGGCTCGAACGCCACGAGATCGCCCGCGCCGACGTCGCCTTCGGGCATTTGTATCGCGCCCTGCTGTCCATGAGCCGGTCGCGCGCCCGCATCGACCCGCTGCTCGAAGTGCTCGGCGGGGCGGCCGTCGCCGCCGTGCTCGGGTTCGCCGGCTGGCGGGCCGCGCAAGGCGGCGCCACGCTCGGCAACTTCACCGGCTTCGTCACCGCGCTTCTCATTGCCTCCCGACCGCTGCGCGCCCTCGGCAGCCTGAACGCGGCGGTCCAGGAAGGGCTCGCCGGCCTCGTCCGCGTGTTCGCCGTGATCGACGAGCCGACCGCCGTCGTCGAACGCCCGGACGCGACCGTGCTGCCGCCGGGACCGGGCGAAGTCGTGTTCGAGCGTGTCGCCTATCGCTACCCCGACGGAAGGATGGGCCTGCGCGGCCTCGATCTGGTCGCCGAGCCCGGCCGCACGATCGCGCTCGTCGGCGCGTCCGGGGCCGGCAAATCGACCGCGCTGTCGCTGATCCCCCGCCTGCACGACGTCCTGTCGGGAACGATCCGGATGGACGGGCACGACGTCCGCGACCTGACGCTCGACAGCCTGCGCGCCGCCATCGCCTATGTCGGCCAGGACACGTTATTGTTCGACGACACCGTGGCGGCGAACATCGGCTTCGGCCGCCCCGGCTCCTCGCCGGCCGAAATCGCCGCCGCCGCGACGGCCGCCGCCGCGCACGATTTCATCTCCGCCCTCCCGCTCGGCTACGAAACCGGCGTCGGTCCCGGCGGGCAGCGGCTGTCCGGCGGTCAGCGGCAGCGCGTCGCCCTCGCCCGCGCGTTGCTGGCCGGTGCGCGCGTCCTGTTGCTCGACGAGGCGACCAGCGCGCTCGACGCTGAAAGCGAGGCTGCCGTGCAGCACGCGCTGGCCAGCCTCCGCCAGGGCCGCACCACGCTGGTCGTCGCGCACCGCCTGTCGACCGTCCGCGACGCCGACCGCGTCGTGGTGCTCGACGAAGGTTGCGCGGTGGAGGAGGGCACGCATGCCGAACTGATGGCCGTCGGCGGCGTCTATGCCCGGCTGGTCCGCACCCAGACGTTTGCCGCCTGAGGCCATTTCGGCCGCCGCTCTCGCGCGCGTGATGTGACCCGCGACGCTTGAGGCGTATATGCGTCGCAACACAGTACCGTGGAGTTCAGTTTTATGCCTCTCGACGACGCGGACACCCAGACGGACCGCCCGCGCGCCGATGCTCCGGTCCGGGACGACCCACGCCGCCCCCTGACACGGCCCACGCCGCGCCACGGCGAGGACGACGACGCGCCGGGTGGCGCGAAAGGCGGAGACGAGGGCGGCGGCGACGAGAAGGGCGGCAAGCCCGGCGACGTCAAAAAGAAGAAAAAGAGCAAGCTGCCCTGGCTGATCTTCGCCCTGGTGGTGATCGCGGCCGCAATCGGCGGCTTCCTCTGGTGGCTGTCCGGAAAAGATCTTCAGAGCACCGACGACGCCTACACCGACGGCAACGCGCTCATCATCGCGCCGAAGATCAGCGGCTACATCTCGCGGGTCTACGTCAACGACAACCGGACGGTGAAGGCCGGCGACGTCATGGTCGAGATCGACCCGCGCGACTACATCACCGCCCGCGATCAGGCGCGGGCCCAGGTCGCGACCGCGCAGGGGCAGCTCGATTCCGCCCGCGTGAACGCCGCCCTGGTCCGGGTGACCGCCCCCGCGAAGCTCGAGGCGGCGCGGGCGCAGAAATCGTCCGCCGAGGCGACCCTGACCCAGCGCAACCAGGATTACCGCCGCCAGACCAGCATTTCGCGCGCCGCGACGACGCAGCAGGACGTCGATCAGGCGACCTCGACCCAGCGGCAGGCGGCGGCCAGCGTGACCCAGGCGGACGCGCAGATCGCCGAAGCGGCACCGGTCGATCAGCTGGTCGCGCAGGCCGACGCGCAGGTCGAACAGCTGCAGGGCACGCTCGATCAGGCCAAGGCGCAACTGGCGCAGGCCGAGGTCAACCTGACCTACACGAAGATCACCGCCCCGCAGGACGGCACCGTCACCAAGCGCAACGTGAACGCGGGCAACTACGTCTCGGCCGGCACGCAGGTGATGGCGCTGGTCACGCCCGACATCTGGGTCACGGCCAACTTCAAGGAGACGGAGCTGAACCGGATGCGCCCCGGCCAGCCGGTCGACATCGCCGTCGACGCCTATCCGGCGCTGAAGCTGAAGGGGCGGGTCGACAGCATCCAGCTCGGCTCGGGCAGCAAGTTCACCGCCTTCCCGGCCGAGAACGCGACCGGCAACTACGTCAAGATCGTGCAGCGCGTGCCGGTGAAGATCACCATCACCAGCGGCCTCGACCCCGCCCTGCCGCTGCCGCTCGGCATTTCGGTCGAGCCGACGGTCTCGCTGAAGTAATCCGATGAGCGGCGCCAACGCCGGCTGGCAGCCGAGGGCGAACCCGTGGGCGATCGCGATCGTGGTCACGATCGCCGCGTTCATGGAGGTGCTCGACACCACCATCGTCAACGTCGCCCTGCCGCACATCGCCGGGGCGATGAGCGCCAGCAACGACGAGGCGACGTGGACGCTCACGTCGTACCTGGTCGCGAACGGCATCGTGCTGCCGATCTCCGGCTGGCTCGGCCGGGTGATCGGCCGCAAGCGCTACTTCATGATCTGCATCTTCGGGTTCACCGTCTGCAGCCTGCTGTGCGGGCTGTCGGAAAATCTCGGTCAGCTCATCCTGTTCCGGCTGCTGCAGGGCTTCTTCGGCGGCGGGCTGCAGCCGAACCAGCAATCGATCATCCTGGACAGCTTCGCGCCGGCCAAACGCGGCGCCGCGTTCGCGGTCACCGCCATCGCGACCGTCGTCGCCCCCGTGCTCGGCCCGACGCTCGGCGGCATCATCACCGACAACGCGAGCTGGCGCTGGATCTTCTTCATCAACATCCCGGTCGGCGTCGGGGCACTGTTCGCCGTGCAGGCGCTGGTCGAGGATCCGCCCTGGGCCGGCAAGGGCGACAAGTCGATCGACGCCTGGGGACTCGGCCTGATCATCCTCGGCCTCGGCTGCCTGCAGGTCGTGATGGACCGGGGCGAGGACGAGGACTGGTTCAGTTCGACCTTCATCGTGACGTTCGCGATCCTGTCCGCGCTCGGCATCGCCGGTGCCGTGGTGCGCCTGCTGACGGCCGAGAAGCCGATCGTGAACCTGATGGTGTTCAAGGACCGGAACTTCGCGATCGGCTGCGTTCTGACGGCGGGCTGTTTCGGCACGCTGTACGCGTCGGCCGTGGTGATCCCGCAGCTCGCGCAGACGGTCCTCGGCTACACCGCGACGCTGGCCGGCCTGATCCTGTCGCCGGGGGCGATGCTGCTGATCGTCGTCATCCCGATCATGCAGCGGATCATGCCGCTGGTGCAGACACGGTTCATCATCTGCGCCGGGTTCATCGTGCTCGGCTTCTCGCTGGTGCTGTCCAACACCCTGACGCCCAACATCAGCTTCAACTGGCTCGTCTATTTCCGGATGGCGCAGACGGTCGGGCTCGCGTTCCTGTTCGTGCCGATCACCGCGATCAGCTACGCCACCATCCCGCGCGAGCAGAACGGCGACGCGGCGGCGCTGAACACGATGTTCCGCAACGTATTCGGCTCGGTCGGCATCAGCCTCGCAACCGCGCTGGTGACGAACCGGACCCAGATCCGCACCGCGCATCTGGTCAGCCACCTGACCCCGCTCGATCCCGCGTACAACGCGCTGATCGCGTCCAACACGCACGGCCTGCTCGGCCTCGGACGGTCGCCGGGCGAGGCGGCGTCGGGGGCGGTCGGCCTCGTCTACCAGACGCTGCACAGCCAGGCGCAGATCCTGGCCTATGCCGACGTGTTCCTGTTCACCTCGGTGCTGGCGTTCTCGCTCGCCCCGCTCGCGCTGCTGTTCACCGGCTCGAAGATGGGCGGCGCGCGGGGCGCCGCGCACTGATCTACCAGGCGGCGAGCGGCGGCAGGCTCATCAGGATCGCGTCGACGTTGCCGCCCGTCTTGAGCCCGAACAGCGTGCCGCGGTCGTGGATCAGGTTGAACTCCACGTAGCGGCCACGCCGGACGAGCTGGTGCGCGCGCTCCGCCTCCGTCCAAGGCTCGGCCATCCTGCGCCTGACGATTTCGGGATAGACCGTCGCGAACGCCCGCCCGACATCCTGGGTGAACGCCAAATCCGCCGCCGGATTGCCGCTGTCGAGCCGGTCGTAGAAAATCCCGCCCCGTCCGCGCGGCTCGTCGCGATGCGGCAGGTAGAAGTACCGGTCGCACCACGCCCGGAACCGCTCGTAGTATTCGGGGTCGTGCGCGTCGCAAGCGCCCCGGAACGCGGCATGAAAACTGGCGGCGTCCGCATCCGCCTCCGCCCCGTCCATCCGCATCGGCGTCAGGTCGCCGCCGCCGCCGAACCAGCCCTGGGTCGTCAGGAGCATCCGCGTGTTGAAATGCGCCGCCGGCACGCGCGGGTTTTTCATGTGCGCGACCAGGCTGATCCCGCTCGCCCAAAACCTCGGGTCTTCGGTCGCACCCGGGATTTGCGCCCGGAACTCGGTCGAGAACACGCCCGACACGGTCGACACGTTCACCCCCACCTTCTCGAACACCGTCCCGCGCATCTGCGACATCACACCGCCGCCGCCCGCTGTCCCGTCCTCGGTCGGGCGGTCCCACGGCGTGCGGGTGAACGTGGCGTCCGATCCGGCCTCGCGCTCGATCGCCTCGAATTCGGCGCAGATCGTATCGCGCAACGCCTCGAACCAGGCGCGGGCGGGCGATTTCAGGGCGTCGTGGGTGGGAACGCGATCTTGCGGCATCAGGGAGCGCACTAACTACCTCAAGGTGTGGCCGGCAAGCCGCGTCCGTGTTGCGGGCGCGAAGGACGGCCGGTAGGTTGCACCCTGCAGCGATCGACGGGAGCCGACAGATGGCGGACGATAACAGCGACAAGGATGGCCAGCGCCCCGGTGAGGGTGCCACGCACGGTGCGGTCGACGCGCCGAAGCGCGACTTCCTGATGCTGGTCGGCTCGGCCGCCGCCGCGATCGGCATCGGCACGATCGCCTGGCCGTTGATCGACAGCATGAACCCGGCCGCCGACACGCTCGCTTTGTCCACGGTCGAGATCGACATTTCGCAGGTCGCCGCCGGCTCCGGCATCACCGTGTTCTGGCGCGGCAGCCCGTTCTTCGTCCGCCACCGCACCCCGGCCGAGATCAAGCAGGATCAGGCGACCCCGATGAGCGCCCTGATCGACCCCGCGACCGACGCGTCCCGCGTGCTTCCCGGCCACGACCAGTATGTCGTCATGTCGGCCAACTGCACCCATCTGGGCTGCATCCCGCTCGGCAACCGGCCGTCCGAGAACCGGGGCGAATACGGCGGCTACGCCTGCCCGTGCCACGGCAGCCAATACGACGCGGCCGGCCGGGTCCGGCGCGGACCGGCACCGCTGAACCTGCCCGTTCCGCCCTACGCCTACCTGACCGACACCAAGATCAAGATCGGCTGACCAGCCGCTTCCAGGAGCACCGACCATGGCCGGCCTGCACAAGTCCGACGTCCAGAACCCAGTCCTGAACTGGGTCGACCAGCGCCTGCCGCTGATCACGCTGATGCAGAAGGAGTACGGCGTCTTCCCGACGCCGCGCAACTTCAACTATTTCTGGAATTTCGGCGCGCTCGCCATGATCAATCTCATGGTCATGATCGCGACCGGCGTGTTCCTCGCGATGAACTACACGCCGAACATCACCATGGCGTTCGACAGCGTCGAGCACATCATGCGCGACGTGAACTACGGCTGGATGCTGCGGTACGCGCACGCCGCCGGCGCTTCGATGTTCTTCATCGTCGTCTACATCCACATCTTCCGCGGCATGTATTACGGCTCCTACAAGAAGCCGCGCGAGCTGCTGTGGATGCTCGGCGTGACGCTGTTCCTGCTGATGATGGCGATCGCGTTCATGGGCTACACCCTGCCCTGGGGCCAGATGTCGGAGTGGGGTGCGCAGGTCATCACCAGCCTGTTCACCGCGATTCCGTTGGTCGGCGGCGCGATCCACACCTGGCTGCTCGGCGGGTTCACGGTCAGCAACGCGACGCTGAACCGCTTCTTCGCGCTGCACTACCTGTTCCCGTTCGTGATGACCGGGATCGTGTTCCTGCACATCGTCGCCCTGCACATCACCGGGTCCAACAACCCGCTCGGCATCGACGTGAAAAGCTCGCAGGACACGCTGCCGTTCCACCCGTACTACACGATCAAGGACTCGGTCGGGATGTGCGTGTACTTCCTGGTGTTCGCGATCCTGGTGTTCTTCCTGCCGAACTACCTCGGCCACCCGGACAACTACGTGCCCGGCAACCCCGGCGTGACACCCGCGAACATCGTGCCGGAGTGGTACTTCCTGCCGTTCTATGCGATCCTGCGGTCTGTCCAGAACAAGCTGCTCGGTGTCGCGATGATGTTCGGCGCGATCGCCGTGCTGTTCGTCGTCCCCTGGCTCGACACCAGCCCGGTCCGGTCGTCGCGGTTCCGCCCGATCTACCGCAAGCTGATGTTCGTGCTCGTATGCGACGTCTGCCTGCTCGGCTTCGTCGGCGCGCATCACCCGGAGGGCATCTGGGTTCCGCTCGGCCAGGTCGCGACGCTCTGGTACTTCCTGCACTTCCTGGTGTTCATGCCCGTGGTCGGCAAGCTCGAGCGGCCGCTCCCGCTGCCCGAGAGCATCAGCAACCCCGTGATCCGCCGCCCGGTGAACATTGGCGGCGGCGGCGGCCCGCTGCCGCAGGGCGCGATGGCCAAGCCGATGGAGAAAAGCTGATGCGTGGTGCGATTCTGGCGTTCGCGATCCTGTTGGCCGGCGGGACCTACCTGTCGACCACCATGGAGGCGTCCGGCACCGAGCGGCTGCCCAGCCAGCATTGGTCGTTCAACGGCCCGTTCGGCACGATCGACAAGGCGTCCGCCCAGCGCGGCTTCCAGGTCTGGAAGGAAGTCTGCACGGCCTGCCATTCGATGAAGCTCGGCTACTATCGCGACCTCGCGGGCATCGGTCTGACCGATCCGGAGATCAAGGCGGTCGCGGCGTCGGTCTCGATCCCCGACATCGGCGACGACGGCCAGCCGAACGAGCGTCCCGGCCTGCCGAGCGACCACTTCAAATCGCCCTACGCCAACGACAAGGCGGCGGCGGCGGCCAACGGCGGCGCGATCCCGCCCGATCACTCGGTGATCGAGAAGGCGCGCGAGGGTCATGCCGACTACATCCAGTCGCTGGTCGCGACCGGCTACTCCGATCCGCCGGCCGGGATGAAAGTCCCGGACGGGCGCTGGTACAACAAGTGGATCCCGGGCCACATCATCGCCATGCCGCCGCCGCTGCACGACGGGCAGGTGACCTACGCCGACGGCACGCCGGCCTCGGTCGACCAGATGTCGCACGACGTGACGATGTTCCTGACCTACATGTCCAACCCCGAGATGGAGCAGCGCAAGCGGCTCGGCGTGAAGGCGGTGGTGTTCCTGACCCTGCTGACCGGCATCACCTACGGGATCAAGCGCAAGGTCTGGGCCGACGTCCATTAATCCCGTGACGACCCGCGTGACGCCGGTGATCGGGATCATCGGCGGCTCCGGCCTCTACGACATCGCGGGGCTGGAGCGGACGACCTGGAAACGGGTCGAGACGCCGTGGGGCTCGCCATCGGACGAGTTGCTGGAAGGCTGGCTCGACGGCGTGCGCTGCGTGTTCTTGCCCAGGCACGGGCGCGGTCACAAACTGCCGCCGTCCGACCTGCCGTACCGCGCCAACATCGCGGCGCTGAAGCAGGCCGGCTGCACGGACGTGATCTCGCTCTCGGCGGTCGGCAGCCTGCGCGAAGACCTGCCGCCCGGCACGTTCGTCATCGTCGACCAGTTCATCGACCGCTCGTTCGCGCGCGCCAAATCGTTCTTCGGGCCGGGGCTGGTCGCGCACGTCTCGGTCGCCGAACCGGTCTGCCCGCGCCTCGGCGACGCGCTGGAAGCCTCGTGCCGCAGGCTCGATCTGCCGGTGTCGCGTGGTGGGACCTACATCGTGATGGAAGGCCCGCAATTCTCCACCCGCGCCGAAAGCCTGCTGTACCGGCAATGGGGCTGCGCCGTGATCGGCATGACCAACATGCCGGAGGCCAAGCTCGCCCGCGAGGCGGAGCTTTGCTACGCGACCGTGGCCATGGTCACCGACTACGATTGCTGGCGCGAGGGCCACGACGCGGTGACGGTCGACATGG
The DNA here is from genome assembly GCA_963756975.1 of uncultured Alphaproteobacteria bacterium. Classification (GTDB taxonomy): domain Bacteria; phylum Pseudomonadota; class Alphaproteobacteria; order Acetobacterales; family Acetobacteraceae; genus CAVRQM01. The sequence continues at coordinate 938,351 of CAVWPS010000001.1, read as the reverse complement.
TCGTCGCCGTCCTGCTCGGGAACGCCGACCGCGCGCGCAGGCTGGTGGCCGACGTCGTGCCGGCCATCGGGGCCGAGCGTGAAAGATGCCCGGCGGGATGCGACCGTGCGCTCGACCACGCCATCATCACGCAACCGGCGGCGCGCGACCCGGCGATGGTCGCGAAGCTCGACACCATCGCCGGGCGTGTTCTCCGCGCGGCCTAAATCACGCCGATCACCAGCAGCACGATCACGATAATCAGGATCAGCCCGAGGCCGCCCGAGGGGTAGTAGCCGAATCCGCTGCTGTACGGCCACGTCGGCAACGCGCCCACGAGCAGCAATATGACGATGATCAGCAGGATGGTGCCGAGGCTCATGGGCGGATCCTTTCGTCTGGTGTCGACACCGAAACAACGCCCGACCGGCCCGGCGGGTTCCGTCGCCCGGCGGCCTTTGCTAGATCGTGCGCCACCGCGGCGACGCGCACATTGAGGAGACAGCCCGAATGACAGCCAAGGACGCCGACGCGACCACGGTCGATCTTGAGAAGAACGAGGTGGCGCTAATCATCGGCGAGGAGGACGGGGCGATGAGCGTTCGGGTCGTCGCCGCGACCGAGGTGCCGGATGGCGCCTCCGAGATGCCGCAAGCGCCCGAGATCGTGCTCGCGCTCGCGATGCGGCTGCTCAAAGACCCGGATTTCCACGACGACGTGCTCGACTGGTATTACGAACACCAGGACGACCCGGACGAGGACGAAGAAGAAGCGTAGCCCGCAACCGATCGGACACCCTGACGTAACAGCCCCGCAATTCAGCGGGGCGTTACATGGCGGCGTGGGTGGCGATCCCGGTCCGGAACGAGGCGGCGCGGATCGGCTTGTGCCTCGGTGCCCTGTTCCGCCAGACGAGCGACCGCCCGTTCGGCATTACCCTGCTGCTCAACAACTGCACCGACGGCACCGAGGCGATCGTGGCCGCGACCCGCCCGCCGCCTCACGTGACGCTCGGCTGGCGGCACGTGCATCTGTCGCCGCCGGTGGCCAACGCCGGCACCGCGCGCGCGATGGCGATGGAAGACGCGGCCGGGCGCGCCGCCGTGCTGCTGACCACCGACGCCGACGGGACGGTTCCGCCCGACTGGCTCGCCCGCAATCTCGCGGCCCTTCGCCACGCCGACGCGGTCGCCGGCCGCGCGGTGATCGACCCGGAGGAGGCGCGTGCCATCCCGCAGGCGCTGCACGACGCCGACGCGCTCGAATGCGAACTGGGCGACCTGCAAGACGAGATCGCGAGCCTGATCGACCCCGACGCCGCCGACCCCTGGCCCCGGCACGCGGAGAACAGCGGCGCCAGCCTCGCGGTGACCGCCGCCGCCTACCGCCGGGCCGGCGGCATGGCCCCGGTGCCGAGCGGCGAGGATCGCGCGTTCGTCGCCGCCCTGCGCCGGATCGACGCACGGGTTCGCCACGCGCCGGAGGTGTGGGTCCGCGTCTCCGGCCGCATCACGGGCCGCGCCGCCGGCGGCATGGCGGAGACGATCGCGCGCCGCATGATCCGCCCCGACCCGTTCCTCGACGACCGGCTGGAGCCGATGGCGGCCGTGCTGCGGCGGGCCCGCCTCCGGCGCGCGGCGAGGCTGTACTGGACGCTCCGGGTCGGCGACGTGGATGTTCTGGCCCACCGCCTCCGCGTGCCGGATGCCGAGAGCCTGCTCGCCGGGCACCCTACGTTCGGGGCCGCGTGGGAGGACATCGAACACCGCAGCCCGGTGCTGGCGCGAACCGCGATTCCCTCGGCCCGGATCCTGCTCGAAATATCCCGGGCCCGCGTCGTGCGCGACCTGCTCAGGCGCGAAGCAGTGCCAGCCGGTAGCCCGGCGCTTCTGACCGCCTGACGACATCGAGACCGCAGACGGCGATGAAGCGCGCCTCGGCCTCCGCCCCGGTCAGCTTGGTGTCGGTCTTGCCGGTGTGGTTGACCAGGATCGCGTGCCCGCCCGCCGGGAGCGCCGCCCGGGTCAGGCCGGCCACCGTGTCGATGTCCTCGTCCGGCAGATAGTAGATCAGCTCCGACAGCACGATCAGATCGAAACTCCCCGCCGGCCACGCCTCGGGCACGCGGCCGAGCCGGATGTCGACGTGGGGGACACAAGCGAGCCGCTCCTTCGCTCGCTCGATGGCCAGCGCCGCCGCGTCGATCGCGATCAGCCGGTCGCAACGCCCGGCCAGCCGTTGCGTCAGCACGCCGATCGAGCACCCAACCTCCAGCGCCGCCGCAAAACGCTGTGCGGGCAGGGCGTCCAGCGTGGCCGCGTATTTTCCGGCCTCGTAGGCGCTGGTCTCGTAGCCCCACGGGTCGGCCGAGGCCGCGTAGATGCGGTCGAAATGCGCCGTCATCGGGTCGCTCATAGCGGGGCGCACGCCCGGGTCAGCCACGCCCGGGTCGCGTCCGGCACATGCGGCCCGATCTCGGCCAGCACCCGTGCGTGATAGGCGTCGAGCCACGCACGCTCGTCCGGCCGTAGCAGCGCCGCGTCGATCAGCGCGCGGTCGAACGGGGCCAGCGTGATCGTCTCGAAGTGCAGGAACGGCCGCGTGTGCGACCGCTCCGGGTCGGGCTGCGCCAGCAGCAAGTTTTCGAGCCGGATGCCGTATTCGCCCGGCACGTAATACCCGGGCTCGTTGGAGAGCTGCATCCCGGCCTCGATCGGGATCGGCCGCGCCGCCCGCGAAAACCCGACCGGCCCCTCGTGCACCGACAGATAGCTGCCGACGCCGTGTCCGGTGCCGTGGTCGAAATCGAGCCCGTCCCGCCACAGCGCGTGCCGCGCGAAGGCGTCCAGATGGGCGCCGCCGATGCCCTGCGGGAACGCCAGCGTCGCCATGGCGATGTGGCCCTGCATCACCTGCGTGACCCGCCGGCGCAGCTCTGTCGGCGGCGCGTCCGGTCCGATCCAGATCGTGCGCGTGATGTCGGTCGTGCCCGAGCCGAACTGCCCGCCGCTGTCGATCAGGTAGACCGAATTCGGCCCGATCGCCCGGTTGCTGCCCGCGTCGACCCGGTAATGCATGATCGCCGCGTTCGGTCCGCTGGCGGAGATGGCGGGAAAGCTCTCGCCCCGGAAATCCGCCTGCTGCGCCCGCAGCCACAGCAAATGCGCCGCCGCCGACATTTCGGTCTCGCGTCCCGGCGCGCGGCCAAGAATCCATTCGAGGAACTGGCAGACCGCGACCGCGTCGCGCGCCTGCGCGGACCGCGCCCCGTCCTGCTCCACCGCGTTCTTGCGCGCCTTGGGCAGCATCACCGGGTCCGTTCCCGCCACAACCTCGGCCCCGTTCGCCGTCAGGATTTTCGCGACCGCCGAGGGCTGCGACGCCGCATCGACCCCGACCCGCTTGCCCGACGAGCGTCGTCAGCGCCGTATCGAGCGCCGCGCGGGGGGAGACACTCACCTCGGAGTCGAGCCAATTCCCGAGCGTCGCGAATTTTTGCGGGTCGGCGAACACGTCGAGCCGCCCGTCCGCGTGGATCAGCCCGAACCCGAGCACGAACGGCGTGAACGGCACGTCGGACCCGCGTACGTTCAGCAGCCACGCGAGGCAGGCGGGGTCGGACACGACCGCCGCGTCCAGCCGCCCGGCGCGCAGCCGTCTCGCGATCTCGGCCCGCTTTTCCGCCGCCGGCTGCCCCGACAATTCAAGCGCGTGCGCGACGGCGGGGTCGGCCGGCGGGGCAGGGCGGTCCACCCACACGGCGTCCACGGGGTTCGTGTCGCACGCGACCAGCGTCACACCGGCGTCCTGAAAGCGCGTCAGCTCCGTCTGCGGGTGCAGCCACGGGTCGTAGCCGATCCGCGCTTTCGGTGCGGCCTCCATCAGCCAGGCGGCCGGCGGCTCGTCGGTGATGTGCCGCCGCTCCCACGACGCCGCATCGGTCTGCTTTTGCGCCTGCAGCACGTAGCGGCCATCGACGAAAAGGCAGGCCCGCTCGGCCAGAACCACGCCCAAACCCGCGCTTCCGGTGAAGCCGCTGACCCATCCGAGCCGCTCGGACCCCGCCGGCACGTATTCTCCGAGGTGTTCGTCCGATCTCGGCACCAAAAAGCCGTCCAGTCCACGGCGGACCAGCTCCGACCGTAGGTCAACGAGATGCGACGAGTTCATGCCACGAAACCTTCATTGTCTCTGAGTTTTTAACATAGCTCACATCTGCGCGATGTCGCTGTCGCATGGCTGCCGCCCTGAAAAACAAACGTGCAATTCCAAAAACAGACGTATATGCTGCGATGCAACAAGACGATCTCGGGAGGTCGTCCGATGCAAGACTATCCCACCGGCTACCCACAGGAGACTTCGATATGAACGCTACCACGGACTTCACCTACTCCGCCTCGACCGGCTACTCGGCCACCGACTACACCGGCCCCGTCGCCAAGCCCGGCCTGATCGCTCGCGTCACGATGTGGCTCGCCGACCAGCCCCGCCGCCGCGCGGTCCTGAACGAGCTGCGCTCGCTGACCGACCACGAGCTGGCCGATATCGGTCTCGCCCGTGCCGACCTCCACCGCGTGTTCGATCCGGAATTCGTCGCTTCGTTCCGTTCCTAAACTCGCGTTATGTCGCGTTTTGAAAGCACGAGGGTTGTCCAACGACCCTCGTGCACGCGGCGGACGAGAACCAGACCATGCCTGCGATGGGCCGCCATCACCCACCGCGCCTGACTGTCCAGTAGACCGGACAGGATGACCGTGCCGCCGGCCCTCGTGGCGGCGGCCAGATCCCGCGCCATCCGCGTCAGCGGACGCGCCAGAATATTGGCGAGCACCAGGTCGTAAGGCCGCCCGCCCCGCACCCACGCGCCGCGCCACCCGTCCTGCCGCCGTGCGACGATCTGCCGCGACAGGCCGTTGAGCGCCGCATTTGCCGCCGCCACCCGCACCGACCACGGGTCGATGTCGGTCGCGCGCACGCGTCGGCGAAACAGCCGCGCCGCCGCCATCGCCAGGATGCCGGTCCCGGTGCCGACATCGATAATCTTTCGCGGCCGCCCCCGAACGCCTTCGAGTGCCCGCAGGCATCCGCGAGTCGAGCCATGCTCGCCCGATCCGAACGCCACCGCCGCGTCGAGCCGCAGCGTGATGCGCCCCGGCGTCAGCTTTCCCGACAGATGGGTGCCCCGCACCGCGAACCGGCGGCCGGTGAGCTGCTCCGGAAACGTCGAGAGCGTCCGCTCCAGCCAGCCCTCCGCCTCCGTCCGTGACCGCTCGATCACCGGATCGGTCCCGGTCACCAGCGCCGCCAGCGCCAGCGCGCCGTCGAGCGCCGCCGAGTCGTGGCCCATGTCGCGCACGCCCTCGAGCGTCCAGACGCCGGATCCTCGTCGAGAAAGAAGCCGACGGTGCCGCAGCCGGTCGCCAGCGCCGCCTCGAACGCCTCCACCGCGTGCTCCGGCACGCTCACCCGCACCGTCTCCAGCGCGGTCGCGTGGCGCAGCGGCGTCATGCCTTGTCCACGAAGCTGTCGAGCAGCCGTTTCACCCCGGTCTCGAACTCGATGTCGAGCTTATGGTCCTCGGACGTCCTGACCGTGCCGTAGCCGAATTTCTGGTGGAACACGCGCGCCCCGACCGCGATCTCGACCGCCGGGATCTGCCGCGCCGGCTTCTCCCAATCGCCGGTTTCTCGCGCGCGCCTGGCCGCCAAAGGTCCGCCCAGGAACGCGCTCGGTGCCATCAGCAGCCGCGCCCGCTCCTCGGCCGCCGAACCGGCCCGCGTCACGTGCTCCTCCGGCAGCTCGTCCAGAAACCGGCTCGGCACGCTGCTGGTCCAGTTCGCGTAGATGCGCCGGTTCGCCGCATGGGTGACGATCGCGCGCTTGCGGGCCCGCGTGAGCCCGACATAGGCGAGCCGCCGTTCCTCCTCGAGCCCTTTGATTCCGCTCTCGTCCATCGTCCGCTGGCTCGGGAACAACCCTTCCTCCCAGCCCGGCAGGAACACCGTGTCGAATTCCAGCCCCTTGGCCGCATGCAGCGTCATCAGGCTGATCCGGTCCGACTGCTCCGTCTCCTCGTTCTCCATCACGAGGCTCACGTGGTCCAGAAACCCGGCGAGGCTGTCGAAGTCGGACAGTGCCCGCACCAGCTCCTTCAGGTTTTCGAGACGCCCGGGTGCCTCGGGGCTCGTATCGGCCTGCCACATCCCGGTGTAGCCGCTCTCGTCGAGCACGGTCGCGACGGTCGTGATGTGCCCGTCGACGCCGAGCTGCTGCCGCCACCGCTCGAACCCGCGCAGCAACTCCCGCACGCCCTCGCGCGCCTTGCCCTTCAACGCCCCGCTCTCGACCGCCATAGCCGCGCCGAACGTCAGTGGAGCGCCGGCTGCCCGCGCCGCCTCGTGCATCGACTTGATCGCGCCGTCGCCGACGCCCCGGCGCGGCAGGTTGACGATCCGCTCGAAGGCCAGATCGTCGGCCGGCTGGTGCAGCACCCGCATGTAGGCGATGGCGTCGCGGATTTCGGCCCGCTCGTAGAACCGCAATCCGCCGATGACCCGGTACGGGATGGCGAGCTGGAACAGCCGCTCCTCGAACGCGCGGGTCTGGAAGCCGGCGCGGACCAGCACCGCCATCTCGATCAGCGCGTGCCCGTCGGCCCGCAGCAACTCGACCCGCCCCGCGACCGTGCGCGCTTCCTCGTCGCTGTCCCACAGCCCGATCACCGTCACCGGCTCGCCCGCGCTGTCGTTGCCGCCCGGCCGCAGCGTCTTGCCGAGCCGGCCGTCATTGTGCGCGATCAGTCCGGACGCGGCGGCCAGGATCGGCGCGGTCGAGCGGTAGTTGCGCTCCAGCTTGACGGTTTTGGCACCCGGAAAATCGTGCTCGAACCGCAGGATGTTCTCGACCTCGGCCCCGCGCCACGAATAGACGCTCTGGTCGTCGTCGCCGACGACGCACAGATTGCGGTGCGACTGGGCCAGCAGCCGCAGCCACAGATACTGGACGACGTTGGTGTCCTGGTACTCGTCGACCAGAATGTAGCGGAACGCGCGGTGATACTGCGCCAGCACGTCCGGCTGGGTGCGCAGGATTTCGGCCATGTGCAGCAGCAGATCGCCGAAATCGGCCACGTTCAGCGCGCGCAGCCGGTCCTGATACAGCGCGTAGACCTCGGTCGCCCGGCCGTTGCAGAAATCGGTGTCCTCGGCCGGCGTCACCCGCGCGGGTGTCAGGCCGCGATCCTTCCAGCGCTGGATGATCGCCATCATCGCCTGCGGCGCGAACCGTTTCGCGTCGATCCGCAGCCCCTCCATCACCTGCTTCAGCAGCCGGAGCTGATCGTCGGCGTCCAGAATGTTGAAGTTCTGCGTGAGGCCGACGAGGGCCGCGTGCCGGCGCAGCATCCGCGCGCACAGGGCGTGGAACGTGCCGAGCCACAGCCCCTCGGCCGGCTGCCCCAGGATCGCACCCACCCGCTCGCGCATCTCGCGCGCGGCCTTGTTGGTGAACGTGACGGCCAGGACCTGATTGGGGAAAGCGCGCCGGGTCAGCAGGATGTGCGCGAACCGAGTCGTCAGCACGCGCGTCTTCCCGGTCCCGGCCCCGGCCAGCACCAGCAACGGCCCGTCCAGCGTCTCGACCGCGTCCCGCTGCTCCGGATTGAGCCGGCTCAGATACTCGCTCAAGTCAGGCGCGCTCCAGCCCCGCCCCTGTCGCGGCCGGGCTCGATGCCCGGGTCAAGCCTGGGCATGACGAGAGTCGGGAAGGGGCCGGACACCCAGAATATGCGCGATGCCGTAGACCAGATCCGGGCGGTTCAGCGTGTAGAAATGGAACTCGTCGATCCCGTTCGCCTGCAGCAGACGCACCTGCTCGGCGGCCACGACCGTCGCCACCATCCGGCGCGTGTCCGGGTCGGCCTCGGTGCCCTCGAACAGATCGGCCATCCAGCCCGGCACGCTGGTCCCGCACATCGCCGAGAACTTCGCGGCCTGCGCGAAATTCGACACCGGCATGATCCCCGGCACGATCGGCGCGGTGATGCCGGCGGCGAGGCAGCGATCGAGGAACCGCAGATACGTCTCGCCCTCGAAGAAATACTGCGTGATCGCCCGCGTGGCGCCGGCGTCCAGTTTGCGGCGCAGATTGTCGACGTCCTCGTCGGGGCTGGCCGCGGACGGATGCGTCTCCGGATAGGCGCCGACCGAAATCTCGAACGGGGCGATCGCGCGAAGCCCGGCCACCAGATCGGCGGCATAGGCGTAGCCGTCCGGATGCGGCGCGTAGTCCGCACCGCCCGGCATGTCGCCCCGCAACGCCACGATGTGCCGCACGCCCGCGTCCCAGTATTGGCGCGCCACGTCGTCCACCTCGCCCCGGCTCGCGCCGACGCAGGTCAGGTGGGCCGCCGGGACCAGGTCCGTCTCGGCCACGATGCGCGCCACCGTCGCATGCGTCCGCGCCTGGGTCGTGCCGCCGGCGCCGTAGGTCACCGAGACGAACCGGGGCCGCAGCGGTGCCAGCCGGCCGATGCACGTCCACAGCTGCGCCTCCAGCGCCTCGGTCTTGGGCGGAAAGAATTCCAGCGACAGCGCCGGGGCGGGATGGCGCATGTCGCGCGCCGGCAGTCCGTGCAGGCGCGGCCCGGTCAGCCACCGCTCCAGCGCCGGCAGGCTCGCGCGCCGCTCGTCGGTCGAAACCGGCTCGATCTGGGCCAGCGTTGCGGCGTGCGTCATCTTGGGCTGGCTCCGGCTCGGGGATGTTCGGTCGCAGGCGCTGCATGTGGGCCGCACCGGCGTGGGGCGCAACTTCCCGCGACGTGGCGGCCGGGCGAATGGCCGGTCGTTGTCACATCGCCGCGCTGTGGTAAGGCTTGGTGCATGGATCGCGGCGAGTGGCGATCGTAACCCATTGCCCACGCCGCATCGACACGGGCGCCGGGCGTTATCCGAGGATGCCCATGCTGTCCACCTGGACCCGACGGATCTGTCTTCTCGCATCGTGCGTCCTGACCGTCGGTATCGCGGGCTGCGGGAGCGCCTCGACCGCCGCGCAGGATCCGGAGACGGCCGCCGACGCCCGCGCCAACAACGACCCGTACGAGGGCGCCAACCGGTTCTCGTACCGGATCAACAACGGGCTCGACACCGTCATCCTCCGCCCGGTCGCGGTCGCCTACAACACGGTGGTCCCGCAGGTCATCCGCACCCACACGCATGATTTCCTGGTCAACCTCAGCACCCCGGTGACGCTCGCCGACGACATGCTGCAGGGCAAGCCGCGCCGCGCCGGCGACAGCCTCATGCGCCTGCTGATCAACAGCACGGTCGGGATCGCCGGCGTGTTCGACGTCGCCACCGATTGGGGCTACCCGCAGCACGACACCGATTTCGGCGTGACCCTCGCGGTCTGGGAACTCGATAGCGGCCCGTTCCTGTTCCTGCCGCTGTTCGGCCCGTCCGACGTGCGCGACGGCATCGGCATCGCGGGCGACATCGCGCTCGACCCGATCACGTACATCCACGGCGGCGACGCGATCACGATCGCCAAGTACAGCCGGTTCGCCCTCGCCGCCGTCGACGCCCGCGCCGGCGTGCTGCCGATCACGGATCAGATCACCCGCGACGCGCTCGACCCGTACGCGACGTTCCGCAGCCTGTACCAGCAGCACCGCGCGGCCCAGATCGCGGAGACCAAGGCCGACGACCGCCGCACCATCCCCGCTTGGTTCCCGGCGGCGGCGGCGGCGCAGCAAGCGTCGTTCGCCGCGCCGGCGGCTCCGGCGAACCCGGCCAGTCCGACGCCGGCCCCGCCCGACAGCGTCGGCAACGCACCCGCTTTGAAGTAGTCCCCCGCTGAAGTGATCCGGTTCGTGACACGGCCAATCTTCAACCGCCTTCGCCACCGGCTATTATTCGCCTCCGATTTCAGGGAGTTTCGACCGATGATGACGACCCGCCGCCACCTTCTGCTCGGGGCCGCGGCCACGGTGCTGCTCGCCCGCTTCGCCCCCGGGGTCGCGTTCGCCCAGTCTTCCGACCCCTCCAGCTTCGTCGCCGCGTTCGGCCACGAGCTGGTCGGCATCGTCAATGCGCCGACCCCGGACGGTCCGAAGGCCGCCCAGCTCGCGGCCGTGGTCGAGCGCGACGTCGACATCGATGCGATCGCCCGCTTCTGCCTGGGCCGCTATGTCCGCACCGCGACCCCGGCGCAGCTCGCCGAATACACGCAGGCGTTCCACCGCGTGCTGATCCACAGCATCGTCGGACATTTGGGCGAATATCGCGGCGTGACGTTCACCGTCGGGCGCACGGTGCCGAACCCGGAAGGCCAAGCGGTCGAAAGCGTGGTCGTTCGCCCGAACCAGGCGCCCGCGAACGTGCAGTGGGTTGTCGAGACCGGCCGGGGCGCTCCGAAGGTGATCGACGTTCTGGCCGAGGGGACCAGCCTCCGCCTGACCCAGCGCAGCGACTACGCCGGTTTCCTGTCGCACAACGGCGGCGACGTATCGAGCCTGATCGCGGCGATGAAGCGGCGCGTCGGCGCCGGCTAATCTTCGGCTAACGTTCGGGTGCGACGATCCGGCCATGCGCCCGATCGTCGCCACCGCACTGTTTCTGTTCGTCGCTCAACCGGCCCGCGCGGCTTGGCCCGTCTTCCTCCCGCCGCCGCGTCCCGTCACCGAGATCCCCCCCGAACAGGCCTGCCGCTCGGCCGTGGCCGCGGCCGCCACGCAGGCCGGCATCCCGGTTCCGCTCGCGCTTGGCATCGCTCAGGTCGAAAGCGGCCGGCGCGGCGCGGACGGGTCGGTGGCACCCTGGCCATGGTCGATCAATGTCGAGGGCACCGACCACGTCTACCCGACCGAGGCCGCCGCGATCGCCGGCGTGCAGGCGTTTCAGGCCGCCGGGGCCCGCTCGATCGATGTCGGCTGCATGCAGGTCAACCTCATGTATCACCCGGACGCGTTCGCGACTCTGGCCGATGGCTTCGATCCCGCCCGCAATGCCGCGTACGCGATGCGGTTCCTGCTGGAGCTGCGCGGGCAGGTGGCCGACTGGCCCCAGGCCGCCGCGCGCTATCACTCGGCGACACCGGAACTCGGGGCGTCCTACCTGCGCAAGGTCGAGGCGGCGATGGCGGACGATGGGGGCGTGGTCGTGGCCGCGGCACCGCCGGCGCGGCAAGCCGGCGCGATCCACCTCGCCGCCACCACCGTGGGCGTCGCCGCGCACGGACGTTCGCTGGCGGATTACCGGCTGATCCCGATCGCGCTGGTCGGACGAAAGTAGCCTCGCTTCTCCCTCTCCCTCGGGAGAGGGCCGGGGTGAGGGGCGCAATGGGCACGGCACCCGGGGTAGACGGGAAGCAAGCAACCCCTCACCCCGGCCCTCTCCCAGTGGGAGAGGGAGAAGGAGCTAGATCGAGTTCTGCGACGCCGCGTATGCACTGGCCGCGGTCGCCGGGCTGCTGGTCCCCCCGCCGATGCCGAGGATCGACAGCACATCGTTCCCCAGTTTCCCAAGCGACGACGTAGTCCCGGCCGACTCTGAGGAAGCCGCAATCCCCCCGCCCAACCGCGCCGTGATCTGCGCGAGCAAATCCGTCCCACCCGCCTGCTTCACCTTATGCCCGTGGTGCCCCTGCAATACGGATTGGGCTTGGTCCAGCGCGGCGGTGGTGGTGGTGCCGAGGCTTGCGACGCTCATGTGAGACACTCCTGTGAGACGGTTCGCCACCCGCGCCGCAATCTCCATGCCAGCCCGCGCCCGCCACAAACGTCGCGAATCGCGCCGGAATCGGCCGAAAATGCCGCCCGATCATGCCAAACCCGGCACGGTTTGCCGGCTTTGCGACAGCTATGTCACAAACCGGGGAACAAACCCGCCGTCCCGGTGTTTGTAGTTCCTCGCGTAAGCGCAAGCGGAGGGTCGATGTCGCAGACGGTGCTGATAACGGGTGGTGCCGGCTTCATCGGAACCCACCTCGCCCGCGCATTGCTCGCGCGCGGCGACCGGGTCCGGGTGATCGACAGCCTCATCCCCCAAGTCCACCCCGACGACGCGCCCCGCAACCCATTGCTGGACGACGTGGAGTTCATCGAGGCCGACATCCGCGACGCGGCGGCACTTCGCCGTGCGGTCACCGGGGTCGACGGCGTGATCCACCTCGCGGCCGAGGTCGGCGTCGGCCAGAGCATGTACGCGATCGACCGCTACGTCGGCGTGAACGATCTCGGGACCGCCGTCCTGATGCAGGCGCTGATCGACCGCCCGGTCCGCCGCGTCGTGGTCGCGTCGTCGATGTCGGTCTACGGCGAGGGCATGTACCGCACCGCCGGCGGCACGCTGGTCGACGACGCGGACCGTCCGGCGCAGCGGGGCGAGACCACCGGCTGGGATCCGGTCGGCCCCGACGGGCGTGCGCTGATCCCGGTCGCGACCCCCGAGAGCAAGCGGATCAACCTCAAAAGCGTCTACGCCCTGACGAAATACGCGCAGGAGCGGCTGACGCTGACGGTCGCCCCGGCTTACGGGATGGAGGGCGTGGCGCTCCGGCTCTGGAACGCCTACGGCCCGGGCCAGGCGCTCGGCAACCCGTACACCGGCGTGCTCGCGATCTTCGCCTCGCGCCTGCACAACGGCCAGCGTCCGGTCGTGTTCGAGGACGGGGCGCAGCGGCGCGACTTCGTCCATGTCGGCGACGTGGCGCGCGCCTTCTTGCTCGCACTCGACCATCCGGCGGCGGCGGGCGGCGTGTTCAACATCGGCAGCGGCCACGACGTCTCGATCACCGAGGTCGCGGCCGAAATCTCACGCGCCATGGGCCGGCCGGACTTGCAGCCGGAGTATGTGCAGAAGGTCAGGACGGGCGACATACGCCATTGTTTCTGCGACATTTCGAACGCCAGGACGGTGCTCGGCTACGAGCCGCAGCGCAGCTTTAGCGACAGCCTCGCGGAACTTGCGGAGTGGGTCCGCCCGCAACGCCCGGCCGACCGGGTGGCCGAGGCGCGACGCGAGCTTGAGGCGCGGGGTCTGGTCGCGTGAGGCCAGTCCTGGTCACCGGCGGCGCCGGGTTCATCGGCTGCAATCTGGCGGACCGGCTGGCGGGCGAAGGCCATCATGTCCTGGTGTTCGACAGCCTCGCGCGGCCCGGGGTCGCCGAAAATCTGGACTGGCTGCGGCGGCGGCACCCGCGAAGGATCTCGGCGACGGTGGCGGACATCCGCGACGCCGAAGCGGTCGCACTCGCCGCGCGCGATGCGGCCGCCGTGTTCCACCTCGCCGGGCAGGTCGCGGTCACGACCAGCCTCGACGACCCGCTGGCCGATTTCGACATCAACGTGCGCGGCACCCTCATGCTGCTGGACGCGCTGCGCCGGCGGCCCGATCCGGCACCGCTGATCTTCGCGTCGACCAACAAGGTGTACGGCGACCTCGGCGACATCGCGCTGACCCTGGCCGATGGCGCGTGGGGTCCGGCCGATCCGGGACTGCGCGCGCGCGGTGTGGACGAGCGGCGGCCGCTGTCGTTTCACACGCCGTACGGCTGCTCCAAGGGGGCGGCCGACCAATACGTGCTCGACTGGGCGCGCAGTTTCGGCGTGCCGACGTCGGTGCTGCGGATGAGCTGCATCTACGGCCCGCATCAGCGTGGCACCGAGGATCAGGGCTGGGTCGCGCACTTCCTGCTGCGCGCGATGGCGGGCGAGCCGATCACCCTGTTCGGCGACGGGCGGCAGGTGCGCGACGTGTTGTATGTGGGCGACGCGGTGGAGGCCTACATCCAGGCGTGGCGGCGGATCGGTACCGTGTCGGGCCGCGCGTTCAACCTCGGCGGCGGCCCGGCCAACGCGGTCAGTCTTTTGACCCTGCTGGATCAGGTTTCCAGCCTCCTGAACCGCGAATTGGACTTGCGCCGCGAGGATTGGCGGCCCGGCGATCAGCGGTGGTTTGTCGCCGATACGGGTGCCGCGCGCTCGGCCCTCGGGCTGCCGGAGCCGCTCGGCTGGCGGGCGGGCCTCGCGCGGCTGCATGCGTGGGCGAGCGAGGGTGCGGAACTGGCGGAGGCCGCGGCATGAAAGTCGCCCTGGTCAATCCGGCTTGGCGGTTCGAGGGGTCGATCTATTTCGGCTGCCGCGAGGCGCATCTGCCGCTCGAACTCGGCTACTCGGCCGCCCTGCTGGCCGCGCGCGGACACGAGGCGCGCATGTTCGACGCGGCGCTGGACGGCATGGACATGACCGCACAGGTCGCGGCGGTCGCGGCGTTCGCGCCTGACATGACCGTGGTCACGACCGCGCCGACCTATTTGTTCTGGCGATGCGCGCCGCCGGAACTGACCGTGCCGCGCGACTTTTTCGCGCGCCTTGCGGGACGCGGCGGGCGCACCGTCGTGGTCGGCCCGCACGGATCGACCACGCCGGGACCGACGCTGCGAAAGCTCGGGGCCGACATCGTCGTGCGCGGCGAGTGCGAGGAGGTCGTGGCGGCGCTTGCCGATTCCGCCACGCCGGACGGGACGGCGACGCTCGCCGGTGGCGAGGTCGTGCTGCACGGACCGCAGGCGGCGGCACGGTTCACCGATCTGCCGGCGCTATCCTGGCCCGATGCCTGGGTCGGCCGGCACCACCACCATCACCACCGCTTCGACACCACGCCGCACGGGCCGGGGGCCGAGGTCGAGGCGTCGCGCGGCTGCCCGTATTCCTGCTCGTTCTGCGCGAAGACCGATTTCCGCGACAAATACCGCCGCCGCGACCTGCCCACGCTGATGGCCGAGATCGACCGGCTGCGGGGTCAGGGCGTCGGCTACCTGTATTTCATCGACGAGATTTTCCTGCCCTGGCGCGAACTGCTCGAAGCCCTGGTGCCGCGCGACATCAAGTTCGGCGTGCAGACGCGGATCGACCTCTGGAAGCCCGAGATGCTGGCCCTGCTCGGCGCGGCCGGTTGCGTCTCGATCGAGGCGGGGGTCGAGAGCCTGACGACCGACGGCCGCGCGGCGCTCGACAAGGCGTGCCGGATGACGACCGACGAGCTGGCCGACCGGCTGATCCTGGCCCGCGCGCATGTCCCGTTCGTGCAGGCGAACCTGATCGCGTCCGGCGACGATCCGGCGCTGGTCGCCGTGTGGCGGGACCGGCTGCGCGAGAACGGGGTCTGGGCGAACGACCCGGTGCCGCTGTTCCCGTACCCGGGCGCGCCCGATTACCGCAAGCTGTTCGGCTTGCCGGACGATGCCGCGTGGGAGCGGGCGCACGCGCATTACCTCGCGCAGCACGACCGGATGAGCGATATTCAGGACGCGGCACCGTTGTCGCTTCCCGAATTAGAGGCGGCCCACGATTGAGGCATGTGTTGCTGACCGCCGACGCTGTCGGTGGCGTCTGGACCTACTCGTTGGCACTCGCCCGGGGCCTGCGCGCCTACGGCATGGGGGTGACGCTTGCCGTGCTCGGCCCCAACCCGACCGGGATGCAGGCGGCCGAGGCGGCGGCGATCCCCGGCTTGCAGATGATTCCGACCGGCCTGCCGCTCGACTGGATGGCCGAGGACGAGGGGGCGGTTCGCGCGGTTGGGGCCAATCTGGCGGGCCTGGCCGGCCGCTTGCGGGTCGACCGTGTCCATCTGCACGCGCCGGCGCTGGCGGCCGAAGCGCCGTGGGGCGTGCCGGTGGTGGCGGTGGCGCACTCCGATGTCGGCACATGGTGGGCGACGACGCATGGCGGCGCGCTGCCGCACGATCTGGCGTGGCGGGCGGCGGCGACCGGGCGCGGCCTGGCCGAGGCCGACGCGGTGATCGCGCCATCCGGCGCGTTCGCGGACCAGCTGCAGCGCATGTACCGGCCCGGCCGGCATATCGCGGTCGTCCACCTCGGTCTCGATCCGCCGAACACCGCGACCGGCCCGCGTGAGGGCGTGCTATGCGCGGGGCGGTTGTGGGATGCGTCCAAGAACATCGCGATGCTCGACCGGATCGCGTTCGACCTCGGCGTGCCGGTCACCGCCGCCGGCGCGCTGACCCGGCCGGACGGCGACACGGTGAGCTTCCCGGCGCTGGACTGCCCCGGCGTGCTCGGCCGTCCCGCGATGACGGCGGCCATGGCGTCGGCCCGCGTGTTCGCCGCCCCCGCGTTCTATGAGCCGTTCGGTTTGGCCGTGCTGGAAGCCGCCCAAGCCGGGTGCGCGCTCGCACTGGCCGACATCCCGACCTTTCGGGAGTTGTGGGACGGGGCGGCGCTGTTCTTCCACCCGCAGGACGATGCCGGGGCGCGCGACGTGATCGCGCGCCTGCTGGTCGCCCCCGAAGCCGCCGCCGAACGGGCGCGGGAGCGGGCGCGGAAATACACGCCCGCCGCGATGACGGACGGCACGCTCGCTGTCCACGCCACCGTGGCGGACCGGTCGCGCTGATGCGGGTCGTCCTGTTCGCCCACTCCCTGGTGTCCTGCTGGAACCACGGCAACGCGCACTTTCTGCGCGGCATCGTTCGCGAGTTTTCGGCGCGCGGTCACGAGGTCCGGGTCTGGGAGCCGCCCGACGGCTGGAGCCGCTCCAACCTGATCGCGGAACACCCGCGAAGCCGAAGCCGGGTTCGCCGCCGCCTTTCCGGCTTTGCGGTCGGAGACTTACCGCGAAGACTTGTCCGAAATGCTGGACGGCGCCGACCTCGTGCTGGTCCACGAGTGGACCGATCCGGCGATGGTGGCCCGCATCGGCCGCGCGCGTGCCGAGGGCGGCCGGTTCACCCTGTTGTTCCACGACACCCACCATCGCGCGGTCAGCGACCCCGAGGCGATCCGGGCGTTCGACCTCGACGGCTACGACGGCGTGCTCGCGTTCGGTGCCGCGCTGGCGGAGATCTATCGCGCCTGGGGCTGGGGCTCGCGCGTGCACGTCTGGCATGAGGCCGCCGACCTCGCGCTGTTCCGGCCGCCGCCGACCGAGACCGAGCGCGACGGGTTGATCTGGATCGGCAACTGGGGCGACGGCGAGCGGACCGCCGAACTCGAGACGTTTCTGTTGCGCCCGGCCCAGGATGCCGGCCTGTCGCTCGATGTGCACGGCGTCCGCTATCCCGTTGAGGCACAAGCATTGCTGGCCCGCTACGGCGCGCGCTACCGGGGCTGGATCGCCAATGCCGACGCGCCGGCCGCGTTCGCCCGCCACCTCGCCACCATTCACGTCCCGCGCCGCTACTACGCGACGGCGCTGCCGGGCATCCCCACCATCCGGGTGTTCGAGGCGCTCGCCTGCGGCATCCCGTTGCTGTCCGCACCGTGGGACGATGCCGAGCACCTGTTCCGGCCCGGCGATTTCTGGGTGGCGCAGGACGGGGCGCGGATGACCGACCATCTGCGCACGCTCGCGAACGATCCGCAGGCGGGGCGAGAACTGGCCGCGAGGGGGCTCGCGACGGTGCGGGCGCGGCATGGCTGCGGGCACCGGGTCGACGAACTGCTCGGGATCGTCGCCGGCATGCGGGTCGCGGCATGAAGATCGCGTTCTACGGGTCGAGCCTGGTGTCGTCGGTACTGGAACGGGGCGGCCACGTATTATCGCGGGCTGCTGTCCGCGCTCGCGACACACGGCCACACGATCACCTTCTACGAGCCGGACGCCTACGAGCGGCAATCGCACCGCGATATCGACCCGCCTGATTATGCCCGCGTCGTGGTCTGGCCCGCCACGGCCGACGGCTTGGCAACGGTGGCGGCCGAGGCCGTGCTGGCCGACGTGGTCGTCAAGGCGAGCGGCGTCGGGGTGATGGACGACGCGCTGCTCGACGCGGTGATGCGCGCGGCGCGGCCGGGTGCGATCCGGCTGTTCATGGACGTCGACGCGCCGGCGACCCTGGCCGCCATGCGCGCGGGCGGCGAGGCGATGCTGCGGAGCTGGCTGCCATCGCTCGACGCGGTGCTGACCTATGGCGGCGGCGCGCCGGTGATCGACGCCTATACCGGCTTCGGGGCCACGCGCTGCGTGCCGGTCTACAACGCGCTCGATCCCGCGACCCACCATCCGGCCGCCGCCGACCCGGACTACGCCGCCGATCTGTCGCTGCTGGCCAACCGGCTGCCGGACCGGGAGGCCCGGATCGAGGAGTTCTTCCTCGGCGTCGCGTCGCGGCTGCCGGACCGCGCGTTCGTGCTGGGCGGAAATGGTTGGCACGACAAGGGGTTGCCGTCGAACGTTCGTGCGATCGGTCATGTCCCGACCGCCGCCCACAACGCGTTCAACGCGTCGGCCAAGGCGGTGCTGAACGTCGCCCGCGACAGCATGGCGGCGGTCGGCTTTTCGCCCGCCACAAGGGTGTTCGAGGCTGCGGGCGCGGGCGCCTGCCTGATCACCGACGCCTGGGAAGGGATCGAGCTGTTCCTCGAACCGAACGAGGAGGTGCTGGTGGCGCGGGACGGCTCGGACGTCGCCGACCATCTCGCGGCTCTGACACCGGAGCGCGCCCGCAGGATCGGCGAGGCGGCGCGGGCGCGGGTGCTGCGCGATCACACCTACGCGCAGCGCGGCGTGCAGCTCGACCGGTTGCTGCGGAACCTGGCGTGAACATCGTCGTGCTCGGCCTGACGCTGTCGTCGTCGTGGGGCAACGGCCATGCCACGACGTATCGTGCCCTGGTCGCGGCACTGGCCGCGCGCGGGCACGACATCCTGTTCCTCGAACGCGACAAGCCCTGGTACGCGGCGACGCGCGACCTGACCGATCCCGCGTATTGCGAGCTGGCGTTCTATGCCGACCTCGCCGGTCTCGAAGCATACCGCGCCCGGATCGCGGCGGCGGATTTGGTCGTGGTCGGCTCGTACGTGCCGGACGGCATCGCGGTCGGCGGCTGGGCGATCGAGGCGGCCGCCGGCGTGGTCGCGTTCTACGACATCGACACGCCGGTCACCCTGGCCCGGATCGCGTCCGGCGATTGCGATTACCTGTCGGCCGGCCTGATCCCGCGCTGGGATCTGTACCTGTCGTTCACCGGCGGACCGACGCTCGACACGCTGGAACGGCGCTGGGGCGCGAAACGCGCGCGGGCGCTGTATTGCGCCGTCGACCCGGCCCTGTATCGCCCGGCCGGCGGTCCGGTCCGCTGGGATCTCGGCTACCTGGGCACCTATAGCGACGACCGGCAGCCGACATTGCGGTCTTTGCTGATCGAACCGGCGCTCGCCCGGCCGGACCTGCGCTTCGTGGTCGCCGGGCCGCAATATCCCGCTTCGATCGAGTGGCCGGACAATGTGGAGCGGATCGAGCATCTGGGCCCGACCGAACACGCGGCGTTCTACTCGTCGTTGCGCTGGACGCTGAACGTGACGCGCGCGGACATGCGCGAAGCCGGCTACAGCCCGAGCGTGCGGCTGTTCGAGGCGGCGGCTTGCGGTTGCCCGATCGTCTCGGATCGCTGGGCCGGGATCGAGACCGTTCTCACGCCCGGGCGCGAGGTGGCGCTGGCCGACGACGCGGCGGACATGTCGGCGATCCTGGCCAGAACGCCGGAGCTGGCCCAAGCGCAGTCCGACGCGGCGCGGGAGCGGGTGCTCGGGTCGCACACCGCGACGCATCGCGCGGCCGAACTGGAAGGTTACGTGGCGGAGGTCCGGTCGGCGCTCACTCGGGTTCGGCGTCGATCGTAATCGGAGCGCCGCCGGTCTGGCGCTGCGCCGCCTCCACCCTTGCTCGTGCGGCCGCTTGGCGCGCGGCGCGATCCGCTTCCTGCTGTATCACGATCCGGGCGTTGCGGCGCTGCCTCAGCTTGCCCTTGACCCATCCGACCGGGGTGATGCCGCCGAGTGCGAAATACCATGCGTACGCAAGGCCGTAGAGAAAAATGGCGACGCCGGCCAGCACGTACCACTGCAAAAACCAGACGTTGGACGTGACGTGCCCCATCGAAGGTCCCCGATCCTAGACGGTTTGCATCGCGGCCTTCGCTTCCCGCCGCCGGGCCGTCAGAATGAACTCGGTATAGCCGTTCGGCTGTGACGTGCCCATGAAGATCAGGTCGGATGCGGCGGCGAACGCCGGTCCGTCGAAGGCGGGTGCCATCGGGCGGTAGGCGGGGTCGGCGGCGTTCTGGCGGTCCACGACTTCCGCCATCCGGCGCAGCACCGCTTCGACGCGCGGGCGGTCGACGACCCCGGCGGTCAGCCAGTTCGCGATGTGCTGGCTGCTGATCCGCAGCGTGGCGCGGTCCTCCATCAGCCCGACATCGTGGATGTCCGGCACTTTCGAGCAGCCGATCCCCTGGTCGATCCAGCGCACGACGTAGCCGAGGATGCCCTGCGTGTTGTTCTCCAGCTCGGCGGTCACGTCGGCGTCGGACCAGTTCTGGCCGGCATTGAGCGGAATTTGCAGGATTTTCTCGCGCGGCACGACGGCCCGCGCCGCAACCTCGGCCTGCCGCGCCGCCACATCGACCGCGTGATAGTGCAGCGCGTGCAGCGTGGCGGCGGTGGGCGAGGGCACCCACGCGGTGCTGGCGCCGGCGCGCGGGTGGCCGATCTTCTGGGCCAGCATGTCGGCCATCCGGTCCGGCGCCGCCCACATGCCCTTGCCGATCTGGCCCCGGCCGCGCAGGCCGCAGGCGAGGCCGACATCGACGTTGTTGTCCTCGTAGGCGGCGATCCAGGGCGTGCCGCGCATCGCTTCCTTGCGGACCATGGCACCGGCCCGCATCGAGGTGTGGATCTCGTCGCCGGTGCGGTCGAGGAAGCCGGTGTTGATGAACACCACCCGCTCGCGCGCCGCTTCGATGCAGGCGGCGAGGTTGAGGCTGGTGCGCCGCTCCTCGTCCATGATGCCCATTTTCAGCGTGTTGCGGGGCAGCTTCAGCATATCCTCGACGGCGGCGAACAGGTCGCGCGCGAGGGCGACCTCGTCCGGCCCGTGCATCTTCGGCTTCACGATGTAGACCGAGCCGGCGCGGCTGTTGCGGGGGCCATCCGTCTTCGCGAGGTCGTGCCGCGCGATCAGGGCGGTGACGGCGCAGTCGAGCACCGTCTCGTAACCCTCTGATCCGTCGGCCGACATCATCGCGTCGGTCGTCATGTGGTGGCCGACGTTGCGGACCAGCAGCAGCGAGCGGCCGGGCAGGGTGAGCGTGCCGCCGTCCGGTGCGGTGTAGGTGCGGTCGGGGTCGAGCCGGCGCTCGCGCGTGCGGCCGCCCTTCTCGAACGAGGCGACCAGATCGCCGCGCATGAGGCCGAGCCACGTGCGGTAGACGTCGACCTTGTCGGCCGCGTCGACCGTGGCGACGGAGTCCTCAAGGTCGACGATCGTGCTGATCGCGGCTTCCAGGACGACATCGGCCAATCCGGCGCGGTCGGTCGAGCCGACCGGGTGGGCGCGGTCGAGCACCAGTTCGATATGCAGGCCGTTATGGCGCAGCAGGATCGCGCCCGGCGCGGACGCCTCGCCGCGATAGCCGACGAACGCGGCGGGGTCGCGCAACGCCGGGACCAGCGCGCCGGACGCGACCGTGTAGCCGTCGATTTCGCCGTGCGACCCGCCGGCGAGCGGCACCGCTTCGTCGAGGAACGCGCGGGCACGGGAGACCACGTGGCGGCCACGCTCGGCGTCGAAGCCCTTGCCGGTGCGGTCGCCGGGCAGCGCGTCGGTGCCGTACAGCGCGTCGAACAGGCTGCCCCAGCGGGCGTTGGCGGCGTTCAGCGCATAGCGGGGGTTGCTGGCGGGCACCACAAGCTGCGGGCCGGCGATGCGGGCGATTTCGTCGTCCACGTTCGCGGTCGCGACGCTCACGCCGTCGGCGACCGGCAGCAAGTAGCCGATGTCGCGCAGGAACGCCTCGTAGCCGGACTGATCCCAAGCTTTTCCGCGATTGGCATCGTGCCAGCTGTCGATCTGGCGCTGCAGGTCGTCGCGGCGCGCGAGCAGGGCGCGGTTGCGGGGCGCGAACATCGCGTGGATTGCGGCCAGACCGTCGAGGAACGCGGCCGCCGACATATCCAGGCCCGGCAGCGCCTCGGTTTCGATAAAGCTGCGCAGCTCCGGGGCGATGGTGAGGGCGGGTGCGGTCGATTGTTCGGTCATGGCCTGCCTCTACCGCCGGGTCCGCAGCCGGTCCAGCCGCAGTCGCTGGCGATTGTCGGTCAGCAGGCGAGACGCGACCAGTGCCGTGACGGCGGCGGCGAGGCCCGCGCCGCCGGACAGCAGGAACATCAGCAGGATTTGATATTTGACCGCCTGCAGCGGATCGAGCCCGGCGAGGATCTGCCCGGTCATGATCCCCGGCAACGTCACGATGCCGGACGCGGACATGGCGTTGATGATCGGCAGCAGCCCGCGCCGGATCGAGCTGCGAACCAGCCCGCCCATCGCGACGCCGATGGTCGCACCGAGGCATAGCCGGGCCTCGATCGCCGCCCGCTCGCGCACCACACCGTCCAGCACGCCGTCGAGCGACAGGCTCGCGGCACTGAGCGCGTTGCCGAGGATGATGCCGGCGAGCGGGATCGCGTAGCGGGGGTCGTACCAGGGTTGCGGGCGCAGTGCCGTGGTCAGGGCCAATATGCTGGCGATGCCGGTCGCGAGGGCCACGGCACTGCCGCCCGCGACCCAGTTGCCACCGCGCACCAGCCGCTGTTTGGGCCGTGCCGCGACTTCCCGGGCGGCGATCGCGATCATCACCGCGACCAGCAGCAGCGTGAGCCATGCCGCGTCGACCGCGAAGACGAACCGCAGCAGGTAGCCGATCAGGACCAGCTGCACGACCATCCGGGCGGCGGCGATGGCGAGCTGGCGGGCGAGGCCGAGCCGGAGTGCGACCGACAGAATTCCGTCGACCACCACCAACAGTGCTGCGATGGCGAGGTCGGCGGGCGTGAGCTGGATCGGGTTCACGCGAAATTCAGCCGGCCGGCTTCCATGCGGGCGCGGGCGGTCGCGAGCCGCGCCGCCTGCTCGGCGCTGTGGGTGACGAGGATCATCGCGCAGCCGGCGGCGAGGCGTTCGGCCAGCACCGCCTCGACCGCCGCCGTGCTGTCCGGGTCGAGCGGCCCGGTCGGCTCGTCGAGCAGCAGCACGGGCGGGTTGCCGAGCAAGGTTCTCACCAGGGCGAGGCGTTGCTTCTCGCCGGTCGAGAGGGTCCGGACATCCCCGTCGAGGAGTTTCGGCGCGAGGGCGAGGCGGGTCGCCAGAACGCGTGCGGCGTCGAGGTCGGCGAAATGGTCCGCCACCGTCTCGCTCCACCAACCGGCATCGGCCTGCGCGTAACCGACTTTCGCGCGCCATCGCGGTGCGGACATGGCGGATCGGTCGATGCCGTCGAGCGTGACCTGGCCCTCGTTCGGGTCGAGGTCGGCGATCGAGCGCAGCAGCAGGCTTTTGCCGGCGCCGGACGGCCCGGTGACCGCGAGGCAGTCGCCGGCCGCCAGCGAGAGGTCGAACGGGCCGGCGAAGGCGTGATGCAGGCCCGCGACGGTCAGGCGCGGCGTCACGCGCCGGCGAGCGCGCCCAGCAGACGGATGTGGCTTCGCAGCCCGTGGCGGAAGCAGGCGACCTCGAACTTCTCGTTCGGCGAGTGGATGCGGTCGTCGTTCAGCCCGAATCCCATCATCAGCGTGTCGAGCCCGAGAATGCGCTTGAACGCCTCGACGACCGGAATCGACCCGCCGCCGCCGACCAGCACCGCCGGGCGGCCGTATTCCGCTTCCAGCGCGGTGCGGGCGGCGGTCACGAAGCGGCTGTCGGTCGGCACGCGCATGCCGGGTGAGTTGCCGAACCGGTGGAACGTCAGTCGCGCGTCGGCCGGCACGTGAGCACGGACGAAATCCTCGAACCCCTGCGCGATCCGGTCGGGGTCCATGCCGGGCACCAGCCGGAACGAGACTTTGGCGTGCGCCTCGGCGGCGATCACGGTCTTGCTGCCCTCGCCGGTGTAGCCGCCCCAGATGCCGTTGATGTCGCAGGTCGGGCGCGCCCACAGCCGCTCCAGCCCGCCGCGTCCCTTTTCGCCGACCGGGACCGACAGGCCGATGTCGCCCAGAAATGCGGACTCGTCGAAGCCGAGGCCGGCCCACTGCGCCGCCTGCGCGGCCGGCACGTCTTGGACCCCGTCGTAGAAGCCGGGGATGGCGACGCGGCCGTCCGCATCGTGCAGGCGGCCGAGCACGGCGGTCAGCGCGTTGATGGGGTTGAGGGCCGAGCCGCCGAACATGCCGGAATGGAGGTCGCGCGAGGCGGCGAGCAGGTCGACCTGCATATAGACGAGGCCGCGCAGGCTGGTGCAGAGCGCGGGCGTGTCGATGTCCCACATGTCGGTGTCGCTGACGATTGCGATGTCGGCGCGCAGGTCGGGGGCGTATTCGCGCAGGAAGGCTTCGAGGTTGGCGCTGCCGACCTCCTCCTCGCCCTCGATCACGACCGTGATCGGCAGCGGCATCGTGCCGTGGGTCTGGTGCCAGGCGCGGAACGCCTCCAGCCACATCGCGACCTGGCCCTTGTCGTCGACCGCACCGCGCGCGACGACGCGCTTGCCGTGCGGGCCGTCGACCACGGCCGGCTCGAACGGGGCGGAATGCCAGAGGTCGAGCGGCTCGGCCGGCTGCACGTCGTAGTGGCCGTAATAGAGCACGCGCGGGAGACCCTCGGTGCCGGGTCCGGAGTGGTGGGCGACCACGACCGGGTGGCCCGGAATCTCCCGCAGATCGGCTTCGAAGCCGAGTTCGAGCAGGCGGTCGCGCGCCCACTCGGCGGCGCGGCGGCAATCGGGCGCGTGCGCCGGCTGCGCGCTGACGGAGGGAATGCGCAGCCAGTCGAGCCAGCGCGCCTGTGCGTCAGGCGCGGTCGCCTCGGCGGTGTCCAGTGCCTCGGTGATCTGGGTCATCGTGAGTCCTCCGTTCTCGCGGCCGAACACTGCCCGCGCGGCCGGTGACGCGCCAGCGGGGGTTGCCAGCGCAACGTAGCGCCGTAGGTTGCCGCGATGTCAGAGATGGGGTTCCGCGTGCGGTATGGCCTTTGGTTGCTGCTCGGTTCGGCACTGACGGCGTGCACGGTCGGCCCGGACTTCAAGCGGCCTCAGCCGTATTACGCGCCGACCAGCTACCTCAACGCGCCGAAGCCGCTGGCCCCGGTGTCGGCGTCGAACAGCATCCCCGCCTCGGAGCCGGTCGACGTCGCGTGGTGGAACAATTTCCACGACCCGATCCTGACCCGGCTGGTCGAGCGGGTGGCGGGCGGCAACCTCGATGTGCGGGTCGCCACGATCCGGCTGTCCGAAAGCCGCGCGTCGCTCGGCGTCACCCGCGCCGACGCGTTCCCGCAGATCAACGGCAACACGAGTTACACGCGCGAGCAGCAGAGCAAGCACGGCGTGATCGGGCTGTTCGGCGGCGGCGGCGCGGGGGCATCGCCCGGCACGGCGTCGAACGGGCTCGGCGGCGTCCAGGGCGGCATCCCGAACACCTCGCTGACGGCACCGTTCGATCTGTACCAGTACCGGCTTCGACGCCTGGTACGAGCTCGACCTCTGGGGCCGGGTGCGCCGGAACATCGAGGCGTCGAAGGCGCAGCTGACCGCGTCGGAGGAGGATCGCCGCAACACGCTGACGACCGCGCTGGCCGAGGTGGCGCGCGACTACATCCAGCTGCGCGGGGCGCAGGCGAACCTGGCCGTCGTCGAGCGCAACCTCGGCACCGAGCGCGACAGCCTGAAGCTGACGCGGGAGCGGGCGAGCGCCGGCCTGAACACCGAACTGGACGTGGCCAACGCCGCCGCCCAGGTCGCGGCCACCGAGGCGCAGTTGCCGACGCTGCGCGCCCAGGCCGCGCAGATGGTGAACGCGATCGCGCTGTTGCTGGGCGAGCCGCCGGACGCGATGGACGCCGAACTGGCGGCCACGGCACCGATCCCGCCGGTGCCGCCCGTGGTCCCGGTCGGGCTGCCGAGCGAGCTGACGCGCCGGCGTCCCGACATCCGGCAGGCCGAGGCCAATCTGCATGCGGCGACCGCGACGGTCGGTGTCGCGGTGGCCGATTTCTTCCCGCGGGTCACGCTGTCCGGCAGCATCGCGATCCAGGCGACGCAGTTCAAATATCTGGGCAGCCTCGGTGCGGATACGTATTCGGTCGGGCCGTCGATCACGCTGCCGATTTTCCAGGGCGGCCGGCTGACGCGGACGCTGGAACTGCGGCGCGACCAGGAGCAGGAGGCCGCGATCGGCTATCAGCGCGCGGTGCTGAACGCGCTGCACGACGTGAACAACGCGCTGACGAATTACGCCGCCGACCAGTTGCAGCAGGAGGCGATTTTGCGCGCAGTGGCGCAGAACCAACGGGCCGTGGGCTTAGCGAACGACCAGTACCGGTCGGGGATCGTGACGTTCCTGGACGTGCTGAACGCGGAGCGGCAGTTGCTGTCGACGCAGCAGCAGCAACTGCAGGCCCAGACGACGGTCTCGACCGATCTGGTGGCGCTGTACAAGGCGCTCGGGGGCGGGTGGGAGGCGAGCTATCCGGACAACGCCCCGCCGCCCGCTTCGGCTCCGCTGATCCCGGCGGCGCTGGTCGAACCGTAGGACCTATCGCGCGGGGTGCGCGGCCAGCCAGCTCCGCATCTCGGCGATTTCCTTCTCCTGGGCGGCGACGATGTCGGTGGCCAGCCGGCGCATCGCCGGATCGTGCCCGTAGGCCAGTTCGGCGCGCGCCATGTCGATCGCGCCCTTATGGTGCGGGGTCATCATGGAGGCGAAGTCCCGGTCGGCGTCGCCGGTCATCGGCACCGCCGCCATCGATTGGCTCATCGTCCCCATGCCCGCCATCAGCGCCTGATCGGCGGGCGCCATCGGCATTTGCGCCAATGCTGGGATCGCGGTCAGGGCGAGCGCGATGGCGAGGGGCAGTTTCGGGCGCAGGGTCATGACTGGGTCTTTCGTTAGTGGTGCGCGTGCCCGTGGTGGGCGCAATGGGCCTGCTGGACGGGCTGGCGGCGGGCGTAGACGAACAGCGCCAGCGCCAGCGCGCCGAACGCGAGGTTCAGCCAGAACGTGTAGTCGAACGAGAAATGGGTCATCGCGGCGCGTATGTCCGGCCGGCGCGCGGGGATCCATCCGGCGGCGCTGAACGCGAGATCCATGACGATCCCGGCTAGGACCATCGTCGCGTAGAACGTCGCCGCGATGTAGGCGGCCATTTTCCACCCGTAGTAGCGGCGGTAGACATCCAGCAGCGGCAAGACGATCAGGTCCGCGTACAGGAACGCGAGCACCCCGCCGAAGCTGACGCCGGCGCCCCAGAGCACGGCGGCCATGGGGACGTTTCCGATCGAGCAGACGAACGACAGCACCGCGACCACCGGCCCGAGCAGCGCGTTGGCCGGAACCTGCACCCACGGGCTCGCGCCGCGCACGAACAGGGTCTGCCAGACGCCGTCCGGGACGAACGCGGCAAGCGCCCCGGCGATCAGGAAGCCGAGGACGAGGTCCTTCCACAGCATCGACCAGTCCATGACGAAGTTCTGGGCCACCGCGACCCAGGTTTCGCGCCGGGCGAGTTTTTGCGCGATCGTGCCTGTCCGCTCGGCGCTCGGGTGTTCATGGCCGCGCCCCGGTTCGGGATGGGTGCGCGCCGCCTCGACCAGGTTGCGCGGATAGGTGAGCCGCACCAGCGCGGACAGGATCGCGATCAGCACCACGCCGCCGATCCACTCGCCGGCCATGAACTGCCAGCCCATCAGCAGATAGAGAACGATGCCGAGCTCGATCACGAGATTGGTCGAGGCGAACACGAAGGCGAGGCTCGGGATCAGAGCGGCGCCCTTCTTGAACAGGGTCCGCCCGACGGCGGCCGACGCGTACGAGCAGCTCGAACTGGCCGCGCCCGCCACGGTCGCGAGCGCGATCTGCCGCAGCCCGGCGCGGCCGAGGGCGGCGGTCATCGCCCGCTGCGAGACCACGGCCTGCAACAGGCCGGAAATCGCGAAGCCCAGCACCAGGCTCCACCCGACCTGCCAGGCCATGCCGGCCGCGATCAGCAACGCGTGCCCGAGCTGGCCGAACAGCGCGCTCATGCGCCGGCGAGCCCGTCGAGGATCGCGCAATCCGGATGCCCGTCGCCGTGACACTGTTCGGCGAGCCGGACGATCGTGGTTCGCATCGCCTGGATCGCGGCGACCCGCCGGTCGAGGTCCGCGACGTGCCGGAGCGCCAGCGCCTTCACGTCCGCGCTGGTGCGGCCCGGCTCCCGCCAAAGGGCAAGCAGCCGCGCGATCTCGTCCAGCGAGAAGCCGAGGGCGCGGGCGCGGGCGACGAACCGCAGGGTGACGATCGCCGCCTCGTCGTAGGCGCGGTAGTTGGCGGCCGAGCGATCGGCGGGGCGGACCAGACCGACGGCTTCGTAGTAGCGGATCATCTTCGCCGACACGCCCGACGCGGCCGCCGCTTGGCCGATGCTGGCGCCGCCCGCGCTTCGCGGCACCCGGGACCCGACGGCGCGCGGGCGGGATGTGTCGGCTGGCCCGGATCGCGTCTGCAGCATCGCAAACCTCACGTTTCAACACTGAGGGGCGTCTTGGACCTTCCCACCATTGGAAGGTCAAGCGCGCCATTGCGGCGGGCCTTCCGTCCGAGGCACGGTGGCCCGATGTCCGCCACCTCCGCCCGCGCGCCGCTGCTTGCCTTGCCGGGCTTTCTGCCCGACGCGGTCGGCTTCGCGGGCCGGTTCACCGCCGCCCTGCTGCTGGCGTATGCGACGGCCTTTTTCATCCAGCTCGACTCCGCGTCCAGCGCCGGTCTTTGCGTGGCGATCGTGACGCAGCCGTCGGCCGGCATGGCGATGTCCAAGGCGCTGTACCGGGTGCTCGGCACGGTGGTCGGGGGCGTCGCGGGCGTCGCGGTCGTGGCGTTGTGGCCGCAGGATCGCGCGATGCTGCTGGTCGCGTTCACGGTGTGGCTCGGGGCATGCACGTTCGTCGCCTCGCTGCTGCGCGACTTCCGGTCGTACGGGGCGGTGCTGTCCGGCTACACGGTCGGGATCGTGGCGCTGGGCGGGATCGACGCGCCGGCCGGGGCGCTGCTGACGGCGCTGAACCGGGTGGCCGCCATCCTGATCGGCGTGGTGGCGGTGGCGGTGGTCAACGGGCTGTCCACGTCCGACCGGTCGTTCGACGGCCTGGTCGCGGGGTTGCGGGCGCAGGTCACGGCGGTGGGCGCGCTGGCGCGGGGCGTGCTGGCCGGCGGGGAGGTGCCGGACGACGCGGCCTGCATCGCGATCGGGGCGAAGGCGCTGGGCATGACGACGGAGGCGAGCTACGCCGCGACCGAACTGCCGGACGGGCGCGCGCGGAGCGCCGGGGCGCGCAGTTCCATCGCCGCGATCCTGGGGACGCTGGCCGCGAGCCGGGCGCTGGCGTTCGCGCACCGGAATGTCGAAACCGGCGACGCGGCGGCACGGGACATCTTCATCGCCGAGCGGACGAACGACCTGTCGCGGCAGCGCGAGCTGGCCGAGATCGGGATGCGCGATCTGATCGTCGGCGGCCGCGCGCACCGGAAGGTGCGGCTGAGGCGGCACTACGATCTGCTGACGGCGGCGCGGACGACGCTGCGGACGGTGATCGCGGTCGGCTGCGGGGCGGTGTTCTGCATCTATGCCGGCTGGCCGGGTGCCACCGGGTTGCTGGTGCAGCAGGCGGCGTTCACCGCGTTGCTGGGCATGGCGGCCAACCCGTCCGCGGCGGCGACCAGCATGGCGCTCGCGATCCCGATCCCGGCGGTGCTGGCCGGCGTCATCGGCTACTGGGTGCTGCCGGGCGTGTCGGGGTTCGTGCCGTTCGCGCTGGTGGTGGGCGCGGCGGGCTTCGTGCTGGCGCTGATGGTGCGGCTGCCGTTGCTGGCCCGCATCGCGCCGGGGCTGCTGCTGTATTTCACCCTGCTGCTGGCGCCGGCGAACACCGAAAGCTTCGACCTGTCCGGGTTCTTCAACAACCTGGTCGTGCAGGCGATGGCCGTGCTGTTCATGGTGCTGGCGTTCCGGCTGTTGCTGCCGGTGTCCAGGCGGCAGCGGTTCATGCGGCTGGTGATCGCCGTGCAGCACGACCTTCGCCGCACGCTGACGCGCGGCGGGACGATGGCGCAGACCGAGGTGCAGTCCCTCGAAGTGGACCGGCTGGCGCAGGCGAGCGCGTGGCTCGGGCGGGCGACGCCGGCCCGGCTTGCCGTGCTGCACCGGATGTACGCGTTCTGCGAGCTCGATATCGCGCTGCTGCGCGCGCATGCCGGCCTGAGGGGCGCGGCACCGTCCGACGCGGTGACGGCGGCGCGCGCGAGCCTGCGGCGGCCCCGGCCGGACACGCTGGCCGCCGCCGCCGCGACCCTCGCACACGTCGGCGATCCCGCGTTGCGCGAGGCGGTGTCCGGCCTGTACGGCGCGTCGATCCTGCTGCGGTCGCAGTGGCGGGCGTTGCACGCGTACGGCGTTCTGAAGGCTGACGATGTGGCGTGAGGCGAACATCGCGGGCGTCTACTTCTCGCCGCTTGTCGTGTACATGGTGGCGGCGCTGGTCGCGTATCTGCCGCTGCGGCTGGTGCTGGTTCGCGCCGGTTTCGTGCGCTGGGTGTGGAATCCGCCACTGGCCGAAGCGGGGTTGTACATGTGCATTCTGGGCCTGTTCGTGGCGGTGCTCTGATGTACGACCTCGCGCGCAGATCGCTGCGCGTCGCGCTGACGCTCGATCGTGCTGACCGGCGCGGTGTTCGCGGGCATCGCCGTCTGGAACCACTATCTGACCGGGCCGTGGACGCGCGACGGACAGGTGCAGGCGGATGTCGTCAATCTGGCGCCGGAGATATCCGGGCGCGTGATCGCGCTGCATGTCGTGGACAACCAGAACGTCCGGCGCGGCGACCCGCTGTACGACATCGACCCGACGGATTACGAGGTCGCGGTCGCCACCGCCGAGGCCACGGAGCGCAGCCGGGGAGCCGATCTGCGGCTGCGACAGGGCGAAGCCGCACGGCGCTCGCGGCTGACGACGCTGACCACGTCGGAGGAGGAGAAGCAGTCCTATCAAAGCACGGCCGATGTCGCGGTCGGCGCGTACGCGACCGCGGTGGCGCAGCTCAATCAGGCGCGGATCGACCTCGCGCGCACGCACGTCACGTCACCGGTCAACGGGTACGTGACGAACCTGCTGCTGCGGGTCGGCGATTACGCGACCAAGGGCACGCGCAACATGGCGCTGCTGGACACCGATAGTTTCAGGGTCGTCGGGTATTTCGAGGAGACCAAGCTGGCCGGCATTCGGGTCGGCGACCCGGCGCTGGTGGCGCTGATGAGTTTCAAGCAGCCGGTGCGCGGGCATGTCGAGAGCGTGGCGCGCGGCATCAACACGCCGAACACGGACCCGGGCACGCTGGGGCTGGCGAGCGTGAGCCCGGTGTTCACCTGGGTGCGGCTGGCGCAGCGGATCCCGGTGCGGATCCATATCGACAGCGTGCCGGACGGGGTGATTCTCGCGGCCGGGATGACGGCGACGATCACCGTGGGGGCGGAGGCGGCGCCCGGGTCGTCGCATGGATGGATCTCGCGGCTGAGCCCTTGAACGCGGCGGGTTGACCGGGTTGGGTTCCGCTGGTGTCCTACGCCGCACCGTAACGGAGGCCGGGATGGTCCGTCTGACGCTCGCCTTCGTTCTCGCCATGTCCGTCTCACCGCTCGTTTTGACAGCGGGGGCGATGGCGGCCGGGGCGAAGGACACGCTGACGCTCGGGATGGTGCTGGAGCCGCCGGGGCTGGACCCGACCGCCGGGGCCGCGTCGGCGATCCGCGAGGTGACCTACGCCAACATTTTCGAGGGCCTGACGCGGATCGACCGGGCGGGCGCGGTGCAGCCGGACCTGGCCGAGGGGTGGGGGATCAGCGATGACGGGCTGACCTATACGTTCCACCTGATCGAGGGCGTGAAGTTCCACGATGGGTCGCCGTTCGACTGCTCGGTGGTGAAATTCAGCTACGAGCGGGCGATGGCGCCCGATAGCGTCAACGCGCAGAAGCAGTTGTTCGAGCCGATCGCGCATGTCGATTGCCCCGACGCGCGGACGGCGGTGGTGGTCCTGAAGCATCCGTCGGCGACGTTCCTGTTCGGGATGGGCTGGGGCGACGCGGTGATGGTCAGCCCGAAGACGGCGGCGACCAATGCGACGCACCCTGTCGGCACCGGGCCGTTCCGGTTCAAGCAATGGGTGCAGGGCGACCGGGTGGAGCTGGAGCGGAACCCGGATTACTGGGGCGCGAGGGCGAAACTGTCGGCGGTGACGTTCCGGTTCATCGCCGATCCGGCCGCCGCGACGTCGGCGATGCTGGCGGGCGACGTCGACGCGTTCAGCAACTTTCCCGCGCCCGAGGCGGTCGATCAGTTCAAGGCCGACCCACGGTTCGCGGTGCATGTCGGCACGACCGAGGGCAAGACGATCCTGGCGTTGAATAACGCGCGCAAGCCGTTCGACGATGTGCGGGTCCGCCGCGCGCTGGCCTATGCGCTCGACCGCAAGCAGATCATCGACGGTGCCGAGAGCGGGTTCGGGGCGCCGATCGGCTCGCATTACGTGCCGTCCGATCCCGGCTACGTCGACCTGGTCGGGACGTACCCGTTCGATCCGGCGAAGGCGAAGGCGCTGCTGGCCGAGGC
Organism: uncultured Alphaproteobacteria bacterium; assembly: GCA_963756975.1. GTDB lineage: Bacteria > Pseudomonadota > Alphaproteobacteria > Acetobacterales > Acetobacteraceae > CAVRQM01. The sequence continues at coordinate 905,720 of CAVWPS010000001.1, read as the reverse complement.
CGGTATCGCGCCCGGCACGGTGTTTACGATCGCGCTGCCGCCGCCGCCGTACGCGCGGCGCGGGGGCGAGATCATCGCGGCGATGCTGGCCGATGTCGGGATCACGGCGAAGCTCGAACAGGTCGAGTGGGCGCAGTGGATCGATCAGGTGTTTCTAAAATCGAACTTCGACGCGACGGTGATTTCGCACACCGAGGCGCGCGACCTGGATATTTACGCGCGTGAGAAATACTACTTCAACTACAACAACGCCGATTATAAGGCGCTGTATGCGAAGTATTCGCTGAGCACGGACCCGAAGGTGACGGCCGATCTGCTGGGGCAGCTGCAGCGCAAGCTGGCCGAGGACGAGCCGAACGTGTTCCTGTTCGCGTTGCCGAAAGTGGGCGTCTGGAACGCGAAGCTGCGCGGGCTGTGGGAGAACGATCCTGTGCCGGCCAACGATGTCGGTGCGGTGAGCTGGGCCGAGTAGCGCGAACAATCGGCGTGCTGGCGGCGACGCTGCTCGCCGCCTCGATCGTCGTGTTTCTGGTGTTGGATGTATTGCCGGGCGATCCGGCCGCGGTGGCGCTCGGGACCGGCGCGCGGGCCGATACGCTGGCGGCGTTGCGGGCGCGGATGGGGCTGGACGAGCCGCTGGTGGCCCGGTTCGCCGATTTCGTCTGGCGGCTGGCGCGCGGCGATCTGGGCGAGAGCGTCGCGTATCACGTGAGGGTCGCCGACCTGATCGGGCAGCGGATCGGCGTGACCGTGCCGCTTGCGGCGGCGGCGCTGACATTGTCGACGGCGGTCGGGTTGCCGCTCGGCGTCTGGGCCGCGTCGGCGCGGGGGCGGGTGGCCGATGCGGTCGTGCGGGTCGGCTCGCAGGTCGGGCTGGCGGTGCCGAGTTTCTGGGCCGGGCTGCTGTTGGTGCTGGTGTTTTCCGTGCGGCTCGGCTGGCTGCCCGCGGGCGGGTTTCCCGGCTGGTCCGATCCGGCGCGGGCGGTGCGGGCACTGATCCTGCCGGCGGTCGCACTCGCGTTGCCGCAGGCGGCCGTATTGGCGCGGGTGACGCGCGGGGCGGTGCTCGAGACATTGTCGGCCGATTACGTGCGGACGGCGCGGGCGCGGGGTCTGACGCGGCGCGCGGCGCTGTGGCGGCATGCGGTGCCGAACGCGCTCGGGCCGATCCTGACGATCTGGGGGCTGCAACTCAGTTTCCTGCTGGCGGGCGCGGTGATCGTCGAGAGCGTGTTCGCGCTGCCGGGATTGGGCGAGCTGCTGTTTCATGCGGTCGGCGGCCGCGACCTGGTCGTCGTCGAGGATCTGGTCGTGTTGCTGGTGGCGGTCGTGGTGATCGTCAACGCGCTGGTCGACGTCGCGCAGTCGATGCTCGATCCGAGGTTGCGCGTTTGAGAACGGGCGGCACGATCGTGGCCGTGCTGGTGCTGGCGGCACTGCTGTCGCTGGTCTGGACGCCGTACTCGCCGACCGCGATGGACATCCTGCACAAGCTGTTGCCGCCCGATGCCGCCCATCCGTTCGGGCGGGACCATTACGGCCGCGATGTCGCGAGCCTGCTGCTCGCCGGATCGCGCGAGACGCTGGAGACGAGCGTCGTCGCGGTCGCGATTGGCCTCGCACTCGGCGTGCCGGCGGGCGTGTTCGCGGGGCGTGGCGGCGTGTTCGACGGCGTGCTGATGCGCGCGTCCGATCTGGTGTTCGCGTTTCCGGCGTTGCTGGTCGCGGTGATGCTGTCGGCCGCCGTGGGACCGGGGATCGGTGTCGCGATGGTCGCCATCGGCGTGTTCACCGCCGGCGTTTTTGCCCGCGTGAGCCGCAATGCCGCGCGCACGGTTTGGGGCATGCCGTATGTTCAGGCCGCGCGGGTTTGCGGACGCGGCACGCCGGCGATCGCGATACGGCACGTCGTGCCCAACATCGCCGGCGTGCTGGTGGTGCAGTGCGCGTTGCAGCTCGGGCTCGCGATCATCGCCGATGCCGGGTTGTCGTATGTGGGCCTCGGCGCGCAACCGCCGATGCCGAGCTGGGGGCGGATGCTCAACGACGCGCAGACCTATGTGTGGCGCGCACCGTGGCTCGCGATCGTGCCGGGCCTCGCGATCGCGGTCGCCGTGTTCGGGTTGACGCTGCTCGGCGACGGATTGCGCGACCGGCTCGATCCACGTCTGCGCTGATGCTGTCGGTTCGCGATCTGCGTGTCGGGATCGGCGCGGCCGAGTTGCTGCGCGGTATCGATTTTTTCGTCGGGGCGGGGGAGACGGTCGGGCTGGTTGGCGAGAGCGGGAGCGGCAAGTCGATGCTCGCACTCGCCGTCGTCGGGTTGTTGCCGCCGATCGCACGCGCTACCGGTTCCGTGCGGCTGGACGGTCGCGAACTGCTCGGCGCGCCGGACGCAACACTTTGCAAGGTGCGTGGCAAGGACATCGGGTTCGTGTTTCAGGAGCCTGCGACGGCACTCGATCCGCGCCAACGGATTGGCGCTCAGGTGGCCGAGGCGGCACTGACGCACGGTGTGCCACAAGCGGCCGAGCGTGCCGAAACCCTGCTGGCGCGTGTCGGGTTGCCGGGCATGCAGGCGCGCTATCCGCACCAGATTGTCCGGCGGGCAGCGGCAGCGGGCGATGATCGCGTCCGCCCTGGTATGCGGCCCGTCGTTGCTGCTGGCCGACGAGCCGACGACGGCTTTGGACAGCATCACGCAGGCGCGGGTGCTCGATTTGCTGGCGGAGCTTGCGGCCGAGCGGGGGGCGGCGCTGCTGCTCATCAGCCACGATTTTCGCGTGGTCGCGCGGGCGACGAAAACGGCGGCGGTGATGTATGCGGGCCGGATCGTCGAGACCGGCGAGACGGCAAGGCTGCTGACCGCGCCGCGCCATCCGTACACGGCGGGGCTGCTGGCCGCGTCGGCCGCCGGGCGCGAGCCGCCGGTGCCGATCCCGGGGCGGATGCCGTCGCCGCGCGACATCCCGCCCGGCTGCGCCTTCGCGCCCCGCTGCCCGCGTGCCGACGTTTTGTGCCGCACCGATCCGGTGTTGGCCGGCGGCGTCGCGTGCCATTACCCGCTCCGATGCTGACGGTCAGAAACTTGGTCCGCGCGTTCCACGGGCGAACGGTGCTCCAAAATGTCGATCTGGACATTCCGGACGGCGGCACGCTCGCGATCGTGGGTGAGAGCGGCAGCGGGAAGACGACGCTGGCGCGCATCGTGCTGGGTCTGGACCGTCCGCAATCCGGCACGGTGTCGCTGCGCGGTTCGGTGCAGGCGGTGTTTCAGGATCCCGGCGGCTCGCTCGATCCGCGCATGACGGTGGCCGCGAGTATTTCGGAGGCATTGACCGGGGTTTCCCGCGCGGAACGCCGCGACAGAGTTATGGCCGTGCTCGACGATGTCGGGCTGCCGGCGTCGGCCGCAAAAAACTATCCGCACGCGCTGTCGGGCGGGCAGCGGCAGCGGGTCGCGATCGCGCGCGCGATCGTCGGCCGGCCGGCGCTGGTCGTGGCGGACGAGCCGTTCTCGGCACTCGATGTTTCGGTGCAGGCGCAGATCATCCTGCTGCTGCGCGAGTTGCGGACGCGGCATGCGATGGGGTGGCTGTTCATCTCCCACGACCTCGCCGCGATGCGACATTTGGCCGACGAGATCGTGGTGTTGCGCGAGGGCCGGGTGGTGGAGCGGGGACCGGCCGCGCGACTGCTGGACGCGCCGGAACACCCTTACACGCGGGAGCTGCTGGCCGCCTCGCTCTGACCGAATTTTTGGTGCCATGTCTGCGTCAGGCCGGGCAGGGGTGTCGCGCGGTACACGCCGCGTGCGACGGCGCGGGCGAAGGCGATGGCGGCGAGGTGGCCGAGTTCGGTCAGCTCCGCCGGATCGGTCAGCTCACGCGCACCGGTGGACAAGGCGAAGATCGTGTCGCCGTCCATCGGCGCGTGCGCGGGCAGGATCGCGCGGGCGAGGCCGTCATGGGCCATCAACGCGACGCGGTGCGCCATCGCCTTCGTGAGCCGCGCGTCGGTCGCGACGATGCCGATGGTCGTCGCGGGCTGCTGGTGTTTTCGTCGCAGCTTCAGCGCGCCGGCCGGCATGGGCGACGGCCAGCCGAGGCCGCCGAATTCCCCGTCCTGCTCGAAGGGTGCGGCCCAGAAATGCGGGCCGTCCCCGATCGTCGCGGTGCCCATCGCATTGACGGCGGCGATGGCGAGGATCGCGTGACCCGCCTCCGTCACGGCACGCGCGACGCCGACGCCGCCCTTCAGCGTCGCCGTCGCGGCCCCGGTGCCGGCACCGACGGAGCCTTCGTCGATGGCACCCGACGCAGCCTCGGCGGCTTCCCAGCCGAGGTCGCGGTATGGCGGAAAGCGGTCCCAGCGCGCGGGGTCGTTGGTGACGAGGTCGAACAACACGGCCGCCGGGACCAGCGGCACCGCGCGTCCGGCGAACACCCGGCCGCGTCCGTTCGCGCGCAACCACGCCTGCACCCCGCCCGCCGCCGCCAGCCCGTAGGCCGAGCCGCCGGACAGCACGATCGCGTCCACCGCGTCGATCGTGGCCGCCGGGTCGAGCGGCCCGAGATCGTGGCCCCCCGGTGCGCCGCCGAGCACGGCGACCGAGGCGGTCATGGGGTGGGCGCACACGATCGCCGTCACCCCGGTTCCGAACGTAAGGTCGGTCGCGTGACCGACCTTCAGGCCGTCCATGAGCGGAGGCTAATACTCCTCGTCGGCGACGTAGCTGCCGATCCGGTGCACGAGGCTGGGCGACCGCTTCGCCAGGATCAGGCCGTAGATCACCGAGACCACGAGGAACGCGGCGATCGCGGCGGGAAACCAGTTGAACGGCGCGTCCTGACCCGGCTTGATCAGGCCCCATAGCGGCAGGGCGGTCACCAGGATGCCGAGCAGCGGGATGATCGCGTGGCGCAGCACGCTGAAATCGGCCCGGTGGTGGCGCAGAATGTAGGCCGGAAGTGCGGCTGTCGTGACCAGGTAGACGACGATGATCGGGATCGTGCCGAGGGTTCCGGTGTAGCCGAAGAAGTCGATCGGGGCGATGTTCCAGCCGAAGATCAGCGTGATCGCGAGTGCGGTCAGGATGTAGGTCCACATCGCCATCGCGGGCGTGTTGTGCTGCGGGTGGATCTTGCCGAAGAACGCCGGCAGCATCCGTTCACGACCGGCGCTGAATAGGATTCTCGCCTGCGAGTTGGTCAGGCCGAGCAGGCAGGAGAAGATGCTGGTCACGCCGGCGAGGTAGGCGATCACCAGCAATCCGCCGGCCGACGCTTTCAGCGCGTCGATGAACGGGATGTCCGATTTCGCGATCGCCGCCGCGTCGTTGTGGAACGCGATTTCCGTCGCGTACGACAGGAAGACGTAGACGATTCCGATCGCGATCGTGCCGGCGACCAGCGCGAGCGGGATGTTGCGGCGCGGGTTCGAGGTTTCTTCCGCGAGGGTCGCCGAGTTCTCCCAGCCGACGAACATGTAGACCGCGAGCGGGAAGCCGAGGCCGATGCCGGCGAGGCCGCCGGACAGGTTCGACGGCCGGAACGGGGCGAGCGTCAGGAAGTCACGGTTGACGTAGAGCATGATGATTGCGGCGACGAGCAGCAGTGCCAGCTCGAAATAGAAGAAGATGGCCGCCCAGCGGGTCGACACTTTCACGCCGCGCGCGACCAGGAAGCCGCAGATGAGTGTGGCGACGATCGAGAGCGCCTGCCACGGGACTTCGATGTTGAAGTACAGCTTGATCGTGTCGTGCGCCCAGCCGCCCGAAATGGCGACGATCGCGGCGGCGGCGATCGCGTAGCCGACGACGGTGAACAAGGACGCGGCGGCACCGGCGGAGGGGCCGAAACCCATGCCGATGAACGTGACGAACGAGCCCGTGCTGGGGCGGTATTTGGTGAACTCGGACAGCGTGTTGCTGAGGAACAGGATCGCGACCATGGCGACGATGATGGTCAGCGGGGCCGCGACACCGGCACCGCCGACGATGACGCTGAAGCCGAAATAGAAGCTGACGGCGGGCGCGATGTTGGCGAGCGTGGACGCGACGATCTGCGGCAGGCCGAGCGCGTTTCGGGTGAGCCGGCGGTGGTCGAGCTGGGGTTCGGTCGCGACTTGGGACATGGTGCCTTTCCTGTGCGGACTCGCGCCGCCGGGCAAAGGATAGCTATGGTTTTGTTACGACGTCGAGCGGTCCGTTCGAGCCTGCCCCGGCCCGGCAGGGTGTCGCGTGTTTGAGGAGTGCGAGGCATGGATGTGCACCACGATTTCGCGCCCGACGGCGCAAGGGCGCGGGCGATGGACCGGCGGGTTCGCGACGGCCTGGCCGACAGCGTCGAGACCGTGCTTCGCGAGTGGGGTGACGACTCCGGCGTGACCTTCTTGCGGGCGGAACCATGGATGCGCGCGGTTCGGGACTCGCCGGTCTCGCCCGGCGTGTTCGGGCTGTATACCGATCTGGTCGAGGCATTGTCGGCCGATGACCGGCCGGGTGGGCGCGAGCTGATCGAGCGGTTGCTCGCCGTGCCGCCGCCGCGCGCGACGTTCCGGATCGCGACGCTGGACGATTCGGACCTCGGGCGAGACGCAGGCTGCGCGGTACGGCCGGCTGATAGCCGAGGCCGAGGGCGTCACGCTGTTCGCGGTCGCACCCGACGCGAAGGCCCGTGCGGCGCGCGTGCTGGCCGATGCGCTGGGCCTGATCGCGCAGGCGAGCCCGGCTTACGCGGCCGAGATCCAGGCGCTGATCCGGGAGTTCGTGTTCGTCGGCTACCGGCTCGACGAGTCGGGCGCCTGCTTCGCGAGTGCCACGACGTTCTATCTGTGGGGTGCCGTGGTGCTGGACGAGGCGTGCGCGAGCGACCGGCTGACGCTCGCGGTGACCTTGGTGCACGAGGTCGCGCACGCGTACCTGTTCGGCCTGACGCTCGGCGCGAAGTTCGTCGAGAACCCGGACGAGGACCGGTTCGGGTCGCCGATCCGGCAGGACGGCCGGCCGATGGAAGGCGTGTTTCACGCGACGTTCGTATTGGCGCGGATGATCGACTGGAGCGAGACGGTGCTGGCGAACGGGGCACTTACACCCGGCGAGCGCGACGCCCTGGCCGCGAACCTTGCCGATCTGCGCTCAAGTTATGCCGAGGGGCGGGCGACCGTCGCGGCACACGCGCGCCTCGCGCCCGGTGCCGCGCGGTTGCTCGCCGATGCCGACGAGCGCGTCGCCGATCAGGCGGCGCGTCTCGCCGGCTGAGCGGCGGCCGGGTAGGCGTTGACGTGGCGGACGGTGAGCGTGAGCGTCATCGGCTCCGTCGAGGTGACGAGCGCCGACACGGGCAGGGTCGCGTGGCCGTCGGTCCAGCGGAAATCGCCTTCCAGGCCATAGAATCCGTCCGTCAGCAGCGGGTGGCGAAGGTCGACGTTCATGGCCCACGTCGCGCCGGACAGTTGGATCGAGTTCGAACGCGACGCCGAGGCGGCGATGGTCGGGGTTGCCGAACTGGCGCTCGGCCGGGACCGAACTGCGCGACACGATGGTGACGTCGGCCGGATCGGTGCCGAGCGCGAAGCGGTAGGTGGTGCCGTCGATCTCCGGCCGGACCGCAACGCCGTCGCGCACGATGTGCAGGTCCGGCTCGTGCGTCTGGAGGCCGAGCGCGTCGGATCGTGCGGCCAAGCGGGTCTGGATCGCGATCAGCGCGTCGCCGCCGACGATCTGCGGCGCGCATTTTTCGGCGTCGGCCGGACTGGCGAGGCGCGGCGAGGCGTCCGAGTGGTCGAGCGGCGTGAGGTGGGCGCGGTTGCCGACGTCGAGGAACGATTCCGCCGGCGCGCCCTCCGACATGACCACGCCGTGGCGCGGGAGTTCGAGGTGAAAATACTCGACCGGCTCGTGCGCGGTCTCCTGCGTGATCGAGGCGCCGTTCACCAGGCAGCGCGCCTCGACCAGCAGGCCGTCGAGAAACAGGCAATGGCCGGGCGAGACGAACAGGTCGCGGGACGGCACGCCGTCCTCGAGCGCGCCGGCGCGGATGCGAATCGGCGAGACACCGGTCGAGACCGCTTCGGCGGCTTGGATGAGACGGCTGCCGAGCCAGACGACCGGGGCCGTGCCGCCGTCGAACGTCACCACCGTATCGCCGATCGTCAGCGTCTCGATGGCGCGCGGGCCTCGGTCGGTTTCGATCAGGGTGCCGGCGCGGAAGCAGACCAGGACGACGCCGATCTTCGGGGTCGCCAGCCGGGCGATGCGGCCCGCCGCGACGCCGAAGCCGAGCAAATGCTTGCCGGCGAGTTTCTGACCTAGGTCGAAGCTGCTCATCGCGTCCCCCTGCGAACTGATCCACCGACCGTATTTAGAGCCGCGCGGCAACACAAGCGTCGTCGGTCCGCCGCGTCCTTGACGGCTTCCGCGCTTCCGGTGCGCGCCGGGCCGCCAGGGCGGTCTCCCGGAAGTCTCGCCCAGCGACAGCAGCGGCCGTTGGCCCAGTTGAGGAACGCGGCACCGTGGATGACGCGCTGATGGATCTCCATGAGGCCAAGGATCGCCTGCGCGGTCGGGGTCTTGCCGGAGCCGGATTCGCCCACCAGCCCCGCCTGCTCGCCCGCATGGACGTGGCACGACAGATCGTGGACGGCGCGGCCAGTGATCGGCGTTGCGGTGGGACACCGACAGCCCGGCGACGTCGATGACCGGCGTCACGCCGGGCGCAGCAATTGGCTGATCCGGTTGGCCAACAGCACCACGGCCACGACGACCAGGCCCGGGAAGGTGGCCAGCTATCACGCGGTGCCGATGTCGTTGCGGCCTTCGGCGATCAGCAGGCCCCACTCGGGCGTCGGCCGCGGCGCGCCGTAGCCGATCAAACCGAGCGTCGGACCCGGATGGCTTGATAGGGTTTACCGGGAAGCCGGACGGCGAAGCCCGTGTCCGGATCCCGGTGGAGGACGCCCTTGCGGCCGCGCAGCGCGACCGGGGGCGGCGGCGGTACCGGCTCCAGCGGCGTGATCGTCATGTCCCACGTGTCGATCAGGTCGAGCTGGTATTTGCGCCTCGTCGATCGGCAAGCCGCCGCGCCAGAGCACCGACCGGTGCTCGCCGAAGTAGATCAGCCGGAAATCGCCGTCGCTCGCCGCCGAAACTCGGTCCACCGCCACTCCCCGCCGGGCAGCGGGGTCAGACCGGTCGTGACGTCCTGCCTCGACGATGGAACGCAGGAACGCGATGCGCGGCGCGCTCTCGCCGCGGAGCACGCCGCCTTTCGCCCACCACAGCAGGTCGTCGGGGTGCATGTAGGTCTCGCCGTGACCCGCGTAGCCGCCGCGCGTCACCGTGACCCAGAAGCGATGCACCAGCTCGCGGGCGGTGATGTTGCCCCAATGCTGGGGGATGTCGCCCTCGTATTCGCACTCGTCGTTGACCAGCGGCTTGCCCCAGTCGAGCCGCCACTCGGCGGTGTGCTTCACGTCCCAATTCTGCACGCTCATGTGGGTCGACCCACGGGCTTGCGGTGGTCGAATTTCATCGTCTGCTCGCCGTTGTGGATCGATTTCGAGATGATGGTTCGGATCGAGTTCGCTCGATCATGTGGAACGTATCGCTCCCACTGCGCGAGCGGCTTCACGTCGAGCAGGAAATCGTATTCGTTGGCGAGCGACCACCAGACGTTCCGGATACGCCGCGAGCCGCGCGACGATGTAGCGCAGGTAGCGCAAATCCTGCGCCAGCGTCATGTCGCAATAGCCCCAGCGATCGTACGGGTGGAACAGGATCACGTCGGCTTCGATGCCGAGTTCGCCGAGTGCGCGCGACCTGCTGCTCGAAATGACGGAAGAACGCCGGGTCGAACCGGGCAAAATCCTCGCGCCCGTCGGCGTCGATGACGAAGACGCGGTGCAGCGGTTCGTTGCTCGTTGTAGATGATAGTGTTTGGGAAACACGCCCATGCGGATTTTGTTGAAGCGGTTCGGCGGCAAGCGTCTTAAGTGTGTCGGCTTGCATCGCGAGCGGCTGGTGCGTCCAGGCGTAGCAGGTCGTGCCGAACGGGAAATAGGGCGTGCCGTCCTCGTAGGCGAAATGAAAGGTGTTGCGGACGCGCACGGGGCCATGCACTGCCGGGACGCGGCGGCGTGCAGGTGAACGCGCCGGCGAGGCCATCGAGCGCGGCGACGTTCGCCTCGGTGCGGAACGTCCATGATCCCTGCTCGGGCGGCATGAAACGGATGCGCCAGATGCCGTCGCCGTCGTAGAACCCGGTCTGGCGAACGGTCTGCCCGCCGCCGACGAACTCGGCGGAGATGGTGACGTCGTCGAACGGGTTGCCGTCGGTCGGGCCCGGGAACGACACCTCGAACACATCCCATTGCGGCACGTCGCTTTGGGGCATCACGGTCGTGGACATGGCTTATTCCTTTACGGCGCCCATGGTGAGGCCGCTGACGAAGTAGCGTTGAAACATGCATGTAGACGATGGCGGCGGGCAGCACGGTCATGACGATGGCCGCGTTGAGCTGTCCGTAGGCGCTGGAGAACTGGCCCTGGAACGCCATCAGGCCGAGCGGCAGCGTCCAGCTTTCGGATTGTCCTGCATGAGCACGAGCGCCATGCGCGAACTCGTTCCAGGTCGCGACGAAATCGAGGATGAACAGGGCGGCGAGCGCGGGGTAGGGAGATCGGCAGGAAGATGCGCCAGAAGATGGTGAAGTGGCGCGGCGCCGTCGACCAGCGGCGGCCTCGCCGAGTTCCCGCGGCATCGCGCGGAAGAAGCCGTACAGGACGAACACCTGGTAGGGCACGCCGAATGCGATGTAGGGCAGGATGATGACCGGCATAGTGGTTGATCAGGCCGAGACGGCTGATGAAGCCGAACAGCGGTGCCAATATAATCTGAATCGGGATCATCGTGCCGAGGATGACGAGCAGCATGATCGTGCGCTGGCGCCGGAATTTTCATCCGCGACAGCGCGTAGGCGGCCATCGCCGAGATGAACAACCCGAGCGGCACCTTGATCAGGCAGATGACGGTGCTGTTGATCACCGTCCGTCGAGAAATGGCCCCGTTGCCATGCGGCCGCGTAGTTGTGCCAAGCCGGCTGCAGCGGTGGCGCGAAGGCGCTGCCGTTGGCGATCTCCGATTCCGTCTTCAGCGACGTGAACAGGATGAAGATGAACGGCGCGACCCAGATCACGGCGAAGGCGATGAGCGACAGCCACAGCCCGATGAGCAGGGGGTCGGCGCGGCGGAGGCGTTGGCTCGCGCGGCCCCAGGGGAGCGTGGCGCTCACGACAGGGCGTCTTCGCGTCGGCGCGACCAACGCAGATACGGGACGACGACGATCAGCGTGATGGCGAACAGCACGACCGCGATGGCGTTGCCACGCCCGAAATCATGGATCTGCAGGGATTGCCAGAACGTCCATAGCGCCAGCAGTTGAGTCGACTGCGCCGGGGCCGCCCTGCGTGGTGCCGTAGATGATGTCGAACACCTTGAGCGAGTTCACGACGGCCAGCACGAGCACGATGGTGATGGTCGGCATCAGCGCGGGCAGGGTGATGTGGCGCAGGGTTTGAAGGCGTCCGGCGCCGTCGATACGGGCGGCCTCGATCAGCGTCGTGGAGACGGTCTGAAGCCCGGCGAGGAACAGCACCATGCTGACGCCGGTGGTCTGCCACAGATAGGCGACGAACACCGAATAGAGTGCGACGCTTTTGTCGCCGAGCCAGTCCTGCACGAGAAAGTCGAGGCCGATGGCGGTGAGCGCCGTGTTGATGATCCCGTAGAACGGGTCGTACATCCACCGCCACATCGTTGCCACCGCGATCGAGGCGACGATCGCCGGCAGGTAGAAGATGGCGCGCAGGCTGGTGCGGCCGAACAGCTTCTGATTGAGCCCGAGTGCCAAGACGAGCCCGAGCAGAGGCGGCAGCGTGACCGACAGCAGCATCCAGATGACGGAGTTGCCGAGTGCGACCCAGAACACCGGATCCTCGGTAAAGATCTGCGCGGTAATTGGCGAGGCCGACGAACGTCGTGTGAGGCGACAGCCCGTCCCACTTCATGACGCTGAGATGGAACGAATTGAGCGCGGGATAGACGGCGAACAGGCCGTAGATCAGCAACGCCGGCCCGAGCAACGGCAGGATTTGCCGCCAGGGATCGTGCGGCGCGCGTTTGCGGCGGGCCGGGATGACCGGCGCGGGGTCACGCATGCGATGGACTGTCCAACGACGAGTGGCCCCGGCCGTCAGCCACTTATTTCTTCTGGTTGTTGTCGATGAACGTTTGCAGATCGCCGGCTGCCGCGGCCGGGTCGATGTCGCCGGTCGCAACCTGATTGATGATACGCCAATACTCGGTCGTCACCGCGAGCGGGAACGCCTGGTCGCCGTTGACGAACGTCTCGCTGGTATTTCTTGTAGATGTCCGTCCACTGGTGATCGAGTTCGCGCTTGTCGGCGCTGTAGTCGAGCCCGACATCGACCGAGCCGGCGCCGAACTTGCCCAGGTATGCCTGCTCGATCGCAGGCGAGGTGAGGTAGTCGAGAAATTTCACCGCCTCGGGCTTATGCGCGGAATTGGCACTCACGTACAGGTATTCGCTGAATAGATAGAGGCGGTCGGTCCCGGTCGGGAACGACGAACATGGCGTATTTCGATAAGGTCGGAGTTGGTCTCCAGCATCCGCACGAACCAGTCGCCCTCCAGCATCATCGCGGCACGACCGGCGTAGAACAGACTTTGCGATTGCGCGTCGCTGAGGCCCATGAAGGGCTTCAGCGTGTAGTCCGCCGGTCCAAGTCTTGAGGTCGACGAAACTGGCCGTCGGCGCAGGGCTCCTTCGCCCAGCTCACCGTCATCGACGTCAGCGCGTCATGCGTCTTGGCGCCGCACTTAGCTTCGAGGATCTCGTCCATGAGCCGCATGAGGTGCCAGTTCACGGAGCCGCCGAAGGTGAAGGCGGGGATGCGCGCGGCCTTCAGCTTGGCCGCGTCGGCGAGCAGTTCGTCGTAGCTCTGCGGCGGTGCCGAGATGCCGGCCTTCGCGAACAGTGCCTTGTTGTAATAGAGGGCCTCGCCATGGATGCCGAACGGCACGCCGTGGCGCTCGTTCCCGTAGCGTCGCGAGTCGGTCAGGGCGGCGGCGGCGAAGCGGTTGTCCCAGCCCAGCGCTGCGTATTCCTTGTCGAGCGGCGCCGACGCGCCGGCCCGGACGAACTCGCCGCCGAGGCCGAAGCCGCCCCACATGAAGTAAATGTCCGGTGCCTGGTCGGAGCCGATCGCGAGGCGCATCGCCGTCTTGTGCTCGTCGGTGCCCCGAGTTTCGAGTTTGACCTCGACATCCGGATTGGCTTTCTCGAACGAGGCGATGACGTCGTTGAGCGCCTTCAGCTCGGTCTCGTCGAACGGCAAGGTCCACATCTTCAGCGTCGTCGCGGCCGAGGCCGCGTCGGTCGTCGCGATCAGGCCGGCCGTGCCGGACCCGAGAAGCAGGAGCGCGCCGAGCCCCGCCGAAACCGTATTCTTGACCGACATCGTTCCCCCACGCTGTTCTTGTCACCGGTGCGCCGGCATCGCCGGCCGTCGCGCCGCCGTCTGTTTCGATGGCCGCGGGAACGCTCACTCTGACGGGTATGTTGAACCAGCCAGCCTAGGCTCATTCCACTCGGGTTCAATGTTGTTCGGTCGTGCCCGTTCCGAAATGGACGTGCGCGCGGGGTTTGCTGGATTGTGCGTTCGACATTCGTGCAATAAGGATGCGCGCCATCTCCCGGAAGAACCGTTCTTGACCGCAGGGACCATGACGCACCGTTCCGCCACCGCGCCGCTCATGTCCGTCCGCAATGTCGGCAAGGCGTTCGGCGCGACCCGGGCGCTGATCGACATCGACCTGGATGTGTATGCGGGCAGCATCGTGGCGCTGATGGGCGCCAACGGGGCTGGCAAGTCCACGCTGGTCGGCATCCTGTCGGGCTCGGTGCAAGCCGATGCCGGCACGGTCAGGCTTGCCGGCGTGCCGTTCGCGCCCGCGTCGCCGCGCGAGGCGTCGGTGGCCGGGATCGCGACCGTGCAGCAGGCGACGCAGCGGGTCGGGGCGCCCGGCCTGACGGTGGCCGACACGCTCGTGCTGGACCGGTTCGCCGACCGGCATGCGCCGTTGTTCCTGTCGCGCCGTTCGGTGCGGCGGCAGGCGGCGGCGGTTGCGGCGCGGGCGGGGTTCGACCTGCCGCTCGATCGCGATTTCGGCGAGGTCGGGCCGGCCGGCCGGCAAATGATCGCCATTGCCCGGGCGCTGTCGGCGGATGCGAAGGTGTTGATCCTGGACGAGCCGACCGCGAGCCTGTCGGAAGCCGAGGCGGCGCGGCTGTTCGGGGTGCTGGACGATGTCCGGGCGCGCGGCCTTGGGATCCTGTACATCTCGCACCGGACGGCGGACCTCGCGCGGCTGGCGGATCGTGCCGTGATTCTGCGCGGCGGGCGCGTGGTGGCCGATGTCGCGGCACCCATCGACTTCGACGACGCGCTGGCCGCGATGATCGGCCGGCCGATTTCGCGCGCGCACGCTGTTCCTCGCTTGAGCGGCGGGAAAACTGTGTTCGAGCTGTCCGGGCTTAAGCCGCACAGCGTCTCCGCGCCGATCGATCTGGTGCTCGCGCGTGGCGAGATCGTCGCGATCACCGGGCCGCTCGGGGCGGGCAAGAGCAGCCTGCTGGCCGCGGTCGGCGGATCGCGGCGGCCCGCGCAAGGGACGATGCGGCTGGCGGGGAAGGATTTCGCGCCGCGTTCGCCGGCCGACGCGATCGCGGCCGGTGTCGTCCTCGCCGGGCCGGACCGGTACCAAAGTTCGTTCGTGCCGTCGGACTGGCCGGGCGGTACGGTCGCGCGGACGATCTCGCTGCCGCATCTGCGCCGCTGGTTCCCGACCGGCTTTCTGGTCGGCGATCGCGAGGAGCGCGCGGCCGACGACGCCATCGCGCGGCTCGGCATTCGCGCGTCCGGCGCATCGGCGCGGCTCGACACGCTATCCGGCGGCAATCAGCAAAAAGTCGTGCTGGCGCGCTGGCAGGCCGAGCCGGTGACGGTGCTGCTGCTCGATGAGCCGTTTCAGGGGGTCGATGTCGGTGCGCGCGCCGACATCATCGCCGCATTGCGGGACGAGACGAACGCCGCGACCCTGATCGCGACGAGCGATCCCGAGGAAGCGCTCGAAGTCGCCGACCGCATCTATTCCATGGACCGATTCGGCCTGTCGCCCTGGCGCGCCGGTGCCGTGACGCAGGATTCCGACGCATGACCGAGATATCGACCGCGACCGCCGTGGCCCGCGCGCGCGCGCCCGGCACCGTGACAACGCGATCCGTGTTGCTTCAGGCGGTCCGCAAAGGCGCGATATTCCTGTTGCTGGCGATCCTGCTTGCCGGGTTCAGCCGGGCCGAGCCGGCGTTCATCCATTTCGCCAACCTGATGAGCATCCTGCAGGCGGTTTCGGTCGTGGCCATTCTCGGCGCGGGCGTCACGGTGACGCTGGCGGTCGGCGGGTTCGACCTGTCGATCGGCGCGGTCGCCGCGTCGAGCGTCATGGCGGCGAGCTACGCGATGGTCGTGTGGCGGCTGGACGCTTGGGAGACGGTGCCGCTGGTGCTGGTGTTCGGGGCGCTCGTCGGGCTCTGCAACGCGTTCCTCATCATCCGGCTTCGCGTGCCGGATCTGCTGGCGACGCTGGCGATGAACTTCCTGCTGACCGGCCTGCAACTGATCCCGACGGCGGGACGCTCGATCGCATCGGGGCTGATCCTGCCGAACGGCGACACCGCGAACGGCGCGTTCGATCCGAACTTCCTCGCGATCGGGCGGGCGCAGCTCGGCGGTGCCGTACCGCTGCCGGTCGTGCTGATGGTATTGGT
Organism: uncultured Alphaproteobacteria bacterium; assembly: GCA_963756975.1. Taxonomy (GTDB): domain Bacteria; phylum Pseudomonadota; class Alphaproteobacteria; order Acetobacterales; family Acetobacteraceae; genus CAVRQM01. Next base: position 889,811 of record CAVWPS010000001.1, on the reverse strand, counting down.
CGCGATCGTCCTGCATGTGCTGACCGAACACACGCGGTTCGGCCGCCTGTTCTTCGCGATCGGCGGCAACGAGGTGGCGGCGCGGCTGGCGGGTGCGCCCACGCAGCGGCTCCGGCTGGCGGCCTACGTCATCTCGGCGACGCTGGCCTCGCTTGGCGGCGTGATCGTGGCCGCACGGGTCGGGCGCGGGGACATTTCGTCCGGCGCGTCGCTGCTGCTCGATGCCGTCGCGGCGGCGCTGATCGGGTACGCGGTGCTCGACCGGCGCTATCCGAACGTCATCGGCACGGTCGTGGGTGCGATCTTCGTCGGCCTGCTGCTGAACGGCCTCACGATGGTGAACACGCCGTATTACACGCAGGATTTCGTGAAAGGGGCCGTTCTCGTCGGTGCCCTGTCCCTCACCTTCGGCCTCGGCCGGCGGCGCGCATGAGCGCGTCAGTCAACGGAGATTCGGTATGAGATCATTTCGCAACAGCCTGCTGGCGCTGACGATGTTCGCCGCCCCGCTCTCGGCGGTCGCCGCCGGGCTGCCCGGTGCACCGGCGCCGTTCGACAAGGGCGACGTGAAGGTGGCGCTGGTGACGTATTTGTCGGCCGGCGACTTTTATCAGGCGTATCAGGCCGGGGCCGAGGCGCAGGCGAAATTGCTCGGCATCGATCTGCGCGTCTTTCCGGGGCGGCAGGACGCGTCGGAGCAACGGTCGCAGATCGAGCAGGCGATCAACCTCGGCGTCAAAGCCATCGTGATCGACCACGGGCTTGCCGAGTCCCTGAAGGATGTCGCGCAGAAGGCGCTCGACGCGGGCATCAAGGTCGTCGCGTTCGATGTCGATCTCGGCAATCCGAACATCCCGCAGGTCGAGCAGAGCGACCACGAACTGGCGGACTTGGCGCTGAAGCAAGTCATCGCGGAGAACGGCAAGAGTTTTAATGCCGGCTACGTCTATGTCGCCGGCTTCGCCCCGCTCGATCGCCGCGACGCGGTGTGGCGCGAGGTCAAGGCCGCGAACCCGGGGATCGTCGAGAAGTCGCATATCGGTGCGGTCAACGACACGACCGCCGCGACGGTCGCCGATCAGGCGAAGGCCGCGTTGCGGGCCAATCCGGACATCACGGTGTTCTTCGCGCCCTACGACGAGTTCGCGCGCGGCGTGAAGCTGGCGCTCGGTGAGCTGAACCTGTCCGGCAAGGTGAAGGTTTATTCGGCCGACGTGTCGACGTCCGACATCGCGGAGATCACCGAGGCCGGCAGCCCGTGGGTCGCGACGGTCGCCACCAACCCGGCGGTGGTCGGCGCGGTGTCGATCCGTGCCGCGGCACTCGAAATCGCCGGGCAGAACCCCGGGCACAACATCCTCGTGGAGCCGACATTGCTGACGCAGGCGGCGTTGCGCGACGCCAAGGTCGCCACCATCGGCGAGCTGAGCGCGAAGCTGCCGGCGTTCGGGCATTCCCCGGCCGCGACCGCGTCGTGGATTCCGGAGCCGTGACGCCAGTCCTCCCCTGGTTCCGCGGTGGCACGCGGCGAAGGTCGCGACCAGCGGGGTGCGCCGCCGGGTCCGCGGGCGAGCAACGATCCGGTCGGATGACCGCTCGTCCCTTGCGGCGGCACCAAAAATAGGGTGTCACGATGGGGCACGCGGGTCCGCCCTCAGGGTCCGTAAGGCGGGGGAAGCCGGCGGAATGAAGACACGGATGTTTGGGCGGACCGGGCGCACGGTCAGCGAAATCGGCTTCGGCGCTTGGGCGATCGGTGCGAGCTGGGGGCAGGTCGACGACGCGGCCGGCAAAGCCGCGTTGCATGCGGCCCTCGATACCGGCGTCACCTTCCTCGACACCGCCGACGTGTATGGCGACGGGCATTCCGAGCGGCTGATCGCGGCGGTGATGAAGGAACGCGGCGGCGAACGCCCGTTCATCGCGACCAAGGCAGGGCGGCGGCTGCCCAAGCAAATCGTGTCGGGTTACTCCCGCGCGAACCTGACCGAGTGGGTCGAGCGCAGCCTTCGCAACCTCGAGGTGGATACGCTGGACCTGGTGCAGCTTCATTGCCCGCCGACCGACCTGTACTACCATCAGGAGGTTTTCGCCGCCCTCGACGATCTGAAGGCGGACGGGAAAATCCGCGACTACGGCGTCAGCGTCGAGCGCGTCGAGGAAGCGCTGAAGGCGATCGAGTTTCCGGGCGTGGTCAGCGTCCAGATCATCTTCAACATTTTTCGCCAGCGGCCGGCCGAGCTGTTTTTCACCGAGGCGAAGAAGCGCGAGGTCGCCGTGATCGCCCGCGTCCCGCTCGCCAGCGGTCTGCTGTCGGGAAAGTTCCGCGCCGATACGACGTTCGAGGCGACCGATCACCGCCAGTTCAACCGGAACGGCGAAGCGTTCGATGTCGGCGAGACCTTTTCGGGCCTGCCGTACGAGATCGGGTTGCAGGCGGTGGAGCTGATCCGGCCACTGGTCGGCGGCGACGCCACGCATGGCGCAGTTCGCGCTGCGGTGGATTCTGATGTTCGGCGCGGTGACCGTCGCCATTCCCGGCGCGCGCAACCCCGAGCAGGCGAGATCCAACGCCGCCGCCGCCGATCTGCCGCCGTTGCCGGACGCCGTCATGGCGCAGCTCCGCGCCATCTACGACGAGCACGCCCGGGCGCACGTCCACGCGCGCTGGTAACGATCAGTCCGGAAAGAAGCGGTTGGGCGGCCTGCGCAGTCCAAGGTGGTCCCGAAGCGTCCGGCCGTCGTATTCCGTCCGGAACAGGCCCCGGCGCTGAAGTTCGGGAACGAGCTTGTCGGCGACAGCGTCCAGTCCGCCGGGGAGCCAGGGGAACATGACGTTGAACCCGTCCGAACCCTCCTCGGCGAGCCAGCGCTCCATCTCGTCGGCGACCGACGCCGGCGTGCCCACGAACGACAGGCCCGCGTAACTTCCGGCCCGCTGAGCGAGCTGCCGGATCGTGAGATTCTCCTTTCTGGCAAGCTCGACCATGTTCGCGCGTTGTGTTCGCGCGGCGTTGGTCTCGGGGATTTCGGGCAACGGGCCGTCCGGGTCGAAACCGGACACGTCGTAATCCAGCATGCCGTTCAGCGAGCCGATGCCGCTGTCGTAGTGGACCAGCCCGTCGAGGCGCGCGCGTTCGGCCCGCGCCTCATCGATCGTGTCGGCGACGACGACGAACGCCGCCGGCAGGATTTTCAGATCCGCCGGGTCACGGCCGATCTCACGCATCCGGCGCTTGATGTCGGCATAGAACGTCTTGCCCGCGTCGAGCGTCGGGACCGCGCCGAAGATGACCTCCGCCGTCTCGGCGGCGAGCTGTCGCCCCGGTTCGGACGCGCCGGCCTGCACGATGACCGGCCAGCCCTGCACCGGCCGCGCGATATTGAGCGGCCCGCGCACCGAAAGGCTGGGCCCCTTGTGATCGAGCACGTGCATGCGCGCGGGGTCGAAGTAGATGCCGCTGTCGACGTCGCGGATGAAGGCGTCGTCGGCGAAGCTGTCCCATAATCCGGTGACCACGTCGTAGAACTCTCGCGCGCGGACATACCGCTCGTCGTGATCCGTCAGGCTGGTGTAGCCGAAATTCAGCGCCGCGTCCGGGTTCGCCGTGGTGACGATGTTCCATCCCGCCCGGCCGTCGCTGATGTGGTCGAGCGACGCGAACCGGCGGGCGACGTGGTACGGCTCGTCGAACGTGGTCGACGCCGTCGCGACCAGCCCGATCCGCTCGGTCGCGCCCGCGAGCGCGGACAGCAGGGTGAACGGCTCGAACGAGGTGACGGTGTGACTGCGCTTGAGCGCGTCGACCGGCATGTTCAGCACCGCCAGATGGTCGGCCATGAAGAACGCGTCGAACTTCGCGGCCTCCAGCCGGCGGATGAAGGTCCGCAAGTGGGCGAGGTTGAAGTTGGCATCGGGATAGGCGCCCGGATAGCGCCACGCGCCGGTGTGGATGCTGACGGGCCGCATGAACGCGCCGAGGTGCAATTTTCGCGAGCCGGTCATGTCGGTTGTCCTGTCAGCGATGTCGGGAGGCCCGAGGCATACCACGACATGGACGCGTAAGACCGAACTTGGCACGATGTCGAGTTGTCAAATGATCGTGGCGGCTGTAACGGATTGGGCGCAAGCCGCGCCGCTGGCGAAAAGACCGCTGACGGCCAGCAGCGGCGGCGGGACTTCCGGACCTCCAGAAAGGATCTGTCATGCCCGACACCAACCTGCCGCCGAAGCGTCTGGCCGACACGACGCGCCATCCCGAGACCATCGCGCTGCACGGGGGCACGTGGCGGTCCGACCCTTCGACGGGCGCCGTCGCTGTGCCGATCTATCAGACCACGTCGTTTCAGTTCGCGGACACCGCGCACGCGGGCCGGCTGTTCTCGCTGCAGGAACTCGGCAACATCTACACCCGGATCGGCAATCCGACCGTCGACGCGCTGGAGCAGCGGATCGCACGGCTCGAGGGTGGCGTCGCGGCGCTGGCGGTATCGTCCGGACAGGCCGCGTCGACGTTCGCGGTGCTGACGGTGGCGCAGGCGGGCGACAACATCGTCAGTTCGACCGACCTGTACGGCGGCACCTGGGCGCTGTTCGCCAACACGCTCAAGCGGCTCGGGATCGAAGTGCGCTTCGTCGACCCGGCCGATCCGGAAGCCTTCGCGCGGGCCAGCGACGATCGCACGCGCGCCTACTACGCCGAGACGCTGCCGAACCCGAAGCTGGAGGTCTTTCCGGTGGCCGAGGTCGCCGCGATCGGACGGCGGCTCGGCATCCCGCTGATCGTGGACAACACCGCGGCCCCCATCCTGGCGCGGCCGCTCGATCACGGTGCCGCAATCGTCGTGTATTCGACGACGAAATACATCGGCGGCCACGGCACGACCATCGGCGGGATCATCGTGGACGGCGGCAACTTCCCGTGGGAGGAGCATCGCGCGCGCTTCCCGCTGCTGTCGGAGCCCGATCCGGCCTATCACGGTGCCAACTGGATCGACGCCGCCAAGCCGCTCGGCCCGATCGCCTACATCCTGCGCGCGCGCGTCAGCCTGTTGCGCGACATCGGCGCGGCGGCGACCCCGCTGGCCGCGTTCCAGACGATCCAGGGGCTCGAATCGTTGCCCGTGCGGTTGGAGCGTCACGTTGCCAACGCGGCGAAGGTCGCCGACTTCCTTGCCGGGCACGGCAAGATTTCGCGCGTGATCTATCCCGGCCTGCAGACCGGGGAGACGCGCCGCCGGGCGGACGCGCTGTTGCGCGGCGGCTATGGCGGCCTGGTCGGATTCGAGCTGGCCGGTGGCGTCGAGGCCGGCAAGCGGTTCATCGACGCGCTGCAACTGTTCTACCACGTCGCCAACATCGGCGACGCGCGCAGCCTGGCGATCCATCCCGCCAGCACCACGCATTCCCAGCTGTCCGAGACGGAGCAACTCTCGGCCGGCGTGACGCCGGGCTACGTGCGGTTGTCGATCGGCCTGGAGCACATCGACGACATCGTGTCCGACCTGACGCAGGCCCTGGCGGCCGCCTGAGCCTTGGGGGGCGGTGCCGGCGTATGCAACGCCGACACCGCATCCTAAGAAGGTCTGAACAGCGCTTAACTCGGGCAACATGGGTGAGGACCGTCAGAAATTGACACCGCATCGACTGACGATCGGGCTATTCGGCATCGGGCTCGACGCCTACTGGCCGCAATTCGATGGCCTGGAAGCGCGGCTGCGCGGCTATGTCGAACAGGTGGCCCGGACACTTCGGCGTGGTGACGCTGAGATCGTCAATCTCGGCCTGATCGACAGCCCGGAGATGGCGAGCGACGCGGGCCACCGGTTCCGGCGCGCCGACGTCGACATCCTGTTCCTGTATGCCACGACCTACGCCCTATCCTCGACCGTGCTGCCGGTCGTGCGGCGCGCGCGCGTTCCGGTGATCGTGCTGAACCTGCAGCCCGAACCGGCGATCGACTACGCGCGGTTCAACGCGATGACCGACCGCACGGCGATGACGGGCGAGTGGCTCGCGTATTGCGGTGCCTGCCCGGCCCCGGAGATCGCCAACGTGTTCCGTCGCGCGGGCATCCCATTTCACCAGGTGACCGGCGTGCTGAACGGCGACCCGGCCGTCGACGCCGAGATCGCCGGCTGGATCGAGGCGGCGCACGTCGCGAACGTGATGTCGCACAACCGTCTCGGTCTGATGGGACGCTACTACAACGGCATGCTCGACATCGCGTCCGACACCACGGCGCAGCTCGTCGCGTTCGGCGGTCACATCGAGATTATCGAGATCGACGAACTGGCCGATCTTCGCCGGCATGTCACCGACACCGACACCCGCGACCGGGTTGCGTTGTTCGGCGACGAGTTCGACATCGACGCGGAATGCGATCCCGCCGAGATTCTGCGCGCGGCACGAACGTCCGTGGCCCTGGACCGGCTGGTCGAACGCCACGCGCTCGGCTCGCTCGCGTATTATTACGCGTCCGTCGACGGGTTCGAGCAGCGTGACGCGATCAGCTCGATCATTCTCGGCTGCTCGCTGCTCACCGCGCGCGGCATCCCCGTCGCCGGAGAGTACGAGGTCAAGAACGCGCAGGCGATGAAGATCATGGACAGTTTTAGCGCCGGCGGATCGTTCACCGAGTTCTACGCCGTCGACTACACGGACGATGTCGTGCTGATGGGGCACGACGGGCCCGGCCATATCGGCATCGCGCAGGGCCGAACCAAGGTGCGGCCGTTGCAAGTCTATCACGGCAAGGTCGGTGCCGGCGTCAGCGTCGAAATGTCTGTGCGCCACGGGCCGGTCACCCTGCTTTCGGTGATCGAGGACGGACACGGCGGGCTGAGCCTGCTGTGCGCGGAGGGCGAGTTGGTCGCGGGGCCGATCCTGGAAATCGGCAACACCAATAGCCGGTACCGTTTTCCCGGTGGCGCGCGAAAGTTCGTCGAGGCTTGGAACAGCCATGGCCCGGCCCACCATTGCGCGGTCGGAATCGGGCACATCGCCGACCGGATCAGGAAGCTCGGGAAATTGACCGGGATCGCGACGATCGAGGTCTAGGCCGGCGGCGTGTCGCGCATAAGGGCCGCGACATCGTCCGCGTTCGTCACGTCACGGCCGGCGGCCGGGGGCGCGATCCGGCGGCAGCGTCGCCGCTATCGTCCGCGTGTCGGCCAACATGCGTGCCGCAACCACGACGCGCGCCCCGGCCCGCGCAAGTGCGACGGCGGTGGCCGCGCCGATGCCCCGGCCCGCGCCGGTCACGATTGCGATCTCGTCCATGGTCAGTCCATGTGCCATTGCAGGGGCAGCAGGAACGGGAAACCGCGACGAGGATCGATCTCGATCCGCATCAGCGGCGCCATCGACTCGCCCCAGCGCGCATTCACCGGATCGTCGCGCAGGATCGCGATGGTCCGGTCCAGATCGTCGGTCTCGAAATACCCGATCAGTTGCAGGCCGAGCCGAAAGATCGAGTAGTTGCGGATGCCCGCCGCCCGCAACGCGTCCAGCATCTCGGGCCAGATCTCGTCATGGCGGCGCTTGTATTCGTCCTCGTAGCCGGGCCGCACTTCGAGGTTCCAGGCATACCGGCTCATGCGCCGCTCTCCGTCAGGTAATCGTGGATGATCCGCCCGGGCACGAGCGTGAAGTCCGCCCGCCAATGCAGCCCGTCCAGCATGTCGACGACCGGCAGCCGGTGGATCGGCACCTGCGCATTCGGCCGGAGTTCCACGGTGCAGGGACCGCCCCAGCATTCGTGCAGCGTCACGTCGGACAGCCGCCGCGCCGTCAGCTGCCGGATGGCGGGGCGGCCGTCGATATGGTCGGCGACTTTAAGGTTGATGTTCTCGGCGAAGTCGAAATGCGCGGTAAGGCTCGCCAACGTGTCGCGACGCTGCTTGTACGCCATCGTCCCGATCAGCATGTCGATGCCGTTGCGCGACACCGATCCGACGACGAGATCGCCGCGATAGTCCAGCCGTGGCTCCCCCAACTTCTTCGGCTGCCCGTGCATCTCGCGCCCATGCGCGACCCCGACATCGGAGCTGAGCACCAGATAGGGCGAGTACGATCCCGCGACATCGCCGAGCCTGCACCCGACGGAAACGTTGCTCTCGAAATACGGACCGAGCCAGTCGGTGTCGTTCATCCGGTAGATGTGCGCGAGCACGACGTCGCTCGCCGGCTGCAAAGGCGGCGGCAACACGCGGGCCACCGCCGCCTCCGTGGTGCGCCAGACCACCGTCAGCACCTCGACATTCCGGAACGTGAACGGGTACGGCGGGATCGTCGGCGCATCCCATGGCGTCGAAAAGCCGGGCCGCACGATGTCGTCGGCCGTCACCCGGCCGAGCCCGCCGCCGCGAAGATCCTTGCTCATGCCGGTTCCCTCGGCGGCGCGATGCCGTAGCCGACGAAACCGCCGGTGACGTTGATCAGCTCGCCCGTGACGAACGACGCACCGGGTGACGCCACGTACGACACGGCGGCCGCGACATCCGCCGGGCGGCACCAGCGGCCGAGCGGAATCGTCTTCAGCACCTGCGCCTCGAACGCGTCCCACGTCAGACCGAGCTTTTCCGCCTTCTCGCGAAACTGCCGCTCCATCCCGGTGCCGGGGCCGACATGGCCGGGTGCGACCGCGTTGACGGTGATGCCGTAGCCGGCGAGTTCGACCGCGAGGCACTGGGTGAAACCCCACAGCGCGTTCTTCGACGCCATGTACGCGCTGGAATACGGGTTCCCGAACCCGAGCCGTGTGGCGATGTTGATGATGCGCCCGGTGCCGGCCGGCATCATCGCGCGCGCCGCCGCACGGCAGGTGAGGAACGGCCCGCGCGCGTTGACGGTCTGGATGCGGTCCCATTCGGCCGCGCTGGTGTCGATCACCAGCTTCTGCAGATGGATGCCGGCGCAGTTGACCAGCACCGCCAGCGAACCGACCGCCCGGAAAGCCGCTTCGACCGAAGCCTCGTCGGAAATGTCGATCGCGATGCCACGCCCGAATGGGGCGGCGACGCGCGCGGCCGCATCGCCGTCGAGATCGGCGACGACGAGGTCGAACCCGTCGGCCGCGAGCCGCCGCGCAACTTCGGCGCCGATGCCGCCGGCGCCGCCGGTCACGAGTGCCGTGTTCACGATGCCATCCACGCACGCACCCGGTCGCGCATCGAAATCGTCTCCGTCAGCACGTCGTCGTGCAGCGTGCCCATGTAATCCTGATGGACGTATTCGATCGGACAATACTCCGTCGTAGCCCGCGTCACGCAGCGTCCCGAGCATCGCCTCGATGTCGATCGTACCCTCCCGCGCCTTGGCCTGCAGGGATCCCGGCCGCGCTTGGCGCAGGTGAACATGCGCCGCATGGGCCGCCAGCATGTCGACTTCCTCCTGTCGATAGCCGCAACACACGAAATGCGCGTAATCGAGCGTCAGGCGCAGGCCGGGCACGCGGTCCAGCAAATCGAGGACGACGGACGGGGCCTGCGCCAGCGAATGAACATGCGCTTCCACCGTCAGGATCACGCCCGCATCCTGCGCGATCGGCAACAACGCGTTCAGCGAGGCCGCCGACTGCGCCAGCGCCGCCTCGCGACTCTGGCCCGCATTGACGATGCCGGGCAGCACGAATACGGACCCGATGCCGGCGGTCCGGCAAAACGTCACCACCTGCCGGAAATCCGCCTCGTTCGCGGCACGGTGGCGCGGATCGGCGAGGTTGCGGTCCGCAACACTGTCCCCGAACAGGTGATACAAATTCGGCGTCGCGATCCCGAGTGCGGCGATGTCGGCCGCCGCCCGGTCCGGGTCACGCAGCAGCGCCGCCTTGTCCAGCGCGGGCCGGTAGAAATACCCGAGATCGAGCGCCTCGAATTTCAACACGCGCGCGATCGCGGCGGCTTCGGTCAACGAACAATCGCGCAGCGACCACGAGGTGAGACCGAGCTTCATCGTACCGCCTCCAGCAACCCGCTTGCGGCCGACCTGTACATCGCGTCCAACACTTGGACGGCCTTCAGTCCCACCTCGCCCGGCGCAGGATTGTCGGGCGAGCGGCCCAGGCAAATATCGACGAACACTGTCAGCGGGGTCGCACATTCGTACGCCCCGTCGCCGGGCGACAGCGACACGATCTCGTCCGCCCCGTCCCGCCGCCGCAGTTCCAGCCGCTCACGCTCGATGTCCAGCAGCAGCATGCCCTCGGTGCCGAACACGCGCATGTCGATCTGGAAGCCGCGATGTTTCGGAACGGTTGCCGAGCCGGACAGGGACGCCGTCGCCCCGCCCGCGAAGCGAACCACCGCCGCGTCGTAGTAATCGACGCCCGACGGCGACTTACCGGTCATCGCGAACGCGGCTTCGGGCGTCAGGTCGGACATGGTGAACAGCAACCCGAGCGCGTGCGACAACTGCCCCCAGCCGTAGCCGCCGGCCCGCGCCGGATCGGCCCAGGTCGACGGCGGCGGCCGGAAGATCGCACCCTCCGTTTCGCGCATCGGCTCGCCCGCCATCAGATCCTCGAGTGCGGAGGCCATCTGCAACACCACATGCTCGACCCGCCCGACCCCGCGCAGCAGGCGTTTGGCGTGCGCGGTCCACGGCCTGAAATTCCACCCGTACGGGACGATCACCTGACGGTCCGCACGCCGTGCCGCCTCGACGATGTCGCGGGCGTCGCTTGCCGTCGTGGCAAGCGGCTTTTCGACCATGACGTGGCATCCATGCGCCAGCGCCGCGAGCGCATGGTCGTGGTGCAACACGTGCGGCGACGCGATGACGACACCGTCGAGCGGCACCCGGTCCAGCAGTTCGCGGTAATCCTCGAACGCGTGCGGGATCGCGAACGCGCGCTGCACTTCGGCGAGTTCGCTCTGGCCGAGCCGGCTGATCGCCACCACCTCGCAATCGGGGTTCGCGAGCAGCACCGGCAGATGGTTCACGACCGCCCACCATCCCGCGCCGATCAGACCGATGCGCGCCGTCATGGTGCCGCCGCCATCGCCGCGACGGTGGAGTCCTGCACGTGGGTCATGTGCGCGATCATGGCCGAAGCCGCCGCGTCCGGATCGCGCATCGTCAGCGCCGCGACGATCGCGCCGTGGTCGCTGAACGATTGCCGGATCACCCCCGGCGTCTCGGCGGCGATGCGGCGGTATTCCATGCCGAGGACGTAGAACGCCCCGCTCACGCGCGCGAGGAACGGGTTGCCGGAGGCATCCGCGATGACGCGGTGAAACTCGGTGTCGGAGACACGAAACGAGAGGGGGTCGTCGAGCAGCCCGCTCTGCGTCTCCAGCGAAGCCCGCAGTTGGCCGAGCGCGGTTTCCGATATCCGCGCGGCGGCCATCCGCGCGATCCCGCCCTCGTTCAGGCAGCGTGCCTCGTACAGCGCGTTCACGTTCTCCTCGTTCAACGTGATGAGAAACTGCAATGGCCCGAGCATGTCGGCCGCCTCGAGCGACGAGACGGTGACGCCGCCGCCTTGGCGCGTCTTCAGCACGCCCAGGATCTGCAGCCCCCGCAACGCCTCACGCAGGCTTGGCCGGCTGACCTGCATCAGCACCGCCAATTCGCGCTCCGGCGGCAACTGGTCGCCCGGCTTCAGGTTGCGCGACTGCACGAGGCCGAGCAGCCGCTTGGCAACCTGCTCGGCGACGGAACTGCGCTCCAGCGGCTCGAACGACGTGAACGCGCTCATGCCGCTCAATCCCGCGACGCGCGCGTGCGGAGTTGGTCGAGGCTGACGGCCAGCAGCAGCACGATCCCTCGCGTGACATCCTGCCAGAAGCTCGACACGTCGAGCAGCGTCAGTCCGTTGTTCAACGTGCCCAGGATCAGCACGCCGAGCAGCGTGCCCCAAACCGAGCCGCGTCCGCCGTACAGGCTGGTCCCGCCGAGAATGATCGCAGCGATGACGGTCAGCAGGTACTGCCCCGCCGCGTTCGGGGCCGCGGCACCCAGCATCGCCGACAACACGACACCGGCCAGGCCGCCGCTGAGCGCGGACAGCACATACAACCGGACGACAGTCCGCTCGACCGGAACGCCGATCAGCCGCGCCGCTTCCGGGTTGCCGCCAGCCGCGTACACGTAGCGGCCGAACCGGGTGCGGCGCAGGGCGACCGACAGGATGACGAACACGGCCAGCATCAGGATCAGCGGGATCGGCACGCCGCCGAGCCGCCCTGAGCCGATCCAGTTGAAGCCCGGGATCATGAGCGGCCGCGTCAGCCCGCCGGTCAGCACCAGCGCCCCACCGGAGACGATGCTCATCATGCCGAGCGTCACGATGAACGGGTTCAGCCGCAGACGCGTCGTGAACAGGCCGTTCACCAAACCGATGAGGCTCGCGACACCGAGTGCGACGAACACCGCGATCCAGACCGGCACACCCTGGACGTGCAACAGCGAGATCACGACACCGGTGAGGCCCGCGATGGCCGCCACCGAAAGATCGAGGCCGCCGCCGATGATGAGCGGCGTGCCGGTCGCTGCCATCAAGCCCACGAACGCCACGTTCGACCCGATCGACAGCATGTTGCGGATGCTGAAGAAGAACGGCGACAGCACCGAGAATACGATCAGCAGCGCCACGTAGAACAGCAGGAGCACCACGGCACCCGACCATGTCTGGCCCAGCAGGGTCGCGAGTTTGCGCGTCTCAACGGCCGGCATCGGCGGCCTCCAGGGCGGAGAAGGACGGATCGGGGGAGGTCGCGGCCATCAGCTCGGCCGGGCTCGCCCCGCGCCCGAACGTGCCGACCACGCGACCACGGTCGAGCACGATCGCGCGGTCGCTGATTCCGGCCACCTCCTCCACATCCGACGACAGGATCAGCACCGCATAGCCGCGACCGGCCAGCACGCGAAGCTGCGCGTAGATTTCGCGTCGCGCGCCCACATCCACTCCGCGCGTCGGCTCCTCGAGGATCAGCAGTTTGACGCCGTCCACCAGCCACCGCGCGATGCAGACTTTCTGCTGGTTGCCCCCTGACAACGTGCGGACTTCCTGCTCCGCGTTGCGCGTGCGGATTCCTAGGATGTCGATCCAGCGTGCGGCGACAGCCGTCTCCCGCGCACGGCTGAGAAACGGCCCGTGCTCGTACCGTTCCTGAAACGGCAAGGCGATGTTCTCGCGCACCGTCAGGTCGCCGATGATGCCTTCCTTCTTGCGCTCCGCCGCGACGAACCCGATCCCCGCCGCCTTTCCCGCTTGCGGCGTCCGGGGACGATACGCGCGGCCGGCGAGCGTGATCCGGCCTGCGGGAATTGGGCCGAGCGCGCCGTAGATCGCGCGGCCGAGCACCTCCACCCCCGAGCCCACCAGCCCGAACACGCCGTGGATCTCGCCCTCGCGGATCGTCAGCGACACGTCGCTCAACTGCCCCGGCAGCGTCAGCCCTTCGACCCTCAGCGCGTCGGCGCCGGGCACGACCGGTTCGCCGTGCGAATACAGATCGTCGAGCGCGCCGCCGAGCATCGCCGACAATACCGTGGCACGGCTGGTCGTCGCGGTCGGGAACACCCCGGCGTTGCGCCCGTCCCGCAGCACCGCCACGCGATCGGAAATCTCGAACACCTCGTTCAGGTAATGCGAGATGTAGACGACCGAGACCGATTGTTTCTGCAGCGTCCGGATGATCCGGAAGATGATCTTCGCTTCCTGCTCCGTCAGCGACGCCGTCGGCTCGTCCATCACCAGAATGCTGGCCCGTCCCGCGAGTGCGCGCGCCACCTCGACGATCCGCTGCTCGGCGACCGGCAGCCGGCGCACCGGCGCGCGCGTGTCGATCGAGCCGAAGCCGAGCCGGTCGAGCAATTCGCGCGATGTATCCCGCATCGCGCGATCGTCCACGCCGTAGCCGTTCCGCATCGGCAGGTCGCCCATGCAGATATTCTCGGCCACACTCATGTCGGGCAGCACGGAGATTTCCTGCGGCAGCAACCGCACCCCGGCCGCGACCGCTTCGGCCGGCGCATCGAACGCGACCGCGACACCGTCGACCAGGATCTCGCCGGCGTCGCGACGATACACCCCTGTCAGGATCTTCATCAGCGTCGACTTGCCGGCACCGTTCGCGCCGAGCAGGGCGACGACCTCGCCCGGCTCCAGCGTGAAGCCGACGTCGGACAACACCGGCACGCCGCCGAACGACTTCGCGATGCCGCGCATGTGCAGGCGCGGCACCGCCTTACGCTCGTCCATCGTCAGTTCGACGGGATCAGGTTCTCGAACCCTTTCAGGTCGGGCAGCTTGCGGATGTCGGCCAGATGCTGCTCGAACTTCGCCTGCGGCATCGTGTAGTCGATCTCCTTGCCGGTCTGGCACGCGAATGTCGTGTAGTATTTGCAGACGTTGTCCTTGGTCACCATCACGTGGTGAACCAGCACGGTGTCGGGCACGTCCTTGCCGGCGAGCTGTTCCAGCACCATCGGGATCAGATAGTTGCCGTACCGCTCGGGGAAGTAGCCGACCGAGGCCGCGAATGCCGGCTCGTCCATCATCGTCTGGATTTCATCCGCACCCATCCCGACCGCGATCAGGTCGGCCTCGCGACCGCCCTGCTTGGTCGCGCGGATCATGCCGGTGGTCGCCTGATCGTTGATCGCGGTGACCATGATCGGCACGCCGGACGGAATGCGCCCGAGCACGTTGGTCATCTGCGTGAAGCTTTCCTCGAGCACGTTCTTGGTGTCGATCTTGATGACGTGGCTCGGGTCGAACCCGTCGACCACCGCCATGAAGCCGGCCACCTGACCGTTCGTCCGCATCGCCGGAATCGCACCCGATTGCGGCAGCTCGCCCACGACGAAGTAGCCCTGCTTCACGCGGTCCGCGCCGAACTTCGCGATCGCCGCCTGACCCAGGTAGGAGCCGCCCATGAACCCGGAACGCGGGTTGTTGGCACCGAAGAACTTTGCGTGCGGCATCGGGATGTCGATCGCGATGACGTGGGTCTTCGCGTCGTCCATCTGCTGCATGATCGTCGCGCCGAAGTTGGCGTCGGTTTGGAATTCGATCACCGCGTCGACGTTGCGCTGCAAAAAGCTCTGCGCGTTCTGCAACGCGGTCGCCCCGTCCAGATGGTTGTCGGCCACCACAAGGTCGATGCCCGCGGCGGCGGCGTTCGCCTTGATGCTCGCCTCCACCTTGATGCAGAACGAGACGTCCTCGGCGAGGTTCGCGAACGCGATCACCAGCTGCTTGCCGTTGCGCGGCGGCGTCGCCTTGGCCGCATCCGCCGCCATCGCCTTGAGCTGATCGCTGCTCAGCATCGCCCCGTCGAACTTGGCGGGGTCGAAGCCGTGAAAGTCCTCGGCGCGCGCGTGCGCGGCCACGAACATCGAGGCACCCAGCAGCGCCCCCAGAAACCCGCGCCGGGCTCCGATCCGCCAATGTGTCGCGCTCATCGTCTCTCTCCCGAGTTTTATGCCGAGCCGTTATCGGCTTCATTGCAAGCAGAATTGGACTGGCCAATCATCCAGAAATGGCACGATAACCACCCAACGGGAACTTGCAAGCGGGGATGAAACGGGTGCGGATCGCCAATGTCGTCTGTCACGTCCTGCGCTGGCCGGAGCCGAACGATTTCGGCCACGACCGCATGACGGTCCTGGTCCGGGTCGAAACCCGGGCCGGCGTATGGGGCTGGGGCGAGGCGATCGCGATGTGGCCGGAGGCGTGCCGTGCCTGCGTCGCGATCATCGACGGCGGTCTGGCACCGCTGCTGATCGCGGGCGATTACGACACGCCCGAGGCGGCCTGGGCGGCGATGAAGGCGCACACCTGGTGGTACGGCGAGGGCGGGATCGCGACGTTCGCGCTGTCGGCACTCGACATGGCGCTGTGGGACATCGCCGCGAAGGAGCGTGGTCTGCCTTTGGTGGACCTGTTCGGCCCGCCCGCGCACGCGTCGCTGCCGGTCTGCGCCAGCCTGCACGTCAACCAGCCGACGATCGCGCAGTCGGTGGACGAGATCGCCGGCCACATCGCCGCCGGCTTCCGCTCGGCCAAGCTCGGTCTCGGCAAGCGCGGCCTGTCCCGCGCCGGCCGCGATCCGGAGTACGACGTCGCCTTGGTCGCGGCCTTGCGCGCCGCGATCGGCGGCGGTCCGGACATCATGGTCGACGCCGGCAACGGCACGCGCTGGGATCTGGACACCGCCATCCGGACGGTCCGCGCCATGGAGGCGTCGGACATCACCTGGATCGAGGAGCCGTTTTCGCCCGACCGGATCGCGGACCACGTGGCACTACGGGACGCCACGAGCACGCCGGTCGCCGCCGGTGAGCGGGAGTGGTCCGAGGCCGGCTACCGGCGCTGGATCGACAGCGGCGCGGTCGACGTGTTCGGCATCGACCCCGGCCGGGCCGAAGGCGTCACCGGCTTCCGCCGCAGCGCCGCCGCGATCGAGGCCGCCGGCAAGACCGTGAACGCGCACGCCTGGAGCACCGCCGTGCTGACCGCCGCCAGCCTGCACCTGTCGCTCGCCTCGTCCGCCGCGCGCCTGTTCGAATTGAAACCGCTGCCGGGGCCGATGCAGTTCGACCTAATCGACGAGCCGTTCTGGCATCAGGCTGGGTTCATCGGCGCGCCGCCGCGCGCGGGTCATGGGGCAGAACCGCGACCTGCGATCCTTGAGCGATACCGCGCCTGACAGACGCATTCATTTTGCACGAAGCGCTGGCGAAAGCGGGAATGGTGCCCAGGGGCGGAATCGAACCACCGACACTGCGATTTTCAGTCGCATGCTCTACCAACTGAGCTACCTGGGCGCCGGGCGCGCCACTCGATTAGCGAAGCCGGGCCGGGGGGGCAAGCCTCGGCGGGCTGGCCGTTCAGCCGTTGCACAGCATCCCGGACGTGCCCGCGTCGCCGGCGACGTTCTGCGGGCCGCCGGAACACAGGTCGTAGTCGTGGCCGCGCCGGACCGAGGGCATCCGGTAGGTGTAGGGGTGGTTCCACGCATCGAGCGGCACCGTGGACGCCTTGATATAGGGGCCGTTCCAGTTGCTCGCGGAGTCCGGCTTCTCCAGCAGCGCCGCGAGGCCCTGCTCGGTCGTCGGGAAGTCGCCGACGTCGAGCTTGTATTGCTCCAGCGTGCCGCCGAGCCGCTCGATGCTCTGCTTGGCGATGCTGACCTTCGCACCCCCGAGCGCCTGCAGCGCCCTCGGTGCGACCAGGCCGATCAGCAGGCCCAGGATCGCGATCACGACCAGGATTTCGAGCAGGGTGAAGCCGGCCTGGCCTCGGAGCTTCGGGTTCGTGCGCGTCATGGCCGCATATTAGCGGAGCCTGAGCGGCCGGTCCAAGAGCGGCGGCCCGTGACGGTTCCGCGACACGCTTTCCGCTCACGAAGCCGTGCGCTACCTGTCGTCCATGGCCGTTCCGTTCCTCGCATGCATGGCGATGACCGCGCAGTTCTACGCGCTGCCGCCGCGCGCCTTGCCGGCCATCCAGGCGGTCGAGGGCGGCTTCGTCGGCAGCGTCAGCCCGAACACCGACGGGTCGGAGGATCTGGGCGTCATGCAGGTCAACACGCTCTGGATCGTGCCGCTCGCGCGGGCCGCGCGCATGGAGCCGGACGCGGTGCGGACGCGGCTGATCGACGATGGGTGCTTCAACATCGCCGCCGCCGGGATCATCCTGCGGACCTATCTGATCGAGGCGCATTTCGACCTGATGACCGCGATCGGCTTCTATCACTCCCACACGCCCGGGCTGTCGTCGGCCTATCAGGGGCAGGTGCGCCGCGCGGCAGGCAAATTGTTCGGCTTCTCCTCGCGTTGACGTGAGCGCCCGGCGGTCGTTCAATCGGCCCTGGGGAGAAACGATTTGGCTGAACCAATGCTGCGGCTGATCGGTATCGAGAAATCGTTCCCCGGCGTCAAAGCGCTGCGCGACGTGTCGTTCGACGTGCGCGCGGGCGAGGTTCATGCGCTGCTCGGTGAAAACGGGGCCGGCAAGTCGACGCTCATCAAGACCATGTCCGGCGTGCATCAGCCGGATGCGGGCACGATCGAGGTCGACGGAAACCCGACCGCGCTGACCAGCCCGGACGTCGCCCGGGCGGCCGGGATCGCCACGATCTACCAGGAATTGCTGCTCTTCCCCGAACTGACCGTGGCCGAGAACGTGTTCGCCGGGCACGCGCCGAAAACCCGCTTCGGCGGGCTCGACTGGCGCCAGATGCGGGCGCGCGCGAAAGAGCTGCTGGCCTCGCTCGACATCCATGATCTCGACCCGAACGCGATCGTCGGCACGCTGTCGGTCGGCAACCGGCAGCGGGTCGAGATCCTGCGCGCACTCAGCCAGGACGCGCGCGTGCTGATCATGGACGAGCCGACGGCGGCACTCGCCGAGCACGACGTGAACCGGCTGTTCGACATCGTCCGCCGGCTGCGGGCACGCGGCGTCGGCGTCGTGTACATCAGCCACCGGATGGACGAGATCTTCGAGCTGGCGGACCGGGTCACGGTCCTGCGCGACGGCTCGTATGTCGGCACGCGCGACGTGGCCGCGACCGACAGCGCCGAGCTGGTCGAGATGATGGTCGGCCGCCGGATCGAGAGCCTGTTTCCGAAGGTCACCGTCCCGATCGGCGCACCGGTGCTGGAATTGCGCGGCCTGTCGCGCCTGCCGCGCTCGCGCCCGGCGAGCTTGACCGTCCACGCGGGCGAGATCGTCGGTCTCGCGGGCCTCGTCGGGTCCGGGCGCAGCGAGCTGGCACAGATCGTGTTCGGTGCCACACCCGCGACCGGCGGCGAGATGCTGCTCGACGGCAAGCCGGTCAGCGTCCGCAACCCCGGGCAGGCGCGGGCGCTCGGCATCGCCTACGTGCCGGAAGATCGCGGCACGCAGGGACTCGTGCGGCCGATGACGGTGCGCGAGAACATGTCGCTGACGGTGCTGCGCGCGGTATCCCACGCGGGCTTCCTCGACGCGGGGGCGGAGGAGCGGCTGGCCGACGACTACGTGGCGCGGCTGTCGATCCGCACGGCAGGGATCGAGGTGTCGGCGCTAAAACTGTCTGGCGGGAACCAGCAGAAGATCGTGCTGGGCAAGTGGCTCGCGACCAAGCCGAAGCTGCTGATCCTGGACGAGCCGACGCGCGGCATCGACGTCGGCGCGAAGGCGGAAATCCACCGGCTGATGGGCGAGCTGGCCGCGCAGGGGCTCGCGATCCTGATGATCAGCAGCGAGTTGCCGGAGGTGCTCGGCATGAGCGACCGCGTGTTCGTCATGCGCGAAGGCGCTCTGGTCGCGGAGTTTTCTCGCGCGGACGCATCCCAACCGGCGGTGGTGGCGGCCATGATGGGCGGCCAGGAACGGCACGCGGCATGAGCGCCACCATCGCCCGCAGAAAACTCCCGGCGGTGTCGCAGGAGTGGCTGCTCGCCATCGCGATCGTCGCGTTGCTGGCCATCGTCGGCAGCATGAACCCGCGCTTCGTCGCGATGCGGAACCTGCAGACGATCCTGCTCGGCAACGCGTACATCGCGATCGCCGCGATCGGGATGAGCATGGTCATCATCTCGGGCAATATCGACATCGCGGCCGGCGCGCTGATCGGCGTGCTGGCGACCGTCAGCGGAACGCTCGCGGTCAACGGCGTGCCGCTGATCCTGTGCTGGCTGATCCCGATCGCGCTCGGCGTCGCGGTCATGGCCGGCATGGGGGCGATGGTCGCGTATGCGCGCATCCCGTCGATCGTGGTGACGCTCGGCATGCTGTCGATCCTCACCGGCGGGCTGATTTCGGCGACCGGCGGCAAGTGGATCACCGACCTGCCGCCCGGCTACGACATCGCCCACCGCGCCATGTTCGGCGTGCCGCTGCCGGTGGTGCTGATGGTGGCGCTCACCGCGATCGCCGCATGGTGGCTGCGCTCGACCGCGTCGGGGCGGGCGATCTACGCCGTCGGCGGCAATGCGGAGGCGGCGCGGCTGTGCGGCATCCCGGCGCGCCCGACGATCGTGATGACGTTCGCGATCCACGGCCTGTTCGTCGGCATCGCGGCGGTTCTGTTCGCGACACAGCTCAGTGTCATTCAGTCGACCGTGCCGCCGAACCTCGCGTTGACCATCATCACGGCGTCCGTCGTCGGCGGCGTCTCGATCCTGGGCGGGACGGGCACGGTGATCGGCGCCACGCTGGCGGCAATATTGATCGCGGCCATCGGCAGCAGCCTCGTCTTCGTCGGCATCTCGCCGGTACCTGGCTGCGCGCGGTGCAGGGCATTCTGATCCTCGTCACCGTGCTCGCCGATATCCTGCGCCGCCGCCGCCGGGGTCAGGCATGAGCGCCGTGCTGCCGCGACCGGCACGCAAGTCCGGCATCCGGCTTCCCCGCATCGCCCCGCATGAGATCGTGCTGGCGGCGATCCTCGTGCTCGCGCTCGCCGGCCTCGCGATCGCCACCGACAAGTTCTTCACCGTCGACAACCTGCTGAACCAGGGCCGCCTGATGACGGAGGTCGGGCTGCTCGCGCTGCCGATGACCTATGTGATCGTGACCGGCGGCATCGACCTGTCCGTCGGCTCCATCATGGGGCTGTGCGCGATCATGCTCGGCGTCGCATGGCACGATTACGGCCTGCCGCTGCCGGTTGCCATCGTGGTGGCGCTGGTCGTGGGATTGATCGCGGGTGCGGTGAACGGCTGGTTCATCACCACGATGCGGGTGCCGCCGCTGATCATGACGCTGGCGACGCTCGCGCTGTACCGCGGGCTCGCGGAGGGGATCAGCCAGGCGCATTCGGTGCGCGGCTACCCGGACTGGTTCTACGGCATGGGCCAGGGCGACCTGTTCGGCGTGCCGTCGCAGCTCTGGCTGCTCGGCATCTTCGCCGTGGTGTTCGGCATCGTGCTCGCGCGCACCACGATCGGGCGCACGCTGTACTCGATCGGCTGGAACGAGACGGCGGCCCGGTTCAGCGGCCTCGATGTGCGGCGCGTCAAACTCGGTGCCTATGCCGCGTCGGGCCTGATGGCGGGGTTCGCCGCGTGGATCTTCGTCAGCCGCGTCAGCACCACGCGCAGCGACATGGGCACCGGGATCGAGCTCGACACGATCGCGGCCGTCGTCCTCGGCGGCACCAGCATCTTCGGCGGCGTGGGGACGATCGGCGGCACCGTGCTGGGTGTCGCACTCATCCAGCTGCTGAAGAACGGTCTGTCGCTGACCGGCGTCAAAGGCGACGCGACGATCGTCGTCATCGGAGTCGTGCTGATCGCGTCGATCCTGATCACCAACTTCGCGCGCCTTCGCCAGGAGCGGGGCGCGCGCTGAGACCGCCTCGAAGACTTGCCTGACAATCCAAGGGAGACTGCAATGAACAAGATCACTTTCGCTGGCCTGCTGATGGGGGCGACGCTGCTGTGCGGCACCGCCCACGCCGCCGCGCGCTGGGATGGGGCCGACGACCTGCCGACCAACCCGCTGCCCTGCGACGGCGGCGCCGGCACGGTCGCGGCCAAGCCGTACGACGGTGCCGCCGCCACGAACGCGCCGGACAAGGCGGGCAAGCCGATCACGCTGGTCGACGTGCCGAAGCTGATCGGCATCGGCTACTTCAACGCGACCGCCAAGGGCGAGCAGCAGGCGGCCAAGGAACTCGGCAACGTCACCGTCACCACCGACGGCCCGACCGAGGCGAAGATCGATCAGCAGATCACCTTCCTCGACAACTACATCACGCGCGGCGTCGACGGGATCCTGTTCGCGGCCAACGATCCGGTGGCGATTTCGCCGGTGCTGAAGAAGGCGCTGTCGAAGGGCATCCACGTCGTCGGCTACGACGCGAACAGCTCGCCCGACGCGCGCGAGTGGTTCATCAACCAGGCGCAGTTCAACGGCATCGGCAAGTCGATGATCGACGCGATGGCCAAGGAGAAGGGCGAGAGCGCGTCGTTCGCGATCGTCACCAGCACGTTCACGACGCCGAACCAGGCGCGCTGGATCAGCGAGATGCAGGCGTATCAGGCCGCGTGCCACCCGAAGATGAAGTGGCTCGAAACCGTCGAGGCGCAGGAAGACAACAACCTGTCGTTCAACCAGGCGAGCGCGCTGATCAACAAGTATGGCGACACGCTGAACGGGTTGTTCGGCATGACGTCGGTCGCGACCCCCGCGTCGGCCGAAGCCGTCAAGCAGGCGAATTTGTGCGGCAAGGTCGGGATCGTCGGGCTCGCGACGCCGAACGCGATGAAGCCTTACGTGGCCAGCGACTGCGTGAAGTCGGTCGTGCTGTGGAACCCGGTGGATCTGGGCTACGCGGCGGTCTACGCGATGCGCGCCACCGTCGACGGCAAGCTGAAGGCGGGTGCGACGGAACTGGACGCGGGCCATCTGGGCAAGCTGAAGGTCGTCAACGGCAGCGAAATCCTGCTCGGCGCGCCGTTCGTCTACACCAAGGACAACATCTCCGGGTTCGACTTCTAGCAACGGTCGTCACCGCGAGGAGCGCTCAACGGCGCTCCTCGCGTGCTATCGCTACCACTTGACCGGGCGCTCGACGCAGGTCAATCCCGGCCACGACGGCTCTACGGTGCGTGGCTCGTTTGCTCGGCAAATCCGTGAACCGGGCCACCGCGTCCGCCAATGCCACAGGTGACGGGTTCGCGGCGCGGTAGGCCGCGACCTGCGCCGGTGTCAGCCGCGCCAGCCAGTCGCGCAACAGGATCGCGCGATATTCACCGTCCTCGAGCCGCTCTCGCGTTTCGGCATCCAACGTCTTGAACCGCGCCACGATCTCGGTGGCGGTGGCGGCGCGCGCGGCGGCATTCGGCCGGGGAACGCCGAGCATGTCCGCGACCGCATCGAACGAATCCAGATAGGCGTTCAGCTCGCGGCCGGTCAGCACCTGCTGCTCCGTCTCGTCGCGCGCCAAGATCGGATTATGGCTGAACACGACCGCGAGGAACGGGCGGCGCGACGGCTGATCCGGCTGAAACGCCAGGAAATCCATCATGTTTTCGCGCCCGCGCGCGATGTCGGCCGGCGATGCGTTCGGCAGCGGCGCCAGGGTCGCGGCGAGCAGATCGACCTGCGCGTCGTCGTTCGCGGGATCGGCGGCATGGCGCGCGCGTCCGGCCGCGATCACCGCGTCCCGCTCGGCCGGCGTCAGCGTCTCGCCCGCCAGAAATTCGACGCCGCGCAGCTCGACATCGAGCGTGTGTGCCGTCTGCGCCATCGCGTGCGGCGCGGTCAGCAGCAATGCGCCCAGCCAGACCCGCCGCATCGCTATTCGGCCGCGATGGCCACGTCGACCATCTCCGCCGCCCGTGCCAGATCGACCGACAGCAACCGCGACACGCCGCGCTCCTGCATGGTCACACCGAACAGCCGGTCCATCCGCGCCATCGTGTGCGGGTGGTGGGTGACGACGAGGAACCGCGTGTGCGTCTCGGCGACGATGTCCGACAGCAAGCCGCACAGCCGCTCCACGTTCGCGTCGTCGAGCGGCGCGTCGACCTCGTCCAGCACGCAGACCGGGGCGGGGTTGCAGCGGAACACGGCGAAGATCAGCGACAGCGCGGTCAGCGCCTGCTCGCCGCCCGACAGCAGCGACAACGCCGACAGCTTCTTGCCCGGCGGCTGCGCGAAGATTTCGAGCCCAGCCTGCAGCGGATCGTCGCTGCCGACGAGCGCGAGATGCGCGCGCCCGCCCTGGAACATGCGGCCGAACAGCGCCTGAAAATGCTTGTCGATCTCGGCGAACGTGTCGGCGAGTTTTTGCCGGCCCTCGCGGTTCAGATGCCCGATCGAGCCGCGCAGCTTGGCGATCGCGTGGCTCAATTCCTCGCCCTCGCGCACGATCGTCGCAACCTGCTCGGCCGCCGCCTCGGCCTCCATCTCGGCGCGCTGGTTGACCGGCCCCATGCCGTCCCGCTCCCGCGACAACCGCTCGAACTTTCGCTTGGCGCGCTCTTCGGCGTCCAGACCCGTTTCCATGGGCTTCGGCAGATCGGCCGCCGAGCCGAACCGCTCGATCACGCGCTCGGCGACCGTGCCCCACGCGTGCTCGGCCTGTGCGGTCTCGCCCTCGGCGCGGGCCGCGCGTTCGCGTGCGGACGCGGCGTCGGTGTCGGCCGCGCGCGCGGCGCGGTCGGCGGCGGTAGCCTCGGTCTCCGCGCCATGCCGCGCGTCGCCGGCCCGGCGCAGCACGGCCTCCGCCGCTTCCAACGCTTCGAGTATTTCGGCCTCGTGCGTCGCCTCGGGCACGACCAGCGTTTTACGCGCCTCATCGGCTTCCGCGACCCGGGCCGCCAGATCGGCAAGGCGGCCGGCACCGTCGCGCACACGCTCGGCTAGCTGTTCGCGATCGCGGGCCAGGGTGCGGGCGCGATGGGAATGCCCCGCCGCCTCGCGCGCCAGCGTGTCGCGATGCTGCCGGGCCGCCGTATCCTCGCGCCGCGCCGCCTCCAGCGCGGTCCGAGTAGCCGTCTGCTCGGCCTGGGCGGCGGTCGGATCGGGCAATCCGGCCAACGTCGCCTCGACCTCGTGCAGCGCGGTGCGCGCGGCCTCGGCCTCGGCCCGTGCCGGCTC
Source organism: uncultured Alphaproteobacteria bacterium (assembly GCA_963756975.1). Classification (GTDB taxonomy): domain Bacteria; phylum Pseudomonadota; class Alphaproteobacteria; order Acetobacterales; family Acetobacteraceae; genus CAVRQM01. The sequence goes on along the minus strand of CAVWPS010000001.1, from coordinate 865,257 downwards.
GGCTTGCCCCGCAACGGCCGCGAGCATCGCCTCGGCCGCATTCGCCTCGCGCTCAAGGGCGACGGCGGCGATCCGGGCGCGCTCGCAGGTCGCCTCGGCGGCCTTCACCGCATCCCGCGCGCGGGAAAAAGCCGAGACGGCGTCGCGCTCGGCCCGTTCGGCATCGGCCTGCTCGCGCGCGGCGTCGGCGACGGTCGCCTCCGCGACTGTGAGTTCGGCGCGCAATTCCCGCAGCCGGTTTCGCTGGCGCAATCGCACGGTCGCGGGGCTCGGCGCGCCGGCGCGGGTGACATGCCCGTCCCAGCGCCAGACATCGCCGGCACGGCTCGCGACACTTTCGCCCGGCCGCAGCGTCAGCGGATCGGCGTCGTCGGCCAGCCGCACCATCGCCAGCGCGCGTTCGAGCGCCGGCGGCGCCTCGACCATGTTCGCCAGCGTGTCCGGCCCGGCCTCGATCGGCGGCAGCGTCAGCCAATGGCGCGCGGCGGCCGTGTCGAGACCCGGAATTCAGATCGTCGCCCAGCGCCGCCCCGACCGCCGCCTCCAGCCCAGGCGGAACCCGCAGCAGATCGACCGCGCGCCCGCCACCAGCCGCCTCCGGCCCGAGCGCGTCCGAAAGTCCCCGCCAAGCGGCCGCACTTCGCGCCCGCGCCGCATCGGCCGTGTTCATCGTGGTCCTGGCGGACCGCAACGCGACCGCCGCCGCGTTCTGGACCCGCTCGGCCTCGGAAAATGTCTGTCGCGCGAGATCGAGTTCGGTCGCGCTCCGTGCGACCCCGGCGGCGGCTTCGGCACGGCGCCCGGCCGGCACGATGGCCGCCGAAGCCCGCGCAAAATCCGCCTCCGCCCGCGCGAGCGCCGCCGATGCCCGGTCCGCGCGAGCGATCGCGGCGCGGCGCGTCTCGGTGGCCGCACGATGGTGCGCGAGCGTCTCGGCGGCGGCCCCGGTCGCGCGATGAAACGCCTCGTCGGCCGTCCGCAGCAGCGTTTCCGCCTGCGTGAGCCGGGTTTCGGCCTGGGCGAGCCGTTCCGGATGGCCTTGCTGCTCGCGTTCGAGCCGTGCCGCCTCGGCCTCGTGCCGCTCCGCCGTGCGGGCATCCTCGTCGGCGCGGCTGCGGGCATGCGCATGGTCGGCGGTCGCCTGCGCGTGCCGCTTCTCGGCCGCAGCCCGAGCGTCCTTCGCGCGCTGGATTTCAGCCGCCACAGCCGCCCGCGCCGCACGGGCGCGCTCGACGGCGGCCCGCGCCTCGCCCTCGGCATCGCGCAAGGCGGGCAGGGCGGCCTGCGCCGTCGCGGCGCGGGCCGAAGCGGTGGCGGCCGTCGCGGCGGTGGCCGCGATCGCCACGGTCGCCTCGGCAAACCGCGAGCGCGCCGCGTCGCGGGCCGCCGTTGCAGCCGCGTGCTGAATCGCCAGCACTTCGGCTTCCGCCGTCCGCACCGCGTCGGCCAGCGCACGGTGCCGTGCCGCCTGCTTCGCCTGCTTGCGCAACCCGTCGAGCTGACCCTCCAACTGCACCCGAGCATCCTCGGCGCGTTGCAAATTCAGCTCGGCCGCGCGCAGTTTCAGCTCCGCCTCGTGCCGCCTCGCGTGCAGGCCGGTGATGCCGGCCGCCTCCTCCAGCAAAACCCGCCGCTCGGCCGGTGCGGCGCCGACGATCGCCGCGACCCGTCCCTGGCTCACCATCGCCGACGCCCGGGCACCGGTCGCCATGTCGGCGAACAGGGTTTGCACGTCCCGCGCCCGCGCCTCGCGTCCGTTGACGCGGAACACGCTGCCGACCCCGCGTTCGATCTTGCGGCTGATCTGCAAATCGGGCGCGTCGTGGAACGGCGGCGGCGCCAGGCCGCGCGCGTCTTCCAGGGTCAGCGTGACCTCGGCCAGATTGCGGCTAGGACGGTTGCCGGACCCCGCGAAGATCACGTCGTCCATCTCGCCGCCGCGCAGGCTTTTGGCCGAGCTCTCGCCCATCGCCCAGCGCAGCGCCTCGACCACGTTGGACTTGCCGCACCCGTTCGGCCCGACGATGCCCGTCAGCCCCGGCAAGATGTCGATCGCGACGGCGTCGGCGAAACTCTTGAAGCCGGCGATTCGCAGTCGGGTCAGGCTGACGGGCAAACATGGCCTCCGCGCGGTTACGGCCCCGCGACATCCGTCACGGCGGCCGAGAACTCATCGAAGGACAACTCGCCCGCTTCCTTGCGGTCGTGCGCCTTCGGCCCGTTGAAGATGAAGGTCGGAGTCGAGTCGACGCCAAACTGCTTCGTCGCCGAGTTGACGCCCGCGAGAATCGCGTCGCGCAGGGCCGTATCCGCGGCGGCGGCGTCGAATTGCGCGCGCGACAACCCGGCGAGCGAGGCCATCCGCGCCAGCTGCGCGTTCGGGTCGCCGTCGGTGCTGTACGCCCAGCGCCGCTGGCTGCCGAGCAGCGCCAGCACGAACGGCTCGTAACGGTCGGGCGGCAGGGTGCGCGCGACCTGGGCCGCCAGCAGGGCCGGCTTGTCGAGCGGATAGTCGGCGAACACGTAGCGCAGCTTCCCGGTGTCGATCAGGTCGGTCTTGATCTTCGGAAACACGTCGGCGGCGAACCGGGCGCAGTGCGGGCAGGTGAGCGAGTAGTATTCGGTCACGGTGACCGGGGCCGTGGCCGAGCCGATCGAGCGCTCGGACAGCGTGGTCGGCGGGGCGTCGGCCGCCCGCGCGGCAAAGGCCGTGATGGAGAGCGCGGCGGCGAGTGCTAGGAAGCGGAGACGGGTCATGCGGTCCTCGTGTCTTTGGAAAAATCCAGATGGCTGCCGAGCTGTTCGAGCGCCTCGCGCAGGGCAGGGTCGTCGATATCGGCCACGCGGGCACGGGCGGCCTTCTGGTCGCGAACCTTCGGTGGCTTCGGCGAGGCAATACGGCGGGCGGCCTCCTGGTGAAAGCGCAGCCGGGTGACGGCGAGCTGGCCCAGATGGCGGTTGATCCGTTCCATCAGCGCGCCCGACAAATGCTGCAACTCCAACGCCATCGGACCCGCGCACCCGATGGTGAGCGTGCCCGCGAACAGCTTTCGCGGCGTCGTGGCGCGCGACAGTTCGGGGCCGACGATCGCCTCCCAGTCGGCGATCAGGGCGGCCGTCGCGGGGGCGCGCTTCTTCAGCGCCGGGCGCACGATCGGCGGCAGCAGGGCGGCCAGCGGGCGCGGGCCGTAGGGGTGGCGTCCGATATCCGGGTTGTCGGCTTCCGCGCGCGTCGTCATATCGCTCCCGTGTCCCAAACCATTCAGGCGGCCCCGCTTCTCGCCTGGTACGACCGCCACCGGCGCGTCCTGCCGTGGCGGTCCGAACCTGGCGAGACCGCCGACCCGTACCGCGTCTGGCTCAGCGAGATCATGCTGCAGCAAACCACGGTTGCGGCGGTCATACCCTACCATGACCGTTTCCTCACCCGGTTCCCGACCGTGCACGCACTCGCCGCCGCCGACCCGTCGGACGTGATGGCCGCCTGGGCCGGCCTTGGCTACTACGCCCGCGCCCGCAACCTTCATGCCTGCGCCAAAGCCGTCGCGGCCGGTGGCGGCGCGTTCCCGGCGACCGTGGCGGGGCTGCGCGCATTGCCCGGGATCGGCGAGTACACGTCCCGCGCGGTGGCCGCGATCGCGTTCGGCGTGCCTGTGGTTCCCGTGGACGGCAATATCGAGCGGGTTTGCGCCCGCCTGTTCGCGATCGAGACGCCGTTGCCCGCCGCCAAACCTGCCATCGCCAGGGCCGCCGACGAATTGGGCACCGACCCGGACGCGGTCGCCCGCCCGAGCGACTTCGTGCAGGCCCTGTTCGACCTCGGCGCCACGATCTGCACGTCCCGCACGCCGGCCTGCGCCATCTGCCCGTGGTTCGATGTCTGCGCCGGCCGTCGCGCGGGCATCGCCGAACGATTGCCGCTCAAGGCGGCCAAACCGGAACGCCCGCATCGCCACGGTGCCGCCTTTTGGCTGACCGACGGTGCGGGGCGGGTGCTGTTGCGCGTCCGCCCGCCGCGCGGCCTGCTCGGCGGCATGCCCGAACTGCCGGGCACGCCTTGGCGCGACACGCCCTGGACGCAGGCCGAGGCTGCCGAGCACGCGCCCGCACCCGCCGACTGGCAGCCGGCCGGGGCCGTGCGGCACGGGTTCACCCATTTCGAGCTGCATCTGACGGTGTATCGCGCGCAGGTCCCCGACTTGCCGGAAGACGGGTTCGCGCATCCCGCCGAACAGATCGGCGTCCTGCCGACCGTGATGCGGCGCTGTGCGGAGGTCGCCAGACATGGTTGAAGCCGTGGCCCTCGCGCCGCCCGCGAAACGGCAGGCGGCCGTCATCTTCGTGCTCATCACGCTGGCCATCGACGCGCTCGGCATCGGGCTGGTCATTCCGATCGTGCCCCGGCTCGTCGAACAGCTCACCGGACGCCCGCCCTCGACCGCCGTGCTCGCGGTCGGGCCGCTGGTCGCGTGCTTCGCGCTGGCGCAACTGATGGCCGCACCGATCCTCGGCGCATTGTCGGACCGCTACGGGCGGCGGCCGATCATCCTCGGCTCGGTCGCCGGGATCGGGCTCAATTACCTGCTGCTCGCCTGGGCGCCGACGCTGATCTGGCTCTATCTCGGCCGGCTGATCGCGGGCGCCACCTCGGCCAACTTCTCGTCGGCCAGCGCCTACATCGCCGACGTGTCCACCCCGGCCGAGCGGGCGCGGCGGTTCGGGCTGGTCGGGGCCACGTTCTCGTTCGGCTTCGTCGTCGGTCCCGCGATGGGCGGCGTGCTCGGCGACATATCGCTCCGGCTGCCGTTCCTGGTGGCGGCGGGCCTGGCTGCGGCGAACGTCCTGTACGGGTGGTTCGTGCTGCCGGAATCGCTCCCCCTGTCGCGCCGCCAGCCGTTCGTCTGGCGCGGTGCGAACCCGGTCAGCAGCATCCGCACGCTGATGGCCGACCCGGTGCTGGCGAAGTTGGCACTCGCGTGGTCCGGCCTGTGGTTCGGGCTGAACACGCTGCAGGCGACCTTCGTGCTGTCCAACGGCGAGCGGTTCGGCTGGACCGGCACGCAAAACGGTATCGCTCTCGGTCTGGTCGGCATCACCGGCGCGGTCGTGCAGGGGTTCCTGGTCCGGCGCGCGATCGGCCGGCTGGGTGAGCGGCGGACGGCGGTGTTCGGGTTCTGCGTCAGCGCCTGCGCCTATCTGATCGTCGCGCTCGCGGACGTCGGCTGGTTGATCTACGTCGGCATCGTCGTGCAGGCGTTCGGCGGCTTGGCCAACCCGTCGGTCCGCGCCCTGGTGTCGGCGCGCGCGGGGCCGGAGCGGCAGGGGCGCGCGATGGGGGCGATGTCGGTCGTCGAGGGCCTCACCTCGATTACCGCGCCATTGTTCGCCGCAGGCCTGTTCTGGGCGTTCAGCGGCCCCGGACACCCGCATTTCCCGGGCGCGCCTTTCCTGGTCGGCACATTCGTCTACCTCCTGGCCGCGCTCGCGGTCCGCAGCGTGCCCGCGTCGGCGCTGATCCGGGCGGAGGTTTGAACCGGCATGAACAGTCTTTTGCTGGCCATCGCGCTGACGATGCTCTCCGCGCAGGCCGGAGCCGCTGAAGGCGGCACCTGGCTCTCGCCCGACGGCAAGAAAACCGTCGCGTGGACCCGGATCGGTCCCGTGGACAAGCCGGGCGACCAATACGCGCTCGAACTCCGCCGCGCCGGCCAGCCCACGGCGCGGATCGCGACGTTCGAGCGCGATGTCGACGTGATCTGGGCCGCCGACAGCCGCCATATCGCGATCACCGACTGGGCCGGCAGCGACAACGCCGATTGCCTCGTGGCCGATACCGCCGACCCCACGCACCCGGTCCGTCTGACTCCGCTGCTGCCGACACTGCCGGAGACGCCGTCGAACAGCCATTTCTTCGCGACCTGCGAACAGTGGCACGCCAGCAGCCGGCTGTTGTTTACCGTGGAGGGTAGGTTCGACAGCGCGACGGCCCCGCACCCGTTCGCCTACGGATTCAGCTACGACGTCGCGGGCAGGCGCGTCAGCGCCCGCAAATCTCATTGACGCTTATTGGCGCTGCGCCTCGCGAAAGACGTCGAGCGCGATCAGCTTGCCGTCGCGCTCGACGTGCCAGAACGTCCAGCCGTTGCAGCTCGGCGCGTTCGTGACCGCCGTGCCGATCTTGTGGATCGACCCCTGCAGGTCGCCGACCCGGATCGTGCCGTCGGCCACCACCGTCGCGACCACCCGCTTCGTCCGGTCGAACAGCTTCGTGCCGGGCGGCACCACGCCCTGCTCGACAAGATTGCCGAACGGCACCCGCACCGCGTCGCGCTTGGCCGGTGTCGTCGCGTTCTCCTCCACGCTGCCGACGCGGGTGCGGATCAGGCGGCCGAGGGCGGCCTCGACATAGGCCGGATGCCGCTCGATCCCGATCCAGTGGCGCGACAGGCGTTTGGCGACCACCGCGGTCGTCCCGGTACCGAGGAACGGATCCAGCACGATCTCGCCCGGCCCGGTGCTGGCGAGCAGCACCCGGTGCAGCAGCGCCTCCGGCTTCTGGGTCGGGTGCAGTTTCAGGCCATGCACGTTGCGGAGACGCTCGCCTCCGGTACACAGCGGGATCGACCAGTCGGAGCGCATCTGCAGCTCGTCGTTCAGCGCCTTCATCGCGGCGTAGTTGAACCGGTGGCGGCTGTCGCGGCCCCGTGCCGCCCAGATCAGCGTCTCGTGCGCGTTGGTGAACCGGCGGCCGCGAAAGTTCGGCATCGGGTTGGTCTTGCGCCAGATCACGTCGTTCAGGATCCAGAAGCCGAGGTCCTGCAGGATCGCGCCGATGCGGAAGATGTTGTGGTAGCTGCCGATCACCCACAGCGTGCCGTCCTTGCGGAGCAGCCGCTTGGCCTCGGTCAGCCACTCGCGCGTGAACGCGTCGTAGGCGGCGAAGTCGTCGAACCGGTCCCAATCCTCGTCGACGCCATCGACCAGGCTGTCGTCCGGACGACGCAACTCCCCCCGCAGCTGCAGGTTGTAGGGCGGATCGGCGAAGATGCAGTGGACGCTGGCCGGCGGCAGCATCCGCATCATGCCGGCGGCATCGCCCCGAAGCACCTGATCGAGCGGCAGTTCACGGCCCATGTCCAAACGCGCCGTCCTCTCGGCTCGGTGAGGGCGCAGCCTGCCCACGCGCGGCGTGGGCACGTCAATCGTCGCCGGCGGCCAGTCCCTTCGAGCAGCATCCGCACGGCGCCGAAGGTCGGCCGATGATGCCGGCTGATCCCGAGCGTCACCAGGGCGGCGCGATGGGCGGGCGTGCCGTAGCCGACATTGGCCTCCCACCCGTAGCCGGGGCACCGCGCGGCGAGGCGGGCCATCAGCCGGTCGCGGGTGACCTTGGCGACGATGGAGGCGGCGGCGATCGACAGGCAGATCGCGTCCCCGCCGATCACGCAGCGATGCGCGCAGGGCAGGGCGGGCGGCGCGCAGTTGCCGTCGATCAGGGCGAGGTCGGGGGCGCTCGGCAGGCGGGCCAGCGCCCGGCCCATGGCGCGCATGGCGGCGTGCAGGATGTTGATGCGGACGATTTCGGCGACCGAGGCGGCCCCGACCGCGATCTGCACCGTGCCCTTCGCATGGGCCGCGTACAGGGCGCGGTAGGCGTCGTCGCGCGCCTCGGCGGTCAGCGCCTTGCTGTCGTCGAGCAGCCGGGCCAGCGTCCGGGACGGTTTCGCCGCGAACACGACGGCGGCGGCGACCACGGGTCCGGCGAGCGGACCGCGCCCGACCTCGTCCACGCCGGCGACGCGGCCTCCATGCTCCAACTCGATGCGGTAATGCGGCATGGCCCATCTACGGCGGCGGCGGCCGATCTCTCAAGCATCCGTGACGGATCTCCGCGCGTAACCTGTCTCAGGCTCTGACGAAATAAACGGCAGACGGGGGATCGAAGATGGTTGGGCGCAGGGGTTTACTCGGCGGAGTTTCAGCGATCGCGGCGGCGGCATTCCTGACCGGCTCGCGGGCGCGGGCGGCGGTCGCCTACCGGGTGACGCACACGGACGCCGAGTGGCGCAAGATGCTGACGCCGGACCAGTATGCGGTTCTGCGCCAGCAGGGGACGGAATACCCCAACAGCAGCCCGCTGGCGCATGAAACGCGGCCCGGCACCTACGGCTGCCTCGGCTGCAAGCAGCCCGCGTTCGACGCGGCCACGAAGTTCGATAGCCATACCGGCTGGCCCAGCTTCTGGCAGCCGCTGCCGAACGCCGTATCGCAGAGCAACGACACCAGCATCGGCGTGCCGCGGACCGAGATCCATTGCACGAATTGCGGCAGCCATCTCGGCCACGTCTTCAACGACGGCCCGCAGCCGACCGGCTTGCGCTACTGCATGAACGGCGTGGCGCTCACCTTCCATCCCGTAACCGCCTGAAGGAGTTTGAGCCGCATGCGTTTCTGGAAACCTGCCGCCGCCATCACCGTGGGCGTGCTCGCCCTCGCCGCGATCGGCCTGCGCGTCCCGGCCCTCGCGGGTGACGAGGCGAAGCTGGTGCCGGCACCGGCGACCGACATGGCCAAGTCGGCCGGTCCGCAGACCGCGACCTTCGCCGGCGGCTGCTTCTGGGGCATCCAGGGCGTGTTCGAGCACGTTCGCGGCGTCACCGGTGCTGTGTCCGGCTACGCGGGCGGCACGCTCGATCATCCCGGCTACGAGCAGGTCAGCACCGGCACGACCGGGCACGCGGAGTCGGTTCGCGTCACCTACGACCCGTCCGTCGTGAGCTACGGCCAGCTGCTGCAAATCTTCTTCTCGGTGGCGCTCAATCCGACCGAGATCGACCGGCAGGGCGGCGACGAGGGCTCGCAATATCGCTCCGACCTGTTCGTCGCCAACGCGGAGCAGGGACGGGTGGCCCGCGCCTACATCGCGCAACTCGACGCCGCGCACATCTGGCCCGCCCCGATCGCGACCCGGGTCGACGCGGCCGGCACGTTCTGGCCGGCCGAGGCGTATCACCAGGACTTTCTGACCCTGCACCCGGACCAGGGCTACATCGCGATGGTCGACATGCCGAAGGTGCGGGCGCTGCAGGCGATGTTCCCGGCGTATTGGCAGGCGACGCCGGTCACGGTCGGCCGGCTGGCGGCGGAGTAAGGCAAGCAATCCGTGGAAGCCTTGATGTGGCGAAGGCCCATTCTTCTCGCGATTGCGGCGCACGGATCGCATGAAGCTGATAGGCGGCAAAGCGACCCGCCCTGGCCTCTACAAGTGCTTCGATTGCCGCAAGCAGAGCCGCGTCACGGTCGGCACCGTGTTCGATGGCAGCCACATCGCCCTGCATGTCTGGTTGCAAGCTGCTTACCTGATGTGCAGCAGCAAGAAGGGCATCAGCAGCAACCAGCTTGCCCGCATGCTTGGCCTCACCGTGAAGTCCGCGTGGTTCATGTCTTACCGCCTTCGTGCCGCCATGGCTGCGGGCACAGCTGCCCCCGATGGGTGGCGAGGGTGTCATCGTGGAGATTGACGAGACGTTCATCGGCCGGAAGCCTGGCACGGAAGTGCGTCGCGGCTTTGCCCACAAGAACGCCGCCATTTCCCTGATAGAGCGCGCGCCGAGGGCGGCCGCGTCGCAGCTTCCATGTAAGCGGCACTGGCGCTCCCGATCTGCTGCCGCATCATCAAGGCGAACGTCACCAGCGGCACGCATGTCATGACCAAAAGGGCGTCGATCTCCGGATTGGCCTCGACATCGTTACCATGACGGAAAGCCGGGCGGCTGATCTGATCGTTCTGCTCACCGGGGACACCGACCTGATCCCGCGCCATCGCAAACTGGCACGCGGTCGCGGACTGCAGCTCGCCGGGCTGGATCTCCCGAACCGCAAAATCATTCCCGAGCTAAAGCCGCACTTCGACTTCTTCCGTCAGCTCGCGACATGGCCGTAGACGATTGGGTATCTTACGCCGCGAGCTCCAGTCCGGCGAACCCGCCCGACTGCCGCGCCCAAAGCCCGGCGTAAACCCCGCCCGCCGCGAGCAGCGCCGTATGCGTCCCCTGCTCGACGATGCGGCCGCCGTCCATGATCACCAGCCGGTCCATCCGCGCGATGGTCGACAGCCGGTGCGCGATCGCGATCACCGTCCGGCCGCGCATCAGCCGGTCGAGCTGCCCCTGGATCGCCGCCTCGACCTCGCTGTCGAGCGCGCTGGTCGCCTCGTCCAGCACGAGGATCGGCGCGTCCTTCAGGATCACCCGCGCGATCGCGACCCGCTGCCGCTGCCCGCCCGACAGCTTCACGCCCCGCTCGCCGACATGCGCGTCGAAGCCGAGCCGGCCGTCCCAATCCTCGAGCTTCTCGATGAACTCCAGCGCCTCCGCCTGCCGCGCCGCGTCGCGCACCTCGGCGTCGCTCGCGCGCGGGCGGCCGTAGCGGATGTTGTCGGCGATCGAGCGGTGCAGCAGCGACGTGTCCTGCGTCACCATCGCGATCCGCTGGCGCAGGCTTTCCTGCGTGACGCCGGCGATGTCCTGCCCGTCGATGGTGATGCGTCCGCCCTCCAGCCGGTAGAAGCCGAGCAGCAGGTTGACCAGCGTGCTCTTGCCGGCGCCAGACCGGCCGATCAGCCCGACCCGCTCGCCCGGTGCGATCGACAGCGATAGATCGTGCAGCACGCCGCGCTCGGTGCCGTAGCCGAAGCGGATCTGGTCGAACACGATGGCACCCGCGGCCCGCGTCGAGCAGGCCCGCATCCGGCGCGTCGGGCATCTGACGGGCGACCGCGACCGAGCGCATCGCGTCCTGCACGAGGCCGACGTTCTCGAAGATGCCGGTGACGTTCTGCGCGACCCAGCCGGCCATTTGCGTAATCTGCCACGCGAGCGGCAGCGCCATCGCGACCGCGCCGATGTCGATTGTCCCGCGCGTCCACAGCCAGATCGCCGCCGTCGCGGTGGCGGTGACCATGGTCGCGTTCATCACCGTCAGCGTCAGCGTGAACGCGGTCGTCAGCCGCAGCTGGCGCATGAACGTGCCGGTGTGCTGGTCGACCGCCTCGCGCACATGCGCGTCCTCGTCGCGCGCGGTCGCGAACAGCTTCACCGTCAGGATGTTCGTGTAGCTGTCGACCACGCGCCCGGTCAGCAGCGAGCGCACCTCGCTCACCTTGCGCGAGCGTTCGCGCATGCGTGGGACGAAGTGGCGCAGCAGCAGGCCGTAGCCGACGAACCAGATGCCGAGCGGCACCGCGAGCCGGCCGTCGACGCGCGCCAGCAGCGCGATCGCGCTGGTGCCGTAGACGACGATGTACCAGACCGCGTTGGTGGCCGCGACGACGCTCTCGCGCAGCGCCGGGCCGACCTGCATGACGCGGTTCGCGATGCGGCCTGCGAAATCGTTCTGGAAGAAGCTCCATGACTGCCGGATCACCTGCCAGTGCGCCTGCCAGCGGATCAGGTTCGTGAGGTTGGCGGCGATCCCCTGGTTGGTGACGAGATACTGTCCCGCCAGCACCAGCGGCCGCAGCAGCAGCAACACGCCCGCGAACCCGAGCAACTTCAGCCCAGCGTCGGGGAGCAATCGTTCGGGCCGCGTGTGACCGAGCAGCCCGACGACGCGGCCGATGAACACCGGGATCATCGTGTCGAGCACGGCGACGCCGAGGCCGCACACGAACAGGGCGACGATCAGCCCGCGCGCCTGCTTCACGTAGAACCAGTAGAACCGAAGCAGGGAATGCGGCTCGCTCAACAGGGGTGGCGGTGCCTCCGGCGGCGGCGCCGTCGGCTGAAGGATACTCTCGAACCAGCGGATCATGGGCCCGGTTCTCAGCGATGTTGCGCCGCGTCACAACGCACGGTTGCGGGAGTCTGCTCCGTGTGCTTCGCCTCTTTCAATCCGTTGCACGAGGGTCTGTGCTTACTTCCGCGGCCGCTTCAGCAAATCGAGCTGCCACCGCATTTCCTCGTCGCTCAACGGAAACGCGCCTTCCGCCGTCGACCCGAGCACCATCCCCGGCGGGATCTTGCCGAGCAGTGTCTGCACGGCCTTGGCGGCCCGGATCGTCCAGCCGGCCGCGTGCACCAGGCACATCAACCCTTTCGCGCTGCGCAGCGACATCGCACGTTCGACCGTGTCGACCGCGACCCCGGCGGCGACCGCGAGCATGGCGACGCACAGCACCGTCTCGCCCGCCTCGACCCGGATCAGCATCGCGTCCTCGTCGAGCGTCTTGTCGGCCGCCATCCTCGTTGCCCGCAACCAAGCCGCCTCCCGCGACACCGTCGGCCGCGCCGCTTCGTCGCCGGCCGGAACGCGTGCCAGCCGCTGCCGGAGTTCGGCCGCCAGGGTCGGCGGCAGGTCGGCCCGGCGAGAGAGTTCCCCGACCAGTTCGTCCGCCACCATGTCCGACAGCGCCCAGGCGGCCCGGCCGGTCAGCGCCGGGCGGCGGACCAGCGGCGCGTGCCACGCCGTCTGCTCCGCCGCGCGGTCGACCAGCGCGTCGAGCGTCGCCTCGCGGATCGCGGCCGACGGATTGGCGAGCATCTCGGCGATCACCGACGGGTCGGCGGTGGCGGCGATCGCGTCGCACACCGCGGCTTCCAGGTTCGGGCGGCCGGCGATCTGGCGCGGCGTCTCCAGTGTCGGCGGGCGGGCTAGCAGGCCGAGCAGATCCTCGGCCGTCAGCAGCGGCGACAGGCGGATCACGGGGCCGCTGACGCCGACGGCGCTGTCGCGCGCGAGGCGCAGGATCAGCTCGCGCGGCGCGTCCGGCATGTCCTTCACCACGTCGGCGATGGCGGCGCGGACCCGTGCGGTCTCGTCGCCGACCAGCCGTTCGAGCGTTTCGCGGGCTTGCCGGGCGACCTCCTCGCGGTGCGATTGCGACAGGCGCGGCAGCATCCCCGCGAGCTTGCGGCCGAGCAGCGAGCGCACCCGTTCGTCGAGGTCCGCCCCCAGCAGCCGGTGCAGGCCGGGCGGTGTGGCCGGGTTCATCGCCAGCGCCGCGCGCACCATCGGCGACGGGTCGTCGGTCAGAAGCCGCATCGTCGAATCCGGCGTGTCCGACGCGCTGGCACGGCGGACCCGCGCCGCCTCGGTCGCCGTCGCGATCATCGTGTCGCCCACGGTATGGCTCACGCTACCAGGTTTCGGTCTGCGAGACGCGCCAGTGGCCCCGGCCGGCGCGCTTGACCTCGTACATGATCTGGTCGGCGCGATGGATCAGCGCGTCGACGCTTTCGCCCCGGCCGGGCCAGCGTGTGGCGATCCCGACCGACAGGCCGAGCTTCGGGTGATCGGGCGTGTCGAGGTGGGCGATGACGCGGGGGCCGCTGGCGCAGAGCTGTTCGGCCCGTTCGGCGGCGGCGAGCTCGTCGGTGCCGTCGAGCCAGAGCGCGAACTCGTCCCCGCCGAGCCGCGCCACCAGATCGACCGATCGCACGACGTCGCGCAGCAGCGCCCCGATGACGATCAGCGCCTGATCCCCGGCCTCGTGCCCATGGCTGTCGTTGAGATGCTTGAAATTGTCGAGGTCGACGAAAATCAGCGTGCCCGGCACGCCTTCGCGGTCCAGGCGGTCGATCCGGCGGGTCACGTCCTCCAGGAAGGCGCGCCGGTTCAGCAGCCCGGTCAGCGGATCCGTCCGGGCCTGCCGCGCCATCTCCCGCTGGATCGCGTCGTGGTCGAGGATGACCCGCATCAGAACGGTGACGGACGCGGCCAGCGAGCGGTCGTCGGCGTCCCAGTCGCGCTGGTCCGGTGCCCGCCAGATCACCAGCGCCACCTGTTCGCCGAACCGGTTCTGGCCGGTGCAGGCCAGCACCGGACGGCGGTCGGGGGCGCGCATCTGCAGGGGTTCCTCGTCGCCGGGCAGCATCGCCGCCACGATCGTCATCAGCGCCGGGGCGGGCGTGCCGGCCTCATGCAGGACGGCCGGCGTGTCGTCGGCCCCGAGCGGGTCGAGCAGGCAGATGCCGTCCGCCCCCAGGGCGTCGCGCAACGCCGACAGCGTCGCCTGCATCATCCGCGGGGCCAGCACCTCCCGACGCATCTGGGCCAGGATGTGGTCCATGACCTCGACCCGCCGGAGTGCCCCCGCCGCCGCCGCCGCGCGCGCGTCCTGGGCCGTGACGTCGCGCGCGACCCCGCGCACGCCGCCTTCCGCCAGCGGGACGACGCTGACCGACAGGCACGCGGGATCGCCGTCGGCGCGGCGCAGCCAGACCCGCCGGTCGCGCGCCGGAGCCTCGGCCCTGAACGGGTCGAACGCGCCGGGGCCGGAGTTGAGCAGCAGGTCGGACGCGCTGCCGCCGAGCAGCGCGTCGGCGGTCCAGCCGAGCACCGGGTCCGGCGTGATGAAGACCAGCCTTCCGTCGGCATCCGCCTCGAACGCGAAATCGGCGGCGAGCGCCACCAGGTCGCGCCACCGCTGCCGGCTTTCGAGCAGCGCGATCCGCAGCGGATCGCCCGCCTGCGGGGGCGGCGTCGAGGCCGGAACCCGGGCGGGCGGCGCTTTGGCCGCGCGGCCGAGGGCGATGGGTTGGGTCATTGCCGGCAATCCAGTCCGCGACGTTTCGAGCGCGCATTGGACCGCACCCGAATGAAGGTCGCGTTACCGGCGGCAGGGTTGGGCCACCCTCCGCCGATTGACGCCTCGCGTGGCCGCCGCGCATGGTCCGGCCGCATCAGGGCAGGCGGGGGCGGCGGGTGATTTTCGGCAGCGACAATATGGCGGGCATCGCGGCACCGGTGCTCGACGCGATCGTGCGCGCGTCGGGCGGCGGTGCCACGTCGTACGGCGACGACCACTGGAGCGAACAGGCCGGGCGCGAGCTCGCGCGCGTGTTCGAGGCTCCGGTCGAGGCGTTCTTCGTCGCCACCGGCACCGCTGCCAACTGCCTCGCCTTGTCGAGCCTGCTGCACCCGTGGGAATGCGTCATCGCGCACCATCAGGGCCACATCGCGACCGACGAATTGACCGCGCCGGAGCTGTTCACCGGCGGTGCCCGCGTCGTCGGCATCGGCCACGGCACCGGCCGCATGACCGGCCGCGATCTCAAGGCGGCGCTGGCCAGATTGCCGAACCACCCGCCGCACAACGCCCGTCCGGCGGTGCTGAGCATCGCGCAGGCCAACGAGAACGGGCTGGTCTACACGCCCGACGACATCGCCGAGCTGGCGGGGATCGCGCACGCGGCGAACATGCGGGTCCATCTGGACGGTGCCCGGTTCGCCAACGCGGTCGCCTCGCTCGGCTGCTCGCCGGCCGACCTCACCTGGCGCGCGGGTGTGGACGTGCTGTGCCTCGGTGCCACCAAGGGCGGCGCGCTGGCGGCCGAGGCGGTGATCTTCTTCGGCGATTCGCATGACGGCGCGTTCGCCCACCGCCGCAAGCGCACCGGCCATCTGGTCTCGAAAGGCCGGCTGTTCGGCGCGCAATTCTGCGGCTGGCTCGGCGACGATGCGTGGCTCGACCTGTCGCGGCACGCCAACGCGATGGCCAAGACGCTGTCGGACGGATTGGCGCGCGTGCCCGGCGTCAGGATCGCGTGGCCGACGCAGGCCAACGAAGTGTTCGCGATCCTGCCGCGCACGTTGTGCGACCGGCTGCACGCGGCCGGGGCGAGCTTCGCGGAATGGGGCGCCGGCGCGTTGCCGGATGACTGCGCGTTGCCGGCGGATGCGCGATACGTGCGGTTCGTGGCGTCGTTCGCGACCACGCCGGCCGATGTCGACGCGTTGCTGGCCGTCTGCGCGCCCGTGTTCGCATGACCGGCACGACGGACCTCCAGGCCGCGATCGAACTGCTGTGGGAGCGTCGCGCGACGCTCTCGGGTGCCACCGAGGGCGGTGAGCGGCTCACGGTCGAACTCGTGCTGGCGCAGCTCGGCGCGGGAACGTTGCGAGTGGCCGAGCCGGCCGAGGACGGCTGGGTCACGCATGAGTGGCTCAAGAAGGCGGTGCTGCTGTCGTTCCGGCTGAACGACAGCACGCCCGCCGGCAGCGTCGGATCGGCGCCCGGCTACGACAAGGTGCGGCTGAAAACCGAGGGCTGGGGCACCGAGGAGTTCGCCGCCGCCGGCTTCCGTGCCGTGCCCGGCGCGATCGTGCGGGCCAGCGCCTTCATCGCGCCCGGCGTCGTGCTGATGCCGAGCTTCGTCAACGTCGGTGCCCATGTCGGCGCGGGCACGATGATCGACACCTGGGCCACCGTCGGCAGTTGCGCGCAGATCGGTGCGCGCTGCCACATCAGCGGCGGCACCGGGATCGGCGGCGTGCTGGAGCCGTTGCAGGCGAGCCCGACGATCATCGAGGACGATTGCTTCATCGGCGCGCGGTCGGAGGTGGCGGAGGGCGTCATCGTCGAGCGCGGCAGCGTGCTGTCGATGGGCGTGTTCCTGAGCGGATCGACCAAAATCGTCGACCGGGCGACGGGCGAGGTGTTCATGGGCCGGGTGCCGGCGTACTCGGTCGTGGTGCCGGGAAGCCTGCCCGCGCGCGATCCGGGCGGCCCCTCGCTGGCCTGCGCCGTCATCGTCAAACGGGTGGACGAGCGCACGCGCGCCAAAACGTCGATCAACGACCTTCTGCGTGACTGACCCGCTGCCTCTGGCGCAGGCGCTGCTGCAATGCCCGAGCGTCACCCCGGACGATTTCGGGGCACAGGATGTTCTGGCCGACACGCTCGCGGCGGCCGGCTTCACCGTCTGGCGGCTGCCGTTCGGCACGACCCCCAACCTGTTCGCGCGGCGCGGCACGGCGGGGCCGCATGTCTGTTTCGCGGGGCACACCGACGTGGTGCCGCCGGGTGACGGCTGGGCGCACGGGCCGTTCGCGGGAACGGTGGCGGACGGCATCCTGTACGGGCGTGGCGCCTGCGACATGAAGGGGGCGATCGCCGCCTTCGCCGCCGCCGCCGCCGACCATGCCGGGCCGGGCTCGGTCAGCCTGCTGATCACGGGCGACGAGGAAGGCCCGGCGACCGACGGCACCGTCCGCGTGCTCGGCTGGATGGCGGCGCACGGCCACATCCCCGACCTGTGCGTCGTGGGCGAGCCGACCAATCCGGAGCGGCTCGGCGAGACGATGAAGATCGGCCGTCGCGGCAGCCTGACCGCGCGCGTGACGGTGCGTGGCAAGCAGGGTCACAGTGCGTACCCGCAGAGGGCCGACAATCCGGTGCACCGGCTGATCGCGGCCCTTGCGGCGCTGACCGCCGCCCCGATGGACGGCGGCAGCGATTGGTTCCAGCCGAGCACCTTGCAAGTCGTGAGCGTCGATGTCGGCAACCCGGCGGCCAACGTGATCCCGGCTGCCGCGCGCGCGACGCTCAACATCCGCTTCAACGACCGCCATTCGGGCGCCTCGGTCACCGCCTGGCTGCGCGAGGTCTTTGCCCGCGCCGCGCCCGATCACACGCTCGACGTCTCCATCAGCGGCGAGAGTTTTCGCACCGACCCGGGGCCGCTCGTCCATGCCGTCCGGGACGCCGTAACCCGCGTGACAGGCGTCACGCCGACACTCGACACCGCCGGCGGCACGTCGGACGCGCGGTTCATCGCACGGCACTGCCCGGTGGTGGAGTTCGGGCTGGTCGGCCAGACCATGCACCAGGTGGACGAGGCGGTGCCGGTCGCGGACCTGTTCAAGCTGCGCGACGTGTACGCGGCGATGCTGGAGGCGGTCGGGTGCTGAAGCCGAAATCGCGGTCCAACCGGACCGGCCCGGCCCCGATCATGCGCGGGCTGTTCCTGCTGGCGCGGTTCCGCCGCGAGGGCATCGACATGTTCGACCGGGGCATGACCGGCGTGTCGGCCAGCCTCGCCCCGCTGATGGCGTTGCCGCTGGTGCTGGCCGCGCTCAGCCTCGTGCAGCCGCAAATCGGCGTGCCGCTGACCGCCGTGCTGGCGGAGATGCTGTGGCTGATCGTGGCGTTGCTGGCCCCGATCGTGATTTCGCACGAGATCGCGCGACGGTGGCGGCTGCTGGACACATGGCCCCGTTACGCCGCCGCGATCGACTGGTGCGTCTGGCTCTCGCCTGTGGCCGCGATGGTGGTGGGCATCGCCGTGCGCATCCTGTCCGCGGCCGGGGCACCAGCGGTGCCGCTGGTCTGGGCCGGTCTCGGCGTCGTGCTCTGCTACCTGATCGCGGTGCACTGGTTCGTCGCCCGCCATGGTCTCGGCGTCTCGAAGGTGCGGGCGGCGGTCATGGTGCTGGCGACCAATGGCGGGGCCGCGCTGCTGGTCTCGGTGCCCGGTCTGCTCCGCGCCCTGCTGACCGGGGCGACGCCCTGAGCGGGTTGCCGGCACGCGGCATCCTGGACGACGCGCGGCGCGGAGTGTCGGCGGCGTGGCGTCTCGTCACCGGACGGCCCGACGCGATCGACCCCCTGATCGACGACGCGGCCACGCTGCGCCGGTCGTTTCTGTCGATGCTGTTCTGCCTGCCGCCGTTCGCGGTCCTGGTGCTGGCCGAGCGGCGGGCCGGACTGCTCGCCGCACCGCATTGGCACACGGTCGCGGCCGAACTGCTGGTCGACGTGGTCGGCTGGCTCGTCTTCCTCGAACTGACCCGCAACCTCGCCAATCGGCGCGGGCTGGAGGCGCGCTGGTCGCGGTTCGCGGCGTTGTGGAACTGGTCGAACCTGACCGGCATGGTCCTGACCGCGATCGGGGCACTCCCGATCTGGCTCGGGCTGCCGCAATTCGCCGCCCTCGGCATCTGGGTCGCGATGCTGGTCTGGGCGCTGATGGTCGAGTGGGTGGCGATCCGGGTCGGCCTCGGCCTGCCGGGCCCGCTCGCGTCGGCGTTGCTGGCGTTCGACGTGGCGCTCGGCTTCGCGCTCGACGCGCTCAGGGCGATGGCGGCGGGCTGAACGAAGGCGGGCCGAACGGGTCGACTGGGTAGACGACGCTGGTCAGCGTCAGCCCCTGCGGCGGCGCGGTCGGACCGCTCGCGGCGCGGTCGCGGGCGGCCAGCGCCTCCGCCGGCCAGCCGACCGGCCGGGCACCCCCGCCGACCAGCCGCAGCGTGCCGACGAGGTTGCGGACCTGATGGTGCAGGAACGACCGCGCATCCGCCTCGATCACCACGCGGTCGCCGTCGCGGAACACATCCAGCCGGTCGAGCGTGCGGACCGGGCTTTTCGCCTGGCAGGACGACGCGCGGAACGAGGTGAAATCGTGTCGCCCGAGCAGCGTCTGCGCCGCCGCGTGCATCGCCGCCGCGTCGAGCCCGTCCGGCACGTGCCAGACCCGGTTGCGGTCCAGCGCCGGCCGCGCGCGACGGTCGAGCACGACGTAGCGGTAGCGCCGGCCGATGGCGGTGAAGCGGGCCGAGAACGCATCGTCCACCTCGGCCGCCTGCACCACGACGATCGCGTGCGGCCGCATGTAGAAGCCGAGCGCCTCGGCGACCCGCACCGGTGCCAGCGCGCGGGGCAGGTCGAGGTGCGCCACCTGTGCGGCCGCATGCACGCCCGCATCGGTGCGGCCCGCGACGGTCGCCGAGACGGGAACGCCCGCGAGCTTTTCGGCGGCGGTCTCGAGCACGCCCTGGATCGACAGCGAGGCCGGTTGGCGCTGCCAGCCGACGAAGCCGGTGCCGTCGTATTCCAGTTTCAGCGCGTAGCGGGGCACTCAGGCCAGGCGCGTGCCGAGCGGCACCGGATGGCCACGCACGAACGCCGCCGCGTCGACCGGCGCACGGCCGGCCGCCTGCACCCGGTTCAGTTTCAACGCACCGTCGCCACAGGCGATCGTGAGCGGCGAGGCGATGACGATGCCCGGCTCGTTCACGCCCGCGACCGGTTCCGCCGCCAACACTTTCAGCGCCGCGCCGTCGAGGGATGTCGACGTTCCCGGCCACGGGTTCAGTGCCCGCACGCGCCGGTCGAGCGTCGCGGCGTCGAGGGTGAAATCCAGCGCCGCGTCTGCCCGTGTCAGCTTCGGCGTGTACGTGGCCAGAGAGTCGTCCTGAGCGACCGCTTCCGGCCACGTCGCCAATACCTCGAGCACGAGGCGGGCACCGAGGGCGGCCAGCGCGTCGTGCAGCGCCGGTGTGGTCTCGCGCGGGCCGATCGCGACCTCGCCGCGCAGGCGGACCGCGCCGGTGTCGAGCCCCGGGTCCATCTGCATGATCGAGATGCCGCTCACCGCGTCGCCGGCCAGGATGGCGGCCTGGATCGGCCCGGCACCCCGCCAGCGCGGCAGCAGGCTCGCATGGATGTTCAGGCACCCGCGCGCCGGGGCGTCCAGGATGGCGGGCGGCAGGATCAGCCCGTAGGCGCACACGACCGCGCAATCGAGCTTCAGCGCGGCGAACGCCTCGTGCTCGGCCACGTCGCGCTTCAGCCGCGCGGGCGTCCGGACCGGGATGCCGAGCGCCTCGGCCGCGACCTGAACCGGGCAGGGCCGTGTCGCCTGGCCCCGGCCGGCCGGGCGCGGCGGCTGGCAGTAGACGGCGGCCACCTCGTGACCGGCTTCGTGCAGGGCGCGCAACGCGGGCACCGCGAAGTCCGGGCTGCCCATGAAGGCGAGGCGCATCGGCTACTCGGTCGCTTTCGCGTCCGCCGCCCTGTCCGCCGCCTTTTGGCGCTGCTCCTTCGCGAGCCGGCGCAGGATCATGTTCCGCTTCAGGACCGAGAGGTGATCGGTGAACAGCACCCCGTCCAGATGGTCGATCTCGTGCTGCAGGCACGCGGCCAGCAGCCCGTCCGCCTCGATCTCGTGCCGGTTGCCCTCCGGATCGAGCCACCGCACCCGCACCACCGCCGGCCGGGTCACGTCGGCGTACTGGCCGGGCAGCGACAGACAGCCCTCCTCGCGCGTGGCGAGTTCGGTGCTGCGGCTGAAGATCTCCGGGTTCACCATGGTCATCGGCGCCGGCGTGTTGTTCGGCATCAGGTCCACGACGACCAGGCGCAGGTTGACCCCGATCTGCGGCGCGGCGAGGCCGATGCCGGGGGCCGCGTACATCGTTG
Organism: uncultured Alphaproteobacteria bacterium; assembly: GCA_963756975.1. GTDB lineage: Bacteria > Pseudomonadota > Alphaproteobacteria > Acetobacterales > Acetobacteraceae > CAVRQM01. The sequence goes on along the minus strand of CAVWPS010000001.1, from coordinate 844,277 downwards.
CCCACATCTGCGGCAGCAACTCGCGCACGGTGTCCGCGTCGGCCGGGCCGACTTTGCGCGCGACCCGCTTCAGGGACGGGTCCGGCACGATCAGGATCGGGGCGGCTTCGGCGGTGACGGGCTGTGGATGGGGCAGGGTGGCGGACATGGACGCGATGTAGCGATCCCCGGCCGATGTTGCCAACCACGCTCTTGCAACCGGACACGGCCTTGCCGATTTACGATTGCAGCGGATGCCAGATTGGGTCCGCCAAAGATGCTTCGCTCGTTAGGAGGGGGCTGCCGATGTCCACCCGCATTTTTGCGTCGCCGCTATTCCTGGGCTTCGACCACCTCGAGCAGATGCTCGAGCGTGCATCCAAGACCACGACCGATGGGTATCCCCCGTACAATATCGAGCAGACCGGGGCGAACGCGCTGCGCATCACCCTCGCCGTCGCGGGATTTACGATGGACGACCTCCAGATCACCGAGGAGGACAACCAGCTGGTTATTCGCGGCCGTCAGACCGACGACAGCCAGGGGCGGGTGTTCCTGCACCGGGGCATCGCGGCGCGCCAGTTTCAACGCGCGTTCGTCATGGCCGAAGGGATCGAGGTCCGCTCCGCCTGGCTCGACGCGGGATTGCTGCACGTCGATTTAGCCCGCCCGCAGCCCGATCCGAAGGTTCGCACGATTCCGATCATGGCGCCGGCTTCGGCCAAGCCGCCGATCGTCGACGGCGACTCCCAGGACTGACCATCCGGCCGATGCCGTGAACGAGATACCGCCAGGGCCGAACCGGCCCGGCGAACGCGACGTTGCCATTCCCGGCAGCGCCGCAAGCCGAAAGGGATTTTAGGATTATGACCCAGATCATGAATTCCGATGAGCAGGCCGGCCCGGCGATCGAGCTGATCGACGTGCACCACCTGACGTCCGAGCAGCTGATGACGCTCGGCCTGTCGCAGATCGCCTACGTGAAGCCGATCATGATGAACGGGTCGCCGGCGTTCGCCATCCATGCGGCGGACGGGTCGCCGATGGCGGTGGCCGGCGACCGGGATTTGGCGGTGGCGGCGATCATCCAGCACGAGATGGCGGCCGCGCTGGTTCACTGATCGCTTGGGAGTGCGTGACTGCTCCCCACCCCGGCCCTCGGGAGTGCGTAGCTCCCCCCGCGCCGGGGTGGGGGGAGGCTCCCCTCTGAATATAACTAAGAAGCGGCGGCCGGATCGATCCAGCCGATATGCCCGTCGCTACGGCGGTAGACGACGTTCAGCTCGCCGCTGGTGCTGTTGCGAAACATCAGCACCGGGTGGTTGCCCAGATCCATCCGCATCACCGCGTCGCTGACCGAGAGCCGCAAGATGTCCGCCGCCGTCTCGGCGACGACCGTTGCGTATGTGGCCGCATGCGGCTCGGTGCCGTCCTTCGGATCGGTGGCCTCGCCCTCGTCGACTTCGCGCAGCACGTATTGCCGCGCCGCCTGCGGGCGCTCGCGGCTGGCCGCGTCGCGCGCGTGGTCGTTCACGCGGCGGCGGTAGCGGCGCAGGCGTTTGGCGATGTGTTCGGCCGCGTCGTCGAACGCGCCGTTCGCGTCGGCCGCTTCGCCTTCGCCGCGCAGCATCAATCCGCGTCCGGCATGAACGTTGATGTCACAGGTGAAAAACGATCGCGCGCGGCTGAACGTCACCTGCGCTTCGAGCGCGTGATCGAAATATTTTCCGGCGATCGTGTCCAGGTGGTGGGACACGCGGGCGCGCAACGCGTCCGACAGGTCGACCTGCTTGCCTGAGACGTTGATCTGCATCGGGCGTTTCCCCTGTTTGCGATTTGCCGCGTTCAGCCGCCGAGCGCCCGCTCGCGCTTTCGTTGAACGGAACTCGGGATATGCAAAGCCTCCCGATATTTGGCCACCGTTCGCCGCGCGATGTCCATGCCCTCGCGACGCAGCACCGACACGATCGCGTCGTCGGACAGGATGTCGGCCGAGCATTCGGCGGCCACCAAGGCGCGGATGCGCCAGCGCACGGTCTCGGCACTGTGGCTCTCGCCGCCCTCGCTCGACCCGATGGCGGTGGTAAAGAAATATTTTAGTTCGAACATTCCGCGTGGGGTCGCGATGTACTTGTTCGCGGTGACGCGGCTGATGGTGCTCTCGTGCAGTTCGACGGCGTCGGCCACGTCGCGCAGGATCAGTGGCCGCAGATGCCCGACGCCGCCCGAGAAGAACGCCTCCTGACGGCGGACGATCTCGCTGGCGACACGAAGGATCGTCTCGGCGCGCTGTTGCAGCGATTTGACCAGCCATTTCGCGGTCGCGAGTTTCTCGACCAGGAACATCCGCTCCTCGCGCGTGGCACCGTGCAGCACGCGGGCGGAAAACCCCTCGCGCACCAGCAGCCGCGGCAGCGTCGCCTCGTTCAGTTCGAGCACGTGGCCGCCGCCGGGCAGCGCGCGCATCAGCACGTCCGGCACCAGGGTCAGCGGCGGCGCGGCGTCGAAATCGGCGCCCGGCTTCGGGTCGAGCCTGCGGATCTCGGCCGCCATCTCGGTCATGTCCGCCGCGTCGACGCCGCACAGCGCCATCAGCCGCCGGTGGTCGCGCGCGGCCAGCAGGTCGAGGTGATCGAGCAGCGTCGCCATCGCCGGGTCGAGCCGGTCGAGGTCGGCGAGCTGCGCGGCCAGGCATTCGCGCAGGCTGGTCGCGAACATGCCGACCGGATCGAAGCGCATCATCCGCGCCCGCACGCCCTCAAGCTGGTCCATCGGCACCCCGAGCGCGATCGCGACCTCGGCCAAATCGACCAGCAGGCGGCCCGACGGGTCCAGCAGTTCGATCAAATGCAGCCCGATCGCGCGCTCGACCGGGGTGCGGAGGTTCAGCCGCGCCTGCTCGGTCAGGTGGTCGCGTAGCGTCTTGCCGCGCTCGGCCAGCGTGTCGGCCCGGTCGTCCTCGCCGCCGGCGGCACCCGAACCGGCACCATCGGACACCGTGCCGGGATCGTACGGCTCGGCGTGCTCCGCATCCAGCGGCGCCTCGGCCGGCAGCGTGCCGCTGTCAGCGACCAGCGCCGTCTCGATCGCCTCCGCGCTGTCGGCTTCGCGCTGATCGATCGCCGGGCGTTCCGGCGCGCCGCCCGCCGCCGCCTCATCCAGTTCGAGCAGCGGGTTGCGCTCCAGCTCCTCCTCGATGAAGGCGGTGACCTCGAGATTGTTGAATTGCAGCAACTGGATCGCCTGGCGTAGCTGCGGCGTCATCACCAGCGACTGCGATTGCCGCAGGCCGAGGGACTGGCCGAGTGCCATCAGGAGTGCCGCTCGCGTGTCGTCATCGGGTCAAGCCTAGGCGGGAGCGTCACGGACCCGCAACCGGAGTCCGGACCACCGGAACCGTGTCCAGCGCTAGAGACTGAACCTGTCGCCGAGGTAAACGCGCCGCACGTCGGCGTGGCTGACCACTTCCTCGGGCAGCCCCTCCATCAGCACCTTGCCGTCGTGCATGATGTAGGCGCGATCGATGATTTCGAGCGTCTCGCGGACGTTGTGGTCGGTGATGAGCACGCCGATGCCGCGATCCTTCAGGTGACCCACGAGGTCGCGGATTTCGCCGACCGCGATCGGGTCGATGCCGGCCAGCGGCTCGTCGAGCAGGATGTAGCTCGGGTGCGAGGCCAGGGCGCGCGCGATCTCGACCCGCCGCCGCTCGCCACCCGACAACGCGAGCGACGGGGTGCGGCGCAGGTGGGAGATGCCGAATTCCGCCATCAGCCCGTCCAGCATCTGCTCGCGGTGGTCCCGGTCGGGCTCCACCACTTCCAGCGCCGCCATGATGTTCTGCTCGACGTTCAGCCCGCGAAACACGCTGGCCTCCTGCGGCAGGTAGCCGATGCCGAGACGGGCGCGGCGATACATCGGCAGGCTCGTGATGTCGGTGCCGTCGAGCGTGATGCCGCCCGATTCAGGCCGGACCAGGCCGACGATCATGTAGAACGTGGTCGTCTTGCCGGCGCCGTTCGGACCCAGCAGCCCGACCGCCTCGCCGCGCCGGAGCGAGACGGTGACGTTGTGCACGACCGGACGCTTCTTGTACGTCTTGCCGACGCCCTTCGCGGCGAGGCCCTCGTCGAGGCCGGGTTTCAGCGGGCCGCCGGGACCGTTGCGCACGGCGGCGGCCAGATCGGGGCGCAGCTCGTTCACTTGGTGCCACCTGCCGGCTTCGTGTCCGCCGCCGCCGGTTGCGCGCTGTTCGGCATCAGCAGGCCGGAGACGCGCTCGGCCGGGCCGCTGATGATGTGCGCGACCCCGGTCTTCATGTTGACGTCGGCGGCCGGGCCGTTGAGCTGGTTCTGGCCATGGGTGATCCGGACGTGACCGACCACGCGCGCGATGCCGGTGTCGGGCACATAGACGCCCCGGTCGCCGCGCACCTGATCGGTGACGGTGCGGATCTCGACATTGCCGAACGCCTCGACTTTTTCGATCTTGCCCGAAGCGGCGAGCGGGTCCGCCGGGTTCGCGGCCGATTTCGCCGCGACAGGTGTCGCGGCCGGTGCCGCCTCGGGTGCCTTGGTGTAGGCGACCAGCGTGTCGGCCTGGATGCGCCGCCCGTCGTTGGTGACGACCACCGCGTCGCCGCGCCCGACGGCGAGGTGGCGTTGCGACCAGTATTCCATGCTGTCGCGCGCGGTCAGCACCTGCGTCGGCGTGGTGATCTTCAGGCCATGCCCGGTCAGCACCAGCACCGCCTGATCGATGTCGTAGATCGCGTGGTCGGCCACCGCCTCGTCGGTCGGCGTCACGATCCGCACATGCCCGTCCGCCTCCAGCCGGTAGACCTCGTTGGCGCCGCTGTCGGGCTCGCCGGACGCGGCCGGCTTCGTGGCGGTGTCGGTCGACGGCGCGGCACCGGGCTTCTTGCGGTAACGCGCGAGCAGCCGGTCCGCCAGCACGGTGACGTTGCCCCGCACCGCCCGCGCGTCGCCCTCGGCCACCACGGTCTGGTCCTGCTCGTGGAACTCGAACCCGCCGCGCGCGGTCACGTCGACCGGGCCGCCGGACGACAGATCGATCCCCTGCGCCGACGCCGCCGGCGCCGACAACGCCAGCCCGCAGGCCAGCCCCGACGCCAGCACGAGCATCCTCATCGGTCCGCCCGGCCCTGAGCCGGCGGCCGCGCGTGGCCGGCCCGCATGATCATGTGGCCCGGCCCGGTGAACCGGATCAGGTCGCCCTTGTCGACCAGCATGAAGCCCTGCGCGTCGAGCTGCCCGACCGGCCCCTCGACATGGGTGCGGTCGTTGCTGCTGGCGGCCCCCGCCTTCAGGTCGACATCGGCGGTGTCGCTCTGCAACGTCGTGCCGTCGTCGCGGTAGACCAGCACGTCGTCGGACAGGTCGAGCGCGCCCGAATGCTGGACGTAGCTGCCCTTGCGGCTCTGCACCATCAGCCAGCGGCCGCCATCGGTGGTGATGTCGCCCTTCGGCTGGGTCAGGTCGATCCGGCCGGTCCCCTCGTCATGGGCGGTCGCGGCGGTGATCGCGTAGGGCCGGCCGCGCTGGTCGATGCCGTGGTAGTTCGCGTGCGCCATCTCGCCGCTGGCCGGGATCGTCTCCGGGTGGATCAGCGCCGCCCGGTGCCGGTTCAGCTCACGCGACAGCTCGGGCCACAGCACGATCGCGGCGAGCAGGATCAGCGCCCCGATCGGCAGCGCGCGCTTGGCGAGCTGGATCGCGATGCGGCGGCGCGCGATCGGACCCGGTTTCGGGAGTTTCCGCGTGGCCGCGCGCAACGGCGGGCGGATGTCGCGCGGCCGGAGCGGCGCGACACCGGTCGGTGTCGCCAGCGGCGGGGCGGGCGGGCGCACGAAACTCATGCGACGCCGTCCCGCAGCAGATCATGGAGGTGGACGATGCCGATCGCATGGCCGGCCGCGTCCACCACGAACAGGATGTTGATCGGGCGGCCGCCGGCGTTCATCGCGTGCAGCGCCTCGGCGGCCAGCGCGTCCGGGGCGATCGTGCGCGGGGCCCGCGTCATCAGCGCGTCGACCCGCCGGGTCAGCACGTCCGGCCCCATCGCGCGCCGGAGGTCGCCGTCGGTCAGGATGCCGACCAGCCGCCCGTCCGCCGCGACCGCGCCGACGCAGCCGAACCGCTTGCGCGTCATCTCGACGATCGCCGCGTCCATCAGCGTCTCGGGCGGCAGCAGCGGGAGTTCCTCGCCGGCGTGCATCACGTCGCGCACGCGCCGCAGCCGGGCACCCAATTTGCCGCCCGGATGAATGGCGCGAAAATCCGCCGGGCCGAAGCCGCGCCGGGTCAGCAACGCCACCGCCAGCGCGTCGCCGAGTGCGAGTTGCATCGTCGTGCTGGTGGTCGGCGCCAGCCCGTTCGGGCACGCCTCCGGCGCGGTCGGCAGCAGCAGCACGTGGTCGGCCGCGGCGGCGAGCGTGCTGTCGGCGCGGGACGTGATCGCGACCAGCGGCAGCGCGAAGCGGCGGGTGTGCGCGACCAGATCGGCCAGCTCCGCCGTCTCGCCCGAATTCGACAGCGCGATCACCGCGTCGCCCGGGACGATCATGCCGAGATCGCCGTGCGACGCCTCGGCCGGATGGACGAACAGCGACGGCGTGCCGGTCGACGACAGGGTGGCGGCGAGCTTTCGCGCCACGTGCCCCGATTTGCCGATGCCGGTCACGACGACGCGGCCGGTCACGGCTTCGAGCGCCTCGACCGCCGACGTGAAGGCACCGTCGAGCGATGCCGCGAGTGCCCGCAACGCGGCGGCCTCGATCGTCAGCACACGGCGCGCCACGCTCACGTCATCGGACGCGACATCGTCGGAGGGCGCAACGGTGGACAGGGTGTCGGCGGCTGGGAACGTCCCGAACGCGTTCATGCCGCTAGGGGTAGGCTCGCGCTCCGGGACTGGTCAACGATTGCTTTGTTACCGAACGTTGAGGTCGTGTTCACGAAAGTTAGTGCGCGAAAATGTCGGGTTCTTCCCAGCCGAGCAGATCGAGGCGCGCGCGGGCCGGCAGGAACGCGAAACAGTCCATCGCCAGCCCGAGCCGGCCCTCGCGCACCAGCAACGCTTCCAGCCGTGCCCACAGCGCGTGCAAATGCAGCACGTCGGACGCGGCGTAGGCGAGCTGCTCGGGCGACAGTTCGGGGGCACCCCAGTCGGACGTCTGCTGCTGCTTGCTGATCTCGACGCCGAGCAACTCGCGGCACAGATCCTTGAGGCCGTGCCGGTCGGTGAACGTGCGGACCATCTTGGCCGCGATCTTGGTGCAGCGGACCGGGGCCACGGTGACGCCGAGCGCCTGCTGCAGCATCCCCACGTCGAACCGCGCGAAATGCATCAGCTTGACCACGTCCGGGTCCGCCATGAGCCGGGTGAGGTTCGGGCAGTCGATCCCGAGGCCGCCGAGCGAGCGCGGGACGATCTGCACGCAATGCGCGGTGCCGTCGCCGGCCGATAATTGCACGAGGCAAAGGCGGTCGCGGCGCGGGTCCAGCCCCATCGTCTCGGTATCGACCGCGACCGCGCCACCGAAGCTGACGCCGTCGGGCAGGTCGTTGCGATGCAGATGGATCGTCGCGTGCGGGAGGAACTGCGTCTGCGACATGCGTCGCCTTTGTGCCGGGGGTGATGGCTGGCCGCCGAGGGTTTGCGCCAAATTGCGCCAACCCCGAAGCTAAGCCGCTGGAATTGCAGAACCCTGGTGCCCAGGAGAAGACTCGAACTTCCACGACATTTCTGCCACAGGTACCTGAAACCTGCGCGTCTACCAATTCCGCCACCTGGGCAGGTGCGCCGCAAAGCCGCGACGTTCGGGAGGCGGCGGGATACAGGGCGGTTCTCAGGGCGTCAACTGGCGGCGGTCAAACACTGGAGAGGCGACGATGGTGATGATGGGGTGGATGGCGAGCGAGCCGAGGACGGAAACCGCAGGACGGACTTATCCGGAGCTGTCGATCGTGTCCCTGGTCCACGACGTCTCGACCGATGACGGAGTGTTGCCGGTGGGAACGTCGGGCACCGTGGTGGCCGCTTACAGGGCCGGCAACGGATACGAAGTGGAGTTCGACAAGCCGTTTCATGCCGTGGTGACACTGAACGGGGCCGACCTGACAGCATGACGGTACTCCCGAACGCTGGGCGTGCAGAGGTCGGACAGGACAAAGTCGCGGGGTATCTCCTTAATCGCGACAATGTTCAGAACAGCGGAAAGGCGGCTCTGTTCGAGCGGCTCGGCTTTTCGTTGATCGCCTGGGACGTGCTGGCTTCGGCGCTTCGCCGGCACGGGCAGACCAATCCCGTCGTCAAGACGGACACCACGGCGTACGGGGCCAAGCACGTCGTTCAGTGCAATCTGAGTACGCCATCGGGTGAAGGTCCGTGCATGACGACGGTCTGGATCGTCGAGACTGGCCGCGAAACGCCCCGTTTGGTGACAGCCTACTAGGCGCGCCGCATTGAGCGCCGCCCGGTCTCCATCTAATGGACAGGCGGTAACCCGACGGAGTGGCAGATGGCGACGCGCAGTGTGGCGACGGTATTCGGCGGCTCGGGCTTCGTGGGGCGGTACGTCGTCAAGCGGCTCGCCCAGGCGGGCCACGTCGTGCGGGTCGCCGGGCGGGATACCGAGGCCGCGATGTTCCTGCGCCCGATGGGCAGCCCGGGCCAGATCGTGCCGCTGTTCGCGCCCCTGTCGCGCGAAGCCGACGTCGCCCGCGCGGTCGACGGGGCCGACATCGTGGTCAACCTGATCGGCATCCTGGCCGAATCGCGGGCCGGCGATTTTCGCCGCATCCAGGGCGAGGGGGCCGGCCGGATCGCGCGCCTCGCCGCCGCCGCCGGCGTGGGCCGCATGGTGCAGATGTCGGCGATCGGGGCCGATCCGAGCAGCGCCAGCCTGTACGGCCGCAGCAAGGCCGAGGGCGAGGCCGCCGTTCACGCCGCCATGCCGAGCGCGGTCGTGCTGCGCCCCAGCCTGGTGTTCGGGCCGGAGGACAAGTTCTTCAACCGGTTCGCGGGCCTGACGCGGTTCCTGCCGTTCATGCCGGTGATCTGCGGCGACAGCCGGTTCCAGCCGGTCTACGTCGGCGACGTGGCCGACGCAGCCATGGCCGGCCTGACCCGTCCCGACGCGGCCGGGCAGATCTTCGAGCTCGGCGGCCCCCGCGTATGGGCGTTCCGCGAACTGCTCGCATGGATTTTGGCGCAGACCCACCGCAAGCGCCCCCTGATCGATATTCCAATGGGCATCGCGCGGTTGCAGGCGACGGTCGCTGAGCGCGTTCCGGGCAAGCCGCTGACCCGCGACCAGTTGCTGCTGCTGGCGCAAGACAACGTCGTCTCCGGCCAGCATCCGGGTCTGGCCGACCTCGGCCTGTCCGCGACACCGGTCGAGTTGATCGTGCCGCGCTACCTGGCCCGCTACCGGCCCGGCGGCGGCCGGCGGGAGCAGGTACTCGGTCTAGCATCGCTGCTCCCTCTCCCTCGGGAGAGGGCCGGGGTGAGGGGCTCTTTTCGATCATCGCGTGTGGTTCGGCCCCTCACCCAACCCTCTCCCGAGGGAGAGGGCAGCGAGTAATCCGGCCGATACGGACCTACTCTGGCCTGAGTTGATGGTCTGAATATGCGTCCGCAGCCGGATCACGCAGGAAACATGGCAGCTTTGCTGACCTGACGTCGAAAAACCGCTCGCTTGACGTCTCCCCCCGTCGTAATGAGGTGACATCAACCGGGGAGGCGTCGATGGCCGAGCGCATGCTGCAATTCGTACGCCTGCCGCAACAGACGCCCGACAAGCGCGACGTCACCGTCCGCCGGGAGGATTTCGGCGAAATTTATGAGGATTTCGACGTCCCCCGCGCCCGCGCCCAGTCGTCGCGCTGCTCGCAATGCGGCATCCCGTTCTGCCAGATCCATTGCCCGCTCTCGAACTACATCCCCGACTGGCTGAAGCTGACGGCCGAGGGGCGGCTCGAGGAAGCGTACGAGCTGTCCTCGGCCACCAACAACTTCCCCGAAATCTGCGGCCGCATCTGCCCGCAGGATCGCCTGTGCGAGGGCAACTGCGTCATCGAACGCGACTTCGACAGCGTGACCATCGGCGCGGTCGAGCGGTTCATCACCGACACGGCGTTCGACCGGGGCTGGGTCAAGCCAGCGATCCCGCGGTTCGAAACCGGGCGCTCGGTCGGCATCGTCGGGGCCGGTCCGGCCGGAATGGCGGCGGCCGAGCAGCTGCGGAAGCTCGGTCACGCGGTCCACGTCTACGACCGTCACGACCGCGTCGGCGGGCTGATGATCTACGGCATCCCCGGCTTCAAGCTTGAGAAGGACATCGTCATCCGTCGCTGGCGCCTGCTGGAGGAAGCCGGGATCGTGTTCCACACCGACGCCGAGATCGGCCGCGACCTGTCGATGACCGATCTGCGCGCGCGCCACGACGCGGTGCTGATTGCGACCGGCGTCTACAAGCCGCGCGAAATCTCCGGCCCCGGCAGCGGCCTGCCCGGCATCGTCCCCGCACTCGACTTCCTGATCGCGTCCAACCGCAAGGGCCTCGGCGACACCGTGCCGGCCTTCGACGAAGGCACGCTCGACGCCGCCGGCAAGCGGGTCGTCGTCATCGGCGGCGGCGACACCGCGATGGATTGCGTCCGCACGGCGGTGCGCCAGGGTGCGGCCTCGGTCATTTGCCTGTATCGCCGCGACCGCGCGAACATGCCCGGCAGCCTGCGCGAGGTTCGCAACGCCGAGGACGAGGGCGTCGTGTTCGACTGGCTCGCGGCCCCGGAGGCGTTCCTCGGCGACACCCGCGTCACGGGCGTTCGCGCGACGCGCATGCACCTCGGTCTGCCGGACGCGTCGGGGCGGCAATCGGTCGAGAAGGTCGACGGCTCGGGCTACACGATCGAGGCCGATCTGGTCATCAAGGCGCTCGGCTTCGACCCGGAAGACTTGCCGGCCGCGTTCGGCGAGCCGGCGCTGACCGTCAGCAAATGGGGCACGCTGAAGGTCGACCACCGCACGTTCCAAACCTCGCTCGACGGGGTGTTCGCCGCCGGCGACATCGTTCGCGGCGCGAGCCTCGTCGTCTGGGCGATCCGCGACGGGCGCGACGCGGCGGCACAGATGGACACCTTCCTGCAACAGCGCGCGGCCACCATGCCGATCGCGGCGGAGTAAGCACGATGGACGATTTCGTCACCGCCTGGCAGGACAACGCGGCCCTGCTGCACGAGACCTACGATCCGTCGCAGGAACACGACAATTGCGGCGTCGGCCTGGTCGCCGCACTCGACGGCGCGCGCCGGCGCGACGTGGTGGAGGCGGCCATCGCGGCGTTGCGCGCGGTCTGGCATCGCGGCGCCGTCGACGCGGACGGCAAGACCGGCGACGGCGCTGGCCTGCATGTCGAAATCCCGCAGGACTTTTTCGCGGACGCGATCACCGGCAGCGGGCACACGATGCGCGCGGGTGCCATCGGCGTCGGCATGGTGTTCCTGCCGAAGACCGATCTCGGCGCGCAGGAGCGGTGCCGCGCCATCGTCGAGAGCGAAATCCTCGCGCTCGGCCACCACATCTACGGCTGGCGTCAGGTGCCGATCAACGTCGACGTGATCGGCGAGAAGGCCAACGCGACGCGGCCCGAGATCGAGCAGATCATGATCTGGAACGCGACCGGCGTGGAGGAATCGCTGTTCGAGCGCGACCTCTATGTCATCCGCCGCCGGATCGAGAAGCGCGCCATCGCGGCACAGATCAGCGAGCTATACCTGTGCTCGCTGTCATGCCGCTCGATCATCTACAAGGGCATGTTCCTGGCCGAGAGCCTGACCGATTTCTACCCCGACCTGCTCGACCGCCGCTTCGTCAGCCGGTTCGCGATCTTCCATCAGCGCTACTCGACCAACACGTTTCCGACCTGGAAGCTGGCGCAGCCGTTCCGCACGCTCGCGCATAACGGCGAGATCAACACGATCACCGGCAACGTGAACTGGATGCGCAGCCACGAGACGCGGCTGAGCGCCCCGGAACTCGACGCGTATATCGAGGACATCAAGCCGGTCGTGCAGTCGGGCGGGTCCGATACCGCGTCGCTCGACAACGTGTTCGAGGTGCTGGTCCGCGCCGGCCGCGACGCGCCGATGGCCAAGGCGATGCTGATCCCGTCGAGCATCGGGCAGGACGCGACGATGCCGGAGGCGCATCGCGACATGTTCCATTACTGCAACGCGGTGATGGAGCCGTGGGACGGGCCGGCGGCGATCGCGGCCACCGACGGGCGCTGGGTGATCGCCGGGCTCGACCGCAACGGCCTGCGCCCGCTGCGCTACACGCGCACGCTGGACGGGCTGCTGGTCGTCGGCTCCGAGGCCGGCATGGTCAAGATCGAGGAGACCGATGTGGCCGAGAAGGGCCGGATCGGGCCGGGCCAGACGATCGCCGTCGACCTCGACAACGCGCGGTTCTATCACGACGGCGAGCTGAAGGACGTGCTGGCCGCGCGCCAGCCGTACGGCGCGTGGGCGTCGCGCATCCGCCAGATCGACGACCTCGTGCGCGCCGACGCGGCCGAGCCTTGGTACCTCGAAGGCGAGGCGTTGCGCCGCCGCCAGCTCGCGGTCGGGACCACGATCGAGGAGCTGGAGCTGATCCTGCACCCGATGGTGGAGGACGCGGCGGAGGCGGTCGGCAGCATGGGCGACGACACGCCCGTCGCCGTGCTGTCCGACAAGTATCGCGGCCTGCACCATTATTTCAGGCAGGCGTTCAGCCAGGTCACCAACCCGCCGATCGATAGCCTGCGCGAAAGCCGGGTGATGAGCCTGCGCACGCGGCTCGGCAACCTCGGCAACGTGCTCGACGAGGACAGCAGCCAGCTCGACCTGCTGCAGCTCGAAAGCCCGGTGCTGAGCAACGCGGAGTTCGCGGCGATGCGCGCGCATATGGGTGCGCGTGCCCGTGTGGTGGACTGCACGTTCCCGATCGGCGACGGCGAGACGGGGTTGCGCGCGGCGTTGGAGCGCATCCGCAACGAGGCGGAGGACGGCGTGCGTGCCGGCTGCACGCACGTCATCCTGACCGACGAGGCGATGGACGAGAACCGCGCCGCGATCCCGATGATCCTGGCCACCGGCGGCGTGCACACGCATCTGGTGAAGCACTCGCTGCGGACGTTCACGAGCCTGAACGTGCGCTCGGCCGAATGCCTCGACGTGCATTATTTCGCCGTCCTGATCGGTGCCGGTGCGACGACGGTCAACGCGTATCTGGCGCAGGAGGGCATCGCCGAGCGGTTCCGGCGTGGCCTGTTCGGCAATCTGTCGCTGGCCGACGCGGTCGCGCGGTATTGCAAGGCGGTCGACAAGGGCCTGCTCAAAGTCATGTCCAAGATGGGCATCTCGATCGTGTCGTCGTATCGCGGCGGCCTCAATTTCGAGGCGATCGGATTGTCCCGCGCGCTGGTGGCGGAATTCTTCCCGCGCATGCAGTCCCGCATCTCCGGCATCGGCCTGTCCGGCCTCGCGCGAAAAGTGCTCGATCTGCACGCCGCCGCGTGGAGCGGGGAGGCGGGGGTGCTGCCGATCGGCGGCATCTACAAGCTGCGCCGCAAGGGCGAGACGCACGCGTTCGACAACACCGCCGTCCACCTGCTGCAGGAAGCCGTCGCGCACGACAGCTTCACGATGTTCCGCAAGTACACCGAAATGGTCCGCAAGCAGCCGCCGGTGGCGTTGCGCGACCTGCTCGATTTCCGCACCGAGGGCGTGACGCCGATTTCGGTCGACGACGTCGAGAGCGTCACCGAAATCCGCAAGCACCTGATCGCGCCCGGCATCAGCCTCGGGGCACTCAGCCCGGAGGCGCACGAGACGCTGTCGATCGCGATGAACCGCATCGGTGCCCGCAGCGATTCCGGCGAGGGCGGCGAGGATTCGTCGCGCGCGACGCCGCGGCCGAATGGCGACAACGCGAGCAGTGCCATCAAGCAGATCGCGTCGGGGCGCTTCGGCGTGACGGCCGAGTACCTCAACAACTGCCGCGAGATCGAAATCAAGGTCGCGCAGGGTGCCAAGCCGGGCGAGGGCGGGCAGTTGCCGGGCTTCAAGGTCACGGAGCTGATCGCGAAGCTGCGTCACAGCACGCCGGGTGTCACGCTGATCAGCCCGCCGCCGCACCACGACATCTATTCGATCGAGGATCTGGCGCAGCTCATCTACGACCTGAAGCAGATCAACCCGACCGCCGCCGTGTGCGTGAAACTGGTCTCGCGCTCCGGCATCGGCACGATCGCCGCCGGTGTGGCGAAGGCGAAGGCCGACGCCATCCTGATCAGCGGCCATTCCGGCGGCACCGGTGCCAGCCCGCAGACGAGCGTCAAATACGCGGGCCTGCCGTGGGAAATGGGGCTGTCGGAGGCCCATCAGGTGCTGATGCTGAACCGGCTGCGCCACCGCGTCCGGCTACGCACCGATGGCGGGCTGAAAACCGGCCGCGACGTGGTGATCGCGGCGATGCTGGGGGCCGAGGAATTCGGCATCGGCACGGCGAGCCTGGTCGCCATGGGCTGCATCATGGTGCGGCAGTGCCACAGCAACACGTGCCCGGTCGGCGTCTGCACGCAAGACGAGGCGTTGCGGCAGAAGTTCACGGGCACGCCCGAAAAGGTCATCTCCCTGTTCAGCTTCGTCGCCGAGGAAGTGCGGCTCATTCTCGCGTCGCTCGGCGTGAAGCGTCTGCGCGACGTGATCGGGCGCACCGAATATCTGCGCCAGGTCAGCCGCGGTTCCGAACTGCTCGACGACCTCGACCTGAATCCGTTGCTGGTGCAGGCCGACCCCGGCCCGCACGCGCGCTACTGCACGCTCGAGGGGCGTAACGAGGTGCCGGAGACGCTCGACGCGCAGATGATCGCGGACGCGGCGCGGCTGTTCGAACGGGGCGAGAAGACGCAGCTTCAGTACACGGTGCGCAACACGCATCGCGCGATCGGCACGAAGCTATCCGGCGCGATCACGCGAAAGTTCGGCATGCGCGGTCTGGCCGCCGGGCACGTGCAGGTGCGCCTGCGCGGCAGTGCCGGTCAGTCGCTCGGCGCGTTCGCGGTACACGGCCTGAAGCTTGAGGTGCTGGGCGAGGCGAACGATTACGTCGGCAAGGGCCTGTCGGGGGCGACGATCGTGGTGCGGCCGGCGCCGTCTTCGGCACTGGTCAGCCAGGACAACACGATCATCGGCAACACATGCCTGTACGGGGCGACGGCCGGTTATCTGTTCGCGGCGGGGCAGGCGGGCGAGCGGTTCGCCGTCCGCAACTCCGGGGCCGTGTCGGTGATCGAGGGCTGCGGGTCCAACGCCTGCGAATACATGACCGGCGGCACGGTCGTGATCCTCGGCATGGTCGGCGACAATTTCGGCGCGGGGTTTACCGGCGGCATGGCGTTCGTGGCCGATCCGCACGGCGATTTCGAGCGGCGGATCAACCCGGACACGGTGCTGTGGCAGCGCGTCGCGTCGGCTCATTGGGAGGGCGTCGTCCGAACGCTGATCGAACGGCACGCGGCCGAAACGAACAGCCGGCACGCGCGGACGCTGCTGCACGACTGGGCCGAGACGCTCGCGTCGATGTGGCAGATCGTGCCGCGCGAATACGTGAAGTACCTGGCCGCGCCCTTGTCGGATCAGGTGGAGGCCCAGCGGGCATAGCCGCACCCCCGCGCATCTTGTAGATGCGCGGGATGCGGATCCTGCACCACCTCACGCTGTCACCGTATTGTCGCAAGGTGAGGCTGGCACTGGCCGAAAAACGGCTCGGGTTCGAGCTGAAGACCGAGAAGGTCTGGGAACGAACCGACGCGTTCCTGGCGATGAACCCGGCCGGCACGGTCCCGGTGCTGGAGGAGGAGAGCGGGCTGGTCGTGCCGGACAGCGCGGTCATCTGCGAATATCTGGAGGACGCGTATCCGGACACGCCGCTGCTGGGCGCGACATTGGCCGAGCGGGTCGAGGTTCGCCGGCTGGTCGCGTGGTTCGACGGCAAGTTCGACGCCGAGGTGACGCGCCCGCTGAACGGCCAGAAATACCTCAAACGCCTCGCCGCCGCCGGGCATCCGGACGCGGGCGCGCTGCGCTCCGGCTACGCGCATCTGCGCGAGCATCTGCCGTATCTGGGCTGGCTCGCGGAGACCCGCAAATGGCTGGCGGGCGACGCGTTCTCGCTCGCCGACCTCGCGGCGGCGGCGCATCTGTCGGTGCTCGATTTCATGGGCGACGTGGACTGGACGGTCAGCGCCGGGGCGCGGGAATGGTACGCGCGGGTGAAAAGCCGCCCGAGCTTCAGGCCGCTGCTGAGCGACCGCGTGGCCGGCATGACGCCGCCCGAGCATTACGCGGACCTGGATTTCTAAAGCCGCTTCTCCCTCTCCCACTGGGAGAGGGCCGGGGTGAGGGCTCCCGCACCGGCTCTGTTCATCGACCCCTCACCCCGGCCCTCTCCCGAAGCGGGAGAGGGAGAAGCGGGCTACTTCCGTTCCGGCCCCGCATCCAGCAACGCCAGATATTGCTGCGCCAGATCGGCGGTGACGCTGTCCGGGTCGTCGTCGATCGCGCGCTTCCAGTCGTCCCGCGCCCCCGCGACATCGTCCCCCCGCTGCCGCAGGATCCCCCGTTCCAGCAGGGCGTCCGCATTGTCCGGATCGAGCGCCATCGCGCGGTCGACGTCGTCCTGCGCGAGATCGAGGTGCTCCAGATGCCGCCACGCCGATCCCCGCAACACCAGCGCATCGCCGCGTTTCGGATCGATGTCGAGCGCGTGCGTCAGGTCGTCGATGCAATCCTGCCAATGCTGCAGCCCGCCGGAGACGACCGCGCGATCGACCAGCATGTCGACATCGTCGGGCGACAGCGACAGCGCGAGTGTCGCGGCACCGAGGGCCGACGTCAGATCGCCCGCCATCGTGTACGCCTGGTCGGCCTGCGCGTAGACCGCCGCCCGCGCGACCGGGGTGGCCGTGCTGGCGTTGGCCAGCGCCTGCAGCATGTCGGCCCCAGCCGCCGCGTCGCCGAGTTCGACCTTGCTCAACGCGAGGCAATGCGTCGCCCCCTCGCCGCCGCCGCGCTGCGCCCAGGCATCCGCGAAATGGCCGGCGCCGGCGGGGTCGGCCGGCAGCATCGCGAGGCATTTCTCGTAGTCCTCGCCCTCGGCGATACGCGGCGGCACCGGCGGCAGCGGCAACGGCCCGTCGCTGGTTCCGTCGTCCCGTGGGGCTGCGGCGGCCTCCGGCTCGGCCGGGGCCGGGCGGGTCAGCCACCACGCTCCGGCGCCGCCGGCCACGAGCACGATCACCAGGGCGGCGGCGAAGGCTGCGCGGATCTTCATCGTGCGGCTATCCTTAGCCGCATGGTCGAGCCGGGGGCAATTTGAGCAGTCGCAACATGCTGGTGTTCGGGCTCGGCTACACCGGACGGCGATCGCGACTGCTGGCGCGCGACGCCGGCTTCGCGGTCTCGGTCACATCCCGTGCGCAGGAGACCGGTCCGCCGGGCGTGGCGCTGATCCCGTTCGACCGCGCCGAGGCCGCCATTTCGCGAGCGACGCCACATCGTCTCCACGGCTCCGGTCGCGGACGGGGCCGATCCGGTGCTGCGACGCTATGCCGGCGCGCTGGCCGCCGCGAAGCCGCGCTGGGCGGGCTACCTGTCCACCACCAGCGTCTACGGCGACCATTCGGGCGGCTGGGTGGACGAGGACACGCCGCCATCCCCGTCCGGCCCGCGCGGGGAAGCGCGGCTCGCGGCGGAGCGGGCGTGGGTCGCGGCACTGCCGAACACCGCCGTCGACCTGTTCCGGGTGGCGGGGATCTACGGCCCGGGCCGCTCGCCGTTCGATGCGATCCGCAACGGCACCGCACGCCGGGTCGACAAGCCGGGCCACGCCTTCGGCCGCATCTTTCGCGACGACATCGCGGCCGCCGTCGTGGCCGCCGCGTCGCAGGACCGTGCGCCCGGCGCGCGCGTGCTGAACCTCAACGACGACGAGCCGGCCGAGCAGGCGGTCGTCACCGCCGAGGCCGCGCGCCTGCTCGGTGTTCCGTTGCCGCCCAAAGTGCCGTTCGACGAAGCCTTTGCCGCGATGGGCGCGATGGGCCGCTCGTTCTGGTCGGAAAGCCGCCGCGTCGCGAGCCGCAAGACGCAGGCGGCGTTAGCCTATCAGTGGCGCTACCCCAGTTTCCGCGAGGGGCTGGCCGCCATCCTCGCCGCCGAGCAGGCCGGCGACGAGGCCGATCAGGACGGCTAGGTCGGCTGTTCGCGACAGCCGGTGGTCGCCGTCCTTGATAAGGGTCACGCGCACATCGCCGCCCGTGATCCGGTCCGCGAGGGTCAGCGCCGTCCGCCACGGCACGTCCGGGTCCGCCTGCCCATGCAGCAGCCGCACCGGGATTTTTAGCGCGATCGGGGCGTCGAGCAGGAGGTGCGTGCGCCCGTCCTCGATCAGGGCGCGAGTGATCCGTTGCGGCGGTCCGTAGGCGCTGGGCACGTCCAGATAGCCGTCGCGCAGCAGGGCGGCGCGCTCCGGCGGGGCCATCGAATCCCACATCAGGCGCTCGGTGAAATCGGGGGCTGCCGCGACCCCCAGCAGCCCGGTGACGCGCGGGCCGAGCCGCAGCGCCAGCAGCAGCGCGATCCAGCCGCCCATGGACGAGCCGACGAGCAGCACCGGTCCGGGCGCGCAGGCTTCGATCACCGCCGCCGCATCGTCGGCCCAGCGTCCGATCGTGCCGTCGGCGAACACGCCGCCCGAGGCGCCGTGCCCGCTGTAATCGAGCCGCAGCAGCGCCTGCCCGTGGGCCGCGCACCAGTCCCGCAGCGCCAACGCCTTGCCGCCGGTCATGTCGCTGCCGAAGCCGGGCAGCATGACCACCGTCGGTCCGGTGGTCAGTTCGGCCCCGGGCAGCAACGCCCATGCCAGCGAAATGCCGTCGCGATCCAGGGTGCCGTGCCGCTCCATAGATGGATGCTATAGCGGCCGGATGATTTCGGGCACCCCGACTCCGTCGACCGACTTGGTCGTGCTGCAGGTCCTGCCGGCGCTCGACGCGGGCGGGGTCGAGCGCGGCACGATCGAGATGGTCTCGGCGATCGTGCGCGAGGGCGGGGTGGCGCTGGTGGCGAGCGCCGGCGGCAGGCTGACGCCGGCGATCGAGCGGGCCGGCGGGCGGCATCTGACGATGCCGCTCAAGACCAAGCGGCCCTGGGGCATGTGGGCGAACGCGGCCCGGCTTGCGGCAGCGATCCGGGCGAACGGTGTCACGGTCGTGCACGCAAGGTCGCGTGCGCCCGCGTGGTCCGCGTGGCTCGCGGCGCGGCGGACCAGGACAGCGTTCGTGACGACCTGGCACGGCACCTATTCCGAGGGCGTGCCGGGCAAGCGCGCGTACAACGGCGTCATGGCGCGCGGCGACCGGGTGATCGCGATCAGCCGGCACATCGCGGCGCTCATCATGGCCCGCCACGGCACGCCCCCGTCGCGCATCCGCATCATCCCGCGCGGCGTCGACCCGGCCGTGTTCGACCCCGCGCGTGTCGGCGGCGACCGGATCCGCAGGCTGACGGCGGCGTGGCGGCTGCCGGACGGGGCGGAGATCATCTTGCTGCCGGCACGGCTGACGCGCTGGAAAGGCCAGGCGGTGCTGATCGACGCGCTATCCCGCATGCGGCGCACGGATGCGGTCGCCGTCCTTGTCGGCGACGCGCAGGGCCGAGACCATTACGCGGACGAGCTGGCCGAGCTGGCCGACCGGCTCGGCCTCGGCGCGCGGGTGCGGCTGGTCGGGCACTGCGACGACATGCCGGCGGCGATGGCGATGGCGAGCGTCGTCGTGAACGCCTCGCTGGAGCCGGAGGGGTTCGGCCGCGTCGTGATCGAGGCGCAGGCGATGGCCCGCCCGGTGATCGCGACAGGCCATGGCGGTGCCGCCGAAACGGTGGAGCACGACGTGACCGGCTGGCTGGTCAACCCGGGCGACCCGGCGCAGCTGGCCCTGGCGCTGGACTGGGTGCTCGGGCTGCCGGCGGAGGAGCGGGCTGCGTTCGGGGCGGCGGCCCGGGAGGCGGTTTGCGGGGCGTATACGACCAGGGCGATGCAGGACGCTACGATTGCGGTTTATCGGGAACTCAGACCCTCACCCCGGCCCTCTCCCAAAGAGGGAGAGGGAGAAGCGTGAGTCTGCTGGTCCGTGCACGGCTGATGCGCCGGGTTTCGACGCCGGCCGAACATGAGTTGTGGGAGGCGTTGCGGCACCGCCGGCTCGGCGGCCGTAAGTTTCAGCGGCAGGTTCCGATGGGCCGCTACATCGTGGATTTCTACTGTCACGAGGCCAAGCTGGTCGATCGAGGTCGACGGCGCGACGCATGCCGATGCCGCCGCAGATGCCGTCCGCGATGCTTGGCTGCGGAGTCAGGGTTTGCGGGTGGCGCGGTTCTGGAACAACGACGTCATGGGCAACCTGAACGGCGTTCTAACGCAAATACTCACGCTCGCTTCTCCCTCTCCCTTGGGAGAGGGCCGGGGTGAGGGGTGAGCAGCATCCTCGTCATCCGCCACGGCGCGCTCGGCGACATGATCCTCTCCTTCGCCCCATTCGCGGCCATCCGCGCCCACCACCCGAATGCGGAAATAACCCTGCTCACCACAGCCCCCTTCGCCCCACTCGCCAAAGCCGCCCCCTGGTTCGACACCATCGCGGTCGACCCGCGCCCACGCTGGTTCGAACCGCGAAAACTCGCGCGCCTCGCCAAAACCCTCCGGGGCCACGACCGCGTCTACGACCTGCAAACCTCCACCCGCTCCAGCCGCTACCGCCTCCTCGCGGGCGCCACGGAGTGGTCCGGCATCGGCCGGCGGATCAGCCACCCGCACGCGAACCCGGCCCGCGACGCCATGCACACCCTGGAACGACAGGCGGAACAGCTCGCCATGGCCGGCGTGCCCCCGGCCCCCGTCGACCTCGCCTGGCTCGCAGCCGCGCCCGCGCCGAACGTGCCGGCCCCGTACGCCCTGCTGATCCCCGGCGCCGCCCCGCACCGTCCCGCGAAACGCTGGCCCGCCGCACGGTTTGCCGAACTGGCCGTCGCCCTCGCGGCACGCGGCCTGACCCCGGTCGTGATCGGCACGGCTGCGGAAGCCGAAGCGGCGACGACCATTGTCGCGGCGTGTCCGGCGGCAAAAGACCTGACCGGCCGTACGGACATTCCGGCCATCGCCAGCCTTTCCGCCCGCGCGTCGCTCGCGGTCGGCAACGACACCGGCCCGATGCACCTCGCCGCCGCGATGGGTGCCCCGTCGCTGGTCCTGTTCTCCGCCGAGAGCGATCCCGCGCTGACCGCACCGCGCACGCCGGGCGGCGGCTGGCCCGCGATCGTGCGGGAGGCCGACCTCGCCGACCTGTCGCTGGCCCGCGTCCTTGCGCACCTGCCGCCGATCGGGTGAAACGGCCCCCCACATCCAGGACCGACAGACATGCCCGCGATCACGTTGCCCGACGGAACCGTCCGCGCCTTCGACGGACCCGTCACGGGCACGACGGTCGCCGCCGCGATCGGCCCGGGCCTCGCCAAAGCCGCCCTCGCGATGGAGTTTCGCGGCGAGCTGCTCGACCTCTCCCGCACGATGGACGAGGACGGGCCGCTCAAATTCATCACGCGGCGTGATCCGGAGGCGCTCGGCCTGATCCGCCACGACGCCGCGCATGTGCTCGCGCAGGCGGTGCAGGAGCTGTTCCCCGGCACGCAGGTCACCATCGGCCCGGCGATCGAGCACGGCTTCTATTACGACTTCGCCCGCAACGCCCCGTTCACCCTCGAAGACCTGCCGGCGATCGAGGCGAAGATGCGCGAGATCGTGGCGCGGCGTGAGACGTTCAGCCGCGAAGTGTGGGACCGCGACGAGGCGATCGCGTTCTTCGAGCAGCGCGGCGAGCGTTACAAGGCCGAGCTGATCCGCGACCTCGGCGCCGATCAGGTCATCACGCTGTATCGTCAGGGCGACTGGATCGACCTCTGCCGCGGCCCGCACATGCGCGACACCGGCGATGTCGGCACCGCGTTCAAGCTGCAGAAGGTCGCCGGCGCGTATTGGCGCGGCGATTCACAGGAACCCGATGCTGAGCCGCATCTACGGCACGGCCTGGCGCGACGACAAGGAACTCGCCGCCTACCTCATGCAGCTCGAGGAAGCCGAGCGCCGCGACCATCGCAAGATCGGCCGCGAGATGGACCTGTTCCATCTGCAGGAGGAGGCGGTCGGCTCGGTGTTCTGGCACCCGAAAGGCTGGCGGCTGTATCGCGCGGCGGAGGATTACATGCGCCGCCGCCAGAACGGCGCCGGCTACCAGGAGGTGCGCACGCCGCAACTGGTCGACCGCGCGCTGTGGGAGGCGTCGGGGCATTGGGAGAAGTACCGCGAGCACATGTTCCTCGCCCGCGTCGACGACGAGGACAAGACGCTCGCGCTGAAGCCGATGAACTGCCCGTGCCACGTGCAGATTTTCAAGCACGGCCTGCGCAGCTACCGCGAGCTGCCGTTGCGGATGGCGGAGTTCGGCGCGTGCACGCGCTACGAACCGTCTGGCGCGCTGCACGGCATCATGCGGGTGCGCGCGTTCACGCAGGACGACGCGCACGTGTTCTGCGACGAGGCGGACGTGGCGCCCGAGATCGCGCGCTTCGTCGATCTGCTGGCGTCGGTGTATCGCGATTTCGGCTTCGAATTGTTCCGGGTGAAATTCGCCGACCGGCCGGACGAGCGTGCCGGACGTGACGAGGATTGGGACCGGGCGGAGGCCGGGTTGCGCGACGCCTGCGCGCTGGCCGGCGTCGAATACGAGCTGAACCCGGGCGAGGGCGCGTTCTATGGCCCCAAGCTCGAGTTCGTGTTGCGGGACGCGATCGGCCGCGATTGGCAGTGCGGCACGATGCAGGTCGATTACGTGCTGCCGCAGCGGCTCGACGCCGAGTATGTCGCGGAGGACGGGACGCGCAAACGCCCGGTCATGCTGCACCGTGCGATCCTGGGCAGCTTCGAACGCTTCCTCGGCATCCTGATCGAGCAATACGCGGGCCGCTTCCCGCTATGGCTCGCCCCGGTGCAGGCGGTGGTCGCGACGATCGTGTCCGACGCCGATCCGTACGCGCACGAGGTCGCGGCGGCGCTGCGGGCGCGGGGTTTGTGGGTCGAGGTCGATACCGGGCACGAGAAGATCAACGCGAAGGTGCGCGCCCATAGCGTCGCGCACGTGCCGCTGATGCTGGTCGTCGGCCGGCAGGAGGCGGAGGCGCGGACGGTGGCGCTGCGCCGGCTCGGCGGGCAGGCGCAGGAGGTGCTGCCCCTCGACGAGGCGGTGGCGCGCATCGCGGCCGAGGCGACGCCGCCCGATCTGCGAGGCTAATCCTCGAACCGCGCTAGCCTGACGGCCGTATGGCCGCGCGACGGCCGCAGGCTCGGCATCACCAGCAGGCAGTCGTCGTGCGGCGTGCGGATCTCCCGCTCGCCGTCGACCGCGATCAGCGTGTCGGCCCACGGCACGACCTCGCCGCCCTGGAACGGACGGACGAAGCTGAAGGCGCTCGTCCCCGCCGTGACCGCCTGCGTCACCCGCGCGTAGCGTCCGCGCTGGGCCGGGCGGGTCGGCGGGGGCAGACAGGCCGCGTCGCCGGCGACCATCCCCATCGCCCGCAACAACGCCCCGACCGTGGCCCGCGTGGTGTCCACCGTCGCCGCCGCCCAGTGCTGCCCCGCTTCCAGCAGCACGGCGGCGGCCACCGTGTCGGGGTCGGAAAAATGCGGGTCGTCGATCAGCCGCCGGCCGCTCACATGGCCGGTGTCGGCCACCACCAGCGCCGGCGTGCCGATCGCTTGCGCGAGCCGGCGCCCCTTTTCCGATGGCCCGCTCAGCAGCAACGGCTCCGACGCCCAGAGCATCGAATGCAGATCGAGCAGCACGTCGAACCGGGTCACCAGCGGCCTGAGTGCCCGCGCCCGCTCCAGCTCGGACGTGCGGCGGGGGCTGTCCAGCACGCTCGAATCCCACAGCCGGTTCAGATCCTCGTCGACGAAGCGCGAGGCCGTCGGCTGGCCCGGATCGAACCGCGCGACCGCGTCGAGGTTCGCGAATCCCATGGTCAGCCGCCCGATGCGCGGCACCAGCCCGGACGCCAGCAACTCGGCCAGCACGATGGCCCCCGCGATCTCGTTGCCGTGGGTCAGGGCCACCAAGCCCACATGCGGTCCCGGCTCCGGCCCGACGCGGGAGGTGAAGCCGGCGACACCGGTGTCGCCCGCCAGCCACGGCCGCAGATCGGGGACGGCGATTTCCACCGGGAACGGCGGCAGCGCTTCGGGTGTGGCGGTGGGCGGCGAGCCGAACATGCTCATCCGACCAAATCCCGCGCGAGCCGCCGGATGAACGCGTCGCAGCGGTCGAGCTCCGCCTGTTCGATGAACTCGTCGGCCGCATGGGCCTGCAAGATGGAACCGGGCCCGCAGACGATGGTCGGCAAACCGGCACCCTCGTACAGCCCGCCCTCGGTCGCGTACGACACATGACCGTCGCCGTTGCTGTTGGCCGCGCGCCGGACCTGGGTGGCCAGCGCGTGGTCGGGCGGCAAGGCGAGGCCGGGCACCCAGTCGCGCACGTCGAATTCGAAGCCGGTGCGGGGGTCGACCGCTTTCATCGCCGGCTCGATCGCGGCGCGGCAATGCGCCTGAAACACCTCGTAGAAGGCAGGCGCGTCGTCGCCCGGAATGGTCCGCCACTCGACCCCGAACTCGGCCGCCTCCGGGATGATGTTCAGGATGGAGCCGCCGGCGACGGTGCCGACCTGGCTGGTCGAGTAGGGCGTCTCGTATTCCGGCGCGAACCGGCCGTTCGCGGCACGCGCCTCGGTCGCGTCGGCGAGCCACGCGATCGCGCGCGCGGCGGCGTGGATCGCGTTGACCCCTCGCGCCGGCTCCGCCGAGTGGCCCGCCCGTCCGCGCACCCGCACGGCGGCGGCGAGACGTCCCTTGTGGCCGATCACCGGCTGCATCGATGTCGGTTCGCCGACGACCACCCCGGCCGGACGCGGCCAGCCGGGCTCGTCCAGCGTCGCGATCAATTTTCTGGCCCCCTCCATCGAGACCTCTTCGTCGAACGTGACGAACAGGTGGACCGGGCGCGCGAGGTTCATCGCCATCAGATCCGGCACTGCGGACAGCATGCAGGCGACGAACCCCTTCATGTCGGCCGTGCCGCGCCCGTACAGCCGCCCGCCATCGACGCGCACGCGAAACGGGTCGGACGTCCAGCGCTGGCCGTCGACCGGGACGGTGTCGACATGACCGGACAGCGCGAGGCCACCGGCGACGGCCGGGCCGATGCGGGCATGCAGGTTGGCGCGCGTGCCGTCGGCCGCACGGCTCTCGCGATACGGCACGCCGAATTCGTCGAGGTAGGCGCGCACCCACCCGATCAGCCCGAGGTTGCTGTTGCGGCTGGTCGTGTCGAACGCGACGAGCCGGTCGAGCAGCTCGGCGGAGCTCGGTCGAACGACCCGACCGGGGGCAGGGGCGGGGGTCGGCATGCCAGCACTCTATACCCGGCCCGTTGCGCGAACAGCCCCCGCACGGCAGGGTCCGCCGCATCCGTGTCAGACCAGGAAACCCAGCCGTCGCGCGTCAGCGTCCTCCGCCGGATTTGGCGGCTGCTGCCCCGTGGCCCGCGCCGGCGCGCCTTCGCCGCAGTCGCGAAGGCGATGGCGCCGCGCGTCCGTCATCCGGGCCCGCCGGCCGGGGCTGGCGTTGTCGTCGCGGGGGAAATCGGCCTCGGTTCCGGTCTGGGCATGCACGCGCGGCTCGACCTCGCGGCGCTGCAGTCGCTGGGAGAATCCGCGTGGTCGCTCGACGTGCCGATCATGGGCGGCCCGGCGGTGCCCAATTCGGCGATGGCCGGCGTGCCGTCGCGCGCCCCGCTGCTGCTGCACGTCAATGCGCCGATGGTCTCGTTCGCGCTGCTGCGGTTGCCGCGCGGGCTGGTGCGGCGCCGCCGGATCGTCGGCGTCTGGGCGTGGGAGTTGCCGCTGGTGCCGGAAACCTGGCGCGCGGGATTGGAGTTCGTGCACGAGATCTGGGCGCCGTCGCAGTTCACCGCCGACGCGTTGCGCGGCTTCGCGCCGGCCAACATCCCGGTTCGCGTGGTGCCGATCCCGGTCGCGGTGACGCCGCCTGTCCCGTCGGCACTGGACCGCGCCGCGTTCGGGCTGCCGGCCGACGCGGTGGTGACGCTGTGCTCGTTCAACCTCGCCTCGTCGTTCGTGCGCAAGAACCCGCTCGCCAGCATCGCCGCCCACCGCGCCGCGTTCGGCGACCGGGCCGACCGGGTGCTGGTGCTGAAAATCGGCAACCCGGACCATTTTCCGGCCGACATGCGGACCATTTCCGACGCGGTCGCGGACCTCGGGAACGTGCGGATCGAGACGCGCACGCTGTCCGAAGGCGACACCCACGCGCTGACCGCGTGTGCCGACATCGTCATTTCGCTGCATCGCTCCGAAGGGTTCGGACTAGTGCCGGCGGAGGCGATGCTGCTCGGCCGCGCGGTCGTCGTGACCGGCTGGTCCGGCAACATGGACTACATGGACGAGACCTGCGCCGGCCTGATCGCGCCCCGGCTGATCCCGGCCAAGGACCCGCGCGGCGTGTTCGAGGCACCGGGTGCCGTTTGGGCCGATCCCGATCCGCTGGAAGCGGCTTTGTGGCTGACGCGGTTCGCTGACTCGGCGGAACTGCGCGAAGAATTCGGCGCGCGGGCGAAGGCGAAGGCGACTTCGGTGCTGGGTGCGGAGCCGCTGCGGCTGGCGATGGCGGCCATGCGCGCGCCATGAGGCTGCTGGTCTGGCACTGGGGCCGTCGCGGTGCCGGGCCCCGCTACGCGGCCGAACTGGCGGCGGCGTTCCGGGCCGAACCGGATACCGAGGCGGTGCTGTCGCTGTCGGCCCAGGCGGAAATCTTGGGCACCGGCGACGCGGGCCCGCTGGTGCTGCCGTACCGGACCTACGACGGCGCGCTGTCGTTGCTGGCGCGGCTGCCGCTGGCGTTCGCCGAGGTGACGCCGCTGGCGGATCGTTTGCGGGGGCTGGCGCTAGACGGTGCCGTGTGCGCGATGCCGGCGTATCTCGACCCGCTGATGACCGCCGCCCTGCGACGCGCCGGCCCGGCGAACTCGGGCGTGCCGTGGGCCGTCGTGGTGCATGACGCCGACCCGCATCCCGGCGACCGGCCGCCATTCAAGATGCTGCTTCAGCGTCGGATGCTGTCCCGCGCCGACGCCGTGATCTGCCTGACGGATCACGTCGCCGACCGGCTGCGCGCGCAACGGCTCGCGGGCGTTCCGGGCCGGCCGCCGATCATCCGCAGCACCCATCCGCCGCTCGCGTTCGGCGACCATCCGCCGCCGCCCGGCCCGCGTGCCGGCCGGCCATTACGGCTGCTGAGTTTCGGGCGCTTGCTGCCCTACAAGGGACTGGACCTGCTCGACGGGGCTTTGGCGAAGCTCGGCCCACGGGACGATCTTTCGCTCCGCGTCGTGGGCACTGGACCGGAAACGCCGGTCCTGGCCGCGTTGCGCGCCCGCCCCGGTGTCGTCGTCGAGAACCGCTGGGTGCCGGAGACGGAGGTGGCCAGCCTGCTCGCCTGGGCCGACGCGGTCGTGCTGTCGCATCGCGAGGCGAGCCAGAGCGGGGTCGCCGCCGCCGGTCTCGCCGCCGGCCGTTGGGTGATCGCGACCGATGTCGGCGGCCTGCGCGAGCAGATCGGTCACGAGCGGCTGGCGCGCCTGTGCCCGCCGACGGCGGACGGGGTCGCGGGCGCGATCGCGGCGTTGCTCGCCGACGCGTCGGACCCGCCGCCGCCGCCCGACCCGCACGCCGCGTGGTCGACGGCGGCTGGCGACCTGGTCGAAAAGCTCGGCGCGGCGTTCAGGCGCTAGGCGTCCGGCTCGCCAGCCGCGCGTCGGCTTCGAGCCGTTCGAGCGGCTTGTGCCGGCGCACATACGCCGTCGCCGCCTCACCGGGCGGTTGCCAATCCCAAGCGGTATGACGCCCCACGGCCAGCGACGCGGCCACGATGCGCCGCCGCGCCTGGCTCGCCAGCACCTCGGTTTTTAGCGCGGGCAGGTCCCAGCGTGCGGCAGCTTCCTCTGCAAACTTATCGGTGCCGGTCAGGGAGAACAGTTCGTCGGGGTCGGCGTCGAGGTCGAAAAGCTGGTCCGGGTCGCCCGGCGCGTGCACGAATTTGAACCGCCCGCGCCGGATCATGACGATCGGCTCGACCGTGCCCTCGCCGCAATATTCGCCGAACGCCTCGTCGTGCCCGCCCTCGCCGGTGAGGTGGCCGAGCAGGCTGCGTCCGTCCGTGCCCTCGGGCGGCGGCGCGCCGGCCAGTTCGCAGAACGTCGCGGTCATGTCCGCCACCGACACGACTTCGCGGACCACCCGGCCCGCGAACCGTCCGGGCGCGTGGAAGATCAGCGGGACGCGGCAGGCATCCTCGAAGAACGACATCTTGTACCAGAGCCCGCGCTCGCCGAGCATCTCGCCGTGGTCGCTCATGGCGACCAGCACCGTGTCGCGATCGAGCCCCGTCGTGGCCAGCGTCGCGCGAAGGCTGCCGACCTGATCGTCGACGAACGACACCGCCCCATAATACGCGTGCCGGGCGTCGCGCACCTGTTGTGTCCGTGACCGGCTGCGCGTCGATTGCGCAGGCATGGCGCAGACGCAGCGTGTGCGGATCGGCGTCGTTGCGGCGCGACACGCGCGGGAGGTCGATGTCGGCGTCGGCGTAACGGTCCCAGAATTCCTGGCCGATGTTGAACGGGTCGTGCGGATGGGTCAGCGACACCACCATGCAGAACGGCCGCCCGTCGCCGAACCGCGCCAGATCGAACAGTTTTCGGCGCGCGTGAAACATCACCTCCTCGTCGAAGTCGATCTGGTTGGTGCGCGCGACCGGCCCCGCCTGCAGCACGGAATCCATCGAGTGATACCAGTCGGGCCGCTCGTCCGGACGGGTCCAGTCCGGGGTCCAGCCGAAATCGGCCGGGTAGATGTCGGTGGTGATCCGCTCCTCGAACCCGTGCAGCTGATCCGGCCCGACGAAATGCATCTTGCCGGCCAGGATCGTGCGGTAGCCGGCGAGGCGCAGATGGTGGGCGAAGGTGGGCGTATCGGCGGCCAGCGCGCACGCGTTGTCGAACACCCCGGTCCGGCTCGGCAGCAGCCCGGTCATGAAGGTGGCGCGCGCGGGACTGCAGAGCGGGCTGTTGGTGTAAGCGCGATCGAACCGCACGCCCTCGGCGCACAGCCGGTCGAGGTGCGGCGTGCGGGCGACGCGGTTGCCCCACGCGGGGAGGCTGCTCGCGGCCATCTGATCGGCGACGATGATGAGGAGGTTCGGCTGCTTGACGGGGGCGTTCATCGCCGGACTGTCCCATGCTGCCGGCGGCAGTCAATCGGGCCGCATCCAGCTTGTCACGTCGTGATGATGTGTCTACTATGTAGATACAACTTATTGAGGTGTGGAGATGCAGGGCGTAGTCAAAAAATGGGGTAACAGCGCCGCCGTGCGCATCCCCGCCGCCGTTCTGGCAGCCGCGCATGTTGCCGTTGATCAGCCCGTCGACGTGCGGGAGGAGGGCGGCCGCATCGTGATCGAGCCTCTGAAGCCGGCCCGCTACGACATTGAGGCGCTGGTGGCGGGTATCACGGACGACAACCGTCATGAGGTCGTGGACATGGGCGATCCAGTTGGGAACGAGGTCTGGTAGCGGTGGCTTATGTGCCGGACGCCGGCGACATCGTCTGGCTCGATTTCGACCCACAAGCGGGGCACGAGCAGGGCGGTCACCGGCCGGCGGTGGTCCTCAGCCCGGCCGGCTATAACGGACGGTCCGGGATGATGGTCTGCTGCCCCACGACAACGCGTATCAAAGGTTACCCGTTCGAGGTGGCCCTCGCCGGCAACCCTAAGAGCGTGGTGCTCGCCGACCAGGTCAAAAATCAGGACTGGCGCGCACGTCGGGCCACCCGCAAGGGGCGGGTCAGTTCGGCTGAATTGGATGAGGTCAGGGCTAAGCTGCTCGCGCTAATCGGTTGATCTGCGCCCGCCGCCTGAGCTGGATGCGCCTCACCATTCGCTAACACCTTGAAAGGGCTTGCCCGATATCCACGCGATCGGCCGGCGATGCTGCTGCCGCGGGGATACGCGGGTCGAGCCCGCGCAAGGTGAGGAACGTGAGGAGTAGCCGGGCCAAACGTGGCCCGGCTGTTAGCGAGCCAAGATCAGGCCGCGCGCTGCGGGCGGGCGCTGTCGATCGTCATCACCGGCACTTTGGTCCGCGTCAGCTTCTCGATGCTGCGCAGGAACGCCCGCTCCGTCGGATCGCAGAAGCTGATCGCCGTGCCGCTCGCGCCGGCGCGCGCGGTGCGGCCGATGCGGTGGACGTAGCTCTCGGGCACGTTCGGCAGGTCGAAGTTGATGACGTGCGTGACGCCATCGACGTCGATGCCGCGCGCCGCGATGTCGGTCGCGATCAGGACCCGCGTCTCACCGGTGCGGAACCCGAGCAGCGCGCGCTCGCGCTGGCCCTGGCTTTTGTTGCCGTGGATGGCGGCGGCCGGCATGCCGCTCTCCTCGAGGTGCTTCACGACGCGATCGGCCCCGTGCTTCGTGCGGGTGAAGACCAGCGTGCGGCCGGTCGTGTGGCTGACCAGCAGGTCGAGCAGGACGTGGCGCTTGCGCGCACCGTCGACGAAGATGACGTGCTGGTCGACGCGCTCGACCGTGGTCGCGGCCGGTGTGACCGACACATGCACCGGGTCGCGCAGCATCGAGCCGGCGAGTTCCTCGATGTCCTTCGGCATGGTGGCCGAGAAGAACATCGTCTGGCGCTTCGCCGGGATGTCTTTGACGATGCGGCGGATCGGGATGATGAACCCGAGGTCGAGCATGTGGTCGGCCTCGTCGAGCACCAGCACGCTCACGCCGTCGAGGCGAACGGCGCGGTCCTGCATGTGGTCGATCAGGCGGCCCGGGGTCGCGACAAGAATGTCGACGCCGCCGGCCATCGTCTTGGCCTGACGGCCCTTCGGCACGCCGCCGAACATCAGGGCGACGCGAAGCCCCGTGTGACGGCCATAGGCGCGAAAACTATCGGCGATCTGGCTGGCGAGCTCGCGGGTCGGCGAGAGCACCAGGACGCGGCAGCCGCCGCGCGGGGCGGGGGTCTTGTCGGCGAGCAGGCGGTGCAGGATCGGCAGCGCGAAGGCGGCCGTCTTGCCGGTGCCGGTCTGGGCGATGCCCTGGACGTCGCGGCCGAGCATCGCCGGCGGGATCGCCTGCTGCTGGATCGGGGTGGGCGTGGTGTAGCCTTCGGTGGTCAGCGCGCGCAGCAGGGGAGCTGCCAGGCCGAGGCCGGCGAACCCGCTCGTCGCCGGGGCGGCGGTGGCGGGCGTGGTGTCGTCGTCGGCGTGAACCGAGGCGGTCGTGATATCGAGGGTCAAAACGGGAACTTTCGCATCCGGACCCGGCCGGCCCCCGGATGGAGGTCGGACACAGGTCGATGGCGATCGGCAGGATCGCGAACCGGCGCTGGAAGACTGAGTGAAGGAGAGCTACCGGTGGCGTCAGCGGTCCCGCTATCCCGATAATGGTAGGCCCGGGAGAGGGCTGGCAGCGCACACGAACACATCAGGCGCGGGCCGTAAGTAACCGTGACCGCGACAAAATGCAAGCCAAACATGCTGCATTGCGGCATGGCTGCCAGCCGGTCGCGGCGGGGCGCCGGTTGCCGGGACGATACGGAACCGGTATCGCGCCCCCACGACTAACGCCGGAGCAGAGTTGGCCGAAGCCACCGTGATCGTCACCGCGTCCGGCCCGGCCCCGTTCCTGTACGTGACGGTGCGCGCGGTCGCGGCCTCGGTGGCGCACGCCCGCGCGGCCGGCCATGAGATCGATATCATGGTCGTGGCGGACCGGCCGGACGCGCAGACAGCCCGCCTGCTGCGCCGCGCCGCGCCGCTTGTGTCCACCGTCTCGACGATCGCCAGCCCCGGCGAGATCGACGCCGGATGCGTCGGCGCGCCGCGTCAGCACGCCATCAACGCGGGCACGGCGGACACGCTGTTCTTCCATCAGGCGGGTGAACTGGTGTCGCCCGACTACCATGAGCGGTTCCTCGCCTATGCGGCCCGCGCCCGGTCCGACGGGGTGGGCGAGATGGTGCTGCACCCGGAACTGGTCGCGACCTTCGGCGGGGCGGCGTACGTGGTGCGCTCGATCCGTTCCGACGACCCGATGTTCGACCCGCTGAGCCTCATCGCGGCCCCGGTGTTCTCCACCATGCCGATGTGCGGCCGCGCGGCGGTGGAAGCATCGCCCATGGCCGGGCGCGACAACGGCCCGGGCATCGGGCAGGACAACCGGCGCTGGGTCGCCGAGACGCTCGGCCGGGGTGTGCCGCATCTATTCGTGCCGGAGACGGTCGGGTTTCGCCGTCACGCCGAGCCCGCCGGACAGCGCGTCATGGGCCGTAGCGTGCTGTTCGATCCGCTGACGGTCCGCGAGGAATCGCGCGCCAACGAGGCGACGGCGCAGACGGGCTGGGGCGACCCCGCGCACCTGCTGCGATCGGTCTCGAACGGCTACGACCCGGTCGACCGCCGCACCCTGCCGATCCGCGCGTTCTTCTTCGAGGCCGCGGCCACGGTCGCCGCGGTCGAGCCGGCGCTGGACGTGTTCGCGCGGGCGGAGCCGCTTAAGCCTCGAGTCGGATTGGCGCCGTTCCTGAACGGGCCGGCGCTGGCGTGGCGGACGATCGCGGTGCGGCTGAACACGAAGCCGAAGATCGCCGTCTTCATCGAGGCCGACACGCTGCAGGGCGCGGACCGCGTGATGCCACGCCTGATTATCGACGCCATGGAGCAGGCGGGCGACACGCATCAGGTGCTGCTGATCCACCGGCTCGGCGCGTTGCGGGTGCCGTGGGCGCTCGCGGGCCGAGCCGCGTCTGGTCGCCGTCGACGTGGACGGATTGCTCGCCCGCCACGGCTGCGACGCCGCCGTCGCGCGCGACATCGTCGCCCGGCTGTTCGTGCAGACGGCGGTGGTGGCGATCCACGATTGCGGCTCGCGCCTGTTCGCCGAGTTCGCCGAGCACCACGCGGAGCTGCTGGGCCGCTACGCGGCCGCGACGGCGCTGCTCGATCTGACATCGTCCGACGATGTGCTGTCGCCGGCGCGGCTCGCGATCGCGCGCAGCCTCGCCGCGATCGGCGATGCCGGGCCGCCCCGTGTGGTGACCGTCAGCGAAGGTGCCCGGCAGGCGGCGCTGGTCAACGGCGCGCGCGCGACACTGCTCCCGGCCTCCGCGCACGCGGCACTGACCGCGCTTGCGGCGGCACCGGTTCCGCAACCCGCCGGGCCTGCGCGAGGGTGGCCCGATCTTGCCGCCGCTGGAGCCGGCGGCCGGACCGGTCGCCCACGAATTGGCCGCCCCGGTGGCCGACGCCATGCGCGAACCGGGGTCCCGCGTGCTGGACGATCTGCTCGGCCCGGACCTTGTGCTGCTGCGTGGGCCGGACATCCATCTGCCGCTTTCCGCCCTGACCCGGATCGCGGAGGCGATGCGAGCGGACGGTTCGGTCGCGGCCGCGATGCCGCGGGTGCTGGTGCGCGCCGACGACACGGGGCATGTCGCCGCCCGGATCGACGCCGAAGCGGTGACCGGAACGCTCGAAGCGATGCGGGCGGAGGGAATGGCGGGTGTCGCAACTTGGCCGCTGCTCGCGGTCGCGCGCCGTGAACAACTCGGGTCCGACGCGCCGCCGGTGACGCGCGGGTCCGCCATCCTGCCGGGCGTCGCGGTGCACGATGTGCTGCTGAAACTGATCGGCGAGGGGCTGACGGTCATGCCGGTGCGCGACGCCGTGACGTTCGGGGTGCCGCGATGACGACCGGGGCCGAACGCTACCTGCAGGCCTACCCCGACCTCGCGCTCCGTGACGCCGCCGACGGGATCGGCGACCCGCTCGCGCATCACGTCCGCACCGGTGAAGCGGAGGGCCGGGTCGTCCCGCCCGACATTCCGGCCAGCCTGCACTGGTCCGACCGGGTGACGGCCGAATTGATGCCGGAAGCCGGCTTGCTCTACCGGCTCGGCGTGATCGCGTCGTGCCGGTGGGCGGCTTCGGCGCAACTGGGCGACGCGGCGGTCGCGGCGGGCGATGTCGGCTCGCTCGAACGGGTGAGCGCCCTGCTGCCGGACGCGACGGTGCGGCGCGTGTTCGTCGAGGCGACGTTCGACGATTGCCGCCTGCGGCTGTGGGAAGACGATCTGACGCCGCGACTCCGCTGGGCCGATCCTTCGGCGCTCGACGTGGCCGCGATCCGCGCCGAACTCGGGCGCGCCGGTCGCGGTGCTGATCCTGCTCGCCGACCCGGCGCTCCGTCGGCAGGCGTTCGACGTCGCGAGCGCGTGCGTGGCGAACGGCGAGACGGTCGCCGTGCTCGCTCTGTACGCACCGGGGATGCCCGACCCGGAGCCGGAGGGCACGGATGAGGCCGTCTCCGGGGAGCAACCCGGGGATGCGGTGGCCGATGAGCCGGCGGAACCGGCCCCCGACGGTGTTCGCCTGCTTGCCGCCATCCCCACCGGACCGGTCGCGCGCGGCGTGGCACTCGATCATCTGCGGCCATGGAACGTCCACGCCTTCGGGCCGATCCACGACGTACCGGCGCTGGCCGCGTCGGGCCGGCGCATTTTTACCCACATTCGCGACCGGTTCGACCTGTCGCGCGTGCCGATGCACGACGAGGCCACCACCGCGTTCGTGGTTGACAACCCTCGTACCGCCATCGCCCTGCACCAGATGCACGGCATCGAGCCCGACCGGGTCGCGCGCCTCGGCTTCCCGGCACCGCCGCCCGTGCCGGACGGCGCCAGCCCGACCGGCACCCTGCTGATCGTGCCGAACGAGGGCGAGCGGACATTCCGCATCAACGACCCCGGTTCGGCCGCGTCGTACGGCGTGCTCCATCTCGATGACCCTTTCGCCGGCCACCGCCTCGCCGCCGCCGTGGAAGCCGGCGTGCCGCTGGCGGTGATGCCGGGCGAGGCGGCGCGGGAAGATCTCGGGCCGGATGGCGCGCTGTATGTCGAGGCGGCGCAGGACGACATCGGCGACGCGCTGTCGACACTGCGCGATGACGCGCTGGTGCGGGACGCGCTGGCCGACGCCGCCCGGATGTGGGCGTGGCAGCGACGGACGGCCGCGCGGATGGCCGAGCAACTCGCGGCCCTGCACGGCGAGCCCCCGCCATAGACACGGCGATTCTGACCGAGCCGTTCGCGGGATTGCGCGCACAGGCGACCGGGCTCGCCGAGGCCGCCGGGCTGCATCCCGCCGAACGCACGATTTTGTCGCGAAAACCGTGGAATTGGGTGCCGCCGGAATTCTGGCCGTATCCGCTGGCCGCCGTCGATCCGCAGGCGTTCGCGCGACCGCTGCCGGAGTTGCTGATCGGCTGCGGCGGCAAGGCGGCCGCGGTTCTGTCCGCGTTGAGCGGATGCAAGCGCGTGATCGTCCAGCACCCGCGCCGCGACCCGCGCGCGTTCGACCTCGTCGTCGCCGCCCGTCACGACGGCTTGGCCGGACCGAACGTGATCGCGACCCGGACAGCCATCCACCGCGTGACGCCGTCCCGCCTCGCCGAGGCCGCCGCACTCTGGACGCCGAGGCTGGCGAGGCTGCCGCGCCCGCTGGTCGGCGTGCTGGTCGGCGGCAGCAACGGCCGCTTCCGGCTGGGTCCGGCCGAGGGCGCCGCACTCGCCGGCGGCCTGCGCGCCCTGCTCGATCAGGGGGCCGGCCTTGCGATCACGCCGTCGCGCCGCACCGATCCGGCGGTGACCGCGATGCTGGCCGCACTCGACCCGGAGCGGGCATGGACCTGGGACGGCGCGGGCGAGAACCCGTATCTCGGGCTGCTCGCGTGCGCCGACCTGATCGTGGTCACCGGCGACAGCGTCTCGATGGTCAGCGAGGCGGTGGCGACCGCCGCCCCCGTGCTGATCGCCGAGTTGCCCGGCCGGTCGCGCCGCATCGGCCGCTTTTTGGCCGGCCTGACGCAAGACGGCCGGGTGCGCCCCTTCCGGGGACGCCTCGAATCGTGGGATTTCACGCCGGTCGACGACACGCCCTGGGCGGCGGCAGAAATGCGCCGCCGGCTCGGTTTTTAGAGGTTTTTGCGCCATGCTGGACATCCAGACGTTCGATTCCCGCGCCGGCGGCAACGTGCTCTACAAGGCGCTCGCCCATCCGCTCGCGGCCGAGGCGATCGCCGTCCTCTACGCCTCGTTCGACGGCAAGCGCGTCGCCCTGTTCGACCCCGAGGACGTGGCGGGCGCGCTGCTGGCACTTCATCCCGCCGCGCCGAACTTCGCCGGCCGCTACGTTCAGGACGTGGCCCAGGTCGGGCGCGTGTCGGGCGGCCTGCCGGGGCTCGCGGTGACGGAGCTGGCGGCGAGCGGGGCCGATATTGTGCTGGTCTGTGCGTTCGACGCGCGCCGGCTCGCCGACCGGCTGCCCGCGCTGGCCCCGCAGGGCGCGGCCATCGTGACGCTGGACGCGGCCCGGCTGCCCGACGCGATGCTGACGAACAAGGCGCGCACGCTCGACCGGCTGAACTACGCGACCAACCACGCCTTCTTCCGCGACGAGCACGGCCTGTCGACACGGCTGGTCACCGCGAACTACTGGGCGGGCTACGGCGCGAAAGCGGTGCGGCTTTGGCTGCGGCTGTTCGACGCGGACGGCCACGCGCTCGCGACGTGGGAGCAGGCGGTGCCCGATGGCCCGGCCGGCCTCGTCATCGACAGTGCCGAGGTGCGCGCGCGGTTTTCCTTGCCGGCGTTTACCGGCCAGCTGTTCATCCACGCGATCGGCGTCGCCGGGCACGACGTGGTGAAATACGCGCTCGACGTCACCGGGTCGGGCAACGAAGCGAGCCTCTCCGTCACCCACGACGCGAACGCCTGGCCGTCCGACCGCTACGCCGGCATCCCGGCCCCGGACGCGAACGAGCGCGTGGTGGTCTGGGTCCAGAACAGCCATGCCGCCCCGATCCCCGCCGGCGACATCGCGCTCGATCGCATGGGGGCCGAGCGCCCGGTCGCGTGGCCGCACGCGATCGCGCCATACGCCTCGGTCGCGGTGGATGTGGCCGCGTTGCTGCCCGGCATCGTGTGGCCCGCCCAGATCGAACTGCGCGCCGGCCGGCACCTCGTTCGCCCGCGCTACGAGGTCACGCGCGACAACCGCACCCGCATCGCCCACGCCAACGTCGAGCGCGCCGGCCTGCAACCGGACCCCGGCATCCGCACGCTGCCGCCGTCGCTGGGTCGCGGCTACCTGCTGCCGGTCCCGATCCTGCCGCGCGACCGGACTACCGGACGCTGATCCAGCCGACGCCGATGGCCGAAAGCCAGCGCAGCCTGCCGATCCGGCTCGATGTGTTCGAGGCGGACGGCACGCGGGTCGCGAGCCGGTTCGTCGGCAACCTGCCGCGTGATCATGCGGTGGCGCTCGACATCGACGCCGAGGTGCCGGAGGGCGCGCTCCTGCGGGGCGGCCACGCCGAGCTGGTCTACGATTTTAGCGACGGCGGCGAGGCGGATGGCTGGCTGCACACGCTGGTCCGCGCCGAGCACCGCGCGTCCGGCCACATCGCCGAGAGCAGCTTCGGCGCTCACATCTACAACACGGCGATGACCTATCGCGACGAGCCGCAAAGCTACTCCGGCCCGCCGCCGGGGCTGTCGACGCGGCTGTTCCTAAAGCTGGGGCACGGCGGACGGCGCAGCTTCGCGCACCTGATCTATTCGGCGTCGTCCCCCTGGCTGCCGCAATCGAGCACGACACTGCTGCTGCACGATGCGAATGGCGCGGTGCAGGCCGAAGCGGCGCTGGCGATCGCGTGCTCGGGCTCGGCGCACGGTGGTGCCCGAGGAGGCGTTCGGCGCGGACGCGGTGTCTGCGGCGGGGGAGGGCGGTTACGTCCTGATCCGCGACGCGACGTGCCGGCTGTTCGGGTATCACGGGGTTCTGGACGGGCGGGGCGGGTTCAGTCTGGACCACATGTTCGGGTTTTGAGGTCTGTCGAGCAACGCGCATATCCCGATCGGATGCGGTCGACTTCGGTATTTACCTCAGGCGAACCGGGTCGCGTCCAGGGCCGCTCCGAGAACCATGAGGTGGCCCAGAGAGCTTAGATGGTTAACGCCATTTCCACCGCCGGGTTCAATAACGCTAGTATAGCGACCCGACTGCTCGGGAATACCAAACATATCCGCATTCGTGATGGTCGGCATGGATAGTGTTTGTACGCTTGCGTTGAACCAATCGATCGTCACGCCCTCAACGATGGCACCGCTCCCAAACGAAAGTTTTGGGGTGAAGGCTCCGCCGTGCCGCTCGATCGAGGCGTCCATGACGAGGACGTCTTTTCTGTCGATGAATAAGCGGCTGTCCTTGACGTAAATCGTAAAGTTGATTTGGTCGCCTCGGATCGTGGCGGGAACGGTTGTCACGAGACGCGGCCGGGCGACAGCGCCATCCGCCGCATACACCGTCACCGCCAACCGGCCGGAACCGCTATCACGTTCCAGCACGAGTTCGTTTCCGAATTTTGGGCTAAGCGTCAGATGCAGCGCGCCGTTGTCCCAAAATGTGCGGCCGCACTCGCCTTCCACGGTGAACTTGATTTCGAAATCATCTGTGGCGACCGGTGCGACGAACGGAATGCTTTGCTCGCGAGCGTCCGTCAAAATACGAACCATAGCCCGCTCACGGACATCGTAGCCGTCACGAACCAGGCAG
Organism: uncultured Alphaproteobacteria bacterium; assembly: GCA_963756975.1. Taxonomy (GTDB): domain Bacteria; phylum Pseudomonadota; class Alphaproteobacteria; order Acetobacterales; family Acetobacteraceae; genus CAVRQM01. The sequence goes on along the minus strand of CAVWPS010000001.1, from coordinate 805,302 downwards.
CCAACCCTATGGACGTCGATCAAGCCGAAATTGTGCACTCGGCAGAAGGACCGCAGGTAGCCGGCGACGCCATCTAATCCGTCCAGCCGCTTGCGCCCTTTGACGAGATCGTTGTTCGGTCCCGGCATGTTGCTAGCTGGAAACGGAGTTAGCAACAAAAGATCGATCGGACGTTTGCCGCCGGCCACCCGATCGGCGGAGGCCGAGCGCAGCGCATCGATAACGAACCGGACATTGTTAAAATCGAAAGCGTTTCCGTTGTTCTGACCGAAGTTGAGCAGCACGAGATCGGGCTGTGCGGCGATCACGTGTCCGATCCAAGACAGATCATGGGATGCGATCCAGCCAGCCTTGATCGAGGTGTCCATGGCCGGAGCGGCGGCGTGTTCCCAGCCAAGTCCGCCGATGCCGTAATTCAAGTAGCGGATCGTGTTTTCGAAGAAGGTCTCCGACAATCGGCGGTGGATATGGTCGGTCATCGTATCGGCACGCCCTATCGGGCTGCCGTTCTTTGTCGTGCTGTCGCCCATACCGACGACCACGGCAGGATTGCTCGGCGTCGCCGCCGCCACCGCCGCCAGAAAATTGCGCAGATGCGTCAGCGGCACGACGTCCGAATAGAATGGGCGCGGCGGCAGGTGTTCGGGAATGATATGCTTACGGTAGGCCCCGATCAATCGGCCCGGTCCGATAAAAATAACGTTGCCGCAGCCAGTGAGGGTCGGAGCGAAGTAATCGCCCGGCGGAAACCAGAGGTAACGGAATCCGAGCGCGGCAGCCGCGTCGTGGGCGGCGCGAATCGCGTCGCTGCAGTCGATGCGGCCGGTGGTGTCGGGCGTCTCGAAATCGAACACGCTGACCCGATAGCGCGGTCGGATCGACGGCGGCCGGTCGATCGGCAGGATCTCAGCGTCTAAGCTGTCCGGCAGGGCAGCGGGAGTCGTAACGAAGGGAATACTGGTGAACGCTACCGGGAACAATGGCGGAGGAGCGGCTTGGGTCGCGACGTCCGCTGCGGCCGCGCGCGATCTTCTGGACCTAAACACTAGGCTGCGTGTAGCGATTCCGATCGACAGGCGCAACCGTGCGGTGATCGAAATCGGTCTCGGACTGATCGGTTTTTAAGGTGCGGCTTTAAGTTCGTTAGGCAAGGCCGCGCCGCTAGATCACCGAAGCGAACACCAGCACCCCGGCCACGATCGCCGCCAGCCCGATCCCGCCGGCCACGAACGCCAGCGTCCTGATCCGGGTCACCACCGACACCGACGCCAGCACGATCGCGATCTGCAGCGCGCCGACCACCATCTCGAACAGCTCGTAGCGATGGAACTGCGCCTCGCGCTCGGCCTTGTGGCCCTCGGCCTGCGCCAGCAACTGCTTCGCCCCGTTCTTTCCGGGCTCGTCGCGAAGACGGCTGGCCTCCGCGCGGGCGGTGGCGATGCGTTTGGCGATTTCGGGGTCGGCCGCGGTCGGCAGGCTTTCCAGCACCGTCGCCGTCGTGTCCTCGACCACCGCCCGCGTGCCCTTCGCCTGATAGTAGGCGTAGTCGTCGCTGACCTCGATGTGGCGCGTCAGGTAGGCGTTTTGCGCCCCTTTCTCCTGCATCTCGGCCAATGCGAGGCCGGCGGCCAGGATCGAGATGAGGATCGCGATCTTGCGGGCGTCGTTCTCGTTGGCCTCGTCCATGGCTTCGCGGGCGCGTTCGAGAGTTTCGCTCATGGTGCGTTCCGTATGGGGCGGGGGTTGGGTGGTGGGCGCGACAGGGATTGAACCTGTGACCCTTCGCGTGTGAAGCGAATGCTCTCCCGCTGAGCTACGCGCCCGTCCAGAGCGGTCGTCTACGTCGGCGGCGGCACACAGGCAAGGGTTTGCGCGCGCCGGCCGGTCGGGCGAAGATTTTCGGATGCATAAGATACTGATCGGCCTCGTGCTTCTCTCCAGCGCCGCCCGCGCGGAAACGCTGCACTACACGGCCTACGCGGCCGGCCTGCCCGCCGTCGCCGTCACCATGACCCTCGACACCACGGCGGACGGCTACCGCATCGGTTTCGCCACCCAGACGCTCGGCATCGTCGATGTCATGGCCGGCGCGCAGCTGCGGTCGGAGGCGGCCGGGGTCTGGGCGCCGGACGGCAGCGGGCGGGACGCGCTGCCGGCGCATTACGAGGCGCATGGCCGGTTCGACGGCGTCGACCGCGACACGGTGATCGACTACCCGGCTGGCGATCCGGTGATCCGCACCTTGCTGCCCGCCACCGACGACCCGCGCGAGCCGGTGTCGCCGGAAGCGCAAGCGCGGTCCGAGGACGGGATCAGCGCCATTGCCGGGCTGCTGCACCATGTCGAGCGGACCGGGCAATGCGACGGCTCGGCCCGCACGTTCGACGGGCGGCGGCTGTCGCAGACGAACGTGCGGTCGGCCGGCTTCGAGGAGGTGCTGCCGACCCCGCGCTCGATCTTTTCGGGACCGGCGCTGCGCTGCGATTTCGAGGGGCGGCTGCTGGCCGGGTTCAAGCTGTCGGAGAACCGCGCCCGGGCGGCCCGTCCGGTGCACGGCTCGATTTGGCTGGCCCGCGTCGACGGCGCCTTGGTGCCGGTGCGGCTGACGTTCCAGACCCGGCTGTTCGGCGACGCGGTGGCCTATCTCAGCCGGCCAGATCTCGATCGAACAAACGAGCCAAAATAGCCGGGAGATCATTGGCCGATTCGGCGATCGCCGATGCCGGGCCGCCCATGTCCCGTGCGCCGTAACCCCAGGCGGCGAACACCGACTTGACCCCGGCCGCGTTGGCCGACGCGATGTCGTTGTGATGGTCGCCGATCATGACGGACTCGCCCGGAACCCCGCCGGCGCGGAGGATGGTGCCGAGGACGTGGCCCGCCTCGGGTTTGCGGACGCTAAAACTGTCGCCGCCGCCGACCGCCACGAAAAATTGCGACAGCCGCAGCCCGTCGAGCACGGTCCTGGCCGCCCGCTCCGGCTTGTTGGTGCAGACCGCCAACCGCCATCCGGCGTCGCGCAATACGCCGAGCGCCTCGACGATGCCGGGATACGGCCGCGTCCGCTCGACCGCGTGCCGCGTGTAATCGGCCACGTACTCCGTCGTCGCCGCGTCGCTGGCCGGCTGCCCACGGGCCGCCAGCGCGCGCGCCACCAGCACGCCGGCCCCGTCGCCCACCATGGCGGACACCTCCGGCTCGGTGAACGGGGCGAGGCCGCGCGCCGCCATCAGCCGGTTCAGCGCGGACGCGAGGTCGGGCACGCTGTCGACCAGCGTGCCGTCGAGATCGAACAGGGCGGTGTGCATGTCGCTCCGACATCAAAGGTGAAGGCTTCGGTCTTTGACACGCGCGGCACTCGCCCGCTACCGACCGTTGCCATGACGACTGCAATCCTGCTTGCGGCTGGGCTCGGCACCCGAATGCGTTCGGCGCGGCCGAAAGCGATGCACGCGATCGCCGGGCGGCCGATGATCGCCGGCCTGATCGCGTCGTGCGAGGCGGCCGGGTTCGACCGCATCGTGGTCGTGGTCGGCCCCGGGATGGAGGCGGTGGCCGACGCCGTATCGCCGCATCCGGTGGTGGTGCAGGCGGAACGGCGCGGCACCGCGCACGCGGCGTTGCAGGCGGCGCATCTGTTCGACACGCGCGATGTCGCGGTGCTGTACGCCGACAACCCGCTGATCGAGCCGGCGACGCTGCGCGCGATGACGGCGCGGCGGGCCGAGGGCGACGCGGCGCTGGCGCTGCTGGCCATGCGGCCGCCGGAGCCGGGGCGCTACGGAAGGGTGATCGCGCATGGCGGCTGGGTCGAGCGGATCGTCGAGTGGGCCGACGCCACGGAAGCCGAACGGGCGGTGACGCTGTGCAACGCCGGCGTGCTGTGCGCGTCCGGCCCCGACATGGCGCGCTGGCTCGCGAACGTCTCGGCCGACAACGCGAAGGGCGAGCACTACCTGACCGATATCGTGGCGCTGGCCCGCGCCGAGGGCGGCCGGGTCGCGGCGGTCGAGGCGGGATGGGAAGAACTGCGCGGCATCAACACCCGCGCCGAACTGGCGGATGCGGAGGCGGTGGTGCAACGCCGGCTGCGCGCCCGCGCGATGGAGGGCGGTGCCACGATGGTCGCACCCGAGACGGTGTTCCTGTCGTACGACACGGTGCTCGGCCAGGACGTGACGATCGGCCCGCATTGCGTGTTCCTGCCCGGCGTCGTGGTCGCGGACGATGTCGACATTCGCGCCTTCAGCCATCTGGAGGGTTGCACGATCGAGCGTGGTGCCGTGATCGGGCCGTATGCGCGGCTCAGGCCCGCGACGCTGGTCGGGCCGGGAGCCCATGTCGGCAACTTCGTCGAGCTGAAGGCCGCGACGCTCGGGGCGGGTGCGAAGGCGAACCATCTCAGCTACATCGGCGACGCGATCATCGGCGCGCGGACCAATGTCGGCGCGGGTGCGATCACCTGCAACTACGACGGGTTTTCCAAGCACCGGACGGTGGTGGGCGAGAAAGCTTTCATTGGCTCCAATGCCGTATTGGTGGCCCCGGTCACGATCGGCGACGGCGCGTTCGTGACCGCCGGCAGTGCCATCACCGAAGACGTGGCCGACGGCGACATGGCGTTCGGCCGCGCGCGTCAAAGCGACAAGCCTGGGGCCGGGGCCGCATTCGCGGCGCGGCGGGGACGACCGAAGGGAACCTGACATGTGCGGCATCATCGGCGTGATCGGGCACGGGCCGGCGGCTGGCGTCATTCTGGACGCGCTGCGGCGGCTCGAATATCGCGGCTACGACAGCGCCGGGCATCGCGACGCTGGACGGCGACCGGATCGAGCGTCGGCGGGCACCGGGCAAGCTCGTGAACCTCGCCGAGGTTCTGGCGCGCAGCCGCTGGATGGCGACACCGGCATCGGCCACACGCGCTGGGCGACGCACGGTGCCCCCACGCTCGGCAACGCGCACCCGCACGGGACGGCACGGGTGGCGGTGGTCCATAACGGCATCATCGAGAACCACGCCGACCTGCGCGCGGAGCTCGAAGGCGAAGGCCAGGTGTTCGAGACCGAGACGGACACCGAGACGGTGGCCCAGCTGATCGACCTGCACCTCAAGCGCGGCATGGGACCGGAGGAGGCGGCGGGCACGGCCCTGGGCCGGCTGCACGGGGCGTACGCGCTGGCGATCGTGTTCGCGGGGCATCACGGCCTGATGGTGGGTGCAAGGCGCGGCGCGCCGCTCGCGATCGGGCATGGCGATAACGGCATCTATCTCGGCTCCGACGCGCTGGCGCTGGCACCCGATGGCACCCCGGCTGAGCTATCTCGAGGACGGCGACTGGGCGGTGCTGACGCGCGGCGGTGCGGTCGTGCGCGACGGGCGTGGCGCACTGGTCGAGCGGGTCATCAAGCGCACGTCGGTTTCCGGTGCGGCGGTCGGACGCGGCAACTTCCGGCATTTCATGGAGAAGGAACTCCACGAGCATCCGGCCGTGCTCGGCGACACGCTGCATCAGATGATCGACCCCGGCCGCCGCGCGGTCGCGTTGCCGGACCTGCCGTTCGACCTCGCCGCCATTCCGCGCGCCACGATTTCGGCCTGCGGCAGCGCGTTCTACGCCGGTCTGGTCGGGCGCTGGTGGTTCGAGGGCATCGCCAGGCTGCCGGTCGACGCGGATGTGGCCAGCGAGTTCCGCTACCGGGCACCGCCGCTGACGCCGGGCGGGTTGGGGCTGCTGGTCAGCCAGTCGGGCGAGACCGCCGACACGCTGGCGGCGCTGCGACACCTGAAGGCCGAAGGGCAGCACACGCTATCGATCCTGAACGTCGCCGAAAGCAGCATGGCCCGCGACAGCGACATGGTGTTGCAGACGGTCGCCGGGCCGGAGATCGGGGTCGCGTCGACGAAAGCGTTCACGGCGCAGCTTGCGGTGCTGGCGTGCCTCGCGATCGCCACGGCGCGGGCGCGGGGCGCGGTGGATGCGGCCGAGGAGGCGCGGCTCACCGGCGCGTTGCTCGACGTGCCGGGCCGGGCGGCCGAGGTGCTGGAGCATGCGGACAGCATCCGGGCGGCGGCCGAGATCGTGGCGGAGGCGCGCGACGTGCTGTTCCTCGGGCGCGGCGGCTGCTTCCCGATCGCCATGGAAGGTGCCCTGAAGCTGAAGGAGATCAGCTACATCCACGCCGAAGGCTACGCGGCGGGCGAGATGAAGCACGGCCCGATCGCGCTGATCGACCGCGCGGTGCCGGTGGTGGCGGTGGTCCCGTCCGGCCCGCTGTTCGAGAAGACCGCGAGCAACCTGGCCGAGGCGCACGCGCGCGGCGGGCAGCTGATCGTGTTCAGCGACCCGGAGGGTGCGGCGCGGCTCGCCAGCATCGCGGTCGCGACGGTCGTGCTGCCGCGCGTGGACCCGTTCGTCGCACCCATTCTGCACGCCGTCGCGGTTCAGATGCTCGCGTATCATGTGGCGGTGCTGAAGGGCACCGATGTCGATCAGCCGCGTAATCTGGCGAAGTCGGTCACCGTGGAATGACCCCGGCAGCGACAGAGTCGTTGCCTGAGCGGCTTTTCTCACGTGAAGAGTACCGGCGCTGGTACGATCGTCAGGCGCGGGGACGTTACGAGCGGGTCGAAGGCAAGATCGTCGGCATGGCCCCCGAGCGTGTGATGCATGTTCGTGTGAAAGGTGCCGTCTACAGGGCGCTCGATCGGGCGGTGCGAGAGTCGGGGCTGACCTGCGAGGCTCTGACCGACGGCGTTGCGATCGAGACGGGCGACAGCGACTACGAGCCGGACGCGACGGTGAACTGCGGGCCTCTGGACGGTGATGTCGTCGCGGCGTCGAACCCGGTGATCGTCGTCGAGGTTCTGTCGCCAGGCACCGCGTCCGTCGACACCGGCCTGAAACTCGCCGGATATTTCCGGGTGCCGTCGATCGCGCACTACCTCATCGTCAACCCGCTGAAACGGTCCGTTATTCATCACCGCCGAACGGCGGACGGGATCGAGACGCGGATCGTCGCGAGCGGGACTATCACAATGGACCCGCCGGGAATCGCCATTTCGATCGAGGACATCTACGGAGGTCCGTAACAAAGCAGCGGGAAATGCCGATGTCCAAGTGGGTCTACAGCTTCGGCGAGGGCGTCAACGAGGGCCGTGCCGGGCTGCGCGACCTGCTCGGCGGCAAGGGCGCGAACCTTGCCGAAATGGTCGGAATCGGCCTGCCCGTGCCGCCCGGCTTCACGATCACGACCGAGGTCTGCACGGCCTACCTCGCCGATGGCCAGCGCTACCCCGACGACCTCGACGCGCAAATCCGCGCCGCGATGGCGAGTGTCGAGCGCGCCGTCGGGCTGACATTCGGCGATCCGGCGCGGCCGCTGCTGTTCTCCGTCCGGTCCGGGGCGCGCGTGTCGATGCCGGGGATGATGGACACCGTGCTGAACCTCGGCCTGAACGACGCGACCGTTGTCGGGCTGGAGGCGATGTCGGGCGACCCGCGGTTCGCGTGGGACAGCTATCGCCGGTTCATCCAGATGTACGGCTCGGTCGTGCTCGGCGTGTCGCACCACTATTTCGAGGAGATCATCGAGACGGCGAAAGCCGACGCCGGCACGGACGAGGACGTCGCACTCGATCCGGAAGTCTGGCGGCAGGTGGTCGAGACCTACAAGGCGCTGGTGCGGCGCGAGACGGGCGCGCCGTTTCCGCAGGATCCGGCCGAGCAGTTGTGGGGTGCGATCGGTGCCGTGTTCGGCTCATGGATGAACCCGCGCGCGAACGTCTACCGCAGGTTGCACGACATCCCGGCCGAGTGGGGCACGGCGGTGACGGTGCAGGCGATGGTGTTCGGCAACATGGGCGAGGATTGCGCGACCGGCGTGTGTTTCACGCGCGATCCGTCCACCGGCGAGAACGTGTTCTACGGCGAATACCTGGTCAACGCGCAGGGCGAGGACGTCGTCGCGGGCATCCGCACGCCGCAGCCGATTTCGGAGCGGACGGCGGCGGCGGGGCAGCGTTCGATGGAGCGGGCGCTGCCGGACGCCTATGCGGCGTTGCTGAAGGTGCGCGACACGCTGGAGACGCATTTCCGCGACATGCAGGACATCGAGTTCACCGTTCAGCGCAACACGCTCTACATGCTGCAGACGCGCACCGGAAAGCGCGCCGCCGCCGCCGCGTTGCGGATCGCGGTCGAGATGGCGCGCGACGGCCGGATCACCGCAGTCCGAAGCGATCTGCCGCGTCGATCCGGCGTCGCTCGATCAGCTGCTGCACCGGACACTCGATCCGGCGGCGAAACGCGATCTGCTGGCACGCGGCCTGCCCGCGTCGCCCGGCGCCGCGTCGGGCACGATCGCGTTCACCGCCGAGGATGTCGAAAGCCGGGCCGCGCGGGGCGAGGCGGTGATCCTCGTTCGCAACGAGACCAGCCCCGAGGACGTGCACGGCATGCACGCGGCGCGCGGCGTGCTGACGACGCGGGGCGGCATGACGAGCCACGCCGCCGTGGTCGCGCGCGGCATGGGGCGCGTCTGCGTCGCGGGCTGCGGCGGCATCCGTGTCGACGAGGCGGCGGCCACGCTGTCGGCCGGCGGACGCGTGTTCGGCACCGGCGACTTCATCACGCTCGACGGCTCGACCGGCGAGGTGTTCGCGGGCCGGGTCGGGACGGTGGAGCCGACGCTGTCGCCGGAGTTCGCGACACTGATGGGCTGGGCCGACGGCGCCCGCCGGATGAAGGTGCGCGCCAACGCCGAGACGCCCGAGGACGCGAAAACCGCCGACCGGTTCGGCGCAGAAGGGATCGGGCTGTGCCGGACCGAGCACATGTTCTTCGGCCCCGACCGGATCGGGCCGATGCGCCAGATGATCATGGCGCGCGATACGGCGGCGAGAGAGGACGCGCTGGCGCAGCTGAAAGTGTTCCAACGCGGGGATTTCGCGTCGCTGTTCCGGATCATGGCGGGGCGGCCGGTGACGATCCGCCTGCTCGATCCGCCATTGCACGAGTTCCTGCCCCGCACCGACGCGGAAATCGCCGAAGTCGCGGAGGCGCTCGGTCTCGCGGCGTCCGACATCAGGCGGCGCGGCGACGAGCTGGCGGAGGCCAATCCGATGCTCGGCCATCGCGGCTGCCGGCTCGGCATCACCTACCCCGAGATTTACGCCATGCAGGTGCGCGCGATCTTCGAAGCCGCCATCGCGGTCGCGGCCGAAACCGGTGTCGCCGTCGAGCCCGAGATCATGATCCCGCTGGTCGGGACCGCGCGCGAATTGGAGATCACGCGCGCCGAGGTCGAGCGGGTCGCGGCGAGTGCCGGTGCGGGCATCCGCTATCAGGTCGGCACGATGATCGAGCTGCCCCGCGCCGCACTGACCGCCGACAAGATCGCGGCGCACGCGGACTTCTTCTCGTTCGGCACCAACGACCTGACGCAGACGACGTTCGGCCTGTCGCGCGACGACGCGGGCTCGTTCCTGCCCGACTATCTGGAGCAGGACATCTGGCCGAAAGACCCGTTCGTCACGATCGACCGCGACGGCGTCGGCGCGCTGATGGCGATCGCGGCGGAGAAGGGGCGGGCGAGCAAGCCGGGCCTGAAACTCGGCATCTGCGGCGAGCACGGCGGCGATCCGGCGTCGATCGAGTTCTGCGAGAGCCTCGGCCTGGACTACGTCTCCTGCTCGCCGTTCCGCGTGCCGATCGCGCGGCTTGCGGCGGCGCGCGCGACCCTGATGCGGAAATGACGGCGGCGCACGACCAGCGGATCGCGCTGCACCTCGTCTCCGACGCGACCGGCGAGACGCTGCATGCGGTCGCGCGGGCGGCGGTCTCGCAGTTCGAGCATGCGCGGGTGATCTATCATCGCTGGGGATCGGTGCGGACCAAGGCGCAGCTGCACCGCGTGGTGGAAGGGATCGAGGCCGATCCTGGGACGGTGCTGACGACGATCATGGACCGCAAATTGCGCGCCGAGTTCGACGTCGCGTGCGAAAAGCTCGGCGTGCGGGTGGTGCACGTGCTCGACCCGGTGCTGACGATGCTGCAGGACACGATCGGCGAGCCGGCGAGGGGGCGCGCCGGCAGCCAGTACGTGCTGGACGAGGAATATTACCGGCGCATCGACGCCATGCACTACGTCATCGCGCACGATGACGGGCAGCGCGCGAGCGGGCTGCGCGACGCCGATGTGGTGCTGGTCGGCGTGTCGCGCACGTCGAAGACGCCGACGTGCTTTTACCTCGCCAATCGCGGCGTGAAGGCGGCGAACGTGCCGCTGGTGCCGAACCTGCCGCTAGCGACGGAGCTGGATGATCTGCGCTGCCCGATCATCGGCCTCACCATCGATCCGCGCACCCTGATCGAAATCCGCCGTCACCGTCTGCATGCGATCGCACCGAGCGGCGCGCTCGACTTTATCGGCGCGCACGACAGCGGCTACGTCGACGCCGAACTTGTCCGCGACGAAGTGGTGTGGGCGAGGCGTCTGTGCGCGCGTCACGCGTGGCCGGTCATCGACGTGAGCCGCCGTTCGATCGAGGAGACGGCGGCGGCCGTGATCGACATCCAGGAGGCGTGGCTGGCGCGCGCGTCAGCCGGGCGAAACGCCGTATAGCGCCGCCGTATTTGGCCTGCAGGTCGGCGATGTAAGGTGCCGGATCGAGCGTCCGGCCGGTGGCGCGAACCAGCAGTTCGTCGCGCGAGAACCGGCGCCCGTGACGGTAGACGGCTTCGGTCAGCCACGCGCGCAGCGGGGTGTAGTCGCCGTCGTGCAGCGCCGGGCGCGATCGAAGCGTCGCCGGCCAGCGCCGCATTGTACAGCTGCGCCGACATGACGTTGCCGATCGTGTAGGTGCAGAAGCTGCCGATGTAGCCGACCGACCAGTGAATATCCTGCAGCACGCCCGTCCGGTCGTTCGCCACGCGCACGCCGAGGTCGCGCAGCATCGCGGCGTTCCAAAGCTCCGGCAGGTCGCGGGTGCGGATGCTGCCGTCCATCAAGCCCCGCTCGATGTCGACGCGCAGCATGACGTGAAAGTCGTAGGTCAGCTCGTCCGCTTCGGTGCGGATCGTGCCCGGCCGGACCGCGTTGAACGCGCGGTAGAACGCATCCATCGTCACGTCGCCGAGTGCGTCGGGGAAAGTCGCCTGCAGGTCGGGATAGTGCAGTTCCCAAAACCGGCGGCTGCGACCGACGCGGTTCTCCCACAGGCGCGATTGCGATTCGTGCGCGCCGAAGCTGGTGCCGCCGACGGCGTACAACCCGATCAGGTCGGTCGCGAGCGCCGTGCGGGTGTGGGCCGGATCGACGCCCTGTTCGTAAATCCCGTGTCCCGCCTCATGCATGATGCCCTGCAGCGCGGTGACGAGGTTGTGGCGGTCGTAGCGGGTGGTGATGCGGACGTCGTCGCGGGTGAACGAGATTTCGAACGGGTGGATCGTGGTGTCGAGCCGGCCCCGGGCGAGGTCGTAGCCGAACCGCTCGGCAATCCGCAGGCCGAACGCGCGTTGCAGATCCTCGGGGTAGTCACGGGCCAGAATGGAGACGTCCGGCTGGGCGGCGGCACCGATCGCGTGCACCAGCGGGCGCAGGCCGGCGCGTAGTTTGGCGAACAGCGCGTCGAGCGTCTCGACCGTCTCGCCCGGCTCGTACAGCGACAGCATCGCGTCGTACGGGTGCGCCGCATAGCCGGTCGCGTCGGCGAGCTGCCGGGCGAGATCGACCGTTTCGGCCAGATAGGGCTCGAACTGCGAGAAGTCGCTCTCGGCCCGCGCCTTGACCCAGGCCGCCTGCGCGGTGGTCCGCAGCTCGGCCCGCCGCTGCTCCAGCGCCTCCGGGACGCGCAGGTGGTGGTCGATCGCGGCGCGCGTCTGCGCCACCGCCCGGCGGCCCGAGGAGTCTTCAGGCTCGCTCGCGACGACCCGCTCCGCCTCGTCGACCGCGCGCCGCGTCTCGTCCGCGATCAGGGCTTGGCGGGCCAGGATCGTCAGCGTGGCGATCTGCCGGCCGCGCGATTCCACACCGCCTTGCGGCATCATGGTCCGGGCATCCCAGACCAGCATGGAGCTGGCGTTCAGCAGGTCGTTGACGATGCCGATGCGGTCTTCGAAGGCGGTGACGTTCACTGGCGACGCTCCAGGGTGTATGTTTTCGTCACCGGGCGAAGACCCGGAGACAACGGGGAGCATCGTCATGGCCGCGACACTGCTGCGCAACGCACGGATTTGGGATGGCGACGCCGACGCGACGTTTCCCGGCGAGGTGCTGATCGAGGGCAACCGGATCAAGGCGGTCGCGCACGGCCGCGACCAGATCGCGGCCGAGGCCGCGTCCGTGACGATCGACGCGGGCGGGCTGTTCCTGATGCCCGGCATGGTCGAGGGCCATTGCCACATGTCGTTCGTCAACATCGCCCGCAACCGGGATCTGGGCGAAATCCCGGTCGAGGAACACCTGCTGCTGACCTGCCGCAACGCGACCCTGTTGCTGGATCATGGGTTTACCAGCTGCTACTCGGCCGCTTCGGCGAAACTCCGGCTCGACGTGGTGGTGAAGGCGGAGATCGACGCCGGCTACCTGGCCGGTCCCCGCTACCGGACGGCCGGGCCGGAGATCACCGTGACCGGCGGGCTCGGCGACGAGAACCGGCAGGGCATGTCGGCCGAGAGCTTCGGGATGATCGCCGACGGTGCGGACGGCGTTCGTCGCGCGGTCCGGCTGTGCATCCGCGAGGGTGTCGAGAACATCAAGATCAACATCTCGGGCGACGAGTTCGTGGGCCACGCCCGCGCCGAGGCGATTTCGATGACCGAGGGCGAGGTCGCCGCCGCCGTCGAGGTCGCCCACGAATGGGGCAAGCGCGTGTCGTCGCATTCGCGCGCGGCGGGGTCGGTCAAGCGCGCCGTCCGCAATCAGGTCGACTGCATCTACCACTGCGACTTCGCCGACGAGGAGGCGATGGACATGCTGGTGGCCGCGCGCGACCGCATCTTCGTCGGCCCGGCATTCGGCCTCGTCCACAACGCGGTCTACGAGCACGACCGGATCGGCATGTCGGCGGCGACCGTCGCGCACATGCAGCTGGAGCGGAAGCTGGAGGCGACGTGCCGGGTCTATCAGCGGCTTCGCAACACCGGGTTGCGGGTCGTGATCGGCGGCGATTACGGGTTCACGCTGACGCCGATGGGCCAGAACGCGCGCGACATCGGCCACTTCGTAAAGTTCTTCGGCTACACGCCCGCCGAGGCGCTGCGCTGTGCCACCTCGGTCGGGGGCGCGCTGATGGGCCACGCGGGCGAACTCGGACTGGTGCGGGAAGGGGCGTTGGCCGACCTGCTGCTGGTCGACGGCGACCCGCTGCGCGACCAGTCGGTGCTGGTCGGGCCGTCGCGGCTGGCGATGGTCATGATCGACGGCCGGCTGCACCGCGACCCGCGCCCGTACCTCGCGGCGATGACGGGGCCGCAGCGGATCGCCGCCGAATGATGCTGCGGATGCGCGCGGTATCGAAATCCTACCCCGGCGTGCGGGCGCTCGCCGGGGTCGATTTCGACTGCGCCTCGGGCGAGGTGCACGCGATCTGCGGCGAGAACGGGGCCGGCAAGTCGACGCTGATCAAAATCCTCGGCGGGATCGAGCGGCCGGATTCGGGCACGATCCGGATCGCGGGCGAGGCGGTGGCGTTCGCGCATCCGGTCGCGGCGCGGCGGGCGGGTGTTGCCGTCATTCATCAGGAGCTGAGCCTGCTGCCGGAGCGGACGGTCGCGCAGAACATCTATCTCGGTCAGGAGATCACCCGGCGCGGCCGGCTGGACCGGGCGGCGATGCGCGACGGGGCGCGGCGGCTGCTGGCGCGTTTGCGCTCGGCGATCGATCCGGAGCGCCGGGCGAAGACCTTGTCCGTTGCCGAGCAGCAGATGGTGGAGATCGCGAAGGCGCTGGTCTCCGAACCGCGGATCATCGTGATGGACGAGCCGACGGCCGCCCTCGACGACACCGAGGCGCGGCGATTGCTGGCGCTGGTGCGCGATTTGCGCGCGGACGGGGTGGCGGTCGTCTACGTCTCGCACCGGATGCCGGAGATCGCGGCGATCGCGGACCGGGTGACGGTGCTGAAGGACGGGCGGCATGTCGTGACCGACGCGGCGGCGTCGCTGCCGCCGGAGCGGCTGGTGCATGCGATGGTCGGGCGCGACCTGCTGGAGTTCTACCCGCCGCGTCCGGCGGAGGCGGCGGGCGAGGTGCTGCTGGAGCTGCGCGGCTGCGGCAACGCGGTCCTGTCCGGCATCGACCTGTCGGTGCGGCGGGGCGAGATCGTCGGCGTCGCGGGGCTGGAGGGATCGGGCAAGGCCGACCTCGCGCGCGCCATCTTCGGCGACGATCCGTTCACGCGGGGCGAGATGCGGCTTGCGGGCCGACCGGTTGCGCCGGGCTCGGCGCGGGCGGGCGCGGATGCCGGGATCGGGCTGCTGCCGGACGACCGCAAGCGCGACGGCTTGGTGCCGAGCCAGTCGATCCGGGACAACGCGGCGCTGACGATGCGCGCGTTCGCCGGCGCGCTGGGACGGCCCCACACCGGGGCCATGGCGGATGCGGCGATCGACCGGCATTTGCGGGCGCTCGATGTACGGGCGGCGCGGTTCGGGGCACCGGTGCGGCTGCTGTCGGGCGGCAACCAGCAGAAGGTGATCATCGCGCGGTGGCTGGCGCGCGATCCGGCGCTGCTGATCTTCGCCGAGCCGACGCGCGGGATCGACGTCGCGGCCAAGGCGGCGATCTACGCGATCATGCGCGAGCTTGCCGGCAAGGGACGGGGGATCCTGATGATCTCGTCCGATCTGCCGGAACTGATCGGCGTCGCCGACCGGATTTTCGTCTTGGCGCAGGGACGGTTGGCCGGGGTCTGCGCGGGTGGCGCGAGCGAGGCGGCGGTGATGGCGCTGGCGGTTGGGCACGCGTGACCGAAGCGCCCCTCACCCCGGCCCTCTCCCAGGGGAAGAGGGAGACCAAAGCCCTCTCCCTCGGGAGAGGGTTGGGTGAGGGGCGCTTCGGCGTCCCGCTGCTCCTGCTCATCGGCTCCGTCGCCCTCTACATCGCCGTCGCCCTGTCCACCGGCTCCGCCCAGCAGCTCGGCATCGATGGCGTGGTCGGCCTGCTGCAGCGGATGGTGGCCCTCGGCATCGTCGCACTCGGCCAGACGTTCGTGATCCTCGCGGGCTCGATCGACCTTTCGGTGGCCAGCGTCATCAGCGCCGGGGCCGTCGTCGCGTCGGGCGTCATGCAGGGCGACACGGCGATGATGGTGCCGGCGGTGCTCGCGGTGCTGCTGATGTCGGCCGCGATCGGTGTCGTGAACGGGCTGGTGATCGCGCGGCTGCGGGTCAGCCCGCTGATCGCCACACTCGGCACCGGATTGATCGTCCAGGGCGTGCTGTCGTCCGAGGTGTCCGATTTCGCGGGTTCCGTTCCGCCGGCGTTCCAGGCGGTCGCCTACGGCGCGATCGGGCCGTTGCCGTGGTCGGTGCTGGCACTCCTGGCGCTGACGGCCGGGGCCGCGTGGCTGCTGCGGGAGACGCGGTTCGGCGCGCATCTGTATGCGGTCGGCGGCAACCCGGCCGGCGCGCGGCTGGCAGGGATCCGCACCGACCGCGTGATGCTGCTGGCGCATGTGCTGTGCAGCGTCTGCGCGGGGCTCGCGGGCCTTTATCTGGCGAGCCGGTTGCGCTCCGGGGCGCCGTGGATCGGGCGCGACGGCGTCTACGACCTGGAATCGATCGCGGTCGTCGTCATCGGCGGCACGCTGCTCGCCGGCGGGCGCGGCGGCGTCTGGGGCACCATCGCGGGCGTGCTGCTGTTCGCCGTGCTCGACGCGTCGTTCAACATGCTCGGCGTGCCGGCCTTTCCGAAGCAGGTGATGCGCGGCGTGATCGTCATCTGTGCCGTCGCGGCCTACTCGGCGCGCACCCGGTCGCACGTCGCATGAGCGCCGTCGCCGGGCGGCGCTGGCAGTGGAGCGGGATCGCGCGGCGGGGCGAGATCGGCGTCGTCATCTTCGTCGTCCTGTTCGCGGCCGTCGCGTTCGTGCAGCCGTCGTATCTGGCCCCGGCCGGCTTCCTCAACTTCCTGCGTCGCGCGGCACCGTTGGCGATCCTGGCGTCGGGGCAGCTGTTCGTCGTGGTGTCCGGCGGGTTCGATCTGTCGGTCGGATCGCTGGTGACGCTGACCGTGCTCGGTGCCTCGATGATCACCGGCGGCGACCCGGCGCTGACATGGCTCGCGATCCCGGCGCTATACGCGATCGGGCTTCTCGTCGGACTGGTGAACGGCGTCGTGGTGGCGTTCCTCAAAGTGCCGTCGATCATCGCGACGCTCGGGATGCTGCTGTCGGTCAACGGGGCGGCGATGATGTGGTCGGGCGGTTCGCCGCGCGGCTACCTGCCGGACAATTTTCGCGCGTTCGGCCGGCTCACGCTGCGCGACGTGCCGGGCATCGGCATCCTGCCCGTCGCGGTGCCCCTCCTGTGTGCCGTCGCGGCGTTGGCGTGGTGGGGATTGCACGGCACGGTGTTCGGCCGGCGGGTGTTCGCGGTCGGCGACAATCCGCGCGCGGCCGAACTCGCGGCCGTGCCGGTGGCCGCGACCCGGATCGCGGCGTTCGTGGTCTCGGCACTGTCGGCGGTGACGGCTGGCATCATGCTCGGCGGCTTCGGCGGCGTGTCGACCGATGTCGGCCGGGGTCTCGAACTGCAGGCGATCGCCGCGTGCGTCATCGGCGGCGCGCGGTTGATGGGCGGCAAGGGCCGCGTCGTCGGCGCGGTCGCGGGCGCGCTCAGCCTGTTCGCGCTGTTCACGCTGCTGAACCTGCTGGGCCTGCCGCAGGCATTGCGCGACGCGGCGCAGGGCCTGATCCTGATCGCGGCGGTGGCGTCCGGCAGCGGACGCGACCGGGCGCTCGGCTGAACGAAAACAAAACGGGGAGGTCTTCGATGCGTCGTCTGACATTGCTCTGCGGTGCCGCGGCACTCGCGCTGTCGCTCGGGTCGCACGCGCGTGCGCAGGATTTCGACAGCACCAAGGATTTCGACTACGCGCGCCAGTTGCTCGCGATGACGCCGCAGGGTCCGGCCGGCAAGCCGTGGGAACAGAACCTCGGCGGCAAGGAAATCGACACCACGCAATACAAGAAGCCCGGGCCGTACAACGTCTGCTTCTCGAACGCCGGCGTGAACAACCCGTGGCGCGTCGTCGGCTGGACCGACATGCAGGCGCAGGTCGACATCCAGAAGGCCGACATCAAATCGTTCCAGGCGGCCGACGCCGAGGGCAAGGACGACAAGCAGATTTCCGACATCGGCGCGTTCGTCTCGGGCGGTAAGTGCGACGTGCTGATCGTGTCGCCGAACACGACGGCGGCGCTGACGCCGGCGGTCGAGGCGGCGTGCAAGACGATGCCGGTGGTCGTGTTCGATCGTGGCGTGCTGACGCAGTGCCCGGTGACGTTCGTGAACCCGATCGGCGGCTATGGCTGGGGCATCGTCACCGCCGAGTTCATCGCGGGCAAGTTGCCGAAGGGCGGCAAGGTGCTGGCCTTGCGAATCCTGCCGGGTGTGGACGTGCTGGAAAACCGGTGGGCGGCGGCCAACCGCGTGTTCAAGGCGGCGGGCGTCGACGTGGTCGGCGTGGAGTTCACCGGCGGAGACAACGCGAAGACGAAAAGCATCGTCGAGGACTACATCAACCGCACCGGCAAGATCGACGCGATCTGGATGGACGCGGGTGCCACGGCGGTCGCGGCACTGGAGGCGTTCGAGGATGCCGGGCAGCCGTATCCGATCATCACCGGCGAGGATCAGGAGGATTTCCTGGTGAAGTGGCAGAAGGAGAAGCTGACCGCGCTGGCACCGACATATCCGACCTATCAGTGGCGGGCGCCGATCATCGCGGCGGTCAAAATCCTGAAAGGCGAGCCGGTGATCGGGCCGACATGGAAGCTGCCGCAGCCGGTGATCACGCAGGACACGCTGGCGCAGTACGTCGACCCGAAGATGCCGCCGCTGCACTACGCGATGTGCGGTTGCGCCGACATGCCCGGCTATCCGGCGCGGTGGGGCGGCAAATAAGCATCTAGCCGAACACTGTTCGCAGGTGCGCGAGGCCGCCGCTCGCCAGGGCGTCCTCGCTCTCGGCGAGTGGCCGCCATAGCGAGACGGCGCGGGCGATGGACGTGATCTTGGGGTTGAACGCCTCGATCACGACCGAGCCCGAAAAGCCCGTCTCACGCAGCGCGGCGGCGATGCCGGTCCACGGCAGGTGATCCTCGCCGGGCGTGCCGCGGTCGCTGCCGCACGCGTGAAACTGGAAGATGTGTTTTCCCGCGCGACGGATGGCATCGGGGAGCGATTTCTCCTCGATGTTCATGTGAAAGGTGTCGATCAGCAGGCCGACATTGTCCCGGGCGATGTCGGCGACCATCCGCACCCCCTGATCGACGGTGTTGACGAGGTCCGTCTCGAACCGGTTGATCGGCTCCATCGCCAGCCTTATCCCACGCGACGCCGCATGGTCGGCCGCCTGTCTCAATCCGCCGGCCGCGTGATCCCACTGCCGGCGGCGCCCGGCGTCGTCGCGCATCGTCGTCGCGCCGACGCCCGCGTACATCGGCCCCACCACGAGCGAGCCGCCGAGATCGGCCGCGATGTCGATCAGGGCTTTCGTGTAGGCGAGGGCGACCGGCGCGCACGGACGGGTCGTCGGCGCTGTTGTCCCGGTCGGGGCCGAACGCGCCGCAGATCGAGACGGCGAGGCAAGCGCGGTCGAGCCGGGCACGAACGGCCGCCGTGTCGATCGCGCCCGGATCCTCGACGCAGATTTCGATCTGCCCGAAGCCCAGGTCGCGAACATGGTCGATCAGGTCGAGCGTATCCGTCCCGAACGGCGACACCCAGATGAACGTGCTGGCTCCGAAGCGCATGACGTCGTCCCCAAGTCTCTTGTTGCCCGCACGATACACCGTGGCAGGAATGTCTCAGATCAAGCGATCGTGGGCCATTTTAGCCGATTGCACGGGCGACAATCGCCCGATCACCCGCCAAATTGTCTCCGCGCCGGGCAATTAGGCGACAGGAGTGGTCGGAATGCTACCGCTGCGTGCGACGTTCATGCTGGCTTCTGTCGCGTGGCTGGCGCTTGGGGAACCCGGCCATGCCACTCCGCCCGTGATCGGGGCGATGCCCGTGACGGGGGAGGCGAGGGCCTTGCCGCCGTTGCGGGCGCCGGCGGTGACCGCGAGCCTGGCGCCGCCGGTCGCTCCGGCCGATCCGGCCCAGCTTGCGCTGAACCGGCAGATCGCGGCGATCCGGGCCGCGATGGCCGCCGAGGTGCCGGGCGTGCTGCACCCGTCGACCAGCGTCGTCGCCGACGCGGCGACCCGCGCGGGGCGGCTGCTGCACGCGACCGGCACGACGATCGACGCGCCGCAACTGGTCGTCATTGTCGACCGGAACCCGGCCGCCGAGCTGCTGCAGATCATGGTCGCGGCACCGAACCCGCGCGGCACGCTCTGGGTGCCGGTCGGCGCGACACGGGTGTCGACCGGGCAGTCGGGCCGGAAGGATTATTACATCACGCCGGTCGGCGTGTTCGCCCACACCGACGCGATCCTCGATTTCCGGGCGCTCGGCACCGTCAACGAAAACGGCGTGCGCGGCCTCGGCGTCGCCGGTCTGCGCGTCTGGGATTTCGGCTGGCAATGGGCGGTCAAAGGCTGGCGCAGCGACGGCGACAGCGGCGATATCCGGTTGCAGATGCACGGCACCGATCCCGATCTGCTGGAGGGACGGCTCGGCCGGCCGGCGTCGGAGGGCTGCGTCCGCGTCTCGACCGCGATGAACCGGTTCATGGACCGGCACGGCATTTTGGACGCCGATTACGAGCGCGCGGCGGTCGACGACGCGAGCTACCGGGCGTTGCTGCTGCCGAACCGGACGCCGTCGCCGCTGGCGGGCCGTCTGCTTATCGTCATCGACAGCCACCTGCCGCTCGACACGCCGCCGACGCGGATGAGCCGGCCGGCCGATTGGCCCGATCCGGATCAGCCTGCGCCCGTGGCGGACCCCGTATCGGCTCCAGCGCCGGTGCCGTGACCGGGCGAAGCGTTTCGCGGTGGGTGCTGTCCGCCAGCTATCTCGCCGCCGGCGTGCTGCACCTGTCGATCCCCGGGACGTTCATGCAGATCACGCCCGAGTGGGTGCCGCACCCGCGCTGGGTCATCCTCGGCACCGGCGCTTGCGAGCTCGCGGGCGCGGCCGGGCTCAACATCCCCCGGCTGCGGCGGGCCGCCGGCATCGGACTCGCGCTCTACGCCGTCTGCGTGTTCCCGGCGAACATCAAGCACGCGGTCGACGGGCTGCCGGCGGGACAGGTCCAACTCGGCTGGTGGTACCACGCCCCGCGCCTCGCGTTGCAGCCGGTGATCGTGTGGTGGGCGCTGTATGCGGGCGAGGTGATCGACTGGCCGTTCAGGCGGCGAGCAACGCCTCGGTCAGCATGGCGATCTGAAATTCTTCGTCGGTCGGGATAACCCATAGGTTGCCGCCGATCCGTCCCGGTCCGCGATCCGGCCGATAGGCGTCGTTCAGCGCGGGATCGAGCGCCGGGCCAAGCCATGAAAGCCCTTCGGCGACGCCCGCGCGGATCGCGGCCTGATGCTCACCGATACCGCCCGAGAACACCAAACCGTCGATGCCGCCGAGCACGGATGCGAGCGCCCCGGCCTCCCGCACGACGCTGCGCACGAACATCCTGACCGCCAGCGAATTCGGTGCCAGTTCGCGAAGGTCGGCGCTGACGCCGCTGATCCCGAGCAATCCGCTGCGGTGATACAGCGTGTCCTCGATCGCGTCCGGCGACATGTTCCGTGCCTGCGCCATCCACAGCACGATTCCGGGGTCGAGCCGGCCGGTACGGGTGCCCATGACCACGCCGTCGAGTGCGGTCATCCCCATCGTCGTGTCGACGCAGCGCCCGTCGCGGATCGCGCACAGGCTGGCGCCGGACCCGAGATGGGCCACGATCACCCGGCCGGCCGCGAGTGCCGGGTCTTCGACGCCGAGACGGCTTGCGACGTATTGGTAGCTGATGCCGTGGAAGCCGTAATGCTCGGCGCCCGCGTCGCGAAACTCGGCGGGCAGCGGCAACGTCCGTGCCAATTCGTCCATCGTGCGATGAAAGCTGGTGTCGAAGCACGCGACCTGCGGCAACTCCGGCCGGGCGGATGCGACGGCATGGATGGCGGCAAGGCTGTGCGGCTGGTGCAGCGGGGCGAGGGGGACCAGCGCCGTCAGCTCCGCCAGCAGCGCGTCGTCGACCCGCGCCGGTCCGTCGCGCTCGCCGCCGTGCACGACCCGGTGGCCGACGGCGCTCACCGTGCCGCCGTCATCGTGCTCGCCGATCCAGGCGATCAGGCGGCCGATGCCGTCCGCCTCGATCCCGTGCGGCCACGCCTCGTCCGCGTCGCCGGCCCGCAGCCGCGCGTTGTCGCCGAGCGGGGAAATCTGGCCGCGCAGCGCCTCGTCGCCGCCGGGCCGGAACGCGGCGAATTTGAAGCTGCTGCTCCCGGCGTTGAGCGACAGCGTCAGTCCGCTCATGCCTTGGCGTGGCCCCAGCGCCAGTCCGCGACCTCCGGCATGTCGACGCCGTGGGCGACGATGTAGCGTTCGTGCTCGACCAGCTTGTCGCGCATCGCCTGCTTCACGTACGCGGCGGTCGAGCCGAGCGACGGCACGCGGTCGATGACGTCGCCGACGAGGTGAAACCGGTCGATCCGGTTGCGCACGCACATGTCGAACTGGGTCGTCGTCGAACCCTCCTCGATGTAGCCGCGCACGTGAAAATTGTCGTGGTTGGTGCGCTTGTAGGCGAGGCGGTGGATCAGCCACGGATAGCCGTGGTACGCGAAGATCACCGGGGTCGCGCGGGTGAACAGCGCGTCGAAGTCGGTGTCGGTCAGACCGTGCGGATGCTCGGAGTGCGGTTCCAGCGTCATCAGGTCGACGACGTTCACGACCCTGACCCGCAAATTCGGCAGATACGTCCGCAGGATGTCGGCGGCGGCCAGAATCTCCAGCGTCGGCGTGTCGCCGCAGCAGCCGAGCACCACGTCGGGGTCGATGCCCTGACCGTTCGTGTCGCGGTCGGTGCTGGCCCAGCCCCAGATGCCGATGCCGTCCGAGCAATGCTTGATCGCCGCATCCATCGACAGCCACTGCAGCGCCGGCGCCTTGCCCGCGACGATCACGTTCACCCGGTCCCAGCTGCGAAGGCAGTGGTCGGTCACGTGCAGCAGCGTGTTCGCGTCGGGCGGAAAGTAGACGCGCACCACGTCGGCTTTCTTGTTCACCACGTGATCGACGAAGCCCGGGTCCTGGTGGCTGAACCCGTTATGATCCTGCTGCCAGACGTGCGAGGTGAGCAGGTAGTTCAGCGAACTGATCGGCCTGCGCCACGCGACCTCGCGCGAGGTTTTCAGCCATTTCGCGTGCTGGTTGAACATCGAATCGACGATGTGGATGAACGCCTCGTAGCACGAGAACAGCCCGTGCCGGCCGGTCAGCAGGTAGCCTTCCAGCCAGCCCTGGCAGTCGTGTTCGCTCAGCACCTCCATCACGCGGCCGTCGGGGGCCAGGTGGTCGTCGCCGTCGATCGTCTCGGCATCCCACGCGCGCGGCGTGACCTCGAACAAGGCGGTCAGACGGTTCGACGCCGTCTCGTCCGGGCCGAACACGCGGAAATTGCGCGTCTCGGCGTTGTCGCGGAACACGTCGCGCAGGAACGCGCCCATGACCCGGGTCGCCTCGCCCATCGTCTGACCGGGCTGGTCGACCGGCACGGCGTACGCCTCGAAGCTCGGCATGTTCAGCGCCCGCATCAGCATGCCGCCGTTGGCATGCGGGTTGGCACTCATCCGCCGCTGCCCGCGCGGTGCGAGGGCGGCGATTTCCGGGCGCAGGCGGCCCGCTTCGTCGAACAGCTCGGCCGGTCGATAGCTGCCCATCCAGTCGTTCAGCAGGCCGAGATGGCTCGGCTTGGTCATGTCGAACGGCACCTGGTGGGAGCGCCACGAGCCTTCGGTCTTCTTGCCGTCGACCGTCTTCGGCCCGGTCCAGCCTTTCGGCGAGCGCAGCACGATCACCGGCCAGAGCGGCCGCGTCAGGTCGCCGCCCCGCGCGCGCGCCTGGATGTCGCGGATCGCGTCGAACGCCGTGTCCATCGCGGCGGCCATCAGCTGGTGCATCGTGTGCGGGTCGTCGCCCTCGACGAAGATCGGCGCGTGGCCGTAGCCGCGCATCAGCGATTCGAGTTCGGCCGCCGGGATGCGCGCCAAAATGGTCGGGTTCGCGATCTTGTAGCCGTTCAGGTGCAGGATCGGCAGCACGGCACCGTCGCGGGCGGCGTCGAGGAACTTGTTCGAGTGCCACGACGTCGCGAGCGGGCCGGTTTCCGCCTCGCCGTCGCCGACCACGCAGGCGACGATCAGGTCCGGGTTGTCGAACACCGCCCCGTAGGCGTGGGTCAGCGAGTAGCCGAGCTCGCCGCCCTCGTGGATGGAGCCGGGCGTCTGCGGCGCCGCGTGGCTCGGGATGCCGCCGGGAAAGGAGAACTGCCGGAACAGGAGCTTCATTCCGATCTCGTCCCGGGAGACGTGCGGGTAGACCTCGCTGTAGGTGCCCTCGAGCCAGCAGTTGGCGACGACGCCGGGCGCGCCATGGCCGGGTCCGGCGATGAACAGCACCGACAGGTCGCGGGCCCGGATGACGCGGTTCAGGTGGACGTAGACGAAGTTGAGGCCCGGGACCGTGCCCCAGTGGCCGAGCAGCCGCTTCTTGACGTCGTCCAGCACCAGCGGCGTCCGCATCAGCGGGTTGTCGAGGAGATAGACCTGGCCCACCGACAGATAGTTCGCCGCCCGCCACCAGGCGTTCATCAGGTCGAGCTCGGCTTGCTGAAGCGGCGCTGCCTCGGTCATGCGGTGTGTCCTTCGGAATATGTCCGTCAGCTACACAGCCCAGGGTCGTTGAGCGAATGATGATCTCGCGACCGGACGGTGTAAGCGGGCCGGCACGGGCGGGGTGGTCAAACCCGATCGCCTTGCCCACCCTTTGTTCAGGAATTCGGGAGACTTGGCGGATGGCATACGATTTCGACCTGTTCGTGATCGGCGGCGGCAGCGGCGGCACGCGGTGCGCCCGGATTTCCGCCGGCCACGGCGCGCGGGTCGGTGTGGCCGAGGAGAAGCACTGGGGCGGCACCTGCGTGAACGTGGGCTGCGTGCCGAAGAAGCTGATGGTGATGGCGTCCGAACATCCGGCCGCCGTGCGCGCGAGCCATCCGTTCGGCTGGGACACGCAGGTCGGCCGGCACGATTGGGCGACGCTGATCGCCAACAAGGACGCCGATATCGCGCGGCTGTCCGGGATCTACCGCAAGCTGCTGGAGGGTGCCGGGGCGACGGTGTTCGAGAGCCGGGCGCGGCTGACCGGCCCGCACTCGCTCGATGTCGGCGGCAAGATTGTCACGGCCGAGCGGATCGTGCTCGCCACCGGCGGCCGGCCGGTTCGCCCCGACGTTGCGGGCGCCGAGCACGCGATCGTCAGCGACGACGCGTTCTATCTGGAGCGGCGGCCGGAGCGGATCACGATCATCGGCGGCGGCTACATCGCGGTCGAGTTCGCGGGGATTTTCGCGGGCCTCGGCAGCGAGGTCGACATGGTGATCCGCCAGGAGATGCCGTTGCGCGGCTTCGACGAGGATCTGAGGGAGGCGCTGACGGCCTCGATGGTCGCGCGAGGCATCCGGCTGCATGTCTCGGCGACGCTGGACCGGATCGAGCCCCGCGCCGTGCATCTTCGCGGCGGCGAGACGATCGAGACGGATCTGGTGTTCGCGGCCACCGGGCGCGAGCCGATGAGCGGCGACATGGGGCTGGAGGCGGCGGGCGTGGCGCTCGACGGGTTCGGCGCGGTCGAGGTGGACGGGCAGAGTGCGACCAACGTGCCCGGCATCTACGCGATCGGCGACATCACGAACCGTATGAACCTCACCCCGGTCGCGGTCGCGGAGGGCCACCATCTGGCCGACTGCCTGTTCGGGCCGGGACCGGCGCGGGAATGGTCGCTCGACACGGTGGCGACCGCCGTGTTCAGCACGCCGCCCTGCGCCACCGTGGGGCTGACCGAGCAGCAGGCGATCCTGGGCGGTGCGGCCGACATCTACATCAGCCGCTTCACGCCGATGCGCCACACGCTCGGCGTGTCCGACCCCAGCATGGCGCGGCGGACGATGATGAAGCTGGTGGTCGATCAGGCGAGCCAGCGCATCGTCGGTGCCCACATGATCGGCGACGACGCGGCGGAGATGATGCAGGGGCTGTCGCTCGCCATCAACTGCGGCGCCACCAAGCAGGATTTCGACCGGACCGTCGGCATTCATCCCACGTCGGCCGAGGAGTGGGTCACGATGCGAACCCGCACCCGCGTCGCCGAGGGCCCAAGCCTGCCGATCGAGGCGACGCAGGATGTCGCGGAGGAGGAGATGGGGGCGGCGGAGATGGGGCTGGCGGGGTAATCACGACTCCAGCTTCGCTTTGGCGAGAGACGACCGCTTGCGAATGCGCGGTTCGGGGGTGTGTTCCAGGCGCTAGTCTTTCGCCGCGAACAGCACGATAACCGCGCAATGACCTGGACCCCGACCTCCTGGCGCACCCACCCGATCCGCCAGGCCCCGACCTACCCCGATGCCGCACGGCTGGCGGAGGTGGAGGGCAAGCTCGCCTCCTATCCGCCCCTGGTGTTTGCGGGCGAGGCACGGCGGCTCAAGGCGGCACTCGCCATGGCGGCCGACGGGCGGGCCTTCGTGCTGCAGGGCGGGGACTGCGCCGAGAGTTTCGGCGACTTCAACGCCAACATCATCCGCGACACGTTCCGCGTGCTGCTGCAGATGGCCGTCGTGCTGACGTTCGGCGCCTCCGTCCCGGTGGTGAAGATCGGCCGCATGGCCGGGCAGTTCGCGAAGCCCCGCTCGTCCGACACCGAGACGATCGGCGACGAGACGCTGCCGAGCTACCGGGGCGACAACATCAACGGCCCGGCCTTCACGGCCGAGGCGCGCGTGCCCGATCCGGCGCGGATGGAGACCGGCTATTTCCAGTCGGCCGGCACGCTGAACCTGCTGCGCGCGTTCGCGTCCGGCGGCTATGCCGACCTGCATGAGGTCCATCGCTGGAACCTCGACTTCGTCGACCGCTCGCCGCTCGCCGAACGCTACCAGGATCTGGCCGACCGGCTCGACGAGACGCTGGCGTTCATGTCGGCCGTCGGGCTGACCAGCGCCGCGACACCGCAGATCCGCGAGACCGATTTCTACACCAGCCACGAGGCGCTGCTGCTGCCGTACGAGCAGGCGCTGACCCGGATCGACAGCACCACCGGCGAGCCGTACGCGTGCTCGGCCCACTTCCTCTGGATCGGCGACCGCACCCGGCAGCCGGACGGCGCGCACGTGGAGTTCCTGCGCGGCGTGCGCAACCCGATCGGCCTCAAGGTCGGCCCGACGATGGACGGGGACGAGCTGGTCCGGCTGATCGACATGCTGAACCCGCGCGACGAGCCGGGCCGCCTGACGCTGATCAGCCGCATGGGCGTGGACAAGGTGGCGCGCGCGCTGCCGCCGCTGCTGCGGAAGGTCCGCGCCACGGGCCGCTCGGTCGTCTGGCTGTGCGACCCGATGCACGGCAACACCGTGACCACGGCGGCCAAGGTCAAGACCCGCCGCTTCGACAGCATCCTGGGCGAGGTGCGCGGCTTCTTCGACGTGTTCGCCGGCGAGGGTGCCCAGCCGGGCGGGGTGCATGTCGAGATGACCGGCCGCGACGTGACCGAGTGCGTCGGCGGCGCGCACGGGCTGACCGACACCGACCTCGGCCGCAGCTACGAGACGTTCTGCGACCCGCGGCTGAATGCCGAGCAGTCGCTGGAACTCGCGTTCCTGATCGCCGGCGAGCTGAAGGCACGCCGCAACCCGGTTCCGGGTCGGGCCGCGATCGCGGCGCAGTAGCGGTGGGCGCCCTGGAAGCGGAGATCACCGCCGGCACCGACGTCTATTTCAAGCGCACCCGTGCGGTGGTGGAACGGTTCGGCGACGCGCGCGTGACCTACGCCGTGTTCCTGCGCCGCCCGGTCATCTCGGCACCCCGGCTGATGACCGACTTCATCGCCGCCGCCGCCGCCGAGCGCGCGACCACGATCGACGTGGACCTGACCCATGCGGAGGGCGAATGGGTCGGTGCCGGCGAGCCGCTGGCCTACATCCAGGGCTCGTTCAGCCATCTGGTGGAACTCGAGACGCTGTGGCTGCAGCGGCTCGGACCGGCCTGTGTGGCCGCGCACAACGCGTATCAGATGTGCCTCGCACTGCCACAGGTCGGCTTCCTCGCCATGGACGCGCGCCATTGCGCGGGCGGGCAGATGGCCGACGCGATGGCGTACGCGGCCTCGGTCGGCGGCGACGCGGCCCGGCGCGAGGGCGCCAAGGGTTTCATCGGCAACGCGTCGGACGGGACGGCGCACTGGTTCGGCCAACCCGCCGGGCGCGGCACGATGCCGCACGCGCTGATCGGCTACGCGGGCAGCACCGTGCGCGCGGCCGAGATGTTCCGCGAGACGTTCCCCGACCAGCCGCTCACCATCCTGACCGACTATTTCGGCCGCGAGGTGTCCGACGCCTTGGACGTCTGCCGGCGGTTTCCGGAGATCGCGGCGGCGGGCCAGCTCTCGGTGCGGCTCGACACGCATGGCGGCCGGTTCCTCGAAGGGCTCGATCCCGGCGCCAGCTACGCCGTGCTGGAACGTCACGCCCCGGGAACGATCCGGCGCTACCGGAGCGACATCGAGCTTCGCCATCTGGTCGGCACCGGCGTATCGGCCGCCGCGATCTGGCGCATGCGCGAGGCGCTGGACGAGGCGGGGTTCCCGAAGGTGACGATCGTCGCCAGCAGCGGCTTCGGCGTGGTGAAGTGCCGCACGATGGCCGAAGCCCACGCGCCGATCGACGTGATCGGCACCGGCAGCTTCATCCCCGACGCCTGGAGCGAGACGTACGCGACGGCCGATATCGTCGATTACGACGGACGGTCGTCGGTCAAGGTCGGGCGGGAGTTTCTGCTGCGAACGCGGGTTCTGGATAAAGCGCCGTCGCCGCCCTAATCTCGCCCATGGCCGACACGTTGCGCATCGCTCTCGCCCAAATCGACCCGCACCAGGGACAGGTCGCGAGCAACCTCGCCCTGATCCGGGCCGCGCGCGCCGAGGCCGCACGGCTTGGGGCCGATTTGCTGGTGACGCCCGAATTCTCGATCGCCGGCTATCCGCCCGAGGATCTCACCCGCAAGCCCGCGTACGTCGCGGCGTGCGAAGCGGCGATCGCGCAACTGGCGGCCGACACGATCGACGGCGGCCCGGGTGTGATCGTCGGCGGGCCATGGCGCGACGGCGACCGCCTGTTCAACGCGGCGTTCGTGCTCGACGGCGGTGCGATCACCGCGCGGCGGGCGAAGCACGAACTGCCGAATTACGGCGTGTTCGACGACAAGCGCGTGTTCGACGCCGGCCCGGCCCCCGGCCCCGTCGTGTTTCGCGGCGTCCGCGTCGGGTTGATGATCTGCGAGGATTGGTGGTTTCCCGCCGTCTCCGAAACGCTGGCCGAGACCGGGGCCGAGCTGCTGCTGTCGATCAACGGCAGCCCGTACGAGGCCGACAAGCACGACGCCCGCGTGACGCTCGCGGTGGAGCGCGTGGTCGAGACCGGGCTCGCCTTCGTGTTCGTGGGGCAGGTCGGCGGCCAGGACGAATTGGTGTTCGACGGCGCCAGCTTCGTTCTGAACCCGGACCGGAGCCTGGCCGTGACGCTGCCGCATTTCGAATCCGAGGTGCGGCTGACCGAGTGGCACCGCGAGGGCGACCGTTTCGTGTGCGCGGCACAGGCGCTGGCGCCGCAGCCGGGGCGGCAGGAGCTGATCTACCGCTCGCTGATGACCGGCCTCGGCGACTACGTGCGGAAAAACCGGTTCCCGGGCATCATCCTCGGGTTGTCCGGCGGCATCGACAGCGCGATCTCGGCCGCCGTCGCGGTCGACGCGCTCGGCGCCGCGCATGTTCGCGCGTTCATGCTGCCGAGCCCGTACACCAGCCGCGAAAGCCTCGACGACGCGGCGGAGTGCGCGCGGCTGCTCGGCATTTCGTGCGACACCGTTCCGATCACGCCCGCGATGTCGGCGTTCGAAACCTCGCTCGCACCGCTGTTCGAGGGACGGCAGGCCGACATCACCGAAGAGAATATCCAGAGCCGTGCGCGCGGGCTGATCCTGATGGCGATCAGCAACAAGTTCGGCGACATGCTGCTGACGACCGGCAATAAAAGCGAGATGGCGGTCGGCTACGCCACGCTGTACGGCGACATGAGCGGCGGGTATTCGGTGCTGAAGGACGTGTACAAAACGACCGTGTTCGAGCTGTGCCGGTGGCGCAACGCGAACGTCCCCGCCGGGTCGCTCGGGCCGAAGGGGCCGGTGATGCCGGAGCGGGTCATCAGCAAGCCGCCGAGTGCGGAGCTGAAGCACAACCAGACGGACCAGGATTCGCTGCCGCCGTACGACGTGCTGGACGGGATCTTGCGCGGGCTGATCGAGGGCGAGCTGGATGTCGACGCGCTGGTGTCGCAGGGTTTCGCCCGCGACACGGTGCTGAGGGTATGGCGCATGCTGGACCGGGCCGAGTACAAGCGGCGGCAGGCGCCTCCGGGCGTGAAAATCACGGCGCGCGCGTTCGGCCGCGACCGGCGCTACCCGATCACGAACGGATTCACGGCTCTTGTCGCGTAAATCAGCATGCTTCCTCCGTCCCCCATGCGGGGGCGGGCCGGGGTGGGGGATCCAATGAGCGACATTTTCGCGCCGGAAGGCGGTTGGCGGGTCCGGATCATCGACCTGTCCGGCGGTGCCGAGGATAACGTGTCCGAGGAAATCGGCGGCTTTCCGACCCTGATGCAGGCCAACGCCTTCGCCCGCCGCTACGTGCGCGACAGCGTCGAGCGGTGCCGCGCCTCCGGGCTCGACGACAAGGGCGTGCTGGAAGACTGGTTCGCATTCGGCGAGGACGCGGTCGTGGTCGACGCGGCGGAGGGCGGCTGGACGTCGGCCGCCGAACTGTCGTCGTTCGCCCGCACGCCGGCCACGGTCGAGGAACGCGACTGGCGCGCACTCGACCCGCGCGGCGACATTCTGGACGTCGATCACGACGATGACGGGGCGGAGTGAAAGCCGTCTCGTGAAAGTACGTTTCGCGCCGTCGCCGACCGGCTGGCTTCATCTCGGCAACGCCCGGATCGCGCTGATCAACTGGCTGCTGACCCGCAAGCACGGCGGCAGCTTCCTGCTGCGGCTCGACGACACCGACACCGAACGCAGCACGGCCGCCTACGCGCAGGGCATCTTCGACGATCTGTCGTGGTTCGGCCTCGACTGGAACGAGACGTACCGGCAATCCGAGCGGCTCGACCGCTACGAGGAGGCGCGGAAAAAACTCGAGGCGTCGGGGCGGCTATATCCGTGCTTCGAGAGCGAGGAGGAACTGCGGTTCAAGCGCGACCAGCGCGCCAAGCGCGGCCAGGCCCCGATCTACGACCGCGCGATGCTGTCGCTGACGCCGGGGCAGCGCGAGGCGGCGGAGGCGGGCGGCAAGCGGCCCTATTTCCGGTTCCGCCTGTCGGACGGCGTGCAGTCGTTCATCGACCTGATCGGCGGCCCGCGCACGATCAAGCTCGGGTCGGTGTCGGACCCGGTGCTGATCCGCGCCGACGGCACGCCGCTGTATACGTTCTGCTCGATCGTCGACGACCTCGCGGACGGCATCACGCACATCGTGCGCGGTGAGGACCACGTCACCAACACCGGCATCCAGCTCGACATCGCGAGCGCGCTCGGCGCCAACCCGAGCCGTTTCAGCTTCGCCCACGTGCCGCTGCTGCTGGACGAGGCGGGCGAGAAGATGAGCAAGCGGCTCGACGGTCTGTCGCTGCGCCGGCTGCGGACGGACGGGATCGAACCGGCCGCGATCGCGTCGCTGCTGGCGCGGCTGGGCTCGGCCGACAACCCGGAGCCGCTCGGACTGCACGAGCTGGTCGCAGGGTTCGAGATCGGCCGCCTGAGCGCCTCGCCCGCGCGGTTCGACGTGGCCCAGCTGCAGGCGATGAACCGCCGCGTGCTGCAGAACACGCCGTTCGCGGCCGTCGCGGACCGGCTGCCGGCGGGTGCGACCGAGGCGTTCTGGGAGCTGGTGCGCGGCAACCTGGACCGGCTGGTGGAGGCGCGGCACTGGTGGTCGGTCGTCTCCGGCACGATCGCGCCGGTGGAGCAGGACGGCGAGGCGGCATATCTGGCCGAGGCCGCGCGGCTGCTGCCGCCCGAGCCGTGGCCCGAGGACCCTTGGGGTGGCTGGACCGGGGCGTTGCGTGAGGCTTCGGGGCGGAAGGGGAAGGCGCTGTTCATGCCGTTGCGGCTGGCGCTGACCGGGGAGGAGCATGGGCCGGACATGCGGCGGCTGCTGCCGATGATCGGGCGGGGACGGGCGGCGGAGAGGTTGCGAGCCAGCGTCTGACTGCCGCCCGTGACTTGGTGAATCGGTAGATGACCGATGCATCGTGGAAATGCTTCGCGACTTAGAAGCGTGGTGAGATACCGGCCAATCTTTAGGTCAGCCGAACAACTCCTCTTGTTTGACCACCCCCCAAGCCGCCTCCATCCGATCCAGCCCAGCCTCCTTCAACCCAACCCCCTCAGCCGCCAGCACAGCCTCAACCGCCGAAAACCGCCGCTCGAATTTCAGCGTAGCGCGCCGCAAAGCCGCCTCCGGATCGACATCCAGCTTCCGCGCCAAGTTCGCCACCACGAACAGCAAATCCCCGACCTCGTCCTCGATCCGGTCCGCATCCCCGCCCGGCAGCTCGGCCCGCAGCTCCGCCACCTCCTCGTCCAGCTTCGCGAACACCGCCTCCGCGTCCGGCCAGTCGAACCCGACCCGCGCCGCCCGCCCGGTGATCTTCGCCGCCCGGGTCAGTGCCGGAAGCCCCGCGGCGACCCCGGCCAGCGCCCCTGTCTCGCGCCGGGCCGCGCGCTCGGCCGACTTGCCGGCCTCCCAAGCCGCACTCTGATCGGCCACGGTCCGGGAAGCCGCCTCGCCGAAGACGTGGGGGTGGCGGCGGACCATCTTGTCCGCGATCGCGCGCGCGACGTCGGCGAAGGCGAAGCGGCCGGCCTCCTCGGCCATGCGGGCGTGGTAGACGACCTGGAACAGCAGGTCGCCCAGCTCGTCCGGCAGCGCGTCCCAGTCGCTCGCGCGCGATCGCGTCGGCGACCTCGTACGCCTCCTCGATCGTGTAGGGCGCGATGGACCCAAAATCCTGTTCGCGGTCCCACGGGCAGCCGGTGCGCGGATCGCGCAGGGCGGCCATGACGGATAGCAGGCGGGCGATCTCCAACTCGGCTTCCCCCACGACGCGCCCCCTTCTAAAGACGCCGCATGTCGCACATTGCCCCCGATTTGCCGAGCGCCCCGCATGCCCTGTCGTTGCCGAAGTCGCGCATCAGGATCTTGCTGCTGGAGGGCGTGCACGACAGCGCGGTCACGCTGCTGGAGAACGCCGGGTACGAGGCGGTCACCCGCCTCAAAGGCGCACTCGACGGCGAGGCGCTGATCGAGGCGATGGCGGGCGTCCACATCCTCGGCATCCGCAGCCGCACGCAGCTCGACGCGGCGGCGATCGCGGCGGCGGACCGGCTCGTGGCGGTCGGGTGTTTCTGCATCGGCACGAACCAGGTGGACCTCGCGGCCGCCCGCGCGCGCGCGATCCCGGTGTTCAATGCGCCGTACAGCAACACCCGCTCGGTCGCCGAATTGGTGATGGGCGAGATCGTCATGCTGATGCGCGGCATCCCGACCAAAAGCGAGCGCGCGCACCGGGGCGAGTGGGACAAGTCGGCCGCCAACAGCACCGAGGTGCGCGGCAAGACGCTCGGCATCGTCGGCTACGGCTCGATCGGCAGCCAGTTGTCCGTGCTGGCCGAGGCGTTCGGGATGCGGGTCGTCTATTTCGATACGGTCGACAAGCTGCCGCACGGCAACGCGACC
This sequence comes from uncultured Alphaproteobacteria bacterium, assembly GCA_963756975.1. Classification (GTDB taxonomy): domain Bacteria; phylum Pseudomonadota; class Alphaproteobacteria; order Acetobacterales; family Acetobacteraceae; genus CAVRQM01. The sequence continues at coordinate 772,061 of CAVWPS010000001.1, read as the reverse complement.
AAGGCAGCCTCCCTGCACGAGCTGCTGGCGCAGTCGGACGTGGTGACGCTGCACATCCCGGAGACGCCGCAGACCGAGGGCCTGATCGGTGTGGCCGAGGTCGCGGCCATGAAGCCCGGCGCGATCTTCATCAACAACGCCCGCGGCTCGGTGGCCGATCTCGATGCGGTCGCCGCCGCATTGCGTGAGGGAAGGCTGCTGGGGGCGGCGATCGACGTGTTCCCGGTCGAACCGTCGTCCAACGCGGAGCGGTTCGTCACCCCGTTGCAGGGGCTGCCGAACGTGCTGCTGACGCCGCATGTCGGCGGATCGACGGCGGAAGCGCAGGAGCGCATCGGCGAGGAGGTCGCGCGAAAGCTGATCGACTACAGCGACAGCGGGGCGACGCTCGGTGCCGTCAACTTCCCGCAGGTGCAGCTGCCGAAGCACCCGAACGGCACGCGCTACATGCACGTCCACCGCAACGTGCCGGGCATGCTGCGGCGGATCAACGACGTGTTCGGCGACCGCGACCTCAACGTCACCGGGCAGTTCCTGCAGACGGACGGCGACATCGGCTATGTCGTCGTCGATGCGGACATCGACGGGGTGGAGCCGGAAACCGTGCTGGACGCGCTGCGCGGGATCGACGGAACTTTGCGCGCGCGCCTGATCTACTAGCCAACCCAGAACAGGAGCGTTCCATGCGTCCACCGCCGTATTCCGCCGCCGCCAACCGCTACGAGCACGCGACATTCCGACGCTCCGGCAATAGCGGGCTCGACCTGCCGGCGATCTCGCTCGGCCTCTGGCACAATTTCGGCGGTGCCGACGTGTTCGAAACCGGCCGTGCCGTGCTGCGCCGCGCGTTCGATCGCGGCATGACGCACTACGACCTGGCCAACAATTACGGCCCGCCGTACGGCTCGGCCGAGGAGACGTTCGGGCGCATCTACGCGCTCGACCTGCATCCGTACCGCGACGAGATGGTGATCTCGACCAAGGCCGGCTACGACATGTGGCCCGGCCCCTACGGCAACCATGGCTCGCGAAAGTACCTGACGGCCAGCCTCGATCAGAGCCTGAAGCGGATGGGCCTCGATTACGTCGACATCTTCTACAGCCACCGCGTCGACCCGAAGACGCCGCTGGAGGAGACGATGGGTGCCCTCGCGCAGGCCGTGCGCGTCGGCAAGGCGCTGTATGTCGGCATCAGCTCCTACAGCCCGGACGAGACGCGGCGGGCGCACGCGATCCTGCGCGACATGGGCGTGCCGCTGCTGATCCATCAGCCGAACTACTCGATGCTGAACCGCACGATCGAGCACGGGCTGCTGGAGACGCTGGGCGACCTCGGCGTCGGCTGCATCGCGTTCTCGCCGCTGGCCCAGGGGCTGCTGACGTCGAAATACCTCGACGGCGTGCCGGCCGGGGCACGGGCCGCGAAGGGGACGTCGTTCCAGCAGGCGATGCTGAGCGGCGAGAACATCGGCCGCATTCGCGCGCTGAACGACATCGCCAAGGCGCGCGGGCAGACGCTGGCGCAGATGGCGATCGCGTGGGTGCTGCGGGACGAGCGGGTCACGTCGGCGCTGATCGGCGCACGGACGGTCGAGCAGTTCGACGATTCGTTCGACGCGGCGAAGAAGCTGTCGTTCAGCGCGGCCGAGCTGGCCGAGATCGACCGCCATGCCGATGAGGGCGGGATCGATCTGTGGCGCGGGTCGATGACGGCTAAGGCGGGGTAGCGAGCTTTAGACCCTCACCCCAGCCCTTCTCCCTCTCCCGCTTTGGGAGAGGGCCGGGGTGAGGGTCTCTCGCGATCGGGCCGCCTAAATCAGCCGACCTTGCTCATATCGACGCCATTGCGAAGCGCCACGGCCGTCGACAGCGGCCAAAGATCGAAACCCTTCTTCGCGAGCGTCGGCAGCCAAGCCTCCAGCGCATCGAGCGTCAGGCCGCGCGGGTGGCCGATCGCGATGGTGTGGCCGTGTTTGCGGGCGGCTTCCTCGATGTCGGACAGCGCCTTGGCGATGATGTCCGGGTGCATCGCCCAGTCGATGAAGAAGTCGCGCCCGGCGGACGGCACGCCCGCCGCCTGTGCGCGGGACAAGGCAACGCTGCGGCCGATAACGATGCTGTCGAGGAACAGCATGCCGCGCGCGCGGGTCTCGGCCGCGACCAGGTCCATCAGCGCCGGGTCGCAGGTGGCGACGGTGCCCATGTGGTTGTTCAGGCCGACCGTCTGCGGCACCGCATCCATCGCGGCCTTCAGGCGGGCGAGGTTGACCGCCGGCGGCAGGTCGATCCGCAGCGGGTCCGGACCGGTCTGCAGGATGGAGTTGCTGTGCACCTGCATCGGCATGTGCAGCGTCGCCTCGTGGCCGCGCGCCGCACCGGCCGCGACCTGCTCCGGCAAATGGTGGGCGAACGGGAACCAGCTCAGCGTCAGCGGGCCGGGCAGGGCGATCGCGCGCTCGGTGTGCGGGTGCATCCAGCCCATGTCGTCGATCACGACCACGATCGCGGGGCGGCCGGTCATGCGCGGCTGCTGGATCGCGTTGGCGCGCCATTGCGGCAGCGCCGTCGGGTCCGGCCCGATCATCGCCTGGATCGGCGAGGGCGGCGGGACGGCGGTCAGCGGGGTCGCGGGAATAGTGGTGCCGATCCCCGAGGCCGCGCGGACGGCGGCGGCTGCGGCGAGCGTCGTGGCACCGGTGGCCAGGCCGGCGATCAGGGTGCGGCGATTGATCGTCATGGGCGCTCTCTTACGGGGTCAGCTGATAACGAAACGCTTAAGGCCAAACGCCGCCGGACGCCATGGTTCCGCCCGATTCGGGACGACTTTTCGCGGCGCAGCATGCGCTGGTGTGTCATTGGCGCATCAATAGCTTACGCAGCCTAACCGTCAGGCCGTGTCAGCTCCAGCGGAACGTCGCATCCGGGTGCCACGAACCGCAGATGCGCGCCCGATCCGTCGATCGTCCCGGTCGCGATCTGGGTCGCCGGGGGCTTGCCGCCCGCCTTCACCGGCTGCTTCGCTCCGGCGGCCGACCAGGCGGCGGTGACCGCGCCGGCCGGGCTCACCGTCCCGCGCAGCGTGATCGATCCGTCGGTCGGCGTCAGGACCACTTGGTCGCCCTGCCGGACCAGCGTCGCCCTGCTCGCGGGGCCGCACGCGGGACCGGGCCCGGTGTAGCGCGCGTCGCGTCCGCCCGCGCAACCGGCGAGCAGGGATAGCAGGGTCGCGGCAACGAATGATCGCATGGCGTTCGTCCTAACACGCGCTAGCCAACGCCGTCCGCACCGGTGATAGTCGCCCGCGCCAAAACGATCGCGCCAGTCATAAAACCGCCCGTTCGAGGCGGAGAAACAGCCGGAGGACCCCCATGCGTCGTCTCACTCGTCTGGCCATGCTGCTTGCGACCACCACGCTGCTCGCGGCCGCGCCCGCGACCGCCGGCACGATCGTGTTCAACACCGACACGTCCGATCCGCAGCCGAAGGCCGCGTTCGAGGCGGTGGTCAAGGCATTCCAGGCCGAGAACCCCGGCATCACCGTCAAGATGAACATCTACGACCACGAGAGCTACAAGGCGTCGATCCGCAACTGGCTGACCTCGGCCCCGCCTGACGTCGCCCTTTGGTATTCGGGGGAGCGGATGCGCCAGTTCGTCGAGCCGGGTCTGCTGGCCGATGTCAGTGCGCTGTACACGCCCGAGATGAAGGCGCAGTTCTCGCCGAAAGTGCTCGACACCGTCACGATCGGCGGCAAGCAGTGGGGCGTCCCCTACAGCTACTACCAGTGGGGCATCTACGCGCGCACCGACCTGCTGAAGAAGGCCGGCGTCGACACGATCAAGACGTGGGACGATCTGATCGCCGCCTGCGACAAGCTGAAGGCGGCCGGAATCGCGCCGATCGACCTCGGCAGCAAGGATCTGTGGCCGACCGCCGGCTGGTTCGATTACATCGATTTGCGGCTGAACGGCTACGAGTTCCACAGCCAGCTCACCGCCGGGAAGGTCAGCTGGGAAGACCCGAAGGTCAAAGCCGTGTTCGCGCAGTGGAAGCAACTGCTCGACCACCAGTGCTTCGTCAAGAACCACACCAGCCTGTCGTGGCAGGAAAGCCAGAGCCTGCTGTATCAGGGCCGCGCGGGCATGATGCTGATCGGCAACTTCATCACGCAGGGCATGCCGGCCGACGCGGCGCCGAACATGGGCTTCATCCCGTTCCCGACCATCACGGCGGGTGTGGCCGACAGCGAGGAAGCGCCGACCGAGAGCATCCACATTCCCAAGGGCGCGGCGAATCAGGCCGACGCGCTGAAATTCCTCGCGTTCATGATGCGCGCCGACACCCAGGCCATGATCAACGAGGCCGAGCACCAGCTGCCGGCCAACAACCGGGCGAAGGTCGGCGACGACCGCTTCCTGCAGGCCGGCCAGACGCTGCTGGGCGGGGCCGCGCACCTCACCCAGTTCCTCGACCGCGACACGAGCGAGGATCTGGCGACGATCGCGATGAAGGGGTTCCAGGAGTTCATGGTCAAGCCGGACCGCATCGACAATGTGCTGGCCACGATCGAGCGCGCCCGCAAGCGGATCTACGCGAGCAACTGAGTTGTCGGCCTCGACGATCGGGATGATCCCGGACAGCTGGTGGCGGCGTCATCAAATGGCGCTTGCCCCGGCGATCCTGCTGGCCCCGGCCTGCGTGCTGTTCGCGGTGTTCGTGCTGTGGCCGATCGCGGACAGCCTGTGGATCAGCCTGCACGACTGGGACGGCATCAAGCCGATGCGCTTCATCGGTCTCGGCAACTACACCGAACTGCTCGACGACGACGTGTTCTGGACCTCGCTGTGGAACAACGTCCTGTGGCTCGTCGCGTTCATGCTGGCCCCGGTGTTCGGGCTGGCTCTGGCGCTGTTCCTGAACCAGACGCTGTTCGGGATGCGGCTGGTCAAATCGCTGTTCTTCTTCCCGTTCGTCATCAGCCAGGTCGTCGTGGGGCTGGTGTTCAGCTGGTTCCTCAACGCCGATTTCGGCCTGCTGAACGCCGTCCTCGGCGCGTTCGGGATCGCCGGCGTGGACATCCTCGGCAACGAGCATTGGGCGACGTTCGGCATCATGGCCGCCGGGCTGTGGCCGCAGACCGCGTATTGCATGATCCTGTACCTCACCGGTCTGACCGGCATCAATCCGGAACTGGTCGAGGCCGCGCGGCTCGACGGGGCCAGCGGTTCGCGGCTGCTGCGCCACGTCATCATCCCGCAACTTCGGCCAGCGACGTTCATCGCGATCGTGGTGTGCGTGGTGGGCGCGCTGCGGAGCTTCGACCTGGTCGCGATCATGACCAAGGGCGGTCCGTACGACAGCTCGTCCGTGCTCGCCTACTACATGTATTCGCAAACGTTCGCGTCGTTCCGCTACGGCTACGGTGCGGCGATCGCGACGGTGCTGTTCTTCCTGATGGACATCTACATCGCCTTCTTCCTGGTGTCCCTGTTGCGGCGGGAGCGGCGCTAGATGTTTCCGATGCCGCTGCGAAAGCGGTCGCCGCGCGCGCGCGCGATCTACCGGACGGTGGTGCCCATCAGCCTGCTGATCTGGCTGCTGCCGCTGTTCGCGATCGCGCTGACCTCCACCCGCTCGCTCGACGATCTCAGCCGCGGCAATTTCTGGGGCTGGCCCACGCATCTCGACATCGTCAAGAACTACACCGAGGTGTTCACCTCGTCGCCGATGGGGCGCTACCTGCTGAACAGCGTCGTCATCACGCTGCCCGCCGTGCTCGGCACGCTCGCGATATCGACCATGGCCGGCTTCGCCCTCGCGCGGTACAGGTTTCGCGGCAACATCGCCCTGTTCGCGATCTTCATCGCCGGCAATTTCGTGCCGTTTCAGGTGCTGATGATCCCGGTGCGCGACCTGTTCGTCCACGTCATCCCGCTCTACGACACGGTGTGGGCGCTGATGCTGTTCCACATCGCGTTCCAGACCGGCTTCTGCACGCTGTTCATGCGTAACTTCATCCGCGAGTTGCCGGAGGCGCTGGTGGAGGCCGCGCGGATCGAGGGCGTGGTCGAGTTGCGCATTTTCTGGCACGTCGTCCTGCCGCTGGTCCGGCCGGCCTTGGCCGCCCTCGCGGTGCTGGAGTTCACGTTCATCTGGAACGACTATTTCTGGGCGCTGGTGCTGGTGCAGTCCGATAGCGCGCGGCCGGTGACGGCGGGCTTGCAGGCGCTGTCGGGCCAGTGGCTCGCCTCGTGGCAACTGATGAGCGCCGGCGCGCTGATCGCGGCGGCGCCGTCGGTGGCCATTTTCTTCGTCATGCAGCGGCATTTCATCGCCGGGCTTACGCTGGGAGCGGTGAAGGAGTGATCCGGCTCGATGGCCTGAATACGACGCTGCTGCTCGGCGAACGTCCGGAGGGATTGCCGGAAATCGTGCATTGGGGAGCGCGCCTGCCGCCCGGCATCGACGTGCGCCCGTTGCGCGACCGGGCGCGCGCGCAGAACCTGCTCGACGACGACATCGCCGAGGCTTCGATCTTTCCGACCCTCGGCACCGGCCTGTTCCGCACGCCGGCGCTGGTCTGTCACCGCGCCGGCCGTCACTGGTCGGCGGCGTTCACCGACGTCGCGATCGATCTCGCCGACGGCGTGTTGCAGATCACCGCGCGCGATCAGGTGGCGCGGTTGCGGCTGGTCCTGGATATCGCGTTACCGCCGGATGGCGACGTGGTGACGATGCGCGCGTCGCTGACCAATGGCGGCGCCGTTCCGCTCACGGTCCGCCATCTCGCGTCCGGCGCGATTCGCATCCGGCCGGAAGCGACGGAGCTGCGGACGTATGGAGGGCGCTGGGCGCACGAGTTCACCGAGATCCGTGGCGCGTTGCCGGATGGTTCGCTGGTGCTGGAAAATCGGCGCGGGCGCACCTCGCACGACCGCTTTCCGCTGCTGATCGCGACCACACCCGGCTGCACAGAACAGACCGGGACGGCGTGGGGCGTGCATCTGGGCTGGAGCGGCAACCATCAGATCGCCGCCGACCGGCTCGGCGACGGCTCGCTGATGGTGATCGCGGGCGAGCTGCTGATGCCGGGCGAGGTGGCGCTGCCGCCGAAGGAGACGTTGTCGACCCCGACTTTATACGTGTCGTGGTCGAACTCCGGGATGGCCGGCCTGTCACGGGCGTTTCAGGCATATGCGCGCGCGCATCTGCTCCAGCTTCCGGCGACGCCGCGCCCCGTCACCCTGAATACGTGGGAGGGCACGTATTTCGCGCACGACGAAGCCCGCCTGACCGAAGAAGCGACCGCGGCCGCGGCCCTCGGCGTCGAACGGTTCGTGCTCGACGACGGCTGGATGACCGGCCGCGACAGCGATCACAAGGGGCTCGGCGACTGGGTCGTCGATCGCGCGAAATACCCGAACGGGCTCGGTCCGCTGGCCCGCCACGTGACGTCGCTCGGCATGCAGTTCGGGCTATGGGTGGAGCCGGAGATGGCCAACCCGGACAGCCTGGCACTCCGCAACGACCCGGACGCGGCGCTGGCGGTCGACGGCCGCGTCTCCCGCCTGTCGCGCCACCAGCTCGTGCTCGACCTGTCCCGCGCGGAGGTGTGGGGCCGGGTGCACGGCGCGCTCGACACGCTGCTGCGGGAGCTGCCGGTCGCCTACCTGAAATGGGACATGAACCGCGATCTGGTCTCGGCCGGCGACGCGCAGGACCGGCCGGCGTACCGCGCACAGGTGCTGGCGGTCTACGCGCTACTCGACCGGCTGCGCGCCGACCATCCGGCGCTCGAGATCGAGAGCTGCGCGTCCGGCGGCGCGCGCGCGGATTGGGGCATCCTGTCGCGCACGCAACGCGTCTGGACGTCGGACTGCAACGACGCGCTGGAGCGGCTGCGGATCCATCGCGGCGCCTCACGGGTGCTGCCGCCCGAGGTGATGGGCGCCCATGTCGCGGCCAGCCCCAACCACCAGACCGGACGCCGTCACACGCTGGCGTTCCGCGCGGCCGTCGCACTGTTCGGCCATTTCGGGATCGAGCTCGATCCGCTGACGTTGTCCGATGACGAGCGGACGGAACTCGCGGGCTGGATCGCGCTGCACAAGCGGCTGCGGCCATTGCTGCACTCGGGGCTGCACGTCGCGGTCGATCAGATCGACGGCTGCACCGTCGCGGGCGTCGTGGCCCCCGATGGATCCCGCGCCGCGTATCTGATCGCGCAGGAGGTCAGCCGAATGCGTCCCCACCCGGCGCCGCTACGCCTTCCGGGGCTGCTGCCGCAGACGCGCTACCGGCTGCGGATCATGCCGCCGCAGGTGCCGATCGCGGCGCTGTCCGGAACGCACCGGGCGCTGTACGGCGGCGGGATCGTCGTCGCGGGGGCGACGCTGGTGCATGCCGGCCTGTCCCCGCCGCCGCTCTGGCCGGAGACGGCGATCATCCTCGACGTCACCCGGGAGGACTGAGATGGCCGAAGTGTCGCTGCGCGGCGTGCGCAAATCGTTCGGCTTGGTCGATGTCATCAAAGGCATCAATCTCGACATCGCGCACGGCGAGTTCTGCGTGTTCGTCGGCCCGTCCGGCTGCGGCAAATCGACGCTGCTGCGAATGATCGCGGGGCTGGAAGACGTGTCGGGCGGCGCGATCGCGATCGACAACCTCGACGTGACACGCACGCCCCCGGCCAACCGGGGCATCGCGATGGTGTTTCAGTCCTACGCGCTCTACCCGCATATGACGGTGCGCGAGAACATCAGCTTCGGGCTGCGGATGGCCAACGCGCCGAAAGCCCGCATCGCCGAGCGCGTCGCCGAAGCGGCACGGCTGCTCCAGCTCGACGAGTATCTCGATCGCAAGCCGTCGCAGCTGTCCGGCGGCCAGCGTCAGCGCGTCGCGATCGGGCGCGCCATCGTGCGGGAGCCGAAGGTCTTCCTGTTCGACGAGCCGCTGTCGAACCTGGACGCCGCGTTGCGGTTGCAGACGCGGGTGGAGCTGTTGCAGCTGCACCAGAAACTCGGCGCCACGATGATCTACGTCACCCACGATCAGGTCGAGGCGATGACGATGGCCGACAAGATCGTGGTGCTGCAGGCCGGAAAGATCGAACAGGTCGGCAGCCCGCTCGACCTCTACGAGCGGCCGCGCAACCTGTTCGTGGCACAGTTCATCGGCTCGCCGCGCATGAACACCGTGCCGGGCCGCATCGCGACCGTGCTGGGCGGCGCCGCGCGGATCGAGCTGCCCGGGGGTGCGACGATGCGCGTGCCGCTGAACGGCGACAGCCTGCCGCCCGGCCCGGTCGTCCTCGGCATCCGGCCCGAGCACGTGACGCTCGGCGACGCGGGCGGCGTGCCGGGGCGGGTGACACTGGCCGAGCATTTGGGAGCGGAGACGATCTTGCACGTGGAAGTCGCCAACGGATCGACCCTGGTCGCGCGCACCGATGGCCGCGCGCCGCAACGGATCGGCGAGGCGGTGACCCTGACGCTCGACCCGCGATGGTGCCATCTGTTCGAGCCCGCCGGCCCGGCGCTCGTCAACGCGCCGGGGGTTTAGCGCGATGCTCGGCGTCTGCTGGTATCCGGAACAATGGCCCGAGGCGTGGTGGGAAGACGACGCGCGCCGGATGCGCGAGATGAACATCTCCTACGTTCGGATCGCGGAGTTCGCGTGGAGCCGGATCGAGCCGGAGCCCGGGCGCTTCGACTGGGCGTGGCTCGACCGCGCGATCGGCGTGCTGCACGAGGCGGGCTTGCGCGTCGTGATGTGCACGCCGACCGCGACGCCGCCGAAATGGCTGATCGACGCGCATCCCGACATTCTGCCGGTCGGCGCGCACGGGGCGGTTCGCGGTTTCGGCAGCCGCCGTCACACGAGTTTCGGTTCGGCCGCGTGGTGGGAGGCGAGCCGCGCGATCGCGACCGCCGTCGCCGAACGCTACGGCGCGCACCCGGCGGTGGCCGGCTGGCAGATCGACAACGAATTCGGCTGCCACGACACGGTGCTGTCGTACGGCCCCGAGGATCTGCGCGGGTTCCGGGACTGGCTGCGCCGCCGCTATCAGGATCCGCACGCGCTGAACGAGGCGTGGGGCAACGCGTTCTGGTCGATGGACGTGACCTCGTTCGATCAGGTCAGCATGCCGGCCGGCGCGGTGACGGAGCTGAATCCCGCGGCGCGGCTCGATTACTGGCGGTTCGCGTCCGATCGCGTCGCATCCTACTGCGCCATGCAGGCCGGCATCCTGCGCGCGCATTCTCCCGGCCGGTTCGTGACCCATAATTTCATGGGCCGGTTCACCGACTTCGACCACTGGGCGCTCGGCGAGCATCTCGATTTCGCGACCTGGGACAGCTACCCGCTCGGCTTCACCGAACAACGCGACTTGCCGGACGACGTCCGCGAGATGTTCGTCGAAACAGGGCACCCGGACATGGCCGGCTTTCACCACGACCTGTATCGCGGCGTCGGGCGCGGCCGCTGGTGGGTGATGGAGCAGCAGCCCGGCCCGGTGAACTGGGCGCCGTGGAACCCGGTGCCGAAGCCGGGGATGGTGCGGCTCTGGGCGTGGGAGGCGTTCGCGCACGGGGCGGAGGTGGTGAGCTATTTCCGCTGGCGGCAGGCGGCGTCCGCACAGGAGCAGATGCACGCGGGCCTGCACCGCCCGGATCGCGAACTCTCGGCCGGCGGACACGAGGCGATGCGGGTCGGACGCGAACTCGCGGGCTTGGACTTACCGGCGACGACGCGTGCGAAGGTCGCGTTCGTGTTCGACTACGAGGCGGCATGGGTGACGCGCATCCAGCCGCAGGGCCGCGATTTCGACATGATGGAACTGTGCCTGCGCTGGTACGAGGCGGCGCGGCGCTGCGGCGTCGACATCGACGTGGTCGCCCCCGGCGCGTCGCTCGGCGGGTACGCGGCGGTGCTGGTGCCGTGCCTGCCGATCGTGACCGACGCGGCGCGCGCGGCGTTCGAGGCCACGCCGGCAAAGTTGCTGTTCGGACCACGCACGGGCAGCAAGACGCGGCATTTCGCGATCCCGCCCGCGCTGCCGCCCGACGCGCTGCTGCCGATGCGGGTGACGCAGGTCGCCTCGCTCCGTCCCGGCCTGTCGCACGAGGTCGGCGACGCGGGTGCGATGGAGCGGTGGCGCGAATGGGTCGAGCCGGACGCCGGCACCGACACGCTGCATCGTTTTCAGCGACGGCACGCCCGCGGTCCTGCGCGCCGGCCATGCGACCTATGTCGCCGGGTGGCCCGACGCCACCCTGTTGCGAACGATCGTGCGCGGCGTGCTGGCCGATGCGGGGCTCGATCTGCTCGACCTGCCGCCCGGGTTGCGGCTGCGGCGGCGTGGCAACCTGACGTTCGCGATCAATTACGGGCCGGAGGCGTGGGCGTTGCCCGGCGGTGTCACACCGGTCCTCGGCGACGCGGTGGTGGCCCCGCAAGATGTCGCCGCATGGCGGAGCTAGGCCGCAGCGACCTCGTCATCGGCGCGATCCTGAAGGAGTTGCCGCTCGCGTCCATCCTGGTTGTCGCCCGCGCGGTTCCGGGCTGGCTCCGGTTTCACGCGGGCGCGGTCACGTATGTCGGCGGCCCGCCGAAACCCGATGCCTTGCCGGAGCAGGCGGTCGCGCATCCCGCCGTGCAGACGCACGAGACGATCGCGGTGCTCGACGGGCTGGTCGACGCGCACACGCGCTCCGCCGACATCCTGTTCCTGCATCACGCCCTGATGCTGCCGCACGTGCTCGCGCAACTCACGGCGGCACGCCCGCTATGCCACCCGCGCACGCTGCTGCTGATGGATGGTGCCGCACCCCCGAGCGTGGCCATGACCGGCGCGCGCTCCACCGGCGGCTGGTTCGTGGGCGAGATCTGGATGCTCGCCCACCTGCTGCGCGCGTCGCCCGGGTTCGTCGCCACCGTCGCCGTCTGGCCGACCGGGTTGCTCGCCGCGAGCGGGTTCGAGCCGATCGACCCGGACGCGGTGGCAACGGACCACGCGCGTCTGGCCGCGATCGCCGGCGAGGCGGCGTTCGCGGCGGCGCAACCGAATCTCGCCCCGGAGGCCTTCGTCGCGCGCTGCGTCGAGGCGCTGGCGGACATCGCCGGGCCGGTCGCGCCGTATCGCGACCTGCCGGCGTCGGACCTGACCCGGCTCGATGTGGAGCCGGACAATCACCCGGCGCGGCGGCGGCGGCCGCTCGATCCGGCGCTGTCGCTCGACGCCGTGTCGGACGCGGTGTTGCTCGGGCACGGGGCCGTCCTGTGCGGCGAGGCGATCTGGGCGCGTGACGCGGGTCTGACCGTCGAGGCGATGGCACGCGATCGCACGACCCCGTCGCTGCGCTGGGCCTGCGACGCGGCCTGGGTGTCGCGCGCCGCGCTCGGCACCGCGCAACCGCTGGAAGGGGCGGTGATGCTCGCCGTCCCGACAGATCCGCGGGACTGGCGCTGCTGGGTCCGCCAGGTCATCCCGGCCGCCGCCGCCTTCCTCCGCCACGCCCCGCCCGGCGCGCGGCTGCTGGCCGAGACCGGGCAGGCGTGGCAGCGCCGGCTGCTCGAGACGCTCGGGATCGATCCGGCCGACACCGTGCCGTTCGATCGGTCCGTCTGTTACGCCTGCGAGGAGGGTTGGGTGCTGACGACGCCGGGCCTGTGGGCACCGGTCACCGGCTTCGAACGCGCGACGTTTTCGGGCCTCGCGCAAAATTTCGGCCGGATCGGCGGCCGCGCCACCCGCTTCCAGGTCGGCCCCGCGAACCCGTCGGTCATCGCGGCCACCCGCGCGCATGGGTTCGGCCACATCGCGGTGCAGGCGTTCGCCCTGCACGACCGCATCGCCATGTTCGCCCGAGCCGAACTGATCGTGGCGGTCGGCATATCCGCCCTGATCGACGTCGTATTCTGCCGGCCGGACACGCGGGTCATCGGCTGCGTCGGGACGGACGAGATGGCGGCGGCGGCGAGACTGCTGGCACCGCTGTCGCTGCGTCTCACGCTGATCGACGACCCGGACGCTTTGGAGGATTGGTTGGGGCGGGAGGATTCGAACCTCCGCATGGCGGAATCAAAATCCGCTGCCTTACCGCTTGGCGACGCCCCAACAGCGTGCCCGGCTGATTAGGCCCGCCGGCCCGATTTCGGCAAGCCGCCCCAGCTCCACCAGCCGTCCGGAACGTCGCCCATCTCCGGTGCCGTGTCGAACAGGCCGAAGCACGTCGCCCCGCTGCCGCTCATCCGCGCCAGCCGGCAGCCGGGCAGGGCGCGCAAGAAGGCCAGCACGTCGCCCACCGCCGGGCACAGGGTCAGCGCCGCCGTCTCCAGATCGTTGCTTGTGCCCGCGAGCCAGCCGGCGAAGGCGCCGAGGTCGGGCCAACCGGCCGGAATAGCGAGCGGCGGCGACCATCTCGGGTCGCGGGCGCGAAAGACGGCCGGGGTGGACACGCCGACACCGGGATTGACCAGCACGACAACCATCGGCGGCAGTGCCGGCACCGGATCGAGCCGCTCGCCGACGCCCCGCATCCGGGCCGGCGCGCTCGCGACGCAGACCGGCACGTCGGCCCCGAGCCCGGTCGCGATGCGGAGCATGTCCGCCGCCGGAACATCGAGCCGCCACAGCCGCGCCAGCCCCCGCAGCGCCGCCGCCGCGTCGGCCGAGCCGCCGCCGATCCCGGACGCGACCGGCAGTCGCTTGTCCAGCGTCAGCGCGGCTGTCGCAGGCACACCCGCCGCGTCGGCCAACGCCCGCGCGGCGCGCAGGACGAGATTGCCGGGCTCGGTCGCGAGCGTGCCCGCTTGTGCCCCGGTGATCCGCAACGTCAGCGCGTCCGCGGGTTCGGCCGACACCAGATCGGCGGCGCCGGCGAACACGACCAGGCTATCGAGGAGGTGATACCCGTCCGCCCGCCGTCCCGTCACATGCAGGCAGAGGTTGACCTTCGCCCGCGCCGCCTCCTCGATCATCCGTCCGGGGATCAACCCGGCGTGGCAGCCGGAGTGACCGCCGGCACGTCCGCGCTCGGCAGCGACCGCAGCCCGTCGCGGTAGTGCGCCGCGTCCTTCGGCTCCGGGTTCAGCGTCAGTGCCCGCTGCCACTGGAACGCCGCCTCCCGCAGCCGGCCGGCCGCCTTGTAGGCGTCGCCGAGATGCCCGTTGATCGTCGCGTCCTCGGAATCCAGTTCGCACGCCCGCTCGAGCTGCTTGACCGCCTCGGCCACGTCGCCCTGCCGCAGTTCCACCCAGCCGAGGCTGTCGACGAACGCGCCGTCGTCGGGATCCTGCGCCACCGCGCGCTGCACCATCGCCTTCGCGCGCGCCAGATCCTGGCTGCGCTCGGTCCATGCGTAGCCGAGGTAGTTCAGCACCTGCGGCTGGTCCGGGGACAGGAACAGCGCGTGCTGAAAGCTGGCCTGGGCCGCCGGCCACTGGTCGGCCTCGTCCTGGGCGATGCCGAGGTCGTAGAACAGCGGCCAGTTCGCCGCCACCGGCGCGCCGACCAGCTCGATCGCGCGCTGGAACGCCGGCACCGCGTCGGCCGGCCGCTTGGCCGCGCGCAACACGTTGCCCTGCAGGACGAACACCTCCGGGCGGGTCGGTGCCTGCGCCACCAGCCGGTTCGCGACCGTCAGCGCCGCCTCGCTCCGGCCGGCGTCCAGCAGCAGGTTGGCGCGGCGCAGATCGACCAGCGGTGCCAGCGGATCGGTGGCCGGGATCTTGTCCAGTTCCGCCAAAGCCGCGTCGATGCGGCCGGCCTGGGTCTGCACCTCGGCCGCGAGCAGGTGGGCCGGCGTGAAATCCGGCCGGACGTCGAGCGCCAGCCGTAACAGGATGGAGGCGAATTCGGTGCGATCCGCACCTCGCTCGGTCGCGGCCAGCGCCAGATACACCTCCGCCATCCCGTCCAGCGGGGTGCGGATCTGCCGCTGCGCCACATCCCGCCGCAACCCCGGCAGTGCCAGCATCAGCTCCGGGCTCGGTGCCGCCGTCTGGTCGAGCGTGTGGCGCGCGCCGTCCAGATCACCGTCGCGGGCGGCGAAACTCGCGAGTTCGCGGCCGAGGTCGAGGTTCAGCGCCGGGTAGCTCGTCCGTGCCAGCCCATACAGACGGCGTGCCTCGGGCTGCCGCTCCGACAGGTCGGCGATCATCGCCGCGTGCAGCGCGTAGACGCCGCGGATGCTGCCCGTCGTGGTGAACGGCTGAAGCGTGGCGAGCGCGAGGTCGGCGTGGCCGCCGCCGTATTGGGCCCATGCGACCAGCAGCGGCTTCAAGATCCGCGCCGGACCCTGTTGCGGCAGGCTGGCGAACCGGGCGACCGCCTGGTCCCACCGGCCGGCCTGCGCGTCGGCGTCGCCGAGCACCAGGATCGCCGCCGCATCGCCGGACGCGATCTGCGTGCGCGCGAGGCCCACCGCTTCCGGCCGGCCGGCGAGCAGCGCCGACAGGAACGCCTGCTGTTCGATGACCGGATTGCCGGGATCTTCGGCCAACGCCCGCTGGAACGCCGTCGCCGCGACGCCGACATCGCCGAGTTCGCCGGCCAGTTGTCCCGCGAGGAATGGACCGGCCGCGAACCGTTCCGGCGGGGCCGTCGCATCCGGCGTCGCGGCGGCGAGGGCAGGGCCGGACAGGAGCGAGACGCCGACGGCGATGGCCGCGAGCGGGAAGCGGTGTGTCATGGCCCTGACGCTAACAGGCCTGCCGCGCTTGATCCATCGCCCGCCCCGATCGCACGGGCGGCGGTTGCGACGGCCGCCCTGCCGCCCGACACTGGGGCCATGGACGATCGGGCGGCGCTGGCGTTGCAGGTGGCCTGGGGGGCGGACGAGGCGCTCGGGGTGGAGCCGCGCGACCGCCGGCGCAACGACGGCCCGGCGGCGCCGCCCCGGATCGCCGCCGCCCCGGCACATACTCCGGCACATACTTCGGCACATACTCCGGTGGCGACCCCGGCGCGGGCCGAGGCGGCACGGCCGTCCGGATCGGTCGCGGAGATCGACGCCGCGTGGCAGGCGAGCGGCGGGGCCGGGCTGGCCGTCACCGCGCGGCATTTCGTCGGCGTGCGCGGGGCCGGCGACGCGCCGGTGCTGATCCTCGGCGACTGCCCGGGCGAGGCGGAGGAGCGCAGTGGCGTGGCCTTCGACGGCCCGGCCGGCTCGCTGCTTCTGGCCATGCTGGCGTCGGCCGGGATCGTGCCGGCCGATCTCGCCTTCGGCTACGTCGTCCCGTGGCGGCCGCCGGGCGGGCGGCCCCCCTCCGATCTGGAGGTCGCGGCCTCGGTCCCGTATTTCCGCGCGCGGCTCGCGGCCCGGCCGCCGAAAATCGTGGTCCCGTGCGCGACCGTGGCGGCGAGGACGCTGCTGGGCGAAGCGGCGGGTGCCCGGTCGCGCGGGAAGCTGCTGCAAACCGTGCTGGATGGCGGGCTGACGCTCCCCTGCCTCTCGATCCAGATGCCCGAACAGGCGATGGCCAGTGCTGCCGCCAAGGCGCGGATGTGGGCGTCGTTGCGGCTGCTCCGGCGCAGCCTGATGGGCATTGCGGAATCTCACTGAGTCGTGAGCGGCGGCCGCCTCGGTTGCGTTCCCGTGAATGGGCGTGTAGCGGACCCGCCGATGCGAGGGGTCGGTTCAACGCTCTCCCGCCTGCCCGCCGCCTCCGTGCTCGTCGCGGGGGCCGCGATCCTGGCCACTGCCGCCGGACCGGCCGCCGCAGCATATGCGACGACCACCGAGGAGGCGCTGGCCATTCCGCGCGTCCACACGCCGGGCGCGTCCATGAGCGGCGGCGACGAGATCGCGCTGCCCGAGCCGCTGCCCCCGTCCGAGGCCGCGCGCATCCGGCTGATTCTGCGGATGCAGGCGCATGGCGACATCGCCGGGGCCGCGCGGGAAACCAAGCTGATCGACACCTCGACCCCGCTCGGCCAGTCGATGCTGGGCTACGTCATGGCCGACCGCCACCTCGGCCCGCACACCCACGCCTCGGTCGAGGATCTGGGGGCCTGGCTGCAACGCTGGCCCGATCTGCCCGACGCGATCCCCATCCACACGCTGCTGGTGACGCGGCTGCCGCATGGTGCGCCGCGCCCGGACCGGCCGCCCGGCGACGCCCTCCCGGTCTCGGCGACCGAGCCCGTGCCGCCGGCGATGCCGGTGCCCGAGGAAACCGGGACGCTGCAATCGCGCCTCGTGCGGAACCCGGCGCTCGACCGCAACGTGGCGACCCTGGCGGCGGCCAAGGGCGCGGCGGGTGTCGCCCGTCTGCTGGCCAACACCAAGGGCCTCTCGCCCGGCTATTCCTCTCAGCTGTCGGGCGAGGCGGCGCGCGTGCTGTTCACCGCCAACCGCGACACCGAGGCGCTGGAGATCGCCGTCGCTGGCGCGCGGGCATGCGGCCCGAACGCCGCGAACAACTGTCAGGTCGCCGCACTGGCCCCCTACATGGCCGGGCTCGCGGCGTGGCGGCTCGACCGGCCGGACTGGGCGCGCGGCTATTTCGATCAGGCGTGGCGGGCTGGCCTCACCACGCCCGCGCAACGTGCGGCGGCTGCGTTCTGGGCCGCTCGCGCCCGGCTGCGGACCTCGCACGACACCGGCTCGTACCTGATCTGGCTCGCCCGCGCCGCCGCCGAGCGCACCACCTTTCACGGCCAGATCGCGCGCAAAATGCTGGGCCATGGCGGCTGGTTCGGCGACGAGAGCCTCGAAGTGCTGACCGAGGCCGATGTCGACGCGGTCGCCGCCTCGCCCGGGGGACTTCGCGCCTTCGCGCTGTTGCAGGTGGGCGAACGGCCCCGTGCGGAGGCCGAGTTGCGGCGGCTGTGCCCGAGCGTGCGCGACACGCCCGCCATGGCGCGCGCCGTCATGCTGGTCGCCGACCGGGCCGGGCTTTCGTCATTGGCCGCACAGCTCGCCGACCTGATGCAGGCGGCCGACGGGCGTCCGCGCGACGCGACCCGATTTCGCATCCCCCGGCTGCGGCCGGATGGCGGCTTCAGGGTCGATCCGGCGCTGGTCTACGCGCTCGCCCGCACGGAATCGAACTTCGACAACGGCTCCGTCTCGGCGGTCGGGGCGCGCGGGCTGATGCAGATCATGCCGGAGACGGCGCAGTTCATCTTCGGCGGCAGCGGGCACCGCGTCGATCCGCACGGCCGCTGGGTCACCGGCCAGCTCCAGGACCCGTCCTCGAACCTCGACCTCGGGCAACGCTATGTCGACTATCTGGCGCGCCACGACGTGGTCGACGGCAACCTTCTGCGTCTGCTCGCGAGCTGGAACGCCGGCGTCTACAAATTCGCCCGCTGGGACGCGGCCATGAACGACGGCGGCGACCCGCTGCTGTTCATCGAGGCGATCCCGGCCGATGAGACCCGCGCCTTCGTGCCCCGCGTGATGGCCTACACCTGGATCTACGCCGCCCGCCTGCGCGTCGCGACGCCGAGCCTCGACGAGCTCGCGGCCGGGGAATGGCCGCAATATCACCCGCTCGCGAACCACCTCGATTCGTCGCGGCTGCACTGAATGGCGCGGATCGACGAGAGCCGGGCGTTCGTCCCGGTCGGGATCGCGGTGCTGACCGTGTCCGACACCCGCACATTCGATAACGACACATCGGGCGACACGTTGGCCGACAGACTTACGGCCGCGGGCCACACATTGCGCGCCCGAAACATCGTGCGCGACGACGCGGACGCGATCGAGGCGGCGTTGCGCGGCTGGATCGCGACGCCCGACATCGACGTCGTGATCACCAGCGGCGGCACCGGCATCACCGGCCGCGATGTGACGCCGGAAGCGTTCGACCGCGTGATCGAGAAGCGGATCGACGGGTTCGGCGAGCTGTTCCGGATGCTCAGCTACCAAAAGATCGGCACGTCGACGATGCAATCCCGCGCCCTGGCCGGCGTCGCGGACGGGACATATCTGTTCGCGCTGCCCGGCAGCACCGGCGCGGTGCGCGACGCGTGGGACGACATTTTGGTCTGGCAGCTCGATGCGCGGCACCGGCCATGCAATCTGGTCGAGCTTATGCCGCGCCTTCGCGAACATCTGGTCTGAGGTCGGCCGCCTCGTCCACGTCGGACAGTGTTTTGGCGTAACGAACCCGGTGGTCTTTGAAGTTGGCGAGCGTGTCGGCGAGCGCGTGCGGACCGGACCAGCGCACGGTTGCGAACGGGTTTTGCGGACGGCGCGCGCCGAGCGCCACCAGCCAGTAGCCGCCATCCGTCGCGGGGCCGAACACCGCGTCGGTGCCGCGCAGAAGGTGTAGCGCGCGGGCGAGTTCGGCGGCGGTCAGGTCCGGAATGTCGCAGCCGACGAGGGCGACGCGGCGGCGTGGATGCGCACGGAACGCGCGGTCCATGCGGCGGCCGAGGTCGCCGGCGGCTTGAATCTCTCGCGCGATGCCCTGTGTCCACGGACCTCTCGCGCGTGCGGGGATCGCCAGCAGAAGCAGGTCGAACCGTCGGTCGCGGCGCAGTTTTCGCAACGTTCCGGCCGTGGTCTGGGCGTGAAATCTCAGGGCGGCCCGCTCGCCGATCTCGGCCGCGAGCCGCGTCTTGACCGTTCCCAGCCTCGGCGCGCGGGAGAAGACGAGCACCAGCGGCTTCATCCGTATAATCTGCGGATCGCGGCGGGCGGGACGCCGCACCGGTATAGGGCGAGGCACGCGAGGTTTCGAGCCGAGCGCCGCCGCCAACCCTCCCGCTCCCACTTCGCCGCCGACGTCAGCGCCGGGCAGCCGAGCCGGCGCAGACGGTCGCCGCCGAGCCTGCGCGCGAGGTCGACATCCTCCATCAGCGGCAACGGCCGGATGCCGCCGGCCGCGTCGAGCACGGCTTTGCTGACAAGCAGCCCCTGGTCGCCGTAGGGCAGGGCGAAGCGGCGGCAGCGCCACGCGACCAGCCGCTCCAGCCGTCTTGCGCGCGCGTCGTTCGTGTCGAGCGCGAAATCGAAGTAGCCCGCGTGCTCGGGCCACGCCGCCATGTGCGACCGCGCCGCCGACGGCCAATCGCGCGCCGGCCGTGTGTCGGCGTGCAGCATGAGCACCCATGGCGTGTCCGCCGCCGCGACGCCCGCCGCGAGCTGCGCGCCACGACCGCGCGGCGCCTCGATCGTTTTGGCTCCGTGTTCGCGGGCGATGGCGATCGTGCGGTCGCCGCTGCCGCCGTCGACCACGATCACGGTCTGCCCGCGCACCGTCGCCAAGGTCGCCGCCAGAGTGCCGGCGGCGTTCAGCGCCGGGATGACCACGGTCAGCGATGTTCGCATTCTGTTCTTGACACCGCTCCGGCCGTGGCGGAAAGCTACGGCAGGAACGAAGAAGGAACAAGCGGATGGACATGGTCCGCGAAACCGACCGGGACGAGCTTGCCGCGTTCGACCGTCCCGACATCGACGCACCGCCCGAGCCGCGTGCGAAATCGCGCGCGCGGAAGGGGCGGGGTGCCGCGACCAACCCGGCCGTCCGCTTCGATACCGTGTCGACGGAGCCGGTCGACGACGAGTGGCCGTCTAGCCTCGAGGCGCTGGGCGAGTTGCCACCACTGCCGACCACGCTGATCCGCGACGCGAGCCGAAGCGTCATCAGCTGGAACACCAGCCCCGACATCGGCTTCGACCGCGCGGTCAATCCGTATCGCGGCTGCGAGCACGGCTGCGTCTACTGCTACGCCCGGCCGACCCACGCCTATCTGGGCTACTCGCCGGGCCTCGATTTCGAAACCAAACTGCTGTTCAAGCCGGATGTCGCGGCATTGCTGGAACGCGAGCTGCGCAAGCCCGGCTACGTCGCCCGGCCGCTCGCACTCGGCTCCAACACCGACCCGTATCAGCCGATCGAGCGCACGCTGAAGCTGACGCGCGCCGTGCTGGACGTGCTGGAGCGGTGCGGGCATCCGCTGTCGATCGTGACCAAATCGGCGACCGTCGTGCGCGACGTCGACATCCTGAGCCCGGCTGGCGAAGCGCAATCTGGTGCGGGTCTGGCTGTCGGTCACCACACTCGACCCGAAGCTCGCCCGCATCATGGAGCCGCGCGCCTCCTCGCCCGCGATGCGGCTGCAGGCGGTGGCGACCCTCTCGGCCGCTGGGGTGCGGACCGGCGTTTTGGCGGCACCGATGATCCCGGCCGTGAACGACGCCGAGCTGGAGGCGATCATCGCGGCGGCGGCGAAGGCCGGGGCGGAGACGGCGGGCTACGTGCTGCTGCGCCTGCCGCACGAGCTGCGCGGCATTTTCACCGCCTGGCTCGAGGAGCACATGCCGGACCGGGCGAAGAAGGTGCTGGAGCTGGTCCGCGCAGACCCGCGCCGGCGACCTGAACGATTCCCGGTTCGGCCAGCGGTTCACCGGCACCGGCGCGTATGCCGACCTGCTCGCCAAACGGTTCTCCCGCGCCGCGAGGCAGGCTGGGCTGGAGGCGCGGCCGGAGCTCGACTGCAGCCAGTTCCTGCCGCCGGGCGGCCCCGTCAGGCGCGGCATGGCCGAGGCTCAGATGGCGCTGTTCTGAACCGCCTTGGCGACCGGCCGGACCGGCTCCCGCGTGCGCTGAAGCCACAGCAGGCCCCACGCCGCGATGACCGCGACGGCACCGGTCGCGCTCAGCAGCCCGAAGCCGCCGATCGCCGCGATCGCGCCGCCGGCCAACGACCCGAGCACGGCGGCCGCCGACGACGACGCGTTGAGCAGCCCGAGCGCCTCGCCGCGATCATGCGGCAGGCGGGCGATGGCCATCGCGTTGGCGCCCACGTTGAGCAGCGGCCAAACCGCCTGCGATACCGCGAACGCGATCAGGCACGCCGCCGCCGCCCACATGCCCCCGATCGGTGCCGCGATCCCGAGCACGACAAGCGGCAGCACACGTGCCGCGAGTCCCGCCCGCAACACCGGCCCGGCACCGGCCCGGTGCGCCCAATGCGTCGCCGGGCCGTAGACCAGCAGGCTGACGCCGATGCCGATCGCGTAGGCGACGGCCGGAATGGTCGCCGGCAGATGGAAAAGGCGCACCATGGCGACCGGAAACAGCACCGACACCGCGTTGGTCGCCGTGTACGACAGCGCCCACGGCCCGAGGAACGCGAGCAGGTGGCCGATGTCGCCCCGGAACAGCGCCCCGAAGCGCGGCAGGTGCAGACCGTGGCCGGCCGCGTTGGTCGCCGCCTCGCCGCCGACGGCACGCCTCGGCTGCGCCGCCGCCCGCACGATCGCGCGCATCGGCATCGGTGCCCGCATCGCCGTCACCATCGCGGCCCCGGCCAATGCCACGGCCGCGATCAGGAACGCGATCGCCGGTGCCCGCTGCGCCAGCAGCCCCGCGACGATCAACCCCGCGACCTGCCCGGCACTGCTCCACGCCTGCACGGCGCCGATCACGCTGTCGGCCTCGGATGGCGGCTCGGCCTCGATCGCGACCGCCGAGCCGGCCGTCGCCGCCGACGTGACGCCGAGCCCGAGCACGAACGCCGCCGCCATCGCCAGCGGCAGCACTGCTTGCGTCCACACCACGAACGCGAGGCCAACGCCCGCGAGCGACCCGACCGCCAGCCCGCCGATCAGCACCGCCCGGCTCCGTCCCTGGTGGTCGCCCCACCGTCCCAGCACGGGGGCCGCGAGCCCGGCCAGCGCGAACGACCCGTAGATCAGGCCGGCGCGCGCCCCCGATCCGGCGGTGATCGGCAACAGGATCGGCGCCAGCCCGCTCTGCACCGACCCCAGCAGGGCGAAGCTCGTCAGCCATTCGCGGGAGACGGGCTGGTCGGTCTGGCTCAAACGGCTGCTCCTGACGGCTTGACGGTGACGCGCCGGTGGTATGTCACCGTTCCGCCGGCCGCACGCCCCCCGGGGCGCCGGCCGAACGGTCAACGCGATGTGAGGGAGCCAATCCATGCCGGCGACAAACCAGCCGTATCGTCTCGGCGTGATCGGGCTCGGCAAGATCGCGCAGGATCAGCACCTGCCGGTGATCGCCGCCAACCCCGCGTTCAAGCTGGTCGCGGTGTCGAGCATGCGCGGGCTCAAGGCGGGGCCGGATGTGGCGGCGTTCCGCGACCATGCCGACATGATCCGCGCCGGCGGGCTGGACGCGGTGTCCATCTGCACGCCGCCGCTGGCCCGCCACGCGATCGCCCGCGACGCGCTGGCGGCCGGGTTGCACGTCATGCTGGAGAAGCCGCCGGCCGCGACGACGAGCGAATTGGCCGACCTCGAACGGCTCGCGGCGGCGGCGGAGCGCGTGCTGTTCGCGACCTGGCACAGCCAGCACAATTCGGCGGTCGAGGCGGCGCAGGCGCGGCTGAAGGACCGGACGGTGACGCGGCTGCGGATCGACTGGCGCGAGGACGTGCGAAAGTGGCATCCCGGTCAGGCGTGGATCTGGCAGCCGGGCGGCTTCGGCGTGTTCGACCCCGGCATCAACGCCCTGTCGATCGCGACCCGCATCATGCCGTCGCCGCTGTTCCTGCGCTCGTCCGAGCTGGTGTTCCCGGCCAACCGCGACCAGCCGATCGCGGCGAATCTGGTGTTCGACGGTCCGGACCACACGGCCGTGTTCGACTGGCGTCAGCAGGGCGGCGAGGTGTGGCGGATCGACATCGAAACCGAGGACGGCCTCGCGATCACGCTGCACGACGGCGGCAGCCGGCTCGAGGTCGACGGGGCCGCCGCGTTCGATCCCGCGCGCGGGCTGCACAGCGAATACGCGTCGATCTACGCCCGCTTCGCGACCCTGCTTGCGCGACGGCCTGAGCGACGTCGACGCGGCCCCGCTGCGGCTGGTCGCCGACGCCTTCCTGCTCGGCCGCCGGGTTCAGACGGACGCGTTCCACGACTGAGTTCTGGCGGCTGTCCGGCCTCGCCCTCGCGGGGGTCGTGGCCGGCGCGATGAACGCGGTCGCCGGCGGCGGATCGTTCGCGAGCTTTCCGGCGATGGTGCTCGCGGGCGTGCCGCCGGTGCTGGCCAACGCGTCGAGCACGGTCGCCCTGTTCCCCGGCGGCGTCACCTCCGCCTGGACGCTTCGTCGCGATCTGGGGCCGGTCGGAACGTTGCCGTTCGGTTGGCTGATCGCCGTCAGTGGCGTCGGCGGCGTGATCGGCGCGGTGCTGCTGCTGACGACGTCTGCGCGCGTGTTCGACGCGGTGCTGCCCTGGCTGCTGCTGCTGGCGACGATCGCGTACGCCGCCGGCCCGCGCGTGCGCGACCTCACGGGGCTGGCCGAAGCACCGGCACCGGTCGTGCTCGGCGCGCAATTCGTGGTCTGCGTCTACGCGGGCTATTTCGGCGGGGCCGCCGGCATCCTGATGATGGCCGCCTGGGCGTTGCTGACCACCACACCGCTGATCCGGCTCAATCCGGCGCGCTCGGTTTGCGTCAACGTGGCCAACTTCGCCGCCGTGCTGTGCTTCGTCGCGGTCGGCCTGGTCGCGTGGGGACCCACGCTCGCGATGATGGCCGGGGCGATCCTCGGCGGCTATCTCGGCGCGCGGGTCGCGCTCGCGGTGCGGCCCGGCATGTTGCGGGCGGTCACCATCGCGCTGTCGGCGGCGGTGACGATCGCCTTCTTCGTCCGGTAGCGACGCGCCGGCCCCGAACCGTATCGGGGCCGGCGCGTCTTTCGGCATCAGGCGTGGCTGGCGTGCCCGGTCAGCGCCGGGACCGTCATCGGGCTTTCGTGCGTGATCACGAACCCGCCCGCTGGCGTGGTGTTCGTCGTCCCGCCGGCCGGCCCCGCGGCCGCGGGGGTCGCCGCCGCCGCGTACGATGCGGCGATCGAAGCCGCCGCCGCATCGAGATGGACACTGAGCGAGGTCGCGCCCGCCGCCGCCGTCGACGACGGCAGGAACGCGAGCCCGTGCGGCGACGACAGCCCGGTGACGACCGGGGTGATGACGCCGGTCGTCGTGTCGATCTGGACGATCGCGTTGGCGCTGCCGAGCGAGGCGTAGATGTCGTGCGTGTTCAGCCCGGTGACGGTGACGCGCAGCACGTCGTTCGCGCCGCCATTGGCGACGATGAAGGTGCCCGAGCTGCTGGTCGGCATCACCGCGTCGTCCAGGCCCGAGCCGCCCGGTATCGTGATGAAGCTCTCGGTCTGCGACGCGAGGCCCGCGTCGTGGATGAAGGTGAGCGAGGCGTCGTTGCCGCTGGTCAGCACCAGCGTTCCGTCGGCGAGCGTCTTCAGGGAATCCGGGTCCGACACCGGCAGCGCCTGATTGACCGCGCCGGTCAGCAGGTTCGTTCCGGTATCGCCGAACCGCAGGATCGGCGTGGTGACGAGCTTGCCGAACGGCGCGTTGCCGTTGTCCAGCTGCACGATGACCGCGTCGCCCACGACGGCGGGATTGGTCTCGGACAGGAACACCTTGTTGCCCTTGAAGGCGACGTCGTCGAAGCCGCGGCCCGAATTGGGCCCGTACTGATAGCCCGAACCGTATGTGAGCGGCGCGCTGACGGTCTGGGTCGACGGATCGATCAGGCTCAGGGTGGCGTTGCCGTCCTGGTTCTGCAACGCCCAGACGTCGCCGGTCCTGGGGTCGTATTTCAGGCCGTCGACCGAGCCGCGGATGCTGTACGTGTGCAGCGCCCGGCCGATCGAATCGTATTGGACGATCGTGCTGAACCCCGGCTTGATGCCGGTGCTGTCGACCCCGTTGCCGTATTCGACCCAGACCGAGCCGCCGCCGACCGTGATCGAGTTCGGGCGCGGTGGCGTGGGCCTCGGTGCCGACGGCGAAGATCTTCTCGCTCTGGACGATCGGCTCCGGCTTCGCCGGCACGAAGATCAGGCCGTGCGAACCGGTCAGACCCGAGAGCAGGACCGTCTGGGCGCCGGTCTTGAGGTTGACGTCGACCAGCTCCGTGCCGACCGAGGCGTAGGCGTGGTTGGCGGCGAGGCCGGTGACGCTGATCTTCTCGATCTGGTTCGTTCCGGCGTTGGACAGATAGAACGTGCCGGCGTGGGCGTTGGGAATGATCACGTCGTCGAGCGACGACCCGGCGGGAAGATTGGTCAGCGTGTCGAACCGCACCGACTGGTTCGCCTGGCCGGGGTTGGTGACGATCGCGAACGTGTTGTCGTCGCCGCTGGTCAGGACCAGCCGGCCGTCGCCCAGCGACTTCAGCGAGTCCGGGTCGGACAACGGAATAACCTGGCCGGTCTGCCCGGTGGCGATGTTGGTGCCGGTCGCGCCGTCGGCCAGGATGGTCGTGAGCTTCAGCGGTGTCTGCGGGTTCTGCCCGCCCGTCAGCTGCTGGATCACCGCGTCGCCGGCGCCGGCCGGGTTGGTGTAGCTCAGGTAAACCTTGCCGCCGGCATACGCGACGTCGTCGTAGCCGCGCGAGCCGCTGGTGACGGCGTATTGCAGCGGCGCGCCGACCGTCTCGGTCTTCGGATCGATCAGGCTCAGCGTCGGATTGCCGTCCTGGTTCTGCAACGCCCAGACCAGCCCGGTCACCGGGTCGAATTTCAGGCCGTCGACCGAGCCGCGAATGCTGAACGTGTGCTCGACGGCACCGGTCAGGCTGTATTGGACGATGGTGCTCGACCCGGACAGGCCGGTGCTATCCGCCCCGTTGCCGTATTCGGCCCAGAGCGAGCCGTTTCCGTAGGTGAGCGAGTTCGAGCCCGCTGGTTCCGGCCGGGCCGGCCGCGAACACCGTGTTGCTGACGATAGTCGCCATGGCGCTTGATCCTCTCCGCTGTGTTGTCGACATCGGGGGTCGCTCGGCGGTGGGCGACCCTCACGGGGGTCACATGGACCAGCGGCGGAACCGGGTCATCATCACAATCCGCCGTCCATGAAAACGTAAAATAACCGTCATCGTTTCGATGGGCATGTAATCGCTTACACGGCGCGGGGTGCGCCGGAACGGCTGTGCTACCGTGCCGGGGATAGCGGCATTGTTCGTTCGGTGAGGTTTCCATGACGCTCTACACGGGTCCGGTGTTCGAGATGGCGCGCCGCCAGTTCGAGGGTGTGGCCGACCGGCTCGGCATCGCGCCCGGCGACCGCGACCGGTTGCTGCTGCCGAAGCGCGCGATCTGCGTCGCCGTCCCGATCCATCGCGACGACGGCCGCACCGAGGTGTTTCAGGGATTTCGCGTCCAGCACCACCTGACGCTCGGCCCGACCAAGGGCGGCACCCGCTTCGCCCCCGACCTCGAACTGGGCGAGGTCGCGGCGCTGGCGATCTGGATGAGCTGGAAATGCGCGCTCGCCGGGCTGCCGTACGGCGGGGCCAAGGGCGGCGTCGCCTGCGACCCGCACACCATGTCGGTGCGCGAGATGGAGGCGGTGTCGCGCCGCTACATGCAGGAGCTGATCCCCTTCGTCGGCCCGCAGGTCGACGTGATGGCGCCCGACATGGGGACCGGGGAGCGTGAGATGGCGTGGTTCATGGACACGTATTCCATGCACCAGGGCCACGCGTGCGCCGAAATCGTGACCGGCAAACCGGTGGCACTCGGCGGGACCGAGGGACGGCGGGAGGCGACCGGGCGCGGCGTCGCGTACCTGGTGGGGCGCGCGTGCGACACGCTCGGGCTCGCCGCCGGCGCCTGCACCGCGATCGTGCAGGGTTTCGGCAATGTCGGCTCGGTCGCGGCCTACACGCTGGCGCGGCGGCAGGGCATGCGGATCGTCGGCGTGTCCGACCACACCTGCGCGCTATACGATCCAGCCGGCCTGCCGATCGACGCGATCGAGGCGCACATGGCGGCCCATGGAGTGCTGGCTGGCCTCAGCACCGAGCTTCCGATCGATCCGCGAGAGATGCTGGTCCAGCAATGCGACGTGCTGGTTCCGGCGGCGGTCGAGCGGGTGATCGACGCCGATATCGCCGCCCGGTTGCGCTGCCGCATTCTGGCCGAGGGCGCCAACGGCCCGACCACGCCGGACGCCGATGCCGTGCTCGACGCGCGGGGCGACGTGTTCGTGCTGCCGGACATCCTGTGCAACTCCGGTGGCGTGATCGTCAGCTATTTCGAGTGGGTGCAGGATTTGCAGCGCCTGTTCTGGTCGGCGAGCGAGGTCGGCGACCGGCTGGAGCGGCTGCTCGAGCAAGCGTTCGCCCGGGTGTTGCAGCGGTCCGACACCGACCGGACCAGCATGCGGACGGCGGCGCTGACGATCGGGATCGAACGGGTACGGGCCGGCAAGCAGTTGCGCGGCCTGTTCCCATGAAGCTGGCGCTCGCGGTCATGCTGGCGATGGCGGCACCTGGACTGGCGGCACGCACCGGCACTGGCGGCACCGGCACTGGCGAAAACGCCTGTCCGGTCCGGCTCCTATGGCGGCTCGCTGCTGCTGTACGTGGACGGCGACGTGGTCCAGGGCGTGTTCCACGATCAGCGGGGCGGCGTGTTCGGCGTCCCCCAATTCGACTGCATCTTCCAGCTTCGCGGGACGCTGCGCGACGGCGAAGCCGACATCGTGACCTGGTATCCGGGCCAGACGATCGAGGCTCCGATCGCGGGCCATCTCTCGCTCGGAGCCGGCGATGCGACGTTCAAGTTGCGGGACGAACCCGGCGGGTGCGCCATGACGGACGGCGACATGACGCACGAGCCGTACGATAATGGCGGGTTCGTGCCCGAGCCGCGCTGGATCGGCGTCGGGCTGATCGCGTCGCGTCACGTGTCGTTGCGATCGGCACCGGGCGCCGCCGCGCCGAAATATCCGTATCTTACCGACGGGGACGCGGTGGCGATCCTCGCACGCCGGCAGGGCTGGGTCCGGGTGCGCTACCAGCAGACCGAGCACCCGGTCGAGGGCTGGCTGCGTGCCTCGGACATCGCGCCCGACACGCCGCCAGCCCCGTAGTCGAAAACCTACTTCTGAGCTTCGGCCAGCAGATCGTCGTACTGCTTGCAGACGGCATCCCAATCGGGCGTGCCGCCCGAGGTCATCTGCGTCGAGTAAGACTGCATGATCGGCTGCATCCGCATCATCAGCGCCTGCCCGGCCTGCGGGTCCTGCGCCATTTTCGCCTGCACGAGCTGGCTGAGCTGAGTGCCCTTGGCCATCACGTCCTGCTGGGTGCAGGCGAGTGCGAGGCCCGGGGTCAGCAGCGTCATCGCGAGTGCCGCCGCAATCGCGGCCGATCGTAGGTTTAGCATTGGTGGACTCCTTGAGAATTCGGGCCGGCTGCGTGCCGAGCCTTGGTCCGATAACGCGCGAAAGCTAAAACGGTGCCGCAATTAAAAATCCGCGCGGAAAATCATCCGTGCGGCGGCGCAGCCAGTTCGTCGCCGCGTATTCGGATCCCGCGTCGGTCACGTGGAGCGTGTAGGCGTGGCGGGAGTGCGCCGACCGGTTGGGCGCGCTGTAATGCGGCAATAAACCGCCGAACACGACCAGTGCCCCGGCCTCGACTTCGAGCGGCACGGCGGTACCGGTCGTGGGCCACGGCGTCACGTCGAGCGGCTCGGTCCGTGTCGTGTCGCCGTCGCGCACGAATTTTTCGCGCAGTGGTCCGCGGTGGCCGCCGGGCTCGGCCCACAGGCAGCCGTTGTCGCGCGTCGCATCCTCGAGCGCGAACCAGAAGGTCGTCACGGTGATCGGGGTGGTGACGAAGAACGCCGCGTCCTGATGCCAGCGGACTTCCGCGCCGATGCCGGGCTGCTTGCAGATGTATTGGCTCTGCCAGATCAGCGGCCGGCTCAGACCGAGATCGCCCGCCAGGGCCGCGAGTTCCGGCGTGCGTGAAAATGCGTCGAACACCGGGTCGCGGTCGTGCAGCGCGTGGCCGATCTTGTTGACCGACAGACGCTTGTCGCGCCGCAACCGCCCGTCCGGGTCGCGCGCGCCGGGTTCGAGAAAGCATCGCACCGTGTCGGCGCTGTCGAGGAACCAGCGGTCGACGTTGGCATCCTGGTTCGTGGTGGTGAACACGCGGCTGTCGGCGGGGTCGAAACCGTCGATGATGTCCTCGGCGCGCGCCTTGAGGGCGGCGATCGCGGCCGGTGGGACGAAGCCGGGCAGGATCAGAAAGCCATCGCGGTCGTAGGCGGCGCGCTGCGTGTCGTCGAGCATCAGGGCAGTGGACCGGAGCCGGAGCGGCGACGCAAGATAGGGTCGCGTTCGGTGGCCGCTTGGCGACATCGGATCAGGAGCATGCACATGGACACGCCACTGCCGTCCCCACGCGAGGGGCGCACCGAATGGACGATGGATGAGGCCAATGGCCACTTGCCGGAGTTGGTCGAGGCTGCGCGGCGGATCGGGCCACAGCGGATCGTCGTTCCGGATCAGGGCGTTGTCGTCACCGTGTCGGCCGAGTCGGTTGTCGCGCCGAAGCGCGAGGTGACCCTGTTCGAACTGTTCGCCAACAGCCCCTTTGCGGAGCTCGAGGGCTTTGACGAGACGATTGTCAAAGAACGAGCACCCTATCGCGGTCTGCCCACGTTTGATGACTGAGCCCCTAGGCTGGCTGCTCGATACGAACGTCATCTCCGAGCTGCGAAAATCCGAGACGGCCGACCAGAATGTCGCCAGTTGGGCGGCAATGACGTCCAGGACCGACAACTACATCAGCGTCGTCACCATCGTCGAAATACGTCTCGGAATAGAGTTGCTCGCGATCGGCACGCGGCGCGCCCGCCTTGAGCAGTGGTTGGAAACCGATGTCCGCGAGTGGTTCGGGAATCGGATCCTGGCTGCGGACGAGTCCGTGTTGCTGGTATGGCGAAAACTCGTTCTGGCGGGCCAGAAGAGCGGGCTGATGTACTCGAACCCCGACGGACTGATCGCCGCGACCGCTATCGTCCACGGCCTGACCGTCGTCACCAGAAACACCCGCGACTTCGAGCAGGCCGGAGTCCCGCTGCTAAACCCCTGGCTAGTCCCGGCCTAAAACATCATCCCTTTTTTTTCCGCTTCGGCGCGATCAAAGCCGGTGCCACGGTCCCAGGCTCCTCGTTCGGTGCCATCCCGTAGCTCATCCGCCGCATCTGCTCGATCACGCGTCCCATCTCGGCGTCGTCCAGCACCGGCGGCTCGCCGATCGCCAGCGCGTGGATGTACATCCGGGCGATCGTCTCGACCTCGATCGCGAGCCACAGCGCCGACGCGAGCGATGTCCCGAGCGAGATCTGGCCGTGCTGGCCCAGCAAGCACGCGAGGCGGTCCGTCAGCGCCTCGATCGCCGCGTCCGACAGCGCCTGCGTGCCGAACGTCGCGTAGCGCGCGCAGCGGATCGTCGTGCCGCCGGCGACGCCGACCATGTAGTGGAACGACGGGATGGTGCGGTGATGCACCGCGATCGACGTCGCGTACGGCGAGTGGCAGTGCAGCACGACGTTCACGTCCGACCGGGCGGCCAGGATGTCGCGGTGGAACCGCCACTCCGACGACGGCCGGTTGGAACCCTCGTGCGTGCCGTCGAAGCCCATCCGCACCAGATCGTCCGGCTTCATGCGGTCGTACGGCAGCGAGGTCGGCGTGATCAGAAATCCGTTCTCGAGCCGCGCGGAGACGTTGCCCGCCGTGCCCTGGTTGATCCCGCTCGCGTTCATCGCGCGGCAGGTGTCGACCAGCTCGCGGCGCAATTCGTGTTCGGCGTCGGCCATCTTATTTCGTCCCAAAAAGGCGGTCCCCCGCGTCGCCCAAACCGGGCCGGATGTAGCCGTGGTCGTCCAGGCCGCGATCGACCGCGCAGGTGAACAGCGGCACGTCGGGGTGCTCCGACCGCATCACCGCGACACCCTCGGGCGCCGCGAGCAGGCAGGCGAACCGCAACTGGTTCGCCCCGCTCTGCTTCAGCCGCTCGACGGCGGCCGAGGCGGAATGCCCGGTGGCGAGCATCGGGTCGACGACGACGACGAGCCGGTCCTCGATGTCGTCCGGCACCTTCATGTAGTAATGGACGGGCTGCAGGCTGACCGGGTCGCGGTACAGGCCGATATGGCCGACGCGCGCGGACGGGATGCAGTCGAGCATGCCTTCCAGAATGCCGGAGCCGGCGCGCAGGATCGACACGAAACACAGCTTCTTGCCGGACAGCGTCGGCGCCATCATCGGCTCCAGCGGCGTGTCGATCGGCACGTATTCCAGCGGCAGGCCGCGCGTCACCTCGTAGCACATCAGCAGGCTGATCTCGCGCGCGATGCGGCGGAAGCCGGCGGTCGAGGTCTCGCGGTCCCGCAACCGGCTCAGCTTGTGCTGGATCAGCGGGTGATCGAGCACGGTCAGCCCCTGTGCCACAGGCCGCGCGTCGTCCGCCATGCTGTTCGCCGCTCCCCAACCTTGTTCCGCGTGTAGCGGCACGGGTGGCGTGCGTCTACGACGGGGGCGCGACGAGGGAGACGGTTTTGCGCGATCGAGGCGGGTTGGCGGCGGCGACTTTGGTGGTGGCGGCACTCGGGGTGGCCGTGCTCGGCCTGGTCGCGGCGACCCTGCCGGATCTCCCGGAGACGGTCTCGGGCGTCGTCGCGCGGCTCCGGCACGTGCCCGCCATCACGCCCGAGGCGGCGCGCGCGGGCCAGCTCGCCATCGAAGCGGCGGCCGTCGCCGTGGTCGCCGCCATGGCGGCGGCTCTGCCGTGCGGGCTCGCGTTTTCCGTGCTGCCGCCCGGTCTGGCCTGGCTCGGGCGCGCGTTGCTGGCCGTGCCCGCCTGGGCGCTGGCGTTCGTGGTCGCGCTGGCGGCCGTGCTGCTGATCGGAACCGCGCCGGACGCTCTGGCGGGCGGCTGGGCGGCGATCCACCCGATCGGTCCGCGCATGGCGGCGACGCTGCTGTGGCTGCCGATGCTGTCCGCGCGGGTGGAGGCGTATGCCCGCCATGTCGACCCGGCGCAGGCGAGGGCGCTGGCCGGGCTCGGCGTCGCCCCGCTCGGCCGGCTCTGGCGGCTGACCCTGCCGGCGGTCGCGTGGCCGCTGCTGGGCGCCGCCGCCATCGCGTTCGCGCTCACCGCGATCGGCTTCGTCTTTGTCGGGCGCGGCGTCCCCGCCGGTGTTCCCGGTATCGGCCCGGCGGCGGTCGTGCTGGCTCTGATCGCCGCACCCATCTGGGCGTGGCTCAGCCGGCCGCGCTGAACAGCAGCCGCGCGGCGGCCAGATCCTCGATGGCGCTGCCGACCGACTTGAACAGCGTGATCTCGTCCGCCGTCCCCCGCCCGGCCACCGTGCCCCGGCACAGGCCCTTCGAGTGTCCCCAAAATGTCGGCGAGCCCGATCACGCCCGCCGCCAGCGGCTGGGTCAGATCGCCGCCCTCGACCCACGCGGCCGGCGTGTCGGCGAAGATGCGGGCGCGCCGGATCGTCGCGTCGTCGGCCTCGCGCATGGTCGGCAGATAGCCGCCGATCAGGTCGACATGCGTGCCCGGCCGCAGCCACGCGCCCCGGATCAGCGGCTCCGTCGCGAGTGTGGCGCACGAGACGATGTCGGCCGCACTCGACCGCCTCGGCCAGGTCGCTCGGCCACCTCCGCCTCGATCCCGTCATGGCGCAGCGTCGCGGCCAGGCTTTCGGCCCCGGCCGGCCGGACGTTCCAGACATCCACCCGGTCGATCGGCCGCACCGCAGCCCACGCCTGCGGCAGCAGACGGGCGACATGGCCCGATCCCACGATCAGCAGCCGCCGTGCATCGTGCCGCGCCAGGAAATCGCCCGCGAGTGCCGAGGCGGCGGCGGTGCGGCGCGCGGTCAGCTCGTTGCCGTCGATCACCGCCAGATGCCGCCCGGTCAGCCCGTCGCACAGCAGGTAAGTGGAGCTGACCGCGTTCAGCCCGCGCGCGCCATTGGTCGGCACGACGGTCACGATCTTGACCCCCATCGCACTCGTCCCGTCCCAGGCGGGCATCAGCAGCAGCGACGCCCCGGGCTCATCCAGCGCGTGGCGATGGCGAAGCGGCGTCGTCGCCCCGGCCGCGAACGCGTTGCGGAGCGCCTGGATCAGGGCGTCGAACGGCAGTCCCGCGCGGGTCGCGGCGGCATCGACGACGCGCAGCATCAGAAATCGTTCCGTTCGTGATAGGACAGCAGGAATTTCCGCAATCGTGGTTCCGCCGGGTCGCGCAGCAGCTCGCGCGGCGGACCGAGTGCCGCGATCCGTCCACCGGCCAGAAACGCGACCCGGTCGGCGGCGTGGGCCGCGAACCCCATCTCGTGCGTCACCACCAGCATCGTCATCCCGCTCGACGCAAGGTCGCGCATGACCGCCAGCACCTCGCCCACCAGTTCGGGGTCGAGGGCGGAGGTCGGCTCGTCGAACAGCATCAGCCTCGGGTCGAGCGCCAAGGCCCGCGCGATCGCGACCCGCTGCTGCTGCCCGCCCGACAGCCGCGCCGGATAGGCGTCCGCCTTCTCCGCCAGCCCCACCCGGTCGAGCAACGTGTTCGCCCGCGCCTCCGCCTCGGCGCGCGGCAATCCGGCGACCTGAATCAGCGGTTCGGCCACGTTGCCGCGCGCCGTCATGTGCGGCCACAGGTTGAACGACTGGAACACCATGCCGATGCCGCGCCGCATCTCGCGCAAATCCCGCGCCGGTGCCCGTTTTCGCGGCGAGCCCTCGCGCCAGCCGACCAGCCGGCCGCCGAGCCGAACTTCGCCCGCATCGTACGGTTCGAGGAAGTTGACACACCGCAACAGCGTGCTTTTGCCGGACCCGCTCGCCCCGATCAGGCACACCACCTCGCGCTCCGCCACATCGAGGTCGATGCCGTGCAGCACGGTGTTGCTGCCGAACCGCCGTTCCAGGCCGCTTATCGAGAGCAGGGTCATGCCAGATACGCCGTCATGCGCCGTTCGCCCGCGCGGCCGAGGCGGGAGAAGCCCTCGACCATCGCCCAGTACAGCACGGCGAGGGCCAGAATCGTCTCGAACGAGGCGAACGTCTCGCTCGCCATCGTCTGCGCCTGATACATCAGCTCCGGCACGGTGATGATCGACAGCACCACCGTCTCCTTGCTCAAGATGATCGTCATGTTGACCAGCGGCGGGGCGATCGCGACAGCCATCGCCGGCAGCCGCACTCTGCGCATGATTTGGCTCGCCGTCATGCCGGTCGCGACCGCCGCCTCGATCTGTCCGGCCGGAACCGCCGCGAACCCGGCGCGAAAGATTTCGGCATAGTAGGCGCTGCCGTAGACGCCGAGTGCGATGATGCCGGACGCCACGGCGGACAGCCGCAGCCCGAGCGCCGGGCCGCCGTCGTAGAGCAGGTAGAGCTGCACCAGGAACGGCACGCCGCGCACGATCTCGACCAAGCCGCGCAACAGCCAGCGCAACGGCGGGATCGGCAGTTCGCGCCCGGCCGCGATCAGCAGCCCGAGTGCGAGTGCCAGCACGGTCCCGGCGGCCCAGCACAGCAGTGTCACGCCGGCGCCCTCGAGCAGCGACGGGCCGTAGTGCAGCAGCAGCGCCATGTCGCTCATGCGGTCCGCATCGCCCGTTCCGCGAGCTGCCCGGCCCCCGCGATGGCCAGCGTCATGACGAGGTAGATCAGCCCCGCCGTCGCGTAGATTTCGAGCGGCCGGTAGGTGGACGCGGCGTACGAGTGGCTCGACCGCGTGAGTTCGGTGACACCCACGGTCGAAATCAGCGACGACGCTTTGAGCAACAGGATAAGCTCGTTCACCAGCGACGGCAGCGCGATCCGGGCCGCCTGCGGCAGCAGCACCCGCCGCCACACGGACAGCACGGAAAAGCCGAGCGTCACCGCCGCCTCCACCTGTCCCGGCGGCACCGCCCGCAGCGCGCCGCGAAAGATCTCCGATACGTAGGCCCCCGACGCGAGCCCGAGTGTGGCGATGGCGGCGACCAGCGGCGGCACATTGATGCCGGCGCGCGGGAGGAAATAGTAGACGAGCAGCAACTGCACCAGCAGCGGCACGCCCCGGAAAAAGCTGACGTAGATCGCGCCGAGCCGGTCGAACCGCCCCCGCCTGAGCAGGCATACGCCGGCGCCCAGCACCTGTCCCAGCGCCATCCCCGCCGCCGACACCCACAGCGTCGTGCCGGCGGCGCGGAGGAGGTAGGGCAGGGCCTCGGCTGCGGCGGAGAAGGGCATGCGTCACCGTTGCAGACAGTCCGGCCCCGTGTCGATGCGATGCCGGCGAATGCTCCCAGACTTGAGTTTGTGGCACCGTAAATCGCTATGTGCCGTTGACCGCCTTCCGGATATAATTCGGTCAGAGACAGGAGGTTCGATGCCGTCCGAGATCCGATCGTTAGAATCAATGGTCATCGGAACTATGATGAGCATGTTGGTAGCGGTGTTGCCTTCGACTGTCTGCCACGCGGACCAGTCGACTGGCATCGAACACATAGGAACGACGGCGACGATACTACGAGATGTCGAGTCTTCATGGAAGGGTAGTGACCGATCGACTGGAAGCTCCACTGACCGAGACGCGTTGGTAGAACGCGTGACTGGATTGCGTGGCGATGACTTAGAGATTGAATACGATCTTCCTGCCTGGGCCAAGGAACAAGACCGTGCCCGCATTTGGCAGTTTCCAGTTCGAGTTCTTAGGAAAGCCCAGGGGCAGTTTCAGTTGCTTAACGGTCCGGAGCTGGAAGCACGCCTGAATGCTTGGTTGGTCAAAGCCGGACTACCACAAGCGGTGTGCGGTCACTCCTATGTCACGTGGAACGTTTTCAAGATCGAATGCGATCCGCAATCCATGATCAGCGTTGTGGAACAATATGATCTCAGGTTTGCCAATCTTCACGATGGCACCTCCTATACGGATAGAGAAGCTTTGGGGCCAATGATACTGATAAGAATGCCGACCGATTCCAGCGACTATGTGTTCACCGGGACGGCTCCGGTCGATCCGGAGCAGTTACGTCGAGAGCAAGCTCAATCCGACGTTGTCGACGCCGAAGTCGCGAACGAGAACTCTGACGCTAAGTGACGCGATGCGTTCACGCTCGACCGAAAAAGTCATCGGAACGATCGAAGTCACATTCGACACGGATCTGGCGGGGGTTGTGCAGCGGCGAACGAAGCGCACTGTGCTGAAAACAATTTCAGCGAAGGGCGTAACGGAAGATCGAACAATCGTGGAAGTGGTTGAAAGGCATGCTGGTAGCCGCGGCCTGCACAGACCATGAGGTACGACTTCAATCTGCTTGAAAGGGCTGCCCAGACTTTCATAGACGCGGGCGAGTATCCAAAGGCAATCAGAATCTATTTCTTGATGGCGGACGGCGACCCGTCACTTGACGGGGGCTATTTAGGAGACCGGCTCGGGGAGTGCTACGAAGCTTTGGGCGAACTGGCCGCGGCAAAGTATTGGTTTGGCAGGGCCGTCGAAGAAAATCCTGAGGTGAACGTACGCGCGAGGGAACGATTGGAAGTGCTCAACAAGTTAGTCGATCTGCATGATTTGGTGCCTGGTTACGTCGTGAGTTGAAAGCCTCCCAATCAGAGGCTCCGAGTTCGCCGCCTCTGGTTCGCCGCGTCGCAAGCGCTCCTCGCGATCGCGATCCCGAAAGCCGGCTAGGGAGCCCAGCCGGTCTAATGGACGCGTCATCGAGAGGACCACTTGCGACGCGGCGATCCAGGCGCGGCAGACACCGGTTCTCGCGCTCCTGGATCGCCATCCTCAGACCGTCGGCGCAGGCACCGTCTTCGGCAGCGCCTGGGCCTGCCCGAACCACTTCGTCTGGATTTTCCCGAGCCGCCCGTCATCCTGCATTTTCACCAGCACGGCGCTGATCGCATCGGCCAGCGCCGTATCCTCCTTGCGCGCGACCCAGCTGAAATACGTCGGCTTGCCGAACGCGGGGAGCACCACCGCGAACGTGTCCTTCCGCTTGCTCGCCGCGTACGCGAGGTTCGGCAGCGAGTTGACCGACGCATCCAGCCGCCCGGCCGCGAGGTCCGCGTAGCTCTGGTTGTTGTCCAGATACTCGCGCACCTCGATCGGCTTGCTCAGCGTCGCGCCGAACGCTTTCAGCTGCGCCACCTGCGCGGTGCCCTTCTGGCCGCCGACGGTCTTGCCGGCCAGATCCTCGGGCTTGGTGATCGAGGCATCGTCCGCCCGCTTCATCACCGCCGCCGTCGCGTCCGCGATCGGGACGGTGAACGTGTAGCGCTTCAGCCGCTCGGCCGTGACCGTCACGGGGGCGATGCACAGGTCGAACTTGCCGGCATCCAGTCCCGGCAGCACGCTCGTCCACGGCAGGTCGATGTATTTGACCTTTACGCCCATATCGGCCCCGATCGCGTCGATCAGGTCGCGGTCGACCCCGGTGTAGACGTCGTCCACCAGGAAATCGAACGGCGGGAACTCCATCTCGGTCGCGCACACGAGCTCGCCGCGCGCCTTCACGTCGGCCAGGGCGTCGGCGCGGGCGGTGCGCGGCAGGAACGGGATCAGGGTCGCGAGGCCGGCGCCGGCCAGCAGGCGGCGGCGTGTGGACAGCAGGTCGGTCATGGCGAAGCTCCTGTGACAAATCGATACGGCAGCGTGCACCCGTGGGGCCGTGACGCCAAGCGGGGTTGCCCGGTGCGGCCGGGCGTCACAGTGTCCCGGCCATGCGCGAGGATACCGACCTGTTCGTCACCAACGCCGCGATCGCGACGATGCGGCCGGGTCTGGAGCCGTATGGGCTGATCGCGGACGGGGCCGTGCTGATCCGCGCCGGCCGCATCGCCTGGGCCGGGCCGCGCGCCGATGCGCCCCGCCACGACGCGCCGGTGCTGGACGGGCAGGGCGGCCTGATCACACCCGGCCTGATCGACTGCCACACGCACCTGATCTACGGCGGCTCCCGCGCACGCGAGTGGGAGCGGCGGCTGCTCGGCGCCGGCTACGAGGAGATCGCGCGCGAAGGCGGCGGCATCCTGTCCACCGTCCGCGCGACAAGGGCGCTGGACGAGGCGGGACTGGTCGCGGCCAGCCTGCCGCGCCTCGACGCGCTGCTGGCCGAGGGTGTGACGACGGTCGAAATCAAATCCGGCTATGCGCTCGAGACCGAGGGCGAGTTGCGGATGCTTTTCGCCGCACGAGCGCTCGGCACGATGCGAGACGTGGACGTGCGGACGACGTTGCTCGCCGCGCACGCGATCCCGCCGGAGCTTTCGGCAGACGACTACATCGACAGCATCATTTCCGACGTTTTGCCGCGCGCTGTCGGGCTGGCCGATGCCGTCGACGGGTTCTGCGAGGGCATCGCGTTCAGCGTCGCCCAGATCGACCGCCTGTTCACCGCTGCGCGGGCGCTGAACTTCCCGTTGAAGCTGCACGCCGAACAGCTTTCGAATCTCGGCGGTGCCGCGATGGCCGCCGGGCACGGCGCATTATCGTGCGACCACCTCGAATACCTCGACGAGCACGGGTGTTGCGGCGATGGCGCGCGCGGGTACGGTCGCCGTGCTGCTGCCCGGCGCCTTTTACGTGCTGCGGGAACGCCAGGCCCCGCCGGTCGCCGCCCTCCGCGCCGCCGGTGTGACAATCGCGATCGCGACCGACCTCAATCCCGGCTCCTCGCCGATCGCCTCGCCGCTGCTGACGATGAACATGGCCTGCACCCTGTTCCGCCTCACGCCCGAAGAGTCGCTTGCCGGCTTCACCCGCAACGCCGCCGCCGCCCTCGGTCTCGCCGATCGCGGCACCATCGCGCCCGGCCTGCGCGGCGATCTGTGCCTGTGGGCGGTCCCGCACCCCGCCGAACTGATCTACGCCATCGGCCAGAACCGCCTCGCCGCCGCCATTCGCGGCGGCCGCATCGTATCGTTGGAGCGTGCATGAGCGACCGTCTCGACAACCAGCGTGTCATCCGGGCACCGCACGGCACCGAACTGACCTGCAAGGGATGGCAGCAGGAAGCCGCGTTGCGGATGCTGATGAACAACCTCGACCCGGACGTGGCCGAGCGGCCGGAGGCGCTGGTCGTCTACGGCGGTATCGGCCGCGCGGCGCGCAACTGGGAGGCGTTCGACCGCATCGTCGCCTCCTTACGCGAACTCGGCGACGAGGAGACGCTGCTGATCCAATCCGGCAAGCCGGTCGGCGTATTCCGCACCCACGCCGACGCGCCGCGCGTGCTGCTCGCCAACAGCAATCTGGTGCCGCACTGGGCGACCTGGAAACATTTCCATGAGCTCGATCGGCGCGGGCTCATGATGTACGGGCAGATGACCGCGGGCAGCTGGATTTACATCGGCAGCGCAGGGGATCGTGCAGGGCACATACGAAACCTTCGTCGAGGTCGGGCGCCAGCATTACAACGGCTCCCTGTCGGGCAAATGGATCCTGACCGGTGGCCTGGGCGGCATGGGCGGCGCGCAGCCGCTGGCGGCGACGATGGCCGGTGCCTCGATGCTCGCCGTCGAATGCCAGCCGAGCCGGATCGATATGCGGATGCGGACCGGGTATCTCGACCGCCAGACGGATAACCTCGACGAGGCGCTGCGCTGGATCGACGAGGCGTGCGCGACCCACACGCCGACCGGCATTGGCCTGCTCGGCAACGCGGCGGAGATTTTCCCGGAACTGGTGCGGCGCGGCGTCCGGCCGGATGTCGTGACGGATCAAACCTCGGCGCACGATCCGCTGAACGGCTATCTGCCCGCCGGCTGGAGCATGGATCGTTGGGCGCGCGCGCAAGAATCCGATCCGGCGAGCGTGGAGGCGGCGGCCAAGGCGTCGATGCGCGATCATGTCGCGGCGATGCTGGCGTTCCACCGCGCGGGCGTGCCGACGCTCGACTACGGCAACAACATCCGCCAGGTCGCCAAAGACGAAGGTCTGGCCGATGCCTTCGACTTTCCCGGTTTCGTGCCCGCGTATATCCGGCCGCTGTTCTGCCGCGGCGTCGGCCCGTTCCGCTGGGCCGCCCTGTCCGGCGACCCGGCCGACATCTACGCGACCGACGCGAAGGTTCGCGAGCTGATCCCCGACGATCCCCATCTGCACCGCTGGCTCGACATGGCGGCCGAGCGGATCAAGTTTCAGGGCCTGCCCGCACGCATCTGCTGGGTCGGGCTCGGCCAGCGCGACCGCCTCGGCCTCGCGTTCAACGAGATGGTTCGCACGGGCGAACTCAAGGCGCCGATCGTGATCGGGCGCGACCATCTGGACAGCGGCAGCGTCGCCAGCCCGAACCGCGAGACGGAGGCGATGCTGGACGGATCGGACGCCGTGTCCGACTGGCCGTTGCTGAACGCCCTGCTGAACACGGCGTCCGGTGCGACCTGGGTCAGCCTGCATCACGGCGGCGGCGTCGGCATGGGCTTCTCGCAGCACGCGGGAATGGTGATCGTCGCCGACGGCACCGACGCCGCCGCGAGAAAGATTGCTCGCGTTTTGTGGAACGACCCCGCGACCGGCGTGATGCGGCATGCCGACGCGGGCTACGCGAGCGCGATCGACTGCGCGCGCGAAAAAAATCTGAACTTGCCGTCCTTGTCGGAGAGCTGATCGATGTCGCTCAATCTATCCCGTCGCGCCTTCATCGGCGGAGCCGCCGCCGGTGCGCTGGCACTCCGCGCCAACGTCGCGCGCGCCCTGTCCACGCTGGTGCCGGTGTTCCTGTATCCGCCCGCGCACAAATGGCCGAGCGGACGCCGGCCGATCAGCAGCATGGCGCTCGATCTCGCGCAGATCACGACCGAAGTCATGCTGCCGCCGGAAGCGGCGGGTGTCGCGCTCGGCTTTTTCTGGGACACGATTTCGACCGGCCCCAACACCTACGATTATTCGCTGATCGATCAGGCGCTCGACTATTGGGGCAGGCGCGGCAAGAAGGTCATCATGTCGGTCGCGACCTTCGGGTTCGAGTACCGCGCGAACGGCGAGACCGATCCGCTGCGGACGCCGACGCCGGACTGGGTCATGCGGCGGGTGTCCACGTTCCACCATCAGACCCGCGTTCTGGGCGCGATCGGCGAGCCCGATGTCAACGCGATCTACCCGGACTTTCGCGATGAGCGGTTCGTCGCCCTCGGTGCCGAACTCGCCCACCGCCTTGCCGCCCGTTACGACGGCAACCCGACCATCGCGCAATGGCGGATCGCGACCGGCATGGGGGGCGAGGACAACAACTCGGTCGGCAACCTCAATCATCCCATGGCCAACTACAACGAAGCGGAATGGGTGACGTACACCGAGCGTGCGGTGCAGCCGTTCTACGACGCGTTCCGCCGAACCCAGATCGAGTTCGACATCGGCCGCCTGTCCGGCATCGCGCGCCTCGGCGACGCGGCGATGAAGGCCCGCGTCCAACGCATCATCGACGGACTGCGCGCGCACAACGTGTTCTTCGCGTTCGACGGCTTGCAGACCGCAACGCTCGACGCGGTGCGCGACCCGAGGAACCCGGTCCACCTCGTCATGGAGGAGTTGCAGGGCTATCAGGCGGCCGGCGGCCAGATCGGGCTGGAAGCGGTGAGCCCGTTCTTCAACCCGCGCATGCGCGACGCGGACGCGATGATGGAGGTGATCCGCGTCATGAGGCCGCGGCGTCTGGTGTTCTTCCAGGATTTGGGCGTCGACGTCATGGACCCGCGCGCGGCCAACGCGCCGGGCAGCGACGTCGCGCGCGACATGTGGACGCGCCTCACCAGACAGTGATGCGCGTGCCTCGCCATCGCGAGCGCCGGAAGGCGTTGTTTCCGCCACGGGCAGCGTGCCCGCGAAATCGATGGAGAACATCATGGCGGACAACAAGAGCAGCAGCAGCCAGCAGGGCACCGTGAAGGACCCGGCCCATGACGGCCGGCTGAAGGAAAACCGCGAGGCCGGCGTCACCAAGGGCACGACCGAAGCCAGCGCCGCCCGCAGCCACGAGTTCGGCGGCAAGCATTCCGGCAGCAAGAGCGACAGCAGCCACGAATCCGGCGGCAAGCACGCGAGCAGCAAAAGCGACAGCAGCCACGAGGGCAAGCACAGCGCGTCGC
The DNA here is from genome assembly GCA_963756975.1 of uncultured Alphaproteobacteria bacterium. GTDB lineage: Bacteria > Pseudomonadota > Alphaproteobacteria > Acetobacterales > Acetobacteraceae > CAVRQM01. The sequence goes on along the minus strand of CAVWPS010000001.1, from coordinate 729,198 downwards.
ACGACAGCAAGTCGCAGGAGAGCAAGTCCGGCGGGTCGAAGTCGGAAGGCTCGAAGTCGGAAGGTTCGAAGTCGGGATCGTCGAAGTCCGAGGCGTCTAAGTCCTCGGCCAGCGACGACGCGGACCTGAAGTCGCGCGAGTACACGGACGCGGACGGCAACGTCCATCATCACACGAAGACGTATCAGGAGCAGCACAAGGGCTGATCCGCACGCGCGGCCCGGGATCAAAACCCGGGCCGCGTCCGTCCGATCCAGAGGCTCGCGGCGAGCGCCGCCAGGCCCAGCATTCCCAGGACGCCGATCGTCGCTTGGGCCGACAGGATGCGAGTGAACCCTCCGCCGACCAGCAATCCAACCGGCCACAGGCCGATGCACGCCGTCACCAGGCCCAGCACGCGGCTGCGTAGCGCGCCCGGCGCGGCGGCGAGCGCGATCGTGCTCTGATGGTTGGTGAACGATGCCGAACCGAAGCCGCCGATAAAGAACGCGAGCAGCACGAGCAGCTCGACCGGCGATGATCCGGCCGCGATCAATCCCGCCATGAACAGCGTCACACCCCCCGCGAGCCACGCGATCGGCCGCCCGGTCGGCGGTCGCCACGCGAACACGAGGCCGGCCATCAGCGCGCCGCCCGGCTCGGCCGCGGCCAGCACGCCGATCTGCGGGTCCGACAGCGCGAACGCGGCCCGACCCATCGGGGCGATCAGCCCGCTATAGGCGTAGCCGAACAGGTTCATCGCCATCGTCACGCCGAGCATCGTTCGCAGCCGGGGATGGCGGCCGGCGAACCGCGCGCCCTCGATCAGGCCGGCGACGACGCTTGCGGACTCCACCGGTTCGTCGGCCTGCGAGCGCGGCAGCCCGGCGATCAGCGCCGCCCCGATCAGGCTTGCCATCGCCGAGGCGGTGAATGTGCCGGCGACGCCGATGCCGCCGTACAGGACGCCGCCGATCAGCGGTCCCGCGCACCGCGTGCCGAAATTGGTCAGGCTGTCGATCGCGATCGCGCGGCCGAGCAGGGCGTGCGGGGCCACCTCGGCGATCAGGCGGCGGCGCGCGGGCAACTCGGTCGCGTAGACGAAGCCGCTCGCGAGCGCCGCGACGGCCAGCTCCCACGGCCGCAGCACGCCCGCGAACGCCAAAGCCGCGACCGAGCCGGAGGAGGTCGCGGTCAGCAGCAGCCCGCCGAGCACGATGGCGCGGCGGTCGTGCCGGTCGGCCAGCACGCCGACCACCGCGCCGAAGCCGAGCAGCGGCAGGCTGCGCGCGGCGGAAACGACGGCGACGGCGAGCGCCGATCCGGTCGCGTCGAGCGTGAACAGCCCGGCCGCCAGGATTTCCAGCCACAGCAGCGCGCTGGCGAGACCCCCCGCGACCCACAGCCGCAGGAACGCCGGTTGCCGCAGCAACGGCCGCGTGTTCATGCGAGGGCCGCTCGGACCGCTCCCGCCGCCGCGACACCGCTTGCGTAAGCGCCGCCGACCGTGCCGGCCAACCCCTCCGTCGCCACCGCCTCGCCGGCATAGACGATGCGGCCACCGCCCCACGGCTCGCCCAGCGCTGTGCGCGCCGCCGCATGTCCGATGCGCGCATAGGCGTAGGCACCGCGATGGAACGGGTCGGCCAGCCAGTCGGCGACGACGACCTCGCCAACCGCGACCCGCTCCCCGAGCAACGTCCGCAGCCGGTCGACCGCGAACGCGGCGGTCGCCGCGATGCCGTCGCGGGACAGCGCCTCGGCCGTCTCGCCGCCGACGAAGCCGACGACGTGCCCGCCGTCCGGATCGGCCAGGAACGACATGCTGGGCGCGTGCCGTGGCGTGACCTGCCCGCCGATCCCGCCGCCCGGGGCCAGTCCGAACCGGGCGCCGCGAGGATCGGCAATGGCGACTTTCGTCAGCAACCCCATCGGCAGCGCGTCCAGCGCCTCGCGGTGCGCCGCAGGCAATTCGGGTGCCCAGGTCAGCGACCGCAGCACGCCGGCCGACACCGTGACGATCGCGGCCCGCGCCCGCACGATCCCGCCCGGTGTGTGCAGCGCCACGCCGTCACCCCACTCGATCCGCGAGACCGGCGTATCGAGCCGCACGTCGCGGCCGAGGCAGCTTGCGATCATGCCGCCGACGCCGCCCTCGGGCAGCAGGTTGGACCCGTCCAGCTCGTTATCGCGCCAATCCCTCGCACTCAGCTTGCGGGGATCGGCGGCGGCGATCAGGCGGCAGGCGAACGTTTCCACGGAGCCGAGCCACGGGTCGTCCGACAACGCCGCGACGGCATCCGCCATCGCCACATCGCCGCCGTCCGCCAGCGCCGCCTCGACCAGCTCGCCGTACCGCGTCTCGGTTTGCTCATGCGCGGCGTGTTCGGCCGGTGTCGCGTCGCGTTCGCCGATCCGCAGCCGCCACTCGGCGTCCGGGTCCGATTGCCGCAACCTGATCCCCGCCGCGCGGGCGATCGGGGTCAGCTTGTTGCGCTCGGCCGCATGCAGCCACGACGCGCCCCGGTCGAACATCGCGCCGCCGAGTTCTGGCGGCCGGATGCTGTGCGCCCGGCCGCCGATCCGCCCCGACGCTTCGAGCACCACGGTTCCGAGCCCGCGCCCGTCGAGCGCCCGGGCCGCCGCCAGCCCGGCGACGCCGGCGCCGACGATCGCCACATCGTAGGACGCGGTCACAGGGGGTTGGGCATCGCGATCCCGCGTTCCTCGGACAGAAGCCGCAGCACCGGCGGAATGCTCGGATGCAGCGCGACCCCCTCCGCGAGCTGCCGCGTCCGCAGCGCCAGCGCGCGCGCGCCGGGCAGGCGCGGCGGGTTGGCGGGATCGGCCGCAGGATTGGCCGCCACCGCGTCCGCCATCCAGGCCGCCTCGGTGGCGAAGGCCGCCGCGCCGGCGAACCGGCGCGGGTCGATGACCAGGACGAACGTCGACGCCCCCCAGCCGGCCGGGCGGGCCGCGCGTCCGAAACCCGCCAGCCCCGAGGTCATCGCCTCGACCAGCAAGGCCAGCGCGTAGCCTTTATGGCCGGCTTCCGTCCCGCCCAGCGGCATCAGCGTGCCGCCCGGCTCGGTGAAGAAAGCCTCCGGGTCGTTGGTCGGCAGCCCGTCCGCGTCCAGCAGCCACGGGTGATCGAACTTGGCGCCCTCGGCCCGCTTCCGGTTGGTCATGCCGTTCGTCGTGATCGACATCGACACGTCGAGCATCACCGGCCCGCTTGACGATGAGCCGCCAGGGGACGGCCAGCCGGCGGCCAGCGGGTTCGGCGTGACCAGCCGGCGCGTGCCGCCGAAAGGTGCCACGGAGGCGGCGGCGGGGTCGGAGCTGGCGATCACGATCATCTGCCCGGCCTCGGCGACCGGGCGCAGATAGGCGGCCAGGGCGGCGATATGGGCGCTGCGGCCGATCGCGACCGAGGCCAGCCCCGTCTCCGCCGCCCGCGCCGACGCCCAGTTCGCGGCTTCGGTCGTGAGCCACGGGCCGGACAGGAAATTGCCGTCCCAGGTCTGCGCCGCCGGCGCGTCGGACAGGATCGTGGGCGCGCCGTCCGCTGTCCACGCGCCGCGCTGGAACTGGCCGAGATAGGGGCCGAGCAGGGCGAGGCCGTGCGTCGTGTGACCCATCAGGTCGCCCTCGACCAGCGTGTCGGCCGTCACCGCCGCGTGCGCCGGCGGCAGCCCCGCGTGCGCAAACAGATCTCGCGCAAAAACCCTCAGATCGTCGGCCTCGAACAGATTATCCGCCACGTTTCCCAAACCCTGTCGTTGCGCCCAGTCTACCGCGCGCCGCGACCGGCCGGGAACCCTGCGCCGCCCGTCCCTGTTGGGGAGGGCACCCCGCCGAAGGAGCCCGTTCCATGTCCGATCATCACCCGCCGCGCCGCCATCGCCCTGCCGATTGCCGCCGCCGCCGTTGCCGCGATGCCGGCCGTCGCCGAAGCCGCGCCGAAACTCGAACTGGTCGCCAATTTCGGCCATCAGGTGACCGGCGTCGCCGCCAGCCCGGACGGCCGGGTGTTCGTGAACTTCCCCCGCTGGGAGGAGGACGTCGCCGTCTCGGTCGCCGAACTCGACGCCGACGGCAAGCTGGCCGCCTACCCGAACGCCGAGTGGAACGCGTGGCGCAACGCCAAGCCGCTCTCCAACGCCGACCATTTCGTCTGCGTCCAGAGCGTCGTGTGCGACGGACACGGCAAGCTGTGGGTGGTCGACGCCGCCGCGCCCGGCAACGAATTCGAGCTGCCGGGCGGCCCGAAACTGGTCGGCATCGACCTCGCCACCAACGCGGTCGTGAAAGTCATCCCGTTCGGCTTCGACGTCATGCCGCAGGGCAGCTACCTCAACGACATCCGCTTCACCCCGGACGGCAAGCACGGCGTGCTGACCGATAGCGGGCAGGTCGGCGCGCTGCTGACGGTCGACCTCGAAGCCGGGACGGTGCGCCGTCTGCTGAGCGGCCACCCGAGCACGCAGGTCGAGAAGGGGACGACGATCATGACCGACGGCAAGCCGCTGGTCCGCCCGGACGGGCGCGGCCCGATGTTCGCCGCCGACGGCATCGCGATCGATCCGGAGGGGAAGTCCGTCACCTGGCAGGCGCTGACAGGGCACACCCAATATCGCATCGCGGTCGCGACGTTGCTGGACGCGTCGAAAACGGCCGATCAGGTGGCCGCCGCCGTCGAGACGCTCGGCAAATGCCCGATCGCCGACGGCTACTACGCAAGCCGCGCGGGCGTGCTGTACACCACGAGCCCCGAGGATAACGCCGTCTGCCGCCGCGCCCCCGATGGCACGTTTCCGGTGGTCGTCCGCGACGACCGGCTGCGCTGGCCGGACAGCATGGCGGAGGGCAAGGACGGCGTGATGTACGTCACCGCGTCCCACATCCAGGACATGGCGCAGTTCAAGCCCGACCGGGGTGCGACACCGCTCGCGACCGCGCTGTTCCGCTTCAGGCCGTAACGTTCCGAACTTTTGGCGGCCCGGTCGATCGCCGGGGCCGGTTGAACGGCCGATGGCGGCCCGCGGGCCGACCACCGAGATTGAGGTCCATGAGCGAACACGGAACCACCATGGACCCCTTCTCCAGCCTTTCGGACGCGATCCGGCAACGCGTCGTCGCCGCCACCCCGCTGGTCGCCGGCCTCGTCTGGCACGGACGCGGGCAACTCAGCGCCACGCTGTGGCGATCCGGGCGTGCTCGTCACGTCCGAGCAGGGCCTGCCGGACCGGACCGAGATCACCGCCATCCTGCCCGGCAACAAGCGCGTCGCCGCGACCGTCGCCGGCCGCGACCCGACGACCAACGTCGCCGCCCTGCGGATCGAGGGCGATGCCACCCCGTTCGAGCACGCGGAGCCCGCCGGGCCGGGGTCGCTGATCCTGGCCCTCGGCAGCGACGGCGCCGGCGGTGTGACCGCGCGGATGTCCGGCATCGAGGTGCAGGGGCCGGCGTGGGAAAGCCAGCGCGGCGGCAAGATCGACCATCTGATCCGCATCGGTGCCAGGATCGGCCCGGGTGCCGAGGGCGGCCCGGTGGTCGACAGTTTCGGTCGGGTGCTGGGGATGTCGACGTTCGGTCCTGGGCGGACCGTCCTGGTCATTCCGTCCGCCACCATCGAGCGGGCGCTCGTCCCCGTTCTGGAGCAGGGCAGGGTCACGCGTGGCTGGCTCGGCGTGGGGCTGCACGCGGTCGCGTTGCCGTCCGACATCGCGGCGCGCGCCGGCGTCTCCCGCGGCCTGATGGTGGTGAGCTTCGCCGATGGCGCACCGGCCGCCGGACACCTGCTGCCGGGCGATGTGCTGACGGCGATCGAGGGCCGCATCGTCGCCGAACCCCGTGACGTGGCCTCGAGCCTCGGTGCGGAGACGGTCGGAAAGACGCTGACCGTGACCGTCGTGCGCGGCGGCGCGGTGGCGGACGTGGCCGTGGCCATTACGGCGCGCCCCGAATGAGTGCCACACTGGTCGCCGTGAATAACCAAGCCGATACCGCGACGCGCGTCGCCCTGCGGATGGCGGGGGGCGTCCGGCGCGAGGCGCTGGCGCGAAAGATGGTGCTGACCGCCGAGGCGGAGGCCGACGTCCTGATCGTGGAACTGGCGGAAGCTGCCACGTTGCCGCTCGACACGGCGGAGTTCGAGGGCGCGCTGCTGGTGCTTTCCGACGATCCCGCGCTCGCCGCCGACGCCTCGCTTCCCGGCGTGCTGCGCCGCGACGCGCCGGCGGCCCAGATCGCAGCCGCGGTCACGGCGCTGGCGGCGGGCCTGACCGTCCGGTCGGCCAACGCGGCCGTCGAGCGCGACGGCTTCGCCGAGCAGGCCGGCACGCCGAGACTGCTGACGCCGCGCGAGGTGGAAGTGCTGGCCGCCGTCGGCGAGGGCCACAGCAACAAGGCGATCGCGCGCCGCCTCGGCATCTCCGCGCACACCGTGAAATACCATCTGGAAGCGGTGTTCGCGAAACTCGGCGTCCGCTCGCGCGCCGAGGCGGTCACGCGCGGGCTGCGCCTCGGTGTCCACGTCCTCTGACGACGCATTACGGGCGCGCTGGCTGACGCTGACGCGCGAGGTGCTGCCCGGGATGGCGGCGGCCCACGAATGGCCGATCCGCCTCGACCACTGCTTTATGCGCGTGTGCCTCGATCACGCGATCGGGCAACGCTGGGACACGGTGGTGGCGCGGCCGGCGGTCCGCAATCTGGACCCGGCTCAGCTTGCCCGCGCGGTCGCGTGTGCCGAGGCGATCGCGGCCGATCCGGCGTCGCTGCCGGGGCTGAACGACGAGAGCCTGGCGATGCGCGGGCACGCCGTCCTGTTGCGGCGCGCAGGCGGCAACGATACTAGCGCCGTTCGCGCCCAGAGGAGTTCAGCCGTGTCCGAAACGACAGCCATCAACGTTCTGTACAAGACCACCGCGACCGTCACCGGCGGGCGCGACGGACGCGCGCTGAGCGAGGATGGCCGGCTCGACATCAAGCTGTCGCGGCCGAAAGAGCTTGGCGGGGACGGCGGCGAGGGCAGCAACCCCGAGCAACTGTTCGCGGCCGGGTACTCGGCATGCTTCATCGGCGCGCTGAAGGTCGCCGGCCAGCAGCTCAAGATGTCGGTTCCCGCCGACACCAAGGTCACGGCGACCGTCGGGATCGGCACCCGCGCGAAGGGCGGCTTCGGCATCACCGCCGATCTGGTGATCGACCTGCCCGGCCTGCCGCCCGCGGACGCGCGCAGGCTGGTCGACGCGGCCCACGAGATCTGCCCGTATTCCAACGCGACGCGCGGCAACGTCGATGTCGGCCTCAGCATCGTCTAAGCCGCCGGGGGCCGGACGGGCGGGATGCTACGGCTTCAGTCCCGTCCGATCGCGCGGCAAAATGCCGTGTCGTCGAACCCGAGCGCGTCAACCGACACGCCGGCCAGCTTGTCCGCGCGGCGCAGGCGTCGCGGCCGGCCAGGCTCGCCACGCGACAGCCAAGGAACCATCGCGGAGCCGAAAGACGGCGAGAGGGGCCGGGTGAGCGCTGTGATTACGACGAGGGCTGCCCGAAACCGTCAAATGCGCTAGCCCTGCCCCAGACCAGGGGGGACAAACTCGCCATGCTCGACATCGCCGTCATCGGCGCCGGCCGGATCGGCCGCATCCACGCCCGCAACGTCGCTGTCCACACCGGCGCGCGCCTGGTCGGGATCTCCGATACGCACCCGCCATCCGCCGAGGCGCTGGCGACCGCGACCGGCACCCGGGTGCTGTCGCTCGACGAGGCCATGGCGGCCGACGCGGTCGTCATCGGCTCGCCGACGCCCACGCACGCCGACCTGATCGAGCGCGCCGCCCGCGCCGGCCGGGCGATCTTCTGCGAGAAGCCGATCGACCTCGATGCGGGCCGGGTGACGCGGTGCCTGGATGTGGTGGCCGCCGCCGGGGTGATCCTGATGGTCGGCTTCAACCGCCGCTTCGACCCGTCCTTCGCGACCCTGAAACGCCGGCTGGCGTCGGGCGAGGTCGGGCGGCTCGAAATGCTGACCATCATCAGCCGCGACCCGGCCCCGCCCCCGCCGAGCTACGTCGCCGCGTCCGGCGGCCTGTTCCGGGACATGATGATCCACGACCTCGACCTCGCGCGGTTCCTGATGGCGGAGGAGCCCACGTCCGTGTTCGCCGCCGGATCGTGCCTCGTCGACCCGGGCATCGGGGAGGCGGGGGATGTGGACACCGCGATGGTCACGCTGACGACCGCGTCTGGCACGATCTGCCAGATCAGCAACAGCCGCCGCGCCGCCTATGGCTACGACCAGCGGATCGAGGCGCATGGCGCGACCGGGCTGCTGCGGGCGGGCAACCAGACCGCGACCACGATCGAGGTCGCGACGTCGCGCGGCTTCACCACCGACCCGGCGCTGCCGTTCTTCCTGGAACGCTACGCGGCCGCCTACCGCGCGGAACTGGACGCGTTCGTCGATGCGGTCGTGGCGGGCATTCCGGCCGAGCCCGGCGGCGCGGACGGCCTCGCGGCGTTGCGGCTGGCCGATGCTGCGACCGAGAGCGCCCGGACCGGGGAAGTCGTGCGGCTCGGGTAAGCGACGGCTCGCTTCCCAACCCCCGCCAAGTTTGGTTCACTCCCGCAACACACCGTGAGGACCTCCAAGATGGCCAAACGACTGCTCCTCGGAACCGCGTCGCTCGCGGTGATGGCGGCCCTGCTCGTCGCCCCGGCGACCGCGAAGACGCTGGTCTACTGCTCGGAAGGTGCCCCCGAGAACTTCAACCCGATGATCAACACCACCGGGACCACGTTCGACGCCAACCGCCCGGTCTACAACCGCCTCGTGCAGTTCAAGCTCGGATCGACCGAGACCGAGCCCGGACTCGCCGAGAAGTGGGACATTTCGGCGGACGGCAAGATTTTCACCTTCCACCTGCGCCACAACGCCAAATGGCAGAGCAACGACCAGTTCAAGCCGACGCGCGGCTTCAACGCCGACGACGTCATCTTCAGCTTCGAGCGGCAGTGGAAGGATTCCAGCCCGTTCCATAAAGTCTCGGGCGGCAGCTACGACTATTTCGGCGACATGGGCATGGCCGACCTGCTCGACACGATCGAGAAGGTCGACGACTTCACGGTCAAGTTCACGCTGAAAATGCCGAACGCGCCGTTCATCGCCGACCTCGCGATGGATTTCGCCACGATCCAGTCGAAGGAATACGCCGACGCGATGATGAAGGCCGGCCATCCGGAGGTGATCGACCAGCACCCGATCGGCACCGGCCCGTTCCAGTTCGTCAAATACGACCAGGACGCCACCATCCGCTACAAGGCGTTCCCCGGCTTCTGGGGCACGCGGGCGAAGATCGACACGCTGGTGTTCTCGATCAACAAGGACCCGGCCGTGCGCCTCGCCAAACTCCGCGCCGGCGAGTGCCAGGTGGCGGCGTATCCGAACCCGGCCGATCTGCCGTCGATCAAGGCCGACCCGAAGCTCAATGTGCTGAGCCAGGCGGGCCTGAATATCGGCTACCTCGCGTTCAACACGACCAAGAAGCCGTTCGACGACGTTCGCGTCCGCACCGCGCTGAACATGGCGATCGACCGCAAGGCGATCCTCGACGCGGTGTACCAGGGCGCCGGGACGGAGGCCAAAAACCTCATTCCGCCGACCATGTGGAGCTACGACGCCGCCATTCCGGCGTACAAATACGACCCCGAGGGTGCGAAGAAGCTGCTCGCCGAGGCGGGCCTGCCGAACGGGTTCGAAAGCGATCTGTGGGCGATGCCCGTGCAGCGCCCGTACAATCCCGACGGCCGCCGGATGGCCGAACTGATGCAGTCCGACTTCGCCAAGATCGGGGTCAAGACCCACATCGTCAGCTACGAGTGGGGCGAGTACCGCAAGCGCGCGCAGGCCGGCGAGCATCAGATGGTCGAGCTCGGCTGGACCGGCGACAATGGCGACCCGGACAACTTCTTCGTCCCGCTCGCCGGGTGCGACGCGGCGCGCGTCGGCGGCGGCAACGTCGCCAAGTGGTGCGACAAGGATTTCGACGAGGTGCTGAAGAAGGCGGCGATGCTGCCGGCGCAGGCCGACCGCGCGAAGCTCTACACGCAGGCGCAGGAGATCATGCACAAGGAGGCGCCGTTCGCGTTCATCGCGCACTCGGTCGTCTCGTTGCCGATGTCCAAAGCCGTCGTGGGCTACAAGATGGACCCGCTCGGCAGCCACGAATTCTACGCCGTCGACCTGAAGTAGCCGACCCGGTTGCTGCTTTATGTCCTGAGGCGGGTGGCGCTGATCATTCCGACATTCGTCGGCGTCACCCTGCTGAGCTTCGTGCTGATCCACGCCGTGCCGGGCGATCCGATCGAGGTGCGCTTCGGCGAGCACGGCATCTCGCCGGAGCGGCTGGCGTTGCTCCGGCATGAGGCGGGGCTCGACCGGCCGTTGTGGGAGCAGTTCGTCCGCTACGAAGGCCAGGTGCTGTCCGGCGACCTCGGCATCTCGCTCCGCACGCATGAACCCGTGTGGGGCGAGTTCAAGCAGTTGTTTCCCGCGACGCTCGAACTCAGCGTGTGCGCGATCCTGTTCGCCATCGTCATCGGTCTGCCGCTCGGCGTGCTCGCCGCGATCCGGCGCGGCACGCCCGTCGATTGGGGGCTGATGAGCGTCAGCGTCGCGGGCGCGTCGATGCCGATCTTCTGGTGGGGGCTGATCATGATCCTGATCTTCTCCGTCGGCCTCGGATGGACGCCGGTCGCCGGCCGGATCAGCGACATGTTCGACGTGCCGAGCTGGACCGGCTTCATGCTGATCGATTCCTGGTACAGCGACGACGACGGCGCGGTGCGGTCGGCGTTCTCGCACCTGATCCTGCCGACGATCGTGCTCGGCACCATCCCGCTCGCCACCATCGCGCGCATGACTCGCTCGTCCATGCTGGAAGTCTTGGGTGAGGATTACGTTCGCACGGCCCGCGCGAAGGGCCTGTCCGGGTTCCGCGTCGTCGTCGTGCACGCGCTGCGCAACGCGCTGATCCCGATCGTGACCGTGCTCGGCCTGCAGGTCGGCGCGTTGCTCGGCGGCGCCATCCTGACCGAGACGGTGTTCGCGTGGCCCGGCGTCGGCCGCTGGCTGGTCGAGAGCATCGGCCGCCGCGATTATCCCGTGCTGCAGGGCGGCACGTTGCTGATCGCGTCGCTCGCGATGCTGGTCAACCTCGGCGTCGATTTGACCTACGGCGTCCTCAACCCGCGGATTTCACGCTGATGTCGGGTCTGCTCCGCACCACCGAAATCGCCCGTCCGATGCCCGGCGGTCTTGCATTGTTCTGGCGCGCGTTTCGGTCCAACCGCGCGGCGGTGGCCGGCGTCGGCGTGATCGGCTTCGTCCTGATCGTGGCCGTGTTCGCCGACATCCTTGCTCCCGTACTCGCCGATCGAGCAGTTCCGCGACCATCTGCTGACCCCGCCGGTGTGGGACGCGGGCGGCACGTCACACTTCGTGCTCGGAACCGACGACGTGGGCCGCGACATCCTGAGCCGCCTCATGTTCGGTGCCCGGCTGTCGCTGCTGATCGGGCTCGCGGTCGTCGCGTTGTCGCTGACGCTCGGCACGGTACTGGGCCTGATCGCCGCATTCGCCGGTGGTGCGGTCGATGTCGGTATCATGCGCCTGATGGACGTGCTGCTGGTGTTCCCGAGCCTGCTGCTCGCGATCGTCATCGTCGCCATCGTCGGCCCGAGCCTGTTCAACGCGATGATCGCCGTCGCCATCACGTATCTTCCGACCTACACGCGCCTCGTCCGCGCCGCCGCCCTCGGCGAGTTGTCGCGCGACTACGTGGCGGCGAGCCGCTCGGCCGGTGCGGGCACGCTGCGGCTGATGTTCGACGCGGTGCTGCCGAACTGCCTCGCCCCGGTGATCGTGCAGGCGACACTGGGTTTCTCGTCCGCGATCCTCGATGCCGCAGCACTCGGCTTCCTCGGCCTCGGCGCGCAGCCGCCCACGCCGGAGTGGGGGACGATGCTGTCCGGCGCGCTGGAATATTATCAGCGCGCGTATTGGGTGCTGCTGTTCCCGGGCCTCGCCATCCTGCTCACCGTGCTGGCGTTCAACCTGTTCGGCGACGGCATGCGCGACGCGCTCGACCCGAAATTGCGCCGCTGATGCCGCTGCTCGAAATCCGCAACCTGTCGGTCGTGTTCGACACCGCGCGCGGCAAGTTCAGTGCCGTGAGCGGGGTCGATCTGACCGTCGACGCGGGCGAAATCCTGTCGGTCGTGGGCGAAAGCGGCAGCGGCAAATCGGTGTCCATGCTCGCTGTCATGGGCCTCGTCGCGGCAGCCGGCCGCGTCACCGCCGACGTGCTGCGGTTCGACGGCACCGACCTGCTGACGCTCTCAGCCGGTGCGCGCCGAAAGATCGTCGGCCGTGACGTGGCCATGATCTTTCAGGAGCCGATGAGCTCGCTGAACCCCTGCTACCCGGTCGGCTGGCAGATCGCCGAGAGCCTGCGCGCCCACCACGCCGTGCCGCGCAGCGACATCGCCCGCCGCGTGACCGCGCTGCTCGAACAGGTCGGCATCCCGGACGCGGACCGCCGAAAGCGCAGCTTCCCGCACCAGCTTTCGGGCGGCATGAACCAGCGCGTGATGATCGCCATGGCCATCGCCTGCAACCCGCGCCTGCTGATCGCGGACGAGCCGACCACGGCACTCGACGTCACCATCCAGAAGCAGATCCTCGACCTGCTGCTCGACCTGCAGCGCGACCGTGGCATGGCGCTGGTGCTGATCACGCACGACATGGGCGTCGTCGCCGAAACAGCGCAGCGCGTGCAGGTGATGTACGCGGGCGAAACCGTGGAGGAGGCGGCGACCGAAAACCTGTTCGCCCATCCGCGCCATCCGTACACGGCCGCATTGCTCGCCGCGTTGCCGGAGCGCGCGGTCGGCCAGGACCGGCTGCCCACCATCCCCGGCATCGTGCCCGGCATCGACGACCGCCCCGCCGGATGCCTGTTCAACCCGCGCTGCGCGTTCGTGCAGCCCCGGTGCGTCGCCGAAAAGCCGCTGCTCGTGCCGCACATGGACGCCCGCGCCCGCTGCCACTTTCCGCTCGACGATGCCGGGCGCCCGACATGAGCGTGCCGGCGATGGAGGCGGTCGATCTCCGCCGCACCTACCCGGTCGGCGGCGGCCTGTTCGCGAAAGCCGGACTGGTGCGCGCGATCGACGGCGTGTCGTTCACGCTGCAGCCGGGCGAGACGCTGGCGGTGGTGGGCGAAAGCGGCTCCGGCAAAAGCACGCTCGGGCGCATGGCCGCACTGATGGAGCGGCCCGACGGTGGCGCGCTGCTGCTCGACGGTGCGACGACCGCCGATGCGGACGACAAGCGGCGCAGGACGCTGCGGCTCGGCGTGCAGATGGTGTTCCAGAACCCGTACGGCAGCCTGAACCCGCGCAAGACCGTGGGCTCGATCCTGACCGAGCCGCTGACGATCAACCGGCGCGGCACACGGCCCGAACGCGAGGAGGCGGCGCGCGAGATGATGCGGCGCGTCGGCCTGCGCGTCGACCAGTTCGGCCGCTATCCGCACATGTTCTCGGGCGGCCAGCGCCAACGCATCGCGATCGCGCGCGCGTTGATGCTGAGCCCACGCGTGGTCGTCGCCGACGAGCCGGTCAGCGCGCTCGACGTGTCGATCCAGGCGCAGGTGCTGAACCTGATGATGGATCTGCAGGCCGAATTCCGGCTCGCCTACCTGTTCATCAGCCACGATCTGTCCGTCGTCCGCCACATCGCGCGCGACGTGCTGGTCCTGTACTGCGGCCGCGTCGCCGAACTCGCACCCAAGACGGCGCTGTTCGGGCACCCGCGCCACCCGTACACCCGCGCGCTGCTGGCCGCGACGCCAAGCACCGACCCGCGCCACCACGTCGCGGCCGCGACCGTGCGCGGCGAGCTACCGTCGCCGCTCAACCCGCCCCCCGGCTGCGCCTTCGCCAGCCGCTGCCCGTTTGCGACCGACCGCTGCGTGGCCGAGCGGCCGGCGTTGCGTCCGGTCGATGGGCACTGGGTCGCGTGCCACTACGCGGAGACGGTGTGAGCGCGATCCGCATCGGCGTCGGCGGCTGGGATTTTGAACCCTGGCGCGGCACGTTCTTCCCCGCCGGCCTGCCGCACCGGAGCCAACTCGCGCATGCCGCGAGCCTTCTCACCTCCATCGAAATCAACGCCACCTTCTACGGATCGCAAAAGCCGGAAACGTTCGCGCGCTGGCGGGACGAGACGCCGGACGGCTTCGTGTTCTCGGTCAAAGCGTCGCGCTACTGCACCAACCGGCGCGTGCTGGCCGACGCGGGCGAGTCCGTGGCCCGGTTCATCGGCGGCGGCGTGCTCGAACTGCGTGAGAAACTCGGGCCGATCAACTGGCAGTTCGCCGCCACCAAGAAATTCGAGCCCGGCGATTTCGGCGCGTTCCTGAAACTGCTGCCGCGCGAGGCCGGCGGCAAACCGCTCCGGCACGTGATGGAAGTCGGACATCCGAGCTTCGACACGCCCGAATGCTTCGCCATGGCGCGCGAGCACAATGTCTGCATGGCGCTCGCCGCCGACGCGACGAAGGCCACCATCGACGAGCCGACCGCCGACTTCTCCTACGTCCGCATCATGGGCACGACCGAGGACGAATTCCTGGGATACAGCGACGAAGCCCTCGACGGGTGGGCGGACCGGCTGCGACGAATGGCGGCCGGGCGCGACGTGTTCGCCTACGTCATCAGCGGGTTCAAGGAACGCAATCCGTTCGCCGCCATGGCCCTGCTGGATCGGTTGCGGGACTGACGCGCCGGCACGTCATGCCCGGACTCGATCCGGGCATCCGTGCCGGCGCAAACGCGATCAGACGAACCGGTTGACCAGGTTCTCCAAGAACTCCTGCCGCCCGGACTTCTTGACCGGCACCGCCGCCGTCGCCGCATGCGACGCCGCGTCGGCCAGCGTCACTTTCCCGGCCAGCATGTCGGCGCCGAAGCCTTCACGCCAACCGGCATACCGGTGCGCCCGGAACGCGTCGAAGCCGCCATCGGCCACCATCTTCTCGACGATCAGCAACGCCCGCGCACAAAGGTCGATCGCCCCCGCGTGCCCGTGCAGCAAATCGACCGCGTCGATCGACTGCCGCCGGACCTTCGCGTCGAAATTGTAGCCGCCGCTGCCGAGCCCGCCGGACGCCTGGATGTAATAGATCGCCAGAACCCACTCGCCGAGGTTGTTCGGGAACTGGTCCGTATCCCAGCCATTCTGCGGATCGCCCCGGTTCACGTCGACCGAGCCGAGCAATCCCTGGCTGCCCGCGAACGCGATCTCGTGCTCGAACGTGTGTCCGGCGAGGGTCGCGTGGTTGACCTCGAGGTTCATCTTGATGTCGCGCTCGAGGCCGTATTTGCGCAGGAACCCGGCCACCGCCGCCGCATCGTAATCGTATTGATGCTTGGTCGGCTCGCACGGCTTCGGCTCGATCAGCAGCTGGCCCGAGTAGCCGATCTTGTGCTTGTGCTCGACCACCATCGACATGAACCGCCCGAGCTGATCGAGCTCGTGGCCGATGTCGGTGTTCAGCAGCGTGTCATAGCCCTCGCGCCCGCCCCACAGCACGTAATTCGCGCCACCGAGCTTGTGCGTGACCTCCATCATCTTCGCCACCTGCCCGCAGGCGTAGGCGAACACGGCCGGGTCCGGGTTGGTGGCCGCACCCGCCATGTAGCGCGGGTGGCTGAACAGGTTGGCCGTGCCCCACAGCAGCTTCTTGCCGGTGCGCGCCTGATGCCCCGCCAGCACGTCGGCGATGTGATCGAGGTTCGCGTTGCCCTCACGCAGCGTCTCGCCCAGCGGCACCGCGTCGATGTCGTGGAAGCAGTAATGATCCACACCGAGCAGATCGAGGATGGCGAACATCGCCGCCGCCTTGTCGTCCGCGTGCTGTAGCGTGTCGCCCTGCTGCCAGGGGCGGTCGAAGGTGCCGGGGCCGAACATGTCGGAGCCGGGCCAGACCAGCGTATGCCAATACGCGACCGAGAACTTGAAGTGCTCGGCCATCGTGCGGCCCATCACCATGCGGTCCGGATCGTACCAGCGATAGGCGAGGGGGTCGGTGCTGTCGGGCCCGGCGTACCGGATCGGCGTCAGGCCCGCGAAAAACTCGTCTGCAACGCTCATTGGTCGTTCCCCCGTTTGGCGGGCGGCATCATCGTGCGGGGTCGGTTCGTGTCAACCGGCGGCAGCCCGCCCGGCGCGGCGTCGTTCTAATCCGACCATCAGCGGAGACCGCCAATGACCGATCCGATGCGCCGCAGCCTGTTGGCGGGAGCCGCCGCCGCCGCCACGCTGGCCGCCACCCCGAGCAAGGAGCGGGGACCGGAGCGGGGGCCGGGGCCGATCCGCGACGCCGGCATGCGCTTCTCCTTCAACGACGCGCACAGCCGGCTGGAGGAGGGCGGCTGGGCGCGCGAGGTGACCGCGCGCGAGCTGCCGGTGGCCAAGGAGATCGCCGGCGTCAACATGCGCCTGACCGCCGGCGGCGTGCGGGGAATGCATTGGCACAAGCAGGCGGAGTGGGCGTACGTGCTGCACGGCCACGCGCGGATGACGATGGTCGATCAGGACGGCCGCGCGGTCGCCGGCGACGTCGCGGAGGGCGACCTCTGGTATGTCCCCGGCGGCCTGCCGCACTCGATCCAGGGTTTGGAGCCGGACGGCTGCGAGGTTCTGATGGTGGTCCCGGACGGGACATTTTCGGACGGCGCCACGTTCCTGCTGACCGACTGGTTCGCCCACGTGCCGCGCGCGGTGCTGGCCAAGAATTTCGGGGCACCGGAAGCGGCGTTCGCGAAAATGCCCGAGACGGCACCGTATATCTTCCAATCGGATCTTCCGGCAAAGCTGCCGGCCGGCCGCATCGCCTCGCCCCAAGGGTTCGCGCCGCAATCGTTCACCCACCGCATGGCCGCGCAGCCGCCCCAGCGCACGCCATGGGGCACGGTGCGGATCACCGACAGGACCAATTTCGCGATATCCACGGAGATCGCGGCCGCCCTGGTCGAGATCGCGCCCGGCGGCCTGCGAGAGCTGCATTGGCATCCGTATTCGGACGAGTGGCAGTGCTGGCTGTCGGGGCAGGGACGGATGGGCATCTTCGCGTCCGGCGGCGTGGCTTGCACCGTCGATCTTCGCGCGGGCGATGTCGGCTACGTCGGAAAAACCAGCGGCCACTGGATCGAGAACACCGGGACCGGGACGCTACGCTACCTCGAACTGTTCGCGTCCGGCCGTTACACCCACGTCTCCGCCGGCCAGTGCCTGGCGCTCTCGCCGCCCGAACTGGTGCGGGCGCACCTGCGCCTCGCGCCGGAGACGATGGCCGCACTGGGCGCGACCGAGCCGCCGGTGAGCGGGTGATCGGTGACCGGCTGATCGGAACAACCGCGTAACTGTCACATAATTGACATCTTAGTGTAACACATCCTCACTATCCCGTGCGCTGTCGCAATTCGCTCACGGAGGTTCCGCATGTCATTCGATCGTCGCAGTGTACCTGAGGGCCGGCGTCGGCCTGGTCGGCGCGGGTCTCGTGGGCGGCACCGCCCGCCGCGCGTTCGCGGCCGATACGATGATCCCGGCCGGCATCGTCGATGCGGCGAAGGCCGAGGGCAAGCTCAACGTCATCACCCTGCCGCGCGACTGGGCGAATTACGGCGAGCTGATGGACACCTTCGCCAAGCGCTACAACGTCACGATCGACGACGCGAACCCGGACGGCAGCTCGGCCGAGGAGCTGCAGGCGATCCGCAGCCTCAAGAACCAGAGCCGCGCCCCGGACACCGTGGATGTCGGCCCGGCGTTCGCCACCACCGGCACCGCCGAGAAGCTGTTCCAGCCCTACAAGGTCGCGACCTGGGACACGATCCCGACCGAGGTCAAGGACCCGGACGGCATGTGGTACGGCGACTATTTCGGCGTGGTCTCGTTCGGCGTGAACCTCGACGTCGTCAAGAACATGCCGATGACGTGGGCCGACCTGCTGAAGCCCGAGTACAAGGGCATGGTCGCGCTGAACGGTAACCCGCTCGGCGCCGGCGCGGCCTTCGGTGCGGTGTACGCGGCGGCGCTCGGCAACGGCGGCAGCTTCGACGACATCACCCCGGGCATCGAATTCTTCGGCAAGCTGAACGACGCCGGCAACTACAACCCGGTGAAGGGCACGACGGCGAGCCTGACCAGCGGCCAGACGCCGATCCTGATCAACTGGGACTACCTGAACCTCGCCATCGCGGACGGCGCGTCCGGCAAGGCGAACATCAAGGTGATCCTGCCGGAGAACGCCAAGCCGTTCGGCAACTACTATTGCCAGGCGATCAGCGCGTTCGCGCCGAACCCGAACACCGCGAAGCTCTGGATGGAATACCTCTACAGCGACGAGGGCCAGATCGGCTTCCTGCGCGGCTTCGCCCACCCGATCCGCTTCAACGCGCTCGTCGCCGCCGGCAAGGTCCCGGCCGATGTGCTGGCCAAGCTGCCGTCGGCCGACGCCTACAAGGCGGTGTCGTTCGCGACCCAGGACCAGAGTGCGAAGGCGAAAAAGGCTCTGGCCGACACCTGGCCGAAGGTCGTCAAGCTCGGTTGATGCGGGTTTTTAACCTGAACGGGGGGCGGGCGGCGTGAGATACGTCGTCCCCTACCTTTTCATCGCAGCGTTCGTGGCCCTGAGCGCGCTGTTCATGGTCGCGCCCACAGTGACTCTGGCGATCCAGTCGGTCACCGGGGAGCACGGGTTCACGCTCGAGTATCTGCGCGCCCTCGGCGATTACCGCTACGCGAGCGCCTTCAGAAACTCGATCGTGCTGTCCGGCGCGTCGGCCATCGTCGGTGTCATCGCGGGCGGGCTGATCGCCCATACGGTGCTGAAGCCGGGGGCACCCCGCGGCCTGCAATCGTTGGTGACGAGCTTCTCGGCGGTCGCGGCCAACTTCGCCGGCGTGCCGCTGGCCTTCGCGTTCGTCGCCACACTCGGCTCGCTCGGCATGCTGACGCAGGCGCTGAAAGGGGTCGGGCTCGACGTCTACTCGGCCGGGTTCAGCCTCTACAGCATCACCGGCCTGACCATCGTCTACTCGTATTTCCAGATCCCGCTGATGGTCATCATCATCACGCCGGCGTTGCAGGGCCTGCGCACCGAATGGCGGGAGGCGTCCGAGAACCTCGGTGCCACCGGCTCGCAGTTCTGGCGCCATGTCGGCCTGCCGGTGCTGGCCCCGTCGCTGCTGTCGTCGTTCATCCTGCTGTTCGGCTCGGCCTTCTCCGCCTACGCGACCGCTTACGCGCTGACGTCCGGCAACATCGCGTTGCTGACGACGGAAATCGCGAACGTGCTGTCGGGCGACGTGATGAGCAGCCCGCAAACCGGTGCCGCCCTCGCCGTCGGCATGATCGTGGTCATGGTGCTGGTGCTCGGCCTGTCGGCGCTGCTCGCCCGCCGCGCCGCAAGATGGCAGGCCGTCCGCCGATGAAGCGCATTGGAACAGGTGGCTACATCGTCCTGATCCTGGCCGGGATCTTCTTCATCGTGCCGCTCGTGCTGACCGTCGCCTTCAGCTTGTGGGAGGGCAGGGGCCATTACGGTTTCGCCGCCTACCACACGCTGCTGGCCCGCCCGAACCTGGCGCGCGACCTGTTCACGTCGATCAAGCTCGCGATCGCCACCTGTGCCGCGCTGATCGTGCTGCTGGTCCCGGCGATGATCTTCATGAACCTGTACGCGCCGCGTCTGCGCCCGCTGTTCGAGTTCATCGCGGCGCTTCCGTTCGTGGTGCCCGCGATCGCCCTCGTCGCCGGCCTGTCCGCCCTGTTCACCGGGCCGGAATGGCTGGTCGGCACGCCCTATTACCTGGTCATTCCCTACTTCTTCCTCGCCCTGCCGTACGCCTACCGCGCGATCGACGTCGGTATCCGCGCCCTCGACCTGACCACGCTGACCGAGGCGGCGATCTCGCTCGGCGCCGGCATGGGGCAGATCATCCGCCTCGTCGTCCTGCCGAACCTGCGCTCGGCGCTGATCGGCAGCACGCTGCTGACGCTCGCCGTGGTGATGGGCGAGTTCACCTTCGCCAACGTCCTGCTGTTCCACACCTTCGCCGTGCTCATCAACGAGGTCGGGCAGAACGCGCCGACCGAGGCCGCCGCCCTGTCGACGCTCAGCTTCGTCATCACCTGGATGGCCATGCTCGGTGTCCTCTTGGCCGGCAAGCGCGGCGGCGCGACAGTCGCCGGCGCGAAATAGGGATTTCAGCGATGGCAGCCGTCGAAGCGCATGGCGTTCGCAAAACGTACTCGGGCAAGACGGTGCTGGCCGCGCTCGACCTGACGATGGAAACGGGCGAGCTGGTCTGCCTGCTCGGCCCGTCCGGCTGCGGCAAGACGACGCTGCTGCGGATCATCGCGGGCTTCGTCAAACCGGATGAGGGCCGGGTCGTGATCGCCGGCCGCGATGTCACGGCGCTGGCACCGAGCCAGCGGCAGATGGGCATGGTGTTCCAGGCGTACAGCCTGTTCCCGAACATGACGGCACTCGACAACGTCCGCTTCGGCCCCCGCGTCGCCGGCGTCGCGCGCGACGAGCAGCTGAAGCGCGCGCAGACGCTGCTCGATCTGGTCGGCCTCGGCCAGCACATGGCCAAATTCCCGCACCAGCTTTCGGGCGGCCAGCAGCAGCGCGTCGCCCTGGCCCGCGCCTTGGCGGTGCAGCCGCAGGTGCTGCTGCTGGACGAGCCGCTCTCGGCACTCGACGCGAAGGTCCGGGTGCAGCTGCGCGACGAAATCCGCCGCATCCAGCGCGAAACCGGTGTGACGACGGTGCTGGTGACGCACGACCAGGAGGAGGCGCTGTCGATCTCCGACCGGGTCGCGGTGATGAACGGCGGCAAGCTGCTGCAAGTCGCAAGCCCGGCCGCGATCTACCGGGAGCCGGCGGACGGCTTCGTCGCCCGCTTCATCGGTGCCGCCGCGGTGTTCCCCGGCATCGCCATGAACGGCGGCGTCCGCGTCGGCGGGATCGAGCTGCCGGCGGACGCGGCGACCAGCCACGCGCCCGGCTCCGGCGTCGACCTGTTCCTGCGCCCCGAGCACGTTCGCCTCGCCGCGCTCAACGGCCACATCCCGCCCGGCTCGGTCGTGGCCGACGTGCGCGACGTGACGTTCCTGGGCTCGCTGACCCGGGTGCGGATGACGCTGGCCGACGGCACCGACGACACCGCCCTGTCGGCCGACGTGCCGAGCGAAGACGCCGACGCGTTCAAGCCCGGCGTCCGCGTTCTGGCCAGCTGGTCGTCCAACTCGCCCCGGGTGATGACTCGGGACAGCTGACAACAGAATTGCCCTCTCCCTCGGGAGAGGGTTGGGTGAGGGGTGCCACCGGCACGCTGTAAGCGTAGACCCTCACCCCGGCCCTCTCCCAGAAAACGGGAGAGGGAGTAGGATTTTTCCGCATCGAAACACCCCGGCTAACCCTGCGCCGCCCCAGTCTCGCGGACGCCCCGGCATTGTTCGAATTCCTCGGCGACCCCGAAGCGATGCGCCACACGACCGTCCATGCCTCGCTCCGCGACTGCCGCCGGCGCATCGCGGTCCACGAACGCGCCCGCCGCAAGAAACGGCTGCGCCCCGTGGACCATCGTCACCAAGGCGGATAACCGGATCATCGGCTGGGGCGGCCTGTACGACGACCCGTTCCATCCGGGCTGGGGCGTCGAAATCGGCTACTTCTTCCATCCGTCGGCCTGGGGCCGGGGCTACGCCTCGGAAGTGGTGGCGGCCTGCATCGCGTTCGCGGACGACACGCTGAAATTGGCCCGGGTCCGGGCGTTCGCGCGTCCCGAGAACGCGGGCTCGCGGCGGGTGCTCGAAAAGTCCGGGTTCGAAATCATCCGCTTCGTGCCCGAACTGGAGCGGTTTCTCTACGAGCGGACGCGGCAGCGAACGGAAAGCCCTCTCCCTCGGGAGAGGGTTGGGTGAGGGGCGCTACAAGCACGATGGCAGCGAGGACCCTCACCCCGGCCCTCTCCCATAAGCCGGGAGAGGGAGAAGCGGTCAGGCCGCCATCTCTCGTGCGATGTCCCGCGAATGCGCCGCCATGAACGCCTTGATCCGGGGCGCCACGTTGGCCCGGAACCGCCGCCCGTTGAACAGCCCGTAATGGCCGACCTCAGGCTGCTCGACATGCTCGCGCATCGACTCCGGCAGCCCCGTCGTCAGCCGGTGCGCCGCCCGCGTCTGGCCGAGCCCCGAGATATCGTCCCGCTCGCCCTCGATCGTCAGCATCGCGGTCCGGGTGATCGCCGCCGGCCGGACCAGCTCGCCCTTGTACCGCATCGTCCCGCGCGGCAGCCTGTGCTCGTGGAACACCGCCTCGATCGTCTGCAGGTAGAACTCCGCCGGCATGTCCATCACCGCGCGGTATTCCTCGTAGAATGCGCGCTTGGATGACAGGCTCTCGCCGTCGCCGTCGGCCAGATGCAGGAACATCTGCCAGTGCGCGTCCATGTGCCGGTCGAGGTTCATCGCCATGAACCCGGCCAGCTGCAGGAACCCCGGGTAGACCAGCCGTGTGGCCCCGGTGCGCCCGAACGGCACGTGGTGGACGACGTTGCGCCTGAACCAGTCGAGGTCGTGCGATTTCGCGAAGGTGTTGACCTGCGTCGGCGCCTCGCGCGTGTCGATCGGGCCGCCGATCAGCGTCATCGTGGCCGGCACCGCGTCCGGCTCGGTGACGCTCATCACGCTGACCGCGACCAGCACCGGGACCGCCGGCTGACAGACGGCCACGACATGCGTATCCGGCCCGAGCAGGCGGAAATACTCGATCACCTGCGTCACGTAGGCGTCGAAATCGAACACCGGCGCGGTCAGCGGGACGTCGCGCGCGTCATGCCAGTCGGTAATGTAGACGTCGCAATCGGGCAGGAAGCCCGCGACCGTGCCGCGCAGCAAGGTCGCGAAATGGCCCGACATGGGGGCCACCAGCAGCACCGTGCGGTCGGCCGGGCGATCGATCTCGCGGCGGAAATGCAGCAGGTCGCACCACGGCCCGCGCGCGACGATCTCCTCGTTGACCGCGACCTCCTGCCCGTCGACCATGGTCGAGTGCAGGCCGAACGCCGGTTTGCCGAACTGCCGGGTCGAGTGCTCGAAGCTGTTCAGCGCCGCCCGCGTCCACCGCCCGGCGTCGTTCGGCATGAACGGCTCCAGCACATCCATCACCGACAGGGCGTTCATCGCGAACAGGCGGGCCGGCGCCAGCGCGGCAGCCTGCCAATCGTGCAACTCGTAGAGCATCCACACCCCTTCACGGCGCTTCGCCGCACCGCACAACATCGATCGTGGGCCGTCGCGACGCAAGATCACCAATGGGGCCAGATCGCCAGCACCACCTCGACCAGGATCAGCACCAGGATCGCGATCTCCAGCAGCTCCGACCGGCCGCCGCTCGCCTCGTCGTATAGCGCGGTATACGTGTCGCGGATGATCGACAGCTTCCGGTCGACCGCCGCCCCCACCGTGCGGACGCGGAACAGGTCCAGCGCCGCCGCGTAGATGCGCGCGAGATAGACGTCCTCGGTGACTTGAAGCGCGTTGTCGACCTTCTCGGTCGTCTCCGTCACCTCGGCCACCAGCGCGTATAGTTTGCGCGCGAGCGTGGCGTAGCGGCGGGCGGAAAAGACGCCGTATCCCCGGCGCGCGTTCTCGACCAAGTCGTACATGCGCGGCAATTCGTCGTCGAGCAGCTCGTCGTAATAGCGCATCTCCAGCAGCTGCGCGTTGGCGATCTCCAGCACGTCGGCCACGTCGCTATCCCCGCGCGGCTCGTAGATGAAGGCGCGGTCCCAGGTCAGGACCACCAGATCGTCGGTGTAGTAGCTGAACCGCTGCCGCAGCAGGTCGGCCCGCGCCCCCTCCGACAACGGCCGCGTCTCGCCGGACAGCAGCGGCACGAGGTCGGCGTTGGCCAGCAACTCGGTCGCGGTCGGGCGCGCGTCGAACGCGTGGACGACGCCGATCAGGTAATCCTCCTCCGGCGCTTGGGAGAGCGGGCGGTCCAGCGCCGGGCCGACCACCGTCTTCAGCCGCGCCAGCACCCGGTCCCACGGCCGGTTCTCGTCCGGCAGATGGCTGCGCGGCCCGATCGCCGCGTCCACCGCGTTCACCAGCCGGACGAAGTCGGCCCACGCCATGTCGGCCACCGGCACCCGCAACGTGACGCACACCACGCCGAAATCGTGCAGCCGAGCCACGACCTGCGCCTCGGCCGGGACGCCGGACAGGTCGAGGACGATGGGATCGAGCTGGATCGCCAGCGGGGCGACGCCGAACGCCATCGCCTTCGGCAGCGTCCCCTGCAGGCGGGACCGCGCGGTGCGCCCGGCCGCGAACGCCGTCCATAGCGTCTCCGCGCGCGCCAGGTCGATCGCGTAGGCGATGTCGAACATCCGCAGGACGACGACGTGGCCGGAGGCGATGCGGAGGTCAGCGTCCACGGCCGAGCCAGTTCAGTGCGCCGTTCGCCGCCATCACGCCGGTCGAAAAACAGGCCTGCAACAGGTAGCCGCCCGTCGGTGCCTCCCAGTCCAGCATCTCGCCGCACGCGAACGTTCCCGGATTGTCCGCGCAGCATCAGCGTGTCGTCGACCGCCGACCAGCGCAGCCCGCCGGCGCGTCGAGATTGCGCGCGCGAGACCCTGCGGTGCGCCGAGCCGGAGCGGGACGGCGCGGAGCAGGGCGGCCAGATCGTCGCCCGAGGAGCCGCGATGCAGCGCCTCCTGCACCAGCCCGATCGCGACCGGCGGCAGGTTCGCGGCCTTCCGCAGGAACGTCGACAGCGACTGCCCGCCGCGCGCCCGGTTGACCTTGTGGGCCAGCGCGGACGCATCGCTGTCCGGCAACAGGTCGATCGTGACCGGCCCGCCCCGCTCGCGAATGGCGGCCGATAGCGCGTAGACGGCGCCGCCCTCGATCCCGGCGGCGGTCACCATCGCCTCGCCCCGGACGGTGACACCGTCATGGGTGAGCGCGATCCGCTTCAGCGGCGTCCCGGCGTGGCGTGCGACGAACGGCTCCGACCAGGCGACCTGAAATCCCATGTTGGACGGCCGGAACGGGGCCACGTCAGAAACGTCGGCGGCCCACGCGCCGTCCGAGCCGAGCCTCGGCCAGGACGCGCCGCCGCAGGCCAAAATGGTCGCGTCGGCGGCGAACGAGCCCGGATGCCAGCGCGACCGCTCGAACGCGACGCCCAGCTCGCCCAGCCGTTTCAGCCACGCCCGCAGCAACGGCGAGGCTTTCATCGCGCGCGGGAACACCCGGCCGCTGCTGCCGACGAAGGTCGGCTGCCCCAGCGCCTCCGCCCAGGCGATCAGGGCGGCGGGCGGAAACGCCCGGATCGCCGGCTCCAGCCGTGCCCGGCTGCCGCCGTAGCGGGCGAGAAACGGATCGAGCGGCTCGGAATGCGTGAGGTTCAGGCCGCCACGTCCCGCCATCAGGAATTTGCGCCCGACGCTCGGCATATGGTCGACGACGGTGACACGTGCTCCGGCGCTGGCGGCCGTCTCGGCCGCGATCAGCCCGGCTGGGCCGCCGCCGATGACGGCGAAATGTGGTGGGGTGCCGACTGACATCGTTGCCGTGCTAGCACGCCGTCGCCATTTCCGTCGCACGCCCATCAAGGAGAGCGCCCATGAGCGATGTCGCCGAGAAAACCGACGCGGACTGGAAGAAGACCCTCTCGCCGGAGCAGTTCCGCATCCTGCGCCAGCACGGCACCGAGCGCCCGGGCAGCAGCCCGCTGAACTACGAAAAGCGCGAAGGCCAGTTTTCCTGCGCCGCGTGCGGCCAGCCGCTGTTCACCGCAGACACGAAATACGAGAGCGGCTCCGGCTGGCCGAGCTTCTGGGCCCCGATCGAAGGTGCCGTCGAGACCAGCCGCGACGTGAGCATGGGGATGGTCCGCACCGAGGCCCATTGCAGCCGCTGCAAGAGCCATCTGGGCCATGTGTTCGAGGACGGCCCGAAGCCGACCGGCGAGCGTTACTGCATGAACGGCGTCAGCCTCGCGTTCGAGCCCGCGGAGTCCTGATCGCCGGGGGCTGAACTAAGACCGCATCCCGCCGTTCGCCCCGCACACAAGCGAAAGGGCGGCGGGATGTTTTCTCTGGACGGCAAGATCGCGGTCGTGACCGGGTCCGATAGCGGGATCGGCCAGGCGACCGCCGAGGCGCTCGCGCAGGCGGGTGCCGACATCTGCGTGACCTACCACCGCGACGAGCATGGGGCGGGCGAGACGCTGCGGCGGGTCGAGGCAGCGGGACGGCGCGGTTTTCTGACCCAGGTCGACATTACCGACCCCGCCAGCGTGCAGACCATGTTCGACCGCACGGTGGAACAGCTCGGCACGCCGCACATCCTGATCGCCGACGCGGGCGACAGCATGGGCGAGAAGAAGCCTGTCGCCGAACTCGACGACGCGACGCTCGACCATATTCTCAAGACCGATTTGTATGCGCCGCTCTACTGCGCGCGCGCATTTCTCAAGATGCGGCTGGCGGAGGGCGGCAGGGGCCGGATCGTGTTCATCGGCTCGGTCGCGGGGCACCTGCCGACCCCGAACAGCGCCCCCTACGGGATGGCGAAGGCCGGGCTGAACAGCCTGGTCCGCAGCCTGTCGGTGGAGGTGGCACCGGACAAGATCAACGTGAACGCCATCGCGCCCGGCCTGATCGCGACGCCGATGACGGCGAAGACGCTGGACGACCCCAAGAAGCGGGAGAAGAGCATGGAGGCGATCCCCTGGCACCGCCCCGGCGAACCGCGCGAGATCGCGGCCCTCGCGCTGTTCCTGGCGTCGGACGAGGCGGATTACGTCACCGGGCAGACGTGGACCATGGATGGCGGCCTGACGATGCATTGGGGCGGCGCCTGATCGCGTCCGCCTAACCCGCCGACCACTCCAGCGACCGCCCGCGCACCCGTGTCGCGCGGGCGGTCGCGCGCATCAGTCCGGGCCACAGCGCGCAGGCCGCCATCAGGGCGCGTGACCCGGCCGGCGTTTTGGCCATCCGGTAGAGCCGAAACGCCAGCGCCACGCCGCCGCCGACATCGCGCCGCATCGCCGCGTGATACGCGACGGCGGGCATCCCGGAGACGACCGCCGCCGCCGCCCGCTCCCCGCTATGCAGCGCGATCGCGATGCCGTCGCCGCAGAACGACGGGATGACGGCCACCTGATCGCCGAGCCGGTACAGCCCTTCCGGATCGGCGGCAGTAGGCCGATGCACATGCCCGTACGGCACGCGGAATATTGACGACGGACGCTCGGCCTCAGCACCGCGCAGCCGCGTCCCCAACAGCGCGCAGTCGCCGGAGATGTCGTGGAGCAGCGCCGTGAAATCGGACCCGAGGCGCGCGAAATGCTCGCGGTCGACCAGCAGGCAGAGATTGGCCGTCGCGTTCCCGACGAGCTGAAGCCCGGCATACCCGTGCGACAGCACCGACACCTCGACCGCCCCGCGCAGCGCCCGCGCGGTCTCGGCCGAAATTCGCAGATGGGTCCGAAACCCGATCAGCCGCTCCGGCGGTGCCGTCACCCGTTCGACGCCGCGCAGGTCGCTCTTGCCGGTCGCCAGCAGCACGCGCGCCCCCGCGACCGCGCCGCCGGACGTCTCCGCGACCCAGCCCGGCGACAGCCGCCCGACCCGGACGCCGCGCCGGACATCCGCGCCCTCGGTTTCGGCGCGGTTCAGCAGCGCCTCGTCCAGCACCGCGCGGGACAGGCCGATGGCCCGGAACGGCAGCCGGGTCGTGACCGTGCGGGTGCCGCGGGACAGCCGCAGCGTGTCGATCGGCTGGCCGCCCAGCGACGCCGGATCGAGGCCGAGGCGGCACAGGGTGTCGCACGCCTCCGCGCTCAGGAACTCGCCGCACACGGTGTCGTGCGGCCCGGTTTCGCGTTCCAGCACGGTCACGGGACGGCCGGCGCGGGCCAGCAGGATCGCCGCCGGTACCTGCCGGCCGGGCCGCCGCCGACGATGAGCGTGGTCATTTCAGGCGGCTCACGCACAGCCGGAACGGCGTCCATAGTTCAACGCGGGCGCCCGGAATGCCGGCGCGGTCCAGCAGCGCCTGCCAATCGCGACGGCGGAACGCGCGCGCGATGGACACCGGGCCGTCGTGGCGGACGAAGCGATGCCAGCCGAACGCGGCCGAGATCGCGCGGAACCCGTGATAGGGCAGGGGGTGGCGCAGCAAGTCGTTGACGAACCAGCCGCGCGTCGCGCGCGCCTCCATCCAGCGCAGGAACGCCACGACATCGTCGTCGGACAGGTGATGGGTGAACAGCGACGACAGGATGACGTCGAACGGCGCGTCGGGCTCGTGCGTCAGGACGTTGCCGGTCGCGAGCGTCATCGGAACACCGGGGGCCGCCGCGTGGGCCGCCGCCGCCGCACCCGGGTTCATGTCCACGCCGAACAACTCCACCGCCCGCCCGCGACGCTGCGCCCAGGCCCAGACTTTACGCAGCATGTCGCCCTCGCCGAACGCCACGTCGCACACGCGCAGCCGGTCGCCCGCCGCCCTGCCCTCGACGGCGCGGTCCAGGAAATCCATCGTCGGACGGGCGGCCAGGAACACGCGGTTGACCGTGGCCAGATCGCGCAGGCAGGCGCGGTAATCGGCCGCATCGACCGTGTCGGTGTCCATCAGCTCGGCCTCGGTCGAGCGTTCGGAGAACATCAAACCCGGGCAAACCCGAATGTCTCGGCGCAGACGCCAGGCCCGAACGCCATGCCGAGGCCGGTCGCCCCGACCGGCTCGTCCATCATCCGGGCGAGGATGAACATGATCGTCGCCGAGCTCATGTTGCCGCTGTCCCGCAGCACCGCGCGCGAGGTGTCGAGCCGCCCGGCCGGCAACCGCAACCCCTGCTCGACAGCGTCCAGCACGGTGCGCCCGCCGGCGTGGACCGCCCAGAGGTCGAACCCGGTGCCGCGCCCGCGCAGCAGGCCGCCATCGTCGTTGGCCTCCACTTCGGCCCGCAACGCGGTCGCGATCCGGCCCGGAACCTTGCCCGACAGCCGCATGTCGAAGCCCTGGTCGCCGATCCGCCAGGTGATGAGGTCGGCACTGTCCGGCAGCGTGCGAGACCGGAACGTGCCGAGTTCGATGCCCGCGGGCTCCGCCGTGACCAGGGCCGCCGTGCAACCGTCGCCGAACAGGACGAACGACAGGATCGTCTCGAGGTCCGACGTCTCCTGCATATGCAGGCTGCACAGCTCCAGGTTGACCACCAAGACGCGCGCCGAAGGATCGGCACGAACCGCGTCGGCCGCCACTCTCAGCGCGGGGACGGCGGCGTAGCAGCCCATGAAGCCGACGGTGACGCGCTGCACGTCGTCCGCCATGCCGAGCCGGGCGGCCAGCACCTGATCCAGCCCCGGTGCCATGAACCCGGTGCAGGACGCGACGACGATGTGGGTCAGCTCGCCCGCGTCGATGTCGAGGTTCGCGATCGCCCGCAGCGCCAGCTCGACCGCGCGCGTCTCGTACAGCCGCATCCGCGCGGCCGTCGCCGGAAACCTGCCGCGATTGAAGAACCCGTCCGCGTCGACCTGCTCGGCTCCCGGCTCGCCCGGCCGGAAATCGCTGAACCGGTGCGAGATGCCGCTGCGGTCGGCCATCCGGTCGAACACCGAACGCTGCTTGTCGGTGGTGAGCTGGGTGCGGGCGAAATCGAGAAAGGCGGCGTGGACGTCGTTGGGCGGAACGGCGGTCCCGATCCGGTTGACGTACGCGGTCACATCCGTCGCACGACGAGGGTCGCGTTGAGCCCGCCGAACGCGAACGCGTTCGAAATCGCGTATTCGGCGTCCATCGTCCGCCCCGGCTGCGGCACGACGTCGATGTCGCATTCGGGGTCGGCTACGCGGTAGCCGGCGGTCGGCGGAACCAGTCCCGCGCGGAACCCGGCGATGGTCGCGGCCAGTTCCAGCGCGCCACCGGCGGTGACGGCATGGCCGACCATGGATTTCGTCGAGGACACGGGCACGTCCTGCAAATGGCCCCCGAGCACGCGGCGCAAGGCCGCCGTCTCGGTCTTGTCGTTCAACTTCGTGCCGGTGCCGTGCGCGTTGACGTAGCCGACGGCACCCCCGTCGATCCCCGCGTCGGCCAGCGCGTTCTCCATCGCGCGCGACGCGCCGTCGAGGTCGGGTGCGGTCAGGTCGCCCGCGTCTGCCGACATGCCGAAGCCGACCATCTCGGCCAGGATCGTCGCACCGCGCGCGAGGGCATGGTCCATCGGCTCGAGCACCAGGATCGCGCCGCCCTCGCCGAGCACCAGACCGTTGCGGTCGGCCGAGAACGGGCGGCAGCCGTCCGGGCTCAGCACCCGCAGCGCTTCCCAGGTCTTCAGAACGCCGGTCCAGAGCGAGGCGTCGCCGCCGCCGGTCAACGCGAGGTCCACCATGCCGCTGCGGACCATGTGGAACGCCTGCCCGATCGCGTGGTTGGCGGACGCGCAGGCGGTCGCCGTCGCGAACACCGGGCCTTTGAGACCGTGCGCCATGGCGACGTGGCTGGCCGCCGCACTCGGCATGACGCGGGCCAGGGTCAGCGGCTGCACGCGGTCGGATTTCTGGCCGTAGAACGAGGCGTACGTGTCGTCGAACGTGCCGTGGCCGATGGCCGCCCCCAGCACGCAGGCGACGCGCAGGGGGTCGATCCCGCTATCGCCGATCTGCGGCCCGAGCCCTGCCTGCTCCAACGCCTCGCGCGCCGCGACCAGCGCGAACTGGGCGGCGCGGTCGAGCTGGATCAGCTGCTTGGTGGTGAAATGCTGGGTCGCGTCGAAATCCGGCATCGCGCAGGCGATCTTCGTCTGCAACCGGGCGCTCATCGCCTCCGGCAGCCGGATCGTGCCGATCTTGCCGGCGAGCACGTTCCCGGAGAACGAGGCGAAGTCGGTGCCGATGCTGCACAGGACGCCGATGCCGGTGACGGCGACGCGGCGGTGGGTCAACCTTGCGGCTGCTCGGCGGCGGCGGTTTTGGCGGCCTTCGTGTCGAGTGTCTGGAGCACGTGGGCCACCAGGGCGCCCACCGTCTCGAACTCGCCCTCGCCCTGCTCGGCGACCATCGGCAGCTCGATGTTATACTTCGTCTCGATCTCGAAGATGGACTGCACCATGTCGATCGAGGCGACCCCGAGATCCGCCAGCTTCGCGTCCGGGGTCAGCTTGTCGGCGTCGATCCCGGTTTCCTTGGCGACAATCGCGATGATGTCGGCGGCACGGGGATCGGCGAAGGCGGCGAGGTGGGATTCGGTGTCGGCCATGGATGCTTCCTACACAAACCGTTTTCGCCGCGCGAGGGGGCAAGCGTTAATCGTTGCCCGGACAGATGCGCACTACATCTATGTAGTCCATTCAATGCTACGGAGCGCGCCATGGGTGTCCCGATCTCGATCCGTCTCGACGACGATGTTCGCGCGGAGCTGGAAAATCAGGCTCGGGCCAGCGGAGTCGGGCTCGCGACATTGCTGCGCGAACTTGCGACGAGGGCCGCGACCGAGGCTCGGCGGGCTAGAATCCGGCAGGACAGCGCGCGTGTCGCCGCCTACGTCGCCACCTCCGACGAAGCACGGTCGTTCTACGAGGATTGGGGGTCGGCGGGTCGCGACGTTGGCTGATCCCGCGCTGTTGAGACTGCGAGGTTGAGACTGCGAGCCGGGCAGATCGTCCTCGCGGACTGGCGCGGCGATGCGTTGCCCAAGGAGCCGAACAAGCTCAGGCCTGCGATCGTGGTCGAGAGCGACGGACTATTCGATCCCGCACATACGACTGCGATCCTCGTACCGATGACCGAGGATGAAGCGCTGGCTATCGCGGATCTGTCGGTCCGGATCGAGCCGACGCCCGAGAACGGCTGTACGAAGAAATGCTGGGCCATCGCCCACCTGGTCGCCGCGACATCGAAGTCGCGGCTTCGGGTCACGGGATCGCGCATCACGCCGGGCCAACTCGCGTCGATCAGGCGGCACATCGCCTTCGCGATCGGTCTGACGGAGTTCTGAAGACGCGCCGCCCTTGACCTGAGCCAGCCCTGCCGGCCCATACGACGCGCTCCGTCGGCCCGCGAGTGTTCGCGCGCCGGCGCTTCTGTCGTTGTAGGTCGCCCAAGCCCGTGTTCGAAGCCCTTTCCAGCAAGCTGTCCGGCGTATTCGACCGGCTTCGCACGCGCGGTTCGCTCGGCGAAGTCGACGTGGCCGAGGCGCTGCGGGAAGTCCGGCTCGCGCTGCTGGACGCCGACGTCGCCCTGCCGGTGGTCAAGGACTTCATCGCCAAGGTCCGCGAGCGCGCGATCGGGGCGGAGGTCATCGACAGCGTCTCGCCCGGCCAGCAGGTCGTCAAAATCGTCAACGACGTCCTGATCGAACAGCTCGGCGGGGCCGGCGCGGTCGGGCTCAACCTGAACGCCGTGCCGCCGGTCGCGATCCTGATGGTCGGCCTGCAAGGCTCCGGCAAGACCACCACCAGCGGCAAGATCGGCCTCCGGCTCGCCACGCGCGGCCGCAAGAAGGTGCTGCTGGCGAGCCTCGACGTGCAGCGCCCCGCCGCACAGCTCCAGTTGCAGCAACTCGCCGAGCGCGCCGGCGTCTCCAGCCTGCCGATCATCCCGGGCCAGGGTCCGCTCGAAATCGCGGCGCGCGCGATGGACACCGGGCGGCGCGAGGGCTTCGACGTCGTCGTGCTCGACACCGCCGGCCGCCTGTCGATCGACGAGGCGCTGATGGCCGAGGTCACGGCCGTCCGCGACGCGACCAACCCGGCGGAGACGCTGCTGGTGGTCGACGCGATGACCGGCCAGGACGCGGTCAACACGGCGCGCGCGTTCAACGACGCGCTCGGTGTGACCGGCATCGTCATGACCCGGATGGACGGCGACGCGCGCGGCGGTGCCGCTTTGTCGATGCGGGCCGTCACCGGTGCCCCGATCAAGCTGATCGGCTCGGGCGAGAAGATCGACGCCCTGGAGGAGTTCCATCCGGAGCGTGTGGCGGGCCGCATCCTCGGCCTCGGCGACGTGGTCGGGCTGGTCGAGAAGGCCGCCGAGACGATCGACCAGGCGGAGGCCGAAAAGCTCGCGAAGAAGATGGCGCGGGGTCAGTTCGACCTCGACGACTATGCGAAGCAGCTGCGCCAGATCACCAAGATGGGCAGCCTGCAGTCGATCATCGGGATGCTGCCGGGGGCCGGGAAGCTGTCGGCACAGCTCGACGCGGCCGGCGGGGCGAACATCGACAAGACGATGCTCGGCCGGCAGGCGGCGATCATCGGCAGCATGACGATGGCCGAGCGGCGCACGCCGGACATCATCAAGGCGAGCCGCAAGAAGCGGATCGCGGCCGGCAGCGGGACGTCCGTGCAGGACGTGAACCGCCTGCTGAAACAGTTCGACGAAATGTCCGCGATGATGAAGCGGATGACCAAACTCGGCGCCAAGGGTCTCGCGCGGGGTGGCCTTCAGGCCCTCATGCCGCGCCAGGGCCAGCGGCGTCCTTACTGAACGAACAAGGGGTTACACATGGGACTGAAAATCAGGCTGGCGCGTGCCGGGGCGAAGAAGCGGCCGTACTACCACATCGTCGTGGCCGACAGCCGCAGCCCGCGCGACGGGCGCTTCATCGAGAAGGTGGGCAGCTACAACCCGATGCTGCCGGCCGACCACGCCGAGCGCGTGCGCCTGCAGAACGAGCGCATCACGCATTGGCTGAGCGAGGGCGCTTTGGCGACCGACCGCGTGGCCCGCTT
Source organism: uncultured Alphaproteobacteria bacterium (assembly GCA_963756975.1). GTDB lineage: Bacteria > Pseudomonadota > Alphaproteobacteria > Acetobacterales > Acetobacteraceae > CAVRQM01. The sequence continues at coordinate 695,299 of CAVWPS010000001.1, read as the reverse complement.
CATCGGCCATGCCGGGTTGGCACCGATGCCGGCGTTCAAGGACCGGCCGCAGCCGATCCAGTCCGCCCCGAAGAAGAAGGCGCAGGATCGCGCCAAGGCCGCCGCCGCGGCGGCTGGCTGATCGCTTGCCGGGCGAGACCATCCTGCTCGGCGTGATCGGCCGCCCGCACGGTGTGCGGGGGCTTTGCCACGTCACGGTCTATGGCGAGGATGCCAGTTCGATGACGCGCTACGGCGCGCTCACCGACGACCGGGGCGGCGTGTACCGGCTGCGCTGGCGTGGCGAGGGTGTGGCCGAAATCTTCCGCGTGGTGGAGGGCAAGCGGATCGCCCTGACCACCCGCGAGGAGGCGGCGGCGCTGGTCAACACGCGGCTGTATGTGCCGCGTGAGAAGCTGCCGAAGCCGGACGCGGACGAGTTCTACCTCGCCGACCTGATCGGGCTATCGGCCGTGGGGCCGGACGGCGAGGATCTGGGCCGGGTCGACGCGGTGCACGATTACGGGGCCGGTGCCTCGCTCGAAATCGGCCGGCTGCTGCTGCCGTTCACCCGCGCGGTCGTGCCCGAGATCGACCTTGCGGCCGGCCGCGTCACCGTCGTGCCACCGGCCGAACTGGTCGTGCCATGAGCTGGAAAGCCGACGTCCTGACGCTGTTCCCGGCGATGTTCCCGGGCCCGCTCGGCCACTCGCTGGCCGGTCGGGCGCTCGATGCCGGACTGTGGTCGCTGACCGCGCACGACATCCGCGACCACGGGCTCGGCCGCCATCGCGCGGTCGACGACACGCCGTGCGGCGGCGGGGCCGGGATGGTGCTGCGCGCCGACGTGCTCGACGCCGCCCTCGACCCGGTGATGGATGCTCGGCCTGCCATCTATCTCTCGGCACGCGGCGAACCGCTGACGCAGGATCTGGCCGACACGCTCGCCGCCGGCCCCGGTGTCGTGCTGCTGTGCGGCCGGTTCGAGGGTGTCGATCAGCGCGTGATCGACGCGCGCGGCCTGCGCGAAATCTCGGTCGGCGACTGCGTGCTGAGCGGCGGCGAGCCGGCCGCGATGCTGCTGCTCGATGCCTGCGTGCGGCTGCTGCCCGGTGTCATGGGCAGCGAGGCCAGTGCCCACGACGAAAGTTTTGCCGACGACCTGCTGGAATACCCGCACTACACCCGCCCCGCCGAGTGGGCCGGCCGTGCGGTTCCGCCCGTGCTGCTGTCCGGCGACCACGCCGCGATCGCCGCCTGGCGGCACGCCGAACGCGTCCGCGCCACGACCGCGCGGCGCCCCGATCTCATTGCGCGCGCCTCGGCGCGCGCCTAGACCGAACCCGACGAAAGGACCGCTTCCCATGAACATCATCCAGACCTACGAGGCCGAGCAGATCGCTCGCCTGACCGCGATCCGCGGCGTGCCCGTCTTCCAGGCCGGCGACACGCTCCGCGTCTCCGTCAAAGTGGTCGAGGGCGAGCGGACCCGCGTCCAGGCGTTCGAGGGCGTGTGCATCGCCCGCTCGAACAAGGGCCTGAACAGCAACTTCACCGTCCGCAAGATCAGCTACGGCGAGGGCGTCGAGCGCGTGTTCGGCCTGTATGCGCCGACGATCGCCGAAATTGCCGTCGTCCGTCGCGGCGACGTCCGTCGCGCCAAGCTCTATTATCTGCGCGGCCGCAGCGGCAAGTCGGCGCGTATCGCCGAGCGCGCTCGCGAGATCCCGAGCACCGGCAAGGCCGAGAAGGTCACGCCGGCGACGGTCGAAGTCGCCGCGGAGTAATCATGCCACGCACGCTGTTCGATAAGGTCTGGGACGCGCACGTCGTCGAGCGGCTGCCGGACGGCACGTGCGTGCTCTACATCGACCGCCATCTCGTCCACGAGGTGACCAGCCCCCAGGCGTTCGAGGGGCTGCGCCTCGCCGGCCGCACCGTTCGCCGCCCGGACGCGACGGTCGCGGTCGCCGACCACAACGTGCCGACGTCGGACCGCAGCCTGCCGATCGCGGAGGAAGACAGCCGCATCCAGGTCGACACGCTGGAGGCCAACGTCGCCGCGTTCGGCGTGCCGTACATCCCGATGCGCGACGCGCGGCAGGGCATCGTGCACATCATCGGCCCGGAGCAGGGGATCAGCCTGCCCGGCATGACGATCGTCTGCGGCGACAGCCACACGTCGACGCACGGTGCCATGGGCGCGCTCGCGTTCGGCATCGGCACGTCGGAGGTCGAGCACGTGCTCGCCACGCAGACGCTGCTGCAGAAGCCGGCCAAGAACATGCTGGTGCGGGTCGACGGCGTGCTCGGCTTCGGCTGCACCGCGAAAGACATCATGCTGGCCATCATCCAGCGGATCGGCACGGCGGGCGGCACGGGTCACGTGATCGAATACGCCGGCGAGGCGATCCGCGCCCTCGGCATGGCCGGCCGCCTGACGATCTGCAACATGAGCATCGAGGCCGGTGCGCGCGCCGGTCTGGTCGCACCCGACGACACGACGTTCGAATACATCCGTGGCCGCCCGCTCGCGCCGAAGGGCGAGGCGTTCGATCACGCGGTAAAGTACTGGCGCACGCTGCCGAGCGACGAGGGTGCGGTCTACGACAAGACCGTCGTGCTGGACGCGGCCCTGATCGCGCCGATGGTGACCTGGGGCACGTCGCCCGAGGCGGTGCTGCCGATCACCGGCTCCGTCCCCGACCCCGCCACGAGCCCCGACGCGGACAACCGCGCGCAGGTCACGCGGATGCTGGAATACATGGGCCTGCGCCCGGGCGAGCGGCTCGATACGCTGCCGGTCGACGTCGTGTTCATCGGCAGTTGCACCAACGGCCGGATCGAGGATCTGCGCGCCGCCGCGTCGGTCGCCAACGGCCGCCACGTCGCGGACGGCGTTCGCGCGATGGTCGTTCCCGGCTCCGGTCTGGTGAAGCTGCAGGCGGAGGCCGAGGGGCTGGACCGCGTCTTCACCGATGCCGGGTTCGAGTGGCGGGAGGCGGGGTGCTCGATGTGCCTCGGCATGAACCCCGACAAGCTGCGTCCCGGCCAGCGCTGCGCCAGCACGAGCAACCGCAATTTCGAGGGCCGTCAGGGTCCGGGCGGCCGCACGCATCTGCTGTCCCCCGCCATGGCCGCCGCCGCCGCCGTGACTGGGCACCTGACCGACGTGCGGGAAATGATGACACGTGTCTGAGGCGACCGAAGACCCATATCCAAGTGAGCGCGACGAACGCGTGGTGAGGATCCAGATGATGCGAGCCGACACCGAGTTGAAAATCGTGCAGACCAGGATGGAAATCTGGAAGGTCGCGGGCACCATGACAGGCATCGTGGTGGCCGCGTTGGGCGCGGGCGCGGGCTTGTTCGCGGGCGCGCTCGCGCTCTTCAGATGGCAGGCTGGGGTGAACTGATGCAGGCTTTCACCACCCTCACCGGTGTCGCGGCACCGCTGCCGCTGGCCAACGTCGACACCGACAAGATCATCCCGGCGCGGTTCCTGAAAACGATCCTCCGCACCGGCCTCGGCAAAAACCTGTTCGACACGCTGCGCTTCGACGAGACCGGGGCCGAGCGTCCCGATTTCGTGCTGAACCAGCCCGCCTACCGCCACAGCGAAATCCTCATTGCGCACGAAAACTTCGGCTGCGGCTCGTCCCGCGAACACGCGCCCTGGGCGTTGCTCGATTTCGGCATCCGCTGCGTCATCGCGCCCGACTTCGCCGACATCTTCCACAACAACTGCTTCAAGAACGGCATCCTGCCGGTCCGCCTGCCGCGCGAGATCTGCGACGCGCTGATGGACGACGCCCGCCTCGGCGGCAACGCCCGGCTGACCGTCGACCTCGAACGGCAGGTCGTCGTGCGTCCGTCCGGCGAGGAAATTCCGTTCACCATCGACCCGTTCCGGCGCGAGTTGCTGCTCGGCGGCCTCGACGACATCGCGCAGACGATGCTGCACACGCCGTCGATCGACAGCTACGAGGCGCGCCACGCCGCCGACCAGCCCTGGATGCCAGCCATCGCCGTCTAGGCGCTTAAGGAATGTCCATGCCCGCCAACAAGCGTCTGCTGCTGCTCCCCGGCGACGGGATCGGGCCCGAGGTGATGGCCGAGACCCGCCATGTCATCGGCTGGTTCGAGCGCAAGCGCGCCATCCGCTTCGACGTGTCCGAGGATCTGGTCGGCGGTGCGGCGATCGATAAACTCGGCGTGCCGATCACCGACGCCACGATCGCCCGCGCCAAGGAGGCCGACGCCGTGCTGTTCGGCGCGGTCGGCGGCCCCGGCTACGACCACATCGCGTTCGACAAGCGCCCCGAAGTCGCGATCCTGTCGTTGCGCCGCGAACTCGGCCTGTTCGCCAATTTGCGCCCGGCGATCGTGTTCGAGCCGCTGGTCGACGCCTCGACCCTGAAGCCGGACGTGGTGCGCGGGCTCGACCTGATGATCGTGCGCGAGAGCACGGGCGGCCTGTACTTCGGCGAGCCGCGCGGCATCTTCGACGAGCCCGGCGGCGGCAAGCGCGGCGTCAACACCGAAGTCTACACGACGATGGAAATCGAGCGGGTCGCGCGCGTCGCGTTCGAGCTGGCGCGGCAGCGGTCGGGCCGCGTCTGCTCGGCCGAGAAAAGCAACGTCATGGAAAGTGGGTTGCTGTGGCGCCAGACCGTGACCGCACTCGGCGCGGCCGAATACCCGGACGTGGCGCTGACCCACATGTACGCGGACAACTGCGCGATGCAGCTGGTCCGCAATCCGCGTCAGTTCGACGTCCTGCTCACCACCAACCTGTTCGGCGACATCCTGAGCGATCTCGCGTCGATGGCGACCGGCAGCCTCGGGATGCTGCCGTCGGCCACCATCGGCGCCGTGCAGCCCGCCACCTCCTCCGGTCCGGGCCGGCGGCACGCGCTGTACGAGCCGATCCACGGCAGTGCGCCCGATATCGCGGGGCAGGGGATCGCGAACCCGATCGCGCAGATGCTGAGCTTCGCGATGCTGCTGCGCTGGTCGTTCGGCCTGAACGAGGATGCGGCGCTGATCGAGCGCGCCTGCACCGCCGTGCTCGCCGGTGGCCTGCGCACGGCCGACGTCATGGCCCCGGGCTGCGCCCGCGTCAGCACGCATGTGATGGGCGAGGCGATCGTGCGCGAGCTCGATAAGCTCGCCTAAGTCTTGCCCCCATGCGGCGGTTCGGTTACACCGCGCCCGGCACGCACCCGTAGCTCAATTGGATAGAGCACCAGACTACGAATCTGGGGGTTGGAAGTTCGAGTCTTTCCGGGTGCGCCACTGTCCCAGACCGGAGCTTCGGCATGATGGCGACGGCCGGCATCCCCGGCTCGTTTGACCCGGACATACGCATGATAACGACCGACAGCATCGCGGCGGCCGAGGCGCTGGCCGGGGTTACCTACACAGCGGCCGAGCGCGAGCAGATGGTCGGCAATCTGGAGGGCCAGATCGCGTCGGCGATCGCGCGTCGCCGCGTCCCGCTCGCCAACGACATGCCGATGGCGAGCCGCTTCGATCCGCGTCTGCCGACCACGCCGATGCCGGCGCCGCTTCCGGTCCGCTACGCCCGCGTGGACGCGCCGTTGCCCGGCGACGACACGGACATCGCGTTCGCACCGTTGACGCATCTGTCGGCGTGGATCGCGAGCGGTGCGCTGACCAGCCGCCGCCTGACCGAGCTTTATCTCGGCCGGATCGCGCAGCTCGATCCGCTGCTGTTCTGCTTCGCGGCCGTCCAGCCCGGGCAGGCACTGGCGGAAGCGGATGCCGCCGACCGGTTGCTCGCATCCGGCACGTGGCTCGGCCCGCTGCACGGCGTTCCGTACGGCGTCAAAGACCTGTTCGACACGGCGGGACTCGTCACCGGCTGGGGTGCCGAACCGTTCCAGCATCGCGTGCCCGCGCGCGACGCCGCGATCGTGGTCAAACTCCGGGCGGCCGGCGCGGTGCTGCTCGGCAAAACCACCGTGGGCGCACTCGCCTACAACGACGTCTGGTATGGCGGCCAGACGCGCAACCCTTGGAACCTGAACGAGGGATCCAGCGGGTCGAGCGCCGGATCGGCGTCCGCCACGGCCGCCGGCCTGTGCGGGTTTTCGATCGGGACCGAAACGCTCGGCTCCATCACGTCGCCCAGCCAGCGTTGCGGGACGACCGGCCTGCGCCCGACCTTCGGCCGGGTCTCGCGGGCCGGCGGGATGGCGCTGTGCTGGTCGCTCGACAAAATCGGTCCGATCTGCCGCTCGGTCGAGGACACCGCCATGGTGCTCGAGGCGCTGAACGGCTTCGACCCCGCCGACCGCTCCTCGATCGCGGCCCCGTTCAACTTCGACGCCGGCAAGCCGGTCGCCGGGTTGCGCGTGGGCTATCTGCCGGTCGCGTTCGGCGAGGGCGCGAACGCCGTCGATCACGCGGCACTCGCCGCCGCGCGCGAACTCGGGGTCGAGATCGTCGAGGTCGCTTTGCCGGATCTGCCGTACGACGCCCTGATGAACATCCTGTACGCCGAGGCCGCGGCCGCGTTCGAGGAGCTGACGCTCGGCGGGCTCGACGACACGCTGACCTGGCAAGGCGACGGCGCGTGGCCCAACACGTTCCGGAAGGCGCGCTTTCTGTCGGCCGTCGATCACGTGCAGCTCGACCGGCTTCGCTATCGGGTGATGCTCGCGCTCGACGGGCTGTTCGCCGGCGTCGACGCGGTGATCGGGCCGTTCATGACCGGCCCCATGCTCGTCGCGTCCAACTTCACCGGACATCCCTGCCTGCATCTGCGCGCCGGTTTCCTCGAACTCGCCACGCGCGGTGCCGCCTCGCTCGGCGACGGCAAGCTGTCCACCGGCGAGCCCGGAGCCGGCGGGCTGTTCCGGGTGCCGCAGGGCATTTCGCTGTGGGGGAAACTGTTCGACGAGGGCACCATCCTCAACCTCGGCATGGCGCTGGAAGCCAAACTAGCCGTCGCGACGATCCGCCCCGGCTTTCCACGCGTGAGCTGATCTGCCCGGCGGCGAGGCCGCGCCCGGCCACGAATCCCGAACCTGAAACACCGAGAGGCTCGCCCCATGCCGATCACCAACCGCATCGCCGAGTTCCACGACGACATGACGGCGTGGCGTCGCGAGATCCACGCCCACCCGGAACTGGCCCTGGAAGAACACCGCACCAGCGCGTTCATCCAGGCCAAGCTCGCGGAGTTCGGCGTCGACGAGGTCGTGACCGGCATCGCGGGCACGGGCGTCGTCGGCGTGATCCGCGGCAGCCAGCAAGGTGGCGCCATCGGCCTGCGCGCGGACATCGATGCGCTGCCGATCACGGAGGCGACGGGCCTGCCGTACGCGTCGCAAACACCCGGCGTGATGCACGCGTGCGGCCATGACGGGCATACGACGATGCTGCTCGGGGCGGCGCGCTACCTGGCCGAAACCCGCAACTTCGCCGGCACCGCCTACGTCATCTTCCAGCCGGCCGAGGAACTGCACGGCGGCGGCGAGATGATGGTCAAGGAAGGTCTGTTCGAGCGGTTTCCGATGGATTGGGTATTCGGAATGCACAACTGGCCGAGGACGCCGGCCGGCACGTTCCTGTGGCGGGTCGGCCCGACGATGGCCGCCGTCGCGAACATCACCATCGTCGTGCACGGACGCGGCGCGCACGGGGCGCAGCCGCAGGACGGCATCGACCCGATCGTCGTCTCCGCCGCCATCGTCTCCGCACTGCAATCGGTGGTGGCGCGCAACGTCGAGCCGACCGAGACCGCCGTGGTCACGATCGGCGAGATCCGCGGCGGCAACGCGTTCAACGTCATCCCGTCCGACGTGTTCATGCGCGGCACCGCGCGGTGGTTCACGCCGGCGATCGGCGACCTGCTGGACGCCGCCGTGACCCGCATCGTCCGCTCCACAGCCGAAGCGTTCGGGGCCACCGCCGACGTCACGTTCGCCCGCACCTATCCCGCCGTCATCAACGGCGAGGCGGGAACGGCGCTCGCGAAATCGGCCGCCGAGGCCGTGGTCGGCGACGCGCGCGTGGTCGAGATGGAGCGGCCGACGATGGGCGGCGAGGATTTCTCGTTCATGCTCAACGCCAAGCAGGGCAACTACATCATGCTCGGCGCGGGGCGGACCGACCACGATCCGCAAGTCCATCACCCGATGTACGATTTTAACGACGACATCCTGCCGATCGGCGCGAGCTACTGGGCGACCCTGACGGAGCGCCTGTTGCCGCGAACCTGATCAGACGATCTCGACGATCATGCTCGCCTCGCTCTCGACCCCGCTCTCGCCCACGGCGCGCACGACGAACCGGTGCGTGCCGACATCGAGCTCCGGGAATAGCGGCACCTGCCAGATATGGCTCGACTTGCCGGCCTGAACCCAGGGTTTCTTCGTGGCCGCGTTACGCGAGAAAACCTCCTCGACGTGCGGGTCGTTGCGCGTCAGCCGGCGCATCTCGATCGCGCGGCTGCCGATCTGCAGCGTGCAGGCGCTGCGCTCGCCGCCGTCGAACAGGTTCACCACCACGCGCGTCGAACGCACCTGGTCGCGCAGCAGCGGCCCGGTCAGCAGCGCGCCGACCGGCCCCTCGCCCAGCACCTCGGGACCGTTCGCGTGAACCTGCGAATCCAGCATGATCCGCATGGCGCCACGCGCGGGATCGTGCGCGGGGATCAGCCGCGTCGAATACCGGTCGCCTCGGACGGACAAGACGTGGAACCCGTTCGGCGTGCCGTCGGTCTGCAACGCGACCGGAATGCCGCGCACGTCGAACGGCCCGCTCCACCAGCTGCCGGACGCGGCGGCCAGGACGTGATGGTGGTGCTGCAGCCCGCCCGCCGCGTAGCCGTCGGCGGCGTTGAAATAGTGGTGCTCGTTGGTGTGCGTGTGGCCGCAGAAGCTGACCGTGTTGCGATGCGTGCTGATGGCGTCGAGGAAGTCTCGCGCGTCGACGGTCGCGACCCCCGGCTCGGTGCCGACCAGCGTCCGCAGCGGGATGTGGAAGCTGAACACGACCAGGCTGTCGGGGTCGACATGGCCCAGCAGGTTGCGGACGAACGCGAGCTGGTCCGGCCCGAACCGCCCCTGATATTTGCCGAGGCCGCCGGGCTTCGCCGGGTCGGGGCCGAGGTATTCGACGTTGTCGAGCAGCACGAACATCGCCCGCCCATGCCGGAACGCGCCGGTCCGCGCGCCGAACACGCGCTTGAACGTGTCGCGGGAATGGCTGTCGTCCGGTGCCTCGACGTTGATGTCGTGGTTGCCCGCGACCGCGCGCCACGGCAGGCCGGTCTGCTCCATCATCGCGAGGAAGCGCGGGTAGAGCGACAGGTCGTCGAACATCAGGTCGCCGTGCACGATGGCGAATGCCGCGTCCGTTTCCGCGACCTGGGCCACGATGTCGTCGCGCACGTAGCCGAGTTCCGCGATCGTCTCGGGCTGCGGGTCGGTCAGCAGCACCGCGTCGAAATCATCCGCCGCGTCGATCGGGATGAGCGCGAAATCGTAGGATGGCAGCAGCGGCGATTTCGGCAGCCCGTCGAACCGGAACCCTTTCGGCGAGCCGGCCGGCAGATACGGGATGGACGGGGCGCGGCAGCGCAGCCCCGAAGGGGTGATCACGCCGACCGATTGCCCCGGGCTCACCGGGACGGAGAACGTGCCGTCCGCGCCCGTGACGACGATTTCGCGCCCGTTGGTCACCAGCACGCCCGCGACCGGCTTTCTGGCGGCGGTCACGGTGCCGGTGGCGACGGGCGGTGCCTCGTCCGCGAACGCCATGCCCGGCGCAAGTCCGGCGGCAGAGCGGCGGCCCCGATCGCTTGGCGGCGGGTCAGGTCGGTCATGGCTGGCCTCCGTGCTTGTCTGCTCCCTCTCCCTCAGGGAGAGGGCCGGGGTGAGGGATCTTACCTCAATCCGCCGCCGCCAGCATCGCGCCCTCGATCAGGCGCCCGTCGGCCACGTGCCATTGCACGTCGTGGAACCGCGCCACCGCCGCCCGGTGCGCCACCGACACCAGCGTCGTGCGCGGCAGCCGGGCGCGCAGCGTCGCGTACACCTGCGCCTCGCTCTCCGCGTCGAGGTTGGCCGTCGCCTCGTCGAGGAACAGCCACTCCGGTGCGGCCAGCAACGCCCGCGCGATCGCAAGCCGCTGCAATTCGCCGCCCGACAGCCGTTGCGGCCACGCCTCCTCGGTATCGAGCCGGTCGCCGAGATGCCCGAGCCCCGCATCGTCCAGCGCGCCCCGGATCGCGGCGTCGCTGAAATGCGACACGGCCTCGCGGATACGCCACCACTTCGCGCAACGTCCCGAGCGGCACGTAGGGTTTTTGCGGCAGGAACAACGCGGTCCCGGCCGGGCGGGACACCTCGCCGGAGCCGAACGGCCAGATGCCTGCGAACGTCCGCAGCAGCGTCGACTTGCCCGAGCCGGATCGGCCCGAGATCACGACCGACCGGCCCGGCCGGCAAGGCGGCGTCGACGTGGTTCAGCAGCATCGCTCCCGTCCGGCAGCGCGACTTGCACGTCGCGCAACCCGTACGCGGCGGCGGGGACGACCACGAACCCGCCGCCTTCCTGCGCCTGCGCCTGCGTGATGTCGGCCTCGAACAGCGAGAGCCGGTCGACGGTGGCGCGCCAGACCGCGAGGCCCTGGTAGTTCGACACGATCCACGACAGCGCGCCCTGGATCTGCCCGAACGCGTCGGCGGTCTGCGTCAGCGCGCCGAGCGTGAGTTTGCCGGCGAAGAAGCGGGGTGCGGCGACGATCAGCGGAAACACGTTGGCGAGCTGGTTGTAGCCGGTGCTGAGAATGTTGAGCTGCGCCAGCTGGTTCATCAGACCACGCCAGTTCAGCACCAGCCGTCCGAACTTGACGTCGAGGTCGCGCCGCTCGCCGGCCTCGCCCGCATTCAGCGCGATGCCCTCGGTGTTTTCCCGCACGCGCACCAGCGCGAAACGGAAATCGGCCTCGAACCGCTGCTTCGCGAACGCCAGCCGCGACAGCCGCCGTCCGACCAGATGGGTCAGAACCGTGCCGACGATCGAATAGATCAGCGCGACCCAGACCATGTACGCCGGGATCACGACACCGAACATCGTCGCGGGCCCGGACAGCGACCATAGGATCCAGATGAATTTGTAGAACGTGACCACGGTGGCGAGCAGGTCGACGCCGAAGAACAGGATGCCCTGGTTGCCCACCACCGCGTCGCCGATGTAGTCGCGCACGTCCTCGGCGATGCGCTGGTCCGGGTTGTCGACATGCTTCGCCCCGGCTTCGTTCTCGGCACTGCTCCGCAGCAGGCCGAGCGTGTAATACGCCCGCTCGCCGAGCCAGCGCCCGATCAGCCGCGCGGTCATCCAGCGCCGCCAGCGGATCTGCAGCAACTGCGTCAGATAGACGCGGGTGACGGCGAAGACGATGTAGACCGTGACGAGGATGGCGAAGCCGGGGATCAGCCGGTCCGGCGTCCGCTTCCATGTCGCCAGCAGAGCGACGAAGCTGTCCCAGTCCTTGTCCTGCAAGCTGGTGAAGAACGCGTTGTTCCAGTAGCTGAGCAGCACGACGATCTGCACCATCAGCAGCCGCAGCCCGATGCATGTCAGCAGCAGCGCCCAGGCCGACCGCCGCTCCGGCGATTGCATGAAGTAGGGCCGGGCCAGCCGTCCGGTATCCGCGAGAAACGTCCCGATATTGCGCAATCCGCGATCCTTAGGTTTTCCGGGCCAGCTCCGCGTCGAGCGCCGCGAGCCAAGTCGTCAGTCGCGCCCGGTTCACGCCGAGATCGGAGTGTCCGTAGACGCTGCGCGACCAGAGCACGAGCGTGCCGTCGGGCGCGATGTGTGCGGCGATTAAATCGGGGAAATTCATCCAGCGCGACCGGGCGACGAAATGCGCCTCGCGCCGGTCGTCGTACGCGACATGCAGGTATGTGCGCGGCTGCGACAGCGCGACCCGCTTGAGCGCCGCGTACAACGCGTCCGGCGGCACGTCGTAGCGGCGGGTGACGATGTCGGGCGCGGGCGAGAACCCGGCCGGGGCGGCCAGTGCCGTGTTCGGCGTCGATGGCCGGACGAGGTGGGCGAAATCCATCGGCGGCGGAACCGGCAGGCCAGCCGCCCCATGGCCGGAGCAGCCCGACAGCAACAGACCCACGGCGAGGGGGACGAGGCGGGTCATTCTGGTGTCTCGTCGGGTGTCTCTTCAGCCGGGATGTCGGTCGGGCCGTCGGGCCGTAGCCGCAGCCGGATCACGCCGCGCACCTCCTCGGGGGGCACCGGCTTGCCCTTCCGCAGCACGTCGATCTTGCCTTCGACGGAAAGCCGCACTGCAACCGTGCGCACCCGGCCGAGCAATGGCTGCCAGTTCTCCGCCAGCGCCCGCGCGACCTCGCTCGGGCAGATCGACTTCGCGACACCCCGTTCCGTCACCAGCCGCAGCAACTCGGCCTCGATCGCCGCGTCGCCGGTCATCCGAGCACCGCGGCCGCGAGTGCGCGTCCGGACAGCCACGCCGCCTCGACCCGGCCGCCGAGGCACCAATCGCCGCAGGCCCCGATCCGCCCGTCCGCATCCCAGAAGCACGGCTCGCCGGCCGCGACCTCGACCTGCGCGTACCGCCAGCGCTGGGCCGTCACGGTCGCGGGTGTCACCGGCGTGAACGCGGCACAGAGTTTCGGCGCGATCTCCGCCGCATCCTGCTCCAGATGGTCGGCGCTCCAGGCGGCGGTGGCCTGGATGACCCACGCATCCGGGCCGGCGGCATGGCCGGGCAGGGACGATTGCCGCGCCGCCCAGCCGACCGCGCCGGTCTTGGCCCGAAACACGTCCGGTCCGGGCAGCGGGGTATCGAACGTCGCCATTACCGTCCAACTCGGCGCGTAGCGTGTCGCGGCGGCGCGGCCAGCGAACGGATGGTCGCCCAGCAGCGGCACCGCCTGCGGCGCGGGACGGCCAGCAGCACCGCCTCGAACGGCTCGGTCACCAACCCGCCCTCGTCGCGCACCGCGCCGGGCGCGATGTCGGCCGCCGGCATGATCCTCACGCTCCGGTCCGGGCGGATGAACGCGACCTGGGTCAGCGTCTCGACCGGCAGGGAACCCGCCATGGCCTGCGCCATCGCCGACATCCCCGGCACGCCGACCCACCGGACATCCTTGCCGTCGGTCGCGGCCGGCCAGCCCGCGACGACACCGTCACGCTCGAACGTCCGAAGCAACGCGACGAAGCCCTCGTCCCGCGCGGTCGCGAACTGCGCCCCGTGGTTGAACGCCACGTCGCCGATCCGACGCGTCGCGATCCGTCCGCCCGGCCTGCGCCCCTTGTCGAAGATCCGCACCGCTCGCCCGGCGTCGGTCAGGGCGGCGGCGCAGGCGAGCCCGGCTGCCCCCGCGCCGATGATCGCGATCACGTGGCGAGCCGCTCGGCGATCCCGGCGACCACCGAGCGGAACATCTCGGGCGTCAGCTTCCGGGTCGACGTGTTGTAGCGCGACACATGATAGCTGTCGGTCAGCAGCAGCCCGTCCGGCAGCGCGTGCGTGGCCCCGTGCTGGAACCGCACCCGCGTCGGCGGAATGCCGCACGCCTTCAGCACCGCCGCGTGCGACAGCACACCGAGCGACAACACCACGCGCAACCGGGGCATCGCGGCCAGTTCGGCGGCCAGGAACCGGTTGCACGTCGACACCTCCACCGGCCGCGGCAGGTTCTGCGGCGGCACGCAGCGCACCGCGTTCACGATCCGGCAATCGTCCAGCGTCATGCCGTCGTGCGGATCGGCCGCGTAGTCGCCGTGCGCGAACCCCATCGCGATCAGCGTCTCGTATAACAGCATCCCGGCATGATCGCCGGTGAACGGCCGCCCCGTCCGGTTGGCGCCTTTGACGCCGGGCGCCATGCCGACGATCACGAGGCGCGCGTCGATCGGACCCCAAGACGGCACCGGGCCGTTGAACCAGTCGGGGTTCGCGGCCTGGTTGGCATGCCGGTACTCGACCAGCCTCGGGCAGAGCGGGCAGTCGCGCGGCGGCGCTTCGACCAGATTGGCCGGCAGCGCGTCAGGCATCGGTCGCGTCGATGTCGAGCTCGACCGTTTGCGCCATCACCCGGCCGCGCGGCGGACGCGGCTCGGTCTGGCGGCGGGTGAATTCCGGCGCGATTTCGGCCAGGTCGAGAAACTGGTCGGCCTGCCGCCGCAAATCGTCGCCGACCATCGGCGGGCTGGTCCGGACCGATGAGATGACCGTGACCCGCACCGCCTGCCGCTGCACCGCCTCCACCAGCCGGCGGAAATCGCCGTCGCCGCTGAACAGCACCGCATGGTCGATGCGCGGCGCAAGCTCCAGCATGTCGACGGCCAGCTCGATATCCATGTTCCCCTTGACCCGCCGGCGGCCGGTCGCGTCGGTGAACTCTCGTGCCGCTTTCGTAACGAGCGTGTAGCCGTTATAGACCAGCCAGTCCGTCAGCGGCTTGAGCGGTGAATATTCCTCCGTCTCGAGCACGGCCGCGTAATAATACGCTCGCAGCACATTGGTTTGACGCTTGAAATATTCCAGCAACTGGCGGTAATCGACATCGAACCCGATGTTGCGCGACGCGGAGTAAAGGTTTGCGCCGTCGATGAAGAGCGCGGTGCGCTCGGTCGAGAGGAAATGCGGCATGAACGGTCCGATGCGAAATGGTCGGCTTGGGCCGGCTTTGATGCACGGCTTGTCCCGTGTCTATAGTTGGGGCACGGCGTTGCGGAAAGATGAAGCGTGATCCTGGTCGCGATCGGCGCGAACTTGCCCGGGCCGGACGAAGCCGGCCCGCGTGCGACGTGCGAGGCCGCCGTCGCCGCGCTCGGCACCTTGTCGGGATTGCGCATCGTATCCGTGTCGAAATGGTATGAGACGGTGCCGATCCCCCGCTCCGACCAGCCGCCCTACGTGAACGGCGCGGTTCGCCTGGAGGGTTCGGCCGACCCCGCCTGGCTGCTGGCCCAACTTCACGCGATCGAGGCGGGCGCGGGGCGGGTCCGGGGTGCGATCAACGCCGCGCGGACGCTGGACCTCGACCTGATCGCGATCGACGGCCTGATCCGCGACTCGCCCGACCCCGTGCTGCCGCATCCCCGCGCCCATCTGCGCGCGTTCGTCCTGGTTCCGCTGACCGACATCGCCCCCGAGTGGGTCCACCCGATCCTCGGCCGGACCGCCGCCGGGATGCTGGCCGATCTGCCGCCTCAGGGCATCGCCGTTCTGTAGAAACACATTGCGGTGCGGCATAACCTTGCCGCGCGCATGATGGGACGCTACTTAACCAGATCAAGCATTTCGCATTCAGTTGGAGGCCATCGGTATGGCACGCGTCACCGTCGAGGATTGCGTCGAACGCATCCCGAACCGCTTCGAGCTGGTTTTGCTCGCCGCCCAGCGTGCCCGCAACCTCGCCCGTGGCGAGGAACTGACGGTCGACCGCGACGACGACAAGAACCCGGTCGTCGCCCTGCGGGAAATCGCCGACCAGACCGTCACCGTCGAGAAGCTGCGCGCCGACCTCAACAAGTCGCTCAGCCGCGCGCCGGAGCCGGAGCCCGCCGACGAGGAGGTGCTCGACCTCATCCCGACCGAGGCGAACATCTTCGGCCTGCAGGAAATCAGCAACGACGAGGAAGCCGCGTCCCTCCCGGTCGACGGTGAGGAAGTGTCGGAGACCGACATGCGCGACGCGATCGAGGCCGAACTTGGCGGCCGCCGCCGTTAGCACCAGCCCTTGCTGATCGGCCCCGCACGCGCCCCCGACGGGGTCGGCGCGGGGTCGTTCGCACCCGAGGCGCCGCTCGAGACGACGGTCGACGGCCTTCGCGCCGACCTGCACGCGGCCGACCCGCGCTTCGACATCGACCTGATCGGCCGCGCCTATTCGGTCGCCGCCGCCGCCCATCGCGATCAGACCCGCGACAACGGCGACCCCTATATCAGCCATCCGATCGCGGTCGCCCGCATCCTCGCCGGCTACCGGCTCGATCCGGCCAGCATCGCGACCGCCCTGCTGCACGACGTGGTGGAGGACACCGGCGTCACGCGCGAGCAGCTGACGGCCCAGTTCGGCTCCGAGATCGCGAGCCTGGTCGACGGCGTGACCAAGCTCACGAAACTCGAAATCAACTCGGACCGCACCAAGCAGGCCGAGAATTTCAAGAAGCTCGTGCTGGCCATGAGCCGCGACATCCGCGTGCTGTTGGTCAAACTCGCCGACCGGCTGCACAACATGCGAACGCTGCATTTCGTGCCGCAGATCGAGCGCCGTCAGCGGATCGCGCGCGAGACGATGGACATCTACGCCCCGCTCGCCGAGCGCATGGGCATGGACGCGATCAAGACCGAGCTGCAGACGCTCGCCTTCCAGCAACTCGAGCCCGAAGGTTTCGGCAGCATCACCGCGCGCCTGACGTTCCTGCGCGGGCAGGGGGCGGACGTCATCGAGGAGGTGAAGGTCGAGCTGCGCCGAATTTGCGCCGAGGCCGGGATCGGGGTCGTGGATGTCGGCGGGCGGGAGAAAAGCCCGTTCTCGATCTGGGAGAAGATGCAGCGCCGGCAGGTGCAGTTCGAACAGCTGTCGGACATCATGGCGTTCCGCCTCGTCGTGCCCACGCGCGAGGAATGTTACGCGGCCCTCGGTGCCGTGCACGCCGCCTATTCGGTGATCGCGGGCCGTTTCAAGGACTACATCAGCACGCCGCGCGCGAACGGCTACCGCTCGCTGCACACGGGCGTCACGCTGCGGGAGCCGCGCAACCAGAAGATCGAAATCCAGATCCGCACGCCCGAGATGCAGGACGTGGCGGAGAACGGCCTCGCCGCGCACTGGTCCTATAAGCAGCAGACGACGACCGCCGAGCGGTTCCCGTGGGTGCGCGACCTGCTCGAAATTCTGGAAAATTCCTCGACCGACGAGTTCCTGACCAACACGCGGCTCGAACTCTACGCCGACCAGGTGTTCTGCTTCACGCCGAAGGGCCAGCTGATCCAGCTCCCGCGCGGCGCCACCCCGATCGACTTCGCCTACGCCGTGCACAGCCAGGTCGGCGACACCTGCGTCGGCGCCCGCGTGAACGGGCAAATCCAGGGGCTGCGGGTCGAGCTGCAGAACGGCGACCAGGTCGAGATCATGACCGCGCGCGGCGGCACGCCGAGCCCGCAATGGGAACGGTTCGTCGTCACCGGCAAGGCGCGCGCGCGCATCCGCCGCTTCGTCCAGCAGCAGCAGCGCACGGCGCATATCGACCAGGGCCGTGCGGCACTCGCCAAGGCATTCCGGCAGGACGGCGTGGACGGCTCGGAGAAAAGCCTCGAACCGGCGCTGAAGGCGTTCAAGGCCGCGACGGCCGCCGACCTCTATCTGATGGTCGGCACCGGCAATATCGGCCCGAAGGAGGTCGTCGCCGCCGCCTACCCGGAGCTGCGGCCCGCCGCCCGCGCGCCCCACATGCCGCCGGCTTTGCCGCGCGCGACGCCGCGGCCGCCGGGCGGGCTGCACGACCTGCCGATCAGCGGTCTGGTCGCCGGCATGGCCTACAACTTCGCCGGCTGCTGCCGCCCGCTGCCCGGCGACCGGATCAGCGGCATCGTCACGACCGGCAAGGGTGTCACCATCCACACCCGCGACTGCCCGACGCTGGACGGGTTCGCGGCGACGCCCGAGCGGTTCATCGACGTCGATTGGGAGCCGTGGGCGTTCCGTCCCGCCGGCGGCGGCAAGGGGCGCGACGGCAAACCGGCCGAGACGTTCATCGGCCGCATCAGCATCGTCGCGCACAACGACACCCGCGTGCCGGCCACGATCGCCCAGGCGGTCAGCAAGCACGACGCGGCGGTGGCGAATTTGCGCGTGACCGACCGCAGCGGCGATTTCTGCGACGTGCTGCTGGATGTCGAGGTGCGGGATCTGCCGCATCTGATCACGGTCATCGCCGGGCTGCGGGCCGCGGGCGGGATCCATCAGGTCGAGCGGGCGAAGGGGTGATGGTGGCGCGACCCCTCACCCCGGCCCTCTCCCAAGGGGAGAGGGAGAAGGCTGCTCCCTCTCCCGCTTTGGGAGAGGGCCGGGGTGAGGGGTCTTGATCCTCGGCATCGGCTCGGACCTCTGCGACATCCGCCGCGTCCAGACCGTCCTAGACCGCCACGGCGACCGCTTCACCAGCCGCGTCTTCACGGCGACCGAACGCCAGAAAGCCGAACGCCGGACAGAGTCGATCCGCGCCGCCACCTACGCCAAACGCTTCGCCGCCAAGGAAGCCTGCGCCAAAGCCCTCGGCACCGGCTTCGCCCAGGGCGTCCACATGTCCGACATCGGTGTGGTCAACCTGCCGAGCGGCCGCCCGACGCTGGCGCTGACCGGAGGGGCGGCGGTGCGGATGGCCAAGCTCGTTCCGCCCGGCCATGTCGGCGTCCTGCACCTGACCATGACCGACGAGCCACCCTACGCGTTCGCGCAAGTCACCCTGACCGCGGAGCCGGAAACTTGACTTCGCACCGTCCGCGCGTTTGAACGCCTTCGACCCCACCCAGACCTGAACGGCGCACGCGGCCATGCCCCCCTCAACCGCCGCCCGGCGTTCGTCCGGCGGCCTGATCGATACGATCAAGACCATCATCTACGCCGTGCTGATCGCAATCGTGGTCCGCACCGTCGCGTTCGAGCCGTTCAACATCCCGTCCGGCTCGATGATCCCGACCCTGCTGGTCGGCGACTACCTGTTCGTGTCGAAATACAGCTACGGCTATTCGAAATACTCGCTGCCGGTGGCGTTGCCGTTCTTCCACGGCCGCATCCTCGGCCGGCTGCCGGCGCGCGGCGACGTGGCGGTGTTCAAGCTGCCGAGCGACCCCGACACCAACTTCATCAAGCGCATCGTCGGCCTGCCCGGTGACCATATCAAGCTCGTGCACGGCCAGCTCTACATCAACAACGAACTCGTCCCCCGCGACGACGACGGCAACGTCATCGCCGTCGACGAGCACGGCAACGCGGTCGATGAGAAGCAGTATATCGAGACGCTGCCGGGCGGCCGGAAACACCTGATCGCCAAGCAGACCGATACCGGCGGGATGAACGACACGCAGGAATACATCGTGCCGCCCGACCATGTGTTCGGCATGGGCGACAACCGCGACAACAGCCTCGACAGCCGCTACCTCGACACCGGCGTCGGCTACATCCCGCTCGAAAACCTCGTGGGACGCGCGGAGTTCGTGTTCTTCTCGTTCGAATCCGACGCGCCCTGGTGGCAGTTCTGGGAATGGCCGGGCGAAATCCGCTGGTCGCGCCTGTTCTCGGGCATCACCTGAACGCGCCCCATCCGGCGTCCGGCATCCCGCCGGCCGTCGAGGCGCTGGTCGGGCACGTCTTCGCCCGGCCCGATCTGCTGCGGGAGGCGCTGACCCACCGCTCGGCAATCGTCTCCCGCCGCAACGCGCGCGGCAAGCAGGTGCGCGGGACGGGTGCGGGCAGCAACGAGCGGCTGGAGTTCGTGGGCGACCGGGTGCTCGGCCTGCTGATCGCCGAATGGCTCGCCGAGCGATACCCGGCCGAGCAGGAGGGCCGTCTCGGCGCGCGGCTGTCGATCCTGGTCTCCGAACCCGTCCTGTTCGCCATCGCCGACCGGATCGGCCTGCCGGACCTGCTCTCGGTCGCGGAGGGCGAAAGCCGCGCCGGCGTCCGCCGCCTGCCGAGCGTGCTGGCCGATGCGATCGAGGCGTTGCTCGGCGCACTCTATATGGACGGCGGCCTCGACGCGGCGCGCGGCTTCGTCCGCCGCGCATGGGCGGAGGCGATCGAGACGCAGGCCGAGCCGCCGAAGGATTCTAAGACCGCGCTCCAAGAGTGGCTCTTGGCGACGCGGGCGGCCGTTGCCGGAATACGTCCAGATCTCGCGCGAGGGACCGCCGCACGACCCGCTTTTCGTGGTCGAGGCGCGGGCCGGCGCGGCCGCGGCGAGCGGGGCCGGCTCGTCCAAGCGCGCCGCCGAACGGCTCGCGGCCGAGGCTCTGCTCGCGGTGCTGACGGCATGACGACGCGCTGCGGGTTCGCGGCCATCGTCGGCACGCCGAACGCGGGCAAATCGACGCTGCTGAACCGGCTGACCGGGGCGAAACTGTCGATCGTCAGCCCGAAGGCGCAAACGACCCGGTTCCGCGTGCTCGGCATCCTGATGCAGGGCGAGGCGCAGATCCTGCTGGTCGACACGCCCGGCATTTTCAAGCCGAAACGCAAGCTCGATCGCGCGATGGTCGCCGCCGCCTGGGTCGGGGCGCAGGATTCCGACCTCGTCGTGTTCCTGGTCGACGCCAAGACCGGCGTGACCGAGGGCGTGCGCGAGATCGCCGGCAAGCTGTCGGGCCGGGTGTGGCTGGTGCTGAACAAGATCGACCTGGTCGAGCGCGGCCGCCTGCTGCCGACCATCGCCGACCTGTCCAAGCGCGCGACGTTCGAGGAGACCTACATGGTCTCCGCCAGCACCGGCGACGGTGTCGAGGAGTTCCAGGCCGCTTTGGCCGCCGCGATGCCGCCGGGGCCGTACCTGTATCCGCCCGACGACCTGACCGATCTGCCGGACCGGCTGCTCGCCGCCGAGATCGTGCGCGAGCAGATCTTCCTGCAAACCCACGAGGAAGTCCCGTACGGCACCACCGTCGAGACCGAGAGTTTTACCGAACGCCCGGACGGCTCGGTCCGGATCGACGCCACGATCTACGTCGCCCGCGCCGGCCACAAGGCGATCCTGATCGGCGCTGGCGGCAGCCGTATCCGCGAGATCGGGGCGAAGGCGCGCGGGCAGCTCGCGCATTTGCTGGAGCGCACGGTCCACCTGTTCCTCAACGTCAAGGAACGGGCGGGCTGGGACGAAGAAGGTGCGCGGCTGCGGGCGATCGGGCTGGACGACAAGGTTTGAATACGGAGTCCGATTGGCTGGTGTTCTGCCGCGAGGTTCAGGCGCTGGCCCAATCCGGCCTCGCGTTCACGAAGGACGCCTACGACCGCGAACGCTACGAGCAGCTTCGCGCCCTGACCGCGCGAATGACCGCCGCCCACACCGACGCGCCGCTTGCCGTTCGTCGCAGGATTGTTCGCTGACCAGACCGGCTACGCCACGCCCAAGATCGACGTGCGCGGTGCCGCGTTCGACACGCGCGGACGCATCCTGATGGTGCGCGAAGTCGCCGATCAGGGCCGCTGGACGCTCCCCGGCGGATGGGCCGACGTAAACCTGACCGCCGCCGAGAACGTCGCGAAGGAAATGCGCGAGGAAAGCGGCTTTTTGACGCGCGTGACGAAGTGCGCCGCGATCTGGGATCGCAGCCGGCAAGGTCACACGCCGCAATTCTTCAGTGCGCTGAAACTGTTCTATCTGTGCGAGATCGTCGGCGGCACGGCCGCGCCCAGCATGGAAACGTCCGAGGTCGCGTTCTTCGCCGAAGCCGACATCCCCGCCGACCTATCCACCGGCCGCGTGCTGCCGCACCAGATCGCCCGCATGTTCGCCCACCACCGCGACCCGGGCCTGCCGACCGACTTCGAATGACGTCCTGGCAGCAGCCGGCCATCGTGCTGGACGCGCGCCCGTACGGCGAGAACGACGTCATCGCGACCGTGCTGACGCCGGAGGGTGGTGCCTGGCGAGGACTCGGGCGCGGCGGCTCGGGGCGGAGGGGCTCGGCCACCTGGCAGGTCGGCAACCTCGTCCACGCGCAATGGACCGCCCGCCTGTCGGACCAGCTCGGCACGCTCGTCGCCGAGCCCGCCGCGCAGCCCGCCGCCGGCGTCATGGACGACGCGCTGGCGCTGGCCGTGCTGACCGGCATCTGTGCCGTCGCCGCCGGTGCCCTCCCGGAGCGCGAGCCGCACCCGAAGGTGTTCGTAATCCTGGCCGACCTGCTGACCCGGCTCGCCCCCGGCCAGCCGCGCTTGGCCGAGGCTATACGATGGGAGTCGGCGTTGCTCGACGACCTCGGCTACGGCCTGAACCTCGCCGCGTGCGCGCTGACCGGCACCGCCGACGATCTTGCGTGGGTGTCGCCCCGCACCGGGCAGGCGATCTCGGCCGACGCCGCGAACTCCGAGGCCGCCCGCAAATTCCGCGACCGCCTGCTGCCGCTGCCGCCGCTGCTGCTCGACGACCGCGATCCCGGCGACGCGGCGCAATGGACCGACGGGCTGCGCCTGACCGGGCACTTCCTGACCCGCGACGCGTTCGGTGCGACGCATCGGCCGTTGCCACCGGCGCGGATCGCGCTGTACGACCGGGTCATGCGAGCCTCCGGTCACGCCAATGGATGACGGCAGCGGCACCATCGTCGACACGCGCCTGGTCGACGCGCTGTCGGAGCGATACCTCGCCTACGCGCTGTCGACGATCATGTCGCGCTCGCTGCCCGACGTGCGCGACGGCCTCAAACCGGTGCACCGCCGGCTGATCTACGCCATGCACCAGCTGCGGCTCGATCCCGCGTCGGGCTTCAAGAAATGCGCCCGCATCGTCGGCGACGTGATGGGCAAATTCCACCCGCACGGCGACAGCTCGATCTACGACGCGATGGTGCGCCTCGCACAGGAGTTCGCGTCCCGCTTCCCGCTGGTCGAGGGCCAGGGCAATTTCGGGAACATCGACGGCGATAACCCGGCCGCCATGCGCTACACCGAGGCGCGGCTGACCGAGGTCGCGCAGGCGCTGCTCGCCGGCATCGACGAGGACGCGGTCGATTTCCGCCCCACCTACGACGGCGAGGAAAGCGAGCCGGTCGTGCTGCCGGGCGGCTTCCCGAACCTGCTCGCGAACGGGGCGGCCGGCATCGCGGTCGGCATGGCGACGTCGATCCCGCCGCACAACGCGGGCGAAGTGTGCGCGGCCGCACTGGCCCTGATCGAAGACCCCGAGACCACGACCGCCACGTTGCTCACGCACATGCCGGGGCCGGACTTTCCGACCGGCGGCATCCTGATCGAAGAGCCGGCCAGCATGCAGGCCGCGTACGAGACCGGTCGCGGCGGGTTCCGGCTGCGCGCCCGCTGGGAGGTCGAGCGCGCCAAGAACGGCGGTGGTCGGTCGTCGTGACCGAGATCCCGTATCAGGTCCAAAAGGCGAAGCTGGTCGAGCAGATCGCGCAGCTGATGGAGGACAAGAAACTCCCGCTGCTCGGCGACATGCGTGACGAGAGCACCGAACTCGTCCGCCTCGTGCTGGAGCCGAAGACGCGCGCGGTCGAACCCGAAGTGCTGATGCACACGCTGTTTCGCGCCACACAGCTGGAAACGCGCTTCCCGCTCAACATGAACGTGCTCGACGCCGAGCGGACGCCGCGCGTCATGGGCCTGCGCGAGGTGCTGCGCCACTGGCTCGATCACCGGCAGATCGTGCTGGTCCGCCGCAGCACGCACCGTCAGGGCACGATCGCGCGCCGGCTCGAACTGCTCGACGGCTATCTGCGCGTGTTCCTCGACCTCGACGAGGTGATCCGCATCATCCGCACCGAGGACGAACCGCGCCCGGCGCTGATGGCCCGCTTCGAATTGTCCGAGGTGCAGGCGGAAGCGATCCTCAACATGCGGCTGCGCGCGCTGCGCCGGCTCGAGGAAATCGAAATCCGGCGCGAGCACGCGAAGCTCACGAAGGAGGCGCGCGAGCTGACGACGCTGCTCGGCTCGACGGCGAAGCAGTGGGCGCAGATCGCGAGCGAACTCCGAACGACGCGGGAAAAATTCGCGGGCGGCCCGCTCGGCACCCGCCGCACGACGTTGTCGCTGGCCGGCCATGTCGAGGAACCGGCACTCGAAAGCTACATCGAGCGCGAGCCGGTGACGGTCGTCCTGTCCGCGCAAGGCTGGCTGCGCGCGGTGCGCGGGCATGTCACGGATGAAGGGCTGCGCTTCAAGGAAGGCGATTCGCTGCGGTCGCTGCTGACCTGCGAGACGCCGGACCGCCTGTGCCTGTTCGCCTCCGACGGCCGCGCGTTTACGCTCCGCGCCGCCGACCTGCCGCGCGGCCGTGGCGACGGGCAGCCGGTGCGGGTGCTGACCGGCCTCGCCGCGACCGACGACGTGGTGACGATGTTCGTGCTGCGCGACGGCGCCGAATACCTGGTCGCCTCCGACGCCGGACGCGGCTTCGTCGCCGACGCGGCGGCCCTGATCGCCGAAAAGCGCACCGGCAAGCAGGTGCTGAATCTCCGCGACGGCGAACGCGCGACGCTGTGCCTCCCGGTCGAGGGCGACACGCTGGCGGTCGTCGGCACGCACCGCAAATTGCTCTGCTTCCCGATGGACCAGATCCCGCGCATGGGCCGGGGCGCCGGCGTCATCCTGCAACGCTACCGCGACGCGACCCTGGCCGACGCGCGCGCCTTCACCCGCTCGGCCGGATTGTCGTGGACGCTGGGCGGCAAGACGCGGACGGAGACGGACGTCACGCCGTGGTTTGGGGATCGCGGGCAGGTCGGGCGTATGGTGCCGAACGGGTTCCCGAAGTCTGGGCGGTTCGGAGGGTAGAACCCTCACCCCGGCCCTCTCCCAAGGGGAGAGGGAGAAGCTTGGATTGCCCTCTCCCTCGGGAGAGGGTTGGGTGAGGGGCGCTGCAGACCCGCTCTACGAAACTATCTGCTTCCGCGGACGCCCGACGCGACTTCCTGCGCCCTGCCGCGTTGAAGCACGCCTTCAACTCAACACAGGAGCCATCATGTCCCGGATTACCCTGCGCACACTCATCGTCGCGTCCGCGCTGGCGCTCGCCGCCTGCACCCAGCCGATGACCACGCCCACGGCGGTCGGGGGCACCGGCTCCGGTGGCGCGGGCACCAACGGGCCGGCCACGCCGTAACCAGACCATCGGTGCCGCTGGTCCAACCGGATCGGCGGCACCGGCGTCGCTATGCGACCGTCTGACCCACCAGCTCCGCCTCGGGAACCCCGGACCGCTCGTCGGCGGCCGTCAGCACCCGCCAAACGCCGCCAGACAGAACCTCGGCCGGCCGGAACCGCGCCTTGTAGGCCATCTTGGCGCTCTCCGGCACCCAGTAGCCGAGATACACGTAGGGCAGCTCCAGCTCCCGCGCGCGCTCGATCAGCCACAGTATCGTCCACGTCCCGAGGCTGCGCGCCTCCAGCGACGGCTCGAAGAACGAGTAGACGGCCGACAGCCCGTCGCCGAGCCGGTCCATCAGGCACGCGCCGACCATCTCGCCCGAGGTCTCGCGCAGCTCGACCACGGTCGTCTCGATCGGCGTGTCCTCGACCATCGTGCGGTAGTCGAAGAAGCTCATCGCGGCCATGTCGCCCTCGCCGTGGCGGGCGCGCTGGTAGCGGCCGAACAGCTGGAACTGCTCGGCGGTGGCGCGCGCCGGCATCTCGATCCCGCGCACGTCGGCGTTGGCTTTCGAGATGCGGCGCAGCGTGCGGCCCGGCTCGAACGTCGCGACCGGGATGCGGATCGGCACGCAGGATTGGCAGCCGGGGCAGACGGGCGCGTAGGCGATGTTGTGGCTGCGCCGGAACCCCGCGCGGGACAGCCGGTCGTGCAACTGCTCGGCCCCGGGGCCGGCGATTTCGGTCACGACCTTCCGCTCCGTCCGGCCCGCGACGTACGGGCAGGGCAGGGGGGCGGTGGTGTAGAAGAAGTGCGGCCGGCGCGGCGGCTTGTAACTCATGCGGCCCAAATATTCCCCGGCCCGATGTTCGCCCTGCGCGGGCCTTCGGTCAACGGACTATCGATACGCCGCACGACGGTGACACCGGCGACGATGTCGTGCGCCGCGCGGTGGCGGGTCGTGATCAGGGCCACCGCCAGCCACACCGCGCCGAGTGCGATGGTGACCGCGAACCCGGCCGCCCAGACCAGCGCCTGCGCCGAGTTCGGCCGGCCGAGATCGGTGTCGCGCACCACGCGAAGCCCGCACATCGCCTGCCCGGGCGTGGCCTGTCCGCGCCCGGCGACCGTCAGCCAGTTGTAAAGGACGGGCACCGCCGGCAGCAGCGCGAACAGCGGCCACAGCAGCCCGAGCGTCAGCAGCCCCATGACCAGCAGCACCACCCACAAAGCGGCGGCCAGGACGGTCACGATCACCCCGTCGATGACGAACGCCAGCACGCGGCTGGGCAGGATGCCGCCGGTGAGCCGGTCTTCGAACGCGTCGTTCTGAAAGGCAGTCGCGTAGGGGATCATGGCCGGCTCCGACGTTACTCTCGGCAATGTGGGATCGGGAAACGCTCACAACCAGCATTTCCTCGAAGTGCGGTCTACTTCGGCGTCAGCATCAGCCGCGTCGCTCCCGGCCCGGCGTCGCTGCCGATCGTCACCGTCCCGCCATCCCGCCACCGCTCCACGAAATCGCGCGAGTGCGCCGATAGCGGGTTGCCCGACTGCCCGGGTGCCACCACGAACCGGCTCGCATCAAGGTCGCCCAGATCGTAAGCCCCGCGAAACGCCGGCCCGTGCACGTCGTCAAACCCCGGTCCCGCGAACCCGCCGCGATCGACCGTCGTCTCGTCCCCCGGTGCGGCGATCCGCGCCTCGGCCATTGGCCCCAGCACCGGCACAAATCGCAGTAGCGGGTGCGCGAACACCGCCTCGTGCGCCGTGCCCCACCGCCACTTGGCCGGGTCGTCGCCGTACTTCGCGGACAGATCGGCCGCGGTCGCCGACAGCGCGCCGGACAGGAACCGGTCGCACCCGCCCGGGCAATACGCCGGATCGTCGAGCAGCGCGTGCGCCGCCAGATCCGGCCACGGTGCCGCCGCCTCGCCGCGCTGAGGAATCCCGCGCGCCGTCAAGACATCGGCCACGAACCGCCGCAGCCAGTCGTTGACGATCAGCGGCTGCGGCGCGTTCCGGGTGGCCGTCCCCTCCCACCCGGTCAGCAACGCCAGCATGCGGGCCGAGCGAGCATCCGGCGGCTTCACGGCGCGGAGCAGCGGCAGCAACGCGCGCGCCCACAAATCGACGGTATCCATCTGGATCGCCACCATCGCCGCCGGATCGCGCGGCCGGTCGAGGTCGATCCGCTCGCGAATGCGCTTCGCCCGCCAGTCGCCGTAGCCGTCCAGCCCGATCTGCGGGCTGAAATCGGCGGGCGCGATCCGGTCGTTGGCGTTGACGATCCGCCCGCTCGCCGGGGCCACGACGTGCGGCAACGCCATCCCGCTCGCCCAGCCGGTCCAGTCGTGCGCGCCGTCCGCGCCCGCCACCGGAAACCGCCCGTCGCCCGCGCGCCGCACCGGGATGCGGCCCATGACGAAGAAGCCGATCCGGTCGTGGTCGGCCACCATCAGGTTCTGCACCGGGGCCGTGATGCCCGCGACCGCCGCACCGGCCGCGTCGATGTTTTGCGCGCGGTTCAGCGCGAACAGCCCGGCGGCCGCGTGATCGTCCGCCAGCAGCCCGCCCGCCGACAGCGCCAGCAACGGCCCGCCCGGGTCGACGATGTCGCTCACCAGCGGCCCGTGCCGGGTCGAGCGCACGGTGAAGGTCTCGTCGGGGCGGCCACGGACATGGATCGTCTCGGACCGGCGCGCGAACGGACGCGGGCCGTCCGGCGTCGCATACCCATCGCCGGCCGGGCTTACGGAAGCGGGCGTCTCGACGAACAGATCCTGCGTGTCGGCCCCGGTCGTCGTGATCGACCACGCGATATGCCCGTTGTGGCCGAGCACCAGGAACGGCAGCCCCGGCGCGGTCGCCCCCACCAGCACGCCGTCCGGCGTCTCGATCCGCGCCAGATACCAGAAGCCCGGCAGCCCGAACCCCAGATGCGGGTCGCCGGCCAGCAGCGGTGCGCCGTGCGCGGTGCCGCGACCGTCGACCGCCCACGCGTTGCTGGCCACCGACGGCAGGGTGAACGGATCCGGGAACACCGGCAAAACCGCCGCGAGCCGCCCCGCCGCGCGGGACACGTCCGCCGCCTGCGGGACGCCCGCGCCGGGCGGGGCGGGCCACAGCGCCTCGATCTCGGCCGGCGAGTGGGTCGCCGACAGCCGCAGCCGGTCCAGTTCCGCCCGCCAGTTGCCCGACAGGTACATCGCCATGGTCTTGCCCCACAGCAGGCTATCGACCGGCATCCACGGCTTCGGCGTGCCGAACACCAAAAACTCCGGCGCCACGAACCGGCCGCGCTGCGCGATCCGCGCGTTCACGCCCCGCGCGTAGGCATCGAGCATGGTCCGCGTGCCGGGATCGAGTGCCGCTAGTTCGGCATCGGCCGCCGGCCTGAGGCCAAGAGTCCGGGTCAGCCGGTCGAGCCGCAGCGTTGCCGGTCCCGCCAGCTCCGAAAGCTCCCCGGCGGCACTCCTGCGCGTCAGATCCATCTCGAACATGCGGTCGCGCGCGTGCAGCCAGCCGAGTGCGGCCGCCGCATCGAGCGCGTTGGCCGCCCGGATGCGCGGGATGCCGTCGCGGTCGAGGTCGATCGTGACCGCTGCCGACAACCCCGGGATGGCCGCGCCGCCCGAGCCCGGCAGCGTCGAATACAACACGGCCGCAACGGCGCCGGCGGCGACCAGGATCAGCACGACAAGGGCGGCGAGCGCCCGACGGATCCAGAACCACATGGCGGCCCCGCTTGTGGCGGGCTGGACAGAATGGCGCAACCGACCCGACGTTGCGGTTGCGAACGGAGGAGTTTTGCGGATGCGGGTGATCGGCCTGCTGGGCGGCATGAGCTGGGAGAGTTCGGCCGAATACTATCGGCTGATCAACCAGGGCGTGCGCGCGCGGCTCGGCGGCCTGCACTCGGCACGGCTGCTGATGTGGTCGTTCGACTTCGCCGACATCGAGGCGCTGCAGGCGGCGGATCGCTGGGACGACGCGGCGACGCTGATGATCGACGCGGCCCACCGGCTGGAGCGCGGCGGGGCCGAGTTGCTGGTGATCTGCACCAACACGATGCATCTGCTGGCGCCGCAGATCGAGGCTGCGATCGACATTCCGCTGCTGCACATCGCCGATCCGACGGCCGAGCGCGTCCGTTCGCAAAACCTCGTTCGCGTCGGCCTGCTCGGCACCGCGTTCACGATGGAGCGCGACTTCTACAAATCCCGCCTCGCCGCCGCCGGCCTCGACACGCTGGTGCCGGACGCGCACGACCGCGCGCTGGTCCACCGCGTCATCTACGACGAGCTGGTGCAGGGCCGGATCGAGCCCGAGTCACGGGAGAAGTTTCGCGGCGTGATCGCGCGGCTGATCGGGCGCGGCGCGCAAGCCATCGTCTTGGGCTGCACGGAGCTGATGCTCCTCGTGCAGCCCGGGGACAGCGCAGTGCCGCTGTTCGATACCACCGCGTTGCACGTCGAGGCCGCGGTGGACTGGTCGCTCAAAACAGGAACTCAATGATGGACCGCACGCAGGAAACACTGGTCGTCGAACGCTTCGGACACCGCGCCGCCGCCTATCTCGGCAGCACGGTCCACGCGGCCGGCGAAGACCTTGCCGCACTCGCCGCCCTGGTTTCGGCGCGTCCGGGTTGCCGCGTGCTCGACCTCGGCTGCGGCGGCGGACACGTCGCCTACGCGGCGGCGGAGGCTGGGGCCGGGGAGGTCGTCGCCTGCGATCTGTCGGCCGGGATGCTGGCCGTCGTCGCCGCCGAGGCCTCCCGCCGGGGCCTGAACGCGATCCGGACCAAACAGGGCAGCGCCGAACGCCTGCCGTTCGACACGGCCTCGTTCGACGTCGTGCTCAGCCGCTACAGCGCCCACCACTGGCGCGATTTCGAGGCCGGCGTGCGGGAAGCGGCCCGGGTGCTGCGCCCGTCCGGTGTCGCCGGCTTCGCGGACGTGGTCTCGGCGATGCCCGGTGCCAACGACACGTTCCTGCAAGCGGTCGAGCTGCTGCGCGACACGTCCCACGTGCGCGACCGCTCGGTCGCCGAATGGCTCGACGCCACCGGCCGCGCCGGACTCTCGGCACGCGCAGACGACGGCCGGCCGGGCGCGCATGGAGTTCGCGAGCTGGATCGCCCGCATCGCGGCGCCGCCGGTGATGGAAGCCGCCATTCGCGCGCTTCAGGCGGCGGTCAGCGACGATGTCCGCGCGCATTACGAGGTCGAAGCGGACGGCAGCTTCACCATCGATACGGCGACGATGATCTTCGCGGCCTGAAACGAGAAACGGCCCCGTGTCGCCACGGGGCCGTTTTTTACTCAAAGCCGGGCGAGGACGATCAGCGGATGATGATCTCGACGCGGCGGTTCTGCGGCTCGCGAACACCGTCGGCGGTCGGCACCAGAAGGTGCGTCTGACCGAACGCCTGGATGTTGATCCCGCTCTGCGGCACGCCGTCACGCACCAGCTCGGCGGCAACGTTGTCGGCGCGGCGCAGCGACAGCTTCTGGTTGTAGGCCGGCGTGCCCGACGTGTCGGTGTAGCCGTTGACCTCGATGCGCGTGTACTGGACGCGGGTGCTGTTCGACGCGGCTTCGCCGATGATCTGGCGGGCACGGGCGGTCAGATCGGCGCGATCCCAGTCGAAGAACACGAGGTAGGAGCGGGTCGGCGTCTGCACCGGAACCGCGACCGGGGTCGGGGCGGGGGCGGGCGTCGGCACGTCGAAGGCGTAGCGGAAGCCGACCAGCACGCTCTGGTTCAGGTCGTCGGCGATCTTCAGCGTCGAAGCCGAGTTCGTCGCACCCGGCGCGATCAGCTGGGTCTTGAACTTGCGGTCCTGCGGGATGTCGTAGAACCGGTATTCGGCGGTCAGCGACAGGCCCGGGACCAAGTCGTACAACGGCACCGAGACACCGGCGATCGCCTGTGCGGCGAACGTGTCGTAGCCGTGGTTGACGTTGATCGAGCTGTAGCCGGCGCCCGTGTTCAGCGGGATGTTCACGCCGCGGAAGCGGTCCTGCGCGTAGCCGACGCCGACGCCGACATACGGGTTGACGCCGTCGAGGCCGAGTTCGGACAGGCCGATGTCGCTGAACGAGAAATCATAGAGCGCGTTGACCATCGCGCCGTATTTTTCCTCGTGGCCGCTCGGGCGAAGGGCCGGGGTCGCGCTGCTGACCGAGCGCAGATCGTTGGTGCGGTAGTTGCCTTCGAGCTCGACCCGGATGCCGTTGCCGAGACCGTAGCCGATGCTGGCCACGCCGCCGTAGCCGATGTCGAACTTCGGATTGCTGCCGTTGCCGAAGCCCGGCGTCGCGACCGGGCCATCGAAGCGCTTGATGGTCTCGTTCTGCAGGATGTTGCCCAGCGCGCCGGCACCGACATAAAGGCCGGTCACCGGCTGCGCGAGCGCCACCGCGGGGGCCGCCAGGATCGTCGCCGTCAGCAGGGCGGTTTTGATACGCATCGTAAAACTCCTCAATAGCTTCCGTTCCACGGGTGTCCGGTGCCCAAGGAACAGGACCCGATCCGCGACGGACGAACACCCGCATACACCACTCGGTTGCCCGGTTTCCGGACCACGCGGGTTCGTGAACAGCGGTCTAGCGCCTTATGTGGCAGCGCAGCATCACTCCATACCGTGAGGAAAACGATCATGCGTGAGCGCCAGGCGACCTACTTGCTCGGGACCCGGTTTCGCCGCCTGTCCTGGACCGATTGGGGCGACCCCGAAGCACCGGTCGTGGTCTGCGTGCACGGGCTGACCCGCACGGGGCGCGACTTCGATCCGCTCGCGCAAGCCCTGTCGGACCGCTTCCGCGTCGTCTGCCCCGACCTGCCCGGGCGCGGCCGCTCGGAGTGGCTGGACGATCCCGCCGCCTATCAGCCCGCCGCCTACGTGCAGGCGCTGTCGCATCTGCTGGCCGCGATCGGCGCGTCGGTCGAACGTCCGGTCGGCTGGGTCGGCACCTCGCTCGGCGGGATCGTGGGGATGATGGTCGCCGCCGCCGAAGGCCAGCCGATCGGCCGCCTGGTCCTGAACGACATCGGGTCGCACATCCCGGCCGCCGCCCTGGCCCGGATCGCGACCTACATGGCGGGTGCCCCGACCGAGTTCCCCGACCTCGCATCGCTCGAGCACCATCTGCGGCGCATCCACGCGCCGTTCGGAACGCTGACCGATGCGCAATGGGCGCACCTCGCGCGGACGGGCCACCGCACGCTGCCAGACGGGCGGCTGGCCTTGCACTACGACCCGAACATCACGTCCGCCGTGCTCGCGGGGCCGGTCGCCGATGTGGACCTCTCGGCCGTCTGGTCGCGCATCGCGATCCCCCGTCTGGTGATCCGGGGTGCCGACAGCGACCTGCTCGACCGGGCCACGGCGGCGCGCATGGCGAGCGACGGGGCGACGGTGCTCGAGATCCCGGACGCCGGTCACGCGCCCGCGCTGATGGACGCGGCCAGCATCGGCGCGGTTCGTGACTTCCTGTCCGGCGGCGCGGACGCTAACTAACCCAACATGGACGTCCTGCCGCCGCTCTCCCTCTCGGACCGCACCGCGGCCGCCGGTGTCGCCGTTCTCGAGGGACGGCGGCGGGGCCTGCGCGCGATCACGCCGTTTCTGGGGCCGGCCGTCGTCGCCTCGGTCGCCTACATGGACCCGGGCAATTTCGCGACGAACATCCAGGCCGGGGCGGGCTACGGCTACAAGCTGCTCTGGGTCGTCGTGCTGGCCAACGTCATGGCCGTGCTGTTCCAGGGCCTGTCGGCGAAGCTCGGCATCGTCACCGGCCGCTCGCTCGCCGAAATCTGCCGCGACCATCTGCCGCGTCCGCTGGTGATCGCGATGTGGGCCGCGAGCGAGGTCGCCGCGATGGCGACCGACCTCGCCGAGTTCCTCGGTGGTGCGATCGGGCTGTCGCTGCTGCTCGGCATCCCGCTGCTCGCGGGCCTCGCGATCACGGCGGCGCTGACGTACGGGCTGCTGCTGCTGGGCGGGTCCGGGTTTCGCCCGGTCGAGCTGGTGATCGGCGGCCTCGTCTGCCTGATCGGGGCCGCCTACGTGGCCGAGCTGTGGTTCGCCCCGCCCGACTGGCTCGCCTTCGCCACCGGAGCGGTCGTGCCCCGACTGCAGGGTCCGGCCAGCGTCACCATCGCGGTCGGCATCGTGGGTGCGACCGTCATGCCGCACGCGATCTACCTCCACAGCAGTCTGACGCGCGGCCGGGTGCCGACCCGCAACGATGCCGCGCGGAAAATGGTGCTGCGGTTTTCGTGGCGTGAGGTCGTGGTGGCGCTGGGCCTCGCCGGGCTGGTCAACATGGCGATGGTCGCCTCCGCCGCCTCGGTGTTCCACGCCGGGCACGCGGACGTGGCCGAAATCCAGACCGCGTACCACACGCTGGTCCCGGTATTGGGCGAGGCTGCGGGTGCGGTGTTCATGATCGCCCTGCTCGCGTCCGGCCTGTCGTCGTCGGTCGTCGGCACGATCGCGGGGGCCGGGATCATGCGCGACTTCGTGCACGTGCGGATGCCGATCTGGGCACGGCGGCTCATCACCATGGTGCCGGCGTTCGTCGTCGTCGCGGTCGGAGTCGACGCGACCCGGGCGCTGGTCATCAGCCAGGTGGTGCTGAGCCTGGTGCTGCCGCTGCCGATGCTGGCGCTGCTGTGGTTCACCGGACGGCGCGATCTGATGGGCAATTTCGCGAACGGCCCGGTCATGCGGGTCGCGGCGATGGCGGCGACCGCCGTCGTGCTGGTACTGAACGCCCTGCTGCTGGCGCAAACGGCGGGACTCGCGGTGCCGGGGCTCGGCTGACGCGATGTTGCCGATTGGGCACGGGGGGCGAGACTTTGCGAAGTGCCGCGAGGGGTTGCTGACACGGTAACGGCGGCGTGAGACGGTGCCTGTATCGGATCAGGAACGACCGCAATGCGACTTCGCCATCTTCTCCTCGCGTCCTCCCTGTTGACGCTGCCGGTCGCGGCGTTCGCGCAGCCGGTCGAGGGATTTTACCTGGGCGGCGCCGCGGGTGCCGATCTCCTGCAGAACCAGATTTTCAATCGAACCTTCCCGGTCAATAAAAGGACATACACGTTCGACACCGGTTTCGCGGCGAATGTGAGCCTCGGTTATGGACTAGGAAACGGGCTGCGGCTGGAAATCGAAGGCGACTACGCGGACAACCACGTCAGGGGCGTGAAATACCTGTTCCCCGAGCGTGCCGGCGGGCACGAGCAACAGTATGGCGGTTTCGTCAACGCGATCTACGACATCGATCTAGGCCTACCGGTGACACCGTATGTCGGAGCCGGTGTGGGCTACCAGCAGGTCGAACTGGACGGCGTGAACTCCAGCGTAACTGGAGGCATCGTGAGTCCCGGTGCGGCGGTGTCGCGCGGGGCCTTCGCTTATCAAGGGATCGCGGGCGTCAGTTACGCCCTCGACGAAGTCGTGCCCGGCTTGGCGCTGACGGCCGAGTATCGGCTGATCGGAGTTGACGACCCGTCCGGCTATCCGAGGGGCGTGACTGCGAACGGCGACGTGCTTCACCTTAAAATCGAGAACATCTTCAACCACGAATTCCTGATCGGCTTGCGCTACGCCTTCGGCGCTCCGGTCCCGCCGGCACCCACCGCCGCCGCACCGATCCCGACCGTGCAGCCGGCCCGCAACTACCTCGTCTTCTTCGACTGGGATCGCGCCGACCTCACGACCCGCGCCCGCCAGATCGTGGCCGAGGCCGCCACAGCCTCGACGCGCACCCAGGTCACGCGGATCGAGGTCGACGGCTACACCGACCGCTCCGGCTCCCCCGCCTACAACCAGGGCCTCTCGGTCCGCCGCGGCCAGGCAGTCGCCGCCGAACTGGTCCGCGACGGCGTGCGGCAGGACCAGATCTCGGTGGTCGGCCACGGCGAAACGAACCCCCTCATCCCCACAGCCGCCGGTGTTCGCGAGCCGCAGAACCGGCGGGTGCAGATCGTGCTGCACTGAGGCGGACGGGCCTGCTACGATCAACCGTGCCCGACACTGTTCCCGTGACGCTCGAAGTCGAAGCGCCCGCCGCGGCCGCACTGGCCGACGCCCGAACGCGGGCCGCGATCGGCCGTCTGATCAGCCGCGTTCTGCATCCGCGTGTCGGCCCGAGCGAACTCGCGCAAGCAATCGCCGCCGCCAAGGCTGAGGCTCGTGCGCGCGGACTGACCGATGCCGACATCACCGCCGAACTCGACGCGTATAACGCGGAACGGCGCGTCGCCCCGGGAGCGTGATCGTCTTCGACGCGTCTGCCGTCGTAAGCGCCGCGTTGGGTGTGAATAGCGTTCCGGAGCGAGCGCTGCTTCATGCGGAAGCGACCGACCTGTTCGCATTATCGGCCGAGGTCGATGCCGAAATTGCCGAGGTGCTCGGCAGGCCTCGCTTCGCACGGTCGATCGGCACCGAACGGCGGGCGCGCATTCTGGACGCTCTGCGCGCCGGTGCGGTCTGGTTTTCTCCGACCGAGCGCGTGACAGACTGCCGTGATGCCAAGGACGACAAGTATCTAGAACTGGCGCTCGCTGCCGGTGCCGACGTGATCGTAACCGGCGATGCTGATTTGCTCGTTCTCCATCCGTGGCGCGGAGTCCGAATACTGCAAGCCGCCCGATACCTGGCCGAAGCCGACGGCTACGGCTGACCTACTCCCGCAACAGCCGGGCCGCCTCGACCGCGAAATACGTCAGCACCCCGGCGGCCCCGGCCCGCTTGAACGCCGTCAGCGCCTCCAGAATCCCGCGCTCGCGATCGAGCCAGCCGCGCTCCATCGCGGCCACCATCATCGAATATTCGCCGCTCACCTGATACGCGAATGTCGGCACGTGGAACGCCTCGTGCACCCGGCGCACCACGTCCAGATACGGCATCCCGGGTTTGACCATCACCATGTCGGCCCCCTCGGCCAGATCGAGTGCGACCTCCCGCAACGCCTCGTCGGTGTTCGAAAAATCCATCTGATACGTCTTCTTGTCGCCCCGCAGCACGCCGCCGCTGCCGACGGCGTCGCGGAACGGGCCGTAGAACGCGCTCGCGTATTTGGCCGCGTAGCTCATGATCCGCGTCCGCTCGCGCCCGTCCGCGTCCAGTGCCGCGCGCATCGCGCCGATCCGGCCGTCCATCATGTCGGACGGCCCGAGCACGTCGACGCCCGCCCGCGCCTGATTGAGCGACAGCGCCACCAGTGCCGAAATACTGTCGTCGTTGTCGATGTCGCCGTCGCGGAACACGCCGTCATGGCCGTGGTCCGTGTAGGGATCGAGCGCCACGTCGCCGATCAGGCCCAGCTCCGGATACGCCGCCTTCAGCGCCCGCGCCGCACGGCACATCAGGTTGTCGGGGTTGGCCGCCTCCGTCCCCTCCGCATCCTTCAGCCCGGGCGGAGTCGCCGGGAACAGGGCGACCGCCGGGATGCCGAGCCGGACCGCCTCGGCCGCATGCGCCTCCAGCCGGTCGACCGTCACGCGGTCCACCCCGGGCATCGAGGCCACGGGGATGGTGTTCGCGACACCGTCGATCACGAACACCGGCCAGATCAGATCGTCGACCGACAATCGGTGCTCGGCCACCAATCGCCGCGTCCAGGGATCCTGGCGCAGCCGGCGCATGCGCGTGGTCGGGTAGCTGGGGGGCATCGGCGTCACTCCGGTCTGGACATGGGCGTCATAGTCACCGACATCCGTTCGACCCAACCCCGAAAGTGCGACGATGAACGAGCAGGCCCCGATCACCAGCCATGACCGCTTCTTTTCGGCCTCGCTCGCCGAGATGGACCCGGAACTGGCCGCCGCGATCGGTCATGAGCTCGGCCGCCAGCAGGACGGGATCGAGCTGATCGCGAGCGAGAACATCGTCTCGGCCGCCGTGCTGGAAGCGCAGGGCTCGGTGATGACCAACAAATACGCCGAGGGTTATCCCGGCCGCCGCTACTACGGCGGCTGCGAGTTCGTCGACGTCGCCGAGCGGCTCGCGATCGAGCGGGCGAAGGAGCTGTTCGGCTGCGGTTTCGCGAACGTGCAGCCGCATAGCGGGGCGCAGGCCAATCAGGCGGTGTTCCTGGCGACACTCAGCCCGGGCGACACGATCCTGGGCATGAGCCTCGCGTCGGGCGGGCATCTGACCCACGGCGCGGCCCCGAACCTGTCCGGCAAATGGTTCGACGCCGTCCAGTACCGGCGTCCGGCGCGACGACGGCCATCTCGACTACGAGGAGATGGAGCGCCTCGCGCGCGAAAAGCGGCCGAAGATGATCATCGCCGGCGGTTCGGCCGTGCCCCGCATCATCGACTTCGCCCGGTTCCGCGCCGTGGCGGACGAGGTCGGCGCGATCCTGCTGGTCGACATGGCCCATTTCGCCGGCCTCGTGGCCGCGGGCGTCTACCCGAGCCCGCTGCCGCACGCGCATGTCGTCACCACGACGACGCACAAAACCCTGCGCGGCCCGCGCGGCGGCATGATCCTGACCAACGACGAGGCGCTGGCCAAGAAGATCAACAGCGCCGTCTTCCCCGGCCTTCAGGGCGGCCCGCTGATGCACGTCATCGCCGGCAAGGCGGTCGCGTTCGCCGAGGCGCTGCGGCCCGAGTTCAAGACGTATCAGCGCGCCGTCGTCGACAACGCCCGCGTGCTGGCCGAGACGCTGATGCAGCAGGGCCTCGATATCGTCAGCGGCGGCACCGACACGCATCTGATGCTGGTCGACCTGCGGCCGAAGCGCGCCACCGGCAAGGCGGCGGAAGCGAGCCTGGAGCGCGCGCACATCACGGCCAACAAGAACGCGATCCCGTTCGATCCGGAGAAGCCGGCGGTCACGTCGGGCGTCCGCCTCGGCACGCCGGCCGCCACCACGCGCGGTTTCGGAGTTGCCGAGTTCCGCGAGATCGGCGGCATGATCGGCGAGCTGGTCGACGGCCTCTCGCGCAGCAACGACGGCAGCAACTCCGTGGCCGAGGCGGCGGTCGGTGCCCGGGTGCTGGAAATGTGCCGCCGCTTTCCGATCTACGCCGGCCGCTAAAGCCGTTTCATGAGGTGCCCGTTCTGCGGCCATGACGACACGCAGGTGAAGGACAGCCGCCCCGCCGATGACGGGGCGGCGATCCGTCGCAGGCGCTCGTGCACCAATTGCGGCCAGCGCTTCACCACGATCGAGCGGGTGCAGTTGCGCGACCTCGTCGTGGTCAAGTCGGACGGCCGCCGCGTCGCGTTCGACCGCGACAAGCTGGCCCGCTCGGTCCGCATCGCGCTCCGCAAACGCCCGGTCGACGACGAGCGGATCGAGCGCATCGTCAACGGGTTGGTCCGCAAACTTGAAGCGTCGGGTGAGGCGGAGATCAGCTCGAAGCAGGTCGGCGAGCTGGTCATGGTGACGCTCAAGGAAGTCGACGAGGTCGCCTACGTCCGCTTCGCATCGGTCTACCGCAATTTCACGGAAGCCCGTGATTTCGAAGACTTCTTGGGCGAACTGGGCGAACCGACCTGAGCGACATTTTCCACATGCGCTCGGCGCTGGCGCTCGCGCGCCGAGGCCACGGCGTCACTTGGCCGAACCCGTCGGTCGGCTGCGTCATCGTCGCGAACGGGCGGGTGGTCGGTCGCGGCCGCACCGCCGACGGTGGCCGCCCGCATGCCGAAGCGGTGGCGCTGCGGATGGCCGGCGACGCGGCGCGGGGCGGGACGGCGTACGTCACCCTGGAACCGTGCAGCCACGCCAGCGAGCGCGGTCCGCCATGCGCGCAGGCGCTGGTCGCGGCCGGGATTGCGCGCGCCGAGATCGCGTTGGGCGACCCGGATCCGCGCGTGAACGGGCAGGGGATCGCGACGCTACGTGCCGCCGGGATCGAGGTGTCGACCGGCCTTTGCGCGACGGAGGCGGCGGACACGCTGGCCGGTTTCCTGACCGGCATCGCGCACCACCGCCCGCTGGTGACGTTGAAACTTGCCACCACGCTCGACGGCCGGATCGCGGCGCGGACCGGCGACAGCCGCTGGATCACCGGCGAGCCGGCCCGCCACGCGGCCCACATGCTGCGCGCGTCCCACGATGCGATCATGGTCGGCATCGGCACGGTGCTGGCCGACGATCCCGCGCTGACCTGCCGGATCGAGGGCGCGCGGCCGGTCTCGCCGCCGCTGATCCGGATCGTCGCCGACAGCAATTTGCGTCATGCCGCTGACGGCGAGGCTGGTCGCGACCGCGCACGACACCCCGACATGGCTGCTCGCCCGCCCGGACGCCGATCCCGCTGCGCCGCGCGGCGCTGGAACAAGCCGGGATCATCGTCATTCCCGTCCGCGCCGGACGGGGTCAACGTCGATCCGGCCGCCGCCCTGACCGCGCTTCACGCACGCGGCCTGACCCGCATTCTGGTCGAGGGCGGCGCCCGCCTAGCCGGCGCGCTGTTGCGGGCCCATCTGGTGGACCGGATCGCCTGGTTCCACGCGCCCGCCGTGATGGGCAGCGACGGGCTCGCCGCCGCCGGCGCGCAAAATCTCGATCGCGTCGCGGACCTGACCCGCTTCACGCGGCTCGACACGCGCGCCGTGGGGGAGGACACCCTGACCATGCTCGCGCGAAAGGACGAATGAGATGTTCACCGGGATCGTCACCGGCCTAGGCACCGTTCGCGCGCTCACGCCGATCGGTGCCGGTGCCGACATGCGCCTCACCATCGCGACGCCCGACGGCTGGGCCGACGTCCAAAGCATCCCGGAGGGCGCGTCGATCGCCTGCAACGGCTGCTGCCTGACCGCCGTCGCGCTCGGTCCCGACTGGTTCGCGGTCGAAGCCTCGGCCGAGACGCTCTCGAAAACCACGCTCGGCGACTGGAAAGTCGGCACCCGCGTCAACCTCGAGCGGCCGCTCAAAGTCGGCGACGAGCTGGGCGGCCACATCGTTGCCGGCCATGTCGACGGCGTCGCCCGCGTGCTTTCCGTGACGCCTGAAAATGGTTCCAGCCGCTGGCTGTTCGAGGTGCCGCCCGAACTGTCCCGCTTCATCGCGCCGAAAGGCTCGGTCGCGGTCGACGGCGTGAGCCTGACGGTCAACGAGGTCGCGGGCCACACATTCGGCGTCAACATCATCCCGCACACCAACGCCCATACGCGGTTCGCCACCACGCGCCCCGGCGAGGGCGTGAACTTGGAGATCGACACCGTGGCGCGCTATGTCGCCCGCCTCACGGAGCACACCTGATGTCCAGCTCTATGCTGATCCGCAGCCTGTCCGAGTATTTGAGCTCCGCCGAGGATCTGATCGAGGAAGCCCGGCAGGGCCGGATGTTCCTGCTCGTCGACGACGAGGATCGGGAGAACGAGGGCGACCTCGTCATCCCGGCCCAGTTCGCCACACCCGACGCGATCAACTTCATGGCCCGGCACGCGCGCGGCCTGATCTGCCTCGCGATGACGCGCGACCGGATCGAGCATCTCGGCCTGCCGCTGATGAGCCACTCGAACGGCTCGCGCCACCAGACGGCGTTCACCATCTCGATCGAGGCCGCGACCGGCATTTCGACCGGCATTTCGGCGCACGACCGCGCGCACACGGTGGCGGTCGCGATCAACCCGGCGTTCGGCCGCGCCGACATCGTCTCGCCCGGCCACGTCTTCCCGCTGGTGGCGCGCGAAGGCGGCACGCTGATCCGCGCCGGCCATACCGAAGCGGCGGTCGACATCGCGCGGCTCGCCGGGCTGAACCCGTCCGGCGTCATCTGCGAGGTGATGAGCGACGACGGCACGATGGCCCGGCTGCCGGAGCTGGTGTCGTTCGCGCAGCATCACGGCCTGAAGCTCGGCACCATCGCCGACCTGATCGCCCACCGGCGGCGCACCGAAAAGCTGGTCGAGCGCGTCCAGGACGGCGTGCTGCACGCGGTCGGCGGGGACTGGCGCGCCTACGTCTACGCCAACACGGTCGAATACATGGAACATCTGGTGCTGGTGCGCGGCGACGTGTCCACACCCGGCCCGGTCCCGGTGCGGATGCACTCGGTCGACATCCTGGTCGACGTCGTCGGCGATCAGGGGGCCGACGGCCTGCACGCCGCGATGACGATGATCGCGAACGAGGGACGGGGCGTGGTCGTGATGCTGCGCGAGACGCGGCCCACCAGCCTGTCCGAGCGGGTCGCCCGCCTCGGGGCCGCGAACCGGCCGGCGGGCGAATTGCGGGATTACGGCATCGGCGCGCAGATTCTGCTCGATCTCGGCGTGACCGAGATGGTGCTGCTGTCCAACACGCGCCGCACCATCGTCGGCCTCGAAGGCTACGGCCTTCGGGTCGTCGAACAACGCCAGATCGGAGACGGCGCATGAGTATGCTTCCTTGAGCACGATCGACGCGCCGATGCCGGCCGCGCCCAAACTCCCGTTCCCGGCCCCGCGCGTGCTGATCGTGCAGGCGCCGTATTACCGCGCGATCGCCGACGGCCTGCTCGCCGGCGCGCGGCGCATCCTGACCGAGGCCGACGCGCTGCATGAAGTGCTGGACGTGTCCGGCGCGCTCGAACTGCCGCAGGCGGTCCGTCTCGCGGTCGAGGGCTCGCGCAAGTTCGACGCCTTCGTCGCCCTCGGCTGTGTCGTCAGGGGCGACACCGACCACTACCAATTCGTCTGCACCCAGGCGATGGCGGGCCTGATGACCGTCGCGCTCGATCACGCACTGTGTCTCGGCAACGGGCTGCTGACCGTGAACGACATTACGCAGGCGACCGAGCGCTCCGGCCCGGACGGGCATAACAAGGGCGCGGAAGCCGCCGTCGCCGCCCTGATCCAGGTCCGGGCAAAACGCTGGCTCTCCTCGTGAGCGGATCGAAAGCCCGCCCGCGCACCGCGGCCCGGGTCGCCGCCGTCCAGGCGCTGTTCCAGGCCGAGCAGGCGCAGATGTCGGCCGAGACGGTGATCGACGAGTTCATCCGACACCGCCTCGGCTCCCTGTCCGCCGACGACGGCTACGAGGAGGGCCGGGTGCCGGACGCGCACGCGCCGCTGTTCGCCCGCATCGTGCGCGCGGCGATCCAGCGGCAGGACGCGATCGACCTGCTGATCGCCGAAGCGCTGGCCGAGGACTGGCCGATCGGCCGCCTCGATCCCGTGCTGCGCGCGGTCATGCGGGCCGGTGTCGCGGAACTCGGCATGACGGACGGCCCGCCCGCCCGCGTCGTCATCAACGAATACCTCGACGTGAGCCACGGCTTCTTCATGGGCGACGAGCCGCGCATGGCCAACGGCGTGCTCGACAAGCTGGCCCGCCAAATCCGCCCGCAGGATTTTATCGCCGCCGCCTCATGAGTGCCCACCTTGAGTGAGGGCGAGTTCGGGATGATCGCTCGTCACTTTCGGCCGCTCGCGGGACCGGGGGCGCTCGATCTGCTCGACGACGCGGCGGTGTTCACGCCGCCGCCCGGCCGGGAACTGGTGATGTCCGCCGACGCGATCGTCGAGGGTGTCCACTTTCTCAGCGGCGACCCGGCCGATCTGGTCGCCAAGAAGCTGTTGCGGGTAAACCTCTCCGACCTGGCCGCGATGGGTGCCGAGCCATATGGCTACCTGCTTACCGTGTCGCTGCCTCGCTCGGTCACCGCCGGCTGGCTCGACGCGTTCGCCGCCGGGCTGGCCGCCGATCAGGCCGAGTTCGGCGTGATCCTGCTGGGCGGCGACACGACCGGCACGCCCGGTCCGATCAGCCTGTCGCTGACGATTCTCGGCACCGTCGAACCCGGCCGCGCGCTGCGCCGCACGGGCGCCCGGCCCGGCGACGATCTTTGGGTCAGCGGCACCATCGGCGACGGCGCGCTCGGCCTGCTCGCGGCACAGGGCAAATACCCCGACCCGGACGGGTTTCTGGCCGGGCGATACCGCGTGCCCCATCCCCGGGTGGCCCTCGGCCGCGCGTTGGCCGGGGTCGCGACGGCGGCGATGGACGTGTCGGACGGGCTGGTTCAGGACGCGGGCCACCTCTGCCGGGCCGGTGGCCTCGGCGTGGTGATCGAGGCGGCTTCCGTCCCGGTGAGCGCCGCGGCGGCGGAAGGCGATCTGGCGCTTCGGCTGACGGGTGGAGACGATTACGAGCTGCTGTTCGCGGCCCCGCGATCGCGTGCCGATGCGGTTCTTGCGGCAGGTGCCGCGTCCGGTGTTCCCGTCACGCGGATCGGGCGCTTTCGCGCCGGTGATGCGGTCGAGGTTCAGGATGCGGCCGGAACGACGATACAGCTCGGCTCGGGCG
Organism: uncultured Alphaproteobacteria bacterium; assembly: GCA_963756975.1. GTDB lineage: Bacteria > Pseudomonadota > Alphaproteobacteria > Acetobacterales > Acetobacteraceae > CAVRQM01. The sequence continues at coordinate 652,187 of CAVWPS010000001.1, read as the reverse complement.
GCTGGGACCATTTCGGCGGGTGAGGCGCGAGACCCTCACCCCAACCCTCTCCCAGAAGACGGGAGAGGGAGCAGCCGTTCTCTCCCTTGTGGAGAGGGCCGGGGCGGGGGTCTCGCCTAACGCTAGCGAATTGTCAGCTGAAACCCGTCGGCCGACCCGGACAGCTTCGCCCCGTGGGTCACGTCGTCCACCCGGAGCATCACGCCGTTGCCGTTCTTGAAAAACTGCCCGGCCTCGCCGCGCCCCAGCGTCGCCTCGCCGGTCAGCGCCGCGTAGGTTCCGCTGAATTGGCTGACGTCGGTCATGTCGTAGACCCGGCCCCGACCCTCGATCCGGCTCGCGCCGACCGCCGCGATGTCGAGGCCCTTGACGCTGAAATGGTAGGTGTGGCCGTGGAAGTGCAGCGTGCCGTCACCCCAGGTGTAGCCGACCCCGACCGCGACCGACTTGGCCGAGATCGTCACCGTCCCGACCGGCGGGCTGCTCACGCCGGGATCGGCCGCCTGCGCGGCGAACGGCAGGGCGGCGAGGGACATGGCGGTGAAAGCGGCGAGAGCGAGCTTGCGCATGAGGAATCCTTCTCGGCGAAATAGTCGATCCATCTGCAACGATGGGACGCCGCGAGAGTTCGTTACTGCGTTCCGTTGCCGCCCTGGCTGGAACCGCCGCCCAGGCCGGGGCTGAACTTGCCGACGTTGCCGAGCAGCTGGCCGATGAAGCTCGACGAGTTGCCGGGCGTCGGCGTCACGCGGGACACCACGTCCACGTCCTGACTGTCCTTGCCGGTCTTGTGGGTCACGGACTGCAACGTGCCGGCCTCGTTGAACGCGAGCAGGTAGACGTCCTGGCCGCGCACCTCGTTGGTGCCGCCGATCACCGGCTTGGTCCGCTCGCTGATGTAGATCCAGGTGTTGTCGTCGAACGTGGCGCGCGCGGTCGGCGAGCCGAGCAGGGCGACCACGTCCTTCTGCCCCGACGTGCCGGGGACCAGCTGCTTGACCGCGTCCTCATCGAGCGCGTTGCCGCGGGTCTGGGTCGGGAACGTCATGAACGCGGGCAGTCCGCAGGCGGACAGCGACAGGATCAGCGCGAGGGTCGGTAGTGAGCGGAGCACGGCGGGCCTCGATCGGGCAGGGGATGACGGGACTGTGTGCGTCCGTCGCTCGCGTCGTGCAAGTTCGGTGACAAGCGCCCATATCCGCGTCGTCGAGAGGGGCCGCGATGCTAGCAAGATTATTCCGCCGGAACGCACATGAACGGACCGGCTACGAGCTGTACGGGATCTCGGTCGCGGCCGCGCGCCAGCCATGGTTCTACGAGTTGCTCGGTGTCCCCGACACGCTGGACGGTCGGTTCGACCTGATCGGGCTGCACGCGTTCCTCGTCATCCGCCGCCTCCAATCCGCAACCGGCTCCGGCAAGCAACTCGCCCAGGCCGTGTTCGACGCGATGTTCCACGACATGGACGTGAACCTGCGCGAGATGGGCGTCGGCGACCTCGGCGTGAGCAAGCGCATCCGTGTCATGTGGGAGGCGTTCCACGGCCGCGCCGCCGCCTACCAGCCGATGGTGGACGCGGGCGACCGGGAAGGGCTCGCCGCCGCGCTGGCACGCAACGTCTGGCGCGGCACCGATGTCCCGGCCGCCTACCCCGATCGGCTGGCCGGCTACGCGCTCATGGCCGCAACCAGCCTCGATGCCACGTCGGATGCCGCGTTGCGTGACGGCAAGTTCGCCTTCCCGGCCGAGGTGACGGCATGACCGAAATGCCGCGCCCGCTCGCCGTCGACCGGATCCTGGCCCGCAGCCAGGAGGTCGTCGTGACCGCCGAGGCCGCCGAACTCGCCCCGATCGCCGCCCGCCTGCGAATCCCGGCGGTGCACGCCCTGTCCTGCCGCTGGAAGCTGCGGCCCGCGAAATCGGGCCGGATCGCGGCCGACGGCCTGCTGACCGCGCGAGTCGAGCAGGAATGCGTCGTCTCGCTCGACCCGTTCCCGGTCACCGTGGAGCACGCGTTCAGCGTGATCTTCGCCCCGGCCGAAGCCGTGACCGACGACCCGGACGACCCCGACGCGCCCGACATCCTGCCCTACGAGGCCCCGGCGCTCGACCTCGGCGAGGCGACCGTCGAGGAGCTGGCGCTGGCACTCGATCCGTTCCCGCGCAAACCGGGGGCGGAGCTGCCCGACCAGTCCGAGCCGGAAGCGACGATCCACCCGTTCGCCGCCCTCGCGCGCAGGCGTAGCCCGTGAGCCGCTCCGAGAAGGAGAAGATGCTCGCCGGGGAGTTCTACCGGCCGGGCGACCCGGAACTGCAGGCGGAGATGGCGGCGGCCAAGGTCTGGATGGTCGCGTTCAACGCGGCGCTCGCCGCGTCGCCGTCCGACCGGCGGGCGCTGCTGGCCGCGCGACTCGGCCATGTCGGCGCGGGCGTCGTGGTCCGGCCGCCGTTCTTTTGCGATTACGGCTTCAACATCCGCATCGGCGATGGCGCGTTCCTCAACTACAACTGCGTCATCCTCGACGTGGCTCCGGTCACGATCGGGGCGGGTGCCCAGATCGGTCCGGCGGTGCAGATCTACGCCGCCGACCACCCGCGCGATCCGGCGGTGCGGGCGTCGGGGCTCGAATCCGGCCGCCCGGTCACGATCGGCGACGGGGTGTGGATCGGCGGCGGTGCGATCATCCTGCCCGGCGTCACGATCGGGCGCGACGCGGTCATCGGCGCCGGCGCGGTCGTGACCCGGGACGTGGCCCCCGGCGCGACGGTCGTGGGCAATCCGGCGCGGCCCATTGCGCGCTGATCTGCTTGCCCACGCCCACGCTTACTGCTAGGTCGCCTGCCTTGCGTCATTGCCGTTGCGTGACCGCATCCCTGAAGCCGCGTTAGCGCGGTTCCGGGCCTGTGGCGGCGGGCTTGTCTGGAGGGGCTTAGTCCCATGGCTGTACCGAAGAGAAAAACCTCGCCCTCGCGGCGCGGCATGCGTCGCGCCCATCAGGCCCTGGTCCCGATGGCGCACAACGATTGCGGCAACTGCGGCGAGCTGAAGCGCCCGCACCATGTCTGCAGCCATTGCGGCCATTACGATGGCCGTGAGGTCGTGGCCGCCGGGAAGGCGCTGAAGGGCGCTGTCCGGGTCTGACCCTGCGGGGTCGGACCAGTTGACCGTGTCCCGGGCCGATGCGTCGGCGCCGGCCGCCTACACGCTCGCGATCGACGCGATGGGCGGCGACAATGCGCCGGACATCGTGGTCGCGGGCCTGTCCGCCGCCGCCGAACGCCACCCGCACGCCCGCTTTCTGCTGGTCGGCGATGAGACGCGCCTGACCGCCCTGCTGGCGCGCCATAAGCGCGCGGCCGGCGTCTGCACCGTGCGCCATACCACCGAGACGATCGGCAGCGACATGAAGCCGACCGCCGCGCTCCGCGTGCGCGGTGCCTCCATGCGGGTCGCCATCGACGCCGTCGCGGCCGGGGAGGCGTCGGGCGTGGTGTCGGCCGGCAACACCGGGGCGCTGCTCGCACTCTGCAAGATCGTGCTGAAAACGCTGCCCGGGATCGACCGGCCGGCCATGGCCGCGATCAGCCCGTCCGCGCGTGGCGACGTCGTGATGCTCGACCTCGGCGCCAACATGGCCTGCACCGCCCGCAACCTCATCGAGTTCGCGATCATGGGCGACGTGTTCGCCCGCACGGTGTTCGGCCTGACCGCGCCGACGCTCGGCCTGCTCAACGTCGGCACCGAGGAGCTGAAGGGCGACGAGCGCCTGCGGGAAGCCGCCGCCACGCTGCGCGACAGCCATCTCGGCGGGCAATTCCATGGCTTCGTCGAGGGCCACGACATCGCGGCCGGCACGACCGACGTCATCGTCACCGACGGGTTCACCGGCAACGTGGCACTGAAGACCGGCGAGGGCGCGTTGCGGCTGGTCGGCGGCTTGTTGCGGCAGGTGTTCCAGGCGTCCCTGTCCGCCCGGCTCGGCTACCTGCTGGCGCGGCCGGGACTTGACCGGCTGCGCGAATGGCTCGATCCGCGCCGCTACAATGGGGCGGTCATGCTCGGGCTCAACGGCGTCGTCGTGAAGTCGCACGGCGGCACCGACGCGCTCGGCTTCGCGCACGCGGTCGATGTCGCGATGGACATGGTCGTGCACCACTTCAACGACCGCATCCGCGACGGCATGGCCCGGCTGGGCCGCCTGCCGACCGCCGCCTGATGAAGCGCGCCTGTATCGCCGGTATCGGCTCGTACCTGCCCGAAACGGTGGTCACGAACGACGAGCTGGCCCGCACCGTCGACACCACCGACGCCTGGATCGTCGAGCGCACCGGCATCCGCCAGCGCCATCTGGCCGGCCCGCACGAAACCTGCGCCATGATGGCGACCGCCGCCGCGAAATCGGCGCTGGCCGACGCGGGAGTGGACGCGGGCGCGGTCGACGCGATCATCGTGGCGACCGCGACGCCCGATCAGCAATTCCCGGCGGTCGCGATGCGCGTGCAGGCGGCACTCGGGGCCACCGCCGCGTTCGGCTTCGACATCTCCGCCGCGTGCTCCGGCTTCGTCTACGCGATGTCGGTCGCCGACGGCATGATCCGCGCCGGGCAGGTCCGCCGGGTGCTGGTGATCGGGGCCGAGATCTATTCCCGCATCCTGAACTGGCAGGACCGCGCCACCTGCGTCCTGTTCGGCGACGGCGCCGGGGCCGTGCTGCTCGAAGCGCGCGAGACCGGTGACGATGCCGGCGCGCCCGGCATCCTGGCGACACAGCTGCACGGCGACGGGCGGCTCGGCGATATTCTGTATGTGGACGGCGCGGTCGGGCAGATCGAAGGCTCCGGGCAACTCGTCATGCAGGGGCGCGAAGTGTTCCGGCACGCGGTCGCCCATCTCGCGGGCGCGGTGACGGAAAGCCTGAAAATCAGCGGCTTATCGATCGATGCTGTGGATTGGCTGGTGCCGCATCAGGCCAATGTCCGCATCATCGAGGGCGTGGGCAAAAAGCTCGGGCTGCCGATGGAGCGGGTGATCGTCACGGTCGACCGCCACGCCAACACCTCCGCCGCATCGATCCCGCTGGCGCTGGCCGAGGGCTGGCGCGATGGGCGGATCAAGCGGGGGCACCTGATCTTGCTCGAAGCGCTCGGCGGCGGGCTGACCTGGGGCGCGGCGCTGGTTCGGCTTTAGCCGCCTCTGTTGCCCGCGCGCATCGCCGGCGCGCGCCAATCGATTGTTTTCGATGCTTTGTTGACGCGCTCGTGAGCCGTCCCTAGCGTCTGGAACATGAATACCGTGACACGTGCGCAGTTGGCCGAGACGATCTACGCCGAAGTCGGCCTGTCGCGAAACGAGTTGGCCGACCTGCTGGAGACGGTCCTGAACCGGGTCGCGGCGGCGCTCGAAAGCGGGGAATCCGTTAAAATCACGGGGTTCGGCACCTTTTCGGTGCGCCAGAAGGGCCGCCGGGTGGGGCGCAACCCGAAGACCGGGATCGAGGTGCCGATCCTGCCGCGCCGCGTGTTGGTGTTCCGCCCGAGCCAGTCGCTGAAAGCCCAGGTGAACCACATGGCGGCACCGGATCTCGCCAACGACGACGGTTCGGACGACGATGGCAACGACAGCTGACGCGGCGCTCTCGCGCGACGACGACGAGGCCGAGCCGCCCGTCGAAGGCCGCGCGGCGCGCGCGAAGAAGTCGCCGAACGCGTTTCGCACCATCAGCGAGGTCGCCGAGGACCTTCACATCGCCCAGCATGTCCTGCGGTTCTGGGAGACGAAGTTCACCCAGGTCCGGCCGCTCAAGCGTGGCGGCGGGCGGCGCTACTATCGCCCCGACGACATCGTCCTGCTGAAGCGGATCGCCGATCTGCTGTATTTCCAGGGCTATACGATCAAGGGCGTGCAGCGCCTGCTGCGCGAGGGCGGCGGCCGGCTGTCCGACGACATCGGCCCGCCGACCGCCGAGGACCGCGACGAGCCGGCGGATGCCGAGGCCCCGGCGAGCGAGCCCGAGCTGCCGCTTCCGGGTCTCGGCACGCTGAGCGCCGAACCGCGAACGGCCCGCGGCCGGCGCACGACCGAGCAACAGGGCGAGGCGGCGGAGCTGCGGCAGGTGCTGCGCGACGTGCTGGCGGAACTGGAGGCGTTGCGCGCGCTGTTGCCATAGACTAGGTCGGGGGTAGTCGGAGCGTGGCGCAGCCTGGTAGCGCATCAGTCTGGGGGACTGGGGGTCGCAGGTTCGAATCCTGTCGCTCCGACCAAATCACGCCGCCGGTGGCCTAAAGGTCACGGCGTCGTCGCGCTGATCCACCTCGCGCTCCATGTCCCCTGACCCGCCAACCGAGCGTCGTAGCCGGCTCCGTGGACATATCGGCCGGGCGCGACCCCCGCCGCCCACGCCGGTTCCCAAACACCATGGTCGAACCGAAACGCCGGTGCCGTGTTCCGGCGCGTGGATGGACCGGTCGAGCCCGGTCAAAACTGTCCGCCCGCTCCAAGAGTTCCTAGTTTGTTCTTGCGTCGGCCATGCCGGCGATCTAGCGTCGGCACGTTGAGTTGAGACGTCGAAAACCCATATTCAGTGTCGGTTCAGCACCACAGCCCCATCATGTGGTTGACGCGCCCCGCCGAGGGCGCACATTGCGGACCTCTCGATTCACCCGATCAACCGGAGAACGCCATGCTCGATGCCGTCCAGATGCAAGGCCGCCACCAGGTCAGGGTCGACCGCTCGCGCGATTCCCTGCTCACCGATTTCGGCCGCGCCACGCTGGACGACCGCTACCTGATGCCGGGCGAGAGCTACCAGGATCTGTTCGCCCGCGTGGCCTCGTTCTACGGCGACGACCCGGGCCACGCGCAGCGGCTTTATGATTACATCAGCCGCCTGTGGTTCATGCCGGCGACGCCGATCCTGTCCAACGGCGGGACCACGCGCGGGCTGCCGATCAGCTGTTTCCTGAACGAGGCCTCCGACAGCCTCGACGGCATCGTCGGCCTCTGGAACGAGAACGTCTGGCTCGCGTCGCGCGGCGGCGGCATCGGCAGCTACTGGGGCAATCTGCGCTCGATCGGCGAGAAGGTCGGCCAGAACGGCAAGACCTCCGGCGTGATCCCGTTCATCCGCGTGATGGACAGCCTGACGCTCGCGATCAGCCAGGGCTCGCTGCGGCGCGGCTCCGCGGCGGTCTACCTGCCGCTCAGCCACCCGGAGATCGAGGAGTTCGTCGAACTCCGGCGGCCCACCGGCGGCGATCCGAACCGCAAGGCGCAGAACCTGCATCACGGCGTCCTGGTACCGGATTCGTTCATGCGCGCCGTCGAGGCCGACGAGGAATGGGCGCTGTGCTCGCCGAAGGACAACGCGGTCATCCGCCGCATTTCGGCGCGCGCGTTGTGGGTGCGGATCCTGACCGCCAGGATCGAGACCGGCGAGCCGTACCTGGTGTTCGGCGACCACGTGAACCGTGCCCGGCCGGAGTGGCACAAGCTCGCCGGACTCGAGGTGAAAACGTCGAACCTGTGCAGCGAGATCACCCTGCCGACCGGGATCGACCAGCACGGGCAGCAGCGCACCGCCGTGTGCTGCCTGTCGTCGCTGAACCTCGAGACGTGGGATCAGTGGGAGGACCACCCGCTGTTCATCGAGGACGTGATGCGGTTCCTCGACAACGTGCTGCAGGATTTCATCGATCGCGCGCCGGAGGGGATGGAGCGGGCGAAATACGCGGCGATGCGGGAGCGTTCGGTCGGGCTCGGCGTGATGGGGTTCCACTCGTTCCTGCAGGCGATGGACGTGCCGTTCGAGGGCGTGATGGCCAAGGTGTGGAACAAGCGCGTCTTCCGGCACATCCGGGAGCGGGCGGATGCCGCGTCGCGGCTGCTGGCCGACGAGCGCGGGTCGTGCCCGGACGCGCTGGAATACGGGTTCCACGAGCGGTTCTCGAACAAGATGGCGATCGCGCCGACCGCGTCGATTTCCATCATCGCCGGCAACGCGTCGCCGGGGATAGAACCGATCGCGGCCAATGTATTCATGCAAAAGACGTTGTCCGGAAGCTTCGCCGTCCGCAACCGTCATTTGCACGCGGTTTTAGCCGCCCACGGCCACGATGACGAGGAAACGTGGTCGTCGATCACCCGGACCAAGGGGAGCGTGCAGCATCTGGGCTTTCTGACCGACCACGAGCGGGCGGTGTTCAAGACGGCGTTCGAGCTGGACCAGCGCTGGGTGATCGAGCACGCGGCGGACCGGACGCCGTATATCTGCCAGAGCCAGTCGGTGAACCTGTTCGTCCCGGCCGACGTCCACAAGCGGGACCTGCACGCGATGCACATGATGGCGTGGAAGCGCGGACTTAAGTCGCTGTATTACTGCAGGAGCCTGTCGATCCAGCGGGCCGACAACGTCAGCGAGGCGGCGGTCCGGCCGGCCGAGATCGTGGGTGGTTCGTTTGCGATCGGAAACGACATGGCGCCACTGCCGCTGGTCGCGATGGCCGCCGGTGGGAGTGGCGCGGGAAGCACCGACTACGAGGAGTGCCTGGCCTGCCAGTAGGGCTGGTCCGGCTTTACCGTCGCGCGGCCGGGCCGTCCGCGCGCGGCGCGTCCGCAGGCAAGAACGATCGCCCGCGACGGTCACGGACCGAGTTGAATTCCGTCCGGACAACAAAATGGCCGCCCGACAAACCAGGCGGCGGCGAATGTGTTTCATTAGCGATAGGCAACGATGGGGCGGGCTTGCGGGGACAGTTTGAAACGCCGCAACCAGCTCGCGCCCGGCCGGTTATTGCAAATGCCTAGAAAAACGTAAAAACAACGTTACTTTGTAGAACAGTAGTATAACGTTTAGTTAACGCTTGCGACTTCGGGGGGGATATGAGAGTTATCGTCCAAACCTGAAGGAGATGTTCGATCATGTCGGGCTATAATAGCGGCACCCACCCACTGACCGGGATTCTGTTCGGCACCATCACCGCGGACGCGTCCGCCAATCAGGATCCGACCGGTTCGGTCATTTTCAATCTTCTCGGCGCGCTTGCCACGTTCAACATCTCGTCGAACACGAACTCGACCGTCGTCGTCAATCAGTCGGTCAGCGCGCTCGACACGCTCAACCTGTCCACCAATGGCGGCACGATCAGCGTCGGCACCGGCCTGCTCGGCGACACCGTGAACGCCACGATTTCCGGCGGCGGCAACTACATCGTCGGAACCGGGGCGGCCAGCCTGTTGCTGTCGGGCACCGGCACGCTCGGGTTCAACGGGACCGGCGGCACGCTGACGCTGGGCAAAGCGGGAACCTATGCCGGTGTGTCCGAGACGACGGCCATCACCGGGTTCAAGTTGAATGTCGACAAGATCGACGATCAGTCGCTGAAGTTCAGCGCGATCACGAGCTACACGGTGGCGGGAAGCCAGGTCGGCAATGAGACCGTGACGGTCCACGACTCCAGCGGCGACTTCTCGTTCGTCGTCAACAACGCCGGATTGGCGACCGGCACGTTCGCCGTCGGCGCAGGCCCGATCACGCTGGCCGCCGACAGCGGCGGCGGCACCACCATCGGCGCGATCTGCTTCCTGCGCGGCACCCGCATCGCGACGCCGGACGGCGAGACCCCGGTCGAGTCGCTCGGCGCCGGCGACCTGGTCGCCACCCGTGAGAACGGCGAGACGGTGTTTCAGGCGGTGACGTGGGTCGGCCATCGCTCGGTCGACGTGGGCCGCCTGCGCGGCAGCGTCGACGCGCACCCGGTCCGCATCCGCGCCGGCGCGTTCGCGAAGAACGTCCCGCACCGCGACCTGCTGGTCACGCCCGAGCATTGCGTGTTCGTGGACGGCCGCCTGGTTCCGGCCCGCATGCTGGTGAACGGCGGCTCGATCATCGCCGACACCAGCATCTCGAAATACGAGTTCTTCCATGTCGAACTGGACCGTCATTCGATCCTGATCGCCGAGGGGCTCGAGACCGAGAGCTACCTGGACACCGGCAACCGTGCCAACTTCATCAACGTCGCGGTGCCGAACGCCATCCCGAGCTTCAGCGTCGATGCCGCCCACGCGATGTGGGCGACGCACGCGGCGGCCCCGCTGGCCGTGGATCGTGAGACGGTCGAGCCGATCTGGCAGCGGCTGGTGGAGCGGTCCAACTCGATCGGCTTCGGGGCGGGCATCGGTGCCGGTTTCAGCGAGGATCCGGATCTGTGCGTCGTGACCGACGCCGGCATCACCGTCCGCCCGACGGCGCGTGACGGGCGGGTCTACTCGTTCGCCCTGCCGAGCGGCAGCCGCTCGATGCGGCTGATGTCGAAGACGGCGCGGCCGGCCGATGTGGTGGGTCCGTTCCTCGACGACCGCCGCGAGCTGGGCGTGCTGGTCGGCGAGATCGGCCTCGACACGGGCCGTGGCCGGACGACCACGGTCGTCGCCGAGCGCGCGGACGCCCTTGCGGGCTGGTATCTCGCCGAGGCCGGGGCCGCGTACCGCTGGACCAACGGCGACGCCGAACTGCCGCTCGACGTGTCCGCGTCGGTGCCGGGCCGGCCGATGATCCTCGATGTCGAGGTGATCCACGCCGGGCCGTATCCGGTGAAGCGGGCGCTCGCCCGCGCCGCCTGAACCATCGGCGCGTCCGGTCCGTGGACCGGACGCGCCGACGAGGGCGTTGTCGAACATACCGCGCCAGTAATGGCGTAGTAACGCTATAATGACGACTTGTCTTAACCGTTAAACCGTGGTCGAAACCCCATCAACAGAAGGGGTTTCGAATCATGTCCGACGGTGCCGGTCTCCACCAGTTGCTGGGTGTTCTTCCGCTATTCCCCGTCGACGCCGGGGCGCTCGCCAATCAGAATCCGCTGGGCAAGGTCGTCTATGAGCTGACGGGTCAGCTGACGACGTTCAACATCGATTCGGCCGTGAACTCGACGGTCGTCGTCAATCAGCTCGTCAGCCTGCTCGACACGATCAACTTGACGACCAACGGCGGCACGATCGAGCTGGGCACGGGCCTGTCGGTCGGGCAGACGGTCAATGCGACCATCACCGGCGGCGGCGACTACATCGTCGGCGGGACGTTGCTGGGTCTGCTCAGCGGCAACGGCACCGTCGGGTTCGCGGGCACCGGGGGCACCCTGACGATCGGCGCCGCCGGCAGCTACGGCCCGTCGTCGGACACGACCCCCATCGCCGGCTTCAGGACCGGCACGGACGCGATCGACAACCAGTCGCTGAAGTTCGCCGCGATCACCGGCTACAGCATCTCCGGCACGCCGACCGGCACCCAGACCGTGACGGTGAGCGACTCGTCGGGCGACTACAAGTTCGAGGTCAGCGACGCCGGGCTGACGGCCGGCACGTTCGCGCCGGGGCAGGGCCCGCTGGTGTTCAGCAGGGACAGCTCCGGCGGCACCACCACGCACACGATGGTCTGCTTCCTGCGCGGCACCCGCATCGCGACGCCGCACGGCGAGATCCCGGTCGAGTCGCTGAACGTCGGCGACCTGGTCGCCACCCGTGAGAACGGCGAGACGGTGTTCCAGGCCGTGACCTGGGTCGGCCGCCGCTCGATCGACGTGACCCGCCTGCGTGGCGATGTCGACGCGCACCCGGTCCGCATCCGCGCCGGCGCGTTCGCGGGCAACGTCCCGCACCGCGACCTGCTGGTCACGCCCGACCATTGCGTGTTCGTGGACGGCCGCCTGGTTCCGGCCCGCATGCTGGTGAACGGCGGCTCGATCATCGCCGACACCAGCATCGTCAAATACGAGTTCTTCCATGTCGAGCTGGACCGTCACTCGATCCTGATCGCCGAGGGGCTCGAGACCGAGAGCTACCTGGACACCGGCAACCGGACCAACTTCGCCAACGCCGCCGTCGCGAACCTGTCGTCCGCGTTCAAGGTCGATGCCGCCCCCGGACTCTGGGCGACCCGCGCGGCGGCGCCGCTGGCCGTGGATCGTGAGACGGTGGAGCCGATCTGGCGGCGTCTGGTCGAGCGTTCGCGCGCGATCGGCTTCGGCGCCGGTTCGGCCGTGGATGTCAGCATGGATCATGACCTCCACGTCGTGACCGGCACCGGCGCCGTGGTTCGCCCGACGACCGTCGACGGGCGGACCTTTTCGTTCGCCGTGCCGAGTGACGCGCGGTCGGTGCGTCTCGTGTCCAACGCCTCGCGCCCGTCGGAGGTCGTTGGCCCGTTCGTCGACGATCGCCGCGAACTGGGCGTGCTGGTCGGCGTGATCGGCCTCGACACCGGCCTCGGCCGCTCGGCCACGGTCGCGGCCGACTTCGCCGATGCGAACGGCTGGCACGGGGCCGAGTTGGCCAGTGCCTACCGCTGGACGAACGGCGACGCGGTGCTGCCGCTGAGCCTGTCGGGCGCGACCGGCGCGACCGTCGTCCTGGATGTGGAAGTGATCCACGCCGGCCCGTATCCGGCGACGCAAGCGATCGCCCGCGCCGCCTGAGACGAGGTAGGATGCGTCCGGCCGGTGGCCGCTGTTGGCCACAGGCCGGCGTTCTTAGGTTGACAATCGCGTGACGGCCAGGGGGTCCGGAGCGTTATAGACGCGTCACCAGCGCCGCGAACATTGTGGCGAGCGTCAGAATATGGTCAGTACTGCGTTAACAAACGCGGAGTTCCACCATGTCTGACAAGGCCGGCACCTACTCCCTCACCGGTTTCCTGCCGTTCATCCCGATCACGGCGGGCGCTCTCAGCAACCAGAACGGCATCGGCAATGTCGTCTTCAACGTGCTCGGCCAGATCGCGACCTTCAACCTCTCGTCGGCCGTCAACTCGACCGTCATCGTCAACCAGTTCGTCGCCATTCTGGACACGTTCAATCTCGATACGAACGGCGGCACGGTCGAACTCGGTGCCGGGCTGACGCTCGGCGAGACCATCCACGCCACGATCTCCGGCGGCGGCGACTACATCGCCGTCAGCGGCGGCCTCAACTTCCTGGCCGGCCACGATACGGTGACGTTCAGCGGAACCGGCGGCACGCTGACGATCGGCACCCCCGGGCAATACGAGGCCACGACGGAGACGGGCACGGTCGCCGGGCTCACCAGCGCGGCCGACGTGATCGACGACCAATCGCTGCGGTTCGCCGGCATCACCGGCTACAGCGTCAGCGGCACGCCGTCCGGCAGCGAGACGGTGACGGTGAACGACTCGTCCGGCACCTTCACCTTCAAGACCGACAACGCCGGACTGGCGACCGGCGCGTATTCCAGCGGCGCCGGCCCGCTCTCGTTCGCGGCGGACAAGACCGGCGGGACCACGATCCACAACGTCTGCTTCCTTCGCGGCACCCGCATCGCGACCCGCCACGGTGAGATCGAGGTCGAGACGCTTCAGCCCGGCGACATGGTCGCGACCCGCGAGAACGGTGCCACGGTGTTCCAGCCGGTGACCTGGGTCGGCCATCGCTCGGTGGACGTGAGCCGCATGAGGGGCGAGGCGGACGCGCACCCGGTCCGCATCCGCGCCGGCGCGTTCGCGAAGAACGTGCCGCACCGCGACCTGCTGATCACGCCCGAGCATTGCGTGTTCGTGGACGGCAGGCTGATTCCGGTCCGCATGCTGGTGAACGGCGGCTCGATCGTGTCGGAGACGAGCATCTCGCAATACGAGTTCTTCCATGTCGAGCTGCATCGCCACTCGATCCTGATCGCCGACGGGCTCGAGACCGAGAGCTACCTCGATACGGGCAACCGGGCGAGGTTCGACAACGCGACCGGCGCGGGCACGGAGCCGGACCTCGCGGCCGGCGCGAGCCTGGATGCCTGGACGCTCAAGGCCGCCGCGCCGCTCGCGGTGGATCGTGGGACGGTCGAGCCGATCTGGCGGCGTCTGGCCGAGCGCGCGGGCGTCTCGGCGACCGAGACGGCGGCGAATTCGAGCGCCGATCCGGAGCTGTGCGTCGTGACGGGGACGGGCGTCACGGTCTACCCGAGGACGCGCGACGGGCAGGTCTACTCGTTCGTTGTGCCGAGCGACGCACGGTCGATTCGCCTCGTCTCGAACGCCTCGCGTCCGTCCGAGGCCATCGGGCCGTTCGTCGACGACCGCCGCAGCTTGGGCGTGCTGGTCGGCACGATCGGCCTCGACACCGGCTTCGGCCGGAAGACGGTCGCGGCCGCCGACCTCGCCGACGCGCCGCGCGGCTGGCATCTGCCCGAAGCGTCGTACCGCTGGACCGACGGCGACGCGGTCCTGCCGTTCAGCCTGGCCGCCGTGAGCGCCCCGACCGTGACGCTCGACATCGAGGTGATCCACGCCGGGCCGTATCCGGCCAAGCGGGCGGCCGCGCGCGCCGCCTGAGCGTTACCGTCTCGATCGAGTGGGAAATGGCCGCGACCCGGGTCGCGGCCATTCCTCGTTTCGGAGCGGCGGACCGGTGCCCTTGCGCAAGATCGGCGACGCTGGCAAACCAGTGTCAACAGTAAACAAAACCCTCCGGGAGACACCATGCCAAGTGCGCGCCGCCTACCGATGCTGATCCTCGCGGGGGTTCTGGCGGTTGGCTCGCAGGGCGGCCGTGCGGCGGGGCTCGATCCGGCGGACCTCGAATTCTGGAACGCGGTCAAGGACAGCGGCAATCCGGCCGAGTACCAAGCCTACCTCGACGCGTTCCCGCACGGGACGTTCGCCGCCCTGGCGCGCATCCGGACCGTGCATCCGCCAACCCCCGCCGCCGCGCCCGCCAGCGCCCCGGCGGCAGCCGACGCGGCACCTGCACCGGCACCGGCACCGGCGGCCATCCCGCTGCCGGCCGCCGCGGCGGCGCCGGACACGGCCGACGCGGCGGACCCTGCCGAGCCGGCACCGACGCTGGTGCTGACGCCGCCGAACGGGCGCGTCGGCCAGCGTTTCACCGTGACGTGCCGCGACTTCCCGGACAAGAATTTTACCGACCACGTCATCGTCGTGCCGGCCGGCTCGCCCGTGATCCCGCCGGGACAGATGACCGACGAGAACCGGCCGCTGTACGACACCTCGATGTTTTCATGCGTCGCGAACGGCGCGCTGCACGATGTCGGGCCGTTCGCCCCCGGCAAGTACGAGGCGCGGTGGATGACCGTGCTGTACAACAACCTCAACAAATTCGAGGTCAAGGCGGCGACCCCGTTCACCGTCCGCTGACCTGAGCGGCGACGATCGTGCTGGCGTTCGTCTTCGCCCTGCTGCTCGGGGGCATGTCGCCGCATCCGGTGATCCGCGCGGCGGCACCCGACGCGGGCGAGATGGCGTTCTGGCGGGCGGTGTCGGCGCATCACGATCCGGCGGAATACCGGGCCTATCTCGACGCCTACCCGAACGGCGTGTTCGCGCCACTGGCGCGCCTGCGCGCGGATGCCGGACGGGCGGCCGCCCCCAAGGCCGCGCCCGCCCAGATCTGGCTGCGGCCCGCCACGCCCCGGGTGAAACTGGTCGACGGCGTCACGCTCGATGTCGATGCGCGCGGGTTGCAGAACGATTCGAACCTGCGGCTGGTCGTGGTGCCCGAAGGCGTGCCGGATGCGGTGGCCGACCCGGACATTCTGGTCAGCGCCAGCACCCCGATCGCGCCCGCCCGGCTGCGGCTGACCATTCCGGCCGAGATCGCGGGCGAGGACGAGGTCCGGCTGTACGCCATCGCCCCGTTCACCACGACGTACTCGGTCGTCGCGCGGGCGCGCGTCATGGTCGAGCCGGGGGTCGCCGGCGCGACACTCGCGCGCGACCTCACGCGGGAGGCGGCGGAGCTTGGGCCGGCGGCGTTCGAGGCGGCGCATCGCGACCGGCCGATGCTGGTGCAGGCGGCGTTCCTGCGGCTGATGCCGCGCACGGCGTGGCGCACGGAATGGTTCGGCGGCGCCCCGGTCGGCACCGTACCGGCGCGGGTCGCGGTGATTGCGGCCGGACTGCCCGGCGCTGTCGTGCCGGAGGGCGGCGGGCAGACCGAGGGCGAGGTCGCCTGCGTGCTGGTGGCCGACGATCCGGCGCTGCTCAGGCGACTTTCCGAACTGCGGCCCGGCGATCCGGTCGTGATGTCGGGGGTGCCGTCGACGTGGGACGCGGCGGGGCCGGCCGACCCGGTGCTGCTCGGCAACTGCACAATGCGCACCGAAGCGAATTGACCAGAGGCCGTGGGCCGGATATGTCCGACCACGCAAATCGAGGACGCGGAAACATCGCGCCCCGTAGGTGAGGAAACCGCCCATGACCGACGACACCCGTTTCAACCGCCGCGCGGTGCTGACCGCCGCCGCTGCCGCGCCGCTGCTGGCGGCGTCGTTCGCGCCCGGCACGGCGCGCGCCGCCGACGCGGCACCGTTCCCGAGCCACCCGCGCTGGAAGCTCGTGTTCGTGAACCACGTCACGACCAACCCGTTCTTCGTGCCGACCCAGTACGGCATCCAGGACGCCTGCGCGCTGTTCGGCTGCGACTACCAGTGGACCGGCTCGACCACGGCCGATGTCGGCGAGATGGTCAACGCGATGAACGCGGCCATCGCGTCCAAGGCGTCCGCGATCGCGGTGCCGATCGTCGACCCGCACGCGTTCGACGCGCCGACCGCCAAGGCGCTCGCCGCCGGCATCCCGGTGTTCTCGTACAACGCCGACGCGCCCGTCGGCGGCGGCAACAAGCGCCTCGCCTATATCGGACAGGATTTGTACAAGTCCGGCGAGCAGATGGGCATGCGGATCGCGAGCCTGGTCGACAGCGGCAGCGTGGTGATCTTCATCGCCACACCGGGCCAGCTGAACATCCAGCCGCGCCTCGACGGCGCGATCGCCGCGATCAAGGCGTCGGGCAAGCCGATCACCGTCGACACGGTCGCGACCGGTGCGACGGTCAACGAGGAACTGTCGAAGATCAAGGCGTACTACCTCGGCCACCAGGACACGAAGGGCATGTTCGCGGTCGACGCGGGCAGCACGCAGGGCGTGGCCGAGACGATGAAGCAGTACGGCCTCGCGGCGAAGGGCGTTCACGGCGGCGGTTTCGACCTGCTGCCGCGCACGCTGGAACTGATCCGCGACGGCTCGCTCGACTTCACGATCGACCAGCAGCCCTACCTGCAGGGCTTCTACACCTCGGTCGAGATGTTCACGTTCCTCGCCTCGGGCGGCCTGTCCGGCCCGGCCGAGATGAACACCGGCCTGAAGTTCGTCACCAAGGCCAGCGTCGGCCCGTATCTGGCGACCGAGACGCGTTACGAGGGCAAGAGCGAGAAGGCCCAGATCGTCACCCGCACCGGCGCGATCTGACGTCATGGCGGGCGCGGGTGTGATCGAGCGGCTCTCCCGCGTCCGCGTCGCCAGCATATTGCTGGTCGCGGTGCTGCTGGCCGGCTACTTCGAGTATCGCAACACGGACTTCCTGACGACCGACGCGAGCCTGCAGAACCTCTCGCAGTTCGTGGCCCCGTGGACGATCGTCGCGTGCGGCGAGATCATGCTGATGATCGGCGGCGAGATCGACCTGTCGGCCGGCATGGTGTTCGCCTTCGCGCCGTTCATCATGGTGTTCGCGTGCAACGCCGGGGCACCGCCCATCGTGGGCGTGATCGCGGGCGTCGCGGCGGCGGCTGGCATCGGGCTCATCAACGGGCTGATCACGGTCAAACTCCGCATCCCGTCGTTCGTGACCACGCTCGGCACGATGTTCCTGGTCAACGGCGCGTCGCTGACGCTGTCGCGCGGCATTCCGGTCTCACCGCCGGGCGGCGAGCAGTTCGCGGCCTTCTTCGGCAACTGGGGTTACAGCGAAATCATCTGGGCGGTCGCGATCGTGGCGATCCTGCACGTCGTGCTGCGCCAGACCCGGTGGGGGCTGCACACGATCGCGGCCGGCGCGAACCCGTTGGGTGCCAGCGAGGCGGGGATCAACGTCGACCGGCTGAAGATCGGCAACTTCGTCATCTCCGGCCTGCTCGCGGGGCTCACCGGCATTCTCGAGGGCTACCGCATTTCGTCGATCGACCCGCAGGCGGGCGGCTCGAACCTGATGTTCCTCGCGGTGGCCGCGGGTGTCATCGGCGGCACGCCGCTGGCCGGCGGGTCGGGCACGATCATCGGCGGGCTGATCGGGGCCGTCGTGCTCGGGCTGCTTCAGGACGGGCTGACGCTGATCGGCACCAACGCGTTCGTCTTCCCGACCATTCTGGGGGCCGCGATCCTGGCCGCGATGCTGTTCAACATCCACGTCAGCCGCCTGCGCCGCTTCGGGTCGGCGGCATGAGCGGCGTGGAGCGTCCCGAGGCGTTGCGCGCCGAGGGGATCGTCAAGCGGTTCGGCGCCGTGACCGCGCTGAACGGCGTGTCGCTGCATCTCGGGCAGGGCGAAATCCTCGGCATCCTCGGCGACAACGGCGCCGGCAAGTCGACGCTGATGAAGGTGCTGACCGGCTACCAGCCGCAGACCGAGGGCAAGCTGTTCATCGCCGGCACCGAGACGGCGCTGCGCTCGGTCGACCACGCGCGGTCGCTGGGCATCGAGTGCGTGTACCAGGATCTGGCGCTCGCGAACTCGCTGTCCGTGTACCACAACCTGTTCCTCAACCGCGAAATCCTGCGTCCCGGGCCGTTCCGGCTGCTGGACAACGGGGCGATGCGGCGGCAGGCGACCGACCTGCTGAAACGGATCGGGGTCCATATCCCGTCCGTCGATCTGCCGGTCGAGCGGCTGTCCGGCGGGCAACGGCAGGCGATCGCGGTCGCGCGCGCGGTGAACAGCAACGCGAAGATCCTGTTGCTGGACGAGCCGCTGGCCGCCATGGGTGCGCGCGAGGCGGGGCTGATCATCGACCTGATCGTGCGGCTGAAGGCCGAGCAGAACATGTCGATCGTGATGATCATGCACAACTACGCGCAGACGCTCGAAATCGCCGACCGGATCATGCTGATGCAGCGCGGCACCGTGACTTACGAGAGCGACGCCGCGTCGACCTCGGTGACGGAACTGATGGAGATCGTCCGCCGGGAATACCGGGCCGCCCGCACGTGAAACTGGCCGCCCTGGCGGTGCTCGCCGTCATGGCGGCTGGCCGGGCGCATGCGTACGAGAGCCCGGCCGGCAACTGGCTGACCGAGGACAAGACGGCGGTCATCGCCATTTCGCCGTGCGGCACCACGCTGTGCGGGCGGATCGCGGCGATCATGCTCGATCATCCGGGCGACACGATCCCGGTCGATCACGCCGGCCGCTCGCAGTGCAACCTGCCGCTGATCGGCGCAATGACCCCGGACGATCCGGGCGTGTGGCGCGCCACCATCACCAACCCGAACGACGGCAGCCTGCATCCGGCCCTGATCCGCGTCGACGCGCGCCACCGGTTGCGGCTGCGCGGCTACGTGTTCATCCCGCTGCTGGGGCAGACGCAGGTTTGGACACCCTATCGGGGTCCGTTGCCGCCCGACTGCCGGATCGAACGGTTCTAAGCCGCCCGCTTCGCAGCGGCACCGTCTGAAGCCGGCCGTCGTCGGCGTGCATCGAATGCCCCCGCCAGACGACGCCGTCGCCGTTGTAGCTCGCGACCAGTCCGGCGACCGACATGATGTCGCGCAACGGCAGCAGCCAGACCGGCGCGCGAATGGGCGAATGGGGTGACAGGACGCGATCGATATGGCGCGCGGCACAGGCCCGCACCGCCCAGGCGCCCGCGAACACCGCCAGCGACCAGGGTGCTGCGAGGCTGAGCAGGACCGACGCCGCCGCCCAGAACAGCGGGTATTGCATGGCGGACACCGCGAACAGCGCCGGTTCGAGGGCGCGGATCGTGCGGGCCCAGCGCAGCTCGTGCTGCCACAGCGCCGCGAACGAGGCTTCCGGCACCGCCGTCCCCGGCACCGTGCGCGCCAGGCCGACGCGCAGGCCGAGCGCGCGCACCCGGCCGGCCAGCACGTTGTCGTCGGCCAGATGACGCACCAGCGCCTCCAGCCCGCCGACCCGCGCGAGCGTCTCGCGGCGCAGCGCCATCGTGGTGCCGAGGCAGTCCTCCCGCCCCAGCGCGCGGGCCATCAGCGCGCCGGGCAGGAAGCTATGGCTGATCGCGGTCGCACCCAGCCGTGCGACGAGACCGGCCGTCGTCGGCAGGCCGACGCAGACCGACGTGACGAGGCCGGTGCCGGGCTCGGCCAGCGCGTCGGCGATCCGGTCGAGGTAGTCGGGGGCGACGTGCAGGTCGCTGTCGGAGAACACCAGGATGTCGTGGTGTGCCGCGTGCAGCATGTTGATCAGGTTGCCGACCTTGCGGTTCGGGCCGTGCGGCGTCGGGTCGATGACGATGCTGATGTCGCGATCCGGGAAGCCGGCGCGCACGCGCTCGATGGCGGCCAGGGCCGGGTCGCGCGCATCCTGCACGCCGAACACGATTTCGAACGCCGGATAGGTTTGGGCGAACATCGTGGCGATGGCGGTGTCGAGTTCCGGCTCGTCGCCGCAGAGCGGCTTCATGACCGAGATCGCCGGCCGGTCGCTGGCCGGTCCGGCGGCGCGGGGGGCGAAATGGCGGACCGCGAACAGGCCGAGCAGCACGGCCATCAGGCCGCACCCGGTCAGCACGGCCGCGACGTCGGCCAGCGTGGCGGCGAACACGCTCATCGGGTTTCCCGCCGCCATAAGGCGAGGCCGACGAGGCCGACCAGCACCTCGCGCACACGTTTGACCAGCGACAGCGCCAGCGCCGGGCCGGCCGGCAGCCCGACCGCGAGTGCGGCCAGCACGAACCCGCCCTCCTGCGCCCCGAGTGCGGCCGGGATCGCGAAGCCGGCGCTGCGGGCGGCCATCCCGAGGCTCTCGACCACGAACGCCTGCGCCGGCGTGGGGGCGAGGCCGAGGACCGTCAGCACGGCCCAGGTCTCCAGCGTGCCCAGCATCCAGGCCAGCAGATGCAGCCCGGCCCCGCGCAGCAGCGCGCGCGGTCGGCGGTACAGCGCGAGCGCTGCCGCGTGCAGCCCGTCGAGCGACATGTCGCCGAACGCGGGCCAGCGGCGCGCGATGCCGCGCAGCAGCACTTCGAGCACCCGCAGCAAGCCGAACCGTTGCGCGAGGACGAACGCGATCAGCACGGCGAGCCCGCCGGCCAGAGCTTCAACTCCGAGGCCGCGCGCCGACCGGCCGGCGATGGCGGCGAGCGCGATCAGGCCGAGCAAGAGGAAGGCGACCTGGGTAAATAACTCGATCGTGACATCGACGATGACGCTGGCACCGGCGAGGCCCGCTGTCACCCCACGGCGCGCCAGCAGCCGCGCGCCCACGATCTCGCCCCCGACCTGGGCGACCGGCAGCAGGGAGTCGATCCCCTCGCGGACGACGCGGAGCCGGTAGAACACCGGCCACGACGCGACGGGTGCCGGCAGCAGCTTCCGCCACGCGATCCCGGACAGCAGCAACTGAAACAGGTGCAGCGCGACGAGGCAGGGCAGGAGCCACGCGGCCCGCACGGCCGTGCGTGCGACGGCGGCGACGCCGGACCAGTTGCCGATCACCGGGATCGCCACGACGGCACAGGCGACCAGCCCGACCCCGAGCGCCACGCCGGGAATGCCACGGCGCGTTCGAAGCTCGGTCATTACGGGGATGTCGCTCTTAGGGGGGACGGCGGTCAAGGCGTGTGCCCGACCGCGGCCCACCCGCCGGGATCAGATCGACGACCGTCCGATGGAACCGCCGCCATCGACGTGCAGGGTCTGGCCGGTGACGTAGCTCGCGTCCTCCGACAGCAGGAACGCCACGGCCGCGGCTATCTCGTGGGGCTGCCCCAGGCGCCGCATCGGGATCAGCGTCAGAAATTTCCGCTCGGCTTCGCTGCCCGCGGGCGTATTTTGGCGGAACAGTTCCGTCTCGATCGGGCCGGGTGAGACGGAGTTCACGGTGATGCCGGTCTCCGCAAGCTCGAGAGCCCAGGTCCGGGTGAAATTTTCGAGCGCCGCCTTGCTGGCCCCGTAGGCCGTCCGGTTGGCCATGCCGAGCGTCACGAGGCTGGTGATGTTCACGATCCGGCCCCATCCCTTCTCCCTCAGTGTCGGCAGGATCGCTTGGACGGCGTTGAGGGTGGGGTGGAGATTGAAGCGCAGCAGGTCGTCGAAGGCCTTCAGATCGATGTCGCCCAGCTTCTGAAGCTTGCCCACCCCGGCGTTGTTGACGATGCCATCGAACGAGTGGCGTTCGGCAAGGTCGAGGAAGGCTTTGGCCGAGGCCGCCTCATCGCCGAGGTCGACCAAGGCGAGCGTTCCGGGAAACGCGGGGAGGGGCTCGCGCGCGATGCCGACGACGGCGTGGCCGGTTTCGGCGAGGCGCTTGGAGATGGCCAGGCCGATGCCTTTGGTGGCGCCCGTCACGAGGAAAGTCCGCTGTGTCATGGTGTGTGCATCTCTGAAGTTCGTGGACGGGGCGTGTCGCCGCCGGGGCTTTTCTGTCCGGCGCGGCCGGAAGGTCCGTTGGCCGAAGTGGGAATAATTCTGGAGCGGATGCTACACAACGTCAACGAGGCGCGAGATCGACGGCGCGCTTGCGGCGGCCGCGCGAATTGCTTACGGCTGTTTTGGCGCATGCGATCCTGTTTTGTTCTCCCTGTTCGTTTTGCGCTTTCTCGTCTGAACGGCAGGGATGCTGCCTGCTATCCTACCAGATGTGGGAGTTGCCGATCCGTCCTGCGCAACATGTAGCTGAAACGGATTGCGCCTCGGCCCGCGACAAACCATGATGGGGCGGCAAAGAAGGACTCGCCACGATGGACGGAACGATCCTGCCGAAGGCCACCCCGGCCAAGCCCGAGAAGCGGATGGACCTGCTGACCGAGAACCCGGTCTACAAGCCGTTCCGCTATCCGTGGGCCTACGAGGCGTGGCTGACGCAGCAGCGCGTGCACTGGCTGCCCGAGGAGGTGCCGCTCGCCGACGACGTGAAGGATTGGCACCGGACGCTGAGTGCGGCCGAGCAGAACCTGCTCAGCCAGATTTTCAGGTTTTTCACCCAGGCCGATGTCGAGGTGAACAACTGCTACATGAAGCACTACAGCCAGGTCTTCAAACCGACCGAAGTGCTGATGATGCTGTCCGCGTTCAGCAACATCGAGACGATCCACGTCGCCGCGTACTCGCACCTGCTCGACACGATCGGGATGCCGGAGCTCGAATACTCGGCCTTCCTCCAGTACAAGGAGATGAAGGACAAGTTCGACTACATGCAGACGTTCTCGGTCGCGTCGAAGCACGAGATCGCCAAGACGCTGGCCGCGTTCGGCGCGTTCACCGAGGGGCTGCAGCTGTTCGCCAGCTTCGCGATCCTGCTGAACTTCCCGCGTTTCGGGAAGATGAAGGGGATGGGGCAGATCGTGTCGTGGTCCGTCCGCGACGAGACGCTGCACTGCCTGTCGGTGATCCGCCTGTTCCGCACCTTCGTGTCGGAAAACCCGGAAATCTGGACCGACGAGCTGCGGCGCGAGCTGTACGTGATCTGTGCGACGATCGTCGACCATGAGGACGCGTTCATCGACCTCGCGTTCGAGTTGGGCTCGGTCGAGGGGCTGACCGGGGCCGAGGTGAAGCAGTATATCCGCTTCATCGCCGACCGCCGGCTGATCCAGCTCGGCCTCAACCCGCTCTATCAGGTGGCGCAGAACCCGCTGCCATGGATGGACGACATGCTGAACGCGGTCGAGCACGCGAACTTCTTCGAGAACCGCAGCACCGAATACAGCCGGGCGTCGACCACCGGCAGCTGGGAGGAGGCGTTCGCGACAGGCGTGTTCGAGACCGAGCAGCCGAGCGGCGAGATGCGGCTAGGCGTGGCTTACGACGCGGACTAGTTTCGCCCCCATGGCGGACGACCAGGATGGCCGGGGGGAGGGCGCGACCGTCCCCCGCTACGGCAGGCGGCTCTCCGACAAAGTCCTGATCGCGTTTCATCACGCCTGCGACCAGGCCGACTTCGAAGCCGCCCATGCGCTCTTGCGGGTGCTGGGCATGGTGCTGGACCGTCCGGCCCCGGTCCCGGATCTCAACCGCCGCCGCAACATCGAATTGCTGGTGACGGCGCATGAGCGGCTTTGGCATTTGCGCCACCCGGATCTTGACCGTTAGTGCGCGTCGGGCACCGGCACCATCCGCCGGGCTTCCGCTCGGCGGATCAACTAAAAGGCTAGGGTTGCGCCGTCGCGCAGAACCGCCTCCGCCTCGGCGGTGAAGCCTTGCGCGTGCAACACGAGGCCCGGGTGGACGGCGAACGGCGCGCGGCCGCCCCGCACGGCGCGCACCAGGGTCAGTTTCGCGGGCGTCCCTATTTTCGGCCAAAGCGGGAACACGGCGGGACTGCCGCATCCGGAAGCCGGAAACGCGGCGAGGCAGGCGGGCACGCAGGCGGTCGCCACGATCAGCGTCAGCGTCCCGCGATGCTTCAGAGGCCGGGCGAGGGCCGCGATCCAGGCGGCCAACAGGCCAGCGTCGGCCTGCCGCGCCGTGACCCGGGCGGGATCGGGGGAAGGCGTTCCGGACGCGTCGTAAAACGGCGGGTTGGCCATCGCGTGGTCCAACGGCGCCGCCGCACGCCGGGCGAGCAGATCGCCGGTTTCGATCGTCAGCGTGTCGGCCCAGCCGTTCGCCAGGACGTTGGCCGCCGCCCGCGCCGCCTGCGCCGGATCGCGCTCGATCCCGATGCCGAGCACGCCCGGCACACGCGCGGCGAGGCAGAGCAAGGCGGCGCCGGACCCTGTGCCGCCGTCCAGCACGACGTCGCCGGCGGTTGCCGGAACGCTGGCGGCGAGCAGGACCGGCTCGATGCCCGACCGGTGCCCGCCCGCCGCTTGGTCGTGCAGAACCCGCCCGCCGAGCAGCGTCTGGCGCGTCAGAACGCCTCGCCCGCCTCACGCAGGATGCGGCGCGCCTGCACCGCGCGGTCGGCGGGCACGGTGAGCCGCCGTGGGATCGCGCCGATGCTGCCCTCCAAAATGCTCATCGCGCTGTCGAGCACGACGCTCTCGATCCCGGCGTCGCGCAGCAGGGCGGCGACGAAGGACAGGCGCACCGGGTCGTTGGACAGCAGCAGCGTCTCCATCGCGCGGTTATGCCCGTGCGCTTGACCCATTAGAAGTGCGCGGCGGATAACCGGCCGATGCTCGACAACCCATCCGAGACCCGCCGGCCGGACGAGGATGCGCTGAGCGCCCTCGCCGCCCTGGTGGCCGACGACCTCGCCGCCTGCAACGTCGCGATCGTGGCGCGGATGGACAGCCCGGTCGCCCTGATCCCGCAACTGGCCGCCCATATCGTGGCGGCCGGGGGCAAGCGGCTGCGGCCGTTGCTGACGCTCGCGTCGGCGCGGATGTGCGGCTATGCCGACGGCGGACGCCACGTCCATCTGGCCGCCTGCGTGGAATTCATCCACACGGCGACGCTGCTGCACGACGACGTGGTGGACGAGAGCGTGCTGCGCCGGGGGCTGGCCAGCGCCAACGCGATCTTCGGCAACAAGGCGTCGGTCCTGGTCGGCGATTTCCTGTTCGCGCGCGCGTTCCAGCTGATGGTCGCCGACGGGTCGCTGCCGGTGCTGGCGATCCTGTCGCAGGCGGCGGCGACGATCGCCGAGGGCGAGGTCCTGCAGCTCGCGACGCAAAACGATCTGTCCACCACCGAGGCGCAGTATCTGGACGTGGTGCGGGGCAAGACCGCGGCACTGTTCGCCGCCGCGTGCGAGGTGGGCGCGATCGTGGCGCACCGGCCGGAAGCCGAGCAGCGGTCGCTGCGGGCGTACGGCATGAACCTCGGCATCGCGTTCCAGCTGGTCGACGACGCGCTCGACTACGCGGCCGACGAGCGGACGCTGGGCAAGACCGTCGGCGACGATTTCCGAGAGGGCAAGATGACGCTGCCCGTGCTGACCGCGTTCGCCGCCGGGGACGCGACCGAGCGCGCGTTCTGGCGGCGGACGATGGAGGACAGCGAGCAGACCGACGAGGATCTCGCGACCGCGCTGGCCGCGATCGGCCGGCACGACGCGATCGGCGTCACGCTGCGCCGCGCGGGCGCGTTCGCCGCCACCGCCGCCGGCGCGCTGTCGGCGTTCCCGGACGGCCCGTTCCGCCGCGCGCTGCTAGCCGTCGCCGACTACACGGTGCGGCGCGCGCGCTGAGCGGTCATTCGGCGCCGGCGGGCGTTCCCTCCGTCCGGGCGCGCCGGAGCATCGCGATCGAGACGACCATGATCAGGATCAGCGCCGCGAGCACCCCGAGTTCGATCATGGACGACTGAAACGCGGCGTCCCCGGCCGCCGCGCCCTCGGTCTGCTTGGACGATTTCAGCGTGATCACCAGCACGCGCCGGATCGAGGCGATCAGGCCGACCGTCAGGAACGGCTCGCACGTCAGCGTGCCGGACCGGATCGAGACCCTGACCGTGTGCAGGATTTCGGCCAGCATCAGCACGAACAGCAACTGGTCCATGACCTGCAACAGGCCGCTGCCGGCGTCCCAGTGCCGCACCGCCTCCCACAGTTCCTCCCCGGCGGCGGCCAGCGCCATCACGGCGACGACGGCGAGCACGGCCCCGATGGCGAGGTAGAGTCCATGCTCGACGTTCAGAAACGCTTCGGTCGCGCGGCGCAGCGCGGGTCTGGTGTCGCTGGCGGGCTGTTCCACGCGTCGTTCCTCGTCCGTCTTTCGTCGACCGCCCAATCCGGGATCGCCCGGTCAGCTATACGGTCGCATCCGGGGCCGGTCGATGAGCCTTGGCACGGTGGCATCGCGGGCCGATGCTGGCGGCGGTGCCGAGGGGTATGCCTGGCACCTGGGGAGCAAGTCATGGCCGACCCCGACGGGTCTGATGCCAATGGGCCGGATGCCAACAGGTCCGATGCCGGTCGGTCCGAGGCCAGCCGGGCCAATTCCGGCCGGATCGGCGCGCAATCGTCCGGCCGGAGCGCGCGCGGCGTTTCGGGCGCGGCGCTCAGGGCCCCGGTCTGGGTGATCGAGGACCCGCGTCCCGGCACGGCGGCGCAGGCGCTCGGGATCGCGGAACGGCTGGGCGTGCCGTTTCGCAGGCTGCCGATCGACTGGACGTGGCGCGCCCATATCGCCGGGCTGTCGCGCGCGGGGTCGCTGTCCGGCGTCGCCGCCGGGTCCGCGGTCCCGCGCGGCGTCGTCTCGCCCCGGCTGGTGCTGTCGGCGGGTCGGCGCTCGGCGGCGGTGGCACTGTGGCTGAAGGCGCGGCACGGCTGCCGGATCGTGCATTGCATGAGCCCCGGTCTGGCCGGGCTGCTGCGGCGCGACCGGTTCGACCTGCTGGTGCTGCCCGGGCACGATCTGCCGTCCGGCTCGTCGCGGCCGAACGTCTTCCCGACCCTCGGCGCCCCGAACCGGATGTCGCCCGAACGGCTGCGGATCGCGCACGAGACATGGGCCGAACGGCTCGATCACCTGCCGCGTCCCCGGGTGGCGCTGCTGGTCGGCGGCCCGGCCGGCGGTCGATTCGGTGGTGCCGACGGAAGCCCGTTCGGCGACGGCGGGATGGAACCGGCGGCGGCCCACGCGCTCGGGCGCGCGATCGCGGGCCTCACGATCGCGATCGGCGGCTCGGTGATGGCGACCACCAGCCGCCGCACCGGGGCGGAGGCGACCGACGCGCTGGCCGCCGGGCTGGGGCGGGTGATGCACCTGATCCACCGGTGGGGCGAGCCGGGGCAGAACCCCTATGACGGGTTTCTCGCGCTGGCGGACATCATCGTGGTGACCGGCGATTCGTCGAGCATGCTGAGCGAGGCGTGCGCGACCGGGGCGGCCGTCTATGTCGCGTCCAACACGCAGGTCGGTGCGCGTCACCGGCGGATGCTGCGCGACTTCGCCGCCGCCGGTCAGGCGCGCCCGTTCGCCGGCAGCTTGGCCGGGTATTCGCGTCAGCCGCTCGATGAGGCGGGACGGGTGGCGGGCGAGATCTTGCGGCGGTTCGGGGTGCTGGGCGCGCCACGATAACTCCGGCCGATCCCCTTCCCGCGTTCCAACTCCTGTCGTAATAGGTGTAAAATGCCAAGAGGGCCGAGATGTCCATCATCACCTGGCTGCCGAACGCCATCGGGCTCTGGACGGACGGGGCGAACTGGCTCGGCGGGACGGCCCCGGGTGCCGCCGACGTCGCGGTGTTCGCCGCCGGGCAGACCAACAGCGCCACCATCGCCGCAGGCGACACGGTTTCGGTGGCGAACGTCGTGCTCTCGGGCGTGGCCGGTTCCGACTTCAACGCTTTGGACCTCCTCGGCACGCTCCACCTGGGCGGCACGCTGTCGCTCGGGGCGGGGTCGGGCATCACCTCGATCGACGGCTCCGGCTTCGCCGGCAAGGGCGCGATCTCCGGCGGGACGCTGGATCTATCGGGCGGCGGGGAACTGACCGGCGTCGCGCTCGACGCCGTGACCCTGATCGGCTCGCCCCCGGGCGGCATCACGTTCGCTCCGACGACGATCACGAACGGATTGACGTCGCTGGTTCCGGTGCTGAACCTTGGCGGGACCGCGGATTTCGCCGGCAGCCAGACGCTGACCGCCGCACAGATCGACACCGGAACGATCACGCTCGGCGGCACGCTCACCATCGCCGCCGGCACCACGGTCGAGAACGCCACCGGCTCGAGCCTGTCGTTCGGCAACGACGCGACCGGAGGCGGCGCGCTGGTCAACGACGGGACCATCGTCGACAGCTCCGGCACATCGCCGAACGGCATTTTCGGTTATGCGGTCAATCTCACTAACGCCGGCTCGATCAGCCTTACCGGCACCTACGAGATGTCCGGCATCGCCGTCGTCAACACCGGCACGCTAACGTTCGCCGGACCCGGATATCTGTCCATCACGCCGTCGTCCGGTCAGGCGTTCGCCAACTCCGGCCTGTTCCAGGTTACCGGCGGCGGCACGCTGGAGGACGGCGCGGCGACGTTGGACAATACCGGGGGCACGCTGTCGCTCGCTGCCGGCGGTGTGCTGAGTTTGGCCGGCACGATGCTCGGCGGGACGCTGGTCGGCGCGGGCGGGACGATCGCGGAGGGACCGTTCGGCGGCACGCTGGACGGCGTCGGCCTCGCGGGGAGCCTGAATATCGTGCAGGCGCATTTCGCGGACGGCACATCGTTCGTGAGCCAGACGGCTGGCGTGCGCGCGTCGGCCACCGTCGAGGCTCTGAACCTCATCGGCGCGTCCACGATCGACGACGTGAACCTGCTGGTCTCGATGCTCTCGGTGACACAACCCGGCGGCATCGGGGGCAACGGCGCAGTGACGTTCGGCGCGTCGAGCGATCTTGCGTTTCAGAACACCGATACGGCCCGGGCGAGTGACGTCGCGGCCGTGACGTCGCTGACCCTTGCGGGCACGATCGAGGCGTCCGCGAACGGGGTGAAGCTGAGTTCCGGCAGTGCGGGGCTGACCAACACGGGCGTGATCAACGTCGGGTCCGGCGAGCTGTTGTCGATGGTGGCGACGAATGGCGGGGTCGTCGATAACGCGGGCACGATCAGCGTCGCGGCGGGCGGCACGCTGTCGATCACCACGACCGGGTCGCTGGTGAATACCGGTATGCTGCACTTAGCGTCGGGCAGCACGCTGGATCTGAGTGCCAGCCTGTCCGCCGCCAGTTTCGCGGGCGTCTCGCAGAGCGGTGTCACGCTGGTGTTCGACGGCACGCTGACCGGTAGCGCTGCACCGGGCGACGGCTCTATCAGCCTGCCGTCCGGCTCGGTCGTGCAGTTCGGCTTCGACTCGACCTTGCGTGACGTGACGGTGCTCGACAGCACGCCCACGACGGTCGGCGGCACGCTGGACGGAGTGACGTGGCAGGGCGACGCGCTCGACATCACGAACATGGGCAACGTCGCCGTTACCAATGGCCTGACGGTGCTGAGCGCTTCCGGCACAGCGGGGACGGTGATCATCGGCGGGACCAACTCGATCCTGAACTTGCAGACGAACACCACGCTCGACAACGTCGCGATCATGCTCGGGTCGACGCTCGTGACGCCCGGTAGCGACAGTTTCAGCGTGATCGACGGCTCGAACGCGACGCTCGGCACGGACTTGAATTTGACCATCGGGGCGAACGCGTCCGTCACCATCCTCGGCAACGAAACCTATGAGGGTTTCAACAACATCGGCACGCTGACGATTGCAGGGCGCTTGCAAATCGGCGGCAGCGGCGCATCGGGCGCCGCCACGCTGCACTCCGCACAGGACGCGGCCACGGGAGGCCCGGGAGGATTTGCCGCAGCAGGTGCCGTCGATTGCAACATAGCGTCGGGACAGCAACTGGAGTCAGTCATCGTTGCCGAATTCGTTCGCCAGGCCGCGACCATTTCCCCCGATGCCTCCGCTTTTGGCTTTCAGCTGAACTACTCTCTCGCTGGCTCAACGTCATCGAGCGGAAACTTCGCCAGGAATTCGGCCGCGAACCCGCTGCCCATGGCATCGAGCGCCACACGCCCTGCCGACCTTGCACTCACGAACGAGACAACGATTTAAGGCGGGGGTACGTTGTCGGTCGGCAACGATAGCGTGTCGATCCTGAACGCCGTGGTCGGTGCCGGAATTGACTTGTCGTTCGATGCCACGCGCGGGTTTTTCGCGCTGACCGACCCCGGAAACGTGGCCGCCCGCTTCACCGACTTCGGTGCGGGCGACGGGATCGATCTCGCGTTCCACGGCTTCGACGGCGGCACCCTGACCTACGCGAACGGCCAGCTCACGATCCCGACCTCGGACGGCCCGTTCGCGCTGAAGGTCGCGTTCGCGGCCGGGTATTCGGCGGCCGACGTGCAGCTCGCCGACGACGGTCTCGGCGGCACGGTCGCGTTCATCACCGCGTGTTTCGCAGGCTCGACGCGCATCGCGGCCGAGCACGGCGACGTCGCCGTCGAGGATCTGCAACCGGGCATGCGCGTCCGCCTCGCGTCCGGCGGAACGCGCCCGGTGATCTGGACCGGCCATCGCCGCATCGACTGCACCCGGCATCCCCGGCCGCACGACGTGAACCCCGTGCGCGTGCGGGCGCATGCGTTCGGGCCGGGCCAGCCAGCGCGCGATCTGCGGTTGAGCCCGGATCATGCGGTGCTGATCGACGGCGTGCTGATCCCGGTCCGCTACCTGCTGAACGACCGGACGATCGTGCAGGAGAGCGTCGCGTCGGTGATGTACTGGCACGTCGAACTCGACCACCACGACGTTCTGCTCGCCGAGGGATTGCCGGCCGAAAGCTATCTCGACACCGGCAACCGGAGCGCCTTCGCGAACGCCGGACTCGCCGCCCTGCACGCCGATTTCCGGCCCGTCGCGATGGACATCTGGGCGAAACATGCGTGCGCGACGCTGGTGATGGACGGTGCCGAACTCGAAGCGGCGCGCAGCTTCGTCAACATGCGGGCCGAGGATCTCGGCTACCGGATCACGCACGATCCGTTCGTGCGGGTGATGGCGGATGGTGTCGTCGTCGAGCCGGTGGAGCGTGGCGAAGACTGCGTCGGCTTCGTAATCCCGGACGGCACCGAACACCTCCGCCTAGTGTCCGAGGCCGCCATTCCGGCGCGTGTCGCGGACACCCATCCGGACCACCGCCGCCTCGGCATCCTGGTCGAGGCGATCGCCGTCGACGGCGTGCTGCTCGACCCCGACCGGCTGACCGGCGGCTGGCACGCGCCGGAGCGGGACGGCGCGCATACCTGGCGCTGGACGGACGGCGACGCGGCCGTTCCCGCCGGGCGCACCCTGGCGCTGCGGTATAGGGCTCTGGCGACCGGGTATGTCGTGTCACGGGCGACGGCTTGCGAGACCGCGAGCGCCCGTCGATGGTGACGCCATGGACACGCAAAACTTCGATATCCTGGTCGTCGGCGCCGGCATGGCCGGGGCCACCGTCGCCGCCCATCTCTCGGCCGACCACAAGGTCGCGCTGATCGAGGCGGAGGAGGCGGCCGGCTATCATTCCACCGGGCGCTCGGCCGCGATCTGGATTCTGAACTACGGGCCGAAGGAGGTGCAGGCGCTGACCGGCGCGTCGCGCGGCTTCTTCGAGCAGCCGCCCGAGGGTTTTACCGACGCCCCGCTGATGAGCCGCCGGCCGATCCTGTTCCTCGCCCCCGAAATCAGCTTGCCGGATATGGAGAACCTGCTCACCAACGGCTCCGGCGTGGTCGAAATCTCGGTCGCCGAGGCGCACCGGCAGGTGCCCGCGTTGCGCGAGGGCTACGCGGTGCGCGCGGCGATGGAGACCGACAGCTTCGACATGGACGTGGCCGCGCTGCACCAGGGGTTCCTGCGCCAGCTGAAGGCGCGCGGCGGCGTGGTGGCGCTGCGCAGCCGCACCGGCCGGATTTCGCGTGAGGGCGATGCGTGGACGGTGGAAGTCACCGGCGGCGTCACGTTCCGCGCCAAAATCCTGGTCGACGCGGCCGGGGCCTGGGGCGACGAGGTCGCCGTGCAGGCCGGGGTGCGCCCGATCGGGCTGGTGCCGAAACGGCGGACCGGCGTCATCGTCGACGCGGCCCCGTGGCAGCCGGAGCATTGGCCGATGGTCCACGACGTGAGCCACACCTGGTACACGCGGACCGAGGCGCGGACGAAGCTCATGGTCTCGCCCGCCGACGAGACCGACATGACGCCGCACGACGTGCAGCCGGACGAGTACGACGTGGCCGTCGCGATCGACCGCATGCAGCAGGCGCTCGACATCGACGTGCGCCGGATCGAGCACAGCTGGGCCGGGCTGCGGACGTTCACGCCGGACCGCAATCTCGCGTTCGGCTGGGATTCTAACGCGCCCGGCTTCTTCTGGGTGGTGGGGCAGGGCGGCTACGGCATCCAGACCGCGCCGGCGGCGGGGCGACTGGTGGCGGACATGATCTCGGGCCGCGACCCGGGGGAGATCGCGCGAATCCTGCCCGCGATCGACCCGGCGCGGTTCGCGGCTTGAACGATTAAGCGGTCGCGTAGGCCGCCCGGATCGCGTCCGCACCGTGCTCGCGCTCGAGCCGGCGGACGATGAAATGGCCGCGCGCGCGGGCCTGGAAGTGGTCGAGGAACGCGACGTTCAGCGCGGCCCCGGCGGCCGCCCCCGCGAGCGGGATCGCCTGGCCGGCCAGCTTGTAGGCGACCGGCAGGCCGAACCGGGTGGCCACCGTCGCGACGGCGCGCGGCATGACCCCGGCGAGGCCGCGGCTGCCGGCCTGCCGCAGCAGCTCCGCCATGCCGAGGCGGGCCACGAAATACCCGCTCTCCAGCGCGTCGTCGGACACGTCCGGCCCGCCCAGCGCGAACACCTCTAGGCACGCGAGGCGGGCTTCGTCGGTGGCGAGATCCTCGCCCTCCGACCGTGCGACCTCGAGAATGGCGCGCATCAGCAGCGTCGTCGTGACCGGCAGTTCGAGCAGCGTGCTCGGCAGCCCGCCGGCGCCGCCCGCGAAGCCGCTGACCGCGACCGAGGCCGCCCCGAACCAGCGCGCGCGGAAGACGCCGGAGAGCATGCCGGGTGTGGCCGAGACGGTCATCAGCGCGCCGTCCACCGCCGCCATCAGCCCGCGCGTGACGAACCCGTCGAGGCCGTTGCGCACGCCCTCGGGCAGCCGCCGCAGCATCGCGCCCGCGCTCAGGTCGAACGCGCGGCCGAACAGGCTGGCCAGGCGGTTGACCAGGTGGTTGCTGGTCAACAGCGCCTTGGCGCGCGACAATTCGGCCAGGGCGTCGGGCGAAAGCTCGGTCAGGGTCACGGACATGGGCCGTGACATCAGCGGTCGCCGCTTCAAGTGCAAGCCGTATCGGGAGCAGTATTGGCGCGGTCGTGCCGCATCGCCTTATCTTGAGCGCGCCGTTCCGGAGTGCCGCCGATGCCCGACAGCCTGACCCCCGCGACATTCCTCGACGGCGACCGTGCCGCGTTGCGCGCCCTGTATCGGGCGCCGGACGATGTGGCGCTGCAGAAACTGGTCGCGGGTGCCACGCTGCCGCCCGAGCTGTCCGGGCGTGTCGACGCGCGCGCCCGGACGCTGGTCCGCCAGGCACGCGCCGCGCACCGGCCGGGGGCGGACGTCACCGACTTCCTGAAGGAGTTCGGGCTCGGCACGCCGGAGGGGATCGCGCTGCTGTGCCTCGCCGAGGCGCTGCTACGGATCCCGGATGCGGCGACCGCCGACGCGCTGATCGACGACCGCATCACGCCGGCCGATTGGCAATCCCATGTCGGGCAGGCGGACAGCCTCGCGGTCAACGCGTCCGCCTGGGCGTTCATGCTGACCGGGACGCGTGCTGAGCCTCGACGACAAGGAGCGGGTCGGCATTCCGGGCGCGATCGGCCGGGTGATTTCGCGGCTGGGCGAGCCGGTGATCCGCACGGCGCTGCGGCGCGGGATGCGGGTGCTGGCGCGGCAGTTCGTCATGGGCCGCACGATCGAGGAGGCGCTGGCGCGCGCCAACTCCACCGAGGGACGGCGCTGGCGGCACAGCTTCGACATGCTGGGCGAGAGTGCCCGCACCCACGCCGACGCCGCCCGCTACATGGCGGCCTACACGGACGCGATCGGGCGGGTCGGCAAGGCCGGCGGCGGGCCGGTCGAGGGGCCGGGGATTTCGGTCAAGCTGTCGGCGTTGCACCCGCGCTACGAGCCGCTGCGGGCGGCCGAGTGCGTGCCGGCGCTGATCGAGTCGCTGACCGCGCTCGCCCTCGCCGCCAAGGCCGCCGATATCGGGCTCACGATGGACGCCGAGGAGGCCGACCGCCTCGAACTCAGCATGGACATTTTCGGGGCCGTGCTGGCGGACGGACGGCTGCACGGGTTCGACGGGTTCGGGCTCGCGATCCAGGGCTACCAGAAGCGCACGCTGCCGTTGGTCGATTGGGTCGCCGACCTCGGCGTCAGCACCGGCCACCGCATTCCGGTGCGGCTGGTGAAGGGCGCCTATTGGGACACCGAGATCAAGCACGCCCAGGTCGCGGGGTTCGAGGACTACCCGGTGTTCACCCGCAAGGCCGCCACCGACGTGTCGTGGATCGCGTGCGCCCGGAAGATGCTGGAGCGGCGGGATGCGATCCGGCCGGCGTTCGCGACCCATAACGCGCACTCCCTGGCGACGATCCTGGAGCTGGCCGGCACCGGCGAGTTCGAGATGCAGCGGCTGCACGGGATGGGCGAGGCGCTGTACGGCCAGACCGTCGGCCCCGCGTGCCCGGTGCGGGTGTACGCGCCGGTCGGCAGCCACGAGGATCTGCTCGCCTATCTGGTGCGGCGGCTGCTGGAGAACGGGGCCAACACGTCGTTCGTCCACCGGCTGGTCGATCCGACCGTGCCGGAGGAGGCGATCATCGAGCCGCCGACCACCCGGCTGCGCGCCCAGGGCGGCGGGCGGAATTCCCGCATCCCGCTGCCGGCCGATCTGTATCCGGACCGCCGCAACAGCGCCGGCACGGACCTCGCCGACCGCGCGACCGCGCCGGCGCTGATGGCGGCCATCCATGCGACCCGTTTGCCAGGGACGCTGCCCGGCAAGGGAGTCGCGCGCACCATCGTCGATCCGTCCGACACGCGGAGAACGATCGGGACGGCACCGGACGCGACGCCGGCCGAGATCGACGCCGCGTTCGCGCAAGCCGAGCGGGCGTGGCGCGGCTGGGACGATGCCGGGCCGGCGCACCGGGCCGGCGTGCTGGACCGGGCGGCCGACGCGATCGAGGCGGCGCGGCCCGAACTGCTGTTCCTGCTGGCGCGCGAGGGCGGGAGGGTGCTGGCCGACGGCCTGTCCGAAATCCGCGAGGCGGCCGATTTCTGCCGCTACTACGCCGCCCGCGCCCGCGCCGACTTCCTGCCGCGCGACCTGCCGGGACCGACCGGCGAGCGCAACGTCTGGAGCATCGGCGGCCGCGGCGTGTTCGTCGCGATCTCGCCGTGGAATTTTCCGGCCGCCATCTTCACCGGCCAGGTCGCGGCGGCTTTGGCGGCCGGCAATGCGGTATCTGGCGAAGCCGGCCGAACAGACGCCGCTGGTGGCCAGCCGGATCGTGGCGTTGCTGCACGGGGCAGGGGTGCCGCGCGACGTGCTGCACCTGGTGTGCGGCGACGGCAAAGTGGGTGCCGCGCTGGTCACCGACCGGCGCTGCGCGGGCGTCGCGTTCACCGGCGGCACCGATACGGCGCGCGGCATTGCCCGGGCGCTGGCGGAGCGTGACGGGCCGATCGCGCCGCTGATCGCGGAGACCGGCGGGATCAACGCGATGGTGGTCGACAGCTCCGCGTTGCCCGAGCAGGTGGTGGCCGACGTGCTGACCTCCGCCTTCGGCTCGGCCGGGCAGCGCTGCTCGGCGTTGCGGCTGCTGTGCCTGCCGGACGCGGCGGCGGACCGGGTTCTGGAGATGCTGGCCGGGGCGATGGCGACGCTGCGGCTGGGCGATCCGCTCGATCCGGCGACCGATATCGGGCCGGTGATCGACGCCTCGGCGCGCGACATGCTGACCCAGTACGCGGCGTCGATGGGCCGCCCGCTCGCCGAGGTGGCGCTGCCGCCCGGGACCGAGCACGGCACGTTCTTCGCACCCCGCGTGTTCCGGCTGTCGGCCGCCGGCGAGTTGAAGCGCGAGGTGTTCGGGCCGGTGCTGCACGTGGTCCGCTACGGGGCCGGGCGGCTCGATTCCGTGCTGGACGCGATCGGGGGCACCGGCTTCGCGCTGACGCTCGGCGTGCACAGCCGGATCG
This sequence comes from uncultured Alphaproteobacteria bacterium, assembly GCA_963756975.1. Classification (GTDB taxonomy): domain Bacteria; phylum Pseudomonadota; class Alphaproteobacteria; order Acetobacterales; family Acetobacteraceae; genus CAVRQM01. The sequence goes on along the minus strand of CAVWPS010000001.1, from coordinate 615,487 downwards.
AGGCGGTGCAGCGGCATGTGGTCGAGCGGCTGCGGGTCGGGAATGCGTATGTGAACCGCAACCAGATCGGCGCGGTGGTCGGCGTGCAACCGTTCGGCGGGCGCGGGTTGTCCGGGACCGGGCCGAAGGCTGGCGGGCCGCTGACGCTGTTCCGGTTCGCGGAGGAGCGGGTGGTGAGCGTCAACACGACGGCGGCTGGCGGGAATGCGGCTTTGCTGGCGGCGGACGAGGATTGACGATGGCGGAGTGTGCGGCGACCCCTCACCCAACCCTCTCCCCAGGGAGAGGGCTTTTTTCTGCTCCCTCTCCCTCGGGAGAGGGCCGGGGTGAGGGGAGGGCACCATGATCGGTATCGACTGGGGCACCAGCTCTCTCCGCGCCTACCGCTTCGACGAAACCGGCCAGATCACCGACCGGGTCGAAGCATCCCGCGGCCTGATGACCATCCCCGCCGGCGGCTACCCTGACGTCCTGCGCGAAACGATCGGCGGCTGGCTGCCCGACAAAATCCTGATCTGCGGAATGGCCGGCAGCCGCCAGGGCTGGGTCGAGGCCCCGTACCTCCCATGCCCGGCCCGCCCGGCCGACTTGGCACTGGCCACCATCGCCGTCCCGTTCGAGGGCGCTGAGGTGCGCATCGTCCCCGGCCTGTCCGACCGCGACGCGGACGGCGTGCCGGAGGTGATGCGGGGCGAGGAGACCCAGCTCGCCGGCATCGTCGCCACCGTGCCCGACGGTCTGGTGTGCCTCCCCGGCAGCCACGCCAAATGGGCGCGCCTGTCCCAAGGCCGGATCGAGGGCTTTTCCACCTATCTGTCCGGCGAGGCGTTCGCCGCCATCCGCGCCGGCACGATCCTGGGCCGCATGATGGCCGACGCCGAACCGGACCCGGCCGCCTTCGCGCGCGGCATCGAGCGGTCGGGCGGCCACGGCCACCTGCTGCACCAGTTGTTCGGCGTCCGCAGCCTCGGCCTGTTCGGCGAGCTGGCCGACACGGCGAGTGCCAGCTACCTGTCCGGCCTGCTGATCGGGCATGAGGTGCGCGCGGCCATGCCCGCCGGATCGCGCGTGACGCTGGTGGGTGCGCCCGCCTTGTGCGCGTTGTATGCCGACGCGATCGTGCGCTGCGGCGGGTCCGCGACCATCGCCACCCCGGACGCCGCCGCCGCCGGGCTTTTCACCATTGCGGGGGACGTGCCGTGGGCCTGATCGACTGGCTGGATCAATCGCCGCTGATCGCGATCCTGCGCGGCGTCCGCCCGGACGAGGTGCTGGCGATCGCGGAGGCTTTGGACGAGGCCGGGATTGCGATCGTCGAGGTGCCGCTGAATTCGCCCGACCCGTTCGAGAGCATCCGCCTGCTGACCGAGCGGTTCGGCGACCGCCTGCTGCTCGGTGCCGGGACGGTGCGGACGGCCGTACAGGTCGAGCAGGTGCGCGCCGCCGGTGGCCGGCTGATCGTGACGCCGCATTCGTCGGCCGAGGTCGTGCGCGCGGCGAAGCTGCACGGCATGATCGCGTGCCCGGGGTTCGCCACGCCGACCGAGGCGTTCGCGATGATCGACGCCGGCGCGGATGGCCTAAAACTGTTTCCGGCCGAGGGCGCGTCGCCGACGGTGCTGAAGGCGATCCGCGCCGTGCTGCCGCCGGACATGCCGGTGATGCCGGTCGGCGGGATCGAGGCGGCCAACATGGGGGCGTGGCGCGAAGCGGGCGCGCGTGGCTTCGGGATCGGCGGCGCGATCTACCGCAAGGGCGACTCGGCCGCGACCGTCAGCGCCAAGGCCCGCGCACTCGTGGCGGCCCTTGTCTGATCGCATCGTTTCCGCCGCGTCGCTGGACCGCGCCGGCCTGCTTGCCCTGAACAACCGCCACGCGACCGAGCTTTCGCCCCTCGACGAGGCTGGCCTGGACCGGCTGCTGGCCATCGCCGTGCACGCCACGGCGGTCGGGCCGGCGGACGCGCTGATGATCGTGCTCGATCAGGATGCCGACTACGCCAGCCCGAACTTCCGCTGGTGGCGGGAGCGTCGCGATCGTTTCGTCTACGTCGACCGGCTCGTCGTCGCCGAACACGCGCGGGGCAAGGGGTTGGCGCGCGCGCTTTACGCGGATTTATTCGCAACGAGTTTGGCCCGCGACGCCGGGTTGGTGACGCTGGAGGTCAACAGCGACCCGCCGAACCCGGCCTCCGACGCGTTCCACGCCGCCCTGCGATTCACCTTGGCGGGCGAGGCGTTCCTGCCCGATCGGGGCAAGAGCGTCCGCTATCTGGCGAGAGAGTTGCCCAAGCTCTGACCATCTGCCTATCCTCGTCAAAACAAGGGGGATCGACAGGATGGCGGGCGTTTCGGTGCGGAAAGTCGTCAAGGCTTACGACACATATCAGGCGGTGCACGGCATCGACCTCGACATCGCCGACGAGGAATTCGTCGTGCTGGTCGGACCGTCCGGCTGCGGGAAGTCGACCACGCTGCGGATGATCGCGGGGCTCGAGGACATCACGTCCGGCGAGATCTGGATCGGCGGCGACCTGGTCAACGACGTGCCGCCGCGCGACCGCGACATCGCGATGGTGTTCCAGAACTACGCGCTGTACCCGCACATGACCGTCTACGACAACATGGCGTTCGGGCTGAAGCTGAGGAAGCTCGCCAAGGACGACATCAAGACGCGCGTCAACGAAGCCGCGCGCATCCTGGACATCGGGCCGCTGCTGGAGCGGCGGCCGAAGGCGCTGTCCGGCGGCCAGCGTCAGCGCGTCGCCATGGGCCGCGCCATCGTGCGCAACCCGCGCGTGTTCCTGTTCGACGAGCCGCTGTCCAACCTCGACGCCAAGCTGCGCGTGCAGATGCGGACCGAGATCAAGAAGGTGCATCAGACCGTCCGCACCACGACGGTCTACGTGACGCACGACCAGATCGAGGCGATGACGCTGGCCGACCGGGTCGTGGTGATGAACCAGGGCCGGATCGAGCAGGTCGGCCCGCCGCAGGAGCTGTACCACAACCCGGCGACCCGGTTCGTGGCCGGCTTCATCGGCAGCCCGTCGATGAATTTCCTGCCCGTGCAGGTATTCGACGACGGCGGCCTGAAGGTGAAGCTCGCCGACGGCCAGGTGCTCGCGATCCCGCCGCAGCGTTTCAACCGGTATGCCGCCTATCGCGACAAGCCGATGACGCTCGGCCTGCGCCCGGAGCACATCACCGAGGTGCGCGAGGGCACCAAGCCGGGGCAGGAGGCGTTCGCGGCCCCGGTCGACGTGACCGAGCCGATGGGCATGGAGACGATGGTCCACTTCTTCATCATGGGCGTGCCGGTGGTGGCCCGGATCGATCCGTCGGTCCCGGTCGAGGCGGGCCAGACGATCGGGCTGTCGGCCGACATGAACCAGATGCACCTTCTGGATGCCGAGAACCGTGTCGTCTGATGAGGTCAGGGTGCCGGCGGAGACGCTGCGCGCCCTGATCGGATCGACGTTCGAGGCCCTCGGCTGCGATGCCGCCGAGGGCGCCCGGATCGGCCACTATCTGGTTTCGGCGAACCTGTCCGGGCACGACAGCCACGGCGTGATCCGCACGCCGCGTTACGCGCAGTGGCTGCGCGAGGGCAAGGTTTTGGCCGGACGAGGACTCGAAATCGTGCGCGAGAGCGAGACGCACGCGACGGTCGACGGCGGCTACGGGTTCGGTCAGACGATCGGGCCGCTGGCGGTCGACCTCGGCGTGGCCAAGGCACGCGCGCGCGGAATGTCGGTGATCGCGTTGCGGCGCAGCGGGCATATCGGCCGGATCGGCGACTGGGCGGAGCGGGCGGCCGAGGCGGGGCTGATCTCGATCCATTTCGTGAACGTCGCACAGGGCGAGATCGTCGCCCCGTTCGGCGGCGTCGACCGCCGGTTTTCCACCAACCCGGTGTGCATCGGCGTGCCCAATGGGAGCGGGGGCGACCCGATGCTGCTGCTGGATTTCGCGACGTCGGAAGTGGCCGAAGGCAAGGTGCTGGTCGCGTCGAACGGCGGCAAGAAGATCCCGCCGCATGCGCTGGTCCGCCCCGACGGCACGTTCACCGACGACCCGGCGGCTTTGTACGGGCCATTGGTGGCGGAGGCTCCGCGCGACCCCGCAATGGGCGACGGCGCACTGGTCGCGTTCGGGGCGCACAAGGGCTCGGGGCTGGCGTTCATGTGCGAGCTGCTGGCCGGGGTGCTGACCGGCGGCGAGACGTCGGGGCCGATCCCGGGCGGCAAGCGCGGGCGGATCAGCAACGGGATGCTCTCTATCTATCTTGGACCCGGCGCATTTCGGCGCGACCGGGTTTGCCCAGCAGGCGGCGGAGTACGCGGCCTACGTGAAGGCGTCGCGGCCGGTGACGGCGGGCGGCGAGGTGCTGGTGCCGGGCGAGCCGGAGATCCGGACGAGGATCGACCGGCTGGCGAACGGAATTCCGCTGCAGGCGCAGACCTGGGGCGCGATCCGGACGACGGCCCGGGATGCGGGGGTTGCGGTTTCGGCCTGAGCTTGGAGGTAAGGCATGGAGCGGTTCACCGGCGGTTGCCTGTGCGGGGATGTCCGGTTCGTGGCGTCGGGGCGACCGTATCGCGTTGGGATCTGCCATTGCCTCGACTGCCGCAAGTTCCATGGGGCGCTGTTCTTTGCGGCCGCCATCTTTCCGTCGGATGCGGTGATGGTCGAAGGGCAGACGCGAGAGTTTAAGGGCCGGTGCTTTTGTCCTCGGTGCGGGTCGTCCGTGTTTGCGCGGAGCGGGGATGAGATCGAGGTCAATTTGGGGTCTTTGGACGCGCCGGATCAGCTGACGCCGACGTATGAGAGCTGGATCGTTCGACGCGAGAGTCTGGCTGCCGGCTTTTCCGCTTACAAGAAGGTATGACTACGACCGTGGCAGAACGGGTCGCCACGAAGGTTAAGTCAGCCACCAAGTCTGTAGGGTCTGTTTAACAAACTAGTTGGGCGATGTAGAGGTGACATGCCAAGCCGTTGCGGGTGGCGCGGGTCCCTCAAGGGTGCTGAATCGACTTCGCTTCATGAAGGGATTTCATAATTGGCCGATAAAGTTCCTACCTCTGTTGAGCTGATGTTGCCAGCGCTGCAGGCGCTGGTCTTCCTTGGAGACTCAGCGAACAACGAGGAACTGTCCTTGAAAGCTGCCGATATTGCTGGGGTGACCCAGGACGCTCAGGCAGCTGGATTAGGTGAATTTAAGCAGACAAGTTTTAATTACAACTTGGGGTGGGCGAAGAGTTATTTAAAAAAGATTGGCGCTGTCGAAAATAGCAGTCGCGGAATCTGGTCGCTTACGCAACGGGGGAAGTCGTTGAGCGCCACCAGTGCAACAGTGTTGAAATCCTTGGTGCAGCAGAAAGCAGGGCCTGAAAAGAAATCAGAGAAAGAAAGTTTGGAGGCCGATATCGGGGTCCATCCAGAGGCTCATCTCGCAGTCACCGAAGCGGCCTCGCTAGATTGGCGAGATCAACTACTCAAGACGGTACGAACAATGGCCCCAGCGGCTTTTGAACGTTTGGCACAACGGCTTTTGCGTGAGGCAGGTTTTCTTACGGTCGAGGTTACTGGTCGAAGCGGAGATGGCGGAATCGACGGGACCGGAGTTCTGCGCATAGCAAACGTTCTGTCGTTTTATGTGCTCTTTCAATGCAAGCGCTATCAGGGTAGTGTTGGCGCATCTGCAATACGCGACTTCCGAGGCGCCATGACCGGCCGCTCGGACAAAGGGCTCTTTCTTACGACTGGCACCTTTACGGCCGATGCGAAAAAAGAAGCAAGTCGGGACGGGGCACCTGCCATAGATCTAATCGACGGTGAACAGCTCTGTGAACTGCTGAAGGCGCTGAAGCTCGGTATTATCACGGCGCAAGTGGAGGCGGTAACAGTCGATTCGACTTGGTTTGAAGCGATCTGAGGAACTCAGGCCCGCTTGTGTCTTAACTCATCCAGCATCGCCGCCCGAAGCGCCCGGTTGATGCGTGACTTATAGTTTGGGCCACGCGCCTTAAACCAATCCAAAACGTCTGCATCGAGCGGTAAAGTCTCGATGCGCGTCGGGGGCCGATAATACTTGCCCCGAACAGACTTGGCCCAGTCGCCTGACGCTATGGGCGATCCGGATCGGTTAGATCGATGGTCTCCTCGGGCAACGCCGCCGCTGCCCTTAAGCGGGCCAGCGTGTCGGGGTTCGGCGTCCGTCTCTGTCCAGGACGGCTGTTTAGAACTCACCCTGCTCATAACACCTCCTTTCGTGTGATGTCGCTCGGCGCACGCTGATGATGCGTCCATTCCCTAGATCGTCTCGCTCGGTGTGTATCACAACCAGCGTCAGCACGCCGGCCGCTCGGCCGATGGTCTGCTCGCGGTCGCCGTCTGGATGAGGGTCTGGGCGCGATCGCGCCAGCGGGTCACCGTCGAGGACGACGATGCCGTCTTGCAATGCCAAGCCGTCATGCCGCTGGCGGTTGAGGCGGTCCTTCTCGGCGTCCCAGACCCACATTTCGGATGCTAACCGGGAACCGGCTTCAGCCATCCCTTAGCAACAGCATCCGCAAACACCGCCTCCGCAGAAGCCCAAAGCTCCGGCGAGCCGTCCGCGATCCGCTTCGACGTGGCCCGCGCCCGCCCCTCGTCGACGTCGTAGTCGGTCCACGTCCCCCCACCGACGACGTGGTTCAGCAGGATCGGCTGCAGCCGGTCCAGCGCCTTCGCAAACCGGGCATCGTCCGTCACGGCCGCTTCGAACTCGTCCCACATCGCCCGCATGGAGGCACCCTGGTGGTCGGGCAGCATCCCGAACAGCAAATCGGCGGCGATTTGCTCGCGTTCGGCCTGACCCACGACGCCCACCGTGTCGTGCAGCGGCGTGTCGCCGGCCTCGATCTCGACCAGATCGTGCAGGATCAGCATTTGGACGACCCGCCACGGATCGACCTCGCCGACCGCGTATTCCTGCAACACCAGCGCGAACAGCGTCAGGTGCCACGAATGCTCGGCGGTGTTCTCGCGGCGCGATCCGTCCGCGATGCGGTTGGCCCGGACGACGCCCTTGAGGCGATCCGCTTCGAGCAGGAACGCGAGCTGCTGCGACAGGCGCGCGCTGACGTTGGACAGCCAATCCCGGGATCGCATCAAACTCTCCCGGCAAGCTGCGGCCGGCCGCCGACGAGCGAGATCGCCCGGACCGCCTGGCCGTTGCCGGCGCCGAGACACACCTCGACATCCGCCCCCAGCAGAAACGCCGCCAGATAGCCCGCGGTAAACGCGTCCCCGGCGCCGACCGTGTCGACCGGCTTGACCGTCTTGATCCGCAGCACGCGAAGCTGGTCGCCGTCGTAGGCGAGGGCGGCGCCGTCGGTCGTCGCGATGACGATCGTGCCGGGAAGGGCGGGCTCGCCGCCGGGCCATAGCAGCTCGAACTCCGCCATGTTGGCGAAGCACAGCGCACTCCCGGCGACCCGCTCGAGGAACGCGGCCGTGTTCCCGTCGAGCCACCCCGCCGATCCTGCGTCCACCGACACGGGAATATCCCGCGCGCGGGCCTCGGCCATCAGTCCGCGAACGGCATCCCACCCGCGCAGGATCGCGTGGCCGGACACGTGCAGCAGCCGGGCACCGTCCAGCAGCGTTGCCGGCAGATCGGCCGCGCACAGACCGGCGTTCGCACCCCGGTCGGTGTAGAAGCTGCGCTCCCCGCCGGCGTCGATCAGCGCCACCACCGTTCCGGTCTCCGCCGCCTCGTCCCGGGCCAGATGCGGCACCACGCCGTAGGCGGACAGGTCGGCGATTTGCGCCGCGTGATCGGCCGCGCCCACGCGGGCCGCCAGCGTGACCGACACGCCGCACGAAGCCAGCCAGCACGCGATGTTCGCCGCCGACCCGCCCGGGCGGGTGGAAATCGACGCCGCGCGGTCGGTGCCGTGGGCGAGCGGGCCGGTGGGGCGCACCACCACGTCGGTCATCACGTCGCCGACCACCACGATCTCGGTCACGCCGACAGCGCCGCCGCGAGTTGTGCCGCGAGCCGGGCGTTGCCCTCGATCAGCGCGATGTTGGCCTTGAGGCTGGCCCCGCCGGTCAACTCGGCGATGCGGGCGAGCAGGAACGGGGTCGCCCGTTTGCCCTCCACCTTCTGGGCGCGCGCCTCCGACACGGCTTGCCTGGTGGCGCGCTCCATCGCGACGGCGTCGGCCGCGTGCTCGGCCATCACCGGGTTCGCGACCAGCATCCCGCCCGCGCAGCCGAGGCCGACATGGGCGCGCCAGATCGCGGCGAGTTCCTGCGGCGAGTCGCTGAAATGTTCCAGCGGCGGGCCGCCCTCGCGGGAGAAGAACAGCGGGAAGGTGTCGGTGCGGTAGCCGATCACCGGGACGCCGTGGGTTTCCAGAACCTCGAGCGTCTTGTCGACGTCCAGGATCGACTTGCAGCCGGCGCAGACGACGATGACCGGCGACGCCGTGAACTCCAGCAGATCGGCCGAGATGTCCCAGCTTTCGGCGACACCGCGATGCACGCCGCCGATGCCGCCCGTGGCGAACACGGTAATGCCGGCGCGGGCGGCGAGCGCCATCGTCGCCGCGACCGTGGTCCCGGCGGAGCGGCCGGTCGCGATCAGCATCGGCAGGTCGCGGCGCGACGCCTTGGCCACATCCGGCGTGCCCGCGAGCGTGCGCAGCGTCGCCTCGTCGAGCCCGATCGTGGGCCGGCCGTCGATCAGCGCGATCGTGGCCGGCACCGCGCCCTCATCGCGCACGGCCGCCTCAACCTTTAGCGCCGTCTCGGCGTTCTCCGGGTATGGCATCCCGTGCGTGACGATCGTCGATTCGAGCGCGACGACCGGGCGGCCGGCCGCGAGTGCGGCGCGCACGTCTGGCGCGATGTGAAGTTGCGTGGTTGACGGGTCCGGCATGAGCACCTCCGTGGCGAACGCGCCGTCCTACCGTGCCGCGCGCGCGTGGCCCATCCCGGTCGTGCTGACGATCGTCGTGCTGGTGGCCGGCGCGTGCCCGCTGCTGATCTCCGTCCCGGCGCCGCTGCAGGATTGGCCGAACCACTTGGCGCGCGTGCACATCATCGACACGCTGCTGCGCGGCGGCGGCGAGTGGGCGGGGTTCTACCGGCTGAACCTCGCCTCGGTGCCGAACGTGGCGCTCGATGTCGGGGTGCTCGCGGGGATACGGGCCGGGCTGTCGGACGCGGCGGCGGGGCAGGCGTTCCTGCTGCTGACCTATGCCGTGTTCGTCGGCGGGTTCTGCGCGCTGGCCGGGAAATTCGGCCGGGTCGGGCCGGCGCGGGTCGCCGCCGGTGTGATGCTGTTCTACACGCCGCCGCTGTTCTGGGGCTTGGTCAACTACGTCTTCGCCCTGGGCGCCGGCATGGGGCTGCTGGCGCTGTGGCTCGGCGCGGGGGTGCGGGCGCGGTTCGCGGTGGCGGCACTCGGCACGGCGCTGCTGTTCTTCTGCCACCTGATCGCGGCCGGGGCGTTCGTCGTCGCGATCGGCTGCTGCGAACTGGTGGAGATTTATCGCGACGGGCCGGCGTGGCGCTCGCGGTGGAGCAGCGTTCTGGCGCTCGCCGTTCTGGTCGCCCTGTTCGTGTCGGCACCGGCCGATCCGCTGCACGAGCTCGCGTGGAACGGTGCCGGGTCGCTGTGGGGTTTCGTGCGGTGGAAGATCATCGTGTTCGTGCAGAACGCGATCAACGGGGCGACGCGGCCGGTCCGCTACGTGACGTGGCTCGGCTGTCTGGTCGCCCTGATCGCCGCCATCCTGGCCCGGCCCCGGCCCCGCGTCGCGGCCGGCGTGCTGACGGCCGCGGTGGCGATCGCGCTGCTCACCATCGTCGCACCGCAAAAAGTCGGCTCCGGGTCGCTGCTCGACGACCGGCTGGCGCTGGTGCCGATCCTGCTGCTGGCGGCCGCGACCCGTCCCCGCTGCACGAACGCGCGCGTGGGCCGGATCGCGGGCGGCCTGCTGATCGCGACCGCGCTGGGCCGCGTGATCGCGCTGACCCTGGTGTGGCGCGGACCGGCGGCCGAGTTTCGCGACTACGATGCGGCGATCGCGCGCCTGCCGCGCGGGACCATGCTGGTGATGGCGCGCGGCCGCCCGATGGACGCGGTGACATGGCCGCTATTCTGGGACAACCCGTACACCTCGATCGAGGCGCAGGGTGTGGCGCACGGCGATTTCGTGCCGATGATCTTCGCCAACGTGGCGCAGCAGCCGCTGGTGCTGGACAGCCGCTACGAGGGGATCAAGCAGCCGCTCGATCTGTCCGACCCGGTGCTGCAGGCGCAGTCGATGGACCGGGTGCGGGCACTGTGCGCGGGCGACCCGGTGCGGGTGCCCGGTGTCGCGATCACCGTCCTGTACGCGCCGCCCGGCCGCCGCTTCACCGACGCGGCCGGCCGTTCCGTCGAGCTATACCGGGGCCGAAAGGTGGTCGTGCTCGACGGCTGCGCGATGGCGGGCCGCTAAGCCCTCGCCACTAGGCCCACGCCGCTAAGCCCACGACGACGCGTCGAACCCGTCCGGCAGCACGCCGCGCGGCTTGATCGCCGCGTACGGCCCGCGCGGCAGATAGCGGCCGCTGCCGGGCTCGGCCTGCACGGCACCGTCGCGCATCACCACCGCGCCGCGCCGTACCACCGCCGTCGGCCAGCCGGTCACCTCGTGGCCCTCGTACGGCGTGTAGTCGATCGCGTGGCCCATCAGCCCCTGCGTCAGCGTCACCTCGCGGGCCGGGTCCCACAGCACGATGTCCGCGTCCTTGCCGACCGCGAGGCTGCCCTTCGTCGTCAGCCCGAACAGCCGCGCCGGATTGGACGCGATCAGGCGGACGAACGCCGGCAGGTCGATCCTTCCCGCCGACACGCCCTCGCTGAACATCAGCGGCAGGCGCGCGGCGAGGCCCGGGATGCCGTTCGGGATGCTCGGGAACGCCGCGTCCTCGCCGGCGACCCGCTTGCCGCGCGCACCCCGGTACGACCAGCCGCTATGGTCGGAGCTGACGACGTCGAGCGTGCCGGCGCGGACCATGTCCCACATGCCGGCATGGTCGGCGGCGTCGCGCGGCGACGGCGAGCACATGAATTTCGAGCCCTCGAACCCCGGGCGGTCCATGTCGCCGGCGGTCAGGGTGAAATATTGCGGGCAGCTCTCGCCCCAGACTTTTAGGCCACGCGCCTTGGCGGCCGCGATTTCGCCCGCGACCTCCGCACAGCTCACGTGAAAAATCTGGATCGGCTGATCGACGAGTTCGGCGAGCGCGATGGCGCGGTGCGTCGCTTCCCGCTCGATCATGCGCGGCCGGCTCCACGCGTGGTATTTCGGCCCGGTCAGCCCGGCGGCGAGCAGCGCCTGGGTGCGCCAGCCGATCGCCTCGTAGTTCTCGCAATGCACGGTCACCAGCGCCCCGGCCCGGCGCGCGGCGGCCAGCACCCGCAGGTAGCCGCGATCGTCGAGGTGCATCGAATCGTAGGTCATGAAGATTTTCAGGCTGCGGATGCCGGACGCCACGACCTCCGGGATCTCGCGGAAGATCACGTCGTCCGATGCGTCGGCGATGATCTGGTGCATGCCGTAATCGACCATCGCCCCCGCCTCGGCCCGCGCGCGGTAGTCGGCCAGCGGGGCCGCGATCCCGCCGCCCTTGAACTGGGTCGAGAAGGTGATGACCGATGTCGTCCCGCCGAGCAGGCAGGAGCGGCTGCCGCTGGACCAGCTTTCCTCGTCGGCAGCGCCGTCGAGGTTCTGCAGCTGCTCGATATGGCAATGCGTGTCGACGCCGCCGGGCAGCACCAGCAACCCGCCCGCGTCGAGCGTCGATGCGCCGTGCAGATCCTCGCCGATGCCGGCGATCCGGCCGCCGATGACGCCGATATCGGCGCGAACCACGTCGTCGCCGAGCACCGCCGTGCCGCCGCGCACCACCAAATCGTATTCCAATGTCCGAACCCTCTTTCCTGCGGCCGTCAAAACCTTGTTCCGGCACGACGGGGCGTGCAAGCGTCGGGCATGACGGATCTCCGCCCGGTTTCGCCGCATCTGGCCCAGAACTGGGTCGTCACCAAGCCGGTCGCGTCCGGCCGGCACGGCGTGGTGGTCTCGCAGGTTCGCGCCGCCGCCGATGCCGGGGTCGCGGCACTGGAGGCCGGCGGCAACGCGGTCGACGCGGCGGTCGCGACCGCGTTCGCCGTGTTCGCGGCCGAGCCCTGGAACGCGGGGCTCGGCGGCGTCGGCTTCGCGCTGGTGCAGGCGGCCGGCGAGCCGCGCGCCAGCATCGTCGATTTCGGCCCGGTGGCCCCGGCACGGCTCGACCCCGAGGCGTTCAAGCTGACCGGGCGGCACGGGGCCGATTTGTTCGGCTGGCCGGAGGTCGAGCGCGACGTCAACATCCACGGCCCGCTGAGCTTCTGCGTGCCGAGTGCGGTCGCCGGCCTGCACGCGATGCACGAGCGTTGGGGCAGGCTGCCGGTGCGCGATCTGCTGGCACCCGCCGTGGCGCTGGCGAAGCGCGGCCTGCCGTACGACTGGTATGCGGCGCTGAAAGTGCTGCAGTCGGCGTCGTTGCTGAAATTGTACCCGGAGGCGGGGCGGCTGTACGTCCCGAACGGCGCGCCCAGATCGAACGCGCACCCGATGACGTACCTGCCGCTCGGCAAACTGTCGGCGACGATGGAGCGGCTGCGCGACGCGGGCCTCGCGGATTTCTACTCGGGCGAATTGGGCGGCTCGATCGCGTCGGACGCGGCGTCGCGCGGGGCGGTGCTGACGCGCGACGACCTGCGCGGCTACCGCGTCGGGATCGGCCCGGCTGGCGAGGCGGCGTGGCGCGGCTCCACCGTCCAGATCGGCAACCGGCAGACGGCGGCCCCGGCACTGTTTCGCACACTGGCGCGGATGGGATGCGCGACGCGCACGGTGCTGCCGACGCCCGGCTGGTACGTGACGCTGGCCCGCACGCTGGGCACGCAGCAGGCGGCGCGGATCGGCTCGGACGGCAGCACCACGCATCTGTCGGTGGTGGACGGGGAGGGCGGGGCGGTCTCGCTCACGACGACGCTGCTGTCGGTGTTCGGCAGCGGGGTCGTGCTGCCGGAATCGGGCGTGCTGATGAACAACGGGGTGATGTGGTTCGACCCGATGCGCGGGCGGCCCAACTCCATCCGGGGCGGCGGCCGGCCGATGACCAACATGTGCCCGGTGCTGGTGCGCGATGGCGGCCTGTCGGCCGAGGGCGGCGGCGGCGCACCGTCGCTGGTGGCCGGTGCCTCGGGCGGGCGAAGGATCCTGCCGGCGGTGGCGCAAGTGCTGCTGTACGCGACCGAGTTCGGCATGGGCGCCGGTGCGGCCGCCGCCACCCCCCGGATCGACACGTCGATGCCGCCGCGCGTGGTCGCCGACCACCGGCTGCCGCCGGACGTGCTGGCGGCGCTGGCGGCCGACCTCCCGGTCGAGACGGTGGAGCCGACGCTGAGCCCCGGCCTGTTCGGTGCCGCCGGATTGGTGGCCCGCGACGAGGATGGCGGCTGGAGCGGGGCCAGCGACCCGACACCCTGGTCCGCCGCCATCGCCGCGACCATCTGAGGGCGATGGAAAACGATATCGCTCATCCGTCGCCGTGGCGCGACCTGGTTCTGGTGTGCCGCAAGTGCGGCGAGAAAAGCTCGACGGCGGGTTCGGGCCGCACGGCAAGGATACCCTGCGCGACCTGATGAAGGGGATCACCAAGGCGGCCGGGCTGAAGAAGGTGGTACGGGTGATCGAGACGGATTGCCTCGATTTGTGCCCGGAGAAAGCGGTCAGCGTGATGCGGGTGGGCGAGCCCGGGACGATCCTGGCGGTGCCGCCGGGGAGCGATCCGGGCGAGGTCTTGCGGCATCTGGGCGTGATGCCGGTCTGACTTCTCCCTCTCCCCTGGGGAGAGGGCCGGGGTGAGGGACTTGCTTGTCGCCGGTGCGCGTGGGGAGGGGAGTGTGTTGCCCCCCTCACCCCGGCCCTCTCCCTCAAGGGGAGAGGGAGAAGCAGTGCTTGCTGTCGTCGTCGCCGGGGTGGAGTGTCGCTTCCCCCCCACCGCCCTCCCCCGCAAGGGGGGAGGGAGTAGAAGTCAGGCGGCTTCGTAGCCGATCACGGCCTTGGTCTCCAAGAACTCGTCCAGCGCCCACTTGCCGTATTCACGCCCGTTGCCGGACTGCTTGTAGCCGCCGAACGGGGCGCCGCTGTCCCAGGCCGGGTAGTTCAGGAACACGTTGCCGGCCCGCAGCTGGGCGGCGACGCGGCGCGCCCGGGCCGGGTCGGCCGACTGCACGTAGGCGGCGAGGCCGTAGACGGTGTCGTTGGCCAGCCGCACCGCTTCGGCTTCGTCGGCATACGGCAGGATCGTCAGGACCGGCCCGAAGATTTCCTCCCGCGCGATGGTCATGTCGTTCGTCACACCGGCGAACACGGTCGGGCGCACGTACCAGCCGCGGTTCAGGTGCTCCGGGCGGCCCGGGCCGCCGGCGACGAGTTCGGCGCCCTCGTCGATGCCGGCCTGGATCAGACGCTGGATCTTCTCGTACTGAACGCCGCTGACCACCGGGCCGATCGTCGACTTCGCGTCACGCGGATCGCCGGCCACGACGGTCGCGGCTGCCGCCTTCGCGATCGCCTTGACCTCCTCGTGCCGGTCGGCGGGCACGAACATGCGGGTCGCCGCGTTGCAGGACTGGCCGCTGTTGCTCATCATGTTCGTGACGCCGCGCGTGACCGCGCGCTGGAAGTCGACGTCGTCCAGCAGGATGTTGGCCGACTTCCCGCCCAGCTCCTGCGCCACGCGCTTGATCGTCGGCGCCGCCGCCTGTGCGACCAGAATGCCGGCGCGGGTCGAGCCGGTAAAACTCATCATGTCGATATCGGGGTGCGACGACATCGCCGTCCCGACCGTCGGGCCGTCGCCCTGGACCATGTTGTAGACGCCGGCAGGCACGCCGGCCGCCTCCATCACCTCGGTCCAGATCACGCCCGACAGCGGTGCGATTTCCGACGGTTTCAGCACCATCGTGCAGCCGGCGGCGATCGCCGGGCCGACCTTGCAGGCGATCTGGTTGATCGGCCAGTTCCACGGCGTGATCATGCCGACGACGCCGATCGGCCTCCTTCGCGATCAGGGTCGAGCCCTGCATCCACTCGAACCGGTATTCCTCGAGGTCGCGGATCATCCGCTCCAGATGCAGCGTGCCCATCACCGCCTGGCTGCTGCGGGCGAACGCGAGCGGCGCGCCCATTTCGCGCGACAGCGCCTCGGCCACGTCGCCCTCGCGCTTCTTGTACTCGCGCAGCATGGCCCGCAGCAGCTCGATCCGGTCCTGCTTGGTCGTCAGCGAAAATGTCGCGAACGCCTTGCGCGCCGCCTTTACCGCGCGGTCCACGTCGGCGGCGCTGCCCACGGCGATCTGGGTGAACGTCTCCTCGGTCGAGGGGTCGGCCACGTCGAGGAGGGCGGGCGTGATCGGCTCCACCCATTTGCCATCGATGTAGAACTGGCGCGCATGGTCCATCGGTCGCTCCTGTGCAAACGTCTCTTCCACGACAGAGGCTAGCGCCTATATCGTTGCCAGTCACGGCATCCCTCGCGCGGGATCCGCGTGCTTACCGCCTCAATGAACAAAAAATCTCGGGAGATTCCATATGGTCGACAAAGTACTCAGCGAGGTCGCGAAGGAAATCGCGATCCGCTCGCATTACGACAACTGGATCGGCGGCAAGTGGGTTCCGGCCGTGCGCGGCCAGCATTTCGACAACGTCTCCCCGATCAACGGCCGGGTGATCTGCACCGTGGCCCGCTCGACCGCCGAGGACGTGGAACTCGCCCTCGACGCCGCCCATGCCGCCCGCGAGAAGTGGGGCAACACGTCGGCGACCGAGCGCGCCAACATCCTGAACAAGATCGCCGACCGGATCGAGAGCCGCCTGTCGACGCTGGCCCTGGTCGAGGCGATCGACAACGGCAAGCCGATCCGCGAGACGACGCATGCCGACATGCCGCTGGTCGTCGACCATTTCCGCTATTTCGCCGGCTGCATCCGCGCACAGGAAGGCTCCAGCAGCGAGATCGACCACGATACCGTCGCGTATCATTTCCACGAGCCGCTCGGCGTGGTCGCGCAGATCATTCCGTGGAACTTCCCGCTGCTGATGGCGACATGGAAGCTCGCCCCGGCACTCGCCGCCGGCAACTGCGTCGTGATCAAGCCGGCCGAGCAGACGCCGATGAGCATCGCCGTGCTGATGGACATGATCGCCGACCTGCTGCCGCCCGGCGTCGTGAACGTCGTGCAAGGCTTCGGCGTCGAGGCCGGCAAGCCGCTGGCGCAATCCAAGCGCGTGGCGAAGGTGGCGTTCACCGGTGAGACCACGACCGGCCGCCTGATCATGCAGTACGCGTCGGAAAACATCATCCCGGTCACGCTGGAGCTGGGCGGCAAGTCGCCGAACATCTTCTTCAAGGACGTGATGGCCGAGGACGACGACTACTTCGACAAGTGCCTCGAAGGCTTCACGATGTTCGCGCTGAACCAGGGCGAGGTCTGCACCTGCCCGAGCCGCGCGCTGGTGCACGAGAGCATCTACGACCGCTTCATGGAGCGGGCGATCGAGCGCGTGAAGAAGATCAAGATGGGCAACCCGCTCGACATGGGCACGATGCTCGGCGCGCAGGCGTCGAACGATCAGCTCGAGAAGATCCTGTCCTACTTCGACATCGGCAAGCAGGAGGGTGCCAAGGCGCTCACCGGCGGCAAGCGCGCGCAGCTCGGCGGCGATCTCGAGGGCGGGTTCTACGTCGAGCCGACGATCCTCGAAGGCCACAACAAGATGCGCGTGTTCCAGGAAGAGATCTTTGGACCGGTCGTGTCGGTGACCAAGTTCAAGGACGACGAGGAGGCGCTGTCGATCGCCAACGACACGCTTTACGGTTTGGGTGCCGGCGTCTGGACGCGCGACGGCAACCGCGCCTACCGCTTCGGCCGCGCGGTGCAGGCCGGGCGCGTGTGGACCAACTGCTACCATCTGTATCCGGCGCACGCGGCGTTCGGCGGCTATAAGGCGTCCGGCATCGGGCGTGAGAACCATAAGATGATGCTGGATCATTACCAGCAGACGAAGAATATGCTGGTGAGCTATAGCCCGAAGGCTTTGGGCTTCTTCTAAAACCCTCACCCCGGCCCTCCCCCATAAGACGGGGGAGGGAGCAGCTTATCTTAGCCCTCTCCCTTTTTGGGAGAGGGTTGGGTGAGGGCCTTACACACTCGGAATGGCAGAAATCATGGTCGACCGCGTCACCGTCACCCCGGCCGCCGAACAGGTGATCGGCAAGCTCAACGCCATGCACGGCGCGCTGATGTTTCACCAGTCGGGCGGCTGCTGCGACGGCAGTTCGCCGATGTGCTACCCGCGCGGCGACTTTCGCGTCGGCCAGCAGGATGTCTTTCTGGGCACGATCGTCGACACGCCGTTCTACATCGGGGCCAACCAGTTCGAATACTGGGAGCACACGCAACTCGTCATCGACGTGGTCCCCGGCCGTGGCTCGGGCTTCTCGCTCGAAGCCCCGGAGGGCGTGCGCTTCCTGACCCGCAGCCGCGTTTTTACGGATGACGAAGTCGCGGCGCTGAAACAGGCCGGGCCGCCGGCGCGGGGCGACGCCTAAAGCTGTTTGGCCAGCCTGCGCGCAAAAAACCAGCCGACGCCGGCGCTGAGCGGGGCGGCGACCATCATCAGCAGGTAGCCGATCCCGAACCCACCGGTCGCGGCCGCGATGCCGTAGCCGAAGATCGTGCCGCCGATCAGGCCGCCGGACACCCCGGACGTGATGCCGAGCATGAGCAGATCGGCGCGCGAGACCATATTTCTCTCCATCGTGTTCCCCGGCGGACATGGCCCGGCCCGAACCGCCGGCAACGCCGCCGCGTTCCGGACCAATCGACAATGGAGACGGACATGGCAAGCCTGCCGAAGAAGGGCGACAAAGTGACCTGGGGCACCTCGCAGGGCGAGACGCACGGGACGGTCGAGAAGGTCGTCACCAGCGAGACGCACGTCAAAGGCCACACCGCGAAGGCCACCAAGGAGCATCCGGAGGTGCTCGTGAAAAGCGACAAATCCGGCAAGGAAGCGGTCCACAAGCCGGAGGAGCTGAAGAAGCATTGAGCCCGGTCCACGCCTTTCTGCGCGGCGACGGCCCGGACGGACGCGGGCGCAAACTGGCCGACGTGCTGGCGTTCGACGATGCGGCGCTGGAGGCGCATCACGACTACATCCAGTGGCTGTTCCCGTTGCGCGAGCCGAGCCGGGCCGTCCCTGGGTCGCCGGTCATCTCCGACGCCGACGCGGTCGCCATACGCGCCGATTCTCAAGCGCAGGACGGGTTCGCGGCCGGGCTGTCGCGGATGATGCGGTTCTACTCGGAGACGGATCACTGGCTGGTGGCGTTCGACCACAACCATCTGCGGATCAGCCGGATTATAGCGGCGACCCGGGATCTGCTCGGGGTCGAGGAGGCTTCGGCGTTCCACTCGCTGATCCTGTCGCGGGATGCGAGAGGGGCGGTCGACCGGTCGGCACGGCGGTATTGGGCTGCGGCGGCGGCCAAAGCGTAGGGATAGACCCTCACCCCGGCCCTCTCCCAGAAGACGGGAGAGGGAGCAGCACGTCTCCCTCTCCCGGCTTATGGGAGAGGGCCGGGGTGAGGGTCTGTGCGGCGGCAAGCTTGACCCGATGGCCTAGCGCGCGTAACCACCGCCGCCTTGCCGGGAACGTGGACGGAGCATTCGTGCGCCGCGCCCGCCCATGCCTGTTCGGGCACGGGACTACCGGTGCAATCCGCCCACCACAAGCGCGCAAAGCGTCCGGGGGCTTAGACGTAAGGAACCGCGCATGACCAAGCGCGCCGAAAGCAAGTACAAGATCAACCGCCGCCTGGGTGTGAACCTGTGGGGCCGGCCGAAATCGCCGATCAGCAAGCGCGAATACGGCCCCGGCCAGCACGGCCAGCGCCGCAAGCAGAAGCCGACCGATTTCGGCATCCAGTTGATGGCCAAGCAGAAGCTCAAGGGCTACTACGGCAACATCGGCGAGAAGCAGTTCCGCAAGTATTACGAGGAAGCGGTCCGCCGTAAGGGCGACACCTCCGAGAACCTGATCGAGTTGCTGGAGCGCCGGCTGGATGCGGTCATCTACCGCATGAAGTTCGCGATCACGCCGTTCGCGGCGCGGCAGTTCGTCAACCACGGCCACATCACGGTCAACGGCCGCCGGCTCAACATCCCGAGCTACTCGGTCAAGGACAACGACGTGATCGAGGTCAAGGAGCGCAGCAAGCAGCTCGCGGTCCTGCTCGACAGCACGCAGAGCGGCGAGCGCGACGTGCCGGAATACATCGAGGTCGACCACCGCGCGATGAAGGGCCGTTTCACCCGCGCCCCGAAGCTGTCGGACGTGCCGTATCCGGTGCAGATGGAGCCGAACCTGGTGGTGGAATTCTACTCCCGCTAACGGCTCCCCGATCCCATTTACGATTGAGGCGGCACCCGTTCGCGGGTGCCGTTTTCGTTTGGAAGGAAGCAGCATGGATCCCGTCCTGGTCGAGGTCACGCGCGGCGAGCGCGTGGAAAGCCGGCACTCGGGTGCGGTCGCCGTCAGCGACGCGCACGGAAAACTGGTGTTCTCGGTCGGCGACACGGAACAGGCGATCTATCCCCGCTCGGCCATCAAGGCGCTGCTGGCCCTGCCGCTGGTCGAAAGCGGGGCCGCCGACCGGCTCGGCATGACCGACGCGGAACTGGCACTCGCGTGCTCGTCGCACAACGGCGAGGCGATCCACACCGACATGGCCGCGACGATGCTGGCGCGGGTCGGGCGCGACGCTTCGACGCTCGAATGCGGCACGCACTGGCCGAGCTGGGATGTCGCCGCGCGCACGCTGGCGGTTTCCGGCGCGCACCCGAGCGCGCTGCACAACAACTGCTCCGGCAAGCACGCGGGCTTCATCTGCCTTGCCTGCGATGCGGGGCAGGATCCGCAGGGCTACGTCCTGCCCGATCACCCGACGATGCGCGCCGTGACGGCACCGCTGGCGGAGATGACCGGCACCGTGCTCGACGAGCGCAACCGCGCCACCGACGGCTGCTCGATCCCGACCTACGCGATCCCGTTGCGCGCGCTGGCCCACGCGTTCGCGCGGTTCGCCAGCGGCCAGGGCGTGTCGGCCGACCGCGCGGCGGCGATCGTCCGGTTGCGCCACGCGGTCGCGGCGCACCCGATGATGGTCGCGGGCCACCAGCGCTTCGACACCGAAATCATGACGGCACTCGGCGCCCGAGTGTTCGCGAAGGGCGGGGCGGAGGGCGTGCATTGCGTCGCACTCCCGGCGTTGGGTCTCGGCATCGCGATCAAATGCGATGACGGGGCGCACCGTGCGACCGAGATCGCGACGGCTGCGGTGCTCGCGCGCCTGATGCCGGACGAGGCGCTGACGCCGTTCGTGGCCCGGACACTGACCAACTGGAACGGCATCGACGTGGGCACCGTGCGCGCCGCCGAGAGCCTGCGTTGAGCGACACCGCCGCCGAGATCGCCCGCCGCCGCACGTTCGCGATCATCAGCCACCCGGACGCGGGCAAGACGACGCTGACCGAGCGGCTGCTGCGCGCGGGCGGCGCCATCCAGCTCGCCGGCAACGTGCGCGCGAAGGGTGAGCGGCGGCGCACGCGGTCGGACTGGATGGGGATCGAGCGCGAGCGCGGCATTTCCGTCGTGACGTCGGTGATGACGTTCGAATACGCCGGCTGCGTCTACAACCTTCTGGACACGCCCGGCCACGAGGACTTCTCCGAGGACACCTACCGGACGCTCACCGCGGTCGATTGCGCGGTGATGGTGATCGACGCGGCGAAAGGCATCGAGGCGCGGACGCGAAAGCTGTTCGAGATTTGCCGGCTGCGCGACATCCCGATCCTGACCTTCGTCAACAAGATGGACCGCGAGGCGCAGGACCCGTTCGCGCTGCTGGACGAGGTGAGTTCGGCGCTCGCACTCGACACCGCACCTGTGACGTGGCCGGTCGGGCGCGCCAGCGAGTTCGTCGGCGTCTACGACATTCTCAACCGCGAGTACAAGGTGCCGCCCGGCCTTTCCCAGTCCGACCCGCGCCTGATCCAGGTCGGCGAGGAGATGGACCTGGTGCGCGCCGCGTTGCCGGAGTTCGAGGTGCCGGCGTTCCTGGCCGGGCATCTGACGCCGGTGTTCTTCGGCTCGGCCATTCGCGAGATCGGGGTCCGCGACCTGCTCGACGGCCTCGCGTCGTATGGCCCGCCGCCGCGCGCGCAGATCGCCGACACGCGGATCGTCGAGGCGAACGAGAATTCGCTGACCGCGCTGGTGTTCAAGATCCAGGCGAACATGGACCCGAACCACCGCGACCGGATCGCCTTCGCGCGCGTCTGTTCGGGGCGGCTCGTGCGCGGGATGCGGCTGAAGCAGGTGCGGACGGGCAAGCTGATCCCGCTGCACGCGCCGCAGTTCTTCTTCGCGCGCGACCGGCAGCTCGCCGAGGAAGCGTTCGCGGGCGATGTCGTCGGCATCCCGAACCACGGCACGCTGCGGATCGGCGACACGCTGAGCGAGGACGAGACGCTGAATTTCCTGGGCGTGCCGTATTTCGCGCCCGAGATTCTGCGCCGCGTGTCGCTTCGGGACGCGATGAAAGCCAAAAAGCTTAGGCAGGCGCTGCAGGAGCTGGCGGAGGAGGGCGTCGTGCAGCTGTTCAGGCCGCAGGATGGCAGCCCGCCGATGGTGGGCGTGGTCGGCACGTTGCAGCTCGATGTGTTGCAGGCGCGGCTGATGAGCGAATACGGCGTCGCGATCACGTTCGACACGCCGCCGTTCCAGCTGGCGCGCTGGGTCTCCGGCGAACGGCTCGCGGTCGAAGCGTTCGCGCAGGCGCAGCGCAGCAACATGGCCGACGACGTGGACGGCGACCCGGTCTACCTCGCCAGCAGTTCGTTCATCATGCGCCGCACCGCCGAGCAGAACGCCGGGCTGGCGTTTCGCGACATCAAGGACGTGCGTGCCGAGAAGGTCGCCGCCTAGAGATACCGGTTGCCGAACGCGACCGCGACCAGCATTGCGGCGAGGACCAGGAACGCGGTCGGCAGGTCGGCGATGTGCGAGATGAAGCCGATGCCGGCCGGCCCGACCAGGATGCCCGCGTAGCCGATCGTGGTGATCGCCGGGACCGCGACATTCTCCGGCATCGTGCGCTGGCGTCCGACGGCGCTGAACAGGACCGGCACGATGTTGGCGCAGCCGACGCCGACCAGCGCGTAGCCGAGCAATCCGGCCTCCCACAGCGGGATCGCGGTCGCGACGACGAACCCGAGCGCCGCGCACAGACCGCCGAGGAACACGACGCGCCGCTGCCCCAGCCGCGCCACGATGCGGTCGCCTGTCAGCCGGCCGATCGTCATCGTGGTCGCGAACGCCGCGTAACCGAGGCCGGCGTAGGATTTCTCCATGTGGCGGATTGTGGTGAGGAACACGGCACTCCAGTCGAGCACCGCGCCCTCGGCCAGGAACAGGACGAAGCACAGGGCACCGATGAACAGCACGATGCCGCGCGGAATGGCGAAGGCCGGGCCGTCGTTGCGGGCACCGTATGGCAGCAGCCGCGCGACGGAGGCGGCGAGGGCGATGACGATCGCAGCCGACACGCAGAGGCTCGCGGCGAGCGTCGACGCGCCGAGGCTCAGCAGGGCCGCCATGCCGCCCGCGCCCGCGATGCCGCCGAGGCTGAACAGGCCGTGGAACCCGGACATCATCGGCCGCCCGCTGTCGCGCTCGACGATGATGGCCTGGATGTTCATCGCGACGTCGATCGCGCCGATCCCCGCGCCGAACAGCATCAGGGTGACGGCGAGAAGCGGGATCGACGACAGGGTGGCGAGGAACGGCAGCGTCGCCGCGACGACGATCGCGGCGGCCACGATGACGGTCGCGGCAGCCGAACTTGGCGGCGGACGCGCCCGAGAGCGGCATCGTCACGATCGAGCCGATGCCGAGGCATAGCAGCAGCAACCCGAGCGCGCCGTCGCTGATCCCGGCGCGGGTTTGCGCGAACGGGACCAGCGCGGCCCAGGCGGAATGGCCGATGCCGGTGATGAAGAACACGGTTCGGGTCGCGCGCTGCTCCGCGATGCCCGATCTAGGGCCGGCGAGACTGGCCGCGGTCACAGCCGACGCATCGAACGGATCATCATTCCCCAGCCCCGTCCGGCGCACGCGGCCGGTACGACCGTGCTTGTCGCACGGCCGTGCCGGTCGCAAGCGCTTTAGGCGAGCCGGCCGAGGCGAACCCGTGCCGGACGGCCCGCGCCGCCGCCGAGGGCACCGGCGATGGCACCGAGCAGCATCGCGGCGGCACCGTACAACGCCGCCTGCGTGGTCGCCTTGCGCGCCGCCTCGGCCGCGTTCGCCGCCTTGGCCTTCGCGTCGGCGATCGTCTGCTTGGTGCTGTTCACCAGATTATCGATCCGCGTCTTGGCCTCGTCCGGCGTGATGTTCGCCGCCTTGGCCACGTCGTTGACCGCCTTGTCGCGCGACGGCGTCGGCCGCCTTCGTGTCGCCGTCGATGCCGGCGCGGACGTAGGTCGCGACGTCGTCCTGGATCGCGGTCTGGTCGTTCGGGTTGATCAGGCTTTTGACCTTGGCCGTCAGCGCGTCGCCGTTGGTCATGTCGGCCGCACCGCCGACCGCCGAGGCCGCCGCCTTGCCGACGCCGCCGACGACGCTGCCGAGGGCGCCGAACGTGCCGCCGATGGCGCTGCCGACGACCGAGGTCAGCAGATAGGCGACGAGCAGGGTCGTCACCGCCCACGAGGTAAAACCGTGCCAAGCGGCGGTGCTGGCCCGGCCGGAGCCGGACAGGCGGCCGGAGGCGAGGCCGCCGACGAACGACGCGACGATGCCGGAGACGACGATGTAGATCGTCGCGGTCATGGCCGCGTTGGCCGCGTCGGGGTTGTCGGCCGCGACCTTGGCGTCGAGCGACGACAGGCCGATGCCGACGCCGAGCACGTTCAGCACGAGCTGGATCACCAGGGCGACCGCGACGCCGGCCAGGATCGCGCCCCAGCTCGCGCGGTTCAGCCAGAAGACGCGCTGTTCGTCGCCGGGGCCGCCGGCCGCCCCGGAGGTGGCATAGCCCTGCGTCGCGTACATGGGCGCGCTATACGGGGTGGCGTTCGGGAGGTCGTCGGGCGCGAGAGCCATAATCTGCATGTTCCTTGCTCAGTTGCCGCCTAATGATGCGGGTGAGCGCGGAACGTCGCTTTGTCGTGATCGTTCCGCGTGAGCGAGGGTTAGAGGAGGCGTGTGGCAGGACTGCCACCCAGAATGGCACCCGGACGCGCCGCGTCGCCGGCCTGCACGACGACGGCGACCCGGTCCGCCCCGGCTGGCGGCGTGCCGAGGTCGAAGGTTTTCGAACTCGCCGGCCGACGACCCCAACGCACGCTCGGCCAGCACGACATTGGTGTAGGTGACGTGCGCCCGTGCGTTCTCGCCGCGCCCGATGGCCACCGTCCGCTGTCCGAGCAGCCACCAGACCAGCACGGTCCCTGGCGCGCCGCCTTCGACCCGCGCCGTGCCGTTCGCGACGACGACCGACAGCGGCAGCGCGCCGTACAGCGCCTCGATCCCGTCGCGGTCGGAGCCGACGGCGTGCCCCTTTCCGTCGACGACGATCTGCGGCGTGTAGACCTCGCCGTCGCCGCGCTGCCTTGCGTAGGCGATCTGGCGCTCGGTGAAGGCGTGCTGGGCCAGCGAGTTCTTCCAGCCGAGGTTGTCCCAGTAATCGACCGGCCGCGACACGACGAGCAGCGTGGGGTCGGTCGCGAGTTCCGCCGCCAGCCGGTCGGCGGGCGGGCAGGACGAGCAGCCCTGGCTGGTGAACAGCTCCAGCACCGCCCGCACGCGCGGTCCCGCATGCGCGAACGATGGTGCGAACGAGGGTGCGATCAGCGCCGGCGAGGCGGCGAGCAGCGTGCGGCGGGTCAGGGTCATTGGGGCGCTCACGAAGGTTCGCCTTCCTGTTCGCGACGCCGGGCGGCCGGTTACGCGGGACAGTCATACCATCGGCGTTGAAGCGGGCGGTCGCGGAGGTTAGGTTCGCGCATGGATCGTTACGATTTGCTGGTTATCGGCCGCGGCATCGTCGGCCTCGCGCATGCACTCGCCGGGGCGCGGGCCGGATTGCGGGTCGCCGTGCTCGACCGCGAGGAACGCTCCATCGGCGCGTCGGTCCGCAATTTCGGGTTCATCACCGTGACCGGGCAGCAGGCGGGCGCCACCTGGGCCCGCGCGAAACGCGCATGCCAGGTCTGGGCGGAGATCGCGCCGCTGGCCGGCATCCCGGTCCTGCAGCGCGGATTGGCGATGTGCGCGCGCCGCGCCGAGAGCGAGGCGGTGCTGGAGGAGTTCGCGGCCGGCCCGATGGGCGAGGGCTGCACGGTCGTGCGCGGCGACGACCTGCCGCCGGGCCTGACCGCCAACGTACGCGCGGCGCTCATCAGCCCGCACGAGCTGCGGGTCGACAGCCGCGTCGCGATCCCCCGCCTCGCCGCGTATCTGGAGCAGGCGCTCGGCGTCACGTTCCTGCGTCCCGGCGTCGCGCGCGCGATCGAGACGGGGATCGCGCGCACCACCAACGGCCCGGTCGGCGCCGACCACATCGTGGTGTGCCCGGGGCCGGATCTGCGCAGCCTGTTCCCCGAAGTGTTCATCCGGCACGAGGTGACGCTGTGTAAGCTGCACATGATGCGGATCGCGGGCCCGGCGACCCCGCCGCGCCACCCGGTGATGAGCGACCTCGGCCTCGCGCGCTACCTCGGCTACGCGGACTGCCCCTCGCTCGGGTCGCTGAAGGCGCGGTTGCGGATGGAGCAGCCGCAGCACATCGCGGACGGCATCCACCTGATCGCGGTCGCGAACGCCGACGGCTCGCTGGTCGTCGGCGACAGCCACTCGTATGGCCAAAGCCCCGACCCGTTCCAGCCGGACGACGTGGACCAACGCATCCTCGGCGAATTGTCCCTGGTGCTCGACCTGCCGGCCCCGCGCGTGCTGGAACGCTGGACCGGCGTCTATCCGAGCGCGCCCGGGACGCCGGCCATGATCGAGACGCCGATGCCGGGCGTGCGGCTGGTGCAGGTGACGAGCGGGACGGGGGCGAGCACCGCGTTCGCGCTGGCCGAGGAAACGCTGGCCGAACTGGTAGGGGTGCCGGCATGACCTCTCGCATCCAAGCCGCGATCCTCGACTGGGCCGGCACGATCGTCGACCACGGCAGCCTCGCCCCGATGGGCGCCTTCGTCCGCGCGTTCGCGGAACTCGGCGTCGACATCGAAATCGCCGACGCGCGCGGGCCGATGGGCATGGCCAAGCGGGACCATATCCGGGCCGTACTGGCCGTCCCCGCCGTGTCCGAGGCTTGGCGCGCCCGGCACGGTTCCGTGCCCGGCGAGGCGGCGATGGAACAGGTGTTCGCCGTGTTCGAGCCGCTGAACGCCGACAGCGTGGTCGAGCACGCGGCGATGATCCCGGGGGCGGAGGCGACGCTGGCCGAGTTGGCGGCCATGGGTGTCCGCGTCGGCAGCACGACCGGCTACACGCGCCCGATCATGGCCCGTCTGATGCCGGTGGCCGCCGCCGCCGGCTACGTGCCCGAAATCGTGGTGTGCGCGGGCGATCTGGCCGCCGGCCGGCCGAGCCCGCTGATGATGTGGCACGCGATGGCGGCGATGGGCGTCTGGCCCGCGTCGACCGTCGTGAAGGTGGACGACACGCCGGTCGGGCTCGCCGAGGGGCGCGCGGCCGGGACGTGGACGGTCGGCGTGGCGCTGACCGGCAACATCGCGGGCCTCGACGCGCACGATCTGGCTGGCCTGACGGACGACGAGCGGGCGACCATTCGCGCGCAGGCGATGGACGAGTTCGGCGATCTGGCCGATCTGGTGATCGACAGCATCGCCGACCTGCCGGCCGCGATCCGCACGCTCGACGCGCGGCTGGCGGCGGGCGATCAGCCGATGGCGGCGATGAAGCCCGCCATGGTGACCGTCGACAACACGTAGCTGTAGAGCAGCACCGACGCCGTCTCCTGCTCGGCCACGTTGAAGCGGACGGCGAAGATCACGATGATGACCGCGCACGGCAGCGACAGGCTGACGACCGGGTAGCCCAGCAGCCGGTAATGCAGGCCGAGCAGCGGCAGGATCAGCAGCGCCAGACCGGGGACGACGATCAGGCGGCCGAGCGTGCTGACGACGATGGCGCGCGACAGCGCCGGCCGGTGCGATTGCAGCACGACCCCGGTCGCGAACAGCGCGACGCCGCCGGTCGTGGAGCCGAGCAACTCCATCGAGTGCACCAGCGGCAGCGGCGGGTGGATGCCGACCACGACGAACACCATGCCGAGCAGCGGCGCCCACACCATCGGCTCCTGCAGCGACGAGACGACGACGGCCCCGACCGACCGCGCCGTGGTCGGTGTCTTCTGACCGCTGGCCGCGACCCCGAGCAGGACGAGGCCGAGCGGCACCATGACGATGTTCGTGGCCAGGCTGCCGATCGCGACCGTGACCGTCCCCGGCCCCATGCCGAAGACCGCGCCGAGCACGGGGAGGCCCACGAACGGGATCGCCGGCAGCCCGATCGCCATCGCCTGCAGCGTGCTCTCGGCAAGGCTCCGCCGGACCACCAGGCGCGAGATCAGCAGGGTCACCACGAACGGGATCACCATGCCGACGACCAGGATCGCCGCGAGCCGCAGGCTGACGGAGAGCTGGTCGCGCTGCATCGTGACGGTCCCGGCGAACAGGCCGAGCGGCAGCGCGTAGGTGATGACCATCCGGTTCAGGACGTTGGCGGACTTCCCCTCGATGTCGTGGTGCAGGGCCGCGAAGTAGCCGACGAGGAGGGTGAGGTAGACCGGGAGGAGGGCGTTGACGATGGAGGTCATGGCTTCGTCATGGGTCAGCCGACAAGCTTCACCAACTCCGAATACCGGGCAAGCGTCCGGTCCGATGTCAGCAGATGCCGTGGTCCCCGCATCGCCTGCGCGATCAGCATTCTGTCGAATGGGTCGCTATGGTGACGGGGAAGCTCCAGCACGGCGACGGCGTCCTCCGCATGAAGGGGCAATTCCTCGAAGCCCATCAAGCGAGCCTCGGCCAGGACCGTTTCCGGCCGGACGATGAAATCGGGCCTGCCAAGTCCGAATTTGATCGCGATCTCCCAAATGCTGATGGGACTGAACGCAACGTCGTTGTTCGGATCCTGAATGGTGTCTCGATCGGCCTGTGTCAGCCGCGTCGACTTGAAGACGGTCCAAAGCAGGATGTTGGTATCTAGCAGCAGCCACATCAGCGACCCTCGAACATCGCGAGGATCTCGTCTTCGCCGAGGCGGTCGAAATCGTCCGGTATGTTGAACTGCCCATCCAGACGGCCGAGTAGCCGCTTCCCGTGTTTCGGGATCGGCTCGTAGGGCACCAGCCGTGCCACCGGTTTACCGGCCCGGGCGATCACGACTTCGCCGCCTGTGGAAACCTCGTCGATCAGGCGTGACAGGTTGGTTTTCGCCGCGTGGATGTTGACGACCGACATGGGCGCGCTCCGGTGGGCTTAGCCTAGCTAAGTGGCACCGGAGGGCGCGTGTGGCAAGCTCAGCCGGCGGCGGCCGTCCGGGACCGCAGCCGTTGCGCGTAGACGTTCACGATCAGGGCCAGCAACAGGATCAGCCCCCGGATCAGGATTTTGAGGAAGCTGTCGATCTTGACGTGATCGAGCCCGTTGTTCAGCACGCCGAGCACGAACAGGCCGACGATCGTGTTGCCGATCCCGCCCTGGCCGCCGAACAGGCTGGTGCCGCCGACCACGACGGCGCTGATTCCGTCCAGCAGGTAGTTGTCGAACTCGTCCTGCTGCGCGCTGCCGAAATGGGCGACGCCGAGCATCCCCGCGAGGCCGGAGCAGACGGCCGAGATAATCATGACGGCGGCGACGATCCGGCGCGTGTTGACGCCCGAATACTCCGCCGCCTCCCGGTTGCCGCCGGTCATGTACACGTAGCGGCCGAACCGCGTGTAGGTCAGCACGATGTGCGCGGCCAGCAGTACCACCGCCGCCACGATCACGATCCACGGCACCGGCCCGAGGCTGCCGCCGCCCAGCGTCTCGATCACGTGCGGGACCGCGTACGCGATCTGGCCGCGCACCAGCAGGGCGCAGATGCCGGCGCCGATCTGCAGCATCGCGAGCGTCATGATGAAGCTCGGGATGCCGATGATGGTGACGCCGAACGCGGTCACCGCCCCGAGGCCGCCGGCCACGACCAGGGCCGCGATGATCGCGAGCCAGCCGGGGATCGGCAGGTTGGCGATGTTCACACTCGCGTCCTGGGCGGTGAACCACGCGACCGCGATGCCGACCGCGTTGGCGACCGAGGCGACGGACAGGTCGATCTCCGCGCACAGGATGACGAAGGTGAGGCCGGTCGCGATCACGGCCGTGACGCTGATCTGCTGCAGGATGTTGAAGAAGTTGCCCCAGGTCGCGAACGAATTGCTCGCGGTCGCGAACAGGACGACGAGCACGATCAGCGTCGCGAACGGCGCGATATTGCGAAGCTGGTTGCGGAGCGTGTCGATCATGCCGCCGCCAGCAGACGGTCCTTGCTGACCGCCTCCGCTTCGAAGACGTGACTGACCGAGCCGCGTTTCATCACCGCGATCCGGTCGGCGAGGCTCAGCACCGTCTCCGGCTCGGCCGAGACGACCACGACCGCCAGCCCCTGTTCGCGCAAGGCCCGCACGATGCGGACCACGTCGTCCTTGGCGCCCACGTCCATGCCGCGCGTCGGCTCGCTCAGCACCAGCACGCGCGGCGGGTAGGTGAGCCAGCGGGCGAGGGCGACCTTCTGCTGGTTGCCGCCGGACAGCGTGCCGAGTTCGCGCTGCACGCCGGGCGGACGGATGCCGAACGCGGTCACGTGCCGGTCGGCGATCGCGCGCTCGGCGCGCGGGCGGAGCCAGAGGGCCGACAGGCGTTCGAGGATGCTGATGGTCATGTTCTTGTACACCGGCTCATGGACGAACAGCATCGCGCGCCGGCTTTCGGGCACGAAGGCGATGCCGGATTTCTTCGCGGTCGTCGTGTTGGACAGTTTGGCCGGCTTGCCGTCGACCGACACGCGGCCCAGCAACCGCCCCCGGCCGAACAGGGCGCGGGCCAGTTCGAGCTGGCCGGAGCCGAGGAAGCCGTAGACGCCCAGCACCTCGCCCGCGCGCACGTCGAGCGAGATGTCGCTGAAACCGTCGCCGGTGACGTGGTCGGTTTGCAGGATCACCGGCGTTTGCGGCCGCTCCGGGAGCGGAATGTCGCTGGTGTAGCTTTCCTCCAGCCGCTCGTGGCCGGCGCCGATCATGCGACCGATCAGCCAGCGCTTGTCGATCGAGGGCGCGGGTGCCGTCTCGATATGCCTTCCGTTGCGGAACACCGAGACGGTGTCGCTGACCGCCAGCACGTCGTCGAGGAAGTGGCTGATGAACACGAACGCCGTGCCGCTCTCGCGCACCCGGCGCAGCAGGTCGAACAGGCGGGCGACCTCCGGCGGGGACAGGGCGGAGGTCGGCTCGTCGAGGATGATGAGCTTCGCACCGGACGACAGCACGCGGGCCAGTTCGACCAGTTGCTGCAGCCCGATCGGCAGCGTGCCGATCACCGCACCCGGATCGACGTCGAGGCCGAGGCGCGCAAGCTGCGTTTTCGCCTCGCGCCGCATCCGCGAATAGTCGACGAGCCCGAGCCGGTTCAGCGGCTGGGTGCCGAGTGCGACGTTTTCCGCGACCGTCAGTTCGGGGACGATCGACAGTTCCTGATGCACCATGCCGATGCCGAGCCGTCGCGCGTCGCCGGCCGAGCGCAGGCGGACCGGGCGGCCGTCCCACAGCATGGTGCCGGCATCGGGCGAATGGACCCCGGCGATGATCTTCATCAGCGTCGACTTCCCGGCCCCGTTCTCGCCGATCAGGCCGTGGATCTCGCCCGGACGCAGCGTGAAGTCGACGCCGGTCAGCGCGGCGACGCCGCCGAACGATTTGCCGATGTCGCGCATTTCGAGCAGCGGAGTGGTCGCACCCCTCACCCAACCCTCTCCCGAGGGAGAGGGCTTTACGTCTCCCTCTCCCGCTTCGGGAGAGGGCCGGGGTGAGGGGGCTTGCCGATCCAAGACGCTAAATCAGGAAATGGCTCTCCATCCACGCCATGCCCGCCGCGTTGGCCTTCGTCACCACCGGCCCGTCGGTGATCACGTGCTTCGGGATGCCGCCGCCGGTCTTCTCGCCGCCGACCACCGCCGCGACACCGGCCACGATCGCGCCGCCATGGATCCGGCACGACGGATTGCGGACCGTGGCCAGCATCCGCCCGTCGCCGACCGCGACCAGCGCCGGCGGCATCGCGTCGCAGCCGCCGATCTTGATGTCGGTCCGGCCCTGCGCCTTCATCACGTTGTAGGCGGCCAGCGCCATGTCGTCGTTGTGGAAGTATGCCGCGTCGATCTTCGGGTACTTGGTCAGCAGCGTCTCCCAGATCCGCGCGACCTTGGTCACGTCCCAGTCGCCCGGCTGCTCGTCGACCACCTGAACGTCGGGGTATTTCGACACGATGCTCTTGAAGCCACGGGCGCGGCCCTGCGCGCCGGTGTGGCCGAGCGCGCCCTGGGTCATGGTCACGATCCCCTTGCCGCCGATCGCGTCCATCAGCGCCTGCGTCACCGACGCGCCCATGAATTCGTTGTCGGGCGCGAGGAAGCTGTGCACGTCGATCGTGTCGAGCGGCGCGATCAGCGTGTCCATGTCGAGCACCGGGATGCCGGCGTCGATCATCTTCTTGACCGGCGCGGTCAGCGTGCCGATGCCGAACGCCTGCATGGCCACGAAATCCCAGGTCTGGCTCGCCATGTCGTCGATGGCGCTGCGCTGCTTGGTCGCGTTCAGCTCGCCGTCGAACCAGGTGACGTCGACGTTGAACAGCTTGCCCCACGCCTCGGCCGCCGCCTTGCCCTGCGCGCACCAGGTCGCCTGAAGACCGGCGTTGGAGAACGCGGCTTTCAGCGGCTTGGTGCTGCGGCCGGTCTCCTTGGCCATGTCCTGCGCCATCGCGGGCGTCACGCCGAAGCCGCCGAGCATCGCAAGCGCGCCGGCCAGCCCGCCGGTCGCGGCCAATATGTCGCGCCGGCTCGTATTGTTGGTCATCTCTTGAACCTCCCACAAGCGGCCGGTCGTTGCGCCGGCTCGTCTATTCGGACCATGCGCATATCCGTCACGGACCGCAACGGGCGATAGGGACGATGTTTCTGGCGGCCAAAGTCATCGGGCTGGCGCTGCACCCGAGCGTCCTGCTGATCGGACTTCTCGCCGCCGGCGTCGTGTTCCGCCGTCGCCGTCTGGCGCTCGCGGGCGTGCTGTGGCTGCTCGCCGCGATCCTGCTGCCGGCCGACGACTGGGTCAGCCGTCCGCTCGAAAGCCGGTTCATCCGCGCCGATCCGGCCCGGGTCGACGGCGTCGTCGTGCTCGGTGGCGCCGTGGACGAGGTCGTGTCGGCCGACCGGGGCACGCCGACGCTGAACGGCGCGGCGGCGCGGCTGCTCGCCATGGCCGAGCTGTCGCGGCGGTTCCCGGACGCGGCCATCGTGTTCGCCGGCGGGTCGGGGCGGATCGTCGCCGAACCGGTCGCCGAGGCCGACGCGGTGCGCGCGCTGCTTCCGGCGCTCGGCATCCCGCCCGGCCGGGTCCGCTTCGACCGGAATTCGCGGACGACGGCCGAGAACGCGACCGAGGCGCTGGCACTGGCCCATCCCGAAGCCGGGCAATGCTGGCTGCTGGTCACCTCGGCGCTGCACATGCCGCGCGCGATGGCCGAGTTCGCGGACGCCGGGTTCCCGGTCGCCCCCTGGCCGGTCGGCTACACGACACGCAAGTTCGGCCGACGAGTGGCTCGAACCGCCGGCGACCCGCCTCGGCCGGCTCGACGCGGCGGCGCACGAATGGGCGGGGCTGCTCGCGGTCACGATCCGGCACTGGCGGTTGCCGCGGGCGGCGCGCGCTCCAGTTCAGGGATGCAACGAGCGAGAGCCAGCATGACCGACACGCCAGACCTGACCGGCAAACGCGCCGTGGTGACCGGGGCCACGTCCGGCATCGGCGTCTCGATCGCACGGGCCCTCGCCCATGCCGGGGCCGAGGTCGTCGTCGTCGGCCGCGATCCGGCCCGCACGGCAAAAACGGTCGCCGACATCGGTGCCGGCTGCCGGGCGGAGGTCGCGGATTTCGGCTCGCTGCACGCGGTCGACGAGCCTCGCGGCCCGGATCGGCGACGCGCCGCTGCACATCCTGGTCAACAACGCCGGGGCCGCGAACCTGAAGCGGACGCTGTCGGCCGACGGCTACGAGATGACGTTCGCCGCCAACCACCTCGCCCCGTTCCTGCTCACCGAGCGGCTGCTGCCCGCGCTGCACGCCGCCCCGGACGCGCGGATCGTGACCACCGCCTCCTCGGCGCAGGACATGGGCAAGATCGCGTTCGACGATCTGATGGGCGAGCGCGGCTACGCGGTGATGAAGGCGTACGCGCAATCCAAGCTCGCCAACGTCATGTTCACCGTCGAGCTGGCGCGCCGGCTGGTCGGCACCATGGTGGTCGCCAACTGCTTCCATCCCGGCGTGGTGGGCACGAGCTTCGGCGCGAAGGGCGGGATCGTCGGCGCTCTGTGGTCGGTCGGCCGCCGCTTCCTGCTGACCCCGGACCAGGGCGCCGACACCGGCATCTGGCTCGCGACCTCGCCGTCGGTCCAAGGGATCAGCGGGCAGTTTTACGCCCGGCGCGCGATCAAGAGGACCAACAAGCAGGCGCAGGACCCGGAGCAGTGCCGCCGGCTGTGGGAACAGAGCGAGCGCCTGATCGCCGGCGCGCTGGCGAAGTAGCTTACGCGGGCACCCGTGCGTGCTCGTCCGCGAGCCGCATGACTTCTTCCGAGAGCCGCCAGTAGACCTTGCGATCGAGGTGCAGGGGGTCCTGCATCTCGTGCGGGCCGGTGACGAAGTCGTTGGTGTCGATCAGCCGGACGTGCGGGTAGTCGCGCGCCAGCTCCCGCGTCCACTTGTTCTGCTCGCCGTTCAGGTCGACCAGCCTTTCGCCCGGCACCCGCGCCGGCTGCGCCCCCAGAACGAGAATGACCAAACGCGAGGGGTCGATCCGGTCCAGCGCCGTCCGGACATTGGCCTGGAACCGCTCGCGGCCGACCCGCCCGATGAACTCGTAATTGTCGCGCAGGTTACGGCCCCAGGCGAGGCTTTCGGGGTCGGTCAGACATGCCGCCAGCCGCTCGTCGGACAGCGCCGTCGCGTCCTGCCAGTTGATCATGCGCGGCACCATGAACGGGACGACCGTCCCGAGCTCGCGGTGGCGGTAGAGGCCGTACCAGTTGTCGATCCAGAAGCTCAGCACGAAGATGTCGGCCGTCCCGAGCATGTCGCGGAAGCGCGACGCGCGCTCGTGCGCCGGGTAGCCGATCGCGGCCAGCGCCTCGTCCTCGGCGGCACTGGTGCCCTCGATCGCCTGACGCAGAAACACCGAGTGGTCGTAGCGGAGCAGGCGGCCGTGCCGGGAGAGGTTGTATTCGCCGACGACCTCCGTCGCCGCGAGGCTCAGGTAATGTCCGATCGCGGACAGGTTGCAGCCGCCCCGCAGGAAGATGCGGCCCAGACACCTGTCGCGCGCCTTCGGGGCGGCACCCGCCGCATCCGGTGACTGTAGCCTGATCCAGTCGATGTCGCCGCGATCGTTCAGATCGGCCAGCACGTCGCCCACGATGCGGATCGCGGGCCGGCCGAGCCGGTCGTACAGCCACCGTTCGACGCCCATGCCCAGGATGCGGCACGAGAAGCAGAAATGGGTGAGCGCATGGGTCAGGATGTCGAAGGCGTAGAAGCCGACGTAACCGTAATCGCCATAATCGTCGGCCACCCGGACCAGCCCGAGCTGCCAGCGGTAATCGCTTAGGTGCGTGGCCCCGAGGTCGCCGTCTTTCATCCGGATCTTGGTGAAATTCAGCTGGTTGGTCCGGTTGACCAGCTCCAGCACCCGCGCCTCGTGGCCGGCGATGTCATGGCTGATCGAGACCCGGATGCCGCTCGCGCGCAGGAAGGCGCTCGTGTCGCCGGTGGCCGCCTCATCGCGCGCGCGCCGCTCCAGCAGCTTGTATTGCGCGAGCCGGGTGAGGTCGCGGTCGTCCTTGCCGCGCAACAGCGTGTGGTCGAGCAGCGACGGGATGATGGCCTCGCTCGCGGTCTGGATGCCCGGGTTGAAGTGCCGCGCCTCGGCGAGGTTGAGCGGATTGTCGTCGACGAACAGCACGCTCGGGGCGCGCAGGCCGATGGCCGCGATCAGCGCGGCCAGACGCGGGCCTTTCGCGGTCCAGTCGATGCTCGGGAATACGACATGGTCCCAGATCCCGTGTTCGGAGAGCACCGCGCGGGCCGCGGCGAAGTCGTTCTTGGAGCAGATGGCGCTCAGGATCCCGCGCCCGGCGAGCCGGACGACGATGTCCGCCACCTCCGGCCGCCAGACGATGCCGCCCTCGGACAGCGTGCCGCCCCAGAATGTCTCGTCCAGGTCCCAGACGATGAGGCGGACCGGCTCGGGGCCGATGTCGAACGGGCTGTCCACAGGCGGTTTCGATCCTGGGTTGCATGGAGATGGCGGTTTCGACCCGCCCACAGTAGCCGTACCGCTGGACCCGAGCTATCCGGCCCGATGGGAAAACCGGCCGCGCGCGTGATAGGCTGACCGCATGGAGCGCGCATTGTCGTCCCTGATCGAGCCGTCCGAACTTCGAACGCTGTCGCGCCGGTCGAACACCGTCGGCCTGGTCTGGCTCGCGGGCCATTTCGCCCTGATCGCCGCCTGCGGGTCGGCGGTCGTCCTGTTGCGGCGGCATCACCCGTGGGCGTCGGTTCCCGCCATGGCCGTGCTCGGCGTCGCGTTGATCGCCCTGTTCACGCCGTTGCACGAGACGACGCACCGCACCCCGTTCCGCAGCCTCTGGCTCAACCGCGCGGTCGGGTGGGTGACCGGGCTGGTGCTGGTGCTGCCCCCGGCCGGGTTCCGGCTGTTCCACCTGGCGCACCATCGCCACACGCAGGATCCGCTGCTGGACCCGGAGATCGCGGGTGTCCCGGCGCTGACGCGTGGCCGCCATTTGTGGCTGCTGACCGGGCTGCCGGTACTGGCGGTCGCAGATCACGCTGCTGTTCCGCACGGCGGCGGGGCGGGTGACGCAGCCGTGGATTCCCGTCGCGAGCCGGTCCGCAATCGTGCTCGAATCCCGCGTCTTCCTGGCCGCCTACGCGCTGGTCGCCCTCGTCGCCGTTCTGACCCGCTCGATGTGGCCGGTCTGGCTTTACGTCGTGCCGGTCCTGTTCGGGCAGCCGGTGCTGCGAATGGTGCTGATGGCCGAGCATGGCGGGCTGCCGCGTGTGGCGGACCGGCTGGCCAACACGCGGACCACGCTGACGGGGACGCTGTTCTCCGCGCTGTTCTGGCGGGCGAACCTGCATGCGGAGCACCATCTGGCGCCCGGCGTGCCGTTCCACGCGTTGCCGCGCCTCCACCGGCGGCTCCGGTCGCATCTCGGCGCGGTTTCGGACGGGTATCGCGCCGCGCACCGAGACGTCCGCGCGCCCCGTTAGATTGTTAACTTACGGACGTCTTCCTGGCGTCAAAGTGATCCGGCTCGCTTACATATGCCGCGCCATGACGCGCTCCGTATCGTCATATTGGCACGATCATGGGATGGCTCGGGTGAGGGTGATGATGAAGTTCGCGGCGGTCGCCTTGGCCGTGCTGGCGGGTCCTGGCGCGGCTCTGGCGCAGGGGGCCGTGCCGGTCTCGGTCGCGGCGGCGAAAACGCAGGATGTTCCGGTCTACTATCGCAACATCGGCTCCGCGCAGGCCTATGCCAGCGTGCTGGTGCGCGCCCGGGTGGACGGCACGCTCGACCGGGTGTTCTTCACCGAGGGGCAGGAGGTCCGGGCCGGCGACCCGCTGGCGCAGATCGACCCGCGCCCGTACGCCGCGAGCCTGGCGGCGGCGCAGGCGAAGCAGTCGGCCGACGAGGCGCAGCTCGCCAACAACAAGCGCGACCTCACCCGCTACAACACCCTCGCCAATCGCGACTTCGCCTCCCGCCAGCAGGTCGACACGCAGAACGCCTCGGTCGCGTCCACCTCGGCCAACGTGCAGGGCGACGCGGCGGCGGTGGCGAGCGCCAAGCTCAACCTCGATTACGCCGCCATCACGTCACCGATCGACGGACGGACCGGGCTGCGGCTGGTCGATCCCGGCAACCTGATCCATGCGTCCGACGCGACCGGGATCGTCGTCGTGACCCAGATCAGGCCGATTTCGGTCGTCTTCACCTTGCCGCAGGACACGTTGCAGGCCCTGCACGCGGCGATGACGCGCGGGGCCGCGCCGGTCGCCGCGTTCGCGCAGGACGGCACGACCGAGCTCGGGACCGGCACGCTGCTGACGATCGACAACCAGGTCGATCAGTCGACCGGGACGATCAAGCTGAAGGCGACGTTCCCGAACACCGACGAGAAGCTCTGGCCCGGCCAGTTCATCAACGCCCGCATCCAGGTCGACACGCTGAAGGGCGCCGTGACGATCCCGTCCCGCGCCGTCCAGCGCGGGCCGGACGGGCTGTATGTCTTTCTGCTGAAACCCGATTCGACCGTCGTCCGCCAGCTGGTCGAGATGAAGCAGGACGATCAGGGCGTCGCCGTCATCTCGAAAGGGCTCGACGCCGGGGCCCAGGTTGTAACGGATGGTGAGAGCCGCTTGCAGGATGGCACGAAAGTGGCAGTTCAACAGCCGAACCAACAGAAACCCGCCGGTTAGGGCCCCGATGAGCATCCACGCATGAGCATTTCGACTCCGTTCATCCGCAAGCCCATCGGCACCTCGCTGCTGATGACGGCGATCCTGCTGATCGGCATCGCGGCCTACCCGCTGCTGCCGGTGGCACCGCTGCCGCGCGTCGATTTCCCGACCATTTCGGTCAGCGCCTCGCTGCCCGGCGCCAGCCCCGAGACCCTGGCCGCGACCGTCGCCCAGCCGCTCGAGCGCGAGTTCGCGCAGATCGCCGGTGTGACCCAGATGACCTCGGTCAGCGTTCTGGGGCAGACCCAGGTGCTGCTGCAGTTCGAGCTGAACCGCTCGATCGACGCGGCGGCGCAGGACGTCCAGGCGCAGATCAACGCGGCCGGCGGCCAGTTGCCGAAAAACCTGCCCAGCCCGCCGACCTATCGCAAGGTCAACCCGACCGACAGCCCGATCATGATCCTGTCGGTCACGTCGGACGAGCGGCCGCTGATCAACGTCGACGATTACGCCGACAACATCCTCAGCCAGCAGATGAGCCAGATCAGCGGCGTCTCGCAGGTCGTCATCGGCGGCGAACAGAAGCGCGCGGTGCGGGTCAAGATCGATCCCGGCCGCCTCGCCGCGATGGGCATGACGCTCGAGGACGTGCGCGGCATGCTCGTCAACGCGACCGTGGACAGCGCGAAAGGCTCCATCGACGGTCCGCGGCGCACGTTCACGCTGTACGACAACGACCAGCTCGACCGTGCCTCGCAATATCAGAACGTCATCCTCGCCTACCGCAACGGCGCGCCGGTCCGGGTCCGCGACGTCGGCACGGCGGTCGACGGGCCGGAAAACGACCTCACGCAGGCGTCGCAGAACAACCATCCCGCGATTCTGCTGATCGTGTTCAAGCAGCCGAGCGCCAACGTCATCGACACCGTCAACAGCATCAAGGCGAAGCTGCCGGACCTGATCCGTTCGATTCCGCCCAACGTCCACGTCACCACCGTCAGCGACCGCACGCTGACCATCCGCGCCTCGGTCGCCGACGTTCAGTTCACCCTGATGCTGTCCATCGCGCTGGTCGTGATGGTGATCTTCCTGTTCCTGCGAAACGTCTGGGCGACCATCATCCCGAGCGTCACCGTGCCGCTCGCGCTCGTCGGCACGTTCGCGATCATGTACCTGCTGGATTTCAGCCTCGACAACCTGTCGCTGATGGCGCTCACCATCGCGGTCGGCTTCGTCGTCGACGACGCGATCGTCATGCTGGAGAACATCTACCGGTACATCGAGGACGGGATGCGGCCGCTCGACGCGGCGCTGAAAGGCGCCGGGGAAATCGGCTTCACCATCGTCTCGATCTCGGTTTCGCTGATCGCGGTGTTCATCCCGCTGCTGCTGATGGGCGGCGTCGTCGGACGGCTGTTCCGCGAGTTCGCGATGACGGTCTCGATCGCCGTCGTCATGTCCGCCTTCGTGTCGCTGACGCTGACCCCGATGATGTGCTCGCGGTTCCTGAAGCAGCCGCCCGAACACCACGGCAAGCTGTACCGGATCGTCGAGGCGGGGTTCGACGCGATGCTCGGCTTCTACCGGCGCACCCTCGATATCGCGCTGAAATTCCGGTTCATCACGCTGATGGTGTTCTTCGCCACCATGGGCCTGACCGTGTTCCTGTTCATCTCGATCCCGAAAGGCTTCTTCCCGGACCAGGATAACGGCCTCATCATCGGCATCACCCAGGGCGTGCAGGACACGTCGTTCGCCAACATGCAGAAGGTGCAACGCTCGATCGGCGAGGTGCTCAGCCATGATCCCGATATCAGCGGCTTCAGCGGCAGCGCCGGCGCGGGGCAGGCGGGGCTGACCGAGAACAACGGCCGGTTCTACATCACCCTGAAACCGTTCGATCAGCGGAAGTCGACCGCGCAGGAGATCATCGCGCGGCTGCGGCCGCAGATGGCGAAGCTCGAAGGGGCCGAGTTCTTCATGCAGGCCGCCCAGGACGTGAAGGTCGGGGCCCGTATCTCGAAGACGCTGTACCAATACACGCTGCAGGACAGCAATGCGGGCGAGCTCTATTCGTTCGCGCCGAAGGTCTACGAGAAGCTGCGCAACGTCGCCGTTCTGAAGGACGTCGCCACCGACCAGCAACTCGGCGGCGCCACGGCGACGCTCACGATCGATCGCGACGCCGCCTCGCGCTACGGAATTTCGGTCGCGGCGATCGACGCGACGCTGAACGACGCGTTCGGGCAGAACGAGATCACCCAGTATTTCAACCAGCAGAACTCCTACCACCTCATTCTGGAGGTGCCGGACGCGGACCGTCAGACCGTGGAGACGCTGAACAAGCTCTACGTCCGGTCGGCCGAGGGCGTTCCGGTCGCGTTGTCGGCGCTCGTCCACGTCGACACCACGGCGGTGCAGCCGCTGTCGATCAGCCACCAAAGCCAGTTCCCCGCGGTGACGATCTCCTACAACCTCGCCCCGGGCACGTCGCTCGGGCAGTCGGTGACGGCGATCAACCAGGCGATGGCCGATCTGCACGCGCCGGCGACGCTGCAAGGCAGCTTCCAGGGCACGGCGCAGGCGTTCCAGTCGTCGCTGAGCAGCGAGCCGTACCTGATCGCCGCCGCGCTGATCGCCGTCTACATCATCCTCGGCATCCTGTACGAGAGCTACATCCTGCCGGTGACGATCCTGTCGACACTGCCGTCGGCCGGCGTCGGCGCGCTGCTGATGCTGATCCTGTTCGGCTACGACCTGTCGGTGATCGCGCTGATCGGCATCATCCTGCTGATCGGCATCGTGAAGAAGAACGGCATCATGATGGTGGACTTCGCCATCACCGCCGAACGCCGCGACGGGGAGACGCCGCTCAACGCGATCCGTCAGGCCTGCCTGCTGCGGTTCCGCCCGATCCTGATGACGACGTTCGCCGCCATCCTGAGCGGGTTGCCGCTGATGCTGAGCCACGGTGCCGGCTCGGAGTTGCGCCGCCCGCTCGGCTTCGCGATGGTCGGCGGGCTGGCGCTCAGCCAGATCCTGACGCTCTACACGACGCCGGTCGTCTATCTGTATCTCGACCGCGTGCAACACTGGCTGGCGCCGCGCCGCAACGCGCGGCTTCCGGCGCTCGCCGACCGGATGGGTGCGACGGCGGATTGACGCACCCGACGGAGTTTCTGGATCGCGTCGCGCACGAGGCCGCGGCGCTCGACGGGTCCGTCAAGCTGCCGGCCTGGCTGCGGGACGGGGTTGTCGAGGCCGGCTGGCTGCTGGCCCCGTTCCCGGCCGAGTTCGGCGGCGAGGATTTCGCGACGACGCGGCAGGCCGCGTCGGCCGAGTTGCTGTTCGACTGCGGCCGGGCGTGGTTGCCGCTCGGGCGGCTGATCGAGGGGCATATCAACGCGGTACGCCTCGCCTGGTGCTACGGCGCGTCGGCGCAACTCGCGGTCATGGCGATCGACGCGCAGGCCGGGCACTGGTCGGCGATCTGGGCCGCCGACCTGCCCGGCGCGCCGTTGCGGCTGATGGACGGCGTCCTGCACGGGCAAAAGGCGTTCGCGTCCGGGGCGGAGATCGTGAGCCGCCCGGTGGTGACCGTGCACGACCGCGACGGGCTGGAGCGGCTGGCCTGGGTCCGGCTGCCCGCGTCCGGGGCGCAGATCGTCTCGCGCGTCGATCTGCTCGGGATGCGCGGCGCGGGGACGGCGCGGATCGACCTGACCGGGGCTGCCGTGGCGGCGAGCGACCTGATCGGGGCACCGGGTGATTACCTGCGTGAGCCCGAGCTGAGCGTCGGGGCGTGGCGGCCGCTCGCGGTCCTGGCCGGTGGGCTCGCGGCGCTGACCGACGCCTTCGCCGACGACCTGCGGGCGCGTGGGCGGGCCGGCGATCCGCAACAGCGCGCGCGGCTGGGCCGGGTCATGATCATGCGCGAACAGGCGATGCTCTGGGCGCGCGAAGCGGGGCGCAGGGCCGACGGCGACGCACCCACGCTCGCGAAAGCCGCGGACTGGATCAAGCTCGCCCGCAACGCCGTCGACGCCGCGTGCGCCGAGGCGGTGGTGCTGGTGCAGCGCGGGGCGGGGTTCGCCGCGGTCGCCCGGCCGCACCCGATCGAACGGCTGTGCCGCGACCTGACCACGCTGATGCGCCAGCCGGCACTGGACGAGGTTCTGGACAGCGCCGCCGCGACGGCGCTCCGCAACCCGTGACCCGCGCGGCCGACATGCTGGCCTCGGTCGCGACGCTGCCGTTCGGCGACCTAGACGACATCCTGGCGGACGGGCCGGCGCTGGTCCTCGCCCCGCATCCGGACGACGAGAGCCTCGGCTGCGGTGGTCTGATCGCGGAGTGCGCGGCGCGGGGCCGGATCGTTCACGTGGCCGTGCTGACCGACGGCGCGATGTCGCATCCCGGCAGCACCGACTGGCCTCCCCGCCGGCTCGCGATGCAGCGCGGGGCCGAGATCGGGGCCGCGACGGCGATGCTCGGCGTGCCGCTCGAACGGCTCCATCTGCTCGGCGAGCCCGACGGGGACGCGCCGCATGACGGGGCCCGCTTCGGCGCGGCGGCGGCCCGCCTGTCGGCCATCGTCGTGGCCAACGGGCTCAAGACGATCGTCGCGAGCTGGGGGGCCGACCCGCACGGCGATCACGGCTCGGCGCACAAGCTCGCCGCGTCCGTCGCGGCATCGGCGGCGATCCGCCACGTCGCCTATCCGATCTGGTCCTGGATGCTCGACGATGCGGCCGAAATCGACCCGGCGCTGTGGGGCGGGAAGGGGACGCGGCTCGAGATGTCACGCCACCTGAAGCTGAAACGGCGCGCCATCGCCGCGCACCGCTCGCAACGGGGCGAACTGGTCGGGGACGACCCGGCGGGTTTCGTGCTGCCGGCGACGTTCCTGAGCCATTTCGACCGCGAGTGGGAGGCATTCCTGCGGATTGGGTCGGTATCGTGACCGTCGTTCAGCCGCCCGCCTGGACCGGCTCGATCGGGGCCACGACCCCGCGCTCGAATACGACGATGCTGTCGTAGAAGGCCATTCCGGTGCAGTTGCGCATGAACTCGGTCTGGAACTCGCGGAAGTAGCCCTGGACGTGGATGCCGTTCAGTTCGTCGATCTTGCCTTTTGCAAATTCGATGAAACTGTCCGGCTTGCGGATGCCGCCGCCGAACTGCTCATGGTAGCTCGTGTGGCAGTCCTCGACCATGTAGACGCCGCCGTCGCGAACGGCCGGATACAGGCCTCGGAAGGACGTGATCTGCTGGGTCATCGTATGTCCGCCATCGTCGAGCACGATGTCGAACGGCCCGAACTCTTCGGCCAGCGATCGCAGGAAAGCGGGATCGTCCTGCGAGCCGATCCTGATATCGACCCCGGGCTCCTCGAACCGCTTGCAGTTGGGATCGATGTCGGCGCCGACCAGCTTCAGCCCGGCCCCGAAGTAGTCGCGCCAGAGGTCGAGCGAGCCGCCCTGCGACACGCCGATCTCCAGCATCCGCAGATCCGGCCGTCCGACGAATGTCGCAAAATGCCGGTCGTAGACGCTGAAATAGTGTTTCCACTTCTGGCAGATTCGGTGCGGCTGCGTATAGAAAAACGTCTCGAGGCGGTTCACCGATCACCCTCCGGTTTCGCCCCAATTTTGCACTGGCGACCGGATGCGCGCAACGCCGCGCCGGCCGGGAGGTCGCCCCCTGCGCGGGGACGGCCTCCCGTCGGACGCTACTGGAAGGGCAGGTAGCGAAGCGTGAAGAACACCTCGTTTTCGTCGGCTTTCGGCGTGCTGCCGAGGCCGGCGGTGGTCCGGTTGCTGGCGCCGGCGCCGTGGAACGCGATGCGGTGCGTGTAGCCGGTACTGCGCGCCGGCCTGCAGCGTGCCGTAGGGGCCGTGCGCGAACCGCCACCAGGCGCCGACCGAGATGTTCTCGAGTTCGCG
Organism: uncultured Alphaproteobacteria bacterium; assembly: GCA_963756975.1. GTDB lineage: Bacteria > Pseudomonadota > Alphaproteobacteria > Acetobacterales > Acetobacteraceae > CAVRQM01. Next base: position 571,478 of record CAVWPS010000001.1, on the reverse strand, counting down.
GGTCTGCGCGCCGCAGGTGCTGCTCGGCAGGTTCTCGGTGCCGCACCCCGAGACGTTGGCGGTCGACGGGCCGTAGCCGTAGGTGGCCCCGCCGGCCGAGAAGGTGTTCCGCCGCACCTGCTCCATGCCGGTGTAAAGGTAGACGTCGACCGGCTTGATCGGATGCCCGACCAGTCCGATCGTTCCGCCGATTTCGCCCAGCGGCTTCGGCTGTCCGTTGCTGCCGAGCGTCGCGTCGGCGATCTCGCCCGACAGATACCGGCCGATGCCGTAGCCGGCGAGGATGTTGCCCGAGAAATCGAGGTATTTCGGAATGATCGGGATCACGGTCGAACCGCCGATGCCGCCGCCGAAGGCGACCTCGTCCTTGCCCGCGCCCGAGCCGCCGGCGCCTGGAACGAGGACCTTGGCACTGACCGTCTTGAACGACCGCCCGATGCCGAACACTTCGTAGTGGCCGTAGCCGGGATCGGCCGACGCCTTCAGCACCAGGTCCGGCGTCAGGTCGGTCGAGTAGTTCGCCGTGTTGTTCAGGTAGGAGTTGCCGGTGTTGAACACCAGGACGGTGTTCCCGTCCGTGCCCTTCGGCAGCGTGCCCGTCAGCGTGGTCCCGGTCACCGCGTTCGTCGTGGCGGCCGCGAGCGTCCCGCCGGTGAAGCTATACGACGCCTGCGGCTCCTCGATCGACAGGCCGACATGGTAGTTCTGGCCGAAATCCTTGACCGCGCGGAGCTGCGCGCCACGCTCGTAGACGTAGCCGGGCAGGTAGTTGGCGTCGATGACGAGCGGGATCGACTCCTTGCGCGGGGTCAGGCCGGTCGTGAAGCCGGTGGCCAGCGAATAGGCCTGGCCGGCGAGGAAGTGCAGCCCGTTGCCGCTATCGTCGTACTGGGCATAAACCTGCCGGACGCGCGGGGTATAGCTGTTGGTCTGATAGCTGTTGGACGTCGTCGCCGCCCCGTCGAGGTCGCCCTCGAAATAGCCGGCGACGTTGACCGTCGGGCTGATCTTGCCGTTCACCAGCAGCGATAGCCGGCTGTGCTGGGCGCTGAACCGCGTCTCGCCGGTGTGGGCGTTCAGGCTGTTGGAGAACGGGATCCCGTTGAAGCCGGTCGAGATGCCGGATGTCAGGTTCGAGCTGCGATACAGGCCGCTGATGTCGATGAAGCCGCCGAGCGTCAGCGTGACGTTGCCGACGCGGATCGTCGGCGAGCTGGCGTCGACGGCGGTGCTGACGATCGACGGCGGTGCCACGCCGCCGAGGCTGGTGGCACCCGGGTTCTGCGGGCCGCCGAGCTGAACGTAGCCCGGCGCCTGACCGGCCCCCGGCTGCGGCGTGCCCTGCAGCGCCTGGGTCTGCTCGGCCGGGCTGCCGCCGGTCGCACCGGCCACCTGGTTCGGTGCCACGCCCGGGACGGTGCCGCCGGCGGCGACCGCCGTCGGACGGCGGCTGACGGCGCGCGCCGCGTCGGCACGGGCCTGCGCCGCATCCTGCTGGGCGCGCCGCAGCTGCACGTCGCGGCTGGCCGCCTCGCGCTGGAGCGTGCGCAGCTGCGTCTGAAGCTGGGTGATCTGCGCCTGGATCGCGGCCAGCGAGCTCGCGTCCTGCGCCGCCGCCGGATGGGCCGCCGCGAGCACACCGACCAGCGCGGTCGCGGCCAGCAATGCGGTCCCGCGCATCCTGTGTGAATAGATCGTGGTTCGGGTCACCGTCATCGTGTCTCTCCGGGCCATTTGCCTGTCGTCGCCGCGCCAATACTTGTGACAGTTCGATGACACACAACACGGACTGCGAAACCTGCCCGAGTTGTTTCAACCACCGACGCTGTTACACGACGTTGGTCATTCACAAGTTCACGGGTCAAGCATTGTGCACGACCCGCGAGCACCCGGACGGCGCGCTATAGCTTTCGCGCCACACTGATACGCAACGGCCGCGGTCTACCGCCGTCTGTCGGGAAACGGCACGATCGTCGCGGACCGGCGGGGCTCGCTGCGTGGCGTCGCGGCCGGCACCGGAACCGGCGGGCCGGGCGGGAACAGCGGGGCGGGGCGCCATGTCGCGGGGCGGGCAGGGGCGCGCCGGGGTTGCGCGGGCCGGGCGGCGTCGAACGTGATATGGCCGATTCGGCGCACCCACTCCGCATGGGCGCGCAGCATCCGTGCCTCGCCCGTCTCGCGCTGCCGCCGCACCCAGCGCCGCACCGGCCCGCCCAGCAGGCCCAGATGCGGCAACCCATACAGAACACCGCCGGCCAGGATCAGCGCGAGATCGATCAGCAACCCGGCCAGCGGCCCCGCGAACAGCCCGGAGGCGCTCACGCGGCGAATGCCTTCCGCCGTCGCCCGGCGCGCGCGGCCGGGGCGGGATCGGGCAGTGCCGCGGCGATCCGCTCCAGCTCGGCCAGGACGCGCAATCCGACCGCGCGCCGTCCGTGCGACAGCAACACCTCGCGCCGCCCCCGTTCGGCCCGCGCCGCGCCGCGCGCCGGGTCGCCCACGATCGGCGTCAGCTTCCGCACCGCGTCGGCCACGTCCGGCTCCGCCCAGCGCTGGCCGTCGGCGTGCGGGTAGGCGCCCTTCTTCACGGCGACCAGCCGGCTCGCGACCGGCAGGCTGTTGGCCTCGGTCATGAAATCGACGTTGCCCGACCAGTCGGTGCCGAGCGCCAGCCGCCCGAGCGCCATCGCCTCACCCAGGCCGCGCCCAAAGCCCTCGGCCCGGTGCAGCGAGACGAAGCAGTCGGCGGCGGCGATCAGGCTGCGGACTCCGAGGCTGTCGAGCGGCTCGCTCAGCACGACCACGTTCGGATCGTCCGACGCGGGCCACGCATCGGCCGCCTCGGCACCGTTCTTGACCTTGAGCACGAGTTGCAGATCGGCGAACGGGTGTTCGGCGCGCAGCCGGGCGAACAGGTCGAGCGCCGCGTCGGGGTTCTTCCGGCTGGCGAAGCTCGTCAGGTCGAAGAAATGCAGCAGCACGAACGCGCTCTCGCGGATGCCGAACGCGCGGCGCGGCAGCAGCGGCCCCGGCTCCGGCTCGACGCACTGCCCGACGACGCGGCTGTCGATGCCGGCGGCGGCCAGGCTGCCGGCCACGAACCGGCTGATCGCCCAAACCTCGTCGAAGCGCCGCAACTGCTCGGCCCAGACCGCCGGATAGCGCGGCAGCTCCCACGCCGGCACGATCACGTTGTAGCCCGCGTCGAACCGGCCGCCACGCTCGCCCACCGCCTCGATCACGCGCTCCACCTCGTCGCCGTTGATGTGGAACACCCGGATCCCGCCCGGCAGCTCGCGCCGCTCGCGCCCGGTGACCAGCGTCATGTGCGCGTCGTCGGTCCGTGCCGCGTAGCGGAAGATGTCCAGCACCTGATGATGCAGTCCGACCGCGTCGCAGGCGGCAATGTGGCTGCGAAGCTGCTCGCCCATGCCGATCGGCGCGAACGGATGCCCGACGAACGTCAGCGGCGCGTCGTCGAGGCGTCACGACCCCACCTTCGTCACGACCAAGCCTTCGCGGTCTGGGTATCCCGCAGCGCCTCGAGCCAGCGGTGGCCGAACCCCCCGTCCGGTTCGAGGTGCGCTCCCTCCGCCCACTCGTTCCAGGCGTTGACGAACAGCAATCTGGCACCGCCGTCCTCGCTCTGGTTGGGCGGCAGCAGCCGGCGCGCCTCCTCGATCTTTTCCGCGACGAACAGCCCGAACAGCTCCGGTTCGGCGCCGTCGAAGCTGGTGCCCCGCAGCGGCTGGCGCGGCGTGTTGTCCCAGCTCGGGAACACCGCCGGGTAGCGCACGTACGGCACGCCGGGCCGGTCGAGGAACGCCAGCACCGTCCGCGCGTAATCGTAGCGGTAGCCGGCCCAGCCCTGCTTGACGATCGCCGCCTCGTCATTGGCGGGCACCGCGCGCCCGTGCGGCGGAAACTCGACGGCCGCGTCGAAGCCGATATCCACCGGCCGCAGCTTCGCGTCCACCGCCTCCATGCTCTCGACATAGACGAGGTGGACGCCCGGATGCCCGGCGGCCGCGAACGCGGCACGGGCGGCGGCGGCGAACGCGGCGGGCTCCGGGATCAGCAACGGCCGGTAGACCAGGAAGACGGGTTTGCCATCCACCCTGATATAGCGAGGGTCGGCCGCCGCGCGCAGGATATCGGCGATCACGCCATCGAGTGTCGCCTGGTCGTATTCCTGCGCCAGCAACACCTCCCGCGATCCGCCGTCCCAGTGCCGCGTCCAGTTCTCGTTCGCCCAGCACAGGCAGTGGTGGAACGGGATGTCCGGGTTGGCCGCGATCACGTCCATCGGCGTGGACAGCATTCTGCGCGCGCCGAAATTGTAATGATAAACGCAGAAACCCTCGATCCCGTAGCGCGCGGCGAGGTCGGCTTGGCGGCGCATGCTGTCGGCCAGCCGAAGGTCGTACCAGCCGAGGTCGGCCGGCAGATGCGGCTGATAGTGCCCGGCATAGGACGGCCGGGCGCGCGCCACGTTGGTCCATTCGGTGAAGCCACGGCCCCACCAGACGTCGTTCTCCGGCGTCGGGTGGAACTGCGGCAGGTAGAAGGCCAGCATCCGCACCCGGTCCATCGAGCGCAACGTCTCGCCCCACCGCTCGGCCAGCACGGCCTGATTGCGAACGATCTGGCGCATCCGCCGCGCGACCCCCTCGCGGCCGGTCGAGACGCTCAGGTGATGGACGACGAGTGCCGAATGGATGTAGCGGACCCGCGCGCCGCCCGCGATCAGGCGGAGGCAAAGGTCCGCGTCCTCGCAATAGGCGGGCAAGAACGCCTCGTCGAACAACATGTCCCCGACCAGTGCGCGCCGCACCATCAGCGCCGCGCCCGAGCAGTAGGTGACGTCGCGGTCGTGGCACCATTCCGGCGCGTCCGGATCGTCGAACAGCCCGACCATCTCGCTCTCGCCGTTCGGCCGCAGGAAGCAGCCGGCCTCCTGCAGACCGCCCGTTCGGGTACAGCAGTTTCGGCCCGGCCGCGCCCACGCCGGGATCGGCGTCGAGCGCCGCGACCAGCGCGTCGACCGCGCCGTCCAGCGGCTGCGCGTCGTTGTTCAGCAGCAGCACGTATTCGCCCACGCACCGCGCGAACCCGGCGTTGCAGGCGCGGATGAAGCCCCGGTTGGTGGCGGACCGCTCGATCACCAGCCCCGGCACGTCGCCCAGCACCTGCGCCGAAGGCTCGCGCGACCCGTCATCGATCACCACGATCTCGAACGCCACCGTTGGCCGTCGCTCGTAGAGCGCCCGCAGGCACGCGGCGGTGTGCGCCATCTCGTCGTAGGTGGGGATCAGGATGGACACGCGCGGGTTCGCCGGCCGCTCGAACGTCAGGCCGCGCAACGTCGCGGCCGGATCGTCCGAACTCAGCACCGGCGGCGCCCGCTCCTCGACCAGGTCCTTGCGCGCCTGACGCTGATCGGCGAGGCGGCCGGCGAGGTCGGCGTAGCGGGCCACGATCATCCCCGGCTCGATCGGCCGCGGCAGCCCGGCCGTGCGCGGCTCGGGTCCGTTCGGGGCCGGCGGGGACGCGGCTTCGGTCACGCGCAGCATGGGCGAGGGGCGATCGCGCGGGGCCTGCCGTCCTTCGGCCCGCCCGTGCGACAGGTAGTGACGCAGCGGCGGCACCTTGGCGTCGGCCACATCGGTGTAGCGCCGCCGGTAGAGCGAGCCATCGAACGCCGGCCCGGCCGACCGGCCCATCGCGTCGCCCCGGTGCACGAAATCGCGCAACGCCTCGTACACCTCGGCCGGCGCGTCGGGGTGGGTGCGCGAGTACCAGACCGGGTCGAGATAGGCGTTCGGCAGCAGCCCTGCGGCCATTCCGACGGTCAGGAAGTGGCGCAGCAACCCCTGCTCCGGCTCGTTCGGCGGCAACTGGCTCGCGTAGAAGGTCATGTCGAAATACGGCGATGGGTCGACCACGTCGCCGTTCAGCACCGCGGCCAGCATCTCCGCCGTCGGCGTCTCGCCCAGCAGCCCGGGATCCTGGGCGGCGATGTGGTGCAGCTCGACCAGCGGGTGCGGGTCGCGCCACTGACCGATTCCGACATCGAGGAAATGCAGCAGCGGGTCCGGCTCGCCGATCACGTCGGGGTTGCGCGCCAGATACCAGTGCACATCGAACAGCCACGACACGGGCGGCCGTTGCGGCAGCGGCGTCGCGAGGTAGCGGCGCACCGCGTTCAGGTCGCCGCTCCCGGCGCCGTAGGCGGCGCGGAACGCCGGCTCGTCGACCAGCGGTCCGCCCAGCAGCCGCTGCGCCCGGCGCAGCGCCTCGATCATGGTCTAACCTTGCGGGCTGGCCTCACGCGGGCTCGCGCAGCAGCCGCATCCACGCCTCGATCTCCTGCTTGGCGGCCGGGTTCGGCAGGCGGCCCTCGGCGGCGCCGGTCTTGACGTAGTGCTCGGCGGCCGATCCGACCGCGCCCTCCTGCAGCGCGTGCGCCACGTCCGGGTATTCGCGCATGTAAAATCCGGCATCGACCTCCACCGGCGCGCCGGAGCGTCCCTCGAAAAAGCCGGTCTCGGCGAAATGGGCGTGGGCGTCCTTGATCGTCCCGTCGAGCCGCGCCTGCGCCAGATCCGGGTAGGTCGCCAGATAGAACGTCTCGTCGAACGGCATGTTGCGGACCAGCGCCTCGATCAGCGCGCGCAGCAATTTGGCGTCCACGGCGATCTTCGACCGGCTGTTCAGTCGTTCGCGGCTGATCCGCATGCCGCGCAGCAGGATGTCGATATGGGGGAGGTAGGCGGCGTGCGGCATCGTCGGGCCTCGGAAGCTTGTCGGCCGTCCATACCGCGAACCGGGACGTTTAAGCCACCGTCACTGTGACATTTGCACCGCGTCCGGTCCATCAGTCGCGCCGCCGGGTCGCCGTCCGCCTTGTCCTGCGCAAACGGCGCTGTCAGTTTGCGCCGAACGATATGAGGCGACCTCAATGCGCGTGCTGGTGACCGGCGGTTGCGGCTTCATCGGCTCGGCGGTGATCAGGCACCTGATCGCTTCGACCGACCACAGCGTCGTCAACGTGGATAAAATGACTTACGCCGCCTCGGAGGACGCGCTCGCGGCCGCCCGGACGCACAACCGCCACCTGCTGGTGCGCGCCGACGTGGCCGATGCCGGGGCGATGCGCGCCGTGTTCGAGACGCACCGGCCGGACGCGGTGATGCACCTCGCGGCCGAAACCCATGTCGACCGCTCCATCGACGGGCCGGGGCCGTTCATCCACACGAATATCCTGGGAACATATACGTTACTGGACGCCGCGCGATCCTACGCCGCCGGCCTGTCCGACGAGGCGCGGACGGCGTTCCGGTTCCACCACGTCTCGACCGACGAGGTGTTCGGCGCCCTCGGCCCGACCGATCCGCCGTTCACCGAGACGACCGCGTACGACCCGCGCAGCCCGTATTCGGCGAGCAAGGCCGCATCCGACCATCTGGTCCGCGCGTGGCACCACACGTACGGACTGAACACGCTGGTGAGCAACACGACCAACAATTACGGCCCGTGGCAATTTCCCGAGAAGCTGGTGCCGCTCGTCCTGCTCAACGCGCTCGAGGGCCGCGCCTTGCCGGTCTATGGCGACGGCTCGAACATGCGCGACTGGCTGTTCGTGGACGATCACGCCGAGGCGCTGGTCCGGGTGCTGGAGCGCGGGCAGGTGGGTGCGACCTACGCGATCGGCGCCCGCCAGCCGCGCACCAACCTGCAGGTGGTGGAAGCGATCTGCGACACGCTCGACGAGCGCCTGCCCGATCCCGCCGGGCCGCGCCGCCGCCTGATCGAATTCGTGGCCGACCGCCCGGGCCACGATTTCCGCTACGAGATCGACCCCACCGTCACCGAAACGGCGCTCGACTGGCGCGCCCCGCACGATTTCGAAGCCGGCCTCGCCGCGACCGTCGACTGGTATCTCGCCAACCGGCCCTGGTGGGAGGGTATTCGCGCCGGCCGCTATTCCGGGCAGCGGCTCGGCTCCGGTGGCGCGAGCAGGGCAGCGGCATGAAAAAGGGCATCCTGCTGGCCGGCGGCTCCGGCACGCGGCTGCACCCGATGACGCTCGCGTCGAGCAAGCAGCTGCTTCCCGTCTACGACAAGCCGATGATCTACTATCCGCTGTCGGTGCTGATGCTGGCCGGCATCCAAGACATCCTCGTCGTGTCCACGCCGGCCGATCTGCCGCAGTTCCGGCGCCTGCTCGGCGACGGCGCGCGCCTCGGCATCACATTCACCTTCGTCGAGCAGCCGCGTCCGGACGGCCTCGCCCAGGCCTTCCTGCTCGACCGCGACTGGCTCGGCGACAGCCCGTGCGCGCTGGCCCTCGGCGACAACCTGATCTTCGCCGACCACCTCAGCGTCTCGCTCCGCAACGCCATCGCCCGCCCGCACGGCGCGTCCGTGTTCGCCTACCAGGTCCGCGACCCGGAGCGGTACGGCGTCGTCACCATGAGCGACACGGGACAGGCGCTCGAAATCGTCGAGAAGCCGGTCGCCCCGCTCAGCAACTGGGCCGTGATCGGCCTGTATTTCTACGATTCCCGCGTCGGCAAGATGGCCGCCGAGGTCAAGCCGTCGCCGCGCGGCGAGCTCGAAATCACCGATCTGAACAAGATGTACCTCGAGGAAGGCACGCTCCACGTCGAGAAACTGGGGCGCGGCTGCGCCTGGCTCGACGCCGGCACGCCCGACAGCCTGCTGCAGGCGGCGACCTTCGTGCAGACGATCCAGTCCCGGCAAGGGCATGCTCGTCGGCAGCCCCGAGGAGGTCGCGTTCCGCATGGGCTGGATCGACGCGCCGACGCTGCGCGCGCATGCGAGGGCGCTGGGCAAGACCGAACTCGGCCGGGTGCTGGCCGAACTCGCCGAGGGAGAGCACGCGTGAAGGCCGAGCGCCTCTCGGTTGCGGACGTGATCCTGATCGAGCCGCCGCGCTTCGGCGACAGCCGGGGCTGGTTCTCCGAAGTGTTCAACGCCGACCGGATCGCCGCCGCCGGCATCGACGGCCCCTTCATGCAGGACAACCAGAGTTTCAGCGCCGCCGCCGGCACGCTGCGCGGGTTGCACTGCCAGATCGCGCCGAACGTGCAGGGCAAGCTGGTCCGCGTCGTGCGCGGCCGCATCTGGGACGTCGCGATCGACATCCGCCACGGCTCGCCGACCTACGGCCAGCACGCGGCGGCCGAACTGTCGGCGGCCAAGGGCGAGCAACTGTGGGTGCCGCGCGGCTTCCTGCACGGCTTCGTCACGCTCGAGCCGGATACCGAGGTGCTCTATAAAGTGACCGCCCCCTACGACAAATCGGCCGAACGTGGCGTGATCTGGAACGACCCCGACCTCGCCCTGCCGTGGCCGGTCGAGGCGGGCGCCGCCGTGCTGTCCGACAAGGACCTCGTCCTGCCGCGCCTCAGCCAGTGCGAGGCCTGGTTCCGTGCCTGATTTGGGCCCCGTCCTGGTCACCGGCGGCACCGGACAGCTCGCGCGGGCGCTGGCCGACGCGCCGGGCAAGCTCGACATCCACGTCGCCGGCCGTCCCGGTTTCGACTTCGACCACCCGGCCACCCTCGGCGTCGCGTTCGCCGCGATCCGGCCGAAGCTGGTCATCAACGCCGCCGCGTACACGGCCGTCGACCGCGCCGAGAGCGAGGCCGCCGCCGCCGCCCGCGCCAACCACACCGGGCCGGGCGAACTGGCCCGGATCTGCGCCGCCGCCGGCGTGCCGCTGATCCACGTCTCGACCGACTACGTGTTCGACGGCACCAAGGGCGCTCCGTACGTGGAGACCGACCCGACTTCGCCGACCGGCGTCTACGGCCGGACCAAGCGCGACGGCGAGGCGGCGGTGCTGGCGGCAGGGAACGCGATCGTCCTGCGCACGTCCTGGGTTTATGCGGCGACCGGCAAGAATTTCGTGCTGACCATGGTCAACGCCGCGCGCAAGTCCGGTGCCCAGCCCGCGCAGCTCCGCGTGGTCGCCGACCAGCGCGGCTGCCCGACGGCGGCCGCCGACCTCGCCGCCGCGATCGTCGCGATCGGCACACGCATCCTGACGGACGGCTTCGACCCGGCTTGGTCCGGAATCTATCACGCCGCCGGCTCGGGCGAGACGACGTGGCACGGCCTCGCGACCGCCGTCTTCGAGCATAGTGCCGGCCTCCGCCTGACACCGCCGGTGGTCACCCCGATCGCCACCGCCGACTGGCCGACGCCCGCGCGCCGGCCGCTCGACAGCCGCCTCGACTGCGCGAAGCTGTCCGGCACCTTCGGCGTCCGTCTGCCGGACTGGCGCGAGGCGCTGGACCGGGTGATCGCCGGGATCGCGGCTCCCGATGCGGGGTGAAAACGAGCGGCGGGTCGCCATCCTGCTCTCCACCTACAACGGGGCGACCTACCTCGCCGACCAGCTCGAAAGCCTGCTCGGGCAAAGCCACGACAACTGGGTGCTCTACTGGCGCGACGACGGCTCGGCCGACGCGACGGTCGAAGTGGTGGAGCGGTTCGCCGCGCGGGCCGGGCAGGGGCGATGCGTCCAGCTCACGCAATCCGGCACCCATCACGGTGCCACGCGATCGTTCCTGTCGCTGCTGCGCGCCGTCGCGCCGACGCTGGCCGAGGGCGACGCGGTCGCGTTCGCCGATCAGGACGACGTCTGGCTGCCGGACAAGATTTCGCGCGGGCTGGCCGGGCTCGACTCGGTCGCGGCGCATCGTCCGGCCGTCGTACTGCGCGCGCCAAATCCTGGTCGACGCGACGCTGAACCGGATCGGCCTGTCGGCATGGCGGCCGTCCGGCCCGACCGGCTTCCCCGCCGCCCTCGCGCAGAACGTCGCGACCGGCTGCACCGTCATGCTGAACCCGGCCGCGGCACGGCTGGTGGCATCGAGCCGTCCGGCCCCGGCCACGCTGCACGATTGGTGGTGCTACCTGCTGGTCACCGCCGCCGGCGGCGTGCTGCTGCGCGACGCCGAGCCGAGCGTCCTGTACCGCCAGCACGGCAACAACGCGGTCGGCGCGCCGAATTCGGTGCTCAGGCGCGGGCGCGAGGCGGCGCGGCGCGGGCCGGCGACCTTCATGACCGTGCTGCGCCAGCACGTCACCGCGTTGCTGGCCCACGGCGAGGTGCTGACCGACACCGCGCGCGCCGAACTGGACGCGATCGCATCGGCGTTGCGCGGCGGATGGCGCAGCCGCTTGCCGATGCTGGCCCATTCCGGCCTACGCCGGCAGACGCTGCTCGAGACGCTGGTGTTTCGCGCGTGGTTCCTGTTCGGCTAAGGCGGCAGCCCCTCGGCGACTTTCGCGTAGAGTGCCGCGCGATCCCGATAGATCCAGATTTCGGTGTTGGAACACGGCACGACTGCATCCGGCTTGCCGTAATGGGCCGCGATCCGCGCCGGATCGAGGCGGCGCAACACCACGAAATCGTAGCCGGGCGGCCGTGACGGATCGGCCAGCGAATGCCGGAACCACCGCGCATCGTTGCTCCACAGATAGGCGAGCCCGTCGTCGCTGATCTGGTCGATCTGTGTGGACCACCGCAACGCGACTTCCGCCGGGCGCGCGACCCAATATTGCGCCAGCCCAGCGTGCAGACCGAGCGGCCCGCGCAAATCGCGCACGCACTCGGCGACATCGTATGTCCAGCGCAGCATCGCGACCGCGCCACGGTAGCGGATTGCGAACACGACGAGCAGCGCTGCAACGGTCGCGAGCGCCAACAGGCCGTACGCGCGTTGGAGCGCCGGTAGTAGCGCCAAGGCTGCACCGAGCACGACGATCACGCACAGCCACAAACCGGCCAAGTAGCGCATGCTGCCCGCGTCCTCGAAGAAGCACGCGGTGAACGCGATGCTGGCGGCGGACGACACGCCGAGGAACAGCCACAGGAACAGCGCCTGCGGTGACGCCGCGGCATTCCGCACCGCTCGCACGCCGAGCCACGCGAACGCGAGCACCGCGACGCCGACGACCACGATCACGATCGGCGCGCTCGCGATCAGGCCGGGCAAGGCGGCAAAAAACCGCCCCACTCCGGCGATCAGCGCGCCCACGAAAACGCCCGGTGCCGGATCGGTCGACACGCCGGCGCGCAGCAGAAGCTCGAACCCGGTCCAGCCGAGCCCGATGCCGAATAATGTCCAGAGCGCCACCGCGATCGTCTGCGACGGCCTGATCCTGCCGGCGAGGACAAGACCGGCGGTCGCGATCAGCAGCGGGACCACGAACTCGATCAGCAGCAGACGGTCGGACAGAAACACCGCCGCCCCCGCCACGATCAGCGGCCACACCGACCGCCCCGCCGCCAGTCGTCCGGCCGTCGCCGCCGCGATGAACAGCGCCAGGATCATCGGCCCGACATGGACGATCGGCAGCACCGCGATCCGCAGCATCCCGCCCGCGCCGAGATCGGTCAGGCCGACCCAAACGACCGCCGCCAGCACCACGATCACCGCCGACCCGCCCACCAATCGGGGCCGCCCGGACAGGCGCGCCGCGATCCAGCCCGCCACGGCCACGAACCCGGCCATCTGCAGCACGCCGTACAGAAACACCGTCCAGCGGACCGACCCGGTCGCGAACAGCATCGGCACCCAGACGGCGAGGTCCGGGATCAGGCTCGGCACGCGCGGCAGGTTGTGCCCGCGCCAGCCATCCGCCCGCGTCGTCATGTCGAACACGAACGAGGCGGGCCACAGCATGTCGGCATCGGCCGCACCCGACACGATGCCGCCGTTGTTGAACGCGAGTGCGACGCACAGCGCGGCACCGGCCAGGATCGCGAGCCAGATCAGCGCCGGACGTCTCACGGCAGGCTAATGCGGCGCCGGTTCGGGCGGCAGCGTCGCGGCGAGCTTCGGGTAGATCGCCGAACGGTCATGGTAGACCCAGATCGCCGTGTCCGCGCACGGAACGACCTGATCCGGCTTGCCGTAGCGGGCGAGAATCCCGTCCGGGTCCAGATTGCGCATGACGATGAAATCGTAGACCGGCGGCCGCGACGGATCGGCGAACGACTCCCGGAACCACTTCGCGTCGCTGTTCCACGGATACGCCAGCCCGATCTGCGTGATCTGGTCGATCTGCGTCGACCAGCGCAGCGCCACCTCCGCCGGCCGGGCGATCCAGTATTGCGCGAGCCCCGCGTGCAGATCGAGCGGCCCGCGCTCGGCGCGCACGCAGGCGGCGACGTCCTGATCCCAGTGCAGCAGCCCGACCGAGCCGCGATCGACGACGGCGAACTCGAACACCGCGACACCGGCGGTCAGCGCCGCCACCGGGGCCGTCGCGTAGGCGGCTCCGGGCACGCGAAGGGCCGCGGCGGCGAGCGCCACGACGCCCCAGGCCCACAGCGCCACCCAATATCGCAGGCTCTGCGCGTTGTCGTAGAAGCAGGCGGCGAACACGAGGTCGCCCGCGAGCGTCCCGGCCGCGAACAACCACAGGAACAGCCGCTCGTCGTCGGCCGCGAGGCGTGCCGGCAGCCGCGTGACGCGGACGACAATCCAGACGCCGAGGCCGGCGAACGCCAGTGCCGCAACCGCCACGACCGCCGAAAAGATCGGCACGTCGGCCACGACATGCGGGATGTCGGCGAGGAATTTGCGCGCCGAGGCGAGGATCACCTCGACCGTCATTTCCGGTGTGTGATCGACCTGCACCCCGGCATGCCGGAGCCGGTTGAACAGGATCAGGCCGACCAGCATGCCGCAAAACACGGCGATCGCATTGCCCATCAGCCGCGACGGCCGCATCCGGCCCACGGCGCACAGCACGACGGACGCGAACAGCAGCGGCAGGACGAACTCGATCAGCAGCAGCTGGTCCGAGAGGAACACCGTCATCGACACGCCGACGATGGCCCACGCCGACCTGACCCCGGCGCTGAACCGTGCGGCCAGCGATGCCGCGAGAAGGGCCAGCAGCATCGGGCCGACATGGATGATCGGCAGCAGCGCGCTGAACACCATGATCCGGCCGCCGATCCGGGCCAGCGCCAGCGCGATCACGATGGCCGTCACGGCGAACACCGCCGTCGTGCCGACCACCCAGGCGCGCCCCGCGAGCCGTGCGGCCAGCCAGCCGCCGATCGCGACGAACGCCGAATACTGGGCGACGGCGTACAGCAGCACCGTCCAGCGGACCGAGTGCGTGATTGCCAGGAACGTGCCCCACACCGCGAGGTCGGGGATCAGGCTCGGCAGCCGCGACAGGCTATGGCCGCGCCATCCGTCGGCCCGCGTGGTCACGTCCCAGAAGAACGACGCGGGCCACAACGTGTCGGAGTTCATCACCCCGTCGACGAAGCCGAGTGCGGTGCCGTGGCTGGCCTCGTCGAGGATCACGGCCACGCAGGCCGCGACCCCCAGGAAGATCGCGGCCCAGATCGGCCAGACGCGACGCACGAAAGGCGTCCGCTACATCGTCCGTCCGTGGCAGTGCTTGAACTTCTTCCCCGACCCGCACGGGCAGGGTGCGTTGCGCGGCGACATGGCCCACGTCTCGGGATTTTCCGGATCGACGCCCGCGAGCCGGTCCGCCGCGCCCGCCAGCGTCAGCGTGTCCATCCCCAGCGTCTCGTAGCCGATGCCGCTCATCGACGGATGATTCTCCATCATCACCGGCGGCGGCGGCGGGGGCGGGGCTTCGGCGTGCAGTTCGACGCGCGCCAGCGTGGCCACGATCCGCTCGCGCAGATCGTCCAGCATCGCGTTGAACAGCACGAACGCCTCGCCCTTGTACTCGTTGACCGGGTCCTTCTGGCCGTAGGCGCGCAACCCGATCCCCTGCCGCAGGTGGTCCAGCGCGAGCAGGTGTTCCTTCCAGACGATGTCCAGCGTCTGGAGCAGCAGGCTTTTCTCGACATGGCGCATCAGCTCGGCGCCGATCCGCTCGTCCTTGATCGCCGCGAGCTGTTCGACCGCCTCGGTGATCCGCTCGCGGATGGCGACCTCGTCGATCCCCTCCTCGCGCGCCCAGCCCTCGATCGGCAGGTCGAGCCCGAGCAGCCGGCGCGCGTCGTCGGCCAGTTCGGCCGACTGCCACTGCTCGGCGAACGCCTTCTCCGGAATGCGGGCGGCGACGATGTTGCCGACCACTTCGGCCCGCATGTCGGCGATGATCTCGCGCACGTCGTCCGCATGCAGATACTCGCGGCGCTGCTGATAGACCTCGCGACGCTGGTCGTTCATCACGTCGTCGTATTTCAGCACGTTCTTGCGGCTGTCGAAGTTGCGCGCCTCGACCTTCTTCTGCGCCTTCTCCAGCGCCTTGTTGATCCACGGGTGGACGATCGCCTCGCCGGGCTTCAGGCCGAGCCGCGCCAGCATCCCGCCCATCCGGTCGCTGCCGAAGATCCGCATCAGATCGTCTTCCAGCGACAGGAAGAAACGGCTGCCGCCCGGGTCGCCCTGACGCCCCGACCGGCCGCGCAGCTGGTTGTCGATACGCCGGCTCTCGTGGCGTTCGGTGCCGATCACCAGCAGCCCGCCGGCCGCCTTCACGATCTCATGGTTGCGCGCGATCTCGTCGCGAATGGCGGCCTCGTGCGCCGGGTCGGGGTTGTCGCCGACCTCGAGCGCCAGCCGCATCTCGATGTTGCCGCCGAGTTTGATGTCGGTGCCGCGCCCGGCCATGTTGGTCGCGATCGTGACCGCCCCCGGTGCGCCCGCCTGGCTCACGATCTTGGCTTCCTGCTCGTGGAAGCGCGCGTTCAGCACCTGGTGCGGCACGTTCTTCAGCTTCAGCAGGTTGCTGATCTGCTCGCTTTTCTCGATGCTCGTCGTGCCGACCAGAACCGGCTGCCCGCGCGTGCGCGCCTCCTCGATCAGCCCCGCCACCGCCTCGTATTTTTCCTGGGCCGAGCGGTACACCTCGTCGTCGCCATCCTTGCGGCGAACCTCGACGTTGGTCGGGATGTCCACGACGGTCAGCTTGTAGATCTCGGCGAACTCGTCCGCCTCGGTCAGTGCCGTGCCGGTCATGCCGGCGAGCTTCGGGAACAGCCGGAAATAGTTCTGGAACGTGATCGAGGCGAGCGTCTGGTTCTCCGGCTGGATCTCGACGCCTTCCTTGGCCTCCAGCGCCTGATGCAGACCCTCGGAATACCGGCGGCCTTCCATCATGCGGCCGGTGAACTCGTCGATCAGCACGACCTTTCCGTCGCGCACGATGTAGTCGACGTCGCGCGCGAACAGCGTCCGCGCCCGCAGGCTCTGCTGCACGTGATGGACGATCGTCACGTTGCGCGCGTCGTACAGCGCGCCGTCGGTGAGAATCTCGGCGTCGCGCAGCATCTGCTCGACGGTGACGCTGCCCGGCTCGCTCATCGTGACCGTGCGCTGCTTCTCGTCCTTCTCGTACGTGTCGGGCATCGCGACCAGCTCGCGCACGACGCCGTCGACACGGCGGTACAGGTCGCTGCTGTCCTCGGCCGGGCCGGAGATGATGAGCGGCGTCCGCGCCTCGTCGATCAGGATGCTGTCGACCTCGTCGACGATCGCGTAGTCGAAGTCGCGCTGCACCATCTCGGCCAGCGTGTACTTCATGTTGTCGCGCAAATAGTCGAAGCCGAACTCGTTGTTGGTGCCGTAGGTGATGTCGCAGGCGTAGGCGGCGCGGCGCTGGTTGTCGTCCAGGCCGTGGACGATGACGCCCGTCGTCAGCCCGAGGAACGAATAAAGCTGCCCCATCCACTGCGCGTCGCGGGTGGCCAGGTAGTCGTTGACGGTGACGACATGCACGCCCTTGCCGGCCAGCGCGTTCAGATAGACGGGCAGGGTCGCGACCAGCGTCTTGCCCTCGCCGGTCTTCATCTCGGCGATCCGGCCGTCGTGCAGGACCATGCCGCCGATCAGCTGCACGTCGAAATGGCGCAGGCCGAGGGCGCGCCGCGCCGCTTCGCGCACGACCGCGAACGCCTCGGGCAGCATGTCGTCCAGGCTCTCGCCCTTTTCGAGCCTGGCTCGGAACTCGTCGGTCTTGCCCCGCAGCGCCGCGTCGTCGAGGGCGGCGGTCGCGGGTTCGAGCGCGTTGATCGCCGGCACGCGCCGCTGATAGCCTTTCAGCGATCGGTCGTTGCTGGAGCCGAAAACGGTGCGGGCGAGGCGTGCGAACATAAAGGGTGCCTTGTGAGCGGGTCGCGGCCGATGGACCGCGGATCGGTAGCGGAAAGGATCGGGGTGGAGATAAGGACCGGGGCAGGGCCGGTCAACGCGGCGCGGCTTGCCGATGCATGAGGGTTCCGCCATAACCCCGCCGCCCCAAGCCGACATATCCCAAGGACGCGTCCATGCGCCACGTATCGTTCCTCGCGTCCAGCCTGGTCGCGGCCACCCTCGCACTGCCCGCCATGGCCCAGACGGCGACTCCGGCGGCACCAGCCCCGGCTGCTCCGGCCCCGGCTGCTCCGGCCCGCCGCTGCTCCGGCCCCTGCCGCCGCCCCGGCGACCCCGCCGGCCGACCCGGTGGTCGCGAAGGTCGACACCACCGAAATCCGCATGAGCGACGTCCGCGCCGCCGCCGCCGGCGTGCCCGACGAATACAAGCAGCTGCCGCCCGCCGTGCTGATCCCGATGCTGGTCGATCAGCTCGTCGATCGCGCGGCCCTGCTGAAGCTCGCCCACGCCGAGAAGCTCGATCAGGACCCGACCGTGAAGGCCGCGATGGCGCGCTCGGCCGACCAGACCCTGCAGAATGCCCTGATCAGCCGCACCGTCGGCCCGCAGGTCACCGAGGACGCGGTGAAGGCACGCTATGACAGCACGGTCGCCGGCAAGCCGGGCGAGGCGGAGGTGCATGCCCGCCACATCCTGGTGAAGGACGAGGCGAAGGCGAAGGACCTGATCGCGCAGCTCAACAAGGGCGGCGACTTCGTGGCGCTGGCGAAGGCCAACAGCACCGATCCGGGTGCGGCCGACGGCGGCGACCTCGGCTGGTTCAAGAAGGGCGACATGCTGCCCGCGTTCGCCGTGGCCGCGTTCGCGCTGCCCGATAACGGGATCACCCAGACGCCGGTGCAGACCCAGTACGGCTGGCACGTCATCCAGACGCTCGGCCACCGCACCGCCGCCGCGCCGACGTTCGAGCAGGCGCGCGAACAGCTTCGCCAGAGCATGATCCAGGATGCGGTGCAGGCCGAGGTGAAGGCGGCCCGCGCCAGCGTCACGATCGTCAAGATGGGACCCGACGGCAAGCCCGCGAGCCCGACCGACACCGCGACCCCGCCGCCGGCGGCCGCAACGGCCACCCCCGCTCCCGCGACGCCTTAAGACCATGGCAGCACCGGCCCCGCGCTCACCGCTGGCGGTCGATTTGCCGGAGCTGCCTCCGGTCGCCGGCGTGCGGCTGTCCACCATCGCGGCCGGCATCCGCTACAAGGGCCGCGACGACGTCATGCTGGCCGAATTCGCCCCCGGCACGACGGTCGCGGGCGTGTTCACCCGCAACCGCTGCCCCGGCGCGCCGGTCGACTGGGACCGCGAGGCGCTGACCGGCGGCTCGGCCCGCGCACTGATCGTGAACGCCGGCAACGCCAACGTCTTCACCGGCCGGGCCGGAGCCGAGGCCGTCGCCGCGACCGCCCGCGCCGTCGCCGGCCTGATCGGCTGCGGCGACCGGGAAGTGTTCGTCGCCTCCACCGGTGTGATCGGCGAGCAGTTGCCGGTCGGCCGCATCGTCGACGCGCTGCCCGCCCTGTATCGTGACCTGAGCGAGACCGGATGGCCGGCTTCGGTGCGCGCCATCATGACCACCGACACGTTCGCCAAGGCTGCCACCCGCACCACCACGATCGGCGGCCAGACGGTGCGGATCAGCGGCTTCTGCAAGGGCAGCGGCATGGTCGCACCCGACATGGCGACGATGCTGTGCTTCGTGACCACCGACGCGGCCCTGCCGCCGCTCGTGCTGCAGGGCCTGCTGTCGCGCGCGGTCGATCGCTCGTTCAACTGCATCACCGTCGACAGCGACACGTCCACGTCCGACACGGTGTTGCTGTTCGCCACCGGCCAGGCGACCCATCCGCCGGTCACCGTCGACAGCCCGCCAGCGCTGTTGAAAGATTTCCGGGACGCGTTCGAGGCGCTGCTGCTCGACCTCGCCCTGATGGTGGTCCGCGACGGCGAGGGTGCCACCAAGCTGGTCCGGATCGACGTCGCCGGTGCCACGTCGGCCAAGTCGGCGCGGCGGGTGGCGATGGCGGTCGCGAACTCCCCGCTGGTCAAGACGGCGATTGCGGGCGGCGACGCGAACTGGGGCCGGATCGTGATGGCGGTCGGCAAGGCGGGCGAACCGGCCGACCGGGACCGGCTCTCGGTCGGCGTCGGCGGCGTCTGGATGGCCCGCGCCGGCACGGTCGTCGCCGGCTACGACGAGGCCCCGGTGGTCGCGCACATGGCGGGCCAGGAGATCGAGATTTCGGTCGACCTCGGCCTCGGCACCGGACGGGCGCGGGTTTGGACCTGCGACCTGACGCACGGCTACATCGACATCAACGGGTCGTATCGCTCGTAGCGCCTAGATCAGCGCGGCGCGCCCATCGCGGCCGCGATCTGGACCGGCGAGTTGACCACGAACCGCAGCGGCTCCGGCAACACGTAGCCGAGGCCGCGGGTCGACAGGATCGCCCGGCCGGTCACGCCGTGCATCGCCATCTTCCGTCGCAGCTTCAGGACCAGTTGATCGACGCTTCGGTCATCCTCGCCGACACTGCGTTTCAAGGCGGCGCGGCCGAGGTGGTCGCGCGACACCGGGGCCCCCGCCGCCTCCAGCAAGCACGCCAGCACGAGGAACTCCGCCTCCGTGAGCGGGGTCACGATGCGGCTCGGGCCGGACAGACAGCGATGCGCCGCGTCGAGCACGATCCGGGGGCCGCGGATCGATTGGACCGGCGCCTCGACGCGAACCGAGCGCCGGTGCACGGCCCGGATTCGCGCCACCAGCTCGCGCAGCGCCACGGGCTTGACGAGGTAGTCGTCCGCCCCGGCGTCCAGCATCGCGACCCGCACGACCTCCGCGTCGTTGGCGGTCACCACGATCAGCCCGCAATCACCGTCCTGGGCGAACCGCCGCACCAGGTCCAGACCGTCGATGTCCGGCAGGCCGAGGTCGATCAGGACCACGTCGGGCTGGAACCGGAGTTTGCGCATCAGGGCGTCGCTGCCGGTCGCCGATACGACCGGGTCCATGCCGTCCGCGCGCAGCGTCGCGTCCAGCAATCCCGCGACCGACGCCATGTCTTCGACAATCAGAACCCGCAACGCGGCGCGCTCGGCTCTGACCGCACGACTCATGCCTGCTGGACTGAGCTGCCCCAGCCTGCCGCCGATCGTCTCGCCATCCTGGGCTGAACACCTGTCATCGATGCGATCATAACTGAGGAACCATAACCTGGTTCCAAGACCTCATTTCGGCATCGTGTTAAGCTTCGCCGGATTCGGCCGGGTTTCCGCCGGATTCCGCCATCGCAAGCCACTCCGCCTCGGTCGCGGTCGCGATCCCCAGCTCGCTCGCGCGTTTCGCTTTCGAGCCCGCGTCGGCGCCGACCACCACCAAGTCCGTCTTGCCGCTGACGCTCTCGCCGACCCGTGCGCCGAGCCGCTCCGCCATCGCCTTCGCCTCCTGCCGCGTGACCCGCGACAGCGTCCCGGTGAACACGATCAGCTTGCCCGCGAGCTTCCCGTCGGCGGCGGCCCGCACCGGGTCGGGCACGATCGTCAGCTCGGCCGCCAGGTCGTCGAGGATGGCGACGTTGCGCGGCTCGGCGAAGAACGCCGCCAGCTCCGCAGCGATCGCCGGCCCGATGCCGAGGATGGTGTCGAGTTCCGCCCGCGCCGGCGAACCCTCGGCCACCGCGTCGGGCATCGCGGCGCGCCACATATCGTAGGTGCCGTAATGGCGGGCGAGCAGGCGGGCGTTCTGCTCGCCGATGCGCCTGATCCCGAGGCCGAACAGGAATCGCGACAGGATCTGCGTCCGCCGCCGCTCGATCGAGGCGACC
This sequence comes from uncultured Alphaproteobacteria bacterium, assembly GCA_963756975.1. GTDB lineage: Bacteria > Pseudomonadota > Alphaproteobacteria > Acetobacterales > Acetobacteraceae > CAVRQM01. The sequence goes on along the minus strand of CAVWPS010000001.1, from coordinate 550,456 downwards.
AGGTTTCTGGCGGACGCGTCGCCCCAGCCGTCCCGCGCCGCGATCTGTTCCTCGTGCGCGCCGAGGCGAAAGATGTCGGCAGGCGCGGTCAGCAGGCCGGCCCGCATGAACTCGGCGATGGTGCGCCCGCCGAGGCCGTCGATGTCGAGCGCGCCGCGCGCGACCATGTGGGCCAGCCGCTCCTCGACCTGGGCCGGGCACAGCAAGCCGGCGGTGCAGCGGCGCACCACCTCGTCGGCCGGGCGGATGGCCGCACTGCCGCAGGCGGGACAGATGTCGGGAAACACGAACGGCACGGCGTCGGCCGGGCGGCGGTCGAGCACCGGGCCGAGGATTTGCGGGATCACGTCGCCGGCGCGCTGCAGGAACACCGTGTCGCCGATCCGCAAATCCTTGCGCGCGATCTCGTCCTCGTTGTGCAGGGTGGCGCGCGTCACCAGCACGCCGCCGACATTGACCGGGCGCAGGGCCGCGACCGGCGTCAGCGATCCGGTGCGGCCGACCTGGATCAGGATGTCGTCGAGGATGGTCGTCGCCTGTTCGGCGGGAAACTTCCACGCCACCGCCCAGCGCGGCTCCCGGCCGGAAAACCCGAGCCGGCGCTGGAGCGACAGGTCGTCGACTTTGTAGACGACCCCGTCGATGTCGTAGGGCAGCTCGGCCCGCCCGGCCGCCATCTTCGCCTGGAACGCCTCCGCGTCGGCCGGGGAGGCGAGGCGTTCCGATAGCGGGTTGACCACGAACCCCCACGCGGCCAGCCGTTCGAGGTAGCCGTGATGCGTCGCCGCCACCGCCTCGCTCGCATCGCCCTGCGCATAGGCGAACAGCTCCAGCGTCCGTCCGGCCGTCACCCTGGTGTCGAGCTGGCGCAGGCTGCCGGCCGCCGCGTTGCGCGGGTTGGCGAACAGCCGGTCGCCCGCCGCCTCCTGCGCCGCGTTGAGCGCGAGGAAGTCGGCCTTCGTCATGAACACTTCGCCCCGGATTTCGATCCGCGCCGGAGCCTTGCCCTCGAGGCGCTGCGGGATGGCCGGGATGACGCGCGCGTTCGCCGTCACGTCCTCGCCGACCGCGCCGTCGCCCCGCGTGGTCGCCGCGACCAGCGCGCCGTCCTCGTAGGTCAGCGAGATGGACAGCCCGTCGATCTTCGGCTCGGCCACCATCGCCAGCGCCGCCGGGGCGGACGGTCCCAGGAACCGCGAAATGCCGGCCACGAACTCGGCGAATTCGGCCGCGTCGAACGCGTTGCCGAGCGACAGCATCGGCGTGCCGTGCGCGTGCTTGGCGAACCCCTGGGCCGGCTTCGCACCGACCCCGTGCGCGCCCGAAAACTCGGGGTGGGCGGCCTGCAATTCGGCCAGCCGCCGCCGCAGCGCATCGTATTCCGCGTCCGTGACCGTCGGTGCGTCCCGGCCGTGGTACGCCTCGTCATGGCGCGCGATCTCCGCCGTCAGCCGCGTGAACTCGGCTTTCGGCGTCGGCTTCTTCAAGCGCCCAACAGGACGTCGGCCGCCGCCCGCGCCGCCTCCGTCACCGTCTCCCCGGCCAGCATTCTGGCGATTTCCTCGCGCCGGTGATGCCCGACCAGCGCCTCGATATGGGTTTGCGCGCGCCCGCCGGCGGTCAGCTTGCTGACCCGCAGGTGCGCGTCGCCACGGGCGGCGACCTGCGGCGAGTGGGTCACCAGCAGCACCTGCACGCCCTCGGCCACGCGCGCGAGCCGCTCGCCGACCGCGGCCGCCGTGGCGCCGCCGACGCCGCTATCCACCTCGTCGAACACCAGGGTCGATACCGTCGAGCCACCCGACAAGACCACCTCCAGCGCCAGCATCAGCCGGCTCAACTCGCCACCCGATGCGACGCGGCCGAGCGGTCCGGGTTGCTGGCCGGGGTTGGTCGCGATCAGGAACCGCGCGGCCTCGGCACCCTCCGCGCCCCACTGGGCAGGCTCCAGCGGCATCAGCTCGGTCACGAACCGCGCGCGGTCCAGCCGCAACGGCGGCAGCTCGATCGCGACGGCCCGGTCCAGCGCCGCCGCCGCCGTTTTCCGCACGGCCGACAACTCGGCACAAGCGGCGGCGAACGCGACGCGCGCCGCCTCGGCCTCCGCCGCCAGCGCCGCGACCCGGCCGGAGCCGGTCTCCAGCGCCGCCAGCCGCGCGATCAGCGTGTCGCGCAACTCGGTCAGCCCGGTCACCGGCACGTCGAACTTGCGCGCCGCCGCCCGGAGCGCGAATAGCCGCTCCTCCGTCCGCTCCAGCACGCGCGGGTCCATGTCGGACGATCCGGCGATCCGCGACAGCAGCGTCTCGGCCTCGGCCAGCGCCTCCTCGGCCCGCTCCAGCGCCGCGATCGCCTCGGTCTCGGCCGGCTCCGGTGTCGTCAGCCGCGCCAGCGTTCGTGCCGCCGAGCGCAACGCGGCGGCCGGTCCGGCGGTGCGGTTGCGCCCCGATTGCGGTGCCAGATCGGACAGCGCCGTCGCGATCGTCTCCGCCCGGCGCTCGGTCTGCTGCAGCCGCTGCCGCTCGGCGGCAAGCGCGGTCTCCTCGCCCGGTTCCGGGGCGAGCGTCGTCAGCTCGGCCGATGCATGGCGCAGGAAATCCTCCTCGCGCTCGGCCGCCGCGATCTCGGCCCGCGCCGCCGCGAGTGCGCGTTCGCTCGCGCGCCAGCCGCCATGCGCCCGTGCCACGGCACCCCGCAGCGCCGGATCGACGCCGAACCCGTCCAGCAGCCCGGTGTGGGTGGCGGCGTCCGCCAGCCCCATCTGGTCGTGCTGGCCCTGCACCTCGACCAGCATGGCCCCGAGCCGGCGCAGCAGCCCGGCCCCGATCGGCGCGTCGTTCGCGAATGCCCGGCTGCGGCCCTCGCGCGACAGCACCCGGCGCAGCACGACCTCGCCGTCGGCGTCGATGCCCTGATCGGCCAGCAACGCCCATGCCGGATGGTCGGCCGCCGGCTGGAACACCGCGGCCACCGCCGCCTGTGCGGCATCGGCGCGCACCAGCCCGGCTTCCGCGCGGGCGCCGAGTGCGAGGCCCAGGCTGTCGAGCAGGATCGACTTGCCGGCCCCGGTCTCCCCGGTCAGCACGGTGAGGCCGGGTCCGAACGAGAGGTCGAGCCGCTCGATCAGCACGACGTCGCGGATCGACAGCGCGGTCAGCATCCGCGCACCACGCCTATGACGACGAGCGGGTCAGAAAATCGAGCCCAAAACGCGCGACAGCAGGCCGGGCGGCGGCGGCGCGGTGCCGCCGCCATCCCCGGTCGGCGCGGCACTGGCGTAGACCGGCGCGCCCTTGATGTCGGCGTCGCTGACGAGCTGGTTGTAGCTGTCGGCGTACCACGGGCTGCCCGGATAGTTGTGGCCCAGCACGGCCGCCGTCCGCTTCGCCTGATCGGGCAGGCCGAGGATCAGGTAGATCTCGGTCAGCCGGTGCAGCGCCTCGGGCACGTGGTTGGTGGTCTGGTAGTCGTCGATCACGCGCTGGAATCGCCCGATCGCGGCGGTGTAGAGGTGCTGGTTCTCGTAATACCGGCCGATCGCCATTTCCTTGCCGGCGAGGTGGTCGCGCCCGAGGTCGATCTTCAGCCGCGCGTCACGCCCGTAGGCACTGTCCGGAAACCGGTTCACGACCTCCTGCAGGGCGTCCATCGCGTCGGACGTGCCCTTCTGGTCGCGCGCCACGTCGGCAATCTGTTCGTAATAGTCGAGTGCCCGCAGGTAATAGGCGTAGGCGATGTCGCGGTGCGCCGGGTGGAGCTGAATGAACCGGTCCAGTGTGGCGATCGAGCTCGTGTAGTCGTTCTCCAGATACTCCGAATACCCCTGCATCAGCTGCGCGTTCACCGCGAAGTTCGAATAGGGGTAGTACCGTTCGACGTTATCGAACTCGGTCACCGCCTGCGAATACCGCTTGCTCGTCAGCGCGTCGACCCCGTGGCCGTACAGCGTCTCGACCGGGATCTTCGACGGGTCCTTGCTGTCGGCGGCCGCCTGACTGTCGTCGGGAATGGCCGCTTTCGAACTGCTGAACGGATTGACCGAATCCAGCGTCTCGCACCCTCCGGGCAGGAGCAGCACGGCGACGAGGAGAATCGGGCGAAGGGTCGGGAACCTCATGATTCGCGTCGTATATCACGCGCCCGCGCGCCGCACAGTCGCCCTCAAGGCTGACTGTCGTTCGCCGGCGGACCGATGATGCGCTCGACCAGCGCCACCACCGCGGCGAGCTGGAACGGCTTGCGGACGAACGCGGCGTAGCCCTGGACCCGCTCGCGAACATTCTCCTCCGGCATCGAGCTCATCAGGATGCACGGGATCTCCGGCGTGCCGGCGCGTTCGCGAAGGGCGGCGATGAGCCCGGCGCCGTCGAGGCCCGGCATCATGAAATCGGAGATGATCAGATCCGGCCGCGCCTCGGCGAAGCGTGCCAGCCCCTGCAACCCGTTGCTCGCCTTGAGAACCCGGTAGCCCTCGTCGGTCAGAACCAGCTCGAGCAACTCGGCGATCGCGAACTCGTCCTCGACGATCAGCACGGTGAGCGCGGCGCTCACGTCTCATTACGCGCAGCGTTCGCAACCACGGGCGGCAAGCCGATCCCGTCGACGACGATGCCCACTTGAAGAATTTCATAGACCCGGCTGGCCAGGTCGAAGTCGGTATCCTTGACCTTGAGCAGCGACAGCAGGCGGCGGCGGCCGGTCTCGGTCGCCTCCGATTTCAACAGGATCTGCACCTCCGCCATCGAGGACACGGCGCTGAACGGCCCCAGCGGGTGATCCTGCGCGAAATCCGGCAATTCGAGCGTGTGCAACGTCGTCACACCGAGCCTGCGCAGCTCGTTGGTCAGCGCGGACCAGAACCGGACGATCCGCTCCGGCTCCAGCGCGGCCTGCTGGAAGCCGTAGACCCCGTCGATCAGCAACCGCCGGATGCCGCGCCGCCGCACGGTGTCGAGCAGCCGGGTCGCGAGCTCGTCCAGGATGTGCTCGCCGACCGGATGCCAGAGCTGCGTCACCTCGCCCCGCCCCTCCGCGCCGGCAAGGTCGAAGCCGAGTGCCGCCGCCTTGATCCGCAGCCGCGCCGGCGGCTCGAAACAGCCGAACAGCAGGCCGGGTTGCTGGGGCGTCGACCCGGACAGGAATTGCAGCCCGAGCGTCGTCTTGCCGGTCCCGGTCGGCCCGACGATCGCGGTCACGCTGCCGGCCGGAATGCCGCCCCCCAGCATGACGTCGAGCGCCATCACGCCGGTCGACATCGGAACCCGCTCGATCTGGATCTCGGGCTCGGTACCGTGGACCGCCTCGGTGCGGGGAAAGACGGTTATGCCGGTGTCGTCGATCCGGAACGCGTGCTCGCCTTCGATATATTTGGTACCGCGAATCTTCTGAACCAGCAGCCGCCGCTCGTTGCGGGCTCCGTAGAGGCGCTGCTTCAGTTCGATCAGGCCGTCGACCATCGTCCGCTCCGGCGCGGTCGCGGACTCCGACGTCGTCAGCAGGAACATCGTGCAATCGGTCGACGACGCCAGGGTCTGCAACTCGTGGGCGAACCGCTTGAGGCCGAGGTCGCTCGTGACCGTCGCCTCGATCGCGCTCACGCCGTCCAGCACCATCAGCGTGCTGCCGCGGGCCAGCACCTCGCGCCGGATCAGCGTCGTGATCCCCGGCAGACCGTCGGTGTCCAGCGCGTGATAGGCGCTGACGTAAGCGACGTGATCGGGCATCAGCGTTTCATCGAAGAACCGCATCGTGCGCAGGTGCACCATCATGCGCCCGTGGTTCTCGCCCAGCACCGTCACGAACAGCGTCTTCGCCCCGTTCGCCGCCGCCGCGTAGATAATCTGACTCGCCAGCACCGTCTTGCCGGTGCCCGGCGTGCCCTGGATCATATACAAGCCGGCGCGCAGGAACCCGCCATGCAGGATGGTGTCGAGGCCCGGAACGCGGCTCGGGACGCGCGGCACGCCCGCCGGCGCGCCCTCGTCGGCGGCTGGGGTCGTCACGGCGGTCACGACAGGCGCACCGATGGGGCGGCCGGGCCGGCCAGCGGCAGCCGGACGACGAAGGTCGAACCCTGACCGATCGTGCTGGTGACCTCGATCGATCCGGCCATGGCGTCGACCAGCCGCTTGGAGACCCAAAGTCCGATGCCGAAGCCGCCGGCGCGATACTCGCTGAGCACCTGCTCGAACCGTCCGAACAACCGCGCCTGCTGATCCGGCCGCATCCCGACGCCGTTGTCCCGAACCGCGACCAGGGCCATCCCGCCCTCGGCGTGCAAGCGCACCGAAACCGGCCGGCCCGCGCCGAATTTCAGCGCGTTCGAGACGAGGTTTTCAACCACCTGCTCGGCCGCGAGCGCGTCGCAGAAGCTGTTCACCCGGTCGGCGACCTCGATCTCGAACGGGCTGCGGCAGTGGGCGGCGACCACCTCGTAGCGGGACGTCACGGTCCGCACGACCTCCGACAGGTCGATGTCGGCCGGTTCCAGCCGGAAATCGCCGCTGCTGACACGCGTGACGTCGAGGAGCCGCGTGGCGCGGCGAACATAGTCTTGGACCAGCACTTCCATCCTCTCCAGCAGCATGATCGTCCGGGGTGGCACCGCCGCGCCCGCGGCCCGCGCGGAGGCCAACGCCAGCTCCGCCACGCCCAGGATGGGGGTCATGGGGTTGCGCAATTCGTGGGCCGCGACCGCGATCAAGTCGTCGCGGACCTGAACCGCGATCTTGAGGTCCTCGATCTGGCGGCGCAGCTCGGCCGTCGTGACCGGCGGGTCACCACGCGCATTTCGGTCGAGCAGGCCGGCAAACTTGTGCAACTGCGTCCCCCGTCGCGCGGACCTTCGGACACCTGAACGCGCGAAGCCAGCACAAGGCCGCCTTTCGGGGAGATGCTCGCGAAATCGTCAGTCGGCGGCGGATTTCGGGCGGCGGATTCCAGGTGGCGGTCGTCCGGCGGCTGGTCTTTGGCCGGCGGGGATCAGGCGGCGGCCGCGTCCGCCCGGACGAGCCACCCGCGCGCGGTCGCGACCGCCGGGTCCATGTCGATCGTGCGCCAGTTGGCCGCGTCGGCGAACATCGCGCGCAGCAGGCGGTTGTTGAGCGCGTGGCCGGAACAATGGCCGGTGAAGCGCCCCCGCAACGCAAGCCCGGCGAGGGCAAGGTCGCCCACCGCGTCGAGCGCCTTGTGCCGCACGCATTCGCCGTCCATCCGCCAGCCGGCGGGGTTGAGGACCTTGGCGCCCTCGACCACGACGGCATTCTCCAAGCTGCCGCCGCGCGCGAGACCCGCCGCGCGCAGCTTCGCCACGTCATCGGCCATCGTGAACGTGCGGGCCCGGATCAGCTCGGACCGGATCGTCGGCTCGGTCGCGGACAGGCGGATGTGCTGCGAGCCGATCGCGGCCGCGTCGAAGTCGATCGTCATCGCGATGTCGAGCGCCGAGGCGTCCAGCGCCGGGCGCAACTCCGCGAACGCGGCACCGTCGGTCACGCGGATCATCCGGGTCGGCATGACGACCGTGACCGCCGCGTCCTGGTCCCGTGCCCCGGCGCAGTCGATCAGGAACACGAACGGAGCGGCCGAGCCGTCCAGGATCGGGCATTCCGGGCCGTCCACGTCGATCAGCGCGTTGGTGATCCCGGCCGCCGCGAGCGCCGCCATCACGTGCTCGACCGTGCCGATCCGCAGGTCCGGGCGCGCGGGATCGGCCAGCACGGTGCAGAGCCGCGTGTCGGCCACCCGGTCCCAGGACGCGGGCAGGATCGGCGCGCCGCCGAGGTCGGTGCGGCGGAAGGCGATGCCGTGGTCGACCGGCGCGGGGTGCAGGGTCAGCGACGCGCGCCGCCCGGTATGGAGGCCGACGCCGACGCAGCCGATCGAGGCGCCGATGGTGCGCTGACGGGGAGCGGGGGCGTTCGGCATGATCGCCATCGGTAGCCCGTCCATGCGCCGTCGCCTCCATCATCCCTGCCACACTCGCCAGGGACTTCTGAACGATGGTTTAGGCGGGCGGCCCGTGGTGCCGCGAGTCAATGATTGTTGCCGGATATTGCGCTGCGGTTTGCAGCACGGCGGCGTGAGGTGAGACCCTCACCCCGGCCCTCTCCCATAAGCCGGGAGAGGGAGCAGACCTTCTCCCTCTCCCGCTTTCTGGGAGAGGGCCGGGGTGAGGGTCTGGGTTCGCTTCGGTGCGGTCGTCAGCCAGCCTAGGAAGACTGCCGCCGCAGGAACGCCGGGATATCGAGCCCCATCTCCTCGCCGGCCGCCTGCCGCACGTGCGCGCGGGACGGGGCGGGGTGTTCGTCGTGACCGTAGCCGTCGTCGTGGCGCAGCGACGGCTCGGCGCGTTGCTGCTGCTGGTCCGCGTGGACGGCGGACGAGGCGGGCTGCATCGGGCCCTGATGCGCGTCCGGCTGGTGATTGCCGCCGCGGATCGCCCCGGTGACGATCCCGAAAATGCTCTTGCGCGGGGCGGAGGGCGGCGGCGCGCTGGGCTGCGCGGGCCCTTCGGCGAACAGACCCCGGCCGGGCCGCTGCTCGCCGGTCGGGTCGGAGATGGCGACGCGGCCCGCGCGGGGCGGCTGGGCGGGCCGGGTCGGTGTCGGCAGCGGCTGCTGCGCCTGCTGCCCTTGCTGGAGAGGCTGCATCGGCTGCCCGTGCTGCGCGTGCGGATCGGGCGACTGACGCTGCTGCGGCGCGAACATTGCCGGGCCGGGGCTCGGCGCCAGGATCTGCGGTGCGGCCTGAGCCGCCGCGTGGGCTTGCGAGACCGAGTGCGCGTGGGCCGCCGCCTGCAACTGCGCCAGCGGTGCCGGCACCGGCCGTACCGAGCGGCGGCAGCGGGGTCGGGGGCAGGGCGGTCTGTTGCTGCGGCTGCGACGCCGGCTGGTTGGGCTGGGTCGCGACCGCGTTCGCCACGACGGGCGCGCCGCCGCCGACCGCGACCAGCCGGGGCCGCTGCGCGTCGCGCTGGGCCGCGCTCTCGATCCCGGTCGCGACCACGCTCACCCGCACGCGGCCGGCCAGGTCGTCATCGATCGCCGAGCCGAAGATGATGTTCGCACCCTCGTCCACTTCCTCGCGGATGCGGTTCGCCGCCTGATCGACCTCGAACAGCGTCATGTCCTCGCCGCCGGTGATGTTGATCAGCAGGCCGCGCGCCCCGTTCATGCTGGTATCCTCCAGCAGCGGGTTGCTGATCGCGGCCTCGGCGGCGCGGATCGCCCGGTTCTCGCCCTCCGCCTCGCCGGTGCCCATCATCGCCTTGCCCATCTCGGCCATGACGGTGCGGATGTCGGCGAAGTCGAGGTTGATCAGGCCCGGGGCGACCATCAGGTCGGTGACGCCGCGCACGCCCATGTACAGGACGTTGTCGGCCATCTTGAACGCCTCTTTCCAGCCGGTCCGCTCGTTGGCGAGGCGGAACAGGTTCTGGTTCGGAATGACGATCAGCGTGTCGACATACTGCTGCAGTTCCTCGATGCCGGCCTCGGCGGCGCGCGCGCGACGGCTGCCTTCGAACGTGAACGGCTTCGTCACCACGCCGACGGTCAGGATGTTCCGCTCGCGGGCCATCCGCGCGATCACCGGGGCGGCACCGGTTCCGGTGCCGCCGCCCATGCCGGCGGTGATGAACACCATGTGCGTGCCGTCGAGGTGACGGTACAGCTCCTCGGCAGCCTCCTCCGCCGCCGCGCGCCCGATCTCCGGCTTCGCACCCGCGCCGAGGCCCTGCGTGATGTGCGGGCCAAGCTGGATGCGGCGGTCGGCACGGCTGTGCACGAGCTGTTGCGCATCGGTGTTCGCGACGACGAACTCCACGCCCTGAAGGTTCGACGCGATCATGTTGTCGACCGCGTTGGTGCCGCCGCCGCCGACCCCGATCACCGTGATCCGGGGGCTGAAATCGGTGTGCTGCGTCTGCGGGATCATCAGGCTCAGGACCATGGTGTAAACTCCCCCCTCGGAATCTCGATGTAGATGACTGGCACGAGTCGGTTCATCTCAGACCCGCTCACGCAAAAACTGGACGATGCGGCGAACCAGCCCGCCGGGCCGCTCGGCCGTGAGGTCGATGTCGTACGGGCTGCGGCCGGCGCCGGCCGCCCATGCGAGCAGCCCGACGGCGGTCGCGAACGCGGGGCCGGTGGCGATGTCGGGCAAGCCGCGCAACGACGGCGGCCGTCCGTGCCGCACGGTGCGGCCCAGGATGCGCGCCGCCATTTCGCGCGCGCCGTTGAGCTGGCTGGCGCCACCGGTCAGCACGACGCGCGTGCCGGCCGCGCGGCCGAGTCCGGAGCCTTCGAGACGTTCCTTGACCAGCTCGAACGTCTCCTCGAGTCGCGGCTTGATGATGTTGACCACCATCGTGCGCGGCACCTTGGTCATCTGGTGCTCTTCCTCGCCGACCAGCGGGACGGGCAGCATCTCGCGGTCGTCGTCCGGGCTCGCCTGCGCGCTGCCGTACAGCGTCTTCAGCCGCTCCGCGTGCGAGACCGGCGTGCTCAACACACGCGCGATATCGTTGGTGACGTGCTGGCCGCCGACCGGCAGTTGCGCCGTGTGCAGCAACTGGCCCTCGGCGAACACCGCCATGCCGGTGGTGCCGCCGCCCATGTCGAGCACGGTCGCACCGAGCTGGCGTTCGTCCTCGACCAGCGTGGACATGCCGGCCGCCATCGGGGCGCTGACCAGCTCGGCGATTTCGAGGTCGCACCGCGCGATGCACGCGTTCAGCGTCATCAGCGCCGTCCGCACGGCGTCGACCACATGCAGGCGGGCACTCAGCACGTCGCAATGCAGGCCGCGCGGATCGTGGATGCCGTGCGCGTCGTCGGCCGCGAACGCGAGCGGCAGGGAATGGATGATCTCGCGGCCCTCGCTGACGGCCCTCGCGCGGCCCTCCATCAGCACGCGGCGAATATCGGCCTCGCCCACCGCGCGTCCGCCGAGCGGCCACTGCACGTTGAACAGGCGGCTTTCCGGCTGGCCGCAGCTGAGGTTGACGGTGATGGTGCGCAGCCGCGTGTCGGCCTGGTTTTCCGCCTGACCGACGGCCGCGCGGATCGCCCGCTCGGCGGCCTCGATATCGGTGATCCCGCCGCCGCGCACGCCGACGCCGCGCTGCCAGCCGAAGCCGAGCACGCGGTTGCTGCCGTCGCTTTCGGTGCGCCCGATGATGCAGACGATCTTGGTCGTGCCGATGTCGAGCACGCCGAACGGCCCCGACTGACGCGGTTTCAGGCGCGGCGTATCGTCGTCGTGCGGGCTTTGCGGCGGCAGCGTGCGGCGGGACATGTCGTTCACGTCGGCACCTTTCCGGTGACACCCAGGATCGGCGCCGGCGCCGGACCCGCGAACGGCCGCAACGTCAGCCGGTCTGGCAGGCGCAGATCGATCGCGGCGAGCGGCCGGTCGAGCACCGCGTCGCTCGCCTGCAATCGCACCAGCCGCGCCAATGCGGACGCTTCCGCGCCCTCCGGCAGCAGCACGTCGGCTCCGTTGGTCGTGCGAATGTTCCAGCGCCTCCCGCCGACGCGCACGATCGCGGCCACTTTCGGCCACAGGCTCGGCTGGCGGTTGATCGTGTCGATCAGCGCGGCGGCCGCCTCCGGCGCGCCGGCGCCGACGACCAGCGGCAATTCGTGCGCGAACGCCGCGACGTCGCTGTCGGTGACGACGTTGCCCTCGCGGTCGATCAGCACGAAGCGGCCGTCGTGCTGCCACACCGCGAACGGGCTGCGCTCATCGAGCTTGATCAGCAGCGTGCCGGGCAGACGGCGCGCCACCGTCGCGTGCGCGACCCACTGGATCGCCTCGATCCGGGAGCGCGCGGCGGCGAGGTCCAGCGTCAGGATCGGATCGCCGATCTTGGTCTCCAACGCGTCGCGCAACGCCGCATCCGGTGTTTTCGTTTGCCCCTCGACGACGATCTTGTCGACGCGCAGGCCGAGCCGCGCGGACAGTTCGCCGAAGCGGTCGGAGAAGTTCGTGCCGTGACCGATGGCGGTGACGCCGGCCACGAACACCACGCCGATCGCGCCGATGCCCGCCAGCACCATCAGCGGCCGCATCCGCCGCCGCTGCCGGCGCAGCAGGATGCGCCAGCCGCTCGGCCGGTCGATCTGGGGCGGGGCTTTCACACGCGACATGCGGCGTGCCTCACCATCCACGCGCACAGCGACGGAAAGTCGATGCCGCGATACGCCGCCTGCTCCGGCAACAGCGATGTCGGCGTGAGGCCGGGCTGCGTGTTGACTTCCAGCAGCGCCAGCGTCCCGGTCTCGTCGTCGTACCGCAGGTCGGCGCGGGTCGCACCCCGGCACCCGAGTGCGCGGTGCGCCGCCACCGCGATGTCGCAGGCACGGGCCGAAACGTCGTCAGGGATTTCGGCGGGCAGGGTGTGCCGCGAGCCACCGGCCGCATACTTGGCGTCGTAATCGTAGAAGTCGCTGCGCGACGACCCGATCTCGGTCACGCACAGCGCCGAATCGTCCATCACGCCGACCGTCAGCTCGCGGCCGGGGATGTATTCCTCGACCAGCATTTCGGTGCCGAACGCCCAGGTGCTCGCAATCTCGGCGAGCCGGTTGTCGCCGGGCCGCACGATGTGCACGCCGACCGAACTGCCCTCGTTGACCGGCTTGATGACGAACGGGCGCGCCATCGGTTCTTCCCGTGCCACGCTCGCCGCATCGACCACGCGCGCGCGCGCCATCGGGATGCCGGCCGAGGTGAAGATCGCGCGGGCGGCGACCTTGTCCATCGCAAGTGCCGACGCGCGGACGCCCGAATGCGTGTACGGGATGCCGAGCCAGTCCAGCACGCCCTGCATCGTCCCGTCCTCGCCGAACCGCCCGTGCAGCGCGTTGAACACGCAGTCGGGCGCGGGATCGAGGGCCGCGAGGGTCGTGCGCAGATCGGGGCCGACGTCGATCGGGGTCACGTCGTAGCCGGCCGTCCGCAACGCCGCGATGCACTGCGCGCCCGACGACAGGCTGACCTCGCGCTCGGCCGAAATGCCGCCGTACAGGACCGCGACCCGGGTCATGCGGGCACGCCCACGCGGCGAATTTCCCAGTGCAGATCGACGCCGCTGTGATCCCGGACCCGTTCGCGAACCTGCTCGCCCAGCCCTTCGATGTCGGCCGCCGTGGCGTCTCCGGTGTTGAGCATGAAATTGCAGTGCAGCTCGCTCACTTGCGCGCCGCCGCGCCGCAATCCGCGCGCGCCGGCCGCGTCGATCAGCGCCCATGCCTTCGCACCCGGCGGATTGCGGAACGTGCTGCCGCCGGTGCGCGCGCGAACCGGCTGCGTCGCACCGCGGCTTTCGCGGATCTTGGCCATGCGCGCGGCGATCTCGGTCACATCGTCCGGTGTCGCGCGCAGGCGGGCGCGGGTCACGACCGCGCCTTCGGGCAGGTTTGCGTGGCGGTACTCGAACGCGAGTTCCGTGTTGGTCAGCCGCCGGATCACGCCGGCCCGCGTCGCGATCTCCGCCCAGTCGAGCACACCCGCGACATCGCCGCCGTACGCGCCGGCGTTCATCGCGACCGCGCCGCCGATCGTGCCGGGAATGCCGGACAGAAATTCCAGACCGCCGAGGCCCGAAGCCGCCGCGACCTCGGCCACCGTCGCGTCCAGTGCGGCCGCGCCGACGGTCACGCCCGTGTCGTCCGCCGAAATATCGGAAAAGCCACGGCCGAGCCGCAGCACGACACCGGCAATCCCGCCGTCGCGCACGATGAGGTTCGAAGCAGCACCCATCACGAACAGACTCGGTGTCGTGCGGCAACGCGACCAGCAGGGCGCACAGATCGGCCGCATCCGCCGGGCGGACCAGCAACTCGGCCGCGCCGCCGACGCGAAACCATGTGGACGGGCCGAGCGGGGCGTCGGCCATCACCCTGCCGCGCAACGGCGGCAGCACGTCGAGCAGATCCGGCATTTTGATGCGCCGCCATCATCGGCCGGCCCCGGCGCGGCGCGGTTGCGAATCCTGCAACGCGGCGAGCTGTGCCGGCAGGGCGTTCGCCCATTGCGTGATGGTCCCGGCACCGAGGCAAATCACGAAGTCGCCTGACCGCGCGATGACGTTCAGCATCTCGGCCAGATGATCGGGCGACGACAGCGGCACGACGCTGCGATGCCCGCGTGTCCGCAGTCCTTCGACGAGCGCGTCGCGGTCGAACCCCTCGATCGGCGCCTCGCCGGCCGCGTACACATCGGCCACGATCACCGTGCCCGCGTCGTTCATGCAGGCGCAGAATTCCTCGAACAGCGACTGCAACCGGCTGTAGCGGTGCGGCTGGACGACGGCGACCACATCGCGCGCCCCCGCCTGACGGGCCGCCTTCAGTACGGCCGCGATCTCGACCGGATGGTGGCCGTAATCGTCGATGATCGTGATGCCGCCGGCCTCGCCCGTCTTGGTGAAGCGGCGCTTGACGCCCTTGAAGTTCGCGAACGCGCTGCGGAGCGTGGCGTCGTCGATCTCCATCTCATGGGCGATCGCGACGGCGGCGAGCGCGTTCGTGACGTTGTGCGCACCCAGCATCGGCAGGCGGAACGGGCCCATGCGCCGGCCGCGCCCGCGTACCCGGTCGGCGACCGCGACCTCGAACGTGGCACCCATCTTGTCGGACACCATCTTGTCCGCGCGCACGTCGGCCTGCGGGCTGAAGCCGTAGGTGATGATGCGGCGATCCGACAGGCGCGGGATCATCCGCTGCACCGCCGGGTGGTCGGCGCACAGCACGGCGAACCCGTAGAACGGGATGTTCTGCACGAACTGCTCGTAGCCGGCGAGCATGGCTTCCGCGCTGCCCCAGTGGTCGAGGTGTTCCGGGTCCATGTTCGTGACGACGGCGATCGTGGCAGGCAGGCGCAGGAAACTCCCGTCGCTCTCGTCGGCTTCCACGACCATCCACTCGCCTTCGCCCATGCGCGTGTTGGTGCCGTAGGCGTTGATGATGCCGCCGTTGATGACGGTCGGGTCCATGTGCGCGGCTTCGAGCACGGTCGCGATCAGGCTGGTGGTCGTGGTCTTGCCGTGCGTGCCGCCGACCGCGATCGCCCAGCGCAGCCGCATCAGCTCGGCCAGCATTTCGGCGCGCCGCACGACGGGGATCAGCTTTGCGCGCGCGGCACGAAGCTCGGGGTTGTCCGGCTGAACGGCGGTGCTGGCGACGACGACGGTCGCGTCATGCAGATTTTCCGCCGCGTGGCCGATCATCACCGGGATGCCGGATTCGCGCAGCCTGCGAACGTTGGTGCTGTCCGATTGGTCGCTGCCCTGCACCGCGTAGCCGAGCGTGTGCAGGACCTCGGCGATGCCCGACATGCCGATCCCGCCGATGCCGACGAAATGGATCGTCCCGATCGTCAGCGGCAGCGCCCTCATGCGAACACGCTTTCGGTCGCGTCCGCGAGGTCGGAAGCGGCGTTCGGGCGTGCCACGGTCCGGGCGGCGGCGGCCGCTTCGGTCAACGTGCCGGGCGCGTCCAGCAAGTTCGTCAGCAGCGCCGACAAGGCGGCGGCGTCGAACGCGCGTTGCGGGATCACCCAGGCGGCCCCTGCATCGGCCAGCACGCGAGCGTTCGCGGATTGGTGGTCATCGATCGCGTGCGGCAGCGGAACCAGGATCGCCGGGCGGCCCGCCATCGCGAGTTCGGCCACCGTCGAGGCACCGGCACGCGCGATCACCAGCGTCGCCTCGGCCATGCGGCGTGCGACGTCCGGGAAGAACGGCGACAGCTCGGCGGCGATTCCGGCACTTCCATACGCCTGCCGCACGCGAAAGATGTCCTCGGCGCGGCATTGCTGCGTCACCCGCAACCGGGCGCGCATACGGGGCGGGCAGGGCGGCCAGCGCGGGCGGCACGACGTCCGAGAACACGCGCGCGCCGAGCGATCCACCGAAGATCAGCAGCGATGCGTCGGCGCGATACGGCGTTGTCGGACACGTCACCGATCACCGGGTTTCCGAGCACGCGGTGTGCGACAGCCGGAATCCGCACCGTCTCCGGCAGGCTTAAAGCCAAAAGGTCCGCGAAACGGGCCAGCGCGCGGTTGGCGCGCCCGACGACGGCGTTCTGTTCGTGCAGCACGACGCGAAGCCCGAGCGAGCGGGCCGCCAGCACCGGTGCGACCGCCGGGTAGCCGCCGAACGCGACCACGCCCGCGGCCCCGATCCGCCGCAGGATTTTGCGCGCCTGCACGACGCCGCGCGCCATCGCGACACCGGCGGCGGCACCGCGCGCGACGCCGCGACCGGCGATCCCGGCACCGGCCAGCACGTAGCGTTCGTCGAACGTCGCAGCCGCACGCGCGGCCGTTCGCACATCGGTCATCAGCGCGAACCGCACGCCGCGCCGCGACAACTCGGCCGCGAACGCTTCCGCCGGGGCGAAATGGCCGCCGGTGCCGCCGGCCGCAATGACGATCGGTCGCACTGTCTCGGGGCTCCTCATGCGAGATCGCCCGCGCCGAACCGGTCGGCGTGCCGCTTGCGGGTCAACGCCAGCAACAGCCCGATGCCGAACGCGACCGCGATCGCCGACGAACCGCCGTACGAGATGAACGGCAGGGTCATGCCCTTCGTGGGGATCAAATGCAGCGTGCTGCCCATGTTGACGAACGCCTGCAGCCCGAAGCTCGCGACGAGACCGGTCGCCGCCAGCACCACGAACATGTCGCCCTCGTGCAGCAGCCGCAGCAGGCCGCGCAGCACGATGAACGCGAACACGCCGAGGATCAGCAGGCAGACCACCATGCCGAACTCCTCGCCCGCGACGGCGAACACGAAGTCCGCGTGCGCGTCCGGCAGCACGTCCTTCACATGGCCCTCGCCGGGCCCGCGCCCGAGCAGGCCGCCATTGCCGAACGCTTCCAACGCGCGCGTGACCTGGTAGTTGTCGCCCGCCGCCGGATCGAGGAAGCGGGTGACGCGGCTGCGGACGTGCGGGAACAGCGCGTACGCGCCGACGCCGGCACCGGCCACGCTCGCCGCCGCGATGCCGACCCAGACGAGGTTCAGCCCGCTGACGAACAGCTGCAACAGGAACACGCCGGTGACGACGGCCAGCATGCCGATATCCGGCTGCGATTTCAGCAGCAGCGCGATGACGGCGTAGACGCAGATCGCCGCGATCAGGCCCGGGAACCGGCCGGGCTTCTTGCCCTCCGCGATCAGCCAGGCCGCGACCACCGCGAAACACGGTTTTAGAAACTCGCTCGGCTGCACCGACATCATCGGCAGCGCGATCCAGCGTCTCGCGCCCTTGATCTCGACGCCCGCGACCAGCGTCAACGCGGTCAGGGCGAGCGCGATCACGCAACCCGCCAGCGCCACGCGGCGAACACCGCGCGGCGACAGCAGTGAAACGCCGACCACGATCAGTCCGGCGACCGCGAGGAACACCACCTGCTTGAGGATGAAGACGTCGCGGCCCTGATGGATGCGCTCGGCCACCGCGGGACTCGCGGCCAGCACCAGCACGTAGCCGAAGAAGATCAGCGTCGTGACCGCCATCAGCGTCCAGCGGTCGACCGTCCACCACCAGCGGCCCAGAACCGACGTGTCGGCGCGCGAGAGCATCGGCATTATTTCAGCGCCTGCACGGCTGCGCGGAACGCATCGCCGCGCGCCTCGAACCCGCTGAACTGGTCGAAGCTCGCGCAGGCGGGTGAGAGCAGCACCGTATCGCCGACCCGCGCCGCGCGCCTGACCGCGACATCCAACGTGCCCGCGACCTCGTGGCTCACGCCGTGCCGCGCCAAAGTCTCGGCGAGCATCGGCGCGTCGCGCCCGATCAGCACGGCATGCGCCACATGGCCGAACAACGGAACGAGCGACTCGATCCCGCCGGCTTTCGCGATCCCGCCCGCGATCCACGCCACGCGCGGGAAACTTTCCAGCGCCCGCGCGGCGGAATCGGCGTTGGTCGCCTTGCTGTCGTTGACGAACGCGACGCCGCCGATCGTCGCCACCAGTTCCTGCCGGTGCGCCAATCCCTTGAAACTCGCGATGCCGCGCGCGATCGCCGCGTCGCCGAGCCCGAGTGCGCGGCACAGTGCGGCCGCCGCCGCCGCGTTCTGCCCGTTATGGGCGCCGCGCAGCACCGGCGACGCATCGCCCGTTCCGGACACGGTCACGACCCGGGCGGGCTGGCCGCGCAACCACTCGGCCATCGCGCGGGACGGTTCGTCGTCGGTGCCGATCACCGCCGAGTCGCGAAACTCCTGACGCGCGAAAACCTGACGCTTCGCGGCGGCGTATCCGGCCATGTCGCCATGGCGGTCCAGATGATCGGGGCTGAGATTGAGCATGGCGGCCGCATCGAATCGCACGGTTGCGAGTCGCTCCAACATATAGGAGCTCATCTCCAGCACGTACACCGCGGCTTGTGGCGACAATGCAAGGGATGGCGTCCCGAGATTGCCGCCGGCCGCGACGTTAACCCCCGACTCGGACAGGATGTGCGCCACCAGCGCGGTCGTCGTGCTTTTGCCGTTGGTGCCGGTGATGCCGACGAATTTCGCGTCCGACCCACTGCGCCGAACGGCCCGGAACAGCAGTTCGGCATCCGACAGGATCGGCACGCCGGCCGCGATGGCGGCGGCGGCCATCGGATGCGGGGCGGGAAGGGTGTGCGGAATGCCGGGCGACAGGATCAGCGCGTCGACGCGTGCAAAATCCGGCTCGGCGACGCGCAGACCGGTGGCGGCGTCTCGCGCAATGGCAGAATCGTCCCAGGCGACGACGTCCGCCCCCATCGCGTGCAGCGCGCGCGCGACCGGCAGGCCGTTGCGCCCGAGCCCGACGACGGCGAATCGCTCGCCCGCGAAAATGTCGGCCGCGAAAGCTCATCGGATTTTCAGCGTCGCCAACCCGAACAAGGCGAGAATCATCGAGATGATCCAGAACCGGATCACGATCGTCGGTTCCGCCCAGCCGAGCTTTTCGAAATGGTGGTGCAGCGGCGCCATCAGGAACACGCGGCGGCCGGTGCGCTTGTACCAGAACACCTGGATGATGACGCTGACCGTCTCGACGACGAATAGCCCGCCGACGATCATCAGCACGAATTCATGCTTGATCGCGACCGCCACCGCGCCGAGCGCGCCGCCGAGCGCGAGGCTGCCGGTGTCGCCCATGAACACGCGGGCGGGGGGCGCGTTGAACCACAGGAACCCCAACCCCGCGCCGATCAGCGACGACAGGAACACCGCGAGTTCGCCCGCACCCGGCACCGAGTTCAGCCTCAAATATTCGGAGAACGTCGCGTTGCCGACCAGGTAGGCGATCAACGCGAACACACCGGCGCAGATGATCGTCGGCACGATCGCCAGCCCGTCGAGACCGTCGGTCAGATTGACGGAGTTGCTGGCGCCGACGATGACGAACGCGCCGAACACCGGGAAGAACCAGCCGAGCTGGATCAGCACGTCGCGGAACACCGGGACCGCGAGTTCGGTGCCGAGCGGCGCGCGCGTCAGATACGCGAACGCGGTCGACGCGGCGAGCCCGAGGACGACCTGCACGATCAGCTTGCCGCGTCCGGACAACCCGCGAAACGACGCCCGCGACAGTTTTACGTAATCGTCGACGAAGCCGAGCGCGCCGAAACCGAGCATCACCAGCAGCACCGCCCAGACGTAGCCGCTCTCGACATCGGTCCACAGCAGCGTCGACACGGTGGACGCCGACAGGATCAGCACGCCGCCCATCGTCGGCGTGCCCTTCTTTTCGACCAGATGCCGCTCCGGACCGTCGGGGCGGATCGGCTGGCCCTGCTTCTGGATCCGCTTCAGCATCCGGATAAACGGCGGGCCCAGCACGAAGCTTACGATCAGCGCCGTCAGGCACGCGGCCCCGGAGCGGAAGGTGAGGTAGTGGACGAGGTTCGTGACCGTGGTCTCGAACCCGACCATGCGGGCCAGAACGTACAGCATCAGGCAACCCCTTCGAGCGCGTCGACGATGCGCTTCATGCGGCTGCCGAGGCTGCCTTTGACCAAGATCGCGTCGCCCGCGCGAACGGCCCCGGCGACGATCGGCGCGAGAGCGGCGCTGTCGGGGGCATACGCGCCCTGCCGGTCCGGCGGCAACGCGTCGAACAACGCCCGCATCGCGTCGCCGCACGCGAACACGACATCCGCGCGGGCCGCATCGGGGGCGAGGCCGACGTGCTCGGCCTCCGTGTGCGCGCCCAATTCCAGCATGTCGCCGAGCACCAGCACGCGCCGCTCGCATCGTTGCATCGCCAGCACCGCGAGTGCGGCGCGCACGCTGACCGCCGACGCGTTGTAGCTCTCGTCGAGCAACATTGCCGTGCCGTCGCCCGCGCGAATCTCTCGCCGCGCGCCGCGTCCGCCGACGGGCGTAAACGTGCTCAACGCACGCAGTCCGGGCACAGGGTCGAGGCCGAGCGCCAGCAATACCGCGTGCGTCGCCATCGCGTTGTGGACCATGTGCGGGCCGGGTGCGGACAGACGAAAGATCTCGCCGCCGACCGCGAACTCGCTGCCGTCCGCATCGCCGGAAGCGGAGCCCGGTGCTTCGATCTCGTCCGGACCGATAAACACGCCGCCCGGAACCAGCCCGTCGCGGATCGAAAACTTCTCGTCGCGAATGGCGTCCAAGCTGCCGAGATGCCCGATATGCGCGGCGGAAATGGTCGTCACGATCGCCACATCCGGTGCCGCCATCCGCGACAGCGGCGCGATCTCGCCCGCGTGGTTCATGCCGATCTCGACGACGCAGAAATCATGCGCCGGCGGCACGCGCGCGAGCGTCAGCGGCACGCCCCACTGGTTGTTGTGCGACGCCTCGGCCGCCCATACGCGGCCGTAGGCACCCAGCGCCGTCCGCAGCATCTCCTTCGTCGTCGTCTTGCCGACGCTGCCGGTGACCGCGATCACGCGGCCCTGAAACCGCGCGCGTCCGGCCCGGCCCAGATCCTGCAATCCGTCGAGCGTGTCGCGCAGTTGCAGCAGCGGCGCGTCGTCGGCCACACCCGCGGGCAGATCGTGGACCATCGCGCCGGCGGCACCGCGCGACAGGGCGTTCGCGACATGCGCGTGCCCGTCACCGGTTTCCGTCACCAGTGCGACGAACAGATCGCCCGGGCGCGTCGTGCGGCTGTCGATCGACACGCCGGTCGCATGGAACGGCACGCGCAGCACGCCGCCGGTGGCGCGCTGCAACTCCGGGGCGGACCAGCGGCTCAAGCGCCGACCAGCTCGCGAATGATTCCGGCATCGTCGAACGGGTGCGACACGCCGCCGATCTCCTGGCCCTGCTCATGACCCTTGCCCGCGACGGCCAGCACGTCGCCCGGCCGCAACATGTCCAACCCGGCGGCAATCGCCGCACGCCGGCCGGCAACTTCGGTCGCATCGCGGCAGCCGGCCAGCACCTCGGCCCGGATCGCCGCCGGGTCTTCGCTGCGAGGATTGTCGTCGGTGACGATCGCGACATCGGCCAGCCGCGCGCAGACCTCGCCCATCAGCGGACGCTTGCCACGGTCCCGGTCGCCGCCCGCGCCGAACACGACGATCAGCCGTTGCGCGTGCGGACGCAGTGCGGTCAGCAGCCGCTCCAGCGCATCCGGCGTGTGCGCGTAATCGACATACGCGGCGGCCCCGTTGGTGCGGGCCGCCAGCTCCATCCGGCCGCGCACCCCGGTCAGCCGGCTCAGCAACGTCCAAGGCTCGGCCAAGCCCGTCGCCTGCGCGAGTGCTGCCGCGACCAGCATGTTGTCGGCCTGGAACCGGCCGGGCAGGGCGGTGTCGATCTCGTGCGTGGCCCCATCGACCCGCACGACCAGAACCTGACCGTCGGCGGTCGGCGTCGCGGAGACCAGCCGCACGTCGCCGTCGCCGACCCAGCGCAGCGCCAGATGCCGTGCGCGCGAAATCTCGGTCAGCGCCGCGCGGCTGTCGGCATCCAATGTCGTGCTGGCGACGGCCACGGAATGCGCCGGCAACAGATCGGCGAACAGCCGCAGTTTCGCCGCGCGGTAATCCTCGACCGTGCCGTGAAAATCCAGATGGTCGCGCGTCAGGTTGGTGAACGCGCCGGCCGCGAGCTTCAGCCCGTCCAGCCGGTATTGCGCCAGCCCGTGGCTCGACGCCTCGAGTGCGGCGTCCGTCACCCCGTCGCGCGCCAGATCGGCCAATGTCGCGGCCAGCGCAACCGGATCGGGCGTCGTCATGGCGGGCGCGCTCGCCTTGCCGCCGATGACACCCAGCGTCCCGAGGCTCGCGGCCCGGCGTCCCGCGAGCGTCCAGAGCTGGCGGGTGAACTCGACCGTGCTCGTCTTGCCGTTGGTCCCGGTGACGGCGACCACGCGCTCCGGCGGCGGTCCCGCGAGCCGGTAGGCGAATTGTGCCAGCCGCAGCCGGGGCCGCGCATCCTCGATCAGCGGGCGCGGCGGCACGCCGGCCGGCCAAGGCGTGCCGGGCGGCGCCAGCACGGCCGCAGCGCCACGAGCCACCGCGTCGGCGATGAACGCGCGGCCGTCGGCGCGGGCACCCGGGATCGCCACGAACAGCGTCCCCGGTCCGGCGGCCCGGCTGTCGGCGGTCACCGCGCGCAATTCGAGCGTCGCGTGCCGGTCCGGCAATCCGAACCCGCGGGCGAGTTCACTCATCAGCATTGGCCGTCTTCAGGTATTTCGCCTCATGCCGCATGTCGCGCGGCACCGGCGGGTGCGTCGGCAGGTTGGCGGGCAGCACGGCCGGGCCGGGTGCCGGCTGCCCGTCACGCGCCACCGGAACGCTCTCGGGCTTCGGCGCGGGCGGCGGGCTTGCCGGGCCGCGCGCGCCGGCGGGGCGGGACGGGACCAGCGGGATCGCCAGCGTCGCCTGGATCGCCGCCGCGTTGGTCGTCTCCGGCAACAGCCCCAGCATCGGCCCGATCCGCGCGATCACCCGGCCGGCGGCCGGCGCGCTGACCCATCCGGCGGTGGTGTAGCCGTGCGTGCTGGCATCCGCCTTCGGCTCGTCCAGCATCATGTAGACGGCGTAGCGCGGCGCATTCATCGGGAACGCCGACATGAACGCCGAGACGTTGCTGTGCTTGGCATAGCCCCGGTGGCTGACCTTTTCCGCCGTGCCGGTCTTGCCGCCGACGAAATACCCCGGCACCTCGGCCGACTTGCCGTAGCCGTCGGTCACCACCAGCCGCATCAGCTTGCGCACGATGTCGCTGGTCGCAAGCTGCATGATTCTGGTGCCGGGCACGTCGGTCGCGTCGTCGCCCAAGGCCAAAATCGTCGGCGGGTGATACGTGCCCCCGTTGGCGACCGCCGACGTCGCGCTGACGACATGGATCGGGCTGACCGCGATGCCGTGGCCGAATCCCATGGTGAGCGTCGCCGCCTCGCCCCAGTTGCTGACCGCCGGGAACAGCGGCAGGCCGGCGCCCGGCAGCTCGATCGGGCTGCGGGTCATCAGGCCGAGCTTCTGGAACCACGCCCGCTGCCGCTCGCTGCCGACGGCCTGCGCCATCTTCGCCGCCCCGATGTTGGAGCTGTAGGCGATGATCTCGGGCACGGTCAGCCAGCGGTGCTTGCCCTCGAAATCGCTGATCGTGAACCGGCCGATCTTGATCGGCGAGCTCGCGTCGAAGCCGTTCCAGATGTTCACGACACCGTCGTCGAGCGCCATCGACACCGTCTGCAGCTTGAACGTGCTGCCCGGCTCGTACTTGCCCGTCACCGCCCGGTTGAACCGGTCGTCCGGCGGTGCCTTGCCGAATTCGTTCGCGTCGTAGTCGGGCAGGCTGACCATGCCGAGCACCTCGCCGGTGCGGACGTCCATCACGATCCCGCACGCGCCGATCGCCTGGAACTCGGTCATCGCCTTGATCAGCTCGTCGCGGACGACCGCCTGCACCCGCACGTCGATCGACAGTTTCAGCGGCGTCGAATCGTCGTGCAGCCGCTGATCGAACCGCTGCTCGATGCCGGCGACGCCGTGCTCGTCGATGTCGACGCCACCGATCACGTGCGCCGCCACCCGGCCCTGCGGGTATTCCCGCCGCTCGGTGTTCTGGAATTCGAGGCCCGGAATGCCGAGCCCGTTGATCGCCAGCCGCTCGCGCGCGGTCACCTGGCGCGCGAGGTAGACGAACTGGTGCGTCTGATCGGCCAGCCGGCGCGCGACGTCTTTTTCGTCCAGCTTCGGCAGCACGCCGACCAGCTTATGGGCGACGTCGGCGGGGTCGATGACGACGCGCGGATTGCCGTACAGGCCCGATGTCGGCAGCGAGATCGCCAGGATCTGCCCGTTGCGGTCGGTGATCATCGCCCGCAACGCGTGCGGCATCGCGTCGGAGCTGGCGAGCATCGACACCGGTGTCGCGGTCGGATGGTTCGGATCGACGGACCCGCCGGCGGCCACCGTCCTCGGCGGCTCCGGCCGTCGCACCGTCTCGGCCTTCGGCAGCATCGGCTGCACGATGGTCGCGTCCGCGAGCTTGACCGTGATCGCCGCGAACAGCAGCGCGAACCCGCCGGCGGCCAGCACCAGCCGTCCGCGAGTCTTCTCCAGCGCCGCGCGCCGGTTCAGATCGGGGGCGGTGACGCGCACATCCTCCATGCGCGGCACGCTCGCGTCGCGCGGTGCCCCGAACTTCCGGGCCGGGCTGGACGGGGACGGGGCGTCGCCCTTCATCGCGTCACGTAGCCAGCCTGGGTCGGCGCGAACGAGCCGGACACCGAATTGGTAGGCATCGAGCGCGCCATGCCCAACGCGGAGCCCACGATCGGGCTCGGCGGCGGCGCGTCCTGCGGCACCGGCCGGATCGCGCGCGCGGCGGCCAGCACCGGCGGCAGCGTCGCGCGCGTGACCGGACGCTGCGGCGGCAGCATCGCCGACTGCACCGGCGCCCCGAACAGGCTCGGCTGATAAACCTGCGTGCTCGGCCGCGGCTTGGCCGGTCGCACGGTGGCGACGACCGGATTAGGCGCGGGCGAGGGGGCGACGCTGGCCACCACCGACGGCTTCGCGCGGATCGCCGGCGCCGGCGTCGCCTCGGCCAGCTCGGCCGAGGGCGTCGCGGCGGGGGCGGCCGCGACCGGCACCGCGATATCGGCCGGCGGCTCCGGGGCCGCTTGCGGCGGCGCTCCCGGTGCCGGCAGCCGGTGCGACAACTCGGCCAGGCTGGTGAACTGGGTCGGCTCGGTCGGGCGCAGATGCAGGTGCGCGCTGGCCAAGTCCTGCAGGCGCGACGGATCGTTCAGCAGGGCGTACTCGGCCATCAGCTCGCCGGTGCGCTGCCGCGCGTGGTCGGTGTCCTTCAGGATGCGCGCGATCTGCTCGTCCAGCAGCTGCGCCTGATGCTTCACCTGATACAGGTACAGCCCGGAGCCCGCGGCCAAGACCATGCAAATCAGCGTCGCCGGCCGGATCATGCCGCACCCCTTTCGATCGCGCGAAGTTTGGCGCTGCGGGCCCGCGGATTGCTCCGCGCCTCGGCATCGGAGGGGCGGCGCGCGCGCGCCCCAAGCATCCGGAACGCGCTGGCCGCTTCGGGCGGCCGGAACAGATTTCCCGGATCGTGCCGCGACGGCGACGGCGTGCGCCCGGAAACCTCGGTCATGAACCGCTTCACCAGCCGGTCCTCCAGCGAATGGAACGACACCACGACCAGCCGCCCGCCCTCGGCCAGCAACTCGGCCGCCCCGGCCAGCGCGCGCTCGATCTCGCCCAGCTCGTCGTTGACCCGGATGCGCAACGCCTGGAACGACCGGGTCGCCGGATCGATCCCGCCGGAGCGGTCGGGCGGCACCACGCGGCGGATGATCGCGGCGAGCTGCCCGGTGGTGGTGATCGCGGCCTCCGCACGGGCCCGCACGATGGCGCGCGCGATCCGGCGGGACAGCCGCTCCTCGCCGAACTGATACAACGTGTCCGCCAGCTCCGCCTCCTCGAGGGTCGCGACCAGATCGGCCGCCGTCGGCCCATCCCGGCCCATGCGCATGTCGAGCGGCCCGTCCATCCGGAACGAGAAGCCGCGTTCGGCCTGATCGATCTGGAACGACGACACGCCGAGGTCGAGCACGATGCCGTCGAGCCGTGCGACGCCGTGCGCCGACATCAACGCGAGCAGGTCGCCGAACCGCCCCTCGACCAGATGCAGCCGCCCGGGATGCTCGGCCGCCAGCGTCGCGCCGCGAGCGATCGCGTCCGGGTCGCGATCGATCGCCCACACCACCGCGCCGTGCTCCAGCATGGCGCGCGCGTATCCGCCGCCGCCGAACGTACCGTCCAGCAGCGTCGCAGCCGCGCCATGGGCGAGCGTGGGCGCCAAAATATCCATAACCTCCGGCAGCATCACGGGAATGTGGCTCATGCGGCCGGAGTCCCGGTAGGCCGTTGTCCGGGCAAAGTGAGCTTTCGTTCGGCCGTGCGCGCGCGTGCTTCCGCCCGGCGCCGTTCGGCCGCCTGCGGCTCCCAGAGCTGGAAAATCCGGCCGAGGCCCATGAACATCACCGTCTCGCCGAGCCCGGCATGGGCGACGAGATCCTCGGGCAGCACGATCCGGCCCTCGCGGTCGCTCTCGACCAGATGGGCGTCGGCATACAGCGAGGTCGCGAGATCCTGCTGCTCCTCGCCGAACACGTCCATGCCGTCGAGCGGGGTCGCGAGCTGGCCGAACTGCTCGACCGGCCACGCTTCGAGGCAGGGATGGGTGTGCGACGGCCGCAGCACGACGCTCACCACGCCGGCGTCGGCGGCGCGCAATGCGGCACGGAACGGGGCGGGAATGGAGACGCGGCCTTTGGCGTCGCGGCGATTTTGGTGGCTGCCGAGGAATTGGGTCATCCGCCGTCCGACCCTCCCCAAACGGTGCCAACCCGGGCCGCGCCCTGGGTGGCCATGGGATATCATGGGCGGGTATGGGCGTCAAAGGGATTACGGGTCTGCAATCATGGTTTGGCCCCGCGTCACCCCGAGCGGACGCAAGCCCTCTCCCTCGGGAGGAGGTTGGGCGAGGGTCTGTCTTCCGACGAGATGAAGCTGCCAGACGGCCTGTAAGCCGGGTTCTGTCCGACGCCCTCGCGGACGCCGGGACGGCCATTCCTCTGCGGCGCGCATCGCTGCGCGCCTGACGCGACCAACCCGGGCGACGGGGCCTGGATGCCCCCGCGTCACGCTTTCCTTTCGGATCGCGCCGCCGGCCGCCCCTATTCGGTCTTGCTCCCGGTGGGGTTTACCCTGCCGCCCCCGTTACCGGAGGCGCGGTGCGCTCTTGCCGCACCGTTTCACCCTTGCCGACCGGCACCACGCATGGCGAACGATCGGCGGTTTGTTTTCTGTGGCACTATCCCTGGGGTCGCCCCCGCCGGCCGTTAACCGGCACCGTATCCCTGTGGAGCCCGGACTTTCCTCCACCGCGATCGTCGGCGGCAGCGGCCGTCCAGCCGTCTGGCGCCCGTCAGTTACCCGTGTCGGCCCCGCTGCACAACGTGCCATGCAACGCGGCGTGGGCACCGCCACCGGTCACAGCCCGCGCTCGCGCTTGATCCGGTCCCAGGCGGCGTTGATCCGCGCCACCCTGACGCCGGCCGCCGCCGCCTCCTCGGCCGAGCCGCCCCGTGCCGCGACGCTGTCCGGGTGGTGGGTTCGCATCAGCCCGACCCAGGCCGCCCGGACCGCCGCGTCGTCGTCGCGCGCCGACACGCCGAGCACGGCATACGCGTCCGGCTCGTCCGGTTGCGGTGGGCGAAGCCGTCGCGGCGTCCCGCTCAGTGCGCGCATCCAGCCCGATTCGCCGACGCCGATCCGCCGTGCGACGTCCTGCAGCATGCGGTGCTCGCTGACGACGATCGGCCGGTCCGCCCGCGCGATCGCGAACAGCGCGGCGAGCACGTCCTCCATCATCCAGGGCTGCGCCTCGAACGCGCGGCCGAGCTGGTCGGCGTAGGCGGCATATCCGTCCGGGCTGTCGCGCGCGGTGTCGAACAGCCGCCCGATGTCGCGCGCCGCGTCCGGCGGCATCGGGAAGGCGGCTTTGAAGGCGTCGATCTCGGCGCGATTGACCATGCCGTCGACCTTGGCGAGCTTCGCCGACAGGACGACGACGCACAGGGCGTAGATTTCCTCGGGCCGCGCGAACAGCCCGGCGATGCGCGCACCGCCCAACAGGCCCGGTGCCGCGTGCCCGCGCAATGAATTCTCGGCCGCATGCCCGACCTGCTGGCCCATCACGGCCCCGAATGGCCCGCCCATTGCCAGCCCCGCCACGCCGCCGATCACGCGCCCCAGAATTCCCATGACCCGGCCCTAGCACGGTTGCGCCACGTCGTCGCAATGTCGCGCGCCAGGCCGGCCTATGCCGGCGGGGAGCCTCGGTTCGCGCCTCTTTTTAGACCAGCGTGAGGGACGCGCAGGGTTCCGGCGGGTCGAGCACGACATGGGCGAGGGCCAGCAACCGGCCCGCCACGCCCACGCAGCCCGCTTTTTCCGCGTCTTTGGCCAACGTGAGCAAGCGGTCGCTCAGCATCAGCGGACTCGGCGCATCCGGGATGGCTGGATCATGTTCCCACGTGAGCCAGTGGCCGCTGTGCGGCACTTGGTTGGAGAGGTTGATCGGATCGCGGCGGTGATTGTTTTGCATACCAGACCTTACGGAGACGCCCGTCCAATGGACGCGCCGGATATCGCTAAAAAGTTAACTAAAGTTCGTTAAAGCAGCGACTCGAAGCGCCGACGCGAGCGGCTGCTCCGGGTCGCGAACCGCATCCAGATCGGCCACCAGCCGGGACAGCGCGACACCGCGCGCGACGGCCGCGCGCTCCAGCGCCGCCCAGAACGCCGGCTCCAGCGCCACCGACGTCCGGTGCCCGCTCAATGAGAACGAGCGTTTGACCAGCCAGCTCACGCCGGCAGCCGCGCCGCCGCCCATTGCGCCGCCTCGGCCACGACCGGATCGGCATCGTCGCACCTTGCCTGCGCCGCCGGCCGCAGCGCCGCCAAGCCGGAGTTGCCGATCGCGATCAGCACGTTGCGGACGAACCGCCCGACCCCGATCCGCTTCACCGGCGAGCCCGAAAACAGCGTCCGGAACCCGGCATCGTCGAGCGTCACCAATTCGGCCAGCCGAGGCGCTTCGAGGTCCGGCCGTGCGGACAGCTTCGCGTGCCTCGTCGCCCGCGCGAACGAATTCCATGGGCAGACCGCAAGGCAATCGTCGCAGCCGTAAATCCGGTTGCCGATCGCCGGCCGCAGTGCAGGGTCGATCGGCCCCGGATGCTCGATCGTGAGATAGGCGATGCAGCGTGTCGCATCGAGCCGGTACGGGGCGGGGAACGCGTCGGTCGGGCAGGCGGCGAGGCATCGGGCGCACGTCCCGCAACGGTCGGCGTGCGGCGTGTCCGGCGGCAGGTCGAGCGTGCTGAACACCTCGCCCAGCAGCAGCCACGACCCGTGCGCGCGGGAGACGAGGTTGGTGTGCTTGCCCTGCCAGCCGACCCCGGCCAGTTGCGCGAGCGGCTTCTCCATTACCGGTGCCGTGTCGACGAACACCTTCGCCTCGCCGCCGTGACGGGAGACGATGTGCTGTGCCAGGTGTTTCAGGCGGCCTTTGATGACGTCGTGGTAGTCGCGGTTGCGCGCGTAGACCGAGACGTTGCCGATGCCGGGGCGGCCGAGATTGGCCAGCGCGTCCCCGTCCGGGGCGTAGCTCATGGCCACGCACACGACCGAGCGCGCCGCCGGCCATAGCGCGTTCGGGTGCGACCGTTCGGCCGCCCGGTCCGCGAGCCAGCCCATGGACCCGTGCTGGCCGGCCGCGAGAAATGCTCGCAATCGCGCGCCGGCCTCGGGTGCCAGATCGGCCGGCGCGAACCCGACGGCGTCGAACCCGAGCGTCAGCGCATGAGCCGCGATCGCTTGCTTAACCGCGTCCACGATACGGCGGAACCCCTTGATCCGGCACCCAAACGCCATCGGGCGGCGCGCCGGTCTGCCAGAAGATGTCGATCGGAATACCGCCGCGCGGGTTCCAGTACGCCCCGATCCGCAGCCACACCGGATCGAGCAGATCGACGATCCGGGTCGCCACCAGCATCGAGCACGCCTCGTGGAAGCTGCCGTGATTGCGGAAGCTGGTCAGAAACAATTTCAGCGACTTGCTCTCCACGATCCAGGACCGCGGCACGTAGTCGATGACCAGATGCCCGAAATCCGGCTGACCCGTCATCGGGCAGAGCGAGGTGAACTCCGGGGCCGTGAACCGCACCACGTACAGCGCGCCCTCACGCGGGTTCGGCACCCGCTCCAGCACCGCCTCGTCCGGGCTTTTAGGCTGCCGCGTCTCGGCGCCGAGCTGGGTGAGGCCCGCATAGCTCTCGGTCATCGGTCGCCCTCGGCCCACGCGGCGCGCACGCGGGCAGCATGATCGGCCAGTCCGCCGGTTGCGATGGCGTCTCGGATATCGCTCATAAAATCCTGATAATACTGGATGTTGTGCCAGGTCAGCAGCATCGGCCCGAGCATCTCCTCGCACCGGATCAGATGGTGCAGATAGGCCCGGCTATGCCGCGCGCAAAGCGGGCAGGCGCATTCGGGGTCGAGCGGACCGGCATCGTCGGCGAACCGCGCGTTTCGCATATTGAACACGCCCCGCCGCGTGTAGGCCCGTCCGGTCCGGCCGGCGCGGGTCGGGATCACGCAGTCGAACATGTCGATCCCGCGCGCGACGGACGCCAGCAGATCGTCCGGCGTGCCGACACCCATCAGGTATCGCGGCTTGTCCGCCGGCAGCAGCGGCACCGTGCCGTCGAGCGTCGCCAGCATCGCCGCCTGACCCTCGCCGACCGCGAGGCCGCCGACCGCGTAGCCCTCGAACCCGATCGCGGTCAGGGCCGCGACACTCTCGGCCCGCAGATCGAGGTCGGTGCTGCCCTGGACGATGCCGAACAGCCCGTAGCCCTCGCGCGGCACCCAGGCTTTTCGGCCCCGGGCCGCCCAGAGCATCGAGGTTCGCATGGAGCTGGCGGCGATCTCGGGCGTGCAGGGGAACGGCGTGCACTCGTCGAAGCTCATCGTGATCGTGGCGTCCAGCAGGTGCTGGATCTCGATCGAGCGTTCGGGGGTCAGCCGGTGCTCCGAGCCGTCGACATGGCTGCGGAACGTGACGCCGTCCGCGTCCATTTTTCGCAGGCCGGACAGCGACATGACCTGAAACCCGCCGCTGTCGGTCAGGATCGGGCCGGGCCAGTCCATCATCCGGTGCAGCCCGCCGAGCCGCGCGACGCGCTCCGCTCCCGGGCGCAGCATCAGATGGTAGGTGTTGCCGAGGATCAGGCGCGCGCCGGTGCTGCGGACCGCGTCGGCGGTCATCGCCTTCACCGTGCCGGCGGTCCCGACCGGCATGAACACCGGCGTCGGCACATCGCCGTGCGCGGTGTGCAAGGTGCCGAGCCGTGCCGCGCCGTCCGTCGCCTGAGATGTCCAGGTCAGCGCCACGCGATCGACGCCCCATGCGGATGCAACTCGGCCAGCGTCCGCCAACCCTCGCCGGGCCACAGCCGCAACGTGAGCAGCATCGGCTCGCCCGCCACCGGCGGCTCGTAGCGTAGCCACGCGAGCGGGTGCCCGCTTCCGGCGGCGGCGGCCATGGTCCTGATAATGAACGATTGCTGGTCGGGCGGCAGGTAGTGCCAGACGACCGAATGATAGACGACCGTCACATGGTCCGGCCCGAGCGCCGCCGGCAGTTTTTCGTGGAGCCAGGCCGCCGCGTCGGCGCGATCGAGCGTCACCGGATCGAGCAGCGACAACCCGATCGCCGCGTCGAGCCGCGCGCGGCGAACTGTCTGGTCCGCCCACACGAACGATCGTAGCCGCAACCGCGCGACCGGATCGCGCGTGTCGATCGGCGCCAGGTCGACGCCGGCGCGCGCCACGACAGACACCGGCACATCCGGCGGCGGCGGTCCGGACCAGTCCGGAGTCAGGCGAACGGGCGAGGCCGGGTCGCCCCAGGCCAGGCCGCCGAGATCGTAGCGATAGGAGTCCCAACGCAGGTTCAACCCCGCGCTCGCCCCGATCTCGAGCAGGGACAACGGCTTGCCGGTCTCGGCCGCGATGGTGAGGAACCCCGCCGCCAGCGCCGCCGCGCGTCCGACCTCGTTGGTCTGCGGCGGATGCGACAGAAATGCCGCCAAGTGTTCGGGGTGAGCGCTCAGTGCACGGACGACCGCGTCCTCCAGGCCATCGGGCGGGTTCGGTGGATAGCAGGCGACCAACCCCGCATCGACCCGCGAGAGCACGAGCGCATGCAGCGCCCCCGCAACCCGCAACGGCAGCGCGTCCGCCGTCGCGTCGCCGGGCCAGTCCCGCACGATGTCCGGGAGGTGGTCCGCCACGATGCGGAGCACGCGCGCGGTGAACGGCGAGCCGAGTTGGTCGCACCAGTCGATTTGGCGCGCGAAGGATTCGGCGACGCTCATGGCGAAATCCTATCAGGCGGAACCATGACGATCTTGGGCGCTGTGCCAGACCCGAAGGATCGTGACTGCGTCCGCATCATCAACCTCGTAGACGACGAGATAAGGGTTGGTCGCGATCAGTTCTCGTGTGCCGAATACCAAGCCCTGCCGACCTCGCCGGGGGAACATACTCAGGCTGTCACCCGTAAGCAGTAGTTCACGCCCAATCCGTCTTGCCGCGCTCGGGTTCTCGGACGAAATGAAGGCTACGATCCGCTGAACATCGGCAATCGCGCGTGGGTGCCAAACAACCGGCAACGCTCAGCGCGGTACGGGCGGCGGAGCATCGAACTCGCCGTTGGCCAGCCGAAGCAGCCAAACACGGACGTCGCTGTGCGGAATAGTGCGAGGATCTGCGTCGCACTCGGCGATGGCGGCGGCTAGGGCCCGTCGCTCGACCGCGTCTTCATCATCGTCGGCAAGCGGTACGGGGCGGTTCATGCAGGCAGGTTACCGCATCCCGCCCGCGCCGTGTAGCGCCCCAAGCTTTCATTGAGTCCGGGCTTATTAAAACGAATGGCCTGAACCTTTCATTCCTTCCGAGCCAGCACGCACGCATCCCCGTACGAGTAGAACCGATACCCCGCTCCAACCGCGTGCGCGTAGGCGGCCCGGACGGCCGCCGTGCCCCCAAACGCGCAGGCCAGCATGAACAGGGTCGAGCGGGGCAGATGAAAATTCGTGAGCAGCAGGTCGGCCGTCCGGAACACGTGGCCGGGGCGCAAAAAGATGTCCGTCGAGCCGGCGAACGGGCGCACCGCGCCTTGCGCGTCCACCGCGGACTCCAGCAGGCGCAGCACCGTCGTCCCGACCGCGACGATGCGGCCGCCCGATGCGCGCGTGGCGGCGATCGCGGCGGCCGCCTCCGCCGAGACCACGCCGCGCTCGGCGTGCATGCGGTGGCCGTCGACCGTCTCGGAGCGCATCGGGAGAAACGTCCCGGCCCCGACGTGCAGCGTGATCGTGATGCGGCCGACGCCGCGCGCCGTCAGGCGGTCCAGCAGCGCCGGGGTGAAATGGAGCCCCGCCGTGGGGGCGGCGACCGCGCCGGGATCGCGGGCGAACACCGTCTGGTAGTCGGCCGCGTCATCCTTGGTCGGACCGTCGGCGCGAACGATGTACGGCGGCAGGGCGAGGCGGCCGGCGTGGGCCAGCGCCGCGTCGAACGCCTCGCCCTCGCGGTCGAACCGCAGCACGACGCCGCCGCCGTCCTCGACGTCCTCGACCGTGGCCGCCAGCCCGTCCATCGCCAGCGTGTCGCCGGCCCGGAGCCGACGCGCGTTGCGGGCCAGCGCGTGCCATGTCCCGTCGGCGCGCGGCTGATCGAGCGTCAGGCCGATCCGCGCCTCGCCCCGGCGCGCCCAGAGCTGGCCGGGGATGACGCTTGTGTCGTTGGCGACCAGCAGATCGCCCGCCCTCAGCAGGTCCGGGAGATCGGCGACGATGTGATCGGACAGGGTGTCGCCGAGAACCCGCAGCAGGCGGGCGGATTCGCGTGGTCTGGCGGGGTGCTGGGCGATGCGGCCGGGCGGCAGCTCGAAGTCGAAGTCGGAAACCCGGAGCTCAGTCGTCAAGGTAGGACGAAATCTCGATCAGGTTGCCGTCCGGGTCGCGGCAGTAGACCGAGCGGATCGGCCCGAGTGCGCCGAGCCGGGCCACCGGACCGTCCTCGATCTTGACGCCGCAACCGTCGAGATGGGCGACGATGTCGTCGACACCGACCGACGTGACGAAGCACAGATCGGCGCTGCCGACGGTGGCCGTCACCGCGGTGCCCCAATCGTCGACCTGTTCGGGCCGGACGTTGATCTTCTGGCCGCCGAATTTCAGCGTCGCACGGGGCGGGGTGCCGTACTCGTCGTGATCCATGCCGAGCACGCGCTGATACCAGGAGCAGGTGCGGTCGACGTCGCGGACGGTGAGCACGAGGTGGTCGAGCCGGTCGACGTTGAAGCGCATCGGGCTATTCCTTGACCGGCGTGTCTTTGGCCGCGTTGGCGTCCTTGGCCGGCGGACGGCGGCGGAATGCGTCCAGGCTCACGACCTGCGGGCTCGAATCCGCGACCGGCCGGGGCTCCGGCGGCGGCTCCGGCTCGGCCTGCGGTTCGTCGGCGTCCGGCATGTCGGTCTGGAATTGCAGGCCGAAGCGGACGTGCGGGTCGGCGAAGGCGGTGACCGCATTCAGCGGGATGCGCAGCGTGGTCGGCATGCCGCCGAACGAGAGGCCGACCGACAGGATGCCGGCGACCTCGTCGACCACGAGATCCCAGAATTGATGCTGCAGGACGATCGTCATTTCCTGCCGGTACTGCGCGCGCAGCCGCGCCGGCATCACGACGCCCGGATGATCGGTGCGGAACGTGACGTAGAAATGGTGGTCGCCCGGCATGCCCTCGGTCGCGGCATGCCGAAGGGCGCGGACCATGACGGTGCGAAACGCGTCCTCGGTCCAACGGTTGTACGGCAGCAGGCTGTCGGGAACCGGCGGCTCTCCGCCACCATCGCTCGTGTCGCCACGGGTGTCGCTCATGCGCCTGCTTAGCCCGGGGCCGACATCAAAGGAAAGAGTGGGGGGCTTCTGTTGCCCGGTGCCCCCCGAACCGCGCGTGCTTAAGGATTAGTTAAGCCGCGAGCGCCATAGCGTTGTTGTCATTGGCACTTGTGATATGGCCCGATATCGGTGGTACCATGCCGAGCAAAAAGTTCGTCTTTACCACGCGTGTCGAGGCTGTTTCGCCCCCATCGATTCCGGGACAACTCCGGAGGGTTGATGGTGGAGGCGCCGGGTACCGCCCCCGGGTCCACAACGTTTATGCCACGCACTGTTTATCGCCATAGCCGGCAAGCCGGCGGAGGGACATATAGCCCCGATCGATGACGGTTTGAAGGGGCTTCCTGTGGCGCTGACCGACGAACAGAGGGCGGAGATTTCGGCCGCCCGCGAGGCCAGCCACCCGACCCGGCGCGCGACGGTCCCGGCACTCGAGGCGATGCTGTTCGAGGCGATCCCGGTGCTCGACCACGGCTTCGTCCGCGTCGTCGATTACATGGGCGACGATGCGGCGGTGGTGCAGGCGGCGCGCGTTTCGTACGGGCGCGGCACGAAGAAGGTCAGCGAGGATGCCGGGCTGATCGGCTACCTGCTGCGCCACCGGCACACGACCCCGTTCGAAATGGCGGAGATCAAATACCACGTGAAGCTGCCGATCTTCGTCGCCCGCCAGTGGATCCGCCACCGGATGGCGAGTGTCAACGAAATCTCGGCCCGCTACAGCATCCTGGACCGCGAGTTCTACCTGCCGGAGCCGGAGCAGGTGGCGGCGCAGAGTGCGGCGAACCGGCAGGGGCGCGGCGGGGCACTTCCGGCGGAACAGGCGGCGGCGGTGATCGAACTGCTGCGCGCCGACGCCGAGCGGACGCAGGATTCCTACGCCTGGATGCTGAACGAGGACGATGCCGACGCGTCCCGCACGGGTGTCGCGCGGGAGCTGGCGCGGATCGACCTGACGCTGAGCACCTACACGCAGTGGTATTGGAAGACCGACCTGCACAACCTGCTGAGCTTCCTGCATCTGCGCGCCGATACGCACGCCCAGCACGAAATCCGCGTCTATGCGGAGGCGATGGCGACGACGGTGGCCGCCTGGGTTCCGCTCACGTTCGCGGCCTGGCTCGAATACCGGCAGGGGGCGGCGACGTTCTCGGCGACCCAGCTTGCGGTGTTGCGGCGAATGCTGAAGGGCGAGGCGGTCGAGCAGGCGGCGAGCGGCATGAGCAAGCGGGAGTGGGGCGAGTTGCAGGCGATATTGGCCGGATGAGGCGATGGCCGTTCGTGCTGGCGCTGGCGCCCACGCTGGCGTTCGCCGCCGGCGATCCGGATGCGTGGTTTCGGGCGGAGACGAAGTTCCTGGTCCATGTCGACGACCGCTACCGCAACGAGAACTGGGGCTACGAGATCGCCCTGCCGCGCGGCATCGGCGGCTGGATGACGGACGCGCCCAATCCGAACCATGGGGTGGAAATCATCCTCGGCCCGCACCGGACGATTCAGGTGTCGGCCGAGGCGGACAGCCTGGAGTTCAACGGCACGACGGCGTTGCTGGACGAAATGCTCGAGCCGGACGACACGGCCCGGCACGCTGGGGCGAGGCGCGTCGAACGCCGGGTGATCGGCCTCGGCGGGTTGCCGGCCGAGGAGGCGATCGTGCGGCAGGAGGATGCGCGCGAGGTGATGGTCGCGCAGTGGATCGGGCCGCCCGAGGGACCGATGAATGACCAACTATGGCTGACGACCGACGCGGCGCATGAGGCGGTCGATACGGCGAGCTTCGCGCTGGTGGTCGCGTCGTTCCGGCATTTTGCACGGCGCTGACGGCTTGCTGGCTTCGGGCATCTTAATGTGTAGGGCGAAACACTGGCCCGCGCACCTCCGGACGCCTAGCTTTCCAGCATGGACACTTTGGTTACCGATCTCGGTCACGATCCCCGGCGCGAGAGTGAGGCCGAGCAGAGAGCCAGGATCGCTTGGGAGGCCGCAGGCATAGCGGAGGCTCGGGCGAGCCTTGAGGCAGGCAATTACGTCGATGCAGCCGATGTGGACACCTGGATCGACAGCATCGGAAGCGGCCGTGAGCTCCCGCCGCCGACGATCCGGCATCGCTGATCGAGAGGGTTGCGCGACGGCTGATCTACTCTGCCCCAGCCGTAGATGACCTCCTGGCCGTGAGAAGCTGGCTGACTCAAGTCGGTTCGGGCCGCACGGCCTTGCGACGACTGTCGGCCATTCGAGCTCAAATCCGGGATCTGCAGCGAACCCCGTGCCTGTGGTCCGTCGGTCAGCATGTCGGGGTGAGGGAGCTGCCGTGTTCCGGCGGTTATCGGGTGATGTATGAGGTGGTCCCAGACACCGGTTTAAGCGAAACGGCTGGCGACGTGACGGTCCTGCGAGTCTACGGTCCTGGCCAGAACCGCAGTTCGCTGCTCCTCGACTCCTCTGCCTAGCTAGGCGTTAAAGCCGGGCCACCACCGCCGCCGCAATCGCGCCAAAAGCCTTCCCCGCCTCGCCATCCGGCTCCGCCACGACGATCGGCGTCCCCGCGTCGCCGCTCGCCCGCACGGCGGCCAGCAGCGGCACCTCGCCCAAGAAGTCGATGCCCAGCCGCGCCGCTTCCTCGCGCCCGCCGCCGTGCCCGAAAATCTCGGAGCGGTGGCCGCAGTTCGGGCAGCAGAAGAAGCTCATGTTCTCGATCAGCCCCATGATCGGGACGCCAACCTTGCGGAACATCGCCACCGCCCGCCGCGCGTCGATCAGGGCGACGTCCTGCGGGGTCGAGACGATCACCGCCCCTTTCAGCGTCGTCCGCTGCGACAGCGTCAGCGGGATGTCGCCGGTGCCGGGCGGCAGATCGAGGATCATGACATCGAGCGGACCCCACGCGACCTCGCCCATCAACTGCGTCAGCGCCCCCATCACCATCGGCCCGCGCCAGATCATCGCGGTGTCGGGGTCGACCAGCAGCCCCATCGAGATCGCGCTGATCCCGAACACTTTTAGCGGCACCATCCGGTTGCCCTCGATCCCGGGCTTCGCGGACAGGCCGAGCATGGTCGGCTGCGACGGGCCGTGGATGTCGGCGTCCAGCAGGCCGACGCGCAGGCCGGTCGCGGCGAGGCTGATCGCGAGGTTCACCGCCACGGTCGACTTGCCGACGCCGCCCTTGCCGGAGGCGACCGCGATCACGGCGCCCACATCGGCCAGCAGCGGCGCGCGGTTGGGACCGGGCGGCGCGGCGGCGGGCGCGGGCGCGGGGGCTGCGGCCGAGGTGGTCAGCACGACGGCGGCGTTGCGGACGCCGTCCATCGCGGCCACCGCGCGCTCGACCGCCTGGCGCACCGGCTCCATCGCGGCGGCGCGGGCGCGGTCGGTCAGCAGCGAGACCTGCACGAGGCCGCCGCGCACCTCGACGCCCTCGACCAGACCGGCCTCGATCAGGTCGCGGCCGGTGGCGGGGTCGCGGATGGCGCGCAGGGCGTTGCGCACCTGCTCCGGCGTGATTTGTTCGGGCATGTTGACATCCTGAGGGGGCGGGCGAAGTTGCTGGCACATGACCACCGCGACCGCCATTGCCAATGGCGCGCGATGGTGCGCGCGGCCGCGGTGTGTCACCGTGCCGCATCCCAGTTTCCTCGCCGCCCGCATTCGGGCCGGAGCACGCCACCGCCATGCCACCCGCCGACGACGACACGCCGCCTCGCGATCCGCCGACCCCGCCCCAGAACCCGTGGGGGACCGGCGGCGACGAGCCCCGGCCGCGCCCGCAGGCGGTGCCGCCCACCAGCGACGGGCGGCGGCCATGGGATACCGGGCCGGGCACGCCGGGCGGTCCCAACGGGCCGTTCGGGCCGCGCACGAAGCCGGGCGAACTGCCCGACCTCGATGCGGTGATCGCCAACGCGCAGGCGTGGATGCGCGACAAGATGGGCGGCCGTGGCAACAACGGCGGCGGGGCACGTCGCGGCGGCGGCGGCGGGCGGTCGTTCTCGCCCGGCCGCGCCACGGTGATCGGCGTGGCCGTGCTGGTCGCGTTTTGGCTGGCCAGCGGGTTCTACCGGGTCGAGCCGGATCAGGAGGGCGTGGTGATGCGCTTCGGCGCGTTCGTCCGCACCACCCAACCGGGCCTCAACTACCATCTGCCGTGGCCGGTCGAGAGCGCCGAAACCCCGGCGGTGACCACGATCAACCGGATCGAGATCGGCTACCGCACGAGCGAGCCGGGCGGCCGGATCGAGGGCGGGGTCGACCAGCTCGGCACCGACATCACCGCCGAGAGCAACATGCTGACCGGCGACGAGAACATCATCGACATCGACGTGGCCGTGCTGTGGAAGATCAGCGACGTCGGCAAGTTTCTGTTCGCCACGCGCCATCCGGCCGAGACCGTGCAGACCGTGTCCGAAAGCGTGATGCGCGAGGTGATCGGCCGCACGCCGATCCAGCCCGCGCTGACCAGCGCCCGTTCGCAGATCGAACACGACGTGCGGACCGGCGTGCAGGCGGTGCTCGACCAATACGGCAGCGGCGTCGAAATCACGGCGGTGCAGCTGCAGAAGGTCGATCCGCCGGGCGACGTGATCGAGAGCTTCCGCGACGTGCAGCGTGCCAGCACCGACGCGGATACCGCGCGCAACCAGGCCGACGCGTACCGCAACGATATCGTGCCGCGTGCGCGCGGCGACGCGTCCGTCGTGGTCGCGAACGCCGATGCGCAACGGCAGGCCGCCGTGGCGCAGGCCAACGGTGAGGGCCAGCGCTTCACCTCGGTGTTGAAGGCGTATCAGGCGGCCAAGGACGTTACGTTGCAGCGGCTGTACATCGAGACGATGCAGGACGTGCTGAGCCACTCGCCGAGCGTCATCGTCGACGACAAGCTGTCGGGCGTGGTGCCGTATCTGCCGCTGGCCCCGGATGCGATCGCGAAGGGAGCGGTGAAGTGAGAACCGCGAGCCTCGGCCTGCTGGCCGCAATCATCGTCGTCCTGATCGTCGCGTTCAGCTCGCTCTATGAAGTGCAACAGACCGAGCAGGTGCTGCTGACGCAATTCGGCCGCCCGGTCGGCAACATCGTCACCAAGCCCGGGCTGCACGTGAAGCTGCCGTTCGTGCAGACCGCGATCACGTTCGACAACAGGCTGCTCGATTATTCCGTGCCGGCCGAGGAGGTCATCCTCAACGACCAGCGCCGGCTGGTGGTGGACAGCTTCGTGCGGTTCCGCATCACCAATCCGCTGCAGTATTTCCAGGCGGTCGGTGCCACCGAGAACGCGGTGCAGACCCGGCTGTCGAACATCGTGTCGTCGTCGCTGCGGGACGTGCTGAGCCAGGAGACGCTGCTGAACGTGTTGTCCAACCAGCGTGGCCAGATCATGGGCGACATCAAGACGCGGGTCGGCGCCGGGATGCAGAATTTCGGCGTCACGATCGAGGACGTGCGCATCCGCCGCGCCGATCTGCCGCGCGAGAACACGCAGGCGATCCTGTCGCGGATGAAGTCCGAGCGGCAGCGCGCGGCCGCACAGGCGCGGGCCGAGGGTTACGAGGCGGCGGCGAAGATCCGTGCGGACGCGGATCGCGAGCGGACGGTGATCCTGGCCGACGCGAAATCGGCGGCCGAAGGTCTGCGCGGCAAAGGCGAGGCGCAGGCGATCGGCATCTACGCGTCGAGCTTCGGTGCCGATACCGGCTTCTTCCGGACCTGGCGGACGTTGCAGGCGTACCGTGACGGTCTGGCGAACGGCAATTCGCGGCTGGTGCTGACCCCCGGCAGCGACTTCCTGAAATTGCTGCGGACGGCACCGACCGCCGCCGCGGTCGAGGCGGCCCCTGCCGTTACAGCTCCCGCTGTCACGGCGCCGGCCGCAAACCCCTGATGAGGACGAGATCTATGCGCAAAACCCTGTTTCGCGTCGCGGCCCTGGCGCTCTCGACGGCACTGGTCGCACCGGTCGCGGTGCTGCCGTCGGCACCGGCCTACGCGCGTCCGGCGCCGGACGGTTTCGCCGACCTCGCCGCGCGGTTGCTGCCGGGCGTGGTCAACATCGCGTCGAGCCAGACGGTGACCGCGTCGAAGGACGGCGAGGATACCGGCCCGGAGATGCCGACGTTCCCGCCCGGCTCGCCGTTCGAGAAGCTGTTCCGCGACTTCATGGAGAAGCACAAGCAGCAGGGCGGCAAGGACGGGGAAGACGGCCCGCCGCGCAAGATGCAGAGCCTGGGCTCCGGTTTCATCATCGATCCGTCCGGGATCATCATCACCAACAACCACGTCATCGAGGGTGCGGACTCGATCACGGTGACGCTGCAGGACAACACCGAGCTGAAGGCGAAACTGCTCGGCCATGACGAGCGGACCGACCTCGCGGTGCTGCAGGTGACACCCGCGTCGCCGCTGCCGTCGGTCGCGTTCGGCGACAGCGACCACAGCCGCGTCGGCGACTGGGTGCTCGCGATCGGAAACCCGTTCGGGCTCGGCGGCACGGTGACGGCCGGGATCGTGTCCGCGCGCGGGCGCGACATCAACCAGGGACCGTACGACAACTTCATCCAGACCGACGCGCCGATCAATCGCGGCAACTCGGGCGGGCCGCTGTTCAACATGGACGGCGAGGTGATCGGCATCAACACGGCGATCTACTCGCCGTCCGGCGGGTCGATCGGCATCGGGTTCTCGATCCCGTCCAACATCGCCAAGACCGTCGTCGCACAGCTGCGGAATTTCGGTCACGCGCGGCGCGGCTGGCTGGGCGTCAAAATCCAGCAGGTGACGCCGGACATCGCGGAGAGCCTCGGCCTGAAGGACGCGGCCGGGGCACTGGTCGCGGGCGTCGAGGATAGCGGCCCGGCGGCGAAGAAGCTGCGCAACGGCGACGTGATCCTGAAGTTCGACGGCCAGGACATCCACGAGATGAAGCAGCTGCCGCGCACGGTGGCCGAGACGGCGATCGACAAGAGCGTGCCGGTCGAAGTCTGGCGCGACGGCAAGCGGATCACGATCACGATCGCGGTCGGCGAACTGAAGGACGACGCGAAGCAGGCGAGTGCCACGACCGACACGCCGGCGCCGTCCCCCGACAAGCCGACGATGCTGAGCGGACTTGGGATCGCGCTGATGCCGCTGACCGACGCGACGCGCGACAAATACTCGGTCGGCGCCGATCAGAAGGGTGCGCTCATCACGGACGTCACCGGCGGCACGCCGGCGGCCGACGTCGGCCTCAAGCCCGGCGACGTGATCCAGGAGGTGCAGCAGCAGACGGTCAGCACCCCGGCCGACGTGCAGGATCAGGTCGAGAAGGTTCGCAAAAGCGGGCGGACGAGCGTGCTGCTGCTGGTCGGCAACAGCGACGGGACGCGGTACGTTCCGCTGTCGCTCAAGGCCGATCCGAACCGCAAGGGCGGCTGATCCGCGCGGCTGACCGGCGCAGCTGGACCGTCGCTTGCGATTGTTGTCGTCTCTGCGGCGTCGCCCACCCGCGCAGCCAGCACCGGGCTGGCATGACGGCAAGACGGTCGTCTCGATCACGGTCGCTCGTAACGAGCAGGACGTGATCGAGCCGTTCGTTCGTCACAATCTCAGCGTGCTCGACCGCATGATCGTCCTCGATCATGGCTCGGTGGACGACACGAGATCGATCCTCGACCGGCTCGCATCGGAAACCGGGCGTGTGGCGGTCGCGAGCGCGCGCGGCTTCGGTTTCGATCAGTCGGGGCTGATGACAGGGCTGCTGCACCGGATGCAGGCGGCACTCGCGGCCGATTACGTCCTGGCGCTCGATGCCGACGAGTTCCTGGCCGTCACCGACCGGGCCGCGATGTTGCGGGCATTCGAGGCGATCACGGTCGGCGGCGCTGCTCTGATCCCGTGGCGCACCTACGTGCTGACCGGCCGGCGCGGGGAGGCGGACGACCCGCCCCGCAGCCTGCGCCATCGGCGGGCCGCCGAGGTGCCGCGCTACCGCAAGGTCGTGCTGCGGTTCGACGGCGCGCCCGCGTCCGACATCGTCATCGAGAGAGGCTCGCACATCGCCCACAGTGTATCGACGGGTGCGATCCCCTTGCCCGATCTCGCTGGTGTGGCGCTCATCCACGTGCCGTTTCGCAGCGCCGACCAATTCGAAGGCAAAGCGGTCGTCCGCTTCATGTCTCGATACGGCGGGATGTCGGTCGGTCCGGACAGCGGGGTGCACATGCGTGCCTTTCGCCAGCGATACGATCAGGTCG
Source organism: uncultured Alphaproteobacteria bacterium (assembly GCA_963756975.1). Lineage (GTDB taxonomy): Bacteria > Pseudomonadota > Alphaproteobacteria > Acetobacterales > Acetobacteraceae > CAVRQM01. The sequence continues at coordinate 507,168 of CAVWPS010000001.1, read as the reverse complement.
CGTTCGGGACGAGGCCCGTTCCGTCCGACGTGCTGAGCGACCTGTCCGCGGGCTACGCACAGGATGTCGTTCCCTCGATCGTGTGCGATCCTGTTCTATGGTCGTATGTCCGCCGCTTCTCCGACGGCCGGCCGCTGTCGCCGGTGGCACTGATCGCGCGAAGCTGGGAGCGGTCGCTGCTGGACGCGGCGGGCGACGGAGAGGCCGACCCAGACGAACTCGGCGAGGCGCTTCGCTCGATCTCGGGATCCGCTCAGGTCGGCGTCGCAATCAAGGCGTGCGCAGATCCTGATGCCTCGGTCACCGCCGGGAGAGGTTGAAGGTCATGACGTCGCCCGCATGATAATCGCGGGCGAAGATGACCGGCGTTCCTGTCTCGGTCAGGCAGGTCTCGGTGATGAGCAGCCACGGCGACCGGAACTTGATCCCCAGCGTCGTGGCCGCGTCGGCTGGCAGGAACACGGCCGACACGGTCGCGGACGACATTCGCGGCTGATGATGCCGGGCGCCGAGGACCGCATTCAGGGAGCCTTCGAACTCGGCCGCCGACAGCGACTCCGGCAGGAAATGCCTGGGTACGATCTCCTGCGAGTAGACGAGCGGTTTTCCGTCCGCGATCCGAACCCGCTCGATAAAGACGACTTCGGCGTCCGGCCCGCATTGCAGGGCCGACGCGGCTTCCTGATCGTGCGAAGCCGTCCCGCACGTCAGGGACAGCACTTTCGTCTCGGCATCGATGCCGAGTTCCGCGAGCATGGCCGTGATGCTCTCGAAAATCGTGATCGGCCGGGCGACCCGGAGTGCGGCGGAGCCGGTCAGGAAGCGGCCGCTGCCGTGCTCCGTCCGAAGCAGCCCGTCCTGTTCGAGACGCCTCAGCGCTTCCCGCAAGGTCGGGCGCGAGACACCGAACATGTCGCAAAGGCGCGTTTCCGACGGAATCCGGTCGCCGGCCTTGAGGTCGTCCCGGACGATCAGATCGAGGACGGCGTCGCGGACTTGCAGGCCGATCGGCTTCGAGCGGGGCAGGGTGATCTGGGTTGGCATATTTCCGACAACGCGGTTGGGGTGCCCGGGTAACGTCACACGGATGACGTGAAGGCTAGCAACGATATTGACCCGCTGTTGTCGAGTGATTAGAGGTCAGACGTCAGACAAGTTGTGAGCGCATGTTGAACTTCGACCCAGACCGCTTCCTCAAAATCCAGACGGGCGCGGTGTCGCTCGCGGGTCCGATCGACAGCGCGGTGGCGGACTGCCTCGGCCGTGGCGCGTCCAACCTGTATTTCCTCGGCACCGGGGGTGCTGCGATCCTGATGCAGCCGGCGGCGCTGTTGCTGCAGCGCGCCTCGGGCTTTCGCGTGTTCCAGGAGATGTCGGCCGAACTCGTGCTGACCGGCTCGCGCTCGCTCGGTCCAAACTCGCTCGTGGTGATCCCCTCGCTGTCCGGGACCACGCGCGAAAGCGTCGCGGCGCTGGAGTTTTGCCGGGCGGCCGGGGCGACCGTGATGAGCCTGATCGGCCACGCGGATACGCCGATGGCGGCGGCCGATCACGCCATGATCAATTTCGCGGAAGACGACACGTCGAGCGAATCGTTCTTCCTGCAGTCGCTGCTGATCGCATTGTCCGTGATGCGCGTTCGCGGCGAGCTGCCGAACTACGCCGCCATCGTCGAGGAGCTGAAGCTTCTGCCGGCGCTGCTGGTCGAGGTGAAGCGGGCGTTCGAGACGCGGGCCGAAGCGATCGCCGACATGCTGGCGGCCGATGCGTATCACATCATCACCGCGTCCGGCTCGAGCTGGCCCGAGGCGTATTACTACGGCATGTGCATCCTCGAGGAGATGCAGTGGATCCGGACGCGTCCCGTCCACGCCTCGGACTTTTTCCACGGCACGCTCGAGCTGGTGGAGCCGGGCGTGAGCGTGCTGCTGTTCAAGGGCGAGGACGCCACCCGGCCGGTCGCCGACCGCGTCGAGGCGTTCGTGCCGGGCTACACCGACAAGCTGACCGTGATCGACACGCGGGATTTCATTCTGCCCGGCGTGTCCGCCGAAACCCGCGCGCTGATCTCGCCGGTCTTGCTGGCGACCGTGCTGGAGCGGGTGAGCGCGCATCTGGAGGTCAAACGCCAGCACCCGTTGACCACACGGCGCTACTACAAGCGCGTCGCATACTGAGATGTCCGCTGTCGTGGCCACGGTCGGCGACAACTGCATCGATCGTTATCTGCCGCCGGTCGGACTCGCCCTGGCGGGTGGCAACGCCGTCAATGTCGCCGTGCAACTGTGCCGGCAAGGTTTGGAAACGGCGTATTTCGGTGCCGTCGGGCGCGATGACGCGGGACGGCGGATCGTGGCGCGACTCAAGGAAAACGGCGTCGATACGTTCTGGATGACGGAGCGCGACGAGCCGACCGCATGGACGGACATCGCGATGGGCCCGGATGGCGACAGGATCGTCGCGTTCGAGGAGTTCGGCGCGTGCCGGCCGTACCGCCCGGATGCCGAAGACATGGCCGTGCTGAAGGGCATGCGCCACGTCCATATCGGCTGGCTCGACGACGGCGGCGCCTGCCGGCGGGCGTTGTGCGCGGCCGGCGTATCCGTCTCGCAGGATCTCGCCGTCAACCCGGGTGCGTCCGGCCTCGCCGTGGCGTTCGCGTCGGCCGGGCCGTCCCGCGAGCGGGCTGAGGCGCTGCGGGATGCCGCACTCGCCGAGGGTGCCGGCCTGGTCGTGGTCACGATGGGGGCGCTCGGCAGTCTGGCCAGCGACGGCACGATTCAAGCCGAAATGGACGTCGTTCCCGTCGAGGTGCTGGACACGCTCGGGGCCGGCGACACCTTCATCGCGGCGTTCCTGGCGCGGCGGCTGGGCGGGGGCGACCTGGGTGCGTGCCTGCTTGCCGCCCGTGACGCGGCGGCCGAGACGTGCCGCCATTGGGGAGGCTTCCCACAGAAGCTGACGCCGATCGGCGGCGCGGTGTGATGTTCGCGACGTTCGACGCCGGAGCCGGCCGCCGATCCATCTCTCACCGCGGGCGCGCAACCCGCCGAGGTCGAACTCGTGCGGCTGACGCGGCGGTTCGGGGAGCATCTGGCGGTCGACACCGTCGACCTCACGATCATGTCCGGCGAGTTTTTCTGTCTGGTCGGCGGATCGGGGTCGGGCAAGACGACGCTGTTGCGGATGGTCGCCGGTTTCACCGAGCCGTCCAGCGGCGACATCCGCATCGGCGGAAGCAGTGTCGCGCAGTTGCCGCCGTATCGCCGTCCGGTCAACATGATGTTCCAGTCCTACGCCCTGTTTCCGCACATGAGTGTCGAAGCCAATGTCGCGTTCGGGCTGCGGCGGGATGGCGTGGCGGGCCGGGATCTGCGGCGGCGTGTCGGCGAGGCGCTCGAACTCGTGCAGATGGGCGCGTTCGCGCGCCGACGTCCGGAGCAGTTGTCCGGCGGCCAGAAGCAACGCGTCGCGTTGGCGCGGGCGCTGGTCAAGCGGCCCCGGGTTTTGCTGCTCGACGAGCCGTTATCCGCACTCGACAAGAAGCTGCGCGAGCAGACGCAGCTCGAACTTAAAACCATTCAGGCGCAGGTCGGCATCACCTTCCTCATGGTCACGCACGATCAGCAGGAAGCGATGACGATCTCCGACCGGATCGCGGTGATGCGCGACGGCCGGATCGTTCAGGTCGATACGCCGGCCGGTCTGTACGAGCGTCCGTGCGACAGGTATGTGGCCGACTTCATCGGTGCGGCCACGCTGTTCGGTGGGCGCGTGATCGCCACCACGGGGTCCGTGACCCGGATCGACTGCCCCGGAGAAGGTGCGGAACTGGTCGGCACCGCGCACCGGCCGCTCGCCGTCGGCGATGCCGCGTTCGTCGCGGTGCGTCCGGAGAAGCTGGTGCTGAGTGCCGCCGGCGAGTGCATGACCGCGAACGCGCTGCCCGGACAGATCATCGCCGTCTCGTTCCGGGGCGAGACGTGCCTGTATCAGGTGCAGCTTGCGGGCGGCACGATCGCCGGTATCAGCGAGAGCAACCGCGATGGCTGGGACAGTCGGCGTTTCCAGCGCGGCGACATGGTCTCGGTCGGCTGGGACATCGCGACCGGCATGGTCGTCCCGGCGTGAGGAGCAGCCCGTTGCGACGCGGGCTGGTGTTGGCCGTGCCGGTCGCCTGGAACGCGATGTTCGTCGCCCTTCCGCTTCTGCTCATCGTCAAGATCGCAGTCTCGCTGTCGGCCGACACGGCCCCGCCATACCTGCCGCTCGCGACCTACGCCGACGGCACGCTGCAACTCTCGCTGCACGACGACAATTTTCGCACGTTGTGGACGGACTCGATCTACCGGCTCGCCTACGGGGGTTCGCTGCAGGTGGCGGCGATCACCACCGTGCTGTGCCTGCTGGTCGGGTATCCGCTGGCCTACGCGCTGGCGCGCAGCGATCCGCGACGGCGGACGGTGTACCTGACGCTCGTCGTCATCCCGTTCTGGACGTCGTTCCTGATCCGCATCTACGCCTGGATCGGGCTTTTGAAGGACGACGGCCTGCTCAATCAGCTTTTGCAGGCGATCGGGCTGACGCATCAGCCGCTGCAGATCATGAACACCTCCGTCGCCGTCTATATCGGCATGACGTATTGCTACCTGCCGTTCATGGTGCTGCCGCTGTTCGCGACGCTGGAAAAGCTGGACGCGACGTTGCGCGAGGCTGCGGCCGACCTGGGCGCGTACCCGATCCGCGCGTTCATCTCGGTCACGTTGCCGCTGTCGTCGGCCGGCGTGCTCGCGGGATGCCTGCTCGTGTTCGTGCCCGCGATGGGCGAGTACCTCGTGCCGAAGCTGCTGGGCGGGGCGACCAACCTGATGATCGCGTCGGTGCTCTGGGACGTGTTCTTCATCGCCCGGGACTGGCCGCTGGCCGCGGCCGCCACGGTGACGCTCGTGCTGGGATTGGCCGTCGTGATGATGGTGCTGGCGTTGGCGAACCGCCGCCCGGCGGCCACCGCATGATCGAGCCGTGGCGGCGGTTGTTCCTGCCGGCTGCACTGCTGTTCGGGCTCGCGTTTCTGTACGCGCCGATCGTCTCGATCGTCGTGCTGTCCTTCAACGCATCGAGCCTCGTGACGGTGTGGGGCGGCTTTTCGCTCCATTGGTACGCGACGCTGCTGGACAACGGCCCGCTGGTGAAGTCGGTCCGGCTGTCCCTCGTCGTCGCGTTGATGAGTGCCAGCATCGCGACATGGCTCGGCACGACGGCCGGATACGTGCTGTCCCGTTTCGGCCCGTTCCGCGGCCGCACGGTGCTGTTCGCGGCCATCCTGTCACCGCTGGTCATGCCGGAGATCGTGATCGCGATCGCGATGCTGCTGCTGTTCGTGGCGCTGGAACAGGTGACGGGCTGGCCGCAGGGGCGCGGCATTCTGACGATCGTCGTGGCGCACGCGACCTACACGACGGCGTTCGTCACCGTGGTGATCCGCAGCCGGCTCGCCCGCAGCGATGTCTCGCTCGAGGAGGCTGCGGCCGATCTGGGTGCCGCGCCCGCCACGGTGTTCGGCCTGATTACCTTGCCGCTGCTGGTCCCCGGCATCGCCGCCGGCTGGCTGCTCGCGTTTTCGCTCAGCCTCGATGACGTGGTGCTGAGCGCGTTCACCTCCGGCCCGGGTTCGACGACGCTGCCGCTGGTCCTGTTTTCGATGATCCGGACCGGCGTGAAACCCGACGTCAACGCGGTGGCCACGCTGATCGTGGTCAGCGCGTCCGTGCTGACCGCGCTCGTGACGGTGGCGATCGGCCGCGGTTCGAGACGTGCCCCGAAGGACGGCGCGGCGAGTGGGCTTTCATCCATCCAAAAGGAGAGTGCGTGATGCGCAATGTGCTGCTTGGTTTCGTCTGCCTGCCGATGCTCGCCAGCGGCGCGTTCGCCGCGGACACGGACCCCGAGAAGGTGCTGAACCTGTACGAGTGGGCGGATTATTTCTCGCCCACCACGCTGAAGGATTTCCAGGCCGAGACCGGCATCGAAGTCAAATACGACAATTTCGGCAGCGACGAGGAGATGGAGGCCAAGCTGCTGGCCGGCCACTCCGGTTACGATCTGGCCGGGCCGTCGAGCATGTTCTTCCCGCGCGAGGTTCGCGCCGGGCTGTACCAGAAGCTCGGCGAAGGCAGCCTGAAAAATTGGGGCAACATCGACCCCGACATCCTGAAGCGGCTGCGCGACAGCGGGGCCGATCCGAAGAACGAATACGCGATGCCGTACATCTTCGGCATCACCGGCTTCGTCTACAACGTCGATAAGGTGCATCAGCTCGCGCCGGACGCGCCGGTCAACAGCACGCGCATGCTGTTCGATCCGGCGGTGACGTCGAAGCTGAAAGGCTGCGGCGTCAACTTCGTCGACTCGCCCGAGGACATCGTCCAGCTCGCGCTGATCCATAACGGCAAGGCGCCGACGACGCAGGCCCCGGACGACATCAAGGCCGCGCTCGACATGGCGCAAAAGGTCCGCCCGGACGTGCGTACCATCGACTCCGACAACTACCTCACCGCACTCGCGGCCGGCGACATCTGCGTCTCCGTCGCGTGGTCCGGCAACGATCTGATCGCGGCGACGAAGGCGAAGTCGGCCGGCAAGCCGCAGAACCTGGCGTTCGTCATCCCGACGGAGGGTGCGCCGATGTATATCGACAACCTCCTGATCCTCGCGGACGCGCCGCACCCGAAGAACGCGCGCCTGTTCCTGGACTACCTGCTTCGTCCGGCGGTGGCGGCGAGCATCGTGAACTCCGTCTACGCGCCGCTGGTCAACGTTCCGGGCCGTGCCGCGATCTCGCCCGACATCGCCGCCAACCCGACGGTCTATCCGGATGCGGCGACCATGCAGCGGGTGAAAGTGCAGGTCGAGCGGGACGCGCCGGCGAGCAAGATGCTGACCCGCGAGTGGGTTCGCTTCAAAACCGGCCAGTGAGCGTGTGTCGCGCAAATGACGGGCCGGGCCGTCCTGGTGACGGGTGCCGCGGCCGGCATCGGCGAGGCGATCGTCCGGGCGTTTGTCCGGGCGGGCGACCGCGTGGCGGTGACCGACATCGACGGGGCGGCGGCCCAGCGGCTGAGCGAGCAGCTCGGGGGCGGCAGCATATCCGCTGGCCTCGACGTCACCGACGCGGCGCAAACCCGCGCGGTGTTTCAGCAGGCTTACGAACGGCTCGGCGGGCTGGACGTGGTCTGCGCCAACGCGGGCGTCTCCTCGATGGAGGCGGTCGCGCAGTTGAGCGAGGCCGAGTGGGACCGCAACATGCAGGTCAACGCGAAAGGCGTGTTCCTGACCGATCAGGCGGCGGTGCGGCTGTGGCTCGAACACAAGCGCGGCGGCGTCATCGTCAACACCGCGTCGGTCGCCGGCAAGACCGGCGCGCCGTTCCTGGCGCATTACTGTGCCAGCAAGTTCGCCGTCGTCGGCTTCACGCAGTCGCTCGCGCGCGAGGTGGCGGCCAACGGCATCCGCGTGAACTGCGTGTGTCCCGGCTACGTCCGCACCTCGATGCAGGAGCGGGAGCTTGGCTGGGAGGCGCGGTTGCGGGGACTGACGGCGGATCAGGTGAGGGCCGAATACGTGGCGCTCACGCCGCTCGGCCGCCTTCAGGAGCCGGCGGACGTGGCGAGTGCGGTGATGTTCCTGGCGAGCGAGCAGGCCGCGTTCATCACCGGGGAGGCTGTCAACGTGAGCGGCGGCGCGTTCATGGACTGACACTCAGTGCCCCTCGTCGCTCCCCGACAACCGGTCCATCAGCGCCAGCGCCACCGCGCTCACCACGAACAGCAGGTGCAGTCCGGCCCGCCAGAACAGGTCCCGGTCGGCAAGGCGCGTGGTGCTCATGAAATCCTCGAGCAGGTGGATGGCCGAGATCGCGACGATGCTCGCCATCAGCTTGAGTTTCAGGTCGCCGAAGCTGACCCGGCCCATCCACCCGGGCCGGTGGCTGTCGGCGTCGATGTCGATCCGGCTCACGAAATTCTCGTAGCCGGCGAAGATCATGATCAGCACGAGGCTCGCGACCAGCGACAGGTCGACCAGGCCCAGCACGCCGATGATGAAATGGTCCTCGTCGTCGGACACGTGCATCGCCAGCGTGTAGGCTTCGACACCGAACCGGATCAGCACGAGCACGAGGCTGAGGGCGAGCCCGAGATAGATCGGCGCCATCAGCCAGCGGCTCGCGAACAGCACGCGGCCCAGCGCCCGCTCGAACCCGCCGAAGCTCATGGCGTGACGATCTCCCCGGCCCGGTACCCCTGCGCGAACAGCAACGCCCGCAGGCCGCAATGGCGCACAGCGGCGCGCGCTTCGGCGGCCACGATGGGGCGGGCGTGGTAGGCGACGCCCAGGCCTGCGACGCGGATCATGGCGAGGTCGTTGGCTCCGTCGCCGACGGCCAGGGAAGCGTCGGTGCCGATGCCGAGGGCCGACGCCTCGCGGCGCAGGATGGCCAGTTTGGCGTCGCGGTCGAGGATCGGCTCGCCCACCGTCCCGGTCAGCCGGCCGCCGTCGATCGTCAGTTCGTTGGCGAAATGCGCGTCGAAGCCCGAGCATCGCGGCGACGCGGCCGGTGAACCAGGTGAACCCGCCGGAGACCAGCACCGTCCGCGCCCCGTGCGCCCGCATGGTCGCGACCAGTTCGGCGGCACCCGGCATGATCTTGGTCGCGGCCCAGGTCGCCTCCAGGGCGCTCGCCTCCAGCCCGGCCAGCTTGCCGACCCGGGCCCGCAGCGCCTGTGAAAAGTCGATCTCTCCGTTCATGCTGGCCCGGGTGATCGCCGCAATCTCATCCTTCAGCCCGGCATACGCGGCCAGCTCGTCGAGCGTCTCGGACGTGACGATCGTGCTGTCCATGTCCGATACGAGCAGCATTTTTCGCCGCCCTGTCGCCGGTTGCCCGATCGCGTCGACCGGCGCGCCGTCGAGCGCGACCAGCACGCGGGCGATGTCGGGCGCGGTGGGGCAGGGCAGGTCGACCGCCTCGCCGTCCGACAACGTTTCGGGCGCACCGGCGCCGATCGCGAACGCCACTCTTGCGACGAGCGCGTCGTCGAGCCGGGCCACCGCCGGGTCCGCGATCAAGGTCAGAACATGCGCCATGCGCTGATCGTGGCCGGGCCGACCTGCAGCGGCAAGTCGGGGCTGGCGATGGAGCTGGCCGGGCGGCTCGGCGGCACCGTCGTCAACGCCGACGCCATGCAGGTCTTTGCCGAGTTGCGCGTCCTCACCGCGCGCCCGAGCGAGGCGGACGAGGCGCTTGTGCCGCACGCGCTGTACGGCATCTGCGGCGCGACCGAGCCGACCAGCGTCGCGTGGTGGCGCGAGCGGGCGCTCGCGGCGATGGAGGCTGCCCCGGGAACGCCGATCCTGACCGGCGGCACCTTCCTCTATCTGGAGAGTTTAACACGCGGTCTGTCGGCGATGCCGGCGATCCCGGACCACATCCGGGCCGAGGCGCGCGCCGCCGTGGAGACCGAGGGTCCGGCCGCGATGCACGCGAAGCTCGACCCCGAGACGGCGGCCACGCTGCGGCCCACCGACCCGCAGCGCATCGCGCGCGCATGGGAGGTGTTTTGGGCGACCGGGCGGACGCTGCGCTCGTGGCAGGACGAGAAGCCGGTTCCGGCGCCGGGCTGGACGTTCTCCGCCATCCTGCTCGACCCGCCGCGCGAAAAATTGCGCGCGGCGATCGCGGCCCGGCTGACCGCCATGCTGGGGGGCGGGGCGCTGGAGGAGGTTGCGGGGTTGCTGGCCCGGGGACTGGACCCTGCGCTGCCGGCGATGCGGGCCCATGGCGTGACCGAATTCGCGGCCCATCTCCGGGGCGAGGCAACGTTGGAGGAGGCGACGCGGCGCACGTCGCTCGTCACCGGCCAGTACACGAAGCGGCAATCGACCTGGATGCGGCATCGCCCGCCGGTGGCCGACCCGACGCTCACGCATACGATCCATGCGCGGCACGAGGGTCTGGCGCAATATTCGGATCAGGATTGGGCAGAAATCATACGATTTGCGAAATCTGTGGTTGATCCGGGACGCCCGATGCCTTAGCTCCTCGGCCATGGACACGCACATGGCTGCCGCACCGACCGTCGACACACGCACCCTCTCCGGGGCCGAGACGCTTCTCCGCGCCTTGGTCGAGCAGGGCGTCGAGGTCGTCTTCGGCTATCCCGGTGGCGCCGTGCTGCCGATTTACGACGCGCTGTACCAGCAGAGCCGTATCCGCCACATTCTGGTGCGCCACGAGCAGGCCGCCGTGCACGCGGCCGAGGGTTACGCGCGCAGCACCGGCAAGGTGGGCGTGGTGCTGGTCACCAGCGGCCCGGGTGCCACCAACGCGGTGACCGGTCTGCTCGACGCGCTGATGGACAGCGTGCCGGTGGTCTGCCTGACAGGGCAGGTGCCGACCCACCTGATCGGCAACGACGCGTTTCAGGAAGCCGACACGACCGGCATCACCCGGCCGGCGACCAAGCACAACTACCTGGTCCGGCGCGGCGAGGATCTGGCCCGCGTGGTGCACGAGGCGTTCGCGATCGCGCGCTCCGGCCGGCCCGGTCCGGTGGTGATCGACCTGCCGAAGGACGTGCTGATCGGCCCGGCCCCGTATGCCGCCGCCGCCAACGAGCCGCATCGCAGCTACCGGCCGCGCACGCAGCCCGATGCCGAACGGATCGCCGAGGCGGTGCGGCTGCTGAAGCGGGCGGAGCGGCCGATCGTCTATTTCGGCGGCGGCGTGATCAACGCGGGCGACCGTGCGTCGGACGCGCTGACGCGGTTCGTTCGCAAGACGGGCTTCCCGGCGACCGGGACGCTGATGGGCCTCGGCGCGTTCCCGTCGAGCGACCCGCAATTCCTCGGCATGCTCGGGATGCACGGCACGTACGAGGCCAACCTCGCCATGCACGGCTGCGACGTGATGCTGAACGTGGGTGCGCGGTTCGACGACCGGGTGACGGGGCGGCTGAACGCGTTCAGCCCGGGCTCGGCGAAGATCCATATCGACATCGACCCGTCGTCCATCAACAAGAACGTCCGCGTGGATGTGCCGATCGTGGCCGACGCGCTCGAGGCGCTCGAGGCGCTGATCGACGCGTGGGACGCCGATCCCGCGCCGGCGGCCGACATCGCCGATTGGTGGCAGGCGATCGGGATGTGGCGCGGCCGCCAGAGCCTGCGCTTCACGCAGACGACCGAGCGCGGCGGCATCATCAAGCCGCAATACGCCGTGCAGCGTCTGTATGAACTCACCAAGGAAAGCGGGCGGGACGTGTTCATCTCGACCGAGGTGGGGCAGCACCAGATGTGGGCCGCCCAGCATTTCGGCTTCGAGGAGCCGCGCCGGTGGATGACCAGCGGCGGCCTCGGGACGATGGGCTACGGGCTGCCGGCGGCGATGGGCGTGCAGGTCGCGCACCCGGACGCGCTGTGCATCGACATCGCCGGCGAGGCCAGCATCCTGATGAACATTCAGGAGATGGCGACGCTGGCGCAGTACCGCCTGCCGGTGAAGGTGTTCATCCTGAACAACCGGTACATGGGCATGGTGCGGCAGTGGCAGGAATTGCTGCACGGCAGCCGCTATTCCGAAAGCTACAGCGAGGCGCTGCCGGACTTCGTGAAGCTGGCCGACAGTTTCCACGCTGTCGGGATGCGGGCGACGAGCGTCGACGAGCTCGACGACGTGATCCGCGCCATGATCGCCGAGCCGCGCGCGGTGATCGTCGATGTGGCCGTCGATGAGCGGGAGAACGTCTATCCGATGATCCCGTCCGGTGCGGCGCACAACGAAATGCTGCTCGGCCCGGAGCATGCCGCCGGTCCGGACGACCATGACGTTCGCCGAATCGCCGACGAAGGCCTGGTGCTGGTCTGATGTTGGACGCCATGCCGCCGGCCCAGCGCTCGGCCACGATATCCGTGCTGGTCGAGAACGAGGCCGGCGTGCTCGCGCGCGTGATCGGCCTGTTCGCGGGGCGCGGGTACAATATCGACAGCCTGACCGTCGCCCCGGTCGCCGATCAGCGCAACAAAAGCCGGATCAACATCACCACGCGCGGCACCGACATGGTGATCGAGCAGATCAAGGCGCAGCTCGACCGGCTGGTGCCGATCTACCGGGTCAGCGACCTGTCGCTCGAAGGGCCGCACCTCGCGCGCGAAATGGCGCTGATCAAGGTGCTGTCCGACATCGGCGACCACCGGGCGGAGGCGCTGCGGCTGGCCGAGGCGTTTCGCGCGCGGGTGGTCGATGCGACCGTGGGCAGCTTCGTGTTCGAGATCACCGGCGATACCGACAAGGTCGACGGGTTCATCGAGCTGATGCGCCCGCTGGGGCTGGCCGAGGTCAGCCGCACCGGCATCGTCGCCATCGCGCGCGGCAGCCGCACGATCTGAGTTTTCGCCGGACGCTTGCGATGCGGCGGGCGAGGGGCGACAACCCCGCGATCGCCGCTTCGCCGCGTTCCCGCGGCCCCTGCAACACCCGAAGGACCATTCGCCGATGCGCGTCTACTACGACACCGATGCCGACCTGAACCTGATCCGCGCCAAGAAGGTCGCGATCGTCGGCTTCGGCAGCCAGGGCCATGCCCACGCGCTGAACCTCAAGGATAGCGGCCAGACCGAGCTGGTCGTCGCCCTCCGCGAAGGCAGCGTCGGCATGAAGAAGGCCGAGAGCCAGGGCCTGAAGGTCATGCGCCCGGACGAAGCGGCGAAGTGGGCCGACGTGGTCATGGTGCTGACGCCGGACGAGCTGCAGGGCGATCTGTATCGCGACCATCTGGCCCCGAACATGCGCCCCGGCTCCGCGCTCGCGTTCGCGCACGGGCTGAACGTCCACTTCAACCTGCTCGACCCGCGCCCCGACATCGACGTGTTCATGATCGCGCCGAAGGGCCCGGGCCACACGGTGCGCTCGGAATACCAGCGCGGCGGCGGCGTGCCCTGCCTCGTCGCGGTGCATCAGGATCCGTCCGGCAACGCGCTGGAGATCGCGCTGAGCTACGCGGCGGCGATCGGCGGCGGACGCGCCGGCATCATCGAGACGACGTTCAAGGAAGAGTGCGAGACCGATCTGTTCGGCGAGCAGGCCGTCCTGTGCGGCGGCTTGGTCGAGCTGATCCGCGCCGGGTTCGAGACGCTGGTCGAGGCGGGATACGCGCCCGAGATGGCGTATTTCGAGTGCCTGCACGAGGTGAAGCTGATCGTCGACCTGATCTACGAGGGCGGCATCGCGAACATGAACTACTCGATCAGCAACACGGCCGAGTACGGCGAATACGTCACCGGGCCGCGCATCGTGACGTCCGAGACGAAGGCCGAGATGAAGCGGGTTCTGGACGATATCCAGAGCGGGCGCTTCGCGCGGGACTGGATGGCGGAAAACAAGGTTAACCAGCCGAGCTTCCGCGCGATGCGCCGCCGGGCGAGCGAGCATCCGATCGAGAAGGTCGGCGAGACCCTGCGCGCGATGATGCCATGGATTGCGAAGAACAAGCTGGTGGACAAGGCGAAGAACTGACGAACTGCGGTCAGGCCATCGCGAACCGAGCGACGAAGGCGGCCGGTCGCAGGACGCGGACGCCTCGCCACGGGTCGAGTGCAAGAAGGTCGTCGTCGCCGGAGACGATGACCTTCGCATCGGCGGCTAAGGCGAGTTCGAGGTAACGGTTGTCTTTCGCGTCCCGGCAATCGTGCACGCGCATAACGGGCTCGATCCACAGAGCGGCCGCGCTAAGCAGTTCCAGTATCTCGCGGCGGCGGTCGTCCGTGATCACTCGCGCGAATTTTGGTCGCGCCAAAACGTCGTCGATCTCGGCATAGACAGAGGTGGATAACACGATGATGCCGCTAGACCTCGCAACCGCCACGGCCCGCCTTGGAAAGCCGTTTGGCGTCAATGCGGCCGACACGACGGTATTCGCGTCCACCACGTAGCGAGCAATCTGACGAGCGGACCGGATTGTCTAATGCGGAAATAACGGCCGGGCCGATATCGTCATTCGTAAGGCGTTCAGGATCTGCGCTCGGCATTGTAGTTCGTCAGCTCGGCCGAAACCGATCCTTCGGTCAGACCGGCTTTGTCCGCCTCGGCAGCCGTTCGATCAAAAAGGGCAAGCAACGGGTCGTCGGCACCCGGCTTGACCAGCCGATCCACCAGGCGGCCGATGGCCTCCCGTCGTCGTGCGTCCGACAGGGCGACTGCGGTCGCCTCCTCAACGGTGATCTCGATCTTCGAGAGCTGGTTCATGGGCGCAGTCCTAGCAGCCTTCGGCCTCGGAACGCATCCACCTTGCCTCCCCGCCACCGCCCCGCTACCACAGGCAAATGTCCGGGTTGGCCACACGCGCGCTTCGACTTATCCGCCCCTGAGCTCGCGCGGGCTGTAAGGCCGTCGCGTTCAGGGGTTCGTACGCCGCCTCCCGCCCAAGACCCACAGCACGACCGCCCAGGGGCACACGCCATGAGCATGAATCACCCATCCTTCGGCCAGATCGCCGCCGACCGCGTCATCATATTCGACACCACGCTGCGCGACGGCGAGCAGTCGCCCGGCTTCTCGATGAACCTCGACGAGAAGCTGCGGATGGCCCACCAGCTCAACGAACTCGGCGTCGACGTGATCGAGGCCGGCTTTCCGATCGCGAGTCCGGGCGACTTCGACAGCGTCCGCCTGATCGCCCTGAAGGTTCGCGGGCCCGTGGTCGCCGGCCTCGCGCGCGCCCAGAAGGGCGACATTCTGCGTGCCGCCGAAGCCGTCAAGCAGGCGGCCCGGCCGCGCATCCACACGTTCATCAGCACCAGCGAGGTGCACATGACGTACCAGCTCAAGATGAGCATGGACCAGGTGCTGGACGCGGTGACGGCCAGCGTGACGCTCGCCCGCAATCACACGGCCGACGTCGAGTGGTCCGCGATGGACGCGAGCCGCAGCGACGTCGAGTTTCTGTGCCGCTGTGTGGAGGCGGCGATCCGCGCGGGGGCGACGACGATCAACCTGCCGGACACGGTCGGCTACGCGCTGCCGGCCGACATGGCGGCGATGTTCGCGACCATCCGCGCGAAAGTTCCGGGGGCGGACGGGGTGATCCTGTCGACCCACAACCACAACGACCTCGGCCTCGCGGTCGCCAACACGCTGGCCGCGGTGGCGGCGGGCGCCCGGCAGGTGGAGTGCACGATCAACGGCATCGGCGAGCGCGCCGGCAACGCGGCGCTGGAAGAGGTCGCGATGGCGGTGCGGGCGCGGGCGACGGCGCTCGATGTGCGGACCGGCATCACGACCGAGCACATCCTGAAGACCAGCAAGCTGCTGGCCACCATCACCGGGTTCGACGTGCAGCCGAACAAGGCGATCGTCGGGCGCAACGCGTTCGCGCACGAGAGCGGCATCCACCAGGACGGTGTCCTGAAACACGCCGCGACCTACGAGATCATGACGCCGGAGAGCGTCGGCTGGCAGCGCAGCAGCCTGGTGATGGGCAAGCACTCCGGCCGCGCCGCGTTCCGGGACAAGCTGCGGGCACTCGGCTACAGCGGCATGGGCGACAACCACGTCGAGGACGCGTTCCGGCGGTTCAAGGATCTGGCCGACCGGAAGAAGGACATCTTCGACGAGGACATCGAGGCCCTGGTCGACGACGAATTGCTGCGGGACCGCGAGCGCATCCGGCTGATCGCGATCGACGTCCGGTCCGGGATCGGGATCACCGCGTCGGCCGATGTCGAACTCGTCGTGGACGGTGAGACGGTGGTCGCCCATGCCGGGGGCGGCGGGGCGATCGACGCGACGTTCGCGGCGCTCCGGACGGCGGTCCCCCACGACGCGACGCTGGCGCTGTATTCGGTGCAGGCGATCACCGAGGGCGCGGACGCGCAGGCGCGGGTGACGGTGCGGCTGTCGGAAGCCGGGAAGCTGGTCGACGGGCAGGGGTCGGACATGGACACGGTGGCGGCGAGTGCCCGCGCCTATGTCCACGCGCTGAACAAGCTGATGGTCAAGCGATGCCGGACGGCACCGGCGGCGGCCGACGAGCCGATGGTGGCCTGAAGCGCATGCCGGGCACCGAAATGCCCGGCAATGCCGTCTACTCCAACGGACCTCGGCCGAGGTTGATCGCGTTCGGGCTGGTCAGGGCACCGGTCGCGGCACCCACGCCGCCGCCGATCAGGGCGCCGGTGAGCGGATTGCCGCCTGTCGCGGCCCCGAGCAACGCCCCGCCGGCGGCACCGATCCCGCCGCCGGACAGGGCGCGGTCACCCTGGTTGTAGCCGCACCCGGCCAGACCGGTCAGCACCGCGGCCGCTAACGCCGCACGACCCAGCGCCGCCCGGTTCAGCCGGGGGCTCAATGTGCGGTCACCGCGCCGCCGACGGCCCCGACGCCGCCGCCGATGAGGGCGCCGGTCAGCGGGTTGCCGCCGGTCGCCGCACCGAGCAGCGCGCCGCCGCCGGCACCGATGGCGCCGCCGCTCAGCGCGCGCGTGCCGGGGTCACGGCCGCACGCCGCGAGGCCGAGGCTGGTCGCGAGCAGCAGGGTCGTGACGAGAATTGTCTTGCGCATATGACGTCTCCAAAAATGCATGAGCTACAAACGCCCCATCCGTGACTTTTTTTCGTCATTGCGGCCGGGCCGGAGTCACGGTTGCGTGATCCGCTTGCGGGAGCCGCCCCTTGTCGCGTCGGAGCGAGGGGACTACTCCCGCACATCCCTCGCAACCCGGCGCGATCCCGCATCTCCGCTTCCCGCAACCCCGCTTTCCCGCAAAATCGAAGGCTTACGGATGTTCTCACGCTTGCTCGGCATCATGTCGGCCGACATGGCGATCGACCTCGGCACCGCCAACACGCTCGTCTACGTCAAGGGCCGCGGCGTGGTGCTGGACGAGCCGAGTGTCGTCGCGATCGCCGATGTGCGCGGCAAGAAGCAGGTTCTGGCGGTCGGCGAGGAGGCCAAGATGATGCTCGGCCGGACGCCGGGAAACATTCAGGCGATCAGACCCTTACGGGACGGTGTTATCGCGGACTTCGAAGTCGCCGAGGAGATGATCAAGCACTTCATCCGCAAGGTGCACAACCGCAACCGGTTTGCGAGCCCGATGATTATCGTGTGCGTGCCGTCCGGCTCCACCGCCGTCGAGCGCCGCGCGATCCAGGAGAGTGCGGAAAGTGCGGGCGCGCGCCGGGTGCAGCTGATCGAGGAGCCGATGGCGGCCGCGATCGGCGCGGGGCTGCCGGTCACCGAGCCCTCGGGCAGCATGATCGTGGACATCGGCGGCGGCACGACGGAGGTGGCCGTGATCTCGCTGGGCGGCATCGTCTACAGCCGCAGCGTGCGGGTGGGCGGCGACAAGATGGACGAGGCGATCATCAGCTACGTCCGGCGCAACTACAATTTGCTGATCGGCGAAAGCTCGGCCGAGCGGATCAAGATGGACATCGGCGCGGCGGTCGCCCCGTACGACGGCACCGACGGCCCGCTGCGCGAGGTCAAGGGGCGCGATTTGATGAACGGCGTCCCCCGCGAAGTTCAGGTCGGCCAGCGCCAGATCGCCGAAAGCCTGCTGGAACCGGTGACCGCGATCATCGAGGCGGTGAAAGTGGCGCTCGAGAACACCCCGCCGGAGCTGGCCGCCGACATCGTCGATAAAGGCATCGTGCTGACCGGCGGCGGCGCGCTGCTGTTCCGGCTCGATCAGGTGCTGCGCGACATGACCGGGCTGCCGGTCGTGGTGGCCGAGGACGCGTTGCAATGCGTGGCCCTCGGCACCGGGCGCGCGCTCGAGGAACCGAAGCGGCTGCGTAACGTGCTCACGTCGATGTACTGATCGCGTTGCCGGTGGGTTAAGGATAGGCCGTGCTTCGTCTCTCCATCCCAGTCCGTCAGGCGCTGACCCGGCTCACCTTGCCGGTGCTGATCGCGGCGTCGGTCGTGCTGATGCTGGTCGGCAAGGCCGACATGGTGCTCGCCGAGCGGGCGCGGATGGCCATGGCCGACATGCTGGCGCCGATCTTCGCCGCCCTGGCCCAGCCGCTCGCGACCGTCCGCGACCGCGTCGACGACCTCAGCCGGGTGTTCGACCTCTATGCGGAGAACGCGCGGCTCAAGGCCGAGAACGACACGCTGCGCCGCTGGCAGGCGGTCGCGCTGGCGCTGGACGCCGAAAACGCGACGCTGAAGGACAACCTGCACTGGATCCCGGACCCGCCCGCGCGGTTCATCACCGCCCCGGTCGTGGCCGATGCCGGCGGCGTCTATGCCCGCGCGGTGCTGCTGTCGGCCGGGCCGAACCATCCGATCTCCAAGGGCGAGGTGGCGCTCGACGATCGCGGGCTGGTCGGGCGGGTGACCGAACTGGGCGAGCGCAGCGTTCGGGTGCTGCTGATCACCGACATCAACAGCAAGATCGTCGTCACGCTCGAAACCTCCCGGGCGCACGCGATCATGACCGGCACCAACGGCCCGCGCCCGCGGCTGATGTATTTCCCCGAAGGCGTGGTGCCGCAGGAAGGCGAGCGGGTCGTCACCAGTGCGGAGGCCGGCGCGTTCCCCGACGGCCTGCCGGTCGGCACCGTCCATTACGGCAGCAACAACGTGCCCGAGGTCGAGCCGCAGGCCCGGCTGGACCGGCTCGAGGTGGTGCGGCTGTTCGACTACAGCGAGCGGGGGATGCTGCCGCCGGAGACGAAGCTGGCCCCGACGGGCGTGCTGTCGGCCGCGAACGCCCGCCGGATCACCCTGCCGGCGGTCAACCTGGGTTTCGCGCCCGTCGGGATGAGCGTTCCGGGCGTGATCAGGAACGACCGATGATCGACCGGCACCCCGGCATCCGGCCGCGCGAGAGCGCCTGGCGGCAAATCGACATGGCGGCGCGCGGATCGTTTCCGGCGGCCACGACCGCGTTGCTGCTGCTGATCACCGCGACGCCGATCGGGCTGCCCGGGCAGGCGGAACTGCAGGCCCCGCTGGCGCTCGCGTGCGTGGTGTTCTGGTCGTTGTACAGGCCGAACTCGATGTCGCCCATCGTCGTGTTCGTGCTCGGCCTGCTCGCCGACCTGCTCGGCTACGCGCCGCCGGGCGTGTTCATGATCGTGCTTCTGGGCGCCTACGGGATCGCCCTGCGCGGCCGGCGAATGCTGGTGCGGGGCGGCTTCCTGCTGGTCTGGACCGCGTTCGTGGCGCTCGCGACGCTCGCGGCCGGCGCGCAATGGGCGCTCACCTGCCTGATGCGCCTGACCCTGTTGCCGTCCGAGCCGATCCTGCTGCAGGCGGCGTTCGCGGCCGGGCTGTACCCGCCGCTGGCACTGCTGCTGACCCGCACTCAACAGTCGCTCGCGGCGCCGGAGCGGGCATGAGGACTTGCGCATGAGCCTGTCCGGCCCGCCGAAACACGAGACGCGCCGCCTGAACGTCTTCACCCGGCGCGCGGCCCTGGTGGCCGGGGTGCAGGTCACGGCACTCGGCCTGCTCGGGGCCAAGCTGTATCAGGTGCAGGTCGTCGACGGCGCACGCTACGCGACGCTGGCACGGACCAACCGCGTCTCCACGCGGCTGATCGCGCCGGCGCGGGCGCGGATGTTCGACCGCACCGGCATCGAGATCGCCAACAACAAGCTCAACTGGCGCGCGCTGCTGATGGCCGAGCAGACGGAGGACGAGGGTGCCACGCTCGACAACTTCGCCAAGCTCGTCGCGCTGTCGGATCACGAGCGGCTGCGGATCGAGCGCGAATTGCGCCGTCATCGCCGCTTCATCCCGGTCATGGTGCGCGAATTCCTGACCTGGGAGGACATGGCGCGGATCGAGGTCAACGCGCCCGACCTGCCGGGCATCCTGGTCGATGTCGGCACGTCGCGCCAATACCCGTTCGGCCAGGCGCTGGCCCACATCGTCGGCTACGTGGCCCCGCCGAACGACGAGGACGTGGCGACCGACCCGATGCTCGCCCTTCCCGGCATCCGCGTCGGGCGCGCGGGCGTGGAAAAATTCCACGACACGATCTTGCGCGGCAAGGCGGGTGCGGTGCAGCTCGAAGTGTCGTCGCTCGGCCGGGTGATCCGCGAGCTGGACCGGCAGGAGGGCGAGTCCGGCCAGGACCTCACGCTGACCATCGACACCGACCTGCAGCAGGCGGTGCAGGCGCGGCTCGGCGACGAGAGCGCGTCGGCGGTGGTGATGGATTGCCGCAACGGCGAGGTGCTCGCCATGGCGACCAACCCGAGCTTCGACCCGAGCCTGTTCAACTCCGGCGTCAGCCAGGCGCAGTGGCTGCAATGGACCAGCGATCGCAAGGCCCCGCTGATCAACAAGGCCGCCGCGGGTCTGTACGGCCCCGGTTCGACGTTCAAGATGGTCGTGGCGCTGGCCGGGATCGAGGCGCGGGCGATCACGCCGTACGACCGCATCAACTGTCCCGGCTACCTCGATCTCGGCAACGCGCGGTTCCATTGCTGGAGCAAGAACGGCCACGGCGAGCTCGATCTTCACGGCGGCCTGAAGAACAGCTGCGACGTCTATTTCTACGAGTGCGCGCGGCGGACCGGGATGGACCACATCGCGGCGATGGCCAACCGGTTCGGCCTCGGCGTCCCGCTCGACATCGAGTTGCCGGGTGCCCGCAAGGGGCTGGTGCCGACGCGCGAGTGGCGGATGAAGCAGGGCAAGGCGTGGAACCTGGGCGACACGATCGTCCACGGGATCGGCCAGGGCTTCACCGAGGTGACGCCGCTGTCGCTGGCCACCATGGTCAGCCGGATCGCCACGGGACGCGCGGTGCAGCCGCATCTGACGCGGATGCTGGGCACGACCTTGCAAGCCGGGAGCCGGGCCGAGGAGTGGCCGAGCCTCGGCTT
The DNA here is from genome assembly GCA_963756975.1 of uncultured Alphaproteobacteria bacterium. Classification (GTDB taxonomy): domain Bacteria; phylum Pseudomonadota; class Alphaproteobacteria; order Acetobacterales; family Acetobacteraceae; genus CAVRQM01. The sequence goes on along the minus strand of CAVWPS010000001.1, from coordinate 486,267 downwards.
CCCGGAACGCGAGTTGCACGCGGTGCGCGAGGGGATGTGGGCGGTGGTCAACGAGCCGGGCGGGACGGCGCCGTTCGCGCGCCTGCCGCTCGGCGGCGTCACGCTGGCCGGCAAGACGGGATCGACGCAGGTGCGCCGCGTCAGCCGCGAGACGCGCGAGCGGGGCGGGTTCAAATCCGAAAACCTGCCGTGGGAGTTCCGTCCGCACGCGCTGTTCGTGGCGTTCGCCCCGTATGACTCGCCGAAATACGCGCTGAGCGTCGTCGTCGAGCACGGCAACGCGGGCGCGCAGGCCGCCGCACCGCTCGCGCGCGACATCATGATGGACGTGCTGAGCCGCGATCCGTCCAGCAAGCGCGACGCGCAGCGGGTCGCCTCGGGGTGACGACGCTCGAACGCCGGCTGGTCCGCGAAAATTCGTTCGGGCTGCTGTCCAAGCTGTTCCGGATCAGCTGGGTCTACGTCGTGCTGATCTGCATCCTCGCCTCGGTCGGCTACGTGGCCCTGTACGCGGCGGCGGGCGGGGCGGCCGAGCCGTACGCGAGCAAACACATCATCCGGTTCGGCCTCGGGCTGGCGATGATGCTCGGCATCGCGATGATCGACATTCGGGTCATCGCGCGCCTGTCCTGGGTCGCGTACGCGGGCGGTGTCGGGCTGCTTCTTCTCGTCATGCGCATCGGCCATATCGGCAAGGGCGCGCAACGCTGGATCGACTTCGCGGGCATCCAGTGGCAGCCGAGCGAGTTCATGAAGATCGCGCTCATCATGGCGCTCGCGTCGTGGTTCCACCGCGCGTCGTACGCCCGCGCCGGCAACCCGCTGTTCCTGATCCCGCCTGTGCTGGCGGTGCTGGTCCCGGTCGGGCTGATCCTGAAGGAGCCGAACCTCGGCACCGCCGTGATCACCGCCGTCGTTGGGTTCTCCGTGTTCCTCGGCGCCGGATTTCGGTGGTGGAAGATCGTGCTCGTGTGCGGCTGCATCGCGCTCGCCGCACCGGTCGCGTACGACCATTTGCACGATTACCAGCGTCAGCGGATCATCACGTTCCTGCACCCGGAAAGCGACCCGCTCGGTGCCGGCTACAACATCCTGCAAAGCCGCATCGCGCTCGGCTCGGGCGGCATGTGGGGGAAGGGGTGGCTGCAGGGCACGCAGGGCAATCTGAACCTGCTGCCGGAAAAGCAGACCGACTTCATCTTCACCGTGCTGGCCGAGGAGTTCGGCATGGTCGGCGGCATGGCGGTGCTCGGGCTGCTGCTGCTGATCGTGCTCGGCGCGGTCGCGATCGGGTTGCGCTGCCGGCATCAATACGGGCGATTATTGTCGCTCGGGATCGCCACCAACTTTTTCATGTACGTGTTCGTCAACATCGCCATGGTGATGGGGGCGATCCCGGTCGGCGGCGTGCCGTTGCCGCTGATTTCGCACGGTGGCTCGGCGATGATGATGGTGATGCTCGGCTTCGGCCTGCTGATGAGCGCCCACGTCCATCGCGACGTGGAATTTTCCGACGAGAAGCTCGGCTAGGGCGTCATTCCTCCGGACGCTCGACCCGGTTGGCCGTCCGGTTCTTCTCGCGCAAATCCTTCAACTGCCGTTCGGCGACCTTGAACGCGTCGTGCACGGCGGTGCGCTCGTCGGCATGGGCGCGATGTTCACGCTCGTGATGCGGGTCGTGTGAGATCTCCAGCGTGTGGCCGCGCAGGTTGATCTGGATGTGCACGCCGACATGATGGTGCGGCTGCCCCTTGGCGCTCGATCGTTCCAGCGTCACGCGGCAGGAGACGAATTCCTGAAGTCGCTCGAGCTTTTCGACCTGCTGGCGGATGTCGGCTTCGAGTGACTCGGACGGTTCGAGGCCGTGGAACGCGATTTCGAGCGGGGTCTGCATGTTTGAAAACTTTCGCGGTGACGGGGTGACAACGTTCCGCGTGGCTAAAAAGTTGACGCGGGTCAGGCCACCCGAAAGACCCTGAAGCCTTCGACCTCGCGGACCATCTCGAACCGGGTCCAGCGGTCGAAATCGTGCAGGATCACCAGGCGGTTCAGGTCGCCGCCGATTTCCTTGTTGATCCGGTCCAAGGATTTCAGTTGGTCCCAGACGCTGCCGATCCCAGACCCGAGCGGGATGTATACGCCGTCATGGTTGGTGCCGGTCAGGTTGCGCGAGCCGTAGACGCAATCGCCCGCCACCACGATCCGGCCGCGCGCGGTCTCCAGCACCACGAATTGCTGGCCGATCGTATGGCCCTCGCCGGTGCGCGCGTGCACGCCGGGGACGACGTCGTCGGTATCGCCGTCGAGCAGCGTCAGCCGGTGCTCGCGCGCCGCCGCGAGCGCGCTGTCGATGTCGTCCGGGTCGAGCACTTGGGCCAGGAAGCCGAACCGGCTGGGCAGGGCCATGATCTCGATCCAGCTCAGAAACTCGCGCTTCTGGATGTGCAGCTGCGCGCGCGGGAACTGCTCGATCGAGCCCATGTGGTCGAAATGCGCGTGCGACAGGACGATGTCGGTGACGTCGTCCGCGGCCACACCCATTTCGGCGAGCATGCGGACCGGCGAGATCCAGGTCGGGATGCCGAACTTTTCCGCGACCGCGACGCCGTTTCCCTCACGCATGAAGCCGCAATCGACGAGGATGTTACGGCCTTCGTTCTGCGCCAGCACGAACGCGAACGGGACGTCCATCACGCCCTCGCCGTATGCGCCCTGGATCAGGCTCGCCACCGGCTGATCCTTGCTCCGCGCGTACTCGACGACGAACACGCTCCATGCACTCATCGGCGGTATCCTTTCACAGTGTCAGCTTTCGGCGATCGAGCGGCCGAGGCTCGACAACCCGACGGCCACGATCAGGATCGCGCCCTGCAGCACGTATTGCGAATACGTCGGGGCCCCAAAAATGTTCAGGCCGTTGAAGCCGAACGCGATGATGAGTGCGCCGACGACGGTGCCGAGCACGTGGAACTCGCCGTCGCGCAGGGTCGCCGAGCCGAGGAACACGGCCGCGAACGCGGTCAGAAGATAGCTGTCGGCCGCGCTCGCCGTGCCGCTGCCGAGGCGTGACGCGAGCAGGATGCCGGTCAGGGCGGCGCAGATGCCGGAAATGACGAAGCCGGCGATCTTCACCCGGTCCACGTCGATGCCGGCGAGCCGCGCGGCGGACGGGTTGCCGCCGACCGCCTGGATTTCCTGGCCGAACGGCGTGCGCTCCACCAGCACCCACAGGCCGCCGACCACCACGACCATGACGACGATGTTGTTCGGGATGCCGAACAGCCAGCGGCCGAGCGAGAGTTGCAGGAACGCTTCCGGCACGCCGGCCACGATCGGCACGCCGGACGTGTAGGCGAAGGCGAGCCCGGTCAGGATGGTGCCGATGCCGAGCGTCGCGATCACCGAGTTGACGCGGATTTTCGTCACGATCAGGCCGTTGATGAGCCCGATCAGCGCGCCGATCGCGAGCACGATGAGAATGGCGACCGGGATCGGCAGCTCGTTGCTGACGATCAGGCCGGTGACCAGGATGCCGTGCAGGCTGGCGGCGAATCCGATCGACAGGTCGAGCTCTCCCGCGACCGAGGCGAGCGTCAGGCCGGCCGCGATGATCATCGTGAGCGAGGCTTGATTGAGCACGTTGGTGAAGTTGTTCAGCGTCGGGAAGGCGCGCGGCGACAGCACGGCGAACGCGGCGATCATGACGAGCAGGCCGAGCACCGTGGCCCAGCGCGCGAAGAAGCCGAGCGAACGTTTCGCGGCGGGCGATAGGCGCCGTGATGTTGTGGGTGTGGCGGCGGTCATGCGCGGGCTCCGGCAACGGCGTAGCTGGCTTCGATGACGGCGTTTCGGCTGACCGCGTCGCCGGTGAGTTCGCGCACGATGCGTCCCTCGGCCATCACCAGCACACGGTCGCACAGTTCGGGCAACTCGTCAGGCTCGGACGAGACGACCAGCACCGCCATCCCGCGCGCGGCGAGGTCGCGGATCAGCCGGTGGATTTCGCCGCGCGCGCCGATGTCCACGCCGCGCGTCGGCTCGTCGAGGATCAGGACGCGGGGTGCCCGCAGCAGCCAGCGGCCGATGACGACCTTCTGCTGGTTGCCGCCGCTGAGCCGCCCGACCGGCGTGTCGGGACCGGGCGTCTTGATGGCGAGGTCGCGGATCGTCGCCAGCGATTGCGATCGCCACCGGCCACGGTCGATGAACGGGCCGCGCGCGAGGCGCGAAAAGTTCGCGAGCTGCAGGTTGAACGCGACACTTTTGGTCAGCATCAGCCCATCGGTGCGTCGCTCCTCGGCGACCAACCCGAGCCCCGCGCGCACCGCCGCCGCCGGGTTTTTCGGCGCGAACGGGACGCCGTTCAAAGCCATGTCGCCGCCGTCGGTCCGGTCCGCGCCGAAGATCAATCGCGCGAGTTCGGTGCGCCCGGCACCGACGAGGCCGCCGATGCCCAGCACCTCGCCCCGGCGCAGCGTGAAGCTCACGTCGCGCACGCGGGGCAGGCGGGTGAGGTGGTTCACGTTTAACGCGACCTCGGATGTCGCGTGTTCGGCGGTGTTGCGAATCGGCGTCGCGACCGCGCCGCCGACGATCGCCGCGACCAGCGTTGCGTGGCTGAGCGCCGGGCGGTCGAAATGGGCGACCGAGCTGCCGTCGCGGAACACCGTCACCTGCGCGCACAGCCGCAGGATTTCGTCGAGGCGGTGGGAGACGTACAGGACGGAGACACCGGACGCGGTCAGGTCCGCGATGATGGCGAACAGCTTTTCGCACTCGACCGACGACAGGGATGCCGTCGGCTCGTCCATCACGATCAGCCGGGCGCGGCGGATCAGCGCGCGGCAGATGTTGATGAGCCATGCGTCGGCGGCCGACAGCCCGCGCATCCCGGCGAAAAGGTTCGCGGTGATGCCGACGCGGCGCGCGACCGGCTCCACCTCGCGCGCGATCGCCCGCCAGTCGATCATGCCGAGCCGCGTGCGCTTCGGCAGGCCGAGCATGATGTTCTGGATCACGCTCAGGCCGGGCACGAAGGCGAGTTCCTGATGGATGAAGCTCATGCCGAGTTCGGTGGCGCGATGCGGCGTCGCGATGTCGACCGGTTTGCCGTCGACGGCGATGCGGCCGCGGTCGGGCTGCGTGAGGCCGGCGAGGATGCGGATCAGTGTGGACTTGCCGGCCCCGTTGGCACCGACAAGCCCGTGCACCTCACCGGCGCGCAACGCGAGGGACACGCCGCGCAGCGCGTGCGCGCCGCCATACGATTTGGCGACGTCCTCGACCGTGAGGAACGGCGTGTCCGAGCCCAATCTTACTTGCCGGTCGCGTCCGGGTGCGCCTTCACGAACTCGGCCACGTTGTCCTGCGTCACCAGCACCGCCGGCACCTCGACCGCTTTCGGGGTCCAGCCGGTGCCGGCCGCCTTGATGTCGTGCAGCAGCTTCACCATCCGGTAGCCCTCGGTGTAGCTGTCCTCCCACGCGGTCGCCGTCATGTGGCCGTTCTTGATGTTCTCGATCGCCTGCGCGTTGCCGTTCACGCCGTAGACTTTCACGTCGTCGCGGCCCTGCTGGCGCAGCGCGCCGATGGCCCCGATCGCCGGATCGTCCCAGCAGCCCCAGATCGCCAGGTTGCCGTCGCCGGCGGGGTGCGACGCGAGCCAGGCGTTCGCGTATTGCGCGCCGTCCTCGAAATAGCCGGGGATGCGGACCTCGTCCTTGGTCGCCTTGATGCCGGGCGACTTGGCGAGGACGCCGTCCATCAGCGTCTCGCGGTTCCGGCAGACCTCGCCGGTGCGGTACGTCAGCGCCAGCAACTCGCCCTTGCCGCCGAGGTCGGCGATCATGCGGTCGATCACCGGCTGCGCCACCGGAGCGCCGGAGCCGTTGGTCGCCGCGACCGAGCCGCCGAGGCCGCCGCCCCACGTCACGACCGGGATGCCGGCCGATTTCGCGGAGGCGAGGCCCGCGCCGATCGAGGAATACGGGAACACCATGTCGACGATCGCACCCGCGCCGAGGCCGGCGAAGTTCTGGATCGCGGTGTTGGCCTGGTCGGCACTGCCGGCCGCGTCGATGACGTTGACGCGCCAGCCATCCTCGGCGGCGGCGGCGCTGGCACCCTTGATGTAGCGGGCGTTGTTCGCCTCGGTCGACGAGATCGAGACGATGCCGAGCAGCGGCGCGTCGGCGGCGTGCGCGATGCCGGTCGCCAGAGCGCCGGCGGACAGCGCCAGCGCGGCCGCGACGGCCGCCATTCTTCCGTGATCCATGTCGATGTTTCCCCCGCGTGCCGTCGTGCCCTGTGGCCCGTTGCCGGCGATCGCCGAGTTTCGGCCGCCCGCCCGGTGCTGGCAAGCCGTTACCGGGGCAGTGCCGCGCAGGCCCGCAGCGGCCAGAAACGCCCCGACAGATCGTCGATGAAGCGTTCGCTTTCGAGATGCCGTCCGTGCAGCAGGACCGTCAGGACGACGACGGCCGCGACCACGATCAGGACCATGCTGCGCCGGCTGGCCCGGCGCGGGGCGGGGCGGTAGAGGGCGGCGAACGCGGTGGCGCCGACCACGCCGACCGTCCCGCCGATGATCGCCTCCGACGGCAAATGGTGGCCGAGCACGACGCGCGAGACGCCGATCAGCAGCGCCACCGCGAACGACTGGGCGAACGTGGCCGCGACCCCGAACCCGACGATGGCCGCGAACCCGCCATAGACCATCGCCGCCGAGGAGGTGTGACCGCTCGGGCTGCGCCACCACGCATACGGCGAGGGCGGCCAGCAGCCGGCGAACGTCAGTTTCAGGACCAGGATCAGGCCGAGCGCGGTGCCGACCGAAAGCGCCCAGATCAGCGCGTTACGGGTTTCGCCGAGTGCGACCAGCAGAATGAGGATCGCGGCTGCGACGGGCAGCACGAGGCTGCCATCGGCCAAGTCGGTGACGAAGCGAATTTAGAAGTATCGCTCTTCGATGGTGACCACGTCGCCGGGATGGACATGGGCCCCGCGCGCGGCTGTGCCCTCGACCGCGTGGCCAGCCTCGTCACGGAGGATCTTCGCGTGGCGTTCCACCGCGCGGTAGGTGAAACCGCCGGCGACGGCGACGGCGGTGAGCACCGTCATGCCGGGCTGGTAGGGGTACTCGCCCGGCTTGACGACCTCGCCCAGCACGAAGATCGGCCGGAACGCGATCACCTCGACGGACACGCTGGGCGACACAATAAGTTTTTTCTCTTTCAGCGCGGCCGCGATCTCGTCCTGGATCTGGTCGACCGTGCGCCCGCCGGCCGGAACGGTGCCGAGCAGCGGGACCGCGATGGTGCCGGCGTCGTTGACGCGGAACTGCCCGGTCAGCTGTTCCTCGCCGAAGGTGATGATGCGGACCTGATCGCCGGGGCCGAGCCGGTACGGGAAGACCGGCGTGTCGGCGAGCGGCGGAAGATCCTGCTGCGCGCAGGAAGATAGCAGCAACGCGAGACCGGCCAGCGCGGTCAGCGCGGTGCGGCGTACGGTTCGCTCGGTGGTCAATGCTGTCGCCAAATGACGTCCCGTAGGGTGACCGGCTGCGCGGCGCGGAGTGCTGTTTGAACCGGCAGATGAATTAGCATGGCCGGCGAGGGCGGGGTAGCGCGCGCGACCGCCGGCGTTCCCGATCCCGGCACGGTGACGCCATCGGCCGGGAGTGTCGCTTGCCACGCGCCATGCAGCAGCGTCAGGGTCGGGTCGGGTGCCGGATCGGGTTTCGGGACGGCGGCGGCTTGCGTGTCGTCGACGGCGCTGGCGACCCGGCGGCGATACGGCGCGGCGAGGCTCGCGGTCTGCGAGTGATACGCTCCGGTCGCTTGTCCCCAGTCGCCGAACTGCGCGTGAAGCTGCACCAGGAAGCGCGCGGCGGCGTCGGCGTTGCGGGCGGGGTCGAACGCCTCGTCCAGCGTATCGAACGCGTCGGGGTGGTAATGCAGGTTGATCTGAAAACACCCCACGTCGACCGACGGATCGTCGCCGGCCTGCAACGCCCGGACCCAAGCGATCGTCGCCGCCTTGGTCGGGAACGACAGGCTTTGGCCCTGCCAGTCGACCGACCACGGCCACGGCTCCAGCGTGCCGGTGCGCGGATCGGTGGCGCCGCTTTCCACCTTGCCGATCGCGAGCAGCAGGCCCGGCGGCAGGCCGTAGCGGCGCTCGGCGGTGACCGCGGCGATCCGGCACGCCAGATCGGCGGCATGCGCGACGCGGGCCGGCAGAACGGCGGTCAGCGCGCACACGATGAGGATGCCGGTCCGGGCCAGCCGGCGGGCGGAATTGCGAGAAATGTCCATGGCCAGTCTAGAAACTCCGGCGATCGGGCGATAAGGCGAGTGGCACACCGCTGGCGTGGACCGGCCTTAATTCTTTATGCCACAAAGGTACATTGTGACAATCGAGGTGCCGGTCCGGTGCCGAGGCATTTGAGCGCGGTGATTTGTGCATCGATGGTTAACTCTCATGCTTGACCGGCGGATGCTGCGCGCGATTGCCGGTCGTGGCGGCGGCGTGCGTGGGATTGCCCGGCGCGGCGCGGGCGCAACTCGTCGATCAGCTATTCGGCAACGGCGTACCGGGCTTCGAGCAGCAGGGCGGCCTCCCGGTCCTGAGCCGGCCCCGGCCGGAATACGGTCTGCCGCCGCTCGATGTGCACGGGTATTCTGTCAGGGCAGGTCTGAACCAATCGTTGACCCACGATTCGAACGTGGACGGGCTGCCGAAGGGCCGTGGCAGCTTTCTGATCGACACCGCGCCCTCGATCGACGTCTCGCGGGTCGGCACCCGCAACCAGATCGGCCTGTCGGCATCGCTGGACGACGAACGTTTTTTCGAAACGCCGGGACAGGACCGGACCAACTGGACAGTCGCGCTGGGCGGGCGATCGGCGATCGGGCTCGGCAAGGCATCGCTCGGCTACGCCCATTTCGACAGCCACGAGGTCACGACTCAGCTCGGCGCGATCCCATCGTCGACGGCGATCCCGGTCAAACAGGATGATGTTCGCGGCGGCTACGGCGTCGATGTCGGCCGTTTCACGGTCACGCCGACGATCGAGGACGCGCGCTTCCGCTACGGTGCCGGGAGCGCGCTCGGCGTCCGGCTCGACGAGAGCTTCCTGGACCGCAACGTGCTGACCGGGGGTGTCACCGTGCATTACGGCGACGACCCGAGCCGGGGCGCGCTGGTGGCGCTGCAAGGGATCGAGACCGATTACCAGCGCACCCTGCCCGGCGTGCCGAGCAGCAGCGCCCGGAGCGTGCTCGCCGTCGGCGGCGTCGATTATCAGAGCGACGGCCTGTTCCGGTACCTGCTGCTGGCCGGGGTGGAGCACCGCACGTTCGTGGCCTCGCAACTGGCGCCGGTGACGACGCCTGTGGTGGAGGCCAGCGTCATCTGGATTCCGACCGGGCTGACGACCGTCACGACGACCGTGTCGCGCCGGATCGAGGATTCCGTCTCGGGTGCGGCCGGCAGCTTCACGTACAGCCATGCCAGGGTCGTGGTGGATCATGAGTTGCGGCGCAACGTGCTGCTGCAGGCCAGGACGGATTTTCAGGTCGCGGAGTATTCGCTGGGCGGCACGCAAACCAGCGTCGGCATCGGCGGCGGCGTCACGTGGCTGCTCGGGCCGCGCCTGCGGATCACGGCGGATTACAACTTCGTCCACCAGGGTGCCCTGACCGGCGGCGCGGCACTTGGGTTTGCGGGAACGACGGCGACGGTGGGCAACCAGTACCGACCAAAGCCTTGCCACGCTCACGCTGCACCTCAGTCTGTAGCCGCGACATCGGCGGCGGGCCGGAGTAGAACGACCATATGCAGGGTCGCACGTTTCACGGTTCCGCGCTGTTCCCGCTCGACGCCGAGCGCCGCCGGGCCGAGGCGGTCCTGGCCGGGCTGCTCGACGGGCTGCCGCGGCGGATCGCCGGCGGCCCGGTCACGCCGACGCTGGACATGCCGGCCCTGCGCGGGGAGCTGGCGGCGTTCGATTTCGCGGCGCCCCGCGCGATCGGCGACGTGATGGAATGGGTTTTCGCGCGGCTGGAGCACGGCCTCGTGCAGATCACGCACCCCCGGTATTTCGGGCTGTTCAACCCGGTGCCGACGTTCCCCGCCGAGCTGGCCGAGCGGATCGTCTCGGCGTTCAACCCGCAGCTCGCGACCGCGACCACCTCTCCGGCGGCGGTCGAGCTGGAGGCGCATGTCATTCGCGCCGTCGCCGCACGTGCCGGTTTGCCGCCGGAGACGGGCGGGCATTTCACCAGCGGCGGGTCGGAGGCGAACGGGACGGCGGTGATTTGCGCGCTGACCGCGCACAACGCCGATTTCGCGCGCCACGGCACGCGATGCTTCGCCGGCCAGCCGACCTTCTACATCTCGCGCGAATCCCATCTGGCCTGGATCAAGATCGCCCATCAGGCCGGCATCGGCCGCGACGCGGTGCGGCTGGTCGGCACCGACGGCACCGGCCGGATGGATGCGGGGGAGCTTGCGCGACAGATCCATGAGGATCGGGCGCATGGCTGCGTGCCGTTCCTGATCGCCGCCACGGCGGGCTCCACCATCGCCGGCATGATCGACCCGCTGGCGGAATGCCACGACATCGCGCGGCGGGAGGGGATTTGGTTTCACGTCGACGCGGCCTGGGGCGGCGCGCTGATCGCCTCGGCCGCGCTGCGGGGCGCGCTGTCGGGCATCGAACTCGCGGATTCGGTCACGATCGACGCCCATAAATGGTTCGCGACGACGATGGGCTGCGGGATGTTCTTCGCCCGCGACCCGGCCGTGCTGTCGGCCGCGTTCCAGGTCTCGACCATGTTCATGCCGTCCAACACGGTGAGCCTCGATCCGTATGTGAACTCGGCCCAGTGGTCCCGCCGCTTCCTGGGGCTGCGGCTGTTCCTGTCGCTGGCCGCCGCCGGGTGGGACGGCTACGCCGCCCATGTGGAGCGCGCGGTTTCGATGTCGGACATGCTCGCCGGCCTGTTGCGCGCGCGCGGCTGGACGATCGCCAACGCGTCGCCGATGGCCGTCCTGTGCGTCGAGCCGCCGGCCGGATCGGCGGCACCGGCCGACATCGCGCGCGGCGTGCTGGCGTCCGGTGTCGCGTGGATTTCGGCGACCGAGTTCGAAGGGCGGCCGGTGATCCGCGCCTGCATCACCCACGGTGGCACCACCCCGGAAGACCTCGCCCTGCTGGTCGAGGCGCTGGAGGCGTCGCGGTGAGATCGTGATCCGCGCGTGACGAGATACTATCAATGGTTACCCGTTCAGCGTAGCTGTATCGATTAGTCAACTCAACGACGTCCGACCGACCATGCCGCGACAGACCGGAGCGACCATCATGCCGACATCCCGCCGGGAGACGATCGCCATCCACGGCGGTTACGACACCGATCCCACGACGAAATCCGTGGCGGTGCCGATCTACCAGACCGTCGCCTACGAGTTCGACAGCGCCGAGCACGGTGCGGCGCTGTTCAACCTGGAGGCGGAGGGCTTTCGCTACAGCCGGATCAGCAACCCCACTTGCGCCGTGCTGGAACGCCGGGTGGCGCAGCTCGAGGGCGGGCTGGCGGCGCTGGCGACCGGCTCCGGGCAGGCCGCGCTGTATTACGCCGTCGCGAACCTGATGGACCCCGGCAAGAACCTGGTGTCCGTGCCGCAGCTGTACGGCACGACCCACACCCTGTTCGCGCATTTTTTCCGCCGCCAAGGGATCGAGGTCCGGTTCGCGGCCAGCGACCGCGCGGCCGACATCGAAAAGCTGATCGACGGCGACACCCGCGCCGTGTTCTGCGAAAGCGTCGGCAACCCCGCCGGCAACATGTGCGACATCGAGGCGCTGGCCCGGGTGGCGCACGCGCACGGCGTGCCGCTGATCGTGGACAACACCGTCGCGACCCCGATCCTGCTGCGCCCGATCGAGTACGGGGCCGACATCGTCGTCCACTCGCTGACCAAGTTTCTGGGCGGCCACGGCACCACCATGGGCGGCATCGTCGTCGACGCCGGCAAGTTCGACTGGAGCCGCGACCCCGAGCGGTTCCCGATGTTCAACGAGCCCGACGCCTCGTACCACGGCATGGTCTACGCCGACCATTTCGGCCCCTCCGCCTTCATCGAGCGGTGCCGAAGCGTGTTCCTGCGCACCACCGGCGCGGTGCTGTCGCCGCTCTCCGCGTTCATGCTGCTGCAGGGGATCGAGACGGTGGCGCTGCGTGTCGACCGCCACGTCGAGAACGCGGCCAAGGTGGCGCACTTCCTGCGCAGCGATCCGCGTGTCGGCTGGGTGAATTACGTCGGCTTCCCCGACAATCCGTTCCACGCGCTGGCGCAGAAATACCTCGGCGGCCGCGCGTGCTCGCTGATGACGTTCGGGGCGGTCGGCGGGTACGAGGGCGCGGTGCGCTTCTACGACGCGCTGAAACTGGTCAAGCGGCTGGTCAACCTCGGCGACGCGAAATCGCTCGCGTGCCACCCCGCGTCGACCACGCACCGGCAGATGAACCCTGCCGAGCAGATGCGCGCCGGCGTCACGCCCGAGATGATCCGGCTCAGCATCGGGATCGAGCACGCGGACGACATCATCGCCGACCTCGATCAGGCGCTCGACATGGTCGGCCAAGCGTCGGACGCGCTCGCGATGAGCGCCTGACCACGGCAATGACAGGGCCGCTCACGATCGGGCTCGTCAACGGGATGCCGGGCGAGGCGCAGCGCCTGACGGAGCAGCAGTTTCGCGCCATCCTCTCGGCCGCGTCCGGCGACACGGCCCGGCTCGTGGTCTTTACGCCGGGCCTCGCGACAAGGGGCCTCGTGGCGGAGGGCGCGCGCGCGATCAACGCCGACATGGCCGCACTCGCGGCGGCGGGGCTCGACGGCCTGATCGTGACCGGCATGCCGCCGCGAGCGGCTAAACTGGTCGATGAACCGTTCTGGCCGAGGCTGACGGCGGTCGCGGACTTCGCGCTCGACCACGCGCTCCCGACCGTCTGGTCGTGCCTCGCCGCGCATGCGGTCATCCTGTACCTCGACGGGATCGAACGCCGCCGGCTGCCGCGGAAATTGTCGGGGCTGATGGATTGCACGCGCACGGAGACGGCGCACCCGCTCGCGAACGCCCTGCCGGAACGCTGGCAGCTGCCGCACTCGCGCTACAACGATCTGCCCGAGGATATTTTGCGCGACGGCGGCTACCGCATGCTGTCCAACTCCGCGCAGGCCGGTGCCGACATCTTCACCAAGGATTTCGGACCCGGGGACACCGTGCCGTTCCTGTTCTGCCAGGGGCACCCGGAATACGACGCCGACACGCTGTTGCGCGAATACCGCCGCGATGTGCGGCAGTATCTGTCGGGCGCGAACGACGCCTATCCGGAACTGCCGCACGGCATGTTCGGCGCGGATGTCTCGGCGCAACTCACGGCGTTTCGCACCCGTGCGGACCATGCGCGACAGGCCGACACGCTCGCGGCGTTTCCGTGGGCGAGCTGCGTGGCAGGGCTGAGCCATTCTTGGCGCGATCTGACGGTCGGATTGTATGCCAACTGGCTGGCTCAAGTGGCGGATCGCAAGCCCCGTTACGTCTGCCCACTTCCGTCGGACAATGCTAACATCGTTGCTCGCACGTAAGGCCGAGGAACGATCGAATGTCTGTCCGCGAAACCGTCGTCACCGTCTTCACCGAAGTCGCGAAGGAGCACAACCGGCGGCTCGGCGCATTGACCGACGACGCGCCGTTGCTCGGTCTGGGGCTGGAACTCGCTGTGCATGGCGGTGATCGTCGTGCGGCTCGAGAGCGCCACCGGGACGGACCCGTTCAGCTCCGACGACGAAATCACCATCCCGACGACGTTCGGCGAGTTCGTGGAGTTGTATGAGCACGCCGGCTGACCCTTCGCTCTGGGCGCTGACGGCGGCCCCGGGTCTCGCCGGCCGCGCTCTGCTCGACCAGACCGGAAGCGTGCCGCTCGACGCGATGGCGAACGGCACCACGCTGGGGCCGAACCGGGAGCGTTTGCGCGGGGCGTGCGTGCTGCTGCGGACATCGACGCAGATGGCGACGGCGCTGGCGCTGCTGGAACTCGACGGGCTGGCGCGACGGGTGGTGCTGTGCACGCCGGATTTGTCGCTGGACAACATGCTGCTCGCCGTGGCCGCGACCGAGGCGACGGTGGCCGTGTGCGACGACGCCGCACCGGAGCGGGACGCGCTGGAGCGGGCGGGCCTGACCTGCGTCGTGTCCAGCAGCCCGTCGGTGACGCCGGCGGACGAGGCACCGGGCGGCGGCCTTCAGACCGAGTGGGCGCTGTTCACCTCCGGCACGACCGGTCCGCCGAAGCTCGCGTTGCACCGGCTCCGCGGCTTGATCGGCGCGGTGGTCCGGCCCGCGACCCAGGACGGCCCGCGCGGGGTGTGGAGCACGTTCTACGACATCAGGCGCTATGGCGGGCTGCAGATCCTGCTGCGCGCGCTGGTCGGCGGCGGCTCGATGGTGCTGTCCCACACCGGCGAGGGCTGCGGCAATTTCCTGACCCGCGCGCTGGAGGCCGGGGTGACGTTCATCTCCGGCACGCCGACGCATTGGCGCGGTGCGATGCTGAACGCGAAGGCGGCGTCGCTCACCGCGGCCGACGTGCGGCTGTCGGGCGAGGTCGCCGATCAGGCCATTCTGGACAAGCTCCGCGCCGCCTACCCGAATGCCCGCGTGCGCCACGCGTTCGCGTCGACCGAGGCGGGCGTCGCGTTCGAGGTGGCGGACGGCCTGGCCGGTTTCCCGGCGGAGTGGGTGGACACGGTGCGCAACGGTGTCGCGCTCGCGGTCGAGGACGGCACGCTGCGGATCCGCTCCGACCGGGCGGCGAGCCGGTACCTGGGCAAGACCGCCGAACCGCTGACGGACGAAGCGGGCTTCGTCGACACCAAGGACCTCGTCGAGCTGAGGGGCGAGCGGTACTATTTTCTCGGCCGCAGCGACGGCGTGATCAACGTCGGCGGGCTGAAAGTGCACCCCGAGGAGGTGGAGGCGATCGTCAATCGCCACCCGCGCGTGTCGATGTCGCTGGCCAAGGCGAAGCGCAGCCCGATCATCGGTGCCGTCGTGATGGTCGAAATCGTGCTGCGCGACGCCGGCGACGAAAGTCCGCGCAACGTGCTGGAGGCCGAGATCCTGGAGTCGTGCCGCCGGACGATGGAGTGGTGGAAGGTGCCGGCGATCGTCAAAGTCGTGCCGTCGCTGCCGGTCAGCGCCGCCGGAAAGCTGATCCGCACCGGTGGCTGATCGCACCGTCATCGTCACCGGCGGCAGTCGCGGGATCGGCCTCGGGATCGTGCGGACGCTTGCCGGATGCCGGCCACCGGGTCGTCGCGGTTTCGCGTCGCGACAGCCCGGAGCTGACGGAGGCCCGTGAGGCGAACGCCGACATCCATTTCCGCGCCTGCGACCTGAGCGAGATTTCAGGGTTGGGCGACATGGTGCGCGCCGTCCACACGGAGTTCGGGCCGATCTACGGTCTGGTGAACAACGCGGGCCTCGGCACCGGCGGCGTGCTGGCGACCATGCCGGATGGCGCGATCGAGCAGCTGGTGCGGCTCAATCTGGTGTCGCCGATGGTGCTCACGAAATACGTCGTGCGGGCGATGATGGTCGATGGCGGCAGCCGGATCGTCTCGATCGGCTCGATCGTCGGCAGCACCGGCTATCGCAGCCTGTCGGCGTATTCCGCGACGAAGGCGGCGCTGGCCGGGTTCACCCGCTCGCTGGCGCGCGAACTCGGCCCGCTCGGCATCACCGTGAACGCGGTGGCGCCGGGGTTCGTCGCGACCGAGATGACGAAGGAGCTCGATTCCGGTGCGCGGGCGCAGATCGCGCGGCGCAGCGCGCTGCACCGGATGCCGGAGACGCAGGATATCGCCGGCGCGGTCGCCTATCTGATGAGCGAGGCGGCGCGCAACATCACCGGCATCGTGCTGACGGTCGACGCGGGCAACACCGCCTAAAGCCGCAGCGTCTCGATCCGCGCGTGCAGGTCGCGGTCCAGCGGGACGTAGGCGGCGCGGGCGCGGTCGTCGATATAGAGCGGATCGGCCACCGTGTCCGGATCGTAGCCCTCGGTGGCGAGCATCGCGGCGGCGGGCTTGAAGGTGCCGGTTACCGGGATCGCCCGCATCAGGCGCAGGAACAGCGGACGGGCGTAGTCGGCGAGGCGGCCGGCGAGGTGGCCGCGAAACGCGGCGAGATCGAACGACGCGTCGACCGTCAGCGCCGCCATCCCGGCGCGTCCCTCATTGCCGGGGACGGCGACGCCGTACACCACCGCCTCGGTGACACCGGGACAGCCGCGCAGGGTTTCGGCCACCTGTTCGGTCGCGACGTTCTCCCCTTTCCAGCGGAACGTATCGCCGAGCCGGTCGACGAAATAGTAGAACCCGGCGGCGTCGCGGCGCATCAGGTCGCCGGTGCGAAACCACGCATCGCCGGCCGCGAGCACGTTCCTGGCGATTTTCGCCTCGGACGCACCGGCGTCGGCGTAGCCCTCGAACGGCCGGCCTGAGTCGCTGGAAATCCGGCCGAGCGCCTCGCCCGGCTCGTCGCGGGCGCAGCGGATGCACAGCCCGTCCTCGCCGCGCGCCAGCACGCGGGTCGCCGGGTCGCAGCGGACGAGGGCGATCGGGAAACGGTGGGCGAGGAAGCCGGGCACGCGGCCGATCGCGCCCGGCCGTCCGTCGACGTTATAGAGCGACACGTTGCCTTCGGTCGCCGCGTAGAATTCGAGGATGCGCGGGATGGCGAACCGGTCCTGGAACATCGTCCAGACATCGCCGCGCAGGCCGTTGCCGCAGCACAGCCGCAGCCGGTGCGCTGTCTCGCGCGGGTGCGGCGGCGTGTTGACGAGGTAGCGGCACAGCTCGCCGATATATTGGAACAGGGTGCAGTCGCCGTCGACGATGTCGTCCCAGAAGCGTGTCGCGGAGAATTTCGGCCGGATCAGCACCGAGCCGCCGCCGGCGAGCATCGCGCCGATCGCCACGACGCCGCCGACGCTGTGCGACATCGGCAGGCAGTTGTACATCCGGTCGTCCGGGCGCACGTCGATCAGGCCGGCGAACCAGCCGCACCATTCGGCGATGCGGCGATGGCTGACATTGGCCGCTTTCGGCAGGCCGGTCGTGCCGGAGGTGTAGATGTGCAGAGCGAGGTCGCGCAGGGCGGGCGGCCGTTGTTCGTGCGGCCGCAACGGCCCGGACGGGATGCGGGCGAGATGCTCGTCGAGCCTGGGCCAGCCGGTCCCGCCGCCGATGCTCCAGATGGGAATGGCGGGCAGGCGGCCGGCGAGACCGGCGACGGCGGCGCTCGGTTCGGCGCCGACGATCAGGTGTTTGGTCGCGACCGCCGACAGGGCGTGCAGCAGCGCGTCGCCGGCGAGGGTCGGGTTGATGAGTGCCACGACACCGCCGACCGCCGTGATGCCGAGCCAGATCGCGACGTAATCCGCGCAGTTCGGCAGCATGAGCCCGACGACGTCGCCGGGCGCGAGGCCCTGCTCCAGCGTCCACCGCGAATACTGGGCCATGCGCCCGGCGAGTTCGCCGTAGCTCAGGTTGCCGCCATCCGACAGCAAGGCGGGCCGGTCGCCGAATGCGGCGGCCGCGCCGGACACCAGGGCCGGCAGGGTCGGACCGGTGTCTTGCGCGTATGGCGCGGTGCGCTCGAGCGCCCTGACCCAGGCGTGCAGCGGGTTGTCGGTGTGGGGCAGGGCGTTCGGCCTCGATCGGACGTTGCGGGGAACGGCGGCCGTCACCCGATCGGGCCAGGGCCGCCGTTCGATCCCAGACCGATTTAGTCGATCCGGTAGATTTTTACCTGATAATCGTCGTGGTTGGCACCCAGCGTGTCGGTGAAGCCGCCCGAACCGTCCAGCGTGAACGCCGCGCCGAGGCTGCTGTGGACGCGGTCGTAGCGGGTATCGGTATCGAAGATGACCGTCGCGGAATGCCCCGCCAGTCCGGAAAGGCCGTAGGTGAAGCCGGCCCCGGCCTGGCTGCGGCGGTCGGATTCCGCGAACAGGTAGGTCTTGCCCTGGAACGACTTCACCAGCGCCATGCCCGGCACCGCGGGGTTCTGGGTCGCCATGCTCAGGATGCCGTTGCTGCAGGCGTTCGTGGTGGATGCGGCACCGGTGGTGGCGTTGAACTGCTGCATCGTGCAGATGCCGGCCGTGGGCGAGTTCAGGATCATCGCCTTGCTCCCGACCGCCTTGTCGATGCTGGTCAGGTTCTCCTGGGTCTGCGTCGCGGCCACTCCGCCGGCGCCGCTATCGCCGAGGCAGAAGGAGTAGCTGGTGGAGTCGTGGCAGAAATACTCGATGCCGGTGGCCCCGTTGATGATGCTCATCCAGACCTCGGAACTCACCTGCGCCTGGGTCGGGCGATATTCGTTGCCGTTGACCACGCACAGATTGGCGCTGGCCACGCAGTCGCCGAGCCGACCCGAGCCGACCGCGACCGAGCCCGACGACGTGCCGGTCGCCGCGTGGTTCATGGTGGCGTGGGTCGCGTCGATCACGCCGGCGATCGTCGTGCCGGCCGGGATGCCGGCGCCCGACACCGCGAGGCCGATCCACGTGCTGGTGAAACTCGACCGGCCGCTCGCGTTGACGAGGGTCGACGAACCCGCCGCGACGCTGCCCTGGAACGTGTTGCTCGCCTCGGACAGGCCGAAATTGTCGCCGCCGGCTTCGATGTAGGCCCAGAGCGGCTGGCCGGGGAGCGCGAACATCGCCAGCGCCTGGACCGACAACCCCTGCACCCAGAGCGAGTCGTTGCTGACCGACTTGAAATCGGAGCCGGTGACGTTGAGCTGGGTCGCGACGTAGGGGCTGGTCACCGGATAATAGTCGAACGACGCGATGCTGGTGGCGTGCAGCGCCGTCTTGTCCGAGGTCAGGCAATTAGACGGATTATGCTGCCATTGCGGCTGGATCATCCAGTCGGTCTGGTTGAACGTGACGACGCGTGTCGGGTCGTAGTTGCTGATCCCGGATACGACCGACGGCACCGCCGACATCGACGTCTGCCCTGCGCCGCTCGGTTCGCACTCCGGCTCGTCGCCTGCGTTGTAGCCGATCAGATTACTTTCGGCGCCGGTGTTGTGCGCGAGTGCGAGAATCGACGAGACCGAACGCGCCGAGGCGTTTTCGGTCGATGGAACGGCGATGCCGCCGATCAGGTAGAGCCCGTTCTGCTGGATAGCCTCGATCTCCCCCTGGTCGGTGCCGTACGCCTCCGGCCAATTTGCGCCTTGCCCGAGGAAGATGTTCATCCGCTCGGCGGCGGCGGCGGCGGCGAGGGTCGGATAGGGGCCGCTGTGGCCAGTCTGGTTCGCGGTCTGGTACCAAACCGCGATCGGAAAGAAGCCCAGCTTCGACCAGGGGCCGTTCGCCGAGGCCTGAGCGGGAACGCGGTGGGCCGTCTGAGCCACGGCCGGCGCGGCGAGCGAGCCGGCTAGAAGGCAGGGCAGGAGTGCTATTAGAACGACACGGTGAATTCTTTGAGACATGTTCGTAACGTTCCTCGTGTTGGCGGGCGTTTGTTGATGTCTCCGAGTCACTTCCGACGGTGTCGGCGCTTGGTTTCAACCTAGCGGCCACAACCTTATGAAAGCTTACTCAGATCAAACGTCCACTCGAACACGATGACATTCGGTGACCCTTCGCCGAATTACCGCGCTATTTTCGAGGCCAGCCAATTTGACGGAACGTGCCATGAACCCGCCGTTAACCGTCGATCAGCCGGTCCGCAGGTTGCCGTGAATCAATTAGATTGTGTCAAATCCCATTGCGAACCGGATCTGGACCTCAGTCATCGCCGCTCGGCTCGAACCCTGCGTCGCCCAAGTGTTCGAAGTCGCGACCGGCGTCCTGATCGCGGCCGAAATACTCGGTCTTGTAATGAGAGTCCCCGGATTCCGGTTCAACTCCGGACATGTCTCCGAGGTGCATACGCATCGCGGCGACCGTGCCCAGGAGTATCCAGACGGTGCCCCAGAAATGCACTGTCATACCGATAAAGAAATAAAGAAATATGATGATTCCGAGTGCGCGTCCGAGCCGGACGTCGTCCTCGGTCGTCGCACCGCCGGGCCGCCGCCGGACCGCGTTGCCGCAGGATGTCAGCAGGGTAAGCCCGAACAGCGCCGAACCGATGATGCCGAAATTGACCGCCGAGGCGAGCCAGAAGCAATCGATCGTGTTGTTGACCTGAAATCTCGCGGCGAAGTCGCTCTCCAGCCCCAGGCCGAACAGCGGGCTCGCCATCACCAGCGGCCCGACCAGGTTCCAGATGAGCAGCCGGTAGAACCCGTCCTGCGGCACCGACGCGGTGTGCATGATGAGGAACGAGAACGGGTTGGGGTGGACGATCGCGAATGCGGTGAACAGCGCGATGCTGCCGAACAGCAACAGCCGCCAGCGGCCAGCGAACGAGGCCATGATCGCCTGGTAGGTCAGCAGCGCGCAAAGCAGCATGAAGCCGAGGATCGGGGCCGAGGAGTCCGACGTGACGAGCCCGATCATGCAGCCCGCGAACGTCGCCGCGCGCCGGATGCCGCGCATCAGCACGAGCGAGATCACGCAGCCGAACACGCTGACGGTGCCCAGCATGATCGGATGCTCTTGCATCCCGAGCGCGCGCATCATCCCGTGCCGGTAGTCTTCCTGCCACGCCTGATCGTAGCCGGTCAGGGCGTCGGCGAGATCGAGCAGGACCGGGCGGTTTTGCAGCACGTCGAGGATCGAGAGCACGCCGTCGATGGCGATGACGGTGGCGAGCAGCCGGGCCACCGCGACCGCCTCGCCGGGACGGTTCAGGCCGGTCCGGATCAGGAAATATCCACCGCAGAATTCGAGGATCATGACGCTCGACCCGACCGCCGCCCGGCCGATGCCCTGGGTCATGGTGACCGCAAGAAACATCCAGAACGCGGCGAACAGCACGACCGTGTCGCATCGGCCGAACCGGAACGACGATCCCGCGACCGGCCGGATCAGCCGCATGACGATCATCGGCAACGCCGCGATCAGCACCAGCCGGGGCATTGTCAGCAGAATGCCGCCGGGCCGGACATTGAGGCCCTGCGGCAACAACGCCGCGACCGCGAGCAAGGCAGGGAACAGCGGTGCTGCGACACGCTGGGGCTGGCGCATCGCCTCGTCCCACCATCCGGTCTGGGCGGACCCCGACATCATCGACACCTCAAAATGAGAACCGTCAGCGCCAGAGTAGCATTTTCCCGCCGGCCCGGCGCATCGTTTCCCGGTTATGCGGCGGCCCAGACCTCATGGGTCAGAGCCTCCGCGATCGCGTCGAGGCACGGCAGCGGCCCGGCCGCCAGGAACGACGGGCGCGCGGTCGGCGCGGTCCATCCGGCATGGGGCTCCGCCTCGAAACCGCGGCACGCCGCGGCCAGCGCGTCGGCGATGGTCGCGGGCGCGATGTCGTTCACGGACAGGATATTCGGGTGGCTGCGCGACAGGTCCTTGTTGGCGTAGCTGTTGGTCACCGTGCGCAGGCCGAAATGCGCCATCTCGAGCGGCGGATAGCTCGGGTGCGGCGACGCCATCAGCGACAACCCGACGGCCGACCCGCGCAGCAACGCCGCGTAATCGTCGAGCGACAGCTTGCCGAGCGATCGCGCCGCGCGGTTCGGGGCGAAGCGCACCGGCGGATGCGCAAGGCCGGCCGACACCACCTCCCACATCGCGTGTTCGGGGTAGCGGACCGCCCATTGCCGCAACCCTTTCTCGATCGCCGGAAAGCAGTTTCGCGGGATCGACGGACGGCCATAGACCAGAATGCGTCGCGTCTTCTCCGGCGCGTCACCGCCCAGGAACGGACGCAGGCTGGCCGACAGCACCGGCTCGAACACGAAGGCCCGGGCCGTCCGGTGGCCTTGTGCCGCGAAAAACTCGTGCAGTTCGCCACTGTTGAAGATGCCCCAGCACGGCCACGCGGTGTCGAACGCCGCGCGGGCCATCATGTGGGTGGACGACATCTCGTAGAACAGCGGCTCGTATTCCTGGATGGCGTAGAGGAAGGGGCGTGGCGCGCCACCGAACAGGCGGACCTGCTCGCGCAGCAGCGCCTGAATGTTGAGCGTGATCCATGAATGATAGCTGACCAGCACGTCGGCGGCGCGCATCGTCACGCGCGGCGTCCAGGCGACCCTCGGCACGATGTCGACCGACGCGGGGTCGACGCCCGCGCGACGGGCGATCTTGTCGACCACGCTCCGGTCGTCCGCGCGTCCGAACTCGTCGAGCAGGATGCGAAGGCTCGCGCCGGTGCGCTTGCCGATCTCGCAGAATATTTCGAGCGCCGTCGTGACGCCGCCGAACGCCGTGGCGGCCGCCACGCTCGGGATGACCAAGGTCAGCCGCCGTCCTGGATCCGGGTCCGGTTCCGCCACGTAGTCGTGCAGGCCGATATCCTCCATCGGCGGCGGCGCGGCCCAGGCGCGCGCGCGAACGACGGCCTCGCGTGCGAAACCCGGTAATGCGCGCTTCAGTATTTCGCGGGGTGATGCCATGTGCGTCTTCTACACAATCGTGGTTTGCGGGTAAGAGACGCTCCCGGAATCGTAACTCTTGATGGGCGTTCTGACATGACAGCGCGACCCGATCCGGATGTGGCCGTTTCGACCGATCAGGGCGCGCATTATGCCCCGGCCCGGCGCGGCGGGTTGCTGTATCTGTCCGCGACCGTCCTGGCGCAGGCCTTCGCCCTGTTGCGCTACGTGGCGCTGGCGCGCTTGCTGGGGCCGCAGCAACTCGGCCTGGCGGCCGCGCTGACGGTCACGGCGGGCTTCTTCGACCTGATCAGCGACACCGGGAGCGACCGCTTCCTGATCCAGGACCGCGACGGCGACCTGCCCGCGGTGCAGCGCCTGGTGCAGCTCGTGCTGCTCGGCCGGGGCCTTACGGTGAGCGCCGGACTGGCGGTGTTCGCAATCCCGATTGCCGCATTCTACGGCACCCCGGCGCTCGCGGCCGGTCTGGCGACGATCGCGCTGTCGCCGCTGATCGCGGGCTTCCTCAACCTCGACATCAGGCGAGCTCAGCGCCATCACGATTTCAGGGGCGAGGCGATCTGCATGATCGCGGCCGAAATCGCCGGCCTGTCCGGCGCCGTGCTGGCCGCTTGGCTCAGCCCCACGTTCATGGCGGTCGCCTATGGCCTGATCGCGCGGTCGGTCGTCCTCGTCGTCTGTTCGCAGCTGCTCGCGAAGCGGCCATACCGCCTCGGCTGGGACGCCTTGCACGCGCCCCGGCTGGCGCGCTTCGCGGCACCGCTGATGCTGAACGGGCTGATGCTGTTCGTCGTCTCGCAGGGCGACCGGGTGATCGTCGGCCATCAGCTCGGCCTCACCGCGCTCGGTTATTATTCGGCGATCATCCTGCTGATCTACTATCCGGCCGCCGTGGTGGCGAACTACCTGCACGCGCTGTTCATCCCGATCATCGCGGGGCGGCGGGACAGCCCGGTGGCCCGCGATCGCGTCAGCGACCTGATGGGTGGCCAGAGCCTGCTCCTGGCGCTCGCCATGGGTGCCGGGTTCGCGCTGGTGGCACCCCCGCTGGTGCCGATCCTGTTCGGGGCGCGGTTCGCGCAGGGCGCCCTGCTGATCAGCCTGATCGGCGTGTTGCAAACCACTCGCTTCGTGCTGACCTGGCCCACGACGACGGCTCTGGCGCTGGGCCGCAGCGACACGGTGCTGTTCAGCAACATGGCCCACATCCTGATCTTCCCGGGCGCCTTCGCCGGGCTCTGGCTGGTGGGCGGCATCACCGGCATCGTCGCCGGTTTCCTGGCCGGCGAGTTGGTCGCGGCCGCCGTGGCGCTGCTGTTGCTGAACCGGGCGACCCACCGCAACGTCTGGGCCACGTTCGACCGGCTCGCGGCACTTGTCGCGGGTGACACGGTGATCGTGGGCTGGACCGCGGTGCTGGGCGGGTCGGCCGGCACCGTCTGGCGCTATCCGCTCGGCGCGGCGCTGCTGGTCGCGACGCTCGGCCTGCTGGCCTGGCTGATCCGTCGGGAGACGGTGGTGATCACGGAGGCCGTGTCGGCCGCGCGCCGAGTCACCTCGGCGGTCCGCCTCCGCCTCAGGCCGACGTAAGAGCCTGGCCGGTATATTGCTGTGATCAAATCGTCACCCTTGCATTCCGAAAGCACATGAGCCATCGTATCGTTCTAGCAAAGGTTTGCCAAAGCTGCGGTTCTATGTCGCGGTATCTGATCGCCATGGGTTCAAAGTAGGATTATGCGCGTGCAAATGCTTCCATCCCAGACTGCCCCGCAGATTTCCCCGCAACAGACCCAGGGCGTCGTCGCGGACGGCGGCATCCTGGACAGGGTGCGAGGGCTGGTGGCCGGGGTGCTGGGTTCCAGGGCGCCGGCTAGACCGATCCTCGACGATGACTCGCTGGCGGAGATCGGCGTCGCATCGATCGACATGGTGACGCTTCTGCTGTCGCTTGAGCGCGAGTTCGATTTCGAGGTCCCGCAAGCGGACATCACCCCGGAGACGTTCCGGTCTGTCGCGACGCTCGCGGCGTTGGTGAGACGCTGCCGGTCCGATATCCCGCAGGCCTGAGCGATGCGGCTCGCGTGTCGCGGGATCACGGCCGCCGATCTGCCCGTGGTGGTCGATCTCCTGTGCGAGGGGTTTCCGGAGCGGACCCGGCGCTACTGGCGGGATGGGGTCGAGCGGCTTGTCGCGCAGGTGCCCGCCGAGGGCGCGCTCGGCAAAGGCGTGCCGCGGATCGGGTCGTTGCTGGTCGTCGACGGGGTGCCGGTCGGTGTGGTGCTGCTGATCCATGCGGCGCCAGACGCCGAGCGCAGCAACCTGTCGAGCTGGTACGTGCGGCCCGAGTTCTGCGCCTACGCCTCGATGCTGGTGTCGCGGGCGGTCAAGAGCGACGCGACGGTGTTCGTCAACGTCTCGCCGGCGGTGCACACGGTGCCGATCATCGTGGCGCAGGGGTTCAAGCACGTCCGGTCCGGCTGTTTCGTCGGGATCCCGACGCTGGCGCCGGTCCGGCGCGGGGTGCGGGTCACGGTCGTGGGCGAAGGGTGGACACCGCCGGCCGGCACCGACCAGGCCGAGGCCCGGATGCTCGTCGACCATGCCCGGTTCGGCTGCCTCAGCCTGTGGCTGGACGCGCCGGGCGGCGGACATGGTTTCGTCTTCCGCCGCCGGGTGCTGCGGCTCGGGCGCATTCCGTGCGCGATGCTGATCCACAGCCCGTCGCCCGAAGTGCTGGAGCGGTTCGCGGGACCGCTCGGCCGGACGCTGGCGCGGCACGGCATGCCCCTGCTGATCGCCGGCACCGACCGGCCGTTGCGCGGCATGGCGGGCCGGCACTTTCCCAACAAGCTCCCGATCTACGCCAAAGGTGCAGTCAGGTCGCGCAGCGCCGACCTGAGCTATACCGAGGCGGCCGTGTTCGGCATGTGAGGCGGTATGGCCGACATTGAACACCACACCCCGGGCGCGCCGTTCGCCGATGCCAGTGCAGCAAGTGCCGGTGCCGGCGTCATGGCGAGCCCCATGCCCGCGCCGGGCAGTTTGTTCGTGATGCCGGGGCCAGCGATCCCCGTCCTGATCGTGGCGTTCCGCAATGCCGGGGATGTCTTGCGCTGTTTGAGCGCGTTGTCCCGGATGCGGCCCGATCCGGCGTTCGCCGTCTTCATTTGCGAGAACGGCGGCCCGGCCGCGTTCGACGAGCAACTTTCGACACTGACCGGACCCGCCGGCGTCTGCGACATCGAGACCGAGTTGGCCGACGTCCCGAGGCTCTCGGCCCCACGGCTCTCCAGGATCGCGAACCTGCGGTTGCGCCGGGCACCGGATAGCCCGCCCGTCCGCGTCCAACTGGGGGAGGCCACGGCGAATCTCGGCTATGCCGGCGGCGTGAACTCCTTCCTCGGCCCGCTGCTCGAGGATACGCGGTGGCCGGGCGCGTGGGTCCTCAACCCGGACACCGAGCCGGCACCGGACGCGTTGCGGGAACTGAAGATCTACGCCGGCCGGCACGACCGCTGCATGGTGGGAAGCCGCCTCGTCACGGAATTCGATCAGGAATACGTGCAGATGCGCGGGCTTGCCTGGCGCCGGTGGCGCGGGGCGACGGCGGCGGTGGACCGGCTGGGACCGGTCGTGCCGGCGCAACCGGCCGACCTCGTCGAGGGCAGGCTGGACGCCGCGTCCGGGGCCTCGGTGTATGTCACCCGGTCGTGCATCATGCATATCGGGCTGATGGACGAGCGCTACTTCCTGTATTTCGAGGACCTCGAATGGGGCATGCGGGCCAAGCGCCGCAGTCCGATCGGTTACGCGAGCCAGTCGATCGTGATCCACGAATGCGGAACGACGACCGGCAGCCCCTCGTCGCGGCGGGGCCAGTCGTCTCTCACGACCTACCTCGATTTCCGCAACCGGCTGCTGTTCGTCCGCCGCTACTATGGGTGGTGGCTGGCCTGGATGGCGCTGATCGAAGTCCTGGAACTCGCCGATCATGCGCGGCGAGGTGAGTTCGGCAGCCTGCGGGCGGCCGCCCGCGGCCTGGTGGCCGGATTGCTCGACCGGGACGGCAGACCCGACATGGTGATGAGCGCCCACACGCGCATGGCGGACGGACCGGGCGCTGCCCCGCCACGCGTCCGCCACCGCCGGCTCGCGGCCAAGGACCTCGCGAAGATCGCGATCAGCGCCGGTGCATGCTCGGTCTTGCTGACCGGTCGGTCGGTCGCCAAGGCGCTCGGCCGGCCGCGCCTCGCCGACATGAACATCCTATATTATCACGGCGTGAAGGCCGAGTGCGCGGCGGGGTTCGCGCGGCAGATGCGGCAGCTGGCGCGATGGGCGCGGGTGGTCCGGGCCGACTGGACCGGCGACGGCGTGGCCGACGGGCGCCCCGTCGTGGCGATCACGTTCGACGACGCCTTCGTCAGCGTGCTCGACCACGCCTTGCCGATCCTCGCGAGTCACGGCTTCCCGTGCACGATCTTCGTGCCCACCGGGCATATCGGCAACGGCCCGTCCTGGACCATGGACAATCGTGTGGTGAACGACGACCGGGTCGCGAGCGCGGACCGGCTCGCCGCGATCGATCCCGAGCTTGTGACCCTGGGGTCGCACACCGTCACCCACCCTCATCTGCCGGTTCTGACGCCCGATGCGGTCCGGCAGGAGCTGGTCCGGTCGCGTCAGGACATCGCGGGGCTGACCGGCCGCGAACCGACGCTGTTCGCATTCCCGTACGGCGCCCGGAGCGACGCGGCGGTGGCCGCTTGCCGCGACTGCGGCTATGAGCGCGCGTTTACGATCGAGCCGACACCGGTGGTGCTGGCCCGGAACGCGTTCGAGCGGGGCCGGGTCGCGGTCGAGCCCAGCGACGGACCGCTGGAATTCTATCTGAAGGCCACCGGCTGCTACCGCTGGATGCCGCGCGTCTCGGCCATCAAGCACGCGAACCGCCGGGTTCGCCCCGCCATGCGGTCGGCGGGCTGATCTCGCCGACCGCTCGGCACCCTTGATCTCGGCGCGCCACAGCAACCAATCTTAATCCTTCCGCGTTAATCAACCGGAAGCGATTCCCATCTTGTATGCCGTAGCCGAGAGGCGGGCCTGATCGGGGGTAAGACGTGCAAACGACTTACGTTTGGCGGACAACCGAGACTTTAATCCCAAAATCACGCAGAAAAACATCGACGGCGTGTCGGAATACCATGTTTATGCCCGGCCGGATCACAAACGTTGACGACGGAATGCGTGTCTCGAGTAAGACTACGGCTCCGGATAGCGAGGGGACTGCCGGGAGGGGTTTCGGTCGTATGGCAAATAGCCCGTTGGCCGATCATCAGTCATGGACCGGGCCGGCGCGTGGCATCGCTGTCGCGGCGGTTATCGCCGTTCCGTTTTGGTCATTGGTCTTGTATTTCGTCATTTAGTTGGTTTATTTCATATTAAGTTTTGAAGTTTAATACGGAACTTACGATAAACCACTTGTAGTTTATTTATTTCCAAGTATTCCACTCATGTCGCACCCAAGCCTGGGTGAGCGAAATGAGGGAAGCACCTATGACAAGGCGATATCCGAATAAATTTACTGGCTTAATCTCCTCGCTCCATGCCGCCGTCGTGAATTGGCCGGCCAATCTGGCCTGCCTGACGCTGGCCGCCCTGATCGGCGTCAGCGCGCTCGATGTTCGTCCTGCCCACGCCGAGACGCCGACTGTGGTTCAAAAGTTCATCCCGCCCTGGATCGGGGTCGCTTCCCCGGACGGCTTGTGGCGGATCAACGGGCTCTGGACCGGCACCTTCAACAACCAGATCGATCCGGCCCTCGCCAAGATCACCGCGTCGGCCACGGGCCAGGCGCATGGCTATCTCAGCCTGTCGGTCGCCGCCAACCAGATGCGTGGCTCCGAAATCCAGACCACCCATGGGGTATCCGGCACCAACAGCACCGGCTACGGCTACGGCTATTACGAGACGGCGATGCGGGTCACGACGGTGCCCGGCGTGGTCGCGTCGTTCTTTTGGATCGAGGCTCCGGGTTACGGCCCGCATGAATGGGATGTGGAGTTCACGACCAACGAGTTGTGGATAAACTCCCCGAATAGCGGGTTGGTCCACCTGACCCTGCACCCCAGCAACACCACGTTCGTGCTGCCGCTGGCGTTCAATCCGTCCCGCGCGTTCCACCGCTACGGCTTCCTGTGGACCGCCGGTGCGATCACCTTCACCGTCGACGGGAAGGCGGCTCACACGTTCCAGGAAGCGGACCTGAACACGCCGGCCAAGGGCTTCATCATGGCCAACACCTGGACCGGCAACGCGAATTTCGGCGGCGGCCCTCCGGCGCGCGAGGCGACCACGAACTACGCCGGAATGTCGTTCACCGCCGACGCCACGGTAATTCCGAAATACTGACCGGCTATCCGAGCGACGACCGGACCTTCTTCGGCGGGGAGGCGGCTTGCCGCCGCCGCCCCGCGCGAAGAACGAGGAGCACGCCCTTCGGGCTCTCGACGAAATAGCGGTGGGCCATGCGGCGCGGCTCCTGGACGAGGCGATACGCCCACTCCAGGGTCAGGATCTGGATGAGGCGGGGCGCGCGGCGCTGCGTGCCGGCCAAAAAGTCGAGCGAAGCGCCGGCGCAGATCCCGACGCCGCGCGCGCCGCCGGTCTCCGCGACGAGCGCGGCCAGCATCTCCTGCTGCGGCGAGCCCACGACCAGGAACGTGTAGTCCGCCCGGCTGGCGACGATGAACGCGACGATGTCCGCCATTTCGGCGTCGTCGCGCCAGAAGCCGCGCGAAGGATTCAGATGGGCCGGCGCGGGTAATCCGAAGCGGGTCCGGAGCCGGGCGATCGTGTCGTCGTCGCCGCCGATGATGCAAATCGGGGTCGCCGGCGTGATCGCGGACCGGAACAGGGCGTCGACCAGATCCGATCCGGGCACCACGGGCGGCGGATTCAGTCCGGCGAGGCGGGCGGACAGGGCGATCACCCGGCTGTCCAGGAAGCAGAAGGCGGCGCGGGCGTAGATCGAGCGCAGCGCCGCATCGCCGCGACCGAGCCGCGCCAGATGCGCAGCATTCGGGGTCACCACGTAGCGCCAGACCCCGCCCAAGGCGGCGCGCGCGACGGTTGCGATCGCCTCGGGCAGCGCGAGCCGGGTGAACGGCAGATCGAGGAATTCCGGCTCGGCGGCGATCGTCACCGGCATCAGCCCGCGCGTCCGCGCCGGGACATCAGCAGGCGCGCCATGTAGCCGGTGCGCCACAAACGGTGTGCCACGAGCACCACCGCCGCCGCCGCCTTGGCCCGCGCGTGGGGCAGCTGGCCGGAGCGGAGGACGCGCAACAGATGGGGGCCGGCGGAGAGCGGCATCGCCGCGGTCTTCACGGCCCACCGGGCGCGGCCGAAACGCTGCTCCATCGCCAGTTCATGATGCTCCGCCAGCACTCGCCGCCAGCGGGAGAGCAGGTCGGGCCAGCTCGGGCGGGCCAGATGGCTCACGGCGGCCCGGCGCTCGTAGCCGATGCGGAACCCCATGTCGCGCGCGCGGTGCGACCATTCGACGTCCTCGGAGACGCCGGTCCGGAAGCCGCCAACGGCCTCGAACACCGCGCGCGAGACCCACATATTGCCGCTTCCGGTGTAGCCCTCGATCAGGATGTAACGCTCGAAGTCGAAGCCGAACACCATCTCCCACGCTTCCACGGGCGTCGGGCGGGCCGGGTCGCGGGGTGCGGTCCGCACATGGCCGCCGGCGAAGTCGCAGGTCGCGAGCGCCCGGGCCCCGAAATGGACCCAGTCGGCGTCCGGTTCGCAGTCGCTGTCGATGAACCCCAGGATCGCGCCGCGCGCGACCGCGGCCGCCGCGTTGCGGGCCGGACCCGCGCCCTGGATCGGTGCCGGGATCACGCGGCAGCCGGGGGCGGCGCGGATCACCGCCTCCAGGCCGCAAGCGGAGTTGTTGTCCGCGACGATGACCTCCATCCGGTCCGCGGGCCAGGTCTGGCGCGCGAGGCCGGCGAGGCACACCGTCAGCGCCTCCAGATCGTTGTAATGCGGAATGATGACCGACACGAACGGCGGTTCGGCCGCCGGATCGAACGGAAGATCGGAGGGCGCCTCGAACATCTAGGCGAGCGCCGCGCGGACGTCGGCACCGATCCGGCCCAGCGCCGCACGGGCCGCCGGGACCACCCGGCCCAGGCCGTAGAACAGATGCACCATGCCGTCATGCGAGGTGTGCCGGACCGGAACGCCCGCCAAGCGGAGCCGCGCCGCATACCGATGGCCGTCCTCGCGCACGGGATCGAACTCCGCCGTGTGGATGTGCGCCGGGGGCTGTCCGTCCAGGCTTTCCGCGCGGAGCGGCGAGACGTCCGGGTGTTCGCAATCCTGCCCGCCCGGCAAATAGGCGGTGCGCTCCAGCGCGATCGTGGCGGCGTCGAGCAAATGGGCTTCGGCGTAATCCCGCGCGGCACCGCCGGTCCAGTCCAGGATCGGGCACAACAGCAGTTGCAGCGCGAACGCGCCCGGACGGGTCCGGGTAACGCGCTGGCAGACGGCCGCCGCGAGCGTGGCCCCGGCGGAATCTCCCGCGATCGCGATGCGCGCGGGATCGAGACGCAGTTCATCGGCATGGCCGAGCACCCAGAGCGCCGCCGCCTCCGCATCGTCGACGGCGGCCGGAAACGGGTGTTCCGGCGCGAGGCGGTAGTCGATCGCAAAGACCCGGCATCCGGTGTCGTCGCACAGCGTCCGGCACAGCGGGTCGTGCGTCTCGAGGTCGCCGCACATGAAGCCGCCGCCGTGCAGGAAGATCAGGCCCGGCGACACCGCGTCCGGCGATCCGGCCGGCGTGTAGACCAACACCGGGACGGGGGCGAACGGTCCGGGCACCGCCAGGCGCTCCGTGCCGCCGATCCGCGCGCCGGTGTCGGCCAGCCGCATCAGGCCGCGGAACGCCTCCCGGCGCCGGGCCAATCCGATATCGCCCGCCGCCGGCGAGAGCGACAACATCCCCATCAGCCGCCGGATATGCGGATCGAGCGGCATTTCGGGGCCTACAAGCTCAACAGGTCGCGCACGCGGGCCGGCCAGGTCGGCAGGATCGAGTCCGTGGGTCGCGAACATCGCGACCGTGAGGCGGTCCATGCCGAACGCGGCGCAGCCGGTGTGGGCCGGCTGGTCCGCGCCGTCACGAATATTCCAGATCGTCCCGAAATGGTCGCGGTGGTAGTTGAAGCTCATGCAGGCGGTCGGCTTTTCGGCCGAGTGGATCGGCACCACGATCTCGAACTTCAAAGCCTGCTGGATCTGGCTCACCGCCATCATCCGGCCCTCGCGACCGAAGAACGGGTCGTTCGCCGGAACCACGCGGCACGGCAGGGCCAGTCGCTCGGCGAGCTGCTGGCCGAGTTCGATCCACCGCGCGCGGAATTCGACGATCTGCTCGGGGCGGCCGATCCGGACGTATTCACGCATGCGGAACGATTGCAGCCGGTCGAGCTGCTTGGACGGCTCGCGTCTGAAGCAGTCGCAGGCGACGTCGAACAGGCCTCCCTCGTCCGGCAGCACGCCGCGCGAGGCCACGATCGGGTAGAC
The DNA here is from genome assembly GCA_963756975.1 of uncultured Alphaproteobacteria bacterium. Taxonomy (GTDB): domain Bacteria; phylum Pseudomonadota; class Alphaproteobacteria; order Acetobacterales; family Acetobacteraceae; genus CAVRQM01. Next base: position 454,055 of record CAVWPS010000001.1, on the reverse strand, counting down.
CGGGTAACAGGCGGCGGGGGACAGGACGAGGTCGGCCGGCGAGAGCGAACTCGTCCAGTCGCCGCCGTCCTCGTGCCGCTGCACGGCGCTCGCGGATTTCCGCGTCGGTGCCGTGCAGGGCGCAGACGCAGCCGAGCAGGTTGGGGAAGCTGTTGAGGTAGCCCGCCCGCTCCAGATCGCGCCGGCTCATCACGGGCGGGAACCGCAGGATTTCCGCTGCCGGATCGCGATACGTGGTGATCAGCGCCCCGAGCCGCTCGACCACATCCTCGTAGAGACCGGTCCGGGCATACACGCCGTCGACGCCCATCGTGCGAAACAGCGTCGTCAGAAACGTCTCGTCGGGCGGGTTCGATGCGGGCGGCATCGGGTCGGGGATGGCGATGTCCATATCCGGTGTCGTCCTGGCGGTTGTGGTCGGATGCGGCGGCGTCTGGCGCGGCGATGTCCGGGACGCGGCCTCGACGCACGCCGCTCGCTAGTCGAGCAGAGACGCGGGGACTGCCGTCAACAACGCCGTGGTCGCGACATTACTCAGAATGCGGTCGTTGTTGATCATAATGGGCGCGGACAGAATATCCCGCAAATGCCGCCCGATGCTGAATTCCGAATCGTTGCGGTAACCGGCCAGGCCGCACGCGCGTCCGGCATCGAGCACGATGGCGACCGCCGTCTCCGACGCCTCGACCTTGGTGAGCGTCATCCGGGTCTGGAAATCCAGCGACATCAGGGCGCGCCGGTCGCCGGACCGGAGGTCATAGGCGCGGAGCGACGACCCGATCAGGCCGCGCAACGTGTGCAGGGACGCGAGGGCGCGGGCGACATGGCCAGCGCCGGGGGGCAGGGCGGCCGGACCGTCCGCGGTGGCGGCGCTCTGCCGGGCGGCGCGGCGGGTGAACGCACGCGCCCGCTCGACGGCGGCGGCGGCGATGCCCGCCCACACGCCGGCCCAGACCAGGTGGGAGACGGGGACCATGCTCTGCGCATGGATGTTCTCGTACGAAGCGGGGATAATCTGCTCCTCGCGCCCGGTCGCGACCAGCGCGAACCCGAGGCTGCAGGTGCCGCGCATGCCGAGCGGATCCCAGCCGCCGGTCTGCTCCAGCGTGTAGTCGCGCTTCAGGAACGTCACCAGCACCTGATCGGCGGCGGCGGCGGCGGCGTTCCGGCGCGCGGTGGTCACGATCGCATCCGCCTGCGCGCCGTAGGAGACGACGCTGGCGGCCCGGTCGAGCCGGATGCCGGACGCGGCGCGCTCGACCGGGGCGGCGCTCGACCGGACGTTGCCGCCCGCCTTGCCCTCGGTGGTCGAGGACGCGAGCAGCATCTGGTCGGCGGCGAGGCGGCGCAGGAAGTCACGGTGCCACGGGCTCTCGTCGCTGTGGTCGAGCACGCAGGCGACACAGGATTGGTGCATCGCGAAGATCATCGCCGTCGAGGCGCATGCCTGTCCCAGCCGGTAGCAGATGTCGACGATCTCGGAGAGGCCGGCATCCTCGCCGCCGAGCGATACCGGCAGCATCACGCCGAGCAGCCGGTGCGCCTTCAGCGCATCCATCGCCTCCCGCGGGAACCGGGCGTCGCGATCGACCTCGGTAGCCCAGGTCGCGGCGACCGCCGCGACGGCGGCGGCGCGATCCGCGAGGGAGGCGGAGGGACCGGCGCCACTCTCCGGCGTGGCGGGGGGCACCACCGGCGTGGGAGCATTCGGCGGCGCGACAGGGCGGACCGGTTCGATCCGGGCGATCACCTGCGACATCAGACGCGCTCAGGCCGGATAGGCGTGTTCATATTGGCTGACTTTCGACAGGTCGATCTTGTTGACGATGACGCCGGCCAGTGGCGCGCCCACCATGCGAAGGGCCTTGGCCGCCTGCTCGGCGTGGTCCCGTGCGGTCGCCCGCCATTCAACCACCAGGATCGTCGCGTCGGCATAGCGCGACATCACCAGCGCGTCCGACACGGGCAACACCGGCGGCCCGTCCAGGATGACCAGGCTGTAGCTCTCGGACAGGTCGCGCAGCATCGCCGCGAAGCCGCTGGAATGGATCAGGTCGGGGCGCGGCTGATCCGAGGACCCGCCGCCGAGCACGGCGAGCGGGGTGCCGCCGATCTCGCGCAAGGCCGCGCGGACCGGCGTGCCCCGCTCCAGCACGTCCGTCAGCCCAGCCTCGCCGCGCAGGCCGAACATCGCCGACACCGACGAGGAGCGCACATCGGCGTCCACCAGCACGGTGCGGATGCCGGCAGACGCGGCGGAGACGGCCAGCGCCGCCGCCACCGTCGACTTGCCTTCGCCGGCGACCGCCGACGTGACCTGGACGATGCTCGACGCGCCGTCGGCGGACACGCGCAAATAGGCCCGCAGCATTCGCAGGCTTTCCGCGAAGCGCGACAGCGGTTGCGCGCTCGGATACTCGAACAGGCTCTGCTCGCGATTCTTGGCGCGCAGATCGCGCTTTCCCAGCATCGGCACGGCCCCGAGCACCGACAGCCCGAGGCGCTGCTCGACGGCGGTGATGCTGACGAAGCGGCGGTCCAGCATCGCCGGCAGCAGCGTCAGCCCGAAGCCCAGGATCAAAAACAGCGCGGCCCCGCCGGCCGGGAACAGCAGCGGCTTCGGGAAGCTCGGCTTGTCGGGCGTGCTCGCCTGCGAGATGATTCGCGCTTCGGGCGTCTCGCGCGTCTGTTGCTGCTGCACCTCGCGCCAGCGGATCAGCAGCGAGTCGTAGAGGCCACGATTCGCGTCGACGATGCGCTGCGCGTCGCGAAGCTGTTCGTGCCCCTCGCCGGCGACAGTACCGGCAATCGGCGTGTTCGCGCGCTTGATCTGGTCTTCGAGCGCCTGTTCGCGCCCGGTCGCACCCTCGTAGTCGAGGCGCCGGCGCTCGACGATCCGGCCCACTTCCGCCCCGAGCTGGGCTTGCAGCGTGCGTTGCGCGTTCTGAAGCCGGCGGACGTCCGGGTAGTTGTCGCCGTAGACGGCTTGCAGCGCGGTCAGCTGTTTGGAAGTCTCGCTGACCTTGCCGCGCAATTCGCCGATCACGGGCGAGCTGTCCACTTCCGGAAGGCCCTCCAGCGCCCCACCGCCGGTGCGGGCGCGCGACACCTGGTCGTAGCGCACGCGCGCGTTGGCGACCTCCGTCTGCGCGGCCGTCAGCTGCATGCTGAGATCGGTCAGCACCTGCCGGTCCAGCGTCGCGCCGGAGCTCAGGGTGGTCTCCTGCAAGCCGTATTTGCGCCGGACCGCGTCGAGCGCGTCCTCGCTCTGCTGCAGGTCATGGCGAACGCTGGCGAGCCGGTCGTCGATCCAGGTGCTGTCGCGCTGCGTCTCGGCGGATTTGCGCTCGACCTGATCGCCCAAGTACAAATCCGCGACGCCCGCGGCGATGCGCCTCGCCAGGTCGGGGCTCGACGCGACGGCGTCGATGGTCAGGACGTAGGTCGCCCCGACCCGCTCCACCTTGATCGCCTGCGACAATTTCCAGACCGCGCGCGCGCGCCGGTCCGCTTCGGTGTTGCCGGGCGGCGCGTCCGCCAGAAACGGCACCTGATTGACCAGGCGCCGGAGCAGGGACGGGTTCGCGTCGCCGAATTCCGGCAGCGCATCCAGATGCTCGGCGGCCACGACCCGGTCGAGCAGGTCGGACGACACGATCACCGACACCACGCTCGCGATCATCGTGCCGTCGACGTACATGCTGCCGAACTGCGTGTCGGCGCCGAACGAATCCGCGCGTTTCGGTTCCAGCAGCACCGACACCGAACTCGTGTAGCGCGGCTTCATTTCGTGCTGCACGCCGAGGCCGAGCGCCCCGCCGGCGATGGCCATCGCCACCAGAACGGGGATGCGCCGGCGCAGCGTCCTCATGAGCAGCCCGACATCGATGCCGGCCGGCGGCGGCTGATGCGGCGGAAGCTGGTGACGCAACGCGGGGGAGATCATGCCCGGCAGGTCGTGGCGACGCAGGCCCGGCGCCGAAGCGTCGCGGGCGGCGTTGTCGCGGGTCGTGTTGAGATCCCGCCCGGTCGTGTCCCGCTGGCTCATCGACCCCTTAGTAAGCATTTGAAGATCCGCAAACGATAAGCGCAGTCCGCAAAATAATCCAGAGGTCGAGTCCGAGCGACCAATTATCGATGTAGTGGCAGTCGAGCGCCACGCGGCGGCGGAGCTTGTCGTGGGAATCGACCTCGCCGCGGCTGCCGTTGATCTGCGCCCAGCCGGTGATGCCCGGCTTGAGGCGATGCCGCGCGGAGTATTCCTCGCTCACCTCGCGAAGCGGCGCGCCGACCGCGGTCATGCCGAGCGCGTGGGGGCGGGGGCCGACGATCGACATATGGCCGCGCAGCACGTTGAACAGCTGCGGCAGCTCGTCGAGGCTGGTGCGACGCAGGATGCTACCGACCCGGGTAACCCGGGCGTCGTTCCGCGTGGTCTGCCGGAGTGCGAGCTCGTCACGGTTGTGATGATACATGGTGCGGAATTTCCAGACCATGAACACGCCGTCGTTGAACCCCGCCCGCTGCTGCCGGAACAGCACCGGACCGGGGCTGTCGATCTTGATGGCGATCGCGACGGCGATCAGCACCGGCATGACCAACAGCGTCAGCAGCCCACCCAGGATGAGGTCCTCGGCCCGCTTCACGACGACCTTGGCCGGGCTGAGCGGCCGGAACTCCAGGTCGATCACCGGCAGCGCGCCGATGCGGTGGATCTGCAGGATCGGCGCCTGCAATCCTTCGAGGTCCGGCAGCACGGTCACGTCCACGGCGAGCCGTGTCAGCCGGCCGAGCAGCGCGTTCGCGAGCACCGTCACGCCGGAGAAATCGCCGACGATGATGCGGTCGACACGCCCGGCGCGCACCGCATCCTCGACCCAGTCGAGCGACGGCGCGTCCACGGTGCCGGGAAGCGCCGCCGTGGCGACGACGCCGACATGCCCGTTGCTTTCCCACGCGACGGTCTCACCGAGCCGGCGCGCCGACTGCGCCGAGCGGGCCAGGACCAGCGTCCGCTCCAGGCAGCCGCCGCGTTGCAGCAGCCGCCCGAGATGGGCACGCCACACGATCCGGGCCATGCCGGACCAGATCAGCACGCTCGCCGCCCAGCTCAGCAGCCAGATGCGCGATACGCCGCCAATCAGGTTCAGTCCGAAACCCACGAACAGCAACACGCCGAACGTCATGGCCCAGGTCGTGACGACGCCGACGAACAGGTCGCGCGGGCTGCCGAGCAGCGTCTTGCTCACATACAGCTTCTGCCGGAACGCGTTGAACGACCACGCGGCGACGAAGCCGGCGAGGCCCGCCCAGAGCTGTCCCTGATCGTAGCGCAGCGGGTCGGCGTAAAGGTGGAAGATGGCGAAAGCGGTCAGGATCGCGCCGAGCAGGTCGATCGCGAACAGGGTGAACAACGCGTCGCCCACATTGATTTTCGTGAGCGGCGCGAGCGTCGCGACATCGCTGTCGCCGGACGACATCAGGCCCGAGATCGTCATCCGGGACGTGCCGGCCTGACCCCTGTTCGAAAGCGGAGCGCGGGAGTGCCGCAGCGCGGTAATCGCGTTCATCGACGTGCCACCAAAATGGACGGTTGAAATAAGCCAGTTAGAACCGCAGAATGTTTCGACATCAATCTTTGTGACGAATCCATGCCGAACACCATTTGCCTGACGCACCTAACTAAGGATCAGACAGTGGCACAAATGATCGATACTGTCAACCAAGTCTTAACGGGTTTGTTTACGGAATTTAACGCACAGCTAACGCCCCTACAGCGGTTCTTATCGGCACCAGAAAACGTCAAGCGAGCAAAAAGAACGCGCGCAATCGATTATGAGTCGACGACGCTCCCGTCAAGCGACGGTTCCGTCGCCAGCCCATACGCGTTCTCGTCCACCCTGAACTAGCGACGGACCATGTTGGATGTGCAACGCTGGGCTGCTCGCGCCAGCGCGTGCGGGGCGGGGCGGGGGTGGAGGCGGGGGCCGGACGCGCGACGTTTCCGCCCGCCTCCGGCGCTAGCCCCATCCAAAAGCCTCAGACGTCGAGGTTCGCGACTTTTAACGCGTTGCCAACGATGAAATCCCGCCGAGGCTCGACCACGTCGCCCATCAGCGTCGAGAATACCGCGCCGGCGTCTTCCACGTCGCCGACTCGAACCTGCAACAACGTCCTGACCGCCGGATCGAGTGTCGTACGCCACAACTGGTCCGCGTTCATCTCGCCCAGACCTTTAAAGCGACTGATCGAGACGCCTTTGCGGCCATGCGCCAGAATCCGTTCGAACGCGCTGGCCGGGCCGACCGCCGCCTCCGGCTTGTTGTCGAGCGCCAGCGTGACGCCGCCGTCCCAGTGGCGGCGCATCGCCTCCGCCCGCTCGGCGAGCCAGCGCGCGTCGCTGCTGCGCAGATCGGCCGCATCGAGCGTGTGCCGCTCGGCGACCCCGCGCACGGTCCGCGCCATCGTCAGTCCGCCGCCGGCATCGGGCGCCACCATCCAGGTCCGCTCGCGCTCCAGGCTGACCGCGTTCAGCCGGTCGACCAGCGGTTGCGCCGCGTGCGCGACCGTGCCCGGGTCGGGCGACAGCGCGCCCGCGATCGCCGCCTGTTCCAGCAGTGCCAGCGGCACGTGCTGGGCCAGCCGGCGCAGCCGCAGCATCGTCTCCCGCAGCACGTCGGCCTCGGCATCCAGCTCCGCGCCGCGCAGCACCGTGCCGTCGCCGTAGGTCAGCGTCGCCTCGCTCAGCGCCCGCTCCAGCACGTACCGCTCCATCGCGGCGTCGTCCTTCAGATACCGCTCGTCCTGTCCGCGCTTGGCCCGGTAGAGCGGCGGCTGGGCGATATACAGGTAGCCGCCATCGATCAGCTGCGGCATCTGGCGGAAGAAGAACGTCAGCAGCAGCGTGCGGATGTGGCTGCCGTCCACGTCGGCGTCCGTCATGATGACGATGCGGTGGTAGCGCAGCTTGGTCACGTCGAAGCCGCCGAAATCGCCCTCCGCCCGGCCGATTCCCGCACCGAGCGCGGTGATGAGCGTGCCGATTTCGGCCGAGCCGAGCATGCGGTCGAACCGCGCCCGCTCGACGTTCAGGATCTTGCCTTTCAGCGGCAGGATCGCCTGGAACTTCCGGTCGCGGCCCTGCTTGGCCGAACCGCCCGCGCTGTCGCCCTCGACCAGGAACAGTTCGCACTTCGCCGGATCGCGCTCCTGGCAGTCGGCGAGTTTGCCGGGCAGCGTGCTGATGTCGAGCACGCCCTTGCGACGCGTCAGTTCCCGCGCGCGCCGTGCCGCCTCGCGCGCGGCGGCGGCATCCATCACCTTGGCGATGATCAGGCGCGCTTCCTTCGGATGCGTCTCGAACCAGTGGCCGACCGCGTCCGCGACCGCACCCTGGACGACCGGCTGCACCTCGGAGCTGACCAGCTTCTCCTTCGTCTGCGAGCTGAATTTCGGGTCCGGCACCTTGACCGACAGCACGGCGGTCATGCCCTCGCGCATGTCCTCGCCGGTCAGCGCCAGATCCTTCTTCGCCCCCAGCCCCTCGGCGTATTTCGCGACGATGCGGGTCAGCGCCTGGCGGAAGCCGGCCAGATGCGTGCCGCCGTCGCGCTGCGGGATGTTGTTGGTGAAGCAGAGCATCGTCTCGTGGAAGCTGTCGTTCCACGTCATCGCGAACTCGACGCGGATGCCGTGCAGCGGCTCCGGCTGCGACGCGCCGCCGACCGGGGTGGACAGCACGGATTGCTTGCCGCGATCGAGCCACTGCACGAACGCGACCAAACCGCCCTCGTAGTGGAACGCGAGCTCGGTCTTCGGCGGATGCCGCTCGTCGCACAGCTCGATCCGCAGGCCGGAGTTGAGGAACGCCAGCTCCCGCAACCGCCGCTCGATGACCGCGATGTCGAACTCGACCTTGGTGAACGTGCCGGCGGACGGCTTGAACGTGACCTCGGTCCCGGTCGGCTCGTCGCTCGGCCCGACCACTTCGAGCGGTGCGACCGTGTCGCCGTGGGCGAAGCGGATGACGTGTTCCAGACCCTCGCGCCAGATGCGGACCACCATCCACTCGGACAGCGCGTTGACGACGGCGGCACCGACGCCGTGCAGGCCGCCCGACACCTTATAACTGTTCTGGTTGAACTTGCCGCCGGCATGGAGGCGCGTCAGCACGACTTCGGCCGCCGAGACGCCTTCCTCGGCGTGGATGTCGGTCGGGATCCCGCGGCCGTCGTCGCGCACCGTCACCGAGCCGTCGCCGTTCAGCGTCAGCTTGCACGAATTGGCGTAGCCGGCCTGCGCCTCGTCGACCGCGTTGTCGATGATCTCGAACGCCATGTGATGCAGGCCGGAGCCGTCATCGGTGTCGCCGATATACATGCCCGGCCGCTTGCGCACCGCGTCCAGCCCCCGCAGGACGGAGATCGAGGCCGCGTCGTACGCGGTGTCTTCGGGTATCGCTGGCACGCTATCGCTCATGGTGCGGGACCGCACTCCGTCAGTGGGATTCAGGCTGTCTCAGAGTCGTCGCATATACGACCGAACGCGCCGAAATCACAGGGACGGGAAGGGGGTCAGAACACCGGCTTCCACGGTGTACGCCTCCGCGATGCCGCGCAGCGGGGCAAATGGCTCCGGATCGGTGCCGGTGATGAAGCTTTGCGCCGGCAGCCGGGCCAGCGCCGCCCAGAGTGCGGCGCGCCGGGCGGGGTCGAGGTGGACCGCCGGCTCGTCGAGCAACAGCATCGGCGCGGCCGCGCGCATTCGGGTCAGCAGCGTCGCGTGGCCGAGCACCAGGCCGATCAGCAGCGCCTTCTGCTGCCCGGTGCTGGCCCGCGCGGCGGCCAATCCGGTGGCCGCGTCCGCGACCGCGAGGTCGGCCCGGTGCGGCCCGAGCGACGCCGTTCCGGCCGCCGCGTCCGCGCCGCGCCCGGCCCCGAGCGCGTCGCGCAGCCAGTCCTCCACCGCGAGCGCCGGTTCGGCCCGCAGCCGATCCGCCACCGGATCGATCAGCGCCAGCGTCGCCGGCGGGAACGGAAAGGCCGCCCCGTCGGCCAGCGCCGCGTCGAGCCTGCGCACCAGATCGAGCCGCGCGGCGGTGACCGCGACCGCGTGGCGCGCGATCCCATGCTCGATCCCGTCGAGCCAGCCGGCCGACGCGCGCCCGCTCTCCAGCAGCCGCCGGCGTCCGGCGAACCCGGTCTCCACCGCCGCGACCTCTCGCGCATGCGCCGGGGACAGCGCGTAGACGAGCCGGTCGAGAAAACGCCGGCGGCCCCCGGCACCCTCCTGAAACAGCCGGTCCATGCGCGGCGTCAGCCATACCGCCCCGACCAGTTCGGCGATCGCCGCCTGCGAGCGGGGGGCGGCGCCGTCGAGCCGGAATGCCCTGCGGTCCGGCGCGCCGGGCACCGCACCGGTGCCGATCTCGTGCGTGCCCGACAGCGTCGCGAACCGCCCCGCCACCGCCCAGCCGCCATCGCCGTCCGCGCGCGACAGCTCGGCGATGCGTGCGCCGCGCAGACCGCGTCCCGGCACCAGCAGGCTGATCGCCTCCAGCAAATTGGTTTTGCCGCTGCCGTTCGGCCCGGTCAGCACCACGATCGGGGCGGCGGGGGTGAGCGTGATCCGGCGATAGTTGCGGAACTCGCGCAGCGTCAGCCGTTCGAGCCGCAGCGACGGCCCGGCTGCTTGGGTTGCTTGTTGCACGTCCGATCGCGTGCCACGACACTGGCCACGCCGCCAGAGAAGCGTTTCGGATTCCTCGCCACGATGCCCAACACCCTCGCACTCCTCGCCCTGAGAGATTCCGGCGCCATGCCGGACGCGATCGCTCGCCACGACTGGGCGTCGTCCGCGATCGGGACGCGCGACCGCTGGCCCGAGCCGCTGCGAACCCTGGTCGCGGTGATGCTGATTTCGCCGCAGCCGATGTTCATCACCTGGGGCGCCGCCCGCACCCTCATCTACAACGACGCCTACGCGCGGCTGCTCGGACGCAAGCACCCGGACGCGCTGGGCCGGCCGTTCCTGGAGGTTTGGCCCGAGATCGCCGACGACTTGGCCCCGCTGTACGAGCGCGTCGACGCGGGCCTGGCGACGCAGATGGACGACATCACCCTCTTTCTCGACCGGCATGACGGCCCGGAGGAGACGCATTTCGCGTTCTCCTACAACCCGGTGCTGTCCGACCGGGCCGCCGTGGTCGGCATGCTGTGCATCTGCACCGAGACCACGGCGCGGGTGCTGGCCGAGCGCCGGGTGGCGGCGCAGAACGAGCGGCTGCGGCTGATGTTCGATCAGGCACCCGGCTTCATCTGCATCCTGCGCGGCCCCGACCACGTGTTCGAGATCGTCAATCGCGCCTACTCGCGCCTGATCGGCGGGCGCGCCGTGCTCGGGTTCCGGGTCGCAGACGTGCTGCCGGAAGCCGCGGCCCAGGGGTTCGTCGACCTGCTGGACCGGGTCTGGCGGACCGGCGAGGCGATCACCGGGCGGCAGGCCCCCTTCGCGGTCGCGGGCGGGCCGGGCCAGCCGGACGAAATCCGGTATTGCGACTTCGTCTATCAGCCGCTGCTCGACGACGGCGGACGCGTCACCGGCATCTTCGTCGAGGGCAGCGACGTCACCGAGGCGCGCCGTGCGGAAGCGGCGCGGCGGGAGAACGACGCCTGGATCAGGGGCATCGGCGACACCATGCCGGGGTTCCTCTGGAGCGCCGACCGGCGGGGCAAGCTGACCCAGACCAGCGGCCCCTGGACCGAGTATTCCAGCCGCGTGGCGGGCGATACGCTGGGCGACGGCTGGCTCGACTTCGTTCACGCCGAGGACAAGGCGCGGGTGATCGCCGAGTGGGCCGATTGCGTCGAGTCCGGCCGGTTCTACAGCATCGAGTTCCGGATCCTGCGCGCCGACGGGGCCTATCACTGGACGCTGGTGCGGGCCGCGCCGATCCGCGACACGGACGGCGTGATCGGCGGCTGGGCCGGCCTCAACGTCGACATCGACGACCAGAAGCGGGCCGAGGCGGCGCTTCAGGCGCTGAACGAGACGCTGGAGCAGCGAGTCGATTGGGCGATCGCCGAGCGCGAGCGGGCCGAGGACGCGCTGCGGCAGGCGCAGAAAATGGAGGCGATCGGCCAGCTTACCGGCGGCATCGCGCATGATTTCAACAATATGCTGCAAGGCGTGATCGGCAGCCTCGAGCTGATGGGGCGCCGCGTGACGCAGGGGCGGATCGCCGAGGTGGCACCGCTGATCGACCTCGCCTCGCAGGGGGCGGACCGGGCGGCGACGCTGACCCGGCGGCTGCTCGGCTTCGCCCGCCGGCAGTTGCTGCACGACCGCGCGGTCGACCCCAACGCCCTGGTGGCCGGCATGGCCGAGCTGGTCGAACGCACGGTCGGGCCCGGTGTCACCGTGCGTGTCGAGCTGGGCCGCGTCGGGTGGCCGGTGCTGTGCGACGCGAACCAGCTCGAGAGCGCGATCCTCAACCTCGCCATCAACGCGCGCGACGCGATGCCGGACGGCGGCGTGCTGACGCTGTCGACCGCCGAACGCCATCTGGACCCGAGCCGGCCGGGCGAGGCCGAAACGCTGGCGGCCGGCGACTACGCCGAGATCGCGGTCGGCGACACCGGGACGGGAATGACGCCCGAGATCGCGGCCCGCGCGTTCGAGCCGTTCTTCACCACCAAGCCGATCGGGCAGGGCACCGGGCTCGGCCTGTCGCAGCTGTATGGTTTCGTCCGCCAGTCCGGCGGCACCGTCCGGCTCGAAACCACGCCCGGAACGGGGACCGTGGTCCGGCTGTTCCTGCCGCGCGACGTCGCGGCCCACGAACGGCCGAGGCCGCGACGCCGCGGACCAGAACGACGCCGGCGGTCACGCGCGGCCGCATCCTGCTGGTCGAGGACGAGCAGACGATCCGCGTGCCCTCGCGGCCGAGGCGCTGGGCGAGATCGGCTGCGTCGTCACCGAAGCCGTCGACGGGCCGTCGGCGTTGCGCGCGCTCGACGGCGGCATCGCGATCGACGCGCTGGTGACCGATGTCGGCCTGCCCGGCGGCATGAACGGCCGCCAGCTGGCCGACGCCGTGCGGGAGCGGCGGCGCCGGGCTGCCGGTGCTGTTCATCACCGGCTACGCGGCGACCGCGCTGTCCGACGGACAACTGCCGCCCGGCATGTCGGTGATCGGCAAGCCGTTCACGCTCGACGTGCTGACCCGCGCCGTGGGCGCGATGCTGAACGGGTCATGAGCGGCGTGTTCACCGAGGCCGATCTGCGGCCGCGGTGCGGGGACGGGGTGCTCGACGCCACCGCGGCGCAGGCGTTGCGCGATTTCGTCGCGCGCAGCCGGGCACCATCGTCGGACGAGGAGCAGTTCCGGCTGCTGTCCGGCTTCAACGACATCTTCGTCACCATCGCGGCCGTGCTTACCTTGTTCGCCCTCGGCTGGCTCGGGGAGCTGGTGGCAAAGCCGGCCGGCTCCGGCCTGGTCGCCGTCGCCGCCTGGGGATTGGCCGAGTTCTTCACCCGCCGCCGCCGCATGGCGCTGCCGAGTATCGTGCTGCTGCTGGCGTTCGTCGGCGGCGTGTTCGGCACGGTGCTGCTGCTGATTTTCGAGATTCAGGGCCCGGCCGTGCCCGGACTGCCGCTCTCGCCGCATTGGGAGGCGTTCGCGGTCAGCGCCGGTCTCGCTGCTTTGGCGGCCTACGGTCACTGGTGGCGTTTCAGGGTGCCGATCACCGTCGCGGCCGGCGTGGTGGCGGGATTGGGCGCGGGGCTGACGGTCCTGATCGGCGAAGTGCCGTCGGTCGCACCGTATAGCTGGACGCTGTTCCTGATCGCGGGCGTCGGCGTGTTCGCACTCGCGATGTTGTGGGACATGGGCGACCGCGACCGGGTCACCCGGCGCACCGACGTCGCGTTCTGGCTTCACCTGACGGCCGCACCGCTGATCGTGCACCCGTTGTTTCAGCAACTCGGCTTGCTCGTCATGGATACCCCGAGCAGCGGCGGCGCGGTTGCCGCGATCGCGATCTATGTCGTGCTGACCGTGGTCGCGTTGATTATCGATCGCCGCGCGCTGCTGGTGTCCGCACTCGCCTACGTCGTCTTTGCCGCGTTCCACCTGCTGCGCGGCACCGGGTCGATCGGCACGTCGCTTGCGATCGCGGGCCTGCCGATCGGCGGGTTCTTGCTGCTGCTGTCGGCCTTGTGGCCGCGTGCCCGCGCCGCGATCGTCCGCCGGCTGCCGATGTCGCTGCAGGCGCGACTGCCGAGGGTGTGGCCGCCCACGCTTTAGGCACGAGATGACGAAACCGTGTGCGGCCGCATCGGCAGCCGCCCGTCGACCCTTTGGCACGTCGCTTGCTGAGTAGCGGCCCATGAGCACCATGCCGGACGTCGAGCTAATTGGGGTTTCCAAGCGTTTCGGCTCATCGGCCGCCGTCGCCGACATCGATCTGCGGATCGCCGCGTCGAGCTATTGCTGCCTGCTCGGCCCGAGCGGCTGCGGCAAGACGACCACGCTGCGGATGATCGCGGGCCACGAGACGGCGACCGAGGGCGACATCCTGATCCACGGCAAGAACGTCACCATGGAGCCGCCGGGCCGGCGCGGCACCGCGATGATGTTCCAGAGCTACGCGCTGTTCCCGCATCTCTCGTGCCTCGACAACGTCGCCTTCCCGCTGAAGATGCGCGGCGTCGCGCGGGCCGCCCGCCGCACCGCCGCGCGCGAGCGGCTGGCCTTGGTCGACATGACGGCACTCGCCGACCGTCTGCCGTCGCAACTGTCGGGCGGGCAGCAACAGCGCGTCGCACTCGCCCGCGCGCTGATCACCGAGCCCCGCGTGCTGTTGCTCGACGAGCCGCTGTCCGCGCTCGACCCGTTCCTGCGCGGAAAGATGCGCGAGGAGCTGAAGCGGTTCCAGCGCGAACTCGGCCTCACGTTCATCCACGTCACCCACAGCCAGGAGGAGGCGATGGCGCTCGCCGACCTCGTCGTGGTGATGGAAGGCGGCAGGATTTTACAGGCGGCACCGGCGCGAGAGGTGTTCGAGCGGCCGACCACCGCGTTCGTCGCGCGCTTCATCGGCGGCCACAACGTCATCCCCGACGGCCAGGACACGATCGCGGTGCGCGCCGACCGGTGCCGCCTCGGCAATCCCGGCGACCACCCGCACGTCTCCGGCCGCGTCAGTGCCATCGAGTACCAGGGGCCGAGCGTGCGCGTCGCCGTGCTGACCGATGCCGGCGAGGTCTCGGCCACCGTCCCCGACAACGATTTCTTCGCGTCCCCCACCACGATCGGCGAACCGGCGACGCTCGTCTGGTCCGCCGGCGACGCCCATTCCGTCACCCCGAGCCCTGTACAGGATATGCACGCATGACCAATCCGATTTCCCGCCGGACCGCGCTCAAGGTCGCCGGCGCCACCGCAGGCGTCGCGATCGGCTCCGGCGCGATCACCGGGTTCCCGACGATCTGGGCGCAGAACATCAAGGACGTGACGCTGCACCAGTTCGGCACCGGCGTGTCGGCGCTGAACGCCGTCGCCGACAAGGTGAAGCAGGATCTCGGCTTCACGCTGCAGATGACCGCACTCGACAGCGACGCGGTGACGCAGAAGGCGGTCACGCAGCCGAAATCCTACGACATCGCCGATATCGAATACTGGATCTGCAAGAAGATCTTCCCGGCCGGCGTGCTGCAGCCGATGCAGACGAGCAAGATCAAGCTGTACGACAAGATCGTGCCGATCTTCACCACCGGCCATCTGACGCCCGACACCCCGATCGCGCAGGGCACGGCGCCGAACACGGTCGGCTTCGTCGAGAAGCCGGGCGACAAGACATTCGCCAAGGCGCCGACCGAGTACATGACGCTGATCCCGACGATCTATAACGCCGACACGCTCGGCATCCGCCCCGATCTGGTCGGCCGCCCGATCACCAACTGGCGCGACCTGATGGACCCGGCGTTCAAGGGCAAGACCGCGATCCTGAACATCCCGTCGATCGGGATCATGGACGCGGCGATGATCATGGAGAGCATGGGCAAGATCAAATACGTCGATAAGGGCAACATGACCCGCGACGAGATCGATCAGACCATCGCGTTCCTGATCGAGGCCAAGCGCGGCGGGCAGTTCCGCGCGTTCTGGAAGTCGTTCGACGAGAGCGTCAACCTGATGAGCTCGGGCGAGGTGGTGATCCAGTCGATGTGGTCGCCGGCCGTGACCGCCGTGCGCGCCAAAGGGATCGCCTGCACGTATCAGCCGCTGCAGGAAGGCTATCGCGCATGGGGCGGCGGCCTCGGCATCGCGTCGCACCTGTCCGGGCTGGAACTCGACACCGCCTACGAATACATCAACTGGTATCTGTCGGGCTGGGTTGGCGCGTACCTCAATCGCCAGGGCTACTACAGCGCGGTGCTCGAGACGGCGAAGGCCAACATGAGCGAGAACGAGTGGGGCTACTGGATGGACGGCAAGCCCGCGACCGCGGACATCGTCTCGCCCGAGGGTAAGACCATCGACAAGGCGGGTGCCGTGCGCGACGGCGGCGCGTTCGCGACGCGCATGAGCCATGTCGCGTGCTGGAACTCCGTCATGGACCAGGATCGCTACATGGTGTCGAAGTGGAACGAGTTCATCTCGGCGTGAGCTCAGCCGCTCTCATTACGCCAAGCGTCGCGGTCCCGGAGCGTATCCGGGGCCGTGCGCGGCGGATGCCGGCGGGGGCCGGCGCGTACCTGCTGTCGCTCCCGCTGGTCGTCGTGCTCGGCGTCTTTCTGGTGCTGCCGCTGGGTGCCATCGCGGTCGTGTCGTTCTTCGACTACGACAGCGTCCGCATCATTCCGGCGTTCATTTTCGACAACTACCGCGACACGCTCCTGTCCAGCGTCACGTGGCGCACCTACGCCAACACGGCGAAATATGCGGTCGTGACCTGGGCGATCACGCTCGCGATCGGCTTCCCGGTCGCCTACTACCTCGCGTTCCACGTGCGCTCGAAGACGACGCAGATGGTTTTGTTCCTGGTCTGCACGGTGCCGTTCCTGACCAGCAACATCATCCGCATGATCTCGTGGATTCCGTTCCTGGGCCGCAACGGGCTGATCAACGGCGCGCTGACGAAGCTGCACCTGATCGGGCACCCGCTCGAATTCCTGCTGTTCTCCGATTTCTCGATCGTGCTCGCGTTCGTCCACCTCTACGCGCTGTTCATGATCACGCCGATCTTCAACGCCATGGTGCGAATGGACCGGCGGCTGATCGAGGCGGCGGTCGACGCCGGCGCCGGTCCGTTCGCGGTGGTGCGCGACGTGGTGATCCCGCTGTCCAAGCCCGGCATCGCGATCGGCTCGATCTTCGTCGTCACCCTCGTCATGGGCGATTTCGTCACCGTGTCCGTCATGGGCGGCGGGCAGCGGGCGTCGGTCGGCCTGATGATCTACAACGAGATTTCGCTGCTGCAATACCCGGCGGCGTGCGCCAACGCGGTCGTGCTGCTCGCGATCGTGCTGATGATGGTCGCCGTCATCCTGCGCGGCGTGAACATCCGGGGCGAGCTGTGAAGCTGCGACACGTCCTGCTGACGGCGTTCTTCTGCGCGTTCGTGCTGTTCCTGTACGGGCCGACGCTGACGATCATCCTGCTGTCGTTCCAGGGGCCGGATGGCGGGCTCACCTTCCCGATGAACGGCGTCTCCGGCCACTGGTTCGGCTCCCTGTTCGAGGCGCAGCGCGTGGGCGACCTCGGCTCCGCGTTCCGCCGCTCGATCGCGCTCGCCGCGATGGTGATGATCGCCACGGTGCTGGTCGCACTCCCCGCCGGCCTCGCGTTCCGCCGCCGGTTCGTCGGCTCCGGCGCGCTGCTGACGCTGACCATCGCGAGCCTGATCGTGCCGTCCATCCTGGTCAGCCTCGGCGTCGGCATCCTGTTCGGCGCGCTCGGGATCGACCCCGATTGGTGGAGCAGCGGCCTCGGCGCGCAGCTCACCTGGACGCTGCCGTTCGGCGTGCTGGTGATGTTCGCGATCTTCAACCGGTTCGACCGGTCCTGGGAGGAGGCGGGGCGGGATCTGGGAGCCACGCGCTGGCAGATCTTCGCCCACATCGTGCTGCCGATCATCCTGCCCGGCGTGATCGGCATCGCGCTGTTCGGCTTCACGCTCAGCTACGACGAGTTCGCCCGCACGCTGCTGACCGCCGGCAGCAGCAACACCCTGCCGCTCGAGATTTTCGGGATGACGACGAACATCACGACGCCCGTTCTGTATGCGCTGGGCACGGTCACGACGGCGGTCTCGTTCGCGGCGATCGGCGGGGCGCTGGGCACCATCGTCGCGCTGTCGCGGCGGAGTGCCAAGCTGCTCGCGGCGTAGGCAGGATGGCGGTGGCGCTTGCGGGTTTCCGCGCTTAAGTAGCATCCATGCCCAACTCGGCCCGCTGGAACCTGAAAGTGTCGCGGAATACCGACGCGGACCTGCGCCAGGTCCTCGCCAGCCAAGGCCGCGGGCGGAAGAGCGAGCTGTCCCGGTTCGTCGAGGAGGCCGTGCAGGCCCGTATCTTCGAGGTAACGGCCGAGGCCGCGCAGCAGCAGAACGCCCACCGGTCGGCCGACGAGATCGGCGAGATGGTCGACGAAGCGCTGGAGTGGGCCCGGCGCGGCTAAGTGCGCGTCGTCCTCGACAGCAACATCCTACTGAGCGCCCTCATCTCCCAGGCCGGTCCACCGCACCGGATCTATCAGGCCTGGCAGAAAAAGCGTTTCGTGGTCGTCACCGCGATCGTGCAACTCGACGAAATCCGGCGCGCCAGCCGTTATCCGAAACTTCGGAGCGTGCTGCAGCCTCACCGCGTCGGGCGCATGCTGAACAACCTGCGCGGAGCCGTCGTCGTCGATCCCCTCAACCTCGATTACGAGGCGGACGATCCGAACGACGCATGGCTGCTGATGCTCGCCGACGCTGGGCAGGCGGACGTTCTCGTGACCGGCGACAAGCGATCGGGGCTGCTGGCCCGCGGGAGAGTCGCCAGCGCCAGGATCACGACGGCTCTAGAGTTCTGCAAAGTCCTCGACTGACGCGCGCCCGATCTAATCCCGTCACACCCGCATCGGCATCAGCACATAAAGCGCCGAAGGATCGGCCGCGTCCTGCACCACGGTCGGTGCCGACCCGTCCGAAAACCGGAACTCCGCCTGCTGCCCGATCACGTCGGTGATGTCGGCCAGGTACCGGGCCTGAAACCCGATCTCGAGCGGTGTGGACGAGTAGTCCAGATCGGCCCCGTCGATCTCCTCGCTCGCCTGACCCTGCTCCGGCGAGTTGGCCGAGATCGTCAGCAAATCCTGCGCCAGCGACAGCTTTACCGGCCGCGACCGCTCCGAGCTGATCGCCGCCACCCGCTTCACCGCTTTCGCGAAATCGGCGTTGCCGACGCGCAGCACCTTGTCGTTGTCTTTCGGGATCACCCGCTCGTAATCCGGGAACGTCCCGTCGATCAGTTTGGACGTCAGCGTGACCGGGCCGACCGTGAACTGGATGCGCGTGTCGGACAGCGCCACGTCCACCGAACCCTGCGTCTCGTCCAGCAGCTTGCGCAATTCGGCGATCGTCTTGCGCGGCACGATCACGCCCGGCATGCCGCGCGCGCCCGCCGGCAGATCGTGCTGCACCCGTGCCAGACGGTGGCCGTCGGTCGCGACCGCGCGCAGCACGTCCGCACCTTCGCTGACGCTCTGATGGAGGTAGATGCCGTTCAGGTAGTAGCGCGTCTCCTCGGTCGAGATCGCGAACCGGGTACGGTCGATCAGGCCGCGCAGCACCTGCACGCCGAGCTCGAACTTGTGCGGCAGCTGGCCCGCCGTCATCGACGGGAAATCGTCCGCCGAGAGCACCACCAGGCTGGTCGCGTAACGGCCCGCCCGTAGCGATAGCTGCGCGTCGCCGCCGGGGTGGTGCAGCTCGATCTCCACACCCTCCGGCAGCGAGCGGACGATGTCGTACAGCGTGCCGGCCGGGGCGGTGCAGCGGCCGTCCTGCTGGGTGCTGGCGGCCACGTCCTCGACCACCGCGATTTCCATGTCGGTCGCGGTCAGCGTCAGGCGGCCGTCCTTGATGTCCATCAGGACGTTGGCGAGGATCGGGATGGTGTTGCGCTTCTCGACCACGCTCTGGACGTGGGCGAGGGCCCGCAGAAGAGTCGCGCGGTCGGCTTTGAATTTCATGGGTCAACCTCGCGCGGATTCGGGACGACCAACCTAGCCGTTGCGGCCACCGGAGCAAAGCGAGTGACGGCGCTAGCTCTCCAGCAGCCGCCGCAGCAGCTCGACATCCTCGGCGAAGCTCGCCTCCAGCGCCATCAGGTCGCCGATCTTCCTGACCGCGTGCATTACCGTCGTGTGGTCCCGGTTGCCGAATTTCCGCCCGATCTCCGGCAGCGACCGGCTGGTCAGCTGCTTGGACAGATACATCGCCACCTGCCGGGGCCGTGCCACCGCGCGTGCCCGGCGCGGGCTGCTCATGTCGGCCAGCCGGATCGAGTAGTGTTCGGCGACCCGCTTCTGGATCTCCTCGATCGTCACCCGCCGGTCGTGCGCGCGGAGCACGTCGTGCAGCACCTCGTGCGTGGTCTCCAGCGTGATCTGGCGGCCGAACAGGTTGGCGTGCGCGATCAGCCGGTTCAGCGCACCTTCGAGCTCGCGGATGTTGGTCGTGATCTTGTGGGCCAGGAACTCCATCACCTTGCCGGACACCGGAACGCCGGCGCGCTGCGCCTTGGTCTCCAGGATCGACAGCCGCAGCTCGAACGTCGTCGCGTGCAGGTCGGCGACCATGCCGACGGCGAGCCGCGTGCGAACCCGCTCCTCCAGCCCCGACAGGTCGGACGGCGACTTGTCGGCCGAGACGACGATCTGCTTGCCGGCTTCGACCAGGGCGTTGAACGTGTGGAAGAATTCTTCCTGCGTCGCGTCCTTGCCGATCAGGAATTGCAGGTCGTCGATCATCAGCACGTCGACCGAGCGGAACCGCTCCTTGAACTCCATCGTCGCCTGGCTGCGGATCGCGGCGATGAAATTGTACATGAACCGCTCGGCGCTCATGTAGGCGACGTTGACCGGGCGGCCCGCGACGCCGCCGGGCAGGGCGGGGCGGCCCTGCGTCAGCTCCCACGCGATCGCGTGCATCAGATGCGTCTTGCCGAGGCCGACGCCGCCGTACAGGAACAACGGGTTGAAGCCGGCGACGGCGGGGTGCTCGGCCACACGGCGGGCGCAGGCGTGCGCGAACGCGTTCGGCTTGCCGACGACGAAGCTGTCGAAGGTGAAGCGCGGATCGAGCCCCGCCTCGTTCGGCCGGTCCATCGCCGCCGCGCGCTCGCCGGTGGCCGCTTGGCGCTCCTCGGGCCTCGGCATGGCGGCGACGGTCGGTTCCGGAACCGCGACCGGTGCGGCCGCCATCGCGCGCGCGCTGCCCGCGAACCGGATGTCGACGCGCTTGATCGCCGGGTTCTCGGCCTGCCACAGCGCCTGCAGCCGGTCGGCGTAATGCCCGCGCACATGGTCGCGCACGAAGCGGGTCGGCAGGCGGATCGTCAGTTCGTCGCCATCGAGACCGCCGAGGGTCATGCCGGAGAGCCAAGTCCGGAAATCGAGGTCGCCGACCTCGGTCTGCAACCGCTGGCGAACACGCGTCCACCCGGCTTGCAGGGCGGTTTCGTCACACGCGGGTGGCGGATTCGCGTCTTGGATCGGCTTGGCCACGCCCATCGTTCGCCTACCCCCGTGACGTTTCCGCGATGGCGAGAGGGGTTCATAAAACCTGAACCGGTCGCTCGCCGCCCTCGATCTTTAGGCTGGAAGCGACTCGATACGCAACCTAGATCGGTCGTAAGCGCCAGAAGTTTTATGCTTAAATAAAGACGCACTAAAGCCACGACGATCCAAGGATCATCGTGGCTAAAGTCGTATAGACGAGATGGAAAGCCTAGGAGGCGGGCAGCGCCTTGATGCGGGCGGACAGCCGCGACAGCTTGCGCGAGATCGTGTTCAGCTTGATCACGCCCTTGCCGACGGCGCGCTGCATCTCGGGCTGGGCGGCCTGAAACGCCGTCGCGGCGACGGTCTTGTCGCCGCCGGCGATCGCCTGCTCGACGGCTTTGACGAAGGTTCGCAGCCGGGACCGGCGTGCGTTGTTGCGGAGCGTCCGGGTCGCGGTCTGCCGGATACGCTTGCGGGAGGAGGCGTTGTTGGCCATGGGTTCTCTTCGGTCGCGGCCCAATCCGGGCGCTGATGGAAAGCGAGCGGTGTAGGGATCGCGCCCGGCGCTGTCAAAGCAAAACGGCCCTCGTCCCCGAACGTCAGCGTTGCAGGCGGGCGCATTGGAAGGTGCTGCGGGCCGATTGCACGTAGCGGACCACCCCCCGGCAGGCGGGCTGACCGGGGCAGACAGGACAGGGCTGGCCCGCCCGGCCATACACCGCCCAGGCGTGCTGGAAGTAGCCGAGTTCGCCGTCCGGCTGGACATAATCCCGCAACGACGATCCGCCGGCCGCGATCGCGTCGCCCAGCACCGATTTGATGCCGTCGACCAGCCGCGCCACCGCCGCAGGCTTGATCGTGCGAGCGAGCCGGCGCGGGCTGAGCCGGGCGCGGAACAGCGCCTCGCACACGTAGATGTTGCCGAGTCCCGCCACCGTCCGCTGGTCGAGCAGCGCCGCCTTGACCGGCGTCTTCCGCCCTGCGAGCGCCGCCGCCAGCACGGTCGCGTCGAACGCGGGGTCCAGCGGCTCCGGCCCGAGACCCGCCAGCAGCCGGTGCCCGTCCTCGGCTGGCGTGGGCACCAGGTCGACCGAGCCGAACCGGCGCGGATCGACGAAGCCGACCGACCAGCCATCGTCGGTCGCGATGGTCATGTGCTCGTGCAGCGGCCGGATCGCCGCCTCGCGGGTCGGGCGGATCACCATCCGGCCGGACATGCCGAGATGGATCAGCACCGAGCTTCCGCTGTCGAGCCGCATCAGGATGTATTTCGCGCGCCGCCGGAAGCCGGTGACGCGCCGCCCGCGCATCGCCGCCGCCAAGCCGTCCGGAAACGCCCAGCGCATGCCGGCGCGGTGCACCGCGACCTCGCTCAGCACGCGGCCGTCCATGCGGGCGCGCAGGCCGCGCATCACCGTCTCGACTTCGGGGAGTTCCGGCATTGCGGCCGCACGCTATAGACTGCCGGCCATGACCGACATCCCCGACACCGTCGACTTCGGCTTCAGCACCGTCCCGCGTGACGAAAAGGCCGGGATGGTGCGGGCCGTGTTCGACAGCGTCGCGAGCCGGTACGATGTGATGAACGACGTCATGTCGCTCGGAATCCACCGGCTCTGGAAGCGCGATTTCGTCGCCGCCCTCGGCCCGCGTCCGTCCCGCACGCTGCTCGACCTCGCGGGCGGCACCGGCGACATCGCGTTCGGCTGGCTCGATCGCGGCGGCGGCCCGGCGATCCTGTCCGACATCAACCCGTCGATGCTGGCGGTCGGCCAAGCCAGGGCCGAGAAGCGCGGGTTCGGCGCGACGCTCGAGACCGTGGTCGCCGACGCCGAGCACCTGCCGTTCGACGACCGCCGGTTCGACGTCGTCTCGATCGCGTTCGGCCTGCGCAACTGCACCGACAAGGCGGCCGTGCTGGCCGAGGCGCGACGGGTGCTGCGCCCGGGCGGACGGTTCCTCTGCCTGGAGTTCTCCCGGGTCGAAGTCGCGGCGCTGCGCCCGGTCTACGACGCCTGGAGTTTTACCGCCCTGCCACGGCTGGGGGCGATGATCGCGGGCGACGCCGACAGCTACCGCTATCTGGCCGAGAGCATCCGCACGTTCCCGCCCCAGGCCGAGCTGGCCGAGATGTTCCGCACGGCCGGTTTTTCGCGCGTCACGGTGCGAAATCTGACCGGCGGCATCGCGGCGATCCACACCGGCTGGCGGCTGTGAGCTCTCGCCGGGCAAAACGGTTCTGCTGGTCGTCGGCGGCGGCATCGCGGCCTACAAATCGCTCGAACTGATCCGCCTCCTGCGCAAGGCCGGGGCGTCAGTAAGGTGCGTGCTGACCGAGGCGGGGGCGCGGTTCGTGACGCCGCTGTCGCTGCAGGCGCTGTCGGAGCAGACGGTCCACACCGATTTGTGGTCGCTGACGGACGAGCACGAGATGGGGCACATCACCCTGTCCCGCTCGGCCGATCTGATCGTGGTCGCCCCCGCCACGGCCGATCTGCTGGCCAGGATGGCGACCGGGCGCGCCGACGACCTCGCGGCGACGGTGCTGCTCGCGACCGACACGCCGGTGCTGGTGGCGCCCGCGATGAACGTGCGGATGTGGCTGCACCCGGCGACGGTCGCGAACGTGGCGACCCTGCGCGCGCGCGGCGTCGGGTTCGTCGGGCCGGACGAGGGCGAGATGGCGTGCCACGAATACGGCTTCGGGCGTCTGTCCGAGCCGCCCGCCATTCTGAGCGCGATCGAGGGCTATTTCGGCCCCAAACCGCTGGCCGGCCGGCATGCGATCGTCACCAGCGGCCCGACGCATGAGCCGGTCGATCCGGTGCGCTATATCGCGAACCGCAGCAGCGGCCGTCAGGGCCACGCCATCGCCGCCGCCCTGGCCGCCCTCGGGGCCAGGGTGACGCTCGTCCACGGCCCGGTGACGCTGCCCGATCCGGCGGATGTCACGATCCGGGCGGTCGAGACGGCCGAGCAGATGTTCGCGGCCGTGCGCGACGCAATGCCGGCCGATATCTGCGTCTGCGCCGCCGCCGTCGCCGATTGGCGCGTGACCCACGCCGCCGGCACCAAGCTGAAGAAGGCGCCCGGCGCGCCGCCGCCCACCCTGACGCTCACCGCCAATCCCGACATCCTGGCCGCGATCTCGGCACCCGGCCCGTCGCGGCCCCGGCTCGTCGTCGGGTTCGCCGCCGAGACCGACCGCGTGCTGGAGCATGCGCGCGAGAAACGGGCGCGAAAGGGCTGCGACTGGATCGTGGCCAACGACGTGTCGGGCGACGTGTTCGGTGCCGGCGAGAACGCGGTCACCGTGATCGACGCGGCCGGCGAGGTGTCCTGGCCGCGCATGGGCAAATCCGAGGTCGCGACCCGGCTCGCCGCCCGCATCGCGGAGGTGTTCGCGTGACGCCCGCGATCGAGATCGTCGTGCTCGATTCGAGGCTGCGCGAGTGGGGTCTGCCGCGATATCAGTCCGCGTCGGCGGCGGCGGTCGACCTGCACGCATGTCTGGACGACACGCTGACGCTACAGCCGGGTGCCGCCTCGGTGCTGATCCCGGCCGGTTTCGCCATGCACATCGCCGACCCCGGTCTGGCCGGCCTGATCGTGCCGCGTTCCGGGGCCGGGCACCGGCGTGGTCTGGCGCTCGGCAACACGGTCGGCGTGATCGACGCGGACTACACCGGGCCGATCCTGCTCAGCGTCTGGAACCGGGGTGCGGAGGCGCTCGTCATCACCCCCGGCGAGCGGATCGCGCAGTTGCTGTTTGTCCCGGTCGCCCGCGCCACGCTGGTCGATGTTGCGGCGTTCTCGGCCGAGACGGCGCGGGGCGCGGGCGGGTTCGGGTCGACCGGCGGATAACGGGCGGGTCTACCGCCAGAACGGGTCCGTCTTCACGAACCGCTTCCAGCTCCGTTCCGCCCGGACCCGCGCCCCCTGGCCGCGCGCGGCGACGAACCCGTGCACGATGCCGGCGGCGAAGCGGTCGGCGTGGCTGAGTTCGGCCATCAGCTCGGCCGCGACGGCGCTGTCGTTGAGCTGGCCGAACCGCTCCTGCACCATCGACAGCCGCCGCACGAATCGCCGCGTGGCACGGCCGGGGAACAGCGGCGCGAAGAACTCCGACGCGTACCGCATCCGCTTGCCCTGGATCCGCAGCGCGTGCAGTTCGGACATCGGCAAGGCGGACACGTCGTCGCCGACGCCCGATAGCCGGCGCATCCGGCGTTGCAGCGCGCGGGCGGCGTAGGCGTCCAGCTCGGTCGACAGCAGCGTCGTCCGTCGCTCCGCCTCCTCCCCGGCTTCGACGTCGCCTCCCGCGGCCTCCCACGGCCGCAGCATCGCGATCTGGGCCAGCGTGAGACCGAGGCGGCGGAACTCCGGTCCCGCCAGCCGCGCCGACAGCGCCGCGTAGCTTGCGGCCCGGCGGCGGCCGGCGGCCGACAGCAATCGGGCGATCGCCCGGTCGCCCTCGAACGCGGCGGCCACGGCCTTGCCGGTGCCGGCCAGGAACACGTCCCAGTCGCGCGCCGGGCCGAGCACGCGCGCCAGCTCCCGCAACTCGACCCGCAGCAGATCGAGTTCCGGCGACCCGACAGCGCGTTGAAACAACTGGATCGCCGAGCGAAGCCGCCGCAGCGCCACCCGCATCCGGTGCACAGGCTCGATCCGGTCGCCCGCCGCCGCCGCCTGCGCCTGCCCGAGCAGGTCGGCGGACAGGGCGGAGACGATGCGGGCGAACGCGTCGCCGACGGCTAGGCCCGGCGGCAGGGTGGCGTCCGGCCGGCGCGCGCCCACGCCGGGCCGCGCGAGGTCCAGCGCGTCCCGCGCCAGCGAGGTCTCGGCGACCGCCAGGCGCAGCGGTCCGGCCAGCGTCCGGGCGAGCGCGAAAGCACCGGCGGTCGCGGGCTCGATCACCATGCGGCAGACCGGGCGTTCGACCATGACCGCGCGCAGCACGCCCTCATGCAGCACGGCGCGGCCACCCCCCGCGCCGGCGGTCAGGCGGTAGGTGCGAACCTGCCCCTCGAACGCGACGACCGGCATCAGCATGTCGGGCAGCGGATGACCGAGCGCCTCCGAGCTGTTCGCCTCGGCCACGCACTCCGGCGGCATGCCCGGGGCCGGATCCGTCCGCTCCAACCGCCAGCTCGTGCGGCCGGCGGCACGGCACTCGGACAGCGCCAGCCCGGACTTCGCCAGGGTCGAGTCCGGTGTGTCGTGCCAGATCGTGCGGATGCTGGCGGTCTTCGGCCGGCCGTCGCGCAGCCGGGCGAAGTCGGGCAGGCGGGGCAGGCGGGCGGCGTCCTGCGGTGCGAGCGTCAGATGCAGCGCCACCCCCGGCCGCGGAGGTTCGGGTTGCGGGATGGCGTCGGGAACCAGCGCCCCGGGGGCCGACGCCGCAGCGTCGAAGACCGGGGTGTCCGGCTCGGCCGTGTCGCTCATCGTCACGCCAGGGCGAGGTCGCGCGGGTCGACGAAACGGCGCAGGCGGCCGGTGCCGGCGCGCAGCTGCGCCCACTCGGCCGCGACGGCGAACTCGGCCAGCGCCCCGGTCGGGAAGCCTTCCAGCAGCCGGCGCTCGTCCTCGCTGGCCGGCCCGTCCGTGGCGCCGAGCAGCATCGACAATTCGTGCAGCCCAGGATTGTGGCCGATCACGAGCACGTGCGTGCGGTCGGCGGGGATGGCGCGGATCACCGCCATCAGCTGTTCGGCATCGGCCAGATACAACGCCTCCATCGGCTCGATCGTGGGCGCGGGCTTCGGCCAGGGGCTCAGCGCCTCCAGCGTCTGCATCGTCCGGCGCGCGGGCGAGACCAGCACCAGGTCCGGCTGTAGCCCGACCGTTTCCATGACGTTGCGCAGCCCGGCGGCCGCGAGCCTTCCCCGCGCGTTGAGCGGTCGGTCCCGGTCGTCGAGTGCGGGGTCGTCCCAGGCGGATTTGGCGTGGCGAAGCAGCATCAGCTGGCGCATGTGACCATCCCTTTCTGCGAACCGTCGCCATCCTGACACGCTATGGCCCCGATGCGCCAAGCCTCGGCGCCAAGCCTTGCCGGTTCGATGACCCGGGCCATAGCAGGGGTGCCGCATCAGGGAGCGCCCATGGCCGAGATTTCCGATCCTGTCGTCATCGTCGGTGCCACCGGCGGCATCGCGACCGCGCTGGCGGCGCGGCTTCACGCGGCGGGGCGAAAACTCCACCTGATCGCCCGCGATGCGGCGCGGCTGGGCGTGCTGGCCGACCGCTTCGGCGCAACCAGTGCCGTGGCCGACGCCATGGACGGCGACGCGCTCGCGGTGGCGGTGAGGCAGGCCGGGCCGCGCGTCGCGGGGCTCGCCTACTGCGTGGGCTCGATCGTCATGACGCCCGTGAAACGCGCGACGGAGGCGGCGTTCGTCGACGCGTTTCGCCTGAACGCGGTCGGCGCGGCGCTCGCGGTC
Organism: uncultured Alphaproteobacteria bacterium; assembly: GCA_963756975.1. Taxonomy (GTDB): domain Bacteria; phylum Pseudomonadota; class Alphaproteobacteria; order Acetobacterales; family Acetobacteraceae; genus CAVRQM01. Next base: position 426,839 of record CAVWPS010000001.1, on the reverse strand, counting down.
GCGGCGGCGGCCGACGCGCTGCGGGCGGCCGAGGGCTCGGTCGTCCTGTTCAGCACCGTCGCGGCGCGTGCCGGGTTCGCCAACCACACGGTGATCTCGGCGGCGAAGGGCGCGGTCGAGGGGCTGACGGTGGCACTCGCCGCCGAACTCGCCCCGTATGTCCGTGTCAACGCGATAGCACCCAGCCTGACCCGCACGGCGATCGCCGCACCGCTCACCGGGAACGAGGCGATGGCCAAGGGAATTGCGGCCCAGCATCCGATCCCGCGCCTCGGCGAGGCCGACGACAGTGCGGCGCTGGCGGCGTTCCTGCTCGGCCCCGATGCGGGCTGGATCACCGGCCAGATCTTCGGCGTCGACGGGGGGCGTTCCACTGTCCGCAGCAAGGGTTAACCCGACGATCCGGCTGGTGCTCGGCGACCAGCTGACGCGCGAGCTGTCGAGCCTGCGCGATCTGGCACCGGGCGATGTGGTGCTGCTGGCCGAGGTGATGGGCGAGTGCACGTACGTGCGCCACCACGCGAAGAAGATCGTCCTGGTGCTTGCCGGAATGCGGCACTTTGCCGACGCCCTGCGGGACGAGGGGATCGCGGTCGACTACATCCGGCTCGACGACCCGGAAAACACCGGCAGCCTGCGCGGCGAGGTTTCGCGCGCGGTGACACGTCATGGCGCGGGCGCGGTGGTCGTGACGGAGCCCGGCGAATACCGGCTGCTCGAAGACTTTCGCGGCTGGCACGACGAACTCGGCGTGCCGGTCGACATCCGCACCGACGACCGCTTCCTGTGCACCATCCGGGCGTTTCGCGATTGGGCGGCCGGCAAGAAGCAGACGCGGATGGAGTTCTTCTATCGCGACATGCGGCGGCAGCACGGCCTGTTGCTGGACGAGACCGGCGGGCCGGAGGGCGGTTCCTGGAACTACGACGCCGAGAACCGCAAGCCGCTGCCGGCGCGCACCCGTCCGCCGCCGCCGCACCGGTTTCCGCCGGATGCCGTGACGCTCGACGTGATGGCGCTGGTCGCCGATAAATTCCCGAACCATTTCGGCAGCGCCGACGGGTTCGAGCTGCCGGTGACGCGGGCCGACGCGCTGGCGGCGCTGGAGGATTTCGTCGCGTTGCGGCTGCCGTCGTTCGGCGACTGGCAGGACGCGATGAAGAAGGGCGAGGCGACGCTGTTTCATGCGCTCGTCTCGACGTCGCTCAATCTGGGATTGCTGACGCCGCTCGAGATTTGCCGGCGGGCGGAGGCGGCGTATCGCGCCGGCACGGTTCCGCTCAATTCGGCCGAGGGTTTCATCCGGCAGATCCTGGGATGGCGCGAGTTCGTGCGCGGCATCTACTGGCTGAAAATGCCGGAATATGCGTCGTTGAACGGGCTCGGCGCGACCCGCCCGCTGCCGTGGTTCTACTGGTCGGCCGAGACGAAGATGCACTGTCTGTCGGAGGCGATCGGGCAGACCCGCGACAACGCGTACGCGCACCACATCCAGCGCCTGATGGTGACCGGCAATTTCGCGCTGATCGCGGGAATTGCGCCGGACGATGTCGATGAATGGTATCTGATCGTCTACGCCGACGCCTACGAATGGGTCGAAATGCCGAACGTGCGCGGGATGGCGCTGCACGCGGATGGCGGGATCGTCGGCAGCAAGCCGTATGCGAGCAGCGGCGCTTACATCAACCGCATGAGCGACTACTGCAAGACGTGTTTCTACGACGTGCGCGATGCGACGGGGGAGCGGGCCTGCCCGTTCAACTTCCTCTACTGGGATTTCATGGCGCGTCACGAACAGCGGTTCGCGGGCAACAACCGGATGCAAATCCCGATCGCCAACTGGCAACGGATGGCGGAGGAACGGCGGGTCGCGATCCGGGAGAAGGCGGCGTCGTTTTTGGCGGCGATGGACGGTGGGGCGCTGGTTTAGGCTTGCGTCGAGAGACCCTCACCCCGGCCCTCTCCCAGAAGACGGGAGAGGGAGCAAGCCTTCTCCCTCTCCCCCTGCGGGAGAGGGCCGGGGTGAGGGTGCCCGTCGATGCGGTATCCGTATCGAATTCGTGCTAACAACCCATCCGTGGAACCTGACTGGCAAACGCACAACCGCGCCAACTGGGACGAGCGGGTGCCGATCCACCTCGCATCCCCCGACTACGACCTCGCCCCGCTGCGCGCCGGCAACGCCCGTCTGCACGCGATCGAGGCGGCGGAAATCGGCGACGTGCGGGGCCTGCGCATCCTGCACCTGCAATGCCATTTCGGCCGGGACTCGCTGATCCTCGCCCAGATGGGAGCCGCCGAAGTCGTGGGCGTCGACTTCTCCGCGCCCGCGATCACGGCGGCTAGCGCGCTGGCCGCCGAACTGTCCCTGCCGGCGCGGTTCGTCTGCAAAAACGTCTACGATGCCGATGAGGGAATGTTCGACCTCGTCTACGTCACCTGGGGCGCGCTGGTCTGGCTTCCCGACATGTTCGCGTGGGCGCGGGTCGTCGCGCGGTCGCTGAAACCGGGCGGGCGCCTGTATCTCGCCGAGGGTCACACGGCGGCCTACGTGCTCGACGACGATTCCGGATCGGGCGGCCGGCCGGGCTGGTTCGCCCCGTATTTCGAGCCCGAACTGGTGATCGACGACGCTCGCGACTACGCCGACCCCGAGGCGCTTCTGGTGAACACGCGGACGCACCAGTTCATGCATCCGACGGCCGAGGTCGTGACCGCAGTTCTGGACGCGGGAATGCGGCTCGACTTTCTGCACGAGCATGCGCGCGTGCCGTGGCGGATGTTCGCGTCGTTGGTGCGGGATGCGGACGGAATGTGGACGTGGCCCGACCGGCCGTGGTGGCCGCTGGCCTATTCGCTCGGGGCGCGATTGGTGTGACGCGTCCACCGGTTCCAATCGGCGCATGATCGTCCCGACGTTGCCGCCGGTCCGGTCGACGCGACGTGACAGCGAACCGTAGCCGCCTTCCGAAAGCCCAAGCCGCTCCATGACCTTGGTCGGGACGACGTTATCGCTCGTGCGCGGCAAAGAGAATCGACGCAGCCAAACCGTCCACCACCGCCGCCCAATCCTGACCGACAAGCTGCCGCACCAGCCGCACGGACGGATACCAGGCCGTCGTCTCCACCCCGCGTAGCCACCGCCAATCGCCCGCGGGCTGCAGCAGGACCGTCGCCGGCACGCCGAGCGCCCCGGACACATGTGCCACCGACGTGTCCACCGACACGACCCCGTCCATCGCCGCCACCAGCCGGGCCGTGTCCGCCATCGTGTCGAGCCGGCCGTCGTAGCGGCGCAGCGCGGGCCACTCGGCGAGTGCCGCCTCGTCCGTCTCCCGCACCGACGGTTGCAGCAGGTGCCAGGTGATCCCGGCCATCGCCATCAGCGCACCGCAGGCGGACGCGGGGATGGAGCGGAGCTCGTCGTCCGGATGGTCGGGGCTGCCCGACAGCACCAGTCCGATGTTGCGACCCGGCCCGCGAGCGTCCGGCATCGGCGCGGCGAACAGGTACGGGGCGTGTCCGGGAATGCGATCCGGCATGGCGCCGAGCAGGCGCGGCAGGCTCAGCAACGGCGTCCGGACATCGTGCGGCGGCGGCGCGTCCTCGCGTCCGCAAATCTCGTCGGCAAGCGGGGCCAGCAGCCCAATTAGCGGCGGCTGCACGGCCAGGATCACGTGCGCCCCGGCGGCGCGCAGGACCGGGGCGAAGCGGGCGGCCATGATGGTGTCGCCAAGGCCCTGCTCGGCGTGCAGCAGGATGCGCAGCCCCGCCAGAGGCGAAACGCCGTCCCACAGCGGCGCGTCCCGGACCGGCTCGTCGGCGGTGAACGCCGGATCGTCCCAGCGCGCCTCGTAATGCTCGAACCCCTCGCGCCAGCGGCCGAGCGTCAGCAGCGCCATCGCCAGCCCGAACCGCGCCTGCGGATGCGACGGCTCGGCCGCCAGCGCGCGGGAGAACCAGGCGACCGCCTCGGCCGGCCGGTCCAGCGCCAGCAGCGCGCCCCCGGCGAGGTTCGCGGGCTCGGTCGCGTGCGGCGCGAGGCGGACCGCAGCCTCCGCCGCCACCAGCGCTTCGGCCGGCCGGTGCAGGGCGAGCAGCGTGGCGGCGAGGTTCGCGCGCGGATGGACGGCGTTGGGGTGGCGGCGCGCCGCCTCGGCCAGCGTCTCGGCCGCCTCGGACACCCGGCCGAGGGCGCGCAACGCGAGGCCCCGGTTGTTCAGCGCGTGCGCGTTGCCGGGGTCGAGCGCCAGCGCCGCATCGAGTGCGTCGACCGCGCCGTCCTCGTCTCCGGCGTCGTGGCACGCGCGGGCACGCGTCAGCAGCGCCGCAATGTCAGCCGGGTCTGCCTTACGCGGGTCTGGCGGTATCGGGTCCATGCAGGCATTTTCCGCCCGCGAGCGGCCAGCGCCAAGGTGGCGTCCGGTGCCGTCTCGATCCACCCATGGAGCACCGATGTCCGGCGAGGCCATGAACGAGGTTTGGGAGCAGGCCGCGCGCGACGTGGCCGGTGCCCAAAACCCGGCGGGTGCGCTCGCGACCGTGCTGCCGTCGCTGCAACCCGGCGGCGGCGCTGCACCTGATCGAGTCTGTGTTCCACCGGCTGCCCGCCTATCCCGGCATCGGCCTGCTGCGCGCCATGGCCGCGGTCTACGACGCCAACCGCGAGGCGGAAGCGGCGTCGCTGGTGGCCGGAATGGCGGACCAGCTTTCGCCCGAAACGCGGGCGCGGCGCGCGGGCGAGCCCGAGCAAGTGCGGGCGATCCTGGCGGCCGAGGACCGGGAGTTGATGCTGCTGCGCGTCGTCACCGCCGCCGAGCACGATCCGGCCCGGATCTGGACCCTGATCTCGTGGGTCTGGCCGCATCTGCCGCCGGTCTCCGACTACTGGCTTGCGTTCCGGGTGGCGCAGGCGCTGGGGCGGACCCCACTCGTTCACGCGACGATGGTGATGGCGGCGTTCGCGTTGCAGCTGGTACCGAACGAAATCCGTTCGCAAGATCCGATGACGCGCCTGCTCGAGGGTTTGCTCGCCTGCCGTCGCCTCGCCGCCGCCGGATCGCTCGCGCTCGAATGGGCTGCCCGTCTCGGACCGGAGCGGGTGGACGACACGGTGCGCGCGGGCGTCGCGGCGGCGGCCCTGACCGCGCCGTTGCCGCCGGCCGCGACCCTCGGCCCGTGGCGGGTTCTGCACGAGGCGGAATCGGTGCCGCCGGCGCCGCCGGACATCGCGCTGGTTCACGCGCGGTTCAAAGACCTCGCGGCACCGGTTCCGCGTCGGCCGGTGCGGATCGTGCGGCTGACCGGCGTCGAGGTCGTGGTCGAACACGATCACGTCGCGATCGTTGGCGCGGACGGCCAGCCGGTCACGGAATTCTGGATCGGCCGTCCCCCGAATGCCGTCCTCGCACACGCCGGGAACGCGCCGACGATCGCGCGGGCGCGGGCGGTGCTGGTCTCCGACACGTTCCCGTCACCGAACTATTGCCATTTCCTGTGCGATCACGTGACGCGCCTGACGCTCTACCGGCAGGCCGGCGTGGACCTCGATACGGCCAGCATCATCGGCGCGCGTCTCGCGACCGGTTTTCAGCATGAGATCGCCGAGCGGTTCGGCGCCGGCGAATGGATCGCAACCGACCGGACGCTGCGCATCCGCGTGGCCGAGCTTTGGCTCGTCTCGACCTGCATGGAGAACCAGCATCCCGCGCATTTCGGCGCGGAGTGGGCGCGAACGGCGATCCGCGGCGCGTTCGGCGTGCGGAGTTCGCGGCCGGGCGGCAGGCGGATCTACGTGTCGCGGGCCGACGCGAGCGTGCGAAAGGTCGCCAACGAGGCGGCGTTGATCGAGGTTCTGTCCTCGCTCGGCTACGAAACCGTCTCGCCCGGCGAGAACAACCGGACGGTGGCCGCGCAGGCCGAGCTGTTCGCGCAAGCCAGTCACGTCGTCGGCCTGCACGGGGCCGGCATGACCAACATCGTCTTCTGTCCGCCGGGGACGCGCGTCCTGGAATTGCTGCATCCGTATTACGCAACCAGTGCGTTCGCGGTCCTCGCCCGCGCCGGTGGCCTCGACTACACGCCGATGCCGGGTCGCGACGCCGGCGACGCCGCGACGGCACCGGCCAACCCCCTCGACGTCATCGACTGGATCGGCCGCGACGTCCGGGTCGACGTGGACGCGGTGGCGGCCTGGGCCGCGCGGTGACGGCAACACGACACGGTGAATTAACGGCGGCCCGCATCCGGCCACGTGGCCGATCGGTAATGGGTTCATCGGGCGGCACGGCGCGGCCCGCACAGAGATGAGGAACCCCCACGATGCGCAAGCGCTCCGCACTACCCCTGGCGATGACGCTGATCGCGACCACGATGCTGTTCGCCTGCACGCAGCCGATGGCCGCCAGCCCGGTCGCCGCCCTGCCGTCGACCGACCCGATGGTCGGCGGTGCGGCGATGTATCCGACCAAGGACATCGTCGATAACGCGGTCAACTCGGCCGACCACACCACGCTGGTCGCCGCCGTGAAGGCCGCCGGCCTGGTCGACACGCTGAAGGGCCCGGGCCCGTTCACCGTGTTCGCGCCGACCAACGAGGCGTTCGCGGCGCTGCCGGCCGGCACCGTCGACACGCTGCTGAAGCCGTCGATGAAGCCGACCCTGACGAAGGTCCTGACCTACCACGTCGTGTCGGGCGCGTTGGACACCAAGGCGCTGAACGACCAGATCCGCTCGGGCGGCGGGCACGCCATGCTGACCACGGTCGAGGGCGAGCCGCTGACCGTGACCTCGGGCGCGACCGGGCTGGTCGTGACCGACAGCAAGGGTGGCATGGCCAACGTCACGATCCCCGACGTCTACCAGAGCAACGGCGTTATCATGGTCGTCGACAAAGTCCTGATGCCCTGAGGCTGAACCCGGCCGCCGCCGTCGGGCGGTGGCCGGGATTTGCTAAGCGGGCAGCTCCAGCGTCAGCCCGCCGTGTTCGACGGCGATCGTGCCGTGCAACGCCAAGACGTACTCCTTGCAGATCGCCAGATAGGGGGCCTTGGCCCGGTCCAGCGACAACTCCGCCTGATCGATCGCAACCGCCACGCGCACCGTCCGCTGACCACGCTCCGCCGAAATCCTGAGCGGCTTCGACCCGGCCGCCGCGAACAACCCGTCCAATGCCGCGTCGAGGGTGGGCGGGTCCACCGTCACGGTGAAGTCCTCGGTGCAGACGCCCGTGTGCGACACGCCGGGCCACCGCAGCGCCGCTTCCGCCAGCGCCGCCTTGAACGCGACGGCCACCCGGTCCGGCCGGCGCAACCCGTCGCGCAACACCGCGAGCGTCTCGCCGATCGCCGCGTTCAGCCGCTCCGCCCCACGGATGGTGACGTCGCCGGCGCGCTTGATCGAGGGCACGTCGCTGAGCTGCAACCGCTCGGCCGTCAGCATCGACGGGGCCAGCATGTTGCGCATGTCGTGCTGCAACCGGCCGAGTGCCGCCGCCGCGTGCACCAGCCTCGCCATCATCCACTCTGCGTCGGGATCGGCCATCGCTACGATCTAGGGCAGCCGGGCCAGCCACGCCACCAGGCGTTGCGTCCGGGGCGCGAACAGCCGCTCCGACAGCGTGCTCCCGGCGGCGCGCTTGATCGCCTCGAACCGGGTCGGGTAGGGCACGATCAGATCGGCCAGCGCGGACGGCTTCAGCCGGTTGCGGATGGCCAGCGTCAGCGCCGGGATCATCTCTCCCGCGTGCGGGGCGGCAATGCCGGCACCGATCAGCCGGCCTTTGGACACGACCAGTTTCACCAGCCCGGCCGTGCGCCGCTCGGCGACCGCGCGGTCGTTGTCGTGCAACGGCCAGCGCAGGATGTCCGCACCCGGCGCGTCCCGCTCGGTCGGGCCGGCCTGCGCCAGCTCGGGGTCGGTGTAGGTCACGCGCGGCATCAGCGCGTCGACCTTCGCGGGCAGGCGAAACAGCGCGCGGCGGACGAAGATGCCGGCGTGGTGGCTGGCGGCGTGGGTGAGGTAGACCGGCCCGATCCCGTCCACGTCCGCGATGTCGCCCACCGCGAAGACGTGCGGATTGCCCCGTGCCCTCAGACCCCGGTCGGTCGCGATCCCGCGTGCCGAAACGGTCAGCCCGGCGGCGGCGCAGTCGAGGCTTTCGAGGTTCGGGGTGCGGCCGGCCGCGACCAGCAGGTCGGTGCCCTCGATCCGCCGTCCGTCGTCCAGCACGATCGTGACCCCGGCCTCGACGCGCGAGACGGTCGCGTTTTCTTCGATGGCGACACCGGCCTCGGTCAGCGCGGCCCGCAGCACGTCGACGAGTTCCGGATCGTCGCGCCCGCCGATGCGGTGGCGCTCGACGATGGTGACCCGGGAGCCGAGTCCCGCGAACGCCTGCGCCAGCTCGATCCCGATCGACCCGCCGCCGAGGATCAGCAGGTGCGCGGGCAGGTGGTCGAGGTCGAAGATCGTCTCATGGGTGCGAAACCCGCTTCCGGCCAGGCCGGGGATGTCGGGGATGGCCGCCCGGCTGCCCGCCGCGACCACGATCCGCCCCGCTGTCACGGTTCGCCCGCCGACATCGAGCGTGCGGGGGCCGGTGAAGCGGGCGGTGTCGCGCAGCACCGTCGCGCCGAACAATTCGTATCGCGCCACGGAATCCGCAGGCGCGATCTGTTCGATGACGCCGCGCACATGCGCCCGCACCTGTAACCAGTCGACCGAGACGGACGCGGTGACGCCGAACCTGGCGGCAGCACGTGCGTCCGACGCCGCATGCGACGCGGCGAGCAGCGCCTTGCTCGGCACGCAGCCGGTGTTGAGGCAATCGCCGCCCATCGTTCCGCGCTCGATCAGCACGACTTTTCGGCCGAGCCGCGCGGAGACGTTGGCCACCGACAATCCGGCCGAACCGGCCCCGATCACCGCGATGTCGAACTCAGGCATGTCGTGCCCTCCAGAACCGCCAAGCCACCGGCAGCAGCGACAACGCGGCCAACGCCAGTAATGGCAGCAGCACCGGTGCCGACAACAGGATGGACAAATCCGGCACGCGGCCCTGCGCCAGCACAGTCGCCGACCCCGGCCCCGACGCTGGCCAGCACGAATGTCGCGGGCGCGATGCCGAGCACGGTGGCCAGCACGAACGGTTTGAGCCGCATCCCGAGCAGGGCGGGGGCGAGGTTGGTCAGCCAGAACGGCACGACCGGGATCAGCCGCAACGCGAGCAGCCAGCTGAACCCGTCGCGCTCCATCCCCGGCCGCAACCGCTCGACCAACGGTGCCGCGCGGCGGGCCAGACCGGCGCCGAACGCGGTGCGCGCGATCAGGAACAGCAGCACCGCCCCCACGCTGGCCGCCACGACCGCGAGCGCGCCGCCGGGTGCCGCGCCGAACAGCAGCCCGCCGGTCACGGTCAGCAGCCCGCCGGCCGGCAGGGACAGCGACACCACGGCCGCGTACGCCACGACGTAGGCAGCCGCCCAGACCACCGGCCGGGCCGCCACCGCCGCGAGCCACGCCGCCCGGTGCGCGCCGAGATACGCCCACGCCGCGTCGCCGCGCGGCACGAGGAACCATGCGGCGATCAGCAGCGCGGCGATCGCCAGCCACGGCAATGAACGTCTGACGCGAGCGATCATGGGGGCGGTCTACCGCGTTGCGGACACCGTCGCGACCGCTTGACGGCCGCACGCCGCGCCCGCCAAGGTTCGGGTGAGGAAACAAACATCGCCGGAAGAAAAAAATGTTCCGCAGAACACTGCTCGCGGCCGCCATGTGCGCCGCGTTCGCCGCGCCGGCCCTGGCGCAAAAGCCGCTCACCATCGCCACATCGCTGCCGAGCCTCAGCTTCCCGTTCTTCGTTCACATGCAGACCGAGCTGCGGGACGAGGCGAAGAAAAGCCGGCGGCGTCACGCTGACCGAGACGGACGGGCAGAACAGTGCCCCGAAGCAGACCGCCGATCTCGAGGCGGCGGTGACCAAGGGCGTCAGCGCCATCGTCGTCAGCCCGCTCGATGTGGCGGCCCTGGCGCCGGCGGTGCAGGCGGCGGTCGAGGCGGGCGTGCCCGTCGTGACCATCGACCGTCGCGTGAACGGTGTGGACGGCGTGCTCGCGCATGTGGGCGCGGACAACGTCAAGGGCGGCGAGGCGCAAGGCGAGGCGATCCTGGCCGCGTTCCCGAACGGTGCGACGATCATGCATCTGCAGGGCCAGCCCGGTGCCGGCCCCGCGATCGACCGCAACAAGGGGCTGCACTCCGTCCTCGACGCGCACAAGGACAAATACAAGATCGTCTTCGAGCAGCCGGCCAACTTCGCCCGCGATCAGGCGCTGACGATGACCGAGAACGGCCTGACCAGCATGGCCACGCCGCCGGACGTGATCGTCTGTGCCAACGACGACATGGCGCTCGGCGCACTGGAGGCGGCCCGCGCGCGCAACCTGACGAAGATCAAGATCTACGGCTTCGACGCGTTGCCGGAGGCGCTGTCGCGCATCAAGGACGGCAGCCTCGCCGGCACCGTCGAGCAGTTCCCCGGCCAGCAGAGCCGGATCGCGATGGACATCGCGATCGCGTTCGCGCGGGACGGCAAGCAGCCGGCGCAGAAGGTCACGCTGCTGACGCCGATCGTGCTGACGCAGGCCAACCTCGACAAGGCCGAGCGTCTGTCGGAGATGAAATGATAGCGGCATGACAGCGGCGGCGCACACCGCGCCGCTGCTGCGCCTGACCGGCCTGACCAAGCGATTCCCCGGCGTCACCGCGCTCGACGACGTCTCGCTCGCGGTGCGCGCCGGGGAGATCCACGCGCTCCTCGGCGAGAACGGGGCCGGCAAGTCGACGCTGCTGAAAATCGTGTCCGGCGCGCAGTCGCCCGATGCCGGCACGATCGAGTGGCGCGGCCAGCCGATCACGCTGGCCAGCCCGCACGCCGCACAGCGCCAGGGGATCGTGACGATCTACCAGGAGTTCACGCTCATCCCCGACCTCTCGATCGCGGAGAACGTGTTCGTCGGGCGCGAGCCGTTGCGGGGCGGCTTCGTCGATGGCCGCCAGATGCAACGGGACACGCGCGCCATCACGGCCCGCATCGGCCTGATGCTGGACCCGGCGACGCCCGTCCGCGCGCTGTCGGTCGCCGAGCAGCAGATGGTGGAAATCGCGCGCGCCCTGTCGATGGACAGCCGGCTCATCATCATGGACGAGCCGACCTCGGCCCTGTCCGGTGCCGAAGTCTCCCGCCTGCTCGACATCATGCGCGGGCTGCGGCGCGACGGCATCGCGGTGATCTTCGTCACCCATCGGCTCGAGGAGGCGGCGACCATCTGCGACCGGCTGACCGTGCTGCGCGACGGCAAGCTGGTCGGCGAGCGGGCGATGGCGGACACCAAGATGGACGAGATGATCCGCATGATGGTCGGCCGCTCCGAACAGGCGCTGTACCGCCGCCCGCAGGCGCGCCACAAGGTCGGCGGCGTCCGGCTCTCGGTGCGCGGCTTGCGCACCGACCCGACGCGCGGGACGACGCTGCATGGTGTCGACCTCGACGTGAGGGCCGGCGAAATCCTGGGCATCGCGGGCCTGGTCGGGGCCGGGCGCACCGAATTTTCGCGCGCGGTGTTCGGGGCCGATCCGATCGTGGCCGGCACGATCGAGGTGGACGGCCGGCCGCTCGTCATCCGCTCGCCGCGCGACGCGATCCGCGCCGGCATCGGATTGGTGCCGGAGGACCGCAAGCAGCAGGCGCTGTTCCTGGCGCAGGCGGTGCGGCCGAATTTCTCCATCGCCGCCCTGGCGAAGTTCTCGCGCGGGCCGTTCGTCGACACGCGCGCCGAGACCCGCGCGTTGGAAGGCTACCGCGAGGCGATGCACATCCGCATGCGCGGGCCGGAACAGATCGTCATCGACCTGTCCGGCGGCAATCAGCAGAAAGTCGTGCTCGCGCGCTGGCTCTCGCTGGAGCCGAAAGTGCTGATCGTCGACGAGCCGACGCGCGGCGTCGACATCGCCGCGAAGGCCGAGGTGCACGAGCTGCTCGACGCGCTGGCGGGACGGGGGATCGCGATCATCGCCATCTCGTCCGAACTGCCGGAGGTGATGGCGATCAGCGACCGGATCGTGACGATGCGCGAGGGCCGGATCACCGGCGAACTCGCGGCGGCGGATGCGACCGCCGAGCGCCTGATGGGGCTGATGGCATTGGAGACGATCCATTGAGACTGGTCGCCCGTTTCGCGCCGCTGCTGTTCCTGCTGGCGCTGATGATCGTGTTCTCCATCGCGGAGCCACGGTTCCTGTCGACGCTGAACCTGCTCAACGTCATGCGGCAGATCTCCATCACCGGGCTGATCGCGCTCGGCATGACGTTCGTGATCCTGACCGGCGGCATCGACCTGTCGGTGGGCTCGATCGTCGCACTGGCCGGGCTGGTCGCCGCCGCGCTGTCGAAAGGATCGTCGGGCAACACGCTGTCGCTGGACGACGCGGTGATCGTCGGCTGGCCCGTCTGGGTCGCGGCGGGTGCGGCGGTGCTGGTCGGCCTCGGGGCCGGCCTGATCCAGGGGCTCGCCATCACGCGGCTGAACGTGCCGCCGTTCGTCGTCACGCTGGGCGGCTTGTCGGCATTCCGGGGGGCCGCGCTGCTGTATTCCGGCGGCGGCCCGATCAGCGCGTTCGACGCGCCGTACCGCTATTGGGGGCAGGGGAGGCTGGCCGGAATCCCTGTTCCGGTGCTGATCTTTCTCGTCTGCGCCATCGTCTGCGCGATCGTGCTGCGCGGCACGCGGTTCGGCCGCCACGTCTACGCGGTGGGCGGCAACGCCGAGGCGGCACGACTGTCGGGCTTGCGCGTGCGCGGGATCACGCTCGCCGTCTACGTCATCGTCGGATTGTTCTCGGGCCTCGCGGGCTTCGTGCTGTCGTCGCGGCTGAACTCGGCCGAGGCGGTGGCGGGCACCGGCTACGAGCTGACGGTGATCGCGTCGGTGGTGATCGGCGGGACCAGCCTGTTCGGCGGCGTGGGCGGGGTCGCGGGCACCGTGGTCGGCGCGGCGTTGATCGGCGTGCTGCTGAACGGGTTGGTGCTGCTGAACGTGTCGCCGTACATCCAGCAGATCATCGTCGGCGTCATCATCGTGCTGGCGGTCGCGTTCGACCGGCTGGCCAAGGGGTCGCGGCGTTAGCGTAGCTCCACCGGCTGCCCATGCGGAGTCCGGCGATAGGCGTCGGCCCAGTCGGCCGCACGCGCGTCCACGGCCGCCTGATCGGTCAGCCCTTTGGCGATGCTGATCCGTTCGAGCGCCACCAACCAATGTTCGTAATACCGCGAGCCGTCGTCGTGACCCGCCTCGCGCAAAACGGCACCCAGCGTATCGGCCCACTCGGCCGCGCCGAAATGCCCTGCGCGCTGAAGCTGTAGCGCGAGCGCGAAGGCTTGCCCCTGCCAAGGCTCCGCGAAGACCGGTCCATCGGCGTCGGACGGCATCTCAGACGGGATCAAGGTAGCTCTCCCACAGATCGAGGCAGATTTCGTCCCCGGCGCGGCCCTGCTCGCCCCACAGCTCCGGCGACGTGAAGCGCACCGTGTAGAGATGTTGCGGGGCCTCGCCGGCGAAATGCGCGTTCGAATCCGGAAAGACGTGCGCGCCATGGTGGCTGTGGATCGTGCCCGCCCGGCCACGAACGTAGCGGGGCAGCCGCGTGTGGCCCGGCGTGTTGATGTTGCGTGCGCGAACAGTCTGCCCGGCGGCGAACCGGGGTTTTGTCGCGCTTTCGCGTTGGAACGACCGGCCGTGCGTCGCGAGCTGGAGTGCACCGGCGGCATCGGGCGGCTGGACCGTCACCGGTGATTCGGCCACCGCGCGCCCTGCGGCCACCTCCTCGGCGGTGACGAGTTTCGCCGCGATCGTCAGGTCGATCAGCGCCGCGAGCCATTTCTCGAAGTAGCTAAAGCTCAGATAATCCGCCGGCGGCAGCCGCTCGAGCGCGAACCGGCTGGCGTCGATGTTCCAGAGTTTTAGCGCGCGCATGACCACGAACATCGCGCGAACGCGGCCTTCCCAAGCGGCGTGGAACACCGGCTCGTTCGGCTCCGGGCACACCGGCCCAAAACCTTGCATCCCGCCCATATCGTGCACGCCGTTCATGCGGCGGCGATCGCTGGGGCGGTGACCTTGGCCGTGCCGACCATGGCATCGCGGGTGACCAGCGCCGCAAGCGCGTCCTCGCCGAGCCCCTCGGTTCCGGCCGGTCGCTCGGGCAGGACCAGATACCGAAGCTCGGCGGTCGAATCCCACACGCGGACCGCGACGTCGTCGTCCAGCGTCAGCCCGAACTCACGCAGCACCCCGCGCGGGTCGATCACCGCGCGCGACCGATACGCGGACGATTTGTACCAGACCGGCGGCAGGCCGAGCACCAGCGTCGGGTAGCAGGAGCACAGCGTGCAGACGATCAGGTTGTGCAGTGTCGGCGTGTTCTCGACCACGACCATGTCCGGCGCGTCCGAGCCCGGAAATTCCAGTTCCGCGATCGCGGCCGTGGCGTCCGCGCGCAACCTCGCCTTGAAGGCGGGATCGAGCCAGGCGCGGGCGACGATTCGGGCCCCGTTATGCGGACCGATCTTGGTCTCGTACGTCTCGACCAGCGCATCCAGTGCCGCCGGATCGACCAGCCCTTTTTCCACGAGCAAGGATTCTAGCGCCTTGACCCGCAGGGCGGTCGCCGAAGGCACGTGCTGATGGTCGTGGTGGTCGTGGTCGTGCGTGTCGCCGCTCATCGGTCAGCTCCTGGTGCGCCGGCGCCGACGGTATCACCCGATCCTTCGTGGCACACGCCGAATGGCGATGGCCTTACTTCTGCGCAGCCGCCCCGGTCACCGCCAGCAACTCGTTCGACAGCGCGCGCAGATCGGTCTCGCCCTTGGTCAGCACCTTGTCCGCCTCCCGCAACTCCTCGCGGTCCTGCCGCGACAGGTCGCGCGCGGTGATGACGACGACCGGAATATCCTGGCAGCCGGGCAAACCGCGGAACGTGTGCAGGAACGAAAACCCGTCCATCACCGGCATTTCGAGATCCAGCAGGATCACGCGCGGCAAGGTCAGCGTCACCCGTTCCAGCGCGTCCTTCCCGTTCTGCGCCTCCGCGACCGTCCAGCCGTCCCGCTCCAGCGCCAAGCGGAGGCGGCGGCGCACATCGGCGTCGTCGTCGACGATCAGCACGTCGCCGACCCGGTCCCGGAAACGGTCCATCACCTGGCGGAACCGCTCCCACTTCACCGGCTTGGTCACGAAATCCGCCGCCCCCAGGCTGCTCGCGAGCCCGTCGTCGGAGATGAACGTCACCATGATGACGGGAATGTCCGCCATCTCCGGATCGGCCTTCAGCGCGCGCAGCACCGTCCAGCCGTCCAGGCCGGGCATCGTCACGTCGAGCAGAATGACTTTGGGCCGAAGCACCTTTGCCATCTGTAGCCCCGTGACACCGTCATGCGCGGTGCGGGCGGCGAAGCCCTCGCGCGCGAGGAAGCGCGCCATCAATTCCAGCTGCGACGGATCGTCGTCGATCACCAGCACCACATCCTTGCCGCCGGTCCGGAGGTCCTGGCCGTCGAGGCCCGCGCGGGCGGCGATGCCCAAATTATCACGAGACGATTCGGCGAATTCCAACGGCAACCGGACCGCGAATGTGCTGCCCTGACCGGGCGCGCTCCGCACGTCGATGGCACCGCCGAGCATCGTCATGAACGCCTTGGTGATCGACAGCCCGAGGCCGGTGCCGCCGAACTTTCGCGTGGTCGACGCGTCGGCCTGGGTGAAACGCTGGAACAGCTTGGCCTGCTGTTCCTCGGTCATGCCGATGCCGTCGTCGCGCACACCGAGCGTCAGATACTGGGCATCGGACGGATCCTTGCGGGCGAACAGCGTGATGTGGCCGTTCTCGGTGAACTTGGCCGCGTTCGACAGGAAGTTCAGCAGCGTCTGCCGCACCTTGGTGACGTCGGATCGCATGGTGCCGAGCCCCGGCTCCAGCTCGACCGCGAGCGTGTTGCCATTCTTGCGGATCAGGCTGTCCACGGTTTCGGCGACGTCGTGGACCATGTTCTCGATATCGAACGCCTCGACGAACACCTCCATCTTCCCGCTCTCGATCTTCGACAGATCGAGCACGTCGTTGATGAGGCCGAGCAGGTGGCGCGCGTTGCTCTCCACCTTGCCGATGTCGGATTCGAGCTCGCCCGGCTCCGCACCGTCGGCCAGCTCCTCGAGCAGCATTTCGCTGTAGCCGATGATGGCCGATAGCGGCGTCCGCAGCTCGTGGCTCATGTTGGCGATGAACATGCTTTTCGCGAGGTTCGCCTCCTCGGCGGCCTCCTTCGCGGTGACCAGATCCTGCTCGGCCCGCTTCTGTTCCGAAATGTCGATCGCGACGACCAGCAGCGTCGCACCGGCCTCGCCGGCCCCGATCAGGCTGACCGTGCTGGCGACCCAGATCGCGGCACCGTCGCCCGCCACATACCGTTCCTCCAGCGTGTCGGGCGTGCCGGTCGCGGCGACCCGTTGCAGCCGGGCGGTGTCGGCGTCGCGATCGTCGGAATGGGTGATGTCCTGCACGCGCAACGTGAGCAGCGTGTCGCGCGAGCGGCCGGCCAGATGGCAGAAATGGTCGTTGACGGAAACAAAGCGGCCGGTGAGGTCGGTCTCCGCGAAGCCGGCCCCGGTTTGCGCGAAAATGCCGGCGAGGTGGGCTTCGCTCTCCCGCAATGCCGCCTCCGCCTGCGCGCGCTGTGTGGCGTCCCAGACCCGCCCGGCGGTGGTCTCGATCAGCTCGATCTCGTAGGGCGTCCACTCGCGCGGGTCGCGGCTGTTGACGTACATCACGGCTCTCAGCCGGGCGTTCTCGACCAGCGGCACCGAGACGAACGCCCTCGTGTCGATCTCGGCCCAGATCGGTGGCGCGCCGCCGGGATCGCGTCGCACATCGGCCCGCACGACGGTCGTCCCTACCGTCTGCGGTCCGACGATGCCGGGGCCGAACGCCGGCAGGTGGAACGCGCCGGATAGCGGGGCGACGCCGTCGACGTAATCCGACGCGAGCCGCACGGTCACGCCGTCGCGGTCGACGATGCCGTAGCCGACGCGGCTGGCCTTGAGGTGACGCCCGAGAGCCCCGACGGTCGCGGAAATCATCGCCTTCGGATCGTTCGAGCGGCGCAGCTCCTCCTCGAGCGCCAGGCGGAACGCCTGCCGGCGCTCGGCCATGACCTGCGCCGTCGTTTCCAGGCACGCGCAGAACAGACCGTCGACGGTGCCGCCATCGCTCAGGACCGGCGTGTAGGAAAACGCGAAATGCGTCTCCTCCGCGAAGCCGCGCCGCCGCATGATCAGGCTGATGTCGTCCATGTGGACCGGGTGACCCGAGAACACCCGATCCACCAGCGGGCGGAGGTCGCGCGCGATCTCCGACCACACGTCGAGGAACGGCCGGCCGAGCGCCCAGGGGTGCTTGTCCGCCAGCACCTCGGCATAGGAGTTGTTGTAGAGCAGACTTTGCGACCGGCCCCAGGCGATGAACATCGGCTGGGTCGCCATCAGCATGAGACTGACCAGCGTTTTGAGCGGCTGCGGCCATAGCGCGGGCCTGCCGAGCGGGTGGGCGGTCCAGTCGAACTCACGCATGAGCCGGCCCTGCTCACCGCCGTCGAGCAGGAAGATGTCTGGTTGCTGGTTCGACACTCTGACGTACCCCGATCCGCACCGATGGTGCGGCGTGGCTGGCCGCGCCGACTGAGACTATCTCCACAACAAATCGGGCGGGCGGACGTTCCCTGAAAAGCGCCGGGTCGCCGGCCGGGTCTGGCTAAAGCGGGGTCAGCACCGGCGGCAGGATCGCGCCCGCCGCGCCGCCGACAATGAACGCGGCCAGCAGGCGGGCGGCGGCGCGGGCGTAACCGGCCTCGCCGGCGGCGTGGACCAGGCAGAGCGGCCGGTCCGGCCCGACCGGCTCGCCGAGGCCCGCGACCTGCGTCAGTCCCACCCGGTGATCGACGGCATCCTGCGGCCGGGTGCGCCCGCCGCCGAGTTCGACGACGGCGAGGCCCACGGCGCGGGCATCGATCGTCTCGACCACGCCGGCGCGCGCCGGATACAGCGCGCGCGCGATCGGGGCAGGAGGGAAGCGGTGGCGCAGCACGTCGGCCGGGCCGCCCAGTGCCGCGACACCGCGGGCGAAGAACTCGGCCGCCGAGCCGTCCCGCAACCGCGCCTCGGCCAGCGCGGGATCGAGCCCGGCGAGGCGCAACGCCGCCTCGGTCAGCGCCATCGTGACCGCGCGAAGCCGGGGGTCGAACGCCCCGCCGGTGAGAGCGGCGATGCATTCCGCGACTTCCAGCGCGTTGCCCACCGCGCCGCCGAGCGCCTGGTCCATCGCCGTCAGCAGCGCCGTCGCCGGCACGCCGGCACCGGCCGAGACGCGGGTCAGGCTTTCGGCGAGCGCGCGCGCGTCCTCGATCGCCGGCAGGAACGCGCCCGAGCCGACTTTCACATCGAGAACAAGGCTTTGCGTGCCCTCCGCGAGCTTCTTGCCGAGGATGGACGCGGTGATCAGCGGCAGGCTTTCGACCGTCGCGGTGACGTCGCGGATCGCGTAGAGGCGGCGATCCGCGGGGGCCAGATCGGCCGTCGCACCCACGATCGCGAACCCCGTCTCGCGCACGACGCGCACGAACGTCTCCGGGTCCGGCTGGCTGACGTAGCCGGGCAGGGCGTCCATCTTGTCGAGCGTGCCGCCGGTGTGGCCGAGGCCGCGCCCGGAGATCATCGGCACCGCGCAGCCGCATGCCGCCAGCAACGGGGCCACGATCAGGCTCGTCTTGTCGCCGATGCCGCCGGTGCTGTGCTTGTCGACCACCGGCCGCGTCTCGCCCAAAGCGCGCCAGTCCAGCACCGTGCCGCTGTCGCGCATGGCGAGTGTCAGGGCCACCGTCTCCGCGTCGGTCATGCCGCGCCACAGCACCGCCATGGCGAACGCCGCCGCCTGACCCTCGGTCACCCGGCCGTCGGTGATGCCGGTGACGAAAGCCGCAATGTCAGCGGGTTGAAGCTCGACCCCGTCCCGCTTGGCGCGAAGAAGCTCCTGCGGGAGCATTAGGCCAGATGGTCCGGCCCGAAACTGTCGGGCAGCAATTCGGCCAGCGTGCGCGAGATCACCACGTCGCCGTCGGCGTCGACCATGGTGACGACCATCGTCGGCCCGGCGAACTCGCGCAGCTTCTGCCGGCACCCGCCACACGGCGTGCACGCCATGCCCTTCGGCCCCGCGACCACGACTTCGGCGATGGCGGTCTGGCCGGCGGCGACCATCATGGAGATGGCACCGCCCTCGGCGCAGACGCCCTGGGGATAGGCCGCGTTCTCGACGTTGCAGCAGGCGAAGATCGTGCCGTCGTCGGCGCGGATCGCGGCACCGACGAAGAACTTCGAATACGGGGCGTAGGCGCGGGCGCGGATTTGCACGGCGGCCTGGATCAGTGCGTCGGTAGCCATCTCAGCGCTCCTTGACGTAGGGAATGCCGCTCGCGCGCGGCGGGGTGGCACGGCCGACGAAGCCGGCCAGCAGCAAAACGGTCAACACGTACGGCAGCGCCTGCACCGCCTGAACCGGCACGGTGCCGAGGCCGGGCAGGGCGACACCCTGAAGCCGGATCGCCACCGCGTCGAGCAAGGCGAACAGCAGGCAGGCGAGCAGCACCGGAAATGGCCGCCATTTGCCGAGGATCAGTGCGGCGAGCGCCAGGTATCCGCGCCCGCCGGTCATGTCGCGCACGAAGCCGGCCGATTGCGCGACCGCGATGTAGGCGCCGGCCCAGCCGCACAATGCGCCCGCGATCAGCACCGCGCGGTAGCGCAGCCACGCGACCGAGACGCCGGCGGTGTCGACCGCCGCCGGATGCTCGCCGACCGCGCGCAGGCGCAGGCCGAACCGGGTGCGCCACAGCAGCCACGCGGTCAGCGGGACCAGCGCGAAGGCGGGCCAGGCCAGGACCGACAGCCCGGCGAACTCGGGGAAGCGCGCCGCACGGTCCAGCACCGGCGTCTGCCCGCCCTGCCCGAACCAGGCGAGGCCGAGGGTCACGGTCAGGCCGGCGACCAGGATGTTGACCGCCATGCCGGAGACGACCTGATCGCCGCGCTGATCGATGCAGACCCAGCCGTGCAGCACGCCGAGCAGGCAACCGACCCCGACCGCCGCGAGCAACGCGACCCACGGGCTGCCGGTGATCGAGGCGACGCAGCCGGCGGCGAACGCGCCCGCCAGCATCTTGCCTTCGAGCCCGATGTCCACGATCCCCGACCGCTCGCTGTACAGCCCGGCGAGCGCGGCCAGCAGCAGCGGCACGCTCACCCGCAGCGTCGCCATGACGATCGAGGCGATCATCGACGCAGCAGACGTGTCAGCAGCGGCCGGAACAGGTACGGCGCGGCCCCTGTCGTCAGGATGACGAGGCCCTGGATCGCCACGACGAGGTCGCTGCCGATGCGCGGGAAGTCGAACGCGAGTTCGGCGCCGCCCTGATACAGCGCCCCGAACAGGATGGCGGCGGGCAGGATACCGGCGGGGTGGTTGCGGCCCATCAGGGCGACCGCGATGCCGGTAAAGCCGTAGCCGCCGGTGAACCCGATGAACAATTTATGCTGCGCGCCCAACACCTCGTTGCAGGCGATGCCGCCGGCGAGCGCCCCCGACAGCAGCATCGCCCACACGATCACCCGGCCCGGCACCATCCCGCCATAGACCGCCGCGCGCGGGGCGGCACCGACCGCGCGCAGCCGGTAGCCGGCGGGCGTGTGCCACAGCAGCAGCCACACGCCCACCAGGCACAGCAAGGCGAGGACGAACGAGGCGTTCAGCGGCGTGGTGCCGATCTGCGGCATGGCGGTGCCGGGAAAGCCGCGCGTTTCCGGCGACATCTGCCCCGGTGCGATCAGCGGCCCGGCGATCAGGTAGGTCATCAGCGCGTAGGCGATGAAGTTGAACATGATCGTGGTGATGACGACGTGGCTGCCGCGATACGCCTGCAGCAACCCCGGGATCGCCGCCCATCCGGCCCCGAACAGGGCGGCGGCGACGATCGCGAGCCAGACCGGCCCGCCCGCGAGCCCGACCAAAGCGGCACCAAGGCCGCCGAGATACGCCTGCCCCTCGACACCGATGTTGAACAGGCCGCAATGGAACGCGACGGCCACCGCCAGCCCCGAAAATATCATGTCGGTCGCGTAATACAGCGTGTAGCCCCAAGCCTCGCCGTCGCCGAACGCGCCGCGCACCAGCGCCTCGACCGCCGCGACCGGGCTCGATCCGGTGGCGAGCACCACCAGCCCCGACAGCAGCAGCGCCAGCGTGAGGTTCAGCAAGGGCAGCAGCGCCGCCTCCGCCCACCAGGGCAGCGCCGCTTTCACGCCGCCATCATCAGCCCGAGCGCCCGTTCGTCGGCGCGCGCTGGCGTCGTCTCCCCGGTGATCCGCCCCTCGTTCATCACCAGCACGCGGTCCGACAGGCGGAGGATTTCGTCCAGTTCGACCGAGACCAGCAGGATCGCGCACCCGGCCTCGCGCAGCGCCAGCAGCCGCCGGTGGATCGCGTCGATGCCGCCGATGTCGACGCCGCGCGTCGGCTGCCCGATCAGCAGGATTTTCGGCGCGTGCTCGACCTCCCGGCCGAGGATCAGCTTCTGCTGGTTGCCGCCGGAGAAATTGGCCGAGCGCAGTTTCGGCGCTGGCGGGCGCACGTCGTAAGCCGCCATCAGCCGCGCCGCGTGGGCCGAAATCGCGCGCCAGTTCAGCAGCGGCCCGCGACGCCAGCCGCGTTCCTGATGATGGCCGAGAATGGCGCTCTCGCTGGCGGCGAATCGCGCGAGTAGGCCGGTTCGCAGCCGATCCTCCGGCACATGCCCGATCCCGGCCGCTCGCGCCGCCGACGGATCGTTTGCGATCAAGGGGTTGCCGGTCACGGTGACCACGCCGTCTCGCGGGCGCATCCCGGCCAGCGCCTCCAGCAGCTCCGACTGCCCGTTGCCCGAAACGCCCGCGATGCCGACGATCTCGCCCGCCCGCACGGTCAGCGACACATCGCGCACTCTCACCGAGCCAGCCTCGCGCACGGTCAGGCCGTCGACCGACAGCGTGACCGCGCCCGCAGGCATCTCCGCGCGCGGCATGCTGGCCACCAGCCGGCGGCCGATCATCAGCTCGCCCAGTTCCTCCGGCGAGGTGTCGGCCGTCTCCCGCTCGGCCACCATCTGGCCGGCGCGCATCACGCTCACCCGGTCGGTGATCGCCATGATTTCGCGGAGTTTGTGGGTGACGAGGATCACCGTGCGGCCCTGATCCCGCAGGGCCGAGAGCACGCGGAACAGATCGGCCGCCTCGGCCGGGGTCAGCACGCCGGTCGGCTCGTCGAGGATCAGCGTCTCGGCCCCGCGATACAGCGCCCGCACGATTTCGACCCGCTGCCGCGCCCCGATGGGCAGATCGCCGACCCGGGCATGCGGATCGACCGTCAGGCCGTAATCGCGCCCGAGTGCGGCGAGCCTTGCCTCCGCGTCGCGCGTGCGCGGCAAGAACCCGCCCTCGACGCCGAGCATGACGTTCTCGAGCACCGTCAGCTCGTCGACGTTCATGAAATGCTGGTGGACCATGCCGAGCCCGGCGGCGATCGCGGCCGGGCTGTCGCCGGGCGGCAGCGTCTTGCCGCCGACCGTGACGGTCCCGGAATTGGCCGCGTAGAACCCGTACAGGATCGACATCAGGGTCGATTTGCCGGCCCCGTTCTCGCCGATCAGCCCGTGGATCGAGCCGCGCCGCACGACGAGGTCGATCGCACGGTTGGCGTGGACCGCGCCGAAACGCTTGTCCACGCCGGCCATCTCGACTGCGTTCAGTTCGGGCAGGAGTTGTCCGCCATGTAGTCGTGCACGGTCACCTTGCCGCTGGAAATGTCGGCCGCCGCCTGCATCACCCGCGCCTTCGCCTCCGGCGTGACCAGCGGCGCGTTCTCGGCATCGAACGCGAGGGCGACGCCGTTTTCCGCCAGCCCGAGCGTGGTCACGCCCGGCTTCCACGTCCCGTCCTTGGCCGCGTTGAACGCGCCCTCGGTCGCGACATCGACGCGCTTCATCATCGACGTCAGCATGTGGCCGGGATGCAGGTCGTCCTGGTTGCTGTCCACACCGATGCCGAGCTTGCCCGCATCCGCCGTCGTCTGCAGCACGCCGATGCCGGTGCCGCCCGCCGCCTGGAACACCACGTTGGCCCCGCGCTCGATCTGGCTGCGCGCCAGTTCGCCGCCGCGCACCGGGTCGTTCCACGCGGCCCCGGTCGTGCCGGTCATGTTCTGCAGCACCTCGATATCCGGCTTCACCGATTTCGCACCCTGGACGTAGCCGCAGGCGAAGCGGCGGATCAGCGGCACGTCCATGCCGCCGACGAAGCCGAGCTTGCCGCCGCCGGCCGACATCGCGCCGAGCACGCCGGCGAGGTAGCTGCCCTGTTCCTCATGGAAGACGATCGACTGCACGTTCGGCGCGTCGACCACGCTGTCGATGATGACGAAGCGGGTTTTCGGGAATTCCTTCGAGACATCGGTCACGGCGGTCGCCATCGCGAAGCCGACGGCGAGGATCGGATCGCTGCCGCCCTTGGCGAACCGGCGCAGCGCCTGCTCGCGCTGCGAATCGTTCTGCGGCTCGAAATCCCGCACCTCGATCCCGGTCGCCTTGGTGAAGCGTTTCGCCCCGTCGTCCACGCCCTCGTTGAACGATTTATCGAACTTGCCGCCGGTGTCGAAGACGATCGCCGGCTTCACGTCGGCCGCCCGGGCCGCCGGGACGAGGGCAAACAGGCTCGCGCAGAGGAGGAGGGCGTGGCGCATGGACGGCTCCTGAGATTGTGAAGCGAGGCTGTGGCGTGGGGTGGGGCGGTGTCAATCGCGTTGCTTCCGACCACGTCTTCCTGCATCGTGAGCCGTAACGATTGCAAAAAGGCGAACGCCCCATGGCTGCCGTTCCTACGACTGTCTACATCGCCACGAACCGGCTGTTCACCGGTGACGGGACGAGTTCTGGCGATTACGGCGCCATGATCGTCGACCAAACCGACCCGGATCTCGTGACCTACGCTCGCGCGTTTGTCGACGGCACCGATCCTGTGGCCGGCACGATCGGGCATGTGACTCAGATCGACGACGTGACGCGCGGCGGCTTCGGCGAGGCGTCCGCGGCCGACCTGGCCCAATCCGGCCGCAACGTCCTGGTGTTCATCCACGGCTTCGACAACACCTTCGACGACGCGCTCACTCGTGCCGCGTTCAACCGCGAATGGATAGCCGCCTCCGGGAAGACGGACGCGGACACGACCGTCGTTTCGTTCAGCTGGCCGTCGCTGGGGCAACTGATCTCCTTCCCGATTCCGACCGACGACTACGAACGCGACCAGCAAATGGCCGGAGAGTCGGCGCTGCACGTCGCGACCTTCTTCAATAAGCTGGAGCCGCTCCTCGACGCGACCCGGGCGCGCGGCGGCCGCTGCTACCTGCTGTGCCACAGCATGGGCAATTACGTGCTGCAGGCCGCAGTCGAGCGCTGGTTCCAAAGCAGCCCCCTGCGTCATCAGGTGTTCGATGAGGCAATCCTGGCCGCTGCCGACGAACGGTTCGATACGTTCAACTTCCCTCTGCCGGGCCGGCTGAGCGGGCTGAGTACGCTGACCGGCCGCACCAGTGTGTATTACAGCGGTGCCGACGACGTGCTGGAATTGAGTGCGGCGATCAACGGCTTCGACAGGCTCGGCAGAAACGGACCGTTCGGCGGCATCGACCCGGCGCGCTTCCCGCCCTCAAAATTCCGATTTTCCGACTGTTCGGCGATCAAAGACTATCCAGGCGGCTTCCTGAACTCGCATCAATATTACCGGCTATCCCCGAAGGTGCGGGCCGACATCATCTCGGTGTTCTGAACCCTCCACCGTATTGCAAGCACGCTGACACGCGGCAATCCACGGCCGCAGACACCGACGCACACTCTCCTGATCGCCGCGCCGCCAGCGCTCGACGTGACGACGGTTGTGGCTTCTCGCGGACTGACCGAGCGTGTGGCATAGCGATGCAGCAATCGGAGCACCCATGCCCATCCATCGCCGCGTCCTCCTGTCCGCCGCCGCCCTGACCGCATTCATGTCGCGCGACCGCCCGTGCGGCCGAACCCCCGGTGATCGCCGCCGCCGCCGACCTCAACGCCGCCATGCCCGAGCTGATCGCGCTGTTCACCAAGCAGACCGGCAAGGCGCTCAAGGTGACCTACGGCTCGTCCGGCAACTTCGCGCAGCAGATCGCGGCCGGCGCCCCGTTCGAGGTGTTCCTGTCGGCCGACGAGAGCTATGTCCAGAAGCTCGCGGCGGGCGGGCACACCGACGGTGACGGCGTGCTGTACGCGACCGGGCGGATCGGCCTGTTCGAGCTGAACGGCTCGCCGGTCAAGGCCGACGCGGACTTCGCCGACCTGAAAGCCGCGCTGGCCGACGGGCGGCTCCAGAAGTTCGCCATCGCCAATCCGGAGCACGCCCCGTACGGCCGCGCCGCGCAGGAGGCGTTGACCCATGCCGGGCTGTGGGACGCGATCAAGCCGCATCTGGTGCTGGGCGAAAACATCTCCCAGGCGACCCAGTTCGCGATGACCGGCTCGGCCCAGGGCGGCATCATTCCGCTGTCGCTCGCGCTGACGCCGCAATCGAAGGCGGCCGGCGCGTTCGTGCTGATCCCGGCCGATTGGCATAAGCCGCTGCGACAGCGGGCGGTGCTGATCAAGGGTGCCGGTGACACGGCGCGCGCGTTCTACGCGTTCATCCAGAGCGCCCCGGGACGCGATATCCTGGCCCGCTACGGCTTCGTGCTGCCGGCCTGACCGAAGCGGGCCTGACCAACGCTGGGCCGACCGCGATCGACTGGCCCGCGTTCGGGCTGTCGCTGACGCTGGCCGCGTGGACGGTGGCGGTGCTGCTGCCGCTCGGCCTGCTGCTCGCGCGGCGGCTCGCGTTCGAAGTCCGGCGCGGGCGGGCGGTGTACGAGGCGATCGTCGCCTTGCCGCTGGTGCTGCCGCCGACCGTGCTCGGCTACTACCTGCTCGTCTCGTTCGGGGGCGCGTCGCCGGTCGGGCGGCTCTGGATCGCGGTCACCGGCCACGGCCTCGCCTTCAGCTTCACCGGCATCCTGCTCGCCTCGATCGTGGTCAATCTGCCGTTCGCGGTGCAGCCGATGCAACGCGCGCTCGAAGCCCTGCCGCCGGACGTGCGCGCCGCCGCGTGGGTCAGCGGCCTGTCGCCGTGGCGCACGTTCTGGCGCATCGAATTGCCGCTCGCCTGGCCCGGCGTGCTGTCGGCCATGGTGCTGACGTTCGCGCATACGATGGGCGAGTTCGGGGTCGTGCTGATGGTCGGCGGCAACATCGAGGGGATCACGCGCACCGCGTCGATGGCGATCTACGACCGGTCGCAGACGCTCGACGCCAGCTCGGCCGGGCCGATGGCGGCGCTGCTGCTGGCCGTCTCGCTGGTCGCGATCACGCTCGTCAACCTGTTCACCAGGCGGGTGGGGCGGCGTGGCTGACAGCCTGTCGCTAACACTGCGGCAAGCCGGACCGATCCCGCTCGACATCGCGTTCGACTGCGCGCCGGGCGAACTCGTTGCGATCGTCGGGCCGTCCGGCGCCGGGAAAACAACGGTATTGCGAACGATCGCGGGGCTGTACCGGCCAGCGTCCGGGCGGATCGCTTGCGGCGCTGCGTGGCTCGACACGGCGGCCGGGATCGACGTGCCGCCGAGCCGCCGTCCGGTCGGCCTCGTGTTTCAGGGCTACGCGCTGTGGCCGCACCTGTCGGTGCTGGACCATGTGCGGATCGCGATGGGCCATGTGCCGGCCGCGGACCGCACGGTCCGGGCGCGGGCACTGTTGTCGCGGGTCAACCTCGATGGGCTGGACGCGCGAAAACCGGCGGAGCTGTCGGGCGGCCAGCAGCAGCGCGTGGCGCTGGCGCGGGCGCTGGCGCGCGATCCGGCCGTCCTGCTTCTCGATGAGCCGTTCGCGGCGGTCGATCGCGCGACGCGCCGCAGGTTGCGGACCGAACTCGCGTCGGTGCGTGCCGCGGTGCCGGGGCCGGTGGTGCTGGTGACCCACGACCTCGACGAGGCGGCGGCGCTGGCCGACCGGGTCTTCGTGATCGATCGCGGCGACGTGCTGCAATCGGGCACGCCGCGCGCCGTGTTCGACAACCCCGCGTCGGAGCGAGTTCGCAAGGCGCTCGATATTGCAGACGGAATTATCACGGACCGATGAAGCCGCGCTGGTAAGCCACGCGCCTGAACGCTTCGAATAAAAGGTGGTTGTTAGTCATAGTGACATGCATTACTAACATGCGGGAACCGGCGCGCCGTGCGCCGGCGGCCGGACGGAACGATGCGGGGATCGGATGCACCACAATCTCGGAACGATAACGTTGAACGCCGACCGGCTCGGGGTCGATGACGGTCCGTCGCGATGCCTGATCGTGACCGGGGTCGGGCGATCGGGAACCAGCATGGTCGCCGGCATCCTGCGCGCGTTCGGCGTGCCGATGGGACCGTCGGACGGCCTCGCGGTCGGCGAGGACCAGGAGTTTCGCGCCGCCCTGCTCGAATTCGATTTCAGCCAGGTCCGGACGCTGATCGAGCGGCGCCGGGCCGAGCACGCCGTGTGGGGGGTGAAATTCCCCTCGCTGCAAAATCACATGCACCCGCCGCAGCTTCTGCAGTTTCCAGGCGCGCGGCTGATCGTGGTCATGCGCGATACGGTGGCGACCGCCGCGCGCGCCCTGCTGTCGGACCCGGACCAGACGGCCGCCGCCTCGACGCTGGTCAACGTCGCCAAGCAGATCGTCGACATGATGCAGTTCGCGATGAACGCGCCGGTGCCCGTGCTGCTGCTGAGCTACGAGAAATGCGTCGCCTTCCCGCGCGAGGCGCTGGAGAAGATCGCGGATTTCGCCGGCCTGTCGACCGACGAGCCCGGGCTGGAGCGCGCGACGCTTGCGATCCAGCCGAACAACCCGGCCTATATCCGGCTCTTCCATGCCGACCATTACGGCTACATCGACGGGATCATCGACGGCCAGCTGATCGGCTGGGCGCGGGCGTGGTCGAACGACGATCCGGTGCGGGTCGACGTCGTGGCGAACGGGGAGCTGGTCCATTCCTGCGTCGCGGACGAGTTTCGCGCCGATCTGCGGAATGCCGGGATCGCGCATGGCCGGTTCGGCTTCAAGATGACGCTGACGCCCGCGCAGCTGCAGGATGATTGCACGCTGCAGGTGTTCGTCGTGACCCGGAGCGAGCAGATTTACGGCAGCAAGAAGACGGTGCGGGAGCTGACCCGGCGGGCCGATCAGGTGGTCGTCGCCGCTGAATAGCTGGGACCGCGAGGGTCTCGGGCTCAGTCCACCAAGGGCGGATCCAGCAGATCGGCCATCGCGCGCAATCGCGGCAGCAAATCCGGCTCGGGCGTCGCTTTGCGGCTCCACGACACGTCCGACCGGATCACCCGGCTCGGCACGCCGGCGGCCATCGAAAACCGGGGCACCGATTGGTTGACCAGCGACTTCGCCCCGATCATCGCGCCGTAGCCGATCCGCACACCTTTGAGCACCATCGTGTCCTGCCCGATCCAGACATGCGGCTCGATCAGGACGCTGGCCGGGTCGTTGATCTGCCTTCCGGAGCGCATGTCGACCATCGCGTGATGGTCCGAGCAGCGGAGGGTGATGTCGCGCGCGAACATGCAGTCGTCGCCGACCAGGACGGACCGGCCGTCGCCGGCGGCGATGATGCTGACCTCGTTCGCGGTGCTCCCGGCCCCCCACAACACCGTGTTGGCCAGATCCCATAGCCGGATCGACAACGTCGTCGGCATCGCCACGCCGGGGCCGATCACCGCGACGCCGCCGATCCCGTGCAGGAATACGGTCGCCGAGACGTGGCTGTCCGGCCCGACGACGACGATGTTGCGGCTCGCGTGGCCGTACAGCGTAATCGCGACGGTGGCCGGCCGGTGATCCTCGGGCGGCAGCAGCAGCCAGTTGTCCGCCGCCTGCGCCGAGGCGTTGATCGTCACGTTGCGCGCGGGCGAGCCGGAGACGAGCGGGTGCCAGGTGAAGCCGGACAGCGGCGGCATGGTGTAGCCGGGGGCGCCCAGCTTCGCCGCGATATGCCGCGACGGCTCGATCCAGGCTTCGCGGGCCCACGCGCGGATGTCTTCGGCGGGTTCGAGCCGGCGAGCCGCGAGTTCCGGATGCGGTGTGCCGGCCGGATGCATGTCCATGCGAAGGTCATACCCTCGATGCGTTGGACCGGCCCATGACATCGGCGATAAATTGGGCCGCGACGCGCCCCGATCGCGCGCCCCGGCCGATCGACCAGCGCAGCGCGTCCGCGCGCAGCGTTTCCGGCGAGAGCGCCAGTCCGGCGGCGGCGGCGTAGCCTTCGACGATCGCGAGATAGGTGTCCTGGTCGGCATGATGAAAACCGATCCAGAGGCCGAAGCGGTCGGACAGCGACACCTTCTCCTCGGTCGCCTCGCCGGGGCTGATCGCGGTCCGCTGTTCGTTGTCGACCATCTCGCGCGGCATCAGGTGGCGGCGGTTCGATGTCGCGTAGAACAGCACGTTATCCGGCCGGCCCTCGATGCCGCCGTCCAGCACCGATTTCAGCGCCTTGTAGTCGTCGTCCTGCCGCTCGAACGACAAATCGTCGCACAGGATCAGAATCCTGCGCGATTGGCCCCGCAGGATCCGCAACAGGACCGGCAGCGACGCGATGTCCTCGCGGGCGATCTCGACCAAAGCCAGCGCGTTGGGCATCTGGCGGTTCGCCTCCGCGTGGGCGGCCTTCACCAGCGACGACTTGCCCATGCCCCGCGCGCCCCACAGCAGCACGTTGTTGGCCGAGCCGCCGCGCGCGAACTGCATCGTGTTGGCGAGCAGCGTGTCGCGTTGCTGGTCGATGCCGCGCAGCAGGTTCAGGTCCACCCGTGAGACGTCGCGCACGGGCAGCAACGACGAATCCTCCGGCTGCCAGACGAACGCGTCGGCGGCGTGCAGGTCCGGCGCGGCGGGCGGGGACGGGGTCAGCCGTTCGAGCGCCTCGGCGATGCGGGTCAGGATTTCGGTGCGTTTCATGGGGCTTGCTTGACGTATGGGGGCGGAAACCTATGGTCCGCCGCTCCCGGCGACAATGCCGGCCGGCACATCACTCACCCCCATCCACTGGACCCCTCATGCTGATCTCGACCGCGTATGCCCAGGAGGCCGCCGGACCGCTGGCGAGCCTGGGCAGCCTGCAATCGCTGCTGCCGATCGTCCTCGTGTTCGGTGTGTTCTACTTCCTGCTGATCCGGCCGCAGCAGCAGCGCGCCAAGGCGCTGAAGGCGGAGATCGCTTCGGTCAAGCGCGGCGACCGCGTGGTGACCGGCGGCGGCATCGTCGGCGTGGTGCAGCTGGTGCGCGAGGGAACCAACGAGGTCGAGGTCGAGATCGCCCCGAACGTCCGGGTTCAGGTCGTTCGCGAGACGATCAACAGCGTCATCAAGCCGGTCGTGGCCAACGACACCAAGGCGATCGCGGCGAAAAAGAAGTAGCCATTTCTCCCTCTCCCGCTTTGGGAGAGGGCCGGGGTGAGGGTCTACGAAACGCCTCACCCCGAACCATTACATGCGGCTGGCGGCGAACTCGTAGTTGGCGATCTTATCGAGCCAGTTGGCCACGAAATCCGGCCGGCGGTTGCGGAAATCGAGGTAGTACGCGTGCTCCCACACGTCGACGCCGAGCAGCGCGGTGCCCTGGTCCTCGGCGAGCGGGTTGCTGCCGTTGGCGGTTTTCGTCAGCTTCAGCTTGCCGTCCGAACCCAGCACCAGCCATGCCCAGCCGCTGCCGAACTGGCCGACGGCGGTGGCCTTGAACTGGTCCTTGAACGCCTGGACCGAGCCGAAATCGGCGGTGATCTTCTGCTCGAGCTTGCCGGGGATTTTGCCACCGTCGGTCGGGCTCATCATCTGCCAGAACAGGGTATGGTTCCAATGCTGGCCGGCGTTGTTGAACACCGGGGCCATGTCGGGCTTGCCATGCGCCAGCTTCACGATCTCATCGAGGCTTTTGCCCTGCAGGTCCGGCTGCTTCTCGACGAAGCCGTTCAGCGCCGTGACATAGGCCTGATGATGCTTGTCGTGGTGCAGTTCCAGCGTCTCCTGGCACATGCCGTTTCCAGCCAGTGCGCCGTGGGCGTAGGGAAGGGGTGGCAGGTCGAAAGCCATGGGGTGTCGCTCCGGATTGTTTCGGGTGCGCCAGACCTATGGAGGGGCGCGTGACGCGTCAACCCGAACGTCCGGGCCTGAGCCCGGTTGCCGCGATCGTGCGCCGCGCCGATCCGGACCGCTTCACCTGCGGCCTGTTCGCGCCGCCCGACAGACGCGAGGCGGTGCTGCTGCTGGCCGCCGTCAACCACGAACTCGCGCGAGCGTGGGAGGTGACGTCGGTGGCGCCGCTGGCCCTGATCCGGCTGCATTGGTGGCGCGAGATCGCGGCCCCTCGTCAAGACGGCGGGGCGCGGCGCGCGCACGAGATCGCCGGGCCGCTGGGCGAGGCGATCGACGCCGGCGTGATCGACCCGGACGACATCCGCGCGATGGTGGACGCGCGCGAAATCGACGAGGTGCCGGATTTCGCCACCTGGGAGGTTCTCGTGCGCGGCACGGCCGGGACGCTGGCGACGGCGCAGGCCCGCGTGCTCGGGGCGGACGCGGCGGCCACGGCGCGAATCGGTGAGCTGGGGGCCGCCTACGGGGCGATCGGCCAGCTTCGCAGCATCGCGGCTTTGGCGCGCCGCGACCGCTGCCTGCTGCCGCTCGACCTGCTCGCGGAGGTCGGGATGATCGCCGAGGACGTGACGGCCGATCCGCGCGACCCCCGGCTGGCCCCGGTGCGGGCGCGAATAGCGGACTGGGCCCGCATGAGGCTGAGCGCGGGGGCGGGGACGCTGCCGCGAACCGTCATCGCGGCGGGTTTGCCCGGCGTGCTGGCCCGCCGCGACTTGCACCGGCTCGGCTCGTTGCGGGCGGGCATGCCGCGGGGCGCCGGCGATCGCTTGGCGGTGCTTGCCGCCTATCTGCGCGGAACCGTCCGCTAGCTGGTTTTCGCCCGCGGCGATCTCGGCTTGCCCATGATGAAGCTGACCGTGGGGCTCGCGCTCGGCCCGGCCAGCGCCGAACGCGCCGCGGGATCGGCCAGCGCGTCCGGCGGCGGGGTGCGCGCCGGGACCGGGATCGTGACCGTCGGCTGCAGCCGTACCGACGCTCCCGCCCAGGGACGCTGGCGATTGGAGCCGCCAGCCAATCAGTGCACCACGCGCAGGGAGGGGCCGGACGCGGCCGAGCGGGCCAGTTCGCAGACCGCCGCGACGGACGGCATCACGCGCCCGTCGATGCCATCCAGCCGCACGTCGACCGCGACGAAGCGCCAGCCGCCGGGCTGCCGCACCGCCGCGCCAACGAAACGGCCGTCGATCTCGATGATCTGGGATTGAAGCATCTCGGCGTCTCCGTCTGCCCGAATCCGAGAGTCGCAGCATCGCGAAACGTGGTCAACCTGAAACCACTAAATGTTTTTGTGATTACCCAGAGTTGTCATCAGCCCGCCGCCCGCCGCTTCGCCCGGACCGGCGCGGGCAGCATCGCCGCGAGAAACCGCCCGGTATGGCTGCCCGGAGTTGCCGCGATCAGCTCCGGCGTTCCGGCGGCCACGATCCGCCCGCCGCCGACCCCGCCCTCCGGCCCGATGTCGATCACCCAGTCGGCGGTCTTGATGACCTCCAGATTGTGCTCGATCACGATCACCGAGTTGCCGGCGTCGACCAGCGCGTGCAGCACTTCGAGCAGTTTCCGCACGTCCTCGAAATGTAGCCCGGTGGTCGGCTCGTCGAGGATGTACAGCGTCCGCCCGGTCGCGCGCTTCGCCAGTTCCTTGGACAATTTCACCCGCTGCGCCTCGCCGCCCGACAGCGTCGTCGCCTGCTGGCCGAGCTTCACGTAGCCGAGGCCCACCTGCTGCAGGATTTTTAGGCGGTCGTGGATGCGCGTCGCCGCCGAGAAATACGGCACCGCCTCGTCCACCGTCAGATCGAGCACGTCGCTGATCGACTTGTCGCGGAACCGGATCTCCAGCGTCTCGCGATTGTAGCGGCGGCCGCGACACGTCTCGCACGTCACGTACACGTCCGGCAGGAAGTGCATTTCGATCTTCAGCACGCCGTCGCCCTGGCACTTCTCGCAGCGCCCGCCTTTGACGTTGAAGCTGAACCGGCCGGATTTGTAGCCGCGCGCGCGGCTTTCCGGCAGTTCGGCGAACCAGTCGCGGATCGGCGCGAACAGGTCGGTATACGTGGCCGGGTTGCTGCGCGGCGTGCGGCCGATCGGCGACTGGTCGATGTCGATGATCTTGTCGAGCAATTCCAGTCCGTCGATCCGCGTGTGCGCGGCCGGCACTTCGCCCGACCCCATCAGCCGGCGTGACGCGGCCTTGTACAGCGTGTCCACCACCAGCGTCGACTTGCCGCCGCCCGATACGCCGGTCACGCAGACGAACAGACCGAGCGGGAAGGTGGCAGTCATGTCCACGAGGTTGTGCGACCGCGCACCGATCACCCGCACCTGACGGTCCTTCTGCATCGGCCGCCGCATCGCCGGCACCGGGATGCTCGAGCGGCCGGACAGGAACGCGCCGGTGATCGAATCCGGGCTCGCCATCACCTCCGCCGGCGTGCCGTGCGCGATCACGTGCCCGCCGCCGGTCCCGGCACCGGGGCCCATGTCGATCAGGTAATCGGCGGCGCGAATGGCGTCCTCGTCGTGCTCCACCACCAGCACCGTGTTGCCCAACGCTTTCAGCCGCCGCAGCGTGCCGAGCAGGCGTTCGTTGTCGCGCTGGTGCAGCCCGATGCTCGGCTCGTCGAGCACGTACAGCACGCCCGTCAGCCCGCTGCCGATCTGGCTCGCGAGGCGGATGCGCTGGCTCTCGCCGCCCGACAATGTCGCCGAGCCGCGTGCGAGCGTCAGGTAGTCGAGCCCGACATCGTTCAGGAACTGCAGCCGGTCCTGGATTTCCCGCAGAATGCGCCGGGCGATTTCGGCGCGTTGCGGGCTGAGCTGCGCTTCGACGCCGCCGAACCAGTCGCGCGCGTCGGAGATCGACAGCTCGCACGCCTCGGCCAGGTTCTTGTTCGCGACCCGGACCGCCAGCGCCTCCGGCTTCAGCCTGGCACCGTGGCACACGCCGCACGGCTTTTCCGCCTGATACCGGCTCATCTCCTCGCGCACCCACGCGCTGTCGGTCTCCCGGTAGCGACGCTGGAGGTTCACGATCACGCCCTCGAACGGCTTCGTTACGTCGTATGCGCGCACGCCGTCGCGATAGGTCAGTTTCACGGGTGTCGTGCCCGTGCCGAACAGAATGCCGTCGCGCGCCGTCTCCGGCAGGTCGGACCACGGCGTCCGCGTCGAGATTTTGAAGTGCCGCGCGAGACTGTCGAGCGTCTGGTCGTAATAGTTCGACTGCGCGCCCGTCCAGGCCGCGACCGCGCCCTCGGCGAGCGGCCGGCGCTCGTCGGGCACGACCAGCTCGGGGTCGAAGAAGCTTTCCGTCCCGAGTTCGTCGCAGGCCGGACAGGCGCCGTGCGGCGAGTTGAAGCTGAACAGGCGCGGCTCGATCTCCTCGATCGTGAAACCGCTGACCGGGCAGGCGAACCGGCTGCTGAAAATGGTGCGCTGGCCGTCGTCGGCACCCTCGATGTACGCGATCCCGTCCGACATCGCGAGTGCCGTCTCGAAGCTGTCGGCCAGCCGTGTCGCCATGCCGTCGCGCACCACGACCCGGTCCACGACCGCGTCGATGTCGTGCTTGGTCTTCTTGTTCAGCGCGGGAACGTCGCCGATTTCCATCAGCTTGCCGTCGACTTTGACCCGGGTGAAGCCGCGCCGCTGGAGGTCGGCCAGTTCCTTGCGGTACTCGCCCTTGCGGTCGCGCACGACCGGCGCGAGCAGCAGCAGGCGCGTGCCCTCCGCCATCGCCATCACCCGGTCGACCATCTGTGCCACCGTCTGCGCCTCGATCGGCAGTCCCGTGGCCGGCGAATACGGCACGCCGGCGCGGGCCCAGAGCAGGCGCATGTAGTCGGCGATCTCGGTCACCGTGCCGACGGTCGAGCGCGGGTTGCGGCTGGTGGTCTTCTGCTCGATCGAAATCGCCGGCGACAGGCCCTCGATGCTGTCGACGTCCGGCTTTCCCATCAGCTCCAGGAATTGGCGCGCATAGGCGGAGAGGCTCTCGACATAGCGGCGCTGGCCCTCGGCGTAGATCGTGTCGAACGCGAGGCTGGATTTGCCGCTGCCCGACAGGCCGGTGATGACGGTCAGGCTGTCGCGCGGGATGTCCACACTAACGTTTTTGAGATTGTGCTCCCGCGCGCCGCGCACACGGATGAAGCCGGCCATGGGAATCCTTACGTGTTCTCGCGTTGTTCTCTATATCGGTCTTTGGACAGGTCTTGGGAAGTGCGGCACTGTGGCCGGCTTGGGCGTGGGGAGCGGGACGATGGCGGGCAGTGTCAACAAGGTCATTTTGGTCGGCAACGTGGGCAAGGACCCCGAAATCCGCAGCACGCAGGACGGGTCGAAGATCGTGAACCTGAGCCTCGCGACGAGCGAGACCTGGAACGATCGCGGCACCGGGGAGCGCAAGGAGCGCACCGAGTGGCACCGGGTGGTCGTGTTCAACGACCAGATCGCGAGCACGGTGGAGAAGTTCGTCCGCAAGGGCACCAAGCTCTACGTCGAGGGCCAGCTGCAGACGCGGAAATGGACCGACCAGAGCGGCGTCGAGAAGTATTCGACCGAGGTGGTGCTGGGCCGCTTCGGCAGCACGCTGACGATGCTGGATGGCCCGAAGGACCGGATGGGCGGCGGCGAGTCGGGCGACGAGGGCGGCGGCGGGTATCAGCCCCGGCCTGCTTCTCGCTCGGGGGCACCGGCCCGGAGTGGGGGTGGCGGTGGCGGTGCGCCGTCCTGGGACGCGCCGCGGCCGGGGAGCGATCTGGACGACGATATTCCGTTCTGAGGCGAACCTGCGCCGGCGAAATATGCGGATCGGCTTGGACGGTTTCGGCTCGCTGGAGGATGGCGAGCGCGTGGACATTCAGGCGCAGGACGGGATCGTCACGCTCCGAAAAGTCCAACCGACCGTAACGCTCGCCGACCTTTTTCGTGGCCGGACGCCGGACGAGTGGCGGGCCGAATACGCCGGAGCATACGACTGGGGTCCGGATTTCGGCCGTGAGATCGTTCCCGAATGACCGAATTCTACACGCCGGCCGCAGGTGACTTGGTTTGGACCGACTTCGACCCGATCGTCGGACGCGAACAGGGCGGCAGACGGCCGGCGCTGGTTATTTCGGCTGAGATGTTCAACGCTAACACGGGGCTTGCGGTCGTCTGCCCGATCACGTCGCGGGTGCGACCGTTCCCAACCAGTGTCGTCTTGCCGCCGGGCTTGGCCATAGCGGGCGAAATCCTGGTCAGCAGCGTGCGGAGCATCGACACTCAGGTCCGACCCGTCCGCTATGCGGG
This sequence comes from uncultured Alphaproteobacteria bacterium, assembly GCA_963756975.1. Classification (GTDB taxonomy): domain Bacteria; phylum Pseudomonadota; class Alphaproteobacteria; order Acetobacterales; family Acetobacteraceae; genus CAVRQM01. Next base: position 390,091 of record CAVWPS010000001.1, on the reverse strand, counting down.
CGTGGTTCCGGCCGACGTGGCGCGACAGGTTCGGGAGAAGCTCGACAGCGTCATCACGATCTAACTCGCCGCCTGAAACCTCGCCCGATCCGCAAAACTGCTCTGCGTCCCAGCCCGCGTAATCGAGTCCGCCGCATAGGCCGCAGCCCACCGCATCGCGCGCGGCACGTCGCCGTCTTCCACGAACGCCTGGGCGAACGCGCCGATGAACGCGTCGCCGGCGCCCGTCGTGTCGACCGGCGTCACCGCGACCGGCGGCACCAGCAACGCCGGTTCGCCGTCGCGCACCAGCAGCGCGCCGTCCGCACCCAGCGTCACGATCACCGTCTTCACCCCGCGCGCCAGCAGCGTCCGTGCCGCCGCCTCGGCCTCCGCGCGCGTTCCGGCCGGCAAACCGGTCAGGATCGACAACTCGGTCTGGTTCGGCACCAGGAACGCCACGTCCGACACGCGCGAAAGATCCAGGGCCGGGTCGGCAGGGGCGGGGTTCAGCAGCACCGGGATGCCGTGAGCGGCCCCGAACGCGACGGCCGCGTAGATCGTCTCGAGCGGCACTTCGAGTTGCAGCAGGATCAACCCGCAACCGCCGAGGTCGTCGGCGGCCGCCTCGATATCGGCCGGCGACAGCGCATCGTTGGCCCCGCGAACGATCAGAATCCGGTTCTCGCCGGAGGGCTCGACGAAAATCGGTGCCACGCCGGACGACACGCCCGCGACCGTCCGAACATGCCGGGCATCGACCCCGACCGCCGCAAAGTTGCGCAACGTATCAACCCCGAACGGGTCGTCGCCGACGCAGGCGACCATCATCACCTCCGCCCCCAGCTTGGCCGCCGCGACCGCCTGGTTGGCCCCCTTGCCGCCGAACCCTTGCGAGAAGCTGCGCCCGGCCAGCGTCTCGCCGGCGTTCGGCATGCGGTCGACGTTCGTGACCAGGTCGATCATGCACGACCCGATCACCGCGATGCGGCCCATCAGTAGCCTCCGCCGCCGGCCAGATCGTTGCCGACGATCGCGACGCTCGCGCTGACGCCGAGCCGTGTGGCACCGGCGGCGACCATCGCCTCGGCGGTCGCGCGGTCGCGGATCCCGCCCGACGCCTTCACCCCGGCCGAGCCGCCGACCGTGCGGCGCATCAGGGCCACGTCGTGCAGGGTGGCCCCGCCGCCGCCCCAGCCGGTGCTCGTCTTGACGAAATCCGCCCCCGCGCCGACCGCGATCTCGCACGCCAGCACCTTGAGGTGGTCGTCCAGCATCGCCGTCTCGATGATGACCTTCAGCACGAACCCTCGTGTCGCAGCCCGCACCGCCGCGATGTCGGCCCGGACCGCGTCGGTGTCGCCGTCCTTCAGCGCGCCCAGCAGCACCACCATGTCGATCTCGCGCGCCCCGTCCGCGATCGCCTGCGCCGCCTCGGCCGCCTTGATGGCCGGCAGCGACGCGCCGAACGGGAAGCCGATCACGCAGCACACGCCGACCCCGCTGCCCTCCAGGGCCGAGGCGCATTGCGCGACCCGCACCGGGTTCACGCACACGGTCGCGAACCCGAACTCCCGCGCCTCGGCGCACAGCCGGTCGATCTCGGCCCGGGTCGCGTCGGGGCGGAGCAGGGTGTGGTCGATCAGGCGGGCGAGTTCCATCGAAGCTCCGGTTTGGCGAGAACGTGGTTGGGCACTATAGTAAGGCTGTTCCCACAGCCCGAATCAGAGACAAGTATTGAGCGAGACGACCCCCCCGCGTGACCCCTCCGCGGGCGATACAGAGCCCGTGACGATCGAGGAGGAGGTTCGCCGCTCGTTCCTCGACTACGCGATGTCCGTCATCGTGAGCCGGGCGCTGCCCGATGCCCGCGACGGCCTGAAGCCCGTCCACCGCCGCATCCTCTACAACATGGCCGAGAGCGGCAACACGCCGGACAAGCCGTACCGGAAATCGGCGCGTGCGGTCGGCGACACGATGGGCAAGTACCATCCCCACGGCGACAGCGCGATCTACGACGCCATGGTTCGGATGGCCCAGCCGTTCTCGATGCGCGTGCGGCTGATCGACGGGCAAGGCAATTTCGGCTCGGTCGACGGCGATAACGCGGCGGCGATGCGCTACACCGAGGCGCGGCTGTCGCGGCCCGCCATGGCGATGATGGACGACATCGACCGCGACACGGTCGATTTCCAGCCGACCTACGACGAAAGCTCGGTCGAGCCGACGGTGTTGCCGGCGACCTTCCCGAACCTGCTGATCAACGGCGCGCAGGGCATCGCGGTCGGCATGGCGACCAACATCCCGACCCACAACCCGCTCGAGATCGTCGACGCGACGCTGGCGATGATCGCGAACCCCGACATCTCGCTCGACGAGCTGATCGCGATCGTGCCCGGCCCGGACTTCCCGACCGGCGGCATGATCCTGGGCCGCGCCGGCATCCGTTCGGCCTACGAGACCGGGCGCGGCTCGGTGATGATCCGCGCGGTCGCCGATTTCGAGGAGCTACGGGGCGGCCGGACGGCCATCGCGATCAGCGAAATCCCGTATCAGGTCAACAAGTCCACGCTGCTGGAGCGGATCGCCGAGCTGGTCCGGGCCAAGCAGGTCGAGGGCATCAGCGAGGTGCGCGACGAGAGCGACCGCTCCGGGATGCGCGTCGTGATCGAGCTGAAGCGCGACGCGACGCCGGAGGTGGTGCTGAACCAGCTCTACCGGTTCACCCAGCTGCAGACGACGTTCGGCGTGAACATGCTGGCGCTGGATCGCGGCCAGCCGAAGCTGATGGGCCTGCGCGAGGTGCTGCAGGTGTTCATCCGGTTCCGCGAGGAGGTCATCCTCCGCCGCGCCCGCCACGATCTCGGTGTCGCGCGCGACCGGGCGCACCAGTTGGTCGGCCTCGCGATCGCGGTCGCCGACATCGACGAGGTGATCCGCCTGATCCGCGCGAGCCCGGACGCGACGGCGGCTCGCGCGGCCCTGATGGCCAGGGACTTCCCGGCATTGGATGTCCGCCCGCTGCTCGATCTGATCGAGGACAGCCGCAACGTGGTGACCGCCGAGAACACGGTGCGGCTCACCGAGGAGCAGGCGCGCGGCATCCTCGAATTGCGGCTGCAGCGCCTGACCGGTCTCGAGCGTGAGAAGATCGACACCGAGATGGGCGAGGTCGCCCGCAAGATCAGCGAGTTGCTGGAGCTTCTTGCGAGCCATCCGCGCCGGATGGAGTTGATGCGCGACGAGCTGACCACCGCGCGCGCCATGCTGGCCAGCCCTAGGCTGACGCAGATCGTCGACGGCTTGGCCGATCAGGACGACGAAAGCCTGATCGAGCCGGGCCAGATGGTGGTGACACTGACCCGCGACGGCTTCATCAAGCGGACGCCGCTCGAGACGTATCGCGCGCAAAATCGTGGCGGGCGCGGGCGCACGGCGGCCGGCACGCGCGGCGACGACATCGTGGTGCGGAGTTTCAACGCCCATACGCATCAATGGGTTCTGTTCTTCTCCTCGGGCGGCAAGGCATACCGGGAGAAGGTCTGGCGGCTGCCGGAAGCCTCGCCGACCGCGAAGGGCCGCGCCCTGGTCAACCTGCTGCCGGAGCTGGGTGCGCGACACCATCACCGCCGTGCTGCCGTTGCCGCAGGACGAGAGCCTGTGGGAGGCGCTGCACCTGGTCTTCGCGACCGCACGGGGCAGCGTTCGCCGCAACCGGCTGAGCGATTTCCGCAACGTGCGCGCCGCCGGCCTGATCGCCATGAAGCTCGACGGCGGCGACGAGGCGGGGAGCGGCGAGGACCGGCTGATCGGCGTCGCCACCATCCGCGAGGGCGACGACGTGCTGCTGAACACGCGCTCCGGCCGGTGCATCCGGTTCCAGGCGGTCGACGAGACGCTGCGGGTGTTCGCCGGCCGCGACAGCTCCGGCGTGCGGGGCATCCGCGTCAACAACGGCCGCAGCGGCGACGAGGTGATCGCGCTGTCCGTCCTGAAGCACGTCGACGCGACGCCGGCCGAGCGGGACGCCTATCTCCGCATCGCCGCCGGCCGCCGTCGCAGCGAGAACGCGCAGATCGAGACCGAGGCCGCCGCCGATACGCTGGAAGCCGAGGAGGGCGTGGTCGAGCCCGCGATCCTCAGCCCCGAGCGCGTGACCGAATTGGAGGAGGCCGAGCAGTTCATCCTGACGGTCACCGATGGCGGGTTCGGCAAGCGGTCCTCCGCCTACGAATACCGCGCGTCGGGCCGGGGCGGGCAGGGGATCGCGGCCATCACGCTGACCGGGCGGACCGGCACGGCGGTCGCCGGCGCGTTCGTGCTGCAATCGGGCGACGACGTGATGCTGGTCACCGATTCCGGCCGTCTGGTCCGGACACCCGGCGACAGGGTGCGGATCACCGGACGGACCGGCATGGGCGTCACCCTGGTCCGCCTCGGCTCGGACGAGCGGGTCACCAGCGTGTTCCCCGTGATCGAGACGGCCGCGCCGGACAGCGAGGAGTCCGAGACGGACGAGGCAGCCCCCGAAGGGCCCGCCGATGCCTGACGCGCCGCTCGGGGTCGGCCTGTATCCGGGCACGTTCGACCCGATCACCAACGGCCACCTCGACGTCATCGGCCGGGCCGCGCGCATCGTCGGCCGGCTGGTCGTGGGCGTCGCGAGCAACGCCGGCAAAGGCCCGCTGTTCACGCTCGAGGAGCGGGTCAGGCTTGCCGGCACCGAGATGGCCGCGATCTCCGAGCGGACCGGCACCCCGATCGAGGTGCGGCCGTTCGGCAACCTGCTGGTCCACTTCGCCCGCGACATCGGGGCCAACGTGATCGTCCGGGGGCTGCGCGCGGTCACCGATTTCGACTACGAGTTCGCCATGGCCGGCATGAACTACCGCCTCGACCACACGATCGAGACGGTGTTCCTGATGGCCACCGAGCGTCACCAGTTCATCTCCTCCCGGTTCGTGAAGGAGATCGCCACGCTGGGCGGGGACATTTCGACCTTCGTCCCGCCCGCGACCCAGGCCGCCGTTCTGGCCGCCGTTCTGGCCAGCGTCGCCCGCCCGCCCGCTCACGAATAAAGGAACCCGAGATGCGCCGCCGCGTCCTGCTCGCCACCCTTCCCATTGTAGCCCTTGGAGCCGTCATGTCCGACGCGACCGCCGCCACCACGCCCACCGCCGCCTCGCTGGGCCTCGACCCGGAGAACACCCTGTATCTCGACCTGAAGGACGGGCGGGTGGTGATCCAGCTGCTGCCCGACCTCGCCCCGAAGGCGGTCGCGCACGTGAAGGAGCTGACCCGCGCCGGCTTCTACGACGGCACGCCGTTCCACCGCGTGATCGACGGCTTCATGGCGCAGGGCGGCGATCCGACCGGCACCGGCACCGGCGGCAGCAAGCTCGGCAACGTGCCGGCCGAGTTCACCCGCGTCCGCAAGTTCGTGCGCGGCGCGGTCGGCGCCGCAAGGTCGAGCGACCCGGATAGCGCCGACAGCCAGTTCTTCATCATGTTCGCCCCGGCCCCGAGCCTGGACGGCCAGTACACGATCTGGGGCCAGGTCGTGTCCGGCATGCCGTTCGTCGACGCGATCAAGAAGGGCAGCGGCGGCAACGGCCAGGTGACCGGCCCGGACAAGATCGTCCGCATGCAGGTCGCCGCCGACGTGAAGGGATAGCGTGCCCGGGTTCCGGTGGTTATACCGCCGGAACCCGAACCTTCCGCCGCGTGCGGGTCTGTAGCTCAGCTGGTAGAGCAAGGGACTTTTAATCCCTGGGTCGTGGGTTCGAGCCCCACCGGACCCACCAACTTGGCGGGCTGGCTGTCGCACACGGTCGAGTTTTAAGGTCGTGATCCATGACCCAAGACATCGACTTCGGCGCGGGCTTTTTCGGCAAACTTCGCGAAGCGGCCGGCGACCTTTGGACCGGCTACGTGCGCCACCCGTTCGTGCTGCAACTCGGCACCGGCACCCTGCCGCAGTCCTGTTTCCGGCACTTCCTCGTGCAGGACTACCTGTTCCTCATCCAGTTCGCGCGGGCCTACGGCTTGGCGGCCTATAAAAGCACGACATTGGCCGACATCCGGGCGGCGGCGAGTGGGCTTGAGGCTGTCCTGGCCGAGATTCCGCTGCATGCCGGCTACTGCGCGTCGTGGGGTCTGGACGAGGCTGCCATGGCCGCTGAACCCGAAGCCCTCCAGACGACGGCATACACCCGGTATGTCACCGACATCGGCCATACCGGCGACCTGCTGGACCTCACGGTGGCGTTGATGCCGTGCGTGGCGGGCTATGCCGAGGCGGGGCAGCTTCTGCTGGCCGACCCGGCCACCATGATCGGCGGCAATCCCTATGGCGCGTGGCTCACGACCTACGGCGGTGCGGCGTATACGGACAGCGTGCGGACGGCGCTGGCCAAGCTCGACGATCTCGGTGAACGCTACGGCGGGGAGGCGCGTTTCGCGGCATTGCGCCGGATCTTCGACACGGCGACCCGGCTGGAGATCGCGTTCTGGCAAATGGGCCTGGATGCCGCGCAGCCGGCGTGAGCGCAGCGGCTGTCGCGGCGTCGCGTGGCAGAGTAAATCGGCGGCATGAAACATCTGCTGCTCGTGGCATTGCTGGCACTCTCCGGTTGCGGTCTGTTCGCGGCACCGTGCCGCGTCGGTTCGGCGGCGCTGAAAATCGTGCCGCTCGTCGGCCACGCGGCGGCGGCGCCGACGGACGCCTGCGCCGACGCGATCGACTGAAATGACTGGCCGCGACGGCACGACGGCGGTGATCGGCGCGATGGCGCGGCTGCTGCAATCGTTCGACGACACGCTCGTCGCGGAGTTCATGACCGCTTGGCCGGCGACGCAGCCGCTGCGGCCGTTGCGGCCTAACAGCTTGCCGGTGCTGGCGTGGCTGGAGCCGGCCTGCGACGCGGGACCGGCGAGTGCGGCCGAGTTTCTGCGGCATCTGCGTGGGGTGTCGCCGGTGCTGGCTTGGGCACAGACCTACACGGCGGCGGATTTCGGGCCGGCGTTCCTCGAACGATACGGATGGACCGAATTTGTCGGACAGCGCGGGCTGGTCCCGAGCGAGCGGCTGGCGGCCGGCTTGCTGCTCCTCGGACCGGGCGTGACGTACCCGTCGCACAGCCACGACGCCGAGGAGCTCTACATCCCGCTATCCGGCCGCGCCGACTGGCAACGCGGTGCCGAGGGATGGCGGGAGCGGGTGCCGGGCGAGGTGATCCACCATCCGTCCAAGATGCCGCACGCGATGCGCACGGCCGGCGAGCCGTTGCTGGCGGTGTATCTGTGGCGCGGCGGCGACCTGGTTCAGCGGTCCAGAATCGAATGAGCCGCCGCCAAGACCGCCGGGACGATCGCGTCCACGTCGGCGTCGCGGGTCCGGTGATTGACCATCGCGGCGCGTAGCGCGACCCGGCCGCCGATCGTCGTGGTGGACAGGACGACGCTACCGGCCTCCTGAAGCGTCGCGGCGATCGCGGCCTGCAGCCGCGTCGCCGCCGTCGCGGACGCGAAAACAGACGATGTTGAGCGGCACGGCGGCCATACGTTCGAGCGCCGGTTCGGCGTCGATCGCGGCGGCGAGCCGGCGGGCGCGACGGCAGCACGCCTCGGCCACGCGCCCGATCCGGTCCGCGCCGAAACTTCGCAACGTCATCCAGACTTTTAGCGCCCGAAAGCCGCGCGACAGCTCCGGGCCGAGATCGACCGGCCACGGCTCGCCCGCCGCGAGGCCGCGCGCGTCACGGCGGAGATAGGCGACCTCGCGCGCGAACGCGGCCCGGTGCGCCTGCCCGTCGCGGATGACGATGCAGCCTGCGTCGTACGGAACCTGCGCCCATTTGTGGAAGTCGAACGCGACGGAGTCCGCGTGCTCCATTCCCGCGAATAGCGGGCGCAGCGCGGGCGACAGCATGGCGACCGCTCCGAACGCCGCGTCGACATGCATCCACAACCGTTCCCCGGCGCAGATCGCGGCGACCCCCGCGAGATCGTCGATGGCACCGGTGTCGACGCTGCCGGCGGTCCCGACCACCAGGAACGGCGTCAGGCCCGCCGCCCGGTCGGCCGCGATCGCCGTCCGCAGGTCGGCGAGGTTCATGCCGTGATCGTCCGTTGCCGGAATGAGGCGCAGGGTGGACGACCCGAGCCCGGCCATGTCCAGCGCCCGCGCGACGCATAGATGAGCACCTGCCGACGCGTATGCCGTCAGCCGCGCCGCCCCGGTGCCGTCCCGGCGCACGGTGTCGCCGAGCGTCGCCGTGCGTGCGACCAGAACGGCGACCAGGTTCGCGATCGACGTGCCGCTCAGCACCAGGCCGGACGAGGCGAGCGGCATTCCGAGCATCTCGGCGGCCCACCGGATCACCTGCCGCTCGCACGCGACCGGCGCGTGGTCGCGCCCGCCGCAGTTCGCGTTCAGCCCGGCCGCCAGCATTTCGGCCAGCATCCCCAGGGCGGTGCCGCCGCCATGAACCCAGCCGAAGAAGCGCGGATGCCGGTTGCCGACCGGATACGGCGCGATCAGCGCGCGATACGCGGCATAGGTCTCCTCGGGCGACGTGCCGTCGCGCGGCAACCCGGCCTCCCACGCGCCGCGAACGGACGGCGGCATCGGCCGCCAGACCGGGTGGGCGGCCGGGTCGCGGACGATGCCCTCCAGATCGTCGAACGTCTCGTCCAGCATGCGGTGACCCAGCGCCCGCAACGCGTTCCAATCTTGCGGATCGAGCGAGTCGTCGTCGGTCATCGAAAGCCCCTGCCTGCCGGACCACCTAACCGACCCGCGCGGAACAGGCCAAAAAGTCCGCTTGGAGTTGCCGGGTTCGTTCGATACGGTCTGCGGAACAGACCATTTTGGCGGGCCATGAACGCTGCTCTGGATCAGGCCATCGACCGCCACGCCGAGGGCGCCCTGCGCTTCCTCGAGGCGTTGGTCGCGGCCCCGAGCGTGGTCGGGTCGGAGCAGGCGGCGCTCGACGTTTTTGCGCGGGAAGCGGAGTCGGCCGGGCTGGACGTGCGGCGTCTGGCGTTCCCGGATGGGCAGCCGGACGACCCGCGCGCCGGCGTGGCACCCGTAGCGGGCCGGGGCGAGCGGTATCAGGTGCTCGCGACCACGCCCGGAACCGGCGCGCTGACATTGCTGCTGAACGGGCACATGGACGTGGTGCCGGCGGCAACGCCGTCGCTGTGGACCTCGCCGCCGTTCGAGCCGCAGCGGCGGGACGGGCGGCTATACGGCCGGGGTGCGGCCGACATGAAGAGCGGCTTCGCGGTCGGGATGCTGGCTTTGCGGGCGCTGCGGGACGTGGCCCCGGCCCTGTTCGCGACCCGCCGCCTCGGCTTCGTCGCCGTCGTGGAGGAGGAGTGCACCGGCAACGGCACCCTGCACTCGATCACCGCGCACGGCGTCGTCGCACCCGAGGTGGTGCTTCTGGAGCCGACCGGACTCGGGCTGATGGTGGGCGGGATCGGCGTCCTGTGGGTCGAGATCGCTGTCACCACCGCCGCCGGCCATGCCAATGCCGCCCACAGCCGTGCCAACGCGATCGATGTCGGGATGCGGCTGATCGCGGGGTTGCGCGAATGGGCCGCCGACCTTGGGCGGCAACACCCCGAGCCCGGCCTGAGTGCGACGCCGTACGCGGTCAACCTCGGCACGATGCATGCGGGCGACTGGCTTTCCACCGTGCCGTCGCAGGCGGCGATGGGCGTGCGCCTCGGCTATCCGCGCGCCTGGACGCCGGAGGATGCGGAGCGGGAGGTGCGTGCGGCCGTGGCGGCGCTGGCGGCGGCCGAGCCCGACCTGCGGACGCCGCCGGCCGTGACGCTGACCGGGTTCCGGGCGAAGGGCTACCGGCTGGACGACGACGCGCCGTTGCTGCGCGATCTGGCGGCGGCGCATCTGGACGCGCATGGCCGCGAGCCCACCAGCCACATGATCGCCAGCACCACCGACGCGCGCATCTACCTGCGCGATTTCGGCATTCCGGCGATCTGCTACGGGGCGACGGGCCACGACCTGCACGGCGTCGACGAGTCCGTGGATGTGCAAAGCATCGTCGACGCGGCACGCACGCTGGCTCGTTTCCTGCTTGCCCGGTTCGCGGAATGACAGCCCTCTGGGACACGCCGATCGTGAGCCGCCGCGTGGCCGACGACGTGGTCGACCGCCTCGTCACCGCCGTCGCACTCGGCGTCTACGTGCCGGGACAGCAACTGCCGACCGAGCGCGAGCTGGCCGCGATGCTGGGCGTGTCGCGCACCTCCATCCGTGCCGCACTTCTGACGCTGACCGAGGGCGGCTACGTGGAGGTGCGGCACGGGCGCACCGGCGGCTACTTCGTGCTCGCCGACTGGGCACCGGCATCTGCGGCGCATGTCCGCCGCCACCTCGTCGCGAACTGGGCGCAGTTCGAGCATGTGTTCGACGCCCGCACGCTGATCGAGCCGCTGATCGCACGCACGGCGGCCACGCGACGCACGCAGGCGGACATGGTGCCGATCCTGGCGGCGCTGCTTGCGTACGACGACGCCCCCGACCGCGACGCCTCCCGCCGGGCCGATGCGAGCCTTCATCAGGCGATCGCGGAGGCGACGCACAATCCCATCCTGGTCGCGACGTCGATCGAACTGCGCGCGCGCATCACGCTCAATCTCGGCGCGGCCCCCTACACCGACGCGATCCGCGCCACCGCCGTCGAACAGCACCGTCAGTTGGTCGCGGCGATCGGCGACGGGCGCGCGGACGACGCGGCCGGCATCGCGGCCGAACATTTCACCCTGTCCGAGCAACTCATGCGGCAGCTCGCCGAACGGTCGGCATGAGCCGGCAGCTCGCCTTCGCGCTGCGGCGGGTGTTGCTGACCATACCGATGATGTTCGTGATGAGCGTCGTCGTGTTCCTGATCATTCGGCTGGTCCCGGGCGACCCGGTCCGCACCATGCTCGGCTTCCGCGCCACCGACGCGAACGTGCTGGAGCTTCGTCACCGGCTGGGTCTGGATCAGGATCTGCTCACCCAATACGTGACCTGGATCGGCCGGCTGCTGCGCGGCGACCTCGGGGCCGACATCGTCAGCCACGCGCCGCTCGCCGAACTGCTGTCGCAACGGCTGCCGGTGACGATCGAACTCACCGGGCTGTCGATGCTGCTGGCGATCGCGGTCGGCGTGCCGCTCGGCGTCCGGGCGGCGACGGGCGGGGGGTGGATCGGACGGCTGACCGAGGGGTTCGTCGTGTTCGGCATCAGCATCCCGGATTTCTGGCTCGGCATCATGCTGGTGCTGCTGTTCACGGGCACGCTGGCCCTGCTGCCGCCGTCCGGTTACGTCCCGTTCGGCCGGGCGCCGGTTGCGAACCTGCGCTACATGATCCTGCCGGTGCTGACGCTGGCGATCGGCGAGGCGGCGTATATTCTGCGCACGACGCGCGCCGCGATCGCCGCCGTCATGGGCCGCCCGTTCGTGACGTTCCTGCGGGCGAAGGGCGTCAGCCGCCGCCGCATCGTGTTCGGTCACGCGCTCGCCAACGCAGGCCCCGCGATCGTTACCGTGATCGGCATCCAGGTCGGCGTGCTGCTGGGCGGTGCGATCATCATCGAGACGCTGTTCGCGCTGCCGGGCGTCGGCCGCCTCGTCGTCACCGGCATCAACCAGCGCAATTACCCGGTCGTCGAGATCGGCATTCTGACCATCGCGACGATCTTCATTCTGGTGTCGCTCGTGACCGATCTGCTGGTCGGCTGGCTCGATCCGCGCGTCGCGGACGGGGCGGGCACATGACCGGACGCCACGCCGGGCATGCGACGCGGTTTCTCGTTGCCGGTGCCGCGATCCTCGGCGCGCTCGCGATCGTCGCGGTGGCGGCACCGGTATTGGCCCCGTTCGATCCGGAGACGGTGCAGGCCCATCAGGTGCTGCAATCGCTGACGGCGCAGCACCCGTTCGGCTCGGACGTGCTCGGGCGCGACGTGCTGAGCCGCGTGATGTTCGGGCTGCGCGCAAGCCTCGTGGTCTCGGTCGCGGCGGTCGTGGGATCGCTGCTGCTGGCCGTCCCGCTCGGTTTGCTGGCGGGCTATTTCGGGCGATGGGTCGATACCGGCATCTCCCGCACGCTCGACATGATCCTCGTGTTTCCGGCGATGCTGCTCGCGGTGACGTTCATCGCGGTGCTCGGTCCCGGCAGCAGCATCGCGGCGCTGGCGATCGCGGTGATCTACCTGCCGATCCTGGCGCGCGTCATGCGTACCAGCACGCTGGTCGTCACCCGCAACGACTATGTCGCCGGTGCGCGGGCGCGCGGGGCGAGCCACCTCCGCGTCATGGTGACCCATGTCGCGCCGAACGCGCTCGGGCCGGTGATCGTGCAGGCGTCGGTGCTGGCGGCGTTCGCGTTGCAGCTCGAAGCGGGGCTGAGCTTCCTCGGCCTCGGCACGCAACCGCCGACGCCGTCGCTGGGCGGCATGCTGGCCGACGGACGCGACGTGCTGATCCAGGCGCCGTGGGTCGAAATCTTTCCCGGCCTCGCGATCGTGGTCGCCGTGCTGGCGTTCACCTTGCTGGGCGAGGGGCTGCGGCGCGCGTTCGACCCGCTGGGCGTGGCGGGATGAGCGCGGTCCTGGCACTGACGGATCTGGGCGTGCGCTTCGCGTCCATCGGAGCTGCGCCGGCGGCGGCTGCGGTGGACGGCGTTTCGCTCACCGTCGAACGCGGCGAAATCTTCGGCATCGTCGGTGAGAGCGGCAGCGGGAAAAGCACGCTCGCCAACGCCGTCATCGGCCTGCTGCCGGCAACCGCGACCGTCACCGGCAGCATCCGCGTGAACGGCCGCGAGATGACCGGCCTCGATGAGGACACGCTGCGGGGCATTCGCGGCGACGAGGTCGCGATGATCTTTCAGGACGCGTCGGCGAGCCTCGATCCGGTCTGGCCCGTCGGCGACCAGATCGCCGAGACCATCCGCGCCCACCGGAAAATCGGCGCGCGTGCCGCGAAGGCGCAGGCGATCGGGCTGATGACGGAAGTCGGCATCCCCGATGCCGCGTCCCGCTACGGCGACGCGCCGCACCGGTTTTCCGGCGGCATGCGGCAGCGGATCGTGATCGCGGCGGCGCTGGCCAACAATCCGCAACTGCTGATCGCGGACGAGCCGACGACGGCGCTGGATGTGACGATCCAGGCGCAGGTGCTGCAACTGATCGACAAGCTGCGGCGGGACCACGGCACGACGGTGCTGCTGATCACGCACGATCTCGGCGTCGTGGCGCAAATCTGCGACCGGGTCGGCGTGATGTACGGCGGCAAGCTGCTGGAAGTGGCCGACACGCGCGAGCTGTTCGGCAACCCCGGCCACCCGTACACGCGCGCATTGTTGGCGGCCAACCCGGCCGGTGCGCCGCGCGGCAGCCGCCTGCCGGTGATCCCGGCGGAGTGGAGCGTCGAAAGCCTCCGCGAGCGCGAGCGGATTGCGGCCGATGTCTGAGCTGTTGCGGGTCGAGCACCTGACGAAGGTCTTTACCTTAGGCGGCCCGCCGTGGCGTCGCCGGCGCGTGGCTGCGGTCGACGGCGTGTCGCTGGGCGTGCAGCGCGGCAAGACGCTCGGGCTGGTGGGGGAATCCGGCAGCGGCAAAAGCACGCTCGGCCGCTGCATCCTCGGCTTGGTCCCGCCCGACAGCGGCCAGGTTTTGTTCGACGGTGTCGAGGTGCAGGGCCTGTCCGGGCGCGCGCTGTCCGAATTCCGCAGGCGCGTGCAGCCGGTGTTTCAGGACCCGTACGGCAGCCTCGATCCGCGCTGGCCCGTTGGGCGTAGCGTGCGCGAATCGCTCGACTGTTTCGGGATCGGGACCGCCGCCGACCGGGGCCGGCTGGTGCGCGACCTGTTCGATCGCGTCGGGCTGAACCCGGCCTTCGCCGACCGGCGGCCCGCGCATCTGTCGGGCGGTCAGCGGCAGCGCGTCGGCATCGCGGCGGCGCTGGCGAGCGGTCCCGACCTGATCATCGCCGACGAGCCGGTCAGCGCGCTCGACATGAGCGTGCAGGCGCAAATCCTGAACCTGTTCCAGGATCTGCAACGCGACCTCGGCGTCGCGTCGGTGTTCATCACCCACGATCTCGGTGTCGTCGAGCATGTCAGCGACGACGTGGCGGTCCTGTTCGGCGGCAAGATCGTCGAAATGGGCGACACCGATCAGGTGATGAAGCGCCCGCGACACGCCTACACACGCGCGCTGCTCGCGGCCGTGCCCCGCCCACGCTAACCCATTATTTCGAGGACAAAACCGTGCCACAGGTCCACGTCAACGGTATCGACATCAACTACCAGATCGAGAACGAAGGTGCCGCGAAGGACACGATCGTTCTGATCAACGGTCTGGCCGACGACCTCGAATACTGGGCGCCGCAGGTGCCAGCGTTCGTCGCCGCCGGACACCGCGTGCTCCGGTTCGACAATCGCGGCATCGGCAAGTCCGATAAGCCCGCCGGGCCTTACTCGTCGCGCATGATGGCCGACGACGCGAAGGCGCTGGTCGACCATCTCGGCATACGCGACTTCCACCTGCTCGGCGTGTCGATGGGCGGCATGATCGCCGAGGAATACGCGATCGCCTACGAGGGCGATCTGAAATCGGCGACGTTCGCCTGCACGTACGGCAAACCCGATCCGTTCTGTCTGACGATGTTCGCGATGTGGGCCGACCTCGCGCGCGAACTCGGCGTGCCGTTCGTCATGCGCGACGTGGCGCTATGGGCGTTCACCGGCCCGTTCTTCGAGGACCGGCCGGCCGAGGCGGCGGAGATGGCGTCCGCCCTGGCCGCCTTCGACATGCCGCTCGAGCCGTATCTGGCGCAGCTTGCGGTGATCCAGGACCACGACGCGCTCGATCGGTTGTCCGGCCTGACAGTGCCGACCCTGGTGCTGGCCGGGGAGGAGGACATCCTGATCCCGGTGCGCCTGTCGCGCCGGTTGCACGCCGCGATCCCGGGTTCGCGCTGGGCGACCGTGACCGGCGGCCATGCCTGCGTGCAGGAGCATCCCGATCCGTTCAACGCCGCGTATCTCGACTACATCGCCGAGCGTCGGCCGCCGATGACGATCCAGTTCATTCCACAAGGAAAGACCGCGACCATGCAACCGAACCGAAATCACGCTGGGCTTGCCGTCGTCGCGTTGGCCGTCGCCTCGCTCGGGCTTTCGAACGCCGCGCTGGCCGCCGATGGCGGAACGCTGCGCGCGGCATTGACCGGGGAGCCGGACGTGCTCGATCCGGCGACGTCGACCATCTACACCGGCGCGCAGGTCTATGAAGGCATCTTCAGCAAGCTGATCGACATGGATTCGCAGGGGAAATTCATCCCCGACCTCGCGACCAAGTGGACGCAGACCGACCCGACCACCTGGACGTTCGATCTCGTCCCCAACGCGACGTTCCAGAACGGCGAGAAGTTCACCTCCGCCGACGTGAAATACACCTTCGACCGTATCCTCGATCCGAAGACCGCCAGCGCCTACGCCGGCCTCTACGCGCAGATCGCCTCGGTCGAGCCGACCGGCCCGGCCACCGTCACGTTCCACCTGAAATCGCCGTTCGGGCCGTTCCTGACCAACCTCGCCACCAACGGGGAGATCGTGAACCGCAAGGCGATCGAGAGCGGCGATCCGGCGCGCAAGCCCGTCGGCACCGGGCCGTTCCAGTTCGTCGAATGGGTGCAGGGCGACCACATCGCGCTCAAGCGCAACCCGACATACTTCAAGCCGGGCCTGCCGCATCTGGACGGGGTCACGTTCCGCTTCCTGCCGGTCGATCAGAGCCGCATCGACGCGCTGTCCGCCGGTGAACTCGACTGGGTCGACGCGGTGCCGCTGCAGCAGGTGACGACGCTGAAGGCCGATCCGCGCTTCACCTATGTCACGAGCCCGGTCGCCGGCATCCCCGACTTCCTCGGCATGACCACGAACAAGCCGCCGTTCGACAACCCCAAGGTGCGTCAGGCGGTCGCGCTCGCCATCAGCCGCAGCGATATCCGCGACCTCGCCTATCTCGGCACCGGCGAACTCGGTCTCGAGGAGATGCCGACCGGATCGTCCTGGTACGACCCGGCCGGGATTTTCGCGCCGACCCAGGATCTGGCGCAGGCGAAGAAGCTGCTGGCCGAGGCCGGATATCCGAACGGCCTGACGGTCGAGTATCTCGGCCTGACGGGCTACCCGGAGCTGCTGAAAACCGGGCAGGTCGTGCGGGACGAGCTGAAGCAGATCGGCATCGACATGACGATCAAGGCGGTCGACGTCTCGGTCTGGTACGACGCGTTCGTCGCCGGCAACTACCAGATCACCAGCGCCTATCAGGAGCGCACGATCGACCCCGACAACTTCTACTCGCTGGTGCTGAAGTCGGGCGGGCCGATCAACAAGACGTTCTACAAGAACGCGGCCGTCGACGCGCTGATCGACAAGGCAGCCGCCAGCGGCGACGTGGCCGCGCGCAAGGATCTGTACCGGCAGATCCGCACGATCACGAGCAGCGAGGCACCGCTGATCTTCACCCATTACGAGACGCTGAACTACCTGATGAACAAGAACGTCACCGGCTCGGCGATCACGCCGACGCTGAGCCTGCACATGGAGGCGATCTCGCTGGGTCAGTAGCCGCCGGCAGGCTCACCTTGGCCGGAGGCTATCCCGGCCAAGGTGAATCGCCTTGGCCGGAAGTTCACGTTATGTTCCGGCCATGCCGCCTGAGCCACCCTTCGACCGCTCCCTCGCGCTCGCCTGCCACGTCCGCACGTTCAGCACGCGCTGGCTCGAGCTGCGGTGCTGCGACGGCGTGACGCTGCTGCCCCTGCGGCAGCTCGGGACCGACGAGCGGCGCACGCTGGCGGACGTGGTCCTGCGGCTGCGGTGCCGGGCGTGCGGCGGCGGGCCGGCCAGCGTCGCCCTGGTGGAAAGTCCGCTGAAACCGCCGGACGGTTACGGCGCGCCGAAACGGTGGCGGCTGTCGCTGGTCGAACCTGCCGAATAGGCCCGGTCAGGCCGCGCCGGCCGTCGCGCGCTCCAGCCATTTCCGGGCACCGGCGAGCGACTGCGCGATCACCTGGTGCATGTCCAGATACTGGTACGTCCCGCAGCGGCCGATGAACGTCTGGTCGGGATCGGTGTCGGCGAGCGCCCGGTAGCGGCGGTAGGCATCGTCGTAGCGGCCGTCGCTGCGCTTGACCGGGTAGTAGCGCTCCATCTCGTTCTCATGGTCGGCGCACGGCTCCTCGGCGGTCACCGTGGTCGCGCCGCCGTGCCCTGCGTGACCCGGCAGCCGCGCCCAGTGCGTCTCGCGCGTCAGCTTGCCGGTGTCGGTGAAATTCAGCGTCGCCGCCGTGCCCCGTCCGGCATCGGCCGCCTCGGTGCGGTGGTGAAAGCGGATCGAGCGGTACGGGAGCGCGCCGAACGCGTCGCCGAAATACTCGTCGATCGGCATGCTGTTGAAGCAGTGCGCCATGCCGCGCCGCATCGTCCGGTCGAACGCCGTGCCGAGGCGGACGCGAATGCGGGGGTGGTCCAGCATCCGCTCGAACAGCCGCGTGTAGCCGTCGCGCGGCATGAGCTGGAAATCGTCGTCCGGAAAATACCGGTCCTCGTCGTCGAAGCGCAGCGGGATGCGCTTGACGACGCTGGCCGCCATGTCTTCCAGATCGAGCGCCCACATCTTTCGCGTGTACGGGCGGAAGAACAAATCGGTGAGCCGCGTGCCGATCGTCGAGGCCAGATGCTCGGCGGCGTTGGCCGGTTCGGCGATGGGCAAGGCTTCCCGGCGCAGGAACGTCCGCACATCGTCGGCGGATTCGAGCGCCACGCCGAACACCTCGTTGATCGTCGCCCGGTTGATCGGCATCGGCGCGCAGGCACCCGACGGCAGGATCGCCTGCACGCGGTGCTCGTACGGCACGAGTTCGCCGAAGCGGGCCAGCCAGCGCACGATCGGTTCGTTCTTGGTGTGGAACAAATGCGGGCCGTAGCGATGGACGCGCACGCCGTTCGCGTCGGTCGCGTCGTGGGCGTTGCCCGCGACGTGCGGGCGGCGGTCGATCACCTCCACATCCCAGCCCGCCTCGGCCAGAACGCGCGCGTGGGTCGCACCCGCGAAACCGGCACCGACGACCAGGATCGTGCGGCCGGGCCGCGCGATGCGGGGTGCCGCGAGCGCCGGCGGCGCACCCTCGGTTCGGCTGTCATCCATGACCCGGTCTCCCCATTTTGGCACGGCGGCTTACGGGGCCGTGCGACGAGAGTTCACCGATCAAGTTTCCGTTGCGCCCCGGCGATGCGGCTGCGCCTTGCGTAGCACCCGGCATCAGCTCTGCCGGACTGCACCGTGACACTCGACGTCGTTCGCCCGCACCAGCCTCAGGCGACCACGCCGCCGCCCGCGATCATCGCCGTCGTGGTCACGCGCGACCGTCCGGCCCTGCTCGACGCATGCCTGACGGCGCTGCGCGCGCAGTCGGTCCCGCCCGACCACATTCTCGTGCTCGACAACGCGAGCGGGCCGGAGACGGCTTCGGTGCTGGCGCGTCACGACGCGATCGTTGTCCGGTCGGAGGAGAACCTCGGCGGTGCCGGAGGGTTCCGTTCCGGCATCGAGGCGGCGATGGCGCGCGGGGCCGAGCTGATCTGGCTGATGGACGATGACGGGCGGCCCCGGGATCGCACCTGCCTTGCGACCCTGCGCGCGACGGCGGACCGGACCGGCGCCGATCTCACGGCCCCGATGGTCGTCGATGCCGAGCGCCCGGAGCGTCTCGCGTTCCCGATCCGCCTGCGCGGCCGCACACGGTTCGACTGCTCGGACATCCCGGCGGAGGTCCATGGCTTCGCGCACCTGTTCAACGGCGCGCTGATCCGTGCCTCGCTCTTTCGCCGCATCGGTCTGCCCGACACGCGCCTGTTCATTCGCGGCGACGAGGTGGAGTTCCTATACCGCGCCCGCCGCGCCGGCGCCGCCATCGTGCTGGCCGCCACGGCGGAGTTCTGCCACCCGAGTTCGCACGCGGAAATCCACCCCATCATGGGCGGCCGGTTTTACGCCGTGCTGCCGTCCGACCCGGTCAAGCAATTCTACCAGTTCCGCAACCGGGGCTGGATCTTCAGCCGCTACGGCATGTGGGGCTGGCTCGCGGCCGACGTGATTCGTTACGGCTGGCTGTTCCTGCTGGTTCGCGGACGGCCGCGCGAGTTCCGCGCGTGGTTCGGTGCCACGCTCGGCGGCGTTCGCGGCGACCTCAATCGGAGGCCGCCAGCAGCCTCGTCCGCGCGGGGGCGCGGCGGTAGTGACGCATCAGTTCGTCCACATGCCGCGCCATCGAGATGATGCGCGGCTCGTTCTCCCAGAACAGCGACAACGGCAGGCGCTCGTCGGCGATCTCCTCGATCCGGCCGATCAGGTCGGGCACGGAGCCGGCCTCGAACACGAACGAACTATTGCTCGCGATCTCCTGAGCGCCGCCACGGTTGGACGTCAGGATCGGAATGCCGCGTGAAACCAGCTCGATCGCGACCTGCGGCAAATTGTCTTCCCACAGCGGCGGGACGATCCCGAGCGTGACGTCGGCCAGCACCGCGTCGAGCGTCGCGTGCGTGAAACCGTCATGCACGATGACGGCGCGGAACTTGTGCGCCGTCGCCTTCAGCCGCTCGACCGCCCATTGGTCGGTGATCGGGGCCGCGATCGTGACCGCGATGCGGCCGGCGACCTGGTCCGGCATCTGCTCGAGCGCGTCGAGCAGAAAGTAGAATCCCTTGTCGGCCCGCATGTAGCCGAGATAGGCGATGTGCAGGTTGTCCCCGGCCGATTGAATGCGCCGCGCGGCGAGGAACGCGGCATGATGCGCCGTGCCGATATAGGATACGGCGAGACGCTCGGCCGGCACGCCGCGCCGCATCAGGACATGGCGCGTGCGGTTTGATACCGCGAGGATGGTGTCGAACACATCCGTGGCGAGACGGACGTTGAGCGAACGGTAGCGGCGATACGCCTCGGACTGCGCGTCGCTCGTCAGCACCAGCGGGCGTTTGCCGGCCGGCGCCGTCTTTCCGGCGGCCCGCAATCGGCGCAACGCCCGCAGCGGCAGCCGCACCGTCCAGCGCATCGCGTCGCGCGTCAGGCCCCGGCGCGGCACCCTTAACCGGTCGAGCAGCACGTTCATGCGCCGGATATTGCCCTCGTACCGATGCCGGTCGGGCATGAGCAGGCAGTTCACGCACGCGCGGCCGTCGCGGTAATCGGTGCAGGGTTTCGATTCGCGGAACCAGAGGTTCACCTGCGGGCAGACGAGATTGTAGTTGTGCGCCGAGAGCAGGATGGTCGAATCCGGAAACGTCTCGCGCAGTGCGCGGAAGAACCGGACCGTGAGTCCCTCGACGTTCTGGAAATGGAAGACGTCGATGCGGCCGTACTTCGCCCGCAGTTGCGCGGGAACGTCGTCCAGCGCCGGGCTGTCGTTGTAGAGGTCGATGCGGTGGAACGTGAAATGCGCCGGCGCGAACACCGGCGAGTTGACGACGACCGCGCGCTTCAGCCCGGCGTCGGTAAAAACGACGTGCGGGTCGCGCCGCACGAGCGAGTAGGCGTCGCCGGAGCTGAGGAAGATCACGTCGTGGCCGCGCGCCCGCAATTCCTGCAGCAAATTGTCCTGATAGACGCCGACCCCGCCGCCCTGCTTGCCCTTGCCCTCGCCGGGCTGGACAAAGTTGTAGAGCAGAATCGTGAGGCGCTCGGGGTCGGGGCGGGCTGGCACGAGGGCGTTCTCTCCGGGGTGTTACCGGTGCGAACGTGGCGGGGCGGGGGGCGTTGCGGGGCGCTGGCCCTGACGTGGCGCAAGGGTCGTCGAGATCGTGGCGACGCAACCGAAATGGCGTTCACGAGGAGCGCCGCCACGCAGATCCAAGCACGCTGCGCCCGTCTAAAAAGCGGAACCAGAGTGCGGCAAGGCCGGCCCCTGATGCGGCGGCGGATCCCCCACGATAAACCCGCCGTAAAATCCCGAACCGACGCTCCCCGACGTAACGCTCAGTGCAAACCTCAACGCCACCGTCCCCGTCCCCGACAGCGCCCCGAGATTGAACCCCATGTCCGAAAACGCCGCCTGGGCCTGGGCCGCCGTGTCCCCGGTGAACGACAGGCCGGCCACCGTCGTTCCGTTCTCGGTCACGCTCAGGCTCACGCCGGTGACGCCGCTTCCGACGACCGCGCCGCCGAACAGCCCGACCACCAGGCTGCCGCCGGCCGGCACCTTCGTCTGGTCGATGCTCAGCGAGAACGTCGCGGTCGACGTCTCGGAATCCGTGCCGCCGGTCGCGTGGCCGCCACCGAGCTCGCCGACCCCGTAATACTGATTGGCCCCGGTAAACGCCGACGCGATGATCGCGTTCTTGGTCAGCACGCCGGTCACCGCGGCCGAACTCGTCGCGGGTGCGAGATCGACGTTGGCCACGGCCTGCGGTGTGGTGACGAAGGCGATGGCGGTGTTGCCGTATTGCAGGCTGGCCTTGGAGATGGCGGCGGTCGAGACGATCGCGTTCGCCTGCACCTCGGCGGCTAGCACCGCGTTGGCCGGGTGATACAGGTCGTTCGCCGTTTGCGCGTCGGCGATGGCGCTGCCGGTGGCGGCGGTCCCGGTCGCCGTCGCATAGGCGTTGCCGGACCGCAGCGTGCCGTAGCCGCCGACGGCGGTCGCGTAGGCGTTGACGCGTCCGCCGGTGCCGGCACCGGTCAGCGTGGCGGCGGCGGTGCTCGTGGCGTTGGCCCCGGTGGCACCGAGGGAGTGGCCGCCATAGGCATCGGCCTCGCCGGTGATGAATGTGGCACCGTTGCCGGTGATGGCGAGATTGGCGTTCGCCACACCGCCGGCCGCGCCGACCTGGGCCGTGTTGTAGCCGCCGAAGCCGCCGACCGCGGAGACCCGGGCGTTGATCCTGCTGCTTTGCGTGCTGTTCTGCGTGGTGTCGTTGAACGTCAGCCGCGATGTCGCGGCACCGCCCGCGCCCGCGGTTCCGGTGTCGGCGCCGCCGCCGGAGCCGCCGCCGGCCGATTGGGTGAGATCGAGCGTGCCCCCCACCGTCCGGCCGGACACCGCGTTGCCGAGGCCGACCGCGGCCCCGGCGGCCCCGTTGGCCCCCGAAACGCCGGTCCCGCCATCGCCGCCGGTGGCCCCGACACTCGCCTGCGCCACCAGCGTGCCGATGGCTTGAGCCGTGGCCGACACCGTGCCGCCACCGCCGGCGACGTGCCCCGCACCCAGCCCGTGCCCGCCGACGCCGCCGCCGACGGTGACCGAGGCGATCGCCTGGCCGCCCGACGCGGTGTTCGTCGCTTTCGCGATGCCGGACGCCGTGCCGCCCACGGTGCCGTCGCCGGACCCGACCGTGACCCAGCCGGCATGGCCGCCGTCGACCGTCGTGATCGCGTTCACGGTCGCGTTCGCGACGGTGCTGGTGGCGTTCGTGTTCGCGGTGGCGGTCCCGGTCTTGCCGCCGACCGTGCCGTTACCGCCGTAGCCGCCATTGGCCTGCAGCGACACGAGCAGGCTCGTGCTGGTGCCGTCGGTGACCGTCAGCGTGGACGCTGCGTTGCCGCCGGTCCCGCCGGCCGCGAGATTGCTATCGCCGCCATTCCCGCCGCTCGCATACTGGATCAGTTCCAGCTGCCCGCCCTGGGTGGAGCCGGTGACGGCGTTGGTCAGCGTGCTCGACGCGCCGTTGCCGCCGGTGCCCGAGGCCCCGCTCTGCTCCGAGCCGCCGCCGTTGCCGCCGATCTGCTGCGCCTCGGCGGTCGCCGATGTGACGCCGATGGCGCTGGCCCTGGTGGCGGACACCGCACCGCCGCTGCCGCCGACCGTGCCGACCCCGCCCGCGCCGCCGCTGCCGCCATCGCTGTAGGAGCGGGCGTCGGCCTGCCGGCCGTTCGCGGTGGCGGTGGCACCGGTGACGGCACCGCCGGCGGGGCCGGCCGGGCCGTGCGACGCGGTCTGGCCGAAGCCCTGGCCGCCGACGTTGTTGGCCGTGCCGCCCATCGCGCGCGCGGTCGCGTACGCGCCGCCGGCCGCGTTGTCGTCGGTCGCGGCGGCATATGCGGTGCCGCCGGTGCCGCCGGCACCGCTGTTGTCGCCGTCGCCGCCGAAGCCGCCCTGACCGCCCTGTGCGATCGCGGTCGTCGAGACGGCGCTGGCGGACTGCGCCCTGTCGACGGTGATCGCCTTCGCGTTGCCGCCGCCGGCCCCGTTGCCGCCGGCCGCCTGGCCGATCTGCGGTTGGAGCGGGTTACCGTTCTGGTAGATGTTGCCGCCCTGACCGCCGCTGCCGCCGCGGCCGCCGTTGACCGTGAGGCTGTCGCCGGCCGGATCGGGGAACGTCACCGTGGCGCTGACCGATTGCCCGATCGTGCCGTCGCCGCCCGCCACGCCCGTGCCGCCGTTCGGCCCGTTGGTGCCGTCCGTTCCGGTTACGGTTTTCGTCGTCATGGAAATGCGTGCCCCTGAGCCGCCGGATCGCGTGCCGTAGGCGGTTCTTTGGCATGCGATCTCGATCGGAGTCACGACTTATTCCTGAATGCGATCGATATGGCCGGCCCGGCGAACCGGTCTTTTCTCATCGGGACTCTGCCGCCATCCTGCCGCTCGGGAACCGGGGCGGAGGAACGCGATGGACTTCGGCGGCGGATGTCGGTGCGGGCGAATTCGGTTTCGGGCCGACGGTCGGCAGGATCGCGCAACGGCATGATCGACGACCCCGCGACGGTGGCCGAAGTGGCGGAGGCCTTCGCCCGCTACGAGCGCGCCCTGATCGAGAACGATACGGCGGCGCTGGACGCGATGTTCTGGGACGATCCGCGCGTGGTGCGCTACGGGATCGCGGACCTGCAGCACGGCATGGCGGAGATCGCGGCGTTCCGGCGGACGCAGACGAACGGGCTGCCGCGCACGCTCGACCGGCTGGTCATCACCGCGTTCGGCCCGGACCTCGCGACCGCCAGCACGCTGTTTCGCAGGCCCGACGCGCCGGGACGGCTCGGCCGGCAGACGCAGGTCTGGGCGCGGGTTGGAACGGGGCCGGATTGCTGGCGGGTGGTGGCGGCCCACGTGAGCATGATCGACGAAATTTTAGCCGACTGATCGCGAAACGGGCATTTCGCGCGGCCGCGGCCCATCCGGCCGGTCGGCGCGACCTTTTGGCCCGATAGTTGCACCGAAGCGGCAACGATCACGGTAAGGACCGCCCGATGAACCAGCGACTCAGGCTTTCCCGGCGCAACGTCCTGCTCGGCGCCGGCGGGGCGCTGGCCGGGGCGGGCCTGCTGCGGCCGAGCGTCGCCCGCGCGGACGACCTCACGATCGGCTTCATCTATGTCGGGCCGAAGGACGATTTCGGCTACAACCAGTCCCACGCCGAGGGAGCCGCCGCGCTGAAGGCGATGCCCGGCGTCAAAATCGTCGAGGAGGAGCGGGTTCCGGAGAGCGACGACGTCGAGAAGACCATGCAGAGCATGATCGAGCTCGACGGCGCGCCGCTGCTGTTCCCGACCAGCTACGGCTATTTCGACCCGTACGTGCTGAACATGGCGCGCAAGTATCCGAACGTGCAGTTCCGCCATTGCGGCGGGCTGTGGACGAAGGCGGACCCGATCAACTCCGGCAGCTATTTCGGCTATATCGGGCAGGGCCAGTATCTGAACGGCGTCATCGCCGGGCACATGACGAAGACCAAGAAGCTCGGCTTCGTCGCGGCCAAGCCGATCCCGCAGGTGCTGATCAACATCAACAGCTTCGCGCTGGGCGCACGCTCGGTCGATCCGTCGATCACCGTGCAGGTGATCTTCACCGGCGACTGGTCGATGCCGGTCAAGGAAGCCGAGGCGACCAACGGTCTCGCCGATCAGGGCATCGACGTCGTGACCTGCCATGTCGACGGGCCGAAGGTGGTGGTGCAGACCGCCGAGGGTCGCGGCATCTACACCTGCGGCTATCACGCCGATCAGTCGTCGCTGGCGCCGAAAGGCTATCTGACCGGGGCCGAGTGGAACTGGGCGAAGGTGTACACGGACTTCGTGACCGAGATGAAGGCCGGCAAGCCGTTGCCGAATTTCGTCCGCGGCGGTCTGGCCGACGGGTTCGTCAAAATGTCCGCCTACGGCCCGGCGGTGACACCGGCCGCGAAGGCCAACGCGGACGCCGTGAAAGCCGAGATGATGAAGGGCGGCTACAGCGTGTTCCATGGCCCGCTGTCGGACAACAAGGGCAATCAGGTGATCCCGGCCGGAAAATCCTATCCGGAAACCGCCGTCGAGCTGGAGTTGATGTCCTATCTGGTCGACGGGGTGCTCGGCTCCACGTCGTGACGGTGGCGCTGGACGCCACCGCGTCCGGCATCGCTCCGGTCGCGCGGGCACGCGGCGACCGCTTCTACCCGGCTCGTCGCGCGCTCGAAGCTGTCGCCGCACCCGTGCTGGCGCTGGTGTTCGCGGGCCTGGTGTTCTCCGCGTTCCTGCTGGCCCTCGGCAAATCGCCGGCCGACTTCGCCGAGATCATCTGGCGCGGCGCGTTCGCGAGCACCTTCTCGCTGCAGAACACGCTGCAACGCGCCGCGCCGTTGTTGCTGACCGCACTGTGCGTCGCGGTTCCGGCGCAGCTCGGGCTGGTCGTCATCGGCGGCGAGGGCGCGCTGGCGTTCGGCGGCCTCGCCGCGACCGTGGCCGCATTCCCGCTCGCCGGCCTTGCCGCGCCGTTCGTGTGGCTCGCGATGGCGGTCGCCGGCATGGCGGCCGGTGGCGGCTGGATCGCGATCACCGGCATCCTGCGGGCCAAGCGCGGCATCAACGAGACGGTCGCGAGCCTCGTCCTGTCGTACATCGGTGTCGCCGTCTTCAACTTCCTGGTCGAGGGGCCGCTGCGCGATCCGGCGAGCCTGAACAAGCCATCCACCTGGGGCATCGGGGACGCGAACAAGCTCGGCTCGCTGCCGGGCACCGACCTGCATCCGGGCCTGCTGGTCGGCGTCGTCGCCTGCGTCCTCTGTTACATCGCGATCTGGCGCACGACGCCCGGTTTCGCCGCCCGCGTCACCGGCGGCAGCCTGCGCGCGGCCCAGCTTCAAGGCTTGCCGGTGACGCGGCTGGTCATCGTCGCCTGCGCGATCGGCGGCGCGTTCGCGGGGCTGGCCGGCGCGATCGAGGTCGCGGCGGTCTATGGCCGGTCGAATGCGTCGCTGCTGGCGGGCTACGGCTTCGCCGGCATTCTGGTGTCGTTCCTGGCGCGCCATAACCCGCTCGCGATCATCCCGATGGCGTTCCTGCTCGGCGGCATCGGGGCGGCGGGCGGATTGCTGCAGCGGCGGATGGGCTTGCCGGACGCGACGGTCGCCGTGCTGCAGGGTGCGATCTTCGTGTCCATCCTCGCGAGCGAGACGCTGTACGGCCGCATCGGCTGGTTCCAGCCCCGGGTGAGAACGTAGATGTCGGCACTCGGCACGGTCGCGATCGCGATGACCGGCGGCGCGCTGCGGGTCAGCACGCCGTTCCTGTTCGTGAGCCTCGGCGAATGCCTCACCGAGAAATCCGGCCGCATCAACCTCGGCAACGAGGGCGTGCTCGTGTTCGGCGCGATGGTCGCCTACGCGGTCGCGTACGAGACGGGCAATCCGTGGATCGGCGTGCTGGCGGCAGCCCTCGCGGGCGCGTTGCTCGGGGCCGTGCACGGTGCCGTCTGCGCGCTGCCACGGGTCAACGACGTCGCCATGGGCATCGCCATCATGGTGCTCGGCACCGGCATCGCGTTCTTCTTCGGCAAGCCGTACATCCAGCCCACCGCGCCATCGTTGCCGAACATCCCGATGGGCTTCTGGGCGGATCCCGGTCCGGTCCGCACCGCGCTGCAGGTGAGCCCGCTATTCCTGCTCGGGCTGGTGGCGGCCATCGTCATGCACTGGTTCTTCCGCTCGACACGGCCCGGGCTGCGGTTGCGGATCGTGGGCGACAGTGCGGACGCGGCCCGCGCACTCGGGCTGTCGCTGACACGCACGCGGCTGTTCGCCACCGCCGCCGGCAGCGCGCTCGCGGGCGTCGGCGGAGCGTTCTTGTCGCTGGTCTATCCCGGCAGCTGGAACGAGGGGTTGTCGTCCGGTCAGGGCCTGATGGCGGTCGCACTCGTCGTGTTCGCGCGCTGGCAGCCGCTCGGGTGCATCGTCGCCGCACTCATCTTCGGTGCCGCCGGCGCACTCGGCCCGGCGATGCAGACGATCGGCATCACGCACGGCTACTACCTGTTCTACGCCGCCCCGTACGTCGTGACATTGATCATCCTGATCGCGACGGTGCGGCCCGGACGCTCGCTGCGGGGCATGCCGGGCGAACTGTCGATCAAGATCTAGCCGGAGGAGTTTTGGGACAATGAACGGTCTGGGTGGACTGAACCGGGCGCCGAACGGCGTCGTGATCGGGCTCGTGCAACTCGGTCTGCCGAAGATCGAGACGCGCGCGGATATCGAGGCGCAGACGCGCAAGATCGCCGGCATGGTCGCGCAAGGCGCGGCGCGGGATGCCGACGCTCGATCTCGTCGTGTTCCCGGAATACGCGCTGCACGGCCTGTCGATGGACACGCGCGACGAAATTCTATGCGACGTCGACGGGCCGGAGGTCGCGGCGTTCCGCGCCGCCTGCGTCGAGAACAAGGTCTGGGGCTGCTTCTCGATCATGGAGCGCAACCCTGGCGGCGCGCCCTGGAACAGCGGCCTCATCATCGACGACGCGGGCGAGCTGAAACTGTACTACCGCAAGCTGCATCCGTGGGTGCCGGTGGAGCCGTGGGAGCCGGGCGATCTCGGCATTCCGGTGATCGACGGGCCGCGCGGCTGCAAGCTGGCACTGATCATCTGCCACGACGGCATGTTCCCCGAAATGGCGCACGAGGCGGCGTACAAGGGTGCCGAGATCATGCTGCGAACCGCCGGCTACACGCCGCCGATGCGCGAGGCGTGGCGCATCACCAACCAATCGAACGCGTTCTGCAACCTGATGGTCACGGCCAGCGTGTGCATGAGCGGGTCGGACGGCACCTGGGATTCGATGGGCGAGGCGATGGTCTGCAACTTCGACGGCAGCATCGTCGCCCACGGCACGTCCGGCCGCACGGACGAGATCGTCACCGCCGAAGTCCGCCCCGATCTGGTGCGGGAGGCGCGGGCGCACTGGGGTGTGGAGAACAACATCTACCAGTTCGGCCATCGTGGTTACTCGGCCGTGGCGGGCGGCGCGGGCGATTGCCCGTACACGTACATGCGCGACCTCGTCGCCGGCCGCTACCGCCTGCCGTGGGAGGACACGGTGCGTGTCACCGACGGCACCTCGGCCGGTCTGCCGCCCCCCGCGCAACGACTGAAGGTCGCAGCGGAATGATCGTCGAGGCATCCCCGTACGCGTACCCGTTCGACGGCGACATGACGCCCGCGAACACCGCGCTGATCATCATCGACATGCAGACCGATTTCTGCGGCGTCGGCGGCTATGTCGACGCGATGGGCTACGACCTGTCGCTGACCCGCGCCCCGATCGTGCCGATCACGAACGTGCTCGCCGCCATGCGAAAGGGCGGCTACCACGTCTTTCACACGCGCGAAGGACACCGGCCGGACCTGCTCGACCTGCCCGACAACAAGCGCTGGCGCAGCCGGCAGATCGGGGCCGGCATCGGCGATCCGGGGCCGTGCGGCCGGGTTCTGGTGCGCGGCGAGGTGGGGTGGGAGATCATCCCGGAACTGGCACCGGAACCGGGCGAGGCGATCATCGACAAGCCGGGCAAGGGCAGTTTCTACGCGACCGACCTCGAACTGATCCTGCGCGCGCGGGGCATCCGCAACCTGATCCTGAGCGGGATCACGACCGATGTCTGCGTGCACACGACCATGCGCGAGGCGAACGATCGCGGGTTCGAGTGCCTGTTGCTGGAGGATTGCTGTGCGGCGACCGACCGGAGCAATCACGACGCGGCGGTGGCGATGGTGAAAATGCAGGGCGGCGTGTTCGGCACCGTCAGCGACGGCCCGAAGCTGATCGCCGCGTTGCAGTGAGCGCGATCGGGATCGAAGCGGCCGGGATCACCAAGCGGTTCGGCGCATTCACCGCGCTGAACGATGTTTCGTTGCGCGTCGCGGCCGGTTCCGTTCACGCGTTGCTCGGCGAAAACGGCGCCGGGAAAGTCGACTTTGGTAAAGTGCCTGCTCGGCTATTACCGCGCCGACGAGGGCTCGTTCCTGGTGGACGGCAAGGAGGCCGAGATCGCACGGCCGGCGGATGCCGACGCGCTCGGCCTCGGCATGGTCTATCAGCATTTTACCCTGGTGCCGTCGATGACGGTCGCGGAAAACCTGGTGATGTCGCGGGCCGACACGCCGGGCGTGATCGACTGGCGCAAGGAACGCGCGGCGCTCGACGCGTTCATGGCGACGATGCCGTTCAAGGTGCCGTTGCACGAACCGGCGGGCGGCCTCGCGGCGGGCGAGCGCCAGAAGACCGAGATCATGAAGCAGCTGTTCCTGCGCCGCCGCTTTCTGGTGCTGGACGAGCCGACCTCCGTGCTGACCCCGCGCGAGGCGGACGAGATGCTGACGCTGATGGCCGACCTCGCGCATCGCGGCGACCTCACGATCCTCATCATCACCCACAAGCTGCGGGAGGTCGCCCAGTTCGCCGACGACGTGACGGTGCTGCGGCGCGGCCGCGCGGTCGGCGGCGGTGCCGCGAAGGCGCTGTCCGCCAACGACATGACCGCGATGATGATCGGCGAGCAGCACACGCCGGCCGCGGTCGAACGCAAGGGCGAGCGCGGCGAGGAGACGCGGCTGCTGGTCCGCAACCTCCGCATCGCCGCCGACCTCGGACGCTCCGGCCTCGATATCGAGCATCTGGTCGTCCACCCGCGCGAAATCGTCGGTGTCGCCGGCGTGTCCGGCAACGGCCAGAAGGAGCTGGCCGAGGTGCTGGGCGGCCAGCGCGTGCCCGATAGCGGCGAGGTCTGGGTCGAGGGCGAGCGCTTCCACGCCACACGGTCGGAGGCGCAGGCGCGGCATGTGCGCGTCGTGCCGGAGGAGCCGTTGCGCAACGGCTGCGTGCCCGCGATGGCGATCGCCGACAACCTGAACCTGCGCATGTTCGACCGCACGCCCAGCGGCGGCCGCCGGTTCTGGCTCGACCGCGCCGACATGGCCGCGCGCGCCAAACGCATGATCGCGGGCTACGGCGTCCGCGCACCGCAACCGTCGGCCCCGATCGGCGTGCTGTCCGGCGGCAACGTGCAACGCTGCGTGCTGGCGCGCGAGCTGGACGGGGAGGTCGATCTGCTGGTCGTGGCCAACCCCTGCTTCGGCCTCGACGTCAAAGCGGTGGCGGAGGTTCGTGCCCGCCTGATCGCAGCCAGAAACGACGGCGCGGCGGTGCTGCTGGTCAGCGAAGACCTCGACGAAATCCTGGAACTCAGCGACCGCATCGTCGTCATGCATAACGGTCGCGTCGTGCACGAAGTCGCGGCGCTCGGTGCGGATGCCAGGGCCATCGGCGCCTACATGCTGGACGGCGCATGATCGTCGAGGCCCTTCCGTTCGCCTACCGCTTCGACCCCGCGCACACGGCGGTGCTGATGATCGACATGCAGCGCGACTTCCTCGAACCCGGCGGCTTCGGCGCGTCGCTCGGCAACGATGTCTCGTTACTGCGCGAAATCGTCCCCGGGGCCGCGCGCCTGCTGAGCCTCGCGCGAAACGCCGGCATTTTCATCGCGCATACGCGAGAGTGCCATCTGCCGGACCTCTCCGATTGCCCGCCTGCCAAGCGCGACCGTGGCGCACCCGATTTGCGGATCGGCGATTCGGGGCCGATGGGGCGCGTGCTGGTGCGCGGCGAGGCGGGCGTCGACATCATCCCGGAAATGGCGGCACTCGCCGGCGAGATGGTGATCGACAAGCCGGGGAAGGGGGCGTTCTACGCGACCGGGTTGCACGAGCGTTTCGCCGCAATGGGGATCACCCACCTGATCCTCGGCGGTGTGACGACCGAGGTCTGCGTGCAGTCCACGATGCGCGAGGCGAACGATCGCGGCTACGAGTGCCTGCTGATCGAGGACGCGACCGGCAGCTACTTCCCGGAGTTCAAGGCGGCGACACTCGCGATGGTCCGGGCACAGGGCGGCATCGTCGGCTGGACCGCGACGACCGACGCGCTGGCCGCCGCACTCGGCTAACCCGCGTCGATCACCGCGATCCGCTGCCCGCCGCGCACCTCTCGCCCGCTGGCGACAGGGAGTTCCCGGATCCGCCCGCCGACCGGGGCGGCGATCTGCATCTCGGTTTTCATCGACTCCACGATCGCCACCGGCTCGCCCGCGCGCACCGCGTCGCCGATGCCGACCAGCAGCTTCCACATGACGCCGGGGACGGGGCTGTCGACCGACACGCAGCCGGGCGGCAGGTCGGTTTCGGGCGGCGCGGTCGTGACCGCCTCCTCGAACCGGTCGAGCCCGCGCGCCGCCCAATCCTGCCGCTCCGCCTCGAACGCGGCGCGCTGACGGGTGCGCGCGGTCGCGATCTCTCCAGCATTGGCCGAGAGGAATGCCTGGTGTGCCGCCAGGGAGAACGTGCCGTCCTCGATCGCGACATCGTAGCGTCCGTGCGGAAAGGCGGCTCGGGCGTCCAGACAGTTCCGCCTCGTCGACCGGATGCCAGCGGATACGGTCGAAGAACCGCAGCAACGGCCGCTCCGTGAACGCGCGCGTGCGGCGAAACGAATTCCAGACCTGGATGGTGCGTCCGAACAGCTGATAGCCGCCCGGCCCCTCCATGCCGTAGATGCACAGATAGCTGCCGCCGATGCCGACCGCGTTTTCCGGCGTCCACGGTCGCGCCGGATTGTATTTCGTCGTGACGAGCTGATGGCGCGGGTCGAGCGGCACCGCCACCGGTGCGCCGAGGTAGACGTCGCCGAGGCCGAGCACGAGCCATTCCGCGTCGAATACGGTGCGGCGCACTTCGTCCTCCGACGCGAGGCCGTTGATGCGGCGGATGAACTCGATGTTCGACGGGCACCACGGCGCGTCGGGCCGCGTCAGCTCCTGATACCGGCGCATCGCTAGGCGTGCCTGCGGATCGTCCCACGACAACGGCAGGTGGATCGTGCGGCTCGCGACGGTCACGTCGTCGCCGCTGGGCAACTCGCGGATCAGTGCGGCGAGCGTGTCCAGCAGGCGGCGTTGCGACAGCACCGCCGGATCGAAGTGGATTTGCAGCGAGCGGATGCCGGGTGTGAGGTCGATGACGCCGGGCAGGCGCGCCGCCTCCAATGCGTCGAGCAGCAGTTGCGCCCGCAACCGCAACCGCAGATCGAGCACGATGTCGCCGAACTCGACCAGAACGTTCGCGTCCCCCGCACGCCGGACCCGAACCGGGATGTCGGCGTCGACCCGCAGCACGACCGGATCGTCGCTCTCGGTCGTGGTCAGCAGCGTCGGACGGGTCCGGGCGAAGCGCACACGATCGCCGGGACGAAGCTGGCCCAGCTTCCAAAGATCGCCGGTGGCGACGACGGCCGGGCAGACGAAGCCGCCGAGGCTCGGTCCGTCCGGGCCGAGCAGGATCGGCATGTCGCCGGTAAAGTCGATCGAGCCGACCGCGTAGGCGTTGTCGTGGATGTTGGACGGATGCAGCCCGGCCTCGCCGCCATCCTTGCGCGCCCAGACCGGCTTCGGCCCGATCAGGCGGATGCCGGTGCGTGCCGAGTTGAAGTGAACCTCGTAGGTCGCGTCGAACAGCGTCGCGATGTCGGTGTCGGTGAAGAAGTCCGGTGCGCCGTGCGGCCCGTACAGGACGTTCAGCGTCCAGTCGTGCGTCAGCTCGACCGCCGGCGGGACCGCATTCGCCTCTGCCGCACCGCCGATCCGCAGCACGTCGCCGGTGCGCAACAGCCCGGTCGCGTGGCCGCCGAAGCCGCCCAGCGCGAACGTCGCGCGCGAGCCCATGAACACCGGCGCGTCGAGCCCGCCCGACACCGCCAAGGTCGCCCGCAAACCCGGTCCGGCGGCGCGCCCGATGGCGAGCACCTGACCGGCGGCGACCGCGAATGCCGCATCGTGCGCCACCGCCACGCCGTCCAGCGTCGCCGGCATTACGGCCCCGCAGATCGCGACCACGGCGGAAAAATCGAACCGCAGCGTCGGCCCGGTCAGCGTCAACTCCAGCGCCGCCGTATCGGGCGGGTTACCGGCCAGCGCGTTGGCGCGGCGATGCGACCGCGCATCCATCGGCCCCGACGGCGGCACACCGACCGCCCACGCGCCGAGCCGCCCCGGCAATTCCTGGATGCTGCTGGCCGTCCCCGGCGACAGCACCGCGATCGCGCGCGGCGTGTAGGGCGAGGGTCGCCAACGTCGCCGTGCTCATCTCGCCCGCGCGAAATGCCACGTCGTTCAGCACCGTCCCGAGCCAGCCGAGGTTGCTCTCAAGCCCCCAGATCGCACTGTCGCGGAGTGCGCCGGCCAGCGTGCCGATCGCGGCCTCGCGCGTGTCGCCATGCGCGATCACTTTGGCCAGCAGCGGGTCGTAGAACGGCGTCACCTCGGTCCCGGTCTCGACCCAGGTATCGACGCGAACGCCCGCTGCCCAGCGCACTTCGGTCAGCAGCCCGGTGCTGGGCCTGAAATTCTCGCCGGCGTTTTCGGCATAGACCCGCGCCTCGACCGCGGCACCGTGCGGGATCAGCGAGTCCTGTGGCGGCAGCACGAACGCCCCCGCCGCCTGCCGCACCATCCACTCGACGAGGTCGACGCCGTACACCGCCTCGGTCACGCAATGCTCGACCTGCAGGCGCGTGTTCACCTCCAGGAACGAGAACGCCTCGCGCTCGGAATCGTAGATGAATTCCACCGTGCCGGCGCTCTCGTATTGGGCCGACCGGCCCAGCGACCGCGCCGCCTCGTGCAGCCGCGCGCGGACCGCATCGGGCAGGTTCGGGGCGGGCGTCTCCTCGACGACCTTCTGGTGCCGCCGCTGCAACGAACAGTCGCGCTCGCCGAGGCTCACCACCCCGCCCAGCCCGTCGCCGAATATCTGAACCTCGACATGCCGCGCGCGGGACACGAACCGTTCGAGGTAGACGCGGGCATCCCCGAAGCTCGCGGTCGCCATCCGCTGCACGCCCGCGAACGCCTCGGCCAGCTCGCCCGCATCGCGGCACAACCGCATGCCGATCCCGCCACCGCCCGCCGTGCTTTTCAGCATGACCGGAAATCCGATCCGCGCCGCCGCCGCCTGTGCCGCGTCGGCATCGTCGAGGAGCCCGCTGCCGGCCAGCAAGCGGCACGCCGGCCGCCTCGGCCAGCGCACGCGCGGTGTGTTTCAGCCCGAAATCGCGGATGTTCGCGGGCGAGGGGCCGATGAACCGGATGCCGTGCGCCGCCAGCCGCTCCGCGAACCCCGCGCGCTCGCTCAGGAAGCCGTAGCCGGGGTGCACCGCCTGCGCCCCGGTGCCCAAACACGCGGCGACGATCGCCTCCTCGCGCAGATAGCTCTCGGCGGCCGGCGCGGGGCCGAGCACCACGAACTCGTCCGCGTCGAGCACGGGGCGGGTGAACCGGTCGGCCTCGGAGCAGATCGCGACCGAGGCGATGCCCATGCGCCGCAGCGTGCGGCCGATGCGGGCGGCGATCTCGCCCCGGTTGGCGATCAGGATTTTGGTGAACATGGACGCTGTTTTCGCCCAAGTGCCGGCCTGTGCCTATGCCGTCGCCGGATCGTGCTCGCGCGGCCGCCCGCGTGGGCGTATGATCCCTAGATGCCGAGCGAAACGCAGCAGCATGAGACGGCTCCGGCCGAGTGGTCCGACCCCGAGCATGTCGCTTGGCTGACGGCCCGTGTCGAACGCGCACGGGCCGACTACGCAGCGGGCCGGACGGTTCCGTGGGAAGCGGTCAAGGCTTGGATCGATAGCTGGGACACGCCGGACGAATTGCCGCAACCCCGCGCCTGAACGTTACGGACGATCGCGGCCGGGACCGTAGATCGCGGTGACAAGCACGTCGCCCGCCGTCCGATCATCGCCGGTATCCTGGTAAACGAGATAGACCACGATGTGGCCGGCGACGACGCGCTGGCGGGTGCCCGGGACGTCGCCCCGGCGGTTCCGGCAGGGGTAGACGGCAAGCTCGTCGATGGCCGTCGTTATCGCGCGCAACCGCCGGCGTGCAACCTGTCCGGACCCGGCCTGAGTGAGCCATCTTCGGATCGAGATGAAATCGTCCGACGCCTCGTTGTTGAGCTGAACTCGGCGGGTCATCACCCATCCGTGTAGGGCGTGCGCCTGCCGATGCCCACCGGAGACCGCGACACACGCGGCACGACTCTTGCCTCCGCCTCCGCCGACACGTGTGAGGAAACCGCCATGACCCGCCGCAACAGGCTCGGCCTGCTCGCCGCCTGCGCATTCGCCTTCGCCTTCGCCACCCATCCGGCCGCGGCCGCCGACAAGGCACCGCTACGGATCGGGTTCAGCGACTGGCCCGGCTGGACGCCCTGGCAGATCGCCGTCGACAAAGGCTGGTTCAAGGAAGCCGGCGTCGACGTCGAGATGCAGTGGTTCGACTATTCCGCCTCGCTCGACGCGTTCTCCGCCGGCAAGCTCGACGCGGACAACGTGGCCAACGGCGACGCGCTCGGCACCGGGGCGAACGGCGCGAAGAACGTCATGATCCTGCTGACCGATTACAGCAGCGGCAACGACCAGATCGTCGGCTCGCCCGGCGTGAAATCGGTCAAGGATCTGGCCGGCAAGAAGGTCGGCGTCGAGGTCGGGCTGGTCGACCACCTGCTGCTCGAACACGCGCTGACCGCTGCCGGCATGAAGCTGACCGACGTGACGCTGGTCAACGCGAAGACCAACGAGACGCCGCAGGTGCTGGCGTCCGGTTCGGTGGCCGCGATCGCCGCGTGGCAGCCTGTGGCGGGGCAGGCGGCAAAGCTGGCTCCGGGCGCTCGGCCGATCTTCACCTCCGCACAGGCGCCGGGCCTGATCTACGACGCGCTGATGGTGTCGCCGCAGAGCCTGAACGACCGGCGCGACGACTGGATGAAGGTGATCGGCGTCTGGTATCGCGTCACCGCCTACATGGACGACCCGAAGACGGCCGACGACGCGCTGAGGATCATCGCGGCGCGCGACGGTGTCGATCCGGCGACCTACAAGCCGTTCGTGAAGGGCACGCACATCCTGTCGCTGGCCGAGGCGAAGCACGCGTTCCAGAAGGGGACGGGGCTGGATTCGATCTACGGATCGGACGCGAACGCCGACGATTTCAACGTCCGCAACGGCGTCTACAAAACCGCCCAGGACGGGAACGCCTATGTCGATCCGTCGCTGACCGAAGCGTTCACGGGCAAGTAATCCGTGAGCGCGTTCGCCGCGTCGGGGGCGTTCTTGCGGGCATCCCGGGCGCGGCCGCAATGGTTCCGCGTCCGGGCACCGCTGCCGGCGCGCACAAGAACATTGCTCGGCGTGCTGTCGATCGCATTGCCGGTGTTCGCGTGGTGCGTGGTGTCCTACGTGCCGGCGGTCTGGCACCCGGTGACGCTGATCTCCGACCCCGGCGACGTCGACTACTTCCAGGCCGGCATGCGGGTGCCGAACGCCATCTTCGCCGACGAGGCCGCGACGGCGATGGCGGCCGGCCATCGTCCGCCGACCGGGCGTGCGCGCCAATCCCGTCTATCTGCCGGCACCGGGCGACGTGCTGCGGACGTTCGTCTCCGCGTTCACCACCGCACCCGAACAGCAGGACGGGCAGTGGCTGCACCAGGCGCTGTGGCACTCGATCCAGGTCATCTTCTGGGGTTTCGTGCTGTCGTCCGCCGTCGGCGTCCCGCTCGGCATTCTGTGCGGGGCGCATAGCGGCATCAGCCGGCTGATCGAACCGTTCGTGGAGTTCTTCCGCTACCTGCCGGCCCCCGCGTTCGGGCCGCTCGTCGTCGCCGTGCTCGGCATCTACGACGGGCCGAAGATCGCGATCATCGTGATCGGCACGCTGTTCCAGCAAATCCTTATCATCGCCAACACGACGCGCCGCGCGGACATGGCGCTGGTCGAGGCGGCGCTGACGCTCGGCACCAAAAACATGCGGCTGCTCACGCACGTCGTCGTGCCGGCGGTGCTGCCCGACCTGTATCGCGATCAGCGCGTCCTGCTCGGCTGGGCCTGGACTTACCTGATCGTGGCCGAGCTGATCGGTGCGACGACCGGCATCTCGCTCTACATCACGCAGCAGGCCCGCTATCAGCATTTCAGCGCCGTCTACGCCGCCATCGCGGTGATCGGCGTGATCGGGCTCGGCACCGACATGGTTCTGGCGTCGCTCGGCCGCAAACTGTTCCCGTGGGATCGTGCCGTTGCTTGACGGACTGATCGACGAACTTCCGGAGACGGTCCGCGCCCGCCTGTCGCGCATGTACGCGCGGGAGAAAATCCTGCGGGTCGAAAACCTCGGCAAGATGTTCGGCAGGACGGTGGCGCTGGACGGCATCGACCTCGTCGCACACAGGCGAGAGTTCCTGTGCGTCGTCGGGCCGTCCGGCTGCGGCAAGTCGACGCTGGCCCGCATTCTCGCCGGGCTCGAAACTCAAACCAGCGGTGCCGTGCTGCTCGACGGCGCGCCCGTGGCCGGGCCAGGGCGGGATCGCGGCATGGTGTTTCAGGGCTACACGCTGTTTCCGTGGCTCACCGTCTTGCGCAACGTCATGTTCGGCCTGCGGATGGCGGGGCAGGGGCGGGACGAGGCGCGGCGGACGGCGCAGGAGTGGCTCGGCCTGATCGGGCTCGAACGGTTCGCCGACAACTACCCGCACCAGCTTTCGGGCGGCATGAAGCAGCGCGTCGCGATCGCCCGGGCGCTCGCGAACCAGCCGCGCATCCTGCTGATGGACGAGCCGTTCGGCGCACTCGACGCGCAGACGCGGGCGCGGATGCAGGCGTATCTGCTCGAGATCTGGCGCAAGGTCGACATCACCATCGTCTTCATCACGCACGATCTCGACGAGGCGATCTACCTCGCCGACCGCATCCTCGTGCTGTCCGCGCATCCGGGCCGGGTGCAGGCGCTGATCGAGGTGCCGCTCGACCGGCCGCGCGTGGCGGCGCAAACCGGATCGGCGGCGTTCTTGCGGGTGAAGGCGCGCCTGGAGTCGCTGATCCACGCCGGAAGCGTGGACGACGAGACGTATCCGGCGATACCGCTGCTGACCGACGTCGCCGACACTGTTGAATAGAGGGAGCGTGCCGAATTGACCTGGACCCGTGCCGCCGACGACGTGCTCGCCGCGAGGCGTGCCGCCTACGACGCGCTGAAGGCCGCCGGCCTCGCCGATGCGCCGCGCGCGCTGCCGCCGCCGTCGCCGCGCGATCCGCCGACGGGCGAGGTGTTGCGGCGCATGACGGTGCCGGGCGGCTGGAACACGCAGCTGACGCTCCGCACGGGCGAGGCGGTGCGGCTGACCACGCCCGGCGGGGATGCGGCGGCGGCGCTGGTGGCGTGGCGCAAGGACGACGTGTCGGAGCGGCTGAACTTCGCCGATACGGTCAAACTGCAATGGACCAGCCGATTGCAGAAAGGCCGCGTGCTGTTCTCGGACATGGGCCGGGTGATGCTCTCAGTCACCGAGGATTCCTCGGGCGGCGCGCACGACGCGCTGCTCGGCGGCACCGGGCCGGAGACGGGCGGCCGCAACACGCGCGACAATCTTGTGTTGTCGGCGGGGAAGCTCGGCCTGTCCGCGCGCGACATCCCGCCGCTGGTCACGTTCTTCGCGCCGGTCAGCGTCGACGCGAACGGCCGGTTCGTCTGGAACGCGACACGGCGACCGGCCGAGTTCGTGGAGTTGCGGGCCGAGATGGACCTCCTGCTGGCAATCTCGAACTGCCGCCACCCGCTCGACCCCGACACATCGGATCCAGGACCGCTCGACGTCGTCATCACGATCGCCACGGACGACGATCTGTGCCGGACCGCGACGGCCGAGGCGCGGCGCGGGTTCGAGAACAACGCGGCCGTCGCATGAGCACGCAAGCGATCCCGGCGACGGAGGGCTGGTCCGGCACCGTTCGCAAAGGACAGACGATCCGCATCACAGACGTGCACGGGCAGCAGGCGTGCGACACGCTGTTCTACGCGCTCGACGATGTGAGCGAACGATACTCGGCGCAGGATACGCTGCGGATGCAGGGCTCGGCCTACATCGACCTCGGCACGCGCATCGTCTCCAACCGGGGCCGCGTCATGGCCGTCGTCACCGGCAACACCGCCGGGCCGCACGACACTGTCGCGGGGGCGTGTTCGTGCGAGAGCAACACCGTGCGGTTCGGCCATCAGACCCGCTACCAGCACGCGTGCCGGGAGAACTTCCTGCTGCTGGCGGCTCGGCACGGCATGACCAAGCGCGACATCGTGCCGAACCTGAACTTCTTCATGAACGTGGTCGTCGGCGCCGACGGCACGGTCGTCATCGCCGACGGTGTCGGCGCGCCCGGCAGCTTTATCGAGCTGCGGGCGGAGATGGATGTGCTGTGCCTCATCTCGAACTGCCCGCAGATCAACAATCCCTGTAACGGCTTCGACCCGTCGCCGATCGAGGTTTTAATTGACTGACCCCGTCGCAGCCATCGAAGCCGCCATTGCCGCCGACGCGGCCCACGCCGATCCCGCGATCTGGATTTTTCGCGTGCCCGACACGGAGTTGCGGGCGCAGGCGGCGACTCTCGCCGCCGAGGGCCCGCGCGGCCGTGCGCTGTGGGGCGTGCCGGTCGCGGTAAAAGACAACATCGACGTGGCCGGGATCCCGACCACCGCCGCGTGTCCGGCCTACGCGTACACGCCGGCCGAGGATTCCGTGGCCGTGGCGAGGCTACGCGCGGCCGGGGCGATCGTGATGGGCAAGACGAACCTCGATCAGTTCGCGACCGGCCTGGTCGGCGCGCGCTCGCCGTACGGCATCCCGCGCAACGTGTTCGACGCGGCCCGCGTGCCGGGCGGATCGTCGTCCGGCTCGGGGGCGGCGGTCGCCGCCGGTATCGTGCCGGTCGCACTCGGCACCGACACGGCGGGCTCGGGCCGCGTGCCCGCGATGTTCGGCCACATCGTCGGCTGGAAGCCCACCATCGGCAGCGTGCCCGCGACCGGTGCCGTGCCGGCCTGCCGGTCCGTCGACACGATTTCGATTTTTGCACGCACGGTCGACGCGGCGCGCGCTGTCGCACGGGTGATCTCGGGCGACGATCCCGCCGACCCGTATGCGCGTGCCGCCCCGCACGATCACCTTGCGCGGGCAAGCCTGCCCGCCGATGTCCGCGTCGCCAGAATCGCAACCGGCGATCTCGACCCTGATTTCGCAAAGCTGTATGCGGCGGCGGCAGAGCCGTTCGCGGGCGAGACGGTCGACATCGCCCCGTTCCTCACCGTCGCGCGCCTGTTGTACGACGGCCCGTGGGTCGCCGAGCGCACGGCCGCACTCCGCAAGATCGTGACCGAGCAGCCCGAAGCACTGCACCCGGTCACGCGCAAAATCCTGGAGGGCGGGCTCGCGCGTCTCACCGTCGACGCGTTCCCCGCGTTCGATCAGGCGGCGGCGGCGAGAAAGCTGGCGGCAAAACTGTTCGCGAGTTGCGATGCGCTGCTGTTGCCGACCACGTGGCCCGCGCCGACGCTGGCCGAGCTCGACGCGGACCCGATCGGCGTCAACAGCCGCCTCGGCACCTGGACCAACTTCGTCAACCTCTGCGACCTCGCCGCCATCGCCGTCCCGTGCGGCACGCTGGCGGACGGCCGTCCGGTCGGCGTCACCGTTGTCGGCCCCGCGTGGTCGGAGGGCCGGATCGCCGCCATCGCCGACGCGATCCATCGCGCCACCGCGCCAAGCTGGGGTCGCGGGAACGCGCTCCAACCGGCAGCCACGCCGGACGCGGCCGGGCCGGGCGAGACGGCGCTGTTCTGCGTCGGCGGGCACATGGCGGGGCTGCCGCTCAACGGCCAGATCACCTCGCTCGGCGGCCGGTTTCATCGCGAGGTCCGCACGATCCCGGAATACCGGCTGTACGCGCTCGGCAACCGCCCCGGGATGCTGCGCGCGAAAGACGGTGTGGCAATCGCGGGCGAAGTCTGGGTGCTGCCGACCGCCGCCATCGGCACGCTGCTCGCCAACGTGCCGCCGCCGCTCGGCTTCGGCACCGTCATGCTGGACGATGGCCCGTGCCTCGGCTTCCTCGCCGAAACGGGCGGGGTCGCCGGTGCGCCGGACATCACCGAACACGGCGGCTGGCGCGCCTACCTCTCAGCCTGAGAACTCGTTGACCGCGATGCGCTTGAACGGGTTCACCTTGTGGATCGGGAAGTCGATCTCGATCTCGCCGGC
Organism: uncultured Alphaproteobacteria bacterium; assembly: GCA_963756975.1. Classification (GTDB taxonomy): domain Bacteria; phylum Pseudomonadota; class Alphaproteobacteria; order Acetobacterales; family Acetobacteraceae; genus CAVRQM01. The sequence goes on along the minus strand of CAVWPS010000001.1, from coordinate 348,633 downwards.
CAGAATTTTGCGCCGCAGATGCTTCGCCGCGTTGACGCTGAACCCGGCCAGATGTTTGCCGGCGACGATCCGCGTGTAGGCCGGCGGGTTCTGCGCGTCGACGAATTGCGGCAGCGGCTCGACGACTGTGTCGTAATCGACGGCAAAGAACAGCGGCATCGAAAACCGCTCGCGCCCGGTGTTCACCACCCGGTGCTGCGTCGCCTTGAACAATCCGTTCGTCCACCCCTCCAGCAGATCGCCGATGTTGACGATGAAGCTGCCCGGGATCGGCGGCGCTTCCACCCACTCGTCGGCCGCGTTCATCACCTGCAGCCCGGGCGAGAGCTGGTTCAGGATGGTGAAGCACTCGAAGTCGCTGTGCTGGCCGATGCCGACATTGTCGTTGTTCATCGGCAGGTCGTTCGGCGGGTAATACAACAGCCGCAGCTGCGACGGCGGCTTCCTCGCGTGCTGCAAAAAGAACTCCGGCTCGAGCCCGAGCGATGTCGCGAACGCGCGGAACAGGCGCGCCCCGACCTCCGTCACGGCATCGTAATACTCGGTCACCTGCTGCCGCATCTCGGGCAGCCATTCCGGCCACTGGTTCGGCACGAGCATCAGGTTGCCGGCCCGAAAATCCGGATCGTCGTCGGCGATCTCGATCGACACGTCGAACGCCGCGTGCAGCAGCGGCTTGCTCAGAAAGTCGAAATCGCCGGGATCGGGCTCGACCAGCCGGTGCATCTCCGGGTCGGGGTCGGTCCACTGCACGCTGCTCGGAATGTAGCCGCGAGTGCCCGGGGAATGGGCGACGTGCACCTCCATACGCTTCTCCAACGGTGCCGTGTGGAAGGCGCGCGACAGGGCGTAGGTCCGCTCGATCAGCGGCTCGGGGACGCCGTGGCCGGTGATGTAGAAGAAGCCGACCGTGCGCGCCGCCTCGCCGATTTCGGCGGCGGTCGCGGCGAACGCTGCGGGATCGCCGCCGGCCAATGCCGAAATATCGATCACCGGGATTTCGGTAAACGCGAGCAGCTTGGCCCCCATCGCACCGGTGGCGGGCAGATTGTCAGGCATCCGGAACTCCTCGTCTGTCAGGCAACGGCAGCAACGACCGTGCCACCCGGCTGGCACGGTCGTTGCGTGGTGCCCATGGACCCCACAGGAGCGCCGCATGACCGAGACCACGAAGACCTCTATCGGCCGCCGGACGGCCCTGATCGGTGCCGCCACCGCCGCGATCGCCGCACCGTTCGTGCGCCCGGCCCGCGCCGCCGACCGCACGATCACCGTCTCGACCTACGGCGGCTTCTTCGAGGACAGTTTCAAAACCCACATCCACCCGGAATTCACCAAGGCGACCGGCATCGCGGTGGTCAGCCAGCCGCAAGCCGAGGGCGCGCAGTTCCTGATCCAGCTCGCGCAGGCCAACAAGGCCGGCAACGCGCCGATGGATCTGTGCATGAACAGCGACGAGGACGTGCTGCGCGGCCGCGCCCAGGGCATCTGGAAGTCGCTCGACACCGGCAAGATCAAGACCATCGGCAACGTCCTGCCCGGCCTCGTGTTCACCGGGCCGAAGGGTGTGGACGGCGTCGCGGGCCTCGCCTGGTATCTGACGCTGGTCGTGAACCCGGACGAGGTGAAGCCGCTGCCGGATAGCTGGACCGCGTTGTGGGCGCCGTCGAAGAAGATCTGGGGCCTGTCGGGCGGCGGCACCAGCAACCTGTTCGAGGTCGCGGCGCACGTCTATTTCGGTGGCATCGGCATCCTCGACACGCATGAGGGCATCGACAAGGTCGGCGCCAAGCTCGCCGAACTGAAGAACCAGGCGAAGCTGTGGTGGACCGACGAGGGCACCATGCAGACCGCGTTGCAGAACGACGAGGTCGAGGGCGGCACGTATTACCACGACGTCGCCGGCACGATGGCCAAGGCGGGCACGAAGGTCGTGTCGATCTTCCCGAAGGAGGGCGCGTTCTCCGGCACCGGCACGTGGTGCCAGCCGTCGTCGTCGACCAAGGACGCGGAAGTGGCGGAATTCATCAACTACTCCTGCACGCCGGAAGCGCAGCAGCTTGTCGCCCGCTTCGTCGGCAGCGCGCCGGTCATCCCGCGCAAGATGATGAACCTCACGGACGCGGAGTTCGCCAGCGTGTCGAACGACGCGACCCCGATCCGCTCCAACGCGTCGAGCCGGGTCGTGAACGCGGACTATTTCGAGCAGGTCTATACGAAGATGGTGACGACGGGCTGATCGTGCTCGCCGGGCGCGGGCTGGAACTGCGCGGCGTCGGCAAAAGCTACGCCGGCGTTCGCGTGGTCGACGGCGTTTCGCTGTCGGTCGAAACCGGGGCGTTCGTCTGCTTTCTCGGCCCGTCCGGCTGCGGCAAGACGACGCTGCTGCGGATGGTGGCGGGGCTGGAGACGCCCGACACCGGCCGCATCCTGTTCGGCGGCAAGGACGTGACCGACCTGCCGGTGCACGAGCGCAACTTCGCCATGGTGTTCCAGGCGCTCGCCCTGTTTCCGCACCTCTCGGTCGCGGGCAACATCGGCTATAGCCTTCGCCTGCGCGGCGTGGATGCAAAGGCGCGGGCGGCGCGAGTGGCCGAATTGCTCGACCTCGTCCGGTTGCCCGGCGTCGGCGCGCGGCCGGTATCCGCGTTGTCGGGCGGTCAGCGGCAGCGGGTCGCGATCGCGCGGGCGCTGGCGCAGGAACCCGCACTGTTCCTGCTCGACGAGCCGTTGTCGGCACTCGACGCGAAGCTGCGCGACCACATGCAGGTCGAGCTGCGCCAGTTGCAGCAGGCGCTGAAAATCACGACGATCCTGGTGACTCACGATCAGCGGGAGGCGATGACGATCGCCGACATCATCGTCGTCATGGGCGACGGCCGGGTGCAGCAGGTCGGCCCGCCGCTCGACATCTACCGCGAGCCCGCCAACAAGTTCGTCGCCGGCTTCATCGGCCAGACCAACTTCTTCGACGCCGAAATCGCGGATCCCGGCTCGGTTCGCGTCGGCAAGAGCGTGTTTGCCGTGACGCGGATGCCGCCGGTCGCGCCGGGCGAAAAGGTCACGCTGTCGGTGCGGCCCGAGCATATCCGCCTGATGCCGGGCGGCAATTCCAGCGGCGGGCTCGACGGCACCGTCACGTTCGTTCGCGACCTCGGCACCAATGTCGAGGTTCACGTCGACTGCGACGGGCAGCGGGTCATCGGTAGCGTGATGCCGAACGAGTGGCGGCCGCTGCCGGGCGACGGCCGGGTGCGCGTCGGCCTCGCCCCCGACGGCTGCTCGGTGCTGCGCGAGTGATGTCCGGCATTGCGGTCCAAACCCCGGCGCTCCCGCGATGGCGGCTGCCGTCCGGGCTTCTGACGCTCGCCTGGCCGGCGCTGATCCTGATCGGCGCGTTCGCGATCCCGGCGCTGCTGCTGCTGCGGGTCGGCTTCGCGCACCACGACGCGAGCGGGCTGTGGTCGGGCGGCCTCACGCTCGACCCGTATGCGCAGATGCTGAGTGCGGTGACCGGGCAGGCGTTGCTGATGTCGGTGCTGCTCGCACTCGCCTGCGCGGCGATCTGCGTGCTGATCGGCTTCCCGCTCACCTACGCCATCACCCGCATGGGACGGCGGGCACAGGTCGCGTGGCTGGTGTTGCTGCTGGCGACACTGACGTTGTCCGAGGTGCTGATCACGTTCTCCTGGCAGGTGATGCTGTCCAAGCGCGTCGGCATGTCGGGCGTCTTCGTCTGGCTCGGCCTGATGGACGAGCCGGACAGCCTGTTTCCCGGCCCCGGCGCGGTCGTCGCGTGCCTCGTCTACCTCGTGCTGCCGTTCACCGTGCTGACGCTGTACCCGAGCCTGTCGCGCCTCGACCGCGATCTGGTGCAGGCGGCGCGCACGCTGGGCGCCACACCGACGCGCGCGTTCCTGACCGTCGTGGTGCCCGCCACGCGCGGGCCGCTGGTGGCCGCGTTCATCCTGGCCGCCGTGCTCGCGATCGGCAGCTACGTCGCCCCCCTCGTGCTCGGCCGCACGCAAGACTGGACGCTCGCCATCCTGATCGCGCGCACCGCGTTGAGCGGGCAGGACATGCCGGGCGCGGTCGCGTTGGCGATGCTGCTGCTGGTCACCACGATCGGCCTCGTGCTGCTCGCCGCGCGCTTTTCGCGCAGCCGGCTGGAGCGCGCGGCATGATCGCGCGCTCCGGACGGTTCCTGCTGCTCGCCCTGGTCGCCGCGTTCCTGCTGGCCCCGATCGTCGTCGTGGCGGGCGTCAGCCTCAACGCCAGTTCGCGGATGGCATTCCCGCCCGAAAACCCCGACTTCCACTGGTACGGCGTGTTCATGGCCGACCCCGCCTGGACCGGATCGGTGCGCGCCTCGCTGACCGTCGCGTCGCTCGCCGCCCTGTTGTCGATGTCGATCGCGTTCCCCGTCGCCTATATCGGCTGGCGCCATGGCGGCCGGGCCGCGCGGGCACTCCGAACGCTCGGCAGCCTGCCGTTCCTGCTGCCGTCCGTCGTCGTCGCGATCGTATTCCTCGTGTTCTGGACGGCGATCGGGCACGGCGGACAATTGGAGGACACGGTCGTCAGCCACGGCGTGGTGTTTGCCGCCCTCCCGCTCACGACGCTGGCGCTCGGGTTCGCCTCGGTCGATCCGGCGCTGGTGCAGGCGGCGCGAACGATGGGGGCGCGCGACACCGACGTGCTGCGAACGGTCGTGCTGCCGATCGTGCGGCCCTACGTGCTGAGCGGGCTCGTGTTCGTGTTCGTGCTGAGCCTGAACGAGTACATCATCGCCTACATGGTCTCCGGCTTTTCCGTGCAGACCCTGCCGATCAAGGTGTTCAACAATCTCCGCATGGGCTTTCAGCCGACGATGTGCGTGGGATCGGTGCTGTTCACGCTGATCGGGCTATTCGCGTTTACCCTGGTGGCCGCCATCGGCGACCTGCCGAAATTGCTGGGAGGCAAAGCATGACGACGCAACCGCTGATGGTGGGCAACACCGTCCTGATCGTGGTCGACATCCAGGAGGGCTCGTTCCTGCCCGCCGACGTGAACGGCATCCCGCTGATGCCGGGGTTTTCGGAGCGGCAGCGCCGGGCGAGGGGCGTCATCGACGCGGCGCGCGCGGCCGACATCCCGGTCGTGTTCATCCAGGAGATCCACCGCCGCAGCATGGTCGATTACGGCCGCGAGCTGGATGGGTCCGAGGGCGTTCACTGCATGGAAGGCGATCCCGGCACGCCCATCGCCGCCGGCGTGATCGGGTTGCGGCCGGACGACATCGTCATCCCGAAGCGGCGCTACAGCGCGTTCTTCGGCACCGATCTGGAGATCGTGCTGAAAGGTCTTCGGGCGGAGACGCTCATTCTGGTCGGCGGGCTGACCGACGTCTGCATCCACTACACGTTCGCCGACGCCCATCAGCACGACTACTACACCCGCGTCGTCGAGGATTGCGTCGCCGGATCGAGCCTTGCCGCGCACGAGGCGTCGTTGAACGCGATGGAATACCTCCAGACCGGCGCTCGCAGAACCTCGGCGGAGATGATCGCGGCGTTCGGCTACGCGCATGAAAGTGGCGGCCGAATGACGCTTCCGGTCGCGGAACGCTGGTGGTCGCGTGAGGAGGTCTCGCCGGGCGTCACGCTCATCAGCGAGCCGCATGTCGACCCGCTGCTGCGCGCCAACCTCTGGCATATTCGCGGGCGCGACCGCGACATCCTGGTCGACGCCGGCAACGGTATCGCGGACCTCCGCGCGGCGTTCCCGGACCTGCTCGGTGACGACCGCACGATCTGCGTGCTGACCCACACGCATGTCGACCACATGGGGGCCGCGCACGAGTTCGCGGAACGGTGGGTGCATCCGATCGAGGCGGACAAGCTGGCCGACCCCGGCACCGGATACTCGCTCCGATCGGCCGATTTCGACCCGGCGCTGAAGGAGATGTTCGTCCGCGCCGGCTACCCGCCGCTGCCCGAGCTGATCGTCCATGCGCTGCCGACGCCCGGCTACGACCTCGATAGTTACGGCCTGATCGGCGCGCCGGCCACGCGCCTGTTGAACGCGGGGGAGACGATCGACCTCGGCGACCGCGTGTTCACGGTGCTGCACGTCCCCGGTCACTCGCCGGGCAGCATCGCGCTGTGGGATGCGGCGAGCGGCACGCTGTTCGCGGGCGACGTCGTCTACGACGGGCCGCTGCTCTATGAGGGGCGCGGCATGAGCGTGCCCGACTACATCGCCTCGTTCGACCAGCTCGCCGCATTGCCGGTCGAGATCGTGCACGCCGGTCACGACCCGAGCTTCGGCCGCGCCCGCCTGCACGCCATCATCGCCGACTACAGGGGGCGGTGGCGCTGACCGTCGGCGACCTGCGCGGCCTGTGGCTGCGCTCGCTGATCGTCTTGCCGGACGGGCGACGCGACACCACGACGTTCGTCGCGTGGCTGCAGGGCACGACAAGGTTCGCCGACCTCCGCCAGCCCGCCGGACGCCCGGATTTCTCGGGCGTCTCGTCCCATGACGATCTGACCTGGGAACAAATCGCCTGGCTCGCGACGCAGCAGGCGTTCGCCGGTGTGCTGACGGCCGAGGGCGATATGTTCACGTGGACCCGTTCCATCGACTTCCAGCCGCCATCGGACGATCCGGACGTGGGCCGCCTGTGGTTCGAGCCGGCCGAGGCTGGCGCGCGTCACCTCGTCGAGCGCGGCCGCGACGTCGATTATGTCGAGCACTGGCACGGCCAGCCGGGCGACACCGCGCCGTGCTGGACCGCCGGCCTCCGCGACCCGGAATCATCGCGGACCGGCATTATCGTGCGGGTCGGCGCGCGCTTCATGCTGGCCCTGTCGCGCGCGAACAGCCTGCCGCGCGGGACCACGCTGGCCGAATGCGTCGCCGCTGCCGGATCGCTCGACGCGGCCCGGGACATCGTCGCGTGCGAAGTCTCGCTCGGCCGGATCGACGGCGGCGGCTGGACCGTCGAGCGATCGACCTTGCCGTACCGGGAGGGGTGCCCGGTCGTCGTGGCGCGGAGCGGCGACACGGTGCGGGCCGGGTCCGGCGGGCCGGAGTGGTCGGTCACCGGTCACGACGGCGATCCGGAGTGCGCCTAGCATTTTGTTTGGGCGGGCATCGGCCGGCGGCACGGGCCGGTGCATCGCGCGACGAATGGCTTGTGCCCAATGCATGTTGCGATGGCGAAATGTCTCTCGCTTTTCGACGGTAGAGCGCCCACCGTCCGGCCCGTAACGGAGCCCGCCTCATGCACCTCGACCCGGTCCTGCTGTCCCGATTGCAGTTCGTCTGGGTGGTCGCGTTCCACATCCTGCTGCCGGCGTTCACCGTCGGCCTCGCCTCCTACGTCGCGTTCGTCGAGGGGATGCACTTCGCCACCGGCCGCGACATCTACGGCCGCATCTCGGCGTTCTGGATCAAGATTTTCTCCGTCGCGTTCGGCATGGGCGTCGTGTCCGGCATCATCATGCCGTTCCAGTTCGGCACGAATTGGAGCCGCTTTTCCGACGCGACCGCCAACGTCATCTCCCCGCTGCTCGCCTACGAGGGCCTGACGGCCTTCTTCCTCGAGGCGACGTTCCTCGGCGTGCTGCTGTTCGGCCGCAAGCTGGTGCCGCGCTGGGTGCACTTCCTGTCGGCGGTCATGGTGGCGCTCGGCACCCTGTCGTCGAGTTTCTGGATTCTCGCCGCCAATAGCTGGATGCAGACGCCGGCCGGGTTCGAGAGGGTCGACGGGCGGTTTTTCCCGACCGATTGGTGGCAGGTGATCTTCAACCCGTCGCTGCCGTACCGGCTCGCCCACACCGTGACCGCGTTCTACATCACGACCGGGTTCCTGATCCTCGGCGTCGCCGCGTGGCTCGTCCGCTCCGGCCGGTTCGCCGAGGAGGGGCGGCGCATCATGTCGCACGCGCTCTGGATGCTGCTGGTCCTGGTCCCGCTGCAGGTCGTGCTCGGCGACATGCAGGGGCTCAACACGCTGAAATACCAGCCGACCAAGCTGGCCGCGCTCGAAGGCCGCTACGACACCGAGGCGCCGGCGTCGCTCACGCTGTTCGGCATACCGGACGACGCGAACGCGCGCATGGATTACGAGGTGTCGATCCCGGTGCTCGGCAGCATCGTGCTGACCCACTCCCTGCACGGCGAGATCAAGGGCCTGAAGGAATGGCCGAGGGACCAGCGGCCGCCGGTCGGGCCGCCGTTCTACGGTTTTAGGATCATGGTCGGAATCGGCCTGCTGATGCTGGCGATGGTGGTCGTCGGCAACGTCCTGCGCCGCCGGGAGCGGTTCGTGACCGATGCGCGGTTCCTGTGGGCGTGCCAGCTGTTCGCGCCGCTCGGCTTCGTCGCCGTGATCGCCGGCTGGACCACGACCGAGGTCGGACGGCAGCCCTGGACGGTGTTCGGCCTGATGCGGACGGCCGACAGCGTCTCGCCGTCGCTGACCGGGGCCAACGTGCTGCTGTCGTTCGCGGGCTACGTCGTGGTCTACGCGATCATCTTCCCGGCCGGCTTCATCGTCATGCGCCGCATCGTTCGCGCCGGCCCCCGGGCCACCCCGTCGGACGGCCCGGTGCAGAGCGGCAGACCCACGGCGCCCATCCTGGCGCTGCCCACGACGTTCGCGGCGGAGGTCGCGGAATGACCGCGCTGTTCACCCAGGATTTCGTGCCGGTCTGGACCGCGATCCTGGCCATCGGCGTCTTCCTTTATGTGCTGCTCGACGGCTTCGACCTTGGCGTCGGCATCCTGTACGGCTTCGCGCCGGACACCGCGTCGCGCAACCTGCTGATGAACAGCATCGCCCCGGTGTGGGACGGCAACGAGACGTGGCTCATCCTCGGCGGCGTCGGCCTGCTGGTCGCATTCCCGCTGGCCTTCGCGATCATCATCCCGGCCGTCTACTTCCCGGTCCTGATCATGCTGCTGTCGCTGGTCTTCCGCGGCGTCGCGTTCGAGTTCCGGTTCCGCGACGCGGCCCATCGCACCTTCTGGGATTACGGGTTCAGCACCGGGTCGACCCTGGCGACGTTCGCCCAAGGCATCGTGCTCGGCGCGTTCATCCAGGGGTTCACCGTCCAAGGCCGGCAGTTCACCGGCGGCAGCTTCGACTGCTTCACGCCGTTTTCGGTGCTGACCGGCGTGGCGCTGGTGTTCGGCTACGGCCTGCTCGGGGCCGGCTGGCTGATCATGAAGACGTCCGGCGACCTGCAGGACCGGACCCGGCGGCAGGGCAGGGTGTGCCTGATCGGCGTGCTGGCCTGCGTGCTCGCCGTCAGCCTCTGGACGCCGATCCAGGACGCGGACATCGCCCGCCGCTGGCTCGCGTGGCCGAACATCGCCTGGCTGGCGCCCATCCCGGTGCTGACGGCCGCACTGGCGTATCTCACCTGGCGCGCGCTGGCCGGAAAGTCGGAGCCGGGAGCGTTCCTCGGCGCGGCCGGGCTGTTCCTGATGTCCTATCTCGGCATCGCGATCAGCCTGTGGCCGATGATCGTCCCGCACCATTACACGCTGTGGGAGGCCGCCTCGTCGCCGAAGACGCAGGCGTTCCTGCTGGTCGGCACGGTGTTCCTGCTGCCGGTCATCCTGCTCTACACCGCGTGGTCGTATTGGGTGTTCCGGGGCAAGGTGCGCGCCGACATCGGCTATCACTGAACCGCTCCATAAAAAAGTTCAGCATCCGGGGACAATCGACGTCATGAAAATCACCGAAATCATGACGCGCGACGTCGAGTTCATCGACGGCGCGGCCCTGGCACGCGACGCGGCGGAGATGATGGGCGAGCTCGACGTGGGCGCGCTCCCCGTCGGCACCAGCGACGCGCTCGACGGGATCGTGACCGACCGCGACATCCTCTACCGCCTCGTGGCGCGCGGGCTCGACCCGACCACCACCGCCGTCCGCGACCTGATGACCACGCCGGTCATCGCGTGCGACGTGGACGACACCGTCCGCACGGCGATGGATGTCATGGCCGCCCACCACATCCGCCGGATGCCGGTGCGCGACGCCCGCGGCCGCGTGGTCGGCTGGGTGACGCTCGCGGATCTGTCGCGCAAGCTGCTGATCGACAGCAACGCGCTTCAGGGGTTCATGTTCGAGCTGACCGAGGGCGCGGTTCAGACCCCGTAGCGCCGGTGCAGGCTGCGCGCGACATCGTCCGGAATGCCGAGCCGGGCCGCGACGTAATCGAGGTACCGCCGGTTCGTCAGCGTCCGCCGCCCCAGCGCGCGGCTGCTCGCGGCGTAGGCTTGCCCGGTCAGCCCGGCGGCGCGCACGCGCTCCAGCAGCGGAACCGGGTTCGCGGGCGCCAGCGGCAGGGCCGTCATCGCCGGGTCGCCGCCGATCGACCGCAGCCACTCCACCGCACGCGAGGTCGCCCCGGCATCGGCATCGCCCGCCCGCAGCGCCCGCCCGACGCATTCGACGATCAGCGCCACCTCGGCCGCATCGTGCGAGGCGAGGTTCAGGTTGAGCGGGTAGCGGGTCTGGTGGCGGTTCTGCAGCCAGCCGAGCAGGATCTTCTGCCCGAGCGCGGCGCTGACGATGCTCGCCGGGTCGGGAATGGTGGCCGCCTGATCCATCCGTGATCCGTAGCCGAAACCGCGCGTTGTGCCACCTTGATGGCTCCGTCAAACCCACCCGCATGACCCTCGATCAGGCCACCGCGTTCGGCATCATCGGCGTGACGATCCTCCTGTTCGTCTCGGGCCGGCTGCCCTACGACCTGGTGGCCATGCTGGCGCTGCTGGCCGGCGTGCTGACCGGCATCGTCCCGGCGCGCGACGCGTTTCGCGGGCTCAGCGACGATGTGGTGGTCATCGTGGCCGCGGCACTCGTCATCAGTGCGGCGATCGGACGGTCCGGCGTGATCGAGCGGCTGATGCGGCCGCTGCTGGCGGGCGTCGATACCGAGCAGCGGCAGGTGCCGGTCCTGGTCGGCTCGGTGACGCTGCTGTCGATGGTGACCAAGAACGTCGGCGCGCTCGCGATCCTGATGCCGGTCGCGATCCAGCTCGCGCGGCGCACCGGGACGTCGCCGTCCAAGTTGCTGATGCCGATGGCGTTCGGCTCGCTCGTCGGCGGCGTGGTGACGCTGATCGGCACCTCGCCCAACATCCTGATCTCGAAGGTGCGGTACGACCTGACCGGCCACGGCTTCCGCCTGTTCGACTTCACCCCGGTCGGCCTCTCGATCGCGATCCTCGGCATCGCCTTCCTCTCGTTCGGCTACCGGCTGCTGCCGGCGGGGCGGCGGGCGGTGGCCGGCATGGAGGCGGCGTTCACGCTCGACGGCTACGTGACCGAGGCGACGCTGCCGGCCGGCTCTGCGCTGGCCGGTAACACCGTCCGGGCGCTCGAGGCGCTCGGCGACGGCGAGGTCACGATCACCGGCATCGTGCGCGAGCGGTTCCGCCGTCTGCTGCCCACACCCGGGCTGCCCCTGAAAGGCGGCGACGTGCTGCTGCTGAAGGGCGAGCCCGAGAGCCTGGAGCGGATCGTCGCCCGCGCCAAGCTGCTGCTGCCGGGCAAGGCGGGCGAGCGCGCGGCCGACGGCGTCAGCGTGGTCGAGGGCGTGATCGCCGCCGACAGCAGCCTGGTCGGGCAGACCGGCGACGGCGTGGCGCTCGCCGCCCGGCACGGCCTGTCGCTGCTGGCGGTCAGCCGGAGCGGCGAGCGGATCGTCCAGCGCCTCGGCGCATTGCGGCTGCGGGCGGGCGACGTCGTGGTGCTGAAAGGGGCGACCGACGGCCTGCCGACCACGATCGGCGCGTTGCACGTGCTGCCGCTGGCCGAGCGGGTGATCGCGCTCGGCGAAAGCCATCGCGGCTGGCTTCCGGCGCTGGTGCTGGTCGTGGCGATGACGCTGGTGGGGATCGGCGCGGTCCCGGTCGCGATCGGCTTCTTCGCCGCCGCTGTCGTTCTGATGACGCTGCGGGTGGTGACCGTCGGTGAGGCCTACGCGCACATGGAATGGCACGTCCTGATCCTGCTGGCCGCGCTGATCCCGGTCAGCGAGGCGGTGCGCTCGACCGGCGGCACGGCGCTGCTGGCCGGGTGGCTGGAGGCGCCGCTGCGCGCGGTGCCGGCGGAGGCGTCGCTCGCGATCATCATGGTGATCGCGATGCTGCTGACCCCGTTCCTGCACAACGCGCCGACGGTGCTGATGCTGGGCCCGGTCGCCGCAACCCTGGCGGGCAAGCTCGGCCTGAGGCCGGACCCGTTCCTGATGGCGGTCGCACTCGGGTGCGGTTGCGATTTCCTGTCGCCGATCGGCCACCAGTGCAACACGCTGGTGATGGGCCCGGGCGGCTACCGGTTCGGCGACTACTGGCGGCTCGGCCTGCCGCTATCGATCCTGGTGGTCGCGGCCGGCGTGCCGCTGATCGCGTTTTTCTGGCCGCTGCGGTGAGCGGGCCTTCGCGAACCGCCGCCGCCGACCATGTACCGGCGATGTCGTCAGCAGGTTATCCCTCGATTTCGTCCGACACGTTCGCGCGTCCCCTGAAGGCCGCGATCGCGGCACAGGTCGTGTCGATCTTCAACGACCGCGCGCGGGGCGAAAAGCCGGTCGCGCGCCGGGCGGACGGGCTGTTCGGCCCGAACTCGGTGACGTGGCGGGTGCATGGCGACGTGACATCGATGATGGTCGGCGGCATCGCCAGCCTGCTGCTGCAGATGCTGCATCCCGCCGTGCTGGCCGGCGTGTGGGACCACTCCCAGTTCCGCGACGACATGAGTGCGCGGCTGCGGCGAACCGCCCGGTTCATCTCGGTCACCACGTTCGGCGGTCCGGAGGAGGCGAGGGCGATCCTCGCGAAAATCCGCGCCGTCCACGGCCACATCAACGGCACCCTGCCGGACGGGACGGCGTATTCCGCCAACGATCCGGCCCTGCTGGCGTGGGTGCACGTGACCGAGACGACCAGCTTCCTCGACGGCTGGATCCGCTACGCCGAGCCGCGCATGTCGCGCGCCGACCAGGACTCCTATTTCGCGGAGATGGCGCAGATCGGCGGGGCACTCGGCGCCGACCCGCTGCCGCGCACCCGGGCGCAGGCGAAGGCGCTGATCGAGGCGACGAGACCGGCGCTCCGTTACGACAACCGCACCCGCGAAATCTCGCGCCTGCTGCTGAACCAGAAGGCGGTCAGCCCGGCGGTCGAGCCGTTGCAGCGGCTGACCCGTCAGGCCGGCATCGACCTGCTGCCGGATTGGGCTCGCCGGATGCACGGCCTCGACAACCCGGCACTCGCTCGCCCGCTGGTCCGCGCCGGCACGCTCGGCATCGCGCGCACGCTGCGCTGGGCGTTCGCGTAGGCCGTTCCTTTCCGGACGCCCCGTGCGTATCAGGGGCGTAACGACGGACGGAGCGAACATGACGAACACGATGTGGGCCCGCCGCGCGGCGCTCGGTCTCGCCGCGATCGCGCTGGCGGCGGCGGCACCGGCCCCGATGCACCTGATGTCGTCCGAGCCGCGACCGAACCAGATCATGAGCGGCTCGGGCGTCGCGTTCGCGCTGCACTTCGACCACCCGCTCGACCACGAGGCGTCCCGGTTCATGCTGGTGCTGCCGGACGCCAGCACCCGCACGGTGCCGGTCCGCCTGCAATCGCAGCCCAGCGTGCTGTACGGGTCGGTCGGACAGCTTCCCGCTGGCCACTACACGCTGAACTGGTCGGCGCACGCGAACGACGGTGCCGCGCTGAGCGGATCGCTGCCGTTCGACGTGCGCCACTAAAGGGCGGCTACCGGGCGGCGCGCTCGGCCCCCAGGATCGCGCGCAGGTTCCTCGCCCCCACGTCCAGCACCGCCGCGTCGCCGCTGACCATCAGGGCGGCGATGATCCCGTCGATCAGCAGCAGCAACTGCCGCGCGAGCATCGCCGGCTCGGTGTAGCCGGCCTCGGTCGCCAGCCGGTCGAGCGTGTCCAGGATCACCCGGTGATGGTCCGCCGCCAGCGCCCGCAGCCAGGGCTGACCCTTCGTGTGCTCGGCGGACGCGTTCATGAACGCGCAGCCGTAAAACCGCCCGCCGCGAAACCAGCCGCCCAGCGCGCCGACCAGCGCCTCCAGCCGGCCCTGCGCGTCCGGCGCGCTGTCCATCACGGCGGCGAAGAACGCCTCCCGCCAATCCGCCCCCTCGGCGCGCAACACCTCGCGCAGCAGCGCCTCCTTGCTGCCGAACCGGGCATACAGCGTCATCTTCGACGCGCCCGCCTCGGCGAGGATGCGATCGATGCCGGTCGCATGGATGCCGTCGCGGCAGAATAGCTCGCGGGCGACCTCGACGATGCGCTGGTGCGGCGGCTTCTTCGCGATCTGCCCGATTTCGGGCGTGACCGCCTCCTCGCCGACCGTGCCTGCCGCTAATTCCACCAAATGCCTCCGTGATGCCCACGCCTTGGGCAACTTCCTGTTCAGCTCTCGCGTGAGTGTGGCCGATCTCGGCTCGCGCCGCGAGTGCGCGCAGTGGCACGCGCGTTGCTTAGCACCCCTCATGGACAGAACGGTCTGTCTGATAACCGGGCTGATACGATAGACGTCAGCGCGGACCGAACCGGTCCGCGCCAAAAATTCGGGAGACCGCCATGAGTGCCGCCACCGCCATGATTTCCTGCCTTCAGCCGATCGACAAGGACGGGCTGAACGGCCTGATCGCCAAGGGCCGCGAGAACCCGCAGGCCATCAAGACGCTGAAATGCCGGACCATCGCCGAGGGGCGGTTCCGCCACCTCAACATGATCCGCACCCTGCCGGCCCACGTCATCGACGAGCCGCCGGTGCTGCTCGGCGACGACACCGCGCCGAACCCGTCGGAGGCGTCGCTCGCGGCCCTCGGCTCGTGCCTGGCCGTCGGCATCCACGCCAACGCCGTCAGCCAGAACATCACGATCAACAGGCTCGAACTGGAGCTCGAGGCGGACATCAACATCACGTCCGTCTGGGGCACCGGCGACACCTCGCCGAAGCCGGTCGGGTTCGACGCGGTGCGGGTGAAAGTCCATCTCGACGCGGACGCGCCGCAGGACAAGCTGGACGCGCTGATCGCGCACGCCGCGAAGTGGTCGCCGGTCGCGAACACGTTCACCAAGCCCGTCGCCCTCGACGTGAGCGCCGCCTGATGGATGGGGGCGCCGCCATCCTGACCGAGGCCGGCGGTGCCCCCGGCCTGCTGGCGCGGGTGAGGGCGGAGGTGACCGCGTCGCTCGATCCGATCGTCGGGCAGATCGACCACGGCACCTATCCGGCCGAGGCGATGCGCGCACTGGGCCGCAACGGCGCGTTCGCCGCGCACCTCGCCGCCGAAACCCCGCTCGCCGCGCGCGATCTGGGCGTCGCGATCGAGGCGATGGCCGCCATCGGCGCGAGCTGCATGTCGACCGCGTTCTGCACCTGGTGCCAGGACGCGTGCGGCTGGTACCTGGAGAACAGCGGCAACACCGATTTGCGTGCCCGCCTGCAACCGGCACTGGCGCACGGCGTCGCGATGGGCGGGACGGGGTTGTCGAACCCGGTCAAGGCGCTGGCCGGGATCGAGGGGTTCAAGCTGAAGGCGACCCGGGCCGATGGCGGCTACGTCGTCTCCGGCGTGCTGCCGTGGGTGTCCAACCTCGGCGAGGGCCACTGGTTCGGCACCATCTTCGAGGATGCGAACGACGCCTCGCACCGGCTGATGGCGATGGTCCGGTGCGGCCAGCCGGGCGTCGAGATCCGCCAGAACGCCCATTTCATCGCCCTCGAAGGGACCGGCACCTACAGCGTGCTGTTCCGCCGCGCGTTCATCGCCGACGACATGCTGCTGGCCGACCCGCTGTCCGACATGGCGCGCCGCATCAGGCCCGGCTTCGTGCTGCTGCAAACCGGCATGGGCCTCGGCGTCATCGACGGCTGCATCGGTCTGATGCACGCGGCCGACCGCACGCATCTGTCGACCAACAAATACCTGTCGGACCGGCCGGAGACGATCGAGGCGGCGGTGGCGGACCTCCGCGCGACCCTGATGCAGCTCGCCGCGACGCCGGACGAGACCGACCCCGGCTACATGCGATCCGTGCTGGAAGCGCGTCTCGCGACCAGCGAACTGACCCTGCGGGCGACCCAATCGGCCGTGCTGCACGGCGGTGCCCGCGGCTACCTCGAGGGCTCGGCGATCGCGCGCCGCCAGCGGGAGGGTAATTTCGTCGCCCTCATCACGCCGTCCGTCCGTCATCTGCGGATGGAGCTTGCGACCACCGGGACAAGGCACTGATGGCCGCCCTGGTGATCGAAGGCCGCCGGCTCGACGCGCCCGACGGATCGGACGCGATGCGAACCGCCCGGGACGCCGGCTACCCGCTCGCCGGCGAGTGCGAGGGATCGCTCGCCTGCGCCACCTGCCACGTCGTCGTCGATCCGGCCTGGATCGACCGTCTGCCGCCCCCGTCCGAGGACGAGGAGGCGATGCTCGACACCGTGTTCAACCTGACCGCGACCTCGCGGTTGGCGTGCCAGATCCGCCTCGGCCCCGACACGGACGGGATCGTCCTGTCGCTGCCCCGGTGACCCGTTCAACCCGACTTCAGAGGAGCCGCCCATGAGCGACAAAGTCCTGCTGAGCCCGGCCGAGTTGCAGCCGATGCTGTCCGATCCGAACATCGTCGTGATCGACACCCGTAACCCGGCCGCCTACGCCGCCGGCCACATTCCGGGTGCCGTCAACGTCCACGAGGTGTTCACCTACCTCGCGACGTCCACGCCCGAGGGCATGGCCGAGCTGCGCCAGAAGTTCGCGGATTTGTTCGGCGCCGCCGGCTTGGGCGGCGAGCAGACGGCGGTGATCTACGAGGGCAACATGAGCAGCGGCTTCGGCCAGTCCTGCCGTGGCTACTTCCTGCTCTCGTTCCTCGGCTACCCGAAGGCGATGGTCCTGCACGGCGGTTTCCAGGCTTGGGAGGCGGCGGCGTTGCCGATCAGCACCGAGCCCGCGAAACCCGTCGCGCGCGAATTCCCGCTGAGCGACGCGGGCACGGGCATGATGATCGGATACCAGGAGATGCTCGCGGCCGTCGGAGACGATTCGATCGTGAAGCTCGACGTGCGCGACGTCGACGAGTGGATCGGCGACAGTTCTTCGCCCTACGGCAAGGATTTCTGCCCCCGCAAG
Source organism: uncultured Alphaproteobacteria bacterium (assembly GCA_963756975.1). Taxonomy (GTDB): domain Bacteria; phylum Pseudomonadota; class Alphaproteobacteria; order Acetobacterales; family Acetobacteraceae; genus CAVRQM01. The sequence continues at coordinate 331,454 of CAVWPS010000001.1, read as the reverse complement.
GGCCGCATCCCGGGGGCCAAGTGGCTCGAATGGTACCGCCTGATGAAGCCGACCGCGGCGGGGCCGATGTTCAAGAGCCGCGACGAGATCCTGGCCGAGTGCCACACGGTCGGCGTCACCGCGTCCACGCCCGTCTACCTCTACTGCTTCAAGGGCGCGCGCGCGTCGAACTCGCTGGTCGCCTTGAAGGAGGCCGGGATCACGGACGTGCGGATGTATTTCGGCTCGTGGAACGAGTGGAGCCGCAACGAGGCGCTGCCGATCGAAGCCGGCCTGCCGTGGCGGTCCGAGCCGATGCCGATGGCCGCGGCGGCCGAGTAGGGCACGCGGAGCAAAAGACCCCCAACCTCCTTGGCCGGGTCGAGCCCGGGCAAGGAGGAGTTCCTTGGCGCAAACGAAAGACAAAGAATGAACGACGCTAAAACAGAGCTCGGCCTCAAGATCATGGAGATCAAATCGGCCAAGGGCCTGACCTGGGCCGACGTGGCCGCCCGGCTTGGCCACGCGCCGGTCTGGACGTGTGCCGCGTGCCTCGGCCAGATGTCCATGACGGCGGAAACGGCCGAGAAGGCCGCGACCCTATTCGGCCTCGATGAGGCGGAGACGCGCCTCCTGCAGAAAATCCCGTATCGCGGATCGCTGCCGACGGCGGTTCCGACCGACCCATTAATCTATCGCTTTTACGAACTGCTGCAGGTCTACGGCACCACCTGGAAGGAGCTGATCCACGAGGAATTCGGCGACGGCATCATGAGTGCGATCGATTTCGATATGACATTGGAGCGCCAGCCGGACCAGAAGGGCGACCGGGTCAAGCTCGGTCTGTCGGGCAAATTCCTCGCCTACACGCGTTACTAGGCCGCAAAATCGCCGTCATCGTTTCAATGCCGCGTTAATAGCGACCGGGACTCGGGAACTTACCCTTGCTCCGATCCATTCGCTCCCTTCCTCTCTCACGATACCGTGAAGGGGTGAGCGCAGATGAGACCGGCGGTGCTGTTAGTCGACCCAGACATCTCGGCCCGCGCGGCGCTGGCGTCATCGCTCGAGACGTCGCTCGGGGCTCGAACGCGGCAGGCGGGGAACATCGTCGGCGCATTGGCCGCGGTGCGGGAGGAGCGGTTCGACGCGGCCATCCTGGACGCGGAACTGCCCGACGGCGATGGGCGGGAGCTGTGCCAGATGCTGCGGGCGCGCGGCCTGACCATGCCGATCCTGATGCTCAGCAACCTCACGCAGGAAGCCGACGTCGTGCGCGGCCTCGACGCGGGCGCCAACGACTGGATGGTCAAGCCGTTCCGCCCGCAGGAGATCGCGGCCCGCGTGCGCGCGCACCAGCGCCTATACGAGGTGGCCGAGCACCTCGAGATGCGGGTGGGGGATTTCACCTTCCGGCCGGCCGATAAAACGCTGCACGAGCCGGGGCAGACAAGGCCGACCCGCCTGACCGAGAAGGAGGCGGCGGTGCTGAAATATCTGTATCGCGCGGCGGGTGCGATGGTGACGCGCGAGGATTTGCTGGCCGACGTTTGGGGCTACAACATCACGGCGGCGACCCACACCGTGGAGACCCACGTCTACCGGTTGCGCCTGAAGATCGAACCGCGCCCGAGCAGCCCGCGCATCCTGCTGCACGACCGGGGCGGCTACCGGCTGCTGCGCCTCGATCTGCTCGCGGCGGAGCGGCCCGCCGATGGCCTGGTCAGGCTTGCCGACGTTCGCTCGGCCGTGCTCGCAGCCTAACGAGGCGTGCTGCCGAACCAGGCGGCCAGGGTGGGCTCGATCGCCAGGAATAGCTTCGTCATGCCGGCGGGCGTCGGATGCAGCGCCGGGGCTTGCGGCGGATCGCGGTAGTCGGACTGATCGACGCGGCCGTCCGGCGTCGTGAACAGCGGGGTCGGATCGTAAAACGTGACACCCGGGACGGCCCCGCCGCCGTAGCGCTTGGCCAATGCGGCGTCGATCGCGGCCTCCTGCGTCCGCGCCCACGGGCCGCGATCGGATGGCAGCACCGCCAGCAGCAGGATCGGCGTCGCCGGCAATTTCGCCCGCGTCGCCGCGACCACGGCGTCGATGCCGGCCACATCGTCGGCCGCCGGCCAGTGGACCCGGCCCAAATTGTTCGCCCCGATCAAGACGACCGCGCCGGCGGGATGCACCCCGTCCAGCTCGCCATGCTGGATCCGCCACAACAGATGCGAGGTCGCATCGCCGGTGAAGCCCAGGTCGAGCACGCGGTGGCCGCCGAAGAAGCGCCGCCACACCGGCGCGTAGTCCGGCCGCTCGAGCTGCTGGGTGATCGAGTCGCCGAGTAGCACGAGGTCCGCGCCGCGCGCCGCCTCCGCGACCTTGGCCGCGTGGCGCGCCTGCCACCAGGGCAGGTCGCGGGGGAAGGCGGTCGCGGCGAGCGGTTCGGCGAGCGCCGGGGCCGAGGTCACCAGCGCCAGCGCCAGCGCCAGCAGCGCCGCGCGCATCAAACCACCTCGAAATAAGCCGCGGCCGCGCAGCCGACGACGATGCAGTACCAGCCGAACGGGGTCAGCGCCCACGCGTCGTGGCCGCCCTCCTGCCGCCGGTCGCCGGCGGCGAACCAGCGCATCAGGAACCAGGTGGAGGCGAGGGCGACGAGGCCGGCCAGCACCGCGGCCAGCGCCGCCGTCTCGAACGTTTGCACGGGCACGTCGGCCGCCAGCAGGCGTGGCACTTCCAGCACGGTCGCGCCCAGGATGATCGGCGGCGCGATCAGGAACGAGAAGCGCGCGGCGCTCGCGTGGTCGATGCCGCGCAGCAGCGCGCCCACGATCGTGGCACCCGAGCGCGAAATGCCGGGGAACAGCGCGCCGCACTGCCAGATACCGATCGCCACCGCGTCGGTCGGCCTCAGGTCCGCGATGCCGCGATGGCCGCCGCCGCGTAGCCGCTCGCCCAGCAGCAGCATGACCCCGTTCAGCACCAGGAACGCCGCCGCCGCGACCGGGGCCGCGAACAGGTTGGCGACGACATGCCGCAGCAGCGCCCCCGCGATCACGGCCGGAATGGTGGCGATGACGACCAGCAGCCCGATCCGCCGGCTCTCCCGCACCCGGGCGGCACCGCCGAGACCGAGCACGCCGGTCGCGATCGCGAGCCAGTCGCGCCAAAAGAACCCGAGAAGGGCCACGGCGGTGCCGACATGCAGCAGCACCAGAAACGGCAGATAGGCGGGCGCGCGCAAATCCTCGCCCCAGCCGAACAGGGCGGGCAGCAGCACGGCGTGGCCGAGACTGCTGACGGGGAACAGTTCCGTCGCCCCCTGAACGATGGCGACGGCGTAGGCGTGCAAAGTGTCCACGGGGCGGAGCTAAACCGTGCGAACCCCGCGCCGGTCAAGCTCCGCCGGATGAATTAGGCGGCTTTCCTCGCCGCCAGGGTCGGGTAATCGGTGTAGCCGTGCGCGTCGCCGCCGTACCACGTCGCGCGGTCGTCGGGGTTCAGCGGCGCGCCGGTCCGCAGGCGCTCGACCAGGTCCGGGTTGGCGATGAACGGGCGGCCGAACGCGATCAGGTCGGCATGGCCGTCGCGAACGGCGCTCTCGGCCAGCGCGTCGTCGTAGCCGTTGTTGGCCATGTACAGCCCACTGAACATGCGCCGCAGGATTTGCAGGTCGAACCCGCCCTCGACCTCGCGCGGGCCCTGGGTCGCGCCTTCGATGCAGTGCATATAGACCAGCTTGTGCTTCTCGATGATCTCGACCGCGCGGACGAACGTCTCCGCCGGGTTCGCGTCGGACACGCCGTTGGCCGGGCTGAGCGGGCTGAGGCGAATGCCGACGCGCGACGAGCCGCCGGCGGCCTCGACCACGGCGGCGCACACTTCATCGAGCAGGCGGACCCGGTTCTCCAGCGTGCCGCCGTAGCGGTCGGTGCGCAGGTTGGTGCCGCTGCACAGGAACTGGTTGATGAGATACCCGTTCGCCGCGTGGATCTCGACGCCGTCGAAGCCGGCCGCGAGCGCGTTGCGGGTGGCGGCCGCGTAGTCGGCGACGATGCCCGCCATCTCGTCGGTGCGCAGCGCGCGGGGCGTCACGAAATCCTGGAACCCGGTCTCGGTGAACGCTTGGCCGCTCGGCGGCTTGATCGCCGACGGGGCGACCGGCAACGCGCCGTCTTTTTGCAGCGACGGGTGGCTGATCCGCCCGACATGCCAAAGCTGCAGCACGATCCGCCCGCCCGCCTCATGCACGGCGGAGGTGACGCCGCGCCAGCCCTCGACCTGCTCCGGGGTGTAGATGCCCGGCGTCCAGGCGTAGCCCTGGCCCTGCTGGCTGATCTGGGTCGCCTCGGCCACGATCAGGCCGGCGGTGGCGCGCTGGCGGTAATACTCGGCGTTCATCGCCGTCTGCACGCCGCCGTTCTTGGCGCGGCTGCGGGTGAGGGGCGCCATGACGACGCGGTTCGGGAGGTCGAGATCGCCCATGCGGATGGGCGAGAACAGATCGGGGGTCATCGTGTGTGAGTTCCGTCAGTCGTTGACAGGATAAGAGGCCATCAGCCGGCGTTGCAGCCGCCAGGCGCGATACATTGGGAGCAATCCACTCGATTGGAACCCGCGCGCCCGGTTGGCGGCACCGATCCGCCATGCCTCGGCGTAGTGCCGCAACTGGTCGGCCATCGCCCGGCGAAGGGTGGTCCGCGCGTCCCAGATATGGGTCGCCTCCGACCCGGCGCCGTTGATCTCGATGATCCTGAAATCCTCGCCCCGCCGCAGCGCCGACAATGACCGGTATCGCACGTCGAGCCGGCCGAAATGGAATTCCGGCACCGCGCGCGCGATCCGGTCGACCTGTGCCGTCAACTCGGGCGTGATGTGCTCGCAGCCGTCGCGGAACACCGAGCCCTTGCAGTGATTGCCGGTCAGCACGAGCCGCACCCGCTCACCCGGCGGCGGCACGGAGTCGAGTTTTCCCGCGAGCCGGGGAAGATACAGATGCGGCACCAGGGCGGCGCGCGGATCGGCGAGGACCAGCTCGCGCAGCGTGGCGCGCCCGTCGCCGACCACGACCGGCGCGTGTTTCAGGGTCACCGAGGTGAGCCGGCCGGCGGCCTCATCGGGATGGCGGATATAGAACAGCCCGGCCTCGCCCTCCCAGGCGACGTAGCGCTGGATGACGAGGTTCACATGCCGCGGATACAGCGGCAGTGCCGTCGCGAGGTCGGCGGGCCCGGTCAGCAGCCGCACGCCGGTCCCGTTGCAGCCGATGTCCGGCTTCAGCACGACCGGGAAATCGAGGTCCGCCGCCGTCATGGCGGCGATCACGTCCGGCGCGCCGGCGCTCGCGGGGACAAGGATGTAGGGTGCCACGAAGTCGCGTTCGGGCCCGGAAATCTGATCGAGCAACTCCGATTTCCGCTCGCCGCACAAGCCGCCCGTCTCGATCTTCGGGTTCGCCGCCGTGGGCAGGCTGAGGTCGCGGTGCCATGCGCCGAGTGCCAGCCACTGCACGATCACCGGGGCGTAGAACAGCCAGCCGGGCCAGAACTCGAACGGGCTGAGCAGCCGCTCCTCGGCCGGGGCGGCGGCGACGTCGATCGCGACGGCTTTCATTGGCGCGCACCCTGCAGGCGCATCACGGTCCGGCCGGCCAGGACGATGACCGCCACCAGCCCGAGTGCCCCCACCCATCGCCAAGCGCCCAGGTAGGTCATCAGCACGGCCCCCACTTTGTAAGACAGTCCGAACAGCAGCGACGTCCAGATCAGGGTCGCGACGATCGCGGCCATGGCGAACCGGGCGAAGCCGGCGTGCAGGAACCCGCACGCCGTGTAGGTGGGCAGGCGCATTCCGGGGATGAACCGGCTGATGAACACCACCCGGAACACCCGCCCGTCGAGCCAGTCGCGTCCCTGCCGCATCCGCGACGGCGGCACCAGCCGGGCGATCCAGTGGATTCGCACCGAACCGGCCCCCAAACCGTACAATCCCAGGTCGCCGAGCACGATCCCGGCGTACAGCGACAGCATCGCCAATTCGACCGACAGCGCGCCGGCCGCCGCCTGCATCGCGGCCAGCACGGTCGCGGCATCCTCGAGCACGAACGTCGCGAGGATGATGATGACGACCTGGACCAGCCCGCTATGCGCGGTCAGCAGGCTGACGAACTGGTCGCCCATCAGCGCGCGGCCGCCGCGAATCGGACGGGGCCGGAAACGGCTCCGGAGTCGGTCACGAGCGGGACGATGGCGTCATTGCGGCACACGGGACGGCTATAGGCCGCGCCGGACCGGCATCCGCAAGGGGCGGGCAAGCGCAAATGCGCGGTGGCGGGTGGCCGGCGGATGACCTGACGGTAACGTGCGTGGCAGGCTACGGCGTCCCGGTGTCTAAAAGCCCCGGAAATGGCCCCCGCAACGATCCAACCCTCGGAAGACGCGGCCCCCGGCCGGAAATTCCAGAATTTGAGAGAGCCCCCCGTGAGCATACTTGTGGTCGATGACGACGAGGACGTCCGCGAAGTCTTGGCCGAGACGCTCGAACATTTCGGCTACGGCGTCGTCCAGGCCGCGAGCGGGGAGGAGGCTTTGCCGATGCTGGCCGGGGGCCACAATATCGGGCTGATGATCACCGACGTGCGAATGCCGGGAATGTCCGGCCTCGAACTCGCCGAACATGTCCGCCGCGAATACGCCGGGGTCAAGATCATCGTGACGTCGGGCTACTTCCTCCCGCAGCAGGTCCACGACCGGTTCCTGCGCAAGCCGTTCCAGATGCGCGACCTCGCATCCGCCGTGGAAGCCGAACTCGGGTAGCGTCTCGCCTTTTCAGGCCGCCTCGGCGGCCCCGACCCCGAGCGCCTCCAGCAACGCCGTCCGCAGTCCCGCGAACCGCGGGTGATCGCGCCGGCGCGGGTGCGGCATGTCGACCGCGAGCCGCAGCGCGATGCGGCCGTGTTCCAGCACCAGCGCCTCGTCGGCCAGTAGCAGCGCCTCATCCACGTCGTGCGTGACCAGCAGCGTCGCCGGCCGGTGGCGCGCCCACAGCGTCCGCACCAGAGCCTGCATCCGCATCCGGGTCAGCGCGTCGAGCGCCGCGAACGGCTCGTCGAGCAGCAGCAACGCCGGCTCGCGCACCAGGGCGCGGGCCAGCGCCGCCCGCTGCGCCTCGCCGCCGCTCAGCGTCAGCGGCCACGCATCGGCCCGGTGGTCCAGTTCGACTTCGGCCAACGCCGCCACCGCCACGCTGCGCGGCTCCGGCACGTCGAGGCCGAGCACCACGTTGCGCCACACGCGCTGCCACGGCAGCAGACGCGGCTCCTGAAACACCACGGCCCGGCGCGCCGGCACCCGCACCGTCCCGGCGCGCGGCTGGTCCAGGCCCGCGAGGATACGAAGCAAGGTGCTCTTGCCCGACCCGCTGCGCCCCAGCAGGGCCACGAACGCGCCCGGTTCCAGCGCCAGATCGAGCCCGTCCAGCACCGGGGCCGCATCGCCGAACCACTGGCCCAGGCCGGCGATGGCTACTCCGTCTACCGGGCCCAAAGCTTCCGCTCGACCTTGGCGACCTCGTAATTCGGGGCCGATAGCGCGCCGCCGCCGCCATAGTACCCGGCCGGGGCGACGATCCCGGTCTCGGCCGGGGCACCGCTGCGATCGAGCAGCGGGAACAGCAGCTCGCTGACCCGGTACGCCTCCTCGAGGTGCGGGTAGCCGGACGCGATCAGCGTATCGATGCCGAGGGCGCGGTATTCCTCGATCCGTGCCGCCACCGTCTCCGGCGAGCCGACCAGCGCCGTGCCGGCACCGCCGCGCACCAGGCCGACGCCGGCCCAGAGGTTCGGGCTGACCTCCAGCTTGTCGCGGTTGCCGCCGTGCAGCTCGCGCATCCGCCGCTGCCCCTCGCTGTCGCTCTCGGCGGCCAGCCGCGCCTGCGCGTGGGCGATCACGTCGTCGGAGAGGTGGGAGATCAGATCCTCCGCCGCCGCCCACGCCATCTCGTCGGTCTCGCGGACGATCAGGTGCAGCCGGATGCCGAAGCGGATCGTGCGCCCCTCCGGCAGCCGCGCGCGGACCTGCGCGATCTTCTCGGCGACGGCCGCCGGCGGTTCGCCCCAGGTCAGGTAGACGTCGCACTGCTCGGCCGCGACATCGATCGCGGGGGCCGAGCTGCCGCCGAAATACAGTGGCGGATACGGGCGTTGCAGCGATGGGAACAGCAGTTTCCCACCCTCGACCCGCAAATGGTCGCCCTTGAAATTGACCGTCTCGCCGGCCATCAGCCCGCGCCAGATCTTTAGAAACTCGGCCGTGTGGGCGTAGCGCGTGTCGTGGTCCAGGAAGATGCCGTCGGCGGCCAGGTCCTTCGGGTTCCCGCCCGCGACCACGTTCAGCAGCAGCCGCCCATTCGACAGGCGGTCGAACGCCGCCGCCTGCCGCGCCGCTTCGCCCGGCATCGTCTGGCCGGGGCGAAGCGCCACCAGGAACCGCAGTTGCTCGGTGTGGGTCACGATCGAGGCGGCGGTCATCCAGGCGTCCTCGCACCCGGTCCCGGTCGGCAGCAGCACGCCGTGATAGCCGAGCCGGTCGCACGCCTGGGCGATCTCGCGCAGATAGCGGTTGTTGGCCGGACGCTGGCCGATGGTCGAGCCGAGATACCGGCCGTCGCCGCTGGTCGGCAGGAACCACAGAAAATCCAGCGGACGGCGGCTGCCCTCGACGGGGCCGGGGACCGGCTTGGTTTCGGCGTTCATGGTGCGATTTCCTTCGGGGCGGTCCAGGTCGCGGCGCGGATGTCGACGTGGCCCGGAATGACATGAAGCGAGGTGAACGCGTCGGCGACGCCCTGTTCCTGCGCGATCGCGGCGGCGGTCATCGGCAGCCACCGGTAGCTGCCGCGCGCGGACGACACCTGTTCGGCCGGCAGGGCGACGCCGGTCACGTCCGACATCAGCTGCGCCAGCTCCGGCTTATGCGTCTCACCCCACGCCGCCGCGTCGTTCGCTGCTTTCACGACGGTCGCGACCACGTCCGGATGCGCGGCCGCATAGTCCTTTCGCGCAATGAGAAAGTTGTTCGACGGCACGCCCTCGCTCAGCAGCCGGAACGCCGGGTCCTGTTCGGCCGACGCCAGGAACGGATCCCAGATGGCCCAGGCATCGACCCGGCTCGACGCCAGGGCCGCGCGGCCGTCGGCCGGTGCCAGGTAGGTCGGATGCACGTCGGCCAGCGACATGCCGGCCGCCTTCAGCACGCTGAACGCCTGAAAATGCGCGCTCGATCCCTTGGTCATCGCGACGCGCTTGCCGGCCAGCTCGGTCACCGATTTGTACGCCGAGTCGGCGCGGACCAGGATGCCCTCGTTGTTGCCGCCGTTCGGCTGGCTGGCGACGTAGACCAGCGGCACATCGCCCGCGAGCGCGAACACCGGCGGGCTGTCGCCGGTGTAGCCGATGTCGATCGCACCGGCGTTCAGCGCCTCCATCAGCGGCGGCCCGGCCTGGAACTCGATGAAGCGGACGGTGGTGCCCTTCGGCGCCAGCGCCTTCTCCAGCGTGCCGTCGCGCCGCAGCACGATCAGCGAGCCGACTTTTTGGACGCCGACCCGAAGCTCGTCCGCATGAACCGCGAGCGGGGCCAGTAACGCCGCCCCGAGAAGAAGAAGTGCGCGCATCAGCGGCCGACCCGCGCCATCGGGCGCCACGACAGCAGGCTTCGCTCCAGCCAGCGCACCAGCAGGTCGCTGCCGAGGCCGAGCAGCGCGTAGACCAGCAGCCCGACCATGATGATGTCGGTCAGGTTGAAGTCGCGCGCGTTCATCATGAGGTAGCCGATCCCGCTTTCCGCGTTGATCTGCTCGCCGACGACCAGGCTCAGCCACGCGACGCCGACGGCGTAGCGCAATCCGACCAGCGCCTGAGGCAACGCGCCGGGCAGGATCACCGACCGGATCATCGTCGTGCGCGACAGCCCGAGCGTGCTCGCCGCTTCGACCAGCTTCGGATCGACCGAGCGGATGCCGGCGAACAGGTTGAGGTAGATCGGAAAGAATGCGCCGAACGCGACCAGCGCGATTTTGGGCGTCTCGCCGATGCCGAACCACAGGATGAGCAGCGGGATCAGCGCCAGGTGGGGCAGGGTGCGGCCCATCTGCAGCGTCGCGTCCAGCGTGTCCTCGCCGAGCCGCGACAGCCCCGCCGCGACCCCCGCGAGCGTGCCGAGCACGACGGCGATCCCGAGGCCGGCGGCGACACGGGCGAGCGATACCAGGAAGTTACCCGCCAGCGACCCGTCGGCGATCATCGCGGCGAAGCGCGCCAAAATGGCCAGCGGCGGCGGGATCAGCTTCGGGTCGATCCAGCCGAGGCTCGCCGCCGCCTGCCACGCGAGCAGCAGGAGCACCGGAACCCAGCTTCGCCGCGTGCTCGCGAACGAGGGCCGGGTCCACGGCGTACGCGTCCTAGGCTGTGGGATGGCTGAGTCGAACGGCAATGCACGCACTCCAGAACACTTCAGGGAAGGTTCCACGACGGGAGCGCGATAGTCAACGCTATTATCCGTGTGCGATGCGTGACATTCCGGCTATCCCCGGCCAATGTACGGCATCGCGGTGGCCATGATGGTCATGAACTGCACGTTCGCCTCCAGCGGCAGCGACGCCATGTGCAGCACCGTCCTGGCGACCAGCTCCACGTCCATCGTCGGCTCGGCCGCCAGCGTGCCGTCCGCCTGCGGCACGCCGTGCGCCATTCGCGCGGTCATGGCACTCGCCGCGTTGCCGATATCGATCTGGCCGCAGGCGATGTTGTGGGCCCGCCCGTCGAGCGAGATGGAGCGCGTCAGGCCGGTGATCGCGTGCTTGCTCGCCGTATAGGGGGCGGAGCCGAAGCGGGGCACGTGCGCCGAGATCGAGCCGTTGTTGATGATCCGCCCGCCCTGCGGCGACTGGTCGCGCATCGCCCGGTAGGCGCCGTGGGCCATCAGGAACGCGCCGTCGAGGTTGACCGACAGCACGTGCCGCCATTGCGCGAAGTCGAGGTCGCCGAACGGGGTCGACGGCGTGTTGCCGCCCGCGTTGTTGAACAGCAGATCGAGCCGCCCGTGCGCGTCCCGCACCCGCCCGAACAGGGCCGCGACCGCGTCGGGGTCGGTCACGTCGCATGGCTGCGGATCGGCCTCCGGAATTGTCGCCGTCTCGGCCAGCGCGTCGGCCCGGCGTCCGACCATGACGACCCGCCATCCCGCGTCCAGCAACGCGCGCGCGGTCGCCCGCCCGATGCCGCTGCCCGCCCCCGTGACCATCGCAATCCGACTCATGTCCGTTCCCCTTCGAATTTCTTTGCTCGGCTCGGCAATTTCCTGCACGTACTCGGCAAGACGTTGCCGGCCCGCGCCGGCCGCGCCACGTTACAAGAACCGGGGCGGGGGAGCGGGGCAATGACCGAGGGCGTCTACGATATCGCGATCGTCGGCGGCGGCGTGAACGGGTGCGGCATCGGACGCGACGCGGCGGGCCGCGGCCTGCGCCCGCTGATCGTCGAGCAGGGCGACCTGGCGGGTGCCACGTCCTCCGCCTCGACCAAGCTGATCCATGGCGGGCTTCGGTACCTCGAATACTACGAATTCCGCCTCGTGCGGGAAGCGCTGATGGAGCGCGAGGTGCTGATGCGCGCCGCCCCGCACATCATCTGGCCGCTGCGGTTCGTCCTGCCGCACCACAAAGGGTCTGCGGCCGCAATGGCTGATGCGGACCGGCCTGTTCATGTACGACCATCTGGGCGGCCGTAAGCTGTTGCCGCCGACCCGGAAACTGGATTTGCGGCACAACGTCACCGGCGAGCCGCTGAAGCCGGAATTCACCACCGGGTTCGAATATTCGGATTGCTGGGTGGAGGATTCCCGCCTCGTGCTGCTGAACGCGCGCGACGCCGCCGATCGCGGGGCGGACGTGCGGACCCGCACCGCCTGCGTCTCCGCCGAGCGGCAGGGCGATGTCTGGGCGATCCGGCTGCGCGACACGGCATCGGGTGCCATCGACGAGGTTCGCGCTAGGGCGCTGGTCAACAGCGCCGGCCCGTGGGCGGGCACGTTCATGACCGGCGTGCTGCGCCAGAACACCCCGGCCAAGGTGCGCATGGTCAAGGGCAGCCACATCGTCGTGCGCAAGCTGTACGAGCACGACCGCGCCTACATCTTCCAGAACGCCGATGGCCGCATCTGCTTCGCCGTTCCGTACGAGCAGGATTTCACCCTGATCGGCACCACCGACCAGGAGTTCAGCGGCGACCCGACCGGCATCGACATCGACGAGGCGGAGATCGACTACCTGCTCGACGCGGTGAACGGCTATTTTCAGGTCGCCGTCACCCGCGACGAGATCGTCCGGACCTACGCGGGCGTGCGTCCGCTGTACGACGACGGGGCCAGCAAGGCGCAGGCGGCGACCCGCGATTACGTGCTGACGCTGGACGCGCCCGAAAACTCGGCACCGTTGCTGAGCGTGTTCGGCGGCAAGATCACGACCTATCGCAAACTCGCGGAAGCGGCGCTGCTAAAACTGTCGCCGGCGCTGAGCGGAATCGGCAAGCCGTGGACGGCCGGTGCGGCACTGCCCGGCGGCGACATGGCGGTGGACGGCGCGGGCGCGCTGTCGCTCGATCTGCGCCGGACCTATCCGTGGCTGACCGAGCGGGAGGCCGCCCGGCTGGTTCGCACCCACGGCACGTTGACCGCGACGGTTCTGGGCGACGCCCGGCACAAATCCGACCTCGGGCGCGATTTCGGGGCCGGCCTGTCCGAGCGCGAGGCGGTCTGGATGCGCGACCACGAATGGGCGCGCGCGGGTGCCGACGTGTTGTGGCGGCGCACCAAGCTCGGCCTGCACATGACCGCCGCCGAGCGTGAGCAGTTCACCGCGTGGATGGACGGGCAGGAGGCCCGGCTGGCGGCTTAGCTCGGCGGGCGGCGACGCGCGCCATTCGCCGAAACAGTACGTCGCTTGCGACGCCCGCGCCCGCCGCGCGACAATCACGCCATGCAAACCGACCCGATCGCGTGGCTGCTGGCCGGCTTCGGCCTCCTCTGCCTCATCGCCGCAATCGTGCTGCGCGGCGGCCGCTCGGCCCCTGAACCGGTGGCCCCGCAACTCGCCGAACTCGCCACCACCCTCCGCGCCGAACTGTCCAAGGGCCAGGCCGACGCGTTCGACCGGGTGATGGCCGGCAACGTCGCGATGCAGGCGGTCGTGGGCGCGTTCCGGTCCGAGATCACCGACCGCCTCGGCGCGTCCGCGACCGACACCCGTGGGGCGCTGGAAACCTTCGGCCGCGCGCAGGCGGGCCAGCTCGAAGCGATGGGCAAGCTGCTGCGCGAGGCGGATGCCCGGTCGCAGATCGGCCTGACCGCGCTCGGCGAGACGGTCGCCAACCGCCTGCGCGCCGAGGGCGAGGCGCTGCGGACCCAAGTCGGGCTGAGCCTGACCGAGATGCGCGCCGGCAACGAGCAGAAACTCAACGAGATGCGCGCCGCCGTGGACGAAAAGCTCCAGGCCGCGCTCGAAAAGCAGGTCGGCGAGAGTTTTCAGCGCGTGGCGGAGCAGTTCGCCGCCGTCCAGCAGGCGATCGGCCAGGTGCAATCGGTCGCGAGCCAGGTCGGCGACTTGAAGCGCCTGTTCAGCAACGTCGCCTCGCGCGGCGGCTGGGGCGAGGCGCAGGTCGAGACGATGCTCGACGAACACCTCCAGCCCGGCGGCTACGAACGGCGCAAGAAGCTGCGCGAGGGCAGCGGGGAGATGGTCGACTTCGCCATCCGCATCCCGTCGCGCGGCGACACCGAGATGTGGCTCCCGGTCGACAGCAAGTTCCCGACCGAGGCGTACGACCGCCTGCTCACCGCCGCCGAGACGGGCGACCGCGACGCCGAGAAGCAGGCGCGCGCCGACCTCGAACGCGCGATCCGCAAGGAGGCGGCGTCGATCTTCAGCAAATACGTCGTGCCCCCGCTGACGTCCGATTTCGCCGTCCTGTACGTCCCGTCCGACAGCCTGTTCGCCGAAATCGCCCGCATCCCCGGCCTGATCCAGGCGCTCCGCAACGAGGCGAAGATCATCGTCATGGGGCCGAGCCTGTTGCCCGCGTTCCTGCACGCGGTCCGCGTCGGGCATCTGACGCTGAGCCTCGAACGCCGTGCCAGCGAGATCGGCCAGACCCTCGGCGCCGTGCGTGCCGAGTGGAAGAAACTTTCCGACGCGCTCGATAAGCTCGGCGAGAAGGCGGTCGCCGTCAGCGACGGGTTCAGCGGCCTTCGCACCCGCACGAAAGCGGTCGGCCGGCGGCTCCAGACCGTGACCGAGATCGAGGCGGAGCAGTCGGACGCGATCCTCGGGCTGGATCCGCCGACGCTGGCGCTGAGCGACGAAACGGTCACGTGATCACCTCGGCACCCGCCGCCGAAGCGTCGATGCCGCACATCCTGGTGGTCGACGACGACCGGGAAATCCGCGAGCTGCTGGCCCGCTTCCTCGAACGCAACCGGCTGCGCGTGAGCGTCGCCGCGGACGGTCCGCAGGCGCGGAAAGTATGGGCGCTCGGGCATTTCCAGCTGGTGGTGCTCGACCTGATGCTGCCCGGCGAGAGCGGGCTCGATCTGTGCCGCTGGTTCCGCTCGCAATCGGACGTCGCCGTCATCATGCTGACCGCGATGGCCGAGGACACCGACCGCATCGTCGGCCTCGAACTCGGGGCCGACGATTACGTCAGCAAGCCGTTCAACCCGCGCGAACTGCTGGCCCGGATTCGCGCCGTGTTACGCCGCGCCGAAGCGCCGGAGCGGCCGGTCTCCCGCACGGCCACGTTCGCCGGCTTCACGCTGGACGCCGTGCGGCGGCGGCTGCTGGACGCGGACGGGACCGAGATCGCACTGACGGGCGGCGAGTACGAGTTGCTCGCGGCCCTCGTCGAACTGCCGAACCGCGTGCTCACCCGCGACCGCCTGCTCGACCTGCTGCACGGTCGCGGCGCGGGTGCGGTGGATCGCGCGATCGACGTCGCCATCAGCCGGTTGCGCCGGAAACTGCGCGACGAGGGGCGGCAGGCGACGCTGATTAAAACCGTGCGCGGTGGCGGCTATCTGCTGGCGGCCGAGGTGGTCCGCGAACCGTGAGGCTGTGGCCGCGCAGTCTCGCCAGCCGTACGGCGCTCGGCATGGCGGCGGTGCTGGTCGTCGCACAGTTGGCCGGACTGTCGATCTACGCGTCCGATCGCGCCGACCTGCTGCGGCTGGCGCAGGCGCGCGACCTCGGCGTGCGCGTCATGGCGCTGTACCGGACGGTCGCCCTGACGCCGCCGGAACAGCGCGCGACACTGGTGGACGAACTCGACGCGCGGGACGGCCCGACCGTGTCGCTCGCCGTCGAGCCGCCGCTGCCCGACGTGCCGACCCCGCAGCCGCTGAACCGGCTGCTGCACGTCGACATGCAACTCGTCGCCGTGCCGCTCGCCGCGCGCGCCAAGCAGATCACCATCGCGGGGTCGTACCGGACGCGGAAGCTGCGGTTCGCGTGGCGGCTGCCGGACGGGACGTGGCTGACGGTGACCGAGCCGTTCCTGCCGCCGCAACCCTGGAACGATGCCGGGTTCCTGATGGCGTTCGCGGTGATGACGGTCGCGGCCGTCGCCGTGTCGGTCTGGGCGTCGCGCCGGCTGGTGGCCCCGGTCGGCACGCTGGCCGCCGCCGCCGACGCGCTCGGCCGCGATGTCGCGGCCGCCCCGCTGCCGGAGGCCGGGCCGGCGGAGGTGGCGCTCGCCGCCCGCGCGTTCAACCTGATGGCCGGGCGCATCCGCCGCGCCGTCGCCGAGCGGACGTTCATGCTGACCGCCATCAGCCACGATCTGCGGACGCCGATCACCCGGATGAGGCTGCGCGCGGAATTCATGGACGACGACGCGCTGCGCGCCAAAATGCTGGCCGACCTCGACGAGCTGGAGGCGCTGGTCTCGGCGACCCTGGCCTTCGGCCGCGACAGCCTAGGCGGGGAGGCGGCGGTGACGCTCGATCTGGCCGAGCTGCTGCGCTCGGTGCTGGACGACGCGGCCGATGCGCGGACCGAGGGGCCGGCCGGGCTGTCGTACGACGGCCCCCGGTCGCTGGCCATCGAGGGACGGCCGACCGCGTTGCGCCGGGCGTTCGCGAACCTCGTCGGCAACGCGGTCGCCTATGGCGGGGCGGCGCGCGTGAGCCTCGGCCTGAACCCGGTCACCGTCACGATCGACGACGACGGCCCCGGCATCCCGGCCGCCGACCGCGCCCGTGTCATGGAGCCGTTCGTCCGGCTGGAGGGCAGCCGCAACCGGTCGACCGGCGGCATCGGGCTCGGCCTGCCGATCGCCCGGGAGTTGTTGCGGGCGCAGGGCTGGGAGCTGTCGATCGGCGACGCGGATGGCGGCGGCACGCGGATGGTGGCGAGCCGCGCTTGAAGCCGCACCGGACGGGCGCGACCCGCGTTCAGCGCTCGCGCGGGCGGGTCGCGAGATAGAACAATCCGGCGGCGAGTGCGGAAAACCCCGATAGGGCGCCGACGCCGAGCGCCCAGCGCGGGCCGAACCGGTCGGCGACCCAGCCCACGATCGGCGCCCCGAGCGGGGTGCCGCCGAACAGGACAGAAAATGACGCAGACGGCTTTGCTGCAGGAAATGACTCTTGTTTGCCAGGATGATGCTGCACTGAAGTCCAGCGGGATAACATAGGACTACAGCTACGATCAGCCAGTTTAGATTGTCTCTGCCGTCTTGATTGCTTCGCCTGTCAGCCGAACGCCCCATTTCTGCATTGCCTCGAAGACACCGCAAAGCTCTGTGCTGTCTTCGGTCAAGGCATATTCCACGCGAAGGGGAACCTCGGCGAACACTGTCCGACTGACCAGGCCATCACGTTCCAGTTCGCGCAGCGTCAACGTGAGCATGTGTTGCGTGATCCCAGGAAGGGCGCGCCGCAGTTCGCCGAACCGTCGTGCCCGCAACCATAGCATCCAGATGACCGGTATCTTCCACTTGCCGCCAATAGCGGCCGCGGTCGCCAGAACGGCCCTTGGCAGGCTCTCGAACTCGCTAGTTCTATCCTGTGCGGCAGGGTCGGTCTGGTTTTCCATACTAGTCTGTAAATTCGTCCTACTTGGTGAACTCCATCCTAGCTCGTAGACGGCGTATAGGACACTACCGTCCAAGAAAGGCGTCTCCGAATGCGGATGAGTGTCATCGCGGTTCTGGCTGCTTGCTGCGCCTCGCAATTGGCTAACGCGCAATCCGCACCGCCCCCTGGAATGCGCTTACCCGAGCCGATCCTGCGGCAGCTGTCCAAGGACGCCGTCGCGGACGGGCCGGTTAAGGAGGTTCGCATCTATCACGACAGTCTCCCACCTGGGATGACGACGCCGTGGCACACGCACGACGCCTCGCCGATGTATTACATCGTGACCGGCAGCTTCACTCTCGAGTTCAAGGACCATCGGCCGGATGCCGTGGTGCGGGCCGGCGAGGGCTTTGTCGAGCCGGTCGGTGTCGTCTTGCGCGGACGCAGCGGCCCGGATGGACCGACCGAATACGTGATCGTGCAGGTGAGCGATCCGGCCAAGCCGTTCCTGCGCATGGCCGCTCCATAACGATGGCGACGAAAATTGCGGTGGTAACCGGCGCCTATGGCGGCCTCGGCTCGGAACTCTGCCGGCAGATCGCCGCGAAAGGCGTGAAGCTGGTGCTCGTCGACCGCGATCAGCAAAAGTCCGAGACGTTCTCCGGCGAGTTGAACAGGATCACTCCGGGAGCGGTGCTCGGCGCCTACGGCGTCGATCTCGCGAATCCAGTTGATATTCAACGTCTATGCACAGAGCTGCTTGCTGGCCACCCGCGCATCGACTTCCTGTTCAACAACGCCGGCGTGCTCACCGAGACTTTGCAGTTCTCCCCGCAGGGCCGCGAGCTGCATTTCGAGGTCAACACCCTGGCCCCGCTGCAACTGATCGATCGGCTGCGCCCTGCGCTCAGGGCCGCAGGGCGGGCTATGGTGGTCAGCACATCCGCAGGCATCGCGACGGGGGCCAAGACTCTCGACTGGACGGCGTTGCTAAAGCCGACCGAATTCAAGAAGCTCTACGGGCCCTACGTTAATTCAAAGCAGGCGCTAAACGTCATCACGGCCGCGCTGGCGGCGGAATTGGCGAGCGACGGCATCCTCATCCGCACCGCTGATCCAGGTCCGAACAAGACCCGCTTGACGAGGGGCAAGGGGACGCCGCTGTGGATGCGCCTGTTTTATTCCATCCTGCCAGCTCCGAGCAAAGGAGCACGCAAGATATTCGATACCGCGTTCGCATCGAAATGGAATGACCAATCCGGCATCTTTGTCTCGGGCGGCAAGGAGGTGGCGCTACCGCCGGCGCTGGCGTCCGCACCCTTTCAGGGCGACTTCCTACGCAAATGCCGTGATCTGGTTCGCAAGCCCGAATTCTCAGCAGTCTCTAGTCAGCCTTAAGAAGACCAGAACGCGCATAATTAGTTCTTTGACCGGGTCGGTGTTAGAACGCGTTTAGTCCGTCGTGCGGTGCTGGGCGACGATGCGGGACACGGTTGGTTGGCTGACGTTATAGAGCCGCGCCATGTCCGCCCCGGACTTGCGGCCGGTAATGACACTTTCGGCGATCTCCCCGCCGCTTGACGGCGTCCAGCTTCCGACGCCGGCCGCCGACTCGGCCCTCTGCGCGCGCGGCAGCGATCCCGGCCGATGTTCCGTTCACGGATCATGGCGCGCTCGAAGGGCGTAGCCGAGCAGCATACCGACCGCTGCTGCCGGGTCTTCGCGATATCGCGACCAAGCCCGAACGCCGGGGCGGGACATTCGGCAATGCCGTCTCATTAGTGAGATTTCAATCAGCGGCCGGTATTCCTCCCGTTATCAACACGGAGGCCTTCCCCCATGACCGCTCTGAACCAGATCGCGCTTCCGCTCTCGCCCGCGATCGCCGCTCCCGCGACCCTGGACTGGGCGACCGCCGCCGATGGCGCGATCGGCCTGGGCTCGTCTTGGCTGAACAGCGATGTCGGGCCCGCGACCACCGACACCGCGGTCTTCGCGACCGGGTCCGGCACGCCGTACTCGGTCTCCGGCGACGCCGCACTGGGCGGCATCGAGGTGCTCGGCGACACCGTCACCGTCACCGGCTCGATCGAGGCGACCGGCATGGCCGATGGCAACCTGCCGTCCGGCGCGCCGACCGATCTGCAGGATGACGGCAGCATGACCATCGCCGCCGGGGCCGCGCTCACGGGGTCGAACACCGCGATCGTCGGCGCGTCGGGCGCGGGCGCGCTGACGATTGCCGGACAAGTCACCGAGGGCATTGTCGTCGTGGGCGACGGGAACGCCGGCAGCATCGACGTCACCGGCGCGGGCGCGTCGCTGACCGCGACGACATCGATGACGATCGGCGGCCTGTCGTCCGGATCGGTGACGGTCGAGAACGGGGCCAGCCTCGACGTCCCGAACAGTTTCAGCCTTCTCGTCACGACCGGCGGCACATTGGCGCTCGATGCGTCGGCGACGATCAACCCGACCGCGATCAACCTCGACGGCGGCTTGCTGAGGGCGGTCGGCGGGGCCGCCAACGGCAACGTGACCGTGACGAACATCCTCAACATCGCGTCGGGTCAGACGGGGCATGTCGGCAGCGATGGCGGCGTGCTGACGCTGAACGGTCTGATCCTCGGCGGCGGGGCGCTCGAAATCGACGGCGGCGAGGTTCGGCTCGGCCTCGAGACCGGATTGCTGGGCGCGGTCGCCGTGCAGGTCAACGGCGGCACCCTGGATTCGAACGGCATCCTCGGCGGTGGCGCCGGCGACGTCACGACCATGGCCGACAGCGCCAACACGATCCGTCTGTCCGGCAAGGCGATGAGCGTCGCGAGCAACGGCACCGACCTGCTGCAGCTCTACGGCACGGTCGCCAACGTCGTCGCGACCGGGACCGTCACGGTCGACAGCTACGCGACCCAGTTGAACCTCGAGGCGGACGGCGCGGCCGCCACCGTGGACATGAACTACGCCGGCACCGCGTCCCTGGCCGGTGCCGCGTCGGCGACGATCATGGGCAACGCCGGCGGCACCGTCGACGCGACCGGCCTGCTCGGCTCGCTCACCTATCTGGCGACCGCGGCCCTGAACGTGACCGTGCTCGCCGGGGCCGGGGCCACGTCGATCGCCTCCGGCACCGGGGCGTCCGACATCGTGCTCGGGGCCGGCTCGGCCAACGTGCAGCTCTTCGGTAACGACTCTGTCCACACCGGGTCGGGGGCCGCGACCGTCACCGCGATGGGCTCCGACACCACCGCGGTCGCGGTATCGGGCGGGGTGGGCAATCTGACGTTCATCGGCGGGGCCGGATCGGCGACGGTCGGCGGCGGCAGCGGCTCGACCACGCTGTATGGCGGCACCGGCGGCGGCGTGCTGTTCGCCGGCGCCGGCGGCGGCAGCTTTCTGCAGGCGGGCGGCGGCTCGACGATCCTGGTCGGGATCGCCGACCAGGACACGCTCCAGGGCGCGGCCGGCGGGGCCAACATCCTGTTCGCGGGCGCGGGCGCCGAGACGCTGATCGCGGGCGGCTCGGACGGCAACGGCGGCGGCTCGAACATCATCGTCGGCGGCACCGGGCCGGACCTCATCGAGGTCGGCGGCAACACGACGGTGTTCGGCGGCGTGAACGGCGGCGACACCATCACCGGGACCGCCGCCCGCGTCGTCATCGTCTCGTCCGGCAACGACGTCATCCAGTCCAGCGCCGACTACCAGGCGGTGTTCGGATCGGACACCGGCGGCGACGTGATCACCGGCGGCGGCGGCACCAACATCCTGATCGCGGGCGGCGGGGCCGAGACGCTGCAGGCGGGCGGCGCGTCGACGATGATCTTCGGCACCACCGGCGCGGACGTGTTCGCCGCCGGCGACGGAAGCGCGACGATCGTCGCCGGGACCGGGCAGGCGACCGTCGACGGTGGTGCCGCCAGTGCGCGGACCACCGTCGCCGGGACGGCGGGCGACATGACCGTGAACGGCGGGGCCGGCCAGATGGTCGTGCTCACCGGCGCCGGTTCGACGGAATTCAACCTGCAAACCGGCGGGCTCACCGTCTACGAGTCCGGTGCCGGCCCGGCCGCCTACGACGTGATTGCGGGGCAGGCGGGGGGCGACCTGTTCATCACCGGCTTCCGCGCCGGCACCGACACGCTGAACCTGTCCGGCTACGCGCCGTCGCAGCTCAGCCAGACACAGGGCGCGGGCAGCGATGTGCTGCACCTGACCGACGGCACGACGATCACGCTGTTCGGCGTGACCACGGCGACGCCGGTGTTCGGCTAGGCCGGCTTCGGCTTCAGCGCCTCGGCGATCGCGGCCCGCTCGGCGTCGAGCGGGCCGTTCGCGACCGGGCGGCCGGCGCGCGCGTACCAGTATCGCGCGTTGGCGATGTCGCCCTCGACCCGGTGCAGGTGCGCGTGCACCCAGGCCGCGTCCTTGCCGTCGTCGGACTGCGCCGCCTCATGCGCGCGCGCCCAATCCCCCTGCTCGATGAAATCCAGCGCCTCGGTCGCGGCGCTCGCCGGCGCGTTCACCGGGGCATGCACCGCACCAGCGGCTCCGGGAAGTCGGCGCAGCCGGGGAATTCGATGACGTTCTCCGACACCCGGTGCACATGCAGCACGTCCGGGCTTTCGCAGCCGAAGCCGATCTTGGCCGGCGGTGCCGACTGACCGAGCAGCCCGGCCCCGTTTTGCGCCGCCTCGTCGACCGCCGGGGTGAAGCGGAATTCGGTGACGCCCGGGTTGGTCCGCGCGACCTGGATCGCGCGCTGGCCGTAGAACAGGTCGGTGATATTGGCGCGGATCACCACGTCGCGGGTAAAGATGACGGTCGGCTGGCCGAGGCAGGACTGCGCCGATACGCCGGCCGGCACGGGGAACAAGCCGCCGGTCCAGGCCCCGAACAGCCAGGCGTGCGGCGGCCCCGATTGGGCGAAGGCGGGCGTCAGGACCGACGCGGAAAGACACAGGGCGAGAGCAAGACGGCGCATGGCGAAGATCTCCGGGCGTGAACCGGCCCGACCGTAGCCGCGCCGGCGCGTCTTCGCCAACGCCCGGGCCACGTTGCGCGGCCGCGGCGCGCGTGTCAGGCGGAAATCATGCTCCGCAAAACCTACGCCCGGCTGCTGACCCTCGCCGAAACGCCGGCCGCGCCATGGTGGCTCGCCGCCGTCGCCTTCGCCGAAAGCAGCGTCCTGCCGCTGCCGCCCGACGCGCTGCTGGTGCCGATGGTGATCGCCAGGCCATCCCGCGCCTGGCGCATCGCCCTGATCGCGACCGCCGCCAGCGTGCTCGGCGGCCTGCTCGGCTACGCGATCGGCCTGTTTTTGTTCGACGTCGTGGCCCGCCCGCTGCTGCGCCTGTACCACTACGACGCGGCGTTCGCGCGATTCCAGGCGAGCTACGCGCGGTGGGGCGTCTGGGTGATCCTGCTCAAGGGGCTGACGCCGATCCCGTACAAGCTGGTCACGATCGCGAGCGGCGCCGCGCGGTTCGACCTGCCGACCTTCGTGCTGGCCAGCGTCGCCACACGGGGCGCGCGCTTCTTCCTCGAAGCCGCCCTGCTCAGGATCTGGGGCGACCGGGCCCGCGTGTTCATCGAACGCCGGCTCGGGCTGATCCTGCTCGGCTCGGCCGGCGCGGTCGTCGCCGGTGCCGTGCTGCTCGCGGCGGTCTAGCGCTCAGCTTCCCGGCGTCACCGGCGCGCAGTTGGTGCGGCCCGCCATCACGCAATCCTGCACCCGGTTCGAGCTTCTGAGGGCACCGGACAGGTAGACGCCGCCGACGACAAGGATCAGCAGCAGCACCAGCGCCACGATCGCCCCGCGCCCGTTGCCGCCGCCGTCGTCGTCCCGCCGCTCGTTCATGAACACTCCGTTCGTTGACAGCGGCACCGCTGGCCAGCCTTGTTGGCCGATGATGCTCCGACTCGTCCCGTTCGTCATCGCACTCCTGGCGGCACTCCCCGCGCGGGCGGCGGACCGGTGGCTGACCAGCTCCGACGGCATCCGGCTTCATTATACCGACACCGGCCCGGCCCTCTCGCGCCGGACTTTGGTGCTGGTGCCGGGCTGGACGATGCCGGGCTGGATTTTCGACCGCCAGATCGCCGACCTGTCGCGCGACTACCGCGTCATCGCGTTCGACCCGCGCGGGCAGGGGCAGAGCGACATCGCGTTCGACGGCTATGAGCCGGGGCGGCGCGGCGAGGATATCGCCGACCTGCTCCGCGTGGTCGGGCCGGACCGGCCGGTGGTGGTCGGCTGGTCGCTCGGCGTGCTCGACACCCTGGCCTACGTCCACGCGCATGGCGGCGAGCGGATCGCCGGGCTGGTGCTGATCGACAATTCCGTGGGCGAGGATCCGCCGCCGGTCGCCTCGCCCGCCGGTCCCAGGCCGCGCCGCCGCGAGCCCCCGGTGTCGCGCGAAGTCTCGGTGCGGCGGTTCGTGCGCGGCATGTTCGACCGGATGCCGGGTGCCGGATATCTGGAACGCCTGTCCGAGGCGGCGTTGCGGACCCCGCCCTCGGCGGCGGCGCAACTGCTGGCCTACCCGGTGCCGCGAACCTACTGGCGCGACGCGCTGTACGCGGCCGGTGTTCCGGTCCTGTACGTGGTCCGGCCGAGGCTCGCGGCACAGGCGGGCAATCTGGCCGCGCACGACCCCGAGGCGGAATCGGTGGTGATGCAGGGCGTCGGCCACGCCCTGTTCGTCGACGACGCGCCGCGGTTCGACGCGCTGGTGCGCGACTTCCTGCGGCGGCGTATCTGGCCCTGAGAGTGGCCCTGACGGTGTTCCGGCTGCTGCCGCTGTTCCTGGTCTCGGCCTGCACGCTCGGGTTCGAGGTGGCGCTGACGCGCTACTTCGCCGTCGCGAAATGGTCCGAGTATGGCTACTGGGTCATCTCCATCGTGCTGGCCGGGTTCGCCCTGTCCGGCGTGCTGATGGCGCTGGCCCGGCCCTGGTTCGCCCGCCACGCGGTCCCGCTGTTGTCGATCCTGCCGATCGCGATGATCGTCGCCGGGGCCGCCGGTTACGCCGCCGCCGCGGGAAACCCGTTCAACCCGCTGGCATTGCAGAATTCCGTCACCCTGGTGCCGCAGCTCTGGCTGATCGGCGGCTACTACGTCTGCCTGCTGCCGTTCTTCTTCGCCGGCGGCCTGTTCGTCAGCCTGTCGTTCGTCCACCTGCCGCGCCCGGGCCGGGTCTACGCCGCCGACCTGATCGGCGCCGGGGCGGGCACCCTGCTGGTGCTCGGGCTGATGTACGTCGTCCACCCGTTCCGCCTCGTCGCGTACCTGCTGCCGCTGCTGTTCCTGGCCACGGCCGCCCAGCCTTGGCGGCGGTTCGGGATGGCGTTTCTCGCGTTGCTGGTGCTCGGCCCCTGCCTCAACCTGGTGCTGCGGCCGGACCTCGCCGGGTTCAGCGAATACAAGGCGATCTACCCGCCGCTGCATGTCCCCGACAGCCGCGTCGTGCGCGAAACGCTTGTCGCCGCGCGGCCTCTACGACCTCCTCGACGACTTTACCGAGCGGGTCGATCCCGACGTCTCGCCCGACGCCGCGTCGCTCGGCCTGCCGGGCCCGCCGCGCACGCTCGGGCTGTATCGCGACGGTGGCCGGATCGCGGCCATTCCGAACGGCGCGCTGGACGTGGCCTATGCCCCGGCCACCCTGTCCGCATTGCCATACGCGATGCTGAGCCACCCGC
The DNA here is from genome assembly GCA_963756975.1 of uncultured Alphaproteobacteria bacterium. Classification (GTDB taxonomy): domain Bacteria; phylum Pseudomonadota; class Alphaproteobacteria; order Acetobacterales; family Acetobacteraceae; genus CAVRQM01. The sequence continues at coordinate 306,657 of CAVWPS010000001.1, read as the reverse complement.
GCGTGTTGCTGGCCGGCGGGTCGGCAGGATTTCGCGTGGCCGAGGCCCGCGCGCTCGGCGCGTCCGCGATCGACGTCTCGGAGCCGGAGCCGTTCCTGCGCGCGACCCTGGCACCGGCGGCCGGCCTTCGCATCCACCGCGACGGCCCGCTGACGCTCGCGCGCGAAAACCCGGGGAAATTCGATCTGGTCGACATCTCGGGCGACTTCCTCGACTCCGCCGAGGGCAACTCGGTCGCGTTCGGGGTCGAGGCGCTGGCCGCCGATCTACGCGCGGTGCGGCCGGGCGGCATCGTCTCCATCCCGGTCTCGATCCGTGAGCTGCCCGCCTACGCGCTGCGGATGCTCGCCACCGCACGGGCGGCATTGCTCGCGACCGGCGTTTCGGACCCCGCCTCGCATGTCGCTGGCGATCCGCTCGGCCTGGAACGTCCGCATCCTGATATCGCCCGTGTCGTTCGACGCCGCCCGCATCGCTGTCGCCAAGACTTTCGCCGGGCCGCGCTCGTTCGATCTGTCGTATTATCCCGGCATCGACCCCGAGGCCGCGCGCGCCGGCATCTTCAACGACCTGCCCGCCGTGTCCTTCGCGGACGGCACCGTCACCTCGCGCTCCGACACGTTGCACGACGCGATCACCGACGAGGCCGACACGGTCCTGCGCGGGCGCGCGACGCCGTCCGGGGCCGCGTTCGATCTGTCGCCGATCACGCTGGACCGGCCGGCGTTCTACGACCTGTTGAAGATCACGCCCGCCGCGCTGCCCACCATCGTCGACCGGCTCGAACTGCTGCCGCAGGCGGAGGTGGCGCCGCTGGTCAACCTCGCCGTGCTGGCGCAGGCGGCGATCATCGCCCTGATCGTGCTGATCGTGCCGCTGTTCGGCGGCCGGCGCGTGCGCCCCACCGGCGGCGGCACGTTGCGCGCGGTCGTTTACTTCGCGGCCCTGGGCCTGGGCTTCTTCGCCATCGAGATTTTCGCGATCGAGCAGGCGAGCGTCCTGTTCGCCGACCGCACGCTCGCGTTCGCGCTGGTGCTGACGGCGATGCTGGTGTTCTCCGGCCTCGGCAGCCTGCTCGCGGACCGCTGGGACGCTCGGGCCAGGCGGGCGGCGATGATCGGGGCCGGTTGCGTCGTGCTGTGGTGCGCGCTGGCCTCGGTCGGTGCCACGCCCGCGCTGCTGGCGGCGCTCGGCTGGCCGCTGGCGCTGCGGGTCGCGGCCATGCTCGCGGTGCTGGCGCCGGTGTCGGTCTGCCTCGGCCTGCTGTTCCCGCTCGGCCTGTCGCGCAGCGGGGAGGGGTTCCTGCCGTGGGCGTGGGCGCTGAACGGCGCGTTTTCCGTGGTGGCCACGCCACTGGCCAATTTGATTGCGCTGAATTCAGGCTACCGGTGGCTTATCCAACTCGCGTTGGTGATGTATGCGCTCGCCATTATAACGTTCCCGCGCGCGAGGATTTCATCACCGTGGACCAGCCGATCCTTACCCGCCGCGCCCTGATCGCGGCCGGCACCGCCGCCGCCCTGCTGCCCCGAATGGCCGGTGCCGCCGAAGCGCCACCCTGGACGCGGACAGCGTACGAGACGGCGATGCACGCGTCCGGCCGTCCGGTCAGCCTGACCGACGCGCAGTTCGACGCGATCCAGGCGCGCAAGCCCGCCGCCATGAAGCGGATCGCGGCGTATCTGAAGGACCGCCTCGGCGACGCCGACCCCGCCGTCATGGCCGCGTTCGAGGCGGTGCCGCGCGAATACTACCACTACAACTACGCCGACCGCCGGGCCGAGCCGGGCGAGGCGTACGAGGAGAACCCGAAGCCCTGGGCGCTCGGCTACGGCTCCGCATTGTCCGATTATCTCGGGCAGGCCTACATGACGCAGGTCTGCAAGCCGAAGCCGGGCGACGTGACACTCGAGATCGGCACCGGCAGCGGCTACCAATCGTCGATCCTGTCGCGCATCGCGGCCCGCAGCTACTCGATCGAGATCATCGAGCCGCTCGGCCACGCGGTCGACAAGATCTGGGAGCCGCTCGGCTACGCCAACGTCCACGGCCGCGTCGGTGACGGCTACTACGGCTGGCCGGAGGTGGATGGCGGCTTCGACATCATCATCGTCACCTGCGCCGCGCAGTACGCGCCGCCCGATTTGTTCAAGCAGCTGAAGCCGAACGGAAGGATGATCATTCCGATCGGGCAGCCGTTCAAGCGCGGGCAGATCCTGTACGTCTACACGAAGGACGCGGACGGCCGGGTGCACTCGCGGCGTGACGTCGGCGTGTATTTCATCCCGATGACCGGGGCGATGATGCACATCCCGCCGCCGTCCCAGGCGGCCGTGACGTCCCCGGTCAAGCCGGTGGCGGCACCTGTATCGGGGCCGGCCGTGGCACCGGTCACGCCGGCCCCGCCTCCGGCGACAACCCCCTAACCGCGCTACCGGTCCGTCAGCCGTATCTCGATCCGCCTATTCCGGGCGTAAGCATCCTGCGTATCCGCCGGTCCAGCGGCTGCGTGTCGCCGAACGCCGTCGCGGCCAGACGGTTGGCGGGCACCCCGTCGGCGGCCAGCAGCTTCACCACGTTGATCGCCCGCTGCGCCGACAGCCCGAGATTGTCCGCGAACGGGCTGCCCGGATCGAGCGGCTGGCGGTCCGCGTGGCCGTCCACCCGCAGCACCCACGGCACGTCGGCCGGAATGCTTTTCGACAGGTCGATCAGCGTGCGAGCCAGCGTGGCGAGCTGGTCGCGGCCGGGGGCGGACAGGTCGGCACTGCCGACCGGGAACAGCACCTCGCTCTGGAACACGAACCGGTCGCCGACGACGGTGATCCCCGGCCGGCCGGCCAGCACGCTGCGGAGGCGGCCGAAGAAGTCGCTGCGGTAGCGCTGCAACTCCTCGACCTTCTGGGCCAATGCCGTGTTCAGCCGGTCGTTCAGCCCGGCGATCTGCACGTCCTTCGCCTGCGCGCTGCCCTCCGAGGCTTCGAGCGCGTGCTCGACCGTGGCGAGCTTGGCCTCCAGCGCCGCGATCGCCGTCGCCGAGGCGGCACGGGCGGCGTCGGCCTGCTGGCCCAGCCGCGTCACGTCCGCTTGCTTCGCGTTGATGGCCGTCTGGTCGGCCAGCACGAGCGCGTCCAGCTTTTCGCGCTCCCGCGTGACCGCGCCCAGTTTGTCCTGTGTGCGCGAGAGTTCGGCCGCAGCCGCGGCGAGGTCCGACGCGCGGGCCGCGATGGCCGTCCGGTCGGCCTGCACGGTGGACGCGAGCGCGTCGCGGTCCCGCTTTGTCGCATCCAGGTCGGACCGCGTGCGCGAAAGCTCGCTTGTTGCCGCTGCAAGGTCCGATTGTCTTGCCGCGATCGTCGCCTGGCCGGCCTGCACGGCCGAGCCGAGTGTGTCGCGCTCCCGCTTCAGCGTCTCCAGATCGGACCGCGTGCGGGACAGTTCGGTGTCGGCGGCGGCAAGCTCGGACAGGCGCGCCTGGATCGTCGCGCGGTCGGCGGTCACGGTGGTGTCGAGGGCGTCGCGCTCGCGCCGCATCGCCTCCAGTTGGGACCGCGTGCGCGAAAGGTCTGCGGCGGCGGCGGCGAGGTCGGACAGCCGCGCCTGGATGGTCGCGCGGTCGGCGGTCACCGTCGTGTCGAGCGTGTCGCGTTCGTGCCGCATCGCGTCGAGCAGGCCGCGCGTGCGATCCAGTTCGGTCGCGGCGGCGGCGAGATCGGACAGCCTGGCCTGGATCGTCGCGCGGTCGGCGGTGACCGTCTGATCGACCTCCGCCTTCTGCCGCGTCATCGCGTCGAGGTCGCGGCGGGCGGCGGCCAGCTCCGCCGTGGTGGTGGCGAGCGCCTGCGCGGTCTGGTCCACCTTCACGCCGGCGCCGCTCAGCTGCGTCCGCAACGCCGCCTCGCGCGCGTCCGAAGCCTCGATCTGGGCACGTGCCTGCGACACCTGTGCCGACAGCGCGTCGCGGGCGAGGCGGGTCTGGTCGCGTTCCGCCAGCGCCCGCGCCTCGGCCGCCCTTGCGTCGCGCAGCGTGGCCGTCAGCGTGTCGCGCTCGGTCCCGAGTGCGGCGAGCTGGTCGCCGAGGTCGGCCGAATGCCCGCGCTCGCTCATCAGCAGGCTCGACAGTTCGTCCATCTGGCGGTTGAGCCGCTGGAGATCCTGGGTGCGCCCGGTCAGCGCCACCGACAGGAAGGCTTGGGCGAGCACGAACACCAGCAGCACGAAAATGATGACCATCAGCAGCGTCGACAGCGCGTCGACGTAGCCGGGCCAGGGGTTCAGCGCTTCAACGCTGCCGCGCCGCCTTGCCATCTCAGCGGGCCATTTACTTCGGCGGGTCCTCGGCCAGCGCCACGATGGTGCGGGTCAGCACGCGGATGTCGTTGCGCAGCTCGCCGACCGCTTGCGCGCGGCCCTGCTCGCCGTCGGCCAGCCAACGCTGCATGTAGATTTCGAGGTTGCGAAGGCTGGTGCGGATCGCCTCGTCGTGGCCGGTGTCGGCGCGCCGTTCCGCGAGCCGCTGCAGCGCCGGCGTCAGCGCCTGCTGGCCTTCCGCGATGTGCAGCATGAGCTGCTGGTTGGTTCGCATCGCGTCGGCCAGAGTCGCGATCCGCTCGGTCAGCGCCAGCACCGCCGCGTTGCTCTCCCGCCGCCCATCCTCGCCGCGCGCGATGATGCGCTGCAGGCCCTCCATGTTCTCCGCCGTCTGTTCCAGCAGCGCCTGCACGTAGGCGGGGACGCTGCCGCCGCCCATCTCGTCGCCCAGCACGCCGGACGACAGGCGGGTGAGGCCGGCGAGCCACTCCTCCAGCTCGTTGTAGAAGCGGTTTTGCGCCTGCCCGGCGGTGAGATCGAGGAAGCCGAGCACGAGCGCGCCCGCGAGGCCCAGCATGGACGAGGAGAACGCGGTTCCCATGCCCTGCAGCGGCTTGGCGAGGCCGGATTTCAGCTGCTCGAACATCGCCGAGATGTCGCCCGAGCCGACGCTCATGCCGTTGATGACCGCACCGACCGAGCTGACCGTCAGCAGCAGCCCCCAGAACGTGCCGAGCAGGCCGAGGAAGATCAGCAGCCCGGTCATGTAGCGCGACAGCTCGCGGCTTTCGTCGAGGCGGCTGCCGATCGTGTCGAGCAGGGAGCGGGTGGAGGCGGCCGACAGGGTGAACCGCTCCTCGCCGTCGCGCCCGCGTGCCGCGCGGGTGGCCAGCATCGCCGCCATCGGGGCGAGCAGTTTCGGCGGCGGCAGCTGGCCGAGGCGGGCGCGGGCGCGTTGAAACGTTTCGAGCCAGGTGACCTCGGGGCCGAGCCGGATGACTTGGCGGATGTTCCAGCCGATGCCGATCAGCAGCACGACGCCGATCAGGCTGTTGAGCAGGACGTTGGCCGAGAACGCGGTGATCAGCGCGCGACCGAGCAGACCGGCGACCACGGCGACCGCGGCCAGGAACACCAGCATGCGCGACAGGTACGCGATCGGGCGGATCAAGGTTTTGGCGGCGCGGCGGTCGTGACCGTGACGTCGACCCGGTCCGGCGGGCCGTCGGCAGCGGTCGGCGCGTTGGCCCCCAGCGCCCGGACGAAGATGCGGACCGACGTGACGCCCTCGGCGATCAGCACGGCGCGGGCGGCGAGCGCACGGCTGAGCGACAGGCGGCGCGGCGTGGACGGATCGTCGGCGGTCCCGGCGGCGTAGGCGGTGACGGTGAACAGCGTCGTGTCGAACGGCGGGTAGGCGTGGGCGAGGGTGCGCAGCGCCTCGTCGGTCGAGGGGTTCAGGTCGGCCGAGCCGCTGCCGAACGTCAGGCGCAGGCCGCCGTCGGTGGTCCGGGTCGCCTCGCCCTTCGCCTGCGGCACCACCGGGACCGGCGGCGGGGGCGGCACGGGGCGGGTCGGCACCACGATCGGCGGCGGCAGCACCGGGCCGGGCGGCGGGGCGGCGGGCACTGCCGGCGGCTTCGGCGCGGCGGCCGGTTTCGGGGCCGTGGTGGGCTTGGTCGTGCGCGGCGCCGGCTTCGCGTGCACCGGCTTCTTCGCGGCCGGCTTGGCCGGGGGGCTCAGCGGTTCGAGCGCGCCGGGATCGACCGTCACCTGCGCGAGCGCGGGTTCACACAGCAGCAGGACGAACAGCAGGGGGAGGGCGCGCATGGACCGTATCCTAGACGGGGCGGTGCGGTGTCCCAAGGGCCGCACCCTGTTAAGACGTGTCCATGCGCATCCTGTTCGTCTCGGCCAACCGCATCGGCGACGCGGTGATCACCTGCGGCGTGCTGGACCATTTGATCCGCACCTATCCGGACTGCCGGATCACGGTCGCCTGCGGCCCGGCGGCGGTCGGCGTGTTCGCCCGCATGCCGAACCGCGAGCGGACGATCGTGCTGGTGAAGCATCCTCGCGATTTGCACTGGTGGACGCTGTGGCGGGCCACGGTCACGACGCGCTGGGATCTGGTGGTCGACGTGCGCGGCTCGCTGATCTCCTGGCTGCTGCCGACGCGCGCACGGGCGGTGCGGCGGAAGGGGCCGGGGCGGATGTTCGAGCAGTACGCGGCGATGCTCGGGATTACGCCGGCGCCGCTGCCGGTGGTCTGGACCGATCCTGTCGATGTGACGCGTGCCGAGTTGCTGCTGCCGGGCGGCCCGTATATCGGCCTGGGGGCGACGGCGAACTGGGCCCCGAAAGTGTGGCCGGCGGACCGGTTCGCCGTCGCTGTTTCACCGGCTGGAGGCCGTGCTGCCCGGCGCGAGGGCGGTGGTGTTCGCGGGGCCCGGCGAGCAGGAGCGCGCCATGGCAGCACCTCTGCTGGCCGCGTTGCCGGACGCCGTCGATCTGTGCGGCACGCTGACGCTGCCCGAGGCGGCGGCCTGCATCCAGCGATGCGCCCTGTATGTCGGCAACGACAGCGGCCTGATGCACCTCGCCGCCGCCGCCGGGACGCCGACGATCGGGCTGTGCGGGACGACGATGGACCGGGCGGCGGAGATGGTGCCGGCCGGGTTGCGGGCGGCGTGGGCGCTGGCGGACGGGATGTCGATGGAGGCGCTGTCGGTGGATACGGCGGAGGCTGCTTGCTTGGCGTTGCTGGGGATCGGCGCGGATTAGGACGGTTTTAGCCAGCCTTGGTCGTCGTGGCCGGACTTGACCAGACTTGACCCGGCCATCCACGCCAGCGCCGGCGAATATCGAGCGATGTGGCGTGTCGGGCCAGCGCGCGAGATAGATGGCCGGGTCAAGCCCGCCATGACGAGAGAGCGACAGAGGTTGTCAAGCGCTGAAAACCGCAACACGGACCGATAGCTGCCGGTTGACTGGTAGTGTCTCGGTTTGAATGTCGGCTCCTGGTGGGAGGCGGTCAGGCAACGTTCGGGCATCTGCGAACCGATAGTGGACTGTCGCCAATTGGCCGGAAGCTGCCAGTCTGCTCTGGAGGCCTGGGTAGCGAGAAGCGGACATTGACTTTTTGGCAGCCCAGGCGCGATCGTCGTTCCCGTTATTCGATTGGCGATCGCCAATCGTTGATGAATAGCTATAGCGCCCAATACAGGGGGAAGGGCACGACGTAGGATGAGGCTGGTCGAACTGTTTTGTGGGTGTGGTGGATTTTCGCGGGGCGCTCACGATGCTGGTTTCGAAGTTGCAGCCGCATACGACATCGATCCGATTCTCACGTCATCTTACCAGATCAACTTTCCCGATACCGCTCTTCATCATCGCGATGTCGCGGAACTGACCGGCGCACAGATAAGGCGGTGTGTCGGAGGAGAAATCTTTGGTGTTTTCGGTGGGCCGCCATGTCAGGGATTTAGCGAAATTGGCAAACGTGATCCGAACGACCCGCGGAGAGCGCTCCTTGGCCACTTTTTTCGGATCGTCGCAGAGGTTCAGCCCGTCTTCTTCGTTATGGAGAACGTCAGAGCGCTTGCCTACCAGTCCGCAAAGGCGGCTTTGGATGCCGCGCTTGCGATCGTCCGGGACGACTATGACCTATTAGGCCCCAAGATATGGGACGCCTCCATATTCGGAGCGGCAACCAAGCGCAGCAGAATGTTCGTCATCGGCGTACGCAAGGATAGGCGTGCCCCGCTCTTCGAAGAGCATCTGAAAGCTCTGGAGAGCCCGGCGGCTACGGTCGCCGACGCTTTGGGCGATTTGATCGGCGCTACACCTATCTTTCCTACAGCAGCCATGCCGGATTTGGACCGGTGGAGGATCGATCCGTCGCTACCTGCCTCGACGTATGCAGCCTCCCTCCGTAGCGACGATCTTTCCTTCACGGGGCATCGAACGACGGATCACACACTTAAGGTGATCGAGCGGTTCTCGGCGGTGCCCCCGGGCGAATACGATAAGGTGGGCGCCACCCCCGCCTCGATCCGGCCGGACAATGTCCGACCTTGCGGGCGGGCACCGGGGCCGAACTGGGCTCCTTCCAGTCTGTACGACCCATCCACCCGACCGAGCATCGGGTCATCACCGTGCGCGAGGCTGCCAGACTACAAGGCTTCCCGGATAGTCACGTTTTTCATCCGACCGTGTGGCACAGCTTCAGGATGATCGGGAACAGCGTCTCCCCTATTATCGCCAAAGCCGTCTTCGTCGCAATCAGAGATCGCCTCAAAGTCAAAAACCCTTGTAGAGCGACGCTGCATCTGGTTTCGCCGCAGAAGCGCAATCGCATGGCCGATCTGCACGCGTCGCGGCCTGCCTCGATAGGAAGGAGAAGCGTCGCTGGTGGATAGGTTGACGCCGGAACGCCGCTCGTGGCTGATGTCCCGGGTTCGCGCGAAGAACACGTCTCCCGAGATGCGTGTCCGCAAAGCCGCACACGCATTGAGATTGCGGTTCAGGCTGCACAGAAAAGACCTTCCGGGTTCGCCCGATCTCGTCTTTCCGCGGTATCGGCGGGCAATCTTCGTCCACGGCTGCTTCTGGCATCGGCACCCCGGTTGCAGCAAAGCATCCATACCCAAGACCAGGCCGGATTTCTGGAAAGCAAAATTCCGCGCGAACGTCGAGCGGGACGCCCGCGCGATCGAAGCTCTGGAGCGGCTTGGCTGGGACGTCGCCACCATTTGGGAATGCGAGGTGAATACACCTGAAGCCGCAGCTGAGAGGCTTTCGCGCACTTTTGCATTCGATGCATACGAACGGATGGACTTCTAACTCGGCCGTGACATGTTTACGCCGCGGGTGAATGGGGAATGATGATGGCAGGAGCGTTGCCTGATGATGAGATCGATGCGGAACCGACAAAGACGTTCTTCATCGACATGTTTACGCGGGACATCCCCTTAGATCAGGCCATCCTCGACCTCGTCGACAATTCGGTCGACGGCGCCAAGGCGCTTATCGCGAAGCAGGGAGGCACCTACGACCAACGATGGGTGAAGCTGGAGTTCGACAAGAATAGCTTCAAGATCGTCGATAATTGTGGCGGCTTCAGCCGGAAGGCGGCCCGGCAATATGCCTTCAAATTTGGCCGGCCCGGGGGAACGGTACGCACGCCGCATTCAATCGGTCAGTTCGGCATCGGTATGAAGCGTGCTCTTTTCAAGTTCGGCCGTCATTTCGTGGTCAGCTCGGCAACTTCGACCGACTCCTGGAACGTCGAGGTGCCGGTAGACACTTGGGAAAACGAAGCAGGCTGGACCTTTCCCATGACCGATCTGCCGGCGGATACGGAAGTCTCCGAAGACTGCCCGGGAACGCAGATCGTCGTGACACAGCTTCGGCCCGAGGTTTCCAGTCGCTTCGGTCAGGGAAATTTCCAAAACACCATTTTCGACCTCATCAAATCCAAACACCGGCAATTCATTGCTGATGGTCTGACGATTTCGGTAAACGGCAGGCACGTCGATGCGACATCGTTGCTGCTGCTGGTGAGCGACGGGCTGCGGCCGGGCATCGACAATCTTAGATGGCAGAAGCCCAAGCACGACCCGATAACGGCGCGCATCATCGTTGCCATAGCTCCATCGTCACCCAGGCAAGCCGGTTGGTACGTCGTCTGCAACGGCCGTGTGATCTTGGAAGCCGACCTGTACACCCGTCACTGGTTGGGGCGTTATGGAAGAGGCTAACAGCCGGGTAATTGTACCCAGCTTCCATAATCAGTTCGCTCGCTTCCGGGGGCTCGTGTTTTTCGATTCTGACGACTCCTCACAAGTGCCTTGGAACACGACGAAAACCAGCGTCGATCAGGACAACCGCTATTGGCGGGAGACGTTCGACCGCATGATCGAGATGATGCGCCCCGCGATCAGCTTTTTAAACGAGTTGGACGCCGACATCGACGAACATACACGGCAGGAAAGTCCGCTTAATCAGTTTGTGGCCAAAGCGGCGACCATATCTCCGGATAACCTACGGGCCACAGCTGCGTTTGAAGCTCCAGTGCGAGACCGCTTCGTCAAAGGCCCTAAGATGGTAACGATCCAATACTCGCGACCGGTCGATGACGTGGTAATTCTTCAGGGTGCGCTCAGCGTCCATTCCGCTAAAGCGGTAGGAGAAGCGACGTTCGATGCAGCTCTTCGTAAGCAGAAGCGCTGATGGTCGACAGCTTTCGGCGCATTGACTATTCTATTCGTCCGGCCAAGCACGCGGAGCGTCGAATGCTCTGCGACATATTTCGGCGCCTCACGCACTTCCAGCCGGTCGAAACCTACCGTTATGTCGGCTTCGGGTCCGTATGGTTCTCGGACTTCGTGCTTTTTCATCGGGCTCTCGGTATCAGAAACATGCTGTCGATTGAGCAGGCAAAGCAATCTCAACTGCGCTTCGAAGCCAATAAACCGTTTGCGATCGATATAGATTTCCGATCGTCCAGCCTAGTGCTTCCCGAACTCGATTACGACCGACGCCAGTTCATCTGGCTGGACTACGACGACCCCATCACCCTCGATATGGTCAACGATATTGCAGCGATCACACGACGGGCGTCATCCGGCACTGTATTAGTGGTGTCCGTCCAATGCGTTCGGCCGCCGGATGTCGCAGAAGCTGACCGCGAGCTGACGAGCGATCTCAATGCCCCAAGCGCGACGGACCGGTTCGCGACAAAAATGAACGCTGATGGTGTTGCAAGAGTTGCAAGCGATCTAGAGCGAGAGCAGCTTTCCAACTGGGCTTTTGGCGAGCTGAGCCGATCCATTTTCTACGCAGAAATCGATCGTATTTTAGAAAATCGCCGCCTTGCTGCCCCCGAACGAGCCGTGTCATGTCGGCGCATTTGCGATTTCGAGTACCGAAGACGGCGCCAAGATGACGACGCTAGCGCTGATCTTTCATAACGAGGAAGATATCGACAAGATTGAGGCATGTCGGTTCGACAATCTGGAGTTTTTGGACCCGAATGGGGAAGCTGTCTTCATACCCACCCCCAAGCTGACCACCCGCGAATTCAGGCACCTCGAAAGTCAGCTTCCTCTACCGGCCGGTGCACAACTCGATATAGGGCATATACCACTTAGCGAGACCCGGCGTTTCGCCGAACTATACAGGTACTTTCCCAACTTCGTCGCGGCCGAGGCTTTAGGGTAGGCGTGGCCACAAATGTTTATCAGCTGACTCTGCTCAAGCCGACGAGGCTTGCCGATCCACCAGATCGTCGAAGGCTGCCACAGCGGCCGGTATGTATTCCACGATGTTCGCGAGGTGGTATGCCGCACGTGGACTTGCCAGAGGTCGGCTGGAAGAACGCAGTGCTCTTCTAGCCTTCCAGCGCTTAGCTGTCAGTTATAGGCAACGCGATGCCGAGCAGCGTCGGGATGCAGCTAATGACTGTATGGATGCCCCAGCGTCAAAATCCCGTGTCAGAATGTCCGCTTAAGGGATCGGCGAGCATGCGCCTTAACGGCCGCCATTGGCGCGAAGCCGCCAGAACTGAGTGACGCTTCACCCGGTCGCGGAAACCCGCCGGCCGGCCGGTTCGACAGCCCTACCGGTGCGTTCGGCGTCCTTTACTTGGCGGACTCGCTCGAAGGGGCGTTCGCGGAGACGGTGCTCCGCAACCCGCACCGGCGCCTTGTCGACAGGTCCGAGATTGCCGCCCGGGCCATGTCCACTCTCGGCATTTCTAAAACCGTGCGGCTTGCCGAACTGCGTGGACATGGCTTGCAGGTGCTCGGCACCGATAACGCCGTCAGCACGGGCCCGTATGCCGCATCAGGCGCGTGGGCCGATGCGTTGCACGATCATCCGGACCAGCCGGACGGCATCGCCTACGCCTCGCGGCACGACCCCGGGCAGCTGTGCATCGCCCTGTTCTCGACATCGGACGTCGAGCCCGACGTTCGGAGTGGACCGGCTGCGTTGACGGACAAGCCCGAAGACGTGTCCCGCATCCTGCGGCGCTACGGCAAAGGGCTCGCCTAAGCCGCCCGCCCAGCCGTCATCCCATCCTTCGCCGCCTCGCACAGTGCGGCATGCAGATGCGGGTTGGCCGCCACCACATCCCCGCGCTCGCGCGGATCCCCGCCGTCCGGCGCCGTCACATACCCGCCCGCCTCGCGAACGATGACGATGCCCGGCCGCGATATCCCACGGCTTCAGCCGCAACTCCCAAAACCCGTCGAACCGCCCGGCCGCCACCCACGCCATATCGAGCGACGCCGCCCCGAACCGCCTGATCCCGGCCACCCGGGGCATCAGCCCCGCCAGCGTGCGCGCGAACATCAGGCGTTCGTTCGGCGGCGTGATCGCGAACGGGATGCCGGTGGCGAACATCGCTTCTTCGATGTTGCGCCGGCCCGACACGCGCAGCCTGCGGGCGTTGACGAACGCGCCCAGGCCCTTTTCGGCCCAGTACATCTCGTCCGACGCGGGCGCGTAGACGATTCCGGCGACGACTTCGGTCGTCCCGTCCTCGGCGCGCTTTTCGAGGCCGATGCTGATCGCCCAGTGGGGGATGCCGTGCAGGAAGTTGCTGGTGCCGTCGAGCGGGTCGACGACCCAGCGCCAGTCCCAGTTGTCGCCGCCGCTGGCGCCGCTTTCCTCCATCAGGAACGCGTAGCCGGGGCGGGCTTTCGACAGATCCTCGCGCAACGACTGTTCGGCGCGGATGTCGGCCTGGCTCACGAAGTCGCCCGGGCCTTTGACCGAGACCTGGAGCTGTTCGACCTCGTTGAAATCGCGAAGCAGGCGCTTGCTGGCCCGCGCCGCCGCGTTCTGCATGATCGTCATTGCGGCCGACAGGCGAATTGCCACCCCGGATCAGCCCTTGAAACGTTCGACGTAGGTCGAAGTCTTCGGTCCGGACCACGATCCGCTCCCCGGTCTCGATGAACGGCGGCACGCTGGTCTTGACCCCGTTGGACAGCCGCGCGGGCTTGTAGGACGACGTGGCGGTCTGGCCCTTCACGACGGGATCGGCCTCGATGATTTCCAGCACGACCGTGGCGGGCAGGTGCACCGCGACCGGATCGCTCTCCACCAGATCGACGACGAGCGTCATGTTGTCCTGCAGGAACGGCGCCTGATCGCCCATCAGGGACACCGGGATCATCGCCTGCTCGAACGTTTCCGGGTCCATCAGGACGAGGTTTTCGCCGTCGGTGAAGGAGTAGGTGTACTCCTTCTGATCGGTCTGCAGCCGCTCGACCGTGTCGGCCGTGCGCCAGCGCTCGTTCGTCTTGTTGCCGGTGCGCAAATTGCGCATCTCGACCTGGATGAACGCGCCGCCCTTGCCGGGGGTGATGATCTGCTGCTTCAGCACGGTCCAGCGCTGGCCCTCGTGCTCGATCACCTGGCCGGCGCGGATCAGGTTGGCCTGCTGCTTCATCTCGGAAAATTCTCGAATGTGGGGCGGGAGAGGCGGTGTAGCCGCCACCCCCGCGCCCGGCAATGCTAGGCCGCCGTCTTCAAGCCGCGGACGGGTAGTCGGTCGCGACCCCCACGTCGCGCCACGCCTCGACCTGCTCCATCCGCTCGCGCAGCTTGGACGTGATGCCGTCGACGGCGATCTTGCCCAGCGGGAGATGGCGCGGCGGGTTTTTGCTCTCCGTCACGTCGATCATCGCCTGCGCCGCGCGCACCGGGTCGCCCGGCTGGTTGCCGCTGATATCGGCCGTCGCCTTCAGCCGCTTGCCGACCGTGTCCGCGTAGTCGGCGATCGTCGTCTGCGTCTGCTTCAGCGAGCGGCCGGCCCAGTCGGTGCGGAACGGCCCCGGCTCGACGCAGGTCACCGCAATGCCCAGCGGCGCGACCTCGGCGGCCAGCGCGTCCGACATGCCTTCGACGGCGTGCTTGCTGGCCGCGTAGTAGCCGGAGCCCATGAAGCCGATCAGCCCGGCCTGCGAGGTCACGTTCAGGATGTGCCCTTTTCGCCGCGCGCGCATGCCCGGCAGTACCGCGCGGGTCATCGCGAACAGGCCGAACACGTTGGCGTCGAACTGGTCGCGGATCTCGCGGTCCACACCTTCCTCGATCGACGCCTGGTAGCCGTAGCCGGCGTTGTTCACGAGCACGTCGATGCGGCCGAATGTCTGCTCGGCCTGCCGGACGGCGTCGGTGACCTGCTTGTCGTCGGTCACGTCCAGCGCCAGCGGCAGCGCGTTCTCGCCCGAGAACTGGCTGACCCGCGAGACGTCCCGCGCGGTCACGACGGCACGCCAGCCGCGCGCCAGCACGAGTTTTGCGAGTTCGAGGCCGAAGCCGGTGGAACAGCCGGTGATGAACCAGACAGGTGTGTCGGCCATGGGTCGCGTCTCCGAAAGGGTGGGTCCGCGAACTACGTCGCGCCGTGGCGCGGGTTGCGAAAGCCGGGACGGTGCCGCGAGCGCGCGGACGCTGAATGCCGGCCGCGACGCGGGCGCCGGGTCGGCTCGCCGACGCGGCGCGGGCGGCGGCCGGGGTCAGCTGACGAAGACGTCAGTTGCGCGCGCGTCGGCGGCCGATATGGATAGCGCACAATCTAAAGGAGTTCGCCATGATCGCCCGCCCCCTCCTGTTCGCGGCCGCGCTGACGCTTGGCTCCGGCGCCGCGCTCGCGCAGACCCCGTCGCCGAAGCTTCGCGGCACCATCGAATTGATCTCCGGCGACGTGATGACGGTCAAGGCGCGTGACGGCCGCGACGTGAGCGTGACGCTGGCGCCGGACGCCAAGGTGATGGGGATCAAGCCGGTCTCGGTCGACCAGATCAAGCCGGGCAGCTTCATCGGCTCGGCCGCCCTGCCGCAGGCCGACGGCACGCTCAAGGCGCTCGAGGTGATGGTGTTCCCGCCCGCGATGGCCGGGTCCGGCGAGGGCCACTTCCCGTGGGATCTGGCCCCGGGCAGCAGCATGACGAACGCCACGGTCGGCGACGTCGTCACGTCCGGCGGCCGCACGATGGTCGTGCATTACAAGGGCGGCGAGCAGCGGATCACGGTCGGCGACGGCGTGCCGGTGATGACGTTCGAGCCGTCCGACCGGTCGCTGCTGACCCCCGGGACGCATGTGTTCCTGGCACCGTCGGCGGGTGCCGACGGGTCGCTCACGGCACCGTTCGTGGCGGCCGGCGAGGGCGGCGCCGTTCCGCCGATGTAGCCTTCTCGCCTCGTGTCTTCACGTCGGCCGGGTCGGGCCGGTCGACGTGGGGTGGTGGTATTGGGTGGCGAATGACCCCAGCCCTGAAGCGCCGCTCCCGCCTGCTCGCCGCGATCCGCGCGTTCTTCGCCGCGCGCGGCTACACCGAAGTCGAAACGCCGTACGCCGTCGAAAACCCGGGCGAGGACGTCCACCTCGCCGCGTTCCGCACCGAGCGCGTCGACACCGCCGGTTCGCGCGAGCCGCTATGGCTGCACACCTCGCCCGAGTTCGCGATGAAGCGGCTGGTCGCGGCCGGGTCGGGGCCGGTGTTCCAGACGGCGCGCGTGTGGCGCAACGGCGAGGGGTCGGACACCCACGCGCCGGAGTTCACCATGCTGGAGTGGTACCGGCCGGACGCCACGATCGACGACCTGATGGACGAGTGCCTCGCGCTGCTACGGGCCGTGCTGCCGCCGGTGGTGACCTGCCGGGGTGTCGCGACCGATCTGTCGGCCGACGAGCGGCTGACCATGGCCGACGCGTTCGCGCGCGATGTGGGGGCCGACTTGCTCGCCACGGCCGATGACGCGGCGGCGCTGGCGCGGGCGGCGGGGGTGGCGCTGCGGGACGCGGAGGGGTGGGAGGATCTGTTCTTCCGGCTCGTCCTCGGCCGGATCGAGCCGGCGATCGGGCGGGCGCATCCGACATTCCTGACCCATTGGCCGTCAGCACAGGCGGCGCTGGCGATGCGCGACCCGGCCGATCCGCGCGTGGCATTGCGGTTCGAGCTTTACGTGTGCGGGATGGAACTGGCCAACGCGTTCGTCGAACTGACCGATCCGGTGGAGCAGCGCGCCCGGTTCGAGGCGGACCGGGCGCGGCGGGTTGCCCTGTACCCGGAGCAGGATTGGCCGTTGGACGAGGCGTTCCTGGCGGATTTGGCGAGGTTGCCGCCTTGCGGGGGCGTGGCGCTGGGGTTCGACCGGCTGGCGATGATCGCGGCTGGGGTCGAGCGGATTTCCGAGGTTTTGTGGCTGCCCCGGTAGACCCTCACCCCGGCCCTCTCCCCAGGGGAGAGGGAGAAGGCTGCTCCCTCTCCCGGCTTATGGGAGAGGGCCGGGGTGAGGGTCTCACCCCAGCACGAACAACCTTGTTCAACCCGCGCGGCACCGTCGTATCGAGCCCTTTGTCCTGCGCCAGCCGCTCGCCCAGCATCTGCAACGCCGGCAGCAGCGTGACGCCGCGATAGGCCGCCGGGCCGGTGATGAAAAACCGCTCCGTCCCGGGCCCGCCCAGCCCCAGCACGCGGGCACCCCGCGCCTCCAGCTCGCCGGCGAGCGACGTCTCCTCCGCGGCCGCGTCCGGGGCCGCCAGCATGATGACCAGCGTCCGCTCGCTCACCAGCGAAATCGGGCCGTGGCGGTAGTCGAGCGTCGGGTAGGACTCGACCATCGCCTGCGCCATCTCCTGCATCTTCAGCGCACCTTCGCGCGCGATGCCCCAGAGCGGTCCGCCGCCGAGGAAGACGAAATGGTCGCGCCCGGCGAGCAGGCCGGGGGCCGCGTCGCCGACCTCGGTCATCAGCCGTTCCGCCTGTGCGGTGACGGACGGATCGGGCGCGTGGCCGGCCAGCCGCAGACCGGCCAGCAGGGTCATGCTGGCCGCCGCCGTCATGACGATCCCCTCGTCGGGGTGGGTCGGCACGATGATGCTCGCATCCGCCGCCTCGGTCAGCGCGCTGCCCGGCTCGCACGTCAGCGCCAGGACCGTCCGGCCCTCGTCGCGGCTGCGATGGGCGGCGCGGACCGTCTCGGTGCTGCCGCCGCTGCGCGACAGGGCGATGACCTGCACGGGCATGCCGGCCGGGACGCTCGCCTCCGGCCGCAGCCACCATTCGCCGCCCGGCACCGCCATCGCGTGCCGCCCGGTCTCGTTCAGCAGCGCCGCGATGCTGGTCGCGAGGTGGAACGAGCTGCCGCAGCCGACGCACACGATTGGTAGGTTGGGGTCGAGGGGAGGCACCGCGGGCACGGTGGCCCAGAGGGGGAATTGACCGACGATGCTCCGCTCGGTCGCGTTCATGGCCGTCGCACTCATCGTGGGCTCCACATTTTGGCCCAGACTGGCGTGGGCAAAGGTTCATGCTAAGACGCCTTCCGTAACGGGCCGCGGCCCGAGTGGGAAGGACAACACTTGAGCGACACGACCGAGACCTATTCCGCCGCCCGCTCGGCCAGCCGGTCCCGCAAGACGTTGCTGTTCGCAAACGACAAATCGTCCGGCAAGACCACGACCGCCAACGCCGTTCTGGTCAGTCTGTTGCAGCGCTACCCGATGCTGATGCGCTCCGTGTCCGTGCGCGAATACGAGCGCAACCCGCGGCTGACCGCGATCTTCCGCAAGGAGGACGGGTTCGCGAGCGTCACCCACCACGACGCGCGCAACGCCGAGGCGTTCGATATGCAGCGCGAACTGGCGTACGACCCGAACGCGACGCAGTGGGACGACCTGCTGTACGATATCGGTGCCGGCAACATCATCGCCGACCTCGGCAGCAACATCTTCACCGAAATCTGCCGCATCCTCGACGACGAACCGCGTCCGATCTTCCCGGACGGCGGCGAGCGGGTCGGGGTCGTGGTGCCGGTCACGACGGCGGCCGACAGCATCGAGGGTGCCCGCGCGGCGATCGAGCATGTCGTCGGCTGGGGCGACCGCAACGCGGTGTTCATCGTCGAGCAGGAATATCTGGGCCGGTTCGGCGAGGAACAGGCCGAATGGAAGGTCTGGGTCGAGCGGCTGATCGCCCATCACGGCCCGCGCGTGCGGCTGCTGAAGTTCGAAAAGCTGGCGGTGGCCGACATCGGCGGCGTCGTGTTCCAGCGCATCGACCGGATCGTCAGCGAAGCGCAGGAGACGTTGCGCGACGACAGGCTGACCGGGGCGGCATTGCTGCGCGCCCTGCGGAAAGCCCGCGCCGAGATCGCGTGGGGCAATCGGGGGCTGGAGACGGTGCGCCCGATCGCCGACTGGTTCGCGACCTAGTTCGTCAGACCCAGTGGGCCGGCACCCACACCCAGTTGCCGCCGACGTTGGACCAGTAGCCGATCAGCCACGACCGGCCGTGGCCGGCTAGCGGGACATACTGTCCGGCCTCCCAAACGTAGCCGCCGGCATTGTCCCAGTTCCAGTGGCCGGGGCGCCAGATCAGCTGGTCCTCCGACACCGGTGACACCGGCACCACTTCCGCGCGCGGCGGCGGGGGCGGCGGGTACGGGTTCGACGACGCCACCGTATACGGCGCGGTGCAGCCGGCGAGGGCGATCAACGTGGCCAAAACGATTGGACGCATCAGGAAGCTCCATCTTCTTTGCCCGCTCCCGCTGTGGGAGAGGGCCGGGTGAGGGGTCGCTCGGTTGCCAACCTTAGTCCGGCAACAAGACCGTCGCCACCGCCTGCGCCGCGATGCCTTCCATCCGCCCGGTGAACCCGAGCCGCTCGCTGGTGGTGGCCTTCACCGACACCCGGTCGACGGCGATGCCGAGCAGGCCGGCCAGCCGCGCCATCATGGCGGGCGCGTGCGGTGTGATCTTCGGCTTCTCGCAGATCAGCGTCACGTCGACGTTCGCGATCCGCCCGCCGCGCGCCGCGACCCGACTCGGCGGCATGGCGGAGGAAACGGGCGCTGTCGGCGTCCTTCCAGGTCGCCTCGCTCGGCGGGAAATGGCGGCCGATATCGCCCTCAGCGAGTGCGCCGTAGATCGCGTCGCACAGCGCGTGGATGCCGACATCCGCGTCCGAATGGCCGAGCAGCCCGCGATCGTGCGCGACCGGGACGCCGCACAGGATCAAAGCCCGGCCCTCGGCCAGCGCGTGGACGTCGTAGCCGGTGCCGACTCGCGGGATCAGATGAGGGCTCAGAATGCGCTCCATGCGGGCCAGGTCGGCGGCGTAGGTGATTTTGATGTTGTCCTCGTCGCCGGCAACCAGCGCGACGCGCAAGCCGGCATCCTCGGCCAGCCCGGCATCGTCGGTGGCCCCTTCCGGTGCGGTGCGGTGTAACGCGAGCAGGGCCGCGAACGGGAAGGCCTGGGGGGTCTGCGCACGGAACAGCTGCGCGCGCGAGACGGTGGCCGCGATCGTGCCGTCCCCGGCCGCCCGCTTCAGCGTATCGGCCACGGGGGCGGCCGGAATGGCGCCGTCGTGCCCGGCCAGCGCCGCGACCAGCGCCGCGATCGTGTGGGCGGGGAAAAATGGCCGGCAGGCGTCGTGGACCAGCACGATGTCCGGCGCGTGCGGGACCAGCGCCTCGAGTCCCGCGAGCACGCTGGCCTGCCGGGTCGCGCCGCCCGGCACCGGCGGCAGATGAGCGATGCCGGCCAGGGCGGCCGTGATCGCGGCCGCGTCGCCGACCGGCTGGATGAGCGCGACCTCGGCGGCGAGGCGGGCGGCGGCATGGGCGATGACCGTCCGGCCCGCCAGCGGGACGAATTGTTTCGGCGATGGATGGCCGAAGCGGGTGCCGGTGCCGGCGGCGACGAGGATGGCGGCGATCTTCATGGGCACGGCAATGCCGGTCGCGCGCGTCACGGTCAATTCACTCCGGCCGATTGCGGCAAGCGCTTACGCGGGCTAAGTCTGCACAAATGATAGGCAGTGTGTCAGGCGGCTTGGCCCCGATCGACCTCGGCGGCGGCGTTACGATCGAAACGCCGGTGATCGTCGCCCCCATGTCCGGCGTCACCGACCTGCCGTTCCGCAAGCTGGCGCGGTCGCTGGGCGCCGGGCTCGTCGTCTCCGAGATGATCGCGTCGTGGGCGATGGTGCGGGTCAACCGCAACACGATGCGGATGGCGCAGATGGATGCCGGCGTCAGCTCGCTCCAGCTCGCCGGCTGCGATCCGGACGCGATGGCGGAGGCGGCGCGGATCGGCGTCGCCGGCGGGGCCGACATCATCGACATCAATTTCGGCTGCCCGGTGAAGAAGGTCGCGGTCGGCCAGATGGCCGGCAGCGCGCTGATGCGCGACGAGATTTCCGCCGCCCGCATTCTGGAAGCGACAGTGCGTGCGGTTCCGGTTCCGGTGACCTTGAAGATGCGGATGGGCTGGGATCATGGCAGCCTGAACGCGCCGCGCCTCGCCCGCATCGCCGAGGAGTGCGGCATCCGGATGGTGACGGTCCACGGCCGAACCCGGCAGCAATTCTACACCGGCACCGCCGACTGGGATTTCATCGCCCAGGTGAAGGGTGCCGTTTCGATCCCGGTGATCGCGAACGGCGACATCCTGACGGTCGAGGACGCGGCGGAGGCGAAGCGCCGGTCCGGGGCGGACGGCGTGATGATCGGGCGGGGCTGCTACGGCCGGCCGTGGTTTCCGCGCCAGGTGGCGGCATGGCTGCGCGACGGCGTGCGCGTGCCGGACCCCGATCTGGCGACGCAGAAAGCAATACTGTTAGCGCATTACCGGGCGATGCTGGACCACGCCGGCATCGAGGCCGGCGTCCGTCTCGCGCGCAAGCACATCGGCTGGTACTCGCGCGGCCTGCCCGGCTCGGCCGAGTTCCGGGCAGCGGTGAACCAGCGCGGCGAGGCGGCGCAGGTTGAGCGGCTGATCGACGATTTCTACGACAAGCTGATCGGCCGCGGCGCCCGGCGTGACGAATGGGCCGAAGCGGCGTGAGTGGCTTAGCAACGGGGCCTCGCCGGTGGCTCTAGCGCGCCTTCTGGTTGTCGAAGCCGCGCCCCCGGTTCCGGACGCCGTCGTCCTGCTCTCGGCCCTCCCATTCCCCGTCCTGCTACTCGACGCGGTCAATCGCCTGCGGTTCGTGAACCAGGCCGCCGAGGAAATGCTCGGCGCGTCGGCGGCCCACCTCGATGGCCACCGGCTGGACGAGATCGTCGCGGCCGACAGCCCGCTGTTCCTGCTGGCCGCACAGGTCCGCGCCACCGGGGCGACCGTCAGCGACCACGACATGCTGCTCGAAGGGCCACGGCTGCGCGCGACACCGGTCGCGATCCAGGGCACCGAGTTGTCGGACGCGCCCGGCTTCGTTCTGCTGACGGCGCAGGACGCCTCCGCCGCACGGGCGCTCGACCGGCAGATGACCGTCCGCAGCGCCGCCCGCAGCGTCACCGGCATGGCGGCGATGCTGGCCCACGAGGTCAAGAATCCGCTGTCGGGCATCAGGGGCGCGGCACAGTTGCTGGAGGCCAGCGTCGCCGAAAGCGACCGCGAACTGACCGTGCTGATCCGCGACGAGGCGGACCGCATCCGCGACCTCGTCGATCGCATGGAAGCCTTCGGCGACCGCCCGAGCGAGCGTGGCCCGATCAACATCCACCGGCTGCTGGAGCACGTGCGCCGGCTGGCCGCGTCCGGGTTCGCGGCCCACATCCACTTCACCGAGGAATACGACCCGTCGCTGCCGGCCGTGTTCGGATCGCGCGACCAGCTCGTGCAGGTGCTGCTGAACCTGGTGAAGAACGCCGCCGAGGCGCTGGTCGAGGCCGGGCACGACGACCCGGAAATCGTGCTGTCGACCGCCTTCCAGCACGGCATCTGGCGGGCCGCGCCGCCGAGCGCGCTCGGCTCGCCGGGCGGCATGCGCCGGCACCTGCCGCTGGTGGTCAGCGTGCGCGATAACGGGCCGGGCATCGCGCCCGATGTGCGCGGCAACCTGTTCGATCCGTTCGTCACGACCAAGACGGCCGGAACCGGCCTCGGTCTTGCACTGGTGGCCAAGATCGTCAGCGACCACGGCGGCATGGTGGAGGTCGACAGCCGTCCCGGCCGGACGGAATTCAGGCTCCATCTGCCGATGCTCGCCGACGAGCCCGAGACCGATTGAAAGCCGAACCATAATGACCGCTATGCCGACGGTGCTGGTCGCCGACGACGACCGCTCCATCCGCACCGTGCTGAGCCAGGCGCTCGGCCGGTCCGGCTATCAGGTGCGCTGCACCTCGAACGCGGCCACGCTGTGGCGCTGGGTCGAGGACGGGGAGGGCGATCTGGTCATCACCGACGTGGTGATGCCGGACGAGAACGGATTGGACCTGATCCCGCGGATCAAGCGCATCCGGCCCGATCTGCGCATCGTGGTGATGAGCGCGCAATCCACACTGACGACGGCGGTCAAGGCGACCCAGCGCGGCGCGTTCGACTATCTGCCCAAGCCGTTCGACCTGCAGCATCTGCTGGCCGTGGTGGCGCGCGCGCTGGCGGCCCCCGGTGTCGCGGTGGCGGCGCCGGACCTGCTGGAGTCCGACGAGAAGATGCCGCTGATCGGGCGCTCGGCCGCGATGCAGGAAATCTACCGCACCATCGCGCGGCTGACGACGACCGACCTGACGGTGATGGTCAACGGCGAGAGCGGCACCGGCAAGGAGCTGGTGGCGCGCGCGCTGCACGATTACAGCCGAAGGCGGAACGGCGCGTTCGTCGCGATCAACATGGCCGCGATCCCGCGCGAGCTGATCGAGAGCGAGCTGTTCGGCCATGAGCGCGGCGCGTTCACCGGGGCGAATTCCCGGACGCAGGGGCGGTTCGAGCAGGCGGCCGGGGGCACGCTGTTCCTCGACGAGATCGGCGACATGCCGGCCGAGGCGCAGACGCGCCTGTTGCGGGTGCTGCAGGAGGGCGAGTTCACCTCCGTCGGCGGCCGCACCCCGATCCGCGCCAACGTCCGGATCGTGGCGGCGACGCACCGCGACCTGCGGGCCGCGATCCGGCAGGGCGTGTTCCGCGAGGATCTGTTCTACCGCCTGAACGTGGTCCCGATCCGCCTGCCGCCGCTGCGCGAGCGGGCCGAGGATATTTCGGATTTGGCCCGGCATTTTCTGGCGAAGGCTCGCGCGGAGGGGCTGCCCGCGAAGTCGCTGGATCAGGGCGCGTACGAGGCACTGCGGGCGCATCGCTGGCCGGGCAATGTGCGCGAGCTCGAGAACCTGATCCGCCGGCTGGCCGCCCTGACGCCGGACGAGGTGATCTCGGCCGAGATCATCCGCGCCGAACTGACCGAGGTGTTTCACGAGCCGGATATCCAGGCGCACGCGCCGGAGGCGGTCGACGGGCTGGCCGGGGCGGTCGAACGGCACGTTCGCGCGATCCTGGCCGCCGCCTCGGACGGGGCGGAGCCGGCCGATATTCACGGACGGGTTCTGGCCGAGGTGGAGCGGCCGCTGATCCGGATGCTGCTGGCCGCGACCCGGGGCAATCAGATCAAGGCGGCGGCGATGCTGGGGCTGAACCGGAATACGCTGCGGAAGAAGGTCCGGGATCTGGATATCCCGGTGACGCGGGGGATCGCGTAAGCGGGCGGGCGGGCGTGACGGGGCGAATTTGGGTCCCGGTCGCTGCTCGCGCCTCCGACCGGCGACCGCGTCGCGCACGCTGCCGAGGCCGGTGACGTCGCGGGACCGGGGTGGGCGGCGCGGTGCCGCCCCGGCCAGACCCTGCTCGGGCCCTCCCGTCTCTGACCGACGCCCCTGACGCCCCGCCCGATCGGCGTATAATCACCCCATGGACGCCATCACGCCACAGCCGGCCCTAACCCGTCCCCCGCGCGGCACGCGCTGGAAGCGGACCGCCGACATCCTCCTCGGCAAGATCGTGACCCTGCTCCTGGCCGCGATCGCCGTGGCGCTCGCCGTGGCGACGTTCGCCACGCTGGCCGGCGGCGTGCCGATCGCCATGCGCCCGCACGTCGTCTTCGCCATGGTGCTCAGCAACGCCGTCGTCCTGCTGATGCTGGGCGCGGTGCTCGCCGGGCGGCTCACGCGGGTGTGGGCGGATCGCCGGCGCGGCTCGGCGGGGTCGCGGCTGCACGTGCGGCTCGTGCTGCTGTTCTCCGTCGTCGCGGTGACGCCGGTGATCGTGGTCGCCGTGTTCGCGACCATGCTGTTCAGCCTCGGCATCCAGTCGTGGTTCGACGACCGGGTGCGGACGGCGCTGCAGGAAAGCCTGCAGGTCAGCCGCGGCTACCTCGAGGAACACCGCCAGAACATCCGCTCGGACGCGCTGGCGATGGCCAACGACCTGACGCAGGCCGGCCGGCTGCTCGCCTCCGACCCGTCCGGCTTCGGCGACATCCTGAACGAGCAGACGGCGCTGCGGGGGCTAACCGAGGCGTTGCTGTTCGAGCCGGAAACGGGGGTCATCGTCGCGTCCGCCGGGCTGATGGCGGGGCTCGGGACCAGCCTGCCGCCGCAATCGGCGATCGAGCAGGCGCGGTCGGGCGATGTGGCGGTCCTTGGCGACCGGGAGTCGCGCAACGTGCAGGCGGTGGTGTCGCTGAACTCCCGCCCGGCGCTGATGCTGCTGGTCGGGCGGCCGGTCGATCCGCAAATTCTGGATCACATGACCCGGACCGAGGGTGCCGTCGCCGAATACAACCGGCTCGACGACAACCGGGGCAAGCTGCAGGTGACGCTGGCGCTGATTTTCGCGCTGGTGGCGCTGCTGGTGCTGGTGGCGGCGGTGCTGATCGGGCTGGTGCTGGCCAACCAGATCGCGCGGCCGATCGGGGGGCTGATCCAGGCGGCGGAGCGGGTGCGGGGCGGCGACCTCGCCGTGCGCGTGCCGGAGGCCGAGACGGGCGACGAGGTGGCGGGGCTGAGCCGGGCGTTCAACCGCATGACCGGGCAGCTTGGCGCGCAACGGCGCGAGCTGATGGACGCGTACGGGCAGATCGACAACCGGCGGCGGTTCACCGAGGCGGTGCTGTCGGGTGTGTCGGCGGGCGTCGTCGGGCTCGACGATCAGGGCCGGATCGAGCTGCCGAACCGCGCCGCCGGAACGCTGCTCGGCGTCGATCTGCTGGCCGGCATGGGGCAGCTTCTGACCGAGCTGGTGCCGGCGTTCGGGCCGTTGATCGCCGCCGCCCGGGACAATCCGGAGGCGCCGCATGTGGCGGAAATCCAGGTCGGGCCGACGACCGGCCGCAGGACGCTGCTGGCCCGGATCGGCAGCGACCGGACCGGGGCCAACGAGCGGGCATCCGGGCTGGTGGTCAGTTTCGACGATGTGACCGAGTTGCAGGCGGCGCAGCGGAAGGCCGCTTGGGCGGATGTCGCGCGCCGGATCGCGCACGAGATCAAGAATCCGCTGACGCCGATCCAGCTCTCGGCCGAGCGGCTGAAACGGCGGTTCACGCGCGAGATCACGTCCGACCCCGAGACGTTCACCCAGTGCGCCGACATTATCGTGAAGTCGGTCGGCGATATCGGGCGGATGGTCGATGAATTCTCCGCGTTCGCGCGGATGCCCCAGCCGGTGTTCAAGCCCGAGGACATGGGCCGGATCGCGCGCGAGGCGCTGGTGCTGCAGCGGACGGCGCGGCCGGAGATCGACTGGCGCTCCGACGCGATCCCGGAGCGCGGGCCGCAGGGGGCGGTGGACCGGCGGCAGATCGGGCAGGCGCTGGTCAACCTGCTGACCAACGCGGCGGAGGCGCTGGCGATGCGGCCCGAGGGCGCGGCCGGGGGGCGGATCGAGTTGTCGGTCACGACCGAGCCGGGTGCGATCGTGCTGGCCGTGGCCGATGACGGCGTCGGCCTGCCGCCCGGCGACCGGGGGTTGCTGACCGAGCCGTACGTGACCCACAAACCGAAGGGGACCGGCCTCGGGCTTGCCATCGTCAAGAAGATCATGGAGGACCATGGCGGAAAGGTCACACTCCGCGAACGTGCGCCACAGGCCGATTGGCCCGGTGGCGGGACGGTCGCGATGCTGACGCTTCCGGTGCGGCCGGGGATCGAGTCCGCTTCGGGTTAGGGGGTTCTCTTTGGCTGAAATCCTGATCGTCGACGACGAACCGGACATCCGCCTGCTGGTGGACGGCATCTTGCGCGACGAGGGCTACGAGACGCGGCTCGCCGCGGATTCGGACGCCGCCGTGAACGCGTTCCGCGCGCGGCGGCCAGCGCTGGTGGTGCTCGACGTGTGGCTGCAGGGCAGCAAGCTCGACGGGCTCGGCATCCTGCGGTCGATCCACACCGAGGAGCCGCACGTTCCGGTGGTGATGATCTCGGGCCACGGCACGATCGAGATGGCGGTCACCGCCATCCAGCACGGCGCGTACGACTTCATCGAGAAGCCGTTCCAGTCGGACCGGCTGCTGCTGGTGGTCAAACGCGCCCTCGAAGCGGCGCAACTGGCGCGGGAGAACGCGGAACTGCGGTTGCGCGCCGGGCCGGACACGGAGCTGCTGGGCGAGAGCGCGATCGTGTCGGCGTTGCGGAACCAGGTCGACAAGGTGGCCCCGACCGGGTCGCGAGTACAAGTGTCGGGGCCGGCCGGGTCGGGCAAGGAGGTCGTGGCGCGGATGATCCACGCCCGCTCCCGCCGGGCGGACGGGCCGTTCGTGGCGCTGAACTGCGCGACCCTGAACCCGAGCCGGTTCGAGGAGGAGCTGTTCGGGGTTGAAACCGGGGCCGACGGCATGGCGTCCCCACGCCGCGCCGGCGTGCTGGAGCGGGCGCATGGCGGCACGCTGCTGCTCGACGAGGTGTCGGACATGCCGCTCGAAACGCAGGGCAAGATCGTGCGCGCGCTGCAGGATCAGACGTTCGAGCGCATCGGCGGCAGTTCGCGGGTAAAGGTCGACGTGCGGGTGCTGTCGACGACGAACAAGGATTTGCAGGCCGAGATCGCGGCCGGGCGGTTCCGCGAGGATCTGTATTACCGGCTCGCCGTGGTGCCGCTGAAAGTGCCGAGCCTGCGGGAGCGGCGGGAGGATATCCCGGCGCTGGCGCGGCATTTCCTCGCACGGTCCGCCGAACTGTCCGGGTTGCCGGGGCGTGAATTGTCGACCGACGCGGTGACCGCGCTGCAGGCGTTCGACTGGGCCGGCAACGTGCGCCAGCTTCGCAACCTGATGGACTGGCTCGTCATCATGGCACCGGGCGGGGCGGCCGATCCGATCCGGGCCGACATGCTGCCGCCGGAAGTCGGCTCGTCGGCGCCGTCGCTGTCGGCGATGGGCAGCACCGACCTGATGGGCTTGCCGTTGCGGGAAGCGCGCGACCTGTTCGAGACGCAGTATCTGCAAAGTCAGCTGCTGCGGTTCTCGGGCAACATCAGCCGGACCGCGCTGTTCGTGGGCATGGAGCGGAGCGCGCTGCATCGCAAGCTGAAGCAGCTCGGCATCACGTCGGAGGATCGGCTGTGAAGCGACTGATATTGCTGCTGTGCGTGTGCGCGTTCCCGGCCGCGGCCCAGACCCCGCTGGTGAAAGCGGGGCAGATGGCGGTCGGGCCGAACCGGCTGGACGCGTTCGACATCGGCACGGTCGATCAGGCGAACGAGGTGTATTATCTCGCGGACAAGTCCAACAAGTCGCTGGACATGTTCGATCTGGTGACCGGCAAGTTGGCGGCACAGGTCGGCGGCTTCGTCGGCGACACCGGCAGCTACACCACCGGGGGGCCGAACGGCGTCGTGATCGCGGGCGGCGAGGCTTGGGTCGGCGACGGCGACAGCACGGTGAAAGTGATCGACATCGTGCACCGGACGCTGGCGCGCACGATCTCGACCGGCGGGACCGGCCGGCTGGACGAGGTCGCGTTCGACCCGCGCGACGGCGTCTTCATCGGCATCAACGACCGCGACACGCCGCCGTTCGCGACCCTGATCGCGGCCGGGAGCGGCGGGCAGGCGCGGGTGGTGGTGGACCGCGCCACCGACGGGCTGGAGCAGCCGGTCTACAATCCGGCCGACGGGCTGTTTTACGTGGCCATCCCGGAACTGGACCACATCGCGGGCCAGGGCGGGATCGCGGTGATCGACCCGGTGGCGGGGCGGCTGGTCACGATTTTCGAGTTCTCGGATTGCGGCGGCACCGGTCTGGCGCGCGGGCCGGGGACGACGCTGCTGATGGGCTGCCGGCTCGCCAAGGACGGCTTGGCACCGCGCACGATCGTGTTCGATACGGAAACGGGGATGCTGGCCGCCACGGTCGCGGGGGTCGGGGGTGCCGACATGGTCGCCTACGAGGTGAGGGCGAACCGTTATTTCGTCGCCGCCGGACGCATGCCGGGCGGCCCCGTGCTGGGCGTGATCGACGCGTCCACGAACGCGGCCCTGCCGCCGGTGCCGACCGGGCCGGGTGCCCACTCGGTCGCGGTGGACGAGGCGCGGGGGGCGGTGCTGGTGCCGATTTCCGGCAAGGACGGCGGCTGCGGGTGCGTTCAGGTGTTTCGCGCGCCCTAGCCATCTCTCGGACCGCCGGGCCGGGCGAGCCGCCGCATGGTCACGTCGCGCCTAGGTTACGATGATGCGGTTCCACACGCGATACCGGCATGGGGCCGGTATGCGGCGCGGCCGTCGTTGCTATATGACGGGACGCGGCCTGGGATGTGTGTGCGGGGTTTTCCCGGACCCGGGCCGGCGTACGAACCCGCGTTTCCAACCGGCGAGAAGGACTTATCCGTGGCTGCAGAAAAAACGCAGAACGTGCAGGACGTGTTCCTGAACCACGTTCGCAAGAACAAGACCGCCGTCACCGTGTTTCTGGTGAACGGCGTCAAACTCCAGGGTATCATCACCTGGTTCGACAATTTCTCGGTGCTTCTGCGCCGCGACGGTCACACGCAGCTGGTCTACAAGCATGCGATCAGCACCGTGATGCCGGGCGCTCCGATCTCGTTGTTCGACGGTGCCGCCGCGACCGGCGAGACGAGCGAGACTCCGGCCGGCGCGGCACCGGTTTCGGCGGCACCGCCGAGCCCGACCCGCCTCACCATCCGCCCGCGGGAGGACGCCACGGTTGGACGAGACTGAACACGAGCCGACCGAGCCCGAGGCCCACCAGGGCACGCCGCGAGCGAGCGGGCCCGCGCCCACCCTCGCGGCGGTGATCCTGCCGTGGGAGCGGCCGGACCGCTCCCACGACCAGCACGACCCGGCGTTCGGCGACCGGGTCGACGTGACCCGGGCCGCCGACGCGCGGCTGGCCGAAGCGATGGGCCTCGCCGCATCGATCGGGCTCGTGATCGTGCACACGGCGATCCTGCCGCTGCGCCACCGCCGGCCGTCGATGCTGCTCGGCGAGGGGCAGGCGGAGACGCAGGGGGCGGCGATGAAGGCCGCCGGCGTCAGCGTGGCCGTGGTCGATTCCCGCCTGTCGCCGGTGCAGCAGCGCAACCTCGAGCGCGCGTGGGGCTGCAAGGTGATCGACCGCACCGGGCTGATCCTCGACATCTTCGGCGAGCGCGCGGTCACCAGCGAGGGCGCGCTGCAGGTCGAACTCGCCCATCTCAGCTACCAGCGCAGCCGGCTGGTCCGATCCTGGACCCATTTGGAGCGCCAGCGCGGCGGCTTCGGCTTCCTCGGCGGTCCCGGCGAGACGCAGATCGAGGCGGATAGGCGGCTGATCGACGACCGGATGATCCGGCTGAAGCGCGAGCTGGAGCAGGTGCGGCGCACGCGCGGCCTGCACCGGGGTGCGCGCAAGCGGACGCCGCTGCCGATCGTGGCGCTGGTCGGCTACACCAATGCCGGTAAATCGACGCTGTTCAACGCGCTGACCGGGGCGGAGGTGGTCGCCCGCGACCAGTTGTTCGCGACACTCGATCCGACCATGCGCGGGCTGACTTCTGCCGTCCGGGCGCAAGGCGATCCTGTCCGACACGGTGGGCTTCATCTCCGAACTGCCGACCGAACTGGTCGCCGCGTTCCGCGCGACGCTCGAGGAGGTGGCCGAGGCCGACGTGATCCTGCACGTGCGCGATGCGGCACACCCGGATAGCGGGGCGCAGCGGGGCGACGTGCTGGCGGTGCTGGACGGGATGGTGCGCGACGGCGTGCTCGATGCCGGATGGCCTGCGCGCACGATCGAGGTGATGAACAAGGCCGATCTGATCGGCGGCATCGACTCGGTGCCGGTGCGCGACGGCACGGTGCCGGTGTCCGCGTTGTCCGGCGAAGGCCTGGACGCGTTGCGTGCGGCGATCGATGTGCGCGTGGCGGCGGGGATGGAGACGGCGGAATACGACCTGCCGCAATCGGACGGCGCCCGGCTCGCGTGGCTGTACGCGCATGGCGAGGTGGTCGGGCGCGACGATGGCGAGGACACGATCCACGTGAGCGTCAGGCTGCAACCGGCTGATCGCGCGCGATTCGAGCGCGGGGTATGATCGACCGCAGGCAGTTGGCCGAACTCGTGCTGCTGCTGCGCGCGGCGGCACGGACCGAAATCATGCCGCGCTTTCGCAACCTCGGTGCCGACGACGTGCACCAGAAATCCGGGCCGCTCGACCTTGTCACCGTCGCCGACGAGGCGGCCGAGCGGATGATCACCGCCGGCCTGCGAAAGATGTTTCCGGGCTGCGTCGTCGTGGGCGAAGAGGCGACGGCGGCCGATCCGGGGTTGCTGGAGGGGTTCGACAAAGCGCCGCTCGCGTTCGTGGTCGACCCGATCGACGGCACCGCGAACTATGCGGCCGGGCTGCCGCTGTTCGGCTGCATGGCCGCCGCACTCGAATATGGCGAGGTCGTGGCGGCGGCGATCCTCGATCCGGTCGGCGACGACATCGCGCTCGCGCTCAAGGGTGGCGGTGCCTGGCTGGAGCGGCCGGGCGGCGAGGCGCAGCCGCTGCGGGTCGCGGCGCCGGTGGTGCCCGCGCAAATGTCGGGCGGGGCGGGGTGGCGGTACCTGGAACCGGCGCTGCGGGAGCGGGCGCGGGACCATCTGGGCCGCGTCGCGTCGAGCTTCGATCTGCGCTGTGCGGCGCACCAATACCGGATGCTGGCGGCGGGCCACTGCCACTTCATGCTGTACGGCCGGTTGCTGCCCTGGGATCACGCGCCGGGCTGGCTGCTGCACCGGGAGGCGGGCGGCTATTCGGCGCGGCTGGACGGGTCGGAGTATCGCCCCGCCGAAATTTCGGGCGGGCTGCTGTGCGCGCCGGACCGGGACAGCTGGTCGGCCCTGCGGTCGGCGCTGCTCGACGCCTGACACTTCTTTAACCCCGCCCTTTGTATCCCGGCTGATCGCGCCAACGTAACTTAAGCTCGCCAAGGGGGGAGTTCGTCGTGATCGTTCATCGCAAGCGTGGCTGGGAATTGCCGGAGAGTGCCGTGACGCCGGAGGGCGCGAAGGTCGCCCGCCGCGCCGTGCTGGGAACAGCGGCGGGAGCGGTCGCGCTGGGCTCGATCGCGCGGCCGGCGCATGCGTTCTCGCTGTTCGGTTCCGACACTCCCGACGCGAAACCGGCCGACCTGAAGCCGATTGCCGCTACCAAGAACCCGAAATTCGCCGATGCCGGCCGTCCGCTGACCGCCGAGAAGGAGGCGACGCACTACAACAACTTCTACGAGTTCGGCCTCGACAAGGACGTGGCGGACGCGGCGACCGCGCTGGTCGTCTCGCCGTGGTCGATCAAGATCGACGGCATGGTGGCCAAGCCGCGCACCATCGGTCTCGAGGATCTGCTGAAGCAGGTCAGCCTCGAGGAGCGGATTTATCGTCATCGCTGCGTCGAGGCGTGGGCGATCACGGTGCCCTGGACCGGCTTCCCGCTCGCCGACCTGGTCAAGCTGGCCGAGCCGGCGTCGGGTGCCAAGTATGTGAAGTTCACGACGCTGGCCGACGACAAGACCATGCCCGGCCTGGCGCAGTCCTGGTACCCGTGGCCCTACACCGAGGGGCTGACGATGGCGGAGGCGATGAACGAGCTGACGTTCATGTCGGTCGGGATGTACGGCAAGACGCTGCCGCCGCAGGACGGGGCGCCGATCCGGCTGACGGTGCCGTGGAAATACGGGTTCAAGTCGGCCAAATCGATCGTCGCGATCACGTTCACCGATCAGCAGCCGAAGACGTTCTGGCAGCAGCTGCAGGACAGCGAGTATGGGTTTTGGGCGAACGTGAACCCGGCCGTGCCCCACCCGCGTTGGAGCCAGGCGCGCGAACGCCTGATCGGCACCGGGGAAACCGTGCCGACGCAGATCTGGAATGGATACGGCGCGTTCGTGGCTTCCATGTATGATGGTCTCAAACAGGAGCGTCTGTTCGCGTGATCCTTTCGCGGGTGTTCTCGGTATTGGCGGCGATCTGCCTCGTGGGCGCGTTTTCGCTCGCCTTGATCCTCTCGCCGACCGAGCCGCTCGCGTCCTGGCTCGGCACGAACGACCACGATCTGCTGCTGTCGGTCTACAACTGGACCACCGTGCATACGCCGGCGCTGACGCATTACGTGCTGGTGCCGGTGCTGGGGCGCCCGGTATGGCTGGTGCCGGCCTGTCTGGGACTGGTCTTCCTCGGGATTGTCGTCACCCTGGGGTCGCGAAAGACGGTCACGGAGCAGCGCCGCCGCCGGAGTTAGGCGTGAGTGCCGCTGCTTCGTCTCGTCTCCACGTCGCCCGAACTCGGCCCGGGCACCCACGCCGTGCGGCCAGGCCACGTTGACCACCGGGCCAATCCGGTCCTGACCGCGTCGGCAGCCGGCCGGCGAATGGGGTCCGCCATCAAAGCCCCAGCAGATCCTTCGCGATCGCGATGACCCGGTGCGCCTCGGACCACAGCGCGTAAGGCCCGAGATCGTCGAGCGGTGCCCAGGCGATGTCCGACGCATCTCCACCCGCGACCGGTATGTCGCCGAGCCATAAGGCCGCGAAGTCGACGATCGTATAGTGAAACGCGATGCGGCCATCCGGGTCAGGGTGGATGCTATCGACGATCGCGGCCAGGTGCAGCGGCCCGGCGGTGAGGCCGGTCTCCTCCCGCAATTCGCGCCGCGCGGTGGCCTCCACCGTCTCGCCCAGTTCCTGCCCGCCGCCCGGCAGCGCCCAATGGCCGGCATTCGGCGGGTTCGCACGGCGAATCAGCAGCACCGACAACGGGTCGGCGCGCAGCATGGCGACACCCACGCCGATACGCGGGTGATCGGGATACGACCGGCTCACTTGCGCGCCTTGGCGGGCGGCGGCGCGGGGGCAGGCGGGACGTAGGCCGCCAGATCGCCCATGGCCGGCACGATCGCGCGGGCCCGGTCGGCCGGGATGCGGAACGCCCAGCCGGATTCGTTCGGATCGTCGGTCGCGAGCCAGCCATCGGCACCGTCGAGAGCGACGGTGAGCGTCACGACCCGGCCGCCCTTCGTCGTGACCACGGTCCGGCCGAGCGGCGTGCCGGGAAGCGGGTCGAGCTTGCGGGCCTGCTGCCAGTCGATCGCGCGAACGGCGCGGGCCACGTCGCCGACTTTGTTGGGGTCGAGCCTCGGGTGGGCCGCCGGAACCGTCACCGCCAGCGTGTCGCCGGCGCGGGCGAATTCGAGGTGCGCGCCGGCCGCGCCGTCGACCCCGATCGTCGCCACGTCCTCGGCGGACATGTCGAGCAGGCGCATGTCCAGCCAGTCCGCCTGGTCCGCCGACGCGGCCACCGTGCTGCGGGCGAGCCATGCCTGCTCCTCGCCGGGGCGGCGGACGAACATGCCGCCGGCGTGGTCGGCCGGGTCGGGATGGCCGAGCACCAGGGCCGCCACGGCCACCCCGTCCTGGCCCAGGACGCGGACCAGCGTGCTGGTGGCGTTCGGCGCGTCCGCGTCCTCGACCCCGAGCCTCGCGTAGCGCGCGGGATCGGCGGTGCGCGGCTCCTCCAGCGTGGTCGCCTCCATTGCCGCCAGCAGCGCCTCCGCCCGGCCGGAAGGCACGGCGCGTCCGTCCTGCGCCGGCAC
This sequence comes from uncultured Alphaproteobacteria bacterium, assembly GCA_963756975.1. GTDB lineage: Bacteria > Pseudomonadota > Alphaproteobacteria > Acetobacterales > Acetobacteraceae > CAVRQM01. The sequence continues at coordinate 272,476 of CAVWPS010000001.1, read as the reverse complement.
CGTCCAGGTGTCGCCGTCGCGGGCCAGCGTCAGGGTGCGGCCGGCATGGGTGATCTCGATCCGCGTCGCCGTGGCCGCGGTGAGGGCCGGGAAGGCGGAGGTGCCGGGGGCGAGGGTCGCGCGGCCGCGTGCCGGGCCGCCGAGCAGGACCGCGGCGATCAGGGCGAGTGCTGCCAGTGCCGACAGGAGTGCCGTGGTCCGCGCGCGCATCAGGCGGTGCGCCGGCGGCGGAACAGGGCGAGCGCCAGCGTGGCGACCACCAGCAGCAGCGGCACCAGCGCCACGTCGCAGAACCGCACGATCGCCGCGATGGCGTCGGTCCGGGCGCGCAGGTCGCGCTGCACGTCGCGCAGCCGGCCGCGCGTCGTCGTCACGTCGGCCGCCAGCGCCGCCATCGTCGCGTCCGGCACGTCGCCCGGATGAAGCTGCCCCGCGCGGAGGGCCGCGAGCTTGGCCGCCGTCGCGTCGAGGTGGCCGCGCAAGTTGCGCTCGGCCGCGCGAAAGTCGAGTTCGGCGCGCTGTTTCAGCCGGTCGAACAGCGCCATCGGCCGCAGCCCGTCGCCGCGCCCGCGCAAGGCCAGCAGCGCGTCGCCGCCGGCCAGCGTGCCGACGAGGTTGACGAAGAACGCGCCGTTGTCGTTGAACGGCTCGGCTTGCGGATGGCCGCCGACGTCGCGCACCCGCACCCAGAACCGGTCGTCGAGCAAATCTGTGTCGGCCACCACGGCGATGTCGGCGGGGCCGGCCGTCTGCGCCACGTAACCCTCGATCCCCTTCGGCGGCCCGTCGAACGCCGAGTGCAGCGCCCCGCGCAGGCGTGCCGCGACGACGTGCCGGATGCCGTCCGGGTGGAACGCGTCGGCGATGGCGGCGGGGTCGGGCTGGCCGGACACGGACGCGCGGGGGATCGGCCCGGCCTCGCGCGAGGTGGTCAGCAGCGGCGTCATCGCCAGCGTGCCGGAGGTGATGGAACCGGGGGCCGCGACGCCGATCGAGGTGAGGTTCGCGGTCGCCGGATCGTCCGGCGCGATGCCGCCGCGCAGGTTGAACCACGGCAGGTAGTCGATCGTCTCGCCGCCCCCGCCTTCACCCGTGGCCGCGCGCGACCGCACGCGCCACGCGCCGTCGGTGTCGCCGATCACGGTTTTCGCGTCGAAGCCGATGTGCCACGCCGCGAACAGCTTCGGCAGATCGCTCGACATGGCGGCCGCGTCGTCGGAGTCGGCCTCGGCGGCGCGCGCCTCGCTGTGCGGATCGACGACGGCCAGCAACCGCCCGCCGCGCATGACGAACTGGTCGATCGCGTATTGCGTGCCGTCCGAAAGGTCGCGCGGGCCGATCACGGCGAGCACCTGGATGTCCGGGTCGATCGCCGTCGCGTCGAGCGGCACGCGGCGCACGGTGAAGGCGTCGCGCAGCTGGATCATCGACACCCACGGCGCCCCGCCCGGCTCGCCGCGCATCATCCGCGCGCTGTCGCCGTCGAGCGGCAGGTCGGACAGCACGCCGATCACCGGGCGCCGCGGCTCGCTGAGGTCGTGGATCAGGCGGCTGATGTCGTATTCGAGGAAGCGGGCGCGGTCGGGCTGGAAGAACGCGATGGCGCGCCGGTCGTCCAGCAGGTTCGACCCGGCGAGGCCGAAATAGACCGGCTCCTGCCCCGGCCCGCTCGGGATCGCCTGCAGCCCGGCCGCGATGGCCCGGTCCTCGGTCTCGCTGAACGGCTCCGGGTCGTACGTCTCGAGCCGGATGCGGCCGTTGGAGCGGCTTGCGTATTCGGCGAGCAGGGCGCGGACACGGTCGGCGTGGGCGGACAGGCCGGGCAGAAGGCCGGCGAGGTCGCGCAATTCGTACAGTTTCAGCGTCACCGGGGCGGCGAGGTTTTCCACGATCTGGCGCGAGCCGGGGGAGAGCGACAGGACGCGCCCGGCGGTGAGGTCGAGCCGGGCGGCGGCGAGGCGGCGGTCGGACAGCGCCACCAGCGAGCCGAGCAGGATGGCCAGCGCGATCAGCCCGATGATGCCGGACCATGCGCGCCTCATGCGGAGCGCCTCAGATCCAGCGTCACGACCGTGGCGGTCAGCCAGAAGCCGACGAACGCGGCGAACCACAGCAGGTCTGGCAAAGCGAGCAGGCCGCGCGACAGCGTCTCGAACCGGGTCGCGATGCTGAGGTGCCGCCCGGCAGCCGCGAGCCAGGGGGCCGGGCCGGTCAGGAAGCCGCTGACGCTCGGCAGGCCGATGGCCGCGAACAGCAGGCAGAGTGCGAGGCCGCCGACGAACGCGACCACCTGGTTGCGGGTCAGCGCCGACGCGGCCCCGCCGAGGGCGACGAACCCCGCGCACAGCAACGCGGCACCGAAATAGCCGCAGGCGATGGTGCCGTTGTCGGGGCTGCCCAGGATGTTGACGGTAACGACGAACGGCAGCGTGCACACCAGGGCGGCGAGGCACATCGCCCAGGCGGCGAGGAATTTGCCGCACACCGCCTGCGTGGCCGTGACGGGGAGGGTGAGCAGCAGCTCGATCGCACCGGAACGCCGGTCCTCCGCCCATAGCCGCATGGTCAGCGCGGGGACCAGCAGCAGCAGCACCCACGGCAGGTAGCCGAAGAACGGGGCGAGGTCGGCCTGATCGCGCTCCAGCCACTGGCCGAGCTCGAACGTGGCGAGGCCCTGCAGCAGCAGGAACACGACGACGAACACGAGCGCGATGGGGGTCGCGAAATAGGACGCGATCTCCCGGCGCGCGATGGCGAGGACGGGCCGCATCAGGCGGTGAGCCGGCGGAACGCGGCCTCCATCCGGCCGGCGGGGTCGAGGCCGGCGAGGGCGGCCGGCGTCGTGTCCGCGACGATTTTGCCGCGCGAGATGACGACGGCGCGGGTGCAGGTGGCCGACACCTCGTCCAGCAGATGGGTGCTGATGACGATCGCCTTGTCGGGCGCCATCGCCGCGATCAGTGCCCGCATGTCGTGCTTCTGGTTCGGGTCGAGCCCGTCGGTCGGCTCGTCCAGCACCAGCACCGGCGGATCGTGCAGCAACGCGGCCGCGAGCCCGACCCGGCGGCGCTGCCCCTTCGACAACGTGCCGATCGACTGCCGCCATATCCCGGTGAGATCGCCGGCGGCGGCGGCGCGGTCGAGGGCGGCGCGGCGGGCGGGACCGCGCAGCGAGCGGGCGGCGGCGATGAAGGCGAGGAAGCCGGCCGGGGTCATCTCGTCGTAGGCGGGCGCACCCTTCCGGCAGGAACCCGAGGTTTCGGCGGGCGGCGACGGAATCCGTGGCGACATCGTGGCCGCAGATGCTGGCGGTTCCGGCGGTCGGGCGCACGAAGCCCGCGAGCATCCGGAGCGTGGTCGTCTTGCCGGCGCCGTTGGGGCCGAGCAGCCCGACCACCTCACCACGCGCGACCGACAGGCTGACCGCGTCGACGGCGGTGGCGGGGCCGAACCGCTTGGTGAGCGACGACAGCACGATCTGGATTGTCGGATTTGGGCACGGACACTGACACGGACGGTGCGATGGCGGATCGGGGCCGCGCGTGCAACCGGCGGTGTCATCGGCGTGTCATGCGGGGTGACGAGGCGTTCGGGCCGCGCGTCCCCGGCGGCCTCACCACCGCGTTCGATTTCAAGACGCCGAACGCGGCCGTCGTGACCCTGCCGTCGACCGCCGCCTACGCCCCGCCGGACGGGACGCGCCAGACGGTCGGCTACGTGCCCATCCCGCCGGTCGTCCAGGCGCTGCCGGGGCAGGAGCCGGGCGCGCGCCGCGTATGGCGCTGCGAACGCCACGGCCGGCACGGTGAACATCAATTTCGCCACCACCGGCGCGCAGACGGCGGTGTTCCTGGTGCGCTCGGCAAACCCGCTCGACGGGCCGCGCAGCTACACCGTCGGCCCGGCGAGAAGCCTGCTCGGCACCTGGACGCCCGGCGTCGCCCCGTACGACCTGACCGTCAGCGGCCCGAACGGTTTCGTGCGCCGGTTCGTCGGCAACATGCTGCTCGGCGGCACCCTGATTCAGCGAGGAGGGCCTGACCGTGCAGGAGATTTATTCCAAGGGTGCGAACGTCGTCTCGATCACGATGACCAACGGCAACGCGGCCGCCGTCTCGGTCGTCGTGACCGACGGCTGCACCGGGGCCACGCAAACCCGCAGCATCGCCCCCCCCCCGGCGCCTCGACCGGCCTCGCGTTCAAGCTGACGGCCACGCATGGGTGGTACGATCTGCGGGTGACCCTGCCGTATTACCCGAGCTTTGGGGTGCAGCTGGCGGGGCACCTGGAGACGGGGGCGGAGTTGGTTACTGGATTAGCTAGTTCGCGGTTGCGGCGAAAATGGACACCATAGTGATCGCGAGCTGCGGGTTCGCGTTGTTGATGCGCGCGCCGATCACGGTCGGGCGGTCGAAGTTCAAGGCGTGCCATAGACGGCGACCGCTTGGCGCTTCACCTCAAGGCCAAGGCCAGATCGGCCCTGGCCGCCGTTCGAGACCGGGAAATAGCTCTTAAATGGAGGCGTGAGGGGCACAACCGAAGTTTATGGCGATCGTGTCACTTCGGCAAAAGGTCGTTTAACAGAATGATACGCCCGATCAGAGTCAGTCCGTGGATCGATCCTGCTCTCTTCATCCGTTCTGACCGACGCCAGCCAAGTGTTGGACCGCCACCTGAATGTGTTGGTGGCTGAATATTTTGGCCTTGCGTTCGGCTGCACGCTCTGGACCCGGCCAGGTCGCGACAGCCCAGATCATGGCATTGATGGCGAGAGGAACCCCGCTTTCCTTATGCAGCCAGTCTACCGTTGCAAGCAGCTCCAAGCCGTGCGGAGATTGGAAGCCGTCAATCAGGTTACTCGCTTTGTCAAGAGCTGGACGATAGGGGCTTGCTTCTGGAGTGGTGAGGTATGCGCTGATCCTGTCCTGCCGGTCGTGCCGGAAACGGATGGGATCAAACGGCCGTGCGTCGGCTACGCGGCGCTCACACTCGAGATAGCTGCCGTCCAGGCTGTTCAACAGGTGTCGGACCTTCTCGGAATAGGGTCCGTAGCGGTTGGCTGCAAAATCATCTGCTACCGGGTTGGGAAGTCCGGATTGAACGATCGCGCCGCTCAGAAACCAGGCAAGTTTCTGGGCTTCAAGCATCGAGCAATCGAAGCCGAGTATCTCGTAACGGCGGATCATCTCCGCCAGCAGCGCGCGCGGGGGCGTCAGCTTCTCGACGCCCTGCCTTTTCACGACGTTTTGGTAGGTTTGCGTGGGTTCAAACACGATGATGTCCGTCGCGATGTCGCGTAGCGCATCCTCGATCAGCGGCCGCACGTCGGCCCATTGCAGGCCCCCATTCCCTGCGCCGAGTGGTGGAATTGCGACCGATGTGATGCCGCGCACCTCGACCTCGCGCCTCAGCGCCTTCAGGCCTTCCTGAATCCAGCCGAGTTTGGAGGGGTTGCGCCAGTGCTGTTTGGTAGCAAAATTGATGATGTAGCGCGGCCCGAGCATGTCGTAGCGCTCGGTAATGAACAGCCCACCAGGCGTGATCCGGCCTGCCTTGCTCGCCGCCTCGTAGGCGCGGAAGTTCTCCGGAAAGGCCTCCTTGAACATCAGCGCGATGCCCTTGCCGCTGACGCCAACGGTGTTGACCGTATTAACCAACGCCTCGGCACCGGCATCGAGAAGATTACCCTGCATGTAGCGGATCATCAGAAATACCACCTTGGCCGTGAGAAGACTTTTACCGCCGCACCTGACGCTTGAACCACTTGTTCGATGGCCGAGCAAACACCGTCGGACGCACACCCGATCGCGAGCAGTGCGGCGGCTGGCACGTGATATTAGGCGAGTGCTTCGGCCTGATAACGCTCCATTTTGTCGGGATAACTATCGTTGCGCGCGAAGTCATGACGCCGCAGGATGTCCCAGTCGATCAGCGTTGCCAGATCGGCCGCGTTGGCTGTCCATGCAGCCGTCATCGCGTAGGCGTGCCGATCGGTGTAGACCATCGTCACTCCCTGTGCGGTAATATGCTGACACGACGAGACAAGAAACGCCATGTCGTCGTTCGACCGCTTTAGAATCCCGCTGTAACCGGTCTTTATGTTGTAGAGCATCGGCGATTTTGGCGTGAAGTAGAAGGGCACATAATCCGACAGCACGCCGCCTGGCGGGAGCGGCACGGTGCGGCGAGTGCGCTTGTCAATCAAGTCGGGGTTACCGATCGCAACGAAGTTGGGATCGGTAACTTGGCCGCGCGCCGCGTGCAGGCCGTGGCGGAGCAGCCAAGGCAGATTGGCAACGTGGGTGATGCGGAAGAGCAGACCGCGCGCGGGGGTGAGATCAAGCGGCATCGCGCCGGACCGCTATAGCCGTGCCGCTGAACATCTCCGCCGACAACCAGGCTGCCTTGGCTGCGGCGGCGTCGAGATGGCGAGTTAACGCGTCGATACGCTGGAGGCTCTCTGCAAAAGCAGACTGAAGCGCAACGGGTAGGATGAAAACCATGAGTTCGGTTACCCTCCCTTGATTGATGCTCAATTGATTGATGGCGTGCTTGGCATTCTTGCTTGGGGCCTGCCGCGCCGAAGCGAGGCGCGACTTCACGCCCTCCTCAATGTTCCGGATGGTGATGCTGGCCACAAACCCTCGCAAACAACGCCATCGTTGTGAGCACTGAGTTGCGATTCCGCCAAGCGGAGAAGGAGCTTATCTCCCCAGCCCCAACCCGCGCCCCCCCTAAGTGCCGCTCGCGGTCCCGCTCAGGCTCTGGCGGCAGTCCACGGCGTTCCCGCTCCTCGGCCCGTGCTCGCACCAGCTCCGTCTCCTTCTCCCTCGCTTCCCGGTCCACCCGCTGATCCCACGCCGCGCTGAGCGCCATCCCGTCCCGCCCCTGCACAAAGTTGCGGGCCAGCTCGTCAAGCTCGGCCTGGTGTTCCCGCCCGATGCCGGGCGCGGTCATGCTTCTGCCGCTGCCGGCGGCGCGGGACGCATTCCGCATGCCCTTCTCGTTAACGCGTTCGCTGGCTGCGGCCATGAACCCGTCCAGCTCCCTGGCAACGCGCGGATCGGCGCGACCTTAGCGCCACGCGCCGGCGACCAACTCCTTTTTTCGCCGCTGCCGGGCGTCATAGCGTTCGCCCTCGCGCGATATCTCCGCCGTCAGCCCCGCCATCTGCACGGCCTTGAGCATGGTCAGCGCCGCCGGAGATAGGCCCGATACCTCGACGGCATCTCGCGCCCGCTGCTACTCCACCTCGCCAAAGTGGTGGCGCACGGCCGTATCCCGTGCCGCCGCTTCTCGGTCCAGGCTGCCGCCGATCGCGACGGCGGCGGACCTGGCGCGCGCTCGGACTTATCTTACGGATGGCTGAGTTAAGTCACTGAATTCGAGTGGCTCAGCTTGTTTCGAGGAACTCAGATTGTGCTGCTCAGCTTCTGTGTCCAGCCGCCCTAAACTGGCTCGGTGGCGTCCGCTGTGTCCCAAAAGCAGCACCGCTACCCGCTATCCAAAGTCCGCATCGCCTCAATCCGCCCAAACAGCCGGAGCAGCACCCGAGCCGCCTCCCCACGCTCCGACCGCAGCCGAGCATCCCGGTGCAGCAGCACCGCCGCATCCCGGTGGGCGGTGGCCAGCAGGTCGTCGTCCCCCGCCGGGTCGGCGATGCGAAACCCGCGCTCGCCGCTCTGCCGCGTCCCCAGCAGATCCCCCCCGCCGCGCAGCCTGAAATCCTCGTCGGCGATGCGAAAGCCGTCCTGGGTCTCGCGCAGCAACGCGAGCCGCGTCTTGGCGCCCGGCAGCAACTCGTCGTCGTGCAGCAGCAGGCAGTAGCTCGCGTTCACCCCGCGCCCGATGCGGCCGCGCAGCTGGTGGAGCTGGGCGAGGCCGAAGCGTTCGGCGTGCTCGATGACCATGATCGTCGCCTCGGGCACGTCGACGCCGACCTCGATCACGGTCGTGGCCACCAGGATGCGGGTGCGGCCGGTGGCGAACGCGGACAGGGCGGCCTCGCGGACCGGGCTGTCGAGCTGGCCGTGGGCGAGGCCGACGGTCGGGCCGAAGCGGTCGGCGAGGGTGGCGAAGCGGATTTCGGCGGCGGCGATGTCGGTGTCCTCGCTCTCCGACACCAGCGGGCAGACCCAGTAGGCGCGGCCGCCCGAGGCGATCGCGCGCGCCAATGCGTCAAAAATGTCGGGGAGGGCGGAGAGCGGGTGGAGCGTGGTGCGGATCGGCGGGCGGCCGGCCGGTTTGTGGGCGATGCGGCTGACGTCCATCTCGCCGAACTGGGTCAGCAGGACGGTGCGCGGGATCGGGGTCGCGGTCATGACGAGCATTTCGGTCGCCTCGCCCTTGCGGCCGAGCGACAGGCGCTCGACGACGCCGAAGCGGTGCTGCTCGTCGATCACGGCGAGGGCGAGGTCGGCGAATTTCACCGCGTCCTGAAACAGGGCGTGGGTGCCGATGGCGATCGGGATGCGGCCGTCGGCGAACCCGGCCAACGCTTCATCGCGCGAAAGTCCTTTGACGGAGCCGGTGAGGAGGGCGACCGGGACCGGGGACAGGGCGGAGAAGGTGCGGAAGTGTTGGCGGGCCAACAGTTCGGTCGGCGCCATGATCGCCGCCTGCGCCCCGGCCTCGACCGCGCGGAGCATGGCGAGCAGGGCGACCAGGGTCTTGCCGCTGCCGACGTCGCCCTGCAGCAGCCGCAGCATCTTTCGGGGTGCGGCGAGGTCGGCGTCGATCTCGGCCAGGGCGGCGGATTGATCGGGCGTCGGGGTGTGGCCGAAGCGGCGCAGGGCCTCGGCGCGGAGGCGGCCGTCGCCGGTCAGCGCGCGGCCGGGGCGGGACCGGTCGCGGGCGCGAATGATGGCGAGCGAGAGTTGGTCCGCGAGCAGCTCGTCGTAGGCGAGGCGGCGGCGCGGGCCGGGGCCGGGCGGGGTTTCGGGGAGGTGCAGGGCGCGGAGCGAGGCCGCGAACCCGAGCCAGCCTTCGCGCGCGAGCAGCGCCGGGTCGTGCCATTCGGGGAGGTCCGGGAGCAGTTCCAGTGCCCTCGACACCGCGCGGCGGACATGGCTCGGGAACAGGCCGGCGACGAGCGGCCAGACCGGCTCGACGGCGGGGATCATGTCGGGGCGGCCGGACGGGACGACGTGGTCGGGGTTCGCGATCTGCCGCCGCTCGTCGAACTTGCCCGCGATCAGGACGCGGGCGCCGACCGGGAGCTTTTCGCGCGGCCAGGCGCGGAAGAAGGCGATCTCGGCGAATCCCGTGGCGTCGCGGACCGAGATGCGGGTGGGCGCGCGGATCGAGGTCGGCGGCTCGATCCGGACCACCTCGACGTCCAGGGTGACGAGGCTGCCCGGCTCGGCGTCGGCGATGGTGACGCGCTGGCGGCGGTCGAGGTGGCCGGTGGGGAGGTGGAACAGCACGTCCAGCACGCGCGGGCCGTCGCAGGCGCGCTCCAGCAGGCGGGCGGTCGCCTCCCCCACGCCGCGCAATGTGGCGAGTGGCGCTTCGAGCGGGGCGAGGTACGGCGGTTGCACGGGCTGACACGAACCAGCACCGACCGTATATGGCAAGCGTGACACACGATGAGCCCGCCCCAACGCCCGCGCACACGCGCCGGCGTCGTTTGCTGTTCCGCGCCACCCATCGCGGGACCCACGAGACCGACCTGCTGGTGGGCGATTTCGTCGCGGCCCGGCTGGAGTCGTTCACCGACGCCGAACTGGATGCGCTGGAAGCCGTGATGGACATGCAGGACGTGGATCTGGCGGAGTGGCTGACCGGGCGCGAGGAGATCCCGCCCGAGGCCGAGACGCCGATGTTGCGCGCGATGCGCGACGCGGCGCTGGCCCGATGAGCACCGCCATCGTCCACGGCGTCCCGGAAGGGTTCGACGCCGTCTTGCTGGCGCGGCGCGCGGCGGAGGCGACCGGGACGCTGGTCCACGTCTGCCGCGACGATCAGCGGATGTCGCGGCTTGCGGACGCGCTGGCGTTCTTCGCGCCGGAGGTCGAGCGGCTGAAATTCCCGGCGTGGGATTGCCTGCCGTACGACCGGGTGAGCCCGAACGCCGAAATCGTCAGCGAGCGGATCGCGACGCTGGCGCGGCTGCTGGAGCCGGCGAGCGGGGCCAGGATCGTGCTGACGACGGTCAATGCGCTGGTGCAGCGGGTGCCGCCTAGGCACGTTTTCCGGAACAGCAGCCGCTCCATTGCGGTGAACTCGGTGTTCAAGACCGAGGAGGTTTCCAGGTTTCTGGAGGCCAACGGCTACGGCCGGTCCGCGACGGTGATGGAGCCCGGGGAGTTCGCGATCCGGGGCGGCATCTTCGACATCTTCGCCGCCGGTCAGCCGGAGCCGGTGCGGATCGACCTGTTCGGCGACACGGTCGAAAGCATCCGCCCGTTCGACCCGGCGACGCAGCGCAGCGGCAAGGCGAAGCTGACCGAACTGATGCTGCGGCCGGTCAACGAGGTGTTCCTCGACCGCGACAGCATCACCCGCTTCCGCACCGGCTGGCGCGACCTGTTCAGCGACGCCGCCGCGACCGACCCCGTGTACCTGTCGATCAGCGACGGGCGGCGGCATCCGGGCATGGAGCACTGGGTTCCGCTGTTCCACGACACGATGGAGGTGCTGCTCGACTATACCGGGGTCGGCACGTCGGTGAGCCTGGATCACCAGTCGGAGGATGTGCTCGCCAACCGGCTCGAGATGGTGGCCGACCATTACGCGGCGCGGCACGGCGTGGTGCGCGAGGGCGAGACGCCGTATCGGCCGCTGCCCGCACCGCTGCTGTATCTGGACCGGGCGGAATGGGACGAGATGCTGTCGTTCGGCCCGCTGTTCACGTTCTCGCCGTTCGCGCAGGTCGAGAACGCGGCCGGGCATCGAGGCCGGCGGGCGTCCGGCGCCGGTGTTCAGCCACGCCGCCGGGATCGACGTGTTCGAGCAGGCTCGGCCGCAGTTCGAGACGTGGATTTCGCGCGGCAAGCGGCCCGTGGTCGCGGCCTGGAGCCGGGGATCGCGCGAGCGGATCGGGCATCTGCTGGCCGAGCACAAGGTGCGCGCCGAGGCGGCGGACGATCTGGCGGCGCTGCAGAAGCTGCCGGCGGGCATGGTCGGGCTGATCGTGCTGGGGCTCGAGCGCGGCTTCGTGTCGGACACGATGGCCGTCGTGTCGGAGCAGGATCTGCTCGGCGAGCGGATCGCCCGGCCGCCGCGCAAACGCAAGCGCGCCGACCAGTTCATCGCCGAGGCGACCGAGATCGCGGAGGGCGATCTGGTCGTCCACCAGGATCACGGCATCGGCCGCTACGACGGGCTGATCACGCTGCACGTCAGCGGGGCGGCGCATGATTGCCTGCGGCTGCTGTACGAGGGCGAGCAGAAGCTGTTCCTGCCGGTCGAGAATATCGAGATGCTGAGCCGGTTCGGCTCCGAGGGCTCGGGCGTCGCACTCGACAAACTCGGTGGCGCGTCCTGGCAGACTCGCAAAGCGAAGATGAAGCAGCGCATTCGCGACATGGCGGGCGAGCTGATCCGGACGGCGGCGGCGCGGCGGATGCGCGACGCCGAGATGATGACGCCGGCGGAGGGCGAGTGGGACGAGTTCTGTGCCCGCTTCCCGTTCGCGGAGACGGAGGATCAGGCGCGCGCGATCGCCGACGTGCTCGAGGATCTGGCGGCGGGCAAGCCGATGGACCGGCTGATCTGCGGCGATGTCGGGTTCGGCAAGACGGAGGTCGCGCTGCGGGCCGCGTTCGTGGCCGCGATGTCGGGCTCGCAGGTGGCCGTGGTGGTGCCGACGACGTTGCTGTCGCGCCAGCATTTCCGCGTGTTCTCGGCGCGCTTCGCGGGGCTGAGCGTGAAGGTCGCACAGCTGTCGCGGATGGTGACCGCGAAGGAGGCGGCGGAGGTGCGGGTGGGTGTCGCGAACGGCGACATCAACATCGTCGTCGGCACGCACGCGGTGCTCGCGAAAACGGTGACGTTCGCCTCGCTCGGGCTCGTGATCGTCGACGAGGAGCAGCATTTCGGGGTCGCGCACAAGGAGCGGCTCAAGGCGCTGAAGGCCGACGTGCATGTGCTGACGCTGACGGCCACACCGATCCCGCGCACGCTGCAACTGGCGCTGACGGGCGTGCGCGAAATGAGCATCATCGCGACGCCGCCGGTCGATCGCCTCGCGGTGCGGACGTTCATCATGCCGTTCGACGCGGTGGTGATCCGCGAGGCGCTGCAACGCGAACGTTTCCGTGGCGGACAGGTGTTTTGCGTCGTGCCGCGCGTGGAAGATCTGGACCGGATGGCGGAACGGCTGCGCGACATCGTACCGGAAGCGCGACTGGTGCAGGCGCACGGACGCCTGTCGCCGACCGAGCTCGAACGGGTGATGACCGAGTTCGGCGACGGCAAATACGATATCTTGCTGAGCACCAACATCGTGGAATCCGGCCTGGACATGCCGGCGGTCAATACGCTGGTGATCTACCGCGCGGACATGTTCGGCCTCGGGCAGTTGTATCAGCTGCGCGGGCGTGTCGGGCGCGGCAAGCAGCGCGGCTACGCGTACCTGACCTGGCCGCAGGCGCACCGGCTGTCGGCGGCGGCCGAGAAGCGGCTGCATGTGATGCAGACGCTCGACCAGCTCGGTGCCGGGTTCACGCTTGGCGAGCCACGACCTCGATATTCGCGGCGCCGGAAACCTGCTGGGCGACGAGCAGAGCGGGCATATCCGCGAGGTCGGGATCGAGCTGTACCAGCAGATGCTGGAAGACGCGGTCGCCGAGATGCGGGCCGAGAAGGGGCGTAGGCGTGCGGACGACCGGGAGTGGACGCCGTCGATCGGCCTCGGTCTGCCGGTGCTGATCCCGGAGACGTACGTGCGCGACCTGCCGGTCCGGCTCGGGCTGTACCGGCGGATCGGCGCGCTGTCGAACGACGCGGAGAGCGAGGCGATGGCGGCCGAACTGGTCGACCGGTTCGGCAAGCTGCCGGACGAGGTGGAAAACCTGCTCTCGGTGGTGACGCTGAAGCGGCTGTGCCGGGCGGCGGGGGTCGAGAAGCTCGAGGCGGGGCCGAAGGGGATGGTGCTGTCGTTCCGCGGCAACAAGTTCCGCAACCCGTCCGGGCTGGTGTCGTGGGTGACGAGCAAGGGCGGGATGATCCGCCTGCGGCCGGACCACAAGCTCGCGATCGTGCGGGATATGACGGTCGCGGAGCGGATGCGGATGGCGCGCGATGTGACGGGGAATTTGCACCGGCTGGTGGAGCAGGCGAAGGCCGCTTGATCTTGGGGCGGTATGCCGTCGCGCCCCTCACCCCGGCCCTCTCCCGTGGGGAGAGGGAGAAGTCTGCTCCCTCTCCCGCTTTGGGAGAGGGCCGGGGTGAGGGGCTCTCAGTCGTAGGCCGCTAAAAACCCCGCCACGGTCGACAACGTCGCCTCCGTCTCCTCGATGTGCGGCAGATGGCTCGAGTGCTCGAAGATCGTCCAGCGCACGTCGGGGATGTTGTCCGCGAACGGCTGCACGGTGGCCGGTGTCGCCTCGTCGAAGCGGCCCGACACCAGCAGCGTCGGCGCCGCGATCAGGTGGGCGCGGTCCACGATGGTCCAGTCGCGAAAGCTGCCGATGGCGTGGAATTCGCTCGGGCCGTTCATCGCGACGTAGACTTGCATGTTGGCGTGCAGCGCGTCGTCGGTGGCCTGCAGCTCCGGCGGTTTCGGATGCACGAGGCAGAGGTGGCGCGCGTAGAACACGTCGCATGCCGCCAGATAGTCGGGGCTGTCGGTCGTGCCGGCGGCCTCGTGCGCCAGCAGCGTGCTTTGGACGTCCGGCGGCAACAACTCGCGGAGCCGGTTCGCCTCGCTGACCCATAACGCGATCGACGCGGGGCTGTCGGCGATCACCAGGGCGCGCAATCCCGGCGGGCGGCGGACCGCGTGCTCGGCCGCCAGCACGCCGCCCCAGGATTGGCCGAGCACGGTGTAGCGGTCGGCGATGCCGAGATGGGCCAGCACGGCGTCCAACTCGTCGAGGAACAGTTTTAGCGTCCAGAACTCGTCCGGAACGTGGGGCAGGTGGGTCGAACGGCCGCAGCCGATCTGGTCGTAGTGGATCACCGCGCGATCGCCCCGCGCGGCGAGCTCGGCGTAGCGCAACAGATAGTCGTGCGGGGCGCCGGGGCCGCCGTGCAGCACGACCAGCGGCACGCCGGGGCCGGACAGGTTGCCGGTGACGCGATACCAGGTCTCGCCGTGGGCGGTGCGGATCGTGCCGGTGATGGTCGGGGTCGGGAGCATGTCGTGACCGAAGCGGGACGGGTCGCGCGCGTCAAGCCGGGTTGAGGCGGCGGCAGGATCGTGCATCGTGGGCGCGCAACATCGCGAGGACGCCCATGACCCGCACCGCCTGGCTTGCCCTGGCCGCCCTGCCGCTGATGGCGCAACCCGCGCTGGCCGACGGCCACCGGGGCGGGACGATGCGGCTGCTGGCCAACGCGTCGGCCGGCACGCTCGACCCGCAGATCAACTACACGACGCAGTTCTGGCAGATCGAGCAGGCGACGTACGACGGGCTGCTCGCGTTCAAGAAGGTCGACGGGGCGGCCGGGAACACCATCGTGCCCGACCTCGCGGAGGCGGTGCCGCAGCCGGCCGACGACGGCAAGACGTATGTGCTGAAGCTTCGTCCGGGGATCAAATTCTCGAACGGTGCCGACGTGACGACCGACGATGTCGTGGCGACGTTCAGGCGCATCTTCGCCGTGTCCAGCCCGACCGCCGGGACGTTCTACAACGGGATCGTCGGTGCCGAGGCGTGCCTCAAGACGCCGGCCGGTTGCGCGCTGCCGGGTGTCGTCGGCGACGCCAAGGCGGGCACGGTGACGTTCCATCTGACGGACGCGGACAGCGAGTTCCTCGACAAGCTCGCCGTGCAGCACGCGCTGATCGTGCCCGCCGGCTCGCCGCAGACGGATGCCGGTGTCACCCCGTTGCCGGGCACGGGGCCGTATATGATTTCGGCCTACGATCCGAAATCGGAGATGAAGCTGGTTCGCAATCCATACTTCAAGCAATGGAGCGCCGACGCGCAGCCGGACGGGTATCCGGACCAGATCGTCTACGATTTCGGCCAGTCGAACGAGGCCGAGATCACCGCCGTGCAGAACGGGCAGGCGGATTGGACGTTCGACGCGCCGCCCGGCGACCGGCTCGGCGAACTCGGCCAGAAATACGGCAAGCAGGTCCATCTCTCGCCCGAGACGACGATCTGGTACGCGCCCATGAATGTGAACGAGCCGCCGTTCGACAAGCAGGATGTGCGTACCGCGGTCAACGACGCCATCGACCGGCGGGCGCTGGCCAATCTGTTCGGCGGTGCGAAGATCGCGACACCCGCGTGCCAGACGCTGCCGCCGGGCATTCCGGGCTATCAGGCGTATTGCCCGTTCGGGATGAACCCGGGGACGACCTGGTCCGCACCGGACATGGCGAAGGCGAAAGCGCTGGTCCAACAGTCCGGGACGGCGGGCCAGAAGGTCACGGTGATCTCCGAGGACGGCGCGATCGCGAGCAGCATCGGCACGTACCTGGTGAGCGTGCTGAACGGGCTCGGCTATCAGGCGACGCTGCACACGCTGTCGACGGATATCGAGTTCACCTACATCCAGAACACCAAGAACCACATGCAGATGTCGGTGACGCTGTGGACGCAGGATTACCCGGCGGCGTCGGACTTCCTGAACGTGATGTACTCTTGCGCGTCGTTCCATCCGGGATCGGATTTGTCGGTCAACATCTCGGGCTTCTGCGACAAGGCGCTCGACGCGAAGATGCAGCAGGCGATGACGCTGTCGCGGACGGATCAGGCGGGGGCGGACAAGATCTGGGCCGAGGTGGATCGGGAGGTCACGGACAAGTCGCTGGCGGCGGTGATGTTCGTGCCGAAACAGGTCAGTTTCGTGTCGGCCCGCGTCGGAAACTTCCTGTTCAGCCCCCAGGATAACTGGATCATCGATCAGGCCTGGGTGCAGTGATCAGTCCAGCTTGATCCGCACCACGTCGCGTACGCTGCGCGCCGGCGCGTGGTCGCCGGGAACGATCAGGCGTGGCGCGGTCAGGGCTTTGCCGTCCGCGGCCGTGGCGAGCATCACGGCTTTGCCCTCCAGCCCCGGATCGATCTCGGCCATCGCCAGCACCGCCGCGTAGCCGTCCGCGCCGACCACGGTGACGGTGCGGCCGGCGTGGGCGCGCATGTCGCCCTTCGGCTCACCGGCCTGTTGCAGCACCGTCCACAGCAACGGGCCGTCGTACGCGACGGTCGGTTTTCCCGCGTACGTCGCGACGTAATGGACGGAGGGCAGGGCGGAGAGGTCGCCGGCCTGCGCCTGCGACGGGCCGGGCGTCTCGATCACCAGCCGGGGCGGCATCGCGTACGCGGTGGTCGTCGCGCACGCCAAAGCCAGCATCAGCATCCGGCGGCGCATCCGGAAATCAGACGCCGACGATGACGTCGCTGGCCTTGATGATGGCCGTGGCGCTGTCGCCCACTTTGACGGCGAGGTCATCGATCGCCTCGTTGGTGATCGAGGCGGTGATGATGGCCCCGCCCGCGATCTCGATATGGACGTGCCCGGTGGTCGCGCCCTTGTGGACCGCGACGACGCGGCCGGGCAGCTGGTTGCGGGCGCTGAGTTTCATGAGGCGACTTTCAGTGTAGCCGGGGTGAACGCAGGAAGCGGGCGCGGTCCGCACTGGTGACGCGGACCACCATCTCGTTGTCGTCGCGCTGCAGGCGCAGCCGGACGGAGGTGCCGGGTGCCCCCGACGACCACAGCTTGCGCCATAGCACGCCGAGGTCGCTGACCGCATCGTCGCCGAAGCCGATCACCCGGTCGCCGGCCTGCACGCCCGCGCGCTCCGCCGGGCCGTCGTCGGACAGGCCGCCGACGACGAGGCCGCCATCGTTCTCGACCACGAACAGACCGAGCCACGGGCGCGCCGGGCCGTTCACGCGGCCGAGCGTCAGCAGATCGTCCAGGATCGGGCGCAGGATCGACACCGGGACGACCATGTTCATGTCGAACCGGCCGCGCCCGTCGCCCTGCTGCAGGATCAGGCTGCCGGTGCCCATCAGCTTGCCGTCGGGCCCGATCAGTGCGGCGCCACTCCAGAACGGGTGCGCGGGTGCCGTGAAGATCGCGTCGTCGAGCAGGTATTCCCAATACCCGGCGAACTCCTGACGGCCGACGACCTTCGTCTCGATCGCGTGGGTGCGCCCGCCATGGGCGGCCAGAATGCCGCCGGTGCCGACCGGCAGGGTGTCGCTGTCGCCGAGTTCCAGCGCCGGAAGATCGAGCGAGCCGAGCGCCTGCACCAGGCCGAAGCCGGTGATCTGATCGTAGGCGAGCGGATGGCCGGGAATGGCGCGGCCGTCGGCGGCGATCAGCCACACGGTCTCGGCCTCGGTGATCAGGTAGCCGATCGTGAGCACGAGGCCGGGGCGGATCACGACGCCGCTGCCGCTGCGCTCGGTGCCCAGCGCGCTCGCGGTGAACGCGTCGTCGGGGACGTTGGCGCGGAGGCCGACCACGGATTTGAGCGCCGTTTCCAGGTCGAAGCTGTAGTCGCCGGGATCGGGTTGCAGGTTGCTGGGGATCTCCCAGTCGCGCTTGCTCATGCGATCGAGCTCATCGGGTGACCACCTTCCGCGCGGCCGCCGATCGGCCGCGCAACGTGGCACCATATTCGGCGGAACGGCGGGCCGGACAAGCCCGCCGTTCGCCGTCGTGAGCGATCAGACCTCGATCGTGGAACCGGCACCGCCCGGCGGCTGCTGCAACTGGCCGTTCGGCGACAGGTGGTCGACGACGCCGGGCAGGTGCTGGGCGAGGGTGCTGAGGAAACCCTGCTGGTCCATGCCGGCCTGCTGCGCGTACTGGTTGACCTGCTCGTCGCCCATCGCCTGGCGCAGATGCTCCGGCTGGATCGGCTGGTTCTGGCCGTTGCCGAGCCAGCTATCCACCTGCGCGCCCTGGCCGTTGTTCCGCAAGCCGGTGAGCAGGCCCATCAGGCCGCCCATGCCGCCCATGCCGCCGGCGCCGCCCTGCTGCTGCTGGCCGCCGCCGCCGAGCAGCGCGCCGAGCACGCCGCCGAGCTGCGGCGACTGGTTGCCGCCCATCGAGCCGAGCAATCCGTCCAAAAGTCCCATCGCGACCTCCTGATGTTACGTGTGGCGCTACAACCGCCGAGGCGCGTGCGCGTTCCCGTCGCGTAACGGAGGAGACTGGCGAAATGTCGAAGACGCAGGCGGTCGAGCAGCCCAAGCCGAACCCGCCGGAGAAGCCCGCGGAGTCCGGTTCCGACAAGCCGATGGGCTGGCCGGGCGACGACCGGCAGGATTCCGAGACCGCCGCCGGCCGGCATGAGGACGCGCCGCCGCAGAAGAAAACGACGTAGGACGCTGGCCCTGACGGCCGGCCGGACCCGACACGATCGAGTCCGGCCGGAGTGGCGTCTTGGCCGGGCGTTCAGGCCGCCAGGGGCCGCTTCAGCCGCTCGCCGAACGCCTTGCGGAACTTGGCCACCTTCGGTGCCACCACCGCGCGGCAGTAGCCGGCGAACGGGTTGCGGTTGAAGTAATCCTGGTGCTCGGCCTCGGCCGGCCAGAATGTCGCCAACGGCGTGACCTCGGTCACGATCTTGCCGGGCCACATCCCCTCGGCCCCGATCTCGGCGATGACCTGCTTGGCGACGGCCGCCTGTTCGTCGTCGGACGTGAACACGACACTGCGATATTGCGTGCCGGCGTCGGCCCCCTGCCGGTTCAGCGTGGTCGGGTCGTGCGTGGTGAAGTGAACACGCAACAGGTCGGCGTAGCTCACCTCGGCATCGTCGAACGTGACCTGGACGACTTCCGCGTGGCCGGTTCGGCCGGTGCAAACGTCCTCGTAGGAGGGGTTATCCTTGGTCCCGCCGGCATAGCCGCTGACCACGCGCTCGACCCCGCGCAGTTCGAGGAACACCGCCTCGGTGCACCAGAAGCAGCCGCCGCCGAGTGTCGCGATTTTCGTTGCCATGATCGTCTCCGTGTATCGTCGGGTGTGTTCGACCCGCCCGGATGTCATATGGGCGTTCGTTAGCGAGGGCGAAGGATGCCGGCGATGCCGTTGTGATTCCCGGCGTCATACTCGCCGGCGGCCGGTCGCGGCGCATGGGCACCGACAAGGCGTTCGTCGTCTGGCGCGGAAAGCCGCTGATCGGGCATGTCGCCGAGCGCATCCGGCCGCAGGTCTCAATCCTCGCGATCAACGCCAACGGTGATCCCGCCCGCTACGCCGCGCTCGGGCTGCCGGTCCTGCCCGATCCGCTGCCGGACTGGCCGGGGCCGCTGGCCGGCGTGCTGGCGGCCATGATGTGGGCGAGGGGGCTCGGGGCGGCGCGCGTGCTGACCGTCCCGGTCGACGCGCCGCTGCTGCCGCCCGACCTCGTGGCCCGGCTTGCGGCGCAGCCGGGCTTGGTCCGTGCGTGCTCCGACCGGCCGCATCCGGTCGTCGCCCTGTGGCCGGTGACGCTTGCACAGGCGATCGAGCGGGCGCTGGCGGCCGGCCATGGCCGCGTGCGCGATGTCATGGATGGGGCGGTCGATGTCACGTTCGACGCCGGTGCCATGGTGAATTTCAACACGCCCGAGGACGTGACCGCTTCTAGGCCAGCATCTCCGACCACCCCGTAACGTCGTTCCCGCCGAACACCATGCGGCGGATGAACGGTGCGGCCAGGCTCGCGGAGAACCCCGGGACCGGCGCGCTCACCAGCGTCGAGGCGGCCGAGCTGTTCCGGGCTGAGCCGGATGTCGCCCGCCGCGATGTTGCTCGCAAGCTGCGCCGGTGTCCTGGCGCCGATCAGGGTGCTCGCGACGCCGGGCCGTCCCATCACCCAGGCGAGTGCCACCTGTGCGGCCGGGCGGCCGAGTTCGGCCGCGACCGATGTCAGCACCTCCAGCACGTCCCAGTTCCGGGCGGCGAACTTGCTGTTGCCGAACGGATTGGCACCGCTCAAACGGCCGGAGCCGCTGGTGTCCTCGCGCTTGTATTTGCCCGACAGGAAGCCGCCCGCGAGCGGGCTCCATGGCATCACGCCGAGGCCCGCATCGTGCGCGACCGGCACATGCTCGCCCTCGATATCGCGCGCGACGAGCGAGTATTCGACCTGGATTGCGATCGGCCCGGGGACGCGCCGCTCGGCCGCGATGGTCGCGGCCTTCATCGCCACCCAGGCCGGCATGTCGGACAGGCCGTAATACCGGATTTTGCCCGCGCGTACGAGGTCGCCCAGGGTCTGCACGATCTCCTCGACCGGCGTGACACCGTCCCAGATGTGCATCCAGTACAGGTCGATGTAGTCGGTCCCGAGACGTTTTAGCGACGCATCGAGCGCGCGAAGGATGTTCTTGGCCCCGGTGCCGCCGGCGTTCGGATTGCCGCGGCTGGCCTGCTTCGCCTCTAGCGGGCTGGCCGATCCGTTGAACCCGAATTTCGTCGCCAGCACGATCTCGTCGCGCGAGCCCGTGTCACGGATGAACTGGCCAATAAGCGTCTCGCTGGCACCGCCGGTGTAGATGTCGGCGGTGTCGACGAAATTGCCGCCGGCGTCGCGGTAGGCGTCGAACATCGCGCGCGACGCCGCGTCGTCGGCACCCCACTCGCCGGGGCCGAACGTCATCGTGCCGAGTGCGAGCGGGCTGACGACCAGGCCCGAGCGGCCGAGCGTGCGGTAGGCGGTGAGGGACATGGGACGTGGCTTTCGTAGTGACCGATACGAAACGCATCGCATTGACGCGGGCCTGGGTCAAGGTGTTTCATAGCGACCGATATGAAACAGCTCACCACCCGCAAAACCGGCCGGCCCTTGTCGTTCGACCGGGCGGAGGCATTGCACCGCGCTATGCTGGCGTTCTGGCAGTCCGGTTACGAGACGACATCGGTCTCGGATTTGACGGCGGCGATGGGTGTCACGGCACCCAGCCTTTACGCCGCGTTCGGCGACAAGAAGCGGCTGTTTCTCGAGGCGGCGCGGCTCTACGCGGGCGACCTGGACGCCATGGCGCAGGCGATCGAGGACGCGCCGACGGCCCGCGACGCGGTGCGCGACTTCATGCGGTCGGCGGCGCTGACCTACACGGGGGATGACACGCCGAAAGGCTGCCTGCTCGCCAGTGCCGCCGCCAGCACGTCGGACGCGGCGGCCGATGTCAGGAAGGAAGTGGCCGACATTCGCCGAAGCATCGCCGGGCTTCTGACGACCCGGATCGAGCGGGACATCGCCGCCGGACTTTTGCCGCCCACGGCGGATGCGCCGGCCTTGTCCGGACTGGCGCTCGCCGTGACCCAGGGCATGTCCGTGCTCGCGCGCGACGGCGTTTCGCGCGCGTCGCTGCTGGCGATCGCGGACGCGGCGCTTGCCGCCTGGCCGTCTCAGGCGGTCATCGCCTCGCGCTGAATTTCCAGCTCCAGCCACCGCTCCTCGGCAACCGCTCGCGCGGCCTCGGCATCGGCCAGCGACGACGTCGTGCGGCGAAACTTCTCCGGATCGCGGGAATAAAGCTGCGGATCGGACAGGAATCGCTGCAGCCGGGTGATCTCCTGCTCCAGCCGCGCGATCTCGGCCGGCAGCGTCTCGAGCGCGTGCTTGTCCTTGAACGTCATCTTCTTCGCCGACGCCGCCCCACCAGCCTTGCCGGCGCGCGCCGCACGGGCCTCGGCCTTCGCCGCCCCGCGCGCCACGAGCGGCCCGCCGCGCTGCAGCAGCATGTCCGAATAGCCGCCGGCGTATTCGATCCAGCGGCCGTCGCCCTCCGCCACCAGCACGCTCGTCGCCACCCGGTCGAGGAAGTCGCGGTCGTGGCTGACCAGCAGCACCGTGCCCGGATACTCGCTCAGCATCTCCTGCAGCATGTCGAGCGTCTCGAGATCGAGGTCGTTGGTCGGCTCGTCCAGCACCAGCAGGTTGCTCGGCCGCGCCATCGCGACGGCCAGCGCCAGCCGCCCGCGCTCGCCGCCCGACAGCACGCCGACCGGGGTGCGCGCCTGTTCCGGGCCGAACAGGAAGTCCTTCATGTACCCGATCACGTGGCGCGGCACGCCCGCGACATGCACCTGATCGGAGCTGCCGCCGGTCAGCGTGTCCGCCAGCGTTTTGGTGGGATCGAGCTGATCGCGCCGCTGATCCAGCGTCTCCATCTGCAATGCCGTGCCCACCCGCACCGTGCCCGAATCCGGTTCGTATTTCCCGGTCAGCAGGCCGAGCAGCGTCGATTTGCCGGCGCCGTTCGGGCCGACGATGCCGAGCCGGTCGCCACGGATCACCCGCAGATCGAGCCCCGCCACGACCGGCTTGTCCGCACCGGGCCAGCTCTTGGTCATATCCTCGGCCACCGCGACCAGCTTGCCCGACACCTCGCCCTCGCTGGCCGAGCCGCGCACGCCGCCGGCCGGGCCGCGCGCCGTCCGCTTCGCCTCACGCAGCGCGAGCAGGCTGCCGAGCCGCTTCTGGTTGCGTTTCCGGCGCGCTGTGACGCCGTAGCGGAGCCAGTCCTCCTCCATCACGAGCTTCCTAGCCAGCTTGTGCCGCTCGGTCGCCTCCTGCTCCAGCACCTCGTCCCGCCAGCCCTCGAAGTGGCTAAAACCGCGTTCGATGTGGCGCGTGGTGCCCTTGTCGATCCAGGTGATCGCGCGCGACAGGCTTTCGAGCAGGCGGCGGTCATGGCTGATCAGCACGATCGCGGAGCCGAGTTGCGCCAGTTCCGCCTCCAGCCACGCGATCGCCGGCAGATCCAGATGGTTGGTCGGCTCGTCGAGCAGCAGGATGTCGGGGCTCGGCGCCAGCACGCGCGCGAGTGCCGCCCGCCGCGCTTCCCCGCCCGACAATGTCGACGGATGCTCGCGCCCGGTCAGGCCCAGCGCCTCGAGCAAAGTCCGTGCCCGATGGACATCGTCGCCCGGGCCGAGGCCGGCGGCGACATACGCGGCGGTGTCGGCATGGCCGGCGAGGTCAGGCTCCTGCGGCAGATAGCGAACGGTGGTGCCGGGCTGAACGAAACGGGTTCCACTGTCATGGTCGAGCAAACCTGCCGCGACTTTGAGCAATGTGGACTTTCCGGAACCATTCCGCCCGACGAGGCACAGGCGCTCGCCGGGGGAGACGGACAGTTCGGCCCCGGCCAGCAACGGGGCGGAGCCGAGGGTGATGTGGATGTCTTGCAGCAGCATGAGCGGGGGCATGGGGCGGATATAGCGACGCCCCGGCGCGCTGGCACGCGGTTTGCTGCGGTGCGGCGATGAACCGGGGTTGCATTGTACGCACGGCAGACTTGCAACCGGCGGGGTGGCTCGTCATGGTTCGGTCACGTGGCCGTGAACGACCGCGGTTGAAACAACATCTTGCTCAAGGAGCGACGAACCCATGACGACCCGACGCACCATCCTGATGGCCGCCGCCGCGATGGCCGCGATCACCGCGATCGCCGCACCCGCGCTGGCCGCCGACAAGACGATCAAGGTCGGCATCGACGCTTCGCTGACCGGCGGCGACGCCCAGGGCGCGATCCTGCAGCGCAACGGCGCGATGATGGCCGTCGACGAGGCGAACGCGTCGCATGCCGTGAAGGGCTACACGTTCGAGTACTACACGCTCGACGACGGCACCGCGACGGCCGGCCAGTACGACCCGGCGCAGGCCGCGATCAACGCGCGCAAATTCGTGTCCGACAAGGAAGTCGTCGCGATCGTCGGGCCGCAGATGTCGGGCGCCGCGAAGGCGATGACGCCGATCCTGAGCCAGGGCAACCTGTCGATGATCACCCCGTCGGCGACCAACCCCGACCTGACCGACGCGAAGTTCGCGCAACAGTATCTGCCGGCCGGCAAGACGGTGTTCTTCCGCACCGTGGCGACCGACGCCTATCAGGGCCCGTACATGGCCAACTACTTCGCCGAGAAGCTGAAGGTCAAAACCGTCTACATCATCGACGACACCGGCGCGTACGGCGAGGGTTTGTCGAACGCGTTCGAGGGTCAGGCCGTCAAGAAGGGGATCAAGGTCCTCGGCCACGACAAGATCGATCCGAAGGCGGCCGACTACGCCTCGGTGCTGACGAAGATCAAGGGCCTGAACCCGGACGCGCTGTACTACGGCGGCACGATGCAGGCCGCGGTGAAGCTCGTGAAGCAGAGCTACGAGATCATGCCCGACATGATCAAGGGCGGCGGCGACGGCATCCAGGACCCGGAAATGTTCACCGGCGCGGGCTACCCGGCGGCCGAGAACTGGTACGCGACGGTGGCGGCACCGCACGTCAACGAAGACCCGAAGCTCGCGGCCTGGGTGCAGAAGTACAAGGACGCGTACAAGGTCGCACCGGACGACTACGCCGTCTGCGCCTACGACGCGGCGCAGGCGATCATCGCGGCGGTCAAGAAGGTGGCGGCGAGCGGCAAGCCGGTGAACCGCGATTCGATCCGCGCGGCGTTGCTGACGGTCAAGGTCAACACGCTGCAGGGTCCGGTGTCGTTCGACCCGAACGGCGACATCTCGAACAAGGTCGTGAGCGTGTTCAAGGCGCATAAGGTCGACGCGCCGCTCGACGATACGTCCAAGCAGTACAGCTACATCGGCGTCGCTCCGCAGTCCTGACGCCTGACGACGGACCGAGACGGCGATGACGACCACCGACCTGCTGATACAGCAGCTGATCAACGGCGTGAGCCTGGGGGCGATGTATGCGCTTCTCGCGCTCGGGTTCACGCTGGTCTACGGCATCTTGGAGCTGATCAACTTCAGCCACTTCAACGTGTTCATGGTCGGCAGCTTCATCGCCTACTTCACGCTGCACGCGTTCGGGCTGGCCGGTCAGGCGACCATCATGACCGGCCTGCCGCTGATCGGCGTGCTGCTCGCGACGCTGATCGTGAGCATGGGCGGGGCGGGGGCGCTCGGCGTCCTGATCGAGCGCGTGGCGCTGCGTCCGTTGCGCAACGTGCGCGGGCCTGCGCCGATGATCACCACGATCGGCGTCGGCTACATCCTGTTCAACATCGTGCTGCTGACATTCGGCGCGGACGGCAAGGACTTTCCGAACCCGCTGCCACCGACGCACTGGGCGATCGGGGGCGCGGTGCTGCGCCTTCGCGAGGTGCTGATCTGGTGCGTGTCGATCCTGCTGATGGGCGGGCTCACCTACCTCGTGCAGTACACGCGGATCGGCAAGGCGATGCGCGCGTCCGCACAGGACCCCGAGGCGGCGCGCATGATGGGCGTCGAAGTCGACCGCGTCATCATCATGGCGTTCTTCCTCGGCTCGGCGCTCGCCGGTGCCTGCGGCATGGTGTTCGGCCTGTACTACAACTTCACCAGCTACGTGATCGGGTTCGCCGCCGGCCTGAAAGCGTTCACGGCGGCGGTGCTGGGCGGCATCGGCAACGTGCCGGGCGCGATGCTCGGCGGCATCATCATCGGTTTGGTCGAGGCGTTCGGCGGCCAGTACATCAGCACGTCCTGGGTCGACGTCATCATCTTCACCATCCTGGTGCTGGTGCTGGTGGTTCGCCCGGCCGGCCTGCTCGGCCGTTTGGCCCCGAGTAAATCATGAGCGGAGGAACGATGGTGCGCGAGCGTTTCACACGCAGGCTCGGCCATGCGTTCGAGGGCAAGACCGGCGGCGCGATGGTGCTGGTGCTGGTGGTGCTCGCGATCATCGCGTTCCCGGTGTTGCACGACAACGACGCCGATCTGGACAGCGTGGCCAACGCGACCGCGTACGCGATGCTGGCATTGGGACTGAACATCGTCGTCGGGTTCACCGGCCTGCTCGACCTCGGCTACGCGGCGTTCTTCGCGATCGGGGCGTATCTGTACGGCGTGCTGACCGCGTACCAGATCATGCCGGAGTGGTCGCATTTCTGGGACTTCTTCCAGACGATCGGGCTGGTCGCGAAGATCAACCAGGGCGGCCCGGACCTGGTGCATTTCACGCTGAGCTTCTGGATCGCGCTGCCGCTCGCGGGCCTTGTCGCGGCCGGCTTCGGCGTGCTGTTCGGGGCACCCACGCTGCGGCTGCGCGGCGACTATTTGGCGATCGTGACGCTCGGCTTCGGCGAGATCGTGCCGATCGTGGCACGTAACACGCCCGCCGTGACCAACGGGTCGGCCGGCCTGAACGGGGTGCAGGCGCCGAGCGTGTTCGGCACCAGCTTCGGCATCGACGCGCTGCCGTACTACTACACCGGGCTGTGTCTTGTCGCGATCATCATCTTCGCGTCGCTGCGGCTGCGCGACAGCCGGATCGGGCGCGCGTGGATGGCGATCCGCGAGGACGAGATCGCGGCCGGGGCGATGGGCATCGACCTCGTGAAAACCAAGCTGCTCGCGTTCGCGATCGGCGCCGGGATCGCCGGCATCACCGGCGTGTTCTACGTCTCGAAGCTGCAGACGGCGACGCCCGAAATGTTCGGCTTCCCGGTGTCGGTCATGATCCTCGTCATGGTCGTGCTCGGCGGCATGGGCAGCGTCTGGGGCGTCGTTCTGGGGGCCGCCATCCTGTCGCTGCTGCAATCGTGGTTCCTGCCTGATATGACGCAGTGGTTGCACGAGATCGGCAAAAGCACCGGCAGCCTGTGGATGCAGGGGCTGGACCTGGCGCGCTCGACGGAGCTGATTTTCGGCGTGATCCTGGTCGCGATGATGCTGTACCGGCGCGAGGGTCTGATCCCGGCGGTGCGCAAGCAGGCGGCGCTGACGTTCGATCAGCAGAACGTCGCGGGCGTGCGGCGCGGCGGCTTCGCGGCCGGCGTGGCACTCGACCGCTCCGCACTCGGCGTCCCCGGCACGCTGGTCGTGCGCGGCGTCGTGGTGAAGTTCGGCGGCTTGGTCGCGCTGAACGCGGTCGACATCACCGTTCCCGCCGGCGGCGTCGTCGCGGTGATCGGGCCGAACGGGTCGGGCAAGTCGACGCTGTTCAACGTCATCACCGGGCTCGTCCGCGCACAATCCGGCAGCATCACGTTCGACGGGGCGGAGCTGATCGGGCTGAAGCCGCACGACGTGCTGGACAAGGGCGTCGCGCGCACGTTCCAGAACATCCGCCTGTTTCCGACCCTGACGGTGCTTGAAAACGTGCTGGTCGGCGAGCACTCGCGGCTTCGCACGGGGCCGATCGGGGCGGTGCTGCGGACCGGGCGCGTGCGGCGGGAGGAGCGGTCGGCGCGGGTGCGCGCGATCGACATCATCGCGCTGTTCGGCAACCGTCTGACGCCGCGCGTCGGGCAGGCGGTCGGCGCATTGTCGTACGCGAACCGCCGCCGGGTCGAGATCGCGCGCGCGCTGGCGAGCCGGCCGCGCATCCTGCTGCTCGACGAGCCGACGGCGGGGATGAACCCGGCCGAGACGCTGGAACTCGCGGAGCAGCTGAAAGTGCTGCGCGGGCTCGGGATGACGATCCTGCTGATCGAGCACAAGCTCGATGTGGTCACGCAACTTGCCGACACGGTGGTGGTGCTGGACCACGGCGACAAGATCGCCGAGGGCAAGCCGGAGGACGTGCGGCGCAACGACGAGGTGTTGCGCGCGTATCTCGGGCGGGCGGCGACCGAGGCGAAGGCGCGCGAAGTCGCGGAGACCGTTCATGCCCCGTGACACGCTCGGCGGCGGGACGCCGTTGCTCGAGTTCAAAGGGGTGGACACGTATTACGGCGATCTGCACGTCCTGAAATCGGTCGACTACACGATCGGCCATGGCGAGATCGTTTGTCTTTTGGGCGGCAACGCGTGCGGCAAATCGACGACGATGAAGACGATCATGGGCATCGTCCGCCCGACCAGCGGGGCGGTCCTGCTGGACGGCGCGCCGATCCATCAGCTGTCGACCAGTGCGCGGGTGAAATTGGGCATCGCGCCGGTGCTGGAGGCGCGCCGGCTGTTTCCGCGCATGAGCATCTTCGAGAATCTCGAGATGGGCGCTTACACGCGCAAGCGCGGGCCGGAGTTTCAGGAGGATCTGGAGCGGGTTTACGCGCTGTTCCCGAGAGTGAAGGAGCGGCGGACGCAGATCGCGGGCACGCTGTCGGGCGGCGAGCAGCAGATGGTCGCGATCGGTCGCGCGCTGATGGCCCGGCCCCGGCTGATCTGCATGGACGAGCCGTCGATGGGTCTGTCGCCGCTGTATGTCGAGCAGGTGTTCGACATCATCCAGACGATCAACCGTCAGGGGACCAGCATCTTCATGGTCGAGCAGAATGCCGCCATGGCGCTGTCGATCGCGCACCGGGCGTACGTGCTGCAGACCGGGCAGGTGGTGCTGAGCGGGCCGGCCGCCGAGTTGCGGGAGAACGAGATGATCCGGAGCGCGTATCTGGGCGAAATGCAGGTTACCGCCGCCGTCTGATTTTCTCCCTCTCCCCTCGGGAGAGGGCCGGGGTGAGGGGTGCGACGGTCGCGGAAACCCTCACCCCGGCCCTCTCCCAGTGGGAGAGGGAGAAGACAGCCAAGCGGCATCGAGCCGCTGCTTCAGCAGGAACGGCAGCCGTCCCGTCACGAAAACCCCGCCGCGCCAGCCGACCGCGCGCCCAGATCCGAGGCCGACGATGGTCAGCGCCGTCCGTTGCGGCACCACGCCCCGAGGCTCCCGGCCAGCCAGTATCGCGAAAAGCGTCGCGTGCAGCACCGGCCCGGCGCGGACCGCCCAAACGCCGCCCTTCGGCCTCGGCTCGCCGTCCACCGCCGCCGCGTCACCGGCGGCAAGCACCCAAGGATGCGACACCGACCGCCGCGCCGCATCCGTGCGGACGCAGCCGCTCTCGTCGCAGGCCAGACCGGAGCGGGCGAGCCACGCGGGGCCGAGCGTCCGGCCGGCCGCGATCGTCGCCACCACCGGGCCCGGCCCGCCGGTCCCGAGCGCCGCGAGCAGCGCACGGCGTGCTCCGGCCGGGATGCCCGGCAGCACCGTGTCCGCCACCAGCCGCACGCCTCGCATGCCGCCGAAACGCTGCGCCAGCGCCAGCGCGAGTTCGACCGCCGCCGGCCCGCCGCCGCGCACGGCCACCGCGCCGGGCGGCCCGGCCTCGATCGCCTCGATCTGCGCCAGCAATTCGCCGATCGGCTTGGCCGCGATCTCGTCGCGTTCGGTCGCCGATGCCCCGCCCGGATCGAGGCTCGCGAGGTCGAACCCGACGACCTCGCCGCCCCGCAACAGCGCCACGCGCGCGACCGGATCCAGGGCGGCCACCGTGCCGAGCACGAAGCCTCGCGCCCGCGCGGGCCGCGAGTGCCGCGACATCGATCTCCGCGTCGGCCAACGCGATCTCGCGCCGGATGACGGCCGGCAGCAGGCCCGAATAGAGCGTCGCCGGGCGGGGCGTCACCAGCACGATCTCCGCATCCGGCAACGGCCGGCGAACCAGCGACCGCAGCAGCGCGATGTGCGCATGCCCGCCGCCCATCAGCAGGACACGTGTCATGAAGCCGGGGCAGGGATCGCGCGTTTGAAAACCATCCCCTCGGAGTGACCCAGATGAAGATGCTTTTCGCGGCCGCGCTGATGACCCTCGGCGCCGCGTCGGCCTCGGCCCAGCAATCGGGTGGCCCGGCGCAGAACGGCAACGTCTACGACGGCACCGCGCACGAGCCGAGTGCCGGCGCCGTACAGGCGCAGGAGAAGAACGCCGGCGTCGCCCCGCCGCCCGCGCAACAACAGAAGCTCAACAACGACGTCGAGGCGCTCGGTCACGCGGCGCAGCAGAACGCGGCCGGCGCGGACGCGAAGGCCGCCTGCGCCGTCGCCAAGACGGGGTGCTAGGCCTTCGCCTTCTCGAACGGCTTCGGAATCCGCAGCGCCGCCTGCCGCTCCAGCATCCAGCCGGGATACTCGGACGGCAGCGCGCTGACCTTATCGAGTGCCGCGATGTCGTCCTCCGTCAGCCGCAGCTCCGTGGCCGCGATGTTGTCCTCGAGCTGTTCCGGCGTCTTCGCGCCGATGATGATCGTCGTCACCCACGGCTTGCTCAGCAGCCACGCCAGCGCGACCCGCGCTACCGACGCGCCCCCTGCTGAAGAGTCGGCGTGCCGAGCCGCCACCTCCCGCATCTCCGCGACACACGGCCACGCGCGGTCGCGGTCGACCGGCGGGAAGTCGAACGTGGTGCGGCGCGAGCCCTCCGGACCGTTCGCGCCCGGGCCGTATTTGCCGCTCAGCAGGCCGCCGGCGAGCGGGCTCCAGACCATCAGGCCGACGCCCTCGCTCATCATCAGCGGCACCAGCTCGCGCTCCAGGTCGCGGCCGGCGATGGTGTAATACGCCTGCAGGCTGTCGATCTTCGCGAGGTTCAGGCGCTCGGTGATGCCGATGCCCTTCATCAGCCGCCATGCCGGCCAGTTGGACACGCCGACGTGCCGCACCAGCCCCTGCCGCACGAGATCGTCGAGCGCCCGCAGCGTCTCCTCCAGCGGGGTCACCGTGTCGGTGCCGTGGATCTGATACAGGTCGACATGGTCCATCTGCATCCGCTCGAGCGACCGCTTCACGCTGTCGACGATGTGCGCCCGGCCGGCGCCCCGGTCGTTCGGCCCGTCCGACATCGCGCCGAACACCTTGGTCGCCACCACGACGTCGCGCCGCTCGACGCCGAGGTTCTTGAACGCCTGGCCCAGCATCTGCTCGGACAGGCCGAACGAATACACGTCGGCGGTGTCGAAGAAGTTGATGCCCGCATCCAGCGCCGCCCGCACGATCCCGTCCACCGCCGGCTGATCGAGGTTGCCGATATGGACCCAGTTCCCGCCGACCCCGCCGAAGGTCATCGTGCCGAGGCAGAGTTCCGAGACGTACAATCCGGTGCGTCCGAGGGTGTTGTAGCGCATGGTCCGGCTCCTGTTGCGTGGCGGCGCGGACGATGCCCGGTCAACGTGGCCGCGTCACCATGCGACCTCGTGATGCCGGGGCCGCCAAGACCGGGACTGGCGACCGGGTGACGGCCGCCCTAGATGGGGTCGGCAATGACCGGAGTGCCCGCATGGACATGATCCTCGCCGACGCCGATCTGTGCGGCCGGGCCCCGTCGCAGGGCACGCTGGACTTGCTGTGGGCGACGCTGCGGCTCGAGGGGCTGGAGGCGGCGGAGCGGGACGGGCTGATGGCCCAGTCGATCGGCCACGCGCTGCTGTCCCACGCGAGCCTCGCCGAGGCGCTCGCGCACCGGCTGGCGAACAAGCTGGCCGACGCGGATTTGTCGGCGGCGGCCCTGACCGGGCTGATCGTGGACGTGCTGGCGGCCGACCCCGCGACCCTGCACGCGGCGGCGAGCGACCTGATGGCGGTGCGCGAGCGCGACCCGGCTTGCCCGGACCTCGTGACACCGTTCCTGTATTTCAAAGGCTACCAGGCGCTGCAGGCGTTCCGCGTCTCGCACGCGCTGTGGCTGCGCGGCCGGACCCATCTGGCGCGCCACATCCAGGCGCGGATGAGCGAGGTGTTCGCGATGGACATCCACCCCGCCGCAAGGCTCGGCTGCGGCATCATGATCGACCACGGCACCGGTGTGGTGATCGGCGAGACGGCGGTGGTCGAGAACGACGTCTCCATCCTGCAGGGCGTCACGCTGGGCGGCACCGGCAAGGCGTGCGGCGACCGGCACCCGAAGATCAGGCGGGGCGTGCTGCTCGGCGCCGGGTCGAGCGTGCTGGGCAATATCGAGGTGGGCGAGGGGGCGAAGGTCGGCGCCGGCTCCATCGTCCTGTCCGACGTGGCCCCGTTCACGACGGTCGTGGGCGTGCCGGCCCGGGTGGTCGGGCACGGGCACCAGGGACTGCCGGCGTTGACGATGGACCAGACGCTGCCGGTGCCGGATTACGCGATTTAGGCGCTACGTCAGCACTACGATCTTCCCGCCCGCCTTGTTGTCCTCCATGCAGCGATGCGCCTCGGCGATGTCGTCCAGCCGGAACACCCGCCCGACCTGCGCCTTCAGCGTTCCCGCGGCGATCTTATCGACCAGATCCTGCAAGGGTGTCGCCATCAGATCCTCGGCCTCGCCGGCGTAGGTCGTCAGCCTCACCGCCGTCGGAATCACGTCCATCGGGCTGAAATCGGCGAACGACCACTGGTTGCCAACCATGCCGGTCATGCACACGACCCCGCCCTGCCGCACGCAGCGCAGCGAGTCTTTCAGCGTCGCCGTGCCGATCAGCTCCAGCACCTTGTCGGCCCGGTCGGTCCCGAGCTCCTCCGCGATCGAACCCGTGTCGATCACCACCCGGTCCGCCCCGTTGTCGCGCAGCATCGCCTCCGCCGCCGGGTTCCGCGTCGTGGCGATGATCGACGCCCCCTCGGCCCGCGCGATGGCCGCCGCCGCAAGCCCGACCGACGTCGTGCCGCCGCGGATCAGCAGGCGCTCCCCACGCTCCAGGCGCAGCGCCTTGAACAGCGAGCCCCAAGCGGTCTGCAGCATCTCGGGCAACGCGCCCAACGTCTCCCACGGGAGCGTCGTCTCGACCGCCTGCACCTGTTCCGCCGGAACGCAGGTGTATTCCGCATATCCCCCGTCGAATGCGCGCCCCATGCCGCCCATCGCGGTCATCACGATCGTGCCGGGCCTGAACTCGCCGAACGGGGCGAATTCGACCACGCCGACCGCCTCGATCCCGAGCACGCGCGGCAGTTCTACGCCGGGCGAGAGGCCCTGCCGGGTGAACAGTTCGGAGCGGTTCAGCCCGAACGCCTTTACCCGGATCAGCACTTGGCCGTGGCGCGGAACCGGCACCGGACGGCTCTCGATTCTAAGCACCTCCGGGCCGCCCGGCGCGTGCATCACGGCCGCCTTCATCGTCGCCGACGTGGGCGTGCTCATCGCGGAGTGGTCGTGGAGAATGCGTAGCGCGCGATCTTCCACGTCCCGCCGGCTTTGCGGAACACGAACAATTCCTGATTGCCTTCGGCGCTCGTGGTCCCGGTCGCATTAACCGTGTTGGTCCCCGCCGAGTTGGTTCGTGCAAACGCCCACTCCGGCGACATCTCCACGATTTCGGCCACGTGGAATTCGACGGCCAGGGTGATCGCCGCGAACACCGCGTCGTAGGCGGCGCGGACCGCCACCGTCCCGACCGCCGACGGGCTGTTGGGCGGCATGAAAACGCCGCCCTCCGCGTACAGCGGCATCACGGCCGATGTGTCGGACGCGTTCAGCGCGGCCTCGTAGGCCCGCAGAACCGCCTGGATATCGTCGTTGCCGGTTGCCATGTCGTCCCCCGAATGATTGCTTCCGCTTAAGCGAGGCGGCCGAGGCGGACTACGCGGCGAGACCGCAAATGAGTTTCTCACATCCGGAACGATCCATGGCCGACCTGAACGCCCTGATTCTGTTTGCCAGGGTGGTCGAGGCGAACGGGTTTTCGGAAGCGGCGCGGCGGCTCGGCGTGCCGGTGTCCACGATCAGCCGCCGGATTGCCGAGCTCGAGTCGTCGCTCGGCGTCCGGTTGCTGGAACGCTCGACCCGGCGGTTGCGGCTGACCGACATCGGCGCCGACATTCTGGAGCACGCGCGGCGCGGCGCGGAAATCGGGGAGGCGGTGGACGGCGTTGTGTCGAACCGGTCGGCTACGGTGGCGGGCCTGCTGCGATTGTCGGCGCCGCCGAGCATCTCGGACACGCTGCTCGCCCCGCTGCTCGGCGCATTCCAGATTGCGCATCCCGAGACGCGCGTCGAAGTGCTCGTCACGGACCGAATGGTCGACCACATCGGCGAGGGCATCGACCTCACGTTCCGGCTCGGCCCGCAGAAGAACTCGGCACTGGTTGCGCAAAAGCTGCTGACCTACCGCCACCGCCTCGTCACCAGCCCCGCCTACCTGAGCGGCCGTGCGCCGCCGGCGCGGCCCGCCGATCTGCTCGACCACCGTCTGCTCTCGTTCGCGCACTGGAAGCCGAACAATGTCTGGCGTTTCGTCAACGCCGGGGACGGCCGGATGGAGACGGTGGCGGTCGTGCCGGATCTGTCGATGAACGATTTCGCGGGCCTCGCGGCGGCCCTGGTCGCGGGGGCGGGAATCGGCGAGATGCCGCCGATCGTGCGACCGGACCTGCTGCGCGACGGCCAATTGATGGAGATCATGCCCGACTGGCGGTTTCGCACGCTCGATCTGTCGATGGTCCACCTCGGCGGCCGCCACCAATCGCCACCGGTCCGCGCGTTTAAGGCGTTCGCGTTGCGGATGGCCCCGACGCTGTTTCCGGTGCTGCCGGCCTAGGCGCGATCGGGCGTGGCTTGGCGTCCCGGACGGCTGACAACGGCGAATTGCGGAAACGCCATGTCGGCGAAGGATCGCGGCGCGAGAGCGAACAGCACACGATAGTGGAGCTTCAGCGGCACAGGGTTAATCCCGACCGCCTGGACAACATCAAAACCGTTCCGCATCAACAATCGAACCACACTTTTTTTAGTAAAGAAACGGAAGTGCGTACGGTCCAGGATGCCGTAATCCTGGTATTCCCATTCGCCGCGAAACAGAAGATCGCGGACGTTCAAAAAGAAGCGCACGTTCGGGATTGACATGACGAGCAGACCGTCGGGCTTCAGAAGCCTGGTGACGAGTTTCAGGACCGGCTCGCTCCACGGCAGATGCTCCAGCACGTCGTTCAGCGTGATAACGTCGAAGTGGCCGGACGGAAGGTCGGGCGTGTCCTCGATATGATTAGCGATGATGCGATCGCTCGACCGGGCGGCGACGGCGGCCGCGCTGGCGACCGGCTCGATCCCCCAAACTTCGCAGTCCGGCAATCTGTGCTTGACCGCGGCACCGAAAGCGCCCTCGCCGCATCCGATGTCGAGGAGGCGGCGGGTCGAGGCGGGAACGAACGACAGCATCTCCGGACGGGATTGTGCGTAGTAGGGCGCGGATGCCGTCATGGGAGCTCGCTCCTTTCTCCAAGTTTACTGGTGTTGAACAACGGCCGGCGCGAGTCAATCAAACGAGCGTCATTAGGCAGGTCCCGAGAACTGTCGAGCTTCACGCCTCTGTAGTTCGCGCCTTGCCGATCCCCGGATGGCGATCCAGGGTCGGAGCGCCGACGCGGTTCGGGGCTCCCGTCGCGCGGGCCGCGCGAAAGATAGACGTTATAGGACCTAAGTCTCGCGACCGACAGGGTCTGCACGTTTCAGCGCACCGGTGGATACGCCACCAACAATCCGGGCCGAAGCCGTGACGATCGAATGTCAGGCCATTTGGATGTGGCCAAACGTCTCTTTTTGACGCATCGTTAACGCCGGTCCCGAGCCAGCGAAATGGGCCGTCGTAGATCGAAACAAAATAGCAGGCTCTCTAATGCGGCAATTCATGCTCGCGCTTCTCGCCTTGTCATGCTCCGGGACCGCCCGGGCGCAGACTCCACCGGGACTGCCCGCATGGCCGTTGTGGTCGCATTGGGCACCGCTCGGCACCGGGTCGAACCCGTATCCGATCATGATCTGGCAAACCTCGCCGAGTGCCACCGGCGTTGCCACCGGGTTCGGCGACGCGGCGTCGGCGGCGATCGGGGCCGGGATCAACGTGTTCCTGAACTACGATTGCCCGACCAGCTTCGGTCAGGATTCCTGCGGGTTCGCGAGCCTTCCCGCGGCGGCCGCCAAAACCGGCAAGCCGCTGTTCTGGATCGGCGGTTACGACACCGACCAGTCCGGCACGCCGGATGCGTCCGGCCAGACCGTTCGGTCCATCCAGACCATGGTCGCCAGCGTCCAGGGCGGAACGGCGGCGCTGATCGGCTACAACAACGGCGACGAGCCGCAATGCGGCCAGCAGCCGCCGATCGACGTGGCCGCCGTCCCGTCGGTCGTCGCCAAAACGAATGCCGACGACAAGACGCGCCCCGAATTCTGGAACAGCCTGGCGTGGCGGCTCGGTCCGGTCTCGTTCTACACCGGCTCCGCCCATACCGGGTCCGACGGCAAATCGTGCGAGGCCGAATTCGAGAGCGCCGAGGCCGCGACGAACACGATGTCGGCCGACGAATACGCCCTGATCGATCCCTATTACATCGGCGGCGGCGGCCTCGGCATCGGCACCACCGCCTCGGCCCCGAGCAACTACGGCGTCGGGTCCGGGATCGTGACGAGCAACGACGCGCTCTGGGTGCAGGGCGTCGTGGTCTCGCTCATGGTCCAGAACGCGTGGACGAAGACCGTGGCCGGAACGCTCTACCGGCAGCCGGTCGGCATGGCGCTGAGCGGAGGGTCCGACGCCAAAGGCTTTTCGGCCGGTGCCAACGTCATGCAGACGGCGAGGGGCGGCGGCGGCGGACAGGTGACCGCCGGCAGCAAGACGCTCGTCAACGCCACCGGCTGGTCGCAATTCTCCAGCATCTGGGTAGGGCTGACGGTATCCGGGACCGGCATTCCGGCGGGCACCACGATCAACAGCGTCCAGGATGCGACCCACGCGACCATGTCCAGCAGGGCGACGGCGACCGCGACGACGCTGGTCACGGTCAGCGGCGGGATCAACGGCTCCGACTGCCTGCCCGGCGTCACGAACCTCTGTGTCGTCAACGGCAACGAGTTCCGCGAGACGGCGGAGGAGGCCGCCGCCGAAGCCTGGATGGGCGTGATCGCGGGTGCGGATTACCTGGTGTATTTCCCCTACGATACCTGCTCGTACACGTTCCTGCTCGGCGACACGGCGAGTGCCTGCGGACCGACCGGCTCGGACGCGTTCAACAACATCTCGTCGGTCGATGCGGCAATTCAGGCACGCCGCGCCTGGCTCAACGCTAGGACAGCGGCGCTCGCGACGATGGACTCGTTCGACCGGGGCGACGGCGTGCTGACGACCTCGGTCTCGGCGGTCAGCGGGCCGGTTACCGTCACGACGGCGAACTCCCACGTGCCCGGTCACGTCCGGGTCTCCGGCCCGGTGTCCGGCGTGCAGGCGGTGTTCGCGCAGACGCTGCGGCGCGGCACTCCGGGCACCAAGGCGGGCGAGACGACGCTGCTGGTCACCGACGAGGCGTGGGCCGGCGGCACCGCCGCGGTCGCCTACGATACGGACGTGCAATACCACTCGGCGCGCGCGCTGAAGGCCGGGACGGCGCTGACGATCAGCCAGGGCGGAACGATCTCGATCCCGTTCGTGGACGACTATCAGACCGTCGTGGTGAACGTGACGCTGCCGTAGCGATGCGGCCGGTCAGGCGGTCGCCACCGCCGCGCGCGCCGCAGCCCGCGCGGCGGTGGCGACGGCGTGGACCACATCCGGCAACGCCTCCTGGCGGGGGTTGCGGGTGATGACCAGGGCCAGCCACTCGTCCAGTTTTCGCAGCGTCTTCGCGCTGTCCGACGGCAGCGGGATGCGGTGGTCGCGGCAGTACAGGATCAGGGCGGAGGCGAGCTGCGCGCCGTCCATCGTGACCTTCTGCCGCGCCATTCCGTCATTGCCCTCGATCACCATGCCGAACCCGACATTGCCGTTCAGCTCCTCGAGCGAGGTGCGCAGGATCGAGCCGGGGGGCAGGGGGCTCTGCATGCGGCGGAAGAATTCGATGATCGCGGCCACGACCTCGTTCGGGCGGAACAGGACGTAGCGGATCTCGGCCGGCATGGTTGGCACTCCTCTCGCATCGGGTGGGGCGCAATCCTTGCCCGCGAGAGGTTAGCCCCGGGTCAACGGCGCCGGTTCATCCCAGGGTGACCATGACCGGCACGTGGTCGGACGGCTGCGGCAGCCCGCGCTCGTCGCGGTCGATCAGCACATCCGCCAGCCGCTCGGCCAGGGTGGGCGAGAGCAGGGCGTGGTCGATGCGCAAACCCCGGTCGCGGTCCCAGGCACCGGCCTGATAATCCCAAAACGTCCAGCGCGCGCCGGTCGGGTGGACCGCGCGCACCGCGTCGGTCAGGCCGGCCCATAGCAATTTTCGATACCGCGCCCGGGTTTCGGGGCGAACCAGCGCGTCGGTCGGCGGCAGCGTGCCGGGGTGAAAATCCTCGTCGGTCGGACAGACGTTGTAGTCGCCGAGCAGGATCAGCGGCGTATCCGCGTCCAAATGCGTTTTCGCCCGCGCGTGCAACGCATCCATCCACGCGAGTTTGTATGCGTACCCCGCCTCGCCGCCGCTGTTGCCGTTCGGCAGATACAGCCCGCCCGCGACCAGCCCGCCCGCCGCAACCTCGATGTAGCGGGCCTGCGCGTCGCCTTCGGGCAGGCCGGGCAGGGCGGTGGCCGACACCTCGAACGGGACGCGGCCGAGCACGGCGACGCCGTTATAGGCTTTCTGGCCGACCGCCGCGAGCGGTGTAGCCCAGCGCCTCGAACGCGGCGGTGGGGACGGTTTGCGTCTCGCATTTCAGCTCCTGCAGGAACAGCAGGTCGGGCGTGTGCCGGGCGAGCCAGGCGGCGACGTGCGGTTCGCGCTGCCGGATCGAGTTGACGTTCCAGGTGGCGATTCGCACCCGAGGAAATCAGTCGACCGAGAAGGAGGTGCCGCAACCGCAGGAACTGGACGCGTTCGGATTCTTTATCGCGAAATGACTGCCCATCAGCGCGTCGGTGTAATCGAGCTCGGCGCCGGCCAGCAGATCGAGGCTGGTCGGGTCGACGAACACGCGCGCGTTGCCCTCGGCCACGACCAGGTCGTCGGCGGCGGGTGCCGTGTCGAGCCCGAACTTGTATTGGAACCCGGAGCATCCGCCGGCCAGCACCTCGACCCGGAGCGCCTGCGCGCCGTCGGTTTGGGCTGCGAGAATGGCCGCGATCTGGTCGGCGGCGCGGGAGCTGACGCGGAACTGCGGCTGGGTCATGCACGCGATATAGGCCGATCGTCCCCATCATTGAAGCCTCGCCCCGACTCTCGCGGCGTCTATAGGGCTGCCTCCATGGATGTCTCCCGCCCGCCCGCCCCGATATACGCGCCGCCGTCGCCATGGGCGGTGCGGCCCGACCGCGACCGGACCCGGCTGTACCCCGAGCCGGACAGCCCGAGCCGCTCGCCGTGGCAGCGCGATCGCGACCGGATCATCCACTCGGCGGCGTTCCGGAAGCTGCAGTACAAGACGCAGGTGTTCGTCAATCACGAGGGCGATTTCTACCGCACCCGGCTGACGCACAGCATCGAGGTGGCGCAGATCGCCCGCTCGATCGCGCGCGAGCTGCGGCTGGACGAGGATCTGACCGAGGCGCTCGCGCTGGCGCACGATCTGGGCCACCCGCCGTTCGGCCATGCGGGCGAGGACGCGCTGGCTGCGGGCCTGAAACCGTTCGGCGGCTTCGACCATAACGCGCAGGCGCTGCGGATCGTGACGCTGCTGGAAAGCCGGTACGCGGCGTTCGACGGGCTGAACCTCACGTGGGAGACGCTGGAGGGGCTGGCCAAGCATAACGGGCCGCTGAAGAAGCCGCCGGCGTACGTGGCCGACTACGATGCGCGCCACAAGCTCGACCTGCGGCACGTTCGCCTCGGCGGAGTCGCAGGTCGCCGCCCTGTCGGACGACATCGCGTATCACAGCCACGATCTCGACGACGGCTGGCGGGCCGGGCTGCTGGAGCCGGCCGATCTGTCGCATCTGCCGGTCGTCGGCGCGGCGCTCGCGGAGGCGGGGCGGGCGAGCCTCGACATGCCGCCGGTGCGGCTGCGCCACGAGACGATCCGGCGGGTCATCAACGCGTTCGTGACCGACCTGGTCGAGGAGAGCGGGCGGCGGATCGCGGCCCTCGATCCGGACGGGCCGGACGCGATCCGCCGCGCGAAGCGCCCGGTGATCGCGTTCAGCGAGGGGATGGCGGCGGCCAATGCGGCGATCAAGGAGTTCCTGTTCGCGCGCGTGTACCGGCATTGGCGCGTCAACCGGATGACCAGCAAGGCAAGGCGGCTGACCGGCGAGTTGTTCTCGATCCTGCACGCCGACGCCGGGCTGCTGCCGGACGACTGGCGCGGGCGGGCCGGGGAGCAGTCCGGGACCGCGCGGTCGGCGCAGACCGTGTGCGACTACATCGCCGGCATGACGGACCGCTTCGCGCGGCAGGAGCATGCGCGGCTGACGGACCTGTCGGTTTCGGGGTAAGCGGGCGGCATGCAAGCGAAACCCTCACCCCGGCCCTCTCCCATTAGACGGGAGAGGGAGAAGCGACTGCTCCCTCTCCCTCGGGAGAGGGCCGGGGTGAGGGGGCGCGCGGCATGAGCAACCTCTTCGCCGACATGCGCAAAAAGGTCGTCGCCGCCCTCGCGACCGTCGTCCCGGACCTCGACCCCGCCATCGCGGCGCGCGTCGAAGTCGGGCCGACGCGCGAGGTGGCGCACGGCGACATGGCGACCAACGCCGCGATGCTGGCCGCCAAGCCGGCGCGCCGGAAGCCGTCCGAGCTGGCGGCGGAGCTGGCGGCGATCCTGTCCGCCGACCCCGACGTGGTCGGCGCGGAGCCTGCCGGCCCGGGGTTCGTGAACCTCCGGCTGCGCCCCGAGACGTTCCGCAACATCCTCCCCGCGATCCTGCGCGCGGGCGAAAAATTCGGCGACAGCGCGGCCGGGGCGGGCGAGCGGATCAACGTCGAATACGTCTCCGCCAACCCGACCGGCCCGCTGCATGTCGGCCATTGCCGCGGTGCGGTCGTCGGCGACGCGCTGGCCAACCTGCTCGCGCGGGCCGGCTACGTCGTGACGAAAGAATACGTCGTCAACGATGCGGGCGGGCAGGTCGCCGCGCTCGGCTGGGCAAGCTACTGGCGATATCTGCAAGCCCTCGGCAGCAGCGTGACCGAGGCCGAAATCGCGGCCGACGCACCCGGCGGGCTGCAATACAAGGGCGAATACCTGATCCCGGTCGGCGAGGCGCTCGCCCGCACGCACGGCGAGGCGTTCGCCGGGCCGGGCCTGACCATCGCCGATCCGGCGGAGTGGATGGATACGGTGCGCGATACGGCGGTCGCGATGATGATGGCCGACGTGCGCGCCGACCTCGACCTGCTCGGCGTCCACCACGACGTGTTCAGCAGCGAGCGCGCGCTGGTGGCCAAGGGTGCGGCCGACGCCACGATCGAGCTGCTGCGCGACGAAAGGGCTGATCTACCAGGGCATCCTGGAGCCGCCGAAGGGCAAGACGCCGGACGACTGGGAGCCGCGCGAGCAGATGCTGTTCCGCTCGACGCAATTCGGCGACGACGTGGACCGGCCGCTGCGAAAATCCGATGGCAGCAACACGTACTTTGCCAACGACATCGCGTATCACGCGGACAAGCTGGCGCGCGGGTCCGATCTGCTGATCGACGTGCTCGGCGCCGATCACGGCGGCTACGTGAGCCGGATGACGGCGGCGACGAAGGCGCTCGGCGGGCGGCTCGACGTTATCCTGTGCCAGATCGTGCACGTGCTGAAGGACGGCGAGCCGGTGCGGATGAGCAAGCGCGCCGGCACCTACATCACGCTGCGCGACCTGCTCGACGAGGTCGGGCGCGACGCGGTGCGGTTCACCATGCTGTTCCGCAAGCCGGACGCGCAGATGGAGTTCGACATCGCCAAGGCGGTGGCGGAGACGCGCGACAACCCGGTCTGGTACGTGCAGTACGCGCACGCCCGTTGCCGCAGCGTTCTGCGCAAAGGGGCGGAGATGCTGGGCCAGCCGGTCGTGACCGACGCGACGCTGGCGACCGTGCCGCTCGACAGCCTTACCGACGAGGCGGAACTGGCGTTGATCCGCCGGCTGGCCGCCTGGCCGAGGACGCTGGAGGCCGCCGCACTTGCCCGTGAGCCGCACCGAATCGCGTTTTTCTTGTATGATTTAGCGGGCGACTTTAATATGGTGTGGGCACGGGGAAGTGCGGATTCCGCACTGCGCTTCCTGGTCGAATCCGACGCCTCGGGCACCCTCGCGCGGCTCGCGCTGGTGGCCGCGACGGCGGTGGTCATCCGGTCCGGCCTCGGGGTGCTGGGGGTCGAGCCGGTCGAGGAAATGCGCTGATCGCGCCATTGGGGGTTTTTACGTGCCGAACGATCTCGACATCCCGATGCCCCACATGACGCCGGCCGAGGCCAGCTACCGTTCGCGACGCCCACGGGCCCGCGTGGACGGCGACACGCGCCGCATGGTCATGCTGGCGGGCGGCATCGGAGCCGTGCTGCTGGTGCTGGTCGGCGTATGGGCGGTGGCCGGCGGCCATCACGGCGGCGGCGTGCCGGTGGTCCATGCCGACGCGAAGCCCTGGCGCACCAAGCCGGACGTGCAGCCGACGCTGCCGGACGGGGCCGACGACGCGACCGCGAGCGCCACCGACGCGCTGGCCCCGCCGCCCGAGGTTCCGGCCCCCCAGACACTCAAGAACGAGGCCGACAAGCTGAACGCGGCACCCGCCGTCGCCGCCGTGCCTGTCGCCGCGCCCGCGCCCGCCGCCGCCCCGCAGATTGCCGCCGCCGCGCCGCCGCCTGCTGCCGCCCCGCCCGTCGTGAGCCACTCGCCGGTCGCACCCGCGCAGGCCGTCGTGGCCGGTGCGGCGCAGGTTCAGCTCGGCGCACTCGACAGCGAGCAGGCCGCGATGACCGAGTGGCAGCGGCTGCAGCACAAGATGCCCGACCTGCTGAGCACGCGGCAGCCCGCGATCGCGCGCGCCGAGCATGACGGCAAGACGTTCTACCGCCTTCGCACCGGCGGTTTCGCGACGATCGCGACGGCGACGGCGTTCTGCGAGCAGGTCCGCCAGAAGGGCACCGTCTGCACGCTGGCCCACTCCTGAAAGCCGCCATCGTCGGGGTTTCCGGGCCCCGGCTGACCGCCGAGGAGGCGCATCTGCTGGCCGCGACACGGCCGGCGGGCGTCATCCTGTTCGGCCGCAACGTCGAAACCCCCGCGCAGCTCGCCGGCCTTGTGGCCGAATTGCGCCGCGTGCTGCCCGAGCACGCGGTGCTGATGGTCGATCAGGAGGGCGGCCGGGTGCAGCGGCTGCGTCCGCCGCACTGGTCCGGCCATCCCGCCGTCGCCGTCGATCGGCGCGCTGCATGACCGCGATCCGGCCGCCGGCAAGCGGGCCGCGTGGCTGCAGGGGGCGCTGATCGGGGCCGAGGCCGCGACGGCCGGGTTCGACGTCGTGTGCGCCCCGGTGCTGGACCTGTTGCGGCCGGAGGGGCACGGCATCATCGGCGACCGCGCGTTCGGCGGCGACCCGACGCATGTCGCGACACTCGGCGCGGCGATGGCCGACGGGCTGCTCGCGGCCGGGGTGCAGCCGGTGGCCAAACACGCGCCGGGGCACGGGCGGGCGATGGCCGATTCGCACGCGACACTGCCGGTGGTGGACGGGCTGGATGACGCCGATCTGGCCGCGTTCGCGCCGGTGTCGTGGATGGGCTGGCTGATGACCGCGCACGTCGTCTACCGCGCCGAGGATTCTAGGCCCGCCACGCTGTCGGCGCACATTATCGCGCACACGATCCGTGGCCGGCTCCGGTTTTCCGGCGTGCTGGTCAGCGACGATCTGAACATGGGGGCGATTTCCGGCCCGTACGCGGCGCGTGCCGTGGCGGCGCTGCAGGCCGGGTGCGACGTCGCGATGTTCTGCCGTGGCGAGTTCGAGGCGAACCGCGAGGTGCTGGCCGCGTGCCCCGAATTGTCCGCCGAGGCGGTGGCCCGGCTGGCGGCGGCGCGCAATGCGGCCGGGAGGGCTCGGCGGGAGTTGGACGTGGCGGCGCTGCGGGCGGAGCGGGACGGGTTGCTGGCCTAGACCCTCACCCCGGCCCTCTCCCAGAAGTCGGGAGAGGGAGCAGCACGTCTCCCTCTCCCTTGGGAGAGGGCCGGGGTGAGGGGCGCTCTGGCCGAAACCGCGCGTCACCCGCTAGACGTAGCCGCCATGCTGAACGTCGCCACCATCGTCTCGCTGATCATCGCCGTGGTGCCGACCATCGTCGCGATCACCCTGCACGAGGCGGCGCACGGCTATGCCGCGTGGGCGCTCGGCGACGACACCGCGAAGCGCGCCGGCCGGCTGTCGCTGAACCCGCTGGTGCATGTCGACCGGGTCGGCACCATCCTGCTGCCGGGGGCGCTGCTACTGGGCCAGCTTCTGACCATCGGCCGGGTCGCGTTCATGTTCGGCTGGGCGAAACCGGTGCCCGTCGCGAGCTGGCGGTTCCGCAATCCGCGCCGGGGCATGATGATCGTGGCCGCCGCCGGTCCCGCGATGAACCTTCTGCTCGCGTATATCGGGGCACTCGCCGCCCACATCCTGCCGTTCGTCCCGGCCGTCGCGCAGAACGATGTCGGCGACCTGATCTACTATTTCATCCTGTCCAACGTGGCGCTCGGCCTGTTCAACCTGATCCCGATCCCGCCGCTCGACGGCGGCCGGATCGCGGTCGGGCTGCTGCCGGAACCGCTGGCGCTGCGCTGGGCGAAGCTCGAACGGGGCGGGCTGATCATCGTGCTGGTCGTGATCTACCTGCTGCCCGGTTTCCTGAACGACATCGCGCACGTCAAATTCGATCCTGTCGGCAATCTGTATTCCGGCGCGATCCGCCCCGTGATCGGCGGCCTGCTGCGGGCGGCGGGCAACGGAATGCCGTCCGACGACGACGAGGACGAGGGCCATGGACCCGGCGGCTGACGGAAACGCGCTGCACCTGCGGCTCGACGGGTTCGAGGGGCCGCTCGACCTGCTGCTCGACCTCGGGCGTGCGCAGAAGGTCGACCTCGCCAAAATCTCGATCCTGAGCCTGGTCGAGCAGTTCCTCGCCGTCATCGAGGGCGCGCGAAAGGTGCGCCTCGAACTCGCGGCCGACTG
The DNA here is from genome assembly GCA_963756975.1 of uncultured Alphaproteobacteria bacterium. Lineage (GTDB taxonomy): Bacteria > Pseudomonadota > Alphaproteobacteria > Acetobacterales > Acetobacteraceae > CAVRQM01. Next base: position 227,681 of record CAVWPS010000001.1, on the reverse strand, counting down.
GCTCGTCATGGCGGCCTGGCTCGCATGGCTGAAATCGCGGCTGCTGCTGCCGGCCGGGACCGAGGCGGCGGAGGAGGGCGAGGCCGCCGCCGACAGCCTGGCCGCCCGTCTCGCGAACCTTGCCGCGATGCGGGTCGCCGTCCGGCTGGCTCGGGCAGCGGCCGCAGCTCGGCCAGGACGTGTTCTCGCGCGGCGAGTTCGAGGATTTTCGCGAGGTCGACCGCTCCCGCCTGCGCGCCGACCTGCCCGCGTTGCTGCGCGCCTACCTCGTCGCCGCACGCCGCGCCGCCGGGCTGCGGACGATGCGGGTCGAGCCGCTGACGGTCTGGACGGTGCAGGACGCGCTGGAACGGCTCGGGCGCATGGTCGGCGGACTGCCCGCCGACGGCTCGGTCTGGGCGATGCTCGAGCGGTTCCTGCCGGACCTGCCGCGCCCGAGCGAGCCGCAACGCCGCGCGGCCATGGCGAGCACGCTGGTCGCGGGGCTGGAGATGGCGCGCAACGGGGCCATCGTGCTGCGCCAGGATTCGAGCTTCGGCCCGATCATGCTGCGGCCGCTGCCTTGACCGAGGAGCTGCGGCTTGCCGAGGCAATCCTGTTCGCCGCCGCCGCCCCGGTGACGGCGCGGGCACTCGGGCAGGCGCTGCCGGACGGGGTGGACGCCGACGCGGTGCTGGCCGAGTTGGTCGCGCTCTACGCGGGCCGTGGGATCGAACTGATCGAGGTCGGCGGCGGCTGGCAGTTCCGCACGGCACCCGACCTCGCGGCGGCGCTGCGGAAAGTGGTCAGCGTGCCGCGCCGGCTGCCGCGCGTGGCGATGGAGGTGCTGGCGATCGTCGCCTACCACCAGCCGTGCACGCGGGCCGAGATCGAGGAGATGCGCGGTGCCAGCCTGTCCCAGGCGACGCTCGACGCGCTGCTCGAACTCGGGGCTGATCGCGAGCCAGGGGCGGCGCGAGGTTCCGGGGCGGCCGACGCTATGGGGCACGACGCCCGCGTTCCTGACCCAGTTCGGCCTGAACACCCTGCGCGACCTGCCCCGGCGCGAGGATTTGATGGTCGAGGCACCCACAATCGCCCCGCCCGGCCATGCATCCGGGGACGCAGCCGACGTCACGCCGCCGTAGCCGGTTTCGCACAACCGGCATCCCTGCTAGGGAAGCCGCATGTTCGGATTGGCGTGGACGGAAATCGGCCTGATCGGCGTCGTGGCGATGGTGCTCATCGGGCCCAAGGACCTGCCCGTGGCCATCCGCACGATCAGCGATCTATTGCGTAAGGCGCGAAAAATGGCCGGCGAGTTCCAGGGCCATGTCGACTCGATGGTGCGCGAGGCCGACAGCACGGGTGCGATGTCGGAGATGCGCCAGACGTTCAACGAAATCCGGCGCTTCGACCTGAAGGGCGAGATCACGAAGGCGGTCGACGCCGACGGGACCATTCGCGCCACCATGACCGAGAACCCGGTCGCCGATTGGGGTGCGAGCACGATCGCGACCGGTGCCAACCCGACGATCCATGTCGCCGCGACACCGCTGGCCGACATCGTGACGCCCGAGACGACGGGCCACGTCGAACTGGCACCCGTGAGCGACGGGCCGCCCGCCTTCATCCCGCCGCCGGCCGCGGTGCCGCTCGGGTTGCGCGAAGTGGATCACGCTGCGCCGCCGGCGTTCGTTCCGCCCGACGCGACCTGAGGCGCGGAATTTGGCGACCGCCGACGATGTGATCGACGACAAGCCGATGCCGCTGCTCGAGCATCTGGTCGAGCTGCGACGGCGGCTGCTGTGGTCCGCGGTGACGTTCATCGTCGCGTTCGTCGTCTGCTACCATTTCAGCGCCGCGATCTACCGCTTCCTCGCGGCCCCGCTGGCGAGCGTGCTGATCCGGCACGGCGGCACGGCGGAGATGATCTTCACCTCGCTGACGGAAGGCTTCTTCACCTTCCTCCGGGTGGCGCTGTTCGGGGCGGCGTTCTTCGCCTTCCCGGTGATCGCGACGCAGATCTGGATGTTCGTCGCGCCCGGCCTGTACCGCAGCGAAAAGCGCGCGTTCGCGCCGTTCCTGCTGGCAACTCCTGTCCTGTTCATCATGGGCGCGGCACTCGCCTACTATTTCGTGTTCCCGATCGCGTTCGCGTTCTTCGTGTCGTTCGCGACGACGGACGGCGCGGGCGGGCTGCCGATCAAGGTGTTGCCGAAGGTCAGCGAATACCTCGACCTCGTGATGAAGCTGGTGTTCGCGTTCGGCGTCGCGTTCGAATTGCCGGTCGCGCTGTCGCTGATGGCCAAGGTCGGCATCGTGTCGAGCAAGGGGCTGAAGAAGGTCCGGCGCTACGCCTATGTCGGCATGTTCGTCATCGCCGCCGTGCTGGCCCCGCCCGACGTGATCACCCAGTGCGGCTTGGCGCTGCCGCTGATCCTGCTCTACGAGGTGTCGATCATCGCGGCCAAGATCGTCGAGCCGAAGCCGGTCGACGACTAACATTTTGCTTCTCCCTCTCCCTCGGGAGAGGGCGGGGTGAGGGGTGCCGCGAGCCCCCGCGGTGCCGAGACCCTCACCCCGGCCCTCTCCCGGGGGGAGAGGGAGAAGGCACTGACCAGTTTCCGCCCCGAGCAGTGAGTGTCGAGTGCACGATATCAAATCGATCCGCGAGCAGCCCCAGAACTTCGACGCGGCCATGGCCCGCCGCGGCCTGCCGCCGATCGCGGACTCGCTGATCGCCCTCGACGAAGCGCGCCGCGCTGCCATCACGACCGGCGAGCGGTGGCAGTCGGACCGCAAGCGCGTGTCCCGCGAGGTCGGGCTCGCCAAACGCAAGGCCGAGGACACGAGCGCGCTGGAAGCCGAAAGCATCCGGCTCGAAGCGCTGGTCGCGGCCAGTGCCGAGACCGCTCGCGATGCGGAGGCGCGGCTGAAAGAGCTGCTCGACCCGTTGCCGAACGTCATGGACGACGCCGTCCCGGACGGCGCGGGACGAAGCCGACAACCTGCAACTTAAAACCGTCGGAACGCCCGACACCCAAAAGGGCCGCGAGCACTTCGAGATCGGCGAAGCGCTCGGCCTGATGGATTTCGCCACCGCCGCGAAACTCTCCGGTAGCCGCTTCACGCTGCTGAAAGGGCGCACTCGCCCGCCTCGAACGCGCGCTCGGCCAGTTCATGATCGACCTGCACACGACCGAGCACGGCTACACCGAAGTCTCGGTGCCGCTGCTGGTCAACGACGCGGCCGTCTACGGCACCAACCAGCTGCCGAAATTCGCCGACGACCTGTTCCGCACGACGGACGGCCGCTGGCTGATCCCGACCGCCGAAGTGCCGCTCACCAATACCGAGGCCGGCAACATCGTCCCCGAAGCCCGCCTGCCGATCCGGCTTGCCGCCCTGTCCGATTGCTTTCGGTCCGAGGCGGGCTCGGCCGGCCGCGACACGCGCGGGATGCTGCGTCAGCACCAGTTCAAGAAGGTCGAGCTGGTCAGCCTCGTCCGCCCCGAGGACAGCGACGCCGAGCATGAGCGCATGACGTCCTGCGCCGAAAAGGTGCTCGAACTGCTCGGTCTGCCTTACCGAAGGATGCTGCTCTGCGCCGGCGATACCGGGTTCGGTTCGGCGAAAACCTACGACCTCGAAGTCTGGCTGCCGGGGCAGGGGGCGTATCGCGAAATCAGCTCCTGCTCGACCATGCGCGCGTTCCAGGCGCGCCGGATGAACGCACGATGGCGCGCGGCCGACGGCACCGTGTCGCACCTGCACACGCTGAACGGATCGGGCGTCGCGGTCGGGCGCGCCCTGATCGCGGTGCTGGAAAACTATCAGCAGGCGGACGGTTCGGTCGTGATTCCCGACGTTCTTCGCCGCTACATGAGTGACATGTCGGTGATCGCGCCAACCTGATTGGCGTGCCATCCCGCATGGCAGCATGAAACATCCGCAATCCTGAGGACACGACCCCTATGCTGACCTGCACCGGCTATGCCGCCGCCGAGCCCTCCCGCCCGCTCGCCCATTGGACGTTCGAGCGGCGCGACCCGCTGCCGACCGACGTTCGCATCGACATCATGTTTTGCGGCGTCTGCCATTCGGACCTGCACGCGGTGCGTGCCGAATGGGGCAACTCCAACTTCCCGCTGACCCCGGGCCACGAGATCGTCGGCCGCGTGGCCGAGGTCGGCTCCGAGGTGCGCGACTACAAGGTCGGCCAGATGGTCGGCGTCGGCTGCATGGTCGACAGTTGCCGGACCTGCAATTCGTGCCGCGACGGGTTCCAGCAGTTTTGCGAGAACACGTTCACCGGCACCTACGGCGACCCGGACCGCGTCGACGGCCGCATCACCCAGGGCGGCTATTCCAACCAGATCGTCGTCGATCAGGGCTTCGTGCTTCGCATCCCCGAGGGCATGGACCCGGCCGGCGCGGCACCGCTGCTGTGCGCCGGCATCACCACCTACTCGCCGCTAAAACATTGGGGCGCCGGGCCGGGCAAGAAGGTCGGCGTCGTCGGTCTCGGCGGGCTCGGGCACATGGCCGTCAAGCTCGCCGCCGCGATGGGGGCCGAGGTGACGCTGTTCACCACGTCCGCCGGCAAGACCGAGGACGCGCGCCGGCTGGGCGCGACGTCGGTGGTGATCTCCAAGGATGCCGACGCGATGGCGAAGTGCGCCAGCACGCTCGACCTGATCATCGACACGGTATCCGCCGCGCACGACATCAACGCCTATCTCGCGACGCTGAAGCGGGACGGTGCCCTGATCCAGGTCGGCGCGCCGCCGGAGCCGCTGCCGACGCAGGTGTTCCACCTGATCATGAAGCGCCGCACGTTCGCGGGCTCGCTGATCGGCGGCATTCCGGAGACGCAGGAGATGCTGGATTTCTGCGCGTCCAAGGGGATCACGGCCGACATCGAGATGATCAAGATGGCCGATATCGAGCCGTCCTACACGCGCATGCTGAAAAGCGACGTGAAGTATCGGTTCGTGATCGACATGGCGACGCTGAACGCCTGACGCCGATCGCCTCGCTCGGGTTCGACCCGGGCGAGGCACCTATTCGGGCTTCGCCGGCGCGGCGATACCCGCGAGAAGCGGGGCGTACGCGGCGAGCCTGCCGGATACGAACTCCGTAAACAGCCGCACGCGCTTCGTCTTGCGTGTCTCCCCCTGCGTCAGAAGCCAGAGCGTTCCGTGCATCTGCAGGCGGGTGCCCGGCACCCTCGCCAGCCGCGCGTCGGCATCGCCCACGAAGCACGGCAGCGCCGTCATACCGAGCCCTTGCCGGACCGCCGCGATCTGCGCCTCACTGTCCGTGACCCTGAACGGAACGCCCTGCGTCCGAATGTCACCCTCGCCGGCCCATTCCGGGACGCCATAACGGCTGATAACGATCCACCGGACGGGATTTTGCGCACCCGCACGCCACGCTTCCAGCCGGTGGCGCGAGATATAGACGCCGCCGAACACGTCCGGCCCTTTCAGGCCGTGAAGGTTGAGCGGCAGTGTTTTGGGATCGTAGACGACGCGGATCGCGACCTCGGCGTCTCGGTTGGTCAGGTTCGCCAGCTCGCCGGTCGACACGATGTCCATCTCGATGTCCGGATGCAGAGCCGCGAAATCGGCGAGGTCCGGCATCAGCAGATGTGTCGCGAGGGGCGGTGCCAGCGTCACCCGCAAAAGCCCGCGCACGCTCTGGTCGCGCCCCAAGACGCGCGTCTCGAGCTGGTGCGACGACGCTTCCATCTGGTCCGCGAGTTCGAGCACCTCCTCGCCCGCTTCCGTCAGGCGGTAGCCCGACGGCAGCTTCTCGAACATCTGCGCCCCGAGCCGGTCCTCGAGCTGCGCGATGCGTCGCAGCACGGTCGCATGGTTGACCCCGAGCCGCTCGGCGGCAGCCCGCGCCGAGCCTCCGCGCGCGACGGCCAGGAAATAACGGACGTCATCCCAGTCGAACATGGTGCATTCCAACACCGCATGGTGCGCTTCCATCTAACACACTAGTCGACCGCAGCTCGCGACGCGGATCGATTCCGCACCACCGATGTGCGTCCTTCCGGACTGAACGCCTGAGTCCGGCAGACCCATGTCGAGGTTATCGGGATCGACCCCGAGCAATCGGAAACGGAGCGTAGAAGTCAAAGTCATGGGAAAACTAGACGGTAAAGTTGCAGTCATTACCGGCGGATCGAGCGGTATGGCACTCGAGACGGCGAAGCTGTTCGTCGAGGAGGGGGCCTATGTGTTCATCACCGGCCGGCGGCAGGACGTACTCGACAAAGCGGTAAAGGCGATCGGCCGCAACGTGACCGGCGTTCGTGCCGATTCCGCCAATCTCTCGGACCTCGACCGGCTTTATGAGACGGTCGCCTCCGAAAAGGGCCATATCGACATCGTCTTCGCCAGCGCCGGCGGTGGGGAGGTCGACAAGCCGATCGGGTCCATGTCGGAGCGGTTGGTCGACGATACGCTCAACCTCAACGTCCGCGGAACGCTGTTCACCGTCCAGAAGGCGCTGCCGCTGATGCGCGATGGCGGCTCGATCATCCTCAACGCCTCGAACGCGCATCTCAAAGGTTATGGCGGGGCAAGCCTATACGCGGCCGCCAAGGCAGCGGTCCGGTCGTTCGCGCGAAGCTGGACGAACGACCTCAAGGATCGGAAAATCCGGGTGAACAGCATCAGTCCGGGCGCGATCGGCGACACAGCCGCCTTCGCGCAGATTTCAAAGGAGCTGACGGACTTCTTCGTCTCGCTGGTTCCGCTGGGACGCTTTGGCTTGTCCAAGGAAATCGCGGCTGCGGTCCTCTACCTCGCCTCGGACGACAGTCGCTTTACGACGGGCATCGATCTCGTTGTCGACGGCGGCATGTCGCAGGTCTGACCGCAAAACCATTCGTAACGCGCGTAGGAGAACCACCATGAGCTATGCAATTCTAGGCTTCGGTTCGGTCGGCCAGGCTCTCGCCCTTGCCTTTGCCCGTAAGAACATCGACGTCATCGTCGCCAGCCATCGGTCGCCCGAGGAGCTGATGCCGAAAGCCCGGGCGATCGGCCCCACCGTCGTCGCGAAATCGCTCCAGGACGCAGCCAAGGCCGACACCATCTTCCTGGCGGTCCCGTTCGGAAAGCATGCCGAGATCGCCCAAATCTTGCCGAGCTGGACAGGCAAGACGGTCATCGACGCGATGAACTCGCAGGCCCCGCTCGAGGAACTGGGCGGTCTGCTGTCGTCAGCCGTCGTCGCAAAGGCGTTCACCGGAGCCAGGCTGGTGAAAGGGTTCAATCACCTCGGAGCAGCCACTCTGGCCACCGATCCGGTCACCGATTGCGGCCACCGGGTCGTTTTCCTGGCGAGCGACGACGCGGACGCGATCCCTCCGGTGGCAGAGTTGGCCAAACAACTCGGCTTCGCCCCCGTCGCGCTGGGAAAGCTGAATGAGGGTGGCGCGCTGGTGCACGCCCGCGGCCGCGTCTGGGGTCCGCTCATCTTCCAGGATGTGTTCAAGAAGAAGCAGTAATCTTATCCTCTCCCCTCGACAGAGAGGGCCGGGTTGGGGGGTAGGCAGTTACGAACCTACCCCTCGACGCCGCCGTCAGCTCATGACGAGCACCATCTGGGCCAGCGACGGCGTGCCGTTCTGCCAGACGAACGCCATCCAGTAGCCCGGCAGCAGCACGTTCGGATTGGCCGGCATCTGAACCGTGAGCGCCGGCCCGGTTTGCGTGAACGGCAGGTCGATGAACCGCTGCTCGAGATTGCTCCCGTGCGACGCCGAGCCGGCGCGTACGAACGTCACCCGCCCGATCACATCGGTGTCGCCGACCACGAGCGTCATCGGAAGCCCGGCCGCGAGGTCGGCCGACGCCAGTGCCGTGGGAGCGATGGCCAGAGTCGGGCGGGGCGCCGCGTTTCCGGAGCCGTCGTTCAGAAAGAGGTATGGCGGGTAGTAGATCTCGCTGTTGAGGTTGCGGACCGGCCCGGGCGAACCGCCGCCGCCGGTCAGCACCGATCCATCCGGCAGCAGCAGCGCGTTCGAGTGATACAGCCGGGCGTGAACGGCGGCCGCGCCGGCGGTCCACAGGCCGGTCGCCGGATCCCAGGTCTCGGTTTGGTAGGCGGCGCCGACAAGCTGGTTCGCGACGATCGATCCGCCGGTCACCAGCACCTTGCCGTCCGCCATGACCGTGCCGCTGGACCATATGCGGGACTGGTCGATGTTGCCGGCCTGCGTCCAGACCGGGACGGGGCCATTGATGTCGACCACGCCGGTGACGGCGTTCTGGCGCACGCTGAGGATCTTGCCGGGCGCGAACATGACCGACGGCAGGGCCGGGTCGCCGGCCGGGATCTGGGTGCCGGCCGGAACGATCGTCCCGGCACCGTCGGTGGTCATGTCGTATTGCCGGCCGTCGATCGCGAGGACGAACACCCGCCCGTCCGGGGCGACGAAACCGCGCGGATAGGTCGAATTCGCGAACGCCTTGGCGCTCATCGCACCGGTCAGCGTACGCCAGCCGGTGACGGCGTCGTAGACCTCCGGCGTCGTGGCGGAGGTCGTGGGATTGATCCGCCCGCCGAGCACGAGCATCTCGCCCCCCGGCAACGGCACGACGGAATCGTACCAGCGCGGATACTGCATCGCCGCCGAGGCGCGGATCGTGTTCGACGCCGGGCTGAAGATGGTTGTGTTGTTGATCGAGACGTTGTGGAACCCGGCCCCGGACGAGTTGCCGCCGGTGATCAGCGTCTCGCCGGTGGCCCACATCATCGACTGGCCGCTGCAGAAAATGTCGGTCGCCGTCGTGTTCGGCAGGACGAGGTGGGACGGCGCGTCGGTCCCGAGCGAGGGCGTCCAGACGTCGTAAATCAGGCCGCCCCCTTGAACGCCCGACGGCCCTGTGCCGTACGACATCACCCGTCCGTCGGGCAGCAGCACCTCGTGGATCGGCACGATCGGCCACGGGACCGTCGGGCCGAACGCGCCGAGCGTCGCGGCCGCCGTCCCGCCCTGCGGCACCGCGCCGGGTATGGCGGCGGACAGCGCGTGCGCCCGGAAAAGATGCGTCTGGACGGAAGGTTGCTGGCCGTAATCGATGGCCGACCGGCGATTGTCGCCTTCGTCCAGCGTGACGTCGCGTGTCGGTCTGGCGGCGAACGCCGGCGCGAGTGAAACGCAGGCAAATGCCGCGATGAGCGCGGTCCGGCGGCGCGTGTGCATCGGTCTCATCCCACTATCCGCCATCACGAGCACATGGCGGCGGGAGGCTTACCAGAATAATAACCGTTTTCAAACAGTTTTGAGACGGACTATTCCCACTCGATCGTCCCCGGCGGCTTGCTCGTGATGTCGTAGGTCACGCGGTTGACCCCGCGCGCCTCACCGACGATCCGTCCCGCGACCCGCGACAGAAACCCGGCGTCGAAGGGGTAGACGTCGGCCGTCATGCCGTCCGTGCTGGTGACCGCCCGCAACGCGCACGCGTGGTCGTACGTGCGCCCGTCCCCCATCACGCCGACCGTGCGGACCGGCAGCAGCACCGCGAACGCCTGCCAGATCGCGTCGTACAGCCCGGCGGCGCGGATCTCCTCGAGGAAGATCGCGTCCACCCGCCGCAGCAGATCGAGGCGCTCGCGCGTGACCTCGCCCGGAATGCGGATCGCGAGGCCGGGGCCGGGGAAGGGGTGGCGGCCGACCACCGCCTCGGGCAGGCCGAGTTCGCGGCCGAGCACGCGGACCTCGTCCTTGAACAGTTCGCGCAGCGGCTCGACCAGCCGCATCCGCATCCGTGCCGGCAGGCCGCCGACGTTGTGATGGCTTTTGATCGTCGCACTCGGGCCGCCATGGACCGACACGCTCTCGATCACGTCCGGATACAGCGTGCCCTGGGCGAGGAACTCGGCACCGCCCAGCTTCTGCGCCTCGGCCTCGAACACGTCGACGAACAGGCCGCCGATGATCTTTCGTTTCGACTCGGGGTCGGTGATTCCGGCCAGGCCGTCCACGAACAGGTCGGACGCGTCGGGCGCGATCAGCCGGATATTGAAGCGGTCGCGGAACGTCTCGATCACCTGGTCCGCTTCGCCCGTGCGCAGCAGGCCGTTGTCGACGAAGATGCAGGTGAGCTGGTCGCCGATCGCCTCGTGCAGCAGCACCGCCGCGACCGCGCTGTCCACACCGCCCGACAGGCCGCAGATCACCCGCCCGTCGCCCACCTGCTCCCGCACGCGAAGGATTTGCGCGGCGCGGAAGCCGGCCATCGTCCACGTGCCGGAACAGCCCGACACCTCGCGCACGAAGCGGCGCAGCAACGCCGCCCCGTGCGGCGTGTGCGCGACCTCCGGGTGGAATTGCACGCCGTAGAAGCGGCGGTGGTCGTCGGCGATGGCGGCGAACGGTGCCCCCTCGCTGGTCGCGACCGTGCGGAAGCCGGGCGGCAGCGCGGTGACCCGGTCGCCGTGGCTCATCCAGACCTGTTCATGCGCGCCGACCGCCCACGTGCCGCCGAACAGGGCGCACGGCTCGGTCACGTCGAGGTAGGCGCGGCCGAACTCCGCCACGTGGCCGCCTTCGACGGCGCCGCCGAGCTGCTCGCACATCGTCTGCTGGCCGTAGCAGATGCCGAGCACCGGCACCCCGGCATCGAAAACTTCAAGCGGCGCGCGCGGACTGTTCGCATCGGTCACGCTCGCGGGGCCGCCGGACAGGATGATGCCGCGCGGGTCGAAGGCGCGGATGCGGCCCGGGTCGGCGTCGAACGGCCAAATCTCGGCATACGCCCCGGCCTCGCGCACGCGGCGCGCGATCAGCTGGGTCACCTGGCTGCCGAAATCCAGGATGAGAATGCGTTCGGCTTCGGGGTCGGTCATGGCGTCGCCCCGTCCGGCCTGGCGTCGGGTCTGGCGGGTTCGGCCAAGGCCTCGATCGCGGTCCAGCGGTAGGCGGATTGCGGCACCACTTGCCCGGCGACGTCGGTGACAGAGTCGCAGACATGGCGTCCGCCGAGGCGCGAGTAAAACCAGCGGCTCGGGTTGTCGCGCAGCACCCAGACGAAGGCGCTTTTGGCCCCCATCTCGCGCAGGCGGATCGCGGCGGCGCGGATCAGCCGGCGGCCGACGCCCTGGTCGCGCCAGTCGTCGAGCACGTACAGCGTCTCGATCTCGGCGTCGGCCAGCGCCGGCTGGTGCGATTTCGGCACCGGGGACGCGGTGACGAAGCCCACGATCCGGGGACGGGGCGAGCCCTCGACGGTCGCGATGGCCACATGGACGCCGACCGGCCGCCGTCCGGCACCCCGGATCGAGGCATGGTACTGCGCCGCGTGCCGCAGGGCCGACAATCCGGCGAGGTAGTCGGACGGCAAAATTCCCGCGTAGGCGCTGCGCCACGCGGCGACATGGACGGCCCCGATCGCCGCCGCATCCTCCACCTTGGCCGCGCGCACGGCGATCATGCCGGGATCCGCTCCAGCACGGCACCGAAGAAGCCGTCGGTCCCGTGCTGGCGCGGCGTCAGCGTCAGGTACGGACCGGTCGCGGGCAGGTTTTCCGGCGAGGCCCAGGCGTCCCGCAACGGCAGAACCCGGTAATCCGGGTGTTTGGCGAGGAAGCCGTCGATCTGGCCCTCGTTCTCCTCCGGCAGCAGCGAGCAGGTGGCGTAAACCAGCCGGCCGCCCGGCTTCACCACCCGGCTCGCCTCGTCGAGGATCGCGGCCTGTTTCGCCTGCAACTCGGACAGGTCGATCGGCCGCAGCCGCAGCCGTGCGTCCGGATTGCGGCGCCACGTGCCGGTGCCGGTGCAGGGTGCGTCGACCAGAACGCGGTCGAACGTGCCCGCACGCCGCTTCGCCCATTTGTCGCCGGGCTCGACCAAATGCCGCTCCACGTTATGCACGCCCGCGCGCCGCAACCGCCGCACCGCGCCGTCCAACCGAGGGGCGGAGACGTCGCAGGCGGCGATGTGGCCGCGATTGTCCATCGACATCGCGAGCGCCAGCGTCTTCCCGCCCGCACCGGCGCACCAATCGGCGACCCGCATTTCCGGGGCGGCACCGACCAGGGCCGCGACCAACTGGCTGCCCTCGTCCTGGATTTCCACCAGCCCGGTCTGAAACGCGTTGCCGGTAGAAACCTGCTTGCGGCCGTCGACCCGCAAACCCCAGGGCGACAGCCGCGTCGGCTCGCTCTCGATCCCCTCGGCGGCCAGCGCCGCGCGTGCGGAGTCGCGCGTGCCCTTCAGCAGGTTGACCCGCAGATCGAGCGGGGCTTGGGACTCCATCGCCGCGATCTCGGGGGCCAGAAGGGTTCCGAACCGCGCCTGGAAATGCGGCAGCAGCCAGTCCGGCAGTTCGAGCCGCACCGCCTCGTCCATCTCGGGATGGCCGAGCGTATGCCCCTCGATCCCGGCCAATGCGGACTGCTCGGCGGCCGACAACTTGGTCGGCGCGTATTGGCCGCCGCTGAACGATTGCGCGACGCCGGTCAGCGCCCAAGCCTCGGTCAGCAGCGACGCGGCCAGCAGCAGGCGCGGGTTGGCGGGCAGGTGCGATTTTTCCAGCCACCATGACAGGCGGCGGCGGGAGCGGAGGATGCGCCATGTGCGGTCGGAAATCGCGCGCCGGTCGCCGGAGCCGATGAACCGGCGGGCGCGGAAAAAGTCGCTCGCGACCGCGTCGGCCGGTTTGCGCGCGGCACCGTCGATCGCACTCAGCAATTCGATCGATCCCATCAGGCGGGCGGACGGCGTCATGCCGACAGCAACGCGGGCAGGGCGGACAGGTCGCCGATTTCGCTGACGTTCCCGCGCAGCCCGTACTCGTCGGGCTTCCGGTCCCGGTTCACCCAAATGACGCGAAAGCCGAATTGCAGTGCGCCGAAGGCATCCCACGGGTTGGACGAGACGAACGCCAAGTCGCCGGGATTGCAGGTGAACCGCTCGGTCGCGAGGGAATAGACGCGCTTGTCGGGCTTGAAGCTGCCGGCGGCCTCGGCGCTCAGGACGTCGGTGAACAGATGGGCGATCGGGGCGAGTTGCCGCGCGAGCCCGGTTGATGTCCCGTTCGAAAGGATGGCGCGCGCGATCCAAACCTCGGCCAGCGCCGGGGCCACATCCGGAAAGACGTCCGGATGCGCGTTTTCAGCGAGCAGCGGTTCGGCCAGGCCCGCATCCATGCCGCGCGCCGACAAGGTTGCGTGCAGCGCCGCCTCGGTCAGCGTGTCGAACGCCTCGTGACGGTCCGCGATGGTTCGAACCCAGGTGAACTCCATCTGCTTGGTCCGCCACGCGATCGAGAATTCGTGCCAGTCCGGGCCGATCCGGCCGGCCAGCCGCCGCGCCGGGCTGTGGATGTCGAGCAGCGTGCCGTAGGCGTCGAACAGGACGGCGATCATTCGGTGCCGTCGCGCCTGTAGTTCGGCGCCTCGCGGGTGATCGCGACGTCGTGGACGTGGCTCTCGCGCAGGCCCGCCCCGGTGATGCGCCGGAACGTCGCCTGCGTCTGGAGGTCGGCGATCGTCGCGCTGCCGGTGTAGCCCATGCCGGCCCGCAATCCGCCGACCAGCTGGTGCAGCACGGCGGCGACCGGACCCTTGTAGCCGACCCGGCCCTCGATCCCCTCGGGCACCATTTTCAGGCTGTCGCGCACTTCGGCCTGGAAATAGCGGTCGGCCGAGCCGCGCGCCATCGCCCCGATGCTTCCCATCCCGCGATAGGATTTGTAGCTACGGCCCTGATACAGAAAGACTTCGCCCGGAGCCTCGTCGGTCCCGGCGAGCAGGCTGCCGACCATCACGCAATCCGCTCCGGCCCCGATCGCCTTGACCACGTCGCCGCTGGTCCGCACGCCGCCATCGGCGATCGCGGGCACATCGGCCGCGTGACACGCCGCCGCCGTCTCCATCACCGCCGAGAATTGCGGCACGCCGACGCCGGCCACCACACGGGTGGTGCAGATGCTGCCCGGCCCGATGCCGATCTTGATCGCGTCCGCACCGGCGCGGATCAGCGCCTCCGCCCCCTCGGGGGTCGCCACGTTGCCCGCGATCACCTGCACGGCGTTGGACGCCCGCTTGATCCGCTCGACCGCCGCGAGCACGCCGGCGGAGTGGCCGTGCGCGGTATCGACCACGATCACGTCGATCTCCGCCTCGATCAGCGCCAAGGCCCTCGCGTGCCCGTCCTCGCCGACGCCGGTCGCGGCGGCCACGCGCAGGCGGCCCAGCTCGTCCTTGTTGGCCAGCGGGTGCGCCTGCGCCTTGTCCATGTCCTTGACGGTAATCAGGCCGATGCAGCGGTTCTGCTCGTCGACCACGATCAGCTTCTCGATCCGGTGGCGGTGCAGCAGCTGCCGTGCCGCCTCCGGCTCGACGCCGGGCCGCACGGTGATCAGGTTTTCCCGCGTCATGAGTTCGTAGACGCGTGTCGTCGGCTCGGTCGCGAACCGCACGTCGCGGTTGGTCAGGATGCCGACCAGGCGGCCCGGCTGCCCCGGCTCCGCGTCGCGCTCGACCACCGGAATGCCGCTGATGCGGTAGCGGTCCATCAGCCCGCGCGCGTCGGCCAGCGTCTGGTCGGGGTGGATCGTCACGGGGTTGATCACCATCCCGCTCTCGAACTTCTTGACACCCCGGACCTGTGCCGCCTGCTCGGCGATGGACAGGTTCTTGTGGATCACGCCGATCCCGCCCGCCTGCGCCAGCGCGATCGCCATCGCCATCTCGGTCACGGTGTCCATGGCCGCCGCCATGAGCGGGATGTTGAGCTTGATCGTGCGGGTGAGGCGGGTGGTGGTGTCGACCGCGCCCGGAACGACCGTCGAGTAGGACGGCACCAGCAACACGTCGTCGAAGGCCAGCGCCTCGGCGATGCGGCTGCCAACCCTCGAATGCGGGCTGGAGGACTCGATCGAATCTGGGGGTGCCATGGTGCGTGCCTGCCGAAACCTTGACGCCGTCCCCTAGACCCCTCGGAAGCCGGTGGCAACGACGTACAACTCACTGCTGTCCTTGCGGCTGGCGGGTGGCTTGGCATGGCGGACGGTGGCGAAGGCGCGCTTCATGGGGTCGAGCAACTGCTTTTCGGTCCCGCCCTGCAGGACTTTCGCGACAAACCCGCCACCGGGCGCCAGCACGGCCATCGCGGTGTGCAGCGCGAGCTCGGCCAGCGCGATGATGCGGATGTGATCGGTGGCCGAATGGCCGGTCGTGTTCGGCGCCATGTCCGACAGCACGAGGTCTGGCGGCCCGCCGAGCAGGGCCATCAGCCGGTCCGGCATGTCGGCGTCGTTGAAATCGCCCTCGATGAAGGTGGCACCCTGCACCGGGTCGATCGCCAGCAGATCCACGCCGACGACGACGGCGGCGCCGCGCTGCATGGCGACCTGGCTCCAGCCGCCGGGGGCCGCGCCGAGGTCGAGCACCCGGCCGCCGCGCGGGATGAGTTTGTAGCGATCGTCCATCTCGATCAGCTTGAACGCGGCGCGGGAGCGAAAGCCCTGCGCGCGCGCGGCGGCAACGTATGGGTCGTTCAGTTGCCGCTGGAGCCATTTCTGCTGCGCCGTGGTCCGGCCCATCGCGGTCTTCAATTTCACCGCGAGCGGACGCGCGCCTCCGCCGCCCTTTCCAGGCGGCAGGCTCATTGGTGGCGGCCGCGCTCGGTCCGCATCATCCGCAGCAGCATCCCCTCGCGCAGGCCCCGGTCGGCCACGACCACGCGATCGGCCGGCCACAGGCGGGAAATGGCGGCGTAGATCGCACAGCCCGGCAGCACGAACGACGCGCGGTCGCCGCCCACGCACGGGTGCGCGGCAAGTTCGCTCGCGCTCATCGCCCGCAGCTTGTCGATCGCGCCATGGGAGTTCTCGTAGGTCAGAACGAGCCCGTCCACCAGCGGCCGCCGGTAGCGCTGCAGATCGAGCACCACGCCGGCGAGCGTCGTCACCGTGCCCGAGGTGCCGACGAGGGCCACATGGCCGCGCCGGATTTCCGAATTGATCCGGTGGATGGCCTCGAACGGACGCAAATGCCGTTCGACCTCGTCGACGACCATGTCGAACCCGAACCGGCCCCAGCGGGCGGCGACGCCGGCCACCCCGATCGGGAGCGAGACGTAGCCGACCAGATCGGGCGGGTCGCCGACCTTGTCCGGCAGCCGGACCCACGCGAGCTCGGTCGATCCGCCGCCGATGTCGAACAGCAGCGCGCGCGTCACCCCGTCGGCCGCGAGCGGGGCGAGCAGGGGGGTGACCAACTCCAGCGCCAGCTCCGCCTCCTCGCGGGGGGAGATGACATTCAGCGACAACCCCGTCTCGCGCTGCACACGCTCCAGGAAGTCGGGCCCGTTCAGCGCCCGGCGGCAGGCCTCGGTGGCGACCGCGCGGAGTTTGCGGACCGGGCGGCGGGCGAGGCGTTCGGCGCAGCCATGCAGCGCATCCATCGCGCGGTCCATGGCGTACGGCGAGAGCGTGCCACACTCGTCCAAGCCTTCGCCGAGCTGAACCAGACGTGAAAAACTATCGAGGATCTTGAACCCGCCGGCGGTCGGAACCCCGACCAACAACCTGCAGTTGTTCGTGCCGAGGTCGAGGGCGGCGAAGGCGGACGAGGCTCCCGACGTTTCGTATGCGATGTTCTGCGACATTTCGAAGTTGTATATAGGCGGTCGTCGCGCCGTGGCGAGACCCCCCAATGCGGCGGTCGCGGTTCACCCCCGGTTGCGTCGGCGCGCGCCGGCTGTTACGTGGCGTCGGCCGTTGGGGGATAGTTTAGCGGTAGAACTCCCGGCTCTGACCCGGGCAGCCTTGGTTCGAATCCAGGTCCCCCAGCCAGCCTTCCCGCCCGCGCGCGGCTTCGACGTACGGAACCGACCCGCTCCGCAACCGACCCGCCACGATTCGCGGGTGGACGGGGTGATGCCGTCGCGTGCCGGGTTGACCTGACGGCCTGACCCGCTCGTCGTGGCCGGCCGGCCATCCCCCGCGAGAGATGGCGCGGCCGGCCGTCTGGTCAGACGGACTGCGCCGCCCCGGTGGCCGCGCGGTAATGCGCGTATTCACGAACCCGCTTGGCATATTTGCGCCAGGCCGATGTTCCCGGATACCGCGCGAACGGCGCGACCTTCTGGGCGAATGTCCGGTTCAATGCTGTCGGCGAGGCCGCGACCGCCGCCTCGGCACCGGCGAGCCACTCGGCGGTGAGCGTCGAGGTGGCGGTCAGCTTGCCAGGGGCCGGAAGCCGGCCGTCGCGGATGGCGCGGCGGAGGACGCGGACGGGGATATGGAGGCGGCGGGCGGCCTCGGGGAGGCCGAACGTGGTGGCGGTGTCGCTCATGGGGGCAAAATCCGATGTCTGGTTCGGCGCTCTCTGACCACCGCGCGGGCTCCGGCGCAAGCGTCGGCTTGGGGATCGCGGACGTGCGTGACCACGCACCCGAACTTAGATCGTGCAACAAACAATCTCGTTCGCAAACTCATTATAACCCAAGAATGACACCGGATTGACGATTCCTTACGGTGGCGTATAAATCATCGGGGGTATGAGCAAGCGACAAGCCCGCCCTGCGTCCGAACTCCTCGCGCGCCCGGTCCGGACCGATCCCGGGCCGCCCGGGCTTGCCCAGCCGACGCCGGCCGGGACGCCCCACCCCGTTCAGCCGGCGCACGCCATCCAGCCGCTGCGGGTCGAGCCGGCGCGCCGCCGGGCACCCGCGCCGCACCCGAGCGCGGTGGCCGCGGTCTGGTTCGACTACACCGACCTGATCCACTATTTCGGCGCCAACCGGATGCCGACCGGAATCCAGCGCGTGCAGATCGAGCTGTTGCGCGCCGCCGCCCATCAGCCCGTCGCCGCTCTCCGCCCGCTCGGCTGCGCGTTCTTCCAGGCGCGCGGCGGCTGGGTCGCGGTGCCCGAAAGCCTGTTCGCCGGCATTTGCGAGGCGGCGTGCGACAGCTCGCCCGATGCGAGCTGGCTTGCCAATATCGCAACGTTCTCGGCGGCGATGGCGCGCGCGCCGCTCGCGTCGTTCGCGCCGGGCGACGTGCTGGTCAACATCGGTTCGTCCTGGTGGATCCCCGATTACATGACCCACATCCGCTACATGCAGCGCGAGCGCGGCCTGCTGTACGCGCCGTATTTCCACGACTGCATCCCGATCAGGGCGGCCCAGACCTGCGCCGCCGGGCTGGTGACGGAATTCCGCTCCTGGTTCCCACAGGCGGTCGGCACCGCCGACCTGGTGCTCGCCAACTCCGACTGCACCGCGCGCGACGTGGTCGACGTGGCCCGCGAGATGACCGGGCGCGACGTGCAGGCGAACGTGATCCGGCTCGATGCGCGGTTCAGCGATCCGCTCGCGCGTCTGCCCGAAGCGGCCCATGCGCGGTTGCGGGCGGGCGTTCGCGCGCGCTTCGGCCTCGACCGGCCGTTCGTACTGTTCGTCTCGACGATCGAGGCGCGCAAGAACCATATCTTCGTGTTCGAGTGCTGGGCCGAACTGATCGCCGAGCTGGGTGCCGACGCCGTGCCGGACCTGGTTTGCGTCGGCAAGCAGGGTTGGCTGGTCGACTACACGCTCAACTGGCTCGCGGTGCACCCGGAGCTGCGCGGGAAGATCAGGCTTGTCGGCACGCTGTCCGACAACGACCTGGCCGTCTTGTACGGCGGCGCCGTGTTCAGCGTGTACTGCTCGTTCTACGAGGGCTGGGGGCTGCCGATCACGGAAAGCCTCAGCCACGGCAAGGTGACGCTGGTGCCGGACCATTCGTCGCTGCCCGAAGCGGGCGGCGACCTCGTGCTGTATTACGAGCCTGGCTCGCGCGAGGACTTCAAGGCCCAGTTCCGTCGCGTGGCGGACCCGGCCGAGCGCGCGCTGCTGGAAGCGCGGATCGCGGCGGAGTTTCGCCCGCGCGCCTGGCCGGACGTGCTGACCCAACTGCTGACGACGGTGCGCGAAGCGCCGGTTCTGGAACATGGCGGGGCAGGGGCGCCGTCGCTGCGGGGCGGCCGCCTGTATGGGTTCGGCCGGCTACAGGCGCAGGACGCGACCTTCGCGGACGGCTCGACGCTGCGGCACGGCCCCGGATTTTGGGCGGCCGAGGATTGGGGCAGCTGGTCGAGTGCGGGGGCGGCGCGGTTGATGTTCGCCGTCGAGCCGGACCGCGCCGCCTCGCGCCTCCTGTACGCCGTCGTCCGCGCCGGCCCCGAGGACACGACCGTGCGGGTCGAGGTCGGGGCTTCGGGCGGGAAATCGATTTCGCTGCAACCGCGCCAACGCAGGCTGCTGCGGCTGGAACTGGAAAGCTGCACGCCGGAACTGATGGTGACGTTCACCTCGGCGATCTATCCGCTGGCGCCGCACACGGGCGGCGGCGACCAGCGGTCGATCGGCTTCGGGCTCGAATTCCTGGCGGTGGTCGACGCCGACGACGGCACGGGCCGGGCCGACGTCACCGACGCGTTCCTCGCCGGAGTCTGACCGCCTAGAACACCACGACGGAGCGGATGCTCTCGCCCCGCGTCATCAGGTCGAACCCCTCGTTGATCCGCTCCAGCGGCAGCGTGTGCGTGATCAGTTTGTCGATGTCGATCTTGCCGTCCATGTACCAGTCGACGATGCGCGGCACGTCGGTCCGCCCGCGCGCGCCGCCGAACGCGCTGCCGATCCAGCGGCGGCCGGTGACGAGCTGGAACGGTCGGGTGCTGATTTCCTGACCGGCCCCGGCGACGCCGATGATGGTCGACACGCCCCAGCCCTTGTGCGCGCACTCCAAAGCCTGGCGCATCAGGGTCGGGTTGCCGACGCACTCGAAGCTGTAATCGGCCCCGCCGCCCGTCAGCTCGACCAGATGGGCCACCATGTCGCCCTGGACGTCCTTCGGGTTGACGAAGTGCGTCAGCCCGAACTCCCGGGCGAGCTTTTCGCGCGCCGGATTGAGGTCGACGCCGACGATCATGTCGGCCCCCACCATCCGCGCCCCCTGGACGACGTTCAGCCCGATTCCGCCGAGGCCGAACACGACGACCGTCGACCCGGTCTCGACCTTCGCCGTGAACAGCACGGCACCGATGCCGGTGGTGACGCCGCAGCCGATGTAGCAAATCTTGTCGAACGGCGCGTCGTCACGGACCTTCGCCAGCGCGATCTCGGGCACCACCGTGTGGTTCGCGAACGTCGAGCAGCCCATGTAGTGGAACAGCGGCTTGCCGTTCAGCGAGAACCGGCTGGTCCCGTCCGGCATCAGCCCGCGGCCCTGGGTGATGCGGATCTTCTGGCACAAATTCGTTTTGCGGCTGAGGCAGTAATCGCACTCGCGGCATTCCGGCGTGTAGAGCGGGATGACGTGGTCGCCCTTCTTGAGCGTCTTCACGCCCGGCCCGACGTCGAGCACGATCCCGGCGCCCTCGTGGCCCAGGATGGTCGGGAACAGCCCCTCGGGGTCGGCACCGGACAAGGTGAACTTGTCGGTGTGGCAGATCCCGGTCGCCTTGATCTCGACCAGCACCTCGCCCTCGCGCGGTCCGTCGAGCTGCACCGTCTCGATCGTGAGCGGTAGTCCCGCCGCCATCGCCACTGCCGCGCGTGTATCCAATCTGGCCTCCCAACCGTGTTCACCCCATCTAGACGGCTCTGCGAAGGAGTGAAACGTTGGCATATCAAAAACTCGACGCTGACGGGGTTCGCGCGTGGCTCGCGGCCGATCCGGAGCTGGCCTGGGTGCTCGGGGCCGAGCCCTGGGAGGTCGAGGAGGTCAGCGACGGCAACATGAACGCGGTCTTCCTCGCGCGCGGCAAGGCCGGAACGCTCTGCGTCAAGCAGGCGCTGCCGACCGTGCGGCGCGACGAGAACTGGAAGCTGCCGCTCGACCGCGCCGGCTACGAGGTCGCGTGGATGCGCGCCGTCGCCCCCTATGTCGGGCCGCTGATCCCGCGCCTGTACCGCTACGACCCGACCCAGTACGTGATCGCGATGGAGGCGCTGTCGCCGCACATCATCATGCGCAACGGCCTGATCCGCGGCATCCGCTACCCGCGCGCGGCCGAAGCGGTCGGCAAGTTCGTGGCCGCCGCGACGTTCGCCACGTCAGACCTCGCGACCCCGTTCGGCACGCGCTACGCGCAGCTTGCCGAGTTCGCGCGCAACGAGCCGATCCTGCGCATCAGCGTCGACCTCGTGCTGACCGACCCGTATTTCGAACATCCGCGCAACCGGCACACGCCGGGGCTGGAGGATGTCGCGGCGTCGATCCGGGCGGACGGCAAGCTGCGCGCGGCGGCGGCGGCATGGGGCTACAAATTCCTCACCTGCGCGCAGGCGCTGATCCACGGCGACCTGCATTCGGGCTCGGTGATGGTGACCGAGGACGATTCGCGGGTCATCGACGGGGAGTTCGCGTTCCACGGCCCGATCGGGTTCGACTGCGGCGCGTTCATCGCGAACCTGCTGCTGTCGTATTTCAGCCAGCCCGGGCACGCCGCACCCGGCGAGGATCGCACCGAGTACGCGGACTGGGTGCTGGGCCAGATCGAGCCGTTCTGGCGCGGGTTCCACGACAACTTCCTGTCGTTGTGGCGGCGCGGCGGAAGCGGGGACGCCTACCGGGCGGCGATGTTCGCCGACCCGGCCGGGCAGGCGGCGCTGGAGGAGGCGCGGCAGGCATTCATCGCCGGCGTGTGGGCGGACACGGTCGGGTTCGCCGGGCTGAAGATGATCCGGCGCATTCTGGGCTACGCGCACGTCGCCGATTTCGAGGACATCGCGGACGTCGAGATGCGCGCGGCGTGCGAACGGCCGGCTTTGGCGCTGGCACGGCGGCTGGTGGCCGAGCCGTTCGCCGACGTTGCCGCGATCGTTCAGGCCGCGCGCGAGCTTACCCCGGCTCGCTCACCAGGGCTCCGGCCCTTCACGGCTAAAAAACTGCCCGGTCGGGCCGTCGTCCGGCAGCGTCGCCAGCCGGACGGCCGCCTCGGCCCCTTCGGCGACCGTCTGCGTGCCGCTGTTGCCATTCAGGTCGGTCGCCGTGTAGCCGGGATTGGCCGCGTTGATCTTGATCGGTGTCCCGGCGAGTTCCTTCGCGAACGCCACGGTGATCGCGTTCAGCGCCGCCTTGGACGTGTTGTACGCGAGCAGGTTGACGCCGTAGAACGGCCATTTCGGATTGCTCATGTATTCCATCGAGCCGAGGCCGCTGCTGACCATGACGATTCGGCCGGCGGGCGCCGCGCGCAGCAACGGCAGGAATGCCTGCGTGATGCGCACCGGGGCGAACACGTTGACGTCGAACGTGGTCCGCATCGCGTGGGTGGACAGCGCGCTCGGGGCCGCACCGCCGTCGATGGCGATGCCGGCGTTGTTGACCAGCACGTCGAGCCGGCCGGATTCGTGCTCGATCATCGCGGCGGCCGCGATGATGCTGAGTTCGTCGGTGACGTCGAGCGAGATGAACCGCACCAGCCGTTCCTGCCCGAGCGTATCGGCCGCCGCCTGTCCGCGCCCGGCATCGCGTGCGCCCATCCAGACCATGTAGCCGCGCTCGGCGAGCTGGCGCGCGATTTCGAGGCCGATGCCTTTGTTGGCGCCGGTGACGAGGGCGACCTGTTGTTCGACCATCTTACAAACTCTCCTGAGACGCGTTCGCGCGCCGGTGAAAACCTCGAAGCCGTCGGCGCGCGCGACCGCGACGAGCGTGAGGCCGGCTTCGTCCGCGAGCCGCACGGCGTGCGCGGTCGGTGCCGAGATGGCGACGACCACGGGTGCGCCAAGCACGCACGCCTTCTGCACCATTTCGATCGAGACCCGGCTGCTGAGCAGCAGCACGCACGCGGTCGCGTCGAAGCTCTGACGCGCGGACGCCCCGACCAGTTTGTCGAGCGCGTTGTGGCGGCCGACATCTTCGCGCACCGCAAGAAGTCCCCGCACCGGATGCCACAGCCCGGCCGCGTGCACCGCGCGGGTTTCGCGGCCGAGCGGCAATGCGTCGTCCATCGCGGATTGAGCCTCGCGGATCATCGCGGGCGTCACGACCAGCGTGCCGGATACCGGACGGGGAGGGCGCACCGCCTCGGCCAGGCTGTCGATGCCGCACAGGCCGCAACCGGTCGGGCCGGCCAGCCTGCGCCGCCGCGCGACCGAAGCCGCCGCGCGGTCGGGGGCGAGCCACATCCGGGCCTCGATCCCGTCCGCGACCTCCAGCACCTCGAGTTCCTCGATTTGCGCGGCGTCGTCGATGACGCCCTCGGTCAGGCTGAACCCGACCGCGAAATCCTCGATGTCGGCCGGTGTCGCCATCATCACCGCGTGCGTCTCGCGATTATGCGTGATGGCGACCGCGACTTCGTCGGCGAGCACGCGCGATGACGCCTCACCCGCGCCGTGCCGCCACCGCGTGACCGTGCGTGGAAGGCTGGGCGTCACGTCTCGGCGTAGGCCGCCACGAACGGCTCCAGCCGGTCCATCGCCTCGTGCAGCAATTCGGGCGACTTCGCGTAGCACAGCCGCATCAGCCGTTCGGCACCGCGTCCGAACGACGATCCGGGCGCCATGCCGATCCGCGCCTTGTGGACGGCGGCGATGCAGAACGCCATCGTGTCGGTGACGCCGTCCACTTCGAACATCGCGTAGAAGGCACCACGGCTCGGGATGTTTCGGACACGCGGCATCCGCGACAGCCGCTCCGTCACGATCGCGCGGCCGGCGCGGCAGCGGTCGACGAAGTTCATCACGAAATCCTCGCCGTGATCGAGGGCGGCGATCGCACCGGCCTGCATGAATTCGAGGCCGCCCGACGTGTTGAACTGGATCAGCTTCTCGAACGCGGAGGTCGCGTAGTCGGGGTAGATCACCCAGCCCAGCCGCCACCCGGTCATCGCCCAGGATTTGCTGAAACTGTGGACGATGAACACCGGATCGTCGGGCCGCGCGATTTCGAGGAAGCTGAAGCCGACCGGGCAATCGTAGACGATCCTGTGGTAGACTTCATCGGACAGGATCGCGATGCCGCGCGGGCGGCAAAAATCCAGCAGCGCCTCCGCCTCGTCGCGCGAAATCATCCAGCCGGTCGGGTTGCCGGGCGACGCGAGATAGATCACGCGCGTCCGCTCGTCGCAGGCCGCGTAGACGGCATCGAGGTCGAGTTGCCAGCCGTCGTTGCCGTGCCCCATCGGCACCTCGCGCACGCTGGCCCCGTTGATTTCAAGCGCGCGCATCACGTTCGGCCATGACGGCGTGATGCAGATCGCGTTGTCGCCCACGGTGCACGTCGCTTGCGCGACCTGCATGACGCCGTTCATGCCGCTGAACGTGAAGGCGATGCGCGACTGATCGAGCGTCACGCCGTACAGCCGCGCATGATACCGGATCAGCGCCTCGCGCAGCGCGGGGACGCCACGGTTGTCGCTGTAGAACGTGCGCCCGGCGGCGAGCGATTCGGCGGTCGCGTCGCAGATGAATTTCGGCGTCGGCACGTCCGGCTCGCCGGCCCACATCGGAATGATGCCGGGCACGCGAAAGCCCGCGCGAAAGACTTCGAGGATCGGGCTGTCGTCGAGTTCCTCGATCCCGCGCCTGATAACGTGTGGGGTATCCATCACGCGTCGTCCTCGTTCCATGTCCGTCCGTCGCGTTCGACCAGCGCGATCGCGGCCGACGGTCCCCACGTGCCCGACGTGTACGGCTTCGGTCCGTCGCTGCTGGCGGCCCAGGCGTTCAGGATCGGGTCGATCCACGTCCATGCCGCCTCGACCTCGTCGCGGCGCATGAACAGGGTCTGGTTGCCGCGCACGACATCCATCACCAGCCGCTCGTACGCGTCGGCGTTGCGAACGTTGAAGACGCTGGCGAAGCTCATGTCGAGCGGGACGTGCTGCAGCCGCATCCCGCCCGGGCCGGGATCCTTGATCATCAGCCACAGCCGCACGCCCTCGTCCGGTTGCAGGCGCATCACCAGCCGGTTGGCCGCGATCGGCCCGGCGGTGCCGCCGAACACGCTGTGCGGGATGGGGCGGAACTGCACCACGATCTCGCTCATGCGGGCCGCCAGCCGCTTGCCGGTCCGCAGGTAGAACGGCACGCCGGCCCAGCGCCAGTTGGCGATGTCGGCGCGGAGCGCCACGAACGTCTCGGTATGGCTGTCGGTCCGGCCCAGCTCCTCGAGGTAGCCGCCGACCGGACCGCCCGCCGACGCGCCGGCGCGATACTGGCCGCGCACCGTCCGCTCGTTGACGGTCTGCGGCGTGATCGGCGTCAGCGATCGCAGCACTTTCAGCTTTTCGTCGCGCACCGCGTCCGCCCCGAGCGAGATCGGCGGCTCCATCGCGGTCAGGCACAGCAACTGCAGCAGATGGTTCTGCGCCATGTCGCGCAGCGCGCCGGCGGTGTCGTAATAGCCGGCCCGGCCCTCGACCCCGAGCGTCTCGGCCACCGTGATCTGGACGTGGTCGATATGGGCCGCGTTCCAGACCGGCTCGAACAGGGCGTTGGCGAAGCGCAGCGCCATCAGGTTCTGCACCGTCTCCTTCCCGAGGTAATGGTCGATCCGGTAGACGCGGTCCTCCGGGAAGACCTCGCCGATCGCGTCGTTGACCGTCAGCGCCGATTCGAGGCTCTTGCCGATCGGCTTTTCGACCACGACGCGGCTGTTATCGGTTGCGAGCCCGTGCGCGCCGAGCTGATGGCAGATCGGGCCGAACAGCTCGGGGCTGGTGGCGAGGTAGAACACGCGGATGCGGTCGGGCGCGCCGGTGAGCTGCTTGGCCAACTCGGACCAGCCGTCCTCGCCCGTGACATCGACCGGCGTGTAGTGCAGGCGCGCCAGGAATTTGACGACCGCCGCGTCCTCGCGGTCGTGCTCCTTCACGTGCTCCTCGAGATTTTTGCGCGCCCAAATCCGGTATTCGTCATCGGACAGTTTCCGGCGCGAGCAGCCGATGATCCGCGCCTCGTCCGGCACTTGCCCGGCGATGTCGCGGAAGAACAGGGCAGGGATCAGCTTGCGGGCGGCCAAATCCCCGGTCGCGCCGAAGATGACCAGATCGAACGCTTCGACCGCGATGACGCGCGCTACCATGGCTCAAATTCCCCGACAGAAGACCGGGCGCGGCCCCCGTTGGACCGCGCCCGCCGTTCGGGTCAGGTAGGATCAGTTGCGGTCAGACGTCCAGCCCCGCTTACATTAGCGGCTTAGATCAGGCTGTCCGGCACGGCCTCCACATCCAGCGCGTCGGCCGGCGGGGCCATGGCACCGGTCATGATCGCCACCGCTTCGGACATCGTGTGGTCCTTCGGCCGGATCACGCAGGCGCGGCGGCCGAGCCGGTGGATGTGGATCCGGTCCGCGACCTCGAACACATGCGGCATGTTGTGGCTGATCAGCACGATCGGCATGCCTTTCGAGCGCACGTCCAGGATCAGCTCCAAGACTTTCCGCGACTCCTTCACACCGAGGGCCGCCGTCGGCTCGTCCAGAATGATCAGCCGCGTCGCGAACGCCGCCGCGCGCGCCACCGCCACACCCTGCCGCTGGCCGCCCGACAGCGTCTCGACCGTCTGGTTGATGTTCTGGATCGTCAGCAAACCGAGCGCGTTCAGGTATTTCCGGGACTCAGCCTGCATCAGGCTCCGGTCCAGCATGCCGAACACCGAGCCCATCGGACCCGGCTTCCGCCGTTCGCGCCCCAGGAACATGTTGTCGGCGATGGTCAGCGCCGGCGAGAGGGCGAGGTTCTGGTAGACCGTCTCGATCCCGGACTCCCGCGCCTCCAGCGGCGAGCGGAAGCGGACCGGCTGTCCGTCGAGCCGGATCTCGCCCTCGTCCGGCAGCACGGCCCCGGCGAGCGCCTTGATGAGCGTCGACTTGCCGGCCCCGTTATCGCCGATGACGGCCAGGATTTCGCCCGGCATCAGGTCGAAGTCGGCGTGGTCCATGGCGGTGACGTGACCGTACCGCTTGACCAAGCCCCGTGCGCGCAGAACCGCTTCCATCAGCCCGACACCTTCCGGATCCATTGGTCGAGTGCCACCGCGACGATGATCAGCACGCCGACCGCGAATTGCTGCCACAGCACGTCGAGCCCCGCGAGCGACACGCTGGAGCGGAACGTGCCCACGATCAGCGCCCCGATCAGCGTGCCGATGATCGAACCGCGCCCGCCGAACAGGCTGGTGCCGCCGATCACCACGGCGGTGATGCTGTCGAGGTTCGCGTCCGCCCCGCTGGTGGGGCTGACCGCGCCGACGCGCCCGATCAGGATCCAGCCGGCCAGGCCCGCGATCAGGCCGGCCATCAGATAGACCCGCATCAGCACCCGGTTCGGATTGATGCCCGCCAGCCGTGCCGCCTCCGGGTCGTCGCCGACGGCGTAGATGTGCCGCCCGGCGGCCGTCCGGTTGAGCATGTACCAGGTCACGGCCGCGATCAGCAGCATGAAGATCGAGCCGTAGATGATCCGCGCCGACCCGAGATGGATCGGCTGGCCCATGGCCAGCAGGAACGGCGCCTGCGCGTCGAGGTCGACGTTTCGGATCGACTCCGACGCCGAATACCAGGTGTTCAGCGCGGTGAAGATCGAGAGCGTCCCGAGCGTCACGATGAACGGCGGCATTCGTAGCCGCGTCACCAGCAGCCCGTTCAACCCGCCGCACGCGACCGCGATCAGGACGCCGATCGGAAAGCCCACGATCACCGGCAAGCCGACCATCACGCAGAGCCGTCCCATGACGACCGAGGCCAGCACCATGACGATGCCGATCGACAGGTCCACGCCGGCGGTCAGGATGATGAGCGTCTGGCCGATGCCGAGCGTGCCGATGATCGTCACCTGCAGCAGGATGGTCGACAGATTCGAGCCGGTCGTGAACCGCGCGTAGTTGACCGACGTCCCGAGGACGATGCCGAGCAACAGCACGATGAACGGCACGATCGTCGGGTTCGCGTGCAGGTAACGCTGCACGCGCTTGACCGGCGAGACGGCGTAGCCGGTGATCACCACCGGAGCCGCCGGCGCGTTCGGCAATATTTTCTCGAATTCGGCCGGTCCGCGAAGTTCCGACATGGCGAGGCCCCCGGGCTAGAGGAAAGCGGGCGCAGCGGGGCGGCGATTCGCCGCCCCTGTCAGCCAGCGAGTGTTAACCCCAGCAGAGTTTCAGGCCCTCGGCGCTGGTGATCGACGGCACGCCCGAAACCGGCTTGTCGGTGATCAGCGTGGCCCCGGTGTCGGTGAAGTCGAGGCCCGGCGTCTTGGCCGGCTTCTGGCCGGTCTTCATGAAGTCGACGATCGCCTGCACGCCGAGGGCCGCCATCTTCAGCGGGTACTGCTGCGACGTGGCGCCGAGCGTGCCGGCGGCGATGTTGCGGACGCCCGGGCAGCCGCCGTCGATGCCGACGAACAGCACGCCGTTCAGCTTGTCGGCCGCCTTCATCGCCGCGTAGCCACCGGCCACCGCCGGCTCGTTGATGCCGTAGACGATGTTGATGTTGTCGGCCTTCTGAAGAATGTTCTCCATCGCCGTCCGGCCGCCTTCCTCGGACCCCTTCGTCACGTCGCTGCCGACGATGCGCGGGTCGTCGCTGGGCGAGAAGTGCTTCTGGTCCTTCACCGTGATGCCGAACCCGCTGAGGAAGCCGTTGTGACGCAGGTAGTCGACCGTCGGCTCGTTGGCGGCGAGATCGAGCGTCGCGATCTTGGCGTTCTTCACGCCGTCCGGCCCGACGGTCGCCGCGGCCCATTTGCCGATCAGCTGGCCGGCCTTGAAGTTGTCGGTGGCGAACGTCGCGTCGGCCGCGTCGATCGGGTCGAGCGGCGTGTCGAGCACGATCACCAGCAGGCCCGCGTCGCGCGCCTTCTTGACCGACGGCACGATGGCGGTGGAGTCGCTCGGCACCAGCATGAAGCCCTTGGCGCCCTCGGCGATCAGCTGTTCGATCGCCTGAACCTCGCCGTCGTTGTCGCCGTCGAACTTGCCCGCGTACGCCTGCAGCGTGACGCCGAGTTCCTTGGCCTTCGCCTCCGCGCCCTCGCGCATCTTGACGAAGAACGGATTGACGTTTGTTTTCGTGATCAAACCGATGATCGGCGCATCGGCGGCCATCGCGGAGCCGGCGAGCACGGACAGCACGGTTCCGGCCAGCATGAGGGTTTTCAGCATCGGTGATCCTCCCAGATCGCAGCGGATGTTTTTTGGTCTTCGTATCGTCTCAGCCACCGACTGTTCCGTGATCGGCAGGATAGGTCAAGGCTGCCCGTCCGTCGCGCGCGCTCAAACCGACTTCAGCATTCCGCCATCGACGAAATACGTCGAACCCACGGAATAGCTCGCCCGGTCCGAACACAGGAAGACGAAGAAATTCGCCAGCTCCTCGGGCGTGCCGAACCGGTTGATCGGCGCCAGCTCCCGCGCGACTCCGTCCAGATGGCCTTGCCAGTCGCCACCGGAATCTGGCCGTCAGCTGCTTGGCCGTCTTGATCCAGTCGGGCGTCAGGATCAGGCCGGGATTGACGCAGTTTACCCGGATGTTGTCGCCCACCAGCTCGGTCGACAGCGTTTTGGAGAACATCATCAGCGCCGCCTTGGTGACGTTGTAGATCGGCTCGTAGCCGAGCGGCTGGGCGGCGCAGATCGACGCGTTGTGCAGGATCACCCCGCCGCCGCGCCGCCGCATCTCCGGCACCAGCCCGCGCGCGAGCCGGACGGCGGCCATGACGTGCAGATCCCAATACGACGTCCATTTGTCGTCGGGTGCCGCCATGATCGTCTCGTTGCTGCCGGTGCCCGCGTTGTTGATCAGGATGTCGGCACCGCCGAAATGCTCGACCGCCACGATCAGGGCCGTGACGCCCTCGGCGGTCGCGACATCGCACGCGACCCCGAGCGCCTTGACGCCATGCGCGGCGGCGATCCGGTCCGCCTCCGCCCGCACCCGCTCGGCCCCGCGTGCCGCGAGCACCACGTTGACGCCCTCGGCCGCCAGCCCTTCGGCCACCGCCAGCCCGATTCCCACGCTGCCGCCGGTGATCACCGCCGTCTTGCCGGTCAAACCGAGATCCATGTTTTAAGCCTCCCTTTGGAAGCCGCATCTCCCGACGAACCGGGAAAGCCTGTCAACGCGGGATGCGCGCCGCGTCCGGCCGGCCGAGGATGCGCGCCACGGTGAACACCATCATCGCGGCCAGGACGCCGGCGAGGACCGCGAACAACCCGCCCGGTCCGGCCATGCCCATCACGGCACCGACCACGCCCGGCCCGAACGACGCGCCGAGCGCCCAGGTGAACAGCAGGCCGCCGCTCGCCGCCACGTAATCCCCGCGCTCGATCCGGTCGTTGGTCTGCCCGGCGCCGAGCCCGTACAGCGGTGCCGTCGCGGCCGCGTACACGGTGGCGAGGACCGCCATCGGCCAGACGCCGGGCCAGCCCAGCACGACGAGCGCGAACGCGGCCAGGAAGCCGATGCCGAGAATGGCCAGCGTCACCCGCCGCCGTTCGAACCGGTCGGACAGCCAGCCGACCGGCACCTGCACCAGCAACGCCGCGACCAGGCTGGCCGAGACGATCCCGGCGGTCGCCGAGGCATGGCCGTGCTGTTCGAGGTAGACCGAGATCAGCGCGTAGAACACCGCGTTCAGCAATCCGGCCGTCCCCGCGCAGGCGAGGCCGAGCGGGCTGATCCGGGCCAGCGCCCACGGGCTGAGACGGCGCGATCGCGGCACGGGCGGGTTCGGCTGCACGGTGGCCGCCATCGGCAGCACGGCGGACGCGAACCCGAGGCCGACCAGCACGAACATCACCGGACTCGGCGACACGATGGTGAGCGCCAGCGGCCCCGCGGCGGTCGCACCCCACGACGTCACCAGATACGACGAGAACACGCGGCCCCGGTTGGCGCTGTCGGCACTGTCGTTCAGCCAGCTTTCGGCGATCAGGAAGATGCCGGACGACGCGAAGCCGGTGATCAGCCGCAACACCGCCATCGCGACCGCGCCGTGGCCCCAGACCATGAGCAGCGCGCAATCGGCGCAAACGGCGGCGAGCAGCGCGAACGCGCGGACGTGGCCGACCCGGCGCACCGCCCACGGCACCAGCAGCGCCCCGGCGAGGAAGCCGACGAAATACGCCGAGCCGACGATGCCGATCAGCGTGCTGCCGGTGCCGCCCTGCAGCAGGAGCAGCGGGATCAGCTGCGTCGACAAGCCGAGTGCCAGCTGCGCGAAGGCGACGCCCAGCAGCACCGGAACCACATTGAGCAGGCGGAACGACATGGCCCCGTGTGGCACGGCGGCCCGCGTCGCGCACCCCAGGTTGACGCGCCAACGCCAGCGCGGATGGTGAAGCAATTCACCGCCGCAAGGATGTCGTGCAGATGCGCTTCGACCTCGACCGGATACCGTCGATCACCCAGTCGCCCGGCGCATTGGACGGGGTCGGCGCACTCGCCGCCCAACTCGGGGGCGGCGGTGCCGTGCTGCTGATGGCCGATCCCGGGCTCGCCGCGTTCGGCTTCATCGACCGGGCCGAGGCGTCGCTGCGCGCGGCGGGCCTGGCCGTGAGCGTGTTCACCGACATCAAATCGGACCCGTCGACGGCGCAGGTCGACGCGGCCGCCGCCCTCGCGCGCCGCGACGGGGTCGCGGTGGTCGTCTCGCTCGGCGGCGGCAGTGCCATGGACGCGGGCAAGGCGGTCGCCGCGATTTCGCCGTCCGCCGAGGCCGCGTCGCACTACGCCTTGGGCGCGAAGCCGCTGCCGCCGCGCCCGCTGCGAAGCATCTGCGTGCCGACGACCTCCGGCACCGGCTCCGAGACGACGCGCACCAGCGTGCTGAGCGAGCCGTCGGGGGCGAAGATCTGGCTGTGGGGGAGCGAGCTGAAACCGGACGCGATCCTGCTCGACCCGACGCTGACGGTCGATCTGCCGGCGCATCTGACGGCGGCGACCGGGATCGACGCGCTGATCCACGCGCTCGAAGCGTCGACCAATCGCAGCGCCAACCCGGCCGCCGACCTGTTTTGCCATGAGGCGATAAGGCTGGTCGTCGCCCACCTGCCGACCGCGATCCGCGAGCCGCGCAACCTGGAGGCGCGGGCGGCGCTGCAATGGGCGGCGGCCCTGGCGGGCATCGGCATCGACACCTGCGGCACCGCGATCGCGCACAACATCGGCCACGCGCTGGCCTCGCTGCGGCCGATCCATCATGGCCGCGCGGTCGGGCTCGCGCTGCTGGCGACGCTGGAGTGGAACCGCGCCAACGATGCCAGCGGCCGGTACGCGGCGGTGGCGCGCGCGATGGGCGAGGAGCCGTCGCAACTGACTTCCGGTTACGAACGGCTGCTGCGCGAGTCCGGGGTAAAGGTCTCGTTGCAAGGCGAGGGGTTCGACGACGTCACGCCGGAACAGCTCGCGGCCCAGATGGCGCGACCCGAAAATGCGTCGATGCGGAACAGCAACGCGCGCGAGACCACCGACGCCGACCTGCTGAGCTTCGCCCGCACCGTGTTGACGCAAGCATGAAGATCACCGCGATCAAGGTCACGCAGCACCGCCTCGCGTTCGACCCGCCGTTCCGCGCCGCGTGGGACAGTTCGCCGCGCAAGCACTGGGACGCGACCATCGTGCGCGTCGAGACCGACGAGGGTGTCACCGGCATCGGCTCGGGCGACCTGATGCTCGGCTTCGCGGGCCACGAGCACCTGTTCGTCGGGCGCGACCCGATGGAGATCGAGCGCCATTACCGCACGCTCTCGCATTTGAGCTTCCATTACGGCCGCTGCTGGCCGCTCGACCTCGCGCTGTGGGATCTGGCCGGGAAGATCACCGGGCAGCCGTGCTGGAAGCTGCTCGGCGGGTTGTCGGACCGGGTGCGCGCCTACGCCTCGTCCGGCACGCTGCGCGATCCGGGGCAGATGGCGGAGGTCGCGGAGCGGTTCGTCGCGCGCGGGTTTCCCGCCATGAAAATCCGGTTTCAGCGCGGCGACTGGCGCGACGACATCAAGGCGCTGGAAGCGGTGCGGGCGAGGGTGGGCGACCGGCTCGACCTGATGGTGGATTGCAACCAGGGCTGGCGCCTGCCGCAGGACACGTACGCGCCGTGGGGGCTGAAGGACGCGGTGCGGGTCGCGCGCGAGCTGGAGCGGCTGGACGTGTACTGGATGGAGGAGCCGCTGTTCCGCGCCGACCGCGCCGGGATGCGGGCGCTGCGGAATATGACCGACGTCAGGATCGCGGGCGGCGAGATGACGCGCGAGCTGTACGAGTTCCGCGACCTGATCGCGGACGGGTGCCTCGATGTGCTGCAGCCCGACGCGGCGCTGGTCGGCGGCATCACCGGCCTGCGCCGGGTGGCGACGATGTGCAGCGAGCACAACCTGATCTTCACGCCGCACACCTGGGGCAACGGCGTCGGCCTGGTCGCCAACGCGCACCTGACGGCGGCGGTGAGCGACGCGCCGTATTTGGAATACCCGTACGACCCGCCGGAATGGGACGTGGACCGTAGGGATTACATGATGGCCGAGCCGTGCGGCGTGGACGGGCAGGGGTGGATCGTGCTGCCGGACACGCCGGGGCTGGGGATCACGCTGGACGAGAGCCGGCTGGAGGCGACGCGGATCGGTTGAGCGTCGGAGGCCGGTCGGCGGCATAACCGAAGCGCAACCAATCGAGTCAGAACAGCGGCAAAATGCGCCGGCCGTTTATGGCGGCTGGTGGCAGTAGGCATAAATACAACGGCGCAATCGTCGCCGTCGCCATAAGTTAGTACAGTGTGTCGCGATTGTATTTGCGGCGGAACGCTACAGTTCCCGGCTGCTCAACAAGAGGGATACAGCATCATGGCCACCGCAATGCATGACATCGTCGACACCGCCGTCGCCGCCGGCTCGTTCAAAACCCTGGTCGCCGCCGTGACTGCCGCCGGCCTTGGCGCCACGCTCAAGGGAGCCGGGCCGTTCACCGTGTTCGCGCCGTCCGACGACGCGTTCGCGAAACTGCCGGCCGGGACCGTGGAGAACCTGGTCAAGCCCGAGAACAAGGCGGCCCTCACCAAAATCCTGACCCTGCACGTTATGTCCGGCAAGGTCATGGCGAGCGATGTCACCGGCAAGACCACCGACGTCGCTTCGGTCGAGGGCGAGCAGTTGCACGTCGACGGCACCAATGGCGTGACCGTCAATGGCGCCAAGGTCACGTCGGCCGACATCGACTGCACGAACGGCGTGATCCACGTCATCGACACCGTGCTGATGCCGAAGGGCTGAGCCCCGCGCGGCTAGGCGCGGTTGCTCGCAACCGCCCTAGCCGTGCGTGAGCGCGATCTTTGTCAGGCCTCCCTGGTGGCCATGGATCGCGAACGAGGCGGCGCTCGACAACCCGGAAAACTGCAACTGCGTTCCGCCGCCGCCGGACAACGTCAGCACCTCCGTCGTCGCCGAATACGACAGCGCGCCGACGCCCTGGACCAACAGCAGGTCGTTGGTCGTGAACCCGGAGATCGGGGCCGAAATGGTCGGCAGCGGTCCGCCGTTCTGGTTTTCCACGATCAGCTCGGCCTGCGAGGCGGCAAAGGCGATGTGCTGCAGCCCGAGCACGTCCTGGTTCAGGATCAAAATACCGTTCCGTGCGATCGCCAGCGTGCCGGCACCCGACACGGCGGCGTTCACGTCGAGCTGTCCGCGCGCGGTCACCGTGCCCTCGTTGTCGAGCGACGTGGCGCTCAACGCGCCGCTCCCGGTCACGACCGACCCGGCCTCCAGCGTCCCGTCGCCGCTCACATACAAATAGCCGTCGGCCAGCGACACCGCGCCGGTCGCCGACACGTCCAGCGTGCCGGCCGACAGATAGCCCTGGGCGGCCAGCGACAGCAGCCCGGTCCCCGCCTCGCCGATATGCAGCGTGCCCGCGACGAACGCCGCCGATCGCGCGCCGCCGACCGACATCGATCCGGCCGCCCCGGCCGCCTTGCCGAGGACCAAGTCGCCGCGCCCGCGCGTGCCGACGAACAGCGCGCCGCCGCCGCTGATGGCGAGGTCACCGATGCCATTGCTGCCGACCGTCACGAACGAGGAGACGATCCACGCACCGCCGGTCAGCTCCGCGATCCCGCTCGAGAGCCCGCCCTGACCGATGATGACCGCCCCGCTGGTCGCTTCGGCCGAGGACGCCGTGTTGCTGCCGGCGAGGTCGAGTGTGCCCGAATAGCGCTGTCCGATCACCAGCAGGCCGCCGGTCGCCAACGCGCCGCCCCGCGCGAAACTCGCCTGACCGTTGAAGTCGACGACCATGGCGTGCTGGCCGGTCAGCGTGACGGTGCCGGTGAACACCGGGCCGTCCTGGACGACCGACAGCGCGGCGATGGTCGTGTCACCCGCCACGGTCTCGCCGAACAGGTCGCCGCCGAACAGCGCCGTATCCGTCGGACCGGGAGCGCTGGGCGTGAACGCGTTCGGATCGGTCCACGTGTGGCCGTTATGGGTCCAGGTCTTGGTCGCCATGGCTGTTCTCCGCTGAGCGCTAAAGGGTCGATTCGATCATAGCCGCCAGCGCCGGCGTCACGGTCGGCCGGGCTCCGAACCACGCGACGAACGCCGGCACTGCCTGATGCAGCAACATCGGCAATCCCCCTGATATCGTATTTCCGCGCAGTCTCGCGGCCAGCAACAAAGGTGTCATCATCGGGACATAGACGATATCGGACACGATCGCCGTCGTCGGCAGCGCGGCCAGGTCGAGATCCAGCGCGTCGTGCCCCGCCATCCCGGCGGTCGTCGTGTTGACCAGCAGCGCCGCCCCGGCCAGCGCCGCCGACCGGTCCGCCCAATCGACCGCTTCGACCCGTCCCCCGGCCAAAGCCCGTGCGCGTGCGAACGTCCGGTTGACCAGCCGCACCGACGGCGCGCCCGCGTCGAGCAGCGCCCAGACGATCGCCCGCGCCGCACCGCCCGCCCCGATCACCACCGCCGGCCCCGCGCCCGCGTGGAACGAAGCGGGCAGGCTGCCCATGAAGCCGGCCGCGTCGGTGTTGTCGCCGTCGAGCGTCCCGTCGCCTGCCACCGTCACGACGTTCACCGCCCCGATCGCTTCGGCACGGGGCGTCAGCCGGTCCACCAGCCGCCGCGCGTCCTCCTTGTGCGGGACGGTGACGTTGCAGCCGCGCATGCCCAGCGCCGCCATGCCGCGCAACGCAAGCTCCAGCTCGCCCGGCCGCACCGGCATCGTCACGTACGCGCCGTCGATCCCGTACGCCTCGAACCAGTGGCGGAAAATCAATGGCGAGCGCGAGTGCGCCACCGGCCAGCCGACGATCCCCGCCACCTGCATGTGCAAAACCCCTATCGCGCCGGGCCGGGCCGGCATAGCGTCGGGGCAACGAATAACGGCGTCCGGGGGGAACCAGCAATGCAGCTCAGCCGCGAGCACCTATTGGCGGCGTATCGAACGATGCGCACCATCCGCGACTTCGAGGAGCGGGTGCATGCCGAGTTCGCGTCCGGCGACATCCCCGGCTTCGTCCATCTGTATGCGGGCGAGGAGGCGAGTGCGGTCGGGATCTGCATGAACCTCGACAACCGCGACAAGATCGCCTCGACCCATCGCGGCCACGGCCACTGCATCGCCAAGGGCTGCGACGTCGACGGCATGATGGCCGAGATTTACGGCCGCGCCGAGGGATTGTGCGGCGGCAAGGGCGGGTCGATGCACATCGCCGATCTGTCGAAAGGCATGATGGGTGCCAACGGCATCGTCGGCGGCGGCCCGCCGCTGATTTGCGGTGCGGCACTGACCGCGAAGACGCTCAAGACCGGCGGTGTCGCGGTCGCGTTCATCGGCGACGGCGCAAGCAACCAGGGCACCACGATGGAGGCGCTGAACCTCGCGAAGGCGTGGATGCTGCCGGCGATCTTCGTTGTCGAGGACAACGGGTATGCCGAAAGCACGGCCAGCAACTGGTCCGTGAGCGGCACGCAGGCCGGCCGCGCGGCAGGGTTCGGCATCCCGTCGATCGAGGCGAACGGGCACGATTTCTTCGACGTGCACCAGGCCGGCGGCGAGGCGATCGAGCGCGCGCGCGACGGCGGCGGGCCGACGCTGATCCATGTCGTCGTGAACCGCTATTTCGGCCATTTCGAGGGCGACGCGAGCACGTATCGCGGTGCCGGCGAAGTGGACGCGCTGCGCCGCGACCGCGATTGCCTGGACGCGTTCCGCAAGCGTGTCACGGAGGCGGGGCTGCTGGAACCGGAACAGCTCGACGAGCTGGACCGCGACGTGGCCGAGGAGATCGAGCATTCGGTCGTGCGCGCGAAAGCCGCCGCCATGCCGACGATCCGGACGCTCGCGACGGATGTCTACGTTTCGTACTGAAACCCTCACCCCGGCCCTCTCCCGGCGGGAGAGGGAGAAGCAGAAAAGCCCTCTCCCTCTGGGAGAGGGTTGGGTGAGGGCCTAGCCACGCACGCCTGAGGGAAGCCGATCCAATGAGCCGCAAATCGTTCCGCAAAGCCATCAACGAAGCCCTGGCGCAGGAAATGCGCCGCGACCCGCGCGTCATCCTGATGGGCGAGGACATCGCGGGCGGCATGGGCGCGCCCGGCGAGGACGACGCGTGGGGCGGCTCCATGGGCGTCACCAAGGGGCTGATGCCGGAATTCGGGCGCGACCGCGTGCTCGACACGCCGATCACCGAAAGCGGTTTTATCGGTGCCGCGATCGGGGCCGCCGCGACCGGATTGCGGCCGGTCGCGGAACTGATGTTCGTCGACTTCCTCGGTGTCTGCTTCGACCAGATCTTCAATCAGGCGGCAAAATTCCGCTACATGTTCGGCGGTCACGCGACGACGCCGGTGGTGATCCGCACGATGTACGGGGCCGGCCTGCGCGCGGCGAGCCAGCACAGCCAGTCGCTATATCCGATCTTCACCCACATCCCCGGACTGAAAGTCGTTATTCCGTCGAACCCGTACGACGCGAAAGGCCTGCTCATCCAGGCGATCCGCGACGACGACCCGGTGATCTTCCTCGAACACAAGATGCTCTACGACGATGTGGGCGAGGTGCCGGATGAGGCGTACGCGATCCCGTTCGGCCAAGCGCAGATCACGCGCGAGGGCACGGACTGCACGATCGTCGCACTCGGCCGCATGGTGAAGCTCGCCAACGAGGCGGCGGACCAGCTCGCGAAATCCGGCATCTCGGTCACCGTCGTCGACCCGCGCACGACCAGCCCGCTCGATGTCGACACCATTCTGGAGGAGGTCGCGGCGACCGGCCGCCTCGTCGTCGTCGACGAGGCGAGCCCGCGTTGCAACCTCGCGACAGACATTTCCGCACTCATCGCGCAGCACGGGTTCGACACGCTGCGCGCCCCGATCCGCATGGTGACGCCGCCGCACACGCCGGTTCCGTTCAGCCCGGCGCTGGAAGATCTCTATTTGCCGGACGTCGCGAAGATCGTCGACGCGGTGCGCGCGACCGTCGCCTACGGCGCGCGAAAGGCCGCGTGATGGGCGCGATCACTCGGCTGTCGATGCCGAAATGGGGCCTGGCCATGACCGAGGGCAAGGTCGCGTCGTGGCTGAAACCGGTCGGCAGCATGGTCGCGGTCGGCGACGAACTGATCGAGATCGAGACGTCGAAGATCACCAACGTGCTGGAAGCCCCCGCCGCCGGCATCCTGCGCCGGCACGCGGTCGAAGCGGGCGAGACGCTGCCCGTCGGCGCGTTGCTCGGCCTGATCGCCGACGCGGACGCGGACGACGCGACGCTCGACGCGGCGGTGGCCGAGGCGCAGGCCGAGGCGGCGGCCCTCGCGTCCGCACCGCCGCCGCCGGAGCCGGTGCTGGTCGAGGCGGATGGCTGGACCGTGCGGGCGCTGTCGATGGGCGAGGGCGATGCCACGCCGGTGCTGATGATCCACGGGTTCGGCGGCGACCTGCTGAGCTGGCAGTTCAACCAGGCCGCACTCGCGACCGATCGCCGCGTGGTCGCCATCGACCTGCCCGGCCATGGCGGGTCGTCGAAAGTGGTGTCCGACCCGAGTGCCGCCGGGCTCGCGGGCATGGTCGCGTCGGCGATGCGGGCCCTCGATCTGACGAAGGCGCACGTCGTGGGGCAGTCGCTCGGCGGCGCGATCGCGCTGGCGCTCGCGAAGCGGCATCCGGAGCTGGTTGCCTCGGTCACGCTCGTCTGTCCGGCCGGGCTCGGGGACGAGGTGTCGATGGACTACATCGACGGATTCCTGTCCGCCGAGCGGCCGCGCGCGATGCGGCCGGTGCTCGAAATGCTGTTCGCTGACCCGGCGATCGTCGGGCGCGAGATGATCGAGGATGTGCTGCGGGCGAAGCGGCTCGACGGCGCGATGGACGCGTTGCGGGCCATTAGCGCGGCGGCGTTCCCGGGCGGCAAGCAGGCCCGGATCGACCC
Organism: uncultured Alphaproteobacteria bacterium; assembly: GCA_963756975.1. Classification (GTDB taxonomy): domain Bacteria; phylum Pseudomonadota; class Alphaproteobacteria; order Acetobacterales; family Acetobacteraceae; genus CAVRQM01. The sequence continues at coordinate 188,298 of CAVWPS010000001.1, read as the reverse complement.
GAATGTGGCGGCGAAGGTGCAGGCGATCTGGGGGGCCGAGGACCGCGTGCTCCCGCCGACGCATGCGACGGCGGTGGCGGATCATGTCGTCGTCCCGGGGGCCGGGCACATGGTGCATATCGAGAAGCCGGATGTGGTGAACGCGCGGATTTCGGCTTTCATCACCTAACGCGAGGCCCTCACCCAACCCTCTCCCAGGGGGAGAGGGCAAGTGCTGCTCCCTCTCCCTCGGGAGAGGGCCGGGGTGAGGGGCGCTTAGAACACCGACACCAGCTTCAGCCCCACCAGCACCAGCACGCCGGCCAGCAACGGCCGGATCACCATCTCGGGCACCCGCGTCGCGACCAGGCTGCCGATCAGGATGCCCGGGATCGACCCGACCAGCAGCGACCCGAGCAGCCCGAAATCGGTCGTCCCCAGCACCAGCAGGTGCCCGATCCCGGCCACCAGCGTCAGCGGCACCGCGTGCGCGATGTCGGAGCCGACGATGCGGACGGTCGGCATCGACGGATACAGCGCGATCAGCGCCGTGACGCCGATCGCCCCGGCACCCACGGACGAGATCGAGACGACCACGCCGAGCACGAGCCCGGTGCAAACCGTCATCGCGATCACCGCCCCGCCGCCTCGGCTGCGGCACCCGCCCGCGTGCCCAGGAGAACAGCCGGTCGCGAAACAGCAGCGACAGCGCGGTCAGGAACAGCGCGACGCCCAGCACCAGCGTGATCAGATGCGATGTTCCGCCGCCGTTCGCCCCGAACGCCCGCAACGCCAGCAGCGTCAGCGCCGCCCCCGGCAGGCTGCCCGCCGCCAGCCGGCCGACGATCGGCCAGTCGACCGTCCGCCGCGACCCGTGCACCAGCGTGCCCACGCTTTTCGTCGCCGCCGCGTACAGCAGGTCGGTGCCGACCGCCGTCGCGGGGTGGAAGCCGAACAGCAGCACCAGCAACGGCGTCATCAGCGAGCCGCCCCCCACGCCGGTCATGCCGACCAGGGCACCGACCGCGAAGCCGGACGCGGAATAGAGCCAGTTGATCGAGGCGAGGATGTTCACGCGCGAAAGCCTCCACAGGTGAAACGACCATCCCAGAGTAGTGGATTGCTGGCAACACCGGTCGCTTCTGTGGAATTTCGGTGACTACGAGTGAGGCGGCGGAGAGACAGAGTCCGTCGCGGCGGACTCCCCCGGATCGCGCTCCCGGTGCGGGCCGGGATCGGCCGTCTCCGGCGGCGCGGCCATCACGACGAACGTCGCGGGGTTGGCGAGCGCGATGCCCAGTTCCGTGAACCGCTTCTTCACCCGGCGATTGAACTCCCGCTGCACGCCCCAGCGTCCGGCATCGGTGCACTCGATCTGCCCGGTCAGCGTCGCCGTCGTGGCGTCGATCTTGTCCACCCCCCAGAGCGCGAGGTCGGAGCGGATCGAGCCGGCGAAGTCGGGATCGGCCCGCATCTCGACGCCGATCTGCTTGATCGCCGCGCCCGCGACGTCGGTGTCGACCGTTCCGGCGACGGTGACGCTGATCGTCGCGTTGCCGATGCCCCGGTTGGTGTTGTTGACGGTGGTGACGGACGAAAACGGGATCACGTACAGCGACCCGTCGCCGCCGCGCAGCTGGATCGTGCGGACGGACAGCTGCTCGACCGTGCCGGACAGGCCCGCGACCGTCACCCACTCGCCGACCTGCATCGCGTTCTCCAGCAGCAGGAAGATGCCGGTGATGAAATCCTGCACCAGCTTTTGCGAGCCGAACCCGAGGGCGACGCCGAAGATGCTCGCACCGGCCAGCAGCGGGGCCACGTTGACGCCGATCTCGGACAGCGCGGTCAGCCCGACGATGGTGACGATGGCGACCAGCAGGCAGGTTCGCAGCAGCGGCGCCAGGGTCCGCAGCCGTTGCGCCTGTGCCACCCGGCCCGCGCCCGACAGGGTTCGCATATGCCGGTCGAGGGCGGAGACCACCAGTTCCCACACGATCGTCGCCCCGATGCCGATCAGCGCCAGCTCGCCGAAGGCGGCCAGCAATCGCGGCCCGATGCCGCCGGTGCGGTAGAAGCCGACCAGGTCGACGCCCCAGGATTGCAGGATCGCGCATAGGGTCACGAGCAGGATCAGGACGGCCACACAGCCGCGCAGCCGCCGGTGCCAGGTGTGCCGGCGCTCCCCGGCGGCGAGGCTGTCGCTGTGAAACGCCCGGTCGAGCGCGCCGAGCAGCACGGTGGACAGAAGGCGGGCGCAAATCACGATCGCGGCCGCGACCAGCACCAGACGCACGATCCGGGTGAAGCCGCCGACCGGCTGCGCGGCCCAGATCACCCACAGCAGCATGATGACCACCGACGCCGTCCAGGCCCAGATCGCGGCGCGACGCGGCTCCGGCCCGGCGGGCAACGGGACCAGCGATCCGTGGCGGTCGACGAACCGCATCATCGAATGGCGGCACTGCCACGCGACCACGACGAGGCCGACATGGACGCCGAGGGCGACGACTTTCAGGACCGTCTGATCCGCACTCTGCGGCAGCCCGAGCACGCCGGCGACGGTCGCGATCAGCCCGCCGAACAGGGCGATCCCGGCCAGCCGCGCCGTCCAGCGCATCGCGTACGCGGCGCTACGGTCGGCGATTTCGAGCAGCCGCCAGTGCGCGGAGGCGGGGCTGGCCAGCAGGTCGACCACCGCCAGCACCAGCCGATACAGCACGTAGGTGTCGATCAGATCCATCGTGATGACGCGCGTCGCCTGCAGCTCGACCAGCGAGGAGCCGACCAGGAGCGTTCCGGTCAGGACGAACGCGCCGGTCGGCAGCAGCCCGACGGCGACCCGCCCGATCGCGCCCGGCAGGCGTTTCGCCTTGCTCCAGGCCCGGCCGTGGCGTGTCGAGAGATCGCCCGGCGGCGCGGTGACGGCGTCGATCCTGCGGCGGAAGGGGCGGAGCAGCAGCCAGACCACGAGGTCGACGAACCCCGCCAGGACCACGATCAGCAACGCGAGCCCGGCGCCGCGCAGCACCAGGTCGCGCTGCTGCGGGTCGGACGCGATCCGCCCGAACCAGCGCGCCAGGGCCGGAATGCCGCGCAGATCCTCGATGCTGGTGCCGATCCGCTGGCCGATCGTGCCGAGCCAGCCGGTCGCGCGACCGACCAGTTCCTCGCCGACGCTGCCCGGCTGCAACGTCGGCTTCTGGATCGCCGGAGCCGCCGCCGGGGTCGTCGCGGGCTTGGCAGCGGTGGTCGCGGCGGGGACCGGAACGGCGGCCAGCGAGCGCAGCGTGGCCAGCAGCTCGGCGCGTTTGGAATCGTTCTGGAGCGTGTCGGCGAGGTCGGCCGCCTGCGCCGCCGTCAGCGCGGGCGGCGGATCGGCGGCACGGGCGAGGCCGGGGGCGAGCAGGAGGAGCGCGGCGACCAGGAGACGGAGCATCATGACCGGGCAAACCACTCGCGGCGGCCCCGGTTGCCGCGCGCTAAGGTGTCACGTCGCCCGGCCGGCTCACGCCCACCGGCCGGTTCAGCGTCCCGCGCAGCAACTCGGCCCGCACCGGCGGCGCGAAGCAGGGGCGGGGGATGTAGCGGCCGGCCCCACGCACCGCCCGCAGGTCGCCGTCGGTCCAGATGAGGTTGCCGGCGGCGATCGTGTGCCGCGCGAGGCCGGTCACGGTCATGCCCTCGTAGACGGAGAAGTCGACGTTCTGATGGTGCGTCTTGGCCGAGATCGTCCGGCTCGCGTCGGGGTCCCACACGACGATGTCGGCGTCGCCGCCCTCCGCGATGTCGCCCTTGCGGGGGTGGATGTTGAAGATCTTCGCCGTGTTCGTGCTGGTCACCGCGACGAACTCCTCCGGCGTCAGCTTGCCGGTGCGGACGCCCCGATCCCACAGCACGCTCATCCGGTCCTCGACGCCGGCCGTGCCGTTCGGGATGCGGGTGAAGTCGCCTTTCCCGCCCGCCTTCTGGGGCGCGCAGAAGCAGCAATGGTCGGACGCCGTCGTCTGCAGGCTGCCGGACGACAGCCCGGCCCAAAGTGCGGCCTGATGGTGCTTCGGGCGGAACGGCGGGCTCATCACATGGGCGGCCGCACGGGCGAAATCCGGGTCGTAGTAGACGCTCTCGTCGACCACGAGATGCTGCGCCAGCACCTCGCCGTAGACGCGCAGCCCCGCCGCACGGGCGCGGGCAATGGCGTCGGTCGCCTCCTCGGTCGAGACGTGGACGATGTAGATCGGGGCGCCCAGCACCTCGGCGATCGCGATCACCCGCTGCGCCGCCTCGCCCTCGACCGCCGGGGGCCTGGATTGCGGATGCCCCTCCGGCCCGGTGATCCCGGCCGCCAGCAGCCGCTGCTGCAGATGGGCGACCGCGTCGCCGTTCTCCGCATGGATGTTGCAGATGGCGCCGAGGTCGAGCGCCCGGCCGATCGAGTGCAGCAGCACCCCGTCATCGACCATCAACGCACCCTTGTAGGCCATGAAGTGCTTGAAACTGTTGACGCCGTGATCCCGCGTCAGCGTCTCCATGTCGGCCGCCACCTGCTCGCCCCACCACGTCACCGCGACGTGGAACGAGTAATCGGCGGCGGCCTTCTCCGCCTTGGCCATCCAGGCGTGGAACGCTTCGACCAGGCTCTGGCCGGGCGAGGGGATGGCGAAATCGAGGATCATCGTCGTGCCGCCGGCCGCCGCCGCCGCGGTGCCGGTGTAGAAATCCTCGGTGGCGACGGTGCCCATGAACGGCAATTCCATGTGCGTGTGCGGGTCGATCCCGCCCGGCATGACCAGCATCCCGCCCGCGTCGACGATGGTGCAGCCCGCCGGCGGCTCGATCGCCGGGGCCACCCGCGCGATCAGCCCGCCCGCGCACAGCACGTCGGCGCGCCGGGTGTCGTGGGCCGTGACCACCGTGCCGCCCCGGATCAGCATCGCCATCGCACCCACCTGTTCGCGTTCGCATGGAGGCAAGCGCCGGGCGGGTGGTCAGGTCAAGGGAGCACCAGTCGATATGCGTCGAGTGCTTGAACGACCGCGCCCCTCACCCCGGCCCTCTTCCGATAGCGGGAGAGGGAGCAGCCTTCTTCTCCCTCTCCCTCGGGAGAGGGCCGGGGTGAGGGGGCGATGGCGGGCGCTTGACGCAGCCATCTCGGGCACCGTTAGCTTCGCCTTTAAGCCGAGGTGACGGTTTGCCCGATTTCGCGTTATCCGACGTCGAGACGACGCCAGAGTGGGACGTGGCCGCCGGACGGCTCGACGCCGACGCCATAGCGCGCAATTTCGGCGACATCGCCCCGCCCATGCGCCCGGCCGACGCGCTGGTCGAAGCCTCGCGCTGCTATTTCTGCCATGACGCGCCGTGCGTCGAAGCGTGCCCGACCGGCATCGACATCCCCGGCTTCATCCGCAAGATCTCGACCGGCAACATGCGCGGCTCGGCCACCCGCATCCTCGAAGCCAACATCTTCGGCGGCGCCTGCGCCCGCGTCTGCCCGACCGAAATCCTGTGCGAGGGCGCCTGCGTCCGGCTCGGCGACAGCGAGCGCGCGGTGCAGATCGGGGCGCTGCAACGCCACGCGACAGATTGGCTGATGGCGCGCGAGAGGACGCCGTTCGCGCGGGAGCCACTCACCGGCAAGCGCGTCGCCGTGGTCGGCGCGGGCCCCGCCGGCCTGTCGTGCGCGCACCGGCTTGCCATGCGCGGCCACGATGTCGTGGTGTTCGACGCCCGCGAAAAGCCCGGCGGCCTCAACGAATACGGCATCGCCGCCTACAAGGTGCCGGACGAGTTCGCGCAGGACGAGGTCGCGTTCATCCTCGCCATCGGCGGCATCGAGCTGCGTCTCGGCACCCGCATCGGCGACGCGATCACGCTCGACTCGCTACGCGCGGGAATTCGACGCGGTGTTCCTCGGCCTCGGCCAGGGCGCGGTGCGGACACTCGGCATCGAGGGCGAAACGTTCGGCGGCGTGCGCGATGCGGTCGACTTCATCGCCGAGCTTCGACAGCACCCGAAAGAGAGCATCCCGGTCGGACGCCGCGTCGTCGTGATCGGCGGCGGCAACACCGCCATCGACGCGGCCACGCAGTCGCGCAGGCTCGGCGCGGAGGAGGTCACGATCGTCTACCGGCGCGGGCCGGAAACGATGTCGGCCACCAGTGTCGAGCAGGAATGGGCGCAGACCAACAACGTGCAGATCCGCCACTGGTCCTCGCCGCTGCGTCTGATCGCAACCGATGGCCACGTCAGCGGGATCGAGTTCGCGCGCACCCGCGCCGACGCGGCCGGACGCGCGGTGCCGGCCGGCGGGTCGTATACGCTGCACGCCGACATGGTGCTGAAAGCGGTGGGCCAGCAATTCGACGCGGGCGGATTCGCACTCGCGACCGAGGACGGCCGGATCGCGGTCGACGCCGAACGCCGTACCGCCATTCCTGGCGTGTGGGCGGGTGGCGACTGCATCGCCGGCATCGACCTCACCGTCGCCGCCGTCGAGGACGGCAAGCAGGCGGCGGAATCCATGTCCCGCATGCTCATGGAGGCGGCAAATGGCTGACCTGCGCACGAACTTCGCCGGAATCCGCAGCCCGAACCCGTTCTGGCTCGCCTCCGCACCGCCGACCGACAAGGCGTACAACGTCATCCGCGCATTCCGTGCCGGCTGGGGCGGCGTCGTGTGGAAGACGCTCGGCGAGGACCCGCCGGTGGTCAACGTCTCGTCCCGCTACGGTGCGATCAGCTACGGCGGCCAGCGTGTCGCGGGCTTCAACAACATCGAACTCATCACCGACCGGCCGCTCGAGGTGAATCTGCGCGAGATCACCGAGGTCAAGCGCGACTTCCCCGACCGCGCCATGATCGTGAGCCTGATGGTGCCGTGCGAGGAAGCCGCGTGGACGGCGATTCTGCCGCGTGTCGAGGCGACCGGCTGCGACGGGATCGAGCTCAATTTCGGCTGCCCGCACGGCATGAGCGAGCGCAACATGGGCAGCGCCGTCGGCCAGGTGCCGGAATACGTCGAGATGGTCACGCGCTGGTGCAAGCAGCATTCGCGCATGCCGGTGATCGTCAAACTCACGCCCAACATCACCAACATCCTCGCCCCCGCGAACGCGGCGTATCGCGGCGGTGCCGACGCGGTCAGCCTCATCAACACCATCCAGTCGATCACCTCGATCGACCTCGACCGCATGTGCCCGGAGCCGATGGTGGACGGGCAGGGGACGCATGGCGGCTATTGCGGACCGGCGGTCAAGCCGATCGCGCTCCGCATGGTGGGCGACATCGCGCGCGACATCGGCGGCCTCCCGATCAGCGGCATCGGCGGCATCTCGACATGGCGCGACGCGGCCGAGTTCATCGCGATGGGCTCGGGCACCGTGCAAGTCTGCACGGCGGCGATGCACCACGGCTTTCGCATCGTCGACGACATGATCGACGGGTTGTCGACCTGGATGGACGACAAGGCCTACGCGACGCTCGACGACTTTCGCGGCCGCGCGGTGCCGAACTACGTCCACTGGGGCGACCTCAACCTTGCTTACAAGACACTGGCGCGGATCGACCAGGATCTCTGCATCAAGTGCGGCCTCTGCTACATCGCGTGCGAGGACACGTCGCATCAGGCGATCTCGGCGCGCACGGACGGCGTGCGGAAATACGAGGTGATCGACGCCGAATGCGTCGGCTGCAACCTGTGCGCGCATGTCTGCCCGGTGGACCACTGCATCACGATGGAGGCGCAGCCGGCCACGTCGGACGCGCTGACATGGAAGCACCATCCGAACAACCCGATGCGCATCGCCGCCGAATGAGCCCCGAATGAGCAACGTTGCTGTAGATGGCTCGCGTCTGTGGGCGTCGATCCACGAGACGGCGCAGATCGGCGGCACCGAGAAGGGCGGCATCAAGCGGCTCACGCTGACCGACCTCGACCGGCAGGTGCGCGACTGGTTCGTGGCGCAAGTCCGCGCCATCGGCTGCACGGTCGACATCGACGACCTCGGCAACATCTTCGCCACCCGTGCCGGACGCGACGCCGCACTGCCGCCGATCGCCATCGGCTCGCATCTCGACACGCAGCCGACGGGCGGAAAATACGACGGCATCATCGGCGTGCTCGGCGGCCTCGAAGTGCTGCGGACGCTGCACGACCTCGACATCACGACCGAGGCGCCGATCGCGGTCATCGACTGGACCAACGAGGAGGGCAGCCGGTTCGCCCCCGCCATGCTGTCGAGCGGCGTGTTCGCCGGCGCGTTCGACCGGGCCCACGCCGACAGCCGCACCGACCGCGAGGGCATCACGTTCGGCGACGCGCTCGACGCGATCGGCTATCGCGGCGACATCCCGTGCGGGACGCAGAAACTGTCGGCGCACGTCGAACTGCACATCGAGCAGGGGCCGATCCTGGAAGCCGAGGGGGCGACGATCGGCGTCGTCACCGGCGTGCAGGGGATGCGCTGGTACGAGATCACGTTCGAGGGTGCGGAATCGCACGCCGGATCGACGCCGATGCCGATGCGCCACGACGCGCTGCTCGCCGCCGCCCGCGTCGTCGCCGCCGTGCACGCGATCGCCATCGAACACGCGCCGCTTGCCGTGGGCACCGTCGGCCTGATCGAGGCACGGCCCAACAGCCGCAACGTCGTCCCCGGCTCCGTGTTCTGCACCGTCGACATGCGCCACCCCGACGATGCCGTGCTCGCCGAGATGGAGACGCGGCTGCGCGAGGCGGTCGACGACGCGGCGGACGAGGCCCGCGTTCACGCGCATGTCGAGCAGGTCTGGAACAATCCGGCGGTCGCGTTCGACGAGGACTGCATCGGCAGCGTGCAGCGTGCATCGGACGCGCTCGGTCTCGTCTCGCGCCGGATCGTCTCCGGCGCCGGCCACGACAGCGCGTATGTGGCACGGGTCGCGCCGACGACGATGATCTTCGTGCCCTGCGCCGGCGGCCTCAGCCACAACGAGGCCGAGAGTGCGACCGAGGCCGATGTCGTCGCCGGCACCAACGTTTTGTTGCGCGCGGTGCTGGACATCGACGCGCGTCTCGCGGAACGCCGTGCCGGCTGACGACGCGGTTCGGGCCGAGGGCGTATCGCTCACATTCCACGCCGGCGGCCAGACCACGCACGCGCTGTCGGACATCGACCTGTCGGTCGCGCAAGGCTCGTTCACGTCGCTGATCGGACCCTCCGGCTGCGGCAAGACGACGCTGCTGCGCGCCATCGCCGACCTCGAACAGCCGACCGAGGGGCGTCTGATCGTCGCCGGCCAGACGCCGCAGGCCGCCCGGCTGTCGCGCGCGTACGGCTATGTTTTCCAGGCCCCGGCGCTCTTTCCGTGGCGCACCGTCGAGCGAAACGTGCGCTTGCCGCTGGAACTGTCCGGGATGGCTCGCGAAGCCCAAGTCGCTCGCGCCACGAAATATCTCGATCTGGTCGGCTTGGCGGAATTCCGTCGCCGGTTCCCGTGGCAGCTCTCCGGCGGCATGCAGCAACGCGTCTCGATCGCCCGCGCGCTGTGTTTCGAGCCGTCGCTGCTGCTGATGGACGAGCCGTTCGGCGCACTCGACGAAATCACGCGCGACACGCTGAACCTGCATCTGCACCGGTTGTGGCGGCAGACGGGCCTGACCTGCGTGTTCGTCACCCACTCGATCCCGGAGGCGGTCTATCTGTCGTCGCGCATCGTGGTGATGTCGCCGCGTCCCGGACGGATCGTGGAGGTGATCGACGTCGATCTGGGCGCGGAGGAACGGCCGCTGGATGTGCGCGAGACGCCCGAGTTCCTCGCCGTCGCGCACCGCGTTCGCGACGCGCTGCGCGCCGGCCACAGCTATGACTGACCTTCCTTCTCCCTCCCCCCTTGCGGGGGAGGGCCGGGGTGGGGGGAAGCAACACACGCCGGCCGCGAGTAAAGGATCCCCTCACCCCGGCCCTCTCCCGAGGGAGAGGGAGAAGAAGAAAGCCCTCTCCCTTGGGAGAGGGTTGGGTGAGGGGTGGCAACGCGCGGCTCCCGTCGCGACCATCCTGCTCGGCCTGATCGCCCTCTGGTACCCGCTGGCCATGTGGATGAACCACGACGTCGCCCAAAACCTCGCCGACGACGGCACGCCGCCGTCCGAAATCTGGCTCGCCACGCTATCCCAGGACCGCCCGCTTCTCCCCGCGCCGCACCAGATCGCCGCCGAACTCTACGACGGCTTCTTCGGCTGGCCCGTAAACTCCGTCCACAGCCTGATCCACCACGCGACCGTCACCGCGTCGGCCGCCATCGTCGGCTTCGGGTTCGCGATCCTGCTCGGCATGGCGCTCGCGGGCGGCATCGTCCACGCCCGGGCCCTCGACCGTTCGCTGATGCCGTGGGTGATCGCGAGCCAGACGATCCCGGTGCTCGCCATCGCGCCGATGGTCGTCGTCGTGCTCGGCAATGTCGGCATCACCGGACTGCTCCCGAAAGCGCTGATCGCAGGCTGGCTCAGCTTCTTTCCGATCACGACCGCCATGGTCACCGGCCTGCGGGCACCGGACCCGATGCAGCGCGACCTGATGCGAACCTACGGGGCGACCGGCGCGCAGGTGTTCCTGAAACTCCGCTGGCCGGCGTCGATGGCGTTCCTGTTTCCGTCGCTGAAGATCGCGGCCGCACTCGCCCTCGTCGGCGCGATCGTCGCCGAGTTGCCGACCGGGGCCGAAGCCGGTCTCGGTGCCCGTCTGCTCGCCGGGTCGTATTACGGCCAGACGCTGCAAATCTGGGCCGCCCTGTTCACCGCCGCCGGATTGGCGCTGCTCGCGATCGGCGCGGTCGGCCTCGCGCAATCCGGCCTGACCCGCGCACGGGGCGGCCGGCTGTGATCGGTCTTGTTGCGTTGGTCGCCGGAGGCGCACTGGTCCTCTGGCTCGTCTCGCGCGGCAACGGACGCATGGCCCGGATCGCGACCCCGATCCTGTTCGGCCTGCTGCTGCTCGGCGCGTGGCAATATGTCTGCGTGCGGTTCGGCGTGCCGCGCATCCTGCTCCCGGCCCCGACCGCGATCGGCGCGTCGTTCGGGACGCACATCCCCACACTCGCCGCCGACTTCGTGCAGACCGTCATCCGCGCCGTGTTGCCCGGCTACGCGCTCGGCTGCGGCGCCGGGTTCCTCGCCGCCATCGTGCTCGACCGTTCTGCTTTTCTGCGGCGCGGCATCATGCCGCTCGGCAGCCTCGTCTCCGCCATGCCGATCGTCGGCATCGCGCCGATCATGGTGATGTGGTTCGGCTTCGACTGGCAGAGCAAGGCCGCCGTCGTCGTCATCATGACGTTCTTCCCGATGCTGGTGCAGGCGACCGCCGGCCTGTCCGCCGCCGGCGCGATGGAGCGCGATCTGATGCGCGGCTACGGGGCCACGTACCTGCAAACGCTGCTGCGCCTGCGCCTGCCGGCCTCCGTCCCGTACCTGTTCGTGGCGCTGAAGCTGAACGCGACGCTGGCCCTGATCGGCGCGATCGTGGCCGAGTTCTTCGGCACGCCGATCGTCGGCATGGGCTTTCGCATCAGCACCGAAGTCGCGCGCATGAACCTCGATCTCGTCTGGGCGGAAATCCTGCTCGCCTCGCTCGCCGGCACGCTGGCTTTCGCGGTGCTGTCATTGCTGGAACGCACCATCGCGTTCTGGCATCCTTCGTTCCGCTGAATAATTCGACCCAAAGGGAGCCACGCTCATGCGACGCATACTGCTCGCCACCGCCGCGCTGTTCGGGCTGGCGGCCCAGGCCCACGCCGCCGACCCGCTCACGCTGCAGCTGAAATGGGTCCCGCAGGCGCAGTTCGCCGGGTATTACGTCGCCGCCGCGAAGGGTTTCTACAAGGACGCGAACCTCGACGTGACGATCAAGGCGGGCGGGCCGGATGTGAACCCGAGCCAGGTGATCGCCGGCGGCGGTGCCGACGTGATCGTGGACTGGATGCCGTCGGCCCTCGCCGCGCGCGAGAAGGGCGTACCGCTCGTCAACATCGCGCAGGTGTTCGAGAAATCCGGCATGGAACTCACGTGCCGCAAAGACAGCGGCGTCGCCACGCCCGCGCAGTTCAAGGGCAAGACGCTCGGCGTCTGGTTCTCCGGCAACGAGTATCCGTTCCTGTCTTGGATGAGCAAACTGAAGCTCGCCACCACCGGCGGCCCGGACGGCGTCACCGTCCTGAAGCAGGGTTTCAACGTCGACCCGCTGCTGCAAAAGCAGGCCGCCTGCATCTCGACCATGACGTACAACGAATATTGGCAGCTGATCGAAGCCGGCATGAAGCCCGACCAGCTGCACGTCTTCAAATACCAGGACGAGGGCGTCGCGACGCTGGAGGACGGCCTCTACACGACGCAGGCCAAGCTCGCGGATCCGAAGGAAGTCGCCGTCATGGGCCGGTTCCTCGCGGCGTCGCTGAAAGGCTGGGTCTACGCGATCGCGCATCAGGAGGAGGCGGTCAAAATCGTGCTCGCCAACGACACGGCGGGCGCGCAGACGGCGGCGCACCAGAAGCGGATGCTGAGCGAGGTCGCCAAATTGCTTGGCCCCGAGGGCAAGCGGATGGGCTACCTCGAACCTGCCGCGTACGACCGGACGGTCGGCGAACTGATGAGCGGCGGCAGCGATCCGGTCATCACCAAGAAACCAGAGGGTGCCTGGTCGCACGCCGTCTTCGACGCGATGGGGAAATGATGTTTCAAGGCAAGATCGCGATCGTCACCGGGTCCACGCAAGGACTCGGTGAGGCGATCGCACGGCTGTTCGCGACCGGTGGCGCGGCCGGGATCGTCGTCACCGGGCGCAACGAAGCGCGCGGCGAGGCGGTCGCCGCGTCGCTCGGCGTGCCGGCCATCTTCGTCCGCGCGGATCTGGCCGACGTGGAGTCGTGCCGCCGCGTGGTGGCCGAGGCCGACACGCGGTTCGGCCGCGTCGATGTGCTGGTGAACTCGGGTGCCATCACCGACCGGGGCACGATCCTGGACACCTCGGTCGATCTGTTCGACCGGATGATGGCGGTCAACGTACGGGCGCCGTTCTTCCTCATCCAGGACGCGGCGAAGATCATGCGGCGGGAGGGCAGGGGCGGCACCATCGTCAACATCCAGAGCATGTCGGCGCATGGCGGCCAGAGCTTTCTGGCCCCGTATTCGATCAGCAAGGGCGCGCTGTCGGTGCTGACGAAGAACGCCGCCTACGCGCTGATGCCCGACCGCATCCGGGTCAACGGCCTGAACATCGGCTGGATGGACACGCCGGGCGAGGCCGGCATCCAGTCCCGCTTCCACGACGCGCCCGCGGATTGGCTGGAATTGGCGGAAGCCAAGCAGCCGTTCGGCCGCCTGCTGAAACCGGACGAGGTGGCACGGTCGGTCGCGTATCTGGCGAGCGACGAGAGCGGGATGATGACCGGCAGCGTGATCGATTTCGATCAACAGGTGCGCGGGGCGGGGGATGCGCCGGCGCATCCGGTGGCGCGGCTTTAGGTTCGTGTAGGAAGTAGGGTGGCGGGGACCGAAATCCCCGCCACCTCAGAAAACGTCAGCCGCCGCCGACGCAGGTCGCCGCGTTCTTCGGCGTGCACACATCGAGGCCCGTGTACGTCGGGTCGGTCGGCGCGGCCTTGCCGTTCTTGATGTCGTTCAGGAAGATCATCGCCTTATAGCCCATGTCGAACGGCCGCTGCCCGACCTGCCCGGACGACAGGCCCTGCTTCAGCAATCCGATCTGGATCGGCAGCGTGTCGGCCACCACCAAGGCGAGCGAACCGTCGGCGATCTTGCTCTTGTAGCGCGCCGCCGCACGCCCGTACGCCTGGCCCGCGAACTGCGGGAAGCCGCCGGTGGGCACGAACGCGTCGAGGTTCGGGTACTTCGCGAGCGTGTCCTCCATCTGCTGCACCGCGACCGGGAAGTCGTCGTTGGTGTAGAGCGGGCAACCGGCCGCCTCGGTCCAGCCGTTCTGCCCGGCGAGCCGGTCGCCCGGCGCCGTGTCGGACTTCTTGCCGGCCAGCGTGTCGCGGATGCCCTGGATACGCTCGTTGTGGTTCGCCGCCGCCGCACCGCCCGACTGGATGCAGATCGTGCCGCCCTTCGGCTTGATCGCCTGGACTTCCTTGGCGAGGTTCACGCCGATGTCGTAGTTGTAGGTGCCGACATAGGCGACGCGATCACCCTTGTCCTTCGGCAGCAGGTCGCTGTCCCACGTCAGCACCGGAATGCCGGCGGCCTTCGCCTTCTCGAGCGCCTTGCCCATCGCCGCCGCGTTGGCGGCCGACACCGCGATCCCGTCGACCTTCTTGGCGATCAGGTCGTTGACGACCTGGACCTGCTCCTCGCCGCCGCCGTGCTCGCCCGGGCCGATATACAGGCACTCGAACGCGCCCTTGCTCTCCGTCTCGGCCTTCTTGCAGCCGTCGCGGGCCTGATCGAAGAACGGGTTGTTGGTGTTCTTCGGCACCAGCGCGAAGACGTATTTGTGGTCCGCCGCGTGGGCGGCCGGCATGGCGAAGACGGTCGCGATGGCGATCGCGGCCCCCGTCAGCAGGATGGTCTTCATGGACAGTCTCTCCGGTTGATTTTGATTGTTTCAGTCAGTCACGGCGTCGCCCGCGAAGCCGCTCCAGCAGCACCGCGAGGATGATGAAGGCACCGACAAACATGCCCTGCCAATTACTGTCGACACCGGCCATCAGCAGCGAGTTGCGGATCACCTCGATCAGTGCCGCGCCGATGAATGCGCCGTACGATCCGCCTTCGCCGCCGATCAGGTTCGCGCCGCCGATCACGGTCGACGCGATCACCCGCAGCTCGTAGCCGGTGCCGACCGCGTTGATCGCCGAGCCCTGCCACGCGAGGATCAGGATGCCGGCCAACGCGGCGCTCATCGCGGCCAGCACGTAGGCCGCGATCTTCACTTGGTAGACCGGCACGCCGGTCAGCCGCGCCGCGTTCTCGTTGCCGCCGACGGCGAACAGGTGGCGGCCCCACACGGTCCAGTGCAGGCACAGCGCGAAGATCACGCACAGCCCGATCAGGATCCAAACCTGGATCGCGACGTACAGGAACGAACCGCCGCCGAGCTTGTCGAAGAACCACGCGTTGTTGTCGCCGAACTCGTAGATCATCTTGTTCTGGCTGAGCACGACGGCCGCCGACCGCGCGATCGCGAGCGTGCCGAGCGTGGTCACGAACGGCGACAGCCCGAGCACGGCGATCAGAACCCCGTTGAACAGCCCGATGATCAATCCGGTGCCGAGCCCGACGAGGCACGCGAGCTCCCAGCTGCCGCCGCCATGCATCACCATGCCGGTCGTGATGACGACGACGCCCATGGTCGAGCCCACCGACAGATCGATGCCGCCGGTGATGATGACGGCGGTCATGCCGAGCGCCATGATGCCGATGAACGAGAAGTTGCGGGTGATGTTGAACAGGTTGTCGGTGGTGGCGAACGCGTTCGGCTGCAGGATCGACAGCACGATGCAGATCGCGATCAATGCCAGCGTCACCCAGAACGACTGGGCGCCGATCACGCGCTGAAAGACCGAGCGTTCCTCGATCCCGAACACGTCGGAGATGGCGACGCCGAGCGGCGCGCTCGTGGCGGACGGATTGTCGCTAGGCGGCATGGATCGCTCCCGTGATCAATCCGGTGACTTCTTCAGGGCTGCTGTCCACGATCGGCTTTTCGGCGACCTTGCGTCCGCGGCGAAGGACAAAAACCTTGTCGCACACGGCGAACACGTCCGGCATGCGGTGGCTGATGAGCACGACCGCGATCCCCTGATCGCGCAACCGCCGGATCAGGTCGAGCACTTCGGCGACCTGGCGCACCGAGATCGCGGCGGTCGGTTCGTCCATCATGACGATCTTGCTGTTGCTCAGCCGCGTCCGCGCGATCGCCACCGCCTGCCGCTGCCCGCCCGACATCCGCCGCACCACGTCGCGCGGCCGCGTCTCGCTTTTCAGTTCGGCGAACAGCTCGCCCGCGCGCTTGTACATCGCGGCGTAGTTCAGCACGCCGAACATGTTGCGGATCTCGCGGCCGAGGAAGACGTTCGCCGCCGCCGTCAGATTGTTGCACAGCGCGAGGTCCTGGTAGACGACCTCGATCCCCTTCGCCCGCGCGTCGACCGGGCGGGTGAAATGGACCGGCTCGCCGTCCAGGATCATCGAGCCGGAGGTGGCGGGGAAGTTGCCCGCGATGATGCGAACCAGCGTCGACTTGCCGGCCCCGTTATCACCCATCAGACCGAGCACCTCGCCCGGCTCGACCGTGAGGCTGACCTCGGTCAACGCCTTGATCGCGCCGAAACTTTTGGAAATGTCGGTCAGTTGCAGAACGGCCAAGACGCACTCCCCAACGCACCGCGGCCTGTCGCCCGGCATTTGTCCTACTATGGACGACGATCGTGCCGGGCGTCAAACAAGCGACGTCCCGCAATGACTGCGTGTGGTGGATAGGGACCACCCGGGATCGCCGGGTCAGCCCTTGGCCGCCCCTCGCGCCGGTCAAGCGGCGGTCAGGCGGCGATCAGGCGGCGAGCTTGGAGATGATTTCGTCACCCATGATCGTCTGCGCCTTCCGGCCCTCCGGCGTGCCGAAATTGCCGACGAGTTCGGTGACGACCTGGTTCACCACGGCGACCGTGACCCCAAGCCCGCGCAGGCGGTCGAATGTCACCGTGTCGCCGAGCGCCGACATCGTCCCGCAGGCGTCGGCCACGACCATCACGCGATAGCCGAAGCCGACCGCGTCGACCGCCGCCCAGAACAGGCAAATATCCGTCGTGAGCCCGGCGAGAATGATATTCGGCCGGCCGAGCGCGGCCACGCCGTCGCGCAGGTCGGCGGCGTCCCAGCAGCTCAGCTCGCCGCCGCGCTTGTATCGCCGCGCGAACGCGTCCGGGGCCAGTTCGGCGATCTCGGGGATGGTCGGGCCGACCACCGCCTCCATCGTCGTCGTCAGCACCAGCGGCATCGCGTAGTCGGCGGCCATGCGGGTCAGCACCCGGCAACTCGCGATCGTGGTCGCGCGCGGCAGGCTTTTGACCCAGTCCATCGTCATCGTCTGATGGTCGACCAGCATGACGATGCTGTCTGCGGTGGTGAAGCGCTCGAAGGTTGGCACTCGCGGCTCTCCTGTCGTCGGTCCCGGCCACGATTGACCGGGACTGCCGCGGCGACATACTGCGTTTCATGGCCGGAATGATGCTGCGCCGTCGGGAAACTCCATCCCGCCAATGGGACAATCCGACGTGGACTACCTGCGCGACCTGACCCTGTTCATCGCCGTCGCCGAGACCCGCAATTTCACCCGGGCCGCCGCCCGTCTCGCGATGCCGACATCGACCCTCTCGCGCCGCATCGCCGAACTCGAAGTCTCGCTCGGCGTGAAGTTGCTGCACCGGACGACGCGGATCGTCGAGCTGACCGAGGCGGGTGCCCTTTACCTCGCGCGGTGCGAGACCATCATCGAGGCGGCCCGGGAGGCGCACGAGCAGGTGCGCGGCGCGGTCGAGACGCCCCGCGGGCTGTTGCGGATGTCGGTCGAGGCGGAGACGGGACCGCGGCTCGTGGCACCCGTCATCGCGGAATATCTGGCGCTGCATCCGGCGGTGCGGATCGACCTCGACCTGTCACCGCGCCGGGTCGACCTGCTCGGCGAAGGGTTCGACCTTGCGGTTCGCCTCGGCACGCTGCCGGATTCCACGTTGACCGTCCGCCGCCTGGCCCTGCTCGGTGCCAGCCTTTACGCGGCACCCGGCTATCTCGCGCGCCACGGCGAGCCGGCGCATCCGGCCGAGCTGCGCGACCATCGCCGGATCCATCTGCTGCACAAGGGCGACGACGGCGAGTGGCGTCTGTTCCACGACGCCGAGACGGTCGAGATCGCCGCCGGCAGCACCGTGTCGGCCAACAACATGTCGATGATCCGCCAACTCGCCCGCTTCGGCATCGGCATCGCGGCGGTCGACGACGTGATGGCCCGCGACGACGTGAGCGCCGGCCTGCTGCGCCCGATCCTCGCCGGGTGGACGCTGGCACCCGTGCCGATCTCCGTCGTCACGCCCAGCCGCGCGCTGTCGGCTAAAACCCGCCTGTTCGTCGACCTGCTGGCGGCGCGGGTGACGGGCCTGGTCGGACTGCACGCCTGAGCGTCAGGGCAACTTCGCCGCCGTCAGATAGGTCAGCTCCGCCTTCAGCATCGCGGTCTGCTCGGCCAGCACGACATCCTGCGCTTCCAGGAGCCGGTCCTGCCGCAGCATCGCCGCGATCACATCCTCCTGCCGTTGCAGCAACGCAAGCACCTGTTCGTACGTCCGCTTCTGTTCCTCGTAGGATTGCGCGAGCTTCTCGTGATCCTCGGCCGCGCGGCGTTCCGCGTCGCGGCCCAGAATGTTGGTGCCGACCAGGATCAGCGGCAGCGCCCACAACTGCACCCAGTTGGACCAGGTACAGGAATTCTGCCTGGTGCGGCCGCAGGATCGCGAGCAGCGGCAGCAATCCGAAGACGGCGAACGCGTAGCACAGCCACATCGTGCCGAACGCGCGGGTCAGCCGGACCGCGACCGCCTCGTTGATGGCACCCATCATCGCGCGAGCAGCACCGTGTCGATCCCGTCGAGTGCGGCGAACCCCATCGCGTCGCGCGTCGCCACCGTGGCGCTGCCCAGATGCGGCAACAGCACGACATTCTCGAGCGCCAGAAATCCCGGATCGACGCGCGGCTCGCCGTCGTAGACATCGAGCCCCGCCGCCGCGACATGCCCCGAGCGCAACGCCGCGATCAGCGCCGCGTCGTCGATCAGCGTGCCGCGCGCGGCGTTCACGACGATCGCACCATGCGGCAGCAGCGCGATCCGCTCCGGCATTCAGCCAATGCCGCGTGCCCGCACCACCAGGCGCGTTCAGGCTCAGCACGTCGCACACCGGCAGGAACGTTTCCTCACGAGCATGAAACACCGCCCCGTCCTCGATCGCGGGATCGAGCCGCGTGCGATTGAGGTAGTGGACCGGCATCGACAGCCCGCGCGCCATCGCCGCCAGCTCGCGCCCGATCCGCCCCATGCCGAAAATACCGAGCGTCCGGCCCGCGATGCCGGTGCCCATCATGTGCGTCGGGTGCCAGCCGCTCCATCGTCCGGCCCGCAGCAACCGCTCGCCTTCGCCCGCGCGCCGCCCGGCCATCAGCATCAGCAGCAGCGACAATTCGGCGGTCGCCCGGCTCAGCACGTCCGGCGTGTTCACCACCGCGATGTTGCGGGCGGCCAGCGCGGGCAGATCGAGGTGATCCATGCCGACGCTGAACGTGGCAACGACTTTCACACGGGCGGGCAGGGCGGCCACCGTCGCCGCGTCCAGCCGTTCCGCCGGGCAGCACAGCAGCGCGTCGGCGTGTTCCGCCAGCCGCAGAACGTCGGCCGCGCTGCGCGCCCCGTCCGCCTCGTCCTGCACCACGTCGTACGTGGCACGGGCGCGCGCCTCGACCGCCGGCGGCAGCCTGCGCGTGATGGCGAGCGTCAGGTCCATAGCGGGTCGATCGCGGGCTTGCCGGCCAGCACGGCGGAGATGTTGTCGAGTGCCCTGAAACCCATCTCGTCGCGCGTCTCCACGGTGGCGCTGCCCATGTGCGGCGTCAGGAACACGTTCTCCATCGCGGCCAGACGCGGGTCGATCGACGGCTCGGCCGCGAACACATCGAGCCCCGCCGCGAACAGTTTTCCCGACCTGAGCGCCGCGATCAGCGCCTCCTCGTCGACCAGCGCGCCGCGCGATGCGTTCACGAACACGGCGTTGTCCGGCAGACGCTGAAACGCCGCCGCGTTCATGACCCCGACCGTTCCGGGCCCGCTCGCCGCGTTCAGGCTCAGCACCTGACAATGCGGCAGCATTTCGTTGAAATCGGCGAAATACGTGGCGCCCGCTTCGAGGTCGGCCGGCAGCCGGTGGCGGTTGCAATAGACGATCCGCATGCCGAAGCCGCGCGCCCGCCGTGCCACCGCCTGCCCGATCCGGCCCATGCCCAAAATGCCGAGCGTCCGGCCGGACACGCGCAGGCCGAGCATTTCGCCCGGACCCATCGGCTTGCCCCAGCCGGCGCGGGTGATCGCCGCGTACTCCGCCGCCCGCCGGCACGCGGCCAGGATCAGCAGCATCGTCAGATCGGCGGTGCAGTCGGTCAGCACGTCCGGCGTGTTGGTCACCTGCAAACGCCTCGCCCGTGCGGCGGCGACGTCGATGTGTTCGAACCCGACGGAGCAGGTCGCGACGATCTTGATCCGCTCCGGAAGTGCCGCAATCCGGTCGGCGGTCAGTTTCAGGTTGGACGAGATCATCAGCGCATCGGCGTCGGCCGCCATCGCCATGACCTCGGTGTCGGACAGCTCGCGGTCGCCCGGTGCCGGGCTGTCGAACTCCGCCCGAACCCGCTCGACGACCCTGGGCGGCATCGCGCGCGTGACCACCAGCCGTTGTTTCATGTGTGCCTCCCGGTTGCGGCGCGACTGTGTCGGCTGGACGCGCGCGGCGGAAGGGGTGACGTTTCGGCATGCAGCCCGATCTCGACCTCGCCGCCCGCCTGTTCACCGCCATCCGCGACGCGACACGGGACGGGGAGGGGGTCACGCGCGCCGCCTACGGCGAGGGCGAGGCGATCGCGCACGCCCTGGTCCGGGCCGAGGGCGAGCGGCTGGGTCTCGCGATCGCGGTCGATCCGGCCGGCAATCTGCTGATGACCCGCCCGGGCCGGGACCGGTCCCTGCCGGCGATCGTGATCGGCAGCCATCTGGATAGCGTGCGGCAGGGCGGCGACTACGACGGCACGGCGGGCGTGCTGGCGGCCCTGGCCACCATAGCGGGGATTTCCGGACCGGCGCGGGATGTGGTGGTCAGCGTGGTGCGGGCGGAAGAGTCCGGCTCCTGGTTCCCGACCAGTTTTCCCGGCAGCCGCGCCTTGCTGGGCCGCCTGCCGCCCGACGCGCTGCAGGTGCGCCGCATGGACACCGGCCGGACGCTGGCCGAGCACATTCGGGACGCCGGTTTCGACCCCGAAGCGGTGGCGCGCGGCGAATGCCTGCTGCCGCCCGAGAGGGTCGCCGCCTACGTGGAGGTCCACATCGAGCAAGGCCCGGTGCTGGACGAGGCCGAGATCCCGGTCGGCATCGTGACCGGCATTCCCGGCAGCCGCCGCCTTCGCGCGGGCCGCGTCATCGGGGAGACCAACCACTCCGGTGCGACGCCGCGAAAATTCCGGCGCGACGCCGCGATCGCGCTGGCCGAGTTCGCGGTGGCGCTCGACGATTTGTGGGCGGAGATGGAGGCGGACGGGCATTCGCTGGTGCTGACGTTCTGCGTCCTGGCCACCGGCCCCGATTCCGGTTTCACGAAAATCGCAGGCGAGGCGCGGTTCGAGCTGGACGTCCGCAGCCTCGATCCCGCCTGCGTCGACATGGTGTTCCGCATGATCGCGACACTGGTGCCGGAGATCGAGGCGCGGCGCGGCGTCCGCTTCGACCTCGGCACGGAGACCGGCAGCGTCGCCACGGAGATGGACCCCGGCCTGCAGGCGGCCCTGGCGAATGCGGCGTCCCGCATCGGCGTGCGTGCGATGACAATGCCGAGCGGCGGCGGCCACGATCCGGTCAGCTTCGCCCAGGCCGGGGTGCCGGCCGGCCTGCTGTTCGTCCGCAACCAGCACGGCAGTCATACCCCGGCGGAGGCGATGCGGATGGCGGATTTTCGTGACGTGACGCGGGTGCTGCACGCGTGGGTGTCGGCCGCTTCGACGTAAGCCCTTGGGGCCAATCACCGGATTTCTGGCCGAAGTCACGGGTGCTAAAAGGGTTGCGGCGCAATCAGAACGTACGATTGTCTGCGAAGATAGATCATTGTCTGCTAATGAAGGCTCAAGTCGTCATGACGAAAATTCAAATCACACTGCCCGATGAGATCGCCCAGCGTGCCAGCCACGCCGGTCTGTTGTCGGATGGTGCCATCCAGCAGCTGCTCGAAGACGCGATGCGGCGCCGCGCCGGGCGCGCACTCATGGATGTTGCGCGCCTCATCGAGGAGGCCGGAATTCCCGAGATGTCGATGGACGAGATCGATGCCGAGGTGAAAGCCGTGAGGGTCGCCCGCAGCCAGGCCGCGCGCCGCGCGCCGCGGGATGATGCGGGCCGTTCTTGACACCAACGTCGTCGTCTCGGCCCTGATTTGGGGCGGCAAGCCCCGTGGTCTGCTTGAGTCCGCGACCAATGGTGACCTGCTCCTGTACACGTCGCCGGTACTGCTCGATGAACTTCGCGACGTGCTGACTCGAGGGCAGCTTGCTGCTCGGCTCGACCGTCGCCGCTCGACTGTCGAACAAGCCTTGGACCTATATGCCGGATTGACCGATTGCCTCACACCCGCTGCGGTCCCGCGCGTCGTGCTCGGTGACCCCGACGACGATCACGTCATCGCCGCGGCGGTCGCGGCACGGGCTGATCTGATCGTTACGGGCGACAACCACCTGTTGCGCCTCGAAGCTCATGGCGCGATCCGTATCGTCAGTCCGCACGACGCGCTGGGGATACTGCGCCGGTAGAATCGGGCAGCGGACCGCTTACGGCCGCGTTGCGACCAGCCCCCGCGTCCGCTACGCAACATCCATGCCCCGCGCCGCCACAATTCACCGCGCCACGTCGGAGACGGACATCGCCGTCACCCTCGACCTCGACGGCACCGGCCGGACCGACATCGCCACCGGCATCGGCTTCCTCGACCACATGCTGACCAGCCTCGGCCGCCACGGGATGTTCGACCTCACCGTGCGGGCGAAGGGCGACCTGCACATCGATTTCCACCACACGACCGAGGACACCGGCATCGTGCTCGGCCAGGCGCTGGTCGCCGCCCTGGGCGAAAAGCGCGGCATCGCCCGGTTCGGCCATGCCGTCGTGCCGATGGACGACGCCCTGGTCGAAGCCGCGATCGACCTGTCCGGCCGTCCGCACTTCGTCTGGGATGTCCGTTTCGACCGCCCGAAGATCGGCGAGTTCGACACCGAGCTGTTCCAGGAATTCTTCCGGGCGCTCACCATGGCCGGGCTGATGAACCTGCACCTCGTCCAGCGCGCGGGCACGAACAACCACCACATCGCCGAAGCCTGCTTCAAGGCGACCGCGCGGGCGCTGCGGATGGCGACCACGCCGGATCCCCGCGCGGGCAACGCCGTGCCGTCGACCAAGGGGGCGCTGTGAAGGTCGCGGTCGTCGACTACGGCAGCGGCAACCTGGCCTCCGCCGCCCGCGCGCTCGAAGTCGCCGCCGAGCGCGCCGGAATTCACGCGACCGTGACCATCACCGCCGACCCCGAAACGATCGACGCGGCCGATCGGATCGTGCTGCCGGGGCAGGGCGCGTTCGCCGACTGCGCCGAGGGGCTGGCCGCCAACCCGTACCTGCACCAAGCCGTCGTCCTCTCCGTCGCGCACGGAAAACCGTTCCTCGGCATTTGCGTCGGCATGCAGCTGATGGCGGAGCACGGGCTGGAGCATGTTTCCACCCCCGGCCTCGGCTGGATCGCGGGTGACGTGGCCCAGATGGCGGCCCCCGGGTTGCGGCTGCCGCACATGGGCTGGAACGCGCTGGCCTTCCCGCGCGCGCACCCGCTGACCGACGGGATCGAGCCCGGCAGCGACGTCTATTTCGTGCACTCCTTCGCGCTCACCGGGGCCGAGCCGGCTGACGTGCTGGCGACCACCGAGTACGGCGGCCCGGTCGTCGCCATGGTCGCGCGCGGCAACGTCTGCGGCACGCAATTCCATGTCGAGAAAAGCCAGGGCGTCGGCCTCCGCCTGCTCGGCAACTTCCTCGCCTGGAAACCGGCGTGACCGACCTGCTCGACCGCACGCTGCACGTCTCCCGCCAGACGGCGCTGGACGACGACGAGCTGAACGCCCTGTGCGAGGCGGCCGACGCGGCGATCATCGACGGCGGCGGGTTCGGCTGGGTCAACCCGCCCGGCCGCGCCGCGCTGGAAGCCTACTTCAAGGGCATCCTGCTCGTGCCCGGCCGCGAGCTGTTCGTGGCCCGGCTCGACGGCATCATCGTCGGCTCGGCACAGCTCGTCCGCCCGCCCCGCAACAACGAGGCGCAGGCGTTCGCCGCCCATCTGATGCACGCCTTCGTCGCCCCGTACGCGCGCGGCGTCGGTCTCGCGCGCCTGATGACCCAGCGGGTCGAGGAGGCGGCAAGGGCGCTCGGCTTCTACGCGCTCAATCTCGACGTGCGGGAGACGCAGGCGGCCGCGATCACGCTGTACGAGGGCCTCGGCTACATCCGCTGGGGCGTGCATCCGGCGTATGCGCGGGTCGGCGGGAAAACCATTCGGGGCATTTACTACTTCAAGCTGCTGCAGCCCGGCGGGCGCATCCCTTGAGGAGGCTCACCGTGTATCCCGCGATCGACCTGAAGGCCGGCCAGTGCGTCCGTCTGCGCCAGGGCGAGATGACCGACGCGACCGTGTACGGCGACGATCCGGGCGCGCAGGCGGCGGCGTGGCAGGCGGCGGGGTTCGGCTGGGTGCATGTCGTGGACCTCGACGGCGCGTTCGCCGGCCATCCGGTCAACCAGGACGCCGTGGCCGCCATCCTCGCGGCCGTGGACATTCCCGTGCAGCTCGGCGGCGGCATCCGCGACCGCGCCGGCATCGACGGCTGGCTCGCGGCCGGCGTCCGCCGCGTCATCCTCGGCTCCATCGCCGCGCGCGACCCCGAACTGGTGCGGACCGCGTGCGCCGAGAACCCGGGCCGCATCGTGATCGGGATCGACGCGCGGGCCGGCATGGTGGCCACGCAAGGCTGGTCCGAAACCGGCACGATGACCGCGCAGGAGCTTGCCGCACGGTACGAGGACGCGGGGGCGGCGGCGATCATCTACACCGACATCGGCCGCGACGGGATGCTCGGCGGCGTCGACCTCGACGGCACGGCGGCACTCAGCCGCGCGACGCGCATCCCGGTGATCGCGTCGGGCGGCGTCGGCTCGCTCGACGATCTGTCCGCGTTGCGGGCGCTGGACGCGCCGAACATCGAGGGCGTGGTCGTGGGCCGCGCCCTGTACGACGGCCGGATCACGGCGGCGGATGCGCTGCGTGTCGTATCGTGCTGAAGTTGCGGGTCATTCCGTGCCTCGACGTCAAGGACGGCCGGGTCGTGAAGGGCATCAACTTCGTCGGCCTCCGCGATGCCGGCGACCCGGTCGAGCAGGCGGCGGTCTACGACGCCGCCGGTGCGGACGAACTGACCTTCCTCGACATCACCGCGACGCACGAGGACCGGGGCACCATGCTGGACGTCGTCGCGCGCACCGCGTCGCGCGTGTTCCTGCCGCTCACGGTCGGCGGCGGCATCCGCACCACGGCCGATATGCGGGCGTTGCTCCTGGCCGGTGCCGACAAGTGCAGCCTCAACTCCGCCGCCGTCGCGCGCCCCGCGCTTCATCGACGAAGCGGCGCGAAAGTTCGGCAGCCAGTGCGTGGTGGTCGCGGTCGACGCGAAGCGGGTCGCCCCCGGTGAGTGGCACGTCTTCACCCATGGCGGCCGCCGCGACACCGGCACCGACGTGCTCGGCTGGTGCCGGGAGGTTTCCGAACGCGGTGCGGGTGAACTATTGCTGACCAGCATGGACCGTGACGGCACCGGACTCGGCTTCGACACCGAACTGCTGGCGGCGGTGTGCGACGCGGTGCGGGTGCCGGTGATCGCCAGCGGCGGCGTCGGCACGCTGGCCCATTTCGTCGATGGCGCGCGCGCCGGGGCGACCGGCCTGCTCGCCGCCAGCGTGTTCCATTTCGGCACGTTCAGCATCGCCCAGGTCAAGCAAACGCTGGCCGATGCCGGGCTGCCCGTCAGGCCGGCCTGATGGCGAAGAAAGTCACGACGCCCAAAAGCGCGCCGCCGGGAAAGCCGCCGGCCAAAACCGCGGACGCGCCGACCGCCGTCGTCCTCGACCGGCTGTTCGACGTGATCGAGGGCCGGCGCAGCGCCGACCCCGCGCTGTCCCACTCCGCCCGGCTGCTGTCGCGCGGAACCGCCAAGGCCGCCCAGAAGTTCGGCGAGGAAGCGGTCGAATGCCTGATCGAGGCGGTCGCCGGTAACCGGTCCGCCCTGGTGGGCGAAAGTGCGGACGTTCTGTATCACCTGCTCGTCATGTGGGTGTCGGCCGGCATCACGCCCGACGCCGTCTGGGCGGAACTGGCGAGGCGCGAAGGCGTCTCTGGCTTGGCGGAAAAAGCAGCGCGTAAACGCGATGTCGATACGCGGAAAATACCCTAAGGACACATTCATGCCGGTAAGCGGCCTTCCTCCCTATGACGATTCCAACGTGTTCGCGAAAATCCTGCGCGGCGACCTGCCGAGCCGCCGGGTGTACGAGGACGATTACGCGATCGCCTTCAACGACATCGCCCCGCAGGCGCCGGAGCACATCCTGGTCATCCCGCGCGGGAAATACTGCTCGCTGGCCGACTTCACCGCCGGCGCATCGGATGAGGAGATCGGCGGCTTCTGGCGCGCCGTCGGCCGTGTCGCGCAGGAGTTCGCGTCGAAGGGCTACCGCGCCCTGACCAACGTCGGCCAGTTCGCCGGCCAGGAAGTGCCGCATTTCCACGTCCACATCTTCGCCGGCGGTCCGCTCGGCCCGATGCTCACCGCCGTGGCGGCGGAGTAGGGCGCTCTGCCGGCTTCTCTGGGCGACCCGCGCGACGCACTGCGTGCGATCGGCGAGCTGGCCGACGACGAGATCGACCTCGCCGACGCGGCCCTGCACCTCGCCCGCGCCCTCTGGCCGGACGAGGAGTGGGGGCCGGCGCACGATCACCTCCGCGACCTCGCGCGCGCCGCCGTCGCCGACGTCCCGCCCGACGGCCTCGTCCGGCAAGCGGACGCGCTGGCGCGGGTGCTCGGCCGGCAGTTCGGCTACCGGGGCGACGAGCAGGATTACGACGCCGAGTTCAACGCGAACCTGATCTCGGTCATCGAGCGCCGGCGCGGCCTTCCGGTCGCCCTCGGCATTTTATGGTTGCATGCAGGCCGGGCGGCGGGCGCGCGCGCCGTCGGTCTCGATTTCCCGGGTCATTTCCTGGTGGCGCTGCGGGGCGAGGAGGGCGAGCAAGTCGTGCTCGACCCGTTCGCCGGCGGCATCCGCCACGACGGCCGCGCGCTCCGGTCGATGCTGCGCGCGGTCGCCGGCCCCGGCGCCGAACTGACCCCGGCCATGGTCCGCCCGATGCCGGACCGTGCGATCCTGCTGCGCCTGCTGAACAACGTCCGCCTCCGCCGCGCCCGCGCCGGCAACCTGGAGGGGGCGCTGGAAGTGTCGGGCGACATGCTGCTCATCGCGCCGCGCAGCCCGGGGCTGTGGGAGGATTCCGCCCAGTTGCACGAGGCGGCGGGACGGCTTGCGGCCGCCATTGCGGCTTGGGAGCGGGCGCTGGCGCTGACGACCGACCCGGCGCGTGTGGCCGCTGCCTATACTGCTTTAGCGACGCTGAGGGCGCGGCTCGGTTGAAGATTTTAGAGGCAACGGCCACCCGAGCCCCGGCACTGGCGATCCCAGCGCGGACCGCCTACTTACAGCGCACGCCGCCGGAGACCGCGATGCCCACGCTCGCCCAACCCACCATCCGCCCGGCCGCGACCTCGCGCACCGAGGACTGGACGATCGAGCGGCTGTGCGAGACGCACGGCCTGAAAATGACCGGCCAGCGCCGGGTCATCGCGCGCGTCCTGGCCGAGGCCGACGACCACCCCGACGTCGAGGAACTGTATCGGCGCGCGGTAAAACTCGACGCCCGCATCTCGATCGCGACCGTCTATCGCACCGTCCGGCTGTTCGAGGAGAAAGGCATCCTCCACCGCCGCGATTTCGGCAACGGACGCGCCCGCTACGAGCCGACCGATCACGGCCACCACCACCATCTGATCGACGTCGAAACGGGCCGGGTGATCGAGTTTCAGTCTGCCGAGCATGAGAAGCTGATCGCAGAGATCGCCGAAAAACTGGGGTTCGATATCTTGTCGTTGCGGCTGGAATTGTTCGGGCGGAAGCGTACGAAGGCGGGGACACGCTAATGGCTATCTCGGAGGAGAGGATTGCCCGCCGGTGCGAGCGCGCGGTGGTGACCGCGTACCGCGAGCTGCGCGGCATCGGCGTCGCGGACATGGGCGCGTTCGAGGCGTGCGCGACGCTGTACCGCATCCACCACCCGGAGGCGTCGCTGAACGAGGCGCGCCGGCTGGTCGCCGAATGGGTCGACCATCACGTCGTCCGCGGCGACGCCGGCCCCACGCCGGGTTGCGATTGTTGAGTGCCTTGCGGGTCGCGGTCCAGATGGACCCGATCGAGGGGATCGGCATCGAGGGCGACAGCACGTTCGCGCTCATGATCGAGGCGCAGCGGCGGGGCTATTCGCTGCTGCATTACGAGGTTCGCCACCTCACGCTCGACATCACCGCCGCTCGCGCCAAGGTCCGCGCGGTCGCGCAGCCCGTCACGGTCGAGCATGTGAAGGGCGCGCACTACAAGTTCGGCCCGGCCGCGACGATCGACCTCGGGGCCGACACGGACGTCGTGCTGATGCGCCAGGATCCGCCGTTCGACATGGCCTACATCACCGCGACCCACATGCTGGAGCATGTGCACGGCGTGGGCGCGGGCAAGACGCTGGTGGTCAACGACCCGGCCGCCGTCCGCAACGCGCCGGAAAAGCTGCTGGTCACGCATTTTCCGGAGCTGATGCCGCCGACGCTCGTGACCTGGGATGCCAGCGCCGTCCGCGCGTTCCGGGCCGAGCACGGCGACATCGTGGTCAAACCGCTGTTCGGCAACGGCGGGGCGGGGGTGTTCCTGATCCGCCGCGACGACCCGAACCTCGCCAGCTTGCTCGAAATGCACGCCGCCCGCTCGCGCGAGCCGCTGATGATCCAGCGGTACGAGCCGGCCGTCCGTGCCGGCGACAAGCGCATCATCCTGGTCGACGGCGTGGCGATGGGCGCGATCAACCGGGTGCCGGCGGACGGCGAGGCGCGCAGCAACATGCATGTCGGCGGCCGGCCGGAAGCGGTCGCGATGACCCTGCGCGACCAGGAAATCTGCGAGCGGATCGGGCCGCTATTGCGCGAACAGGGCCTGATCTTCGTCGGCATCGACGTGATCGGCGACTGGCTGACCGAGATCAACGTGACCTCGCCGACCGGCCTGCGCGAGGTCACCCGCTTCGGCGGCCCCGATCTCGCGTCCGCCGATCTGGGACGCGATCGAGGGGAAGCTCGCGGCCTAGGTCGCGGTCGTCGGCGTGCCGCCGACCGGCAGCACCACATCCCGCGACGGCACGATCAGGCAGGCGACGCCCGCGATCAGCAGCACGATCGACCAGTACTGCATCGGGATCCAGAACAGGGTGTGCCGGCGCCGGAGCACCACACGCTCGCCGGTGCGCGGGTCGAGCAGTTCGCGGCCGGGCCGGCGGTTCAGCGCGCTCCCGGCCACCCAGTTGACGATCGCGGCCGCGACGAGGCCGATCGCAAGGCCGCTACCGGGCGGAAAGCCGGCCGCGACGCCGTGCAGCGCCGGCTGCAACGCGGCCTCGCCCACGGCCCCGAACAGGACCGCGATCACCACCGTGAGCAGCCCGTAGCCGGTCCAGACGACCATTTTCGTGTTCCTTGCGGTGAGCCGGCCGGGTAACATTCGGCCACCTTCGTGCCAACCCGAGCGTTCGGTAAGCCATGTCGTTCGGAACGAGTTTTGGCTGTGTGCCGTGTGCTGCGGCCGGTCGCGCCGCCGGTCCCGTAGCGCCGGCGTGTGCGGTCGCGTTGTGTCCGGTCAAGCCGCCGCGATCGCCTCGATCATGGCTCGCACCCCGGCCGCCGCACCGTCCGGATGACCCCAGACCGCGCTGATGACCGCCAGAAAATCCGCGCCGGCCCGAACCAGCGGCGCGCAGTTGGCCGCCGAAATACCGCCGATCGCGACGCAGGGCACCGTCATCGTCTCGGCCCAGACCTCCAGCACCTCGATATCGGCCCGGACCTCGACGTCCTTCGTCGTGGTCGGGAAGAACGCGCCGAACGCCACGTAGTCGGCCCCGGCCTCGCCGGCGGCGAACCCGAGGTCGCGGCTGCCGTGGCACGACACGCCGAGTTGCAGCGTGCCGAGCACGCGCCGCGCCTCCGCGACCGGCATGTCGTCCTGCCCGACATGCGCGCCGTCGCATCCGGTGGCGACGGCGAGGTCCGGGCGGTCGTTCATCAGGAACGCGACCCCGCGCGATTGGGCGACGGGGCGCAGCAGGTCGGCGGCACGGCGGATCGCGTCGTCGTCCCCATCCTTCAGCCGCAACTGAAGCGCGGCCACGTCACCGGCGTCGAGTGCGGCGGCCAGCGTGTCGGCGAAGCCGGGCGGCAGGGTTGGCGGCGTGATCAGATAAAGGCGGCAATCGGCCAACCGGGCGCTCCCAGACTTGCGGTGCGCGTTCCTACGGCAGCGACCGCGTCGTGTCACCGTCGAGCCACGCCGCCAGACGGTGCGCCGACGCCGGCAGCCCGAGGTCGAGCGACGGCGGCAGGGCCGCATGCAACCGCGCGCCGGTCTCCGTCGCGACGGCCGCCACGGCGTCCCAGGCGGGGCAGGGCGCCAGCGCCACGTCACGGCATCCGCACCGGAACGCGGCCAGCGCCAAACCGGGCGCATTTCCGGCATCGAGCAGGTCGCCGACCCCGGATGTCGCGACGCGGCGCGCGTGGGCGGCCAGCGCGGCCCACCACGACGGCCCGCCGAACGCGGCCGCACCCGGCGCCGACAACAACGTCACCGGCCGTCCCGGCACCAGCGCCAACGCCACGTCACGCGGGCCGCGCACGATCACCGCCGGCCATGCGAGCGCGTTCATGCTTGACCCCGGCCGCCACCGCGCGGTGTAACGCAACGGTGACGAACGGGGCGATCCAACATGGTCAGTGACGGCCCGGACGACGGCACGACGCCGGAGGAGCCGGCGTTCATGCGGATCGAGGCGGCCTTGGCGAGAATCGAGCAGTCCGCCCAACGTGTCCGCGACGGCGAACGGGCGGGTGCCACCGGGGCCGTCGCCGAACGGCTCGACCGGCTGATCGCCCGGGTGCGCGCGGCGCTCGCCGTCACGCCCGAATACAACGAGGGAGGGCTCGAGTGAGCCACGTCACCGTCAAGATAAACGGATACGCCTACACGCTCGGCTGCGAGGACGGTCAGGAGCAGCACCTGTCCGCCATGGCCGAGCAGGTCGAGGGCCGTATCGCCAGCATCAGGGCGCTCGGCAGCAACACCGGCGAGGCCCGGCTGCTGGTCCTGGCCGCCCTGCTGATGGCCGACGAACTGCACGACACGCGGATCGAATTGGACACGCTGCGCGCCGCCGGCGATCCCCCGGCCGAGCCGGTCGCACGCCCGGCCCGTCGCGAGGCGGAGGCGAAACGCCTGAGCCGGCTGGCGCTGCGGGCCGAACAGGTGGCTGCGAAGGTCGAGGATGCGGCGGCGGAGTAGGCTATATTTCACCAGGGTGATTGCCCGGGATATCTTCGCTGTCGTGGAAGATGCCGATGATCACGGGCGGGCTGACTTGGTTTACGATCCAATAATGCCAAATTTTGCGCCATCGCTGGCCACTGCGCGCGAGTTCTGGGTAGGGCCGTGGCGCATCCAATTCACCGAGCGGGTCCGCTGTCACCGACTGCCGGGCCGAGACAATCGTTTGACGTAATCGCTTTAAAGCGTCGGGACGATCCAGCCGGTCGTAGGCCGCTGCCAGTCGGCGAACCTTGCCGCGAGTGTCGCGGGAGAGACTGACCAGATCACGCGGTCGTGGATCTCCCGGTCTCAAGCCCGGCCCGTCGTTTGCCCCTCCGGCGTTACCCCTCCTGGCCATCTGCTCGATCATGGCATCGAGTTCGGCAATGAGCTCGTCGATGTCGACGACATCTCCATCGATCGCCTGCTGACGAGACACTTCGAGCTCGTCGACCCAATGTTTCGGAGCACGGGTCACCACACGTGAGTCGGACGCCGGATTTGCCATCCGACCTACTTAAGTCGTCGCTGGCCGCTTGCAAAGTAAAGCCAAGCCGCACACGTTCCGTCGGCGGGGCTGCTGGGTGCGTCAGGCAGTTCAACCCCGGGGCCGATAAGCACTCCCACGGGAGCTGGCTCTGTCGTGACCGTGGTCACGGTATCCGGCGCCCACCTGCGCAAGCAGGCTCTGGGAGGTTGGCACGCCAACGGCTTCGGCGGCTCCGCACTTCGACCCGAAATCACGCCTGCGCCGGGCGGCGTTGCGGGCGCGGGCAGGGTGCGACCCGGCGCTCGGGCACGCGCTCGCAACCCGGTTCATGCAAAACCCGCCGCCGCCCGGCACCGTCGTCGCCGGCTTCTGGCCGATCGGGACCGAGATCGATATTCTCCCGCTCCTCACCGCGTTAAGTAGCGCGGGACATCCGATCGCACTCCCGGTGACGCCGCCACGCGGCAACCCGCTGACATTCCGGCTTTGGCGGCCCGGCGACACGCTGGTCGCCGAGCGTTTCGGCACCAGACGCCCGCCCGACTCCGCCCCCACGGCCGCGCCCGGCTGGCTGCTGGTCCCGCTGCTCGCGTTCGACGCGGCCGGGAACCGGCTCGGCTACGGCGGCGGCTACTACGACCGCACGCTGGCCCAACTCCCGGACGCCATCGCCGTCGGCTGCGCGTACGAGGCGCAGCGTGTGGACGCGGTGCCGACCGGCCCGTATGACGCGCGGCTCGACGCGGTCGCGACCGAGCGCCGCGTCATCCGGTTCACCGAAAGGGGCTAATGCGAATCTTGTTTCTGGGCGACGTGGTCGGCCGGGCCGGCCGCGACGCGGTGGTGGCACGCCTGCCCGGATTGCGCGCGGGCCTCGGCATCGACCTTGCCATCGTCAACGGCGAAAACGCGAGCCACGGCTTCGGCCTCGCCCCCGACATGGCCGACGCCATCTTCGCCGCCGGCGCCGACGTCATCACGCTCGGCAACCATTCATGGGACCGGCGCGAGGTCATCCCGTACATCGCGGCGCAACCGAAGCTGATCCGCCCGCTGAACTTCCCGCCCGGCACGCCCGGCGGCGGCTCGTTCGTGGCCGAGGTCGCGGGCAACCGCCGCGCGCTGGTGGTCAACGCCATGGGCCGGCTGTTCATGGACGCGATCGAC
The DNA here is from genome assembly GCA_963756975.1 of uncultured Alphaproteobacteria bacterium. GTDB lineage: Bacteria > Pseudomonadota > Alphaproteobacteria > Acetobacterales > Acetobacteraceae > CAVRQM01. The sequence goes on along the minus strand of CAVWPS010000001.1, from coordinate 155,059 downwards.
TGCCCGTTCCGCGCCACCGCCGCGCTGCTCTCCAAGTATCGGATGGGCGCGGGGGGCGCGGTCGCCGCCATCGTGGTCGACATGCACGCCGAGGCCACCAGCGAAAAGATGGCGTTCGCCCACTCGTTCGACGGCCAGGTGAGCCTGGTCGTCGGCACCCACACGCATCTTCCCGACCGCCGACCATCACGTCATGGCGGGCGGGACCGCGTTTCAGGCCGATGCCGGGATGTGCGGCGACTACGACAGCGTCATCGGCATGACGAAGGAAGGCTCCGCCGCGCGGTTCTGGCGGAAAATGCCCGGCGAGCGGCTGGCACCGGCGGAGGGCGAGGCGACGGTATGCGGGCTGTTCGTGGAGACGGACGACGCGACCGGGTTCGCGACCCGTGTCGAGCCGGTGCGGATCGGCGGGCGTCTGTCGCAGGCCATGCCGGCGGTGTAGCCTGCCGCCATCGCCGATTACGGAGTCCGCACGATGACCACCGCCATTGCCCGCCCGGTCCAAAAGCCCATCGTCCTCGACGTCGCGCTCGCGCTGGCGTTGAGCCTCGTGCTGGCCGCGTCGGCGAAAGTCAGCATCCCGTTCACGCCGGTGCCGCTGACGCTGCAGCCGCTCGCCGTGCTGATGATCGCGGCGTTCGCCGGACCGCGCGCGGCGATCGGCGCCTACGCGGCCTACCTGATCGAGGGTGCGACGGGCCTGCCGGTGTTCGCCGGCACGCCCGCGCACGGCATCGGCCTCGCCTACATGGCCGGCCCGACCGGCGGCTATCTGGCTGGCGAGTTCGCCGCGATGGCGCTGATCTCGCTGTTCGTCGCCCGCCTCCGCCCGGCGCTCCGTCCGCTGCTGCTGGTTGCCGGCATGGCCGTGATCTACGCGCTCGGGGCCGCATGGCTCTCGAGCTTCGTCGGCGCGAAGCAGGCCTGGGCGCTCGGTGTGCTGCCGTTCCTGTTCGGCGACGCGATCAAGCTCGGCATCGCGTCCGCGGCCGTGCTGCTGCGCCGGAACGCCTGAAGCGGAGCGAATCCGATGGCGGGACATAGCCAGTTCAAGAACATCATGCACCGCAAGGGCGCGCAGGACGTGCGCCGCGGCAAGCAGTTCGCCAAGCTCATCCGCGAGATCACCGTCTCCGCCCGCCAGGGCCTGCCGGATCCCGCGACCAACCCGAGGCTGCGCGCCGCGATGACGGCCGCCCGTGTCGCCAACATGCCGAAGGACACGATCGACCGCGCGATCAAGAAGGCGACCGGGGCGGATGCCGGGGCCGACTATGTCGAGGTCCGGTACGAGGGCTACGGCCCGTACGGCGTCGCGGTGATCGTCGAGGCGCTGACCGACAACCGCAACCGCACCGCGTCCGACGTCCGCACCGCGTTCAACAAGCATGGCGGGGCACTCGGCGAGACCAACTCGGTCGCGTTCATGTTCTCGCGCGTCGGCTCGATCCGCTACCCGGCGAAAGCGGCGACCGACGACGCGATGCTGGAGGCCGCGATCGAGGCCGGGGCCGACGATGTCACCTCCGACGCGGACGGGCATGAGGTCACGACCGGCATCGAAGGGTTCTTCGCCGTGCGGGACGCGCTCGAAGCGAAGTTCGGCGGCGCCGAGGCGTCCGCGCTGGTCTGGCGCCCGACGGTCGAGGTCACGATCGACGACGAGGAGCGGGCGGCCAGCGTGCTGAGGCTGATCGACGTGCTCGACGACCACGACGACGTGCAGACGGTCTACGCCAATTTCGACATCCCCGACGCGGTGATGACGAAGCTCGCGGCCTGATTCGTGGCGCTATTGCTCGGCATCGACCCCGGTCTGCGGTTCACCGGCTGGGGACTGGTCGAGGCCGACGGCAACCGCCTCCGCCATGTCGCCGACGGCGTGATCGCGACCGACGGCGACGACGCGGTGCCGCTACGCCTGCGCGCCCTGCACGATGCGCTGCTCGCCCTGATCGCGCTGCACCGGCCGGACGAGGCGGCGGTCGAGGAGACGTACGTCAACCGCAACGGCACGGCGACCCTGAAACTCGGCTACGCACGCGGCGTGGCGCTGCTGGCGGGGGCACTCGCCGGGATTCCGGTCGCGGAATACGGGGCGAAGACGGTCAAGCTGGCCGTGGTCGGGACGGGGGGTGCGGACAAGGATCAGGTCGGCATGATGGTCCGCCGCCTGCTGCCGGGTGCCACGCTCAAGCGGGCCGACGCGGCCGACGCGCTGGCGGTCGCGATCTGCCACGCCCACCACCGCTCCACGCGCCTGCGCGTCGCGAGCGGGCGGGTGATGGCGTGAGCGTTAGTGGAGGAACAGTTTTAGGAACACCGCGATCGACAGCGTCACGATGAGCCCGAGCATCACCTTCATGATTCCGGCTTCGGTTTTGACGCCGGCGATGTCGCCCTTGAGCTCGGCACGGAGAGAGAGATTGTCTCCACGAAGAGAGAGAATGTCTCCACGCATCTCGGATCGGAACTCGAGGAATTCTGCCCGGACCTCGGCGCGGAACGACGCGATGTCGGCCTGCACGGATAGTTCCAGACGATCGATGCGCGCGACGACACCATCGATGCGGCGTTCGACCGAGCCGAGCTGGCCGTCGAAATCGGTGACCGCCTGTGCGGCGCGACGAGACTTATCCTCGGATGCACCGGCTTCGATCAAAGCGTCGTATAACTCGATGACCGTTGTCGTCATGGCGCGACACTACCTCACGCGGCCCTCATCGCCTAACCGGATAAGCCTTTGATCGCCCAGCTCACCGGCCGCGTCGCAATCGTCGAGCAGGACCGCTGCGTGATCGACGTCGCAGGCGTCGGCTACCTGCTCCACGCCTCCACCCGCACGCTGGCCGCGCTGCCATCCGGCCAGACCGCGACGGTGCTGACCGAGATGCAGGTGCGCGAGGACGCGATCACGCTGTTCGGGTTCGCCGACCCGGCCGAGCGCGAGTGGTTCCGCTTGCTGCTCACGGTGCAGGGCGTTGGTGCCCGCGTGGCGCTCAACATCCTGTCCGCCCTGTCGCCGCGCGAGCTGGTCGGCGCGATCCAGGCGGGCGACCGCGCCGCGGTGTCGCGCGCATCGGGTGTCGGCGTGAAACTCGCGATCCGCCTGCTGACCGAGTTGCGCGAGAAAGCCGGGGCCATGCCGGTCGGCCCCGGGTTCACGCCCGCCATGCCGCTCGCCGAACAGGGCGTCACCGCCGAGGCGCTGTCGGCGCTGCTCAACCTCGGCATCCGCCGGCCGGAGGCGCAGGCCGCCATCGCCGGCGTGCTCGCCCGTGAGCCGGAGGCCGACCTGTCGACCGTCATCCGCGACGCCCTGCGGGCCCTTTCCCCGGCATGAGCGGCACCCTCACGTCGGCCCGCACCGACGAGGATGCGGGCGAAGCATCGCTGCGGCCGCAGACGCTGGCCGAGTTTACCGGCCAGAAAACCAGCCGCGAAAACCTCGCCGTGTTCATCGCCGCCGCGAGGGATCGGGCGGAAGCGCTTGATCATGTGCTTCTTCACGGCCCGCCGGGCCTCGGCAAAACCACCCTGGCACAGATCGTCGCGCGCGAGCTCGGCGTCGGCTTCCGTGCCACCTCCGGCCCGGTCATCCAGCGCGCCGGCGACCTCGCCGCGATCCTGACCAATCTCCAGCCGCGCGACGTGCTGTTCATCGACGAGATCCACCGCCTTCAGCCGGCGATCGAGGAAGTCCTTTATCCGGCGATGGAGGATTTCCAGCTCGACCTCATCATCGGCGAAGGCCCGGCCGCGCGCTCGGTCCGCATCGACCTCGCCCCGTTCACGCTGGTCGGCGCCACGACGCGCGCCGGGCTGCTGGCGACACCGCTGCGCGACCGCTTCGGCATTCCGCTGCGGCTGGTGTTCTACACGCCCGAGGAACTGACCCGGATCGTCTCGCGCGGCGCGGAAAAACTCGGCGTCGGTCTGACCGCCGATGGCGCCGCCGAGATCGCGCGCCGGTCGCGCGGCACGCCCCGCATCGCCGGCCGCCTGCTGCGCCGGGTGCGCGACTTCGCCCATGTCGACGGGGCCGCCACCGTCGATCGCGCCCGCGCGGACGCGGCCCTGCTGCGGCTCGACGTCGACGCGATCGGGCTCGACGCGATGGACCGCCGCTATCTGCGCCGCATCGCCGAACACCATGCGGGCGGCCCGGTCGGGGTCGAGACGCTGTCGGCCGCGTTGTCCGAGGCGCGCGACACGCTGGAAGACGTGGTCGAGCCGTACCTGATCCAGGAAGGCCTGGTCCTCCGCACCTCGCGCGGCCGCGTGCTGGGCGAGCGGGGATGGCGGCACCTCGGCCTGATGCCGCCGGCCGGCCCGCAACCGATGCTCGACTTGTTAGGACCGGATGAATGAACGGCAATGACGCGGCCATGCCGGCGCGCGGCCCGCATCGCTATCCGGTGCGCGTGTACTACGAAGACACCGACGCGGGCGGCGTGGTCTACCACGCCAAATATCTGCACTTCATGGAGCGCGCCCGCTCCGAGGCGTTGCGCGATCTCGGTGTGCCACACACCGACTTGATCGCGAACCATGGCCTCGGCTTCGTGGTGCGGCGCGCCGAGATCGACTATGCCGCACCTGCGAGATTGGATGACCGAACTCGTGGTGGAGACTAAAGTGCGGTCGCTGCGGTCATCGACCGTCGTGATGCGGCAGTCGGTCATTCGCGAGGATGGCGGGGTCGGCAATCGCCCGCTGGTGGTGGCCGATCTGCATATGACGTGCGTGGCGCAGGCGCCGGAACGGCCCGGCGGTTTGCGCGCGGCCGCCCTCCCGCCGCGTTGGCGTGAGGCGTTGTTGGCTTTGGTGGCGGACGAACCCGCCCCGCAGGAGAGTGTTTGACGATGGCCGATGTAACCCAGACGGCACTTGCCGCACCCGCAATTCCCGGCAGCGACCTGTCGCTGATCAGCCTGTTCCTGCAGGCCGACATCGTCGTCAAAGTGGTGATGGTGGCGCTGCTGATCGCGAGCGTGTGGGTGTGGGCGATCGTGTTCGAGAAGGTCACGACGCTGCGCCGTGCGAACCGCGCGGCCGACGCGTTCGAGGACCGGTTCTGGTCCGGCGGCAGCCTCGACGAACTCTACGACGCGGAAGGCCAGAAGCCGACCAACCCGATCGCCGCCGTGTTCGGCGCCGCCATGAGCGAGTGGCGTCGCTCGCAGCGCGTCGCCGGGGCCGACATGACGCGGTCCGGCGTGCGCGACCGCACCGAACGTGCGATGGCGGTGACCATCGGGCGTGAGATGGAGCGCATGGAGCGGTGGATGATCTTCCTCGCCTCGGTCGGCTCGGTGGCCCCGTTCATCGGCCTGTTCGGGACGGTCTGGGGCATCATGCACTCGTTCTCGGCGATCGCGGCGATGCACAACACCAACCTGGCCGTCGTGGCACCGGGCATCGCGGAGGCGCTGTTCGCGACCGCGATCGGCCTCGTCGCCGCCATTCCCGCCGTGCTGGCCTACAACAAGATCAGCACCGATTTATCGCGCTTCGCCGCCCGGCTCGAGGGTTTTGGCACCGAGTTCGGCGCGATCCTGTCGCGGCAGAGCGAAGAGCGGGTTTAGCGCCATGGCGATGACGCTCGGCTCGGGCGGGAAGGGGCGGGGCCGCTACCGGCCGCTGTCCGAAATCAACGTCACACCGCTGGTCGACGTGATGCTCGTGCTGCTGATCATCTTCATGGTCACCGCGCCGCTGATGAGCTCGGCCGTCAACGTCGACCTGCCGAAAGCCAACGCGAGCCCGCTGACCCAGGATTCCAAGCCGATCACCGTCTCGGTCGACGCGGCCGGCAAGGTGTTTCTGGAGGACAGCGAAGTCGCACTGCCCGATCTGGTCGGCCGCCTGCAGTCGCTGAGCCAGGACGAAAAGGATCGCCGCATTTTCGTGCGCGGCGACAAGAGCAATTCATACGGCCACATCATCGAGGTGATGGGGACGATCGCGCAGGGCGGGTTCACCAAGGTGGCACTATTGAGCGAGCAGCCGGCCGGCGGCGGGCCGCTGACGCCGGTCGCGCCGGGGAACTGACGTGCCGAACGCTGCCCCGCTCGCCGTTGTGGCTCTGGCACTCTGCGCCGCGACGCCACCCAATGTCGTCGTGAGCGTCGATGCCCACGGCTCGATATTCGTCGACGGGGTGAAAGCGCCACTCTCGACCCTCGCGCCCATGGTTCTCGACCACGCGCACGGCGATCGCGGCACGCTGGTCTATGTCCGCGCCGAGCCCGCGACCGCTTACGGCGACCTCGTCGCGGCGATGGACGCGGTCATGGCGGCGGGCTTCCGGAACGTGGCGGTTCTCGATTTGCGGACCGAAACCGGTCGCCCGGTGCCGCCAAAACCCCCGGCGAGTCCCCTGATCCCATGACGCCCGCGCTACGGCGCGCCGCGATCGTCTCTGGCGTGCTCCACGCGGCGATCCTGGCGGCTCTCCTGATCGGTTTCGCGAGCAACGACGTCGAGGACGCGCCGCCCGAGGAGCAGGTGGTCGAAATGGCCGTGCTCGACGGACCCGCGCAGGTCGTCATGAAGGCCGATCAGCCGAGCGACGTCCCGGCCCCGGCCGTGACGCCGCAGACCGTCGTCGCCCCGCCCGCGACCGATCCCACGCTGCCGGTCCCGCCCGAGCCGCCGGCCCCGGCACCGCCGCCGCCGCAGGCCGCACCGCCGCCGCCGATCGTGCCACCCGCGCCGCCGCTGCCCACCCCGCCGCCGCCGACCCCGCCGCCGCCCGATCAGGCCGAACTGCCGGAGCCGCCGAAGCCGCCGCCGCCGCCGCTGAAACCGCCGCCGGTGCCGCCGGCGCAGGTGGCCCCGCCGCCGACGCCGCCCGCCACCATCACGGCGAAAACGCCGGTGCCGCCGAGCCGCACCAATCAGCCGAACCCGACCAAGAACGCGGCACCGGACAGCCGCGAGCTGGATGCGACGCTCGACAAGCTCCGCAGCCTGCAAAAGCAGACCAAGCCGCCGACCCAGAAGGCGAACCCGCTGCAGGGCGGTGCCCCGCGCGTCGGCGGCAGCGTCAACGGCGACGTGACCGCGACGCTGAGCGGCGAACAGCGGGGTGCGATCGGCGACCAGGTGCGCGAGTGCTGGACCAAGGACGCCGGGGCGAAGGACATCGACAAGATGAGCGTCGCCCTGATCGTCACCGTCGATGAGTCCGGGGTCGCGCGCGACGCGGCGATCGCCCCGGAGGATCAGGGCCGGGTCGCCGCCGATCCGTTCTTCCGCGCGTTCGCCGAGCGCGCGGTGCGCGCGCCGTTGCAAAGCCGGTGCTCGGATTTCTCGAAGATGATGCCCCGCGCCGATCTCGGCCGGCCGACGCAGCTACGCTTCCGCTTCAAGCCCTAAACGGAGACCCCCGTCATGACCCGACCCGATCTGTGGACCATCCGCCGCCGCGCCCTGCTCGCCGGGGGCAGCGCGGTGCTGATGATGCCGAGCCTCGCACGGGCGCAGTCGGCACTCGGCGGATATTCGACCCCCGCTCCCGCGCCGGCTCCGTCCGCCCCCGCCGCGGCCGCGCCGAGCGGGCCGGAGGTCACCGTCGACCGGGCCGGCCGCGACCCGATCCCGATCGCGATCCCGTCGTTCGGCGGCGGCATCGGGCCGCAGATTTCCTCGGTCGCCCTGGCCGATCTGGTCGGCAGCGGCTCGTTCCGCGCGATCGACAACGGCAGCCCCGACCAGGGTGCGGTGCCGAATTTCCAGGCCTGGAAGGCGCTCGGCGTGCAGGCGCTGGTGACCGGCAACGCGGACGGCGGCGGCGGGGCACGCGCCGAGTTCCGGCTGTGGGATGTCGTGCGCGGCACCCAGATCCAGGGCACGGCGCTGACCACGTCCGGCGGCAACGAACGCCGGCTCGCGCACAAGATCGCCGACGCGGTCTATGAGCGGATGCTGGGCGACAAGGGCTATTTCGATACGCGCGTCGTCTACATCGCGCAGTCCGGCCCGAAGGATCGCCGCTCGAAGCGGCTCGCCATCATGGACTACGACGGTGCCAATAATCGTTTCCTGACAGACGGTTCGTCGCTGACGCTGAGCCCGCGCTTTAACCCGGTGCGCGACCAGATCGCGTTCATGAGCTACGCGAACCGCAAGCCGCGCGTCTACACGTTCGACCTCGGCAGCGGCCGCCGCGAGCTGATGGGCGACTTTGCCGGCATCACGCTATCGCCCCGGTTCAGCCCGGACGGCGGCACGATCGTGATGGCGGAGACGCGCGGCGGCGGCAGCGACATCGTCGCGATCGGATCGGGCGGCGGCGGCTCGCGCCGGCTGACCGATAGCGGGGCGATCGACGTCTCGCCCTGCTACAGCCCGGACGGCTCGCAGATCGTGTTCAACTCCGACCGCGGCGGCGACCAGCAGCTTTACGTCATGGGGGCCGGCGGCGGCGGTGCCCGGCGCATCAGCTTCGGCAACGGCCGCTACGCGAGCCCGGTGTGGTCGCCGCGCGGCGACCTGATCGCGTTCACCAAGATCACCGGCGGCAACTTCCAGATCGGGGTCATGAAGCCGGACGGCAGCGGCGAGCGCAGCCTGGCCGAGAGTTTCTACTGCGACGGCGCCACGTTCTGCCCGAATGGCCGCGAGCTGATGTTCTATAAGTCGGAGGCGGGCTCCACCGGCTCCTCGCACCTGTATTCGGTCGGAGTCGACGGGTTCAACGAAAAGCAGGTGGTGACGCCGACCGACGCGTCCGATCCCGCCTGGTCGCCGCTGCTCACCTGATGTCCGCGCAATTCATCGCGTACGACCGAAGAAATCGCGCGCGGATGCGCCCGGGCGCGCAACCTGTCTTGACCGTAATCAAAGCACGGCGTACGCGCGGCGTCGTTGCGGCGGCGCGCGTGCGGCAGCTTCGTCACGCGCGCGTTGCGGCCTTGCCTCGCCACGATCCACTCACACCCCGGGAACCTCATTCCATGTCCATGAAGATCATCGCAGCCTTCGGGGCCCTCGCCCTGCTCGCCGCCTGCAACAGCCCGCCGGCCACGACCAACGGTGCCGCGCTCGGTAACGGCGGCGCCACCGCGACGTCGGGCGGCGCTCCGGGGAGCGAGGAAGACCTGGCGTCCAAGGGCATCGACCGCGTCCTGTTCGCGTTCAACACGTCGAGCCTGTCGTCCGACGCCCGCGCGACGCTCGACAGCCAGGCGGCGTTCTTCGGCCAGTACGCGCAGGACAACATCGAAGTCGCCGGCAACTGCGACGAGCGCGGCACCGAGGAATACAACATCGCGCTCGGCTCGCGCCGCGCGAACTCGGCTCGCGACTACCTGGTCGCCAAGGGCGTGTCCGGTGCCCGCATCACCACGATCAGCTACGGCAAGGATCGCCCGACCGCGACCGGTTCGGACGAAGCGTCCTACGCCCAGAACCGCAACGCGATCAGCTCGGTTCGCTGATCCCGGCCTGACGACTTAAGATTGGCTGACGAAACGAGCCGGTGGATCCGTCCACCGGCTTGTTGCGTTTTATCGGCCAGTCGCGTTTGAGGGACGACCGATGGAGCCTCTCATGACCCTGTTCCGACCGAAGACCGTGCTGGCCACCGTGGCGCTCGCCATGGTTCTGACCGCGACCACCGCGCACGCGCAGGTGGAAAGCCGCGAGGGCATCGCCCTGCAAAACCAGATTTTGGAACTGCGCCGCGACCTCGACGCGATGCGCGCCAATGGTGGTGGCGGCGGGGGTGGCGGCCAGCCGGCCTACACGCCGCAGCAGAACGCCGGCGGTGGCGGCGGCGACCTGTCGGCCGCGTTGCTCGACCGGGTCACCCGGCTCGAGGACGAGGTGCGGAGCCTGCGCGGCCAGCTCGACGAGGAGCAGAACGCGCGGACGCGGCAGGGCGAAGACCTGACCAAGCAGCTCGGCGACCTCAACTTCAAGCTCGGCAACGGTGCCTCGTCGTCCGGCCCGTCGCCGGCTCCGATCCCGGTCGCCCCGCGCGGTCCGGACACGGGGGCCGCCACGCCGCCGGCCGGTCCCGCCGGGCAGCCGCGCCGCACGCCCGAGATCGCGCTGGCCGAGGGTCACGCGGCCTACGACCGGCACGACTACGCCGCCGCCGAGGCCGCCGCGAAGGAGGTGCTGGCGACCGGCCACGGGCCACGCACCACCGACGCGCAGTACCTGATGGCGATCTCGCTGGCGCAGACGCGCGACTATCAGGGTGCCGCGGTCGCGTACGACGACGCGTACAAGCGCAACCCCAAGGGGGCGCACGCGCAGGACAGCCTGGTCGGGCTCGCCATCAGCCTGACCGCGATCAAGGCCAACAAGGCGGCGTGCGAGACGCTGGACAAGGCGCGGGCCGAGTTTCCGGTGCCGAGGCCGGACCTGAAGGGCACGATCACGGCCGTCCGGGCCCGCGCGGGCTGCGCCTGACGCCGGTCGGCGACCGCGACTTCGCCGCCCGCATGGCGTCGTGCGGGCCGTTCGGGCGGTCTCCCGCCATCGCGGTCGCGGTGTCGGGCGGTGCCGATAGTCTGGCGTTGGCTTGGCTCGCGAGTTGTTGGGCGATTTCGCGCGACGCGTCGGTCACGGCCGTGGTGGCCGACCACGGCCTGCGCGCCGAGTTGGCTGAGGAGGCAAGACAGACCGTCGAGACACTGGCCGGCTTCGGCGTGCCCGCGACGACCATCCGCCTCAGCATCGAACCCGGCCCCGAGCTTTCGGCTCGCGCGCGCGATGCCAGAACGGCCGCGATCGAGGCGGAGTGCGCCCGGCGCGGGATCGTCCATGTCCTGCTCGGCCACCACGCGGCCGATCAGGCGGAAACGGTGGCGATGCGCCTGTTGCGCGGCAGCGGTCCGGCCGGGCTGGCGGCGATGCCGGCGATCCGCGAGGGTCGCTCCGTCCGCTGGCTGCGGCCATTGCTGACGATCTCGCCCGGACGGTTGCGGGCCACACTGCGCATCGCCGGGCTCGGCTGGGTGCGCGACCCGTCCAATGCCGACCCCGCCAGTCTGCGCGCCCGCCTGCGGACGCTGCGGGCGGACCCGGACGGCACCGCGCCCTCCACGCTGCGCGCCGTCGAGGCCGCCGCGGCCCGGGGAACCGCCCGTGCCGAAAACGAGTGTTCCGTCGCCGCATGGCTCGCCGGGCACGCGACGATCCACGAGGCCGGCTTCGTCGTGCTGCACGCCGATCCGCCCCCCGGGGCGCTCTCGACCGTCGTTCGCGCGGTCGCGGGCAGCCGGTACGAACCGGCTTCGGCCTCGGTCGCGCACTGGTGCGACCGGCCCCGCGCCGCGACCCTCGGCGGCGTCGCGATCGGTCCGGCCGGCCGCCTCGGCCCCGGCTGGCTGGTCACGCGCGAGATCGCCGCGATCCGCGACACCGCTCCGGTGTGGGATGGGCGCTGGCGCCTGTTGGACGGCGCTGCGAATACCGGCGCGAAACTCCCGGCCCGCGTGCGAAAAACCCGGCCCGCGAAAACAGCCGTCTGGGCGGGCCCGGCCATCTGCCCGGCTCCGTTCGCGCCGCCCTCGGTGACGTGTCACGATCGTGCTCCGCCACACGTCGTTCGGGGCTGCACAACGCCTTCGCCAATCCTATCTTGAAACTTCTCACTAGGCCGGGTCCGCTGGCCTCCCGCGCGTGTGGCCCATGGGGCCGAGGAAAGTCATGAGCAATTTCGGCCGCAACCTGGCCCTCTGGGTCGTCATCGTGCTGTTGCTGGTTGTCCTGTTCAGCGTGTTCAACCCGGGTACCGGGGGCAACGCCGCGACCAAGATGACCTACTCCGAGTTTATTTCGAACGTGAACACCGGGCACGTCCGCGACGTCGTCATCAGCGGCCACAACATCACCGGCGATTCGACCGAGGGTCCGTTCCAGACCTACAGCCCGGACGATCCGTCGCTGACCAAGCAGCTGATCGACAAGAACGTGCGCGTCACGGCGCAGCCGATCGACGCCGACGGCAACCCGCTGCTGCGCATCCTGATCAGCTGGTTTCCGATGCTGCTGCTGATCGGCGTCTGGGTGTTCTTCATGCGCCAGATGCAGTCGGGCGGCGGCCGCGCCATGGGCTTCGGCAAAAGCCGGGCGCGCATGATGACCGAGAAGCAGGGCCGGGTGACGTTCGACGACGTCGCCGGCATCGACGAGGCGAAGAGCGAGCTGGAGGAGATCGTCGACTTCCTCAAGGACCCGCAGAAGTTCCAGCGCCTCGGCGGCAAGATCCCCAAGGGCGTGCTGCTGATCGGCCCGCCCGGCACCGGCAAGACGCTGCTCGCACGCGCCATCGCGGGTGAGGCCAACGTGCCGTTCTTCACCATCTCGGGCTCCGACTTCGTCGAGATGTTCGTGGGCGTCGGCGCGAGCCGCGTGCGCGACATGTTCGAGCAGGGCAAGAAGAACGCGCCGTGCATCATCTTCATCGACGAGATCGACGCGGTCGGCCGCCATCGCGGTGCCGGCCTCGGCGGCGGCAACGACGAGCGTGAGCAGACGCTCAACCAGATGCTCGTCGAGATGGACGGGTTCGAGAGCAACGAGGGCGTGATCCTCATCGCCGCCACGAACCGTCCCGACGTGCTCGACCCGGCACTGCTGCGTCCCGGCCGGTTCGACCGGCAGGTGATGGTGCCGAACCCCGACGTGAACGGCCGCGAGAAGATCCTTCGCGTCCACATGCGGAAAGTGCCGCTGGCCGTCGACGTGGAGCCGAAGGTGATCGCGCGCGGCACGCCGGGCTTTTCGGGTGCGGACCTCGCCAACCTCGTCAACGAGGCCGCGTTGCTGGCCGCGCGTATCGGCAAGCGCGTCGTGGCGATGAGCGAGTTCGAGGACGCCAAGGACAAGGTGATGATGGGCGCCGAACGCCGCAGCCTCGTCATGACCGACGCCGAAAAGAACATGACCGCGTACCACGAGGGCGGTCACGCGCTGGTCGCGATGCACGAGCCGGAATGCGACCCGGTCCACAAGGCCACCATCATCCCGCGTGGCCGTGCGCTCGGGCTGGTGATGAGCTTGCCGGAGACGGACCGGCTGTCGCACAGCCAGGCTTGGCTGAAGTCCAAGCTGGTCATGGCGATGGGCGGCCGTGTCGCCGAGGAGATCATCTTCGGCATCGACAAGGTCAGCTCGGGGGCCAGCTCGGACATCAAGCAGGCGACCGACATCAGCCGCCGCATGGTGACCGAGTGGGGCATGAGCGAGAAGCTCGGCCTGATCGCCTACGGGGATAACAGCCAGGAGGTGTTCCTCGGCCACTCCGTCACGCAGTCGAAGAACGTGTCGGAGCAGACGGCGCGCGAAATCGAGGGCGAGGTGAAGGCGATCATCGACGCCGCCTACCATCGTGCGCGGCAGATCCTGACCGAGAACATCGACCAGCTGCACAAGCTCGCGCACGGGCTGCTGGAATACGAGACGCTGTCCGGCGAGGAGATCAAGCTGATCATCCGCGGCGAGCCGATCATCCGCCGCGTGGTGGACGAGCCGGCACCGGACCGCCGCGCTTCGGTGCCCACCACCGGCGGCAAGCCGGAGCGGAGCGGGCCGGCGATCGGGCCGCTCGGTGCCGCGCCGCAGCCGGGCTGACGCACTCCGACGTACCCTGAGCCGCTGGGCCTGATCACGGGCCCGGCGGCCGCACGGGCCGCCTGCGATGCCGGGATCGCCCGGTTTCTCGCGGGCGGCCCGTTCGCGTTTACCCATGCACGGCACGGCGACGGAAGGATTGTTCCGGCCTCGTCCGTATCCGGCCCACTGATCGAAACCCCGCCGAATTGGGCGGGGTTTTCGCATGGGCGGCCCCTGGTCATGGGCATTCTCAATGTCACGCCGGACAGTTTTAGCGACGGCGGCCGGCACGCCGACCCGGTGGCGGCCGGACTGCGAATGCTGGCCGATGGTGCGGACATTCTCGACATCGGTGGCGAAAGCACCCGGCCCGGCGCGCTGGAAACGGATGCCGCGACCGAGCAGGCGCGCGTGCTCGACGTGATCGCAGCCCTGGCCGCCACAGGTGCCAAACTCTCGGTGGACACACGCCACGCCGCCACGATGGCGAGGGCGCTCGACGCCGGCGCACTGATCGTCAACGACGTCTCCGGCTTCACCCATGATCCCGAAGCCGCCGCCCTGGTTCGTGAGCGCGGCTGCCCGGTGATCGTCATGCACATGCGCGGCACGCCCGCGACGATGACCGGCCTCGCGTCGTACGACGACGTCGCGCGGGACGTGACCGCCGAACTTGCCGGCCGGCTGGGAGCGTTACGACTGGCACGGGGGCAGGCGGCGGTCGATCCCGGCATCGGCTTCGCCAAAGGCCCAGGCCATAACGAGGCGCTGCTGGCCCGCTTGCCGATCCTGCACAACCTCGGCTGCCGCGTCGTCGTCGGCGTCTCGCGAAAAGGCTTTCTGGGCCGGCTGACCGGCGTCGAGCGCCCGGATTCCCGCACCGCGGGCTCGCTCGCCGCCGCATGCGCCGCGGTGCTGGGCGGGGCGGCCGTGCTTCGCGTGCATGACGTCGCCGCGACCGTCGAGGCCCTGCGGGTCTGGCGGGGCATCGCGGAGGCCGGGTAGAAGCGCATCATGACGACGAACGGAGCTTCCATGGAACGCACACGACGGCTGTTCGGCACCGACGGCATTCGTGGCACCGCGAACACCGACCCGATGACCGCCGAGACGGCGCTGCGGCTCGGTCAGGCGGCCGGAATCCTGTTCACCCGGGGCAGCCACCGCCACCGCGTCGTCATCGGCAAGGACACGCGCCTGTCCGGCTACATGCTGGAACCGGCACTGGTCGCGGGCTTCGTCGGTGCCGGCATGGACGTGACGCTGGTCGGCCCGCTGCCGACGCCCGCCATCGCCCTGCTGACCCGGAGCCTGCGCGCCGACCTCGGCGTCATGATTTCGGCCAGCCACAACCCGTTCGAGGACAACGGCATCAAGCTGTTCGGCCCGGATGGCTACAAGCTGTCCGACGCGACCGAGGACGAGATCGAGGCGCTGATGGGGAACGGCATTTCGGGCCACCTCGCCGCGTCCGGCAAGCTCGGCCGGGCGTCGCGCCTGACCGATGCCGCCGGGCGCTATATCGAGAGCGTGAAGTCGAGTTTCCCGCGCGGGCTGCGGCTCGACGGGCTTCGGATCGTGGTGGATTGCGCCAACGGGGCCGCGTACCGCGTCGCTCCGACCGTGCTGTGGGAGCTGGGGGCCGACGTGATCCCGGTCGGCGTCTCGCCCGACGGCTTCAACATCAACCGCGATTGCGGCTCGACCGTGCCGAAAACCATGTCGGCCGCCGTCCGCGAGCACGGGGCGCACCTGGGCGTCGCACTCGACGGCGACGCGGACCGGCTGATCCTGTGCGACGAGACGGGGGCGGTCGTCGACGGCGATCAGGTGCTGGCCCTGATCGCGCGCAGCTGGGGCCGCGCCGGCCGGCTGCAGGGCGGCGGCGTGGTGGCGACCGTGATGAGCAACATCGGCCTGGAACGCTGCCTCGCCGTCGACGGCCTCGAACTGCACCGCACCCGCGTCGGCGACCGGTATGTCGTCGAGAAGATGCGCGCGTCCGGCCTCAACGTCGGCGGCGAGCAATCCGGCCACATGATCCTGGCCGACTACGCGACCACCGGCGACGGCCTGCTGGCGGCGTTGCAGGTCGCCGCCGTCCTGGTCGAGGACGGACGCGCGGCGAGCGAGGTGACGCGCATGTTCGCACCATTGCCGCAGCTGCTGCGCTCGGTCCGGGTCGCGGGCGGCGCACTGGCGGCGGCCCGGGTTCGCGCGGCCATCGCGGCGGCGGAGGCCCATTTGGGCGCGGCCGGCCGGGTGGTCATCCGCGAGAGCGGCACCGAGCCGGTGGTGCGCGTGATGGCCGAGGGCGAGGATTCCGACCTCGTGCACCGGCTGGTCGACGACATCTGCGCGGAGCTGATCGCGGTCCAGCCGGTCGCCGCGTAGCGTGCTGCGCGGGCGTGTGCTGATCGTCGCGGGCTCGGATTCCGGCGGCGGGGCAGGGATCCAGGCCGACATCAAGGCGTGCGCGGCGCTCGGCGCCTATTCGATGACGGCGATCACCGCGCTGACCGCGCAGGACACGACCGGGGTCCACGGCGTGTTCGCGGTGCCGCCGGCGTTCGTCGCTCAGCAGATGCGGGTCGTGCTGGACGATATCGGGGCGGACGCGATCAAGCTCGGCATGCTGGCGGACGCGGCGGTGATCGACGCCGTGTGCGAGGTGCTGGACACGGTGCCGGGCATCCCGCTGGTGGTCGACCCGGTGATGGTGGCCAAGGGCGGAGCCCGGTTGCTGGCCGCCGAAGCGGTCGCGGCACTGCGGTCCCGGCTGCTGCCGCGCGCCGCCATCCTGACGCCGAACGTGCCGGAGGCCGAGGCGCTGGTCGGGCGCGCGATCGCCTCCGTCGGCGACATGACCCGTGCGGCGACCGAGCTGCGCGCGGCCGGGGCGGCGTCGGTGCTGGTCAAGGGCGGCCATCTGGACGGCCCCACGGTGACCGACGTGCTGGCCGACGCGGACGGCGTCGTTCTGTTCGACGATTCGCGGATCGAGACCAAGCACACCCACGGCACCGGCTGCACGCTGGCCAGCGCCATCGCGGCCGGTCTGGCGCAGGGAATGCCGCTGCGGGATTCTATCGCGCGCGCACGGAGCTATCTGCGGGCGGCGATCCTGGCCGCACCCGGGTTTGGGCATGGTCACGGCCCGCTAGGCCACGACGCCGCCTCTGCTCCCTCTCCCTAGGGGAGAGGGAGAAGCAGCTTAACCAGACTGTCATCGTGGTTGATGGGGAGTCGGTAAAGACGCGTCTCCTGTCGACACGGGAAGCGGCACGATTGATGGGACTTCCGGACAGTTACAAGCTGCCTCTGAACTACAACGATGCCTATCATGTCGCTGGTGACGGCGTCGCGGTGCCTGTCGTGCGATTTCTCGCGCGGCATCTGCTGGAGCCGCTGGCGGTAGCGGCGGCGCGACGCCGGACAATGCCGGGAAGCGAAGTCGACGAATGCTCGCTCGGTGCAGATGCTCGACAGCTCGCCCGCTTCGCATGAGTTCAAAACCGAAGATCGCGACGAAGCTGAAGCAGCCGCCTTTCGAAACCCACGACCTACGGTCCAGAACTCGCGGTGTATCTCGATACATCGTTCGAGGACGGCACCGGTCGGACAATGAAAATCGGGAACTATAGGTGGGGATGCTATGCATTCTACGATTACGACGACGAACCGATCTACGTCGGCCAGACGAACGAAAAGGTTCGGACCAGGATAAGGCGGCATCTTACCAACCAGCGGACCGATGCCGTGGCGATGAGCGTGCTGGATCCGTTCGAGGTAAGATCGATCGAAGTCTGGCCTCTCCCCGATCTTCAGGATCGAGACGGGACGGACAAAGAGGCCAAAGTCATCTTGAACGACCTGGAGCGGCATATCACCCGTCGCCTGAAGGCGAGATCGAAGTTCAAAGCGATCCTGAACGAAAAAGACCCGCCGCCGGGAACGGCCACGGTGTCCGAGCCGAGGTCTTTCAAGGCGTCTATCCTGTCTGAACGAGTCCTTGAACTTCGCGGCCATCCCGACCTGCGAAATGCGCGGCGGGCGCAAACGATTGCCCGGCTCTCACAGACGATCTCCGAACGTGACGTTACCCAAGGTCTTCGACGCGTGCTCGTCGTCCAGGCGCACGTCTCGAATGGCTGGCCCGACAACCTTTTGAAGAACTTGGCGGTGCGGCCACAGTTGAGGAGAAAAACCCGGCCCGCTCGGAATCCGATGACGAGCGAGAGCCTACCGGCATCGAAGACGACGATCAGAAAAATCAAGTTTGAGATCGGAACAACCGGCTCGCGACAACCCAGCTTGATTGCCGCGAGCCCTTGGGCGGTCAGATGTTGGTCATGCCGCCGTCGACATACAGCTCGGCCCCGGTGACGAAGGACGAATCCTCGCTCGCGAAGAACACCGCGACCGTCCCGATCTCGTCCGCCTGTCCCATGCGCTTCAGCGGGACCATCTCGGTGAACATGGTCTTCATTCCGGCGAGCTGATCGGCCGGCATGTCCGTCTTGCCGAAGATCGGCGTCTCGATCGGGCCGGGGCTGATCGTGTTCACCCGGATGCGGCGCGGTGCCAACTCGGCCGCGAAGTTCCGCCCGAACGAGCGTAGCGCGGCTTTGGTCGAGCCGTAGACGGACACGCCGGCAAAACCTTTCGAGCCCGCGTTGGACGCGATCAGGATGATGGCGCCGCCATCCGGCATGACCGGGATCGTGTTCTTGATGAGGAAGTAGGGGCCTTTGACGTTGATGTCGTAGTGCTTGTCGAAGAACGCCTCGTCGACCATTTCGGCGGGCGCGAACTGGGCGACGCCGGCGTTGACGACCAGCACGTCGATCCGGCCGTGCTTGGCGACCACCGCGTCGACCAGCGTTTTCGTCGCGTGGATGTCGCCGGCGTCGGACGCCATCACCTCGATCCCGGTCAATTCCGTCCGGGCGGCTTCGAGTGTCTTCGGGTTGGACCCGGTGATGATTACCGTGGCGCCTTCGGTCTGAAACCGCTTGGCGATCGCGGCGCCGATGCCGGTGGTGCCACCGGTCACGAGGGCGATCTTGCCGTCTAGCTTGGGCATGGGTGATCCTTGATGCTGTAGCGGATCGTTACGTGGGCCGCCGCATCGTCGATCCCACCGGCCAAATGGCGGGCGGAAGACTGCCGGCCGTCTCATGCGACGGCCGGCTCAGCCTCTCAGACGAACACCTTGTACGGTGTGACCGTGCCGTCCGGCGAGCGCACCGACAGCTCGGCGCCACGGTCGGCCTCGGCGATCAGCGCCTCGTACAACCGCAGCGCGTTGCGCAGCACCTCGGCGTAGCTCGCCGCCTCGGTCTTGTCCTTCAGCCGCTGCAACCGCTCCATCGCCTGGGGCGGCATTTCGAGCTGCACGCGCGTCGTCGCGCGTTCCTCGGGGCCGCCCGGCACGCCGCAGCCGAAGCGGCCACGGCGGCCGCCCGTGCCGCTACCGGGACCGCCTCGCATCACACGAAGCTCTCGTAGCCACGGTTTTCGCGATCACGGCCCTTGCCGTCATCCCGGTGGGCGTGCCCGTTCCGGCCGCGCCGCCAGGCGTCGCGGGAGCAGCCGATCGGGCCGCCCATCGACATGCCGCGCATCCGGCTCCGCAGTTCCTGCAACCGGGGGTGGCGGCGGAACAGCAGGATCAGGCCGGTGATGATGGCGACCTGAACCGCGTGGTGCACCACGACCGCGATCAGGCTGACCGCGAACAAAATCCTCAGCACCGTCCCGAAGCGCGGGCCGCGCCGGCGCTGGTCCTGACCTGGACCGCCACCATGTTGCTTGGGCTCGTCGTCGTCACCGATCGGAAAATCGTCGCCGATGTTGATGGTGTAGCGTGTCATGTCTCAGATGCCCTCCTCGGCACACCGAGAAGCTAAGACGTCCCGCGCCGCATTTCAATCAATCGATGATGACTATTTGAGTGTCACGCAGAAGCTCGCCATCCGGCTGGTGTGCGGGGGCAGGTGCATCATCCCGGGCTTCTCGGCGATGTCGCCGTCGAACCCCTCCGGGCTCGCGATGCCGTTCCAGGGTTCGAGGCACAGGAAGTCGGCCGCCCCCTTCGACCAGACGCCGAACTTCGGAAACCCGCTCCAGGACATCGTGAGCCGGGGCGCACCGGGTGCGGTGTAGACGACCGAGTGGCCCCCGACCGGATCGAGGATCACCGCATCGTCGGCGAACAGCGCCGGATCGAGTTTCAGCACCCGTCCCTCGATCGGCGTCGGCTCCGTCTCCGCCCGCAGCAGGCCGCCGGCGACGCGGCGCACCTGCTCCGGCTGATCGAGCGCGAAGGTCAGCGTGTGGTCGGTCTTGGCGACCCCGGGTGCGAGCGGCCAGACGAACGCCGGGTGCGCGCCCATCGCGGCGGTCAGCAGGCTGTCGCCGGTGTTGGTGAGGTGGAGCGTCACCAGCAGCGTCGCGTGGCTGACCGCGTAGGCGACCTCGAACCGGAACGGGAAGGGGTACTTTGCCCGCGTCGCGTCGGAGTCTCGCAGCGTCAGCCGGCAATGGGTGTCGGCCCGCTCGCCCCAGTCGAACTCCGCGTCACGGGCGAAGCCGTGCTGGCCCATGGGGTAGCTTTTGCCGTCGACCCGCAACGTGTCGCCCGCGAGCCGTCCGACGATCGGGAACAGGATCGGCGCGTGACGCGGCCATTCCGGGCCGGCCTGCCAGACGAACTCCCGCCCGTCGCGGATCAGCGACAGCAACTCCGCCCCGTGCGCCGCGACGGTGACGGTAAGCTGGTCGGACGTTAGGGTGTGCTTGTCGGTCATGGGGCGACCTTAACAGAGTCTTGCATCTCCCTCTCCCCCTGGGAGAGGGCCGGGGCGAGGGTCGGTTCGGCGCCCGTCATCCCGCGACAAGCAGCTTGCGCGATGGTCGGCGCGTGTTGCCCCCCTCACCCCGGCCCTCTCCCGCAGGGGGAGAGGGAGAAGTTTCTAGGATTTTCATGGACCTCGCCCCGCCGACGCTGCGCCCCAAAAATCCGAACTTCTCCTCCGGTCCCTGCGCCAAACGTCCCGGCTGGTCGCTGGCCGCCCTCGACGGCGCGATGCTCGGCCGGTCCCACCGGGCGGCGCCGGCGCGCGCAAAGCTGGCCGAGGTGATCGAGCTCTCCAAGCGAATCCTCGGCATTCCCGACGGCTGGCGGGTCGGCATCGTGCCGGCGTCCGACACCGGTGCCATCGAGATGGCGATGTGGAGCCTGCTCGGCCCGCGCCCGGTCGATGTGCTCGCGTTCGACACGTTCTCCGACGCCTGGGCGGTCGACATCGCGCAGCAGCTCAAACTCCCGGCGCAACATCCACCGCGCCCCGTACGGCGAGATCCCCGACCTCGGGGCGCTGAACCCGGACGCCGACCTCGTGCTCGCCTGGAACGGCACCACCTCCGGCGCGAAGTTGCCCGACGGCGCGCTGACCGCTCGCGACGGCCTCGTTCTGTGCGACGCCACCTCGGCCGCGTTCGCCATGCCGCTGCCGTGGCAAAAACTCGATGTCGTCACCTGGTCCTGGCAGAAGGCGCTCGGCGGGGAGGCGGCGCACGGCATGCTGGCGCTCTCGCCCCGTGCCGCCGAACGGCTCGCCACCTACGTGCCGCCTTGGCCGATCCCGAAAATCTTCCGCCTGACCGCGAAGGGCGCGCTGATCGAGGGCATCTTCGCCGGCGACACGATCAACACGCCGTCGATGCTCTGCGTCGAGGATGCGCTGGACGGGCTGCGCTGGGCGGAGTCGATCGGTCTCGACGGCCTGTTCGCCCGTAGTGCGGCGAACCTCGCGACGGTCGCCGAGTGGGTCGCGCGCAGCGACTGGGCGGCCTTCCTCGCCCCCGGCCCGGACACCCGCTCGCCGACCGCGATCTGCCTGCGCGGACGCGAGCCCTGGCTTACCGCCGAATTCGCCCGCGACGTGGCCGCATCGCTGGACCGGGAAGGCGTGGGCTACGACCTCGCGCATTACCGCGACGCGCCGCCCGGCTTCCGCATCTGGGGCGGGGCGACCGTCGAGGCGTCCGACATCGCGGCCCTGCTGCCATGGCTAGACTGGGCCGTCGCTGCTAAGCGACGCGGCAACCATGAGCGATGATCCCCCGAACCCGGCCCTGCTGCCCGCAGGCCTGCGCGACCTGCTGCCGCCCGAGGCCGAGACCGAGGCGAGTGCGATCGACGTCGTGATGGATGCGTTCGCCTCGCACGGCTATCAGCGCGTCAAACCGCCGCTGATGGAATACGAGGACGGGCTGCTGACCGGCACCGGCACCGGCCTGTCCGACCAGATCTTTCGCCTGATGGACCCGGCGACGCACCGCATGATCGGCATCCGCGCCGACATCACCCCGCAGGTCGCGCGCATCGCCACCACCCGGCTCGCCCACGCGCCGCGCCCGCTGCGGCTGTCGTATTCGGGGCAGGTGCTGCGGGTCAGCGGCGCCGGTCCGGTGCCCGACCGCCAGATCAGCCAGGCCGGGATCGAACTGATCGGCCACGACAGCCCGGAGGCCGACGCCGAAGTCGTGCTGGTCGCGGCCGAGGCGCTGGCCGCCCTCGGGCTGGTCCATGTCAGCTTCGACCTCACCATGCCGCCGCTGGTGCAAAGCCTCCTTGAGGAAGCGACCCCCGAACACCGCCCCGCGCTGGCCCGGGCACTGGACCGCAAGGACGCGGCGAGTGTGGCGGAACACGGCGGCGCACTGGCAGGGACGCTGACAGAGCTATTGCTGTCGGCCGGTCCCGCCGAACGCGCGCTGTCGGTTTTGGCAAAAGTGAAGCTTCCGCCGACCGCCCGTGCCCATGCGGCACGCCTCGCCGATGTCGTCGGTGCGATCCGCGCGCGTGCGCCGACGCTGAAGCTGACGCTCGATCCGGTCGAATTCCGCGGCTACCGCTATCATTCGGGCGTCTGCTCGGAAGTCTATTTCCCCGGGCACCCGGAGGCACTCGGGCGCGGCGGCCGCTACGCGTGCGGCGACGGGGAACCGGCGACCGGCATCACGCTGTTCCCCGACGCCGTGTTGCGCGCGGCACCCGCCAGATCGGCCCGGGCCCGCGTGTTCCTGCCGTTCGGGACCGACATGGCCGAGGGTGCGGAACTTCGCATGAACGGCTGGGCGACCGTCGCCGGGCTGGAACCGCAGGCCGACGACGCGACCGCCGCCAGAACGCAGGGCTGCGGCCATCTGTGGGATGGCGGCGTGCTGATCGAGATGGGGGAATAACGGGTTGGCGAACGTTTGCGTGATCGGGGCCCAGTGGGGCGACGAAGGGAAGGGCAAAGTCGTCGACTGGCTCGCGAGCCGGGCCGAGATCGTCGTCCGCTTCCAGGGCGGCCACAACGCCGGCCACACGCTGGTCGTCGGCGATCAGGTTTATAAACTGTCGCTGCTGCCGAGCGGTCTGGTGCGCGGCAAACTCGGCATTATCGGCAACGGCGTCGTCATCGACCCGGACGCGCTGCTGTCCGAGATCGCTCAGCGTGCGGGGGCAAGGGCTCGACGTCTCGCCGGCCACGCTGCGGATCGCCGACAACGCGACGCTGATCCTGCCGCTGCACCCGGCGCTGGACCGCGCGCGGGAAATGGCACGCGGCGAGCACAAGATCGGCACCACCGGGCGCGGGATCGGCCCCGCGTACGAGGACAAGGTCGCGCGCCGCGCCATCCGCGTCGCCGACCTCGCGGAACCCGAGACGCTAAACCAAAAACTCGACGAGTTGCTGCTGCACCACAACACGCTGCTGGCCGGCCTCGGTGCCCCGGTGTTCGAGAAGGCATCCCTGCTCGACGGCTTGCTGGCCCACGCCGAGACGCTGCTGTCGTACGCCGAGCCGGTGTGGGAGCGGCTGGACGCGGCGCGCCGGGCCGGCACGCGCATCCTGTTCGAGGGCGCGCAGGCGGTCATGCTCGACGTCGACCACGGCACGTACCCGTTCGTGACCAGCAGCAACACCGTCGCCGCCACCGCCGCCGCCGGATCGGGCATGGGGCCGCAGCATGTCGGCCACGTGCTCGGGATCGCGAAGGCCTACACGACGCGGGTCGGCAGCGGCCCGTTCCCGACCGAGCTGCACGACGAGACGGGCCGCCGCCTCGGCGAGCGCGGCCACGAGTTCGGCACCGTCACCGGCCGCCCCCGCCGCTGCGGCTGGTTCGACGCGGCCCTGGTGAGGCAGGCGGTCAAGGTGGGCGGCATCCAGGGGCTCGCGCTGACCAAGCTCGACGTGCTGGACGGGTTTTCCGAGCTGCGGATTTGCACGGGCTACCGCGTGGGCGACCGGGTTCAGACGCATTTGCCGGCCTCGCCCGGCGCGCAGGCGGCCGCCGAGCCGATCTACGAGACGCTGCCCGGCTGGTCCGGCAGCACGCGCGGTGCCCGCACCTGGGGCGCGCTGCCGGCCGAGGCGATCAAGTACGTGCGGCGGATCGAGGAGCTGGTCGAAGCACCGGTGACGCTGCTGAGCACCAGCCCCGACCGCGACGACACGATCCTGATGCGCGATCCATTCGAGGGCTGACGCCGCCCGCGCCTTGACGTCCTCGCGCGGGCAGCGCGCCGGTCGTCACCGGCCACACCCTCGACGACGATGGAGGTAAGACGGCCGGGTGACCTGTTGGCCGCCTCCCGGCCTGCCCACGTGCTGGATGCGAACCAAGGAGAGTCTCGATGCCCGACCAGACCATCGCCGATATCCGCCAGAAACATCCGAACGCCAGTCACCCCATCACGGTCGAGGCGAACCCGAAACGGGTCGTCGTCACCGTCGCCGGGCGCACCGTCGCCGACTCGCGTCGCGCGCTGATCCTGCGCGAGGCGTCGTATCCGGCGGTCCATTACATCCCGCGCGACGACGTCGACATGACGCTGCTCACGCGCACCGACCACGCCAGCTTCTGCCCGTACAAGGGGGACGCCGCGTATTTCAGCATCCCCGAGGGCGGCGAGCGGTCCGTCAACGCGGTCTGGACCTACGAGGCCCCGTATCCGGCGGTGGCGGGGATCGCGAACCACGTCGCGTTCTACCCGGACCGCGTCGATGGCATCGAGGAACTGACCGGCTAACGAACACCTTTACGGGCTCGATCCGGTGGCCCCACACGGCCGGGCAACCGCGTGGGTACCCGGGTCGTGCCCCGGCAAGGGGCGACGAT
Source organism: uncultured Alphaproteobacteria bacterium (assembly GCA_963756975.1). Taxonomy (GTDB): domain Bacteria; phylum Pseudomonadota; class Alphaproteobacteria; order Acetobacterales; family Acetobacteraceae; genus CAVRQM01. The sequence continues at coordinate 130,294 of CAVWPS010000001.1, read as the reverse complement.
CAGCGCAGCGGGGACCGGGGGTTGGCCAGAGCGACCCTTAGCCGTTCGCTCACCATCGCGCGCCATGCTCGGCCGCAATGTCGTCCCGAACGCCCGACCCGACCGTAGCCGGCGCCGCCATCGCCAACATCCCGGGGGCCTACGCCGTCCCGGACCACCCCGAGCTGATGGCGATGCGGATCGCGGGCGACGCGCCGCCCCGGCCGGAGCCGCTGGCGCGGCTGGCCACCACGCGGCTCGCCGGCATGTCCCTGCCGCGTGCCCATGTCGCGCTGAATTTCGCCGATGGTCCGGCCCCGGCATTGCTCTGCGACCGGCCGCACGGCGAGCCGGCCGGCCACGGCCTGAAACCGGCGCGCGCATGGTCCGAGGCGGAACTGATCGCCTGCGTCCTCCGCCCGGTCGCCGCCGCGCTGGCGCAGCTGCAAAAGCGCGACCTGACCCATCGCGCGATCCGTCCCGACAACATCTTCCAGACCAAGCCGGGCGAGCCGGTGACCCTCGGTCCCGCATGGTCGCGCCCGCCCGCGATCGGCCAGCCCGCGTGGCTCGAGCCGCCGCAATCGGCCACCTGCCACCCGTCCGGGCGCGGCGACGGGACGATCGCGGACGATGTGTACGCGCTCGGCGCGCTCCTGGTCCTGCTCGCGCGCGGCGGCGACGTGCCGTTGCACGACGCGCCGGACGCGAGGATCGTGGCGGCGAAGATCGAGCAGGGCAGCGTCCGCGCGATGCTCGGGGCGGGCCGCCTGCCGGCCGCGATCGCCGAACTCGCGCGCGGCATGCTGGCCGAGGATCCGGAGCACCGGCCGGCCCCGACCTTGCTCGCGGACCCGGACGCGGCGCGCGCCCGACGGATCGCCGCCCGCCCGGCCCGGCGCGCGGAGCGGGCGCTGCTCTGGGGCGCCTCACCGGTCTGGGATACCCGCACGCTCGCGCATCGTGTGGCACTCGATCCGGATGCGGGGCTCGCGTTGCTGGCGGACGGGCGGATCGAGCGGTGGGCGCGCCTCGCCCTCGGCGACCCCGGACTGGCCGCCGCGATCGAGGCGGTGCGGCTGTCGCGCGAGCATTCGGTGCTGGGCGGGAAGGCGGCCGCGTGCCGGTTGGTCGCCGTGCTCGACCCGCTGGCGCCGCTATCGTGGGACGGGCTGCGGGTCTGGCCCGACGCGCTCGGGCCGCTGACCGCCTTGCCGGCGGCGCAGCTCGGGGGCACGCTCGCCGACATCGCCGAGGCGGACGCGGTCGCGATCTGGGCGGCGGCGCGCGGCGACCGGGGGCAGGCGGCACTGGCCCGCTTCGACTGGCGCGACGCGCGGCCGGCGCTGCGGGCCGGGGAGGGCGGTTTGCTGCGGGTCCGCTACGACCGCAATCCGCTGCTCGCGTGCCAGGGCGCGCTGGCCTCCCATGCCGTGATCGGGCCGGGGTCGCTGCTGCCGGCGCTGGACCGGATCGCCGCCGCGGGCCGGGCGCGGCCGGCCTGCCCGCTGGATACGGAAGCCGTGGTGTTCGCCCACGTGCGCGCCGGCAACGGCCTGCGTCCGCCGGCCCGGGACGTCGCGTCCCCGATCAACCAGCTGACGACGCTCGCCCGGTTCGAGCGGCGGTGTCCCGGACCGCCGACGCCGGCGCTGGCGGCCTGGATGGTCGCGGCCTGTGCCGATGCGATCGCGAACTGGCCCGGCAAAAGTGCCCGCGAGCGTCTGGCGCGGGAGCTGGCGGGGGACGCGGCCGTGGGCGCGCTGGCCCCGATCGCCGAGAAGCTGCGCAACCAGCAAGCCCGGTCCCGCGACCGCGAACACGCCGTTCAGGCGGCGCGACGGCTGCGCGAGCTCGACGACGGCATCGCGCGCGACCGGTCGCCCGGCACCTACGCCGGCGCGGCGGAGATCGGCCACGAGATCGCCGTCGCGTGCAGCGCGCTGTTTGCCGCGATCTGGATTCTGGCGGCCGCCCTTGGCTGAGCTGTTTACCGTCTGCCAGCTTCTGGCACCGGGCGCGGTCGCGGTCGTGCTCGACCGTTCGCGCGGAAAAGCATTTTCCCGCGCGGCACTGCTGGCCGGGATCGCCGTCGCCGCCCCGGCGCTGACCGACGTGTTCCGCGCCCAGTTCGGCATGGCGGGGGCCGACCGCGCCGGGCTGCTGCCGATCGCCTGGGCGGCGCAGGCGGCGGCGGTCGTCCTCTGCCTCGCGCTGCCGACCCTGGTCCGCCTCACCCGCGACGTCCGCGACCGCGCCGGCATCGCCCGGCTGGTGCGCGAGCGGGCCGGGATCGCGGCCGAATGGGGCGAGGGGGATTGACCCCGGCTCGCGGGCAGGGGACCACCTGCCGCATGCGCCGCCGCTACGTCACAGCCGATGTCTTCACCGACCGCCCGTTCGGCGGCAACCCGCTCGCGGTCGTGCTCGACGCCGAAGGGTTGGCCACCGGGACGATGCAGAAGATCGCGCGGGAATTCGGCTACTCGGAGACGACGTTCGTCCTGACGCCGGCCGATCCGTCGCACACCGCCCAGGTGCGGATTTTCACCCCGGTCGCCGAAATCCCGTTCGCCGGCCACCCGAATGTCGGCACCGCGATGGTGCTGGCCCGCCACGGCCTGCCCGGCGGCGGCCCGGTGCCGGATACGCTGGTGTTCGAGGAGGTGGCCGGCCTGGTTCCGGTGGCACTCACCCGCGACGCGTCAGGCACCGTCATCCGTGCCGAGCTGACCGCGCCCGAGGCGCTCACCCGAGGCGCCGCCATCGCCCCGGCCGACATCGCCGCGTGCCTGTCCCTGCCGGTCGCCGCGATCGCGACCGGCCGCCATGCGCCGTGCCCCGCCTCGGTCGGGCTGCGGTTCATCTTCGCCGAACTGACCGGCGCCGCCGCGCTCTCGGCCGCCGCGCCCGACATCGCCGCATTCCGCAACCTGCTGGCCGGCACCGGCGTGAGCGCCGTCTTCTGCTACCTCGTCACGCGGACGAGCCCCGGGGCCGCATCCGTGCGGGCGCGCATGTTCTCGCCGATCTCCGACATCATGGAAGACCCCGCCACCGGCAGCGCGTCGGCCGCACTGGCCGCGTTGCTCGGCGAGCTGTCGGGCGGCGAGGCGATCGCGGTCGACATCCGGCAGGGCGAGGACATGGGCCGACCCAGCCGCCTCGCCGCGAGCGCCCGGCGCGAGGCGGATGGCTGGCGCGCACGGGTCGGGGGCACGTGCGTCGAGATGATGGACGGCACGATCGAGGTCGACTGAGCGCTCGGCGTCGGTCGACAGCCAACTCGGCATGGCCCAGTGAACCGGCACCATGAATGACCGCCCCACCCTCGGCGATCTCGGCGCGTTCGCCGCCATCGTCGCTCATCGCAGGTTTCGCAAGGCCGCCGACGAGCTCGGCCTGTCGCCGTCCACGCTCAGCCACATGATGCGGCGATGGAAGTCCGGCCCGGCGTGCGGCTGCTGCACCGGACCACCCGCAGCGTGGCCGCGACCGAGGCGGGGGCGCGCCTGCTCGACATGATCGCGGTGCGATTCGGCGGCGACGCCCGGTTCGTCGCGTCGCCTCGCCGCGCTACCTCGCGGGTCGCGGCATCCCGCGCGCGCCCGACGATCTGCGCGGCCACTCCCGCATCCGCGTCAGGATGCCGAGCGGCAGGCCTTTCGATGGGAGTTCGCCAAAAACGGCCAGGACATCGCGCGCGCTGATCGACGTGCTGCGCGAGACGGCTACTTAATCTTGGCTTCCTTGAACGCGACGTGCTTGCGCGCCACCGGGTCGTATTTGCGGAATTCCATCTTCCCCGTCTGCGCGCGGGCGTTCTTCTTCGTCACGTAGAAGAACCCGGTGTCGGCGGTGGAGACGAGCTTGATCTGGATGGTGTTGGACTTGGCCATGGCGTGATCCTCGAACGAGGGCGTGAGATGCCGTGCCGCACCTCAAACGTCAAGGTTTGAGGGCTGTGGCGTACGCATGCGGGTCGTCGATCAGCTTGGTCGCCGCCACAATGTCGGAGTTGCTGCCATCGGCCGGCGGGCAGGTGCTGCGGATATCCAGCGCCTGATCGGCCGACACCGGCAGGCGCGCCGCATCGTGGCGGGCCAGCGCCCCGGCGTCCGGCTGCACGCCGCGCGACAACTCCGACACGGCGGCCAGCGCCGCGTCCCGCCCGTTGCTGGTGCACAACGCCGGCAAGACGCCCAACCCCTGCAACGGCCAGCCGGCGGGGGCGACGATCTGGCTCCAGCTCACGTACAGCTCGCCGCCGTCGGGCAACGGGGCGACGGTCTGCACCAGGCCCTTCCCGAACGTGGCGCTGCCGACCACGACTCCGCGCCGCTGATCGGACAGGGCGGCGGCCAGCACCTCCGCCGAGCTCGCCGTCCGGCCGTCGACCAGCAGCACCAGCGGCAGCCCGCGCGCCCCGTCGTGGCCGCCCGAGACGTCGAGCGTGTGGTCGCTCGCCGGATCGCGGCCGGCGGTCGTCGCCACCAGCCCGTGGTCGATCAGCGTCCCGGCCGCCGCCACCGCCTGATCGAGCAGCCCGCCCCGGTTGCCGCGCAGATCGAGCAGCACGCCGCGCACCGGATGGCGTCCGGCCGGCAGGTCGTGCGCCAGCGCCTCGGCCAGCCGCGCGCCGGTGTCGCGCGAGAACGCGCTGACGCGGACCACGAGCAAGCCGCCGGCTCGCCGGGAAAACACGGTCGGCGCCACCCGTCCGACCCGGATCAGCGTCAGATCGTGGCCGGAGCCGGTCAGCGACTCGCTCACCCGCAGCGTCACGGTGCTGCCGTCCGGCCCGGTCAGCAGCCCGCTCGCCGTGTCGGTATCGGCGGCGGCCGAAATCGGCGTGTCGTCGATCGCCAGGATCCAGCCGCCCCGCCGCAGCCCGGCACGCGCCGCCGGGCCGTCCGGTGCCACGCCGACGATCCGCAGCGCGTTCGGCCGCGCCTCGATCCGCAGCCCGAGGTCGCCCGCGCCATCGCGCTCGCGCCGCGCGGCGGCGGCCTCCTCGGGCGGCGCGTAGCGGGAGTAGGGGTCCAGATGGCTGAACAGCTCGTCGAAGAAGCCGCGCACCACGCCTTCCGTCCCGACCCGGCGCACCCGCTCGGACGCGTTCCAGCCGCCGAGCAGGCCGTCCGCGACCAGCGATCCCCACGCGTTCGCGTCCGCCGGGTCGACGATCGACGAGGCACCCTCCCACACCTGGCGCACGCCCTCTGGCGTCGCCACCGACAGCCGCATCGTCTGCGCGTCGACCGTGAGTTGCAGGCGCGGGTCGAGTGCGGTCAGGCTCCGCAGCCCCCAGACCGAGAGTTGCGCCAGCGGCACCGGCTCGATCGTGCGCGGCTGCATGAAGGCGAGCCCGGTCGTGACGACGCTTTCGACCAGCTTGCGGTCGTAGACGGGCACCGCGTCGAACGATTCCGCCCGTGCGACGCCGAGGGTCAGCACGAGCAGCAACAGCACGCCCACCGCACGCGGCAAAAATGTCACCGCCGCCGGTATTTCGGCTTCGACGATCGGGCGGGCTGCGGTGCCGCACCCTGCATGATGTGGAAGACGAGGCCGCCGGTGACCGGGTTCGCCTCCGACAGGCGCACGTCGACCGTCTGCGCGAGCCTGAACGTCAGGCCCCGGTTGCGTCCGCTCAGGCTGTGGGTGGCTTCGTCGTGCACGTAGAAATCATCGGGCAGCGCGGACACGGGCACGAGTTCGCTGGCCCCACTTCCCACGATCGTGACGAACAGCCCGAACCGCTGCACGCCGCTGATCCGCGCCTCGAACGTCTGCCCGACCTTGTCGGCCATGAAGGCGGCCAGATACCGGTCGATCGCGTCGCGCTCGGCGAGTGCCGCGCGGCGTTCGGTGCCGGTGATGTGGTCGCCGGTGTCGGCGAAATCGGTGCCGTCCGACAGCGCCCCTTCGCCGAGGCGCAGCCCCCGGATCAGGGCGCGGTGCACCATCAGGTCGGCGTAACGGCGGATCGGGCTGGTGAAATGGGCGTAGCGGGGCAGGGCGAGCCCGAAATGGCCGAGATTGTCGGGGCTGTAGCTCGCCTGCGACTGGCTCCGCAGCACCACCTCGTTGACGAGCGGCGCCGCCTCGGTCCCGGCCACGGCACTCAGCACGCGATCGAGGTCGCGCGGGTGGATGCTGCCGCCGGGCGGCAGGCTGATGTCGAAGCCGTGCAGGAACGTCCGCAAGGCTTCCAGCTTCTCGTCGGTCGGCGGCGGGTGGACGCGGTACATGCAGGGCTGGACGATCCGCTCCAGCTCCTCGGCGGCGCAGACGTTGGCCAGCACCATGAATTCCTCGATCAGCCGGTGGCTGTCGAGCCGAGGGCGCGGCTCGATCGAGGTCACATGGCCCGCATCGTCGAGCACGACCTTTCGCTCGGGCAGGTCCAGTTCCAGCGTCCCGCGCCGGACCCGTGCCGCGAGCAGCGCCGTGAACGCCTCGTATAGCGGCGCGATCGGCAACGCCGTTTCGGTGTTCTCGTCGCGAAACGCCTGAACTTGCGTGTACGTCAGCCGCGCGGTGGAGCGCATCAGCCCGCGGCCGAACGTGTGGCCCGTCTTGGTGCCGGCGGCGTCGATCCGCATCTCGACGAACAGGCAGCCGCGCTCCTCGCCCGGTTTCAGGCTGCACAACCCATTCGACAACGCCTCCGGCAGCATCGGCACCACGCGGTCCGGGAAGTAGACCGAGTTGCCGCGCTTGCGGGCCTCGACGTCGAGCGGCGCGCCCGGCCGGACGTAGTGCGCGACGTCGGCGATGGCGACGATCAGCCGGAAGCCCGGCCCGTCCGGTTCGGCGAACACCGCGTCGTCGAAATCGCGCGCGTCCTCGCCGTCGATGGTCACCAGCGGCAGGTCGCGCAGATCGGTCCGCCCATCGAGCGGCACCGGGCGCGCGCGCTCCGCCTCGGCGACGACGATCGGCGGAAACTCGGTCGGGATGTCGTGGCTGTGCAGCACGATCAGGCTGACCGAGCGGGCGTCGCCCAGCGTCCCCAGCCGTTCCAGGACGCGCGCCGGCTTCAGGCCGTAGCCGGTCGACGGCAAGGGCTCGGCGCTGACGATCTCGTCGGCCAGCGCGCCGCCATCCTCGCCCGGCGGCACCAGCCACTCGCCCTTGGCCCGCCGGTCGGTCGGGATGATCCGCCCCACGGACCCGCGCTCGATGCTGGGCCGGAACACGCCGAGCACCCGGCCCGGCGCATCGGTCAGCCGTTTCAGCGTGCGGCCCTCGTAGCGCACCGGCAATCCGGGGCGGCCCTCGATCGCCTTGAGACGGGCGAGCACCTTCTCGCCCGGTGCCAGGGCGGGTTGTCCGCGCGGCTCCGGCAGCATCAGCACCTGCGGCGGCGGGCCGTCCTCGCGCCATTCCACAGGACGCGCGAGCGGCTCGCCGTCGCGGTCGGTGCCGGTGACGACGACCACCATCGCGTCCGGCAGGCGGCCCGGGGCGGTGAAACGCTTGTGGCCGGCCGGTGCCACCGCACCGCCGCGCGCGAGGTCGCGCAGCATGTCGCGCAACTGCACGCGCTGGTCGGGGCCGAGCCGGAACGCCTGCGTGATCTCGCGTTTGCCGACCCGGCCGGGCGACGATTTTATGAACCGCCGCACTTCGTCGAGCGTCGGCATGGCGATCGGCGCGTCCGGGTCGCGCTTACGCGCCATTACGCGACCGGACGGTCAAGAAGCCGCCTTGCTGTTCTCATGATTGTGCCAAGCGAGGAATTATCGGATCGAACTCGCCATGACGGCGTCCATAACGTATTTGGCGAACAGCAGATTGCTTTTCGTCGTCAGGTGCTCACCGGCCACGAAGACGTATGTCTGATCGGCCGCCGGTTCCTTGAACGCGTTCGGATAGCAGAAATCCTGATCCGCGTCGCGGCAGGCGTCCTCGTGCGCGAGGTGCGTGAAGCCGTACCGTGCCGCATTCGCGAACACATCGTCGAAGAAGGGCTGGGTCGGCAGGATCAGAATGGCCGGATCGTGGGGCAGGGACGCGACAAGCTTCCGGTTGTAGACGTCGGCAAGGGTGTGGACGAAGTCTTGCGACGCCTTGGTCTGGAACCACGGCAGGTTCGCCATGTCGGGCAACGTGAACACGACCAGCCGTTTCGCACCGTGCGCCAAAATCGTTTTCGCGACGTCGGCCTCATCTTGGGCCGCCTGCTCGACCCGGGCGGTTTCCTGGCCCATCACCGTCGCCGAGACAGGCTTGTCGCTCCTGAGAGTCTGGGCGATGTCGGCCGAATTGCCGCTGTCGTAATCCCAGGCGACGTCGTTCGTGCCGACATACAGGGTCACGAGCTGGTCGGCCGAAAAGCTTTGGTGCTGCTTCAGGTAATGCTGGACCTGCACGACCGTGGAGATCGGCTTGCCCTCGGGATCCTGCGAGGTCTGCGAATAGGCGCTGTTCACCTTCGCGCCGCCCTCGGCATAGTTCAGGCCCGACGGACCATCGAGGCCGTGATTGCCTTTATAGACATCCTCGTAGCGGTCGATGTGCTGGTTCGGCAGCGGTGACTGGCCATAGTTCAAGGCCACATACTGCGCCCAGCTCAGGCCGGGATCGGTGGTGAACCGGAACCAGAACGTGCCGGCGTCGGTCAGGCTGTCGCCGAAGAACACCGCGCTTTTGATGGGCGGGAGCGCGTCCGCCGTCGCCTGCGCCATCGCCGCGCTACACAGCAGGGCCAGCGCCAAGCCCGTCGTTTTCAACATTCCCATGACATCGTCCCTTTTCGGTTTTCGAGCCTATTCCGCCGCGGCGGAACGAGCGGCTTTGGCCGCAGGCTTTTTCGCCGCCGCTTTCTTGCGGACCGGCTTCTTCTTGGCGGCCGCCTTCTTCGCGGCGGGCGCCGGTGTGGCGGCCGCTGCCTTCGGTGCCGCGACCTTCTTCACTGGCTTGGCCTTCGCTGCCGGCTTGGCCTTGGCCGCCGGCTTGCCGCGCCCCTTCAACGGCTTGAGCTGCTTGCCTTTTTCGGCCAGCAGCGCCACCGCCGCCTCCAGCGTCACGTCGTCCATCGACGTCTCGCGCGGCAACGTCGCGACGCGGCCGCCATGCTGCACGTACGGCCCGAACCGGCCTTTCCGCACCAGCACCGATTCCGCGTCCTTCGGATGCGGCCCGAGACTGCGAACGCCGGCCATCTTCTTCGCCAGCACGTCCATCGCCCGGTTCAACCCGATCGCCAGCACGTCGTCGTCCGGGTCGAGCGAGCCGTAGATCGAGCCCATCCGCACGAACGGACCGAACCGCCCGAGCCCGGCCGTGATCTCGTCTTTCGTCTCGGGGTGGACGCCGACCAGGCGTGGCAGGCTGAGCAGCCCGAGCGCCTGCACCAATTCCAGCGTCGCGGCATCGACCCCTTTCGGCACCGTCGTGCGGCGCGGGCGGACCTTGCTCTCCGGCACCTGCTCGCCCTGTTGCACATACAGACCGTAAGGCCCGCGCCGGATCGTCACGTCCTCGCCGGTCTCGGGGTGCTGGCCCAGCAGGCGCATCCCTTCGGCCAGCGTTCCCGCGTCGCCCTCGCCGCTCTCGATCGCGAGGCGGCGGGTGTACTGGCATGTCGGGTAGTTCGAGCAGCCGATGAACGCGCCGTGCCGCCCGAGCCGCAGCCCGAGCCGGCCGGAGTGGCACGCCTGGCACAGCCGGGGGTCGCCGCCGTCGGCGCGGGCGGGGAAGAAATGGGCACCCAGATCCTGGTCGAGCGCGTCGATGACGTCGCTGATCTTGAGGTCGCGCGTGCCGGCGACGGCGATGTCGAAATCGCCCCAGAACGCCCGCATCACCGCGCGCCAATCCGCCCGGCCGCCCGAAATGTCGTCGAGCTGTTCTTCCAGCGCGGCGGTGAAGTTCACGTCGACGTAGCGTTCGAAGAAGCTGGTCAGGAACGCGGTCACCAGCCGGCCGCGATCCTCCGGGATGAACCGCTTGTTCTCGAGCCGCGCATATTCGCGCTTCGTCAGCACGGTCAGGATGGAGGCGTACGTGCTCGGCCGGCCGATGCCGAGCTCCTCCATCCGCTTGACGAGGCTGGCCTCGGAGAAGCGCGGCGGCGGCTGGGTAAAATGCTGGTCGGCGCTGACGGTGCCGAGGCCGAGGCGGTCGCGCTCGGCGAGCGTCGGCAGACGGCGGTCCTGGTCGTCGTCGCCTTCGTCGTCGCGGCCTTCACGATAAAGTTTCAGGAAGCCGTCGAACGCCACGATCGAACCGTTGGCCCGCAAGCGCGGCCCGTTCGGCAGTTTCGGGTCGGCCATGTCGACCGCGACCTGATCGAGTTCGGCCGACTGCATCTGGCTCGCGACCGCGCGCTTCCAGACGAGGTCGTAGAGCCGCCGCTGATCCGGCTCGAGATACCGCGCGACCGATTCCGGCGTCCGCTCCACATCGGTCGGGCGCACCGCCTCATGCGCTTCCTGCGCGTTCTTCGCCTTGGTGTTGTAGATGCGCGCCGAGGCCGGAACGTATCGCGCCCCATACGCCCCGCCGACATGGCTACGGATCGCGCTGATCGCCTCGTTGGCCATCTGCACGCCGTCGGTCCGCATGTATGTAATCAAACCAACGGTTTCGCCGCCGACGTCCACACCCTCATACAGGCCCTGCGCCAGCCGCATCGTCTGCTGCGCGCCGAAACCGAGCTTTCGCGAGGCCTCCTGCTGGAGCGTCGACGTGGTGAACGGGGCGGGCGGGTTGCGCTTGACCCGCTTCCTCTCGACCGTGTCGACGACGAACGACGCCGCCTCGACCGCCGCCTTCGCCCGCCCGGCCGTGACGCTGTCGGCGAGGTCGAACTGGTCGAGCTTCTTGCCGTCCAGATGGGTCAGCCGCGCGCTGAACGGCGCGCCGGCCGGTGTCGTCAGCGACGCCTCGACGCTCCAATACTCGCGCGGCTTGAAATCCTCGATCTCGGCTTCGCGCTCGCTGATCAGCCGCAGCGCCACCGACTGCACCCGCCCGGCGCTCTTGCTGCCCGGCAGTTTGCGCCACAGCACCGGCGAGAGGGTGAAGCCGACGAGGTAGTCCAGCGCGCGGCGGGCCAGATACGCCTCGATCAGCGGCACATCCAGCTCGCGCGGGGCGGCCATCGCGGCGGTCACGGCGGATCGCGTGATCTCGTTGAACGTCACCCGGTGCACGGTCTTGCCGCGCAGCAGCCGCTTTTCGTCCAGCATGGCGCGGACGTGCCAGCTGATCGCCTCGCCCTCGCGGTCCGGGTCGGTCGCCAGATACAGGGTGTCGGCCGATTTCAACGCCTTGGCGATCGCGGCGACCTGTTTCTCGCCGCGCTCGTCGGCCGCCCAATCCATCGCGAAATCCTCGTCCGGGCGGACCGAGCCGTCTTTCGGCGGCAGGTCGCGGACGTGGCCGAAGCTCGCGAGCACGGTGAAATCCGGGCCGAGGTATTTGTTGATCGTCTTGGCTTTGGCGGGCGATTCGACGACGACGACGGACGACATTCGTTCCTACGGGCGGAGGTGGCGCACCTCCGGTTCGAGCAGCAGCGCCACCCGATTCCCGGGAAGCATTTCGACGCGCAAGGCCAACTCCAGGTCGAGCAGAACGGCCTGCACGACGGCGGCGGACAACTGGCAGTGGCGGATCAGCGCGTCAACCGAGGTGGGAGAGGGGCCGATCAGTTCCAAGACGGCCGTTCGCGCGACGTTCAGGTCCGCGTCCCCTTCCGGTTCGAGCCAGACCGGGGCCGGTTCGCCGAAACCGGTGTCGTTGGCGCGGCGGAACATCGGCAAGCGGCCGATCCCCTCGCGCCTCGGGTCGTCCGGCAGGTGGTCGAACACGTCGTCCGCCGTCTCGGTCAGGTGGGCACCTTCGCGGATCAGCCCGTTGCTGCCCCGGCAGCGCGGGTCGAGCGGCGATCCGGGGACGGCGTAGAGCTCCCGCCCGGCCTCGTGGGCGATCCGGGCCGTGATCAGGGAGCCGGAGCGGGTCGCCGCCTCCACCACGACGATGCCGAGCGACAGGCCGGCGATGATCCGGTTGCGCTTCGGGAAGTGCCGGGCCTGCGGGGCCGTGCCGAGCGGGGCCTCGGCCACGATGCAGCCGCCGCCCTCGACGATTTTCGTCTGTAGCGAGACGTTTTCCGGCGGATACGGCTGGTCGAGCCCGCCGGCGACGCAGGCGGCGGTGCGCCCCGTGGACATCGCACCCTCATGCGCCGCGGTGTCGATCCCGCGCGCCATGCCGGAGATGACGACCGCGCCGCGTTGCGCGATCTCGGCGGCAAGGACGCGGGCGAGGGTGGCCCCGTTGGCGCTCGCGTTGCGGCTGCCGACGATGGCGACCGGCGGAAGGTCGAGCGCGCCGGCATCGCCCAGCACCGAAATCGCGGGCGGCGCGTCGTCGAGATGGGAGAGCAGGCCGGGGTAGCCGGGCTCGCCCCAAAAGAGGATTTTGGCACCCATGCGCTTCAGCGCCGCCAGTTCCTCGCGAGCCGTCTCGACCGGGTATGCCGCCGATCCGCCGCCGCCGGCCCGCGCCAGGCCGGGCAGGGCTTCGAGCGCGCGGCCGGGCGTCTCGTAGCGCGCCATGAGGCGGCGGAACGCGACCGGCCCGACGCCCTGCGTGCGGGCCAGCCGCAAGAACGCCAGCGCGTCGGTCACTTGCGCCCGATGCGGGGCTCGGTGCCGGCCAAGATGCGAGAGATGTTCGCGCGGTGGCGGAGCCAGACCAGGATCGCGATGACCGCCGCAAGCCGGGTCGGCCACGCGGTCGCGCCGGCGGCCCACATCAGCAGCGGCGCGGCGGCGAACGCGCACAACGCGCCGCCCGAGGACATGCGCGTGATCGCCGCCGCCGCCAGCCACACGCCGCACGCGGCGAGCCCGGCCAGCGGTTCGAGCGCCAGCAGGATGCCGAGACCGGTCGCGACGCCCTTGCCGCCGCGAAGTTTCAGCCACACCGGGAACAAATGGCCCAGGATGGCACCCAGGCCGGCGACGGCCATGCCGCGCGGCCCGGCCACGATCCCGCCGATGCCGACCGCCAGCGCGCCCTTGCCGCCGTCCAGCAGCAGGGTCGCGGCCGCCAGCCCCCGCTTTCCGGTCCGCAGCACGTTGGTCGCGCCGATGTTGCCGGAACCGATCGCGCGGATGTCGCCCAGCCCGGCGGCGCGGGTCAGCAGCAGGCCGAACGGGATCGACCCGAGCAGGTAGCCGAGCAGGAACAGGGCGGGTAACATCGGGCCACCATCGCGGTCGCCCGATGTTGCGGCAAGCGGGGCGCGGCGGCGGAACGCGGACGCCGTTCGCGCGCTCCGTTCAATCATCGCAGCGGAGAGAGAGCTATGTTCCGACGTCTCGTCACACCCCTGGTCGGTCTCGGCATGGCCGCCGCCGGCGCCGACAAGCTCGCCGGCGACCGTACGTATCTTCGCCTGTTCCGCCATTGGGGCTGGTCGCGCGAGGAGATGCGCGTCTCCGGCGCGGTCGAACTCGCGGGCGGGCTGCTGATGGCCAACCCCGGCACGCGCAGGCTCGGCGGCGCGATCATGGTCGGCAGCTCCGCCACCCTGCTCGCCGCCGAACTGCGCCACCGCGACGACGCGCTGGCCGCAGCACGGATCGGCGTGCTGGTGACGGCGCTGATCGCGTTCCTCGGCAGCAGCCGCCGCTAGAGCGTAGGGGCGGGCATGCCGTTCGACGCAGCCGGTTTCCCGCCCCGCCCGGAGCGCCCGAAGCCGGCCGGGCCGAGCGATACCGTGGTCACGGTGCTGATCCTGCTGGTCGCGTCGTGCACGCTGATCCTGCCGATCTCGATCGCCGCGTTCATCGATCTGGTGGCGTATTTTCGCGGCGGTTGAATCAGCCCGGCCGCGCGCGATCGTGCGGCGCTGAAAAGTCGATGGACGGCCCGATCGGCACGACCTGGCTCGGGTTGATCGTCCGCTGGCTCACGTAATAGTGCCGCTTGCACTGATCGAGGTCGACGGTCCCGGCCACGCCCGGCACCGAATACAGGTCCCGCGCGTAACCCCAAAGGTTCGGGTAATCCCGCAACTGCCTGATGTTGCACTTGAAATGCCCATAATAGACGGCGTCGAACCGGACCAGGGTGGTGAACAGCCGCCAATCGGCCTCGGTCGGTCCCGGCCCGCACAGGAAGCGGCTGCCGGCGAGACGCTGTTCCAGCATGTCCAGCGTCTCGAACAGCATCCGGCACGCGGCCTCGTAAGGCTCCTGTTTCGTCGCGAAACCAGCCTTGTAGACGCCGTTGTTCACCCTGTCGTAGATGATCGCGTTCAGCTCGTCGATCTGGCCGGTCAGCGCCTCGGGCCGCATGTGGACCGACGCATCCGCACCGACCTCGTCGAACGCGACGTCGAACATCCGTATGATGTCGCTGCTTTCGTTGCTGACGATCGTGCGGGTCTTCGTGTCCCACAGCACCGGCACCGTCACCCGCCCGGAATATGTCGGCTCGGCGGCCGTATAGACCTCCGACATCGCGGTGACGCCGAGGACCGGGTCCGGCGCGTCGAACACCCAGCCCCGCTCCAGCATCAGCGGCGAGACGACCGACATGCCGACGATGTCCCGCAACCCCTTCAACTCACGGTAGATCACGCACCGGCTCGCCCACGGGCACGCCAGCGAGACGTACAGATGGTAGCGGCCGCGCTCCGCCTGGAACGGGCCGGGCCCGGCCGTGACCTGATGGCGGAACTGCGCGTCGGTGCGCACGAACGCGCCGCCCGATTTGGCCGTGTCGTACCATTCGTCGTGCCACACGCCGTCGACCAGCAGGCCCATCGCGCAAACCCCTTCTACCCGAACACCCGCATACCACCGCGCCACGTCCCGAGCACCCGTCCCTCCAGCGCCCGTCCGTCCCACGGCGTGTTCTGACCGAGCCCCGGCAACGCGCCCGCCCGGACCCGGAAGATGCGGTCGGGGTCGAACAGGCAAAGGTCGGCGGCGGCCCCGATGGCCAGCGTGCCCGCGTCGATGCCCAGGACGCGGGCGGGGCGGGACGTCAGCAACGCCAGCGCCGCCATCAGGCCGAGGTCGCCGTTATGGACATGCGCCAGTGTGAGCGCGAGCAGCGTCGACAGCCCGGCGCCCCCCGGTGCCGCACGCTCGAACGCGCGGTCCTTCGCCTCCGGCGCGACGGGGATGTGGTCGGACGCGATGGCGTCGATCGTGCCGTCGCGCAGGCCCTCGAGCACGGCCAGCCGGTCGCTGTCCCGCCGCAACGGCGGGTCGAGGCGGCAGCCGGAATCCCAGGCGCCGATCGCGGTCTCGTTCAGGTCGAAATAGGCGGGCTGCGTGTCGGCCGTGACCGGCTCGCCCCGTGCCTTGGCGTCGCGGACCACGGCAATCGCCGCAGCGGTCGACAGATTGCCGACATGCAGCCGTCCGGCCATCCGGCGCGCGACGAACGCGGCTTCGGCGGCGGCCGGGGAGGCGGGCAGACCGAGCCGGGTCGCGGTCTCGCCCTCGGTGGCGCACGCCTCATCCCGCGTTCCGGCGCAGAGGCGTGCGACTGTGGTCACTCCGCCAGCGGCCGCGGCGTCGTCGTCCAACACCGCGCGCAGATCGACCAGCCCGGGGCACAGGATCGCGCCGCCGCCGTCGATCACGGTCGCATCGCCGGGTGAGCCGACAGCCGTCCCGTGCGCCGCGATGCATCCGTCGCGGACCAGCAGCGCGCCCATCCGGTCGAGCCGCGTCGCAGGGTCGATCAGCCGTACGTCGACGAACAGCAAGGCCGGGCTGACGCGACTATGATTTGCCATCTGTTCCGCCCAGCGCCCAACACCGGCCCATAACGCATGGAAGAGTTGGAGTTTGTCATGGATTATATCGCAAGCCTCGCGGGCCTCGCCGGTGTCATGACGCTGAGCGTCATCAGTCCCGGCCCGAACTTCGTGATCGTCACGTCGACCGCGATGCGCGTGTCCCGCCGCGCCGGCATCGCGGCGGCGCTCGGGCTCGCAAGTGCCAGCTTCACATGGGCGACCCTGACGGTGGCCGGGCTCGGACTGCTCCTGGCCAATCTCGGCTGGGCGTACGAGGCGATCCGGATCGCCGGTGCCGCCTACCTGATCGGGATCGGGATCAAGATGGTTTTGGGCGCGAGAAAGCCGCTCGACCAGTCATCTCCCGCTTCGCCGGCCACGTCGCTCGTCGCGATGCGAAAAGCGTTCGTCGTCAGCATGGGAAATCCGAAATCCATCGCGTTCTACAGCAGCATCTTCGCCGTCATGGTCCCGCCGCATGCGCCGCTGTGGTTTTACGTCGCGACGGTCGGGCTCGCGACGATCATCTCGGCGGGCTGGTATAGCGGCCTGGCGCTGATGTTCTCGAAACCCGCCTTTCGCCGGGTTTTCGCGAAGGCCAAGACGGGTGCCGAGACCGTCATGGGCGTCTGTCTCGTCGGGCTCGGCGGACGCTTGCTCGTCAGTAGGTGACGTGCAGGCTCATGTCCGGGTGCAGCGACGACGCCAACGGGGCGCGTTTCCGGACGGCATCCGCGCCCGCGCTCAACGCATAGGCCGAAACGGTGCCGAAGGTCGACGCGATATACAGCCTGCCGTCCGCGATCGCCGGGCCGCCGAAGAAGGTGAAACCGGCCGCGGCGGTCGCCAGGATGCTGCCATAGGAGGCCGCGATGGCGTAGGCCGTGCCGTTCTGCGCCGTGACGTAGACGACGCCGTTGGCAACCGCCGCGGGACGGACGAGAGCCCCCAAACCGTTATTCCAGACAAGCGCGCCCGAATGCGCGTTCAAGGCATAGAGACTGCCATCGGCGGATCCGATATAGACGAGACCTCCGGCAACAGCCGGTCCGGCATAGATCGCGCCGTTCGTCGTATACGACCAGAGCATCTGGCCGGGGCCCGAGTCGGCCGTGCTGATCGCATAAACCTTGCCGTCGTCGGACCCGATATACAGGACGCCATTGGCAATGGCCGGGGTGCTCTCGACCTTACCGCCGGTCGCATAACTCCAGACCATCGCGCCGGTCGTCGCGTTCAGCGCGTAGATCGAGCCGTTGGAGGATCCGAAGTAGACCATTCCTTTGGCGATCGCGGCCGATCCATCGATGACGCCCGTCGTGGCGAACGTCCATAGCGTCTTTCCGGTGCTGGCCTGCAGCGCGTAAAAACTGCCCCCGAAGCCTCCGAGGTAGACGACGCCATTGAAGATGACCGGCGACGCATAAACCCCGGAACTGTCGACGAGTTGCGTCCAGATCGTGGCGCCGGTTGCCGCGTTGAGGGCGTACACGCTCCCGGATAGCGAGGCGATGTACACCACGTTCGCGAACACGGCCGGCGAGGCGTCGAACGGCTGACTGAACGTCTTGCTCCACAGGACGGCGCCGGTGGTCGTCGAGAGCGCCGTGACACCGGTGTTGGTGCCGACGAAAACGCGGCCGTTCACGACGGCGGGGGTGCCGCCGGCCGCGGACGCCGGGACGCTCCAGAGCGTGCCGAGCGACGACACGTTGCTGGCCGAGAGGACGTTCTCGTACGGGTTCCAGCCCAGATGTGCCGCCCCAAACCCCATCTCCCCCCACGCGGTGGTCACCGTGACCGTCCCCTGCGCCGCGTTGCCGCTGTGCCGGCCGATGGCGGTGACGGTGTGGGGCCCGGGTGTCGCCGACGCCGGGATCGGCAGCGAGAAGTTCAGCGCCCCGGTCGACGAGGAGACCAGAAGCTGCGTGTCGGTGGTGTCGAAATACAGATCCACCGCCTCGTTCACGGCGAACCCGGTGCCGGCGCCCGCGACCGTCTGACTGGGGTGGCCGCTGGTGGGCGACACCGTGACGGTACCTGGCGGCCAAAGCGGGGCCGGCCGCGCCGGCCGCGAACAGGACGGCGAAGGCGACCGATGTTAGCACGCGCATGAAATCCGCTCCCCGATTTTGGGGTTCGATAGCACACCTTTTGCGGGGCCGGATCAAGAAACGTCCGGCCGGCGCTGGCAACCAGCCCGGCCATCGGCCGAACTCGGCACCTCACCGCCCGAAGGTCACGCCCGCGACGCCAGCACCGCCGTCGCGATGGCCAGCCGTGCCGCGCCGGCGACCGGACCCGCGAGGTCGACCACCACATCCACTCCGTTCATGCTCGCTAAAATCTCGACGCCGAGACGGTCTGCGGCAACCGGGATGTGCTCCGGTGGGCCAATCAAACGCACCCGGCTCCCCATGGCGGTGAACAGGTGGATGCAGCTACGCGCGGCCGCGCTTCGAGCCACGTCGCCCGAAATCGCGACCAGCAGGCTGTCGAGACGGCCGTGCTCGCGGCGCACCGTCAGGGCCACGGTCAGCGCGTACGCCGGGTGTTCGTGCATGCCGTCGCCCGCGTTGACCACCACGCCGGGCACGCGGCGGGCGAGCAGGGCGGGGACGCCGCTGCACGGGTCGCGGACGACGCAGATGTCGCAATCCGACAGCCTCGCCGCCGTTTCGGTCAGCGTCTCGTCGGCCCACGCTATGTCGACCACCCGGCCGCCGAGTTGCTCGGTCGCTGCGAAAAACGCGTCGCGGGTTCGGCCGCCGTTCGGAAACCGCAAGCCGACCGTGCGGCCCTGCAACGTTCGAGAGTCGAACGGTGCGTCCGCGCGGTCCAGGATCGCCAGGATCGGCGGCGGATACAGGCCCTCGATCGCCAGCAGGTGCTTCACACCGAGGCGATGCGGCTCAGCACCTCGTCGCGGCCGAGGGCTGCGAGCGTGGCGTCGATCGGCGGGCTGGTGGTGCTGCCGGTCAGCGCCACGCGCAGCGGTTGCGCCACCATGCCGAGCTTCTGGCCGTATGCCGCGGCGAACGCGCGCATCGCGGCGTCGGTCGCCTCCTGCGAGAAATCCGTGTCGGCCAGCGCGGGGCCGAGTGCGGCCAGCATCTCTCTCGCGGGCGGTGTCAGCAGGGCGGCGGCCTTGCCCTCGATCGGCGGGCGGCGGATCAGGAACGCGGCGGAGTCCGCGAGGTCGACCAGCGTTTTGGCACGCTCCTTCAGCCCCGGCATCAGCATGCGGATCCGGGCCGCCGCCGCGTCGTCCGGACCAAGTGCGGAAAGCCGCGCCAACACGTCGGCCGTCAGCCGGTCGTCGTCGGCTTGCCGCAGCCAGACGCCGTTGATGTGGGTCAGCTTCGCGTAATCCATCCGCGCCGCCCCGCGCCCGACATCCGACAGCTCGAACAGCTTCGCCGCCTCGTCGCGGCCGATCACCTCGGTGTCCCCGAACCCCCAGCCGAGGCGAAGCAGGTAGTTGCACAGCGCCTCGGGCAGAAACCCCTGCTCGCGGAATTCGAGCACGCTGACGGCACCGTGGCGCTTGGACAGCTTCGCGCCGTCGGCACCGTGGATCAGCGGGATGTGGGCGAACTCCGGCGGCGTCCAGCCCATCGCGTCGTATAACTGGCGCTGGCGAAACGTGTTGGTCAGGTGGTCGTCGCCGCGGATGACGTGGCTGATGTCCATGTCGTGGTCGTCCACCACGACCGCGTGCAGATACGTGGGCGAGCCGTCGGAGCGCAGGATCACCATGTCGTCGAGTTCGGTGTTCTGGACACGCACGGTGCCTTGGACGAGATCGTGGACCACCGTCTCGCCCTCACGCGGCGCGCGCAGGCGGATCACCGGGGCGACGCCCTCCGGTGCCTCGGCCGGATCGCGGTCGCGCCAGCGCCCGTCGTAGCGCGGCGGCCGGCCCTCCTTCGCGGCCAGCTCGCGCATGGCGACAAGCTCGGCGGGCGTGGTCCAGCAGCGGTAGGCGTGGCCGGATGCCAGCATTTCCAGCGCGATTTCGGCATGCCGCGCCTGGCGGGTGGATTGGTACACCGGCTCCGAATCCGGCAGCAGGCCGAGCCATTCGAGGCCGTCGAGGATGACGCGCACCGCCTCGGGCGTGTTGCGCTCGCGGTCGGTGTCCTCGATGCGCAAAACGTACTCGCCGCCGGCGTGGCGGGCGAACAGGTAGTTGAACAGCGCGGTGCGGGCGCCGCCGACATGCAGGAGGCCGGTGGGCGAGGGGGCGAAGCGGGTGCGGACGGTCATCGCCGGGAGATAGGCGAAAAACTCACACGGCGCGAAGGTGGCGGATCGGGCGGCCCGGGGCCACGGCCTCGGCGGCGGCCACGATGGAGCGCGCGTCGATGCCGGCGACCCCATACAGGTCGGCGATCGTCCCCGTCTGGCCGAACTTCGTCACCCCGAGCGCGCGGGTTTTGTGGCCCGCGACCGAGCCGAGCCAGCCCAGTGTCGCGGGGTGGCCGTCGAGCACGGTGACCAGCCCGCAATCGCGCGGCACGGCCGCCATCAGGCGCTCGACGTGGCCGGTCCCGCTCGTCCAGCCGGCATGCAGGCGGTCGGCCGAGGTGATTGCGAGCAGGCCGATGTCACGCCGGTCCTCGGCGATCAGGCCGGCGGCGTGGGTCGCCTCGGGTGCGACGGCCCCGGTGTAGGCGATCACCGCCTCGGCGTTCGGCCCCGGCTTGCGGACCCAGTAGCCGCCCGCGATCACATCGTCCGCGTCGAGTGCGCGTTGCGGTTGCGCGAGAGTCCGCGTCGATAGCCGCAAATACACCGAGCCGCCGTCGTCGCGCTGCATGTAGTCGAACGCCCAGCGCAGCATGATTGCCAGTTCGTCGACATACGCCGGCTCGAAGCTCGCGAGCCCGTCCTGCGCCATGCCGATCAGCGGCGTCATGATCGACTGATGGGCACCGCCTTCGCCCGCGAGCGAAATGCCGGACGGGGTCGCGACCAGGATGAACCGCGCGTCCTGGTAGCAGGCGTAATTCAGCGCATCGAGCCCGCGCTCGATGAACGGGTCGTAGACGGTGCCGACCGGCAGCAGCCGCTCGCCGTTGATCGCGTGCGACAGGCCGAGGGCGGAGAGGGCGGTGAACAGGTTCATCTCGGCGATGCCGAGTTCCAGGTGCTGGCCCTGCGGCGAGGCGCTCCAGACGAAGGTCGACGGGATGCGCTCGGTGCGGAACACGTCGGCCAGCGCCTCGCGCGCGTACAGGCCGCGCCGGTTCACCCACGCGCCGAGGTTGGTCGAGACGGTGACATCGGGCGAGGTGGTGACGATCCGCTTCGCCAGCTCGGTGTCGCCCTTGGACAGATCGTGCATGAGCTGGCCGAAGCCATGCTGCGTCGAGATTTCGGCCGTTGCCGGCGCGGGTAAAGTGTCGGGCACCGGTATTTTGGGCGCGGTCAGGCGGCGGTTCGCGCCCTGATTGAACGGCACCGCTTTCAGGAACGCGGCCAGTTCGTCGGGCGGGGTTTTTAGGCCCTCATAAAAATCCCATTCGTGGCCGGGGCGGATGTTTTGCGCGGCCTGGAACACCTCCATTTGCGGCGGGTTCATCAGGCCGGCGTGGTTGTCCTTGTGCCCGGCCAGCGGCAGTGAAAAGCCTTTGATCGTGTAGCAGATGAAGCAGGTCGGCCGGTCGTTTTCGCGCGCCGCCGCGAACGCGTCGAGCAGCGACGGCATGTCGTGGCCGCCGAGGTTGCCCATCAACTCGGCAAGCTCCGCGTCGGAGCGGCGGTCGAGCAGCGCGGTTACGTCGCCCTGATCGCCCAGCTCGTCGGTCAGCCGCGCCCGCCATGCCGCCCCGCCGCGGAACGTCAGCGCGGAATACAGCTGGTTCGGACACGCCTCGATCCACGCGCGCAGCCGCGAGCCGCCCGGTTCCGCGAACGCCGCCTCCTGGATCCGGCCGTGGCGGAGCACGACGACGTCCCACCCGAAATTGCGGAAATTGGCTTCGAGCTTTTCCCACAACCCCTCGCGCACGTTCGCGTCGAGGCTTTGGCGGTTGTAGTCGACCACCCACCAGGTGTTGCGGAGGCCGTGCTTCCAGCCCTCCATCAGCGCCTCGAAGATGTTGCCCTCATCCATCTCCGCGTCGCCGATCAGCGCCACCATCCGGCCGTCCGGGCGATCCTTGGCCCAGCCATGGTCGCGCACGTAATCCTGCACCAGCGAGGAGAACAGCGTCTGTGCCACGCCGAGGCCGACCGAGCCGGTGGAGAAATCCACGTCGTCGGTGTCCTTCGTGCGCGACGGGTAGGATTGCGCGCCGCCGAGGGCGCGGAAGGTCTGCAGCTTCTCGCGCGTCTGGTTGCCGAGCAGGTACTGGATCGCGTGGAAGATCGGGCTCGCGTGCGGTTTGACCGCGACCCGGTCCTCCGGGCGCAGGACGGCGAGATACAGCGCGGTCATGATGGTCGCGATCGACGCGCTGGACGCCTGATGCCCGCCGACCTTCAGGCCGTCCGCGTTGGCGCGAAGGTGGTTCGCGTGGTGGATCGTCCAGGTGGCGAGCCAGACGATCTTTCGTTCCAGCTCGCCCAGGATTTCGAGGTCGGCCATGAGGCACGATGATACGACCGCGTGGCGTTGGATAGGGTGCCGGCGCGGGACGAAACCGCCCGGGCCGCGCAGTGGTGGCCGCCCGCGTCACCTTAAGGAGTCTTCGCCATGGATCTACGTCTCGCCGGCAAGCGCGTCCTCATCACCGGAGCCTCGAAGGGCATCGGCCGGGCGTGCGCGCACACCTTCGCGGAGGAGGGGTGCGACCTCGTGCTGGTCTCGCGCACGGAGGCCGATCTGGTCACGGTCGCCACTGCCGTCCGCGCGCGCCACAACGTGGCCGTCGAACTCATCCCGGCCGACCTGTCCCGCTCCGAGGGCGTCGCGCGCGTGGCCGAGATGGCGGGCCCGCTCGACATCCTGGTCAACAACGCGGGCGCCATTCCCCCGGGCGGCCTGCTGGCGGTCGACGACGCGACGTGGCGGGCGGCTTGGGACCTGAAGGTGTTCGGCTATATCGGGCTGACGCGCGCGCTTTATCCCAGGCTCAAGGAGCGGGGCGGGGTCGTGGTCAACGTGATCGGCTCGGCGGGCGAGCGGGCGGAGCCGGCCTACATCGCCGGCAGCAGCGGCAACGCGGCGCTGATGGCGTTCACCAAGTCGCTCGGGGCGGCGGCGGCGCGCGAGGGGATGCGGGTGGTGGGCGTGAACCCCGGCCCGGTCGCGACCGACCGGATCGAGACGCTGCTGCGGGCACGGGCGGTGCGCGAGTTCGGTGACGCGGCACGGTGGCGGGAGTTTTACGCGACCATGGCGTTCGGCCGGCCGGCGCATCCGGAGGAGATCGCCGACGCGGTGGCGTTCCTGGCCTCACCCCGGTCCGGCTACACGTCCGGCACGATCCTGACGATCGACGATCCGGCGCGGGCGGCCACTTGATGTCGTCGCTGGCCGGGCTCGAACCGGCCAGCGACGCGCATTCCCGGACGACGCCGAAACCGAGATGCCGCTTGGATTTCCGGATCAAGTCCGGGGATGACGGCTAAGGGCTCGTGAGGCGGTCCAGGTTCGCGATCAAGCGGGTGAGCAGGGCCACAAGCTGCGCGGTCTCGGTGGCGGTAAACCCGTCCAGCGCCTCGGCATTGCCCCGAAACAGCGTGGCGCACGCGTCCGGCAGCCGGGCCAGCGCCGCGTCCGTCAGCGAAACCCGGCTGCTGCGGCCGTCGGCGGGGTCGGGCTCGCGCCGGATCAGCCCGTCGCGCTCCATGCGGGCCAGCATCTGCGCCATCGACGGCTGCTCGATCCGGGCGAAGCGGGCCAGATCCCGCTGCGACCCGATCCCCTCGCTGTGCAGCGCGACCAGCACCGGCAGATGTCCGACGCCGAAGCCGAGCGGTTTCAGCCGCGCCTCGCTCAGCCGGACGAATCCGCGCGCCGCCGTGCTGATCAGGTGGCCCGGCGTGGACAGCACGTCTCGCAGGCGATCGGACACTTGCATAGGAGCCTATCTTAATGCATAGCCGCCTATATATCCCGTGACGCCGCATGCGACAATGCGCCGCTCCGGGTCTGGCACCGAGGAGAGGGCACCGATGAACGACGACGTCGAAACGCTGCGAGGCCTGTACGACCGGTTCAACCGGCGCGACATCGACGGCGTGCTCGCCGCACTGACCGACGATGTCGTGTGGGCGAACGGCATGGACGGCGGCCACGTCCATGGCCATGGCGGCCTCCGGGATTACTGGACGCACCAATGGTCGGTGGTCGATCCGCATGTGGAACCGGTCGGCTTCGAGACGGCCGCCGACGGGTCCGTGCTGGCGAGGGTCCGGCAGACCGTGCGCGATCTGGACGGCAACGTCGTGGAACAGGCGCACGGGCTGAAGGACGCCGTCGTCGGGCACGTGTTCCGGTTTCGCGACGGAAAGGTTGCCCGCTTCGATATCGAGGGCGCGTCGTGACATGTCTCGTCATGGAACCGCGCGGGCGTCTATTTGACGTGTCCCTCGGCGGGGCCGCCGGCACGGTCGTCGCGGCATCCCGACCGCAAGCCTGATCGCGCGCCAGTAGCGCCGGTCAGCTCCGGTACGGGGAGCCGCCGAACCGCCGGCCGAGGAAGCTCGCAAACCCCATCAGGCACGACGACAGGACGATGCCGACCAGCGCGCCCGCGACGACACCGGCGAGCTGGACGAACACGTCCGGGAAACCGGACGGGCGGCGCGGGCCGTTGAACGCGAACTGCGTGCTGACCTGCCAGCCGACATAGGCGAGGTACAGGACCAGCAACAGCATCGCGACGCCGAACGCGATCTTGGCGGCCAGGGCGAGACCACGCGGCATCGGTTCGCAACTCCTTGTTTCCGGGCCGCGACGCGCTGTGCCACGGACGCGACCGGGCGTAGCGTCGCTGCCGTGCAACTGTCCATGGTCTTACGCGCGCGTGCCTTGTGGGCCGTGGAGCCATGGGCGCGCACGGACTGGCGCGCGCTGCTGGAGACCGAGCGGGCGGGGCTGGCGCCGTGGCTCGCGGTCGCGATGACGGCCGGGGCGGCGTTGTATTTCGCCTGGCTGTCGGAGCCGGCGTTCTACGCGGGACCGGCCGCGATCGCCGCCGGCATCGCCGCATCGGCCGCGACGTGGCGCAGCATCTGGCGCGGCGCGGCGCTGGCCGGCCTGGCCGTCGCACTCGGCTTTTCGGCGGGGCAGGCGGCGACGTGGCGGGCGGCGGCGCTGATGGAGGTGCCGAACCGCGCGGTGGTCGTGACCGGCACGGTGGCGGCGGTCGAGGCGGTGGGCGAGACGGGCCGGCGGGTGACGCTGTCGCACCCGGTGCTCGCGACCGGGGACGAACCGGGGAAGGGGTTCGCACGCGACGTCCGGCTGCGGCTGCGCGACACCGATCCGGGCACCGTGGCGACCGGGGACACCGTGCGGGTGCGGGCGCTGCTGCGAAAACCGTCGCCGCCCGCCTATCCCGGTGCCTGGGACCTGCGGCGGGACGCATTCTTCGCGAACCTCGGCGCATACGGCTTCGCGCTCGGGCCGGTCGCGGTGCTCGAACACGCCGAGCCGGGTGGTGCCGCCAGAATGCTGCAGTCGATGCGCGAGACGATCGCCGCCCGTGTCGGTGCCGTTCTAAGCGGGCCGGAGGCGGGGATCGCGACGGCGCTGCTGACCGGCGAGGCGGGCGGCATCCCGCTCGCGACCAAGGCGGCGTTCCGGGATTCAGGGCTGTCGCACCTGCTGGCCATCGCCGGGCTGCATATCGGCATCGTCATGGGGCTGCTGTTCGGCGCGACCCGGTTCGCACTCGCCTGCTGGGAGCGGGCGGCGCTGCGCTGGCCGTGCAAGGCCATCGCGGCGGCCACGGCACTGCTCGGCGGGGCGGGGTACATGCTGCTGACCGGCGGGCACGTGCCGATCATCCGCTCGTTCGCGATGGCGTGCCTGGTCACACTCGGCGTGCTGGCGGGGCGGCGGGTCGCGTCGTTGCGCGGCCTGGCGCTCGCGATGGCGACGATCGTGCTGATCGCCCCGTCAGAGGTGATGGGCGTCAGCTTCCAGCTCAGCTTTTCGGCCGTGCTCGCACTGATCGCGGGCTACGCGGCGCTACGGCCGGCGCTGACCCGGCTGCGCGGCAGGCCATGGGTCGGCCATGTCGCGGCGCTGGCCTTGACCAGCGCCCTGGCCGGCACCGCGTCGGCCCCGTTCGCCGCCTACCATTTCGGCCGGATGCAGATCTACTTCGTGCTGGCCAACATGCTGGCCGTCCCGTTGACCGCGTTCTGGGTCATGCCGCTCGGGCTGCTCGCATTGTTGCTGATGCCGTTGCACCTGGAAGCGGCGGCGCTGATTCCGATGGGTTTGGGCGAGACGGGCCTGATCGCGATCGGGCAGTGGGTCTCGGGCCTGCCGGACGCGGTGCTCGCGGTGCCGCGCGGCCCGGCCTGGGGGATCGTGTCCGTCGCGTTCGGTCTCGCCTGGCTCGGCATTTCACGCACGCGGTTGCGGCTGCTCGGCGTGCTGCCGATCGCGGCCGGCGTGCTCGCGCCATGGCTGGTCGTGCCGCCGGACGCGCTGGTCTCCGCCGACGGCCGCCTGATCGCGGTGCTGCGGACGGACGGCACGGTGGCGCTGCAGGCGAGGGGCAGTGTGGACAAATTCACCCGCGACGCGTGGGCGACGATGTGGGGCGTCGCCGGCGTCGGCCCGATGCCGGACGATTGCGGGAGTGCCGGATGCCGGGTGCCGGTCGCTGGCGGCACCCTGTTCGTGGCGAACGGCCCGCCGCCGAGGGATTCGTGCGACGCGGACGCGGTGGTGTCGGCCGAGCCGGTGCGGCTGCGCTGCGACGTGCCGGTGGTCGACCGGTTTTCCGTCTGGCGGGAAGGAGCGGCGGCATTGTGGGTCGGGTCTGACGGTGCCGTCGTGGTGACCTCGCGCGGGCTGACCGGCACCCGGCCATGGAGCCCGGTCGCGGTCGCGGCCCACACGGCGACGACGCTGCCGATGGCAACGGTGGACGAGGGGACGGATTAGCCAAGCGGCCAATCCGCAGCCACATCGGCCGGTGACCGACATCAGGGTGGGTTTCGCTCAGAGAGACTTAGCTCCAAACCGGACACGCGCCTCCGCCAGAAAGGCGGAAACGGTCGCCGCGCCTCCACGGCTCGGCTGATACAGCGCACTGACCGGCAGGCTCGGCGGCGCGAACTCCGTCAGCACCGCCACGAGACGGCCGATGCGCGGAGCGCGTCCGCGACCTGGTAGGAGAGGGCGCGCGTGATGCCCAGGCCGGCTTCGGCGGCGGCGATCGCGGCGTCCGCCGTCGTGACGCTCAGCCGGGGCCGGATGCGGATCGCCTCGTCGCGAAAGCGCCACTCGTTCGTCTGTCCCAGGCCCTCGAAGACGATGAGGCTGTGATGCTGAAGGTCGGTCACGCGCGCCGGGGCGGGGTGGGCCGCGACATAGTCCGGGCTTGCGACGAGGACGTGATCGACGCTGCCGAGACGCAGGGCCATCAGGCTGCTGTCGGCGAGCGCCCCGATCCTGATCGCGACATCGATGCCGTCCTCGACCAGATGGGCGTTGCGGTCCGACAGCATCAGCCGGACCGACAATCCGGCGTGCCGCCGCAGCAGTTCGGCCACGACCGGCAGGACGTGCAGGCGTCCGAACACGACCGGGGCGGCCACCACCATCTCGCCCCGCAGCTCGCCGGTTTCTCCGCGTAACATCCGCTCGGCGGAATCGAGCTCCTCGATGATTTGGGCGCACCGGCCGAGATGGGCGGCGCCCAGTTCGGTGAGCCGGACCGAGCGCGTCGTGCGGCTGAACAGTTTGACGCCGAGCCGATCCTCGAGCTGTGCCACGGCGCGGGTGGCGACCGAGGGCGACAGGCGCATCCTGCGCGCCGCCTCGGCGAAGCTGCCGTCGCGGGCGACGGCGACGAACACCCGCATGGCCTCGATGTGGTCCATGACCATTGCTGTATCGGGAATAGAGTCTTGCCGGAAGCCTCGATTATTCTCGGGCCGGGTTTAGTCCATATGGGTCGGGCACCACCGAAGGAGTTCCGCCATGTCCCGGATTGCCATCCCCGCCCGCGACGCCGTTCCCGCCGCCTCGACGCCGCTGCTCGACGCGGTGGAGAAGAAGCTGGGCGTCGTGCCGAACATGTTCCGTCTGGTCGGCCTCAGCCCCGACGCGCTGCAGGGCTACCTGAGCCTGAACGCCGCACTGGGGAAGACGCTGGACCTGAAGACGCGCGAAGGCATCGCGCTTGCCGTCGCGCAGGTGAACAGCTGCAATTACTGCCTGTCGGCGCACAGCTTACCTTGCCACCAATCTGGCCAAGATCGACGCGACCGAGATCGCGCGGAATCGCCGTGGCGGCTCGGCGAACACGAAGGAGAACGCGGCGCTCGTGTTCGCGGCGAAGATCACCGAAGCCCGTGGTCACGTCAGCGACGGCGACATCCAGGCCGTGCGCGACGCGGGCTACACCGACGCGCAGATCGTCGAGATCGTGGCGGTCGTCGCCGAGAACGTGTTCACCAACTTCCTCAACGTCGTGGCCGACACCGACATCGATTTCCCGGTGGTCACCGCGCAAGCCGCCTGAGGGCATCATGCCGTACGGCTTCCTTGACCGGCTGGCGACTGAAAGTGTCCGCAAGGCCCAGGCCGAGCAGGGGAGCCTGGGCTTGTGGGAGGGCAACCGGCACGACCGGACCTTCGACCGCTTCACCGACAGCGAAGCGGCCTTCATCGCGGCGCGGGACAGCTTCTACCTCGCGTCGGTCTCGGAATCCGGCTGGCCCTACGTGCAGCATCGCGGGGGCCGGCCGGGGTTTCTGAAAGTGCTCGACGACAAGACGCTGGGGTTCGCCGATTATCGCGGAAACCGGCAGTATATCAGCCTCGGCAACGTCGCGGCCGACGATCGGGTGTCGCTGATCCTGATGGACTATCCGCGCAAGGCCCGGCTCAAGATCCTGGCGCGGATGCATGTCGAGGATCTTGCCGCGTCGCCCGATCTGGCGCGGACGCTGCTCGATCCGGACAGCCGGGCCAAGCCGGAGCGGGCGTTCGTGCTGAAGCTGGAGGCGTTCGACTGGAACTGCCCGCAGCACATCACGCCGCGCTACACGGCTGCCGAGATCGACGTCGCGGTGGCACCGCTGCACGCCCGGATCGAGGCGCTCGAGCAGGAGAACGCCAGGCTCGCCGCGTTGGTGAGTCTCCACACGACAAAGGAGGGTTAGCTTTGACCGACGAGACACGACCGCCGCTCCCGCCGTTCGACCTCGCGAGTGCCACGGCAAAGGTTCGCAAGGCCGAGGATGGGTGGAACAGCCGGGATCCGGCAAAGGTGGCGCTGGCGTATACGGCGGACAGCCAGTGGCGGAACCGGTCGGACTTCCTGCGCGGCCGCCCGGCGATCGTCGAGTTCCTGACCCGGAAATGGCAGCGCGAGCAGGATTACCGGCTCATCAAGGAGCTCTGGGCGTTCCACGAGAACCACATCGCCGTGCGGTTTCAGTACGAGTGGCACGACGGGGAGGGCGCGTGGTTCCGGTCGTACGGCAACGAGCAGTGGGAGTTCGACGCGCACGGCCTGATGCGCCGGCGCGAGGCCAGCATCAACGATGTGGCGATCGCGGCGGCCGACCGGCGGTTCCTGTGGCCGGCCGGGGCGCGGCCTGCGGACCATCCGGGGCTGGATCAGCTCGGTCTGTGAGGCTGCGCTGAAAGTCGCAGAAGAGAGATTATGGAAACTCAGATATCAGCGACCTCGAGCACCATGCCGTCGATGCCGACCTCGACGCCCGGCGGCAGGCGCTCGGTGAGCCAGCCGTAATCCATGTCGTTGCCCATGTGCGTCAGGATGGCGCGCCGGGGTTTCAGCCGGGCGATCCAGTCCAGGGTCCGCGACAGCCAGGCGTGGGTGCGGTGCGGCTGGCGCTGGAAGCAGCCGACGACCCAGGTGTCGATGCCCTGCCAGCGCCTCGAACGCCGCATCGTCGAGCGTCACCGCGTCGGTGGAGTAGCCGAAGCCGCCGACGCGCATGCCGAGGGTCGGCATGAAGTGGTGGTCCTGGACGAAGGTGCGGACCGCCATGCCGGCGATGGCGACGGTGTCGCCGGCCTCGATCGGGTTCGGCACCATCACCGGGCGGAAGAAGTACGGCGGCGTCCACGGCTTGAAGGCGTAGTCGAACCGGCCTTCGAGCTCGGCCAGGGTGCGCGCGGTGGCGTAGGCCGGGATCGGCGTGCCGCGCGACCGGTTGAGCAGCCGCACGTCGTCGAAACCCAGAATGTGGTCGGCGTGGGCGTGGGTGAACACGATCGCGTCCACACGCCCGACGCCGCAGGACAGCAGCTGCGTTCGCATATCGGGTGAGGTGTCGACCAGAATGCGCTGATCCGATTGCTCCATGACGATGGAACTGCGGGTGCGGCGGTTGCGCGGCTCGGTGCGGTCGCAAGCCCCCCAATCCCCGAACCCGTCGGCACCGCCGATATGCGGCACGCCGGCGGACCCGCCGACGCCGAGCAGAATCACCTTCAAACCGCGACGGCCTTCGTGAACAGGCGGCGGAAATTGGCCGTCGTCAGATCGCCCACCGCGTCCGGCGTGAGCCCCCTCACCTCGGCCAGCACTTTCGCCGTGTGCGCGACCCAGGCCGGTTCGTTGCGTTTGCCGCGGAACGGGGCTGGCGCCAGGTAGGGCGCGTCCGTCTCGACCAGCAGACGCTCGGCCGGAACGTCGCGGGCCATGTCCCTGAGAGCGCTCGATTTCGGGAAGGTCAGGATGCCGGAGAAGCTGACGTAGCTGCCGAGCGCCAGTGCCCGGGCCAGCAGGTTCGGGCCGGACGAGAAGCAATGGAGCAGCAGCTTGAACGCGCCGCCGGCCCACTCGTCTTCCAGAATGGACGCGATATCGTCGTCGGCGTCCCGCGCGTGAATACAAAGCGGCAGCCCGGTTTCGCGGGCGGCCCGGATGTGGTGCCTGAAGCTCGCTTGCTGGGCGTCGCGTGGTGCCTTCTCGTAGAAGTAGTCGAGCCCGCTTTCGCCGATGCCGATCACCTTCGGGTGGTCCGCTTCGGCGGCGATCGCGTCTGTCGCGAAAACAGGGTGTTCCCCGGCGTTCTGCGGGTGGACGCCGACGGTGCACCAGACGTTCGGATACGCCTCCGCGATGCCGCGCGTGATGGCGCTGTCGGGAAGCCGGACGCCGATGTGGACCATTTCGCCGACGCCCGCCTCGGCCGCGCGGGCGAGCACGGCGTCGCGTTCTCCGGGCTCGCTGAAGTAGTCGAGGTGGCAGTGGCTATCGATCAGCATGGCGCTAAACCGCCTCGACGAAGCGGGGGAACACGCCGGCGGGGGGTGGCAGCGCCGTGCCGGCTGGCAGCGGCTCGTAGGTCAGGCCGCGCGCGTCCGGCGGCACGCCGAGCTGGTCCAGCATGGCCGACATCGCGCCCGGCATGAACGGCTGCAGCACCGTCGCCACGGCGCGGATCACGTCGGCCAGCACGCGCAGCACGTCGGCCATCCTCGGCGGATCGGTGCGGCGCAACGCCCACGGCGCCTGATGGTCGATATAGGCGTTGGCGTCGCGGATCACCTTCCACGCCGCCTCCAGCGCGTCGCCGAACGCTTCGCGCACCAGCATCGTCTCCATCAGCACCGGCAGCGCGTGGGCGGCCGACAGCAGCGTCGTGTCGGCCTCGATCAACACCCCCTGCCCCGGCAGCACGCCGCCGAGGTTTTTCGCGATCAGGGACAACGAGCGTTGCGCCAGATTGCCGAGGTCGTTGGCGAGTTCCACGTTCATGCGCGTCACCAACGCGCGGCGGCTGAAATCGCCGTCGTTGCCGAACGGGACCTCGCGCAGAAGATAGTACCGCACCGCGTCGAGCCCGAACTCGGCCACCAGGGCGCGCGGGTCGATCACGTTGCCGACCGACTTGCTCATCTTCTCGCCCTCGACCGTCCACCAGCCGTGCGAGAACACGCGCCTGGGCGGCGGCAGGCCGGCGGCCATCAGGAAGGCCGGCCAGTAGACCGCGTGGAAGCGCACGATCTCCTTGCCGGTCATGTGCAGGTCCGCCGGCCAGAACGCTGCTTTGTCGGCATTTTGGTCCGGGAAACCGGTGCCCGTCAGATAGATCGTCAGCGCGTCGAGCCAGACGTACATGATGTGGCTCGGATCGTTCGGGACCGGCAGGCCCCACGAAAAGCTGGTGCGGCTGATCGACAGGTCGCGCAGGCCGGAGCGGATGAAGCTCAGCACCTCGTTGCGGCGCGCGGCGGGGCCGATCGCCTCCGGGTTCTCGGCATAATAGGCGAGCAGCTTGTCGCCCCAGTCGGACAGGCGGAAGAAGTAGCTCGGCTCGGTCACCCACTCGACCGGCGCACCGGTCGGCGCGATCCGCGTGCCGTCGGCCAGCAATGTCGTCTCGTCGGCGTCGTAGAATGCTTCATCGCGAACGGCGTAGAAGCCCTCGTAGCCACCGAGGTAGATCTGCCCCGCCGCCGCCAGCCGCTCCCACAACGCGGTGCAGGCGGTCGCGTGGGCCGGTTCGGTGGTGCGGATGAAGCGGTCGTACGAGATGCCCATCGTGTCGGCCATGTCGCGGAAATCGGCCGAGACCTGGTCCGCGAACGCGATCGGCGACAGCCCCGCCTGTTCGGCCGCCCGCTCGACCTTCTGGCCGTGCTCGTCGGTGCCGGTCAGGAAGTAGACGTCCCGGCCTGCGAGGCGGTGCCAGCGCGCTAAGACGTCGGTCGCGACCGAGGTGTAGGCGTGGCCGATATGGGGCGCCCCGTTCACGTAGTAGATCGGGGTCGTGAGATAGACGCGCTCGGTCAACTGCAATCCTGGCTTTTACGGTGTGGCGGAATCCTCGGCGGCCAGGCTGCCGGAGAGCAGGCGGACCATGCGGCCGATCGCCTGACGCTTGTCGAGGTTCAAGCCCTCGGTCTCCTCGGCCAGCGCGCCTATCGCCTGCCATATGGAAACCCAGCGATCAAGGGGGCGGCCGCGCCAGACGGTCTCGCTGCGGGCGGTTTCGCGGACCGCGTCGGACAGGCGGGCGCGGAGCAGGCCGACCCAGGTCGCGAAGCCGTCCTCCTGCTTCGATATCGATGAGTAGACGCGATCCGCCGCATCGGACGTGGGGTTTTCGATGAGACGGTCGATGTCGCCGGTCAGCACCGCTCCATCCGCGGCGGCTAGTTGCAACGCCCGCCCGATCGAGCCGGCGGCCAAAGCCACGATCTCGGACCGCGTGGCGTCCGGCAGATCGGGGCGTGCCTCGGCCAGAAGGGCCGCAACATCGGCGTCCGCCAGGGGTGCGAGTCGCAGGCGGCGGCAGCGGCTTCGCACCGTCGCGGGCAGGACACCGATTGCCGAGCAGACCAGCAGCATGATCGCGCGCGGCGGCGGTTCCTCGAGCGCCTTCAGCAGCGCGTTCGCGGCGTTGCGGTTCATGTCCTCCGCCCCGTCGACGACGACGACGCGCCAGCCGCCCTCGGCCGGGGTGCGGTGCAGGAAGTCCGGGATCGAGCGCACGTCCTCCACGACGATCTCGCCGCGCAGCTTCTTGGTCTTCGTGTTGACCGTGCGCTCGACCGTCAGCAGGTCGGCGTGGCTGCCGGTGGCGATCCGGCGGAACACCGGCGCTTCGGGCGGGACGAACAGCGTGTCGGCCGGCCCCGCGAGCAGGCGGCGGGCGAAGCGGAAGGCGAGCGTCGCCTTGCCCACGCCCTCCGGTCCGAGCAGCAGCCAGCCGTGATGCAGGCGGCCGGTGCCCATCGCGTCGAGCAGGGTCGCTTCGGCGGCGTGCTGGCCGAGAAGGGTCGGGTTGGCGCGGGGTTCGGGCAGCACGGTCAGAGTCGTCCGGCGACGGCGGCCAAGATGTCGGCGGCAACGGCGTCGATCGGCCGGTCGGCGTCGATCAGCACGCAACGGCCCGGATTGCCGCGCGCGACATCGGCAAAACCGGCGCGGACGCGTTCCAGGAAGCCGGGGCCGAGGCGTTCGTAGCGGTCGAGCCCCCCGGGCCGGGCGGCGGCGCGGGCGAGCGAGGTTGCGACCGGGATGTCGAGCACGATCGTGACGTCCGGTTCGGTGGCGATCAGGAACGCCAGCGTCTCGATCACGTCGAGCGGGAACCCCTGCCCCATGCCCTGATAGGCGCGGGTGGAATCGGTGAACCGGTCGCACAGCACGATGTCGCCGCGATCGAGCGCGGGACGGATCACGGTCGCGACGTGGTCGGCCCGCGCCGCGAAATGCAGCAGCGTGTCGGTCATCGGCGTCGGCGACAATTCGGGGTCGAGCAACACCGCGCGGATGCGTTCGGCGACCTCGGTGCCGCCCGGCTCCCGCGTGGTCACGACCGTGTGCCCACGCGCCGCGCAGCGCATCGGCGAGCCGCGCGATCTGGGTCGTCTTGCCGGCCCCGTCACCACCCTCGACGGTGACGAAAAGTCCGGTCAGCCGCTGATCCAGTGCGACAGCACCGCCATCGCGCGCCCGGGCACGCCGAGGCGCGGCACGTCGGCACCGACCAGCAGCGGCACCGACATGTCGGGGACACCCTGGCCGGACACGACGAGGCGGCCGACCTGGGTGCCGCGCACCACCGGCGCCGGCAGCGGGCTCGTGTACTCGATCGCGATCTTGGTCCGCTGCTTCCAGTCGCGCGGCAACGTCGCGATCAGCTCGCGGCCGCCGACCAGCGGCACCGTCGCGGCCGAGCCCATCCAGACCGGCGCGTCCTCCACCGTGTCGCCGGCGGTGAACAGGCGGACGTCGACCCATTCGCGGAACGCCCAGTCGAGCAGGCGTTCGCCCTCCTCGCCGCGTTCGGATTTTTCGTCGAGGCCGTTGACCACGATGATGACGCGCCGTCCGTCGCGCTCGGCGCTGACGGCGAGGCCGAACCCGCCATCCTTGGTGTGGCCGGTCTTCAGGCCGTCCGCGGTGCCGCGCTGGACCAGCGGGTTCCGGTTCTGCTGCTTGATGTGGTTGTACTCGAACTCACGCTCGCTGTCGTACCGGTAGAATTCCGGGAAATCCTGGATGAGCCGGCGCGCCACGGTGGAGATGTCCCGCGCACTCATGCGGTGTTCCGGGTCGGGCCAGCCGGTGCAGTTGCGGAACACGCTTTTCGTCAGGCCGAACTCCTTGGCCTTCGCGTTCATCAGGGCGACGAACTGCTCCTCCGACCCGGCCAGCCCCTCGGCCAGCACGATGCAGGCGTCGTTGCCGGACTGGACGATCATGCCGCGGATCAGGTCCTCGACATGGACCATGCTGTTCAGCGCCACGTACATCTTCGAGCCACCCATCGCCCACGCCTTCTGGCTGACGGGCAACTCCGAACTCAGCGCGATCTTCCCGGCCTTGATGAAGCCGTAGACGATGTAGGCGGTCATCAGCTTGGTCAGCGACGACGGCACCATCGAGACGTCGGCGTCCTTGTCGAGCAGCGTGGTGTTGGTGTTGTAGTCGAGCACGATCGCGTATTTGGCCGCCGTGTCGAACGGGCCGATCGGGGTCTGGGCCGGGTTCGCGGCCGCGATCGCCGCCTCCGCCGCGACTTTCGCCGACGGGCGTTTCGGCTTCGCGGCGGCGTTCGCGGTGGCCGGGATCAGCAGCGGCGTCAGCAGCAGGGTTCGGCGGAGCATGTTCCAAACTCACGTATTGAGGATCAGTCGACGAGGATACGTGCCCCGGATACGCCCGCGCGCCGCGTCCGGTCCAGCATCGCGTCGGCGGCGGCGGCGGTCGGCAGCGGACCGATCCGCACCCGGTACGCTTCATCACGCGGCGCATTGTAGGACGTCGAGAGCTGCGCGCCC
Source organism: uncultured Alphaproteobacteria bacterium (assembly GCA_963756975.1). Classification (GTDB taxonomy): domain Bacteria; phylum Pseudomonadota; class Alphaproteobacteria; order Acetobacterales; family Acetobacteraceae; genus CAVRQM01. The sequence goes on along the minus strand of CAVWPS010000001.1, from coordinate 94,607 downwards.
TCCCCGGCCAGCCGTGCGACCAGCAGGCGGGCGTAGTCGGGACGGGAGAACACGCCGGCCTCGACATACAACGCGCCCGGTCGCGGCGGCACGGTTGTCACCTGCTCGGGCAAGCGGAGCGGCACGGCGGAGGCCGGGGCGGTCGCGGCCGCCGCCACGGCCGGGCCGGCGAACGCGGCGCGGCCGCCGCCGGACGCGACACCCGGCGGCGGCGCGAGCGATCGTTCGCTGACGCCCGCGCGCGGTGCGGCGGCGATCGCCACGGTCTCGCCCGGCGGCTCGCCGTTTTGCGCGGTCAGGGCGCGGCTGAGCGCTTCGTCGATCCGCACCCGCACCCGCAGTACGCCCGGTTCCGATCCCGGTCCGAGCAGGGCGGCGACCCGGGGCGACACGCCGAGCAGGCGGCCGGCCACGCCGGGGCCGCGATCGTCGAGGCGGACCAGCACTTCGCGCCCGGTCTCGAGGTTCGTCACGCGCGCCACCGACGGAAGCTGCAGCGTCGGGTGGCTCGCCACCATGGCGACGTCGCTCCACGGCGCGCCATCGGCCGTCGCCGGACCGTGGCGGGTCTGGACGACGGCGAGGCCGGTCGCGTCGTATTCGAACTGGGCGCGCGGATATTCCATGAAGCCGCCCGACGCGTAGGGTGCGCCCACCACCGTGTGGACCGCGACCGCGGCCGGCGGGCGGCGGTGGCGGAACAGGCCGCAGCCGGAGAGCGAGGCCAGGCACGCCAGGGCGAGCGCGCCCCGAACCAGCAAGCTCATCCGGCGATGACGGCGTCGCCGATCAGGCCGACGCAGATGCAATAGAAATCGGCCGGGTTGTAGCGGCGGATCGCCTGGAAGCTCGGGTAATAGGCGACGTAGCTCTCGGCCGGTTCCGTCTCGCCGCCCGGCAGCAGCAGCGCCGTCTCGGTTCGCGGGCGGGACCGACAGCGGGCGGCCATCGGCGCGGGTGACACCCATGCGCGCCCAATCGCCGGCGGGTCTGCGATGGTCGCGCCCGACATCGTAGGCGGAAACACCGGCCGGCGCGCGCACCTTCTCGCCCCACGGAATGCCGGGCCGCCAGCCTTCGCGCGCGAGATAGTTCGCGGTGCTGGCGAACACGCTGCCGAGGTCGCTCCAGATGTCGCGCGACCCGCCGTTCCACGGCACGGCGTAGCGCAGGAAGCTGTCCGGCATGAACTGGGTCTGGCCCATCGCACCCGCGTAGGAGCCGGTCATGCGCGCGGCCGGCACGCCGGTCTGGGCGATTCGCAGCGCGTCGATCAGCTCCGAACGGAAGAACGCCGTGCGGCGGCCCTCATAGGCGAGGGTCGCGAGCGACTGGATGACGTTGAAGCCGCCGGTCGAGGCACCGTAGTTGCTCTCCAGCCCCCAGATGCCGACCAGGATGCCGGCCGGGACGCCGTAGCGCTGTTCGATGTCGGTCAGCAGGGCGCGGTTCGGCAGGTAATGCGCGCGCCCGTCCGCGATGCGTTTCTGCGAGACGATGCGGGTCCGGTACTGGTCCCAGGTGAACTCGAACTCCGGCTGGTGCGCGTCGAGTTCGATGACGCGCGGGATCGGCTCGATATGGCCGAGTGCCGCGTCGAGCGTCGCCTCCGACACGCCGCGCCGGCGGGCCTCGACGCGCACGCCGGCGAGGAATTGCGGCCAGGATTGCAGCGCGAACGCCGGCATGGTGACGACCGGGGTTGCGGCGGCCGCCAGACCGGCGGCGATCAGGGCGCGGCGCGGGAGCATCAGAAGCGGACCGAGAGGGCGAGCGATCCGAACTGATGCAGGCCGCCCTTCTGGTGGTGGAATTCCTGCGTCTGCGCGACCTGCGTGTAGGTCAGCCGCGCCCCGTGGAAGATCACCCCGATGCCGCCCTCGATTTCGCCCAGATAGGGATACGAATGGACGTGCTCGCTATTGGCGAAGCTTTCGCCGTCGAGCAGTTCGTTGTGCAGGATGCCCTGCCCGCTCACGCCGACGAACGCATAGTACGCGAACGGCTGCGTGCCCTTGAACGTGTCGCCGCCCGAGGGTCCGGGACGCAGCCGGGACGCGCCGAAATCGGACGCGAGACCGGAGCCGATCCGGAGCTGGCCGCCGATCTCGGCGTAGTCCTTCAGGTTGCCGACTCCGACCGAACCATCCAGCAGCGTGTCGGTCTCGAACGGGCCGACGGTGCCGAGCGGCTCGCGGTAGATGCGCGAGGCCAGGATCTCGAACGCCGGCTCGTTGCGGAGCTGCGTGCTCCAGCCGTTGGCGTGGGCTTGGCCGATGATGTCGTGGAAGCCGTTCTGGACTTCCTGGCCCTGCGCCAGCGGGCCGAGCACGCCGAAATCCAGTCCGAGGGTGGAGCGCGTCTCGTCGCTGTCCTGCTGCAGGCCGATATGGGCGAGCAGGGTCGCGGCGTACGGGCGGTCGCCGGGCGGCGGGATCACCGCCTGATCGTCGCGCGGCGTGTAGAGCTGCTGGCTGAGGCCGAGGTCGAACCGGGTCTGGCCGGCACCGAACAATTTGGTGGCGAAATCGTTGACGGATTGCGGGGCGGCCCCGGTGCCGGAGACGAAGCCGAGCCGGATGCCGTTCACGTAGTAACGGTCGGTCAGCGCGGCGGTGCTGATCGAGGCGTTCTCGCCCTGCAGCGTCACGATCGCGGTGTGGTCCGGCGCGACTCCGCCCATCACCACGTCGTTCGGATCAGGGGCCTGCGCCGATGCGAACCGGGCACCGGCGACGGCGCACGCGGCGACCAGGCCGCCGGAGATGAGCCTGATCCGTCGCCGCATGCGTGCCCCACGAGTTCGATCCATACGGCTGCCATATCCCGCGCCGGTGTGCCGTGGAAGCCTCGCGCGCGTCATCGGCCGCGGCGCCGCGACGGCTTGGTGAACAAAGTGTCAATCAAGACCGAAACGCACCGCATTGTGATGTCACGGAAGCGTCACCGCTTTGCGATATTTGGGCCGTCGGCCGCCGGACTATCCCGCCGTCACACACCGAGCGCCTCGAAGCCGGGTGTCATAAACACAGGGATACGACACATGAAGACCATGATCCTCGCGAGCACGGCGCTCGCGTTCGGCGTGCTGGCCGGTGCCGCCCACGCCGCCCCGACCGTTCTGAACGGCGAAGGCTCCTCGCTGGCGACCCCGACCTACAACAACGAGTTCACCGTCTATAACCCGACCAACTCGGCGTACAACCTGAACGAGTACTCGACGTCGTCGGGCAAGGGCCAGGCCGCCCTGCTGAACAACACCGGCACCGCGTCGAGCGGCGTTCCGGCCGGCCTGCCCGTCTACTGGGCGGCCTCGGACAGCTACATCGCCAGCACCTACCTCAGCAGCTTCCAGACGACGGCGACGCCCGCCGCCGGCGCGCTGATCCAGGTCCCGATGATCGGCACCCCGATCACCGTTCCCTACAAGAACAACATCGTCAGCGCCGTCACCCCGCAGAACCCGCAGGGCGGCGCGTCGCTGGTTCTGAGCGACGCCGACCTCTGCGGCGTGTTCTCGGGCAAGATCACCGACTGGTCGAAGACGGCTGGCGGCAAGGCGCAGAAGGCGACCGGGCCGATCACCGTGAACTACCGCACGGATGGTTCGGGCACGTCGTTCCTGTTCACGCAGCACCTTGTCGCGGTTTGCACCGCGGCCCAGGACGGCGGCGTGTTCTCGAGCCACAAGGTCGCCGCTCCGCTGTCGAGCGCCAACCCGCCGTACGCCTCGTCGACGTTCGCCTCGTTCTTCACGACCGTGCCCGCGAACTTCGTCGGTAACTCCGGCAGCGCCGCCGTCGCCGCCGCGATCAGCGGCCAGACCTCGGCCATCGGCTACCTGAGCCCCGACTTCACGGGCATCGCGTCCGCCCCGGCCGTCACCTACGAGCTGCCGGTCGCCTCGGTGACCAACGCGACCGCCAAGAAGTCCTTCCAGCCGACCATCGGCGCGACGCAGACCGCGCTCGCCGCCCCGGGCGCCTACTCGATCAACGGCGCCCCGCCGGCCAACGCGACCGACGCCGCGAACCAGCTGAACTGGGTTCCGGCCCTGCCGACGCCCACGAACGGCTACCCGATCGTCGGCCTGACCAACTGGCTGCTGCCGACCTGCTTCAAGACGAAGGCCGTCGGGACCACGATCAACGCGTTCCTGACCAACCACTTCTCGGGCAAGTACAACGCCAAGATCGCCGCCGGTGGGTTCACCGTCGACTCGCCGGCCAGCTACACGGCCGCGATCAAGGCCGACTTCCTGAGCAACACCTCGGGCTTCAACCTCAACATCAACAACACGACCGCCTGCGCCGGCCACACCGGCCGCTGATCGCTTCGGCTCGCCTTGGACCATCGCTAGGCGGGTCTGACGCCGGCGGCTCCCTTTTTGGGGGGCCGCCGGTTTCCGTTTCGGCGGATCGCTTGCGTGAACGGATGCGAATGTCACGCAGGCTGGGCATGACCGGCGCCGATCGTTTGTTTACTGAGACATGGTTCACCCGAGGTTCCGGCCGATGACGTCACGCCACCCCCGCCGACTGTTGCTGGCTGGCGTCAGCGCCACCGCCCTGCTCGCGGTCGCGCCGGTTCGCGCCGGCACCCCGGCGCAATTCTCGACCCAGTTCTACGCCGCGCTGGCGGGCGTGCAGCGATCGGCCGGCGCATTGGCCGGGGCGCGGCCGCCGGGGTTCGGCCCCACTCAGTCGGCGCAATCGACGGCCAACATCGCGAACCTCACCGCGCGGCTGGCCCGCGCGTCGGCCGCGCAATCCGCGGCGGCGGCGATCGCGTTCTCCCACCCGACGCGGTTCGTGCCGGACGGCCTGACCGCGGGCGGCCTGCAACTGATCCCGAAGCCGACGCTCGCGCAACAATTCGGCACCAACGCCCCGACCCAGGGCTCGGCCAACGGGCGCACGGTCGTGACCGTCAACCAGACGGCCGAGCAGGCATTGCTGACGTGGCGGACGTTCAACGTCGGCGCGCACACGACCCTGACGTTCAACCAGCCGGACCAGTCGGCGGTGGTGCTGAACCAGGTGTCCGATCCGTCGGCCAACCCGTCCGTCATCCTGGGCCAGATCGGGGCGAACGGCCGGGTCTACATCCTGAACCCGAACGGCATCCTGTTCGGCGCCGGATCGCAGGTGAATGTCGGCGGGCTGGTGGCGAGCTCCGGGTCGCTGAACGCGAGCTTCGGCTCGGCGGCGCAGTTCCTGACCGGGTCCGGCGGCGGGGCGTTCGGCCTGTACGGCACCATCGTCGGCGCGTCGGCGAACCATGTCGGCACCCTCGAGCCGACGTTCGTGGGCGCCACCGCCGCGGTCACGGTCGAAGCGGGCGCGCGGATCCAGACCCCCGCGGCACCGACGCCCACGGTCGGCGGCGGCCTCGTGCTGCTGCATGGCGGGGCCGTGACCAATGACGGTTCGATCGCGACCCCGTCGGGCCAGACGATCCTGGCCGCCGGCGGCACGCTGTTCCTGCGCGCCGGGTTCAACACCACCGGCAACGCGACCTCGACCGTGTTCGGGACCGAGGCGGCGGTCGGCACCGGCGGCACGGCCGCGAACGGCGGCATCGTGACCGCGACGCTCGGCGACGTGACGATGGTCGGCCACGCCGTGACGCAATCGGGCGTGCTGCTGACAACGATTTCGGTCGGACAGACCGAGCAAGGCACGATCCACCTGCTGACCGACCGGAGCGACGCGACCAGCGTCGTCACGCTGGCCCCGGGCAGCGTCACCGTGATCGCGCCGGACGCGAAGGCCGAGTCGGCGCCCGATTCGACTCGCACCTCGCAGATCGCGGCGTCGCTGACCGACGACGCCATCCGCACCGGGGCCGGCCTGAACGATCTGACCGTGATGGGCGACCGGCGCGACCTCAGCCTGGTGCAGATCACCACCGGCGGCGCGGTCGATTTCGGCTCCGGCTCGCTGACGATGGCGCAGGGCGGCCAGATCAACGTCGACAGCCAGACGCGCGCCCTGGTCGAGCACGGCGCGTCGATCGACGTCTCGGGCGTCGGCACGGCGGTGGTGCCGCAAAGCATCAACATCGTCAGCCTGCGGATCGAGACTCCGAACCTGTCCGACAACCCGGTCAGCCGTGGCGCGGCGGGGCTCGGGCTGGGGACGGTCGACATCGACACCCGCAACCTGATCTCGATCGCGACCGGGGCCTATGCCGGGATCGACTACACCGGCGGCGGCGCGCTGCTGGTGCCCGCGGCGCTCGCGCAAGGCAACGGCCACGGCGTCAACGAGTGGCTGTCGGTCGGCGGCACGGTGACGCTGTCGAGCCATGTGATCGCCACGCAAACCGGCAGCTCGATCAACCTCGCGGGCGGCGCCATCACCTACGCGGCCGGTGCCGTGCCGCAGAGTTATCTGATCGGCGCCGACGGCCGCACGTACGACGTGAACACGGCGCCCGAGGCGGTCCGCTACGTCGGGATCTACAACGGGTTTCAGGACGTCCACCCGCGCTGGTCGGTGACCGACGTCTACAACAACCCGCTGATCAACCCGGCGACGTTGAACGAGCCGGGCTACATCGTCGGGCGTGACGGCGGCGCGCTGGTGATCGCGGCACTGCCGACGACGCGAAACGTGACCACGACCGACCCGGCCGGCGTGAAGACGACAACCACCGTCACCGTCGCGCCGGCCCTGCTGCTCGACGGATCGGTCAACGCCGGCGTGATCCTGGGCTCCCTGCAGACCGCCGCGCGCACGGCCGGGATCACCGACGGCTACAGCCAGCCGCAGAACGCGGTGCCGCTCGCGGGATCGATCACGATCGGCGGCCCGATTTCGGTCCTCACCAGCGGGGCGCAGGCGCAGACCGCGCTGACCAACGATGTCGTGCTCGGCACCGGCAACACGCTGGCGGACGCGTTCACGCTCACCGCGCGCGCGCCGGCCGCGAACCCGGTCGCGCTGAACGTGGCGGCGCTGACGGCGGGCGGGCTCGGCGGCCTCACGATCGAGACGTCGGGCAGCATCGGCGTCGCGTCGGATGTGAGTCTGTCGCCGGGCGGCAGCCTGTTTCTGGTCGGCTCCACGATCGACGTCACCGGCAACATCGTCGCGCGCGGCGGGCGTGTCTCATTGGGTGCCACCGCGACGCCGACCGCAAGCGGCACCAACCTGCCCTTCCCCGGCAAGCGCGGCGCGACGCTCGTGCTCGGGCCGGCGGCCACGATCGATCTGCGGGGCGAGTTCAGCAACGGCCGGCTCGACGGCCTGAACTCGTCGGGGCTCGCGTTCCTGAACGGCGGCACGGCGACGCTGGCATCGTCGAAAATCACGCTGTCGCCCGGCAGCCTGATCGACGTGTCGGCCGGCTACGGCATCCGCGATACCGGCCGCGGCGCGGGCGGTGCCGGCGGCAGCGTGTCGGTGCTGGGCAACATCGTGTTCGCGACCACCCTCGAAGCCGGCACCACCGTCGATCTCGGCGGCACCATTCGCGGCTACGGCGTCACCGGCGGCGGCACGCTGACGGTGCAGGGCGACCGCGTGCAGATCGGCCACGGTGCCACCGCCGCCCCGCCCGGCACGCTGGTGCTCGATCCGTCGCTGTTCGACACCGGGTTCCAGAGCTACGTCGTCAACGCCGGGCGCACGCTGTCGGTCGCCGACGGGACGACGGTGGCCCCGGTCGTGCCGACGCTGATCGCGAACGGCGGCACGCCGCTGGCACCGACCGGCGACGACCCGTTGCAGGCGCTGCAACTGACGTTGTTGCCGCTCTACACGCAGAATACGGGGTCGGCGCGGCTGACCCAGCGGCCGGGGGCGAGCCTTGCGCTGGACGCGAGCGCGGGCTCGATCACGCGCACCGTCGCGTCGCGGCCCACGATCGTCCCGACCGGCGCGGTGTCCATCGGCGACGGGGCGCGGATCACGGTCGATCCGTCGCAGGGCATCCGGGTCCAGTCGGCCGGCCAGCTCACGCTCGACGGCACGCTGACCGCGCACAGCGGCACGGTCTCTCTGCTCAACACCATCGTCGACGCGTTCAGCACCGACGCGGCGGTCTCGTTCTACGTCCCGGGCGTCTCGATCTGGCTCGGCGCCACCTCCCGGATCGACGTGTCGGGCACCAGCGCGAGCGCGCTCGACCCGGCCGGGCGAACCTACGGGCTGGCCACGGCGGGCGGTTCGGTCGTGATCGGCGCGCCGGGCAATTCGTTCGGATCGACCGCGACGCCCACGACCGACGCCGTGGTGATCGCCCGTCCGGGGTCGGTGATCGACGCGTCGGGCGCGAGCGTGACCGTCGACCCGCTGGCCGGAACCGCCGTGGCGAACGTCTTGTCCCCGGTAAATCCGGTCCTGGCCGGGCCGTCGATCGAGCCGACCGGCGGCGGCGTCATTCAGGTGAGTTCGGCGGACGGCATATTCCTCGACGGCACGTTGAGGGCTCCGTCCGGCGGCGCGGGCGCGCCCGGCGGATCGCTGTCCGTGGCGCTCGGCGTGAACAGCATCAACTCGCCCCGCAAGACGCCCAACGTCCTCAACGTCGTCGCAAGCGCGACACCCCGCCTGGCGCCGGCGGCGAATATCGGTCAGGCCATCAATCCGGTCCTGATCGGGACGGCCCAGATCGGTGCCGATCAGATCGCGGCCGGCGGCTTCGGGACCGTCGCGCTCGCCTCCGAGAACGATCTGATGTTCGCCGGCTCGGTGACGCTGCGCGTGGCCAATTCGTTGACCCTGCAAGGCAGCGCGATCGGCGACAGCCGCAACGACGGGATCGTCGCCGTGTCCGCGCCCGTGGTCACGCTCGCCGGCTATTTTCCGATCAGCGGCCAGAACAGTTTCGCCTCCGGCATCGGCAAGAACAGCCGCGCGACGTTGACCGTGTCCGCGGACCTCGTGCGGGCGGCCGACACGCTCGTGCTCGGCTTCGGCCAGACCAACATCGACAGCACCGGCGACATCCGGCTGGGCAGCGGGGCGTTCAACACCGGCGGCAGCATCGCCTTCACCGCCGCTCAGATCTTCCCCGAGACCGCGGCGGTCTTCAAGGTGCACGCCGGGCTTGCCCCCGGTACGAACGCCAGAAACATCGAGCTGGCGAGTTATGTGCGGCAGGGCACCATCACCATTCGCGGGACGGGGGCCGTCCCGCCGGCACCCGGCTCGATCGACGGTTCGCTCTCTCTGATCGCCGCGACCATCGACCAGGGCGGCGTGCTGCGCGCGCCGGAAGGGACGCTCGCTCTCGGCGGCACCATCACCATCACCGGGAACGGCAACGGCACCAATTATCCGACCCTCGTCCGCTTCGAACCGGGCAGTTTCACGTCGGTCGGGCTCGACGGCGCGCGGGTTCCGTTCGGCGGCACCCCCGACGGGCAGACCTACAATCTTCCGTTCGCCACGGGCAGCGGCAAGGTCACGCTCGCGCCGCAGATCAATGTCACCGGCCGCCTGGTCGATATCCTGCCAGCGGCGACGATCGACATCTCGGGCGGTGGCGAGCTGCTCGGCGCCGGGTTCATCGACAACGGCCGCGGCGGCTCGGTCAACGTGCTGACCACGCCGGTCATCGCCTACAACCCGACGGCGCGCACGATCGCCACCCCGTCCCTCGCCGCCGCCCCGGTGTACGCGATCGTGCCGGGCTATGTCGGGGCATACGCGCCGGATCAGACCGGCGACATCACCGGCGCGGCGGCGGTGCCGGCCGGCGAGCAGATCACCATCGCCAGTGGCGTGCCGGGCTTGCCGGCCGGAACCTACACCGTGCTGCCGGCGAGCTACGCGCTGCTGCCGGGGGCGTTCCGCGTGCAGCTCGGGGCGACGGAAAGCCACCTGCTTCAGCCGGCGATCGGCCAGCCGAACGGCTCGTTCACCACGACGGCGACGCTCGGCACGGTCAACACCGGCACCACGGCGGCGCTGCCGATTTCGGTGCTGCTGTCGTCCGGCAGCGTGACGCGGCGGCTGTCGTCCTTCGACGAGGAGACGTTCAGCCAATTCGTGCTGGCCCAGTCGGCGTTGACCGGCAAGTCGCGGGTGCCGGACCCGGCCGTCAACTACAACGGCATCTCCGCGATCGCGGCCGATGCCGGATTGCTGAGTTTGACCTTCCTGTCGCGGCCGGCGACGACCGTTCCGGAGCTGGTCAATCAGGGCACGCTGGACAGCACGCCCGGGGCCGGCGGCTACGGCGGCACGGTGGAGCTGATCGCGACCGCGACGAGCGGCAATCTCCCGATCGAGATCACCGGGGCGGATGCCGTCCCGACCAAGGGCTTCGTTTCGTTGACCGCCGCCGCCGTCGACGCGTTCGGCGCCCAGGGACTCTCGATCCAGGGCGATGTCGTCGCGATCCGAACTGGCGCCTCGCTCGCGGCCGGCCAGATCGTCCTTCAGGTGCTTCCGACCACCGTGAAATCCGGCATCACGATCGAGTCCGGGGCCACGCTGTCGACGCTGGGCCGGGGCGTGTCGGTCTACAACGATCCGTTCGGCCAGGCGTTCTCGTCGGCCGCGAGCGGCGACACGGCCGCGCTGCAATCGATCCAGATCAACGGGACGCTGCTGAACGCCGGTGTCGTGACCGGCGGCAACGTCGCGGTCGCGGCCGGTGCCCAGTTGCTGACGCAGGGCACGCTGAGCGCCGCCGCGTCCGGCGCGTTGTCGGTCGATCCGGCCGCCGTGTTCGGCGCGCGCTACATCGCGCTGACCGCCAACGACATCAATCTCGGCACCGCCGCCACGATCGCCGCCGCGACGGCGGCCGGCACGGTGCCGACCGGACTGGTGCTGAGCCAGCGGCTGCTGACGACGTTGCTCGCGGGCGATCCCGCGCTCGGCACCCCTGCCCTGCAATCGCTGACACTGGTCGCGAACAGCCGCGTCAATCTGTTCGGCTCGGTCTCGCTCTCGACGCTGGGCGCGAACAGCGGCGCCGAACTCCAGACCCTCGAACTCAGCACGCCCGCGATCTACGGCGCGGGTGCCGCCGGCGACGTCGCCACGATCGGGACCGGGACGCTGTATCTCAGCGGGCTGCTGACGCCGACGGCGGTGTCCGGCAGCTCCCTCACGGTCGACACCGGCGTGCTGCCGGGCGCGCCCATCGCGGGCGGCCCCGGGTTCGGGCTCGGCACGCTGAACATCCAGGCGACGGACATCGTGCTCGGCACCGGCCCGGGAACGGTGCCGAACAGCGCCAACCCGGCCGACCGGCTGATCGAGGGGTTCGCGACGGTCAACCTGATCGCGACCGACCGGATCACGTCGAACAACGACGGCGCGCTGTCCGTCTACGCGCAGCCCGGCGCGATCTTCGGCGCACCCGGGACCGGCGGCACGCTGAACCTCACGACGCCGCTGCTGACGGCCGGGCCCGCGACACGGGTCGCGTTCGACGCGGGCGGCGCGATCAACCTGTCCTCCGGCGGCGGCACCAGCGCGACCGGCCCGACCGGCTACGGCGGCCAGATCACCATGGCGGCCGACACCGTGACGCTCGACGGCCCGGTGGTGCTGCCGGGCGGGCGGTTCACGGTGACGGCCGCGCACGACATCGCCCTGGGCGATTCCGGCACGATCGACGTGGCCGCCCCGAATGTCGCGTTCTTCGACCAGGTGCGCGGCGTGCCGGGCGGCACGGTCTCGCTGGAAAGCACGGCGGGCAATGTCACCGCGACCGCCGCGTCGTCGGTCGCGATCGGCTCGGCGGGATCGGACGCGGGGACGTTGAAGGTCACCGCGCTGGCCGGAACGGTCGACCTCGCCGGCGCCATCTCGGGTGCCGGGGGCGGCCTGAACGGGTTCGCCGGCCAGGGCGGCACGGCCGATGTGCGCGCGGCTACGCTCACCGACGTGAACGGGCTGAACGCGCGGCTGAACGCGGGCGGCGTGGGCGGCGCGCGCACGCTCGAAATCGGCAGCGGCGACGTCACGCTGTCCGGGCCGGTCACCGCCGGCACGATCGACATCTCGGCCGATGCCGGCAGCCTGACCGTGAACGGCACGCTCGACGCATCCGGCCGCGGCCCGGGCAGCATCGCGCTCGCCGCGCACGACGCGCTGACGATCGCGCCCGGATCGCTGCTCGACGTGCACGAGACGGCGCTGCGCACCGACAGCTACGGCAATGTCATCACGGCCGAGAACACCGCGCACGTCTCGCTGACCAGCGTCGCGGGCACGGTCGCGATCGCCGGCGGCGTGACGATCGACGCGGCCTCGCCGGACGGGATCGCGCGCGGCGTGCTGACGCTGAACGCGCCGCGCGTGGGTACGAACGACATCGCGGTCGCGGTGCCGCAACCGGTGACGCTGACCGGTGTGGCCGAGGCCGACATCGTGGGCTGGCGCAGCTACACCGCCGGCACGCAGATCGGGGCCGCGGTCGCGGATACCACCGGGACGTTCGCCGTCGCGCAGGCGGATTTCGACGCGATCGACAAAACCGACACGCAGCCGTTCATGGCGGCGCTGCTGGCGTCGGCCGCGTCGGGCGGCGCGATCGCGAACCATACGGCCGGGTTGGCCGGCACGACGGTCAATCTGCGTCCCGGCGTCGAGGTGACGACGACGGGCACGCTGGTGATCGGCGACACCGATCTGCACACGTACCGCTACGGCGGCCAGCCGGGCGTGCTGCGGCTGCGCGCGGCGGGCGACCTGGTGTTCAACGGCAGCCTGACCGACGGCTTCGGCACCGTGCCGCAGGGGACGAAGGGCAACCCTGACGACCAGGGCTGGATCGTCTTCAACAACAGCACCGAGCCGTACAGCCAGACCATCGTCGTGCCGGAGGCGTTCGCCGGCCAGCTCGGTCTCGATGCCGGAACCACCATCGCGAACACGCTGCCGGGCGGCCTGAACTACGCGATCCCGGTCGCGGACGCGCAGACGCTGAACGCGAACGTGGTCATCCCGCAGGCGGTCACGCTGGACGACATCGGCACGCCGTACACGTTCACGACCCAGTACACCGCGACCGCCGACATCACGAACCGCAACGGTGCCGTGGTGTTCGCGCGCGGCAGCCTCATCCCGGCCGGAACGACGCTCCGGCCGGGCTACAAGCTCGCGGCGGGCAGCGTGCTGCCGTTCCAGGTCGCGATCGGGGCGACGGTGTGGGGTGCCGGCGAATCGCTGGCGGTGTTCGCGGGGACGATCCTGCTCGATGTCAACGCGGCGACCGCGAACGACGCCAGCTTTACCGGTGCCACGATCCTGCCGGGCGGCGCGCTGCTGCCGGCGGGCAGCAGCTTCGTGTTCGACGCGAGTTCCACCGCGAGCACCGTCAACTTCCTCGACGGGTCGACGGCGGTCGATCTGCGCGCACCGGACAAGGCGGGCCAGGGCCTGATCTACGCCACCGCGCCATTGCTGAGCGGCCCGTCATGGTCGTACGACCTGGTCAGCGGCGCGAACCTCGCCTCCGCCGGCGGCACCGGCGTGCAGGCGGCAAGCGCGCTGAACGGCGGCGGCAACACCGTTCTGGCCGACACGCATTACACCACGCCGTATCTCGGGCTGACCGGAACGGCGGACAACGCGGGCAATTCGACCGGCGGTGCCACGCCGTCGTTCAGCGTCATCCGCACCGGCACCGGCGGGATCACGCTGGCCAGCGGCGGCAGCTTCGCCCAAGACTCGCTGTTCGGCGTCTACACCGCCGGTGCCGCGACGGTGGTGCCGGCGGCGTATCAGCCGGTGCGCGCCACCGACACACGGGGCGACGGCACGGTTCTGGGGCGGTCGACGGGCGCGCCGAACCGGGCGGACTACAACCAGTTCATCACCGCGTCCGCGTTCAACTATCCCGACGGCGGCGGCGACCTGACGCTGCGGGCGCAGGGCGACATCACCGGGGCCACGTTCAGCGTGGTGCGTGTCGGAAACAACGTGCCGAGCCCGGGCGGCGTGATCGGAAACTGGCTGCTGCAGACCGGCGTGCAGGGCGTGGGCGGGGTCACCGACCAGATCACGGCGTGGGGCATCAACTTCGGGACGTACGTCGACACCGCGACCAATGCCGAGGGCGCGGTGCCGTTCCTGATCGGCTTCACGGGCATCGGCACGCTCGGCGGCGGCAATCTGTCGGTCACGGCGGGCGGCGGCGCGGGCGACGTCGCCAGCACCGGGTTCGTGCCGGGCGTCACGGTGCCGACGGCCAGCCCGATCGTGCTCGCCGTGGCCAGCACCGGCCGGGTCACCTCGGTCACCACCGACGGGGCCACCGTGCTGGGCGGCAGCCTGGCCGAGACCGGTGGCGGCAACCTGTCGCTGACGGTGGCGGGTTCGATCATCGACGGCCTCGTCACCGACCTGCGCGGCAACGTTTCCGTGTCCGCGGCCGCCATCGGGCAGGTCGGCGTGACGCACCCGGGCAACGACACCCGCCCGCAGGACCCGTTCGCGGTACCGGCCAGCGTGGGCGCGGACCCCCTGATCGTCACGCCGGGCGACGGAGCGGTGCGTCTATCGACGTCGGGCGACCTGAACGTCGAGTTCGACGACCCGGGCCGGCTGCCGACGGTGCTGCTGAACGGCCTGCTCGATTCCGCGACGCCCGGGATAGTGTCGCCCGCGATCGCGACGACGAACATGTCGCTCTGGACGGCCGCGACGACGGTCACCGAGGTTGCGGCCGGCGGCAACCTGACCACGGGATCGACCGGGGGCGGCGCCCAAAACCCCGACATCGCGGGGAGCGTCGGGGGCGACCAGGTCGTGCCACCCTCGCTGGACGCGGCGGCGGCGTCGGGCAGCATTTTCGGTGCGAGCTTCGAACTGGCACCGTCCGCCCACGGGAATCTCGACCTGCTGGCCCAAGGAACGATCGAAGGGTCGGCCGCGAACATCTCGGGCGCGGGCTATGGCCCGAACGACATCGCCAATCCGTTCAAGCCGCAATTCGGCGCGAACATCCCCGGCAACATCAGGCTGCCCGGCTTGCGGGTCTCCTCCCTCACCGGCGGCAGCGCCCCGAACGGCCTGGGCGCGTCGCCGACCGCCCTGTTCGCGTTCGAAGCCGACACCGCCAGCGCGTCCGGCCACGCCGCCGACGGCGTGCCGCAACACGTCTATGCCGTGACCGGAGACATCCTGGACGTCAGCCTGGGCGATATCTTCAACCTCGGGACCGCCGCGATCACGCCGAACGCGCTCTATATCGGATCGACGCCCGCCCTCGTGCGCGCCGGGCAGGACATCGTCAATTTCGGCAGCCTCTCGTCCGCCGTGACGTTCAACAACGTCAGCATCACGGCATCGGGCGACCTGATCCTCAACCGCGCCGCGTCCGACGTCTCGGTGCTGTCGGCCGGCCGGGACATCGTCCAGGGCTCCGTGACCATCGCCGGCCCCGGCGTGCTGTCGGTCGAGGCGGGACGCAACCTCGATCAGATGAGCACGGGGCAGCTGCAGAGCGCCGGTCCGGTCTATTCGATCGACCCGCTGAACCGGGACACCGGCGCGTCGATCGCGGTCACCGTCGGGGCGGGCGCGGCGGGGCCGGACTACGCGGCGCTGGAGCGCGCGTATCTGAACCCGGACGCGATCGCGCTGCCCGGCGTGAACCTCGGCACCGGGCCCAACACGGATCGCGTGGCCGCCGACTACCTCGGCCAGCTCGTGACGTTCCTGCGGACGACCTACGGCTACGGCGGCGGGACGGACGGGGCGCGCGCGTTCTTCGACACGCTCGGGGCCGAGCAGAAGGACGTGTTCCTGCGGCAGGTCTATTTCGACGAGCTGGTCGCGAGCGGCCGCGAGGAGACCGACACGACCGGCGTCCGTTTCGGGTCGTACGCGCGCGGAAAACAGGCGATCTCGATCCTGTTCCCGGCCGGCCAGAGTTATGGCGGCGACTACACCGCGTTCAGCGCCGTCAGCGCCCCCACGAACGGCAGCGCCCCTGCGCTGCAGGATGCCGGCATTTCCACCAGCTTCGGCGGCAGCGTCCAGCTGCTCGTCCCCGGCGGCCAGGTCATCCTCGGCGAGGGCACGTCCGCCCCCGGCCCGGGCACCGGCCTGCTGACGCGCGGCAGCGGCGACATCGACGCCTATTCCAGCGGCAGCATCCTGCTGGATCTCAGCCGCGTGTTCACGACGTTCGGCGGCAACGTCGCGCTGTGGTCGTCGCAGGGCGACATCTCGGCCGGCAACGGCGCGCAATCGACGCTGATCTTCTCGCCGCCGTCGATCAACTACGACCCGTTCGCCGGCATCTCGATCGCGCCGAGCGTGCCGAGCAGCGGCGCCGGCATCGCGACCCTGGCCCCGATCCCGGGCGTGCCGGCCGGCAACGTCGACCTGATCGCCCCCTCCGGCACGATCGACGCGGGCGAGGCCGGCATCCGCGTCTCGGGCAACCTGAACCTCGCGGCCCTGGTGGTCGCGAACGCGTCGAACATCGCGGTGTCGGGCAAGACGACCGGGGCGCCCACGGTCGCCGTCGCCAACGTCGGCGCGCTGGCGGCGGCGGCGTCCGCGGCGGGGGCCGCGACCAACGAGGCGCAACAGGCGGCGCAACGCCAGAGCGCCGCGAAGCCGCAGAGTTCCGGGTCGATCATCACGGTCGAGGTGGTCAGCAACGGCGGGTGACGGCTATCGTGGGCCGACGGAGGGATGGCCGAGCGGTTTAAGGCAGCGGTCTTGAAAACCGCCGTGCGTGCAAGCGCACCGTGGGTTCGAATCCCACTCCCTCCGCCAAGCACCGACCCGGCAACGATGGCCTTAGAGCGCTGTCACGCGCGAACCATGATTCGCTCGGCGGCCGCGAGGTCGCCGGTGCAACCATGAATCGGGATCGTCGAGCGCCCAAGCCGCCACCCGGGCGGCCCGTCATCCCTGCGCGAACAGCGCCAGAAAGTTCGGCTGGCCGTTGGACGCGGACAGGCCGCCATCGACCGGCAGGATCACCCCGTTGACGAAGCCCGCGTCGTCGCTGGCGAGGAACGCGATCACGGATGCCACCTCGTCCGGTGTCGCGGGCCGGCCCATCGGCAGGCGGCCGCGGAACGTCGACATGATGGCCTCGCTCTTCTCCAAATCCGTCGTCGCGTCCGTGGTGGTCAGGCTGGGGGCGACGGCGTTCACCCGGACACCGCGCGCGGCGTATTCCAGGGCGAGCGAGCGCGTCAGGTTCGACACGGCACCTTTGGCCGCGTTGTAACCGCTCCCGCCCCAGTCGCCGCCGAGGCCGGAGGCGGACGACACGTTGACGATCGAGCCGCCGGTCTTCAGCAAATGCGGCAGCGCCTCGCGGGTGCCGAAGAAGACGCCGTCCAGGTCGGTCGCGAGCTGACGGTGCCAGTCCGCGGTGGTCAGCTCGGCGAACGGTCCGAAGATCGCGAACCCGGCATTGTTGACCAGCACGTCGAGCCGGCCGAAGCGGGCGACCGTGTCGTCGACCAGGCGCTTGATATACGCCTCGTCCGACACGTCCCCGGCGTGGATCAGCGATTTCGCCGCGTCGGTGCCCGCGACCGTCTCGCGCAGCTTTTCCTCGCGGCGGCCGTTCAGCACGACCGTCGCCCCCTCGCGCAGGAACCGCTTGGCCGTCGCCGCCCCGATCCCCGTCCCCGCCCCGGTGACGATGACGACCTTGCCTTCGAAACGCTGCATCGTTGTCTCCCTTGTGTGTGCTGCCGTGGGTGACGGAGCATCTCTCGCGCCGTCAGGACATCCCGTCGACCAACACATCGCCGCGCGCGACGGGTGCCGAGCCGCCTCGCCGGAAAATCCGCGCGAACCTTGGCACGGATGTCCTCGACCGTCGCGGGAGGCAGGGGCGTCCCAGAAACCGGTGTCGACGAAGCCGGGCCTGATCGTGTTGACGCGGATCGGGGGCGCGCCTGTTCCGCGCACCCGGCGTCACGCGCCGCCGGACGCAGCCGCGCCGCCGCGCCGCCGCCCGGGATCGGGATCGGGATCGCGCGGGCCGGCGCGGACGGCACGGCGGCGTCGCTCGCGCCCGGCGCTCTCGTGACGGTGCTCGACGCGCAGGCGCCGCCGCCCTGGGCCGTGTTTATCTTCGGGCGCCGGGGCAAGCGGGACCGGCGCCCGGCGCGGTCATGGACGCGTTCGTCGCGGCGTTTCGGCGGACGGCGTGATCACGGCGGAGATGGCCGAGGACTTGCGCCAATCACCGGCTTTGCCCACCCTCGACCAGGGCGCGTCGTGAGCAGGCGAGATCGACTACCCACCTGACACGAAGGTCGAGGCTCCGCGAGGGGTCGACGGCTGGGATCGAAATGCGGGGCCTGGTAGTCCCCGTCGGCGCGTCCACCCTTTCGCCCGAGTGGTCCCCGTCTTATGCTGAAACCGGGCGCGTCGTGAGTAGGCAAGAGCTATGCTGCCCACCTAACAACGCCTCGCTTTGGCGAGGTGGATCGGAACGCGGGGTTTCTACGGCAGTCCCCGCCGACGCGCCCACTCGGCAGACATCATTCAAACCGGTTTTATAGCCGGGCGTCTTCGGTCTCTTGCTCACGGTATTGACGCGCATCTGAGCGTAGTTGCTCTAATTCAGCAAAACCTCCGACCACCATCTCAGCATTAAAACCTGTCACTAACAATGGGAATTGTCCGGTTGACGTAGCACGCGCTGTCGCGTAGGTTTCCTTCACCAGCAAGGAGACCTTTTGTGACCAAGCTAGACCTTAACGCCCCGATCTTTCACGATGAGGATGCAGCCCGCGCGCATCTCGAAAGGTTGCTGTGGCCGCAGGGTCCGAACTGCCCGCGCTGCGGCGTCATGGCGACCGTATCAAGAAAGCTGGAGGGCAAGAGCACGCGCCCCGGCGTCTATAACTGCAAGGATTGCCGCAAGCCGTTCACGGTCACGGTCGGCACGGTCATGGAGCGCAGCCATATCCCGCTCGCCAAGTGGGTTTTGGCCGCTCAACTGATGGCTTCTAGCAAGAAGGGCTTCAACGCGAACGAGCTGCACCGGCTGTTGGGCACGAACTATGAAACCGCGTGGTTCCTGTTCCATCGGCTGCGTGAGGCTGCGGCCGATCCGAACCCGGTCCCATCGGCGGCGCGAACAAGGTCGTTGAGGTCGACGAGACCTACATCGGCGGCAAGGAGAAGAATAAGCACGCGAGCAAGCGCAAGCACGCGGGCCGGGGCGCGGTCGACAAGATGCCTGTGGTGTCCTTAGTCGAGCGCGATGGCGAGACCCGTGCTTCCACGTCGCCAACGTGACGGCCAAAACGCTGCGGCCGATCCTCGTCAAGCACGCCAGCCGCAAGTCTTACCTGATGACCGACGAGAGCAAGGTTTATCCGAGCGTGGGCGACGAGTTCGCGGGCCACGGCACGGTCAATCACTCGGCCGACGAGTATGTCACCACCGGCGGCTTCAAGCACACGAACACGGTTGAGTCGCACTTCTCGCTTTTAAAGCGCGGGATCTACGGCACGTTCCACAGCATCAGCGAAGCCCACCTGCACCGGTATCTGTCCGAGTTCGATTTCCGGGCCAACACGCGGAAGCTTCCGACGCCGAGCGTGCGGCGATCTTGCTGGCCGGGGCCAAGGGCAAGCGCCTGATGTATCGACAGCCTGACGAAGCCACCGACGCCTAGGCAGAAGGCGCGGGCTTTCCTCCGCTGGCGGGGGTCTCGGAAACCTGAGTAGCATCCGGCTTCTCGCGCTCCCGCCTGGGGCGCGGCGTCGGCGGTGTTTGCAGCATGCGGCGTAGCAGATCGTCGCGGCGCTGTTGCTCGTCGGGCGGTATGTCGGACATGCACAACGGAGGATACTCACCATGCCGCAGATTGACGATAGCAATCAGAGAGAACAATTTCCGGGTTTTGGCCAATGCATTTATTGCGGGGAAAAAGATGTTCTCTTAAGCGATGAACATATTATGCCCTTGAACTTTTGGGGAAAAAAATTTCAACGGAAGCAAGTTGTGGCCCCTGCGCTAAAGTTATTAACGTTTTTGAAACTCGTGTGGCCAGAGACCTATTTCGGCGCACTAAGGGTCGAGGGATGATTTTTTCCAGCCGGAATAAAGCGAAGCGTCCAGACTTGTTGCCGGTTACAGTTTTTATAAATGAGAAGGAGCACACTTTCGATCTTCCGGCCGAACTCCGCCTTATTGCAGTCTCGGTCCCCGTTTGGGACGACATTTCTATTTTATCTACCCACCATGACGGTAATCTCGTCGAGCCCGTGATATCGTGGCGAACCTTTAAGTGGGTACCGGAAAACTTTGAGACTGTAATTGGTGCAAATCAAGGGGATTCGATTCCGCGTTCCACTGCAAGCAACTCTCAACGCCGCAAAGTTCTTGCGTTTTTTAGCCAAAGTCGCCTACTGCCACGCTATAGTTTACCACGGAGTAAAAAGTTTTGTGGATTATACGGCAATACGGCACGGCATCCTTGGGGATGCCACAAACGCCCCCTACTATATTGGGGTGGCCGAACTTAGTGGACCGCCAAGCCAAACCATTCACGATGTTTTCCTCGAATGGTTTGTGCCACCTGGCACTACTACTATTAAGTATATAGTTGTAAGAATACGGTTTTTGGCTTGCTATTCACAAGGAGACACCGGAATGCCCGCGTATTACGTAGTCACAGGCTTCAAACTCATAAATTCTGAGGCGGCAGGTTCTATCACGGAACGTTCGTCCTTAAACAAGAAATTGACGCAACACCAGTAATAATATTTTGAGCTTTCCGGCAGGTTCTCCCAGAACTTACAAATATTCCTCGTCATAGCGGTTCGTGATTCGTGCTAGTCTTTCTGCAAGCGCCGCTATGGCTTTACCTCGCGTGGTTTTCAGGTAGTCCTCTGTCGCGTCAATCACCTGATAATCCCTTTGTGCTACGTCAACCGGACAATTCCCATTAGTTTTGCTCGTGGGCTTACAGCCGAACATAACCCAACCCCCGCGCCAGCCAGCATCCCACCCGCACGCCGGACACGCCGCCCGCCCCGTCCCGCTCGACGGCGATCGTCCAGTCGCCGGGCGGCGTGTGGTCCACGGCGCGGCGGCAGGGCATGAGCCAGAGGTCGCGGCCGACGGGCTCGAGCGGCTCCATCCGCCCCTGCCCCAGGAACCCCGAAAACGCGCCGCTCAACACGCCGCCCGCGTCGAAAAGCAGCAGCTCCGCCGCCAGATCGTCGCAGCGATAGGTGCCCGCGAGGCCGTCCGGCGCAGGGCTGCCCGGTCGGGGTGCCAGCAGGACGGAGCGGTTTTCGGCCGGCCGGTCCATCCACACGCCGCCGTCGCCGGGGCGAAGTTGCGTCCCTCCGCCGCGCGCCGTCCCGTCGGCTTGCAGGTCGAGGTGTTCCGGCGGGAAGCCGTACCGCAGCCTCACCTGTCCCGGTGCCAGATGCTCGACCCGGGCGGCCAGTCCGGTGTCGTCGTCGATATACGACCCGAGCCACGCCGGTGCCGGAAGCGTCGTGTCGGGTTTGTCCCTGTCCACGCCGAGCGCGGCCGCGAGCAGGTCGATGGCGGCCTCGTGCGCGTCCGACAGATGGTTGAACATGACGACGACCGACACCCGTGCCGACGCGACGTGCAGCCGGTGGCAGCGCCAGCCGCGCAACGCGCCGCCGTGGCCGGTGACGGCGACGCCCAGCTCGGTCTTGCGGGCGAGGCCGAACCCGTATTCGGCCGGGCTGCCGTTCGCGAACGTGACAGGCGCCGACAAGCGATTGTAGAGCGCGCCGGAATCGTCGCGGGTCGCGTCGATGTGGCGCTCCCACGCGATCATGTCGTCCAGGCTGGCCGCGAGGCCCGCGTCGCCGGTCCACAGCAGGCGGTTCACGGCCGGGCGAAAACCGGTTTCCGGCGAGCCCTCGTAGCCCTCGGTGCCGTCCGGCATGGCGCGCGTGTCGGCGACGACCGTGGCGGTCGTCATGCCGGCGGGGCCGAGCACGCGCTCGCGCAGCAACTCGGCGAACGAGCGGCCGGCGCGCGCCTGCAGCACGTCGGACAGCATGCGAAAATTGCCGTTGGAATAGGAGTAGCTGGTGCCCGGCGCGAACTGCAGGGTGCGGGCGGCGCCGATCACCCGCGCGGCCTCGGTGTCGCCGAACGGCGCTTCGGCGGGCGAGCCGTGCAGCATCGCCAGCGCGTAGTAATCCCGCAGGCCGGATTGGTTGTGGGCCAGATGGCGCGTCTGCGGGACCGGCCCGGCGAGGTGCGGCAGGCGGGCGCGCACATCGCCGTCCAGCACCGACAGATCGGGGACCATCTCCAGCGCCAGCCCGCAGGTGAACTGCTTGGTGACCGAGCACATGCGGAACAGTGTCGCCCGGCGTGAACGGGATGTGGCGCTCGGCATTGGCCCAGCCCCACGCGTGCCGGGCCAACACCTCCCCGTCCCGCAGGATCGCGGCGGCACCGCCTGGCCCGGGGAAGTCTCGCGCAAGGTTTGCGATGGCTCGGTCGAGGCGGTCGGATACGGTGCTCATGCGGCCATACTGATGCGTCCCGTGCGGGCCCGGAAGATCGCCCGACCGCCGGGGTGCCGCACGCTTCCTGGAGCGCGAGCTACGCTGGCAGGAGCCGGACGCGCGCGGCGTGGCCGGGGCCGGCATGCTGGTCGCCGAGCTGATCCCGGTGCAGCGCCGGATCCGCCCGTTTCCCGAAGATTTAAATGACCGGACGCGGCACGGCGACCTAAGGCAATGCGTTGCCCGGACTTGGATAAGGAGTCGTGCCCATGAAATCGAAGCTCGACCACCCGCTGGTCGTCGCGGGCCTCGGCCTCACGGCGCTGATCGCCGAGGCGGTCGCCGTCTCGCGCGAACGCCGCGCGCCTGTCCCGGCCACACCGTCGCCGGCGGCCGAGCACGGGGAAGGCCGCGACGCGGAGCGGCCGTCGCAGCTGCCGCGGCGCGCCTGGCTCGCGATCGGCAAGCGGGTCGCCAAGCAGATCTCCGATCACCGGCTGATGACCGAGGCGGCCGGGGTCACGTTCTTCTCCCTGCTGGCGATCTTCCCCGCACTGGCCGCGCTGATCTCGCTGTACGGCCTGTTCGCCGATCCGCGCACGGTGTCGGACCAGCTCGCCGGGCTGAACGGCGTCATGCCGGGCGGCGGGATGGACATCATCAAGGCGCAGGTGCAGGCGCTGACATCCAGCACGCCGAAGGCGCTCGGGTTCGGCGTGCTGTTCGGGCTGGCGACCTCGCTGTGGAGCGCCAACCAGGGCGTCAAAGCGCTGTTCGATTCGCTGAACGTGGTCAACGACGAGCGGGAAAAGCGGGGCTTCATGGTCCGCACCGCGCTGACGCTCGGCTTCACCGCCGGCGGGCTGCTGTTCATCGTGCTCGCGATGACCGCCGTCGTCGTGCTGCCCGTGGTGCTGGCCTATGTCGGGCTCAGCGACAGCGGCGAGTTCCTGCTGCGGGCCGCGCGATGGCCGTTGCTGCTATGCGCCGTCGGGTTGTTCCTCGCCCTGATCTACCGCTACGGGCCGAGCCGCACGAAGCCGAAATGGCGCTGGGTGAGCTGGGGCAGCGCGTTCGCCTCGATCACGTGGGTTTTGGCGTCGGCCGGGTTCTCCTGGTACGTCGCGAATTTCGGCAGCTACAACAAGACCTACGGGTCGCTCGGCGCGGTGGTCGGGTTCATGACGTGGATCTGGATTTCGACGATCATCGTGCTGGTCGGCGACGAGCTGAACGTCGAGATGGAACACCAGACGTCGCGCGACACGACGGCGGGGCCGGATAAGCCGCAGGGGTCGCGCGGGTCGACCAAGGCGGATCAGGTCGCTTGAGGCACGGCTCGTAGACCCTCACCCCGGCCCTCTCCCATAAGCCGGGAGAGGGAGCAGCACGTCTCCCTCTCCCGCTTTGGGAGAGGGCCGGGGTGAGGGTTTCGCGGCTCTGCGAAAAACTTGCGTCCGGGTGTAGTAATCCCCAACGAAACGGGGGACCGCCAAAGATGACCACCATGCCGGAACGCGAAAGCGCGTTCGAAGCCAAGTTCGCCCACGATCAGGAATTGGCGTTCCTCGACATCGCGCGCCGGGACAAGCTGTTCGTGGGCTGGATCGCCGGTCTGCTGCAACTCGACGACGCGGCGAAGCAATCGCTGGTCACGACCGCGCTGACGCTGCCCGACGGGGCTGCGCACGACGATCTGCTGCTCCAGCTTGCCGAGCGGACCCTGGCGGCGAAAGGCAAGCCCCCTGCCCGCGCCGAGCTATCCGCGCAACTCGCGCATTTTGCGGCCGAGATGCGAAAGCCGGTCTAGACGCTGAGGTGGCGTAGCACCGCCGCCTCGTCCAGTTCGTCGCGCGGCCCCGCGAGCACGATCCGGCCGCGATCCATGACCGCGATCGTTTGCGCCAGTTCGTGGGCGAACGCGTAATACTGCTCGACCAGCAGGATCGCCATGTCGCCGCGTGCGCGCAGCATGGCGATCACGCGGCCGATGTCCTTGATGACGCTCGGCTGGATGCCCTCGGTCGGCTCGTCCAGCACCAGCAACGTCGGCTTCGTCACCAGCGCGCGCGCGATGGCGAGCTGTTGCTGCTGGCCGCCCGACAGATCGCCGCCGCGCCGGTGCAGCATCGTCCGCAGCACCGGGAACAGATCCCAGATGTCGTCGGCGATCTTGCGCTGGCCGGACGGCAGGACGGCGAACCCGGTCTCGAGGTTCTCGCGCACCGTCAGCAGCGGGAAGATGTCGCGGCCCTGCGGCACGGTGGCGATCCCCCGCCTTGCCCGCCCGTATGTCGGCATCCTCGTCACATCGACGCCGCGCCAGACGATTCGGCCCCGCGTGGTCGGCTGCGCGCCGGTGATCGCGCGCAGCAGGCTCGTCTTGCCGACGCCGTTGCGGCCGAGCAGGCAGGTCACCTCCCCCACCCGCACCGTCAGCGACACCTGCCGCAACGCGATCGCGGCGCCGTAATGCAGATCGACCGCCTCGACATCGAGCGTGTCGGTGCTCATCGGCCGAAATACACGTCGACGACGCGCTGATCGGCGCTGACGTGGTCGATGCTGCCCTCGGCTAAAACGCTGCCCTCGTGCAGCACCGTGACTTTCACGCCGAGGGCGCGGACGAAGGTCATGTCGTGCTCCACCACCACCACGCTGCGGCTGCGCGCGATGTCGACCAGAAGTGCGGCCGTCGTCTCGGTTTCCGCGTCGGTCATGCCGGCCACCGGCTCGTCGATCAGCAGCAGGCGCGGGTCTTGCGCGAGCAGCATGCCGATTTCGAGCCACTGTTTCTGGCCATGACTGAGGTCGCCTGCGCGCCGGTGTCGTTGTGCGGTCAGGCCGATCGTCTGAAGGATGGAATCGATCCGCTCCCGCTCGGCCTTGGTCGAACGGGCGAACAGGGTGAAGCGCGGGTTGCGGTCGCCGGCGAGTGCGAGTTCGAGGTTGGTCCACACCGAATGCGCCTCGAACACGGTCGGCTTCTGAAACTTGCGGCCGATGCCGAGGCTCGCGATCGCCGGTTCGTCGAGCCGCGTGAGGTCGGTGTCGGCCTGGTTCGCGGTCGACCATGTGACGCTGCCGCTGTCGGGGCGGGTCTTGCCGGTGATGACGTCCATCATGGTCGTCTTGCCGGCGCCGTTCGGGCCGATCACCGCCCGCATCTCGCCCTCCTCCAGCACCAGCGACAGGTTGTTGAGCGCGCGGAAGCCGGAGAAGCTGACCGAGACGCCGTCGACGGCGAGAAGCACGGGGCGGCTCATTCGGCGGGCTCCGGCTCGACTTCCGGTGTCACCGGCGGGATCCCGCGCGGACGCCAGCGGATGCCGAGCAGGCCGCGCGGCAGGAACAGCGTCACGACGACGAACAGCAGGCCGAGGCCGAACGTCCACAGCTCCGGCAGCGCGCTGGTCAGCACCGTCTTGCCGGCGTTGACGGCGACGGCGCCGAGGATCGGCCCGACCAGCGTGCCGCGGCCGCCGACGGCGACCCAGATCACCGCCTCGATCGAGTTCGCGGGCGCGAACAGGTCGGGGTTGATGATGCCGACCTGCGGCACGTACAGCGCGCCCCCGATCCCGGCGAGCACGGCGGAGACGACCCACACGAACAGCTTGTACCGCTCCGGCCGGTAGCCGAGGAACCGCGTCCGGCTTTCGGCGTCGCGCACCGCGACCAGCACCTGTCCGTAGCGGCTGCGAACGATCGCGCGCGACAGCAGCAACGACGCGGCGAGTGCGATCGGCGGTGCAGATCAGCAGCGCGCGGCGGGTCGCGTCGGCATGCAGGTCGAAGCCGAGCATGTCCTTGAAATCGGTCATGCCGTTGTTCCCGCCGAGACCCATCTCGTTGCGGAAGAACGCCAGCAGCAACGCGTAGGTCAGCGCCTGCGTGATGATCGAGAGGTACACGCCGGACACGCGCGAGCGGAACGCGAAGTAGCCGAACACCAGCGCCAGCAGGCCCGGCACCAGCACCACCATCAGCGCCGCGTAGCCGAAATGGTCGAAGCCGAGCCAGTAGACCGGCAACGCATGGTAGTTGAGGAACACCATGAAGTCCGGCAACAGCGCGTTGCCATAGACGCCGCGCGGGCCGATTTCGCGCATCAGGTACATGCCCATCGCGTAGCCGCCGAGCGCGAAGAACGCCGCGTGACCGAGCGTCAGGATGCCCGCGTAGCCCCACACCAGATCGACCGCCAGTGCGAGCATCGCGTAGCACAGATATTTGCCGAGCAGGCTCACGTCGCTGGTCGGCAGATGCAGCGCCGAGCTTTCCGGCAGCACGTTCGCGATGCACAGCAATGCCGTGCCGCCGAGCACGGCGATGAGGCAGGCGGCGAACCGGATATTCCCCTCAGGCTTCAACGGAGCGCCCCTTGATCGGGAACAGCCCGCGCGGTTTGCGCTGGATGAAGGCGACGACCAGCACCAGCACCACGATCTTGCCGAGCACGGCACCCGCGACCGGTTCCAGCACCTTGTTCAGCAGCCCGAGCGACAGCGCGCTCACGATCGTGCCCCACAGATTGCCGACGCCGCCGACGACGACGACCATGAAGCTGTCGATGATGTATTTCTGGCCGAGGTCCGGCGTCACGTTGTCGATCTGGCTGAGTGCCACGCCCGCGATGCCGGCGATGCCGGAGCCGAGGCCGAACGTCATCGCGTCGGTCAGCGGGATGTTGATGCCCATGAGGGCCGCCATGCGCCGGTTTTGCGTGACCGCACGCATCCGCAGGCCGAGCGAGGAATACCGCAGCAGCGCCATCAGCGCCGCCATCACCACGGCGGCGAAGATGATGATGAACGCGCGGTTGTACGTGAGGACGAGGCCGCCGATATCGGCCGCGCCACTCATCCAGTCCGGTGCGGTCACCGCCTGGTTGCGCGCGTCGAACAGCGTGCGGATGCCCTGTTGCAGCAGCAACGAGACGCCGAACGTGGCGAGCAGCGTCTCGAGCGGACGGCCGTACAGGTAGCGGATCACGGTGCGCTCGATCGCGATGCCGACCGCGCCGCTGACCACGAACGCGGCCGGGATCGCGAACAGCAGGCCAGCGCCGCCGAGCGCCGGGATGTAGACGGCGATGAGGTGCTGGACGACGAACGTCGTGTACGCGCCGATCATCACCAGCTCGCCGTGCGCCATGTTGATGACGCCCATGACGCCGAACGTGATCGCGAGCCCGGCGGCGGCGAGCAGCAGCACCGAGCCGAGCGACAGGCCGTAGAACGCGTCCTGCACGAACCCGACGATTTTCGCGTGAAAGTCGAGCGAGCCGACCGCCGCCGTCGCAGCGGCCGCAACCGGCGGCGACTGCCCGGACAGGCCCGCGAGCATCCCGCGCGCCTCCTGATCGCCGCGCGCTTTCAAGAATCTGGATCGCCGCGAGCTTGTCGGCATCCGTGCTGGCGGTCGCGGCCAAGATGGCGGACGCCCGTGCCTGCGTCAGTCTGGTGCGAACGCCGTCGTCTTTCTCGTTCGCGAGCGCCCGGTCGAGCGCGGGCAACGCCGCCGCGTCGCGCGCATGAAACACCGCCTCGGCCGCGCGCGTGCGTAACGCCGGATCGGGCGCGAACAGTTCGAGCCCGCCCATCGCGGACGCGACCGCGCCGCGCACCGCATTGTTCTGTCGCACAGGCTTTGGCGTCGTCCGGCAGCGTGGCGGCAGCGCCCGTCCGCGCGTCCGAAACCTTGCCGCTGTCGCGGATGAACAGGCCGCCATCGGGCGAGCGCAGCAGGTCGCCGCGCCCGAGTGCCCCGATCACCGTCGCGGCACGGGGATCGCCCGAGACGGACAGCGCCTCGACGCCGCGCCGCACCTCCTCGAAGCCACCCGCGAACGGCGCGAGCTTGTCGTCTTGGGCGAAACACAGGGACGGCAGCAACAGCAGTGCGAACAGCAACGCCCAGCCGTATCGCCGTCCCGGCATCACTACTTGCTGGCCCCGCCGCACTTGCCGGTCTTGACGTTGAAGTTCCCGCACGACATCGGCGGCAGCCAATCGGAGATCAGGTCGCGCGACCCCTCCAGATACGGCGACCAGGCCTGTGCCACCACGAGACCCGGCGTCTGGCTGACGATGTTGAACTGACCGTCTTCCTGGATCTCGCCGATCAGCACCGGCTTCGTGATGTGGTGGTTCGGCATCATCGTCGAGTAGCCGCCCGACAGGTTCGGCACCGACACGCCGACCATCGCCGCGATGACCTTGTCATGGTCGGTGGTGCCGGCCTTCTCGACCGCCTTCACCCACATGTTGAAGCCGATATACGCGGCCTCCATCGGGTCGTTGGTCGTGCGCTTCGGGTTCTTCGTGTACGCGTGCCAGCGCTCGATGAACGCCTTGTTGGCGGGGTTGTCGATGCTCTCGAAGTAGTTCCAGGCGGCCAGATGCCCGACCAGCGGCTTGGTATCGAGGCCCGCGAGTTCTTCCTCGCCGACCGAGAAGGCGAGCACCGGAATGTCGGTCGCCTTGATCCCCTGGTTGCCGAGTTCCTTGTAGAACGGAACGTTGGCGTCGCCGTTGATCGTGGACACGACAGCGGTCTTCTTGCCGGCCGAGCCGAACGCCTTGATCGAGGCGACGATGTTCTGCCAGTCGCTCTGCCCGAACGGCGTGTAGTTGATCAGGATGTCTTCGTCGGCGACGCCCTTGGACTTCAGGTACGCGGCCAGGATCTTGTTGGTCGTGCGCGGATAGACGTAGTCGGTGCCGGCCAGCACCCAGCGCTTCACCGAACCGCCCTCTTCGCCCATCAGGTAGTCGACCGCCGGGATCGCCTGCTGGTTCGGCGCGGCCCCGGTGTAGAACACGTTGCGGCTGCTTTCCTCGCCCTCGTACTGCACGGGGTAGAACAGCAGGCCGTTCAGCTCCTCGAACACCGGCAGCACGGATTTGCGCGACACGCTGGTCCAGCAGCCGAACACCACGTCGACCTTGTCGCCGCTCAGCAGCTGACGGGCCTTTTCGGCGAACAGCGGCCAGTTCGACTGCGGATCGACCACGACCGGCTCGAGCTGCCGGCCGAGCACGCCGCCCTTGGCGTTCTGCTCGGCGATCAGCATCAGGGTCACGTCTTTCAACGTGGTCTCGCTGATCGCCATCGTGCCGGACAAGGAGTGCAGCACGCCGACCTTGATCGGATCGGCGGCGCGGGCCGGGGTGACGGCCGTGACGGCCAGGGTCAGTGCGGCGAAACCTGCGCCGCGTAGCCAGTTTCCGAGAGTTGGCATTGACGTCTTTCGTGTTGAGGACGGATCGAAACCTGCGATAAGCAAGCTTCGTGCCGCCTCACCACGCGCCAGCGAGTTCTGGGTGCGAGTTGTGGTCTGCTGTGCATCGGGGCGGAAGCCCTGCACAGAATGCGGGCGTTACGTCCCCCGCTTCGCCGCGATCGCGACCGCCAGCGTCGCGGCCAGCGCGAACGTCCCGGCGAGCGACCGGAACGCGGCGTGGTCCGCCTCCACCACCTCCAGC
Source organism: uncultured Alphaproteobacteria bacterium (assembly GCA_963756975.1). Taxonomy (GTDB): domain Bacteria; phylum Pseudomonadota; class Alphaproteobacteria; order Acetobacterales; family Acetobacteraceae; genus CAVRQM01. The sequence goes on along the minus strand of CAVWPS010000001.1, from coordinate 64,694 downwards.
CACACGCCGGCGATCCGGGTCAGCGGCGACAGCGGCGAGTCCGTGATCGCCACGATCGGCACGCCACGCACATGGGCGGCGGTCGCAAGATCGAGCGTGGACGCCGCGTACGGGGTAAAGCTCACCGCCAGCACCGCGTCGCATTCGCCCATCAGGCCGACCTGTTCCGGTCCTAGCCCCGCCTGCTCCACCATCTCGCACCGCACGCCGAGCCGGCGCAGCGCGTACGCCAGATACGTCGTGGCCGGATACGACCGCCGCGTGCCGAGCAGGTGAATCGTCCCAGCCGCCGCCAGGATGTCGACCGCGCGCCCCAGATCGTCGAGGTCGATCGTCTCGTCGAGCCGCCCGATCGACGCCGCCCCCGCCCGCATAAAGCCCCGCAGCAAATCGTGCAGCCCGTCCCGCCCGCCGGCGTCGGGCAGTGCGACGATCCGCTCGCGGTAATCGGGCCAGCGTTCGCGGGCGTGGCCGAGGAACACCGCCTGCATGTCCGAATAGCCGCTGAACCCGAGCGCCTGCGCGAACCGGACGAGCGCCGACGGTTGCACGCCCGCCATCGCCGCCACGTCCGCCACCCGCCCGAACGCGATTTCGCGCGGGTGGGCGACCGCGAAATCGGCGATCTGGGTCAGCCGCTTCGGCATGTCGTCGCGCCGCCCGGCGATCAGGTCGCGCAGCTGTTTCAGGTCGCGCGGCCGCTCGTCGGTGTCGTCCAAGCTCACTCCGCCATTGACGTTTTAGAACGGATATTCCAAAAGCGTGTGCGGCTAGACTAACCGAGCCGTTCGACAAACGACAACTCCGCCATCCAACTCCGCACCGGCGGCAAGCCGGGCGGGCCACGCGAAGGGAATGTCCGTGCAGCCGCGCCTCGACGTCGTCTCCATCGGCCGCTCATCCGTCGACCTCTACGGCCAGCAGGTCGGCGGCCGGCTCGAGGATATGGCGAGCTTTTCGAAGGCCGTCGGCGGATGCCCCACGAACATCGCGATCGGCACCGCACGGCTCGGCCTGCGCTCGGCGGTCATCACCCGCGTCGGCGACGAGCACATGGGCCGCTTCATCCGCGAGCAGCTGGTTCGCGAGGGCGTCGATGTCGCCGGGGTGGCGACCGACCCGCGCCGGCTCACCGCGCTGGTCATCCTCGGCGTCCGCGACGAGCACAGCTTCCCGCTGATCTTCTATCGCACCGACTGTGCCGACGCCGCCTTGGACGAGGGCGACATCGACCCGGCGCTGATCGAGCGCGCCGACGCCGTGCTGGTCACCGGCACGCACTTCTCCCGCCCCGCATCGTCGGCCGCCCAGCACCGGGCGATCACGCTCGGCAAGGCGCATGGCGCGCGCATCGTATTCGACGTGGACTACCGGCCGAACCTCTGGGGCCTCGCGGGGCACGGCGAGGGTGAGAGCCGCTACATCCGCTCGGACGCGGTGACCGCCCTGCTCGCCCCCGTGCTGCCGCTGTGCGACCTGATCGTCGGCACCGAGGAGGAGCTGCACGTCGCCGGCGGGTCGGAGGACACGGTCGCCGCCATCCGCGCGATCCGTGCCGTGTCCAAGGCGACGATCGTGTGCAAGCGCGGCCCGATGGGTTGCGTCGTGTTCCCGGACGCGATCCCCGACACGCTGGACGAGGGCGTGCGCGGGCCGGGCTTCCCCGTCGAGGTCTACAACGTGCTCGGCGCGGGCGACGCGTTCATGTCCGGCTTTCTGCGCGGCTGGCTTCGCGAACGAGCCGCTCGAGACGTGTGCCAAATGGGCCAATGCGTGCGGCGCGTTCGCCGTCTCCCGCCTGCTGTGCTCGCCGGAAAGCCCGACCTGGACCGAGATGCAGCAGTTCCTCGAGAACGGCAGCCCGCACCGGGCGCTGCGCCGCGACGTGGCGCTGAACCACACGCATTGGGCGACGACGCGCCGCGCGGCACCCGACACGATCTTCGCGCTCGCGATCGACCATCGTTCGCAGCTGGAAGCATTGGCGGACGATGCCGGGGCCGACCCGGCGCGCATCGCGGCGTTCAAGACCCTCGCCGTGCAGGCGGCTGTCCGTGTGGCCGGCGGCAAGCCGGGCTTCGGCATGCTGCTCGATGGCACGCATGGACGAGAGGCATTGTTCCGCGCCGCCGACCACGATCTGTGGGTGGCACGTCCGGTCGAAAAGCCCGGCAGCCGGCCGCTCGACTTCGACGTGACCGACAGCCTCGGCGCGCACCTGATCGAGTGGCCGGTGTGGCAGGTCGTGAAATGCCTGTGCTTCTACCATCCGGACGATCCGGCCGAGTTGCGCGCGCGGCAGGACCGGGAGCTGTTGCGGCTGTTCGATGCGACCCGCACGATCGGGCGCGAGTTGCTGATCGAGATCATCGCCGGCAAGCACGGCGAACTTCATGACGACACGGTCGCGCGCGTCGTGACGCATCTGTATTCGCTCGGCATCAAGCCCGACTGGTGGAAGCTTGAAACGCAGCCCTCGGCCGCCGCATGGACCGCGATCGGTGACGCAATCCGTGCCGGCGATCCGTTCTGCCGGGGTGTCGTCATGCTCGGGCTCGACGCGCCGATGAGCGACCTGGCCGCCGCGTTCGCGACGTCGCGGGCCGAACCGCTGGTGCGGGGCTTCGCGGTCGGGCGCACCATCTTCGCCGAGCCGGCCGCCGCCTGGCTCGCCGGGCGCATCGACGACGCGGCGGCGGTGGACGAAATGGCCGCGACGATTTGCCGATCTGGTAGCCGCATGGCAGGGAGCACACGCATGACGATCCGCCTCACGATGGCCCAGGCGCTGGTTCGCGCCCTGTCGGTGCAGATGACCGTGATCGGCGGCGAACGGGTGCAGTTGTTCGGCGGCGTCTGGGCGATCTTCGGGCACGGCAACGTCGCCGGCATGGGCGAGGCGCTGCACGAGATGCGCGACACGCTGCCGACCTATCGCGCGCATAACGAGCAGGGCATGGCGTTCGCGGCGGTGGCGTATGCGAAGGCGGCGCGGCGGCGGCGGATGATGGCGGTCACGACGTCGATCGGGCCGGGTGCGACGAACCTCGTCACGCCCGCCGCCCTCGCCCACGTGAACCGGCTGCCGGTGCTGCTGCTGCCGGGCGACGTGTTCGCCGGACGCGGCCCCGACCCGGTGCTGCAACAGGTCGAGAGCTTTGGCGACGGCACGGTTTCGGCCAACGACTGCCTGCGCCCGGTGTCGCGCTATTTCGACCGGCTGACGCGCCCGGAACAGCTTGTCCCGGCCTTTTACCGCGCGATGGAAACGCTGACCGATCCGGTGACGAGCGGCCCGGTGACGCTGGCCCTGTGTCAGGACGTGCAGGCGGAGGCTTGGGATTATCCCGAGCACCTGTTCGAGGAGCGGGTTTGGACGATGCGCCGCCCCGCCCCCGATCCGGTCGAGCTTGCGGCGGCCGTCGAGCTGATCCGCGCGGCCAGAAAACCGTTGATCGTGTGCGGCGGCGGCGTGCTGTATTCCGAGGCGGAGCGCGAGCTGCTGGCCTTCTGTGAGGCGCACGGGATCCCGTCGTGCGAGACGCAGGCGGGAAAGTCGGCGTTGCCCGAGGCGTCGCCGCTGAACATGGGGGCGGTCGGCGTGACCGGCACGGCGGCGGCGAACGCGCTGGCGGAGGAGGCCGATCTGGTGCTCGCGGTCGGCACGCGCCTCGCCGACTTCACGACCGGATCGTGGGCCTTGTTCCGCGATCCGTCGCGCCGGATCGTCGGGCTGAACGTCGCCCCGTTCGACGCGGGAAAACACCGCGCGCAACCGCTGGTGGCAGACGTTCGCAGCGGCCTGGCCGCGCTGACGGTCCGCACTGGCGGGATGGTCGGCACCGAACGCATGGACCGCTCGCGCCGCGTCCGCGCTGGAGACATGGCGCGCCACCGCATCGCGCTACACCGCCGCCGGTAATGCGGCGCTGCCGAGCGACGCGCAGGTGATCGGCTGCGTGCAGCGCGGGGCTCGCGAAACCGACGTGATCGTCTGCGCGGCGGGCGGTTTGCCGGGCGAGTTGCACAAGCATTGGTTTTGCGGTGCGCCGGGCGGCTACCACGCGGAATACGGCTTCTCCACCATGGGATACGAGATCGCGGGCGCGCTCGGCGTGAAGATGGCCGACCCGCTACGGGACGTTTTCGTCATGGTCGGCGACGGGTCGTATCTGATGCTGAACTCCGAGATCGCGACCTCGGTCATGCTTGGCCTGAAACTGACCATCGTCGTGCTCGACAACCGGGGTTTCGGCTGCATCGACCGTTTGCAGCGCGCGTGCGGCGGGGCCGGGTTCAACAATCTGCTGGCCGATTCCCGTCACGTCCAAATGCCTGAGGTGGATTTCGTCGGCCACGCGCGCAGCCTCGGCGCGATCGCGGTGAAAGCGAGCAACCTCGGCGAGCTGGCGGCGGCACTCGACGCGATGCGCGGCAACGACCGCACCAGCGTCGTCGTGATCGACACCGATCCGGCGATCATCACCGACGCCGGCGGCGCGTGGTGGGAGGTGACGGTCCCGGAAGTGTCGTCGCGCCCCGAAGTGCGGGCCGCACGGCAGAACTACGAACGCGCGTTGCAGTCGCAGCGTGTTGGAGACTGAGAGCATGATCAAGATCGGCGCAAACCCAATCGGCTGGTCGAACGACGACCTGCAAACGCTCGGCGGCGAGACGACGCTGGAGCAGTGCCTCACCGAGGCGAAGCAGGTCGGGTTCGAGGGCATGGAGCTGGGCCACAAATTCCCGCGCGAGCCGGCGGCGCTGCGCCTGGCGCTGGCCCCGTTCGGACTGGCCTGCGTCAGCGGCTGGTATTCGGCCGAATTGCTGCGGCGCGACGCGGCGGCCGAGATCGCGGCGATGCGCCCGCATGTCGATCTGCTGCGCGCGATGGGCTGCACCGTCATGGTGTTCGCGGAGACGTCCAACGCGATCCACGGCGACCAGTCCATGCCGCTGTCCCGCCGCCCGGTGCTGACCGACTGGACCGAGTTCGGCGCGCGCGTCACGCAAGTTGGCGACGCGTTGCTGCGGGACGGCGTGCGGCTAGTGTACCATCATCACATGGGAACGGTCGTGCAGAGCGAGGCCGACATCGACGCGTTCATGGCCGCGACCGGGCCGTCGGTGCACCTGCTGCTCGACACCGGCCACGCGACCTGGGGCGGGGCCGATCCGGCGGCGCTGGCGGCGCGCTACCGCGACCGGATCAGCCATGTCCACACAAAGGACGTGCGGGCGGACATGATGAAACGCGCGACCGATGAGGATTGGAGCTTCCTCGATAGCGTCATCCGGGGCGTCTACACCGTGCCGGGCGACGGCATGGTCGATTACGCCTCGGTGTTTCGCAACCTTCCCGGCTACGACGGCTGGGTCGTGATCGAGGCGGAGCAGGATCCGGCGGTTCGCAACCCGCTGGAATACGCGAAGCTCGGTTACGCGCATTTGCGGCGCGTGCTCGACGAGACCGGCCTGCTGCCGGCGACGGCGTAAGATGGCGGACCTGCTGCTTCGCCCGACCCCGCCCGACGCCGACGGACGCGTGCATCACGTCACACCCGAGAGCGCGGGCTGGGGGCATGTCGGCTTCGAACTGTTCAAGCTCGCACCCGGACAAGTTCTGGCGCGCGAGACCGGCGGCCGCGAGGCGTGTCTGGTGATGGTGTCCGGTGTCGCCAACATCGCCGGCTGGCGGCACCGCGTTCGGCCGCGTCGGCGGACCGCATGTCGCCGTTCGACGGCGGCCCGTCCTCGGTCTACGTGCCGGCCCACAGCGACTGGCGCGCGGCGGCCGCGACGCAATGCGAGCTCGCGGTCTGCACGGCACCCGCCGAGGGCCGCCTGCCCGCCCGCGCGATCCCGCCCGACGAGGCGGTGGAGGAAATCCGCGGCGTCGGCACGAATCTGCGCCGCGTCCGCAACATCCTGCCGGACACGTCGCCGTTTGCGGAAAACCTGCTGGTGGTCGAGGTCGTGACGCCGGGCGGCCACTGGTCGAGCTATCCGCCGCACAAGCACGACACGGACGACGCGCCGAACGAGACGTATCTCGAGGAGACGTACTATCACCGCATCGCGCGCGGCAACGGATTCGCGTTGCAGCGCGTGTACACCGATGACGGTTCGCTCGATGAGACGATGGCGGTTCGCGACCGCGACGTCGTGCTGGTGCCGCGCGGCTATCACCCGGTCGCGGCGTCGCACGGCTTCGACCTGTATTATCTGAACGTGATGGCCGGGCCGGTGCGCGCCTGGAAGTTCACCATGTCGCCGGACCACGCCCATTTGGGCTGGTCGTCCACGTCCCGAGAGGTTTCCCGATGAGCGCAACGCACACAGCCGACCTCGTCACACACGCCATCGGCGGCGCCCGCACGGAAGGCGACGGCGACCGCCGCGCCGATGTGTTCAACCCCGCGACCGGCGAGGTCGCGCGCAAGGTGGTGCTCGGCACGGCGGGCGACGTCGACGCCGCCGTGCGCGCCGCGACCGCCGCATGGCCCGCATGGGCCGCCGCGACCCCCCTCACCCGGGCGCGCGTCATGTTCCGGTTTCGCGACCTGCTGGAGAAGCGGACCGGCGAGCTGGCCGCGATGGTGACAGCGGAGCATGGGAAAGTTCTGTCCGACGCGCGCGGCGAGGTCACGCGCGGGATGGAGGTGATCGAGTTCGCGTGCGGCATCCCGGACGTGCTGAAGGGCGAGTATACCGAGCAGGTCGGCCGCAACGTCGACAGCTACAGCGTGCGCCAGCCGCTCGGTGTGTGCGCCGGCATCACGCCGTTCAACTTCCCCGCGATGGTGCCGCTCTGGATGATCCCGATCGCGCTCGCGACCGGCAACTGCTTCATCCTGAAACCGTCGGAGCGCGATCCTTCGGCGAGCCTGATGCTGGCCGACATGCTGGCCGAAGCCGGATTGCCGGCGGGCGTGTTCAACGTCGTGCAGGGCGACAAGGTCGCGGTCGACGCGATCCTGCACCACCCTGGCATTTCGGCGATCAGCTTCGTCGGATCCACCCCGATCGCCGAGTACATCCATCGCACCGCCGCCAACGAGGGCAAGCGGGTGCAGGCGCTCGGCGGTGCCAAGAACCACATGGTCGTCATGCCGGATGCCGATCTGGCGCAGACGACGGACGCGCTGATGGGGGCCGCTTACGGCTCGGCCGGGGAGCGTTGCATGGCGATCTCGGTCGCGGTGGCCGTCGGCGGTGTCGGCGACAAGCTGATCGACATGCTGGCCCCTCGCGTGCGGGCGTTGAAGGTCGGCGCTGGCACGGATGCGGAGGCCGAGATGGGGCCGCTGATCACCGGCACGCATCGCGACAAGGTGCGCGGCTACATCGACGCGGGCGTCGAGGCGGGTGCGAAGCTCGTCGTCGACGGGCGCGACATCCGGCTGCAGGGCTACGAGGGCGGCTTCTTCGTCGGCGGCACGCTGTTCGACGATGTCACGCCCGAGATGTCGATCTACCGCGAGGAGATTTTCGGCCCCGTGCTCGCCGTCGTGCGTGTGCCTCCTACAAGGACGCGATCGAGCTCGTGAACTCCCACGAGTTCGGCAACGGTGCGGCGATCTTCACCCGCGACGGGGACAGTGCGCGGGCGTTCGCGCACGGCGTGCAGGCCGGCATGGTCGGCGTCAACGTGCCGATCCCCGTGCCGATGGCGTTCCACAGTTTCGGCGGCTGGAAGCGGTCCAACTTCAGCGACCACGCCATGCACGGTCACGAGGGCATGCGGTTCTTCACCAAGCTGAAAACCGTCACGTCGCGCTGGCCGACCGGCATCCGCGCGGGCGCCGAGTTCGTCATGCCGACCTTGAGCTGATCCGTCATGCTCGGGATCGGCGTCATCGGCACCGGCATGATCGGCCGGGAGCATGTGACGCGGCTCTCGAGCGTGCTTGCCGGCGGCACGATCGTCGCCGTCACCGACGTCGATGAAAGCCGTGCGGCTGCCGTCGGCCGGTCGGTCGGCGCGCGGGTCCATCCGCACGGCGAAGCCCTGATCGACGATCCCGCTGTCGACGCCGTGGTGGTCACATCATGGGGGCCGACGCACGAGACCTACGTGCTGGCGGCGATCGCGGCGGGCAAGCCGGTGTTCTGCGAAAAGCCGCTCGCCACGACGCAGGATGCTTGCCTGCGCATCATCGACGCGGAAGTCGCGTTCGGCCGCCGCCTCGTGCAGGTCGGCTTCATGCGGCGCTACGACGAGGGCTACGCCGCGCTGAAATCCGTCGTCGCGGCGGGCACCATCGGCGCGCCGCTGTTCTTCCACAGCGTGCACCGCAATGCGTCGGTCCCGGCTCACTACACCAGCGACATGATGCTGAACGACACCGCCGTGCACGACATCGACATCGCGCGCTGGCTGCTGGACGACGAGCCGGCCGCCGCGACCGTGCTGGTGCCGCGCCGCAACCGGCGTGCCGGCGAGCTGACCGATCCGCTGTTCCTGCTGCTGGAGACACGGTCGGGAACGCTGGTGGACGTCGAGATCTCGGTCAACGTGGGATACGGCTACGACATCCGGGGCGAGATCGTGGGCGAGAGCGGCACCGCGTCGCTCGCCGAATCCAACCCCGTCGTCGTCAAGGCCGCCGGCACCTTCGGCGGCAGCGTGCCGAACGACTGGCGCGACCGGTTCGGCCGCGCGTTCGATACCGAGATGCGGGCGTGGCTGGTGGCCGCCGCCACCGGGACGGCGACCGGCCCGAGCGCCTGGGACGGCTACGCGGCAACGACCACGACCGATGCGGCACTGGCGGCGCTGCGCGATGGCAAGCGCACGCCTATCGCGCTACACGACCGGCCGTCGTTGTACGAGGACCGAGCATGACCCACCCCGCCCTCACCCGTGGCCGCGCCGCCGTCATCACCGGGGCCGCGCGCGGCATCGGCCTCGCGGCGGCGACGCGCTTTGCCGCACTCGGCATGGCGGTCTGCATCGCGGACGCCGACGCGCAGGCGTTGCAGCAGGCGGCCGACGGGCTCGCGAAAAGTGGTGCCGACGTGCTCGCCATGCCGGCCGACGTGTCGGACCGCGCGGCGGTCGAGGCGCTGCATGAGGCGTGCCTGTCGCGGTGGGGCGGCGTCGCCGTGCTGATGAACAATGCGGGGCGGCAGGGCGGCGGCGGGCTGACCGCGCCGGCCGAGCTTTGGCGCGCGACGCTCGCCGTGAACTTCGGCGGCGTGCTGAACGGGGTGCAGGTGTTCTCGCCCGGCATGATCGCGGCGGGCAAACCGGCCGCCATCATCAACACCGGATCGAAACAGGGCATCACCACGCCGCCCGGCGACACCGCCTACAACGTCAGCAAGGCCGCGATCAAAGTGCTGACCGAGGCGCTGGCGCACGATCTGATCGGCACGCCGGTCACGGCGCACCTGCTGATCCCCGGCTTCACCGATACCAAGCTGACCCGGCGCGAGCCGGACACCGCGCAGCCGCTCGCGTGGACGGCCGAGCAGGTGGCCGACTTCATGTTCGACGGCATGGCGGCGGGCGACTTCTACATCCTGTGTCCCGACAACCAGACGACGCGCGAGATGGACGAGCGGCGGATGCGCTGGGCGGCCGACGACATCATCCTGAACCGCCCTGCCCTGTCCCGCTGGCACCCGGATTTTCAGCAGGCGTTCGCGGAGTTCATGGCGCGCTGAGCCGGGCGATGTCGTCTGGCGTGTCGATGTCCGTCAACACGCCGGTCCCGGCCGTCCTCACCAGCCGAACGTCGCCGGCGTGGCGCGTCAGCAGGCCGCGCGCGCCCTGGTCGCCGGACAGCGCCCGGATCTCGTCGAAATAGCGTCGCGGCCACAAGACAGGGTTGCCGCGCACGCCGCCGGCGACCGGGATGCGGATCGTGCCGGCCTCGGCCGCGATCAAGGCGTCGATGTGCGCCGCCGTGACGAACGGCATGTCGCCCAGCATCACCACGACACCGTCCGCGTCGCCCACCGCGTCGAGCCCGACCCGCAAGGACGTGCTCAGTCCGCCGGCGTAGCCGGGGTTGTGGACGAACGACACCCGCTCGTCCGGCGCCAGGGCGGCCGTCACGCCGGCCGCATCGCTCCCGGTCACCACGACGACACGCCCCACCGACGACCCGAGCAACGCGCCGAGCGCGTGCGCCACCAGCGGGCGTCCGCGATGCTCGAACAGCAGCTTCTGAAACCCCATCCGGCTCGACCGGCCCGCCGCGAGCAGCAGGCCCGCGATCATGTCCGGGCAGCCGCCGCGACGATTTCGGCCAGCGTCGAAATGGCGATCTCGGCCGGCGTCTTGGCCCCGATATCCAGGCCGATCGGCCCGTGCAGCCGCGCGAGGTCGGCATCCGCGACACCCGCCGCCCGCAGCCGCTCCAGCCGCTGCGCCTGGCTGCGGCGGCTGCCGAGCGCGCCGACGTAGAACGCGGGCGACCGCAACGCCTCGATCAGCGCCGCGTCGTCGATCTTCGCATCGTGGCTGAACACGGCGACGGCCGTCCGCGCATCTGGCGCGAGCCGGCGCAGCGCCTCGTCGGGCCATTCGTCCGATATGTCGAAGCCGGGAAACCGCGCCTCGCTCCGGTATAACGCGCGCGGGTCGATCACCGTGACCGCGTAGTCCGCCAGTGCCGCCATCGGGGCCAGCACCTGCGCGATGTGCACCGCGCCGACGATGATGAGCCGGCGCGGCGGGCCGACGACGCGGACGAAATACCGGTCGTCCGTCAGCGCGCTGCGATCCGCCTCGATCGAGGCCAGCGCGCCCTCGGTCACCGGCGGCGGCAGTTCGGGCGGCGGTTCGCCGGCACCGACGATGGCGCGCGCATAGGTCCGCAGATCGGTCACCATCGCGGCCCCGGTGCCGTTCCGGCGGTGGCGCAGCATGCGGCCGAGCGTCTCGCGGTCGATCTGGTCCGCCCGTTCCGCCCGCTCCACCACGCCTTCCACCAGCACGCGGATGCGGCCGCCGCACGATAGCCCGTTCTCGAACATCCCGCCTGTCGCGACGCCGAACGACAGGTGCCGCGCCTGGCCGTCGCGGATCACCTCGGCGGCGGCACCCAGCACCTCGTTCTCGACGCAGCCGGCGGAGACGGACCCCTCGAACTGTCCCGCCCCGTCGATCACGAGCTGGCTGCCGACCGGGCGCGGCGACGACCCGGCGGTTTCGATCACCGTCGCCAGGGCCACGCGACGCCCCTGGGCCAGCCAATTCGCGGCGATCGTCATCGGGTCATCGAGCGCTCTCACCCAACCATTGTCGTGCTTCGGGGGCGCGGGTGCCATGATCGCTGACGCTGTTGTGTCCGGGTTCCCGTGAGCACGGCGATGTGAGTTGAACCCACAAAGCTCCGCCCGCATTGTCTCCTCATGCACAAAACCGAGAAGCCTCATGGCGGCGTCACCCGCCGCACCCTGATCGGGGCCACCGCCGCCGCCAGCGTCGTCGCCCCCGTCATTGCCGAAGCCCAGCCTCAACCGCCGCCGGCCGAAGCCGCGCGCGACGTGATGCTTCAGATCAACGGCCGGCCGGTGGCGCTGACCATCGAGCCGCGCGTCTCGCTGCTCGACGCGCTGCGCGACCACCTCCACCTTACCGGCACGAAGAAGGGCTGCGATCGGGGCAGTTGCGGTGCCTGCACCGTCCATGTCGACGGCCGCCGCGTCGTGTCCTGCCTGACGCTCGCGTCGCGGTGCGAGGGGCATGCTGTGACCACCATAGAGGGTCTGGCCGATCCAGGCGGCACGCTCCATCCCGTGCAGGCCGCGTTCATCAAGCATGACGGCTACCAGTGCGGCTACTGCACGCCGGGCCAGATCATGTCGGCCAGTGCGCTGCTGATGGAGGGCCACACGCAGGACGACGCGACGATCAAGGAATGGATGAGCGGCAACATCTGCCGTTGCGGCGCCTACCCGCATATCGTCGACGCGATCCGCGACTGCGCGACGGGAGACGTCTGATGATCGACTTCAACCTCGTCCGCCCGGCCGATCAGGCCGCCGCCATCGCCGCCGCAGCGCACGGAACGTACATCGCCGGCGGCACCGATCTGATGCAGCTGATGAAGGACGGCGTCGAGGAGCCTTCGACGCTTGTCGATCTCGACGGCGTGGTTCCGGAGACGATCAGCGCGACCGCAGACGGCCTGCGCTTGGCGACCCACGCGCGCATGAGCGACGCCGCAGGCCATCCGCTGGTGGCCCGCGACTACCCGGTGATCGCGCAGGCGCTGCTGCTGTCGGCCTCGCCGCAGGTTCGCAACATGGCGACGCTCGGCGGAAACCTCCTGCAGCGCACACGCTGCGGTTATTTCCGCGACACCGGCTTTCCGTCCTGCAACAAGCGCTCGCCCGGCACCGGCTGCGGTGCCATCGCGGGCGAGAACCGGATGCTGGCGATCCTCGGCACCAGCGAGCACTGCATCGCGACCAACGCGTCCGATTTCGCGGTGTCGCTCGTGGCGCTCGACGCATCCCTGGTGCTGGCGAGCGCGTCCGGCGAGCGCACGGTGAAGCTGACCGAGTTCTACCGCGAGCCGGGCGACACGCCGCATATCGAGACGGTGCTGCGGCCGGGCGAGTTGATCCGCGAGATCGTCGTCCCCGCCTCGCCCCTTAACAAGGCGTCGAACTATTTGAAGGTGCGTGACCGGGCGACGTTCGAATGGGCGGTCGTCTCGGCGGCCGTCGCCATGACGGTCGACAATGGCCGCATCTCGGCGGCACGCGTGGCCGTCGGCGGGGTCGGCACGAAGCCGTGGCGCAGTCCGGCGGCGGAAGCGGTGCTGGTCGGCCAGGCGCCCGAGCGACGAGGTGTTCGCCAAAGCCGGCGACGCGGCCGTCCAGGGTGCCAAGCCGCGCTCCGAGAACGGGTTTAAGATCGTATTGGCCAGCCGAACCGTGGCGCGCGCGCTCTCGGCATTGAAGGCGTAAGAACATGGCATTCATCGGAGCCCCGCTCGACCGCAAGGAAGGTCGTGCCAAGGTCACGGGGGCCGCGAAATACGCGGCCGAATTCGAGGTCGAAAACCTCGCGCACGCGGTGCTGGTGCAGAGCACGATCGCCAGCGGTTCGATCGTGTCGATCGACACGTCGGTGGCCAAGAAGATGCCGGGCGTGCTGCTGGTGATCACGCCCGACAACGCGTTGCGCTTGGAGACGAAGAAGGCGTCGCCGCAATCGGTCAAGGCACCGTTGCTGCAGGACAAGTCGATCGTCTACCAGGGCCAGCACGTGGCGGTGGTGGTCGCCGAGACGCTCGAGCAGGCGCAGGACGCGGCCGGCTACGTGCGGATCACATATGCCGAGACGCCGGCCCGGACCGTGATGGACCGCTATCTTTCGGCGGCCACGGTGCCGAAGGATTTCCGCAACGGCGCGCGGTCGCCCGACAGCCAGCGCGGCGACCCCGATGCCGCGTTCGCGGCGGCCCCGGTTCAGGTCGCGCAGACGTACACGACGCCGATCGAGCATCACAACCCGATCGAGATGCACGCGACGATCGCGACATGGGACGATGGCGGCCTGACCGTCTGGCACACGACGCAGGGCGTCATGGGGGCGAAGTCGACACTCGCCGCGTTCTTCGGCCTCGAGCCGGACCGCGTGCGCGTGATCTGCCCGTATCTCGGTGCCGGTTTCGGCTCGAAGGGCAACGCCTGGCCACCGCTGTCGCTCGCGGCGATGGCGGCCGAAGATGTCAGGCCGGCCGGTCAAACTTGAGCTGACGCGCCAGCAGATGTTCACGTCGAACGGCTACCGGCCGCGCACCATCCAGACGGTGAAGCTCGGCTGCGACCACGACGGGAAGCTGGTCGCGTTGCGCCACGACGGTGCCAGCCAGAACTCGACCGAGGCGATCGGCGAATACTCCGAGCCGTTCGCGCTGGCGTCGGAGATGCTGTACTCGGTGCCGAACGCGGCCGTGTCGCACCGCATCGTCGAGGTCAACCACGGCCTGCCGACCTACATGCGCGCCCCCGGCGAGGCACCCGGCGTCTACGCGCTCGAATCCGCGATGGACGAGCTGGCCGTGGCCGCGAACATCGATCCGGTCGAACTCCGGCTACGCAACTACGCCGACATGGACGAGCACGAGAAGCTGCCGTTCTCGGCGAAGAAGTTGCGCGAATGCTACGCGACCGGGGCCGAGATGTTCGGCTGGTCGAAGCGCACCGCCGCACCCCGTTCGATGCGCGACGGCCGGTTCCTGGTCGGCTACGGCATGGCGACCAGCACCTACCCGATGAACCGCTCGCCGGCCCATGCGCGCGTCCGCCTCGGTGCAGACGGAACGGTTCTCGTGCAGGCGGGCTCTCAGGATATCGGCACCGGCACCTACACCGTCATGTCGCAGGTCGCGGCCGACGGGCTCGGCGTCGACGTGAGCCGTGTCCGCGTGGAGCTCGGCGATTTGTCGCTGCCGCCGTCCCCGGTCAGCGGCGGCTCGATGACGGTCGCGAGCCTCGGTCCGGCGGTGCAGAAGGCGACGGCGATGGTGCGCGAGCGCGTGCTGGGCCTCGCCGCCGCAGCACTGGCAGCAGAACGACGCGACCGGGCTGTCGCTGAAGAACGGCGTCGTCTCCGGGCCGTCCGGGCGCGTCAGCGTCGCCGAACTGATGGCGCAGCAGAAGGTGCCGTTCTTCGAGGAGACGGCGGAGTCGAAGCCGGGCGACGAGAAGAAACACTATTCGATGCACTCGTTCGGGGCGCAGTTCTGCGAGGTGCGGGTCGACCCGGATCTCGGCGAAGTGCGGATCAATCGCTGGGTCGGCGCGTTCGACTGCGGTCGCGTGATGAACGCGAAGACGGCGCGCAGCCAGCTGATCGGCGGCATCACCTACGGCATCGGCATGGCGCTGCTGGAGGCGACGCACACCGATCCCGCGACCGGGCGTTACACGAACATGAATATCGCCGAGTATCTGATGCCGGTGAATGCGGACATCCCGAACATCCAGACGCATCTGGTGCCGAACGAGGACATGGTCTCGAACCCGCTCGGCGCGCGCGGCCTCGGCGAGTTGCCGATGGTGGGTGCGGCGGCGGCCGTGGCCAATGCGGTGTTCCATGCGACGGGCAAGCGGGTGCGCGACCTGCCGATCCGGATCGAGGATGTCCTGGCCGCTTGAAACCTTGACCGGCTAGGGGGCGGCGAGTACGGCGGCCGTCGCGGGTGATCGGCACCCGCGACGGTTTTTTCTGTGGCAGCGGACGGGCGGACGATGACCGAGACCACGCCGCCGCGCGTCATCGCCGTCGTGCTGAACCAGTCCGCCGGGGCGCTGGTGGAAGACCCGGCCGCGATGCGAACCCTCGTCGACCAATTCGCCGGCGCCGGGCTGACGCCGGAGTTCATCGCGATGGACGCGGGCACGTTACCGGAGCGGGTCGAACACGCGAAACAGATGAACCCGGCCGCGATCGTCGTCGCCGGCGGTGACGGCACGGTCGCCTGCGCGGCACAGGCGCTGGCCGGGACCGGCACGCCGCTCGGCATCCTGCCGTTCGGCACGATGAACCTGCTCGCCAAGGATCTCGGCATTCCGGCCGGCGCGCCCGAGGCGGCGCTGCGGATCATCGCCGCCGGGGCTACTCGCGCGATCGACGTGGCGGAGGTCAACGGCCACCTGTTCCTGTGCGCCTCGATGCTCGGTCTGCCGGTGCGCGTCGGACGGTACCGCGAGGCGCAGCGCGGACGCGCCTCCGGGCTTCGCCTGCGAACCCGGCTGGCATTCGGCTTCATGCGGCTGCTGAGCCGCCATCTGCCGCCCCGCATGGATTTGAACGTCGAGGGTACCGTCAAAGCGGTCCGGGCGCCGTCGATCACCATTACGGCCAATGCGGTCGACGAACCGGACGGCCGCTCGTTCGGCCGCTCCCGTCTCGATGGCGGCGAACTTGTCGTGTACGTCATCGAGCGATTGAAGCTGGCCGACATGGCGCGGCTGGTCGTCGGCTGGCTGCGTGGCGATTGGCGGCACACGCCGGTCGTGTCGGAGCTGCGCGGCCCGGCCATCACGCTGCACACGCGCAGGCGAGCGGTCCGCGTGATGAACGACGGCGAAATCATGCTGCTGCAAGCGCCCCTGACCTACTCGATCCGGCGCGGCGCGCTGCGCGTGTTCGCGCCCCCGCCGTCCACATCGTCATGACCCGTATCGCGCACATCACCGACGTCCATTTCGGGGCCGAGGATCCGCTGGTCGTGGCCGGCCTGATCGCCGAGCTGAACGCCGACGCGCCCGATCTGGTGGCGCTCAGCGGCGACCTGACGATGGGCGCCCGTAACGGCGAGTTCGCCGCCGCGCGCGCGTTCATCGACGCGATCCACGCCCCGGTGCTGGCCGTTCCCGGCAACCACGACCTCTCGCCCTATCATCTGTGGCAGCGGTTCACCGATCCGTACCGCCGCTGGCGGCGCTGGATCGCGCCCGAGACCGAGCCGGCGTGGCGGGACGACAGCGTGGCCGTGTTCGGCCTGAACACCGCGCGCCGGATCGGCTGGAACATCGACTGGTCGCGCGGCCGGGTGACGCACGCGCGCCTGCGAAAGTTGCTGGCCCGCCTCGACGCCGCCCCGCCCGGGTTGGTGCGGATCGTCGTCGCCCACCACCCGCTGCTGCCGCCCGAGGACGCGCCCGACACGCCGGTGGCCGGCGGTGCCGGCATGGCGTTGCGGGCACTGGAAGCGGCGAATGTCAGCCTGGTGCTGGCCGGCCACCTGCACCGGGGCTACAGCCGGCTGACCACGCCCGGCGCGGCGGCGCTGCTGATCCTGCAGGGTGCCACGGCCACGTCGGTCCGGCTGCGCGGCGAGCCGAACGCCTACAACCGCATCACCGTCGGCCCGGATCGCACGGTCGCGGTCGAGGTGCGGATCTGGACCCAGGCCGGCTGGGCCACCCGCGCCGAACTCGCGCGCGACACCGATCCTGCTACGTTGCGCGCGCAGCCGGAGCACGTGACATCCATCGCATGATCGAAGCCTTGGCCGCGTTCACGGTCGCGACCATCTCGGCCGGGGGCTACGGCGGCATCGTCCTGCTGATGGCGATGGAATCCGCGTGCCTGCCGTTGCCGTCCGAATTGATCATGCCGTTCGCCGGCTACCTCGTCTCGACCGGTCATTTCAGCCTGTTCTGGGTCGCGACGGCCGGGGCGATCGGCTGCAACGTCGGCTCCACCGTGGCCTGGGTCATCGGCGACCGTGGCGGCCGCCCTCTCGCGGAGAAGCTCGGCCGCTACGTGCTGATCGGCCGCTCGGAACTCGATCACATCGACCGGTTCTTCGCCCGCTACGGGGCCATCACCGTGCTGGTGGCGCGGTTGCTGCCGGGCGTGCGGACGTTCATCGCCCTGCCCGCCGGCATCGCGCACATGCGCCAGCTCCCGTTCCAGCTCTACACGTTCATCGGCTCGTGGCCGTGGTGCTACGGCCTCGCCTACATCGGCGAAAAGCTCGGCGAGCGCTGGAACACCGACCCCCAGTTGCACGCTGTCATGCAGCGGTTCGAGGGCGTGATCCTCGTCGTGATGGTGCTCGCGTTCGCCGCCTATGTGTGGTGGCGACTGCGCCACCGGACCTAGCGATGCGGCGGCCGCGCGACCGTGTCGAAATCCCGCGCGAGCCTGTGCAGCGCGTCGCGCATCGTCCGCCCGTGCATGGCCCGGCCGTGGCCGGTCACCGCGATCTCCGGCTCTAGCGCCGCCAATGTGGCGACCGACCGCTTCGCCGCGTCGAAATCCTCGGTGAAATACATCGGCGGCCCGTGCATCTCGGCCGCCTGAAGCGCCACGGCGTAGGCGCTTTCCTGCGCGGTCGT
Organism: uncultured Alphaproteobacteria bacterium; assembly: GCA_963756975.1. GTDB lineage: Bacteria > Pseudomonadota > Alphaproteobacteria > Acetobacterales > Acetobacteraceae > CAVRQM01. The sequence goes on along the minus strand of CAVWPS010000001.1, from coordinate 46,868 downwards.
GATGAAGGCGTCGCCGGCGATCAGCGTGCGATCCGCCTCACGCCAGAACGAGACGTGGCCGACCGTGTGGCCGGGCGTGTGCACCCAGCGCCAACCCGGCATCGGCGGCACGGTGCCGTCGTCCGGCAACAGATGCAGCTGTCGCGACACGTCGACCGGCCCGCGCGGGAACAGGGTCGCCGACAGCGCCAGCAACCCGCCGCCCACCGTCGGGTCCGGACGGGGGTAGGATTGCGAACCGTCGAGGAACGGCTTCTCCAGCCGGTGCGCCCAGATCGGCACGCGCCAGCGGTCGGCGAGACTGTCGAGCACGCCGACATGATCGAAATGGCCGTGGGTCATGACGATCGCGACCGGCGGGCGGCCGATCCCGAACCGCGCGTCGGCGGCCGCCGTGATCGTGCCCTCCATGCCCGGCAGCCCGGCGTCGATCAGCACCCAGTCGCCGCCGGGCAGGCCGACGAAGGCCACGTTGACCAGCATCAGCCGCATGAACGCGACGTCCGGCAGCACCTCGATCAGGCCGTGCGGACCGGGCGTGCCGATCTCGTTGTCGGCTGACAGCTCGATCTGCTGGGTCATGACCGGCCCCTGCGCGCGCTGCCGAGGGCCAGGGCGGCGAGCCCCGCGACGGCCGCCATCGTGACACCCGGATGCAACTGCGCCTCGAGTGCGAGGCTCGTGCGGCGGGTCAGCGGATGCAGGCTGCTGCGCTCGTGCATGTCCTCGCGCGGCTGGTACAGGTTGTCGCGGCGCGACGGCTCGCCGGGGTCGTTTGTCGTCTGCGAGAACCGGCCGACGCGGGCGCTGACCCAATCGACGGCGCGGGGCGCGAGACGGTTCGCCACCACCAGCGCCGCGCCGCCCGCGCCGCCGACCGTGATGTCGCGCGCCGACACCTCGCACGCATGGGCCACCGCGCGCGCGACCAGATGCGGGTGGTAGGCGGGCGGCGGGTTGCGCGTGCCCGGCGCGCCGATGCGGTTGCGCGCGTGTTCCATGAACGAGGTGTCGATCGCGGCGGGCTTGATCAGCGTCAGCGAGATCGGCTCGCGCGCCGCCTCGACCTCGCGGCGAAACGCCTCGGTAAAACCTTTGACGGCGAACTTGGCCGCGCAATACGTGCCCTGGAACGGGATCGCGAACTCGCCCAGCACGCTGCCGATGTTGACGATCGCCCCGCCCCGCTCCCGCAAATGCCGCGCGGCGGCGAGCGTGCCGTTCACGACGCCCCAGTAGACGACGTCGAACACGCGGCGCTGGTCGTCGAGCGAAACCTCGTCGAGCCGGCCGTACATGAAGGCACCCGCGTCGTTGACCCAGGTGTCGAAGCCGCCGAACACCTCGATCGCCTTCGCCGCCGCCGCGTCGACCTGCTCGGCGTCGGCGACGTCGGCCACCGCGTAATCGGCCCGCGTGCCCTTCGCCCGCAGCTCCTCCCGAAGCTGGCGCAGGGCGTCCTCGTTGCGCGCCACCAGCAGCAGCGCCGCCCCGCGTTGCGCCAGCAGCCGCGCCGTCGCGAGGCCGATGCCGGAGGTCGCACCGGTCAGCACGACACGTTTGTTGCGCGAGCGATTTCAGCGTGATCCGGGGCATGACGGCACCTCGACGATTGGGTCGGGTCAACACGGGCGCCGGTCGCCGGTTGCCCCTGCCCCGTGGTCAAAACCGCGACAGGGCTGCTATTCGCACCCGCATGAACGATCGGACGGCGCCGGCAACGACCCTGTGGCGGCCGCACGTCGGAGAGACCGCCCGGCCCCGGGGCGTTCCGCGATGGGCCGGATACCTGGCGGGCCTGCTGATCGGGATCCTGTTCGTGGCGTCGGTGTTCCCGGGCGACATCCTGCGCGGGGCGTCGCTGCCGGATTACCGCTACACCGACGACATCGTGGTTCACGTCGTGGGCCAACGGGCGTTCCTGCGCGATGCCTGGCACTGGCCGTTGCTGTGGACGACGCTGCTGGACTGGCCGCACGGCCTCAGCATCGCGATGACCGACAGCATTCCGCTGCTCAGCCTGTCGCTGAAACCGTTCGCGGCGTGGATCCCGGCCGCCTTTCCGGCACTGTATCTGTGGCTGGCGCTGAACTGCCTGCTGCAGCCGGTCGCGGCGGTGTTCGCGTTGCGCAGCCTGGGCGAGCGCCGGCTCGTCCCGGCCATCGCAGCCGCGCTGCTGGCGGCCGCGCTGCCGACGTTCCTGTACCGTTTCGGCCACGTCGCACTCTCGTCCCACTTCACGCTGCTGCTGGGGATCGGATCGTACGCGCGAACCGTGCGCGGGCGGCCGGGCCGCCGGTTTGCTGCCGCCCGTTCTGCTGCCGCTGACCCTGCTGATCCACCCGTATCTCGCGTTCATGATGGCCGCGGTGCTGGCGGCGGCACCGTTGTCCCTGCTGGTGCGGGGCGACCGGCGCTGGCGGGAAGCGGCGTTGGTGTTCCTCGCCGCCATGGCGCTCACGGTCGCCGTCGCGGCCACATTCGGCTATGCGGCCGACCCGCCCGAGGCCGGCTACGGCTTCTGGTCCATGAACCTCCTGTCGCCGGTCTGGCGCGCGGCACCGCCCGGCTGGTTCGTCGTGCCGGAGACGATCGACGCGACCGGCGGGCAATACGAGGGCTTCCAGTACCTCGGTGCCGGCATCCTGCTGTTGCTGATCGTCGCGGCCGCCACCGCACGGCGCTGGCATGCCGGTCGCGTCGTGCGCGACCATGCCGGGCTGATCGCCGCCGGTGCCGGACTCACCGCATTGGCGCTCTCCAACGTGGTCTACCTCGGCCACATCGAGGTTTTGAACCTCGGTCCCGTACCGGCGATCTTCCATCACCTGCGGGGCAGCGGACGGCTGTTCTGGCCCGTCGCCTACGTTCTGCTGCTCGGCAGCGTCGTGGCGGTGTCTCGCTCGGTTGCGCCCCGCTTCGCCTGGCCCCTGCTGCTGCTCGCCGCGTGCCTTCAGGTGGCCGAGACCGGCGGCATGCGGCTGGAGGACACGAAGCGGCTCAGCCGGCAGGATCCGCACACGATCGACGTCGCCCGGCTCGACGCGGCCCTGGCCGGACGCAAGCGCCTCGTGCTGACGCCGACCTTCGACTGCGGCCTGAAACTCGAAATGCCCGGCGTGCGGGACGTGCTGCTCGCGTCGTCGCGCTTCCCGGTCACCGTGAACACCATGTTCACCGCCCGCACGACCGGCCTCGCCCCCTGCCCCGGTTTCGAGCCGGTCGCGACACCGCTTCAGCCCGACGAGTTGCGGATTTTTATGGGCGGCAGCGCCACGACCGGGCCGTTATCGGTGCCGGACGCGACGCGCCTGTGCCGGGTGATCGGCCCGATGGGCATCTGCGCCGCGAACCCGGAGGTGCTGAGCGGCCTCCCGCCCGTCACACCTCCGTCCGCCCCGATCGGGCAGCGCATGGGCATCGACGTCGCAGCGAAATTCCTCGGCGGCGGCTGGTTCGGGCCGGAGCCGTTCGGCGTCTGGTCGGCCGGCCCCGAAGCGACCCTCGCGCTCCGCCCCGGGCGCCCGCACCCGGTTCTGCACGCTTGGCTGCACGCCTACAGCGCGGGCGAGGGCCCGATCATCGTGACGGTGGTCGTCAACGGACGGTTCGCGACGCAATGGGTGGTCGGCGACGACACCATCGCGCAGTCGGTGCCGCTCGGCGACGGCACCGGTCCCGGCCACGACGGCTACGACGTCAAACTCCGCATGAGCCGCACCGACCGGCCGTCCGAGCACGGGCTGGGACCGGACCAGCGCGACCTCGCCATCTACCTGCACGAACTCGAACTGACGAATTAGACCGAGTTGGCGCTGTCCCCGCCGGTCACGTCGTAGGTCGCCCCGCTCACCATCCGCGCCGCGTCGGAGGCCAGGAACACCACCACCGGGGCCACATCCTCCGGCTCGATCCACGGCACGCCGAGCGGGGTCTTCGCGATCAGCCCCGCCTTCGCCGTCGCCTCGTCCGGCGCCGCGTCGCCGGTCGGCTCCTTGCCGGACACCTCGATCGCCTGCGCGTACCGTTGTTCGTGCCGGGTCAGCGGCGTGTCGATCAGGCCGGGGATGACCGCGTTGACCGTGATCTTGTGCGCGCCCAACTCCAGTGCCGCCGACTTCATCAGCCCGATGATGCCGTATTTCGACGCGCTGTACGCCGCCCCGTTCTTCGTCCCGTGCCGCCCCTGCGTCGACGAGCAGACGATGATCCGCCCGCCGCCGCGCGCCACGATCAGCGGCGCGAATGCGCGCAGCATGTTGGCCGTGCCGGTCAGGTTGACGTCGATCTGGTCGTGCCAGTCCGCATCCTCCATCTCCAGCAACGGCTTGAACGCCTGGATGCCGGCGTTTGCGAACAGGATGTCCAAGCCCCCGAACTCTTTGCGAACGGTCTCGGCCGCCGCGCGGACCGAACCCATGTCGCGCTGATCGAGTTTTATCGCGCGCCAGCGGCGTCCGGCGGCAGTGACCATGCGTCCCGTTTCCGACAGCTCGTCGCCGGTCGCGGGCGTCACTTCGAGCGTGCCGCTGACCGGCCCCGCGATGTCGATGCCGATCACGTCCGCCCCTTCGCGGGAAAAAGCCGCCGCCGTCGCGCGCCCGATCCCGCGCGCCGCCCCGGTCACCACCGCGATCTTGCCGTCCAGTTGTCCCGCCATGCCCTACGCTCCGGAAAAGCCCTGCCCCACCATTTTGCGCGCATCGACCACCTCGTCGAACTTGGCCGCGTCGATGGCGCCGGACGCCAAAGCCGCCTCGCGCAGCGTGGTTCCGTGCGCCATCGCATCGTGCGCGATCGCCGCCGCCCGGTCGTAGCCGACCACCGGGCTCAGCGCCGTCACCAGCATCACCGAGTTCTCGACATGCGCCGCGATCCTGGTCTCGTTCAGCGTCGTCCCCTCGACCGAGTGCAGCCGGAACATCTCGCACCCGTCGGCCAAGATCCGGATCGAGTGCAGCACGTTGTTGACCACCAGCGGCCGCATCACGTTCAGCTCGAAATTGCCCTGCGACCCGGCGAACGCGACCGCCGTGTCCTCGCCGATCACCGCGATCGAGATCATCACGATCGCCTCGCACTGCGTCGGGTTCACCTTCCCGGGCATGATCGAGCTGCCGGGCTCGTTGTCGGGCAGCAGCAACTCGCCGAGCCCGCAGCGCGGCCCCGAGCCGAGCCAGCGCATGTCGTTGGCGACCTTCATCAGCGCCACGGCCACACCGCGCAGCGACGCGCTGACCCGCACCATCGCATCGAGCGAGCCTTGCGCGGCAAACTTGTTCGCGGCCGTCACGTAAGGCTGCCCGGTCAACTCGGCGATCCGCTTGGCGATGGCGGCCCCGAACCCTTTCGGCGCGGTGATGCCGGTCCCGACCGCCGTGCCGCCCGCCGCCAGCTCCAGCAGCCCCGCGCGGGCCTGCCGCACGGCTGCGACCGCATCGCGGATCTGGTGCGCCCAGCCGGACCATTCCTGCCCGACGGTCAGCGGCACCGCATCCTCCAGATGGGTGCGGCCGATTTTCACCACATCCATCCACTGCGCCGAACGCTGCTCGATCACGCCGGCCAAAGCCTCCAGCTCCGGCAGCAGCCGCGAATCCAGCTCGGTCAACGTGGCCACATGCATGGCCGTCGGGAACGTGTCGTTGCTCGACTGGCTCATGTTGACGTCGTCGTTCGGATGGATCGGCGCGTTCGACTCCAAGCGTGCCGCCGAGCAGCTGGATGGCGCGGTTCGCGATCACCTCGTTGACGTTCATGTTCGACTGCGTGCCGGACCCGGTCTGCCACACGAACAGCGGGTAATGCCCGTCGAGCGCGCCCGAGATCGTCTCGTCCGCCGCCCGCACGATCGCCGCCGCCTTCCACGCCGGCAGCCGCCCCATCGCCGCGTTCACCTCGGCCGCCGCCTTCTTGACCGTGCCGTAGGCGCGATAGACCTCGACCGGCATCTTGTCCCGGCCGATGGAGAAATGGTGCAGCGAGCGTTGCGTCTGCGCGCCCCAATACCGGTCGGCCGGCACATCGACCGCCCCCATGCTGTCGCGCTCGGCACGCGTGCCGGTGGCGGACAGGCCGATCGGCAGGTCGTTCAGGGTGGGGTCGGGCATGGCTGGCTCCTCGGCGCTCGCGAAGGCGACGGGCTGCGCCACCGGAGCGCGCCCGTCAACTCGCGGCGTTGGCGGCCGGGCGAACCCCCCGCAAGCCGAACGTGCAAGCCGAACGTGCAAGCTCGGCTGCCGGCCGCCCCCGGTTGAGTTCGCCGTCCACCGGCCCCAAACAGGAGTCCCCGCTGTCCGAAAGAACCCCGCCCTGCCCGACCCCGACATCCATGAGGCCGCGCTCACCGCCATCGGGGCGTTCCGGGCGCGCGGTAAGACCGTGGCGACGGCCGAAAGCTGCACCGGCGGACTGATCTGCGGCGCACTGACGGCGATCCCCGGCAGCAGCGACGTCGTGCTCGGCGGGATCGTCGCCTATGCGAACCGGATCAAGACCGCCCTGCTCGGCGTGCCCGCGCCGGTCATCGCCGAACATGGCGCCGTCAGCGCGCCGGTCGCGGCGGCGATGGCCGAGGGTGCGCGCGCCGCACTCGCGGCCGACATCGCCGTCGCGGTCACCGGCGTCGCCGGGCCGGGCGGCGGGACGGCCGAAAAGCCGGTGGGCCTCGTCTGGTTCGGCCTTGCCACCGCGGGCGGGACCGTCACCCGGAGCGAGCGGTTCGACGGCGATCGCGACGCGGTGCGACGGGCGACGGTTCTGGTGGCGCTCGCAATGCTGGCCGGATCACCGTAACATTTACGAGGCCGAGAACGAGCGGGAGGCAGCCCATGGCCGATCGAAGCGCCACGATCCGCGATCTCGTCAGTCCCGTCGGGTTCGCCGCCACGCTGGACCGGCTGACGGCCGCGATCGAGCGCGCCGGTTCGACGATCTTTGCCACCATCGACCACGCGGCCAACGCGCGTGCGGCCGGGCTCGAGATGCCGCCGACCACGGTGCTGATCTACGGCAACCCGAAGGGCGGCACCCCGCTCATGCTCGCCGCCCCGGCGGCGGCCCTCGACCTGCCGCTGCGCGTGCTGGTGCGTGAACAAGCAGGCGGCGGCGTGGTGGTGTCCTATCATCCGATCGCGGCCACGATGACCGACGCGGGCGTCCCGGCCGATCTGGCGGTCCGGCTCGACCCCGCGCAGGGCCTGATCGCAACCGCGCTCGCCGCATGAGCGACGGTTCGGTCGCCGTTCGGACCGCGCGGCTCGAATACCTCCCGGTCGGGCTGTTCGGCTCGACCATGGGCCTGACCGGCCTGTCGGTCGCCTGGCGGCTCGCACATGCCGGGTTCGGCCTCCCTGCCCTGATCGCCGACATCGTCGGGGCGCTCGCGGTCGCGTCCTTTGTCGTCGTTCTCGCCGGCTACCTCGTCAAATGCGCCACCGCGCCGGACGCGGTTCGGAAAGAATTCTTTCACCCGATCGCCGGCAACCTGTTCGGCACCGTCCTCATCAGCCTCCTGCTGATGCCGATCGTGCTCGCCCCGTTCAGCCGGGTGCTGGCGCAGATCGTCTGGGCCATCGGCGCGGCCGGCATGCTCGGCTTCGCGTGGCTGATCGTGAGCCGGTGGATGAGCGACCGGCAGCAGGTCGCGCACGCGACGCCGGCCTGGATCGTCCCGGTGGTCGGCATGCTCGACGTGCCGCTCGCGATCCCCTCGCTCGGCCTGCCGCCGATGCACGGCGTGATGATGGTCGGCCTCGCGATCGGCCTGTTCTTCGCCGTGCCGCTGTTCACCCTGGTGTTCTCGCGGCTGGTGTTCGAGCCGCCGATGCCGGACGCGCTGCAACCGTCGCTGCTCATCCTGGTCGCGCCGTTCGCGGTCGGCTTTTCCGCCTATGTCACCATCACCGGGCAGGTCGACCTGTTCGCCCAAGGCCTGTTCGTGCTGACGGTGTTCATGCTGGCCGTCCTGCTCGGCCGGTTGCGCCATCTGCGCGCCTGCTGCCCGTTCCGGGTCTCGTGGTGGGCGGTCGGCTTCCCGCTCGCCGCCTCGACCATCGCCGCGTTGCGCTTCGCGGCCGTCGACCCCGGCCGGATCACCGACGCGGTGGCGATCGGGCTGCTGGCGTTTACCACCATCGTCATCGCCGGGCTGCTCGTCCGCACGCTGGTCGGCGTGGCCCGGGGTGAGTTGCGGACGCTGAGTCTCTGACCCCCGTTTCACTTGACTCGGTCAAACCGTCCGATGACATCGCGGCCATGGCCGATGTCATGGAACTGCCCCAGATCGCGACGGCGGCCGCGACGCCGGGCGCCACCAAGAAGCGCCGCGCGATGATCGACGCGGCGGAGCGGCTGTTCCTCGCCCACGGCTACGGCGAGACCAGCATGGACGCGGTCGCCCGGCTGGCGGGCGTGTCGAAGGCGACGCTGTACGCCCATTTCACCAGCAAGGACGTGCTGTTCGCGACCATCGTCGGCGAGCGCGGCATGATGCAGACATTCGACGAGACCGAGCTGCCGGCCGAAATCGACGATCTGCGCGCCAGCCTGATGCGGGTCGGCCATTGCTGGCTCGATTTCATGGTGCGGCCCCGCACGCTCGCGATCTACCGGATCGCGGTCGCGGAAAGTGCCCGGTTCCCGGAGCTCGGGCGGGCGTTCTACCTGAACGGTCCGCACAAAACCCATCGCCGCTTCGCGGAGTGGGCACGCGGGCTGCAGGCGCGCGGCATGATCGAGGCGGAGGATGTGGACAGTGCCGCGTGGCAGTTCTTCGCCCTGCTGCGCGGCCTGATGTTCATGCGCGCGACCCTCGCGGTCGATCCGCCGGACGAGGCCGAGATCGACGCGGGCGTCAGGGACGCGGTTCAGACGTGGCTGAAGGCGTTCGGCCGGCAGGTTTCCCCGCCGGCCTAACCGTTTCGGTTATTGCGGGCTCATCGGCGGCGGGTTGGTCGCGGCGGCCGGGTTCGGCGCCCCGGTCGGAACCGCGTGCGTCGTCGCGTGATGGCGGGCCGCCCGCCGCGCCTTCGCGAACGACTGGATGTCGGCCATCGTCACGTAGCCCTTGCCGCCCTTGTCGATCGCCGTGAAGTGGGTCGTCACATACGACCAGTTCGCGGCCTTCGCCTGATCGAGCGTCAGGTTGCCGTCGTTGGTGGTGTTGGCGGCCTTGAAGCGCGCGTCCATCGACATGCGGTGCGTGGTCTTCGTCGTGGTCCCCGTGGCGGGCGCGCTCATCGACGGCGCCGTGGCCGACGGGGCGGCGGACGGCAGGCCGTTGTTGGCCGGGCTCGGCGTGGTGACCGGGGCCGAATTCGCCGGCGGGTTGGACGGGCCGGTCGTCGGCGCGGCGGCCTGCGCGAACACCGGGGTCGCCTGCATCATCAACGCGCCGAGGGCGAGCGCCGGCAGGCTCATCGCGGAAAGGGTCAAACGCATATCAATCTCCTGAAGGACGCCATCGGGCCGCTAAACGGCCCTCAGCCGCGCTCTAGGCCGACCGGGCGAGCGCCGCAAGCCGCGTAACGCACTCTATCGTAACGTTTCGTATTTTGACGTCAGGATAGCGCGCGCGGTGGCATGGATGTCGCGGCGCTCTCGACGTTCTTGGCGCTCGTCGGGCGCGGCGGCGGCGGAACCACGCCGACGGTCGCGACCGGCGGTCCGTAAACATCGCGCGCCCGCTTGAGGAAAGCGTTGACCATCCGCTTGACCGCCTCGTTGAACACGACGCCGATGGCCGATTGCAGCAGGCGCGACTTGAACTCGAACTCGACGAAGAACGCGACCTTGCAGCCGTTCTGGTCCGGGGTGAACGACCACTGATTGTTCAGATACCGGAACGGACCGTTTTCATATCGGACACGAACCAGGCTGTGCGGCGTCAACTCGACGCGGCTGGTAAAACTCTCGCGGAACGGGCCGAAGCCGATCGTGAGGTCGGCGACCTCCTCGGACGGCGAGCGGCTGCGGACCTTCGACCCGACGCACCACGGCAGGAAGTCCGGGTATTTGCCGACATCGGCGACCAGGGCGAACATCTGATCCGGGCGGTACGGCACCACCCGGCTTTCGGCATGGGTCGGCATGCTAAGCGACCGCGCGCGAACGCGACAGCATGGCGGCCCGCGCGTCGCGCAACGCCGCGAAATCCTCGTCGGCATGGTAGCTGCTGCGGGTCAGCGGCGTCGCCGACACCATCAGGAAGCCGCGCCCGCGCGCCGTCGCCGCGTAATCGGCGAACGCGTCCGGGGTCACGTATTCGGCCAGCGCCGCATGCTTCGGCGTCGGCTGGAGGTATTGGCCGAGCGTCAGGAAATCGACGTCGGCGATCCGCAAATCGTCCATCACCTGCACGATCTCGCCTTTCGCTTCGCCGAGCCCGACCATCAACCCGGACTTGGTGAAGATCGTCGGATCGAGCTGTTTCACCTGATCGAGCAGCCGCAACGACTGGTAGTAGCGCGCACCCGGCCGGATCGCCGGATACAGCCGGGGCACCGTTTCGAGGTTGTGGTTGAACACGTCCGGCCGCGCCGCGACCACCGTCTCGACCGCACCCGCCTTGCGCAGGAAGTCCGGCGTCAGCACCTCGATCGTCGTCTCGGGTGCGGCGGCGCGAATGGCCCGGATCACCGCCGCGATATGCGCCGCCCCGCCGTCGCGCAGGTCGTCGCGGTCGACCGAGGTGATGACGACGTGCCGCAGCCCGAGTTTCGCGACCGCGTCGCCCACCCGCGCCGGCTCATCGGCATCGAGCGGCCGGGGCACGCCCGTGGCCACGTTGCAGAACCCGCAGGCGCGCGTGCAGGTGTCGCCCATGACCATCATCGTCGCGTGCCGCTTCGACCAGCACTCGCCGATGTTGGGGCAAGCCGCCTCCTCGCACACCGTCACCAGCCGAGCCTCACGCATCAGGGCGCGGGTCTCGTGGTAGACCGGGTGGGTCGGGGCTTTCACCCGGATCCACGCCGGTTTGGCGACCACGGGCGCATCGGGGCGCGCGGCCTTCTCCGGGTGGCGCGCGGCGCCGATCCGGTGGTCGACGGTCAGCCGGTTCGGAACTGTACTTTGCACGCGATCAGAAGTGGATCGTGCGTCCGTACGCGTCAAGCACGGCCTCATGCATCGTCTCGCTCACCGTCGGGTGCGGGAACACGGTGTGCATCAGCTCGACCTCGGTCGTCTCCAGCGTGCGCGCGATCGCGTAGCCCTGGATCATCTCGGTCACCTCGGCACCGATCATGTGGGCACCCAGCAACGCGCCGGTCTTACGGTCGAACACGACTTTGACCATGCCCTCCGGCTCGCCCATGGCGATCGCCTTGCCGTTGCCGATGAACGGGAAGCGGCCGACGCGGATGTCGTAGCCGTCCGCCTTCGCCCGCGCCTCGGTCAGCCCGACCGACGCCACCTGCGGCCGGCAATACGTGCAGCCGGGGATGTTGCTCCAGTCGATCGGGTGGACGTCCGGCACGCCCGCGATCTTCTCGACGCACACGACACCCTCATGGCTCGCCTTGTGGGCCAGCCAGGGTGCCCCGCACACGTCGCCGATCGCATAGACGCCCGGCTCGCCGGTGCGGCAGAACTCGTCGATCAGGATGTGCGTCCGGTCGACCTTCACCCCGGTGCCTTCGAGCCCGAGATCCTCGACATTGCCGACGATGCCGACCGCCGAGATGACGCGAGACACCTCGATCGTCTCCGGCTTTCCCTTGTTCTCGATGGTCACGCGCACGCTGTCGGCCAGTTTCTCGACCGCCTTCACCGTCGTCTCGGTGAGGATGCGCATCCCCTGCTTCTCGAACTGCTTGCGAGCGAACGCGCTGATCTCGGTGTCTTCCACCGGCAGCACGCGGTCCATCACCTCGACCACGGTGACCTCGGCGCCCATGTTGCGGTAGAAGCTCGCGAACTCGATCCCGATCGCGCCCGAGCCGATCACGAGCAGCGATTTCGGCATCGACGGCGGCACCATCGCCTCGCGATACGCCCAGATCAGCGTCCCGTCCGCCTCCATGCCCGGCAACTGCCGTGCGCGGGCACCGGTGGCGATGATGACGTGCTTGGCCGTCAGCGTGACCGGGGTCTTGCCCTCGACCGACACTTTTCGGAGCTCGCCGTCCTTGCCCGCGAGCTTCGCCGTGCCCTCGAACGTGCTGACCTTGTTCTTCTTCAGCAAATGGCCGACGCCGGACGCGAGCTGTTTGGCGACCGAGCGCGACCGCTTCACGATCTTCGCGAGATCGAACGTCACGTTGTCCGCGGAAAACCCGAACTCGCCAAGATTGTGCAGCAAGTGATTGATTTCGCTGCTCCGGAGCAGCGCTTTCGTCGGAATGCAGCCCCAGTTGAGGCACACGCCGCCGAGGTTCTCGCGCTCGACCACGGCCGCCTTCATGCCGAGTTGCGCCGCCCGGATCGCGGCCACGTAGCCGCCGGGACCGCCGCCGATGACGATCAGGTCGAAAGTCTGGGTCGTGCCGCTCACAGCATCAAACTCAGCGGGTCCTCGACCACGCGTTTGAACTCCGCGATCCATTCCGCCCCGAGCGCGCCGTCGACCACGCGATGATCGACCGACAACGTGCAGGTCATCACCGTCGCGACCGCGAGCGCGCCGTCGTGCACCACGGCACGCGGCTGCCCGGCGGCGACGGCCAGGATCGCCGACTGCGGCGGGTTGATGATGGCGGCGAACGAGGTCACGCCGAACATGCCCATGTTGGAGATCGAGAAGCCGCCGCCCTGGAATTCTTCCGGCTTCAGCTTCCCGGCCTTGGCGCGACCCGCCAAGTCCTTCATTTCATTGCTGATCGCGGACAGCCCCTTGCGGTCGGCATGGCGGATGATCGGCGTGATCAGCCCGTCCGGGATCGAGACGGCGACCGAGATGTCCACGTCGTCGTAGTACGCGACATCGTCGCCGACCAGGCTTGCGTTCACTTTGGGCACCCGCCGCAATGTGGTGGCGGCGGCCTTGATGATCAAATCGTTGACGGACAATTTGAACGCGCCGGCCCCGTCCTTCGGGCTGCGGCCATTCAGATCGGCCCGAAGCTTCAGCAGGGCGTCGAGCTCTATGTCCATGGAAACATAGAAATGCGGCACCGTCTGCTTGGCCTCGGCCAGCCGGCGGGCGATCACCTTGCGCATCGACGTCATCGGCACGAGCGTGTGCGGTGCCGTGATCTTCACGACCGGCGCGGGCCTCGGCGCGGCCGCCGCGCGCTCCACATCCGGCGGCGCGGTCACGGGTGCGACCACATCCTCGGCCTGCGGCTTGGCCGACGGCTTACCCCGCGCGGCCTCGACATCGGCGCGAACGATGCGGCCGTTCGGGCCGGAGCCGGCAATGCCCGACAGCTCGATCCCCGCCTCGCCCGCGATCCTGCGCGCGAGCGGGGACGCGAACACGCGCTCACCCGAAGCATGGCCGTTGGCCTTCGGAGCCGAAGCAGCCGCGACCGGCGCGGGTGCGGCCGGCATGGGCGCGATGGCGGGCGGGATCGTCTTGACGGTGGCCGCATCCTGCGTCGGCACGGCGTCCTCGTTATCCTCGACCAGCACCGCGATCGGCGCGTTGACCGCGACGTTGGCCGTGCCCTCGGGCACCAGGATGCGGCCGATCGTGCCCTCGTCGACCGCCTCGACCTCCATGGTCGCCTTGTCGGTCTCGATCTCGGCGATCACGTCGCCGGCGCGGATCGTGTCGCCTTCCTTCTTCAGCCATTTCGCGAGCGTGCCCTCGGTCATCGTGGGCGACAGCGCCGGCATCAGGATGTTGGTCGCCATCGGTCAGCGCCCCACGATCTTGCGGGCGGCGTCCACGACCCAATCCGGCTGCGGCAACGCCAGCTTCTCGAGGTTCGCCGCATACGGCAGCGGCACGTCGAGGCCGTAGACGCGGACCGGCGGCGCATCGAGCCAGTCGAAGCAATGCTCCATCATCTGCATCGCGATCTCGGCCCCGATGCCGGCGAACGGCCAGCCTTCCTCGACCGTCACGAGCCGGCTGGTCTTCTTGACGCTGGCGACCACCGTGTCCGTGTCGAGCGGCCGGAGCGAGCGCAGGTTGATCACCTCCGCACTGATGCCGAGTTCGGCCAGCGCATCGGCCGCCTTCAACGCGACGCCGACCATGATCGAGAACGCGACGATGGTGACGTCCTCACCCACCCGCTCGACCTTCGCCTTGCCGATCGGCAGGACGAAGTCGGGGTCGGTCGGGCACTCGAACGTTTGCCCGTACAGGATTTCGTTTTCGAGAAAGATGACCGGGTTCGGGTCGCGGATCGCCGCGCGCAACAGGCCCTTCGCGTCGGCCGACGACCAGGGGGCCACGACCTTCAGGCCCGGGCAGTGCGCGTACCAGCTCGCGTAGCACTGGCTGTGCTGCGCGGCGACGCGGCTTGCCGCACCGTTCGGGCCGCGGAACACGATCGGGCAGCCCATCTGGCCGCCCGACATATACAGCGTCTTCGCGGCCGAGTTGATAATCTGGTCAATGGCTTGCATGGCGAAGTTAAACGTCATGAACTCGACGATCGGCCGCAGCCCCGTCATCGCCGCGCCGACCGCCATGCCGGTAAAGCCATGCTCGGTGATGGGCGTGTCGATCACGCGCTTCTCGCCGAACTCCTCCAGCAGGCCCTGGCTGATCTTGTAGGCGCCCTGGTACTGGGCGACCTCCTCGCCGATCAGGAACACGTCCTTGTCGAGGCGCATCTCCTCGGCCATCGCGTCGCGCAGCGCCTCGCGCACGGTGGTCGGCTTGGTCGCGCCCCACGCCTTTTCCGGCTCCGGGCTGGTGGCCTGTGGCGGCAACCGTTCCGCCTGAGTCGCTTCCGGAGCGCGCGCAACGGCCGGCTCGGCCTTCGCAACGGGCGCGGGCGCCGGTGCCGCGTCATGGCCGTTCGCGGACCCGCCGATCTCGGCGATCGGCGTGTTGACGGCGACGCCATCGGTGCCCTCGTCGATCAGGATGCGCGACAGCTTGCCCTCGTCGACCGCCTCGACCTCCATGGTCGCCTTGTCGGTCTCGATCTCGGCGATCACGTCGCCCGCATGGATCTCGTCGCCGACCTTTTTCAGCCAGCGCGAGAGCTTGCCCTCGGTCATCGTGGGCGACAGCGCGGGCATCAGGATCTGAGTCATGTCGTTCACGCCTCGACCATGATGTCGGTCCAGAGTTCGGCGGCATCCGGCTCCGGGCTGTCCTGCGCGAACTGCGCCGCGTCCGCGATCAGCGCCTTCACCCGGTCGTCGATCGTCTTGATGTCGGCCTCGGCCACGCCGTCCGCCTCCAGCTTGTGGCGAACCTGCTCGATGCAGTCGCGGTTCTGGCGCATCGCCTCGATCTCGTCGCGGGTGCGGTAGCGGCCTGGGTCGGACATCGAGTGGCCGCGGTAGCGATAGGTCTGAACTTCCAGCAGATACGGCCCCTCGCCCGCCCGGCACGCGGCGACCGCGACCTGGGCGGCGGCGCGGACGGCGGCGACATCCATGCCGTCGACCTGCGCGCCCTTGATCCCCCAAGGTGCCCCGTTCTTCGACAGGTCGCGCGACGCCGACGCGCGCTCGACCGAAGTGCCCATGCCGTAGCGGTTGTTCTCGATCACGTAGACGCAGGGCAGCTTCATCAGGGCCGCGATGTTGAAGCTCTCGAACACCTGGCCCTGGTTGCTCGCACCCTCGCCGAAATAGGTGATCGCGACGTTGTCGTTGCCGCGGTACATGTCCGCGAACGCGAGCCCGGTGCCGATGCTGACCTGCGCGCCGACGATGCCGTGACCGCCGTAGAAGTGCTTGTCCTTGCTGAACATGTGCATCGACCCGCCCTTGCCGCGCGAGTAGCCGGTGGCGCGCCCGGTCAGCTCCGCCATGACGCCGCGCGGCTCCATGCCGGTCGCGATCATGTGGCCGTGGTCGCGGTAGCTGGTGATGACCTGATCGCCCTGCTGCAACGCCATCTGCATGCCGACGACGACCGCCTCCTGGCCGATGTACAGGTGGCAGAACCCGCCGATCAGCCCCATGCCGTACATCTGCCCGGCCCGCTCCTCGAACCGGCGGATCGTCAGCATCATCTCGTAGGCCTTCAGCATGTCGGCCCGGCTCATCGGCGCCGAGTTGGACGCGGGCTCCGGTGTCGTCGCCTCGGCAACGTCCGCCTTGCCGCGCTTGCGGGTTTCGACCTGGGCCATGATGTGCGTCTCCGTTGCGCGGCCAGCCTGGCCGCTCTGACGACGTAGCGCCACGTCAAATGTCCGGCAAGCGGCGGGCGCGCCGCCCTGAGCCGCTTTTTCGTTATGTTGCAGTGCGGTAGCGGTCAGAAGACCCGCTCGGACCCTTTGAGCGGCACGATGATGTCGGCCGGGTCGGACAAGTTCAGCATCGCGCGCGCCCGTTCGTCGAGCGCATCGGCATCGAGACGGTTGTTGCGGAGTGCCGCGACCCGGCGTTCGACCGCCGCGAGGTCGGCTTCGGCCTGCAACTGGTCCTGACGGGCCGCGATCATGTCCGCGTTGCGCTGCGTGCTGGACGCGAGGCCGCGCGGACCCTGCGTCGCCTGCCAGGAGAAGTATGACACCAGCAGCAGGAACACGGCCGGAGCGACCGCCGCCTTCGCCCTCCGTTTGATCGCACGCCTGAACGCCACGTTTCGAGACTCCCGCCCACGTGAGCGCGATGATGGCGGACGGGACGGGTCCGCGCACCTGGGGAAAGCGGTGATTTGCGCGATGCCGCCCGGGTGTGGCGCGGGAGCAGCACGAAGCGGACTGGTTCGCCGTATTCGCGCCCAACGGTGGACACAAGGCGGGGTCTTGATCGTCGCTGCCCCGGCGTCGTGCCGGGAACGGGAGGCGACGATGCGGCGACGCTCTACTTTGCTTGCTGGCCTGGCGATGGCGGCGGTGTTCGCCCTGTCGGCCGCCCCGGCGCGGGCCGATTGGGATGGCGGCTACGGCCACGGCTGGGGCGAGCATGGCTGGGGCGGGCACGGCTGGGGTGGGCACGGCTGGGGCGATCATGGCGGGTATGGCGGCGGCGAGCCGTGGCACCATCACTGGCACCCGCGATTCTTTGGCTACGGCGCCCGCTATTACGCGCCGCCGCCAGTCTACTACGCGCCGCCGCCGGTCTATTACGCCCCGCAGCCTTATTACGGACAGCCCGATTATTGAGTGCGACACACCGCAGGTTGCGGCGTTCGTACGGTAGCGAAATAGGAGACTGACTGTGTTTAAGCGTTTGACCGTGCTGGCGTGCCTGATGATGACCTTATTGGCGACAATCCCCGCCCATGCCCAGGGCTACTACGATCGTGGCCGGGGATATTACGGGCACCACTACGACCACCACCGTTACTACCGCCGTCATCATCACTACTACCGCGGCCCGGACTACGGACCGCGCTACTAGCGGCTAACGGCGCAGGATCCCGCGCCCGGCGAACCGCGCCGCCGGGCCGAGATCCTGCTCGATCCGCATCAGCTGGTTGTATTTCGCCGTCCGGTCCGACCGCGCGAGGCTGCCGGTCTTGATCTGGCCGCAGTTCGTCGCGACCGCGAGGTCGGCGATGGTCGCGTCCTCGGTCTCGCCGCTGCGATGGCTCATTACCGCGCGGAAACCGGCCCGCTGCGCCATCTCCACCGCCTCCAGCGTCTCGCTCAGCGTGCCGATCTGGTTGACCTTGACCAGCAGCGCATTGGCCGATTTCTCGGCGATTCCGCGCGCGAGGCGCGACGGGTTGGTCACGAACAAATCGTCGCCGACGATCTGAATCTTGCCGCCCAGCCGCTCCGTCAGTTCCGCCCAGCCGGCCCAGTCATCCTCGGAACACCCGTCCTCGATCGAGGCGATCGGGTAGCGCGCGGCGAGGTCGGCCAGGTAGTCGACCATCTGCCCGCTCTCGAACGTCTTGCCCTCGCCTTCGAGCTTGTAGAGGCCGTCGGCGTAGAATTCGGTGGCGGCGCAATCGAGCGCGAACACCACGTCCTCGCCCGGCGTGTACCCGGCCGCCTCGGTCGCGCGCATCATGTAGCCGAGCGCCTCGTCGGCCGATTTCAGGTTCGGCGCGAAGCCGCCCTCGTCGCCGACATTGGTGTTGTGCCCGGCCGACGACAGCGCCTTCTTCAGGGCCGCGAAAATCTCCGCGCCGATCCGCACCGCGTCGGACAGCGAGGCGGCACCCACCGGCTGCACCATGAATTCCTGGATGTCGATCGGGTTGTCCGCGTGCTTGCCGCCGTTGACGATGTTCATCATCGGCACCGGCAGGGTGCGCGCGAACACGCCGCCGACGTAGCGGTACAGCGGCATCTCCATCTCGATCGCCGCCGCCTTGGCGACACCCAGCGAGACGCCCAGGATCGCGTTCGCGCCGAGACGGCCTTTGTTCGGCGTGCCGTCGAGGTCGATCATCAGCCCGTCGATGCGAAGCTGCTCGGTCGCCTCGATCCCGCCGATCGCGTCGAGGATTTCGCCCTCGGCGTTGGCGACCGCGTTGCGGACACCCTTGCCGTTGTAGCGGCTCCGGTCGCCGTCCCGCAGCTCCACCGCCTCATGCGCACCGGTCGAGGCCCCCGAGGGCACGGCCGCCCGGCCCATCGCGCCGGATTCGAGCGTGACCTCCACCTCGATCGTCGGCGTGCCCCGGCTGTCGAGGATTTCGCGGGCGGTGATGTCGGCAATGGCGCTCATGGGACGGGTCCTGCAACGGTCTGCCCGTCCCCTACCCCATGGCTGGCACGCGGGCTACTGCGTCGTTCCCGCGCGACGTCAGGGCCGCCAGTTCGGGCGTCGGGAACAGCTCGTCCTCGGTGAGAAACAAGCCGAGCCGGCCCGCGAAACGCCCGAGCCACACGCTGCCCGACGCCATCGCGACCGGGATCGAGACGATCAGTCCAACCAGGAACGGTGCCGTCCAAGGCAGCGCCGCCGGCTGGGTCAGGGCGATGCCGGCTGTCGTCAAAATACCGATTGCGGTGTGCCAGCGCAGCCGCCGCCATGCCTCGTGCAGGCCGACGGCACGGTCGCCCCGCTCCGCCGCGTCCCACGTCACGATTTTTCCCGCGAACGTTGCGATGACGAACCCGGTGATGGAGACCGCCTGCACGGGGGCGAGCAGCGTCGCCGCGATCTGCTCGGCGACGGCCGAGGCGATCAGCGGCACCCGGCCGCCGAACCGTGCCGCGACTCCCGGCACGATCAGGCCCCGGATCAGGCTGATGATCCGGGGGCCGAACAGCAGCGCGACGACCGCCCACAGCATCAGCCGCACCAGGGTGTCGGACGGGGCGGCCCGATGCCCGTCTTCCCCGACCGACGCGACGCCGGCCAGCAGCAGCGCGCTCAGCACCAGGCCGAGCGGCGTCGACAGGTAGTAGAGAATGCCCTGACCGATATGGAACCGGCTTTCCGGCAACAGGCCGGGTGCCCCCACCAGCCGCAGATGCTGCAGATTGCCCTGGCACCACCGTTGTTCGCGCACGAGGTGGTCCAGGATGTTGCTCGGCGTGGTCTCGTACGAGCCGTGGATGTCGGGCGCCATCCGCACCGCCCAGCCGGCCCGCAGCAGCAGCGCCGCCTCGATCGTGTCGTGGCACAGGATTTCGCCGCCGAGCGGGGCCGTGCCGCGCAGAATCGGCAGACCGGCATGCTCGGTGAACGCGGACAGGCGCAGGATCGCGTTGTGGCCCCAGTAGGAGCCGCGCCGCTGCTGCCACAGATGCAGGCCGGCGACGGCGAGCGGGGTGCCGAGGCGGACGGCGAATTGCTGCATCCGGCCGAACAGGGTTTCGGCGCCGACCGGATACGGGACGGACTGCACCAGGGCCGCGTGCGGGTCGTCGCGCAGCTCGGCGATCAGGCCGCGGATGGCGTCGCCGGTCATCAGGCTGTCGGCGTCGAGCACGATGGCGAAGTCGTAGGCCCGGCCCTCGTCGCGGCAGAACGCCATCAGGTTGCCGGCCTTGCGGCCGATGTTTTGGGTGCGACGGCGGTAGTGGATGTTCAAGCCGGTGCGGGTCGTGGCGGTTGCGGGCCAGATCCGCGCTTCGCGGGCGGCGATGGCGGGGTTCTGGGTGTCGCTGAGAATGTGGATGGCGACTCCGTCGAGCGCGTCGAGGCTGTCGGCCATGACTCTGACGGCCGCCGCGATCTGCTCCGGCCGCTCGTTGTAGATCGGCAGCAGGATGGCGGTGCGCGGCGTGCCGGTCACGGCGGCCCGTCGCGGTGCGTGGCGGGTCCGGGGCAGCATGCCGAACACGACGGTCGACGCGGAGAGGGCCAGCCCGAAATAGCCCACGGCCAGCAAGGCCACGAACAGGACGGCGATCGACGTTCGGGCCGGGTTCAGGACCGCTTCGGTGCCTGCGGTGGCGACGGTCGTCAGGAGGGTGACGGAGATGGCGAACAGCGGAAGGCGCGAGCGGGCTGGCGGCATGGAACATCCTGGCGGCGGGGGCGCACCGGGGTGTCGGCTGGCGCTGGGGCCACGTTGGGACTGTTTTCTGGCTGGCTAGGGCGACCGATGGTCACATTAGCTCAAGTCACAGGAAACCGCGCGGCCGACGAGTTGTCACGAGCGGTCGTCTAAAAACGCGAGACGCGGTGCGTCCAATACGGGAGGTTTCGCGTCCCTATGGGAACACTAGGAATTGGCCCGGAGAACAGACACGTTCTCCCCAGAATTGGGAACATGGTGCCCGGCGTATTCGTCCGCTGTCATCTGCCGTACGGCCATGGTCAATCCAAGTGCCCGCGACACGACAACAAGAGTGGCGAGCGTTGGCCCGTCATGCCGCGAGCCGTTCAGCAACTCCTGCGACACGCTACCCAAAGCTGCGATGTCCGCGCGGAGAATGATGCCGAGCGCATGCGACACGTATTCGGCGCTCCCGCTGCCGAGGGCATCATCCAACAATGAGGCGGCGTCTTCGGTCGTCTTAATGTATCGAGCCGCGTCGAAAGGATGCGTCTTCAACATCACTGGTCCTCTGATTTGGCTGCGAGTGCCTTCGCTCTGACAATATCTCGTGCCTGCGACCCCTTATCGCCGCCGCACAGGAGAATGACGAGAATGGTGTGCCGATGCACGAAATACATCCGGTAACCGGGACCGTGGTCGATCCGCGCTTCCGATATGCCGTCGCCGACAGGGCGGACGTCGCCGAACAGACCGAGCTGAAATCGAGCGGCACGCTGGGCGATGCTGCGGACCGCGCGAGGATCGGTGAGGCGGTCCAACCAGTCGCGAAACTCCTCGGTTTCGCGAACCTCGATCAACGCGCGATCACCCCTTGGCCAGCCGGTCGAACGCAACCAGCCGCGCCACCAGCGCCGGCATATCGCGCAGCGCCACCATCGTCGCCCCATCGCTCGGCGCATGATCCGGGTCCGGGTGGCATTCGATGAACACCGCCGCCACCCCCACCGCCAGCGCCGCCCTTGCCAGCACCGGGGCATATTGGCGGTCGCCGCCCGACGACCCGCCCTGCCCGCCCGGCGACTGCACGGCGTGGGTCGCGTCCATCACCACCGGGTAGCCCGTCCCCGCCATGATCGGCAGGGCGCGCATGTCGGACACCAGCGTGTTGTACCCAAAACTCGATCCGCGCTCGCACAGCAGGATGCGCTCGTTGCCGGTGCCGGCGATCTTGGCGGCGACGTGGACCATGTCCCACGGTGCCAGGAACTGCCCCTTCTTCACGTTGACGGCGGCACCGGTCTCGCCGGCCGCGATCAGCAGGTCGGTCTGGCGGCACAGGAATGCCGGGATCTGCAACACGTCCACCGCCTCGGCCACCGGGCGGCACTGGTCGGCGTTGTGCACGTCGGTCAGCACCGGCATCGCGTGCGTCTCGCGCACCTCGGCCAGGATCGACAAACCTTCTGGCATGCCGACGCCGCGCGCGGCGTTGGCGCTGGTGCGGTTCGCCTTGTCGTAGGACGATTTGTAAATGACCGAGACGCCGGTCGCGGCCGAGATTTCGGCCAGGGCGGCGGCCACTTCCAGCGCCTGCGACCGGCCCTCGATCTGGCATGGGCCGGCGATCAGGACGAACGGCCGGTCGTTCGCGATTTCTATGCCGCCGACCCGTACGACTTTAGCGATCATACCAGCCTCGCCTGCGCCACGGCCGCCCGGATGAACGATGAAAACAGCGGGTGCGGGTCGAGCGGCTTGCTCTTCAACTCGGGGTGATACTGCACGCCGATGAACCACGGGTGGGCCGGGTACTCGACCGTCTCGGGCAACACGCCGTCCGGCGACATGCCGGAGAACCGCAATCCCGCCGCCTCCAGCCGCTCGCGGTAGCGGACGTTGACCTCGTAGCGGTGGCGGTGGCGCTCGCTGATCTGGGTGCTGCCGTAGGCGGCGGCGATCAGGCTGTCGCCGGCCAGCGTCGCCGGATAGGCGCCGAGCCGCATCGTGCCGCCGAGGTCGCCCTCCGCCTCCCGCTTCTCGATCTCGTTGCCGCGCGCCCATTCGGTCAGCAATCCCACCACCGGCTCCGTGCAGGGGCCGAACTCGGTGCTGCTCGCGTCCTTCAGACCGGCGAGGTGCCGCGCCCCCTCGATCACCGCCATCTGCATGCCGAAGCAGATGCCGAAGAACGGGACGCGGTGTTCGCGCGCGAAGCGGACGGCTTCGATCTTGCCCTCGGTCCCACGCTCGCCGAACCCGCCGGGAACGAGAATGCCGTGCACGCCTTCGAGCCGTGCGACCGCGTGCGGCTGCTCGAACACTTCGGCGTCGACCCAGTCGAGCACGACGCGCACCCGGTTCGCGATGCCGCCATGCGCCAGCGCCTCGGCCAGCGACTTATAGCTGTCGAGCAGCGACGTGTATTTGCCGACCACCGCGATGCGGACCTCGCCCTCGGGCGCGGCGACGATGTCGATCAGGCGCTGCCATGCGGACAGGTCCGGCGCGTGGTCCATCGGCAGGTTGAAATGGCGCAGCACTTCGCGGTCCATGCCCTCCGCGTGGTAGCGCAGCGGCACGGCGTAGATGGTGGAGACGTCGAGGGCGGCGATCACCGCTTCCGGGCGGACGTTGCAGAATTGCGCGATCTTGCGGCGCTCGGAGGCCGGGATCGGGCGGTCGCAGCGGCACAGCAGCATGTGCGGCTGGATGCCGACGCTCAGCAGCTCTTTGACGGAATGCTGGGTCGGCTTGGTCTTGAGTTCGCCCGCCGTCGGGATCCACGGCAGCAGCGTCAGGTGGACGAACATCACGGCCGCCGGGCCGAGGTCGTTGGAGAGCTGCCGGATCGCTTCGAGGAACGGCAGGCTTTCGATGTCGCCGACCGTGCCGCCGATCTCGATCAGCGCGAAGTCGACCGGATTCCCTTTGGCGTCGAGCGCCGGGTGGGTGATCGCTTCCTTGATGGCGTCGGTGATGTGCGGGATCACCTGGACGGTGGCGCCGAGGTAGTCGCCGCGCCGTTCGCGGGCGATCACGTCGGAGTAGATGCGCCCCGTCGTCGCATTGTCGGTGCGACTCGCGTGGACGCCGGTGAAGCGTTCGTAGTGGCCGAGGTCGAGGTCGGTTTCCGCCCCGTCATCGGTGACGAACACCTCGCCGTGCTGATACGGGCTCATCGTGCCCGGATCGACGTTGAGATACGGGTCGAGCTTGCGGAGTCGGACGGTGTAGCCGCGTGCCTGGAGCAACGCGCCTAGAGCGGCGGACGCGATACCCTTGCCAAGCGAGGAGACCACGCCGCCGGTGATGAAAACATACCGGGTCATGGGCGATCCTTGTAGCCGCCCAAAGGAGTTGGCGTGAACCCTAGTTCGTCGGCACGGTCGGCGCGGCGGGCTTGACCGGCGCGGGCGTGGCACCGGCCGGCAGCGCGGGCAGGCCGGCGGTGGGCGGCGGGGACAGGTCGAGCACGCCGCCGCGGGTGCCGCGGTTCAGCAGTGCCAGCGACAGCGACAGGGCGAAGAACGCGGCGGCCAGGATGGCGGTCGTGCGGGTCAGCAGGTTCGCCGTGCCCCGGCCGGTCATGAAGCTGCCCATGCCCTGGGTGGTGCCGATGCCCAAACCGCCGCCCTCGCTGCGCTGGATCAGCACCACGCCGATCAGGGCGATGGTCACGAAAAGGTGGATCGCGAGCAAGACGTGAGTCATCGAGGCTTCCGGTTGACAGCAGGCGGGCGGTTGAACGCAGGCGGGCGGTTAAGGCAGGCGGGGGTCTTACGCGCCCTGCGGCTAGGTGGGAAGCGCGGCCCGCGCGATCGCGAGGAAGCGGCTCGCGTCGAGGCTGGCGCCGCCGACCAGGGCACCGCCGACCTCGGGCAGGCACAGCAGCTGTGCCGCGTTGGCCGGCGTCACCGAGCCGCCGTACAGGATGGCGCTCCCGGGCCCGATGCAGCTGCGGATATGGGCGTGCATGGCGGCCACCTGATCCGGCTCCGCGTGCTTGCCGGTCCCGATCGCCCACACCGGCTCGTAGGCGACGACGCCCGCGAACCCGTCCGGCAGCGATCCCGCGAGCTGATTTTTCACCACATCGTTTTCCTGGCCGGCATCGCGCTCGGCCTCGCTCTCGCCGACGCAGACGATGACCCGCAGCCCGGCGGCGGTTGCCGCCAAGACTTTTGCGCGGACCAGCGCGTCCGTCTCGCCGTGCACCGCCCGGCGTTCGGAGTGGCCGAGGATGACCCAACTCCCGCCCGCGTCGACGACCTGCCCGGCCGCGATGTCGCCGGTGCGCGGGCCGAGCGGACTTCTCGCTGCAATCCTGCGCGCCGACGCCGACGCCGGTTCCGGCGCAGATCGCCACGATGTCCGTCAGCAGCGTCGCCGGCGGGAACAGGACCAGGTCGCAGTGCAGATCGCCGGCGGCCGCGATCTCCTTCGCGAGGGCGTGGCCCATCGCCCGCAGGCCGTTCATTTTCCAGTTTCCGGCAATCAGTTGTCGCATCGTTAACTCCGATCGTGGCCCCTATGGCATCCCGGCGCACCCGCTTCTAGGTTGCCGCCTCTCTCGTTCGTCCTTTTCCGGTGCTCGCCCCATGCTTCGCCTGTTCCGTGGCCTGACCAACACCTGGCCCGCCCGTCTGTTCTTCATCGTCCTCGCCGCGGCCTTCGCGCTGTGGGGCGTCGCCTCGCGCAGTCAGTTCGGGTCCGACCCGACCGCGATCGCGACCGTCGACGGGACCACGGTCGACCCGCTGACCATCCAGGACATCTATACGCACATGCTGGCCCAGCTCCGGCGCAACCAGCCGGACGTGACCGCCGAGATGCGCCGCGAAGTCGCCGGGGTGGCGGCGCAGCAGGCCTCGGTCGGCGTGGCGTTGACCCGTCAGGCCGACCGGCTCGGCATCGTGGCCCCCGATCAGGCGATCCGCGACATGGTGTT
Source organism: uncultured Alphaproteobacteria bacterium (assembly GCA_963756975.1). Taxonomy (GTDB): domain Bacteria; phylum Pseudomonadota; class Alphaproteobacteria; order Acetobacterales; family Acetobacteraceae; genus CAVRQM01. The sequence goes on along the minus strand of CAVWPS010000001.1, from coordinate 21,480 downwards.
CGCCCTGCCCGGCTTTCGCGGGCCGAACGGGCAATTCGACAAGGCGACGATGGAGCGGGTGCTGGCGGACAACCACCTGACCGTGGCGCGCTACGAGGCGAACGTTCGCAACCAGATCGCCACCAACCAGCTGCTCGAAGCGGTACAGGCCGGGGCCACCGGCTCGGCGCTGATGACGCGCCACGTGTATGCGGCGCTGCATGAGACGCGGCAGGCGGACGCGGTCGACGTCGCGTTCGCCGCACAGCCCGCACCGGCCCCCGCGACCGACGCGCAGTTGCATCGCTGGGTCGACAACCACCCGGAGCTGTACAGCACGCCGGAATACCGCCACATCAAGACGGTCATCCTGACGCCGGAGGAGATCGCCAAGACGGTCGACGTCACCGACGCCGAGATCGCCACGACCTACGACCAGCATCTGGCCGATTTCCAGGCGCCCGAGCGTCGCACCGTCGACGTGATCACCGCACCGGACGAGCCGCGCGCCCGTGACCTCGCGGCGCAATGGCGCAGCGGTGCCGACTGGGCGCAGATGCAGACCGCCGCGACCGCCGCGGGTGCAACCGCGACCGAGCTGCCGGACACGAGCCGGGCCGATCTTCCGTTCCCGGAGCTGGCCGACGCGGTGTTCGCCCAGCCCGAGCATACGGTCGGCGATCCGGTCCACGGGGCGCTCGGCTGGTACGTGGCGAGCGTCGCCAAGATCACACCGGCGGGGACGAAGTCGCTGGCCGACGTGCGCGACTCGATCAAGCAGGCGATCGCGCGCGATAAGGCGAGCGAGCTGCTGTTCGACCGCGCCCGCCATGTCGACGACCTGCTGACCGGTGGCGCCACGTTCGAAGTCGCTGTGGAGCGAGCTGGGGCTGGCACCGGCCGCCGGGACGCTCGACAAGACCGGTCATACCGAGACCGGGATGGAGGCGCCGATCCCTGCCCCGCCGCCGGTTCGCGATGCGCTGATCGCGGCCGCGTTCGCCGCCAACAAGGGCGACCAGCCACGGCTCATCCCGGTGACGGCACCGGGTGCGCCGGCCGGCTCGCCGCCGATCGGCGAATTCGCCGTGATGGTCGACAACATCATCCCGCCGGCCCCCAAGCCGTTCGCGGATGTCGTGGACACCGCGCGCGCCGACTATAACCGCGACCAGATTTCCCGCGCGGCCAACGCGATGGCGGCGAAAATGCTGGCCGCGATGCAGGGCGGGCAGACGCTGGCGCAGGCGGCGGAGGCGGCCAAACTGCCGGTGCGCCACCTGCCGCCGGTCGGGCGCGGCCCCGCCCCGGCGGACGTGCCGGAGGAGCTGGCCAAGATCCTGTTCGGGCTGAAGCTGCACGATCCGGCGATGGTCCAGACCCATGATGGGTTCGTCGTCGCACAGCTGCAGTCGATCGACTTCCCCGATCCGTCGGCCGACACGGCCGGGCTCGCGGCGGTGCGCCAGGATGTCGATCGGGCGATCGCGTCCGACACGGTGAACACCTACGCCCGCAACGTCCTGCTCGCGTCCGACCCGCACATGAACCCGGGCCAGATCGACGCGCTGGCCCGCACGGCGGGCGCTAATTGAACGAGGCGTTTCGCGCCGCCTACGAGGCGGGCCAGGGTCAGGTCGTCCACGCGGTCGGGGTCGCCGACCTCGAGACGCCGGTGGCCGCGTATCTGAAGCTCGGGTTCGGGCGGGCCAATTCGTGCCTGCTCGAAAGCGTCGAGGGCGGGGCCGCGCGCGGGCGGTATTCGATCATCGGCATCGCGCCGGACCTGATCTGGCGGTGCCGGGGCAAGATCGCGGAGGTCTCTCGCGACGGCTTGGCGTTCGTGCCCGAGCCGGGTGCGGCGCTCGATAGCCTCCGCGCCGTGCTGGCGGACAGCCGGCTCGACGTGCCGGACGGGCTGCCGCCGATGTGCGGCGGGCTGGTCGGCTATCTGGGCTACGACATGGTGCGGCTGATGGAGCGGCTGCCGGACAAGAACCCGGACCCGCTCGGCCTGCCGGACGCCTGGCTGGTTCGCCCGACGCTGTTCGCGATCTTCGACACGGTCCGCGACGCGCTGACGCTCGCCGCCCCGGTGCATCCGCGCGCGGGTGTTTCGGCCGAGCAGGCTTGGACCGAGGCGCACGAGCGGATCGCGCAGGCCCGCGCGGCGTTGTCGCGGCCGCTGCCGACGCCGGAGACGACGGCACTTACGGCACCGCTGCCGGAGCCGGTCTCGAACCTCGGGCGCGACGGCTACATGGCGGCGGTCGAGCGGGCGAAGGAATACATCCGCGCCGGCGACGTGTTTCAGGTGGTGCCGAGCCAGCGATTCTCCGTCCCGTTCGCGCTGCACCCGTTCGCGTTGTACCGGGCGCTGCGCCGGACCAACCCCGCGCCGTTCCTGTTCTACCTCGATTTCGGCGAGTTCGCGGTCGTCGGCTCGAGCCCCGAGGTGATGGTGCGGCTGCGCGACGGCGAGGTCACGATCCGTCCGCTGGCCGGCACGCGCAGGCGGGGTGCGACCCATGCCGAGGACGAGGCGCTGGCGGCCGAACTGCTGGCCGACCCGAAGGAGCGCGCCGAACATCTGATGCTGCTCGATCTGGGCCGCAACGACGTGGGCCGGGTGGCCGAGATCGGCAGCGTGCGCGTGGTCGAAAGCTTCGCCATCGAGCGGTACAGCCACGTGATGCACATGGCGTCCGACGTGCGCGGCAAGCTGCGGCCGGGGCTGGACGCGCTCGACGCGCTGATCGCGGGCTTTCCCGCCGGCACGCTGTCGGGGGCGCCGAAGGTGCGCGCGATGGAGATCATCGACGAGCTGGAGCCGGTGCGGCGCGGGATCTACGCCGGCTGCATCGGCTATTTCGCGGCCGACGGGACGATGGACACGTGCATCGGCCTGCGGACGGCGGTGGTGAAGGACGGCGTGCTGTACGCGCAAGCCGGGGCCGGGATCGTGGCCGACAGCGACCCGGAATCCGAACATGCGGAATGCGTGCAGAAGGCGCGCGCCCTGATCCGCGCCGCCGAGGAGGCAATCCGGTTCGGCAACGAGAGCGTGCCCGGCCCGTAGGTGGAATTCGACGCGGCGTTCTATTTGCGCGAAAATCCGGACGTGGCGGCGGCCGGCGTCGACCCGCTGACACATTTCCGGTCGAACGGATGGCGCGAGGGTCGCGATCCGCATCCGGCGTTCGACACGAGGTTCTATCTGGCCCGGCTCGGCGGCGCGTTGCCGGACGGGATGGACCCGCTGACGCATTGGCTCACGACCGGCGCGTCCGAGGGCAGGCCGACCGCGCCGCCGCCCGATCCGGCCTTGCGCGCGATGATGCTGGCGACCGACCGGCCGGCGTTGCCCATTCCCGCGCGGCCCGAAGCGGCGACGTCGCAGGCCGACGCGCTGGCCGCGCTGCTTCGTCCGGCGCTGGTGGCCAAGCGCGAGGTGCTGGTCTCGGTCGGGCACGATGCGTTCGCGCGGTCGGTCGGCGGGGTGCAACTGGTGACCGCCGCCGAGCAGCTTCGCTGCACCGGGGATCATGGGCTGCATCTGCACCTGTCGCCGGTGACGGCCTGGCGCGGGCTGCGGCCGGTGAGTGGGCCGGCGGTGCTGCTGACGGTTTTGCTGGATGGTGCCGACATCGGCACGGCGACGATGGCGACGGTGTCGCGCGCGCTCGGGATGGTGGACCGGCCGGAGACGCGGATCGTGGTGCACTCGCTGCTCGGGCACCGGCCCGAGGAGGTCGCGGCACTGGCCGACGCGTTGGCGGCGGCGGTCACGGTTTGGCTGCACGATTACGCCACCGTGTGCGAGGCGCCGCAGCTATTGCGGAATGGGTATGCGTTCTGCGGGGCGCCGCCGGCCGGGAGTGTCGCATGCTCGGTCTGCGTGCATGGGGCGACGCGGGCCGAGACGATCGCCCGGAGTTCGGCGCTATGCGCGCGGGCGGAGGTCTTGGTGCCGTCCGAGACGGCTTTGGCGGTCGGTGGGCGGGGCGTCGTTCGGCCGCACGGGTTGCTGGACCCCCTCACCCCGGCCCTCTCCCGGGGGAGAGGGAGAAGAACAGAGCCCTCTCCCTTGGGAGAGGGTCGGGTGAGGGGCGCGACGGAGCGGGTGCCCGGGGGTGAGCCGCGGATCGCATTCGTCGGCACGCCTGCGTTTCACAAAGGCCACGGCTGGGCGATGGCGCTCGGCGCGACCCACCTGCCCTCCCGCACCTCGGCCGCAGACCCCTGGGCGACGGCGCGGGCACTGGCGGACGCGGCGATCGACCTGGTGCTGATCCTGTCGCCCTGGCCGGAGACGTTCTGCCTGGTCGCGCACGAGGCCATCGCCGCCGGGTGCGATCTGCTCACCCTGGCCGCCAGCGGGCACGCGGCGGCGGTGGTGCGGCAGACCGGGCGGGGAATCGTGTTCGACGACATCGCGGCGGTGGGCCGGTGGCTCGAACATGAGGCGGCACCCTGGGTCGCCGCCCGGCGCGAACATCCGCCCGAACCGCTCGGCTTTCGCTGGGCCGGGACGCTGACCGACGACCCGGACCCGGTGCTGCTGGACGGCGCGACAATCCTTCAACGTGTCGACCTCGGGCCGCTCGTCTGGGGTTTCTCCCGGCCGGTGCCCGGCGGCGCACTGACACTGCGGTCGCGCTGGTTCGTGCCGAACTGGCAACGGCCGGAGCCGTACGACGACCGCCGCCTCGGGCTCGCGGTGGAGTTGATCGAGTTGGACGGGCAACCGGTCGACCTCGCAACATTGTCCGAAGGGTGGCACGCCGCCGAACGCGGCCTGCGCTGGACCGACGGAAACGCCACGATCGACGCGGCGCGCGCGCGCAAAATCCTGGTGCGCGGCGCGGCCGGTGGCCGCTACCCGGCGCGGGCATGAGGCCGACGGTCTGCTTCACCAGCGTCACCTGCGCCTACCTTCCGCGAGCCCGCATCCTGGCCGCGAGCGTCCGGAAACATCAGCCGGACTGGGCGATGTGGGCGGTGCTGGTGGACATCCCGCCGCCCGGCCTCGACCTGAAGACGGCGTTCGCGGGGTTCGACCGGGTGGTCGATGCGCGCACGTTGATCGCGGGCGATTTCGAAGCCTGGGTGTTCGGTCACGACGCGATCGCCGCGTGCTGCGCGGTGAAAGGGCCGATGCTGCGGCACCTGCTCGAACTCGGGGCGGCGCGGGTCGTGTACCTCGACCCGGATATCGCCTTGTTCGCGCCGCTGCCGGATTTGGGCGACGCCCCGATCCTGCTCACGCCCCATCGCCTGTCGCCGGACGCGGACACGCCGTCCGGCCGGGCGGCGGCGCGCGACGCGATGCGGACCGGCGTCCACAACCTCGGCTTCCTGTCCGTCACCGATGCGGCCGAGGGTGTCGCGTTCGCCGAGTGGTGGACGGCGCGGCTGATGGAGGCGTGCGTCGACGATCCCGCGCGCGGGCTGTTCGTCGACCAGCGGTATTGCGATCAGGTGCCGGCGCTATTCCCGGGTGCCGAGGCGTTGCGCGACCCCGGCTGCAACGTCGCGACCTGGAACCTCGACCAGCGGCCGCTCGCGTTCGACGGCGGCGGGGTGCCGACCGCGTGCGGCGGGACGTTGCGCTTCATGCATTTCAGCAAGCATGGCGGGGCCGGCGAGCGCGCGATCATGGGTCACGCGGCAAGCAACCCGGTGGCGCTGGAACTGTGGAATTGGTACGGGCGCAAGCTCGGCGGAGAATCCCGCGACACCGCGACGGGGTGGCGCTGGGCGACCGACGATTCCGGCAGGCCGATCCCGGCGCGAATGCGTCAGGCGTGGCGGGAGCGGCCGGATGCCAGAGCCATGTTCGCGAACCCGTTCGCGACCGGGGCCGGCTCGTTCGCCGAATGGTGGGCGAGCCATGAAACGGAAGCGGGCGGCATCGCTGCCGCCCGCCCCGTGCCATAGGCGCCGCCGAGGTTACTTGATCGCGCCGTTCATCTTGTTCGGGAAGAACAGGTAGTTGGACGGCTTGCCACCGCCGTAGACGACGCGAAGAACCTGCGTCGTGGTCCGCGAGAACGCGATCGCGTTGCTGTCGACCGGCGCGATCTCGAACCGGCCGTTCACGATCGGCCCGAAATCGTCACGCGGCGAGCCCGACAGGGTCGCGCGAAGGTTCGAGATGCTCGCCGCGTACGACGCCAGATTGGCGTTGGCCGACGTCTCGATCAGGCTGCGGATGGCACCGGCGTGATACGCCTCGACCGCGAGGATGCCGGCCGCCGGGGACAGATAGCCGCTCTGGGCGCTGATCAGCGGGGCCGCGCCGTGATAGGCCGTGACACCCACGTCCTCGAAGATATACGCGCCGAGCAGGAAGGACTGCTCGTCGGCGAACGGGTTGAACGAGTTCGCGAAGCCCGCCGCCTTGGCCAGCGTGTTGAAGCTGGTCATCAGGTCGATGGACGGCTCGTCGATCGCGGCCGATCCCAGCACCGCGCGCAGGAACTGCACGTGCGTGTGCTCGTCCGACGCGATGTTGTTCATCAGCAGCTGCAGGCGCTTGGTCTGGAACGGAACCATCGAGCCGCCTGTCACGGTGCCCGGGTTCGTACCGCGCTCGCCGGTGCTGCTCTGCAGGCCCTGGCCGGTCGTGCCGCGCAGGTAATACTCGGCCTCGAGGTATTCGAGGTTGAGCGCGAAGTTCAGCACGGCCGTGTCCGTGGCCGTCGGGCCGCTGGCGCTCTGCGCGCGCGCCAGGCTGCTGGCGAACGTGGTGGTCGCGGCGGCGGCCCCGAGGGCCGCGGCACCGAAGCCGGCGGTTTTCAGCAGGTTGCGGCGATTGGGCGAAGTGTTGGTCGCGTCGATCAGGTCCGGGGTCATTGGGCAATGCCTTCCGTGGTGGGGCGTCGCGGGCAAACGCCCTGCGTCGGCGATCGTCGGATCACGGTCCATTTACGGTCCAGCCGCAGTTCGGATGCACCCCGTGAACGGTTCGCCCCAAAAAACCTGTGCGCAAACCTTCACCGGTCCGAGAGCGTGTCACCGGCCCCGATCAGGACCGGGGTCGGCCGGAATGCCAGGACGTCGACCAGGCCGAGGTCGGATATGCGCAATTCCGGGATGACGACCAGCGCCAGCAGCGAATGCTGCATGATGGCGTTGTTCAGCCGGCATCCGCAGGCGGCCATCGCGTCGATGACCGCGTCCATCCGCGCGGCCGCGACCTCCGCCCGCGCATCCGACATCAGCCCCGCGATCGGCAGTTCGAGCAGCGCGAGCTCCACGCCCCGGCTGACGACGACCAGCCCGCCGCCGACCTCGCCCAGGCGGTTCGCGGCCTGCGCCATGTCGGCCGGGTCGGTGCCGACGACGATCATGTGGTGGCTGTCGTGCGCGACCGTGCTCGCGACCGCACAGGGGATGTCGTAGCCGAACCCTGCGACGAACCCGTTCACGACGCCGCCGGTCGCGCGATGGCGCTCCACGACGGCGATCCTGGCCACGTCGCCCGACGCCGCGACCTGGCCGTCCGCGACCGCCAGCGTGCGGCGGAGCGCCCGGGTCGGGGCCTGGTTCTCGATCACGCCGATCACCCGGACCTCGACCGAGTTGGCCCCCGGCGGCGCGGCGACCGCGAAATCGGCGGCGGACAGGGTGCGGCCCATCCGCATCGTGTCGCGGGCGAACGCCGGATACGGGTACGGCGGAATGGCGGCGAGCAGCCGCCCGGCCTCGGCCAGCACGACGCCGCGCGCGACGACGATCTCGATCGGCAGGGTGACCAGGTCGGACGTGACGATCAGGTCGGCGAGCCGGCCCGGCGCGATGGAGCCGATCTCGCGCTCCAGCCCGAAATGCTGCGCCGTGTTGAGCGTGGCCATCTGGATGGCGGTGACCGGACGCAGTCCCTGCGCGATCGCGTGGCGCACCACCCGGTCCATGTGGCCGTCGCGGACCAGCGTGCCGGCGTGGCTGTCGTCGGTGCAAAGGATGAAGTTGCGCGAATCGAGCCCCTGCTCGGTGATCGCGCGAACCTGTGCCGCCACGTCGTGCCAGGCCGAACCGAGCCGCAGCATCGCCCGCATCCCCTGCCGCACCCGTGCCACGGCGTCCTCGGCCCGGGTGCCCTCGTGATCGTCCGCCGGGCCGCCGGCGGCGTAGGCGTGGAACGCGCGGCCGAGATCGCGGGAGGCGTAGTGGCCGCCGACGACCTTCTTCGCGTCGCGCGTCGCGGCCATTTCGGCCAGCATGTCCGGGTCGCCCGCGATCACGCCCGGAAAGTTCATCATCTCGCCGAGGCCGACGATGTTGGGCCAGCCCATCGCCTCCGCCACGTCGTCCGGACCGAGCACGGCGCCCGCCGTCTCGAGCCCCGGGGCGCTCGGCACGCAGGCCGGCATCTGCACGTAGACCGATACCGGCAGGGCCCACGCCTCGTCGTGCATCAGCCGCACGCCCGGCAGGCCGAGCACGTTGGCGATCTCGTGCGGGTCGATGAACATCGACGTGGTGCCGTGCGGGATGACGGCGCGGGCGAACTCGGTGACGGTGATAAGCCCGCTCTCGACATGCATGTGCGCGTCGCAGAGGCCGGGGACGAGATACCGGCCGGCGGCCTCGATCACCCGCGTATCAGGCCCGATCGTGTGGGAGGCATCGGGACCGACATACGCGAAACGGCCGTCGGCGACGGCGATGTCGGTGTCCGGCAGGATCTCCCCGGAATGCACGTTGACCCAACGCCCGCCGCGCACGACGAGGTCGGCGGGCTCACGACCCATCGCGACGGCGATCAGGCGGGCGGCGGAGTGCTGCCAGGTTTGCATGGGCGCGTCCCGGATGAACACCCCCTGGATACCCATCGCCCGCCGAACCGCCAAGGCCGGCCCGGAACCGCACCGCCGCCTTAACGGCGCAGCAAATTCGTGGTCGCGAGATCGATCACCTCGTCTCCGCGCCCGCTCATCACCGCGCGCAGCACCCACAAGCTGAACCCCTTGACCTGCTCCAGCCCGATCGTCGGCGGCATGGACAACTCGTGCTTGGCCGTGACCACGTCGAGCAGCGCCGGGCCGTCATGGGCCAGCATGTCCGCGACCGCACCCGGCAAGTCGCCCGGATCGTCCACGCGCGCCGCATGGATGCCCATCGCGCGCGCCATGGCGGCGAAGTCCGGATTTTCGAGATCGGTGCCGACATCGACGAAACCGGCCGCCTTCATCTCGAGCGACACGAAACCGAGTGTGCCGTTGTTGTAGACGACGACTTTGACGGGCAGCTTGCGCTGCGTGAGCGTGATCAGGTCGCCCATCAGCATCGTGAACCCGCCATCGCCCGAGAGCGAGACGACCTGACGCCCCGGTGCCGCCGCCTGGATGCCGATCGCCTGCGGCATGGCGTTGGCCATCGACCCGTGCACGAGCGAGCCGATCAGCCGGCGTTTCCCGTTCATCGTCAGATAGCGGGCCGCCCAGATCGTCGGCGTGCCGACATCGAAGGTGAACACGGCATCCTCGGCCGCCGCGTCGCTGACCACCTTCGTCAGATATTGCGGATGGATCGGCTTGCGGCCCGGCGTGCCCTTCGCGAGGTCGTCCAAACCTGCGCGCGCGTTCTTGTAATGCTCCAGGGCGTCGTCGAGAAACTTCCGCGAGGGCTTGGCCGCGAGTTTCGGCAGCAGCGCCTCGATCGTCGGTCCGATATCGCCGACGATCCCGAGATCGAGCTTCGCGCGCCGGCCCAGATTTTGCGGGCGGATGTCGACCTGCGCGATCTTGGCGTCGGTGGGCAGGAACTGCTTGTACGGAAAGTCGGTGCCGAGCATCAGCAACACGTCGCAGCTGTGCATCGCGGCGTAACCGGACGAGTAGCCGATGAAGCCGGTCAGGCCGACATCGTAGGGGTTGTCGTATTCGACGTATTCCTTGCCGCCCAGCGCATGGACGATCGGGCTTTTCAGCGCCTCCGCCAGTCGCAGCAACGGCGCGTGGGCGTGCGCACAGCCCCGGCCGCAGAACAGCGTCACGCGCGCCGCCCCGTTCAGCAGCGCCGCGAGCGCGTCGATCTCCGCCTCGGCCGGCCGGACGACCGGGGCGGGCGGCAGCAACGCGTGCCGCGCCGTGACGCCGCGTGCCGTGGCGGGGCGCATCGCGACGTCGCCCGGTATGACGATGACGCCGACGCCGCGCTGCCCCACCGCCGCGCGGATCGCGTTTTCCAGCACGAACGGCATCTGGCTGGGATCGGAGACGAACTCGCAATAGTGGCTGCATTCGGCGAACAGGTTTTGCGGGTGCGTTTCCTGGAAGTAGCCGCTGCCGATTTCCGCGGACGGAATATGCGCCGCGATCGCGAGCACCGGCGTCCGGCTGCGGTGCGCGTCGAACAGGCCGTTGATGAGGTGCAAGTTGCCGGGCCCGCACGACCCCGCGCAGACGGCGAGGTCGCCGGTGAGCTGGGCCTCGCCCGAGGCGGCGAAGGCCGCGACCTCCTCGTGCCGGACATGGACCCACTCGATGTCTGATTGCCGCCGCAGCGCTTCGGTGATGGCGTTGAGGCTGTCGCCGACGACCCCGAATATTCGTCTGACGCCCGCTTCCGCGAGGGTCCGGACGATCTGGGTTGCAACATTGTCGCTCATCTTTGCCCCTTCGCTGGCGGGTCGCCCGCCGCGATGCAACGCCGCGCGGCGGCTTCGGTCGAAGCACGACCTTCCGCTTCACGAGAACTTTCAACGCCGTACGGTTCGCGCCGCCACCGCCCGCGCGTCGCGAACGCCGCACGCCGGGCTTCGATCTGGATGTCGCGGCGATCGGCGGGCGGCGGTCTCGCCGGCTGATCGTGGCACGTGTTGACCGCGCCGATCGGGACGTCGACTACGGGCAGGCTGCTGACGCCAGTGCGGTCGGCATGCGAGGTGAACGCATGAACGAGGCTTCGACCGGGTCGCTGGCGCTGCTGGCGACCAGCTGCTGTCTGTTGGTCTTCTCCATCATCATCCCCAGGCTGCGGGCCCGGTGGCCGCTATGGGTGCAATTCCTCTCCCGCGTGGCGACGCTGATCGCCCTGACCGTGCTGGTCCAGCAACTGCTCGGCTCGCCGTTCCACCCTCAATACGGCTCCGGGCCCGCCGAAGGGCTGCTCTGGAAGCGTGTTCTGGAGGCCTTTTGGTGGGCCGTGGTCGGGCGGGCCTGCGTCGGGTTCGCGCGCATGCTCGTCGTGCTGGAGCACCGGCCGCGCGAGACGCGGATCGTGTCCGACCTGATCGCCGGATCGATCTACGTCGCGACCCTGCTCGCGATCATCAGCTTCGCGTTCGACGTGCCGATCCGCGGCCTGCTGGCGACCTCCGGCGTGATCGCGATCGTGCTCGGCCTCGCGTTGCAAAGCACGTTGTCGGACGTGTTCTCCGGCATCGCGGTCGGTCTGGAGCGGCCGTACAAACCCGGCGACCTGCTGTGGGTCGAGGGCGGGATCGAGGGCCGGGTGACCCAGCTCAACTGGCGCTCCACCCACGTCGCCACCGATTTCGGCGACATCGCGATCATCCCGAACAGCATCGTCGCGAAATCCCGGCTGGTGAACCGGAGCGAACCCACGTCCGTGCGGGGCGACGAGGTCGTCGTGAGCGTCGATCCCGGAGCACCCGCCGAGACTTGCCTCGCGGTGCTGAGGGCCGCGGCACTGGCGTGCCGCATTCCGCGCGCGGACCCGGCGATCACGGTCACCTGCACGAAGCTCGCGGGCAGCGGCGTCGATTACACGATCAAGTTCTACGTCGACGCCAGCGCGCAGGTCGGGCTCGCGCGGGCCGAGATCCTGATGAAAGCGCAGCGCCACCTTCGCCACGCGGGAATTGCCTTGTCGGCCCCCGGACCGGCGGCGCCGATCCCGGTCGACGTGCCGACGCTGGACCGGTTGCTCGCGCTGTCGGACGTCTTCGGCGTGCTCGACCAGGGCGACCGGACGCTGCTGGCGACGTATTTCGACGTGCGCTCGCTCGGCGTGGGAGAGGTGCTCATCCAGGAGGGAGAGGCACCGCAGGCGCTGTTCATCATCGCGTCCGGCACGGCCGAGGTCACCAGCACCGCCCGCCCGCCCGGGTTCGAGACGATCTACCGGCTCAGTCCCGGCGAGAGCCTCGGCACGGTCGGGCTGATCACCGGCACCCCCTACATGGCGACGGTGACCGCCATGACGCCCGTGCGCGCGTTCCGGCTCAGCACGGCCGGGATCGCGCGCGCGATCGCAGCCAAGCCGGAACTGGCCGAGCGGTTGGAAATCCTGGCCGAGCATGGGCAGGCGGCGCTGACCCGGAGTGCCGCGATGCTCGACGATCTGAAGTCGATCCCGCCGGAGACGTTCCTGCCGAAGCTGCGGCGATTCCTCCAGGAGCTTACGGAGTAAGCGCGCCGAGAGACGACATCGAAACGCCGCATTCCGGCCGGGAATGCCGCAAGCTGCCGCCCAGCAATCCGGAGAGACGACACCATGACGAGCAGCCCGTTCGCCGCCGTGACCACGATCGAGCCGCGCCGGGGTGCGGCGGTGTTGCTGGAAATCCTGCGCAGCGAACGCGTCGAGTACGTCTTCGGCAACCCGGGCACGACCGAACTGCCGCTGATCGACGCGCTGCAGGAAACGCCCGATATCCAGTACATCCTGGCCCTGCAGGAGGCGAGCGTCGTCGCCATGGCCGACGGCTATGCGCAGGCCGCCCGCAAGCCCGCGTTTCTCAACCTGCACACCGCCGGCGGGCTGGGCCACGGCATGGGCAACCTGCTGAACGCCAGCGTGTCGCAGACGCCGCTGGTGGTGACCGCCGGCCAGCAGGATTCGCGGCACACGATCACCGACCCGCTGCTGTTCGGCGACCTGGTGCAGATCGCCCGGCCGGCGGTGAAATGGGCGCAGGAAGTGACCCACGCCGACCAGCTTCCGGTGCTGGTGCGGCGCGCCTTCCACGACGCCAACGCGGCCCCGACCGGGCCGGTGTTCCTGTCGCTGCCGATGGACGTGATGGAGGAGATGAGCACGATCGGCATCGCCGAGCCGTCGCGCATCGACCGGCGGCCGATCGCCGGCTCGCTCGACGAGTTGGCCAAACGGCTGGCGGCGGTCGAACCCGGGCGGCTGGTCGATCATCGCCGGCGACGAGATCCACGCGAGCGACGCGGCCGCCGAGGTCGTGACCTTGGCCGAGACGCTCGGGGCGCCGGTGTTCGGCTCGTCCTGGCCGTCGCGCGTGCCGTTCCCGACCGCGCACCCGCTGTGGCGCGGCAACATGCCGACCAGGGCCACCGCGATCTACGAGCATCTGAGCCAATACGACGCGCTGTTCGCGCTCGGCGGCAAGTCGCTGATTACGATCCTGTTCACCGAGGGCCCGACGGTGCCGGCGAATTGCGCCGTCTATCAGATGTCGACGGACGTGCGGGACCTCGGCCGCACCCACATGACCCCGCTGTCGGTCGTCGGCGACATCCAGGCTTCCCTCCGCGCCATGCTGCCGCTGCTGCGGCGGGAGGTCGCGGGCAAGGAGCCCGTGTACGCGGCGTTGTTGCATCGGGCGGGGGATGACGACCGGCGGCGGCGCGAGGCGCTCGCGCAACGGGCGGCCGCCGAATACGACGCCGCCGTGATCACGCCGCTGGTGGCCGCCCAACAGGCGGCCCTGGCGATCGGCCCGGACATCGCGATCGTCGACGAGGCCATCGCCACCTCGCTCCATCTGCGCGGCTTTCTCAACAGCCCCTCGCCGCTGCAATACTCGTTCCTGCGCGGCGGCGCGCTCGGCTGGGGCATGCCGGCCGCCGTCGGCTGCTCGCTCGGGCTAGGGCGCGAGCCGGTGGTCTGTCTGGTGGGCGACGGTGCGGCGCTATATTCGCCCCAGGCGCTATGGACGGCCGCGCACGAGGAGCTGCCGGTCACGTTCGTCGTCATGAACAACCGCGAGTACAACATCCTGAAGCAGTTCATGCGCGGGCAGGCCGGCTATCTGTCGACCCGCAGCAACCGCTTCATCGCGATGGATATCAGCCACCCGGCGGTGGATTTCCAGGCGCTGGCGCGCTCCATGGGCGTGCCGGCGGTCCGCATCGAGCGGGCCGGCGACATCGCGCCGGCCATCGAGGCGGGCATCGCGTCGCGCCGGGCGAACTTGGTCGAGGTCATCATCAGCGCGCACTGACATGTCGGCCGGTGACCCAGATTGCCGGGAAAGCAACGCGGCCCTGCCGATGACGACACCGGCAGGGCGCGACGTTGCTGGCCGGCCCCCGGTCTAAGCCGCCTTGAGCATCTCCGGCAGCCACTCTCCATGTTCCGCCATCAGCTCGTCCACCATCGACCAGATCTGGTCGGGGCTCAGCTCCGCTGCCGTGTGCGGGTCCAGCATGGCCGCGTGGTAGACGTGCTCACGCTTTCCGGTGAGCGCCGCCTCGACCGTCAGGCGCTGCACGTTGATGCTGGTCTGCATCAGTGCAGCGAGCTGGACCGGGATCTCCCCCACCTGCACCGGTGCCAAACCGTTGCGGTCGACGGCGCAGGGCACCTCGACGCAGCAATCGGCCGGCAGGTTCGGGATCGTGCCTCGGTTGATGACGTTCGCGTACACGATCCGGCTCACGCCCGTCTCGCGGCTGTGGATGATCTCGGACGCATACTCGTTGCTGCGCTTGGCGGGGATCACGGTGGCCGGATCCTCCATCTGCTCGCGCGTCCGCTCCCACTCGCCGATCTGCACCTGACAGCGGCGGATGTATTCGTCGAGCGGGACATGCAGGCTCGTCACCAGCTCGGGCCGCTGGCGCTTGATGTACCAGGGCACGTATTCGGCGAAATGCTCGCTCGACTCGGTGACGAAGTAGCCGAAGCGGCGCAGCAGGTCGTAGCGGACCTGGTTGTCCGGGGACACGCCCCTCCTCCGCCACCTTGCGGATGAGCGGATACAGATCCTCGCCGTTGCGCTCGAACTTCGTGTAGAACGCGATGTGATTGATGCCGGCGCAAACGTAGTTGATGTCGTCGATCGGCACGCCGATATCGCGCGCGAGCTGGGCCGCCGTTCCGCGCACGCTGTGGCAGAGGCCGATGGTCCTGACCCGACTGGCGCGGTTCAGCGCCCAGCAGATCATCGCCATCGGGTTCACGTAGTTCAGGTGCAGCACGTCGGGGCACAGACGCTCCATGTCGCGCACCATTTCGGTCATCACGGGGATCGTGCGCAGGCCGCGCATGATGCCGCCGATGCCGAGCGTGTCGCCGATGGTCTGGCGCAGGCCGTAGCGCTTCGGCACCTCGAAATCCGTCACCGTGCACGGCTGATAGCCGCCGACCTGGATCATGTTGATCGCGTAATCGGCACCGTCGAGCGCGCGGTCGCGATCGGTGGTGGCGACGATGGTCGGCTTGATGCCGAGTGACTCCGCGATCTTGTGCGCGACGACTTCCGACGTCGCGAGCCGGCGGGCGTCGATGTCGTACAGGGCGATCGTGCTGTTCGCGAGTTCCGGATAGCTCAGAATGTCCCCGAGCAGATTTTGCGCGAAAACCGTGCTTCCGGCACCGATGAAGGTGATCTTGGCCATTGTGTTTCCTGTCAGCGAGAGTTCGTAGGATGGTTCAGGCGGCGACGCGCACGACCTTGGTCAGGTGGCGCGGCGCCAGCGAGTTGATGTTGCGGGCTTGCGCGATCCGCTCGCCGAGGATCTGCAGCGCCGGCAGGCACAGCAGCGCGCGCTCCACCTCCGGCCGGTCGAGCGGGATCGACAGATCGCCCGGGCCGCCGATGCCGATCACGCGCGCACCTTTCTGCCGCATCTCGTGCACCAGCTGCTCCTCTTCCGATCTGCAGTTCGGCGCTGTACAGCACGACGACGACCGTGCGTTCATCCAGCAGGCTGATCGGCCCGTGCCGGTATTCCATCGGGTGGAACGCCTGCGTGTAGCTGATGCTCATCTCCTGCAGTTTCAGGGCACCTTCGAGCGCGGTCCCGTATAGGGGACCGCTGCCGAGCACGACAAAATGCGTGCGGCCCTGCAACACGCGCGGCAGGCCGTCGTCGAGGGCGCGCATCACGCGCGCGGCCTCGCGCGATGCGCCCGGCGGGATGTCGTAACCGGCGTAGCGAAACGCCATCAGCGTCATCAGGCTCGCCGACGCCGTCATGACGATCCCCTCCTCGGGGTGCGTGCCGGCCGCGAGAATGACGTCGCTCTCGTGCGTGAGGCTGCTGCCCGGCGCACAGGTGATGCCGATGACGGTCAGGCCGCGCGCGCGGCTGCGGCGTGCGGCCTCCACGGTCTCGGTCGACTCTCCGCTGCGCGACAGGGCGACGATGACCGCCCCGGTCTCATCGGCCAGGACGGCGCGCGGACGAAACGCCCACTCGCTTCCCGGTACGGCGAGCGCCCGCAAGCCGCGCAGGGTCATCGCGGCCGCGACCGACATCGCGAGATTGTACGATGTGCCGCAGCCGACCACGATCTGCGGCCGTGCCGGGTCCGCCCGCAGCGGATGATCGGGTGCGTTGTCCCAGAAGTCGAATTGACCGATGATGCTGCGCTCGGTGGCGTTCATCTTTCTACGCTCCGCAAAAGTCGTGGGTTGAGCTACTTCCCGGCGCCGGCCGTAAGGCCCTGCACGAGGAAGCGGTTGAGGAAGAAGACGACGACGAAGGGCGGGATGATCGCCAGAATTCCCGCCGCGTTGACGAGCCCGAAGTTGACGTTGTGGCGCGACGCGAGTTCCGGGATCATGACGGTCAACGGTTTCGTCGCGAGGCTCGGGGAAAAGACGAGCGGTATGCTGAACTGCTGCCAGATGCTGAGGAACGCGATGATGGCGGTCGCGATGATCCCGGGCACCGCGAGCGGCATCATAACCTGCACCAGCGTCCGCAGCCGTCCCGCGCCGTCGATCGCCGCAGCCTCCTCCAGCGATGTCGGCAACGCGGAAAAGAAGCCGCGCATCATCCAGAGTGCGAGCGGAAGGAATGCCGACACGTAGATCAGCGTCAGGCCGGTGTAGGTGTCGACCAGTCCGATCGAGATCATCGTGCGATACAGCGGGATGATGACGGTGTAGCCGGGCACGGCGATGGTCGCGACGACCAGGCCGAAGATGATGTTGCGGCCGGCGAAACGCCAGCGCGCGAACGCGTAGCCGCCCAGGGTCGCCAGGATCACCGTGACCAGTGCGCCGGCGAACGCGGTGACGACGCTGTTGATCGTCGCGTCACGGAATTGAGGCCAGATCGACTGGCCGGTCGCGTTGTTCGCGATGCCGTACAACCCGAGCAAATCCGCGTAGTTCGCGAGTGTCGGCGACGGCGGCACGATGTTCGGCGGTTTCGCGAGCAGGTCGATGGGCGGCATCAGACTGGAGTTGACGGACCAGTAGATCGGCCCGAGCGACCACAGCAGGACGAACGCCCCGAACAATACTTTGACGATGTTGCCGGTCGAGAACCGGCGGGACAGTGTCATGCGGCGCTACTCAGCCTGCGTCTCGCCGCGACGGCGAGTGACGTATACGAGAGAGATCAGCAACGACGCGATCATGATCAGGATCGACAGCGCCATCCCGTACGACATGTGCAGGTTCTGGAACGCCAGCAGGTAGACCTGAACCAGGATCGTGCGCGTATCGAGGCTGGACCCGCCCAGCACCCACGCCTCGTCGAACAGGTTGAACGCGGCGACGGTCGCCTGCGTCATGGCGATCGCGAGTGCCCCCGTGGTGAGCGGGAGCGTGATGGAGAAGAACGCGCGCACCGGCCCGGCCCCGTCGATCTTCGCCGCCTCGTACAGATGCGGCGGGATCGTCTGCAGTGCGGCCAGCATGATGACCGCCGTCAGCGGCAACATCTTCCAGACATGCACCAGCGTGATGATCAGCAGCGCGGCCGTGCGGTTGTTCGACCACACGTAATCGCCCGAGATCAGGCCGAGCCCCCGCAACCCCGCGTTCAGCACGCCGTAGCTCGGGTTGAACATCCAGCCCCAGATCAGCGCGTTGACGACCGACGGCATCGCCCATGGCAGGATGACCGCGGCCAGCATCCATTTGCGGAACCGGACGACGCTTTGCATCAGCAGCGCGAACGCCACCCCGCCGATCGTCTCGAGCACGACCGCGAGCACCACCAGCCACAATGTGTTCGCGGTCGCGTCGTGTACCTCGGCGTCGTTGAACAGCCGCGTGTAGTTGGTAAGGCCGATGAACGGCGTGCCCGGACGCAACGGGTCGATGCGAAACAGGCTGTCCCACGCCGTCAGACCGAGCGGCGCGAACACGAGAGCGCCCATGACCACGACGATCGGCAGCACGAACGCGAGACACAACGCGATGTCCCGGATGCGCGCCCGCTTCGCCCGGCTCACGAACCGTGAGACCGAGCCGTGCGATGCCGTCAGCGACATGCTCATGGGCGCACCGCCCTCCTTACTGGTGCATGGCGGATTGCGCGCCGTCTGCGATCTGCTTCATCGCCGCCTCGGTGCCGATCTGGCCCTTCGCCGCCTGATTGACGGTGGCCGCCACGACGCCGCTGAACTCCGAGTACCAGGACGGCGTGCCCTGCAGGAAGATTGGCTGCGTGTAGGCGCTGAGACGGGCGATGTCCTCGCCGCCGGACAGCTTGCCGTCGTGCGCCAGCGACTGCAGTGCGGTGACCCGCGTCGGCATGATCGCGAGACCCGTGTAGATCTCGGGCTGATGGTCGGCCCACCACAGGATGAACTTTAGCGCCGCTTCCTTGTGCTGGGAGTTGATCGGAATGCCCATCGCTTCCGGCAGCCCGACCGAGTGCAGATGCGCGGGATCGATGCCGGCGAGGCCGAGTGCCGCCTGCCCCGCGATCTTCGAGCGCTGCTTGTCCTCGTATTGCGCGAGATCGTAGGGGTGCCCGGCGATGTCGATGGCCGCATCACCGTTCGCGAACGCGTCGGTATCCTGCGTGTCCGTCAGACCCGTCATCGCGGGGTTGATCAGACCCGCCTTCTGCGCGTCGACGATCCACTGGAACGCCTTGTAGCCGGGCGAGTCGGCAGCCATGAACAACGGCTTCCAGTCCTTGTCGAACAGCTCGCCGCCGAACATCCGCGTCGTGAAATACCACGCCGTCGCCGCGCCTTCGGTCGCCGACAGCGGAATGCTGATCGGATATTCCAGCACCTTCTTCGCCTTCAGGGCCTCGCCGTCCTTGATGATCTCGTCGGGCGTCGTCGGCAGGGCGGTAATGCCGGCCTTCTTCAGGTCGGCCATGTTGACGGCCTGGACGCGAAAATCGTTCGAGTACGGAACGCCCAGCAACTGGCCGTCGAACGTGAACACGCTCGCGGTCGGCATGTCCTTCACGAGCGCCTCGGGCACCTGCCCGTTCAGCGGCGTAAACCATTTCGCGGCACCGAACTGGCCGACCCAGGACCAGTCGAGCTCGCTCACGTCGGCCGGTGCGGTTCCCGCCACCATCGACGTCACGATCTGCGGCCGGATGTTGTCCCAGGGGATGGTCTGGAAATCGACGTCGATGCCGGTCGCCTTGGTGAACGCGTCCGTAATCTGCTTGGCCGCCGCATCCGCGCCGAACGTCGGCAGCAGCACCTTGATCGTCTCGGCGTGGGCGGCGCGCGCCCCGCCGAGACCGAGCGCCATCGTCGTTGCGAGTGCCACCACGAGCTTACCCGAGAAATTCGGCATCGAAGACCTCCTGTTTTGGATTGAAAGAGCCGGCGTCGCGACGCGCGGCCAGCGACGCGCCGAGCCGCGATAGCCAGCGCGCGTCGACCGCCCACCCGGCCGCCAGTGCCGCACGGCGCAACGCGCCGCCGACGGGGGGCAGAACCGGCTCGCGCGGCGGCGTGCCGACACGCTCGGCGGTCCGCGCGCGAAGAATGGCGCTCGCGAATGCGCCGCCCGCGACGGTCCAGACCACCGGCCCGGACCCGTCGAGCGCCCGCCACGCGGCGGCGACATGGCGTGCGAGATGGTCGGCGGCGTCATCCAGAATGCGATCCGCCGCCCGGTCGCCCGCGGCCGCTTGCCGGTCCACGAACCGGGCCAGTGCCGCGAGTTCGACGCGCAAATGCGCGCGCGCCCGGTACCAGCCGATCAGCGCGTCGTGCGGGTCGGCGAGCGACAGGCCGAGTTCCGCGAACAGGGCGCGTGCGAACGCCTCCGCTCCGTCGAGCCTGCCGTCGATCGCCTGGCTGGCCCGGATGACGGCTTCCCGGCCGATCCAGTACGCGCTGCCCTCGTCGCCGAACGCGTCGCCCCAGCCGCCGACGCGCACCGTTCGCCCTCTCCACGCGGACCAGACCATCGACCCGGTGCCCGCCAGCAGCAGCACGCCGTCATCGCCGGCGAACGCACCGTCGAAGGCTGTCTCGACATCGTTCAGAACGCGCACGGTCGCCGGGCCGAAGCTCGCGGCGACCCGTTCCTGCTGGCGCGTGACCGCCTCGACCTCGCCGAAACCCGGCATCCCGAAGCCGGTCGCGGCCGCCTCGGCGACCCACGCACTGGCGCGCTGCCGGAGAGACCCGATCACGCCCTGCCAGCCGGGCTCGTCGAACGGATTGCAGCCTGCCCCACGCAGGATTCCCACCACGTCGCCGTCGGCGGTCGCGGCCGCGAGAAGCGTCTTCGTGCCGCCGCCGTCGATACCGATGACGAGCGGTCTCACGACGCCTCGTCCCCGCGAACGATATCCACGCCGACCCCGGCCTCACGCAGTCGCTGCCGCCACTCGGCCGACAGATCGTCGTCGCTGATGAGCCGGAGCGGTGCCCGGAACGATGCCACGCGATATGTCGCGCGGCGCAGGAACTTGTTCGAGTCCGCCAGCAGGATCGTCTCCGCCGCACGGGTCAGCATCATCTGGTTGAGACTGGCCTCGCCCGCATCGAGCGTGTGGAAGAAACCGTCCTCGTGGGCCGCCGTGAACCCCAGGAAAAGCTGATCGAACCAGATCTGCCCTAAAATCTGCTCGGCGAGCGGACCGATGAACGACAGGTTCTCGCGCCGCAGCACGCCGCCCAGCACGGACACCTGCAGGTCGGGTAAGTTGGCGAGTTCGTTGGCCACCGCGAGGCCGTTGGTGAACACCGCGACCGGCAGCGGGTGCAGCCGCAACAGGCGTGCCACCTGCAGAACGGTCGTGCCGGCGTCGAAGAAGATTGTCGTGTGCGGGCGGATCAGGCCGTGCGCCCGTTTGGCGATCAAGCGTTTGGCCCGGATGTTCAGGTTCTCGCGAACCCGAAAGCTGACCTCCATCCCCGCCGATCCGGCCAAGCGCACGCCGCCATGGGTGCGCTCGACCGCGCCATCGTCTTCTAGGCGCTGCAGGTCACGCCGAACGGTCGCAGGGGACGCGCCAGTGGCGGTGCACAGATCCTGCACCGACACGGACCCGTTCGTATAAAGATGCTCCCGGATGAGATCGAGCCGATCGGCCGCCATGAGCACCTCCCGCGCTTAGTGAAGCAGGCCGGCGCAATCATGTGCAATCAAAACTTTGA